>NZ_JASGHZ010000001.1:0-3155440 GCF_047602155.1 Microbacterium sp. | reverse complement strand
CGAAGACGTCTTCACCCTGGCAGAGCGCTACGGCATGCCGGTGCTGACGCCGCGACACGCCCACGCGGGCATCGTGACGCTCCTGCCGGATCCGCGGGATGCCGCGCCGCTGGCGGCCGCGCTGGCCAACCACGGGGTGACCGTCACGGCGCGGGGCGCGACGATCCGCGTCGCGACGCACGTCGGCACCGGCGCCGACAGCCTCATGCTGCTCGGCGACGCCCTGGCCGAGGTCGCCGCCACCCGCACGGTGGTGGCCTCACCCGCGTCGGAATGGGACGCGCGGGAGAGTTAACCCGTTCGTCATCCGTCCGCGGCGTGTCGCGGGCGCCACGGTGCCTCCGACCGTCGTACGGTCATCACATCGGGCAAGGCGCCCGGTCGAGTCGGCCCATCCACGACTCGTGACCACGGTCGACTCGTCACTGCCGGGCGTCACGCCCGGGGCGGGAGTGGGACGTGACCACACGGACAGCACGCGGCGGACAGGCAACTCAGCAGCACTCGCGCGCGGCGGACATCGCCGACGAGGATCTGCGCACCTACGTGCTCGACACGTCGGTGCTGCTCAGCGATCCACGGGCGTTCTTCCGCTTCGCGGAGCACTCCGTCGTCGTACCGGTGGTGGTGATCACCGAGCTGGAGGGCAAGCGCCACGACCCGGAGATCGGCTACTTCGCGCGGCAGGCGCTGCGTCACCTCGACGAGCTGCGGGTGGAGCACGGGCGCCTCGATTTCCCGGTTCCGGTGGGCGACGGCGGCACGCTGCGCGTCGAGCTCACCAACACCGACGCCGCCGTCCTGCCGGCCGGCATGCGCCTGGGCGACAACGACAGCCGCATCCTCGCCGTCGCGATGAACCTGGCCCAGGACGGGCAGGAGGTCACCGTCGTCTCCAAGGATCTGCCGATGCGCGTGAAGGCGGCATCCCTCGGCATCAACGCCGAGGAGTACCTCGCCGAGCAGGCCGTCGACAGCGGGTGGACCGGCATCGCCGAGCTGAACGTCTCGGGCGACGACATCAGCGATCTGTACGAGAGCGAGGTGGCCGCCAGCGACGAGGTACGCGGGTTCCCGGTGAACACCGGGCTCGTCATCCACTCCGAGCGGGGGTCCGCCCTCGGCCGGGTCACCGGCGACGGAGCCTACAAGCTCGTCCGCGGCGACCGCGACGTGTTCGGGCTGCACGGACGCTCGGCCGAGCAGCGCATCGCGATCGACCTGCTGCTCGACCCCGAGGTCGGCATCGTCTCGCTCGGCGGCCGGGCCGGCACCGGCAAGTCGGCGCTCGCGCTGTGCGCGGGCCTGGAGGCGGTGCTGGAGCGGCAGCAGCAGAAGCGGATCATCGTCTTCCGTCCGCTGTTCGCCGTCGGCGGGCAGGAGCTCGGCTACCTGCCGGGCGACCAGGGCGAGAAGATGAACCCGTGGGGGCAGGCCGTGTTCGACACGCTCGGCTCGGTCGTCTCGGGCAACGTCCTCGAAGAGGTCGTCGCGCGCGGGATGCTGGAGGTGCTGCCGCTGACCCACATCCGCGGACGCTCCCTGCACGACGCATTCGTGATCGTCGACGAGGCGCAGTCGCTGGAGCGGAACGTCCTGCTGACGGTGCTCAGCCGCATCGGCCAGAACTCCCGCGTCGTGCTGACGCACGACGTCGGGCAGCGCGACAACCTCCGCGTGGGCCGGCACGACGGCGTCGCCTCGGTCATCGAGACGCTCAAGGGTCACGACCTGTTCGGCCACGTCACGCTCATGCGTTCGGAGCGCTCCGCCATCGCGGCGCTGGTCACCGACCTGCTGGAGCAGGGCGAGCTCAGCTGAAGCGGGCGCGGCGGGGGCTACTCCCAGCGGTAGCCCTCGCCGCGCACCGTCACGATGTGGTCGGAGCCGAGCTTGGAGCGCAGATACCGCACGTAGACGTCGACGACGTTCGAGCCCGGATCGAAGTCCATGCCCCAGACCTGGCTCAGCAGCGTCTCGCGGCTGAGGACGGCTCCGGGGTTGCGCAGGAACTGCTCGGCCAGGGCGAACTCGCGCGCCGACAGGTCGATCTCACGACCGGCGACCGTGGTGCGCCGCGCGAGGATGTCGAGGGTCACGTCGCCGTGCGTCAGCACCATCGTGATCGCTCCGGTGCGCTCGCGCATCCGCGAGCGCACGCGCGCCATGAGCTCGGCCACCGAGAACGGCTTCGGCACGTAGTCGCTGGCCCCGGCATCCAGCCCGTCGACGGCGTCGTGGGCCGAGCTGCGCGCCGTGAGCATGATGACCGGAATCGTGTCGCCCGTGGCTCGCAGATGCCGCAGCACCTCGAACCCGTCCATCGAGGGGAGACCGACGTCGAGGATGATCATGTCGAGATCACCCTGCTGGGCGCGTTCCAGCGCTTCCTGGCCGTCGTCGACCGCGACGGTCTCGTGCCCTTCGGCGTGCAGGGCACGGGTCACGAGTGAGACGATGTGCGGTTCGTCGTCGACGACGAGGATGCGGGTCATCCGGAGGCCTCTCGTTGCAGTACCACATCGCCGGCGCGCACCGGCGTCGGCAGCGACGCCCGCGTGCCGATCGGGATCTCGACGGTGAAGGTCGCCCCGCCGCCGGCGGTGTCGGCGACGAGGCATCGCCCGCCGTGCGCTTTGGTGATCGCATCGACGATCGCCAGCCCCAGGCCCGACCCGCCGACGGTGCGCTTGCCGGCGCCGCGGTCGAACCGGCGGAAGATGCGGTGGCGCATCGCGGGGGGGATGCCCGAACCGTGGTCGCGCACCCACAGCTGCGCGCCGGAGGGGTGCACGGAGCTTCCGAGTTCGATCGGCGTGCCCTCGGGGGTGTATTTCGCCGCGTTCTCGGCCAGTTGCAGCCAGGCCTGGAGCAGCCGGTCGCGATCGCCGCGGATGACGCCCTCGGCCGTCTGCTCGATGCTCCAGTCGTGCCCGGGGATCACCGCGACCAGCTCCCATGCGCGCTGCGTCAGGGCGGACAGCTCGATGTCGCCCATCGAGAAGTGCTCGGCCTCGACGGCGGCGAGCAGGTCGATGTCGCCGATCAGGCGGGTCATCCGGTCGAGTTCGGCGATGCCGAGCGCGCGAGTGGCCGCCGCGTCGTCGGGGTCGGCGGGGTCCATCAGCTCGAGGTGGCCGCGCACGATCGTGATCGGGGTCTTCAGCTCGTGCCGCACGTCATCGAGCAGCCGGCGCTGGGTCTCGAACTCGGCCTCGGCACTGTCGCCGGCCGGATCGGCTCGCGGCGCCCGGGTCATCGGAGCGGACGGCGCCGGGGCGGGCGGCGCCGGAGCGGACGGCGCGGGCGGGGCTGCGACGGCCTGCGGTGCGGCGAGCACGATCCAGCCGATCACCGCGGTCACCGCGACGGTGACGAGGGCCATGACCACGAACGCGGCGACGGCCGGCCACGACACCGGTTGGTCGGAGACCGCCGCCAGCAGCAGCAGGGCCAGCGCGGTCACCGCGAACCCCGCGGCGACGACCGTCAGCAGCAGGCCGAGGCTGCGCACCCGGTGCGAAGACGAGGCGCTCGCGGCGGCACCCGCGGCCGCGCGGGACGCGCGGGTCTGCGCCTCCGGCGCGGCGGCGGGCACGCTCATCGTCTCGGTCACGGACTGGTCCACACTCCGATTATCAACCCGGGTGCGTCATCGACAGCAGATCGAGTTTCTCATCGAGCTGCTGCGCGGTCAGTTCGCCGCGTTCCAGGTAGCCCAGATCGATGACTGCTTCCCGCACGGTGATGCCCTTCGCGATGGCGTGCTTGGCGATCTTGGCCGCCGCCTCGTAGCCGATGAGCTTGTTTAGCGGGGTGACGATCGACGGCGACATGCCCGCGAACGCCGCGGCGCGCTCGAGGTTCGCCTCGAGCCCGTCGACGGTCTTGTCGGCGAGGACGCGCATCGCGTTCGACAGCAGCCGGATCGACTCCAGGAGGGCTGTGCCCATGACCGGAATCGCCACGTTGAGCTCGAACGCGCCGGACGCGCCGGCCCACGCCACCGTGGCGTCGTTGCCGATGACGCGTGCGCACACCATGAGCGTGGCCTCGGGGACGACGGGGTTCACCTTGCCGGGCATGATCGACGACCCGGGCTGCAGGTCGGGGATGTGCAGCTCGCCGAGGCCCGTGTTGGGGCCCGAGCCCATCCAGCGCAGGTCGTTGTTGATCTTCGTGAGCGAGACCGCGATCGTGCGGAGAGCCCCGGACGCCTCCACCAGGCCGTCGCGGTTCGCCTGCGCCTCGAAATGGTCCTTCGCCTCGGTGATCGGCAGCTCGGTCTCGGCGGCCAGCAGCTCGATCACCTTCTGCGGGAACCCGAGCGGCGTGTTGATGCCGGTGCCCACGGCCGTTCCGCCCAGGGGCACCTCGCCGACGCGGGGGAGCACCGCCTGCACGCGCTCGATGCCGAGCCGCACCTGGCGGGCGTAGCCGCCGAACTCCTGGCCGAGGGTGACCGGCGTCGCGTCCATGAGGTGCGTGCGGCCCGACTTGACGGCATCCTTCCACAGCTCGGCCTTGGCCTCGAGCGCGACCGCGAGGTGGTCGAGGGCGGGGATCAGGTCGTCGATGAGAGCCTGCGTGACGGCGATGTGCACCGAGGTCGGGAACACGTCGTTCGACGACTGGGACGCGTTGACGTGGTCGTTGGGGTGCACCGCGGCGCCGAGGTGCTGCGTTGCGAGCGTGGCGAGCACCTCGTTCATGTTCATGTTCGACGACGTGCCCGAGCCGGTCTGGTACGTGTCGACCGGGAACTGCGCGTCGTAGGCGCCCGTGATGACCTGGTCGGCCGCCCAGGCGATGGCATCGGCGATGGCTCCGTCGAGCGTGCCGAGCTGCTTGTTGGCGAGGGCGGCGGCCTTCTTGATGCGCGCGAGAGCGGCGATCTGCGTCGACTCGAGGCCCGTGCCCGAGATCGGGAAGTTCTCCACGGCGCGCTGCGTCTGCGCGGCGTACAGGGCGTCTTTGGGCACCCGCACCTCGCCCATCGTGTCGTGCTCGATCCGGTACTCGGTCATGGTTTCACGTCCTCGTCTTCCATTGGGGTGTCTTACAGTCTGTGCGCGTCAGTCGCCCAGCCCGACGCTGACCTGGGCCACGGCGGTGCCGTCGCCGAGCCGGTAGTTCGCGCCGACGATCGCCAGCCGTCCGGCGGCGACGGCGTCGGCGATGAGCCGCGACGACTCGAGCAGGTCGTCGACCGTATTGCGCAGGTGCTCGCGGCCGACGAGCTCGGCGTCGACGGTCGCGGGGGTCGCGCGGGGCGTGGCGCGCAGGACGCTGCGCACGGCCGGCACGATCCGCGCGATGAGCCGCCAGATGTGCGGCGGCAGCTCGGCGGCATCGGGCGCCGTGGAGTCGATCGCGGCGCGCACGGCGCCGCACGCGTCGTGTGCCAGCACGATGATCAGCGACACGTCGAGGACGGCGACGGCGTACTCCAGGCTCGCGGTGGCCGAGTCGGACACGACCTGACCGGCGTTGCGCACGACGAACAGGTCGCCGAGCCCCTGGTCGAAGATGATCTCGGCGGCCAGGCGCGAGTCGGAGCAGCCGAACAGCACGGCCTGCGGCTTCTGCGCGTGGGCGAGCTCGGCGCGTCGCTCGACGTCCTGCCGCGGATGCCGGGGTTCGCCGGCCACGAAACGCGCGTTGCCGCGCTGCATCTCGTCCCAGACCTGTGCCGGGGTGGGGCGCTCGCTCACTGTTGCTGTCCTCCCGCCTGCGCACGCAGGTCGCGCACCTGGTCGGCGACTCCGGTCGCCGCGATGGCCGCCGTCGCCGCATCGACCGAGCCGTAGATCAGCACGGTGTCGCGCCCGGCGTCGGTGGACAGGGCGTAGGAGATGCCGTCCGAGGTGCCGGTGAGGACGAACTCGTCCCACACGATGCCGTCGATCGTGACGGTGTCGCTCGGCGCGTATCCGCCCAGCTGCTTCGACGCCCACGTGTCGGCCGCATCGATGCCCTGCGCGACGCGGACGAACCCCGTCGGGGGCGCGTAGACGACGCGCCACATGCTGCCCTCCATGCGGGCGGAGTTGGCGCGCCAGTCGTCCGGCACCTGCGGAACCAGCACGGGCCGGCCGAGCGACGCCGCGGCGGCCTCGGCGGCCGCGGCGACATCGACGGGCTCCGGTTCGGCGAGGGAACCGCGCGGCACGCCCAGGTACACGACGGCGACGACCGCGAGCGTCACGAGCAGCGCGGCGACGAGGTTGCGCACCGTCTTGCTCTGCCGGTACGCGGCCGACGAGGCCGCCTTGCGGTCGGCCGTCTCCTGCGGCGTCTCGGGGCGGCCGAGCTCGGCGACGATCCTGGGGCCCGCCATCACGGCTCCGACTTCGCGGTGTTGTCCGTGGCGGTGGTCTGACGCGCCGCCTCCAGGCGCTGCTTGGCGCCCAGCAGCCACTGCTCGCACCGGGCCGCCAGCGCCTCGCCGCGCTCCCAGAGGGCCAGCGAGTGCTCCAGGGTGGGCGAGCCCTGCTCCAGTTCGGCGACGACCCGCACGAGCTCGTCGCGGGCCTGCTCGAACGAGAGCTGAGCGACGTCGGCGGCACTGTCGCTGGTCATGGCATCCATTCTAGAGTCGGCGGTCATCCGGCCTCCGCCACGGCGCCCTCGGATACGGCGGCGAACGAGCCCTCGGCGACCGTCACGACGACCTGCGTGCCGGCCGGCGCCTGGCCGGCATCGCGCACGATGACGCCGTCGCCGATGTGGGCGATGGCGTACCCGCGGGCCAGCGTCGCGCCGGGCGACAGTGCGCGCAGCGAAGCCCGCAGCTGGGCGGACTGGCGGTCGGCGGCATCCACGGGGCGCCAGGCGGCGTCGCGTCCGCGGGAGGTCAGCGTCCACAGCTCGTGGGCGCGCGCGGTCAGCAGCGACTCCGGGTCGCGCAGCACGGGGCGCGTGCGCAGCTGCTCCAGCTGGGCGATGTCGTGCCCGATGCGCTGCGTGAGGCGCGAGCGCGCGCGAGAGCGCAGCTGCTCGACGAGCGCGCGCTGCTCGGCGACGTCGGGGACGACCCTCTTGGCGGCATCCGTCGGCGTCGACGCGCGCACGTCGGCGACGTCGTCGAGCAGGGGATGGTCGTTCTCGTGCCCGATCGCCGAGACGACGGGGGTGGATGCCGCCGCCACCGCGCGCAGCAGGCGCTCGTCGCTGAACCCGAGGAGGGTCTGCGGGTCGCCGCCGCCGCGGGCGATGACGATGACGTCGACCTCGGGGTCGGCATCCAGGGTCTTCAGGGCGGCGATCGTCTCCGGCACGCAGCGTTCGCCCTGCACCGCCGCGTGGACGGTGCGGAAGCGCACCTGCGGCCAGCGCAGCTCGGCATTGCGGTGCACGTCCTTCTCCGCGTCGCTGCGTTCGCCGGTGATGAGCCCGATGACGTGCGGCAGGAACGGCAGGCGCTGCTTGCGGGCCGGATCGAACAGCCCCTCGGCGCGCAGCTGGGCGCGCAGGCGCTCGAGCCGCTCGAGCTGGTCGCCGAGGCCGGTGTGCCGCATGGCCGAGACCGTGAAGCCGAAGTCGCCCGTCTTGACGAAGTAGTCGGCCTTGACGCACGCGACGACGCGGTCGCCGGTCTTGAGGTCGTCGGGCAGGCGCTGCAACGTCGACGACCACAGCCGGAACGAGATCATCGCCTCGCCGGTCGCGTCTTTCAACCGGCCGAAGACGTGCCCGCCGCGCAGATTCCACGCCGTGATCTCACCCTCGACCCACACCGACCCCCAGTTCGACACGAAGCCGCGGATCGTCTCGTTCAGGCGCGAGATCGACGTCGGCGTGTCGGGGGAGGAGTCGCGGGGGCGCACGGCGTCGGGCGGCGGGGTCTGGCCCGGTGCCGGCTCGAACGAGGTCATGACAGCCTCACCGCCCTTCCTGCCGCGCGCTCGCGGCCGTCGCACAGCGCGCCCCGATACTCGGAACATAGAATCGGGGTGTGACCAGCACTGCCATCCGCCTTCCCACGCCCCGCGTGCCGGGGCCGCGCGGACGGCTTCAGGATAACCCGGTGGTCGGACACAAGCGGGTGCTGCTGGCCGCGCCGCGCGGCTATTGCGCCGGCGTGGACCGCGCCGTCATCGCCGTCGAGAAGGCGCTCGAGCGCTACGGTGCGCCGGTGTACGTCCGCAAGCAGATCGTGCACAACATCCACGTCGTCACCGAGCTCGAAGCCCAGGGCGCCATCTTCGTCGACGAGGTCGACGAGGTGCCCGAGGGGGCGCACGTCGTCTTCAGCGCGCACGGCGTGTCGCCGGCGGTCGTGAACGCGGCGGCCGACCGCGGACTGCAGGCGATCGACGCGACCTGCCCGCTCGTCACCAAGGTGCACCGCGAGGCGGTGCGCTTCGCGCGCTCGGACTACGAGATCCTCCTGATCGGCCACGACGGGCACGAAGAGGTCGAGGGCACCGCGGGCGAAGCGCCCGACCACGTCACGATCGTGAACTCGCCGGGCGACGCCGACCGCGTGAAGGTGCAGGATCCGTCGAAGGTCGTCTGGCTGTCGCAGACCACGCTGTCGGTCGACGAGACGATGGAGACCGTGCGGCGGTTGCGCGAGCGTTTCCCCGAGCTGCACGACCCGCCCTCCGACGACATCTGCTACGCCACGCAGAACCGCCAGGTCGCGATCAAGAAGGTCGCGAAGGATGCCGACCTCGTCATCGTCGTGGGCTCGGCCAACTCGTCGAACTCCGTGCGGCTCGTCGAGGTCGCCCTGGAGCACGGCGCGAGCGCCGCGTACCGCATCGACTACGCGCACGAGATCCGGCAGGAATGGCTCGACGGCGTCGCGACCGTCGGCGTCACCAGTGGCGCCTCGGTGCCGGAGGTGCTCGTGCAGGAGGTGCTGGCCGAGCTCGCCGGCGCCGGTTACGGAGAGGTCGAGCAGGTGCGCACGGCGGAGGAGGATCTCATGTTCTCGCTGCCGAAGGAACTGCGCCAGGACGCCGACGGCCGGCGCGACGACCGGGCCCTGGGCGGGCGGGCGCGTTCGTGAGCGACGCGACGGGTTCCCCGCCTCCGCGCCCGCACAGTGCTGATGAATTGCGGCCCAGGCCGCAATATGGCGAATACGCGACCCCGGAGGAGCAGCGCGCGGCGATCCGTGCCCCGGCCGACCACGAGGAGCTGACGGCGGCATCCGGGTATGCGGCGGCGCACCCGCCGCGCCCGACGACGACGGCTGCGCGGCCGTCGCGCACGGCCGACCGCATCATCACGATCGCCCTCCTCGCCTACGGGCTCGTGACGGTCCTGAGCACCGTGCCTCAGATCTGGGACTTCACCGACTTCGCGAAGACGTGGATGGAGCTCGCCGGCATCGACGCGACCTTCACCAACACCGCGCAGGGCGATCTGTGGGGGCGCATCGGCGCGATCGTGTTCGCCGCCGGGTGGGTGCTCACCGCCGTCGTGTCGTGGCGCTCCCTGCGGGCCCGGCGGCTGACGTGGTGGATTCCCCTTGTCGGGGCGATCGTCACTTTCATGGCGATGACCGTCTGCCTCGTCGTGCCCCTGCTGGGCGACCCCGCGGTCGTCAGCCACTTCGGCGGGTGACGCCCTCCCGCGGCCTGGCGGCCTGGCGGCCTGGCGGCCTGGCGGCCTGGCGGCCTGGCGGCCTGGCGGCCTGGCGGCCTGGCGGCCTGGCGGCCTGGTGGGACGTTTCAGTCGCGGCATTGTGCGGGTGCGCACGGCCGATACCCGCACAATGCCGCGACTGAATGCGGGGCGCCTGCACGGCGCCTGCACGGCGCGGCAAAACGCCCCGGCCGTCTGGAGCGCGGTCGGGGCGTTCTGCGTGCGGGCGGGTCAGATGCTGATCGAGTGGCCTGCCGAGCCGAGCTGTGTGGTCGCCTCGACGACGCGCGCGGCCATGGCCGACTCGGCGACCTTGCCCCAGGCGCGCGGGTCGTAGGCCTTCTTGTTGCCCACCTCGCCGTCGACCTTCAGGACGCCGTCGTAGTTCGCGAACATGAAGCCGGCGACCGAGCGCGTGAAGGCGTACTGCGTGTCGGTGTCGATGTTCATCTTCACGACGCCGTTCGCGACGGCCAGGGCGATCTCCTCGTCGGTCGAGCCGCTGCCGCCGTGGAACACGAGGTCGAGGGGTTTGGCGCCGGTGCCGAACTTCGCGGCGATGCCCTCCTGGATCTCACCGAGCAGCTCCGGCTTGAGCTTCACGTTGCCGGGCTTGTACACGCCGTGCACGTTGCCGAAAGTCAGTGCGGCGATGTAGCGGCCGTTCTCGCCCAGGCCCAGCGCGTCGACGAACTTCGACACGTCGGCGGTCGTCGTGTACAGGGCGTCGTTCGTGCCCTCGTGCTTGACGCCGTCCTCCTCGCCGCCGACGACGCCGATCTCGACCTCGAGGATCGCGTTGATGTTCTTGATGCGGGGGAGGAGCTCGCGGGCGATCTCGATGTTCTCGTCGAGCGGCACCGCCGACCCGTCCCACATGTGCGACTGGAAGATCGGGTTGCGTCCGGCGCGGACCTCTTCCTCGGATGCCGCGATCAGCGGCAGCACGAAGTCTTCCAGGGCGGGCTTGGGGCAGTGATCGGTGTGCAGGGCGACGGTGATCGGGTAGTTCTTCGCGACCTCGGTGGCGAACTTCGCGAACGCGAGCGCGCCGGTGGCACGGCCCTTGACGGTGTGCCCGGCGAAGTAGTCGGCGCCGCCGGTGGTCACCTGGATGATGCCGTCGGACCCGGCCTCGGTGAGCCCCTGCAGGACGGCGTTGATCGACTGGGAGCTGGCGGCGTTGATGGCCGGGAACGCGTAGCCGCCGGCCTTCGCGCGGTCCAGCATCTCGGCGTACTGCTCGGGGGTGGCGACTGGCATTTTCTGCTCCTCGGTTGTGTGGCGGGGTCTTGATTGCG
Organism: Microbacterium sp.; assembly: GCF_047602155.1. Classification (GTDB taxonomy): domain Bacteria; phylum Actinomycetota; class Actinomycetes; order Actinomycetales; family Microbacteriaceae; genus Microbacterium. Next base: position 3,144,539 of record NZ_JASGHZ010000001.1, on the reverse strand, counting down.
GGTCTGCGATTCAGCCTAGCGAAGCGGCCCGGCGCCCGGGGGGCGTGCACGCGGGGGTGCGCGGGCCTAGGCTGGCCCCATGGCGAGCCTGACCACGGATACGAACCCTCTGCAGCAGAGCCCGCTGCATCCCGACCGCAACCTGGCGCTCGAACTGGTGCGTGCCACCGAAGCGGCGGCGATCCGCTCGGTGCCGTTCATCGGCCGCGGGCAGAAGGAGCTGGCCGACGGCGCGGCGGTCGACGCGATGCGCGCCTACCTCACCACGGTCGACTTCGACGGCGTGATCGTCATCGGCGAGGGCGAGAAGGACAACGCGCCGATGCTCTACAACGGCGAGCACGTCGGCACCGGCTCCGGTCCGCAGTGCGACATCGCGGTCGACCCCATCGACGGCACTTCGCTGACCGCCGACGGCCGCAACAACGCGCTGTCGGTGCTCGCCGTCTCCGATCGCGGCACGATGCTCGATGCCTCCAGCGTCTTCTACATGGACAAGATCGTCACCGGTCCCGCCGGTGTCGGCGTCGTCGACATCCGCCTTCCCGTCGGGGAGAACATCCGCCGCCTCGCGAAGGCGCTCGGCAAACCCGTCGACGAGATCGTCGTGTCGGTGCTGAACCGGCCGCGGCACACGCAGCTGATCGCCGACATCCGCGAGGCCGGCGCCGGCACGCGGCTCATGAGCGACGGCGACGTCGCCGGCGGCATCAACGCGGCGCGGCACAATGCTCGCACCGACATGTGCATCGGCGTGGGCGGCAGCCCGGAGGGCGTCGCGACGACCTGCGCCATCACGGCGCTCGGCGGGCACATCCAGGGCCGGCTGTGGCCGCGCGACGACGACGAGAAGCAGCGCGGCATCGATGCCGGGCTCAAGCTCGACGGCTACGTGTACGAGGCCGACGAACTGGTGCGCGGCAAGAACACGATCTTCGTCGCGACCGGCGTCACCAACGGCGAGCTCGTCGCCGGGGTGCGCCGCGAGGGCGACTTCGTCTACACGGAGAGCGTCGTGCTGCGCGGACGGTCGGGAACGCTGCGGCGCATCGCGTCGGAGCATCTCATGTCGAAGTGGCTCTGAAGGCCTGACTTCCCGGGTGCCCTCTGGCACAATGGGATGCGGTGTCACCGGCGACGCGTTCGCCGTTCACAGCATCCGGGGGTCACATGTCCGCAGCATCCAGTCATCCGAGGACCGGTCAGATCACGGTTCCCGTCGACCCGGCCCGCCGCCCCGACGTTCTTCTTCGTCGCCGCCTGCCCGAGGGCCACCAGGTCAGCGCCTGGTGGATGATCGGCGCGTTCGTCGCGGTCTCGCTCACGGTCATCGGCCTCCTCAACATCTTCCCGGGCTGACGCTCACAGCCGCTCCCGCAGCTCGCCGACCTCGGCGGACAGCCCCTCGGTCAGTTCGGGTGCGGTCAGCCGGCGCGGCTGCTTCTCGATGGATGCCGGCGCCGCCGTCGCGTCGAGCCTGGTGTCGTCGATCCCGGGGAACCGGCGGGCGCTGACGAGGACGCGCGACTCGAGCGATCCGGCGAACCGGTTGTAGCTGTCGACGGTGCGCTCGATCGCGCGGCGGAGGTCGTCGGCGTGCGCGGCGAGTCCGCCCAGACGCTGATACAGCTCGTTGCCGAGGTCGAACAGCGCGCGCGCCTCGGTGGACACGTCCTGCTGGCTCCACGTGTAGGCGACGGTCTTGAGCACCGCCCAGAGGTTCACGGGCGAGGCCAGCGCGACCCGTTTGCCGAAGGCGTGGTCGAGGAGCGCGGGGTCTTCTTCGAGTGCCGCCGCGAGCAGCGACTCGCTGGGGATGAAGCACACGACGAACTCGGGGCTCGAATCGAGCCCGGCCCAGTAGGTCTTCTTCGCGAGCGCGTCGACATGCGCGCGAACGGCCTTGACGTGCCGCTGCAGCAGCTGTGTGCGCCGCGCGGCCTCGTCGCCCTGCGCCGTGAGGGGGATCGCCGACGCCTCCAGGTAGGCGTCGAGCGGCACCTTGGCATCCACCGCGAGGGACTTGCCGCCCGGGAGCCGGATGATCATGTCGGGGCGGCCGGCCCCGGCGTCCGAGGTGAGCGAGGACTGCAGGTCGAAGTCGACGTAGCGCATGAGGCCGGCCGACTCGACGACGCGCCGCAGCTGCGTCTCGCCCCAGACCCCGCGGGTCGCGTTCGAGCGCAGCGCCCCGGCGAGCGACTCGGTCGTCGCGCGCAGTGCTTCGTCGGAAGCCGCGGCGCGGCGCAGCTGCTCGGCGAGCGAGCCGTACTGGCTGTGGCGTTCGCGTTCGAGATCGTCGACCTTCTGCTGCATGGCCTGCAGCGACTCCTGTACCGGTGCCAGCGCACGCAGGACGACCTGCTCGCGGCGCTCGCGTTCCTGCTGCGCGGACTGGTCGGCGCGGGTCTGCGCGCCGATTTCCCGGGTCAGGGCCCGCTGCTGCTCCAACTGGTCGGAGAGCGATCGCTCCGCCGATTCGGCGGCGGCCAGTCGCGCTCCGAGGGTGGCCTGGTCGCGCGCCGCGCGCTCGGCGGCACGCGCGAACCCGGCGAACCAGCCGGCCACGAGCCCGGCGAACAGGCACGCGACGGCGACGACGGTGATGATGACGGCATCCATGTGAACAGTGTGCCGGGGGGTTCCGACATCGGATCGGCACCGGGTCGTTCAGGCGGCGGTGACCTTCTCCGGGACGGGGATCTGCGGCACGCGCAGGCCGAGCAGCATCGCGAGCTCGACGATGTCGTGGGCGCCCGCGCGGCCAGCGGCATCGATCATGATGTGGGCGCAGGCGAGGGCGTCGGCCGTGGCATCGTGGTGGGCGAAGTCGAGGAACCCCGCCGCGGCCGCCACGAGCGGCAGCCGGTAGGAGGCGAGTTCGTAGGTCTTGCGCGAGACCTGCAGGCTGCACGCGTAGCGATACGGCGGGCACTCGGAATCGGTGACCTCGCAGGCCCGCCGCAGCACGGTCATGTCGAATCCGGCGTTGTGCGCGACCAGGACGTCGTCGCCGATGAAAGCCGTCAGCCGGGAGAGCTGGGTGGTCCAGTCCGCGGCATCCATGACATCGGCGGCGCGAATCCCGTGGATGCCGATGTTCAGCTCGAAGAACCGGTCATGCCCCGGCGGGGGCTTGATGAGCCAGCCGTCGGTCGCCACGACGCGGCCCTCGCGTACGCGCGTCAGCCCGACCGCGCACGCCGACGCGCTGGAGGAGTTCGCCGTCTCGAAGTCGATCGCGGTGAAGTCCAGGGGCACGTTCTCAGCTTCCGCCGCGGGTGCCCGGGAACGGCGTAGGCGCGCCGGGGCGTCCCAAACGCAGGGCGAATCGGCGGTCAGGGGCCGCTCCGGGCGCATTCGGGTCGATCGGCCCTGCATTTGGCACGGCGTCCGCCACAGCCGTGGCCGGCAACGACCCGGCCGGTGTGACGGCGGCGCCGATCGGGGCGGGGCGATCCCGCCACGTAGACTGATCTCCCGTGGCTCTTACCATCGGAATCGTCGGCCTGCCCAACGTCGGCAAGTCGACCCTGTTCAACGCCCTGACCAAGAACCAGGTGCTCGCGGCGAACTACCCGTTCGCGACGATCGAGCCCAACATCGGCGTCGTGAACCTGCCCGACCCGAGGCTGAACCGGCTCGCCGAGATCTTCGGCTCGGAGCGCATCCTGCCCGCCGCCGTGTCGTTCGTCGACATCGCCGGCATCGTGCGGGGGGCGAGCGAGGGCGAGGGGCTGGGCAACAAGTTCCTCGCGAACATCCGCGAGGCCGACGCGATCGCCCAGGTCGTGCGGGGATTCGCCGACGGCGACGTCGTGCACGTCGACGGCGAGGTGAATCCCCGCAACGACATGGAGACCATCAACGCCGAACTGCAGCTGGCCGACCTCGAGACCCTCGAGAAGGCGATCACGCGGTACGAGAAGGAAGTGCGCGGCAAGAAGCTCGACCCGAGCGTGCTGTCGACGGCGATCGAGGCCCGCGAGGCGCTGCAGCGCGGCGAGCTGCTGTCGGCATCCGGACTCGACCTCGCCCCGATCAAGGAGCTGGGACTGCTCACCGCGAAGCCGTTCATCTTCGTGTTCAACGTCGACGAAGCCGTGTTGACGGATGCCGGTCGCAAGGCCGCTCTGGAGGCATTGGTGGCGCCGGCCAAGGCCGTGTTCCTCGACGCGAAGATCGAGTCGGAGCTCATCGACCTCGACCCCGAGGATGCCGCGGAGCTGCTCGCCTCGACCGGCCAGGACGAGTCCGGCCTCGACCAGCTCGCCCGCATCGGGTTCGACACGCTCGGCCTGCAGACGTACCTCACGGCGGGGCCGAAGGAGGCGCGCGCCTGGACGATCGGCAAGGGCTGGAAGGCGCCGCAGGCGGCGGGAGTCATCCACACCGACTTCGAGAAGGGCTTCATCAAGGCCGAGGTGATCTCGTTCGAGGATCTCGTGGCGGCCGGGTCGGTCGCCGCCGCGCGCGCCGCGGGCAAGGCCCGCCTCGAGGGCAAGGACTACGTCATGCAGGACGGCGACGTCGTGGAGTTCCGTTTCAACGTGTGATGTGAACCGGCCCCCGGTCGTTGACCGCGTGAGGCGCGACGACGCCTCAGCCGTGCCCGAACTGCACAATCATGCGGATGGGGTGGTGGAGACTGCCGGTCACAGTGAAGTCCATTGACGCGGAGAACGCACGCTGCGAAGGCTCCTCGTCGGTGATGAACACCTTCTGTCGGACATCGTCGAACGGGGCGAGCATTCGCTGGACCAACCGCGGAGGTCGCCGACGTCGCCGATGTGAAGTACGAACCGTGGTCCGCTCGGCGGCGAGGAAGAGTAGCTGAGCGGAGACAGTCGCAAACGGTGCAGCATTCGGATCAACGCACAGTGGTGGATTTGCTTCGTGTGGAATGAGTCGCGACGGCCCCGTCGTTACCAGTGAGACTTCTGGTACTCGACCATGTCGTCGCCGTGGAGTTGTTTCGTTGCGTTCCCGATACGCACCCAGAAGTCGATCGGCGATGATCCTCCCTCATGCGGACGTGCGAAAACCGGCCGACCGGCTGCCGCGACGGAGACGATGCAGACATCGTCCTGGCCGAGTCGTTCGAAGCCGATCTTCATGATGCCGGCGGTTGGGATCGACAGAGTGCTGTCGAGCAATTGGCGCAAGAAGAGCTCGTAGCCGTCGCGATTGCCCTTCGCACCCAGAGTGCGCAGGTCGTCGGCCAGTCCGAGCACCCTCGCGTCGTCGTCGACGCCGATCAAGAGGGAACCGCCCTCGGCGTTGAGGAAGCCGCACACGGTCTTGGTGATGACGTGCTCCATCTTCTTGTCGGCCTGCGCGGCGCGGACGTTCCAGCGGGCCGTCGACTTGTACTCGACGGTTTGAGATTCCCCGACGGCGAGGAGGTCATCAAGCACCGACGTGCCGGAGAGCTGCATTGCCGCATCGGAGAGCCGCCCGAAACCGTCGCGAACGACCTTCGCAATCAGGCCTCTTCGGCGCTCCAGAAAAGTCGTGTAGTCGAGTTGAGCCCATCCGACGGGCAGTGCATGCCAGTACTCTTGGCGCTTCAGCCGCTGGGGATCCATCGTGGCGGTGAGGGTAGGCCAGTACTGGATCGGATCGTCAGCGCTGATAGCGGCATTGTCCGGCCAATCCAGGAAGGCCAGGTTTCCGATGGCGTTGACGACTCGATTGTTGGTGATCCCGCCCGCCGCGAGGAATGCCTTGGGGAAGAGGTGATGCCGCTCGATGGTTCGTGGCGCGGTCATCGAGGGATCCAGGAGTTCTCGGACGCGAAGATCGCTGAAGAGCAGTTCGGCGTCGAGCAGGTTGAGCGATGCCCAGTAGGCGAAGAGGGCGGGCGACCGGGCGGAGGACGTGTCGAGTCGGTTCGGCAGCGAGATTTCCCAATAGTCCCTGGTGAAGTTCGAACGAACAATCCGATCGAGCTCCTCGCAGAAGGCTGCGCCGTCTCCCGGAGCGAGAGCGGAAATCCTTCCGAGGTCAGCCTCGATCGCGCTCTCCGGCGACGATGTGTAGCGCCCCGTCGTATGCGCCATGAAGAACCAGCGCGCGATCACTCCGCGCAGCCGCTTGCGGTCGATCCCGAAGTCTCTCTTGCCGATCAGCCATAGGACATAGGTGTAGATCAGCGCCGTTTCCGAGGTCACCATCCGCCGGCCGCGGAACCCAGCGTGCATGAGGCATTTGAGATACTCATGCCAGTTCGTCAGATCGACGACCTCGTCCTGCGCGCGGCGAAGCGCCTCGAACTGCTCCCCTCGACGCTGCGCCGATACATGACCCGTTTCAAAGTCCTTGCCGCGAAGGATGTTGTAGACGTGCTGGAGACGGCCTCGCCTGAATGCCAGGCCGACGCTGGCGCGGAGGAGCTGGTCGGGGCTCGGGTCGATGAACGAGTTCCTCGGAGTTGGCCCGGTCATCGTTGCGTCGACGGCCGCCCGGCAGAACGCTTCGAGCTGTCGGCGGCCTTGTTCCCAGTGGACCGACATCAGCGTGAGGATGAAATCGGCCTGATTGAGTTTGACGCCCTCGGAGTTGATGCGAACGAAGATCTCAGCGACCTGCTCCTCGTCGGCCCCGGCATTGAGCTCGACGACCTGGAAGCGGAAGTTCTGCAGGTCGTAGACCCGATCGATCCGGTCTTCGAGATCGTCCTCTTCTTCGACGCTCAGTTCAATACCGCGGGCCTCGGTGAGCCTCGCGAAGAACTTTCGTGTCGTGGACCTGTATCCATCAGCCCAAAGCGACGTGATGTCGGGGAGAAACTCGGGATCTTTTTCGATCGCTGCATCGGTGACCTCGAAAGTACCGTCGGACGGGCGGAAAGCGATCCGAATCCGCTTCTTCTCGAACGATTTGGTGAGTACGGTCTGGCCGGTCAGCACGGCGTACAGAGAGGTGAGGCGCTGCTGCCCGTCAACGATGAGAAGCTTCGCCACCTTGTCGTGCGCGCCGCCGCCGACCTGCCGCGTTCCGACCTCTGCCCCCGTCTCCCAGAACATCAGCGTCCCGACTGGATAGCCGCGATAGAGCGAATCGAAGAGGTCGCGCGTCTTGGTCGCTGACCATACGAACGGACGCTGGATATCCGGGAGGGCGATATTGCCGTGGCCGATGTCTTGGACCAGATGGGTGAGTGTGTACCCGGTGTCACGGTAGAGCGTTGCGGCCATCTGAACACCATATCCGTTGGGCCAGCGACCGCCTCGGATGTCTGACATACGTACTACAATGGGTTCATGTCGGCCGTGACGAAGCGCGATCTCAACCAACGGACCTCGGATGTGCTCGCGCAGGCCGCGGAGATCGGTGAGGTGATCGTGACCGAGAGGGGTGAGCCGCGTTGGCGGGTGAGCGCCTATCGCGGCCAGGATGGCGCGCTCGCCCGCGCCGAGCGGCAGGGGCGCTACACCGCTCCCTCCTCCACGCCCGTGCCGTGGCCCGAGGTCGTCGGCGGGCCCCGCTACGAGTCCGCGGGCGTCGATGCGTTGCTCGAAGAGGTGAAGGGCGACCACTGACACATGGGCGTCGTCTATCTCGATTCGTCGGTGGCGCTGCGGACGATCCTTGATGTTCCAGAACGAGTGCGGTTGCAGAGGTGGATGGATGCGCCGGGCACCGACTTCGTCTCGTCGCGGCGGCTGCGCACCGAGGTGATTCGCGTGCTGCGACGCGATGCGAGGCCACTGTCAGAAGCGGAGCCACTGCTGAGCCGCGTCGGGTTGTTCGATGTCTCTCGTGAGATACATACGGTCGCCGAGTCGATCGAGCGGCACATCAAGACTCTTGACGCCGTGCATCTTGCCACCGCTCTGCTGATCGGAGAACCGGTCATGGTCGCGACTCGCGACGCGAGCATGAAGGATGTGGCGCAACGCCTCGGACTGGGCACGATCGACCCCGTGGGCCAGGCGGTGGATGCCGGCGATGAATCCTGACCGCGTCGTGCTCACCGGCCCGCTGACCTGCGCCGCGAGTTCGATGTCGGAGGCTCGTGACACGCTGCGGGCATGAACATCTCGATCGTCGCCGAAGCAGAGTCAATCATCCGCAACCTGGTTGGGGAGCTGACTGCTCCACGGCCACGGGAGTGCCTGCCGTGTTACCTGGATCGCGTTCTGTGTGACGCCAGGTGCGACCATACGTTGCGCCTCACGGGCCTGTATCGGGATGCCGTCGCGCCGAAGGCGACGGCGCTCGAAGAGCGGATGCAGAGTCGCGGCGGCTTCTGCGATTGCGAAGTGCTCATGAACGTGTACGAATCGAAATCCGACCACGTCTACCCGTGTCTGGGCGTCCGGCGAGGCTCGACGCAGCCGTGTGGCCTGTGGCATCGGTGGGGCTGACGGACAGGCTGGCGCGTGGCCGCCGGATTCGTTATCGGTTTGTGATGTTTCGGGCTGTGTGAGGGGTCTTTTCGGGGGTTGGAATGTCGGTGGCCCTTCCTATCGTGGGATGTATGGAAGTCAGGTTCAGGAGCACGTCGGCGGAGGTTGATCCGCTGGCCGAGTTGTGGGCTGACCCGGTGTTTGCGCGGGCGTATGTCGCGGCAGAGAATGCGTGGGCTGCCGAGCATCTGGATGCCGTGTGGGCTGACGACGTCGACCCCGACTCACCCGACGCTGCGGCACTGTACGAGACGATGGGTGATGAGCAGGACATCCTCGACGTCCACGCGATCGTCCATCGGGCACGGGCGGCGGTGGTGGCGCAGGATGCCCTGTTCCATTCGATCCTGACCCGTGCGGCAGTGGAGCCGGAACGATGGGTGGGGCCGGATCCGACACTGGATCCGTTGTGGCAGCCGCGGCGGGAGGGTGAGACGGTCACCACGGTGCGTGCTCGCCGGCGGAACCTTGCGGTGCGGTCTGCGGCGGCGGACATCGCCGTGCGGGTGAGCCTGACCGATCATCAGGTCCGTGACCGGGCGCACCGTGCCGCGGTGCTCTCCTGCCGCTGCCCCCGTGTGTGGGGGTTGTGTGTGGCGGGTGAGGTGTCGGAGCAGAACATCCGCATCACGGTCGACCTGGCCGCGTCCCTCCCCGACGATGACACCGCCTCCTGGGCGGCCTTCGATGATGCGGTGTCCGGGTTCGCGGCGACGGCCGCGCCCGGGAGGTTCCGGACCCGTGCCCGTGCCGCGCGGGAGCGCGCGTACCGGGAGCCGTTGCAGGAGCGTCACGCCCGGGCGGCGGATGGTCGTTGTGTGTGGGTGGATCCGCTGCTGGATGGGATGGCGCAGCTCAGCGTGATCGGCCCCGCCGCGGATATCCACGCGATCGACGCGCACATCGACGACCTCGCCACCCACCTCGCGACCGTCGATGGGGAGACCCGCACGAAAGCGCAGTTGCGCGCCGACGCTCTGTTCGGCTTGTTCTCCCAGGGCGCGCACGCCGTGGCGAAAGATCCCGACAGCCCGTCATCCGGGATCGTGCCGACTGTCCGCGTCACCATCCCGGTGCTCACCCTGATGGGGCACTCTGACGAGCCGGCGACCCTCGACGGGTTTGGGCCGATTGATCTGGACACCGCGAAGACCCTCGCCGCGACCGCGGACACCTGGATTCGGGTGCTGACCCACCCGGTGACCGGGACGGTGATGGACGTGGACCGGAAAGCGTACAAGGTGCCGGAGGACTTGAAGCGGTTGATCCGGATCCAGTACCCGACCTGCGCGTTCCCCGGCTGCCAGAGACCCTCTGACACCTGCGACCTCGACCATAGGATCCGCTGGGCCGACGGCGGCACCACCTCACGCGACAACCTCACCCCGGAATGCCCCGCGCATCATCCGATCAAGGATGAGACCCGGTGGGGGCTCCACCGCGACGACACCGGCCGCATGTACTGGGTCACCCCCACCGGATACAGATCCGACATCGACCCACCACCCTTCTAGCTCTCGCCTCTTCGCCATCGCGGCGGGCTGCTCAGGCGGCGGGTAGTGATAGCAGCGGCACGACGACTGTCTCGACGATCTCTTCGCGGGATGACTACGGCGACGCGCCGGCGGGCGGCTACGCCCGATAGTCCACGACCTCGCCGACCTCGGTGCGGCCGACGGGGACGACGGTCGACAGCGCGTCGCGAAGACCGATGTCGGCGAGCACGATGCGACCGGCGAGCTCGGGTCCGCGCGCACGGGTCAATCCGGCCTTCACGCCGCCGAACGTGACCGTGACGGATGCCGGCAGCACGAGTCCGTCGACACTCGTGCCATCGTCGGGATGCAGTCCGCTCGGCAGATCAACGGCGACCACCCGCAAGCGTCCTGCCACGACCTCGAGCACGAGCCGGGTCACGACATCGCGAACCGCGCCGCGCAGCGCCGGAGCACCGCGCGTTCCGGTCCCCAGGAGTCCGTCGATCACGAAGTCGTAGGTCGCAGCGATGGCCTGTCCCGGATCGACGACGCGGGCACCTGCGGCGACGGCGGCGGCCAACCCCGCCTCATGATGCGTCGACGCCGCGAGCAGCACGTCCACGCCATCGGCGCGCACCGGCATCGATCCATCGAGCAGGTGCGCAGCCGCGAACAGCGCGTCGCCGCCGTTGTCACCGCCGCCGGCGAGCACGAGCACTCGCCGGTCCGACGCGTCGGCGAGCAGACCGGCCGTGACCCGGGCGAGTACCAGCGCCGCCCGTGCCATGAGCGGGACGCCCGCCTCGATGAGGGGTCGTTCCGCCTCGCGCACCTGCGCCGCCACATACGCAGTGACCGTCTCGGGCATCGTCAACCGTGGGACAGGCGTTGCGCGACCACCCGCGCCGTCGCGGCCGGGTCGGGTCGGTGCATGACGGATTCCGGAACGATCACGAGCTCCGCGCCGTGGATCAGCGGCGCGAGCCGATCGGATGCCGCGACCAGCACGGGGAACGTCTGCTCGCCGCGCAGCACGGTCACCGGGGCGTCGACGGAGAGCATCGCGAGCGTCGGCGTCGAGACCTGCCTCGTGAGTCGAGTGTCGTACACGGTGGACTGCGCCAGCGGCGCGAGCTCGGCCAGCTGGCCGGCGGCGCGGAGACCCTCGACCATCTCGCGCGGCAGGCCGACGCCCTCGATCTGGAAGGTGGCGACGGCATCCTCCGCGCGGCCCTCGTCGACGAGCCGCTGCAGGCGCCCGGCGAGGTCGCTCGCGTCACCGTCGTCGAAGAGGAACGGCGGCTCGGAGAGGAAGAGTGCTCGCACCGGCACGCCCAGCGCTGCCGCGAACAACGCAAGCACGGCACCAGACGAGTGCCCCAGCACGGCGACCCCGGCGGGGCGATCGCCGACGGCGCCGATCACCGCCGCGAGATCCTCGGCTTCGCGTTCGGGTGCCGAGCCGGCGGCGTCGCCACTCGCTCCGCGGGCACGGCGATCGTAACTGACGGCCCGGAACCCGGCGTCGGCCAGCGCGGTCGCCAGGGGTGCCGCATCGGCGGCGGTGGACAGTGCGCCGCTGACGATGACGACGACCTCGCCGTCGCCGGTCTGCTCGTAGCCGATCGCGGTGCCGTCTGCGGAGGTCACGATGGTCATGAGATAAGCCAACCACGTCGCGACCGAACGCGAGGCGTTTCGTCTCGCGCCTGCGGTGCTCGCTCGACGACCGGGGTGGCTCGGCGCCCCGCCTAACATGGGAGCATGACCGCCCCCGAAGACGTGCGCGCCCGCGCGCGCCGCACGCTGATCACGGAGGAGTCGGTCTACGGACTCATCCTCGTCTCGGGCATGATCGTCGTCAGCAACAGCCTCGTCGGGACGTCGCTGAACGCGCTGATCAGCGTGTTCGTCACGGTCGTCGTCTTCTTCGCCGCCCACGTCTATGCGGGCACGATCGCGCGCCTCGCCATCGGCGGGACGCAGGCGCGGCTGCGACCGAGCATCGCGGCGGCGATCCGGCATTCCCAGGGGATGCTGCTGGCCTCCGTCATCCCGCTGGTCGTGCTGCTGCTGGGCGTCAGCCATCTCATCGACGACGACGTCGCGATCTGGGCGGCCCTCCTCGTCGACACCCTGCTGCTCGGCGTGCTCGGCTGGCTCGCGGTCGCGCACTGGACGTCGAAGTTCTGGGTCCGCCTCACGAGCGCCCTCACGACAGCCGCCTTCGGCGCGATCATCGTCCTGCTGAAAGCCCTCATCCACCACTGAGAAACCACATTCTGCGTGAGAAACCACTGCAGAGGTGGTTTCTCGCGCGCAAAATGGTTTCTCGCCGACACGAGGCGCGCGGGCGCGGGGGCGCGGGGGCGGGGGAGAGGGCGGCACGTAGGATGGGGGACCATGACCCTGACGCAGCGCCAGACGTTCGAACCCGACAGCCGTGCCATCGACTTCGTCGACGAGGGCAGCGGGCCGGCGGTCGTGCTCCTGCCCGCCGCGGGCCTCGACTTCGCCTACCTCGGCACGCTCGCCAGCATCCTCGTCGAAGAGGACTTCCGCGTCGTGCGCATCGGGTCGCGCACGCCGGGAGAGGCCGTCACGATGCACGACCTCGCCCAGGATGTCGTCGACGTGCTCGACGCCCTCGGCATCGAGCAGGCCTGGATCGGCGGCCACGCCTTCGGCGGTGCCGTCGCGCGCACGGTCGCGATCGACCACCACGACCACGTCGCCGGTGTGCTGCTGCTCGGCGTCGAAGCCGGAGCCCCGGCCACCGACGAGCGCGAGCGGGCGCTGCGGGCGGTGTTCGGTGCCGATTTCTCGCCGGATGCCGGTGTGGAGGCTCTGCAGGCCGCCGCGCTGACCGCGACCGCCACCGAGGAGTGGGCGGCCGTCGCCCCCGACACGCCGACGCTCGTGATCCAGGGGACGGCGGATGCCGTCACGCCCGCCGCGAACGGCCTCGCGCTGCAGCAGTCCCAGCCCGCCCTCGTCAGCGTCAAAGAGGTCGCCGGCGCCGGACACCTGTTCGCGCTGACCCACCCCGGCGAGACGTCGTGGTTCATCGAGGACTATCTCGACTGGGACTGAGCTCGAGACTCGAAGAGGGTCGTCGAGGCCCGGCACGAGGATGCGGCGGTAGGATCGCGATATGGCGACCTCGAACCTCCCCACCCCCGTGCTGCAGCCCCTCGTGGACGACAAGAACCTGCTCGCCGTCGTCGAGGACGGCGCATCGTGCTGCGGCGGAGGATGCTGCAGCACCGACTGACCTTCAGTGGAACGCGGCCCCGTCGCCGAGGTCATCGGCGGGCTTGTGCACGAGGAACGCCCCGACCACCAGCGGCACCCCGACGATCGCGGCCAGCAGGAACGCGACCTGCGATCCGGCCGCTTCTCCGGCGATGGCGCTCGCGCCGCCCGCCTGGGCGTTCGCCGACACCGCCGACATCACCGCGACCATCAGCGCGATGCCCGCCGCGCCCACGACCTGCTGCACCGTGCCGAGCACCGCGGAGCCGTGGGAGTAGAACTTCGGCTCGAGCGAGGCCAGTGACGCCGTGAACAGCGGCGTGAACGACAGGGTGAGCCCCAGCGAGAGCAGCGTGTGCGCGGGCACGATGATCCACAGCGGGGTGTCGAGCGTGAAGGTCGTGAACACCCACAGCATGCTCGCCGTGAGGATCGCGCCGGGCGCGAGCAGCACGCGCGTGCCCCGCGTGTCGTACACGCGGCCGATGATCGGCCCGGCCAGGCCCATGAGCAGGGCGCCGGGCAGCACCGCGAGCCCGCTCTGGAAGGCGGTGAGCTCGAGAGCCCGTTGCAAGAAGAGCGGCAGCACGGTGAGCGTGCCGAAGAACACGAACGACAGCAGCGCCACCTGGCCGATCGCGAAGGAGAAGTTGCGGCTGCGGAACACCCGCAGATCCAGCAGGGCGTCGTCGATCTTCTGCAGCCTCAGCTGACGCAGCACGAACAGCAGCAGGGCGACGACGCCGACCGCCAGCGAGACGACGAGCGCGGTCGTCGAGATCGCCTGGGCCGCGGCATCCGCGGCGCTCTGGCCGTGCAGGGTGGTGCCGCCCAACTGGGTGAACCCGTAGACGAGCCCGCCGAAGCCGAAGGCCGACAGGATCACCGACAGCACGTCGATCGGCGCGTGCGTCGTCTCGCCGAGGTTCTTGATCCAGCGTGCCCCCATGGCGAGGGAGATGAGCGCGATCGGCAGCACGATCGCGAAGATCCACCGCCAGCTGAGGGTGTCGAGGAGAAACCCCGCCAGCGACGGCCCGATCGCGGGGGCGAGCGAGATCACGATCGACACGCGCCCCATCATCCGGCCCCGGGCGTGCGGGGGGACGACGTCCATGAGGGTCGTCATCAGCAGCGGCATCATGATGGCCGTGCCCGACGCCTGCACGACGCGGGCGACGAGCAGCACCCCGAACCCGGGGGCGACCATCGCCAGCAGCGTGCCGAGCGAGAACAGGCTCATCGCCGCGATGAACACCTGGCGGGTCGTGATCCGCTGCAGGAGGAACCCGGTGATCGGGATCACGACCGCCATCGTCAGCATGAACGCCGTCGTCAGCCACTGCGCCGCGATCGCGGTGATGTGCAGATCGTCGATGAGGTGGGGGATCGCGACGCCCATCGTGGTCTCGTTGAGAATCGCCACGAATGCCGCCGCCAGCAGCAGCCAGACCACGCGCGCCTCGTCGGGGGGAAGGAGCGGCCCGGAGGTGGTCGGGGTGGTCGCGGTCGCAGACATGTATCTCCTCGGTGTGCAGCCGATCGGCCGCCGTCGCATCGTCCGCGCCGGGGCGCGCCGAAAGCGCCACCGAAACGTCGGACTCCAACGATAACGGGCCGGACGGATGCCGCATTCCCGGCGGATCGCGATCGGTGTCCCCGGCCGTGGCTAGAGTGACACGCGTGAGCATGGGCATGGGCATGGGCATCGGCGGGCGCGGCGGCGCGTTCCGCGGCGTCGACGAGGCCGCTCAGCGCACGCTCAACGCGCAGGCACCGCAGATCCCGAATCTCGACGCGCGCGTCGTGGCCCTGTTCCGGCCGTACCTCGGGCGGATCGTGGTCACCGGCATCCTCGTGGTGGCCGGCGCGGCCATCGGCGTGATCCCGCCGCTGATCGTGCAGCGCATCTTCGACGACGCGCTGTTCCCGCAGGACGGCTCCGGCCCCGAGCTGGCCCTGCTCGTGCGTCTCGTGGTGGCGATGGTCGGGCTGTTCCTGCTGTCGGCGGGGCTCGGCGTGGCGCAGACGTGGTTCACCTCGACGGTCGGCAACCGGGTGACCGGCGACCTGCGGGTGCAGCTGTTCGACCACCTGCAGGCGATGGAGCTCGGCTTCTTCACGCGCACGAAGACCGGCGTCATCCAGTCCCGGCTGCAAAACGACGTCGGCGGCGTGTCCGGGGTGCTCACCAACACGGTCACCAGCATCCTCGGCAATGCCGTGACCGTCGCCTCGGCGCTCGTCGCGATGATCCTCATCGACGGGCGGCTGACGGTGATCGCCGTGTTCCTCATGCCGATCCTGATCTTCGTGCAGCGTCGGGTGGGTCAGGTGCGTGCGCGCATCGCGGGGCAGACGCAGGAGTCGCTGTCGGAGCTGACGAGCATCACGCAGGAGACGCTGTCGGTGTCCGGCATCCTGCTCTCCAAGGCGTTCAACCGGCAGCGCACCGAGTCGGAGCGCTATCGCCAGGAGAACGTCAACCAGGTGCGGCTGCAGGTGCAGCGCGCGATGAGCGGGCAGGGCTTTCTCGCCGTCGTGCAGGTGCTGATGGCATCCGTCCCCGCCGTCATCTACCTCGTGTCGGGGTATCTCATCGCCGGCGGCACGGGCGCCATCACGGCGGGCACCGTCGTGGCGTTCACGACCGTGCAGGCGCGGCTGCTGCAGCCGCTGATGGGGCTCATGCGCGTCGCCCTCGACCTGCAGACCTCGCGCGCCCTGTTCGCCCGCATCTTCGAGTACCTCGATCTGCAGCCCGCCATCCGCGACGCCCCGGATGCCGTCGCCGCGGCGCCCGGCCCGGCGGGGCGCATCGAGTTCCGCGAGGTCGTGTTCCGGTATCCGGATGCCGCCCCCGGCGCCCGCCCGACCCTGGGCGGCGTCTCCTTCGTCGCCGAGCCCGGGCAGCACGTCGCGTTCGTCGGGCCGTCGGGCGCGGGCAAGACGACCGTGCTGTATCTGGCGCCCCGGCTGTACGAGGCCAGCGCCGGGCAGGTGTTGTTCAGCGGCGCCGACGTGCGCACGCTCACGCAGGAATCGATCATCGACGGCATCGGCATCGTCTCGCAGGAGACGTACCTGTTCCACGCCACGATCCGCGAGAACCTGCGCTACGCGAAGCCGGATGCGACGGATGCCGAGCTGCGCGCGGCGTGCGAGGCCGCCCACATCCACCGCACCATCGAGAGCTTCGAACACGGATACGACACCGTGGTGGGGGAGCGCGGCTACCGCCTGTCCGGCGGCGAGAAGCAGCGCATCGCGATCGCCCGCGTCCTGCTGAAGGACCCGCCGGTGCTGCTGCTCGACGAGGCCACGAGCGCGCTGGACACCGTGTCGGAGCGGGTCGTGCAGGAGGCGCTGGATGCCGCCGCCCGCGGACGGACGACCCTGTCGATCGCGCACCGTCTGTCGACCGTGATCGGTGCCGACGTCATCCACGTCATGGAGGCCGGCCGCATCGTCGAGTCGGGCACGCACGCCGAACTGCTCGCGCGCGGCGGGCTCTACGCGTTGCTGGCGGCCGAGCAGCTCACGGCCCCGTAGTCGGCTACCACAGCGTCGCGGCGGTGCGCAGGTCTTCCGTGGCGGGGTCGAGGGCGACCGACTCGGCGTCGGCGCGGGCGGCGAGCTCGCGCACGAGCGCTCCGACGGCGCGGCGGTAGCCGTCGTCGCTGTGATGCTGGGCGATGCGCACGAGCGGGGGCACGTCCATCTCGAGGATCAGCCGCACGCGCGCGCGGGCCGCCGCGCGCTGGTTCGCGCCGTCCAGCACGGCGATGCCCCCGCGCAGCGCGTCGAGATAGTCGGCGAGCACCGCCGGGGTGTCCTTGCGCTGCGTGATCGACGAGCCGTCGGCGCGCTCGCGCCACTGCACGACGACATCGGGGATGACATCGATCGCGCGCGCGGCCGCGTACAGCCGCTGCGCGACGATCTGGTCCTCGTAGAACCGTCCCTCCGGGAAGCGCAGCCCGAGCCGCCGCCACAGCTCGACCCGGCTGACCTTCGACCAGGCGACGATGTTGCCCGAGACCTCGGGGTGCGCGTCGAGGCTCGTGCCGAGCCGCTCGGGATCGGTCGCCGCACGCACCCACGGCTGCACGTCGCCGGCGGCGTATCCGCCCGCCCCGTCCGGGCGCAGGCGCACGTAGGCGCCGACGACGACGTCGCTGCCGGTGCGCGTGAGGGTGCCGGTCAGGCGTTCCAGGGCGCGGGGAGTCAGGACGTCGTCGGCGTCGAGGAAGGCGACGAAGGGCGTGTCGACGAGATCGAGCGCGGCATTGCGGGCCGCCGCAAGGCCCCGCGAGGTGGGGCGGCGGATGAGGGTGAACCGTTCGTCGGCGGTCGCCGCGGCGAACAGCGCCCCGGTCTCGTCGATCGAGCCGTCGTCGACGAGGATCGCGCGCCAGTGGGCCATCGTCTGCCCTCGCAGCGACTCCAGCGCCTCGTCCGCGAACGCGGCGACGTCCCGGCCGGGGACGATGACGGTGACGAGGGGAGTGCTCACGTGCCCGATCGTACCGCCGCGACGGATGCCGCGACCGCGTCGGCGACGGCGTCCAGCTCGCCGCCACGGCCGAGGTCGTGGCCGAAGGTGAACCGCACCGCCGTCTGCGCCACCTCGGGATCGATGCCCAGCGCCAGCAGCACGTGCGACGGTTCGTCGCTGCCGGCGGCGCACGCCGATCCGCTGGAGGAGACGAACCCGCGCCGCTCCAGTTCGAGCAGCACCGCCTCGCCGCTCGTGCCCGCGAACGTGAAGCTCGCCGTGCCCGGCAGGCGCCGGACGGGGTGGCCGGTGAGCCGCGCCGTCGGAACCGCGCTCAGCACCCGGCCGATGAACGCGTCGCGCAGTGCGCTCACGCGCGCGGCGGCCTCGGCGCGCTCCGCCTCGGCGAGCTCGAGCGCGGTCGCGAGGGCGATCGCACCCGCGACGTTCTCGGTGCCGCTGCGGCGGTCCCGTTCCTGGCCGCCGCCGTGCAGGAGCGGTTCCAGCGGGAGCCGCCCGCGCACCGCGAGCACGCCGGTGCCCTGCGGGGCGCCGATCTTGTGCCCCGCGACCGACAGCGCGTCGGCACCGGTGCCCGAAAGCGGCAGCCAGCCCGCGGCCTGGACTGCGTCGAGATGCAGGGGGATGCCGGCATCCGCCGTGACCGCGGCGATGGCGGCGACATCCTGCACCGTGCCGATCTCGTTGTTCGCGTAGCCGAGGGTGACGAGCGCCGTATCGGGGCGGAGCGCAGCGGCGACCGCGGCCGGGTCGACGAGGCCCGCCCCGTCGACCGGCACGCGGGTGATGGCGAAGCCGTGCACGCGCTCCAGATAATCGCACGACGCGAGCACCGCCTCGTGCTCGATCGGCGTCGTGACGACGTGGACGGGCGCGCCGCTGTGCAAATTCCTCAGGTGCAGGGCGGCGCCGATCGCGAGCCCCTTGATCGCCAGGTTGTCGGCCTCGGTGCCGCCCGAGGTGAAGACGATGTCGCCGGGACGCATCCCGCACACCCGCGCGACGCGGCGCCGGGCATCGTCGAGGGCCGCCGCGGCGGCCTCGCCGACGGTGTGATGGCTCGACGGGTTGCCGAACCGCTCGGTCAGGTACGGCAGCATCGCCTCGAGCACCTCGGGGCGCACCGGCGTCGTCGCGGCGTGGTCGAGGTACCGCACGCTACGGCTCGATGCGCAGGTCGAGCCCGAGGTCGAGCGCACGCGCGGAGTGGGTGAGCGCGCCGACCGAGATGACGTCGACGCCGGTCGCGGCGATCGCCCGGACGGTGTCGAGGCTCACGCCGCCGGAGGCCTCGACCGTCGCGCGCCCAGCGATCTGGGCGACGCCGGTGCGCAGGTCGTCGAGTGAGAAGTTGTCCAGCATGATCGTGCCGATGCCGCGCGAGCCCGTCCCCGCCGCCAGCACCGGCTCGATCTGGTCGAGGCGGTCGACCTCGACCTCGACGTGGGTCGTGTGCGGCAGCCGCGCGAGGGCCGTGCGCAGGGCGACGGTCACGGACGAGCCGTCAGCCGTGAGCACCCCGAGGTGGTTGTCCTTGGCCATGACGGCGTCCGACAGCGAGAAGCGGTGGTTGTGCCCGCCGCCGCTGACCACGGCATGCCGCTCGAACGCGCGCAGCCCGGGCGTCGTCTTGCGGGTGTCGGCGATGCGGGCTCCCGTGCCGGCGACTTCGGCGACGTAGCGGCGCGTCAGGGTGGCGATGCCGCTCATCCGCTGCACGAAGTTCAGGCCGATGCGCTCGGCGGTGAGCACGCCGCGCGCGGGTCCCGCGACGGTGGCCAGGACGTCGCCGGACGCGAAGGCGGCCCCGTCGGCGACGTGCAGCGTGACGCGGGTGGCGGCATCCGTCAGCCGGAACGCCGCCTCGAAGACCGCGCCGCCGCTGAACACGCCGGGCTCGCGCGCGACGAGGTCGGCGGTCGCCGTCGCGCCCTGTGGGATGAGGTATTCGCTCGTGAGGTCGCCCCACGGGGCGTCTTCGGCCAGCGCGGCGCCGACGACGCGGTCGATCTGGGCGCGGGTCAGCATGCCGCCTCCTGGAGCTTGCGGGCGTCGTCGCGCCGGAAGTGCGCGCCGACCGATGCGGTGCGTGCCAGAGCGGCGGCGACGAGCTCGGAGCCCACCAGCAGCAGGTTCTCGTCCTCGAACTCGGCCTCGGTCACGGGTGTGCGGTGCCGTGCGCGCCAGGCGGCGAGGACGGATGCCGCGTGCTCCAGCCCCGCCGCATCGCGCACGAGCCCCGCATCCTCCCACAGCAGCTCCTGCAGCGCGGCGCGCGAGAACGCCGGCGCGCTGAGAAACCACTTCTCGTCCGAGAAACCACTTCTGCCGTGGTTTCTCACGCGGGATGTGGTTTCTCGCGCCGGCCAGGCGCCGCTTGCGACGTCTGCGGCGGCGGTGTCGCCGGCGCGGGCGCCGAACACCGCGCCCTCCAGCAGCGAGTTCGAGGCCAGGCGGTTGGCGCCGTGCACGCCGGTGCGGGCGGTCTCGCCGACGGCGTACAGGCCCGGCACGGTCGTCCGGCCGTACAGGTCGGTGTCGATCCCGCCCATGAGGTAGTGCGCGGCGGGCGTCACCGGGATCGGCTCCCGCGTCCACTCGAGCCCGCGTGCCCGCACGGCCGCGTCGATCGTGGGGAAGCGGTCGGCGAGGAAGGATGCCGTCTGCGTGCGCGTCGGCCGCAGCGCGGTCGCATCCAGCAGCACCGGTCGCCCGCCCTGCTCCTCCATGACCTGCGCGATCGCGCGCGCCACGACATCGCGCGGCGCCAGTTCGGCGTCGGGGTGCACTTCGAGCATGAACCGGCGGCCCTGCTCGTCGCGCAGCACCGCGCCCTCGCCGCGGACCGCTTCCGACACGAGGAACGCGTCACCGGCGGCCAGGACCGTCGGGTGGAACTGGAAGAACTCCAGATCGCTCACGGCCGCGCCGGCCCGCAGCGCCGCCGCGATGCCGTCGCCGGTCGCCACGGGCGGATTCGTCGTGTGCGCGTACAGCTCGCCCGCACCGCCGGTCGCGAGCACGACGGCGTCGGCGGCGAGCCTCTCGCGGCGACCGAGGATGCCGGGCGCATCGCCGACGAGCAGCTCGACGCCGGTGGCCCGGCCGCCGTCCTGCACGAGGTCGACGAGGAACGCGTGCTCGATGACCGCGACCCGGCTCTCGCGCAGCCGCGCGACGAGCGCCCTCTCGATCGCGGTGCCGGTCGCGTCGCCGCCCGCGTGCAGGATGCGCGGGTACGAGTGCGCGGCCTCCAGCCCTTTGACGTACGCGCCGTCGGCGGCGCGGTCGAAGGCGACACCGAGTGCGACGAGCTCGCGGATGCGCTCCGGCCCCTCCGCGACGAGCACCTGCACGGCGGCCGGGTCGGACAGGCCCGCACCGGCGACGAGCGTGTCGTGCACGTGCGCGGCGGCGCTGTCGTCGTCGAACATCACGCCCGCGATGCCGCCCTGCGCGTAGCGGGTGTTGGCGTGCTCCAGGACATCCTTCGTGACGAGGGTCACCCGGCATCCGTGCGCGACGGCGTGCAGGGCGGTGACGAGCCCGGCGATGCCGGAGCCGACCACGACGACGTGGACCTCGGCGGTCACGGCCTGGCCGCCAGCATCCGCTCGAGGGCGACCCGCGCGGGCTCCGCGACGTCGGCGGGCACCGTGATGCGGTTCACGACGCGCCCGGCGACGAGCTCTTCGAGCACCCACGCGAGGTACCCCGGGTGGATGCGGTACATCGTCGAGCACGGGCACACGACGGGGTCGAGACAGAAGATCTCGTGCTGCGGGAACTGCGCGGCCAGGCGCTGCACGAGGTTGATCTCGGTGCCGATCGCGAAGGTGGTGGGCTCGGTGGCCGCGGCGATGGCCTTGCGGATGTAGTCGGTCGACCCGGACTCGTCGGCGGCGTCGACGACGGCCATGGGGCACTCCGGGTGGACGACGACGCGCACGCCGGGGTGCTCGGCGCGGGCGCGCTCGATCTGATCGACCGTGAAGCGGCGGTGGACCGAGCAGAAGCCGTGCCACAGGATCACCCGTGCGTCTTCCAGGTCGCCGATGGAAGATCCGCCGAGGGGCTTGCGCGGGTTCCACATCGGCATCTGCTCCAGCGGCACGCCCATCGCCTTCGCGGTGTTGCGGCCGAGGTGCTGATCGGGGAAGAACAGGACGCGGCGGCCCCGGGCGAACGCCCACTCCAGCACGGTGCGCGCGTTCGACGAGGTGCAGACGATGCCGCCGTGCCGCCCCACGAAGCCCTTGATCGCCGCGGAGGAGTTCATGTACGTCACCGGGATCACCGGCACGCGGCCCGTTTCGTCGACGGCGGCGAGATCGCCGTAGACGTCCTCCAGCTGCTCCCAGCACTCCTCGACCTCGTCGATCGAGGCCATGTCAGCCATCGAGCAGCCGGCCGCGAGGTTCGGCAGGATGACGGCCTGCTCGGGCCGGGACAGCAGGTCGGCGGTCTCGGCCATGAAGTGCACGCCGCAGAAGATGATCGCCTCGGCATCCGGGTGCTCGAGGGCGGCGTTCGCGAGCTGGAACGAGTCGCCCACGTCGTCGGCGTGGGCGACGACCTCCTCGCGCTGGTAGAAGTGGCCGAGCACGACGACGCGGTCGCCGAGAGTCGCCTTCGCCGCGCGGATGCGGTCCGCCAGTTCCGCCTCCGGCGCTTCGCGGTACTCGTCGGGCAGGGCGCCCTGCCGCGGCGCGCCGGTGGGGATGACGTCGCCCATCGACGACCCCGGGCCGTAGCCGGGGCGCGTGTCGAAGATCCAGGGACCGGCGGCGAGGTCGGTGTTGCACGTCTCGGCGGTGGATTCGCCGTGCACGATCGCCTGGATGCCGTGGTCGACGCTGGGATCGACGGGCTGCAGGGTGAGGGGTGTCGCGTTCATGTCGGGGCCTTCGTTCGCACGGTGTTCACACGGTCGCGGGAGAGAGGGAGGAGGTGGACGGCAGCGGCCCGCGCTCGGCGAGCTCGACGTCGTGGTTGTAGCGGTAGAGGCGCGCGGGGCGGTGGCTGCCGGTGCGGAAGCGCTCGGTGGGGATGAGCGTGCCCGAGCCCTCCACCTGGCGGCGGAAGTTGGCGGGGTCGAGGTCGCGCCCGAGAATCGCCTCGTACACCTCGCGCAGGTCGGCGAGGGTGAACAGCTCGGGCAGCATCCCGTGGGCGATGCGGCTGTAGCCGACCTTGTTGCGCAGGCGCCACAGGGCGTAGTCGACGATCTGGTTGTGGTCGAAGGCCAGTGCGGGCAGGGCGGTCGCGTCGAACCACGCGACGTTCTCCGATGTCGCGGCCAGCGACGCGTCCTCGCGCACGAGCGCCCAGTACACGATCGAGACGACGCGGCTGGGGGAGCGGGAGATGTCGCCGAACGCGTAGAGCTGCTCGAGGTAGCTCGGGTCGAGGCCGGTCGTCTCGCCGAGGGTGCGGGATGCCGCGGCCTCGAGCTGTTCGGCGGCATCCATCCAGCCACCGGGCAGTGCCCACTGCCCTTCGTGCGGGTCGCGGGTGCGCCGGACGAGCGGCAGCACGACGCTCGCCCGCTCGCGGTCGGGCTCGCGGCGCAGGCTGAAGATCACGGTCGACACCGCGACGCGGATGTCGTCGCGGGGGACGTCTGTTCGTGTCATCATGACCATAACCTCGGGATCGATCTTAGAGTCATGCGGACACAAAGGCAACCCGGCCGGCGGCCGCTATGCTGGAGCTGCAATTGAAGATCAGGCCGCATGACGTGTGCGGGAGAGCTCCGGGTTGCGCCCGGGCACCGAAGGAGCAAGCCTCCCCGCCAATCTCTCAGGTCCGCGTACCGCCCCCGTCCGGCCGCTCTGGAAAGTGATTTCGAGCGCAGCGAGAAATCAGGTTGAGCGAGGACGCGCAGCGTCCGAGTCGAAACCCTGGCGACCCGCATTTCGCGAGTCTCCATCTGCGCCGAACTCCGCCGACGGTGAAAGCCGGGCCACGCCCGGCGAAACTCTCAGGCCCATGACAGAGGGGGAGTTCCGGATGCCGGTCCCGGCATCCGTCCGCCCGATCCCCGATTGGTGGCAGAACTCGTGTCAGACCCTCGCAGGACCCCCCTGTATGAGCGCCACGCCGCGCTCGGCGCCTCGTTCACCGACTTCGGCGGCTGGGACATGCCCGTCCGGTACACCTCCGACCTCGCCGAGCACCACGCCGTGCGCCGGGCGGCCGGCCTGTTCGACATCTCGCACATGGCCGAGTTCGAGGTCTCCGGAGCGGATGCCGGCGCCTTCCTCGACTACGCACTCGCCGGACGCATCTCGACGATGAAGACCGGCAAGGCGAAGTACTCGCTGCTGCTGGCGGGCTCCGGCGGGGTCGTCGACGACGTCATCGTCTACCGGGTCGACGACGAGAAGTTCCTCGTCATCTCCAACGCCGGCAACCGGGCGCTCGTGGCGGCGGCTCTGGCCGAGCGGTTCACGACCGCGACCGCGGGCTTCACCGTCGGCGTCTCCGACGTCTCCGACGAGTACGCGCTCATCGCCGTGCAGGGTCCGCGCGCGCAGGAGATCGTCTCCGCGACACCCGGGATCGCGCTCGACGGCATCGCGGGCCTCGGCTACTACGCGTGGCTCGGCGGCTCGTTCGACGGCGCCGGCCTGTTCGTCGCCCGCACCGGGTACACCGGTGAGGACGGCTTCGAACTGCTCGTCCCCAACGCTTCGGCCGGCGCCCTGTGGGACGCGCTGCTGGCGGCGGGAGAGCCGTTCGGGCTCGTCCCGGCCGGGCTCGCTGCCCGCGATACGCTGCGGCTGGAGGCCGGCATGCCGCTGCACGGCCACGAGCTGTCGGTCGACATCCTGCCCGCGCAGGCGGGCCTCGGCCGCGTCGTGGCCGCGGACAAGGCCGACTTCGTCGGCAAGGATGCGCTCGCCGCGGCGCCCGACGATCTGCCGGTGCTCGTGGGCCTTACCGCCGAGGGGCGCCGCGCCGGCCGGGCCGGCTACGCCGTGCTGGATGCCGCGGGCACCCCGATCGGCGAGATCACCAGCGGCGCCCTGAGCCCCACCCTCGGGCATCCCATCGCCCTCGCGTTCGTGTCGCCGGCATCCGCCGCCGTCGGCACCGCACTGCTCATCGACGTGCGGGGCACCCGCATTCCCGCCACCGTGACCGCTCTGCCTTTCTACCGGAGGACCGCATGACCGACCTGAACACCCTCACCTACACCGAAGAGCACGAGTGGGTCGCGCTCGACGGCGATGTCGCCACCGTCGGCATCACCGACTACGCCGCCGACAAGCTCGGCGACGTCGTCTTCGTCGAACTGCCCGAGGTGGGCTCCGCCGTCACCGCCGGCACCGTGTGCGGCGAGATCGAGTCGACCAAATCGGTCGGCGAGCTCTACGCCCCGCTGACCGGTGAGGTCGTCGAGGTCAACGATGTCGTCGTCGAAGACCCGTCGCTGGTCAACAGCGACGCGTTCAGCGCGTGGCTCGTGAAGATCCGCGTCGACCCCGCCGCGGTCGCGGGCCTGCTCGACCGCGACGCGTACGTCGCCCTCACAGGCGGCGATCGGTGACGGCACCGGTCCCCGCGCAGGCCGAGGGATTCGCCGCGCGGCACATCGGGACCGATGCCGCCGCGCAGGAGCAGATGCTCGCCGTCCTCGGCTACGACAGCGTCGAGGCGCTCGTCGAGCGGGCGGTGCCGGCATCCATCCACGTCGACCCGAGCGCCGGCTCCGCGCTACCGGATGCTCTCCCTGAGGCGGCGACCGAGGCCGAGGCGCTCGCCGAGCTGCGCGCGCTGGCGGCGCGCAACCGCCCCGCACGGGCGATGATGGGCCTCGGCTACTACGACACCGTCACCCCGTCGGTCATCGCGCGGAATGTGTTCGAGAACCCGTCGTGGTACACGGCCTACACGCCGTATCAGCCGGAGATCTCGCAGGGGCGCCTGGAGGCGCTCATCAACTTCCAGACGATGGTGGCGGACCTGGCGGGCCTCGAGACCGCGAACTCGTCGATGCTCGACGAGTCGACGGCCGTCGTCGAGGGGATGCTGGTGGCCCGTCGCGCGTCGAAGTCACGCTCGAACGTGTTCCTCGTCGACGCCGACGCGCTGCCGCAGACGAAGGCCCTGCTGGCGCATCGGGCCGAGGCGCTCGGGATCCGGCTGCACGAGACGCCCTATGACCTGAGCCCGCCACCGGCCGATCTCGACGTCTTCGGCGCCTTCATCCAGTACCCCGGCGCGTCCGGCCGGGTGTGGGATCCGACCGAGGTCATCGCCGCCGTGCAGGCGCAGGGGGGTCTCGCGGTCGTTGCCGCCGACCTGCTCGCGCTGACGCTGCTGCGTTCGCCCGGGTCGCTCGGCGCCGACATCGCCGTGGGGACGACGCAGCGCTTGGGCGTGCCGATGGGCTTCGGCGGTCCGCACGCCGGCTACCTGGCCGTCCGCGCGGGGCTGGAACGGCAGCTGCCCGGACGCCTCGTCGGCGTCTCGCAGGATGCCGTCGGCAAGCCCGCCTACCGCCTCTCGCTGCAGACGCGGGAGCAGCACATCCGGCGCGAGAAGGCGACCAGCAACATCTGCACCGCCCAGGTGCTGCTCGCCGTCATGGCGTCGATGTACGCCGTGTACCACGGGCCCGAGGGGCTGACGGCGATCGCCACCGAGGTCACCGCCAAGGCGCACCTGCTGCGCGACTGGATCGCGGAGGCCGGGGGCGCGGTGCTCCACGACGACTTCTTCGACACGATCGTCGTGGCGGCGGCCGGGCGGGCGGCCGCGCTCGTCGCCGACGCCCGTGAGCGCGGATATCAGCTGTGGCTGCGCGATGGCGACTCGGTGGGCATCTCGGTCGACGAGACGACGACGATCACCGACCTGCACGTCATCGCCCAGGTCTTCGGCGGCCCGGCCGAGCGTGCGTTCGGGTTCGTTGCGACGCCTGCGCGGGTGCCGGCATCCCTCGTGCGCGAAGACGAGTTCCTGACGCATCCGGTGTTCCACGCGTATCGCTCCGAGACGGCGATGATGCGGTATCTGAAGCAGCTCGCCGACCGGGACTATGCGCTGGACCGCGGCATGATCCCGCTCGGGTCGTGCACGATGAAGCTCAACGCGGCGACCGAGATGGCGGCGGTGTCGTGGCCGGAGTTCTCGCGCGTGCATCCGTTCGCGCCGGCATCCGACGTCGAGGGGTACCTGTCGCTGATCGACCAGCTGGAGTCGTGGCTGGCCGAGATCACCGGCTACGACGCCGTGTCGCTGCAGCCCAATGCCGGCTCGCAGGGCGAGCTCGCGGGGCTGCTGGCGATCCGCGGGTACCACCGGTCGCGGGGCGACGAGGGGCGTGACGTGTGTCTCATCCCGTCGTCGGCGCACGGCACCAACGCGGCGTCGGCGGTGCTGGCGGGCATGCGCGTCGTGGTCGTCGCGTGCGACGAGGCCGGCAACGTCGACCTCGTCGACCTGCGGGCGAAGATCGCTGCGCACGCCGACGCGCTGGCGGCGCTCATGATCACGTACCCGTCGACGCACGGCGTGTACGAGCAGGATGTCGTCGAACTGTGCGCCGCGGTGCACGAGGCCGGCGGCCAGGTGTATGTCGACGGCGCGAACATGAATGCGCTCGTCGGGTTCGCGCGCTTCGGCGACGTCGGCGGCGACGTGTCGCACCTGAATCTGCACAAGACGTTCGCGATCCCGCACGGCGGTGGGGCCCGGGGTGGGGCCGGTGGCGGCGAAGGCGCACCTGGCGCCGTTCCTGCCGTCGCATCCGCTCGCGCAGCGCGCGGTGCACGCGGGAGGCTTCGAGTTCGCCGGGGGGCCGATCTCGGCGGCACCGTATGGATCGGCATCCATCCTGCCGATCTCGTGGGCGTACGTGCGGCTCATGGGTGGGGCCGGCCTGCGGCGGGCGACGGGGGCGGCCGTGCTCGCGGCGAACTACATCGCGGCGCGGCTGCGCGCGCACTATCCCGTGCTGTACGCCGGGGAGGACGGGCTCGTGGCGCACGAGTGCATCCTCGACCTGCGGCCCTTGAAGGAGGCGACGGGGGTGACGGTCGACGATGTCGCCAAGCGGCTGATCGACTACGGATTCCACGCGCCGACGATGTCGTTCCCCGTCGCGGGCACGCTCATGGTCGAGCCCACCGAGTCGGAGGATCTTGGTGAGCTCGAGCGGTTCGTCGAGGCGATGATCGCGATCCGCGCCGAGGCCGATCGCGTGGCCGCGGGGGAGTGGCCCGCCGGCGACAACCCGCTCGTGAACGCCCCGCACACCGCCGAGTCGGTCATCGCGGGCGCGTGGGACCACCCGTACTCGCGCGAGGAGGCGGTCTACCCCGTGCACGCGCTGGTGCGCACGAAGTACTGGCCCCCGGTGCGCAGGATCGACAACGCCTTCGGCGACCGCAACCTCGTCTGCGCCTGCCCCCCGCCCGACGCCTTCGCCTAGCCCGTCGCCCGCCCCCGGCATCCGCCCCCGCATCCGCCCCCGGCCGCGAGAGAACAACTGCAGGACGAGAGAACGGTTACCAGCCGTTCTCTCGTCCGCGCGTTGTTCTCTCGCGGACAGGGGTGGGGGATGCCGACCCCAGCGACCGCTCGTAGGGGGCGAGCAGGCGGGTCAGCGAGCGCAACTGCACGGTGTCTTCGGGGTACAGTTGCCGCAGTCCGTGACCGAGCAGCAAGGCACGCAGCGGCCAGATGCGCGCGACATCGAGCCAGCCCCAGTGGGCGATCGAATCGACGTCACCACGCAGGAGCCGTCGATCGCGCTCGTGTCGGTCGCGTAACAGCGCCGCCGGGTCGCCGAAACGCCCGTCGTACTTGAGTTCGCCGTCGGGTTCGCCGAGCAGTGACAGCTCCTTCCACCACTTGTCGCCCCGGTCGATCCTCCCGTCCTCGGCGACGAACACGTGCTGCAGTTCGGGGGCGGGAAACCCCAGCCACTCGATTGCCGCGTCGCTGATCGACTCGAGCACGCTTTCGCGTCGTTTGTCCGCGCGCTCCAGCGGCCACCGAGCGAGATTCCGTCCGCGACTCGAGTCCCGCGCCTCGTTGTCGGCGATGAGCGCTTCGCGCGTCAGGGTCTTGCCCATGCCGAGCGCGGCGTCGGCTGCAGCGAGCCCGTATGCGTTGTGCCGGTGCCGGGCCAGCGTCACGGCAGTCACCGCCGGAGATGTGACAGCGATCCCGCGCGAAGTGACAACCTCGGGCAGTTCGCGGCAGCGGTGCGAGCGGATCCCGGTCGACTCGCGCGCCGCTGAGTGCGGTCCGACGAGGACGTGGACGGTCACCGGATCGCCGAGCACCGGCATCCCGAGCAGAACAGCGGCCGACTCATGGCTGAAGACCGCGTCGGGGAAGACCAGCGCTGCGGCATGCACACGAACGAGATACTTCTCCCACGGCGGCAGTCTCCGCCAGTCGGCGGTGCGGGCGTACACGCCCCGTCTGACGCGGGTCAGATCGCCGCGCCGTGCACCGCGTTCGGGGTGCGGCACCTCTGCGGTCCGCCAGAGGACGATCGGGCATTCGCGGACGGGGTAGGTCGGCGCAAGGGTCAGCATCCGCCCACCCTCCCGCATCATGCGGCAGCGTGGGGACCGGATGCGCCGATCGGTGGACAACTTCGCACATCCCCCCGCTGTGGAGGAGGTTCCGCCCCCGCCCCTCCCCGAGCCCCTCCCGACCGCGAGAGAACAACTGCAGGACGAAAGAACGGGTGGCAACCGTTCTCTCGTCCGACCACTGTTCTCTCGCGGACGGAAGGGGGGATGCCGGGGGTTAGGCGAACAGGGCGGGCCACCAGGCGGCGGCCAGGGGGTAGCCGACGAAGGCCACGATGTCGATCGCCGCGTGTGCGATCACGAGCGGCATGACCCGGCCCCACCGCTGGTACACCCAGCCGAAGACGACGCCCATCGCGAGGTTGCCGACGATCGGGCCGAACCCCTGGTACGCGTGGTACGCGCCGCGCAGCGCCGCCGTCGAGAGGATGATCGCCCAGACACCCCACCCGAGCCGGCGCAGCCGGTCGAACAGGTACCCGACGAAGATGACCTCCTCGGTGAGCCCCGCCCGCAGCGCGGCGAGCAGCAGCAGCGGGATCGTCCACCACGAGGGATCCAGCGGCGAGGCATTCACCTGCACCGTGATCCCGAGCGCCCGCCCGGCCGCGTACAGCCCCAGCCCCGGCACGCCGATGACGAGCACGAGCAGCAGGCCCGCGCCCAGATCGCGTCCGAACCGACGAAAGTCCAGCCCGATGCGCCGCAACGCCGACGCGCCCGGCTCCCACAACAGCCACAGCGCCAGCGCAATCGGCGCGAACGCGAAGAACTGCGCCGTGAACTGATACAGCACGTCCCAGAACTGCTGCGCGTCCGCCCCCGGGTTCAGCGAGGTCGACTGGTCGCCCAGCGCCTGCTCGCGCGTGAGCGCCTGCACCAGCTGGAGCACCGAGTACACCGCCGAGCGGCCCACCGACAGCGCGAGGACGATCGCGACCTCCCACCACAGCCGTGAGCGGGGGACGGATGCCGGTGGATTCATACCAGATCTCGGCTCGACACGGGGTGCATCTTGTCAGATTGCCACACGAAACCGGAACTGAGTTAAGCCTCTGTAACGTTTTCGCCGATTGTTTTGACCATCGCGCCCTGCGTGCTTAGCCTGAACGGTATCCGTGTCCAGGCTATGAATTACGCCTGGACGCTTCGCCCCTTGCACAGGAGGAACATTGAAGTACACGCGCCTTGTGGCCACCGCCGCGGTTCTCGCGGCCGGCGCCATGGTGTTCAGCGGCTGCACGCCGCCACGCGAGTCGGAGGTCGTCGAGGGATCGAAGATCACCATCGCCGACACCGACCAGTACTACGCATTCAACGACGGCCTGGCCGACACGAATTCGGCGTGGAACGCCAACATCAACTACCTCGCCAAGTCGAGCTGGTACTACTACGACTCCACCCCCGAGCTTGTCAAGAACGAGGGCTTCGGCACCTACGAGAAGCTCAGCGACGACCCGCTGACCGTCAAGTGGACCGTCAACGAGGGCGTCAAGTGGTCTGACGGCGTGCAGGTCGGCGCGGCCGACATGCTGCTCGGGTGGGCCTCGGGCACGACCCACCGCTCGGACGGCGAGGGCACCGTCGACGAGGAAAGCGGAGAACTGACCAGCCAGACCGGCACCTTCTGGAACACCGGTGCGCAGGCCGACTACGGCTTCGACCTCGTCACGGACGTGCCGGAGATCAGCGACGACGGCCGCTCGGTCACGCTCGTCTACTCGTCGCCGTTCGTCGACTGGGAGCTCGCCAACCCGATGTCCCCGGTTGCGGCGCACGCGGCGGTGGAACTCGCCTACCCCGATGACTACACCAAGAACGACGCCGACGACGCCAAGAAGGCGAACGAGGCGCTGATCAAGGCGGTGCAGGACAACGACCTCGACTTCCTCGCTCCGGTCTCGCAGACCTTCAACCAGGGCTTCAAGTTCTCGGAGAGCGTCAAGGTGAAGGACGGCGACCCGCAGCCGCTGCAGCTGATCGGCACGGGTGCGTACAACATCGTCGAAATCAACATGGAGGAGGGTTACACGACCCTCAAGGCCAACCCGCTGGACACGTGGGACAAGCCGACGCACTACGAGACCATCACGGTGCGCGCGATCTCGAGCATGGCCGATCAGATCAAGGCCATCCAGAACGGCGAGATCCAGATCGCATCGGGTCAGCCGACCTCCGACATCACCGACACGCTCGAGGCCGGCGTCGACGGCGTCGACTTCAAGGGCGCGCCGCAGGGCACCTACGAGCACATCGACCTGCAGGTCGGCAACGGCGGTCCGTTCGACCCGACGACCTACGGCGGCGACGCCGACAAGGCGCTCAAGGTGCGCGAGGCGTTCCTGAAGACGATCCCGCGTCAGGAGATCCTCGACAAGATCGTCAAGCCGAACCAGCCGGATGCCACCCTGCGCAACTCGCAGATCTTCATCCCGGGCACCGAGGGAGCCAAGGCGGCCGAGGCCGTCAACGGCTACGCCGAGCTGACCGAGCCCGATATCGAGGGCGCCAAGGCGCTGCTGGCCGAGGCGGGCGTCACCACCCCGATCTCGGTGCGCTTCCTGAGCTCGACCCGCGACACGCGCATCAAGACGTTCGAGCTGTGGGAGCCGTACGCGAAGGAGGCCGGGTTCGACCTGACCAACGTCGCGGACGATCTGCGCGCCAACTGGAGCACCACCGTGTTCTCGAACCCCACCGCGTACGACGCGACGCTGTTCGCCTGGGTGTCCGAGTCGCTCGCGGTCGGCGAGTCCGCCGCGAACTACCAGGGCGTCGAAGGCCCGTCGAACACCAAGGGCGCCGGCGCCAACAACCCGTACGGGTGGTACAACGCCGACCTGAACGACGTGTTCACCGAGCTGAGCGGCGAGTTCGACCCGGCCAAGCAGCAGGATCTGCAGGTCGAGGCCGAGAAGATCGTCGGCGAAGAGGCGTGGTCGGTCCCGCTGTACCAGTGGCCCGGAATCGTGGTCTGGTCGAACGAGGTGACCGGCGTCACGCCCGGGTTCCTCTCGCCCAGCTACTTCTGGAACTACTGGGAGTGGGAGCCGGTGGCCGGGGCGACTGCCACGCCGGCATCCTGATCGGGATCGTTCAGCTCAACCCCTAGAGCAGGAGGGGATCGTCGGGAGAACCCGGCGATCCCCTCCTCTCGGAGAGTCCGCGCTTGTTCAGCTATATCGTCCGCCGCCTGCTCCAAGCGGTGCTCATCGTCTTCGCCGCGAGCTATCTGATCTACGTCCTCGCCGCCAATGCCGGTGACCCGCTGGAGGATCTGCACGGTTCCACCGCTCCCAACAAACAGCAGCTCATCGCCTTGCGGACCGAGCAGCTGCACCTGGATGTCTCGCCCTTCCTGCGTTATTTCATCTGGCTCGGCGGTGTGCTCAAGGTCTTCACCGGCAACATCGACCTCGGCTACACCAACCGCGGCCAGGAGGTCGCGGCCGTCGTCAGCACCGGCATCGCGCAGTCGGTACAGCTCGTGTTCGCCGCCACGTTCCTGGCCCTCTTCCTCGGCGTCGCCATCGGCATGGCGACCGCGCTGCGTCAGTACAGCGGCTTCGACTACACGGTCACCTTCATCGCCTTCGTCTTCTTCTCCCTGCCGGTGTTCTGGATCGCTTCGCTGCTGAAGATGTATCTGGCCATCGGCTTCAACGACTTCCTCGCCCATCCCGAGGCGCCGCCCTGGCTGGTGGTGCTGATCGGGCTCGTCCTCGGCTTCGTCTGGGCCAGCATTGTGGGCGGGGGTGCGCGCAAGTACTTCCTCAACTTCGGCGTCGCCACCGTGGTGTTCATCGTCGGCCTCTTCGGCATCCTGTACACCGGCTGGCTGATCGCTCCGCAGCTGGGCATCGTCGGCGTCCTGCTCCTCGGCATCGGCGCGGCGGTCGCGATGATCTACCTCACCGCCGGGTTCGGCAACCGCCGCGTCACGGGAGCGACCCTGACGGTCGCCGTCGTCGGCGCGATCCTGTGGTGGCCGATGCAGTTCCTCTACTACTACCTGCCGAACGAGTGGTCGATCGTCATCACCTTCGCCGCCATGGTCGTCGTCGCGATCATCGCGGCGTTCGCGTGGGGCGGCGAGGAGCGTGGGCTGTCGCTGCGCTCCGGCATCCTCACCGGTCTCATCTCCGCGCTCCTGCTGGTCGTAGACCGCATCATGGGAGCCTGGCCCGACCTGATCGCGTTCACCAGCGGCCGCCCGATCGCGACGATCGGTCCCGCGACGCCCAACCTCAACGGCAGCATCTGGCTCGAGTCGGCCGACCGGTTCGCGCACCTGCTGCTGCCGACCCTCGCGCTGATGCTCATCTCGCTGGCCGGCTGGAGCCGATACTCCCGGGCGAGCCTGCTGGAGGTCATGGGTCAGGACTACGTGCGCACGGCACGGGCCAAGGGCCTGCCCGAGCGCACCGTCGTCATGCGCCACGCCTTCCGCAATGCGATGATCCCGATCGTCACGCTCGTCGCGTTCGACATCGGCGGGATCATCGGCGGCGCCGCGATCACCGAGACGGTGTTCGCCTGGAACGGCGTCGGCCGCATGTTCGTGCAGGCGGTGATCGCGGTCGACCTCAACACCGTCATGGCGATCTTCATCATCACGAGCATCGTGACGCTCTTCTTCAACCTCCTTGCCGACCTCAGCTACTCGCTGCTCGACCCGCGGATCCGGGTGAACTGACATGACGACGCCAATGCAGCCCCTGTTCGAGGAACCCGACCTGGGGAAAGGCCCCGGTCTCGCGGGCGACAAGGACATCCTCACGATCGAGCAGCAGGAGGTCGCGGGCCTCAGCCAGGGCGCGATCATCCGCCGCCGGTTCTTCCGTCACAAGGGCGCGCTCATCAGCATGGGCGTGCTCGCGGTCATCATCGTGCTGGCGTACTCGTCGGTCGGGTTCGACGTGTTCGGATTCCACGTGCCCGGCTGGTACCACCACTCCTACGGCGCGCACTACGACATCCTCAACCCCAAGGGTGCGCCGACGTGGGTGCTGCCCTTCGACTTCGGCCAGTTCCCGCTGGGGCAGTCCGACATCGGCGAGGACATCTTCGCCCAGGTCATGCGCGGCACGCAGCAGTCGCTCGTCGTTATGGTGCTCTTCGGCTTCGTGGCCGGCGTCCTCGGCATCGCGATCGGCGCCATCGCGGGCTTCTACGGCGGCTGGATCGACGGCATCCTGATGCGCATCACCGACGTCATCATCATCATCCCGGCCCTCGTCCTGTTCGCGGTCATCGGCCGGTCGATGGGGTCGCTCGGGGCGCCGATGCTGGCGATCGCGCTCGGCATCTTCGGCTGGACGGGCCTGGCCCGCCTCATCCGCGCCGAGTTCCTGTCGCTGCGCGAGCGTGAGTTCGTCGACGCCGCGCGGGTCGCCGGCGCGAGCGACTTCAGCATCCTGTTCCGCCACGTGCTGCCCAACGCGGTCGGCGTCGCCATCATCACGATCTCGCTCATCATGAGCGGCGCGATCCTCACCGAGGCGGCCCTGGGCTTCCTCGGGGTGGGCGTGCAGCGTCCGGACGTGTCGCTCGGCCAGCTGCTGAATGCCTACGAGTCGTCGTTCGAGAGCCGTCCGTGGTTGTTCTGGTGGCCGGGCATCTTCATCATCGTGATCGCCCTGTGCGTCAACTTCATCGGCGACGGCCTGCGTGACGCGTTCGATCCGCGTCAGCGTCGGATGCCGGGCAAGAAGGGCCCGTGGCGCGAGGCGTTCGACATGATCTTCCGCCGCGGTGGGAAGGACGCCGGACAGACGACGGATGCCACGCCGCACACTGCGGTGGGGGAGGCGGCTCAGTGAGCCGTCAGCGCCAGCGCGACGCACGCGAGCGGCAGTGCCACGCTGATCGCGCACAGGACGGGTTGCCAGCGGGCCGTCACGGCGCCGTCGGCGCCGGCGGCCGCGGTCTCCGCACCGCGGCGGATGAGGCGCGCCGCCGCGGTGGCCGGCGAGTCGTTGTTGCGCGCCTGCTCCTCGCGCCCCGGTCGCACATGCTTCGGGTTGACGCTGCTCGGGGCGGGCATCGCCCAGGCGCGGTACGTGCGGCCTGCTGTGACGACCGTCAGCGCGTACTGGGTCCGGACGGTCTCGACGGAGCTGAACGGGATCTCCACGTCGCGCAGGATGTTGCGGAACTCGGTGCCGTCGGCGTCCACCACGACGCTGGGTCGCCAGAACAGCAGCCACACGAACCAGGCGGCGGTCAGGAACGCGCCGGGCACCGCGGGGGGCATGCCGTCGACGATCGCGCTGATCGTGCCGACGGCCGCGATCGCCCAGAACATGATCGTCAAGACGATCCCAAAGCGGCTGCGGAAGACGACGGGTGCATCGGGCATGACCCCATCGTCCCAGATCGAATCACGAGAGAGGCCTGACGATGAGCGTCGAATCATCCAGCGCTCCCATCATCGAGGTCTCCGACCTCTCCGTCGACTTCTGGGTCGGCAAGGACTGGGTCAACGCCGTCCGCGGCATCAGCTACAACGTGCGGCCCGGAGAGGTGCTCGCGATCGTCGGCGAGTCGGGGTCGGGCAAGTCGGTGTCGTCGATGACGCTGCTGGGCCTGCTGCCCGGCAACTCGCGCTCGCGCGGGTCGGTGAAGCTGCACGGCAAGGAGATCCTCGGCGCGCATCCCGAGGATCTGCAGAAGGTGCGCGGCCCCAAGATCGCGGTGATCTTCCAGGAGCCGATGACGGCGCTGAACCCGGTGTACCGCGTGGGCTTCCAGATCTCCGAGGCGATTCTCGCGCACGAGACGGTCAGCAAGCACGAGGCGAAGGAACGCGCTCTCGAGCTGCTGCGCCTGGTGGAGATGCCGAACCCGCAGAAGGCGTACGACTCCTATCCGCACCAGCTGTCGGGTGGCCAGCGGCAGCGCGCGATGATCGCGCAGGCGATCGCCTGCGACCCCGACCTGCTCATCGCCGACGAGCCGACGACCGCGCTCGACGTCACGATCCAGGCCGAGATCCTCGATCTGCTGCGGAGCCTCCACAAGCGGCTGAACTCGGCGATCATCATCATCACGCACGACCTCGGCGTGGTCGCCGACATCGCCGACCACGTTATCGTGATGCGCGCGGGCGACATCGTCGAGCGCGGCACGGTGCACGAGGTGTTCGACGCCCCGAAGCACAACTACACCAAGGAGCTGCTCGCCGCCGTCCCGCGCCTGGGCGCGACCACCGAGGGCAAGACCGAACGCGCCGGCGCTCCCGTGCTGGAGCTGAAGGATGCCGTCATCGAGTATCCCGGCACGCGCAAGGTGCCGGCCTTCCGGGCCGTCGACAAGGTGTCGTTCTCGATCCATCCGGGCGAGGTCGTGGGCCTCGTCGGCGAGTCGGGGTCGGGCAAGACGACCGTCGCCCGCGGCGCGATCGGCCTGCTGCCGTTCCAGGAGGGCGTCGCTCAGGTGGACGGCGTCAACCTCGTGGGCATCTCGAAGGATGACCTGCGGGCGCTGCGCCGTACGATCGGCATCGTGTTCCAGGATCCCGGCTCGTCGTTGAATCCGCGATGGCCGGTCGGGGCGTCGATCGGCGAGCCGCTGGAGCTGTCCGGCGAGTTCTCCAAGGCCCAGGTGAACGCTCGCGTGGAGGAGCTGCTGGGCCAGGTCGAGCTGCCGCGTTCGCTGCGCAACCGCTACCCGCACGAGCTGTCCGGCGGTCAGCGGCAGCGCATCGGCATCGCGCGCGCTCTCGCGCTGAGGCCGAAGCTGCTGATCGCCGACGAGCCGACGAGCGCCCTGGACGTGTCGGTGCAGGCGCGCGTGCTCGACGTGTTCGAGAACCTGCAGGCCGAGCTCGGCTTCGCCTGCCTGTTCGTGAGCCACGACCTCGCCGTCATCGACCGGCTCGCCGACCGCATCGTCGTGATGCATCACGGCAAGCTGGTCGAGGAGGGCAGCACCGACGAGATCCTGCGGCATCCGAAAGAGGACTACACGAAGCGGCTCATCTCGGCGATCCCGGTGCCCGATCCCGACGCGCAGCGCGAGCGCCGCGAGACGAGGTCGATCACGCTGCCCTGACGGCTCTTGTCTAGGAGCCCTCAGCCTGCTCTTGTAGAATGGGATGTCCGCGACCGTTTCTGCGTCGCCGGCATCCCATTCTTCTTCTCCCACAAGGACACCTCCATGGCGCACGCCCTCCGTCCGGACCTCCGCAACGTCGCGATCGTCGCGCACGTCGACCACGGCAAGACGACGCTCGTGGACGCCATGCTGCGCCAGACCGGATCGTTCGGGGAGCACGCGCACGTCGAAGAGCGCGCCATGGACTCGAACGACCTGGAGCGTGAGAAGGGCATCACGATCCTCGCCAAGAACACGGCGATCACCTACAACGGCATCCACACCGAGGTGCCGGTGACGATCAACGTCATCGACACGCCCGGCCACGCCGACTTCGGCGGCGAGGTCGAGCGCGGTCTGTCGATGGTCGACGGGGTCGTGCTGCTGGTGGATGCGTCGGAGGGCCCGCTGCCGCAGACCCGCTTCGTGCTGCGCAAGGCGCTCGAGGCGAAGCTGCCCGTCATCCTGCTCGTCAACAAGACCGACCGCCCCGACGCGCGCATCGCCGAGGTCGAGGAGGAGGCGCACGACCTGCTGCTGGGGCTCGCGTCCGACCTGCACGACGACGTGCCCGACCTCGATGTCGACGCGCTGCTGGACGTGCCGGTGGTCTACGCCTCGGGTCGTGCCGGCGCGGCATCCCGCACCCGCCCCGCCAATGGCGAGCTGCCCGACAACGCCGATCTCGAGCCGCTGTTCCAGGCGATCCTCGAGCACGTGCCGGCGCCGTCGTACGACGACGAGGCGCCGCTGCAGGCGTGGGTCACGAACCTCGACTCGTCGCCGTTCCTCGGCCGCCTGGCGCTGCTGCGGGTCTTCAACGGAACCCTCAAGAAGGGGCAGACGGTCGCCTGGGTGCGCCACGACGGCTCGCACCGGGGCGCCCGCATCACCGAGCTGCTGAAGACCCGCGCGCTGGAGCGCTACCCGGCCGAGTCGGCCGGCCCCGGCGACATCGTCGCGATCGCGGGCATCGAGGACATCACGATCGGCGAGACCATCGCCGACCCCGAAGACGTGCGGCCGCTCCCGGCGATCACGGTCGACGACCCGGCCATCTCGATGACGATCGGCACCAACACGTCGCCCCTCATGGGCAAGGTCAAGGGTCACAAGCTGACGGCCCGCATGGTCAAGGACCGCCTCGACCGCGAACTGGTCGGCAACGTGTCGCTCAAGGTCGTCGACATCGGCCGCCCCGACGCGTGGGAGGTGCAGGGCCGCGGCGAGCTGGCGCTCGCGATCCTCGTCGAGAACATGCGCCGCGAGGGCTTCGAGCTCACCGTCGGCAAGCCGCAGGTCGTCACGCGCAAGGGCGAGGACGGCAAGATCCAGGAGCCGTTCGAGCACCTGACGATCGACGCGCCCGAAGAGCACCTCGGCGCCATCACGCAGCTCATGGCGGCGCGCAAGGGCCGCATGGAGACGATGACCAACCACGGCACCGGCTGGGTGCGCATGGAGTTCGTCGTGCCCTCGCGCGGGCTCATCGGCTTCCGCAGCGAGTTCCTCACGATCACGCGCGGCACCGGCATCGCCAACGCCATCTCGCACGGCTACGACGACTGGGCCGGGCACATCGTGACCCGCCAGAACGGGTCGATCGTCGCCGACCGGATGGGCG
This sequence comes from Microbacterium sp., assembly GCF_047602155.1. Lineage (GTDB taxonomy): Bacteria > Actinomycetota > Actinomycetes > Actinomycetales > Microbacteriaceae > Microbacterium. The sequence continues at coordinate 3,105,591 of NZ_JASGHZ010000001.1, read as the reverse complement.
TCGTGACGCCGTTCGCGATCATCGCCCTGCAGGAGCGCATGAGCTTCTTCGTGCAGCCCACCGAAGAGGTCTACGAGGGCATGGTCATCGGCGAGAACTCGCGCGCCGACGACATGGACGTGAACATCACGAAGGAGAAGAAGCTCACCAACATGCGCTCCTCCACTTCGGACTCGTTCGAGTCGATGACCCCGCCGCGCACCCTCACGCTGGAGGAGTCGCTGGAGTTCGCCCGCGACGACGAATGCGTCGAGGTCACCCCCGAGAAGGTGCGCATCCGCAAGGTCGTGCTGGATGCGACCGAGCGCGGCCGCGCCACGGCGCGCCTCAAGCGCCAGGACGCGAACGCCTGAGCGCGAACGGCCGACGGTGACGATGGATGCCGCCTCCCGCCGCGCCGGGCAGACGTAGACTCGCAGGGTGGGAATCGCGCGGATCGGGACGTGGGCCGTCGCCGTCGTCATCGGAATCGTCTACGGTGTCGCCGGCACGATCGGGCAGTCCGCCACGTGGGCCGCGATCCCGGTCGGTCTCCTCGTCGCGCTCGTCGGCACGGGTGCCCTGCTGGTGGCGGTCCGGGTGCTCACGGCCGACCGCTGGGCGGCGCTGGCGACCGGCGTCGGTGCGCTGGTGGCGACGTTCCTGTTCTCGGGCACGGGCCCGGGCGGCTCGGTCGTCGTGCCCGCTCCCGCCGACGGCGAGCTGCCCACGGGTGCGATCTGGTCGATCGCCGTCCCCCTACTGGTCGCCGTCGTCGTCGCGTGGCCGGCGCGCCGACCGACGCCCGCGGCCACGGCCGACGCTGCGGAGCACGAACTAGACTTGCACGCGTGACGTATGTGATCGCGCTGCCGTGCGTGGATGTGAAGGACCGGGCCTGCATCGACGAGTGTCCCGTCGACTGCATCTACGAAGGCGAACGCTCCCTCTACATCCACCCCGACGAGTGCGTCGACTGCGGTGCCTGTGAGCCGGTCTGCCCCGTCGAGGCGATCTACTACGAAGACGACCTGCCCGACGAGTGGCAGGACTACTACACCGCGAACGTCGAGTTCTTCGAGGACATCGGCTCGCCCGGCGGTGCCGCCAAGATCGGCGTGATCCCGAAAGACCACCCCATCGTCGCCGCGCTTCCCCCGCAGGCGCACTGATGTCGGTCCGCGATCTCGACGAGTATCCGTGGGATGCCGTCGCCCCCTACGCCGCGCGCGCCCAGGCGCATCCGGCGGGCATCGTCGACCTGTCGATCGGCTCGCCGGTCGATGCGACCCCCCAGGTCGTCGCCGACGCGTTGAAGGCCGCGACCGACGCGCACGCCTACCCGCAGACGGTGGGCACCCCGGCCCTGCGCGAGGCGATCGTCGACTGGTACGCGCGCCGGCGCGGCGTACCGGGGCTGAGCGTCGCCGAGGTGCTTCCCACGGTCGGCTCGAAGGAGCTCGTCGCGCTGCTGCCGCTGCTGCTCGGCCTCGGGCCGGGGGACGTCGTCGTGCATCCGCGGGCCGCGTATCCGACCTACGAGGTCGGCGCGAAGCTCGTCGGCGCGACGCCGGTCGCCGCCGACGACCCGGCCCAGTGGCCGGACGGGACACGCCTGGTGTGGCTCAACAGCCCGGGGAACCCCGACGGGCGCGTGCTCGGCGTCGACGAACTGCGCGCCGCCGTGTCCCGTGCGCGCGAACTGGGCGCCGTCGTCGCCTCCGACGAGTGCTACGCCGAGCTCGGCTGGGAGGGGCCGTGGGCCGTCGAGCGGGTTCCCAGCATCCTCGATCCGCGCGTCGTCGGCGACGATCGCAGCGCCGTGCTGTCGGTGTACTCGCTCAGCAAGCAGTCGAATCTCGCCGGATACCGCGCCGCCCTGCTCGCGGGCGATGCCGCCCTCGTCGCGCGCCTGCTGACGGCGCGCAAGCACCTCGGGCTCATGCTGCCCGCCCCTGTGCAGGCGGCGATGGCCGTCGCCCTGCGCGACGACGCGCACGTGGCGGCGCAGCGCGAGCGCTACCGCACGCGCCGCGACGTGCTGCGCCCCGCGCTGGAGGCGGCGGGCTTGCGCATCGACCACTCCGAGGGCGGCCTGTACCTCTGGGCGACCGAGGGGCGCGACGCGTGGGAGTCGATGGACCGGCTCGCGGGCCTCGGCATCCTCGCCGGCCCCGGCGTCTTCTACGGCACGCACTTCCCGCAGCACGTGCGCTTCTCGCTGACGGCGACCGACGAGCGCATCGCCGAGGCGGCGCGGCGCCTGACGGATGCCGGGTGAGCCGTAGCAATCCTCCTGCGGATCGCGCGATCCTTTGCAGGGAGTCGGAGTAGGCCCACACGGCCACTAGGCTGTAAGCACCGCATGCCCGACCGCAAGGAGGCTTCGTGAGCGACGAAGGAACCCCGCAGCTGGCCACCGTCACCGTGGGTGACCGCACCGCACAGCTTCCGATTCTGTCCGGCACCGCGGGTGTCGCGAGCGTCGATTTCTCCACGTTCACGCGGCAGACCGGGCATACCGCCCTCGACTACGGCTTCGTCAACACGGCGGCGACGAAGTCGGCGATCACGTTCATCGACGGCGACCAGGGCATTCTGCGCTATCGCGGGTATCCGATCGAACAGCTCGCGAAGAACAGCACCTACCTCGAGGTCGCCTGGCTGCTGCTGTACGGCGAGCTGCCGACGGCCGCTCAACTGGAGGAGTGGGACGACAAGATCCGTCGCCACACGCTGCTGCACGAAGATCTCAAGCGTTTCTTCTCGGCGCTCCCGCACACGGCGCACCCGATGTCGATGCTGTCCGCCGCGACGGCCGCACTGTCGACCTATTACGAGGGCCAGTCCGACCCGAACAACCCCGAGCACGTCGAGCTGAACACGATCCGCCTGCTCGCGAAGCTGCCCGTGATCGCGGCCTACGCGCACAAGAAGAGCATCGGGCAGGCCTTCCTCTACCCCGACAACTCGCTGAGCTTCGTCGACAACTTCCTGAAGCTCAACTTCGGGGTGCTGGCCGAGATCTACCAGGTGAACCCGGTCATGTCGCGGGCGCTGGAGCGGCTGCTCATCCTGCACGAAGACCACGAGCAGAACGCGTCGACCTCGACGGTGCGCCTGGTCGGTTCGACCGGTGCGAACCAGTTCTCTTCGATCTCGGCGGGCATCAACGCCCTGTACGGTCCGCTGCACGGCGGCGCCAACGAGGCGGTGCTCGACATGCTCGCCCGCATCCGCGACTCGGGTGAGAGCGTGCAGCGCTTCGTCGAGCGGGTCAAGAACAAGGAAGACGGCGTGAAGCTGATGGGCTTCGGGCACCGCGTCTACAAGAACTACGACCCGCGCGCGCGGCTCGTCAAGGAATCGGCCGACGAGATCCTCGCCGAGCTCGGCGTACACGATCCGCTCCTCGACCTCGCGCAGGAGCTCGAGCACGTCGCCCTGGAAGACGACTACTTCAAGGAGCGTCGCCTCTACCCGAACGTCGACTTCTACACCGGCGTGATCTACAAGGCGATGGGCTTCCCGACGCGGATGTTCACGGTGCTGTTCGCCATCGGGCGCCTGCCCGGCTGGCTCGCGCACTGGCGCGAGATGCAGTACGACCCGCAGACGAAGATCGGCCGCCCGCAGCAGCTCTACACCGGCGCCGCCGAGCGGGACTACCCCGGCGCCCTCTGACGGCGTCACGATGACCCTGCTCGACGGCCCCCGCGGCCGGCGACTGTGCCTCGAGCTGGCGCGCCATGCCGACGCCGACGTGGGCGGCATCCTGTTCGACCTCGCCTACAACGCCGGTGTCGCCGCGGGTGCCGGCATCGTGCGCTTCGGGGTGAACGAGGACGGCTCGACCTTCGAGACCCGCGGGGCGGTGACGCCGCGGGGCACGTCGGCGGACCTGGCCGCGGGCATCCGCGCGCTCGGCGGGCTGGAGGTGGACGGCGCGGAGCTCGACGTCGCGATGCTGCGCTGCGTCGACAGTGCGAGGTACTGGGAGCAGCCCGACGGTGAAGACCTCGTCGCCGCCGAGCCCGTGGTGTGCGATGCGCTGACGGCGATCGCCGGGGTGCTTCAGCGGCATCCGGCGACGCAGTGGTGGCGGCGCGAACGCACCGCCGCGCAGTGGGCGATCGAGTTCGATCCCGTCGCGGACGGTGCGCCGTTCGATGCCGCTCCGGATGCCGCGGCGCGCTGGAGCACCGGCGCGCGCGAGGAGGAGGCGCAAGCGGCCGCGGAGCGTCCAGCTGACCCGAATGCCAACTGGAGCGGCACCTGGTGGTCGCATCCGTACGGTGCCCCGCACTCCACGGGCGCACTGCCGTCGGGTGTGCCGGTCGGCATCCCGTACATCGAGGACGGATTCGGCTGGAAGCGTGCCGTCGCGATCCCCGTCCGTGGTGCGGGCCGCACGTTCGAGGTGCGCTCGGGCGACGACTGGGCGCGGCTGTGCGCCCGCTATCCGCTGGAGGTCACCGCCTCGCGGCGGCACGACTGGTACCGCACGACGGGGTGGATCGGCCGGTGGGTGCTGCCGGACTGGGGCAGGGTCGCCGCGGACTGGGACGCCGTGCATCTGACGGCGTGGGCGTACCTGACGGCATCCACTCGTGCGATCGCGGTCGACGACGAGTGCGCGAGCGTCGTCGCCGGCTGGGGCCCCGACGAGACGTACTGGCTCACCGGCCTCGTCCGCGCGTCGGACGAGCCGCGCGTGCACTGGTGCGCCGACGCCCCCGAAGGGCCGTGGCGGCGGGCGTCGGCCGGCGTGTGACGGCGCGCGGCGGCCCGACTCGCCCCGGGCGTCCCTGTCCCGGCATCCTTCGTCCCGGCATCCTTCGTGGAAATCTGAGGAGCCTGCGGGTTTCTGAGGAGCCTTTCGCCCGGATGCCTCCTCAGAACTCCACATCTCCTCAGATTTCGACGGGCGCCGCGTGCCTCAGCGTCGCGGCGTAGTCGGGCACGTAGTTCTGCAGCTCGCGCGGCGGGCGCTCGTAACCGCCGGAACGGGGGCGCGCCGGGATGTCGATGGGGGCGCGCTCGACCTGCTGGTACGGGATCTGCGACAGCAGGTGGTGGATCATGTTGATCCGGCCGCGGCGCTTGTCCTCGTTGTCGACCTCGAACCAGCGCGCCTCGGGGATGTCGGTGTGCACGAACATCGTGTCCTTCGCGCGCGAATAGTCCTCCCACTTGGTGATCGACAGCACGTCGTTGGGGGAGAGCTTCCACCGCCGCATGGGGTCTTCGTTGCGCGAGCGGAACCGGTTCTCCTGCTCGACATCCGACACGCTGAACCAGTACTTCAGCAGCAGGATGCCGTCTTCCACGAGCATCCGCTCGAAGATGGGCGCCTGGTGCAGGAACCGGTGGTACTGCGCGTTGGTGCAGTAGCCCATGACGTGCTCCACGCCGCCGCGGTTGTACCAGGAGCGGTCCATCAGCACGATCTCGCCCTTGGCCGGCAGGTGGGCGATGTAGCGCTGGAAGTACCACTGGGTCTGCTCGCGCTCGGTCGGCGTCGGGAGGGCGACGACGCGCGTGATGCGGGGATTGAGATACTGCTGCACGCGGCTGATCGTCGACCCCTTGCCGGCGGCGTCGCGTCCCTCGAAGATCACGACGATGCGGGCGCCGGTGGACTGCACCCACGCCTGCATCTCCACCAGTTGCGCCTGCAGGCGGGTCAGTTCGTTCTCGTACAGCTTCTTCGGCATACGGTCGCTCATGCCCCGAGCATAGGGGCCGAATCCCGGCCATGTCGAAGGATTCGGGCGTGTAAAACCCTCGGCTCAGGCGTGGAGCGCCTCGTTGAGGGTGACCCCCGCGCCACCCCGCCTGACCGCTTCGACGGCGCCGGTGAGCGAATTGCGGCGGAAGAGGATGCCGTTCTGGCCCGACAGGGCGGCGCCCTTGACGGTCTGCGCCGCGCCGTCGGCGCGCGGCGGCTCGCCCACCAGCACGATCTTCGTGCCGGCGGTCACGTACAGCCCGGCCTCGACGATGCAGTCGTCGCCGAGCGAGATGCCGATGCCGGCGTTGGCGCCGAGCAGCGTCCGCGCGCCGATGGAGACCCGATGCGTGCCGCCGCCGGAGAGGGTGCCCATGATCGAGGCGCCGCCGCCGATGTCCGACCCGTCGCCGACGACGACGCCCTGCGAGATGCGGCCCTCGACCATCGAGGCGCCCAGCGTGCCGGCGTTGAAGTTGACGAACCCCTCGTGCATGACCGTCGTGCCCGGCGCGAGGTGGGCGCCCAGGCGCACGCGCGACGCGTCGGCGATGCGCACGCCGGCGGGCGTGACGTAGTCGGTGAGGCGCGGGAACTTGTCGATGCCCTGGATCTGGATGCCGGCGCGCTGCAGCCCGGGGCGCAGCCGCGCCACCGCATCGGGGTGCACGGGGCCGGCGGTCGTCCACGCGACGTTCGGCAGGTGGCCGAAGATGCCGTCGAGGTTCACCTCGTTCGGCAGGGCGAGCAGGTGCGAGAGCGCGTGCAGGCGCAGATAGGCATCGCTCGTGCCGCTGGGGGCGGCATCCAGATCGATCTCGACGACGACCACCTGCACGGTGACCTCGCGACGCTCGTCCGGCCCCGCGAACGCGTCGAGGGCGCTCGTGTCGGGGGCCTCCGGCGCAGGGCCCGCCGCCGGAGACGGATACCAGGTGTCCAGCACGGTGCCGTCCGCCGCCGCCGTTGCCAGCCCGGCACCCCAGATCAGACGCTTCTCGCTCATCCGTCCAGCGTATCGGGGGAAGTGCCGCGGATAGACTCGACGGCATGCCCGCGCTCGATCTGTCTGTCTCGTCCGTCGACCTCACGCGCACGATCTGCGACATCCCGAGCGTCTCCGACGACGAGACGACGCTCGCCGACGCGATCTTCGAGGCCGTGAGCGCCCTCGGCCATCTCGACGTCTACCGCGACGGCGACACGATCGTCGCGCGCACGAACCTCGGCCGCCCCCAGCGGGTGGCCCTGGCCGGGCACATCGACACGGTGCCGATCAACGGCAACCTGCCGGTCCGCGACATCGAGATCGACGGGCAGCCCTACCTGTGGGGGCGGGGCACGGTCGATATGAAGGGCGGCGTCGCGGTGCAGCTCACGCTCGCCGCCGAGCTGATCGCTCCGCGCGTCGACATCACGTGGCTCTGGTACGACCACGAAGAGGTGGATGCCGAGCGCAACGGCCTCACCCGGCTGGCGCGGACCCGCCCCGACCTGTTCGCCGCCGACTTCGCGATTCTGGGTGAGCCGTCCAACGGCAACGTGGAGGGCGGTTGCAACGGCAATCTGCGCGCCATCGCCCGCACCCACGGCGTCCGCGCGCACAGCGCCCGCTCCTGGATGGGGGAGAACGCGATCCACGCCGCGGCTCCGATCCTCGCGCGCCTGGCGGAGTATCGTGCCCGGGAGGTGCCGGTGGAGGGGCTCGTGTACCGCGAGGGGCTCAACGCCGTGCGCATCGGCGGGGGCGTCGCGGGCAACGTCATCCCCGATCTGTGCGAGGTCGAGGTCAACTACCGCTTCGCGCCCAGCCGCACGCTCGACGAGGCCGAGCGGCACGTGCGCAGCGCGCTGGAGGGCTTCGACGTCGAGATCGTCGACCGCGCCGCGGGTGCCCGTCCGGGGCTGGACGCGCCGCTCGCGCAGGAGTTCCTCGCCGCCGTCGGCGCCGAGCCGCGCCCCAAGTACGGGTGGACCGACGTCGCACGGTTCTCGGCACTGGGCGTGCCCGCCGTCAACTACGGGCCGGGCGATCCGAGCCTGGCCCACCACGACGAGGAGCGCGTCTCGTACGCGCAGATCGAAGACGTCGAGCGAGGTCTGCGGGAGTGGCTGACCGCGTGAACCCTGTCCCGGCGGCGCGTGCGGGTCACGATCTGCGGCTGCATCCCGCGCTGCTGATCGCGCTCGTGTACACGGCGGCGCGGGTCGTGACGACGGTGTTCCTCGTCATCGCGGCGGAGCTGTCGGCCCCGAGTCGAGGTTCGGGGCCGACGCGTCGCTCGCGTCGCTGTCGATGGGCTGGGACGGGCAGTGGTACTGGGTCGTGGGTGTCGACGGCTACCCCGCCGATCTGCCGGTCGACGACGCCGGCAACGTCACGCAGAACGCGTGGGCGTTCATGCCGCTGTATCCGGCGCTGTCGCGGGCGCTGGCCACGGTGTTCGGCGGCAACTACCCGCTCGCCGCCGTCGTGCTCGCGATCGTCGCCGGATACTTCGCGTGTCTCGTGCTCTTCCACCTGTTGCGGGAGCGCGTCGGCGCATCGACGTCGATGTGGGCGGTCGCGCTGCTGGCGGCGGGGCCGCTCGCGGCGCTGTTCCAGATGGGATACGCCGAATCGCTGTTCCTGCTGTGGCTGTTCCTCGCGCTGTCGTGCCTCGTGCGGCGCCGCTTCGGCTGGCTCTACCTGCTCATTCCGCTGATGGCATATACCCGCCCGGGTGTGCTCGCCTTCGCGCTGCTGCTGGGGCTGTACGGCATCGTCCGCTGGTGGTGCCGCCGTACCGACCCGCTCCCGGCCACCGAGGTCGTGCACGTCGTTCTTCTCGGGCTGCTCGCGGTGCTCGTCGGATTCTCGTGGCAGGTGATCGCGGGTTACGTCACGGGCGACCCCGGTGCCTACCTGGAGACCGAGCTGTCGTGGCGGCGGGACTGGACCGGCGCGCACGACGCCGGATTCGTCCCGCTGCAGGGGTTCGTGCAGGCCGCCGCCCTGTGGTTCCGGCTGTGGGGGCTGCCCGAGGCGCTCGGGTACGTGGCGCTCGCGCTGGCGGTGGCCGTCCTCGCCGCGACGCTGCTGTTCGAACCGCACGTGAAGCGGCTCGGGCCGGAGATCCGGCTGTGGTCGGCGAGCTACCTCATCTACCTGCTCCTCGTCTTCTTCCCGACCTCGAGCCTGTTCCGCCTGCTGCTGCCCCTCGCACCGCTGTACGGCGCGGTCGCGGGTCCGCGGCATCCGGTGTGGCGCTGGGGGATGCTGGGACTCGGCCTCGTCGCTCAGTGGTGGTGGATCTATCAGATGCTCGCCCTCGGCAACACCTACACGCAGATCCCCTGACGGCGGTGATCGATGTGACGCGAGTGGCGCGTGTGAGGGGTGTGACGGCCCGTGGCGACCGGGTGTCCGGGTTACCGATAAACTTGTGAGGTATTCCGAAGACGAAAGGGAGCCTCACCATGGCAGCCATGAAGCCGCGAACCGGAGACGGACCTATGGAGGCCGTCAAAGAGGGGCGTCTGATCATCGTCCGTGTTCCCCTCGAGGGCGGCGGCCGCCTGGTCGTCTCCGTCAACGACGACGAGGCCAAGGAACTCCACGGCGTCCTCAGCGAGGTCGTCGGCGCCGCCTGACGATCGCCGAACTGCGAATGGCCGGTCTTCGGACCGGCCATTTTCGCGTCCGCGCATGCCGCCGGGTGCCGTCGGGTGTGTTGGGTGCGCCGTGTCCGTCGGCTGAAAAACGGATATGACGCGAAAAACGGATGGATCCGCCGGTATCCATCCGTTTTTCGCGATTCTTCCGTTTTTCGGGACGGTGGATGGGGGCCGGATGGATGCCGAGTGGGGGCGGACGGTGGATGGGCGCCGGGCGGTGGATGGGCGCCGGGCGGGGACGGATGCCGCTACTCGCGGACCGTCGTCAGCTGCAGCAGACCCTCGCCGACGATGGACAGGGCGCCGAGGACCGCGGGGGAGGACTGCGTCTCCTGGATGAGGGAGCGATAGGCCGAGGTCTGCGGGTCGCGGCGCACCGGGTCGGCGACGGCGCCGCCGCCGAGCACCCGCGGCACGAGCACGGTGCCGCCGGGGCGCACGAGGCGCAGCCCGTGCTCGACGTATTCGATGACGCCTTCGGGGTCGGCATCCACCAGCACGATGTCGTACGACGCCTCGTTCATGCGCGGCAGCACGTCGGCGGCACGGCCGGTGATGAACCGGGCCCGCGCCGGCGGGATCTTCGCGTCGGCGAAGGCCGACCGCGCGGCGGCGAGGTGCTCGGGTTCGACGTCGATGGTCGTGAGCGTGGCGCGCGGCGACCCGTGCAGCAGCCAGAGGCCCGACACGCCGGCGCCGGTGCCGATCTCGACGATGTTCAGGGCATCGGTGGCCGCGGACACGATCGCGATCTGCGCGCCGATGGCGGCACTGATCGGGTCGGCGCCGAGCTCCAGCGCGTGCGCGCGCGCCCGCTCGATCGCCTCGGGCTCGGCGGTCACCTCGTCGACGTACCTGCGGATCGCATCCTGCTCTGCCATGTCCACTCCTTCACCGCCAGCGTACGGTGCGCGCCGCACGGGAGCGTGCAGGCGCACGGGTAACCTGGATGCATGTTCAACGGCTTGGACTTGGACAAGCTCCTGCTCATCGGGATCGTCGCGATCCTGGTGATCGGCCCCGAGCGCCTGCCCGCCTACGCCGCGAAGCTGGCGCAGTTCACCCGGCGCGCGCGGGAATGGCTCAGCGGCGCGAAGACGCGCATGAAGGACGAGCTCGGCGAAGACTTCGACGACGTCGAATGGCGCAAGCTCGACCCGCGTCAGTACGACCCGCGCCGCATCATCCGTGAGGCGCTGCTCGACGACGCACCGGTGCCGACCGCCGCCGCCCCCGCCGCCGCGACGACCGCCGCCGCGGCGACCGCTGCCCCCGCGCCCGCGACGGCGCCCGCCGCGCCGTCCGCGGTAGCCGTCGCCTTCGACCCGTCCCGCGATGTGCCGTTCGACAACGAGGCGACCTGACCTCGCGCCCCCAATCATGCCGCCCCGTCGAACCTGCCCCTTGTTGTCGACCCGGCCGATTGCGAACGGTGTGCACGGGGCCGGCTCGTGCCCAACCGGCAGGGTCAACACGAGCGAGGCTGTGGTCACGCGGGGGTGAACGGCAGGGGGCGGCCGGACAGGCCGCGTGGCGTCGCGGCGAGGGACGCCGCGACGTGCTCGATCGCCTGCGCCGCGGCGTCGCCGGGCGCGCCGACCACGACCGGCACGCCCGCGTCGCCGCCCTCGCGCAGTGCGACGCTCAGCGGCACCGAGGCCAGCAGCGGCACCGGGGCGGCATCCGTCGACAGCGCCGCGGCCACCGCCGCGCCGCCGCCCGAGCCGAACAGGTCCAGCGTCGTCCCATCGGGCAGCACCATCGCGGCCATGTTCTCCACGACGCCGATCACGCGCTGACCGGTCTGCGCCGCCACCAGGCCGCTGCGCACCGCGACATCGGATGCCGCGGTCTGCGGTGTCGTCACGACGAGCACCTCGGCGTGGGGCAGCAGCTGGCCGACCGAGATCGCGATGTCGCCGGTGCCGGGCGGCATGTCGATGAGCAGCACGTCGAGGTCGCCGAAGAACACGTCGGTGAGAAACTGCTGCACCGTGCGATGCAGCATCGGCCCCCGCCACGCGACGGCGCCGGAGGCCGGACGGCCGGCCTCCGACGGCGGCAGGAACATCCCGATCGAGATCGCCTTCACCCCGTACGCCACCGGCGGCAGCATGAGGTCGTCGATGCGGGTCGGGGCGGGCGGGCGCCCGTCGGGGCCGACGAGGCCGAGCAGCGCCGGGATCGAGAACCCGTGCACGTCGGCGTCGACGAGGCCCACCGCGAGCCCGCGGGCGCAGAGCGCGACGGCGAGGTTCGCCGTCAGAGTCGACTTGCCGACGCCGCCCTTGCCGCTCGTGACGGCGATCACCCGCGTCAGCGCATCGGGGCCGAACGGCATGACGCGGGCGGCGCGCCCGCCGCGCAGCCGCTCGGTCAGCGCGTGGCGCTCGGCGGGCGTCATGACGCCGACCTCGACGACCACCTCGGCGATGCCCGCGACGGATGCCGCTGCCGCCCGCACGTCGCGCTCGATGCGGTCGGCGGCCGGGCATCCGACGATCGTCAGGGCGATGCCCACGCGCGCGACGTCGCCGTCGACCACGACGGCGCGAACCATGTCGAGCTCCGCCAGCGGGCGACGCAGTTCGGGGTCGACCACCGCGCCGACCGCGCGGCGGACGGCGGCATCCATCGCCGGGTCGGTCACGGACCGCTGGGCTCGCGAGGCGCGTCGAGCTGCTCGAGCAGCGCCTTGAGCTCCTGCCGCAGCACGTCGCGCGTGACGACCTGCTCGGAGACCTCGGTCAGCGCCATGCGCAGCGCGACGACCTCGCGGGCGAGGTATTCGGTGTCGGCGAGATTGCGCTCGGCGCGCTGGCGGTCCTGCTCGATCTGCACGCGGTCGCGGTCGTCCTGCCGGTTCTGCGCCAGCAGGATGAGGGGAGCCGCGTACGACGCCTGCAGCGACAGCACGAGGGTCAGCGCGGTGAACCCGAGCGCGGCGTCGTCGAAGCGCACCGGTTCGGGGGCGAGCGTGTTCCAGGTGATCCACGCGACGCAGAACGCCGACAGGATGAGCAGGAACATGGGCGTGCCCATGGCGCGGGCGATCCACTCGGTGAACCGGCCGAACCGGTCGCGCGAAGGCTGCGGGGTGCGGGTGAGCCGGGTCGTGCGGCCGAGGGGGGCATCGAGCGCGGTCCGGCGGGGGGTGCGGGCCATCAGCGCCTCCTCGGGATGCTCGCCGTGCTCGTCGAGACCGCGGCGACGGGCTCGTCGCCGTCGTGCGAACGCCAGTCTTCGGGCAGCAGGTAGTCGAGGACGTCGTCGACGCTGACGGCGCCGACGAGCCGGTGCGCCTGGTCGACGACCGGCAGCGACACGAGGTTGTAGCTGGCCAGCAGGCGCGCCACCTCGGCGGCCGAGGCCGTCGCGGGCACCGGATCGAGGGTGTCGTCGATGATGGCCCCGAGCCGCTCGTGCGGCGGGTAGCGCAGCATCCGCTGGAAGTGCACCGTACCCAGGAGCCTGCCCGTGGGGGTCTCGTAGGGCGGCAGCGTGATGAACACGGCCGCGGCGAGAGCCGGGTGCAGCTCGTGCCGGCGGATGAGGGCGAGCGCTTCGGCGACCGTCGAGTCGGCCGACAACACGATCGGCTCGCTCGTCATGAGGCCGCCGGCCGTGTCCGGGCCGTACTTCAGGAGGGCGCGGACATCCTCCGCCTCCTCCGGCTCCATGAGCTCGAGCAGCTCCTCACGCTGATCTTCCGGCAGCTGGGCCAGCACGTCGGCCGCGTCGTCGGGCTCCATCTGGTCGAGGATGTCGGCGGCGCGCTCGTCACCGAGCGCTTCGAGGATGTGCACCTGCTCGTCTTCCGGCATCTCTTCGAGCGCGTCGGCGAGGCGGTCGTCGGAGAGCTCCTCGGCCACTTCGAGCAGGCGCTCCTCCGGCAGGTCGAGCAGCGTGTTGGCGAGGTCGGCGGGCTTGAGCTCGGAGTAGGTCGCGACGAGCTGCTCGGCCGACTGCGCCTCGCCGGGGGAGAGCTGCTCGCGCACCTGGTTCCAGTTCGCGAACGTCGTCGGCCCCTTGGCGAAGGGCGACGCGCTGGTCTTGGGCTTGCGCAGGAACAGCTGGCCGATGTCCCATTCGCCGAGCCGGTCGCGTTCGATGCCGACGTCTTCGATGACGGCCTGCCCCGAGCCGTCGGTGAAGAACACCTTGCGCCCGAGCAGTTCGCTCATGACCCGCACCTCGCCGCCGCGCTGCTGGAAGCGGCGCACGTTGATGAGACCGGTGGAAATGACCTGGCCGGGCTGGATGGAGGTCACGCGGCCGATCGAGAGGAAGACGTGGCGACGCCCGGGGATCTCGACCACGAGCCCGACGACGCGGGGCGGGTCGTCTTTTCGGTAGATGACGACGACGTCCCGGACCTTGCCGAGCCGGTCGCCCGCGGGGTCGAAAACGGTGCAGCCGACCAGGCGTGCCACGAAAACCCTCTGCGTACTCACTCGTCCAGCGTAGTCCGCGTGCTCCCGCCCTCGCGGGACCGGCACCCCCGGCGCGTGACAAGATGGATGCGTGAGCATGAGTGGCGGCATTCCGCAGGAGACCGGCGAGAAGATCGCCGACTTCGCCACGTATCCGGCCGCGCAGAAGGCCGTCTCGCAGCTGATCGAAGCCGACATCCCGGCGCGTGACATCGCGATCGTCGGGCACGGGCTGCGCTCGGTGGAGACCATCACGGGGCGGCTCGGCTACGCGGCCGCGGCGCGGTCGGGCGCGATCAACGGCATCCTCCTCGGTCTGCTGTTCTCGGCGATCTTCGTGCTCGGCACGACGGGCGCCGGCATCCAGCTGTTCGTCGGCGTCATGTTCGTCGGCATCGCGCTCGGCATGCTGATGAGCCTCATCGCCTATGCGATCGTGCGGCGCCGGCGCGACTACACCTCTGTGACGCAGGTGCTCGCCGACCGGTACGAGGTCACGGTGCTGCCGCGCAGCATCCATCGCGCCCGCGAGGTCGTCGGGCGCACGAAGACCCCCGCGCCTCTGGCGTTCACTCCGGCCACGCCCCGCACCGACCCCGAGGCGCCGGCTTCCCCCGCCGCACCGCCGCAGTACGGCGAGCGGATCGAACTGCCCCCGCCGCAGTACGGCGAGCGCATCGACGCGCCGCCGCCCGCCGAGCAGGACCGGCCCGCCCCGCCGCCGCAGTGAACCGCGCTCAGCGACCTGCGCGCGCGATCCAGGCCTCGACCTCGTCGGCCGTGCGCGGGATGGCCGCCGACAGGTTCACGGGTCCGTCCGCGGTCATGAGGATGTCGTCCTCGATGCGCACCCCGATGCCGCGGTACTCCGCGGGAACGGTGAGGTCGTCGATCTGGAAGTACAGCCCGGGCTCGATCGTGAACACCATGCCCGCACGAAGGATGCCGTCGTAGTACATCTCGCGGCGCGCCTGCGCGCAGTCGTGCACGTCGATGCCGAGGTGGTGGCTCGTGCCGTGCACCATGTACCGGCGGTGCTGGCCGCCCTTGTCGGCGTCGAGCGCCTCCTCGGCGGTCACCGGCAGCAGACCCCACTCGGCGACGCGCTCGGCGATGACCCTCATGGCGGCCTCGTGGACGCTGCGGAACTTCACCCCGGGCCGCGCGGCGGCCAGCGCGGCGTCGGCGGCCTCGCGCACCGTCTCGTAGATGGCGCGCTGGATGGGCGTGAACGTCCCCGACACCGGCAGGGTGCGGGTGATGTCGGCGGTGTAGAGGCTGTCGACCTCGACGCCCGCGTCGATGAGGATGAGATCGCCCGGCACGACGGCGCCGTCGTTGCGCGTCCAGTGCAGGTAGCAGGCGTGCGGGCCGGAGGCCGCGATCGTGTCGTAGCCTTCGCCGTTGCCCTCGACGCGCGCGCGGTGATGGAAGACGCCCTCGACGGCGCGCTCGCCGCGCGGCGTCGCGATGATGCGGGGCAGATCCGCGACGATGTCGTCGAACCCGCGCGCGGTGACGGCGACCGCGAGGCGCAGCTGCTCGACCTCGTATTCGTCCTTGACCAGTCGCAGCTCGGAGACGAAGCGGGTCAGCTCGTCGTCTTCGTCGAGCACGAGGTCGGCATCCGTCGCCTGAAACGCGTCGAGGTGCGCGGTGGCGAGCCCGAGGTCGGCGGCGACGCCGTCGAGGGCGGGGCGCGGGCCGATCCAGAACTCGCCGATCGTCGCGTCGCCGTAGAACTCGGCCGTCGTGCGGTCGGCGCGTTCGCGCAGGTAGAGGGTGACGTCGTGGCCGGCATCCGGCCGCGGATCGAAGACGAGCACCGAGTCGGGCACGGCGTCGCTGGCCCAGCCGGTGAGGTGCGAGAAGGCGGAGTGCGCGCGGAACGGGTAGTCGGTGTCGTTCGAGCGCACCTTGTAGCCGCCGGCCGGGATCACGAGCCGCCTACCGGGGAACGCCGCCGAGACGGCGTCGCGGCGCGCGCCGGCGAACGGCGCCTGCGCGCGCTGCGGCGGCGTCAGGTCGGGGCGCTCGGCCCACCCCTCGGAGATGGTGTCGAGAAACCCCTGCGGGAACGGCTGCTTGCGGTTGGTGTTCTCGGCGGGCGCGTCGGATGCTGGGGTCTGCGTCTGGGGTGCCTGCGCGATCGTGTCGCTGTCGCTCGTGGTGGTCATGGCATCCAGTCTCCCACCTCGGGCGCGGTCAGCGGGCGGGCTCGAACTGCACGACGAGGGGGCGGTGGTCGCTGCCGCTGGTGTCCAGCGAGTCGAGGACGACGGCGCCGACGGGAGTCCACGCATCCGTCGCCATGACGTGGTCGATCGGCGTGCCCAGCAGCGCCGGCCACTCGGTCGACCAGGTGCCGACGGCGCCGATCCCGGTCTGGACGGCGACGTCGCGGCAGCGCCCGAGGGTCGCGTCGCCGGTGCCGAGCTGCGCCATGTTGTCGACGGTCGCGTTGAAGTCGCCGGCCATGATGACGTCGTCGGCCGCGCACTGGTCGGCGATCCACTGCAGATCATCGCGCCAGTCGGCCATGAAGCTCTGCCGGGGCGCGACGGCGTGCACGGCCACGACGATGGGGCCGGTGCCGTCGACGGGCATGGCGACCACGCTCGGCACGGACGACGTGTTCGTCGTGCCGTCTGAGGTCGAGGCGACGACAGCGTAGTCGCCGAGCGCGGGGGAGATGAGCAGCGTCGTCGAGTTCGCGGCCCAGTCCGGGTAGCCCTCGCGGTCGCCGTAGCTCTCGTGGTGGGCCCACATCGGCGATCCCAGCTCGCGCATCGCGACCGCGACCGCCTCGCCGGTCTCGCTCGTCGTCTCGGGCAGGGCCACGATGTCGGCCTGCATCGCGATCGCGGTCTGCGCGATCAGCTGGGCGTCGGTCGCGTCGCCCGCGGTGTTCCAGGTCATCACCCGGATGCTGCTCTCAGTCTGTGCCGGCAGCGTTCCCGGGCCGGTGCCGCGCGCGACGAGGATGGCGACGTTCACGCCGCCGGCGATGAGGGCGATGATCGCGATGGATGCCGCGAAGCCCCGCAGCGCCCGCACCAGGCACAGCAGCAGCGCGAGCAGCAGCACCGCCGCGAACACCACCACCACGACGCCCCGCAGCGACACGATCTGCGCGAGCGGCCAGGTGCGCTCGAGGCGGAAGAACTGCGGCCACATCACGATCGCGGCGGCGATGGCGGCCAGAACGGTCACGAGGATTCCGATCAGGCGCAGCACGCGTGCGACTCTACGTCAGCGTCCTGGGAGTTCCCGGCGCGCCGCGTGCCCCGCCGCTACGCTCGGATCATGACAGAGCCCCGGGCGTTCCACGGCCCGAGCGATCTGCACCTGCACTCCGACCACTCCGACGGCACCGAGTCGCCCGCCCAGGTGCTGGCCTCGGCGCATGCCGCAGGGCTGCGCACCGTGGCGCTGACCGATCACGATACGACGTCGGGCTGGGCCGAGGCCGCCGCCGCGGCGCGTGCGCTCGGGGTCGCGCTGCTCCCCGGCATGGAGCTGTCGGCGCGGCACGAGTGGCGCAGCGTCCATGTGCTGGGCTATCTGTTCGACCCCGACGACGACGGGCTGCGCGCTCTGACCGACCGCATCCGGCGTTCGCGGCTGACACGGGCGCGCGAGATGGCCGGCCGCATCGAGCGCGACTTCGATCTCACGTGGGACGACGTGCTCGGCCAGACCGCCGTGGGCGCGAGCGTCGGGCGCCCGCACCTCGCCGACGCACTCGTCGCGAAGGGGCACGTGCGTGACCGGGAGGAGGCGTTCGCCGGCATCCTGCATCCGCGCAGCGACTACTACGTCGAACTGTACGCGCCCGACCCGGTGACGGCCGTCGCCGCGATCGCGCACGCCGGTGGCGTGCCGATCGTCGCGCACGCGGCGGGGCGGGGCGCCGTGCTGCCAGACCGTGTGATCGAGCGGATGCTGCGGGCGGGGCTCGCCGGGTTCGAGCTCGGCCATCGCGAGAACCGTGAGCCGGGGCTGACGCGGCTGCGCGCGCTCGTCGCGGAGCGGGATCTCATCGCGACCGGGTCGAGCGACTATCACGGCTGGGGCAAGCCGAACCGGCTGGGGGAGTACACGACCGACGACGAGATGGTCGCCCGCATCATCGACCGCGCAACGGGAAGCGCCCCCGTCCTGCCGTAGGCAGGAGCGAGGGCGCCTCCGAGGCGGTGCCGAAGGTCAGCTCAGCGCCTTGGCCTTGAGCGCGTCGAACTCGGCCTGCGAGATGGCGCCCGCGTCGAGCAGGCTCTTGGCCTGGGCGATCTGGTCGGTGGGGCTCGTGCCGGTGACCGACTTGATGTAGGCGTCCTGCGCGTCCTGGAACTGCTGCGCCTGCGCCGCGCTGCGGCGCGCCATACCGGGGCCGCGTGCGATGAGGTAGACCAGCAGCGTCAGGAACGGTACGAAGACCAGGAAGACGACCCAGATGGCCTTGAGCCATCCGTTCAGCTCGCGGTCGCGGAACAGGTCGGAGATGACCGAGAACAGCGCCATGAGGTAGGCGAAGAAGATGAAGAAGGTGAGGAACCACCAGATGAGGTCGCCGAGCGAACCCCAGAAGCCGTGGTACTCCACGGTCGCGTCGATGAAACGCATGACAGCCTTTCGAAAGGTCGGATGCGGCGGATGCCGCTGAGAACAACGATAGGCCCGCGGCGGGCTCGTATCGTCACATGACGCGCGCCATCACACCCCGCGTGAGAGGGTTCCCCATAAATGAGGATGCGCGCGGTGGGTCAGGCGCCCGCGGCGGGAGCACCCGCGGCGGGCGAGCCGCCGCGGCGACGGCGACGCCGGCGCGCGGGCGCAGGCTTGCCGTCGTGGTGCTCGCGGCCGGCGCCGTCGTGCGTGCCGGCGCCCTCGCCACCCCGCGCCGGACCGGACTCACCGGATGCGGCACCGGCGGCATCCGTCGTCGGCTCGGCGCCTTCGGCGAAGCTCGCACCCACCGGCGTCGATCCCGAGCGCCGGCGGCGCCGGCGGCGCGTGCCGCCCTCGGCCGTGCCTTCGGCGGCGGCCGCAGCCGCGCGGGCGGGCTGCTGCGTGCGCACCGTCTCGGTCTTCGGCGCCTTCGCGATGCGGCCCTTGGTGCCGGCCGGGATGTCGAGGTCGGTGTACAGGTGCGGGCTCGACGAGTACGTCTCGACCGGCTCGGGCTGACCGAACTCGAGCGCGCGGTTGATGAGCGCCCACTTGTGCAGGTCGTCCCAGTCGACGAACGTCACCGCGATGCCGGTCTTGCCGGCGCGGCCCGTGCGGCCGGCGCGGTGCAGGTAGGTCTTCTCGTCGTCGGGGATCGTGTGGTTGATGACGTGCGTGACGTCGTCGACGTCGATGCCGCGCGCGGCCACATCCGTCGCGATCAGCACATCGCGCTTGCCGGCCTTGAAGGCTGCCATCGAGCGCTCCCGCGACTCCTGGCTCATGTCGCCGTGCACGGCCCCCGCGTTGAATCCGCGGTCGCTCAGTTCGTCGACGAGCTTCTGCGCGGCGCGCTTGGTGCGGGTGAACACGACGGTCTTGCCGCGGCCGTCGGCCTGCAGGATGCGGGCGATGACCTCGTCCTTGTCGAGCGAGTGCGCGCGGTAGACGAGGTGGCGGATGTTCGCCTGCGTGAGCCCCTCGTCGGGATCGGTCGCGCGGATGTGGATGGGGTTCGACATGAACCGGCGCGCGAGCGCCACGATCGGGCCGGGCATGGTGGCCGAGAACAGCTGCGTGTGCCGGACGGCGGGCACCTTCTGGAAGATCTTCTCGATGTCGGCGAGGAAGCCGAGGTCGAGCATCTTGTCGGCCTCGTCGAGCACGACCTCGGTCGCGTTGGACAGGTCGAGCAGGCGCTGGTTGTTCAGGTCGATGAGCCGGCCGGGCGTGCCCACAACGATCTGGGCGCCGGCCTTGAGCTGGTCGATCTGTCCTTCGTACGCCTTGCCGCCGTAGATCGCGACGACGCTCGTGGGGCGGTTCTGCGTCAGCATGTCCATGTCTTCGTACACCTGCACGGCGAGCTCGCGCGTGGGGACGACGATGAGCGCCTTCACGCCGGGCTCCGGGTCGAGCCCGAGACGCTGGACCACCGGGATGCCGAAGCCGAACGTCTTGCCGGTGCCGGTCTTGGCCTGGCCGATGATGTCCTGTCCCGGAATGCCCAGGGGGATCGTCTGCTCCTGGATCGGGAAGGCATCCACGATGCCCTTGGCCGCGAGGGCCTCGACGATGTCGGCGTCGACACCGAGCTCTGCGAAAGTCGTCACGAATCTGCCTGTCTGGCGGTGAGAAGCCGCCGGTGAGAGAGTCCACGCCCTTCACTCAGCCACAGGCGCGGCGGTCCCGATCCGTCGCCGGGACTTCTCCACCCTACCGGAGGGGGCGCGCATTCCCGCGTAGGCTGTGTCCGTGGTGACCTGGCCCTGGCAGCGCGATCGCACCGCCGCCCGCACGCTGAAGGTGCGCTCGCGCGGTGATTTCGGCGACGTCAACCGCGTCGATTTCGAAGAGCTCGCCCCGCACGTGGACACGTATCTCGGTCAGGCCGCCTACCTGCAGCTCGGCTTCTTCGAGACTCTCAGCCAGCTCATCGCCCCGACGCCCGAGCTCGCGCAGAAGGAGGCGCTGTCGATCGCGGCCGGTTCGGCGCTGCGCAAACACCGCGAGCTCGTCGCCGTCATCCGTGAGCGGGGGGATGACTCGCTCGACCTCATGCTGCCGTTTCGCGAACCGCTCGACGCCTTCCGCCGCGCCACCCACGGTGCCCGGCCGCTGGAGACGATGCTGTCGGTGCACATCACGGCGGGCATGCTCGACGACTTCTACCTCGCGCTGTCGGCCAGCTACGGGCAGACCGGCGACCGCGTCGCCCAGATTCTGCGCGACGACGACGACCGGCAGGCGCTAGCCGACATCCTGCGCGCGGCGATCGCCTCGGATGCCGAGTGGAAGTCGCTGCTGGGCCTGTGGGGCCGGCGCCTCGTGGGCGACACGCTGCTCATCGCCCGCGCCGCGCTGCGCTCGCAGACCCTCGACGCGGCCGAGGAGCAGAAGGTGGAGCCCGTGTTCACCGACCTGCTCGGCGCGCACTCGCGCCGCATGGCCGCGCTGGGCCTCGACGCCTGAGCCCGTTCGCCACTGGAGCCGCGCACACCGTGACTCAGAACGGCACAATCTCAGGCGTCGGTGCTACCGTCGGCTGAGTAGTCCACCTCCGGGAGGGAACGATCATGCCTGCTTCTGATGTCGTCGTCCTCGTGATGTTCATCATGGCCTACCTCGCCGTATGGGCGGGCCTCGCGGTGGTCGTCGGCCGTCAGGTCGTTGCGCGCTACGAGAGGGGCGATTCGTTGAGAACGCTGTGGATTGCGGCAGTTGTCATCTCCCCGATTCTTGGCGCGGTCGCGTGGTTGCTGTGGACGGCAGTGTCTGATCGACCCCACTCCCCGTCCTACCGCTAACGAGGGCCGTCGCCGTGACGGCAGAAGCCCGGAACGAAGCCTCCGGGCCTTGCTCCGGGCGTGTGCGCATCCGCTCGTCGTCGTGAGATCGTGCGCGGCGGAGGGTGGTGCTCATAACTCAGCGTCCGCTGGGCCGCGGAGTCATGCGCCACCTATCGAGCGGGACGCTCAGGAGATCTTCAGGCGCAGCCGCTCGCGGGCGTCGTGCGCGGCGCGCAGGCGAGTCGTGACGAGGAGAGCCACCGGGACGACGACGCTCGGCACGATGAGCGAGACGAGCCACAGCCACACGTCGGTCGTCGTGAGCCCGGCCCACGTCAGGGCGAGCCAGGTGGCCCCGCCCACGAGGGCGCCCACGACGGGTGCGAGCGCCGCGCCGCGGGACGACCGTCCGGGCATCAGGTAGTGCAGCACGGCGCCGAGCGAGCCGCCGTAGATGAGGGCGAGGAGGATCTCCATCGGCTCAGGCGACGAAGCCCACGCGCCGGGACTCCTCGGTCCCGACCTCGATGAACGTGATGGCGGCGGTCGGCACGATGTAGGTGTTGCCCTTCACATCGGCGAGGGTCACGAAGGAGACAGCGGAGGCGAGCGCCTTCTCGGCCAGCTCGGTGACGGCCTGGGTCGACAGGGCGGACTCGAAGTTGAGCTCTCGCGGGGTGTTCGCGAGGCCGATGCGGATCTCCACGGGTGACTGCCTTTCCGGCCCCGGCGTCGGGGCGCATCTCGACTTTACGACACGTCGACGCCATCGCGGGCGCTCGGCGCTCGTCGCCACTGTGCCAAGACACAGCCAGGATGCAGGAGCACCTGTGACCAAACACGCCGCAGAGGCAGGTCGAGGCGACTTCTGTCACACCCGCTCCTGCATCCTGGCATGTCGGAGGGCTCGGATAGCGTGAAGAACGTGGATGCCGAGACCCCTTCGACCGCCGTGGCGGTCCCCGACGCCGCACTGGACAGCGCCCAGCGTGCCATTGCGGCGTTGCCGGCCGACGCGGACGGCGTCGTGGCGGGCGCTCCCGGCTCGGGCAAGACGACCGCCGTCGTCGCACGGGTGGGGGCGCTCGTGGGCGCAGGTCTCGCGCCGGAACAGCTCCTCGTTCTCACCCCGACCCGCCAGGCGGCGACCGGGCTGCGCGATCGGCTCGCCCTCGCCGTCGGTGTGGCGACCCCGGGTGCGCTGGCCCGCTCGATCGCGGCCTTCGCGTATCAGATCGTCCGCGCCCATGCCGTGCACACGGGGGCACCGCCGCCGCAGTTGCTGACCGGGCCGGATGAGGATCAGCTCATCGCCGACCTTCTCGCCGGCGACGCCGAGGACGAGCTCGCCGGCGCGGTCCGGTGGCCGGCGTGGCTGACGCCGGAGGTCCGCGCGACGAGCGGGTTCCGTGCCGAGTTGCGGGCGTTTTTGGCCGAGTGCGCGCAGCTGGGCATCGAACCGGGGCGCCTCGCCGAGCTCGCCGGGGCGCACGAGGTGCCGGAGTGGGCGGCCGCGGCATCCTTCGCCCGCGACTACCACGCGGTGCGGGCGCAGCTGCGCGGCGCGCACCGCGACGCCGCGGGGCTGGTGCGCGAGGCGCTGGGGCTCGTCCGCACGCTGCCGGCCGGCTCGCCGGGGCTGGCCGCGATCGAGCGGCTGCGGACGATCGTCGTGGACGACGCGCAGGAGCTGACGCTCGGCGGCGTCGAGCTGCTGGAGGCGTGTCGCGCGCGCGGAGTCGCGGTGCTCGCGTTCGGCGACCCCGACGTGGGGTCGGGGGTGTTCCGCGGCGCGAGCCCGGAGAACTTCGCGCGGCTGGCGGCGGGCTCCGCGCTGCGGGTGCTGCCCGAGGCGCATCGCGGCACCCGGGAGCAGCGTGCGGTCGTCGCGGGGATCACCGCGCGCATCGGCGCGGCGGGTGTCGTTGCGCACCGGCGGGGGCCGGGGCAGGGGGACGGGCGGGCGCTCGGCGCGGGCGACGCGGAGGGCCCGGACGAGTCGGCCGACAGCGTGCGGACCTTCACCGCGCGCTCGACGGCGGAGGAGCACGATCTCATTGCACGGCTGCTGCGGGAACGGCACGTGCACGACGGCGTGCCGTGGTCGCAGTGCGCCGTCATCGCGCACGACACGCGGCAGGTGACCGCGCTGGAGGCGGAACTCGCCGCGCGCGAAGTGCCCACGCGCGCCACCGGGCAGTCGCGCCCGCTCGCCGAGACGGCCGCGGTCGCGCAGCTGCTGCGGATCGTGCTGCTCGCCGCGCAGGATCCGCACGACTGGAGCGCCGACGACGTTCACGACCTGCTGCACGGTGGTGGAATGGACCCGATCGAGGTGCGGCGGCTGCGCACCGCGGTGCGTCAGGCCGCGCTGGCGGCGCGCGCGGAGTCGGGCGCGAGTGGGGTGGACGAGCCGGAGCCGACCGGCGGGCAGCTGCTCGCATCGGCACTCGCACACCCGATCGAGTTCGCGCTGCTCGACACCCGCGAGGGGCGCCGTGCCGAGCGCATCGGGCAGACGCTCGCGCGGGTGCGCGCGGCGTGGGACGCACAGGCGACGGCGCACGAACTGCTCTGGGCGGCGTGGGACGGCCTGGGGTTCGCACGCGCGTGGGCGGCGTCGGCCGCGGGCACGGGGGCTGTCGCCGACCAGGCCGGGCGGGATCTGGATGCCGTCGTCGCGCTGTTCCAGGCGGCCAAGCGCCACGGCGAGCGCGGCGACGGCACGGCACCGGTCGCGTATCTGCGCGGTGTGCTCGACTCGGCGGTCGCGCAGGACCGGCTCGACGACGGCGACCGGGTCGACGCCGTCCGGGTGCTGACCCCGGCGGGAGCCCTGGGGGCGGAGTTCGACACCGTCGTCGTCGCGGGCGTGCAGGACGGGATCTGGCCGAACCTGCGCTCGCGCGGCAGCCTGCTGCAGACGTGGCGGCTCGCCGCCGCCGACACCGGCGAACCCGTCGACACGATCGACCGGCGCCGGCTCGTCCTGCACGATGAGCTGCGACTGTTCGCGCGGGCGTGCTCGCGCGCGCGGTCGCTGCTGGTGGTGACCGCCGTGGACAACGACGACACCGGGCCGAGCGCCCTGTTCGAGCTGCTGCCGCCGTCCTCGCCGGCGGCCCGCGTGACCGGTCATCCGCTGTCGCTGCGGGGTCTGGTGGCGAAGCACCGCCGCACGCTGACGGATGCCGCGGCCGACACCCGCGCGAAAGACGACGCGGCCGGCCAGCTGGCGCTGCTGGCGGCGGCCGGTGTCGCCGGGGCGGCATCCCGCGAGTGGTTCGGGGTGCTGCCCCCGACCTCCGTCGCGCCGCTGCGCGACCTCGACTCCGAAGACGTGCGCGTCTCGCCGTCGCGGATGCAGACGCTGGAGGAGTGTCAGCTCAACTGGGTGATCGGCGACCTCGGCGCCGACGCCGGGAGCGTCGTCGCGGGCGTCGGAACGCTCGTGCACGGCGCGATGGAGCTGGGCGGCGACGAACAGGCGCTGTGGGCGAGCGTGGCCGCGCGGTGGGGCGAGCTCGACTTCGAGTCGGAATGGCGCGATCGGGCCGAGCAGGCCCGCGCACGCGAGCTCGTGCGCCGCCTCGCCGCGTATCTGCGCCGATTCGAGGCCGCGGGGGGCGCGCTCATCGGCGCCGAGCCGCACTTCGAGGTGCCGGTCGCGCTCGACCCGCCGCGGGCGCACGGCGCGATCGTCAGCGGGTACATCGACCGCGTCGAGCAGACGGGCGCGGGGGAGGTCGTCATCGTCGACCTCAAGACCGGCAAGCGCGAGCCGCAGACCGACGCCAAGGTCGCCGACAACCCGCAGCTGGCCGCCTACCAGCTGGCGCTGATCGAGGGGGCGATCCCGGAAGCGGCCGGGCTGAAGCCCGGGGGCGCGAAACTGCTCGTGCTGCGGCCGACCGCGGCGACCAAGGACTACGCCGAACCCCGCCAGCCGCCGATGGATGCCGACACCCGCGCGGCGTTCCTCGCCCGCATCCGGGCGACCGCCGACGTCATGAGCGGCACGACGTTCAGCGCCCCGTTCGAGGAGCACTGCCGCGACGACCACGCGTACGGGCTGTGCCGCATCCACACGATCGGGGCGGTGAGCGCGTCGTGACGAGCATCGTCCCGTCGGGCGGCGGCGTCGTGACCCCGGCGGCCTTAGCGGCCGGCGTCGTTACCCCGGCGGCCTTGGCGGCCGCGCCTGTCACCCCGGCGGCCTTGGCGGCCGCCTTGGGCCAGTTCCCGCCGACGGCGGAGCAGGCGCGGGTGATCGCGGCGCCCCTGTCGCCGGCGCTCGTCGTCGCGGGCGCGGGCAGCGGCAAGACCGAGACGATGGCGGGGCGGGTCGTGTGGCTCGTCGCCAACCGGCTCGTCGCCCGCGACCAGGTGCTCGGGCTCACCTTCACGCGCAAGGCGGCGGGCGAGCTCGCCGAGCGCATCCACCGGCGGCTGCACCGGCTCGGCGAGCTCGAGCAGCGCGGCCTCCTGCCCGCGCTCGACGCCCTGCACGCGGCGGGTCGCCTGGACGTGCTCGGCGACCTGGAGCGGTCGGGCGCTCCCGACCGCGAGCGGTGGCCGGTGCTCGACGAGCTCGCCGCGGCATCGTCGGCGGCCCCGGGTCCGATGGCCCAGGGTCCGATGGCCCAGGGTCTGGCGGACCAGGCTCCGGCGAGCCAGGGCACGGGCGGCACGCCCGGTGCGCCGGATGCCGACACGCTGCTGCACCGGCCGACGGTCACGACGTACAACAGCTTCGCCGACGCGATCGTGCGCGAGCACGCCGTGCTCGCGGGGCGCGACGCCGAGGCCGCCGTGCTCAGCGAGTCGGCCGCGTGGCTGCTGATGCGGCGGGTCGTGCTGGAGTCGGACGATGTGCGGCTGGAAGGCCGCGACGAGGCGCTGCGCTCGATCATCGACGGCGCGCTGCGCATCGCCCGCGACGGCGTGGACAACCGCGTCGACCTCGACGAGCTGGCACGCTTCCCCGAACTGTTCGCCGACGTGCTCGAGCGCCCGTCGACCTCGGCGCGCGTCACGGTGTACGCCGACGTCGCGAAACACGCGAGGTCGGTGGGCGGCCTCGCGGTGCTTGTCGGCCTCGCCCGGGAGTACGCGCGGCGCAAGCGCCGTGCCGGCGTCATCGACTTCTCCGATCAGGTCGCGGGAGCCTTCGACGTCCTCCGCGCGCACCCCGCCGTCGGCGCCGAGCTGCGTGAGCGCTATCGGGTCGTGCTGCTCGACGAGTACCAGGACACGTCGGTCGTGCAGACCGACCTGCTCGCGGCGGCGTTCCGGGGAGCCGCCGTGATGGCCGTCGGCGATCCGCATCAGTCGATCTACGGCTGGCGCGGTGCGAGCGCGGGAAACCTCGGCGGATTCGCGGCGGCGTTCTCGCCGGTCGGAAGCGCGGACACGTACGCGCTCATGACGAGCTGGCGCAACAGCGAGCGCGTGCTCGCCGCCGCCGCGGCCGTGCTCGCGCCGCTCGCGAGCGGCGCGAAAGACGCCGTCGCGACCGCCGCCGAAGCCTCCGCCGCGACGGCGGGCGCCGGTGGCGCGTCGGTGCCGGTCGCGGCGCTGCGCGCCCGGGACGGCGCCCCGCACGGCGATGTCCAGATCGCGTTCGACGCAGACATCGACGCGGAGGCAGAGCGCGTCGCGGCGTGGTTCACCGGGATCCGCGCCGAGCGTGCGCGTGCCGGCCGCACGACGACGGGCGCCGTGCTCTTTCGCAGCAAGAAGCACATGGTGCACTTCGCCGACGCGCTGGGGCGGGCCGGCATCCCGCATCGCATCCTCGGGCTCGGGGGGCTCCTCTCCACCCCCGAGGTCGTCGACGTCGTGGCGGCGCTGCGGGTCGTGGGCGACCCGCGTTCGGGGTCGGCGCTCATCCGGTTGCTGACGGGGCCCCGCTGGGCGATCGGCCTCGCCGATCTGCGGGCGCTGGGGAGCCTCGCGCGACGCCTGTCCCGCCACGACGCGGCGCTGCAGCCGCTCGCACCCGAGGTGGTCGAGCGGATGCGGACGTCGGCGGGCGACGAGCAGGGATCGCTCATCGATGCGCTGGATTTCTTCCTGCGCGTAGACGCCGATCACGGGTGGCTGAGCGGGTTCACTCCCGCCGCGCGCGAACGGCTGCGGGAGGCGGCCGGGGTGTTCGCGGGGCTGCGGCGCCGGGCCGGACTGCCGATTCCCGAGCTCGTGCGGCTGATCGAGGGCGAACTGCGGCTGGACATCGAGCTCGCGGCCAACGAGGCCCGCGGCCCGGCGCGGCTCGCGGGCGACCAGCTGCGGGCGTTCGTCGACGAACTGCACGGCTTCCTCGCGACCGACGAGCGGGGCTCACTGCCGAGCCTGCTGGCCTGGCTCGACCACGCCGAGCGCCTCGACGAGTTCGCCCCGCGCACCGAGCCGCCCGAAGACGATGTCGTGCAGCTGCTGACGATCCACGGATCGAAGGGGCTGGAATGGGATGCCGTCGCCGTCGTCCGGCTCGTCGAGGACGAGCTGCCGACCCGCGCGAAGGATACGCAGGGCTGGCTCGGGTTCGGCGTGCTGCCGTACGAGTTCCGCGGCGATGCGGCCTGGCTCCCCGCGTTGCGCTGGCGCGCCGAGCACGCGCCGACGCAGCAGGACCTCAAGGCCGCGCTCGACGCCTTCGCCGCCGAAAACCGTGCCCGGCAGATCGAGGAGGAACGCCGGCTCGCCTACGTCGCCGTGACGCGTGCGCGCGACCAGCTGCTGCTGACCGGGTCGAGCTGGTCGGGCACGAAGTCCCCGCGGCGGCCCAGCCGCTTCCTCGCCGAGATCGCCGATGCGCTCGACGTCGACGCGCTCGACCGGCTCGCGGACGACGCGGGGGAGAACCCGTTCGAGGGTCGGCGGCGCGTGCTGCAGTGGCCGCTCGATCCGCTCGGGGCGCGGCGTGGGGTCGTGACCGCCGCGGCGGCCCGCGCCGATGCGGCGGTGGACGCGGCGCTGCCGGCGCCCACCCGCGAGCTGGAACTGCTGCTGGCCGAACGGGCGGCGCGGGAGCGGCCGGCGAAGCCCGCGGCCCCCGTGCGCATCCCGGCATCCCGGTTCAAGGACTACCTCGGCGACGCCCCGGCGCTGGCGCGCGCCATGCCGGAGCGACCGTACCGGCAGACGCGGCTGGGGACGCGCTTCCACGCCTGGGTCGAGCGGCGGTCGGGACTGGTCGGCGCGGGGGCGTCGCCCGACGACGTGCTGTGGGAGCAGGACGACGAGGACGCCGCGGATGCCGAGCTCGCCGCGCTGCAGGAGCGATTCCTCGCCTCGGAGTGGGCGGACCTGCAACCGCTGGAGGTCGAGACCGAGATCGACGTCGCCGTGCCCGACGCGCTCGGCGATGGAGCGCCCCGCGTCGTCATCTGCAAGCTCGACGCCGTCTACCGGCGCGGCGACCGGATCGAGATCGTCGACTGGAAGACGGGGCGCCCGCCACGCACCGCCGCCGAGCGCGACGAGCGGATGCTGCAGCTGCAGCTATACCGCCGCGCGTACCACGCGAAGCACGGCACGCCGCTGGAGGAGATCGACGTCGTCCTGTTCTACGTCGCCGACGGCCTGACGCTCCGCGCCTGATTCCCCCTGACAGCCCGCCGATAGGCCTGATCCCCGCCCGGCAGGGCCGAGGCCGTCAGGCGGTGCCGGTCCAGCGGCGCAGGGCGTTGCGCGCCGCGGTGTCCTGGTCGATGTCGAGGTCGTCGGCATCCGGTTCGCCGAAGAGCGTCGCCTCGCCGGTCGGGGCGGGGATCGGCCCGGTCGGCTGGTCGTGGAAGGGCGCGCCGGCCGCGTCGACGAGGCTCAGCGGGCCGGTATCGCCGGACGGCTCCTCGGCCTCGCCGTCGCCTTCGGCGGTGCGGCCGGGGATCCACTCCAGTTCGTGCGGCTCCAGCGGCTGCGTCTCGACGCCGCCGGCTTCGGCCACCAGGAAGGCGGCGAGGGTGTCGGCGTCGAAGCTGTCGGTCTGCATCGAGGTGTCGACGGCGGCGGTCGCGGGAACGCGCTCCGTCGCGGCGAGCGCATCGTCGGCGGTGACATCGCCCCGGGCGCGCACCGGCTCGTCGCGCACGGTGTCGGCGAGCGAGGTGAGCAGGGCGACGGCGTCGGCCACGACCGACTCCGATCCGCTCGTGTGCCCGTGCACAAGCCACTTCGCGAACTCCAGCTCCGCGTGCAGCCGCGCGCGCTCCGCCAGCAGCGGGTCGGGCGCGCGGTGCGACCGACGGGCGTACTCGTCGAGCACGTCGCCGGCGGCGGCCGGCGCCGACGCGATCCACCGCAGGTCGACGGCGGGGTCGCCGACGCCGAGCCCGCCCCACGTGAGCAGGCCCGTCACGGCGGGCTCGCCCTCGTCGTCGTCTGCGAAGACGAAGGATGCCGGGTCCACCCCGCCGAGAACGACCGTCGTCTCGAAGTTCCACAGCTGCTCGGAGCCGAGCGCGGTGCTCCAGCGCCGCAGCAGCGTGAACGGCAGCAGACCCGTCGCCTCGGCCCGGTCGAGGAGGCGCTCGGCCTCGTCGCGCACCTGCCCGGCCGTCTGCATCGGCAGCCCGGCGTCGCGGATGACGGTGACCGGCAGGTCGTGCACCGCGGCGATCGCCGACGCGAGCGCCGTCGCGATGCCGCGGCCCTCGGGCACGTGCGGGGCGTCGACGCGGTAACCCGGCAGCAGGGTCTGCACGAGCGTGAGATGCCCGTCGACGCCGGTCTGCCCGAGCACGTCGGGGGCGCCGAACGGCAGCACGCCACGGATGCCGGCCGTGAGGGAGGCGAGGGCGTGCGCCTCGGCGCGCAGGTCGGCATCGGCTTCGCCGTCGACCGGAACCCGCACGACGACGCGCCGACCGTCGTCCAGCGTGACGATCGCGCTGTCGTACCGGCCCGACACCCCCTCCGTCAGCGGGCCGACGCCGACGACGGCCACCTGGGGGAGGGCAGAGGTCACCGACGCGGCTAGAGTGAGGGGTGAGCGTGCCATGCCCCCAGGGTAGGCGCGCCAGGCCCCGTCTCCGTGTGCGCCACGCCCGGCAAGGAAGGTCCCGGATGTCGCCGTCGGACGCCCCGCAGCCCCCCGCTCTCGCCCGGGCGGGCATCGACCGCGCGGCGCACGAGCGCACCGACCCGGACCTGCTCGCCCGGCTGCGCGCCGATCCGGCGACCCGCGTCGTCGCCGTCCACGGCGACCGGGCCCGCCTGAGTCCCGACGGCGGGCTGCGCACGACGCCGGTGGCGCAGGCGCACGCCGACGCGCAGTGGGCCTTCCTCGGCCGCGACGCGGAGGGCGCCGCCCTGCTCGTGGCCGCCGCGCCGGCCGACGCGGAACCCCCGGCCGATGCCGCGGACGGCCGCTGGGTGTCGCTGCGCGCGGC
This sequence comes from Microbacterium sp., assembly GCF_047602155.1. Classification (GTDB taxonomy): domain Bacteria; phylum Actinomycetota; class Actinomycetes; order Actinomycetales; family Microbacteriaceae; genus Microbacterium. The sequence goes on along the minus strand of NZ_JASGHZ010000001.1, from coordinate 3,074,939 downwards.
CGGCGGCGCCCTGACGGGCACGGATGCCGCCGTCTTCGTCGAGGCGGTGTGCCTCGGGCGCTGGCTCGCCGACGCGCCGTTCTGCCCCGCCTGCGGCGCACGCACCGAGGTGCGCTCGGCGGGCTGGTCGCGGCAGTGCCCCGCGTGCGGCCGCGAGCACTTCCCCCGCACCGATCCCGCCGTCATCGTCGCGGTCGTCTCGCCCGACCGCTCCCGGCTGCTGCTCGGCCAGAACGCCCTGTGGGCCGACCGTCACATGTTCTCGGCCTTCGCCGGCTTCGTCGAGGCGGGGGAGTCGCTGGAGGCGGCGATCGTCCGGGAACTGTACGAAGAGGCGGGCGTGCACGCGCACGAACTCCGCTACCTCGGCTCGCAGGCGTGGCCCTACCCGCGTTCGCTCATGCTCGGGTTCCACGCCACCGCCACGGATGCCGCCGACGCGCGGCCCGACGGCGAGGAGATCGTCGCGGTCCGCTGGTTCGACCGCGACGAGCTGAAAGACGCCTTGGCCGGTCGGCCGACGGCCGGACCGCCGTTCGCGCTGCCCGGATCGGCATCCATCGCGCACAGCCTCATCGTCGACTGGGTCGAGGGCGCGTGAGCGAGGGAGCGCTGGCGGGGCTCGACGAGCAGCAGCGCGAGGCGGCATCCATCCTCCGCGGGCCGGTGTGCGTGCTCGCCGGCGCCGGCACCGGAAAGACGCGCGTCATCACCCACCGCATCGCGCACGGGGTCGACACCGGCGCCTACTCGCCGGGGCGCGTCATGGCGGTCACGTTCACCGCGAAGGCGGCGGGCGAGATGCGCGGGCGCCTGCGCGCGCTCGGCGTCGAGGGGGTCGCGGCGCGCACGTTCCACGCCACCGCGCTGGCGCAGCTGAACTTCTTCTGGCCGCAGCTGGCCGGCGATGTCGCCCCGACGATCATCGACAACAAGGTCCGGGTGCTCGGCCAGGCCGCCGACGCCCTGCGGCTGCGCCTCGACGGCGCGACGCTGCGCGACGTCGCGAGCCGCATCGAGTGGCGCAAGGTGACGATGCGCTCGATCGAACAGGATGCCGCAGCCCACCCCGCCGGCATCGGCGCACTCGGCGCCGCCGCGCTGGCCGACCTGCAGCACGCGTACGAGAAGGTCAAGGACGAGCGTCGCCAACTCGACTTCGAGGACGTGCTGCTCGCGTGCGCCGGGATGCTCGAATCCGAGCCCCGCGTCGCGGCCGCCGTGCACGAGCAGTACCGCCATCTCACGGTCGACGAGTTCCAGGACGTGTCGCCCGTGCAGCATCGGCTGCTCGAGCTGTGGCTGGGCGACCGCCGCGATCTGTGCGTCGTGGGCGACGCCAGTCAGACGATCTACTCCTTCGCCGGCGCCGACCCGCGCTACCTGCTCGAATTCGCGAACCGGCACGACGACGCCCGCATCGTGCGGCTGGAGCGCAACTACCGCTCCGACCCGGCGGTGCTCGACGTCGCCAACGCGCTCATGCGCGGACGCCCGGGCGCGCTCGTGCTCTCGTCGCCGCGGCCGCCGCGGTCCCCGGTGCCGCGCGCGAGCGCCTACGGCGACGACGCGGCCGAGGCGGCGGGGGTCGCCGCGGCGATCGCGGCACAGCTGAAGAGCGGCATCGAGCCGCGCGACATCGCCATCCTGTACCGTGCCAACGCGCAGTCGGCGCCGCTGCTGTCGGCGTTGGCGGCGCGGGGGATCGCGGCGACCGTGCTGGGCGGGCGCCGGTTCTTCGACCTGCCCGAGGTGCGCCAGGCCGTCATGGCGCTGCGGGGCGCGTCGGTGGCGAAGGTCGAGACGACGTTCCTCGCCGCCGTGCGCGACGTGCTGCGCTCGCTCGGGCTCACCGACGATCCGCCGCCGGCCGGCGGCGCCCTGCGCGACGCGTGGGAGGCACGCGCGGCGCTGCTGCGCATGGCCGAAGAGGCGCCCGAGGGCACGACGCTGCGCGCCTTCACCGACCAGCTCCTGGCCCGCGGCAAAGACCAGCACGAGCCGGCGCTGCGCACCGTCACTCTCGCGACGCTGCACGCGGCGAAGGGTCTGGAATGGGACCACGTGCACATCGTCGGCCTGTCCGAGGGGCTCCTGCCGATCTCGTACGCCACCGGGCTGGAGCAGGTCGACGAGGAGCGGCGCCTGGCCTATGTCGGCATCACGCGGGCCGGGCGAACGCTGTCGCTGAGCTGGGCGGAGCAGTCGCCGGGTCGCCAGCGGCAGCCGTCGCGATTCCTGCGGGAGATCGGCACCAGCATCGAGGGTGCGGGCGGTGCGCGTGCCACACCCGGCGGGCGTGTGCCGAGCTGACCGTCACCGACACGCTCGCGCCGTCGGCTGCGGGCGGCTGGCCGCGCAGCATCCGCGCGGCCAGCACCACCGCCTCCAGCACCAGCGCCGGGTCGGTGGGCTCGGGGTCGCGCCCCAGCAGTTGGGCGGCCAGCAGGGGCCAGAGCGGGTCGGCGTCGGTGCGGTGCGCGTGCCGGCACGCGAGGCAGCCGGTGCGGCCCGGAACGACGAGGGGGCCGACCCGCACGCGATCGCCCGACACCTCGATCGGGAGGTGCACGATGTCGGCGGCGATGAGTCGTGCGATCCGCCGCGGTTCGAGCAGCTGGTGCGCGACGACGATCATCGGCAGGGCAGGGTCGGGGTCGTCCTGCACCCACCGGGTCAGCGGTGCCGGTGCGAGCCGCGCGGCGCTCAGCCCGGCCGAAGCGGCCTGCGATTCGGCGTAGCCGAGCGCGCCGGGCACCTCGACCTGCACCGCGAGGGGCGACGGCGCCCCGGCGCTCAGTGCCGTGCGGATCTGCCCCGCGAACCGCTCCGCCTCGTGCTCGCGCGCGCCGAGGCTGCGGGCGAGCGGCACGAGCATGGCGTCGGGGATGCCGTCGTGCAGCGCATCGAGCAGCCGCTCCTGCCAGCGGCGCACGTCGTCGACGTGCACGGCGGGGTCGGTGCCCAGCTGCAGGCTGGATGCCGTGCGCCACAGCGGCGGATGTGAGGGAGCCAGTTGGAGCATGCCCCGATTGTGCCCGTGCCCGGAGCCCGTCGTGGCGGTTTTCCACAGGTCGAGTGCGCTCCGGCCGGAAACGGCCCCCTGTGGAGGAGGTCTCGACGCGCCGTCCCGCTCAGACGGGGCGGGGGTCGTTGGGAGTGGACCCGTCGTCGTCCTCGGCGGCCTGCGCGAGCAGTTCGTCCAGCGCCTCGTCGAACGCGTCGCGCACGGGCTCGTCGCCGCGCACACGCGCCTGCAGCCTCGCGATGAGCGCCTGCGGATCGTCGATGTCGTCGGCGGTGGGCATGAGATCGGGGTAGTCCCACAGGCTGTCCCGCGCCGCAACGCCGACGGCATCCGTCACGGCGCGCCACATCGCCGCCGCCTCGCGCAGGCGTCGCGGGCGCAGCTCCAGACCGACCAGCGACGACATCGCCTGCTCGGCGGGGCCGCCGACCGCGCGGCGACGGCGGACGGCCTCGGCGATCTTCGCGGCGGCGGGCAGGCGCGAGGTCGCGTCGGCGGTGACGACGTCGACCCAGCCCTCGATCGTGGCGAGAAGGTTCTCCAGGTTCTTCAGCGCGGCCTCCTGCGTCTCGGTGCGCTGCGGCAGCAGCGCCCCCGACTCGATCGCCTGCCGCAGTTCGTCGGGCGAGGTCGGGTCCAGGCGCGAGGCCAGGTCTTCGAGGGCCTGGGTGTCGACCCGGATGCCGCGGGCGAACTGCGTCACCTGCGAGATCACGTGCAGGCGCAGCCACCGCGCGTGCCGGAACAGCCGGGCGTGCGCGAGCTCGCGGGTGCCGAGGTACAGCGCCAGCTGGTCGCCGGTGACGTCGAGATCGCGGCCGAAGTCGTCGAAGTTCTGCGGCAGGATCGCGGCGACGCCGTCGGGCATGATCGGGATGCCGACATCACCGCCGGAGACGACCTCCAGCGACAGCCGCCCGATCACTCCGCCCAGCTGCGCCGCGAACAGCGAGCCGCCCACACGGCGCATGAACGCACCCGCCTGGGCGACGATCTGCTTCATGTCGTCGGGCACCTGCTCGTCGATGGCCGCCGTGAGCGCCCCCGCGATGGAGCCGGCGACCGGCTCGGCGAGCTCCTGCCACACCGGAAGGGTCTGCTCCACCCACTGCCCGCGGGTGATCGCCTGCGGCGGGCCGGCCAGGTCGGAGATCGTCGTCGCCTCGCTCAGCCACAGCGTCGCGAGGGCGAACGCCTGGTCGAACTCCTGCCGCTCGCCGGAGGAGATGCCCAGGCCGTCCTTGTTGGCCAGGTGCAGCGCCTGCGTCTGGGCAGAGCTCCAGTCGATGCCGTCGTCGCCGGCGGCGGTGAACGCCGTCTGCAGCTGCGCCATGAGCTGGCGCACCATCGCGGGGTCCACGCCCAACTGCGACAGCGCCTCGAGCTGCGCCGGGTCGAGCCCGCCGCCACCGAGGAGGTTTCGCAGCATCTCCTGGAACTCCTCGCCGGAGCCACCGGGGAGGCCGTCCGGAAAGTCGTTCGGGAAATCGTCGTCAGCCATGTCAGGCGCCTTTCAGCAGGCGGATCACGTCCCGTTCTACGCTAGTGGCACGACTTCCCCGCGCGGCCGGTTCGGCCCGCATCCCCGGATGTCGCGTGTACGCCGATCGCGAACGATCGGCCGGGAAGGTCCACCGTGGCACTGTTCGACGAGAGCACGACGATCGTGCCCGCGCGCCGCCGCCCCCGTCCGCAGCCGTTCGTGGCGGGGCTGTGGGCGCTGTCGATCGCCCTGGTGGCCCTGCTCGTGCTCACGGTGCTGCCGACGTCGTTCGTCATCCAGCGGCCCGGGCCGGTCTTCAACACCCTCGGTTCGACGACGACCTCGGCGGGAGAGGAGGTGCCGCTGATCTCCGTGTCCGGTGCCGAGACCTTCCCCACCGCCGGCGCCCTCGATCTGCTCACGGTGCAGGTGGTCGGCGATCGCGAGCGGACCCCCTCGTGGTTCGAGCTGGCGATGGCCTGGTTCGACCCGTCGAAGGCGGTGCTGCCCATCGACGACGTGTTCCCGGAGGGGCAGACCACCGAGCAGCGCAACCAGGAGAGCGCGGTGATGATGGTCGATTCGCAGAAGGAGGCGACCGCCGCGGCTCTGCGCGAACTCGGGTACGACGTGGGCGCGATGGTCCGCGTGTACTCCCTCACCGACGATTCCGCGGCGCAGGGGATCCTCCAGCCCGACGACATCATCCGCGCGGCGAACGGCCAGCCGATCACCCAGACCGACGAGCTGCGCGCCATCATCAACGCCGGCGATGGCGCTCCCGTCGAGCTCACGATCGAACGGGACGGCACGACCCTCACCGAGACCGTCACCCCCAAACAGACCGAGGTCGACGGCGAGGCGACGTGGCTCATCGGCGTCTCGACGCTGCACGACTACGACTTCCCGATCGAGGTGACGATCCAGCTCGACAACGTCGGCGGCCCGAGCGCCGGCATGATGTTCGCGCTCGGCATCATCGACACCCTCACGGACGGCGAACTCAACGGCGGCGAGCAGGTCGCCGGCACCGGCACGATCGACTCGTCGGGCACGGTCGGGGCGATCGGCGGCATCCGGCAGAAGATGTACGGCGCGGTCGGCGCCGGCGCGGAGTGGTTCCTCGCCCCCGCGTCCAACTGCGACGAGGTCGTCGGGCACATCCCGGCCGGGCTGCGGGTGTTCTCGGTGTCGACCCTCGACGACGCGCTCGCCGTGCTGCAGGCCATCCGCGAGGGCGGCGACCTCGACGCGCTGCCCACGTGCACGTAGGCCGGGTGCCGGAAAACGCCGCGAACGGCGCGCACGAGCCCGCCTAGGATGGAGGGGTGACCACGACCTCCGTGCCGAATCAGGCCACGCCCTCACCCTTCCGCCGCGCCGCCGCGATCACGCTCGCCGTGATCGCCGTGATCGTCGTGGGGTTCTTCGTCTTCGCGAGCCTCTACGCCGACTGGCTGTGGTTCGATCAGCTGGGCTTTTCCACCGTGCTGTGGACGCAGTGGACCGCGCGGGTGATCATGTTCGCCACCGGGTTCCTCGCCATGGCGATCCCGGTGTTCGTCGCGATCCAGCTCGCGTACCGGCTGCGCCCCGTCTATGCGCGGCTGAGCTCGCAGCTGGACCACTACCAGGAGGTCGTCGAGCCGCTGCGGCGCCTGGCGATGTGGGGCATCCCCGTCTTCTTCGGCTTCTTCGCCGGGTTCGCCTCGTCGGCGCAGTGGGAGACGGTCTGGCTGTGGCTGAACCGCGTCGACACGGGACAGGTCGACCCGCAGTTCCAGATGGATACCGGTTTCTACCTGTTCTCGGTGCCCTTCTTCTCCACCCTGCTCGGGTTCGCGTCGGCCGTCCTGCTGGTGTGCCTGGGCGTGTCGGCGCTCGTGGCCTACCTCTACGGCTCGGTGCGCATCGGTCAGCGCGAGCTGCGCATCTCGAAGGCGGCCCGCATCCAGCTCGCGGTGATCGCGGGGATCTACCTGGTCGTGCAGGCGGCGAGCCTGTGGCTCGACCGGTACAAGACGCTGACGCAGACCGGCGACCGCATCACGGGCGCGAGCTACGTCGACGTGTACGCCGTCATCCCGGGTCTCACGATCCTGGCGATCGCTGCGACGATCGTCGCGCTGCTGTTTTTCGTCACGGCCGTCATCGGCCGCTGGCGCTTCCCCCTGATCGGCGTGGGCCTGCTGATCGTGTCGGCGCTCGTGGTCGGGGTCGCGTATCCCTGGCTGCTGTTCAACGTGTCGGTGCGACCCAACCAAGAGACCCTGGAGAGCCCGTTCTATCAGCGCAACATCGACGCGACGCAGCAGGCGTACGGCATCGACGGGCTGGAGAAGATCGACTTCAAGGCCGTCACCGACGCCGAGTCGGGGCAGCTGCGTGCCGACGCCGAGACCACGGCATCCATCCGCATCATGGACCCCGCGATCATCTCGCCCACGGTGCGCCAGCTCGAGCAGTACCGCTCGTACTACCAGTTCACCGACCCGCTCGACGTCGACCGCTACCAGTTGGACGGACAGTCGCAGGATGCCGTCGTCTCGGTGCGCGAGCTGAACCTGCAGCAGTTGGGGGCGGCGGCCAGCTCGTGGTACGCCACGACCCTCGTCTACACGCACGGCTACGGCATCGTCGCCGCGAAGGGCAACGATCGCACGACCGACGGCAATCCGGTGTTCCTGGAGCGCGGCATCCCGACCGCGGGGGCGCTCACCGACGAGACCGAGTACGAGCCGCGGGTGTACTTCGGCGAGTCCTCGCCCACGTACTCGATCGTGGGCGGGGGAGACGCCGACATCGAGCTGGACTACCCGCGCGGCACCGATGGCGCAGCGCAGACGAAGACCACGTTCGCCGGCGACGGCGGTCCCGAGGTCGGGTCGCTGTTTCACCGCCTCATCTACTCGCTGAAGTTCCAGTCCACCGACATCCTGTTCTCCGACGCGATCAACCAGGACTCCCAGATCCTGTACGACCGCGACCCGATCACGCGGGTGCAGAAGGTCGCGCCGTACCTCGAGCTCGACAACGACCCGTACCCGTCGGTCGTCGACGGCCGCATCGTCTGGATCGTCGACGGCTACACGCTGAGCGCCAACTATCCGTACTCGTCGATCGTGAGTCTGAGCGACGCGCTCAGCGACACGACGAACGTGACGCCGCGGGTCGCCCTCGACGACGTCAACTACATCCGCAACTCGGTCAAGGCCACCGTCGATGCGTACGACGGCACGGTGACGCTGTACGCGTGGGACGAGACCGACCCGCTGCTGCAGGCGTGGCAGAAGGTGTACCCGTCGACGCTCAAGTCCATCAGCGACATGAGCGGCGACCTCATGAGCCACGTGCGGTACCCGACCGACCTGTTCAAGGTGCAGCGCGCGATGCTCGGCACGTACCACGTCGACGACGCCGCGTCGTTCTTCCGCCGCGACAACGCCTGGAAGACCCCGAACGACCCGGTGCAGGACGACGGCACGCTGCAGCCGCCGTACTACCTGACGATGCAGATGCCCGGGCAGGACGCCCCGACCTTCTCGATGTTCACGTCGTTCATCCCGGCCTCGGAGGGCGATGGCGCGCGGAACGTCCTGATGGGATACCTCGCCGTCGACTCCAACGCCGGCGACGAGGCCGGGGTGAAGGCGGAGGGCTACGGAAAACTGCGGATGCTGGAGATCAGCGCCGACGTGAGCGTGCCCGGTCCCGGGCAGGTGCAGAACACGTTCAACTCCGATCAGGCGATCTCGTCGCAGATCAACCTCCTCAAACAGGGGCAGTCGGAGGTGCTCAACGGCAACCTGCTGACGCTGCCGGTCGGCGGCGGCCTGCTCTACGTGCAACCGGTGTTCGTGCAGGCCTCCAGCGGTACGAAGCTGCCGACGCTGCGGAAGATCCTCGTCGCGTTCGGAGACGAGGTGGCCTTCGAAGACACGCTGCAGGAAGCGCTCGACGCCCTGTTCGGCGGCGACTCCGGTGCCAACACTGGCGACGGCGGCACCTCGACCCCGTCGCCCAGCCCGACCGAGTCCGGTGAGGGCGGCACCGACGGCGGCACCGGCATCGACGTCGCCTTCCAGGCGGCGCTGCAGGATGCGAAGCAGGCGATGCTCGACCGTCAGGCCGCCATGGAGGCCGGTGACTGGACCGCGTACGGTGAGGCCGATGCGCGTCTGACGGCCGCGCTGGACACGCTGCTCAGCCTCAGCGGGCAGTAGGCCCGGGTCTCGGCGTCCCCCGGGGCGCCGGTTCGCGGCATCCGCTGCGGCGAGCACCGCGGCGAAAAACGGAAATGTCGCGAAAAACGGATGCTGGGGGCACCAGGCGTCCGTTTTTGGCGGTTTTTCCGTTTTTCGCGGCGGCGGCGGCAGTGGCCGGGCGGCGGTAGTGGGGGTGCAGGCAGAAGGCCCGGAATCTCAGCGATTCCGGGCCTTCTCTTTGTTGCGGGGACAGGATTTGAACCTGCGACCTCTGGGTTATGAGCCCAGCGAGCTACCGAGCTGCTCCACCCCGCGGCACAAGAAGCAAGCCTAGCACGGGTTTGGCGAGGGTGGCGCGTGCGGCATCGATGCGCTCACATTGCCGCCGCGGCCCGCGGCGGGGGAGGATGGACGGCATGAGCGAAGGCGCCGTTGCCCTCGGCCTGCGCAGGAAGGAACGCCAATGACCCCGGATGCCGTGGGCATCGCCGTCGCCCAGTTCGCCCCGACGGCGGATGCCGCCGCCAACCTCGCCGCGATGGACGCGCTCGCCGCACGCGCCGCCGCGCGGGGGGCTGCGGTCGTGCTGTTCCCCGAGTACTCCAGCTACTTCGTCGATCCGTTCGACCAGACGCTGGCCGCCCACGCGGAGGATCTGGACGGGCCTTTCGTCGCCGGCATCCGGGCGATCGCCGGGCGTCACGGCGTCGTCGTCGTCGCGGGCCTCGTCGAGCGGGCGACCGGGACGCGGGTGCGCAATACGGTCGTCGCCGCAAGTGCCGAGCGCGTGCTCGCCGCCTACCGCAAACTGCACCTGTACGACGCGTTCGGCCAGCGCGAGTCCGACTGGGTGGAGCCGGGCGAGATCGAGGCCCCGCAGACCTTCGACGTCGGCGGGCTGACCGTCGGGCTCATGACCTGCTACGACCTGCGCTTCCCCGAGGTCGCGCGCGTGCTCGCCGACGCGGGGGCCGACGTCGTGCTCGTCGCCGCGGAGTGGGTGCGCGGTCCGCTCAAGGAGTTCCACTGGCGCACGCTGCTGCACGCGCGCGCCATCGAGAACACGTACTACGTCGCCGGCGCCGACCATCCGCCGCCGCTCGGGGTGGGGGCATCCGTCGTCGTCGACCCGCAGGGCGTCGACGTGGCCGGGGTCGGAACCGGCAGTGACGTCGCGGTGGGGTTCGCGGATGCCGCGACCATCGCCCGGGTGCGCGCCGCCAACCCGGCGCTGCGGCTGCGCCGGTTCCGCGTCACGCCGAACTGAGCCGGCGGCTCGCCTCGGCGATGACGTCGGTGCGCTTGCACGCGGCGAAGCGCACGAGCGTCGCGTAATCGGCGCGATGGCCGGGGGAGACGAACGCGGTGAGGGGAATCGCCACGACCCCCGATCGCTCGGGCAGGGCGCGGCAGAAGTCGCCGGCATCCGTCCCCTCGTCCATCAGCGTGGCCGCGTCGGCGACGGTGAAGTACGAACCCGCGGCGACCGATACGTCCAGGCCCGCCGCCGCGAGCCCCGCGCCCAGCAGGTCGCGCTTGGCACGCAGCGTCGCGGCGATGCCGCCGAAGAACGCATCGGGCAGCCCGAGCCCGACCGCGATCGCCGACTGGAACGGCGTGCCGTTGACATAGGTCAGGAACTGCTTGACCGCGAGCACGGCGTCGATGAGCGCGGCGGGACCGGTGATCCAGCCGATCTTCCAGCCGGTGGTGGAGAACGTCTTCCCGGCCGACGAGATCGTGAGGGTGCGCTCGGCGGCGCCGGGGATCGTCGCGATCGGCACGTGCGGCTCGTCGAAGACGAGGTGCTCGTAGACCTCGTCGGTGACGATCCAGGCATCGTGCCGGTGTGCGAGGCGCACGACCTGCTCGCGGACGGCGGCGGAGAAGACCGCGCCGGTCGGATTGTGCGGGTCGTTGACGAGGATGATGCGGGTGCGGTCGGTGACCGCGCGCTCGAGCTCGCCCTGATCGGGCTGGAAGTGCGGCCACCGCAGCGGCACCGTCACGAGCTTCGCTCCCGCCAGCGCGACGCACGCGGCGTAGGAGTCGTAGTAGGGCTCGAAGACGACGACCTCGTCCTCCGGAGAGTCGATCAGGGCCAGGAGGGTGGCCGCCAGCGCCTCGGTCGCCCCCGCGGTCACGAGCACCTCTCGCGCGGGATCGGGCGTGAGCCCGTAGAACCGCCGCTGATGGGCGGCGATCGCCTCCCGCAGCACGGGCACCCCGCGCCCCGGCGCGTACTGATTCGCGCCGTCGGCGATGGCCCTGCGCGCCGCCTCGAGCACCTCGGCGGGCCCGTCTTCGTCGGGGAACCCCTGGCCGAGGTTGATGGCGCCCGTGCGCACGGCGAGTGCGGTCATCTCGGCGAAGATCGTCGGTGCGGGGATGCCGGCAGCGCCGGTGGAGGTCTCGGGCGGGAGCAGTCCGGCACCGCGCGCCGTGCGACGCCATGCTCCGGGAATGTCTTGCATCGGGCCCAGGCTACATCCCCGTCTGACTACATCCATAGGGCCGATACGGTGGAGACACAAGGAACGCACAGAATCGCGGGACATCCTGAGGACGACCTCGTGAACAGACCATTTCACGACGTCAGCTTCGCAACAGTAGTCAGGAAGAAAGAAGCACCGATGAGTGAGAACACCCCCGCCGGCTCTGACGCGGAGTCAGCCGCGGGCGATCAGATCATTCCGCCGCGCCCGCCGCTGCCGGCCCCGACACCGGTGGAGCCCGCTGCGGCGCAGCCGACTGTCGAGCAGCCGTCGGCGCCGTACGCCGCGCAGGCGCCGTACGTCGCTCCCAGCGCGCCGACGCCGCCGGTGCCCCCCGTCTCCTCCACGCCGAGCGCACAGGGTGCGCCGAACGCCCCGACGGCGCCGCTCTACGGCCAGCCGGCATCCGCTGCGACCCCCGGCTCCGCCGGGTCTGCCTACGGACAGCCGACGGCGGCCTACGGCACGTTCGGCGCCGCGCCGGCGGGGCCTGTCACCGGATCGGTCGCGGCCCCTGCCGCCTCGTCCAGCGCGGCGAAGGTCGGTGCGGGCAAGATCGTCGGCATCATGGTCGCGGCTGCCCTCGTCGGCGGTGCCGCGGGCCTCGGCAGCGCCGCCGCCGGCGCGTCGTTCTTCGCGCAGCCGCAGACGGTGGTCACGTCGGGTTCGTCGACCGTGACGGTGAACAACACCGATTCGGTCAACCAGACCACCGCCATCGCCGCGAAGGTCGTCCCGAGCGTCGTGACGATCTCGGCGACGTCGGGTTCGTCGGGCGGCACCGGTTCGGGGGTCATCCTCAGCGCAGACGGCTACGTCGCCACCAACACGCACGTCGTCACGCTCGACGGCGAGACCGGCAACGCGACCATCACCGTGACCGACTCCAACGGCAAGGTGTATCAGGCGACGGTCGTGGGCACCGACCCGACGTACGATCTCGCCGTCATCAAGCTCGAGGGCGCCTCGGACCTGACGCCGATCGAGTTCGGCGACTCGTCGAAGCTGAACGTCGGCGACCAGACCGTCGCCGTCGGCGCCCCCCTGGGGCTCTCGAATACCGTCACGACGGGCATCGTGAGCGCTCTCAACCGCTCCATTCAGATCGCCTCGTCGGCCGCCCCCGAGGGCGAGGACGAAGACCAGGACTCGCAGGATCAGAGCGACGAGTCGCCCTTCCAGTTCGACTTCGGGCAGGGGGAGCAGCAGTCCACCACGACGAGCACGATCTCGATCGCCGTGATCCAGACCGATGCGGCCATCAACCCGGGAAACTCCGGCGGCGCGCTGGTCAACGGCGATGGCGATCTCATCGGCATCAACGTCGCGATCGCGACGGCCAGCAGCTCCAGCTCGAGCAGCTCGGGTTCGATCGGCGTCGGCTTCTCGATCCCCTCGAACATCGTCGAGCGGGTGACCGGCGAGCTCATCAAGAACGGCGAGGCCACGCACGGCCTGCTCGGTGCGATGGTCCAGGATGCCGCGAGCCAGGAGGGCGCGACGCTCGCCGGCGCCTACATCTCGTCGGTCAGCAGCGGCGGCGCCGCCGAGAAGGCCGGGCTGAAGGCCGGTGACGTCGTGACCTCGTTCAACGACTTCCCGGTCACCGACGCCACCGACCTGACCGCTCAGGTGCGGGCGCTCGCCGCGGGCAGCACCGCGACCATCGTGTACGTGCGAGACGGCGAGACGAAGTCGGCCGAGGTCACGCTGGGCGAGCTGACGGCCCAGTAGCTCATCCGCAGCCCAGGACGCCACCCCGCGATAGGCTCGCGGGGTGGCGTCCTTCTCGTTCGGCGCCGGCAACGCCGGGAAGCTCCTGCGCACGCCGCGGTATCTCGCCGGGCGGCTCGCGACGCTCGTCATCCCGCGCACCCGTGAGCTGTGGGTGTTCGGCTGCGCCGTCGGGCTCGCCGACGGCGCGTGGGCGCTGTGGCAGCACGCCGCCGCCCGGGGCGAGCACGCCGTCTGGCTCACCGGGTCGGTGCGCGACGAGGCCGAAGCGCAGGAGCGCGGCATCCCGTGGGTGCGCAAGGAATCCCTCCGCGGCTTCTGGCTCACCGCGCGCGCCGCCGTCATCGTCGTGACGCACGGCTTCGGCGACGTGAACCGCTACGCCGCGACCGGCGGCGTGATCGTGCAGTTGTGGCACGGCATCCCGCTCAAGCGCATCGGCCTCGATTCGGCGGTGACGACCCAGAGCCCCGTGCCGGTCCTGCGCGGCCCGGTGTCGCGGATGCTGGCGGTGCTGTACCGGCGCACGCAGAGCCGCATCCGCGTGCTGCCGGCGGCATCCCATCTCGTGCGCGGCAGGCTGGAGTCGGCCTTCGGCCTGCCGGGCGCCCGCGTCCCGGTGACGGGGGAGCCGCGCGTCGACGTCCTGTCGCAGGGGGCGCCGGATGATCGCCGCGCGGCCGCCCGCGCGCGCCTGGAGAGCCTCGTCGGCCCGCTCGCAGCGGCCACCCGCGTCGTCCTCTACGCCCCGACCTGGCGCGACGGAGCGCCCGATCCGGCCGTGCCGACCGCGGCGCAGCGAGGGCGGCTGCAGGAGCTGATGACCGAGACGGATGCCGTCCTGCTGATCCGCTCGCACCCGCTCGGCGCCGGGGACTATCTGCCGGTGGCGGGGGAGCGCATCCGGATGCTGGGCAGCGACGTCGTCGCCGACGCCACGCCGCTGCTGAGCGCTGTCGACGTGCTCGTCACCGACTACTCGTCGATGGTGTTCGACGCGTCCCTCGTTCCCGTCCCGACCGTGTTCCTCGCGCCCGACCTGGGTGACTATGCGCGCACTCGCGGGTTCTACGGCACCTATGCCGACGTCGCCGGGGACGATGTCGCCGCAGACTGGAACGAGGCCGCCGCCCGGGTGCGCCTCGTGCTGACGGATGCCGGGGAGCGCGAGCGCGCGGCCGACCGGATGCGGCGCCTCGGCGCGCGCGTCCACGCGTTCGCCGACGGACGCAACACGGAACGCGTGTACCGTGCCATACGGGCCGCACTCGCGGCGGGGAGGGTGTCATGACGATCACCGCGCGGATCTGTGCGGCCGACGAGGACCACGCCGGCGCCGAACCCGATGCCCGGCGTGCGGCGGTGCTCGTCCTGCGGGGCACCGGCGACCTGCCGGAGACGGTCGAGCTGATCGGTCGCCGTGCCGCACTGAGCGCGCATCCCCTGAGGACGCATGCGGACGGCGACGGCGCGACGTGGACGGCGCAGCTCGCGCTGGAGGCATCGCGCTGGGGCGGGCCGGTGCTGCCGCTGCCGAGCGGCGACTACCGGCTGCGCGTCGTGGGTGCCGACGGCGCCGAGGTGCCGGTGCCCGAGGCCGTGCCGGACACGCTGACCTCGGCGCTGCGGGCGCGGCTGGCAGGTGGCGTGCTCACCGTGCGCCCGCCGATCCATCCCGCCTACGACTCCGGGGAGGGGCAGGATGCGCTCGAGCGTCGCTACGCGACCCGGCCGCAGGGGCTCGAGAACGCCGTGTTCTTCGAGAGCTTCTACGGACGCAACGCGAGCTGCAACCCGCGCGCGATCGACCGTGAGCTGGCCCGCGTCGCTCCTGGCGTGACCCGGTACTGGAGCGTCGTCGACCTGTCGGTGCAGGTGCCGGACGGCGCCGTCGCCGTGGTCGAGGGGAGCCCGCAGTGGTGGCGCGCCCGCGGCGCCGCGCGGCTGCTCGTGGTCAACGATTGGCTGCGCCGGCGCTACTCCCGCAGAACCGGCCAGGTCGTGCTGCAGACCTGGCACGGCACGCCCCTCAAGCGCCTCGCGCTGCACCGTCCGGGCTTCGACCCGCGCCGGGCCGTGGCCGTCGTGCGCGAGAGCAGGCGGTGGGACGTGCTGCTCGCCCAGAACCCCTCGTCGGAGCGTATTCTGCGCAAGGCATATGCCTTCCTGCGCCGCCCGGTGTGGGTCGAGGGCTACCCGCGCAACGACGTGCTCGTCGCTGACGACGGTGGCGGCGGTGCCGGAACCCGCGCGGCGCTGGGCATCGACGCGCGGGCGCGGGTGCTGCTGTACGCGCCGACCTGGCGTGACGACCGCGACGACATCGTCGACTTCCTCGATGCCGAGCGGCTCGCCCGCGACACCGATTCCGTCGTGCTGGTGCGGGGGCACTCCCGGACGCTGCCCACCGGCACCGACGCGCGCGGCGCGCGGGTGATCGACGTCACGACGTACCCCGACATCTCCGACCTGCTGCTGGTCGCGGACGCGCTCGTCACCGACTACTCGTCGGTGATGTTCGACTACACCGCCACCGGCAAGCCGATCTACTTCTTCGCCCCCGACGTCGAGCACTACCGGGGCGAGCTGCGCGGGTTCTACTTCGACCTGGCCGAGTGCGCCCCGGCCCCTTCGTCGCGACGCAGGAGGAGCTCACCGCGGCCGTGAACGATCCGCAGGCGGCGGCCCGGTACGCCGAGCGCTACGCCCTGTGGCGCAGCCGCTTCAACGCCCGGGACGACGGACACGCCGCCGAGCGCGTGGTCGCCCGCATCCTCGATCAGGGGTTCGTCGACCGCTGACGGGTCGCTACGGCAGCGGCGTGTTGCGGTCGAGCCGGGACGTGTCGACGTTCTCCCGCGCGCCGCGCGCGGCACCCAGGAGAAACCCGGCGCCCCAGGCGAGGTGCATCGTCGGCAGGACGACGAGAGTCCACAGCCGCTCGCGGGCGCCCGGCCCTGCGCCGGGGGTGAGCGCGTAGGCGACCAGCAGCGCGACGTAGGCGATCAGCGGCAGGTAGACGACGGATGCCGCCAGCCCCGCGACGCCGGAGAGCACACCGAACGCCTGCAGGGCGCCGACGACGACCGCGAGCACCGCGACGACGGCCAGGGCCGGCGGGGCGAAGAAGCGCAGCGAGTTGCGCCGGCCGTAGCGCCGCACGAGCTCGCCGCGCCAGGTTCCCGTGGACCGGAACTGGCGGGCCAGGCGCGACCACCGCTCGCGCGGCCAGTAGGTCACCGACAGACCGGGGTCGAACCAGACGCGGTACCCGGCGCGCCGGATGCGCAGATTCAGCTCCCAGTCCTCGCCGCGCCGGATCGACTCGTCGAACATCCCGACCTCGTCGAGCACTCCGCGGCGCATGACACCCAGATACGCGGATTCGGCCGGCCCCTCCGTGGCGCCGGAGTGATACGCCCCGCCCCCGAGGCCGACGGGCGAGTTGTAGGCGCGCGCGACGGCGCGCTGGAAGGGAGTGCGACCGTCGGCGCGCATCACTCCGCCGACGTTCGCCGCGCGGACGCGGGCGAGGGTCGCGAGCCCCCGTGTCGTGTAGCCCGGCTCGAGCTCGGAATGCGCATCGACCCGCACGATCGTGGGATGGATCGCCGCACGGATGGCGAGGTTGAGGCCGATCGGGATGTCGGCGGCGGGGTTCGCGATCAGGCGGATGCGGGGGTCTGCCG
Source organism: Microbacterium sp. (assembly GCF_047602155.1). Taxonomy (GTDB): domain Bacteria; phylum Actinomycetota; class Actinomycetes; order Actinomycetales; family Microbacteriaceae; genus Microbacterium. Next base: position 3,058,305 of record NZ_JASGHZ010000001.1, on the reverse strand, counting down.
CGGCGAGCCGCCGTGCGATCTCGTCGGTGCGGTCGGAGGAGGGTCCGAGCGCCAGGATCACCTCGACCGGCCCGTCGACCTCCTGCCCGAGGACGCTGCGCACGGCGTGCTCGAGGTACCCCTCCTCGTTGAGCACCGGCATGACGAAGCTGACACCCGAGCCGGCCGGAGGGACGGGGGCGTCCCGGTGGCGGGCCTGGTCGTCATGCACCCGTCGATCATGTCACGCGCGCCGTCGCGGCGGTGGCCGCGCGCATCGCTTTAGGCTGGAGTCGTGGGAATCGTTTCGGACGTGCGCAAGGCACGGGCGCTGCTGCGCAAGGCGCTGCACAACCGCATCGCGGTGCGCGACGTCCGCGCGCGGCTCGCGCGCCAGGCTCCGCATCCGCGCCAGCACTTCCGGGTCGCGGTGTACTTCGCCGACGGCGAGGTCAACATGTACCAGGTGCGGCAGTGGTACAAGCCGCTGCAGCGGATCGCGTCGCGGTGGCCGGTCGTCGTGCTCGCCCGCACCGCGACGGGTGCCCGCAGCATCCTCGACGACGGCGCCCTCCCCGTCGCGTTCGTGCCGACGGTGCGCGACCTCGAGCGCTACGTGGCGACGCAGGACCTGCGGGTCGTGCTGTACGCGAACCAGAACACGCGCAACTTCCAGATGTTCCGATACGGGCGTCGCTGGCACGTGTTCATCAACCACGGCGAGTCCGACAAGATGTACATGACGACCAACCAGTTCAAGGCGTACGACTACGCCCTGATCGCCGGCGACGCCGCCCGCGAGCGCCTGGGCCGGGTGCTGTGGGACTACGACCTCGACGCGCGGACGATCCCGATCGGCCGGCCGCAGGCCGACCACTACTCGGGAGAGCTGCCGTACCCGCCCGACGACCGCACGGTCGTGCTGTACGCCCCGACGTGGGAGGGCGACCGGCCGTCGGCGCACTACGGGTCGATCCGCACCCACGGCGAGGCGCTGGCGGCGGCCGTGCTCGCCTCGGCCGACCATCGGCTGATCTATCGCCCCCATCCCCGGTCGGGTGTCGTGGATGCCGAGTACGGTGCCGCCAACGCCCGGATCATCGCCGCGATCGCGGCCGCCAACGCCGCCGATCCCTCCGCGCGGCATGTCTACGACGAGGGGCCCGACCTCGGCTGGCAGCTTGCCGCGGCCGACGTCGCCGTCGTGGACATCTCCGCGATGGTTTACGACCGGCTGGCGGCCGACAAGCCCCTCATGGTGACGCGTCCCGTCGATGAGGCGGCCGTGGTCGACACCCACGGGTACCTCTCCGACGCGGAGTGGCTGGATGCCGCCTCCGCGGGCCGCATCGTCGACGAGGTCGCCCGGGTTCTCGCCGATCCGGATGCCGTCACGCGACTGGAGGGCTGGGTCCGGCACTACTTCGGCGACACCGCCCCGGGCGCCGCTTCGGCGCGATTCGAGGCGGCGATCGGCGAACTGATGAACCGATGGCAGCAGTGGCACACGCGATCCCTCGCCGACGAGGAGGGCGAGGACGAGGCCGAACTCGACGACGAGTGAATCGGCGGGGTCAGCGCGTGACGAGCCGTTCGATCGCCCGGAGCGGAATCGCCACCCAGTCCGGGCGGTGGCGCGTCTCGTAGATCGCCTCGTAGACGGCCTTGTCGAGCTCCAGCGCGTCCCGCAGCGGATCGTCCGCGTCGTCGATGCCGGCGGCATCCGCGTAGCCGCGCAGGAATGCGGCGCGGGCGGAATGCGCCCACGCGTCTGCGGCGGCGGCATCCGCCGGGCGGTCTCGCGCGAGCGACCCCGCGACGTAGTCGAACGATCGCAGCATGCCGGCGATGTCCCGCAGGGCCAGGTCGGGCGCCCGACGTTCCGCGATCGGCCGCATCGGCTCGCCCTCGAAGTCGAGGATGATCCAGCCGCGCCCCGGGGTCTGCAGCACCTGACCGAGGTGGTAGTCGCCGTGAACGCGCTGCAACGCCGGCCACGGGCGCGACGCCGCGGCGACGTAGCGGCGCTCGATGGCCTCGCGATGGCGGGCCAGGCTCGGCACCTCGGCGACGGCGGTCGCGAGTCGTCGTCGCCAGGCGCCGGTGATGGCGGCGTGTGCGGCGCCGTCGGCGGCGAGGGTGGGGAACAGGCGAGCGAGGTCGCGGTGCACGTCGGCGGTCGCGCGGCCGAGGGCTTCGGCGGGTTCGGCGAAGTCCGCCTGGCCGGCGGCGGCGCGCAGGGCGACGCGCCAGGCGTCTTCGACGCCGGGGAGGAACTCCTGGGCGAAGGCGAGCGAACCGGCGATGGTCGTCGCCGCATCGCCCGGATCCGACCACTCGCCGTCGAGCCGTCCGATGACGGCCGGGACGTGGCGGGACCCGGCGCCTGCCAGGGCCGTCTGCAACTCGATGTCGGGGTTCAGTCCGGGGTTCACCTGGCGGAACACCTTGCAGATGACGGGCGCGGCGCCTGGAGGGCGGAAGATGATCGAGGTGTTCGACTGCTCGCCGGCGAGGACTTCGGCGGCCGCGCCGGGCGATGCCGCGGGCGGAGTGTCGGGTGGTGCCGCGGGCGGGGCGCCGCTCGGGGCGTCGGCGAGGGAGCGCCAGAGCGCGTCCGTGTAGGCGGGATCGTGCGGGCCGTCGACGAGAACGTCGACGGCATCCATCGCCCCGATCACCCCGGATGCCGTCGCCGTCGTGGCTGAGCGAGGGCGCCGCACGACGGGGACCTGGTAGACGATGGCGGGCGTGCGGGCGTCGTCGGCGATGACGAGCAGGCGCACCCGCGCGTTCGGGTCGGAGGCGGGCAGCATCCGATCGGCGAGGATCCGCGGCCGCGGCGCGCTCTCTCCCGAGGTGAACCAGCGCTGGCGCGGCATCCACTGCGTCAGGAGTGCGAGGGTGCTGTCCATTGGTCGACGTGGTGCGGTTTCGGGTGGTGCGGTCAGGCGGCGAGCGCGGCCACCGCGGCGATGAGCGAGGCGAGTGCCAGCGCGAGCGCGGCACCGATGAGGACGGCGTGCACGATCAGGAATCGAGTGGGCTTTCCGTCCGCGTCGCGGGCCCGCGGGTCTTTCGCGATCCGGCGGGAGAACTGCGGCCAGACGAGGGCGTTGAAGGCCGCGTTCACGAGCAGCAGAGCGATGAGCACGGGTGTCACGCGTCGAGCCTAGCGCCCGCCGATCACGCCGATGCGTCGTCGTCGGTCTGCGGGGCGGCACCGTCCGCGACCTCGTCGAGGTGCAGCTCGATCGGCACCGATACGGCGACGCCGGCGGCCCCGAGCACGCCGAGGTCGTCCACCGGCGGCGGGAGCACCTCCGACGGCGAACGCGGTTCCCACGGCTCCGACGGCAGCCCGGCCCACTCGGTCGGCTCTTCGGGGCGGCTCTGGAAGATTCCCATACGTCCATTCTCGCGCTCACACGACGACCGAGCGCACAAGCGAAGCCACCCCAAGGCCCGTCGTGCGCTCGACGATGCCGAGAACCTTTGCGGACGTCTGGGAACGGGAACCGCGGCTGCCCCGTTGCGCGTGCCAAAAGCAGGGTGAAACCGCCTGAGACCGCTCTGAAGAGCCGCTTTCGGTCGATCGGCCCTGCTTTTCGCACGCCTTCGCGAGGATCAGCGATGCCAAGGAGTTTCGCGGCTTCAGTCGTCGTGAACTCTTGCTTCGAGGTGGCGACGATCGCGCCTGTGGTCTGTTCTGCGTCGAGAAGGGCAAGCACCTTCTCTGCGCTCTGTCGAGGCAGGCGAACAGTCACCTCGATCTCGGATCGATTGCTCGCAAGGCTGGAACGAGCGCACCTCGGGCATCGACCACCTCGTCACCGCGCGCTCAGACGACGAACCGCCAGCAGTACTCCTCATCCGTGAGCCAGCGGTACCACGCGATAGTCACGACCACCGCGTCGGTGTCGGTGTCGCAGAGGCAGAGCGACACCTGCTCGCCGGGAAGCAACTGTCCCAGTGCTCCGACGCCCCGTCGGAGCGGAACACGCGCACGAAATTGGCCGGCTCGCCGCTCCCGTTGCGCGCCGACGGATGGACCTCGTCGGATCGATCGGCCTCCCACGGGATGCGGCACGGGCGGGAGCGACGGGCTTCGAGGCGCGAAGCATGACGGTGACGGTAGACGCAGCCTCCGACGCGCGTAGCCCGAGAATCACCCCGCGGCGGCACAACTGTGGAAACTCCGCCGCGACGCCGACCTGTGCAGGAAGAGCGCCGCGTTGGTTCGGTCGCGGCGAAACGTGGGTGTCGGCGTCTGTGACCCGCGGATTGCCGCGACGGAACCGGGGGTGGTTCACGCCGCGTTGGTTCGGTCGCGGCGAAGCGTGGGTGTCGGCGTGTGTGACCCGCGGATTGCCGCGACGGAACCGGGGGTGGTTCACGCCGCGTTGGTTCGGTCGCGGCGAAGCGTGGGTGTCGGCGTGTGTGACCCGCAGGATGCCGCGACCGAACCGGGCCCGGCGGCGAGCCGGCGCCACTGGTCACTCCGCGACGGGGGCACCGGGCGGGGCGGTGGGCGGCTGCGCGATCGGGGAGTCGACGTCACGTGGCCGCCGCCGCGGGGTCGCCTGCGCGATCGCGGTGCCGACGGCATCCGTCGCCTTGCGGCCTCCGGTCGTCAGCATCGATCCGGCACGTCGGATACGACCGGCCGCCGCGGTCTCCAGGCGGGTCGCTCCGGGCTTGGGCTCGAGCTCGGCCGGGTAGATCGCCGGCGCCACTCCGAACGCCCGCCGTGAGCCGACGACGACGCGGCGGCCGAGCAGATGGTTTCCGGTGCCGCCGACGGCGGCGCCGATGCCGAACGGGAGCGCCTTGCCGATGACCGACGCGCTGCCCTTCGCGGCGAACTGGTGGATGAAGCTCGTCTTGAGGCGGTCGACGAGCGGCCCGACCGCAGCCCGGGGGAGCGACTTCGTGATGAGCTCGCCCCAGTACGCCGAGCGCGTGCCACCCTTGCCGACCGCCTGGCGACCCAGCTGCGCGACGAGGTCGACGCCCTCTTGGCCGAGCATCAGGGTGAGCACGAGCGCACGGGCGCGATCGGGGTTGTCGACCCGGATGCCGTGCAGCTCCGCGAGCGACTGCGCGAACAGCGCCGTCGCGTCGAGGAATCCGACCGTCTCGACGCCCGAGAGGGCGAGGGTGACGCCGGTGCCGATGCCCGGCACGACCGCCGTCGCGCCGACGGCCGCACCGCCGGTCGTGACGGCGGCGAGATAGCGCCGCTCGAGCATCCGGACGATCTCGGAGGTGGTGGCATCGGGATGCCGCAGCCGGATGCTGCGCAGATGCGCCACGACCACCGGCCGCTGCACGGCCAGCACGCGATCGAGCATGCGGATGGTGCGCGGGTGCTCAGCGGAGCCCTCCGGCGGTAGGCCGCCGTCCCAGGGCGCGTCGTCGGGGAGCGAGTGGATGCGGTGGACCTTGGCCATGACGGCTCGATCCTATGCTCACGCCCTGGAGGAGCGCTGGGCGCCGGGCCGGGTTCAGACGAACTGGTTGGCGCGCTCGAGGTCTTCGGCGAAGTCGACCTCGACGGCGTACAGGTCGGAGATATCGAGCGGCTCGAGCAGGACGCCGTTCTCGGCGATCGCGAGCTCCAGGCCGCGTTCGAAGTAGTCCTGGTCGTCGACGCGACCCAGCTGTGCGATGAACGCGCGCTTGTCGCGGCTGGAGATGTAATTGATGCCCACAGCCTCGCCGATGCCGCCGCGCACCGTCTTCGACAGCTCTTTGATGAAGCCCTCGGCGGTGACGGTGTACTTGACCTCTTCGTCGCTGACCTTCGAGGTGTTGACGGCGACGAACGACTGGTCGCGCGCGATGAACTCGATCGCGCGGCCGAGCACGCGGGGGTCGAACACGACGTCGCCGTTCATCCACAGCACGCCGGCGCGGCCGGTCGCCTTCAGGGCGCGCAGCAGGCTCTTCGAGGTGTTCGTCTGGTCGTAGCGCTCGTTGTGCACGTAGTCGACGTCGGGGAAGGCCTCGATGATGGTCTCGGCGCGGTAGCCCACGACGGTGGTGATCCGCGCGTCGCCGCCGAAGGCGGCACGGATGTTGTCGTGCTGCTGGCGCATGATGGTGCGGCCGTCGTTCAGCTCGGTGAGGGGCTTGGGGAGAGCGCGTCCGAGACGCGAGCCCATGCCGGCTGCAAGGATGACGGTCTGAAGGGTCAAAAGATGCTCCTGGAGGAAGGTGTTCACTGTCAGTTCGACGTGCGGACACTCCTTCGTGCCGCAGCAATGGTAGCGAAGCTACCTGTGAGGGCGCAGGAAGACCCGTCGCCGTTGTCGATTCGTGACAATTGGGCTCACCGGATTGTCAGGGTAAAACCGGGGTGAAGCCGGGGTGAACCCGGTCGCGCTGCCCGTCAGGCTTGCTAGGTTGGTCGGGTGACTGCGACCGCCCCGACGCCCGAAGACGGTGCCGTCGTGCGCGAGCTTCCGCCCTTGCCGCCCGTCGCGGCGGCGGAGGCGGCCGCCGGGTTCGCCGCTCAGACCACGGATGCCGCGATCGAGCCCGCCCCGCCCGCGAAGCCCCCCGCCAAGCCGAAGCAGCCGAGGCCGCGCCGTGCCCCGCGCAAGAAGCCGGTGGCCGCGCCGCCGCCGCCGGCGCTGTCTGCCGCCGAGGCGGCCGCGCTGTTCGAGGCGGCCGCGCACACCGAGGTCGCGACGGATGCCGAGGTCGTTGCGGAGCCGGACGCGGTCGCCGAGCCGGTGGTCATTGCGGAGCCCGAGGTCGCGGAGCCCGAGCCCGTCGCGGAGCCGGAACCCGTCGCGGAGCCAGAACCAGAACCTGAGCCAGAACCGGAGCCGGAGCCGGAGCCGGAGCCGGAGCCAGAACCTGCGCCGGTCGGGGAACCGGAACCGGAAGCCATCGTGCACACGGAACCGGAACCGGTCGTGGAACGGGAACCCGAGCCTGTCGCGGAGCCGGAGCCTGTCGCGGAGCCGGAGCCCGTCGCCGCGGTCGAGGAGGCGGCATCCCGGGATTACGACGTCCTCGTCGCCGTGGACGCGGACGGCTCGGTGCCGGCGGTGCGTCTGCGCGCAGTGACGAAGGCGTTCGGTCAGACCCGCGCGGTCGACACGATCGACCTCACGATTCCGGCGGGAACCTTCTACGGGATCGTCGGGCCCAACGGCGCGGGCAAGACCACGACCCTGTCGATGATCGCCGGGCTGCTGCGCGCCGACGCCGGCTCGATCCAGGTCGCCGGCGTCGACCTGGCGACCGACTCGACACGGGCCAAGCGCCAGATGGGCGTCCTGCCCGACCGGCTGCGCACGTTCGATCGCCTCACCGGCAGGCAGCTGCTGCACTACTACGGGGTGCTGCGCGGCCTGCGGTCGTCGGTCGTCGAGACGCGTACCGCCGATCTGGCGCGTGCGTTCGACCTCCAGGGCGCCCTCGGACGCCCCGTCTCGGACTACTCGGCCGGCATGACGAAGAAGATCATGCTCGCCGGCGCCATGATCCACTCGCCGCGCGTTCTCGTGCTCGACGAGCCGTTCGAGTCCGTCGACCCCGTCTCGTCGGCCGTGATCCTCGACATCCTCTCCGCCTACGTCGCCCACGGCGGCACCGTCGTCCTCTCCAGCCACGGCATGGATCTCGTCGAGCGGGTCTGCAGCGGTGTTGCCGTCATCGTGGCGGGGCAGGTGCTCGCCGCCGGCACGGTCGACGAGGTGCGCGGCGAGCTGACGTTGGAGCAGCGCTTCGTCGAGCTGGTCGGCGGCATCAGCGACGTGGAGGGCCTGGAGTGGTTGCACACATTCTCCGGCTGAGGCTCGACCTGCTGCTGGGGGCGCTGCGCGGCGATCGGCGCCGTGTCGTGCGGACCGTTCTCGGGTTCGTCGTGCTGGTCGCGGCCGTCGCGATCGTGTGCGTCGGGGTGCTCCGGCTGCGCGGCGCGGCGCTCGACGTCGCCTTCACGGTGACGACGGTGGCATGCGCGGCGTTGACGCTCGGATTCTTCGTCACGGCGATCGTGGGCGGAGTGGCCGATCAGCTCGACCCGCGTCGCTTCGCGGTGTTCGGCGCGTCGACCCGGGCGACGGCCTGGTCGGTGCTGCTGGCCAGCGTCGTCAGCGTTCCGGTGCTGGGGCTGCTCGCCGTCGGCGTCTGCCTCGTCGTGCTCTGGAGGGCGCACGGCGTGTCGCTCGGTGTCACGCTGCTGTCGGTGGTGCTGGGGGTGCTGACCTGCCTCCTCCTCGCGAAGGTCGCGCTGGCGCTCGGCAGTCTCGCCCTGCGCGACCGGCGCTCGCGCGAGCTGACCGGCGTCTTCCTCGTCGCGGTGGTCGTCGTCGTGGTTCCCGTCGCGATCTTCTTCGTCTCGCTGGAGTGGGGCGGCGCGGTGCCGTCGGCGCTGGCTCAGGCCGTCGAGGTGCTCGCGGTGACGCCGTTCGGCGCGGCCTGGGCGCTGCCGGGCGCCGCGCTGCGCGGAACGATGATCGGCCCGCTCGTGGTCGCGGTGCTGACCGTCGGAGGACTGACGGTGCTCTGGCGCTGGCTGGTCGAACGTCTCCTGACCACGACCGAGCGCCCGGGCACGGCCCGCGAACGTCGTGGTCTCGGCTGGTTCGACATCACGGGCGGGACGCCGGCCGGCGGCATCGCCGCGCGCAGCCTGGTGTACTGGCTGCGCGATCCGCGCTATCTCGTGAACGTCGCGATCATCCCGGTGGCCGCCGTCATCGTCGTGGTACCCCTCCTCTTCGTCGGAGTGCACGTCGGCACGGCTGCCCTGATCCCCGCGCCGCTGATGGCGCTGTTCCTCGGCTGGATCGCGCACAACGACCTCGCTTACGACTCGAACGCGCTGTGGATGCACCTCGCGAGCGCCGTGCGCGGCACCGCCGATCGCGCGGGACGTCTCGTGCCCGTCGTCGCGATCGGCACGCTGCTGCTCGCGATCACGATCCCGGTGACCGTGTCGCTGCATGGCCGGTGGGCGATCATGCCCGCCATGATCGGTGCCTGCGCGGCGCTGTTCCTGTGCGGCCTCGGGCTGTCGTCGATCATGTCGGTGGCCGCGCCCTACCCGGTATCGCGACCGGGCGAGAGCCCCTTCCAGCAGCCGCAACGCACCGGGGGCGGCCTCGCGCAGGCGGTCGTGCTGATCGGCGCCGTCGCCCTGAGCGCGCCCGCACTGTGGTGGGCATGGCTGAGTCTTGCCGACGAGACGCAGTGGGCGTGGGCGGCGATGTGGGGCGGTCTCGGCATCGGCGTCGTCGTGCTGGCGGTCGGCGTCGTCATCGGCGGTGCGGTGTTCGACCGCAGCGGCGGCCGGCTCATGGAGTTCGCCGAATCGACCTGAGGCCGTACGTCCGGGGCTACACTCGGTGACCATGAGCAGCCCACTGGACGCGCCCGACCAGGGCGGGACGCTGACCCTTGACCGCGAGCTCGAAGAGCTGCTGCGCAACGAGAATCTCGAACCGGGCGATCACGAGCGGTTCTCGCACTACGTGAAGAAGAACCAGATCCTCGAGTCGGCGATCACCGGCAAGCCGGTCCGGGCGCTGTGCGGCAAGAAGTGGACGCCGGGGCGCGACCCGGAGAAGTTCCCGATCTGCCCGACGTGCAAGGAGATCTACGAAGGCCTGATGGGCTGACCCGGGCCGGTCGTCACGCGTCGACGAACACGGTCGGGATCGCCGGCTCCGAGCGGCTCAGCGCAAGCGCGCGCACCGGCAACTCCTCCCGCACGCGGGCGTGATGCTCCCGCGCGGCGGTGACGCCGACGGGGCCCTCGAAGGCGGCATCCGGTTCGCCGTGCTCGACGAGCGTGACCTGCAGCGCCCGCGCGTCGGGGTGGTCGGCGGCCGTCGCGACGTGCTCGAAGCCATCGGACACGGCGATCAGTTCGCTCGTCGCGGTGCCGTGGTCGAGCGTGCGGAACGCCGCCTTGCGTCCGCCCTTCGACCCCTTGTCGGTCGAGGCCTTGGCGACGGCGATCCACGCACCGGCGGCATCCTGCCGCGCGACGAGCTTGTAGACCATGCCGGCGGTCGGGGCGCCCGAGCCGGTGACGACCGACGTCCCGACGCCGTAGGAGTCGACGGGGGATGCCGCGAGGGCCGCGATGGCGAACTCGTCGAGGTCGCTCGTCACCGTGATCTTCGTGCCCGTCGCGCCGAGTTCGTCGAGCTGCGCGCGGACCTCGGCGGCCATCGTGGGCAGATCGCCCGAGTCGATCCGCACCCCGCCGAGGCCGGTGCCGGCGACGCGGATCGCGGTGGCGACGCCCGTACGGATGTCGTAGGTGTCGACGAGGAGGGTCGTGCCGGTGCCCAGGGCCTCGATCTGGCTGCGGAAGGCATCTTCCTCGGTGTCGTGCAGCAGCGTCCACGCGTGCGCCGCCGTGCCCATCGTCGGGATGCCCCAGGTGCGCCCCGCCTCGAGGTTGCTCGTGGCGTCGAAGCCGGTGATGTACGCGGCGCGGGCGGCGGCGACGGCCGAGCGCTCGCTCGCGCGGCGCGAGCCCATCTCGGCGAGGGGCCGGTCTCCGGCGGCGATGCTCATCCGGGCGGCGGCGTTGGCCACGGCGGAGTCGTGGTTGAGGATCGACAGGGCGAGGGTCTCCAGGACGACGGCCTCGGCGAAGGTGCCCTCGACGGTGAGGATCGGCGAACCCGGGAAGTACAGCTCGCCCTCGCGGTATCCGCGGATCGTGCCGCCGAAGCGGTAGCCGGCGAGGAAGTCGATCGTCGCGGCGTCGACGATGCGGTGGTCGCGCAGGTGACGCAGCTCGTCGTCGCCGAAGCGGAACTCGCGTAGAGCCTGCAGCAGCCGGCCGGTGCCGGCCACGACGCCGAACCGGCGGGCGCCGGGCAGGCGCCGCCCGAACAGCTCGAACACGCACGGGCGGGCCGCGGTCCCGTCGCGCAGTGCCGCGTCGATCATCGTCAGCTCGTACCGGTCGGTCAGCAGGGCGGTGGACTCGTGCATGTCGCCACTCTATCCGCGGCGGGTAGGCTGGGGGATCGTGAATGACGCGCCCATCGGGATCTTCGACTCGGGTGTCGGCGGGCTCACGGTGGCGCGGGCCGTCTCGCAACTGCTGCCGCGCGAGTCGGTGCTCTACGTCGGCGACACGGCGCATTCGCCGTACGGCCCGAAGCCGATCGCGGACGTCCGCCGTTACAGCCTCGAGGTGCTCGACACGCTCGTCGACGAGGGCGTGAAGATGCTCGTGATCGCGTGCAACACGGCATCCGCGGCCATGCTCCGCGACGCGCGCGAACGCTACGACGTTCCCGTGGTGGAGGTGATCGGCCCGGCGGTGCGCACGGCGATCTCCACGACCCGCAACGGGCGCATCGGCGTCATCGGCACGGCCGGCACGATCGGGTCGGGTGTCTACCAGGACATGCTCGGGGTCAACGAGAGCCTCGCCGTGTTCGCGCAGGCGTGCCCGCGCTTCGTCGAGTTCGTCGAGGCCGGCGTGACCGGCTCGCCCGAGGTGCTGGCGGTCGCAGAGGACTACCTCGCGCCGCTGCGCCATGCCGGCGTCGACACGCTCGTGCTCGGCTGCACGCACTATCCGTTCCTCGAGGGCGCCATCAGCTACGTCATGGGTCCGGACGTGTCGCTCGTCAGCAGCGACACCGAGACGGCGAAGGACGTCTACCGCCAGCTCGTCTCGCGCGAGCTGCTGGCGGGGCCGGATGCCGCCCCCACCCGCGTCTACGAGGCCACCGGCGACTCCGCCGACGACTTCCTCCACCTCGCCGACCGGCTCATGGGCCGCGGCGTCGATGCCGTGCGACTCGTCCAGACGGGCGCGATCGACCTTCCGAAGGGACACTCATGACCACCACCGTCCGCGCCGACGGGCGCCGCGTCGACCAGCTGCGCCCCGTCACGATCGAGCGGGGCTGGAGCGCCCACGCCGAGGGCTCCGCGCTCATCTCGTTCGGGGGCACCAAGGTGCTGTGCACGGCCTCGTTCACCGGGGGCGTGCCGCGCTGGCTCGCCGGCAAGGGCAAAGGCTGGGTCACGGCGGAGTACGCCATGCTGCCGCGCGCGACGAACTCGCGCAACGACCGCGAGAGCGTGAAGGGCAAGATCGGCGGGCGCACGCACGAGATCTCGCGCCTGATCGGCCGCGCGCTGCGTGCCGTCGTCGACACGAAGGCGCTGGGCGAGAACACGATCGTCATCGACTGCGACGTGCTGCAGGCCGACGGCGGCACGCGCACCGCCGCGATCACGGGCGCCTACGTGGCACTGGCCGACGCGATCGAGTGGGGCCGGGCCAAGGGCCTCGTCGCGAAAAACGCCTCCGTGCTCATCGATTCGGTGGCGGCGGTGTCCGTCGGGATCATCGACGGCGAGCCCATGCTCGATCTGGCATATGTCGAGGACGTGCGCGCCGAGACCGACATGAACCTCGTCGTCACCGGCCGTGGACTGTTCGTCGAGGTGCAGGGCACCGCCGAGGGCGCCCCGTTCGACAAGCGCGAGCTGGATGCGCTGCTGGAGCTGGGTGTCGCGGGATGCGCCGACCTGAAGGCTGCGCAGGCGGAGGCGCTGGGACGGTGACGCGCCGCATCGTCCTGGCCACTCACAACCCCCACAAAGTGGCGGAGTTCGCCGCGATTGTCGCGGCGACCCGACCCGACCTGGAGGTCGTCGGCTACGACGGGCCGGAGCCGGTGGAAGACGGCGTGACCTTCGCCGCGAACGCCCTGATCAAGGCGCGCGCGGCCGCCGCGCACACCGGCCTGCCGGCACTCGCCGACGACTCCGGCATCTGCGTCGATGTGCTCGGCGGGTCGCCCGGGGTGTTCTCGGCGTACTGGGCGGGTCATCGCAAGGATGCCGGGGCCAACCTCGCACTGCTCCTCGACCAGCTGTCCGACATCGCAGACCCGCACCGCACCGCGCAGTTCGTCTCGACCATCGCGCTCGTGACCCCCGAGGGCGCCGAGCACGTCGTCGAGGGCATCTGGCCGGGCCGGCTCGCGACCTCGGCATCCGGCGCCGGCGGCTTCGGCTACGACCCGATCTTCCTCCCCGACGGGCAGGACCGCACCGCCGCCGAACTGTCGCCCGGGGAGAAGAACGCGGCATCCCACCGCGCCCGGGCGTTCGCGGCCCTCGTGCCGCTGCTGTCAGAGGTGTGACGACGAGCGACTGAGAATCGGTTTCATTCCCGACTGCGGCACGTGCCGCGGTAGCGACGGCTGGCGGGCATAGCCTCGAAGCGTGCACGATCATGCGCCGGCCGGCGGTATCCGCGACGCGAGCAATCGGAGGTTGCTCGCGATCTCGCTGTGCCTCACCGCGACCGTCATGGTCGTGCAGATCGTCGGTGCCGCTCTCAGCGGGTCGCTCGCGCTGCTGGCCGACGCGGCACACATGTTCGCCGACGCCTCCGCGCTCGTGATCGCGCTCATCGCCGCGACGGTCGCCGCGCGCCCGGCGGACGATCGCAACACCTATGGGTACCAGCGCGCCGAGGTGTTCGGGGCGCTGATCAACGCGGTGATCCTCCTGGCGCTCTCGGTGTGGATCGTGGTCGAGGCGGTGCAGCGCCTGCTGCAGCCCGCCGGGGTCGAGGTGGCCGGCACGCTGATGCTCGTCGTCGCCGCCGTCGGCCTGCTCGCGAACGGCATCGCGATGTACCTGCTCAGCGCCGCGCAGAAGCGCAGCATCAACGTGCGCGGCGCCTACCTCGAGGTGCTCGGCGATTTCATCGGGTCGGCCGTCGTCATCGTCGCGGCCCTCGTCATCCAGGCGACCGGATGGATGCCGGCCGACCCGCTCGCCTCCCTCGTCATCGCGGCGATGATCGTGCCGCGCGCCATTGGCCTGCTGCGCGAGGTGTTCTCGGTACTGGGGGAGCGGGCGCCGCGGGGCACCGAGGTGGGCGCGATTCGCGACCACATCCGCCGCGAGGCGGGGGTCGTCGAGGTGCACGACGTGCACGTGTGGCAGCTGACGCGCGGCGCGCCGGTGTTCACGGCGCACGTCGTCGTCGAGGCCGACGTGCTCGCCGGCGGCTCGGTGGCGCTGCTGCGCCGGCTGCAGCGCTGCCTGTCGGAGCACTTCGACGTCGAGCACTCGACGTTCCAGTTCGAACCCGCTGGCCACCGCGACCACGACGCCCACGAGTGAGACGGCGTCAGATGAACCGCAGCGCAATATCGCTGACGTAGTTGGCGACGAAGGCCGCGATCACGGTGAGCCCCAAACCCACGACCGGAATCATCCACAGCCAGAGTCTTGAGCGCGCGACTCCGAGAAGGGCGGCGGAGAGTACGGCCAGCCCCAGCGCCGTCCAGAAAAAGGCGACAAGCGCTTGCTGTAGCAATTTGGTGTCGCAGTCCAGACCGCAATGCGGGATGCTGAGGGCTCGCATCCAGATATAGATGACTGCGCAGATCGCGATGCAGGACTGAACGACCCACAGCGTCCATGCCGTGTCTTCGCGCTTCCTCAATGCGATGGCGTCAGACATCAGGTGGGCCGTTGTAGCGGTGCATGAGCACTCATCCTGACACAGGTCAGTCGCGCTGGCCACGCCCGCGTGCGGGTGGGCATGACCTTCAGCCACTCCGCCGATCGCGCGCCGCGCCGAGGTCGTCGACGACCGGCGGCACCGCGATCGTCGTCTTCAATGCCACCGTCGGCGCGGATTCGGGCCGTCTGGGCGCATTCTGCCTGAGTTATGAACCCTCAGGCGGTCGGCTCCGTCGTGCCGGCGGCCTCCGCCGCCAGCTCCCTGCGGACCTTACGGCGTTCGGCGAAGTAGTGCCACACCGTGATGAGCGCCGTGCCGCTGACGGCGGCGAGCAGGATGTAGTCGATGTACTCCTGCACGAACCACGCGACCGGCGGGATGAAGCCGATGGCGTAGCCGAACATCGTCAGTCCGAAGCCCCACAGCACGGCACCGACCAGGTTGTAGAGCGAATATCTCCGCCACGGCATATGTCCCACGCCGGCCGCGACGGGGGCGAACGTGCGGACCATCGGCACGAACCGGGCGAGCACGACGGTCAGCCCGCCGTACCGTTCGAAGAACGCGTTGGTGCGCTCGACGTTCTTGCGGCTGAACAGGCCCGATTCCTTGCGCTCGAAGACCGCCGGCCCCCCCTTGTGCCCGATGAGGTAGCCCACCTCGCCGCCGACAAAGGCGGAGACGGCGATGAGAAGGGCCACCCACCACACGCTGATCCCGAACACGCCGTGCGGCGCCGTCGCCGTCGATTGCGACAGCAGACCCGAGATGACAAGCAGGGTGTCGCCCGGCAGCAGGAATCCGACGAGCAGGCCCGTCTCGGCGAAGACGATGAAGCAGACCACCAGCAGCGCCCACGGTCCGGCGGTGCCGATCACGTATTCGGGGTCGAGCCAGGGGATGAGAGCCAGAGAATGCACGGGGTTCCCGTCGGTCTTTGTATGGTCGGCGGATGAGCAAGCAACCCTAGTCGGCGTCGCTGTGCGGAAGGTGGGACTTGAACCCACACGCCCGAAGGCACAGGAACCTAAATCCTGCGTGTCTGCCGATTTCACCACTCCCGCGAGAAAGCTCAGTCTATCCGGCGGCCGTTGCCGACCCGGGCTGTGGATAAGTTGCACGGCGGTTTCGCAAAGTTGCCAGGATGCCGGATGTGACACCCTCTTCCACGTACGCGCCACCGGCATCCGACGCCGCCGGGTCACCCGCCGTGCTCGTCGCGCAGCGCGTGCGCGATCGGCTGCGCGAGGAGCAGGCCGACCCGTTGCGTCATCCCGGACTGGCCGAGCAGGTCGCGCTCGCCGAGGTGCGCCGCCACAACGACTACGCGCTCGCCCGAGGGCTCGAGTTCGTCGACGACGAGGCGGCGTGCGTGCGCGACGTGCTCGCCCGGGTCACCGGCTACGGCCCGCTGCAGGTGCTGCTGGACGATCCGCGGGTCGAGGAGATCTGGATCAACGATCCCGAGACGATCTTCGTCGCCCGCGACGGGGTCAGCGAGCGCGTCGCGCTGCGGCTGACCGACGAACTCGTGCGCGACCTCGTGGAGCGGATGCTGCATGCCACCGGTCGCCGGGTCGACCTCAGCCAGCCGTTCGTCGACGCGTCGCTGCCGGACGGCTCGCGCCTGCACGTCGTGATCCCGGACATCACCCGCGCGCACTACGCCGTCAACATCCGCAAGTTCCTCACGGCGCGGCGCTCGCTCGACGATCTCGTCGCAGCGGGCTCGCTTCCGGCGACCGCGGCACGCCTGCTGCGCGGCGCGATGACCGGCGGCCGCAACGTGCTCGTGTCGGGGGCGACGCACGCCGGCAAGACGACGATGCTCGCCGCGCTCATCGGCGCGTGCCTGCCCGAGCAGCGCATCGTCACGGTCGAGGAGACGTTCGAGCTCGCCGTCCGTGCGCCCGACATCGTCGCGCTGCAGGGGCGGCAGCCGAGCCTCGAAGGCACCGGCGCGGTGGAACTGCGACGGCTCGTGAAAGAGGCGCTGCGCATGCGCCCCGACCGGCTGGTGGTGGGGGAGGTGCGCGACGCCGAGGCGCTCGATCTGCTCCTGGCGCTGCACACCGGGGTTCCGGGGGCGGCGACGATCCACGCGAACTCGGCCGCCGACGCGCTGCATCGACTCGCGACCCTGCCGTTGCTGGCCGGGCGCAACATCGATGCCGCTTTCGTCGTGCCGGCGATCGCCTCGGGCGTGCACCTCGTCGTGCACTGCCGCCGCGGCGCCGACGGACGGCGGTTCGTCGAGCAGATCCTCGCGACGACGGGTCGGGTCGTCGCAGGCGTCGTCGAGACGCGGGAACTGTACCGGGGCGATGACGCATGAGCGTCGTGTGGGGTGCGGTGCTGGCGGCGGGCGTCCTGCTCGTCGCCTCGCCGTGGCTGTGGCCACAGGCCGGCACCAGCCGGCGCGAGGCCACGGTCCGTGCCGACGGCGGGTTGGGGCGTCTGCTGCGCGAGGCGGGGTACGCCCACGCACCGGTCGGCCGGCCCGTGCTCATCGCCGGGGTCGTGGCGGCGATGAGCGGTGCGCTCGCGTGGCTGGTCACGACGCTGCCGGCCGTCGCGCTCGTCGCTGCCGTCGCCGGCGCCGTGGCGCCGTTCTCGTGGCTGCGGTCGCGGGCTCGGCGCCTGCGGAGATCGCGACGCGGACTGTGGTCCGACGTCTGCGACCTGCTCATCTCGGCGGCGCGCGCGGGCGTGTCCCTCCCCGACGCGGTCTCGGCGCTCGCGACCAGCGGGCCGCCGCCGCTGCGCCCCGCCTTCGGCAGGTTCGCGGCGGACATGGCGGCATCCGGCCAGTTCGATTCCAGTGCCCTCCGGCTGAAGGCGGCGCTCGCCGACCCCGTCGCCGACCGCATCATCGAGACGCTGCGGATGGCACGGCAGGTGGGCGGCACCGAGCTGACCTCGGTGCTGCGCGCGCTGTCGGCATCCGTGCGCGCCGACGCGACGCTGCGCGCGGAGGTCGAGTCGCGCCAGTCGTGGGTGCGCGGCGCCGCGGTGGTCGGCGTCGTCGCGCCGTGGATCGTGCTGGGCCTGCTGGCGATGCGCCCCGAGGGCGCCGCCGCGTACGGCACGCCGGCTGGAGTGGTGGTCGTGATCGTCGGTGCCGTCATCTCGGTGCTCGCGTACCGGCTGACGATGCTGCTGGGCCGGCTTCCCGAACCGAGGCGGTGGTTCGGGTGAGCCCCGTCACGCTCGCCGCCTTCGCCGCCGTGCTCGGCGGCGCGTTCGCGTCGGGAGTGCTCCTGACCGCCGCGCGGATCCCGCGCTGGTCGGCGCCGACGCTCTCTCGCCGCATCGCGCCGTATCTGCGTGACGTCGCCGATCCGCTCGGGCTCACCCCGCTCGCGCCGCTGGCATCGCCGTCCGGGTGGTCGCTGCGCGGGGTGCGACGCCTCGTGCCTGGCGGCTGGCTCGCGTGGGCCGCAGGCCCCCGCGGCGGGGCTCTCGAACAGCGGCTGCGGCAGGCGGCGTGGACGCAGGATGCCGTCGGCTTCCGCGCCCGGCAGCTGGCCTGGGCGCTGATCGCGGTCGCCGTCGGCGGCGGGCTCGCCGTGGCGCTCACCCTCGCCGGGCGCGGCGGCCCGGTGACCGTCGCGCTACCGCCGCTGCTGGCGGTGGTCGCCATCGTCGCGTACGACTACCGGCTGTCGGCCGCGGCGCGGCGGCGCTCCACGCGCGTGGAGGAGGAGTTGCCGACGGTGCTCGAATTCCTCGCCCTGTGCCTGGCGGCGGGCGAGGGGCTCCGTGACGCGCTGCGCCGCGTCGGCGAGGTCGGGTCGGGGGTGCTGACGGCGGAGCTGCGCGGCGCCGTGCTCGCCAGCGGCACCGGGTCGAATCTGCCCGACGCGCTGCTCGCGGTGGCGAAGGGGCTCGACGTGCCGGCGCTCTCGCGCGCAATCGAGCACCTCGTGGCGGCCATGGACCGCGGTGCCCCGCTCGCGCACGTCCTGCAGCAGCAGGCCGTCGACGCCCGCGAAGACGCCAAACGCACCCTCATCGAGGCGGCCGGCCGCAAGGAGATCTACATGCTGCTGCCACATAATATGGGGTTCCCACCCTGCGACGGTCGAGCTACGGCGTCGCCCGCGTGGCGATTGGCCCGCCCAGACGGCCCACCCCTAACCTAGGAGACGTGTCGCCAGTCCGCATCCAGCACCCCACCTTCTCCGTTCGTGAGCACCGCCTTGGCGCGCAGTACGCCGACCTTGCTAAGTCGAACGGGCTGATCCTTGGGGACTCGCTTGCGGTGCTGTCCAACATGCCGGAGGGGGTGGCGCAGACGGTCGTGACGTCGCCGCCGTACTGGTCGCTACGTGACTACGGGATTGAGGGCCAGGTAGGCCTCAACGAGACGGTCTATGCCTACATCGATTCCCTGGCTGACCTGTTCGATCAGGTGTTCCGGGTCTTGCGCGACGATGGCACGTTGTGGCTGAACATCGGTGATTCCTACACGTCGGGGAACCGGGGCTGGCGTGCGCCGGACAAGAAGAACCGTGCGCGAGCGATGAGCCTGCGACCGCCGACGCCCGAAGGGCTGAAGGACAAAGACCTGATCGGCGTGCCTTGGCGGATCGCCTTCGCCCTGCAGGAGCGGGGCTGGTACTTGCGCTCGGAGGTGATCTGGCACAAGCCCAATGCGCAGCCGGAGAGCGTGCGCGACCGGCCTACTCGGGCGCATGAACAGGTGTTCCTCTTCTCCAAGTCGGAGCGCTACCACTACGACGTGGACGCCGTGAAGGGGCCGAACGGTCGGCGGCTCCGCAGCGTGTGGGACATCAAGACAAGGGCCAACAGGGCAGCCTCGGGCCACTTCGCAACGTTCCCCACTGAGCTAGTTGACAGGTGCATCAAGATCACCAGCACGCCGGGCGACCTTGTGCTCGACCCGTTCCTCGGCTCGGGAACGACGGCGCTATCCGCTGGGGCGCTCAACCGGCGATTCTGTGGCGTGGAGCTGAACCCCGACTACCTCAACATGAGCCGCGAGCGCCTGATTGATGCTGGCTTCAAGGAGTCCACGCCTGAGCAGAGAGGTCAAGTTCGTGCCGCGCTATGACTTCCCTCCGCCTGGCAAGCAGGTCTACGTCGCCGCGTTCCTGGCTCGGGTACGGCAGACAGGTCTGCACGACGCCGTGCGCGCTGCCGCAAGGCAGGTAGATGCAGCGGTGCTCCGCTCAGAGATGACGACGTACACACCGGCGACCGGCCTACAGGCGATCCAGGGCAGCGGGGTTCGTGACGAGGAAGTGTTCGCGGTGCCGTCGCTGTTGCGGCTGGCTCCGGGCACGCTGGCCTACTATCGGCTGCTGCTCGGTGTCAGCCAGAAGCAGTTCTACACGACCAAGAGCGGCCTCAACATCTTCAAGCCGATGGAAGAGCGCCAGGAAATCACCCCAGCGGCAGACCCCGCGATTGGTGACCTCTGCACCGAGATGAACGATGCGATGAGCGTGCTCATGCACGCGCTGCCGCAGGCGTCGCTCCGCCAGGATGTTGACCAGTTGCCGCTCCTGACGCTCGGTGCGCAAGCCGATGGGTCTTGGCGCGGCCAGATCGGCGCGACTGCCACCAAGGGCGTCTTCGAGGCGATGAAAGCTGTCGTCAAGGGACAGGGCAAGCCGTACACCGAGACGGACGTGTCCATCACGGTCGTGAACAACTCCGGGCGCGAGGTCACGCTGGCGCTTGCCCCCGATCCAGACGTGGTCATCCGCGAGGACGTGCAAGGGTCGCTCGTCTACAAAGCTGCCATCGAGATCAAGGGCGGCTCCGACTACGCGAACATTCACAACCGCGTGGGCGAAGCGGAGAAGTCGCACCAGAAGGCCCGCAACGACGGCGCACAGGACTGCTGGACCGTCATCGACCTGAACCGCGCGGATATGTCCATCGTGAAGCGCGAGTCACCCACGACGCGCGAATGGCTGGACGTGAACGACGTGCTCAACCAGAGCGGGCCAGGCTGGGCGCGGCTGACGACACTGACCATCTCCGCGATGGGCATCTAGGCCGACCGGGTAGCCCCACACCTGGCGCAACGCCACACGGGCACGTCATCCACGGTGGCAGGCTCCATGCGATGTAGGCACTCGGGACAGTTCGGCGTGCTCAGTACCTCGTCACGAAGCTGCCGTAGCTCTCGCTGCCGTGCCAGGTCGTCCATCAATCCAGCGTAGGGCAGCCGCCCAGAGACGCCAGGGCCGAACGGCAGCCACGGCCCGACCCCACACGGCAGAAGACCCCCCAGCGCTCGCCAGAGGGTCGTCTACGGTCGTTCTGTGTCGGGTTACCCCGCCTTGTCGTACTGGAGCAGGGCTGTCCAGTGGTGCCAGATCGGGCGGTCGTAGCTGTAGCTCCCGGCCTCGCAGCCGTCGCAAGTGCCGTCGCCGCGTACCTCAGCCGACACGCGCAGGTAGGTCGCCTTCGGCTCGGTGAGCGTGGCCAGCACAGCAGGGGCGGCATCCACGCCGTCCTCGCGGGTGACGTTAGCCGTGCCCAGCACATCGCCGGTGAGCGCGTCCAGTAGCTCGAACCTGAGCACCTGGCGACCCTGGGTGACCTCCTCCTGGCGGATGCGCACGCCGGTTAGCTGGACGTACACCGTGCCCGCTTGCATGATGCGCGGCGTCGTGTAGGTGATGGGGAGGCTGTCACCCGGCTGGCTGGCGTAGATGCTCTCAGCCCTGATCCACCGTGGTGGTTGGGTTGTGGACCGCGTGGCGTGAAGTGAAATGTCCTTCTGGTCTGGGAAAATGTTGATTGTCTAGATCAATGTTCCGCAGTCCGGAAGGACATCTCGTAAGTGAAAGCATCTCACGGTATCGCTCCGGTGTTCGATGACCGGAACCTCGTGTCGCACGCAGGCCTGGTACCGGTGCTGGAGCTGGCCGAGAAAGCGGGCCTGACCGAGCTGGTCGAAGCGTCCTCGACGCTTCCGGCGGCGAGCGTGGCGATCAAGGTCCGCACGATCCTCGGCGGGATGCTCGCCGGGGCGGACAGCATCGACGATCTTGGCGTGCTGCGCTCTGGGGCGACGGCCCGGGTGCTCGGGCAGGTGCGGGCGCCGTCGACGATCGGCACGTTCCTGCGCTCGTTCACCCATGGTCACGTCCTGCAGTTCGGGAAGGTTAACCGGGTTCTGTTGCGTCGCCTGTTGGGCGAGGTTCCCGCGTTGTCAGGGACGGAGGGCGGGCTGGTGTTGGTGGACATGGACGACACGATCCGTGAGGTCCACGGTTACCAGAAGCAGGCCGCCGCGTTCGGATACTCCGGGGTCCGCGGGCTGAACGCACTGGTCGTGACGATCACAGGGCAAGACGCGGCCCCGCTGGTCGCGGAGGCGTCGCTGCGGCGCGGGAACGTCCGCTCCGGCGACAACGCCGCCCACCACCTCGCCCGCGCGCTGACGACGGTGAGGGAGACAATGCCGCGGCGGCGGGTTCTGACCCGGGCGGACTCGGCGTTCTGCACCCACGAGAACGTGACCGCCGCGGCCCGAGGCGGGGCGTGGTACTCGTTCACGATCCCGCAATGGCGCACCGTGCAGGCCGCGATCGCGGGCATCCGCGAAGACGCATGGACGAAGATCAAATACACGAACGCGGTCCGCGACGAGGACACCGGCGAATGGATCAGCGACGCCGAGGTCGCCGAGGCTCCGTTCACCGCGTTCGTGTCCCGACCCAAAGACGAGCACATCGCCTGCCGGCTGATCGTGCGCCGCGTCAAGCGCCTGAACGTCAACGCCGCGCAGGGGCAGGAGACGCTGTTCGACACCTGGCGGTATCACGCGTTCATCACCAACAGCGACCTCGACCAGATCGAGGCGGACAAGCTCCACCGCGGTCACGCGATCATCGAGCAGGTCATCGCCGAGCTCAAGAGCGGCCCACTCGCTCATCTGCCCTCCGGGAAGTTCACCGCGAACCACGCCTGGCTCCAGCTCGCAGTCATCGCTCACAACCTCTCTCGCGCCGCAGCCACTGCCGCCGGCCTCGGCAGAGCACGCATGGCGACGCTACAGCGCACCATCATCAGCACCCCCGCAAGACTCGCCTCGACAGGGCGGCGGCTCGTGATGCACCTGCCCACGCACTGGCCCTGGGCGCCAGCATGGGCGCTGCTCTGGGCGACCGCGACCGACCCGCCACGCACGGCAACGCCCTGACCACCCAGCCCATGACGGGCGCGACCGGAGCCGAAGTGGAAGAGCCAGAGCACCAGCTGGCAGCACCCGCACGCCCACAAAGGCCACCACTGAACCAACACCAGAGTCCCACCCCGTCAAAACCGACACGGTGGATCAGGGCTCAGTGGTGCGCACGATGTCAACCTCGGAAGTCGTCAGGCTCGGCACGGGTGCAGCTACGGCCACGGCAGCGACCTCCAGCCGGGGCGGGGTATCGGGCTTGAGCAGCGGAGGCAGCACGGCAGCCCCGAGCAAGCACACCGTGACGCCAGCGCCCAGCACGCCCAGGACGAACCGACGCCAGCCGAGGCGACGGGGCATCGCGACGTGCTGCCCGCGTGGCAGGTAGTCAGGCCAACCGGTCATCGCTTCACCACCTGCCGAGTGACGACCGCGCCGAAGGCCAGCAGCACCAGCAGGTCGAAGCCGTTGAACGCGGGGTCAAGCATGGCGGCGATCACTTGCTGGCCTCGTCAGCCGCGTTGACGTGGCGCTGCTCGGCGATGACGACGCCCTCCTTGGTGGCGACGGTACTGCCCTTGGTGGCGCGGGGCTTGCGCGTGGCAGCGGCCTTCTGGACGTTAGTCTGACTGGTCGGCTTGGGCGCGGTGCGCGTGCGAGCCTTGGCAGCCGGTGCAGCGGGCTTCTCGGCGGGGGCTTCCTCGGCTGCCGGGGTGCGCTCGGGCTTCGGGGCACGCTTGGGCGCTGCCACGGTCCAGCCGAACGGCAGGTTGCCGACGTTGCCGATAGCGCGCTGGGTGAGCGCTTCCAGGTCACCGGCTTCGATGGACTCAACGAGAGCCTGATAGGCCAGCGCGCGGATGCCCTTGAGGCGGCTGCGCTTGACTGACACGCCGAAGGTGTCGACGACGGCCTGGATAGCGGCTTCGATTGGCTCAAGGGCTTCGTCGAAGGCAGCGGCCTCGGTGGTCTCAACGGGCTTGAGGGACTTGCGGGCGGTGGGCTTGGTGGCCATGATGTGGAACCTTTCGCGGGGCTGAGGTTAGGACGTATGTACTAACGCTGAGCAAGCTACTTCCGCCTCACGAGCGCATCCAAGAGGGCATCAAGAACCGGGCGTGTTGACGGCTGCCCCACTGTCGGGAACGGTCCCCTTCCGGAACTCGCCCGGCGCAGCAAGAGACCCCCAGGAACGTGCCCAGGGGTCTCGGTGCTGGCGGTATCAGGCCGCGAGCGCTGCCGTCTGCTGGTGCGCGGTGAGACGCCGCTGGGCCTTGGCCACGCCGTTGATCGTCCAGGGCAGCCCGGTAGCCGTGGTGTGGCCCTCGGCGTTGAGCGCGGCAGCCGTGTCGGCCAGGGTGTGCGCGGTGCGCAACTCCAGCAGCCGGTCGCCGGTCTCCTGGGGCAGCGCCGACACGCGCCCCATGTGCCGCCCCTGACGCTTGGCGGCTTGCATCGCGGCGCTGGTGCGCTCACCGATCACGCGGCGCTCCCACTGGGCTACCGACATCATCACGTTGGCCACAAGCTCGCCGGTCGGGGTGCTGGTGTCCACTCCCAGGTCGATAGCCACGAGCGCCCAGCCGCGTGAGCGGGCCAGTTCCAGCACGCGGGCGAAGTCCGCAACGCTACGGCTCAGGCGGTCGAGCTTGGCCACTATGAGACCCCCCACGTCGCGCTTCTTGGGACTGGTGTTCAGCCGTGCGAGGGCTTCCTGTAGCTGAGGCCTATCCAGAGACTTAGCGCTGATGCCAGCGTCCTCGTACCAGACGATGTCCCAGTCGTGCGCGCTAGCGTAGCGCTGGATCGCATCGCGTTGCGCGTCAAGCCCCAGCCCACTGCTGGCTTGCTCGGACGTGCTCACCCGCAGGTAGCCAATCATGACGGTCATGCGCTGGCCCCCACGTGCTGCTGATCCTTCTCGGTCCGGTCGAACGCATGATGACATGCCGTACACATCGGCACGTAGTGGTAGATGTCTGCGGAGTAGGGCAGCGGGCGACCACGGTCTACCCCCACAAGCTCATCAGGGTCTTCGTGGTCGTAGGCCCACTCCTGAGCAGGTGCCCCGCATTCGACGCAGATGAACGCGGACGCCTTGCCGAGCGCACGGCGGACTCTTGAATGTGCTCCGTGGTAGCCGGGGGTGTCCACGCGGTGCTCGCCCTTGCGCGACTTGGCGGCAGCGACCTTCCGGCAGCCGCAGGACTTCGTGTTGCCTGTAGCCAGGCTCTTCCCGCTGACCACCACTTGCCGCCCGCAGTCGCACTCACAGTTCCATGTGGCCCGCTTGTCGGCGTTCGAGCCTGCACGACTCAGGACCACCAGGGAGCCGTGCCGCTGGCCAACGCGCTCAACTAGCGCGCCCATCACGCGGTCACCGCCTCGGAGCAGCCCTGGGCGCACGCCTGGCGGGCAGCGGTCCTCGTGGGGAACCCGCCGAATGTGATGTTGCACAGATGCACGGTGCCGTCTACCTCGTAGGTGCAGCGGGCAGCGTATCCGCCTTGGCGGGGCACCGTGATGATGTGGTGTAGGGACATGGTGTGGAACCTTTCGGTGTTGTGGAACGGGGTGCAGATTCGGATATATGTTCGATTGCGCTGAGCAAGCTAGCCGGAAGGGCTGCCTTCTCGCAAGACGGCGATTGAGCACGGGGAGCGGGGCTGTCGTGGGGCTGCTGCTGGCAGCGCGGCACGGCTGGCGGCAGGTCGTCGGCGCATTCGGGCCTAGACGGTCGCTGGGCCGAACGGCAGGGCTGGGCCGACCCCCAAGCACCCCAAAGACCCCCGGTGCCTTGTGGGCTTGCCGGGGGTCTGGGGCGCGGGGTACTCAAGCCCGCGCTTGGGCAAGGGTGAAAGGTTGGAAAGCCCCTTGCCTCGTCTTGGTGGACTACGCAGCCGGGGGAGCGTAGGCCATGCTGTTCGCGAGGTTGTATGCGCCGTCGCTGGTCACGCTCTCCACGTACGACAGCGCCTCAGCGATGCCAGCCGTCTCGGGGTAGGCACCCTGCCACGCCTCGCTGACGTTCAGCCAGCCGTTGGAACGGCCACGGGTGCCGATGGCGTGCGCCATGACCTCGTCGCCGTCGTTGATCGCGTCCTGCAGCGCGGCAAGCGCGTCCTTCTCGTTGTCGATCTTGCGCGCCCGGTCGCTGGCGTCACGGCGCAGCAGCACCGAGTTCGCATCCGTGGGCTGGTTGCCGCGCAGCTCCTTCTCCAACGAGGACTTGAGACCGACGACGTAGGCATCCTGCTCGACCCAGGTGGCCTTGAGCTGCTCGGCCGCAGCAGCCGCCAGGGTGGCGAGGTCGCCCGTCTTGGCGACGTCACTGAGGCGGTCGTCCTGGACGATGACCTGCCGCTTGTCGTAGTACGCCTTCTTGATGCTGGCTGCCGTGTCGTGGTAGCCGTGAATGCGGCTGGTGAGCTGGTTCTGGACGCTGAGCGGAGTGGACTTAGCCATGATGTGTTCCTTACTGATGATGGGTGCCGGATGCCGTCCGGTCGGCGGTGGTTGATGTGGTCTTGGGCTTGGCCCTGGGCTTGCCGTACCGGCGACCGGCCCAGTAGCCCGCTGCTGGCTTGGCTGCCAGCGCGTATGACGCGCACTCGGCCAGCAGCGGGCACATGGCGCAGAGGTTTCTCATGAACTCCTGGTCGTCCTTGCTGGGGCTGTCGGCGGTGAACAGGTCGTCGCCAGCGCACGGGGGTTCGGTGTCCTCTAGCGCCTTGGCCAGCGCAGCCCATGCGGCGTCGGCGTCGGGCGCGGCGCGCACCGCTGGGGGTGTCATGAGGGCTTCACGTCCGCCAGTCGGTAGGCGCGCACCGTGCGGAACAGCGTCAGGTCCGGCGTGACCTCTTCGCGGCTCGGGGTGTCCACTTCGCACACGAGGCCCGCCTTGCGCCCGTGATAGATGAGTCCCTTCACGGTGCGGCGCTTCAGCCCGGTGGTCTTGATCAGGCCGTCGATGGTGCAGGGCTTCTCGGCCAGCAGCGCGCTGACACGCTCCCACGCAGCCGCGAGGCTGGGATGCGACGCCGCGCTGCCCTGGGCGAACAGCAGCGCGAACGGGTTGATGGTGTCGGTTGTCGTGGTCATGATGTGGCCTTCTCTCGGGTGGTTGCGGTGGGGATGGGCTGGCGCTCGGGTGCAGCCGGGGGTTGGAGCAAGCTGGGCACGATGACGACGCCCGCCAGCTCGCGCTCGACCTTGATCCACGAGGGGATGCCCTCGTTGTCTGCGATGACGTCTACCTGCTCGACCTCGACCGTCCGCCCGTGCAGCGCAGCCAGATCGGCGGGTACGGGGTGCTCGGTGCCGGTCATGATGCGGCCTTGCCAGTGCGCGCCTTGCGGGTCTTCTCGATGAGGGCGTCCATGTACGCCTCGACGTAGGCCTTCGCCTCCTCGTCGTCCGGGTGCTCTCCAGGCGCGAGTAGCGCGTAGACGAAGCCGGTGCCGCGTTCGGGATCGAAGTCGAAGTGCTCGTCCATGACCTCGAGGCCTGAAGATCGGGCGTAGACGGGCCGGGGTTCGCCGTCCTCTACGGACCAGCCGACGACTGGATAGATGGCGCTGAGGCGCTTGCCGCTCTTGGAGAGCAGGTGCGTACCCACGCGCCAGCCCTCGGCTACCGGCACGGGGTGGAAGGTGGTGATGGTGATTGACATGAGAGTGATTACCCTTCTCAGTTGGTTGATGTAGTTGTTGCCGGTTCTAGAGAGCCGGGGAATCACGCGCTAAGGCGTGGGCGGTGTGCTCGGGGCACTTCCACAGGCGCACTCGGCGCTTCGGCCACACAGCCGCGTAGGTGTCAGGTCATGAGGCCCGCTGTCGGGTTGACGTGCATCGACTCCCAGTCGACGTCCTCCACCGCGATAACGGTGCCGTCGTCCAGAGCGAACGCAGGGGTTCCGTCGGGTCCGTCGTAGTAGCCGATGCCCTCGACCGTGCCCATGTGGATCACGTTGACGCCCAGCTCGTATGAGACGCGAACGGTGGTCTGGGCCTCAAGCGGCCTCGCACCGTCACGCAGTCGGAACAGAACTTCGTCTCCGTGGCTGATGACGATCTCAGGGGTTGCTTCGGGCGTGGACTTGCTCATGATTTGCTCTCCTTCTTGCAGGGGGTGGCTGGGGGTGGTGGTTCGGATTGAGTGCCCCTCGGGTAGCCACCCCCCACCCCCCGCACCTTTAGGGCGGGGTGGTGGTGGTGCTACTGGCGGTGTGGGGGTAGTTAGGGCTTGGGCAGCGAGTACCACTTCGACCTCCCCTTGCCTTCATCGCGCAGCGCCACGCGCTCGGCTCTGACGGCCTGTGCCAACGGCTCGGCCGACTTCCCGTTGGGGCCGAAGCCCACCAGCCCGGACTTCTCGATCTGCCCCGTGTTGCGCTCGCCCGGCGCGTGCTTCAGGGCTTCGCCACGCTTCACGGCTGCCACGTCGTCCGCGAGCGCCGCTTCAAGCCACGCGACGAGGCGATCAAAGATGACCGACTTGCTCTCTTCTGCGACGTCTGTCCTGAACTCCAGCCGCTGGAAGTCATCCATCACGACCACCCCGCGCGGCACGTACACACCGCGCCCCAGAGCCTGGAAGTAGTGCGGCATCTCGGGGTCGTTGGGGTCCTCCATCGTGCCGTTCCACATGGCATCGGGCCAGGTCTCCAGGCGGCTGTCTCCAACGGCGCGCTGTGCCCCGTGCCCGTGGTGGTGAGCGACGAAGCCCTCGCGGATGCCCGCCTCGACCTTCAGCGCAGCGAACGCCTGTAGGAGCGGGCCGACCTCGTTGGCCTCCTTGATGCCGAGCGCGTCAATGACAGGCCGCAGCGGGTCCACGATGAGCACTTCGGCCCCGGTGTCCTGGATCATGCGCGCCCAGCGGTCGCGGGTCCGGTCGTCAAGGATGTTGAACGTGGCAGCCAGCCCGCGCAGAGGCCACACGGAGAGGTTCCGCTGGTGCTGAATGCCCTGCACGCGCAGCCAGTCCTGAAGCTGCCGTTCGGTCATCTCGAAGTCGAGCAGGGTTACCTTCCGCGTTTCCATGACCTCGAAGTGGTCCAAGAACGGCTCACCGTCTACCAGCGAGCGGCACAAGTTGCCGATCATCGTCGTCTTGCCGTACTTGCGCGGGGCCGACAGCATGGCGTTCCCGTCGGTAACCAGCAGCCCGTCGATCAGGTACTTCTCACCGGGAATCTCACGACGTAGGAACCGATCCAGCCGCGTCGGCTTAGGGATCACCAGACCCCCGGCCTTTTCCTCCGCGTATCGACGCTTGGCCTCGTCTGCTTCCCTCATCGTCCGAAGCCGCGTGTTCACGCCGGTCTCGAAGTCGTAGCCCTCGCGCATGTGCTCGGCCGTCTCGTTCTCCTCCGGGGACAGCGAGCCGCTGGCCTTCTTGCTCGCGGGCTTGAACATCGGCGTGGCATCGCCCGGTGCAGGGCGCTTCCTACGGCGAGCGGCCTTGGGGTTGGCGGGGGTGCTCATGCGTTGCTCTTCCTAACTGACTCGATGACGCGGCGGGCTTCCTCCGGGGCGAACCCCAGATCGACGGCTGCCTCGATGACCTTCCTGATGTGGCGCTCGGGCGCGTTGTTGTCGCGTAGCACCAGCGCGCAGAACATGAGCGCGTCGTGACGCTCGCCCTTGGGCTGTCGCCGCAGCCACGAGACCAGCCCGCTGACGTCCTTGCCCTGGCCCGCTCGTCGGGGGGTGTGCGGCCTCGGCTTGATCAGCGCAGCAACCTCCAGCGGCAGCCGGGCGACGGGCGCTTCGGCACCCCATCTGTACGGCTTGCCGGTGTCGGGGTGGATACTCGGCGGCATGACCACCTGAGCGTTCGTGAGCACGTCGATGCCGGTCGGCATGCGCACCTTGGTCGTCTTCGGGAACGGGCGCAGGTAGTGCAGGTGGACGGAGCCACCCCCACGGCCTGAGTAGATCGAGAGCGTGGGCGGCATCTTCACCCCGGCTGCCTCTTCCAGCGCGCGCAGCGAGCCGCCATTGTGGGGGTCGATGTCGATCACGACGTGGTTGTGCGGGATCACCGCGCCCACGTTGTAGTCCTGCTCGGCCCACCAGCCCCGGATCGTGTCGCGGTCGGTCGTGGCAGCTTCCATCCAGCCGGGGAGAAACGGCTTCTTGCCGTGCAGCGGCACCACGCGCCACCCCGCGCGGGCAAGGCGCAGCGCAGCGCCCACGGGCACGCTCACGGCTGCACCCCGTGTTCCGTAATGGGGCGGTTTCCGTCAACCGGCGACGCCTCGCCCTCTCCGAAGCTGACGATGTAGAGCGCGTCGGGGTCCGTAGCGAGCGACACCAGCTCGTCCTCCAACACGGCGAACATGCGGATGGGCTTCTGGGGCACCACGTAGAACAGGCCCACGCATTCGCCGCCGCAGCGCGGATGCTCGCTGTAGAGCGCTTCCATCGCCCAGCGCAAGCCCTCTTCGTCGTGGAAGGTGCGCACGTCGTACTGAAGGGTGTCCGCATCGTCGGGCAGGAAGACGTGGACAAGCGCGTACCGGACCTCATCGCCGGCGAGGATGACGCCCTCCTTGGCCCACGGCCGGAACCATGCGATGTCGGGACCGTGCTTCAGCGCGGCGACAGCCTCGGACTCGCTCAACGACCGCTTGGCGGGGTAGTTGACGGGGATGCGCGCGCTCACTTCGTGCCCCCAGTGCGCAGCAGCGACGTGAGCCGCTTGATCTGCTCAGGTGTGAGGGGCGGTGCCCCTGCCAGGTTGCGCTCGATGGCGTCGGCGATCTTCGCCTCGCTCAGCGCTCTCCACGCTTTGGTGCGGCGCTCAGGATCGGGTTTCGTAGCGGGTGCGAACGCTTGCGCCTTCTCCAACGAAAGGCGCTGTAGGTGTGACTTGGCCATTGGGACCTCTTCAGCGGAAGGCACATGATCGCCATTGGCGCGTGCCTGATGAAAGGTGCCCCGCTGAGGGTCCTAATGGGCTTTTCAGTTAGTAGCCGACTTACCCGTCTAGCGGGTCGTGAGGGCCAAGTATGAGGTTAGTTTAGCGAGTCGAGGTCGATGCTCGGCTTGCCGGTGGCGCGTGCCTTGTCCAGTTCGGCATGCAGCCGCGCCTCGGTGACGACCGCGCCACCGGGGAACTTGAACCGGCGGTGAATCTCGCCATTAGGGTCGGTGTCGGACGGACCCCAGATGAGGTCGTAGCCCTCACCGAGCTTCGTCTCGAAGCCTGGCAGCGGCACCCATGCGCCCCTACGGTCGTTCCACCTGGACACGAGGGTGCCGTGGGAGAGGAGGTTGACAGTAGCGGTCATGGGCACTAGCTTGCCATGCCCCCGGCAGCCCGTCCTAGCGAGCATTTCGACCGCAGTCGGCGGTTTGTCGGCCTGACCGGAGAAAAGAATTCTTGGGGCAATCTGCTGCTGGGCACCCCAATCCCGACCCCTACCGACGCCAGCGCCCGCCTGGCCGACTGGGGCTGCCTGGCGGCTACCTAGGGTCGGGGGATGGCCACACGGTCGCCCAGATCGGCGCGTGGCTCCGCGCTGCTACGAGCGCCAGTCAATGCGGATCAGGTCAGGGTCGAACGAGCGCCCGCTGCCTTGCGGCTCAATGACCACTACGGCCAGCGCCTCGATGACCGCCCTACGGCTGTCAATGTGCAGCCCCGCCCAGGTCTGGCGGGCAAGTGGCCCCACCACGTCCACCGGCACGCGCGCTGGCATGGACTCAGCGATGGTGCGTTCGTGCTCGGCCCGCTCCTTGCGCAGCCTCGCGGTGATGCGCCGTAGCTGGTCGCCCGTGAGCACATCGTCAGCGAACTGGTCGGCAGCCGTGGCGAGCTTGGCATCGATCGCCTCGATAGCATCGCGGGCTTGCTTGCTGGCACCCTCGTCTCCCCGGCTGAAGAGCTGTGCGGCATCCGGCTGCTCAAGACGGCGCAGGATCACCTCGGTCACGAACTCATCCACATCGCCCTGCTTGCGGCGCACCTTGTGGCACTCCACGCAGACGTAGGCGGGCGGCTGGCGCTTGGCCCCGCCTGACTTGGTAGTGGTCATCCGGCCGGGGGCGCGCACCATCCTCCCGCCGCACTCCACCGGCTGCCCTGCATCGTCCACGGTCCCATCACACCGGCCACACCGCGCCAAGCCCGACAGTAGATGAACCGGCGTGCGTCCGCCCGTACCTTGCGCACGGCTCGGGTCGGTCAGCAGCGCTTCGATGCGCGCGTGCGTGTCCTCGTCCAGGATTGCCGGGTGCAGCTCGGGGTTGAACGTGCCGACAACCTTGCCCCGGTGCGTGCGCATCCCAGCGAGCGATGGGCGGCGAATCATCTGCCGCAACGTGACGCCCTGCCAGGGGATAGGCGCGGGCGGTGCCAGCCCTTCGCGCTCAGCTTGGCGTGCTTGCTCTCCGGTGCGCGGCGAGGGGATACCCCGATTGTTGAAGTCGGTAGCAATGCTCCGCAGCGAGTGGCCGTCGAGCACGCGGCGCGCAGCCTCGCGGATGACCGCAGCTTCGGCCTCCACGACCACGTCTCGCCCATCCTTGCGTCGGTAGCCGTAGCCAGGGCGCACGGTGGGCATGCCGTCAGCCGCGCGGGCATCGCTGGCGGCACGCTGCCGTCGCGCCTTGCGCTTGGACTCGATGCGGCCCATCGCAGCCCGGATCGTGGACATGAACTCGCCGCTATCGGTGGCCGGGTCCACGTACCCATCACGCGCCGTGTCCCACACGACACCGGCTACCTCGCACGCGGCATGCAGCTCTAGCTTCTCTTCGACGTTGCGCGCAAGGCGTTCTTCCTCGGTGGCCACGATCACCTGGAACGCACCGGCCTCAGCGTCGGCCAGCATGCGCTGGAAGTCGGGGCGCTCCTTGTGGCCCAGCGCACTAATGCCGTCGTCGGTGTAGCGCGCCACGATGCGATAGCCCCGTGCAGCCGCGTGGGCCTCGTTCTGTACGTGTTGGTCAGCCACCTTGTCCCGAGTGCTGACCTTCTCGCTGATTCGGGCGTAGCTGGCGGCTGGTTTGGAAGACATGCAGAAAGGTTACTACCCGTTGCTGTGTCCGCTCGTGTTCCTGATCCTTCCGCTGTCGGTGCTGTTCGCGATCTTCCCGGGGATCGTCATGCTCCGGCTCGGGATCGGGTGAGGCGCCCCGGTTACGAACAAGACACGGATACGAAGAAAAGGAGACGGAGATGATTCGCACGATGTGGGGACGACTGCGCACGGCGTGGGGCGAGACCTGGGAGGAAGATCGCGGCGACGTGCCGGGCTGGGTCCTCGTGACGCTCATGACGGCCGCGATCATCGTCGGGATCTGGGCGGTCGCCGGCCCGGCGTTCATGGGCCTGTTCGAAGACGCGCTCTCGCGGGTCGAGGGTTTCTGACGCCTCATGTTCCGGCTGCGGGAGGTGGTCCGGCTGCGCGTGCCCCGGTTGCGCGTGCCCCGGCTGCGCGGTGACGACACGGGCTCGGCCGCCGTCGAGTTCGTGCTCGTCGGGACGCTCCTGACCCTGCTCACCCTCGCCGTCCTGCAGCTCGCGCTCGCCGTCTACATCCGCAACGTCGTGCACGATGCGGCGGTGGAGGGCGCCTATCACGGCGCGCTGGCCGACACCGGCGCCGCCCAGGGCGCCGACCGCACGGCGCGGCTCCTCGACACGGCCCTCGGCGGCGGGCTCGATGCGCAGGTCACGGCCGCCGACGTCGACGGCCCGGGCGGTCCGGAAGTGCAGGTGACGGTCACGGCGACCTTGCCGTTGCTGGGGCTCCTCGGCATCCCGGCGGGACTGGAGGTGACGGCGCATGCACCGCGCGAGAGTTTCGACTGAACGCGCGGGCCTCGACGACGCCGGTTCTGCGGCGCTGGAGTTCATCCTCGTCGGGCTCGTGCTGCTCGTGCCGATCGTCTATCTCGTCGTCGCCCTCGGCGCGATCCAGGGGCAGGCTCTCGGCGTCGAGGCGGCGGCGCGGCAGCTGGCGCGCACCGTCGCGGCGGCGCCCGACGCGGCGACGGCCGACGCGCGGGCCGACCGCGTGCTGGCCGCGATCGTCGACGAATACGGTCTCGACCCCGACACGATCGAGGTCGCTGTGCGCTGCGTCGATGCGGCGGTCGCGTGCCCGTCGGCGGGAGCACTGATCTCGGTGACCGTGACGGCGCAGGCTGCCCTGCCGCTCGTCCCGGCCGTCCTCGACCTCGACGAACGTACGCGGGTGCCGGTGGAGGCCACGTCGGTGCAGAAGGTGTCGCGATTCTGGGTGGAGCGATGACGCGCGTCGTGCCCGAAGACGACGAGGGCAGCGTCCTGATCCTGACGCTCGGCTACGCGCTCCTCGCGCTCGTCCTGGTGTTCGTGTGCGTCGACGCGACGAGCCTGTACCTCACTCAGAAGCGCGCCGACGCCGCCGCGGATGCCGCCGCCCTCGCCGGCGCCGACGGTTTCACGCTCACGATCGCGGGCGGCGAGCCGGTCGCGACCCTGACCGATGCCGGCGTGCACGACCAGGCCCGAGCGCTGCTCGATGCGCTGGGCACGGCGACGCTCGTGTCGGCGTCCACGCCGGATGGCGTCTCGGCGCGGGTGACCGTGCAGACGGTGTGGCACCCGCCCATCCTGACCCTGTTCGTCCCGGACGGCTGGACGGTGCAGGCGACGGCGACCAGCCGCACGGCACTGCGTTGACCCGTTCAGCGCCGGCGCGGTACGAAGCGAGGAACCCAGCGTACGAAGGCGGCGGCGCCCAGCAGGCCGATCACCCCGATCGCGGCGGAGGCCCACGCCAGCGACAGGATCGCGGCGATCGCCGAGACGAGCAGCGGGGCTGCGGCTCCGCCGGCATCCGTCAGGGTGCGCCAGGAGCCCAGGAACGGCGCCGGATCGGCCTGCGGCGCGACGTCGGCGCCGAGGGTGAGCAGGATGCCGCTGGAGAGCCCATTGCCGACGCCCAGCACCGCGGCGAACATCGCGAACCACATGGCGGACTGGTCGAGATCGTGCGTGAACGACAGCGCGAGAAATCCGGCGCCCATGAGGAGCATCGCGGGAAGGGCGGCCCACAGCCGGCCGAACCGGTCCATCACCTGACCGCTCGCGTAGAACAGGGCGAAGTCGATCGCGCCGGAGATGCCGACGACGAGCGCGATGGTCTGCGCATCGAGACCGATCGACACGCCCCACAGCGGCAGGACGACCTGGCGCGCGGAGCGGACCGCCGACAGCGACGCGGCGGCCAGCCCGAGGCGGGACAGGACGCCGCGGTGGCGCCACATGGTGCGCAGCACGCCGTCTCTGCGTGCGGCGTCTTGGCGTGCGGGGAGGGGGATCGCGCCGGTCACAGGCTCGCCGGTGTCTTCGGCCATCCGTGAATCGGCGGGCGCGGCGACCCGTGTCTCGGGGTCGGGGCCGCACAGGACGAGCAGCACCGTCACGACGAGACACACGGCGAAGAACCACACCGCGGCGCGCTCGTCGCCGAACATCGCGAGCAGGGCGGCCGCGACGAAGGGGCCGACGAACATGCCGAGCCGGAACGTGCCGCCCAGCAGCGACAGCGCCCGCGCGCGGAACGACAGCGGCACGCGCGTCGTCATGAACGAGTGCCGCGCCAGACCGAAGGTCGCGGCGCACAGGCCGATGACGAACACCGCCGCGGTGAGCACCGGGAGACTCGGTGCGAGCGCGAGCCCCGTGACGGCGGCCATCGCGAGGACACCGCCGATCGCCATCGTCAGCCGCTCGCCGATGCGCGCGACCGCCCAGCCGGCCGGGATGTTGCCGCACAGCTGGCCGACGACCAGCGCCGAGGCGACGAGGGCCGCCGTGGGCACATCGGCGCCGAGCTGGGCCGCGATCACCGGCAGCAGCGGCACGACGGCGCCCTCGCCGAGCGCGAACAGCACCGTGGGGCCGTAGATCATCGGCGCGAGGCGCCACAGCATCCGCCGCATCCCGGGTTCGGTCGGCTCGTTCGTCACCCTCTTCACGTTAGTCTGGAGTGTCATGCTTGAATTCGATCCGTCCGCCGACATCCAGGCCCTGCGCTCCACCTTCTCCGACATCGAGGCGGTGGTCGATGTCGATGCCCTGCGGGCCGAGATCGAGCGCCTGTCCGAAGAGGCCGGCGCTCCCGACCTGTGGGACGACGTCGAGAAGGCGCAGAAGGTCACGAGCGCGCTGAGCCACCGCCAGGCCGAGCTCAAGCGCGTCACCGACGTCGGGCAGCGGCTCGACGACCTCGACGTGCTCATCGAGCTCGCGCACGAGATGGACGACGAGGACACCGCCGCCGAGGCGCGCGCCGAGGTCGCGCAGCTGCAGGACGTCATCGGGGCGCTCGAAGTGCAGACCCTGCTCGACGGCGAGTACGACGAGCGTTCGGCCGTCGTGACGATCCGCTCGGGCGCCGGCGGCGACGACGCCACCGACTTCGCCGAGATGCTGCTGCGCATGTACCTGCGCTGGGCCGAGCGTCACAAGTATCCCGTCAAGGTCATGGACACCTCCTACGCGGAGGGCGCCGGCATCAAGTCCGCAACGTTCGAGGTCGACGCGCCGTACGCGTACGGCACGCTGTCGGTCGAGGCCGGCACGCACCGTCTCGCCCGCATCAGCCCGTTCGGCGGCGCCGACAAGCGCCAGACGTCGTTCGCGGCCGTCGAGGTCATCCCGGTGATGGAAGAGGCCGTCGAGGTCGACATCCCCGAGGGCGACATCCGCGTCGACGTGTTCCGCTCGTCCGGCCCCGGCGGTCAGTCGGTCAACACGACCGACTCCGCCGTGCGCATCACGCACCTGCCGACGGGCCTGGTCGTATCGATGCAGAACGAGAAGAGCCAGATCCAGAACCGCGCCGCCGCCATGCGCGTGCTGCAGACCCGCCTCCTGCTGCTCAAGCGCGAGGAGGAGGCGGCGAAGAAGAAGGAGCTCGCCGGCACCATCACCGCGAGCTGGGGCGACCAGATGCGCTCGTACTTCCTCTACGGCCAGCAGCTCGTGAAGGACCTCCGCACCGGCTACGAGGTCGGCAACCCCGCGGTGGTGTTCGACGGCGACCTCGACGGGCTGATCGCCGCCGGCATCCGCTGGCGCAAGCGCAAAGACGACGACTGAGTCGGGCCGGGCGTCGGCTTCATCCACCGGCTTCCTCCGCCGCAAACCGCGTCTATCCCGCCGGATGGCCACGATTCGCGACGGATGAGCGCGGAGGCCGCGGCGCCCGCTTCGTCCGTCGCAAACACGCCCTATTCCGTCGGGTGGCCAGGTTTTGTGACGGATGACCGCTGCGACGCCGGCTTCGTCCGTCGCACATGCGACCCATTCGGCTCGATGGCCACGATTCGCGACGGATGAGTGCGGGCCCGGTTCCATCTGTCACAAACCGGGCCCATTCGGCTCGATGACCCCGTTTTGTGACGGATGCGAGCGATGACACCGGCCTCATCCGTCGCAAATGCGGCCTATCCGGCTCGATGGCCCCGATTTGTGACGGGTGGGCGCGAAGCGTGGAGCGGATGAGCGTGGCGAAGGCTGCCGAGGACGCGACGCCCCCGTGGGTCGGACGCCGGAAGGCGTATCCGAGCCGCGGGGGTGCGTGAAACCGCGCGCCGCTGAGATTACTGGACGCTGAAGACCTTGCTCGCGACAATGGTGCCATCGAAGTTGAGGAGCTCGCTCACTTCCACCGTGACTTCACTGGTGTCTGACAGCAGATATGCCATGGGCACCGAAATCGAAGCTCCCGGCTTGATGTCCTTCAGGCCTGCGCTCGAGTCGAATGTGTCATCGGTGACGATCGCGGTGTCGAGTTCCACGCCATTCTGGAATGCCTTGGCAGACACGGTGAACATGAAGCTGGCATCCTCGGCGCCGTTGTTTGCGAAGGTGTAGTTCACGACCAGCACCGGCTTGCCTTCGTAGTCCGTCGTCTGGCTCGCATCATCGATGGTGACCGTGAACCCGTTGTCCGGGTTTTCGTCCGGCGCCGCAGACTCGGTTGCCGCGGGCTCAGAGCCGCCGCCACCGCCGCCGGGGGAGGTGAGGTTCGAATCGTCAAGAGCATCGTTGACCGCGCCGGCCGCGAGCGCGAAGAATACGACGAATCCGACGATCGTGCCGACGACGGCGAGGATCAGGCCGACGATCGCGGGCCACTTCTTCCCCTTGAGGAACAGCGCGACGAGTGACAGCACGAACGCAATGGGAAGGAGGATCCAGCCCACGATCAGGGCGCCCGGAATGCACGCAAAGAGGAACCCGAGCACAGCGGTGACCAGGGCGATCATGCTCAGGACATGAGGCTTCGACTTCGGGGAAGTCGCCGGCTCTACTGGCGGCACCACCGGGGTGATTTCGGACACGTTGAGTACTCCTTTGAAAAGCTGCTGTGTGATGCGCCGCAAGACGGCACATGGGAATCATATAGCAGACCGGATATATAGGGTGTAGTTACTCGGGCCTTGTTTCCACGATGGAACGGTGCCTTGGGATGATGCGAGAGCCCGCCGGTTCGGCGCGGCATTGCGTAGCCTGCGCGAGGAGCGCGGCCTGTCGCAGGAATCCTTGGCATTCCAGGCGGGGGTCACCAAGAACCAGGTTCAGCTGATCGAGGGTGGTCGCGCGTCGGGCCGGCGCGATGCCGTGGGACGGTCCAATCCTCGGCTCTCAACGCTGGCGGGGTTGGCAGATGTGCTCGGCCTCGAGGTGTCGCAGTTGCTGGCCCGCGCGGGCCTGTAACGGACGGATGCCGGGGCTCGGGGTGTCGCATCCGGCATCCGGCGCGGGCGCGCTTAGGCTCGACGCGTCATGATCCGGTTCGAGCACGTCACCAAGAAGTACCGCGGCACGAGTAAGCCGGCGCTCAGCGATGTCGACTTCGAGGTGCAGCGCGGGGAGTTCCTCTTCCTCGTCGGCGCATCCGGATCGGGAAAGTCGTCGTGCCTGCGCCTCATCCTGCGGGAGGACAGCCCCAGTGATGGGCGCGTCGTCGTGCTCGGACGCGACCTGCGCACCCTCTCCACGCGCAAGGTGCCGTACTTCCGGCGCCACATCGGGGCGGTGTTCCAGGACTTCCGGCTGCTGCCGGGCAAGACCGTCTTCCAGAACGTCGCCTTCACGCTGCAGGTCATCGGGTCGTCGCGGCCGTTCATCCAGCAGGCGGTGCCCGAGGTGCTCGACCTCGTCGGCCTCGACGGCAAGCAGAAGCGCTACCCGCATGAGCTCTCCGGCGGCGAACAGCAGCGTGTCGCGATCGCCCGCGCGCTCGTCAACCGGCCGCAGGTGCTGCTCGCCGACGAGCCCACCGGCAACCTCGACCCGGCGACATCCGCCGACATCATGCAGCTGCTCGCGCGGATCAACGCGGGCGGAACGACCGTCGTCATGGCCACGCATGAGGCCGGCTTCGTCGACCAGATGAAACGCCGCGTCATCGAACTACGGGGCGGCGTCATGGTGCGCGACGACCGCCGCGGCGGTTACGGCGACACCTCCGCGATCCCGAGTCTCGCGCCGCAGGCCGAGCGGGGAGCGGCGGCGACCGCGGCGCTGACGGCCGTTCACGAACTGCAGCGCGAGATCGCCGAATCGCCGGTCGAGCCGGTGCCGCTCGCTTCCCGCACGTCGGAGGCGACGGATGCCGACCCCGCGCTCACCCAGGTCCCGGCGGCCGAGGCGAAGCCGGTCACGCGGCCGATCGCCCTCGACCTGCCCGACGTCGACCTCGGCGACCTCGGCATCGCG
This sequence comes from Microbacterium sp., assembly GCF_047602155.1. GTDB lineage: Bacteria > Actinomycetota > Actinomycetes > Actinomycetales > Microbacteriaceae > Microbacterium. Next base: position 3,018,922 of record NZ_JASGHZ010000001.1, on the reverse strand, counting down.
GGACTCGACATCGGCAAGCTGGGCCTGGGCGACGATCGCCGTGGCGACGACGAAGTGGGGCCGACCTCATGAGGGTGCGGCTGATCCTGGCGGAAGCGCTCACCGGGCTGCGCCGCAACGCATCCATGGTCATCTCGGTCGTCCTCGTCACCTTCGTGTCGCTGACCTTCGTCGGCGCTGCGATGCTCATGCAGATGCAGATCGGCAAGATGCGCGACTACTGGGTCGACCGCGCGCAGGTGTCGATCGTCATGTGCCGCGACGACTCCACCGTGACGACCTGTGCCGACGGCGCCGCCACGCAGGACCAGCTCGACGAGGTCGCGGAGCGGCTGAAGAGCCCGGCGCTCGCCGACATCGTCCGTGACGTGCGGTTCGAGTCGGCGCAGGAGGCGTACGACAACCTGATCGCCCTCTACGGCGACGAGTACAAGGACTACGTCACCCCGGAACAGCTCGGCGAGACGTACTGGGTGGGCCTGGTCGACCCGGGCAAGTCCGCGGTGATCACCGAGGCGTTCAGCGGGATGGACGGCGTCGAGGGCGTCAAGAACCAGATGCAGTACCTCGAACCGCTGTTCTCGGCGCTGACGGTCGCGACCTACATCGCCGTCGGAATCGCGGCGCTCATGCTCATCGCCGCGGTGCTGCTGATCGCGACGACGATCCGGCTGTCGGCCTATGCCCGGCGCCGCGAGGTCGGGATCATGCGGTTGGTGGGTGCGTCGAACCGGTTCATCCAGACGCCGTTCATCCTCGAGGGCGTGTTCGCCGCGTTCATCGGATCGCTGCTGGCCGGCGGCGCCATCATCCTCGGCGTCCACTTCGGAGTGGGGCAGTACCTGCGCGATCGGGTCACGTTCATCACGAGCTGGGTGGATCTGTCGGATGCCGCCCTCGTCATCCCCGTCATCGTCGTCATCGGGCTCGTGCTCGCGGCGCTGTCCGCCGGGTTCGCGATCCGGCGCTGGCTGCGCGCGTAGCCTCCGTCTGAGGTAGACTGGCGGGCTGCCGTGTCACGGCATCCGTCCTTCGGACTACCGAGGGACGCGTCCAGATTCAGGAGAGCCGCCATGCCCAGGGAACGCGGGGAGAAGGTCGTCGCGACCAACCGTCGCGCGCACCACGACTACGCCATCGAGAAGACGTACGAGGCGGGTCTCGTGCTCACCGGCACCGAGGTCAAGTCGCTGCGTCAGGGGCGCGCGAACCTCTCGGACGGCTATGCGTACATCGACGGCGGGCAGGCGTACCTCGACGCCGTGCACATCCCGGAGTACTCGCAGGGCCACTGGACCAACCACGCGTCCAAGCGCACGCGCAAGCTGCTGCTGCACAAGGACGAGATCGTCAAGCTCTCGCACGCCGTCGCCGCCGGGGGCTACACGCTCGTGCCGCTGAAGCTGTACTTCTCGGACGGGCGGGCCAAGGTCGAGATCGCGGTGGCCAAGGGCAAGCGCGAGTACGAGAAGCGGCAGACGATCCGCGAGCGCGAAGACAAGCGCGAGGCCGAGCGCGCGATGCGCAGTCGCAACCGGCTGGGGGACTGAGACCTGCGCGCGACCGCGCACACACCAACTCCGCAGAATCTCACGAAGTCCGCAGCCGAACGCGATTTCGGATGCGGAGATGGCGACATTCTGCGGAGTTCGTGCGGCGGTCAGGGTCAGCGTGCGGCGAAGCGCGCCTCGACCGCGGCGGTGAGGCGGATGTCGTCGGGGCGGAAATCGACGGCGGCGGAACCGGCGGCATCCATCGCCATCATCGACTTCGCGAACAGGGGCGGAGCCGGCGCGGCCTCCCGGCCGTCGCTGAGCAGTCCGAGGTCGGCGACCTGCAGGGGCGTCACCGTCGTGAGCCCGAGCGCCGCGGCATATGCGGTCGCGCGTTCGACGGCGACGCCGACGGCCGCGGCGGCGACCTCGCGCTCGATTCGGGCGCGGGTCTCGGGGGAGAGCTGCCACTCGACAGTGCCGACCTGCAGCCCGTCCTGTTCGGCGATGCCGCCCAGCCAGTCGGAGAGCACTAAGAAGTCGGTGAAGGTGGCGGTGAACTCGACGGATGCGTGGTGCACGAGGCCGAGCTGCTTGCCCTCGTTGTTCCACGGGCGGTCGGCCCACACCGAGACACGCTGGCTCGACCAGTCGACGAGGGTGCCCGCCTCTTTGCGGGCGGCGAGGTCTTCGCGCACGGGGAACGCCAGCGCGGCGATGCGCTCGACGACGCCGCCGCGGTCGGGGCCATCGAGGGCGGCGGAGATGTGTGCGACGGCCCGTTCGGGCGCGATGCGCGCTTCGTGTTCGCCGCGGACAGTGATGATGACGTCGCTCATGATGTAGACTGTAATGCTCTGGTGCCGACGGCGCCGGGGCATAACTCCACAGTGTGACAGTGGCTTGTTGCCGCGAGGCGTCACGGGGCTGATCGGTTTCGACAGCGTCTGCGAAGCCGCGGGAAGCGGGCCGAGGATGCAGGGTTATCTCGTAAACGACCTCTGCGAACCTATAAGTGCCAATGCAAAGCGCACTGACTTCGCCCTCGCCGCTTGAGCGAGCCTGAAGTCCGTCAGATCGTAGGCGATCCCGCTACGAATCCTGGCGTCATCTAGGGATCTTGCCGCGTGACGGGGCCTCGACGTCACGCGGGACTCTTCTGAGGCTGGGCTCGTCGACTTAGGTGTCTGTGACAAAGGTCGGAGCCGAGCAGAACGCTCTCACAGAATGCGCCCGGAGAAGACGCGGTATCCCAGCGTTGGACGGGGGTTCGATTCCCCCCAGCTCCACGGAGCCACTGTCACACTGTGAAGGCTCCCATCTCTGCGTGATCACTCGGAGCTGAGGGTCGTTCTGTCGCCCGACTCCCCGCCGCGAAAAACGGAGAAACCGCGAAAAACGGATGCGTGGTGCCCGCGGCATCCGTATTTCGCGACATTTCCGTTTTTCGGGGCGCCGCCTCCACCGGCGGGAGCCCCCACCCCGACGTCGGTAGCGGGGACCCTGCAAGGATGACCACTGTGACGCTGCCGACGATCGACACCCTCATCACCTACCCCGATGGGGCCACGCGTTCCACGGGCACCGTCGTGCACGTCGAACCCGGGGAGGGCGGGCGTGCCGCGGTCATCCTCGATGTGACGGCGTGCCATCCGGTCGACACGGCGTGGCCGGACCAGCCCGCCGATCGCGGCACGCTCACGACGGATGCCGCGGAGGTGCTGCCCATCGTCGACGCCGTGACCGGCGGCATCCATGACGGGCGCCTGTTCCTCGGCGCCGAGCTGCCGGTGCGAAACGGCACGGAAGGATGGACGTTTGTCGTCGCGCACATCGTCGAGGGCGCGCCGCCGGCGGTCGGCAGCACGGTCACCGTCGACGTGGATGCGGCGCACCGCCTGGCGCTGTCGGCCGGACACACGGCCTGCCACCTCGCCTCGCTCGCCCTCGATGCGGCCCTCGCGGATGCCTGGACCAAGCCCGCGCCGACCGACACCCTCGGCCACCCGGCGTTCGACGCGCTGGCGATCCAGCGCTCGCGCATCACGCCCTTCGGCGCCGTCGACACGTATCGCATCGGCACGTCGTTGCGCCGCAAGGGGTTCGACGCGACCGCGCTCGACGCGCCCGACGAGCTCGCCGCCCGCATCGACGCGCAGCTCGCCGAATGGATCGCCGGCGGGGGAGCGATCCGCATCGAGCGCGAAGCTTCGTCGCTGTCGGCACGCCGACGGTGGGTGTGCGAGCTGGCATCCGGGCGCACCGACATCCCGTGCGGGGGCACGCACCTCGGCGACCTGAACGAGTTCGCGAGCATCACCGCGTCGCTCGCGGTCGCCGACGTCGAGGGCGGCCGCGAACTCACGATGACGACGACCGCCCGCCTGCGCTGAGCGCGCTCACCGCTCCCAGAGGCGCGCGATCGGCACCGCACGGCCGAGCACATTCTCGGCGGCGCGATGGCCGGAGCACAGCGCGGCGGTGACCGTGGCGGGGTCGTCGGTCCAGGTCGCCTCGCCGGCCAGGTGCAGCACGCCGCCGACCGGCGTCGCGAGGTCGTCGTGGTCGGCGGTGGTCGACCCGAGGGTCATGTAGGCATACGCACCGCGCGAGAACGGGTCGTCCTGCCAGTGCGTGACGTCGACGTGCGTGGGCTCGGCGACGCCGTCGCCGTAGAGGCGGCGCAGCTGTTCCAGGACGGATGCCGCGACCTCGGCATCCGTCCACGTGCGGATCGCGCGCGCCGCGGGGCCGGCCGCGAAGGTCAGGAGGGTGGGTGCGCCGTGCAGGGCCGTCAGGTCGTACCAGGAGTGCCACCACGCGCCTTCGGGGCCCTGCTGGCGGATGGCGTACACGTCGTCGTCCCAGAACTTCGTCTCGAACCGCAGGAACACCTTCTCGAACGCGTTCATCGTCAGCCGCGACAGGGCGCCGGCGACGGGTTCGGGCAGCGCCGGCTCGAACGTGAATCCGCCCGAGCGCAGCACGCCGACCGGAACGGTGACGACGGCGGCATCCGCGGCGAACGCGCCGCGGTCGGTCGTCAGGGCGACGCCGTCGGCCCCCCACTCCACCCCGGTCACGACGTGTCCGAGCCGCACGTCCAGCCCGTCGGCGAGGTGTGCGGGCAACCGGTCGTACCCGTCGGGGAAGACCACCTCGTCGCCGGCGACGGTGTCGTCGTCGAGGCCGTGCGCCGCGAGGTCGTCGATCCACGCGCCGTACTGCTCCTCGGAGCGGTGCTCGAGGTACTCCCGCACGCGCTGCGCGCGGTCGGCATCCCATCCCTGGGCTGCCAGCGCCGCCTCGGTGACATCGCGGTACGACGCGTCGGGGGCGGATGCCGCGATGACGCCTTTCAGGGTGGCGTCGACCGTGTGGATGTCGGCGACGTAGGCGCGGGCGGCGGCGTTGCCCAGTCGTATGCCGTCCGGGGAATAGTGCGCGATCGGGCGGCTGTCGGGCTGATAGCCGCCGACCGTGAACTCGACCATTCGCATGCCGAACGCCTCGGCCGCCGCGGCGACGACGCTGTCGTCGATGCCGTGGATCCACGAGGCGCCGAGGTCGGTGGTGCGCTCGCCGGTGCGGTCGGTCCAGACCCGCCCGCCGACCCGCTCCCGCGCCTCGAGCACGACGACCCGTCGCCCGGCATCGGTCAGCAGCCGCGCCGCGGCCAGCCCCGCCACGCCGGCGCCGACGACGACCACCTCGAACCGTTCCATCGCGCCACCCTCTTCCCGGCGCCGCGCGCCGCTCTCGAGACGCTACCGCTGCGCCGCCCAGAGTGCGAGGGGGATCAGGCGGTGCGAGGGGGATCAGGTGCCGGGGCGGACGATGAGGAGCAGACCCTCCTTGACGTCCGACACGGTCACCCAGCCGTCGCCGAACTGGTAGGTCATGCCGTACCCCTCGGCGTCGGTGGTCAGCGCCTGGGTCGGATCCTCGGTGATGTAGAAGCCGTCGACCGCATCCTCGCGGCTCCACCCCTCCGACTCCAGCTGCTGCGCCGCCTTCTCGGCCTCGGCTTCGGTCAGCTGGCCCCAGCCGAAGATCATCAGGTTGCCGGAGGGCACGTCGTAGTTCGCCCACGTGCACTCGATGCCGTCGGTGGTCACGCCGCCGACGACGAGCGGCGCCTCCTTGAAGGTCCACCCCTGGGCGGCGAACTGCGCGAGGAGGTCGTCGCCGAGGATCGACTCGCAGGTCACCTCGGCGGCATCCACCGTCGGCGCCACGGTCGGCTCCGCCGTCGTGGTCGCAGCGGCGGTCGGCGTCGAGGCGTTTCCGGTCTCGGTGGGCGTGGGGTCGGCGGCCGCTCCGCATCCGGTGAACAGCACGGCGGCGAGGGCGAGCGCGGCGGGCGCGGTGAGGCGGGGGGAGAGGGTCATCGGGACTCGCCTTCGTCGGGGGCGGTGTTCAGCAGGGACAGGAAGCGGTCGTGCAGCACGCCGTTGGTGGCCAGCGAGGAGCGTGCGGCGAGGTCGTCGGCGCCGTCGATGTCGGTGAAGCGGCCACCGGCTTCGTGGATGATCGGGACGAGCGCGGCGATGTCGTACTCCTTGACGCCGAACTCGGCGACGAACTCGAGCCGCCCCTCGGCCAGCAGCATGTACGGCCAGGCGTCGCCGTAGCCGCGATCGCGCCACACCGCGCGCGTGAGCCGCAGCAGGTCGCCCGAGCGCCCGACGCCGTCCCACTGGGCGACGGACTGGAAGCTGACGCTCGCCTGGTCGAGCCGGTCGACGGCGGAGACGGCCAGGCGCCGCGCCTGGCCGCCCGGTGCGTTCGTCCACGCGCCGTGGCCGGATGCCGCCCACCACCGCCGGCCGATGGCCGGTTGGCTCGCGACGCCCACCCGGGGGACGCCGTCGACGACGAGTGCGATGAGGGTCGTCCACATCGGGATGCCCTTGAGGTAGTTCGCCGTCCCGTCGATCGGGTCGATGATCCACTGCCGCGCGCTGTCGCCCGAACTGCCGTACTCCTCGCCGAAGACGCCGTCCGCGGGACGCTCCGCGGAGAGGATGCCGCGGATCGCCCGTTCGGTCGCAAGATCGGCCTCGGTCACGTGCGACGCATCCGCCTTCAACTGCACGTCGAGGTCGGCCGCGTCGAACCGCGCCATCGCGACGGCATCGGCCGCGTCGGCCAGGCGCAGCGCGAGCTGCAGGTCGTCGCCGAGGTCGCCGTCGAAGGGCGCGCGCCAAGAACCGGGTGCGGCGGGGGAGGTCACAGCGACAGGATACGCGGCGTCCCTGTGCGATTCGCGAATGAGCGCAACGTGATGGTAACGTTGACCCTCGATTCGCCGCATGGCGGATCATGCACCTCTAGCTCAATCGGCAGAGCAACTGACTCTTAATCAGTGGGTTCTGGGTTCGAGTCCCAGGGGGTGCACAACGGGAGCAGCCCCTCGATCATCCGGTCGAGGGGCTGTTTCGTTGCGGAGGCCCTGCCGGGCCCTGGCCCTGGCCCGGTCCCGGTCAGCGCCGCCGCGCGCCGGCGCGTTGTTGGCGGCATTCGGGGCGAAACGGTGGGATGCGCCCGAAAGTCGCCAAGTCCGTCGTGCGCGCTGGTGCGGAGTTGGCGGCATTCGGGCCTATCTCTCGGGATGCGCCCGAAACGTGCCAAGTCCGTCGTGGGCCGGCGTCGTGCGCACTGGTGCGTTGTTGGCGGCATTCGGGCCGAAACGGTGGGATGCCCCCGAAAGTCGCCAAGTCCGTCGTGCGCACTGGTGCGGAGTTGGCGGCATTCGGGCCCATTTCCCGGGATGGCCCCGAAACGTGCCAAGTTGGTCGTGGGCCGGCGTCTTGCGCGCTGGTGCGTTGTTGGCGGAATCCGGGCCTATCTCCCGGGATGCGCCCGAAACGTGCCAAGTCGGTCGTGCGCTGACATCTTGCGCGCTGGCGTGTTGTTGTTGGCGGTATTCGGGGCGAAACGGTGGGATGCGCCCGAAACGTGCCAAGTCGGTCGCGCCCCGGCGTCTCGTGCGCGGCGCGAAGCAGGGCGTGGGCGCGTGCGGGCGTGTGGCGACACGAGGCGCGAACTCGTGAGGCGACATCGCGCCGACGGTGCGCCGACGGTGCGTCGAGGGTGTGTCGACGGTGCGCCCTGAGCGCTTCCCGCCGATCCCGGCTCAGGCCTTGTTCACACGGCGCGGATGCCGCAGAGGATGATGTCGAGCACGGACGATGCATTCCCGGCGGGAACGGGGCGCGCGAGCTGGCTTGCGAGCGCATCCACGAGCAGGCGTGCCGCCGCGGCGACGTCGCAGTCCCGACGCAGCACGCCTTCGTCGATGCCGGCGCGCAGGAGCTGCCGCAGTGCGGCTTCGATGGGGTCGCTCAGCCGGTCTGCGAGCAACTGCGCGGCAGCAGGATCGGCCGCCGCCGCACTCGTCAACGCGCGATACATCGCCGCCTGCTCGGGGTCTTCCAGCGCCTGCACCGAGCGTGCCCACCAGCGCCTGAGATCGGCGGTGACCTCGCCGGTTGCCACCGGGACGACGGCGTCGACCACCAGGATGCCGTCCAGCACGCACTGGGCCGCAAGTGCGTGCTTGGAGGGCCACCGCCGGTAGAGGGTCTGTTTGCCGACACCGGCTGTCCGCGCCACCTCGGTCATCGTGAGGCCGTTGATACCGCATTCGCGAATGAGCGATGCCGCCGCCTCGAGGACGCGCTGCTGCGTCGCCGGCAGTCGCGGCCTTCCCCGTCGCTGTGCGCTCACCCGTTCGACGCTACCGGCATCCGCCCTCGACTGGTGGTGCCGCGATCGCGAGTAGACTCGCGGTTATCGAGACGACCGTCTCGTATCGAATGGTGATCGTGCGCGCGCACGAAGGCAGCGCACGAAGGCAAGGAGTGTGGTCATGGACAAGGATGTCCTCGTCGTCATCGGAGTCGGGGGGATGGGGGAGACCATCGCCCGCAGGCTCGCACCGGGACGCCTCACCGTGCTTGCCGACTTCAACGAAGAGCTGCTGAGCTCTCTCGCCGATCGGATGACGACGGACGGCTTCGACGTCGTGACGCAGAAGGTGGACGTCTCGTCGCGGGAGTCGGTTCGCGAGCTCGCGCACCTCGCCGCCGGGCGCGGGGCGGTGCGCACGGTCGTGGACACGGCGGGCGTCTCGCCCGCGCACGCTTCGATCGAAGCGGTGCTGCGCGTTGATCTGCTGGGCGTCGCGTTGGTGCTGGAAGAGTTCGCGGAGGTCGTGGCGCCGGGGGCCGCCGGCGTCGTCATCTCCAGCTCGTCCAGCTACATCTCGCCCGGCTTCACCCCCGAGCAGGAGCGGGCCATCCGGGACAGCACGCCGGAGGAGCTGCTCGGCTTGGACTTCTTCCGTCCCGAAGCCCTCGGCAGCGCGGGTCTGGCGTACGGGAAGTCCAAGCTGGCCAATCGTCTCCAGGTGCAGGCGGCCAGCGCCACCTGGGGTGCCAAGGGCGCGCGCATCAACAGCGTCAGCCCCGGGGTGATCTCCACCGCGATGGGCAGGAAAGAGCTGAACAGCCCGTCGGGGGCGTTCATGCGCGCCATGGTGGAAAACTCCGGCACGGGACGCATCGGCACCCCGAGCGACATCGCCGACGCGGTCACGTTCCTGGTCGGACCGCAGGCGACCTACATCACCGGCATCGATCTGCTCGTCGACGGCGGCAACGTCGCCGGGGTGCACACAGGCCGCGTCCCGTTGCCCACGCGTTGAGCCCGCGCGTCGCGCGGCATGCGCGGGCGGCGCGGAGGACTCGTTCACGCCGGCCGGCGATGGATGCCGGTGCTACGCCGCGTCGCCGATGAGGATCGCCGAGGCCTCTTCGGCGGCATCCGCCTCGTGGGCGTCGATGCGCGCGAGCGCGCGCCGGCCGAGCACGATCGTCAGGCTCGCGACGAGCACCGACAGCGCGGCGAACACGAACGGGACCGAGGCGTTGAAGGCGTGCCACAGGGCGGCGGCGATCGGCGGGGCCGCCGCACCGCCGAGGAATCGCACGGCGGAGTACGACGACGACGCGACCGATCGCGGCAGGTCGGTCGCCTCCATGACCGATTCGGTGAGGATCGTGTTCATGAGCCCCAGCAGCAGGCCGCCGACGACGATGCACGTCACGAGTCCGGCGGGGGAGTCCACGACGACCGCGGCGACGAGCAGGTCGACCGCCAGCAGCGGCAGGACGAGGAGCATCGCGGCGCTGCGGGTGAGCCGGCGCAGCAGAATCGGCGCGACCCACACGCTCGTGATCGCGAGCGCCACGCCCCAGCCGAAGAACGTCAGCCCGATGCCCATCGCGCCGAACCCGAGCGGGAACGGCGAGAACGCGAGCAGGACGAAGAACCCGATGTTGTAGAACAGCGCCGCGATCGCGAGCACGCGCAGTGCCGACTGGCGCATCGCGGTGAACGGCGCCGACAGCTTCACCGGCGCGGGCTTGGCCTCGCCGCCGCGCAGCAGCACCGAGACGGCGATGAAGGCGATCGCCATGAGGGCGACGACGCCGAAGAACGGTCCGCGCCAGCTGATCTCGCCGAGGATGCCGCCCAGCAGCGGCCCGACGGCGATGCCGAGGCCCAGGGCGGCTTCGTAGAGGATGATGGCCGCCGCGCTGCCGCCGGAGGCGGCGCCGACGATCGTGGCCAGGGCGGTCGAGATGAACAGGGCGTTGCCCAGACCCCACCCGGCGCGGAACCCGATGACCGCGTCGACGCTGCCCGAGAGCGCACACAGCAGCGCGAACACGACGATGAGCCCGAGGCCGGCGAGCAGCGTCGCCTTCGTGCCGATGCGCGAGGAGATCCAGCTCGTGACGAGCATCGCGAGGCCCGTGACGAACAGGTAGCTGGTGAACAGCATCTCGGTTTCGACGGGGCTCGCCTGCAGCGACTCCGCGATGGCGGGAAGGATCGGATCGACGAGGCCGATGCCCATGAACGCGATGACGCACGCGAAGGCCACGGCCCACACCTGCGCCGGCTGGCGCCACACGTTGACGCCCTTCGTGCCGCCGGCGCTCATCGCGCGAGCTCCAGCGTCTCGGCGCCCGTGCGGGCGGCGATGATGTCGGCGACGCGCGCGATCGCGGCCCAGTCGTCGGCGTCGAGGTCGGCGAAGTGCGGAGCCAGCGCGCCGCTGAGCACCCGCATCCACTCGTCGAGTGCGGCGAGGCCCTCCGCGGTGGCCGACACGACGGTCGCACGGGAGTCGGCCGCATCGGAGGTGCGCTCGACGAACCCGGCCTCGGCCAGCTGCGCGACCAGTCGCGTCATGCCGGGCTGGGTCACGCGGCTGCGCGTGGCGAGGTCGCCGACGCGCTGCGGGCCGTGGTCGCGCAGCAGCGCGAGGGTGCGCCACTGCGCCGCGGGGGCGTCGTTGCGCGTCTCCAGCGACACGACGCGGGTGAGTGCGTGTGCGCCGACGATGAGCCGGAGAATGTCATCTCGATGCTGCATACCGCAAGTATATACCTCAGGCATGAATGCGGTGGCGCCCGACGCGGGAGTACAGTACCTGAATCGGGCCGGGCCGTCATCGACGGCATGATGCTCTTCATCCGCAACGCGCGCGCGGCGCGGCACGACCGCGGCAAGGTTCAGGAGGACCGATGACCGAACAAGACCTCGCGGGCAGGCGCGCCATCGTCACCGGCGGCGCGAGCGGCATCGGGCTCGCGTGCGTGCGCGAGTTCGCGTCGCGCGGCGCGCACGTCGTCGTCGCGGACATCGGCGGCGACGCGGCCGAGGCGGTCGCAGCCGAGGTCGGCGGCCAGGCGTGGGTCGTCGACCTTTCCGACACGGCGGCGCAGCAGGGGTTGTCGCTGGATGCCGACATCCTCGTGAACAACGCCGGCATCCAGACCGTCGCGCCGATCCCCGAGTTCGACGTCGAGCGGTTCCGGTTCATGCAGCGGCTCATGGTCGAGTCGCCGTTCCTGCTCATCCGGGCCGTGCTGCCCGGCATGTACGAGCGCGGCTGGGGACGTGTCATCAACATCTCCAGCGCCCACGGACTGCGCGCGAGCGCGTTCAAGGTCGCGTACGTGACCGCCAAGCACGCCCTGGAGGGCCTGTCGAAGGTAACGGCGCTCGAGGGCGGCCCGCACGGCGTCACGAGCAACTGCATCAACCCCGCCTACGTGCGCACACCCCTCGTCGAGAAGCAGATCGCCGACCAGGCGAAGGTGCACGGCATCCCGGAAAGCGACGTCGTCGAGAAGATCATGCTCACCGAGACGGCGATCAAGCGCCTCGTCGAGGCCGACGAGGTCGCCTCGCTCGCGGGGTGGCTCGCGTCGGAGCGGGCCGGCATGGTCACCGGCGCCAGCTACACGATCGACGGCGGCTGGACGGCGCGGTGAGCGCGCGCTACCGCACCCTGGACGTGCCGGTCGCCGGGGGAGACCTGCGCGTCGGCCTCTGGGACGCGCCGGATGCCGGTGCCCCCACGATCGTCGCGATCCACGGCGTGACCTCGTCGCACCTGGCGTGGCAGTGGCTGGCCGACGCCCTGCCCGAGGTGCGCATCGTCGCGCCCGACCTGCGCGGCCGCGGGCGGAGCACCGAGGTCGCCGGCCCGGCCGGCATGGCCGCGCACGCCGACGACCTCGCCGCCGTCTTCGACCTCCTGGGGCTCGGGCCCACGGTGGTCGTCGGGCACTCGATGGGCGCGTTCGTGGCGGTCGTGTTCGCGCACCGGCATCCGTCGCTCGTGCGGCGCCTCGTGCTCGTCGACGGCGGACTGCCGCTCGCGGCTGCGCCGGGCCTGTCGACCGACGAGCTCGTGGCGGCGATTCTCGGGCCGACGGCGGCCCGGCTGTCGCTGCGCTTCGCCGACACCGCGGCGTACCTGGAGTTCTGGCGCACGCATCCCGCCTTTCCCGCCCCGCATGCGCCGGAGCTGGAGCGGTACTTCGCGTACGACCTCGTCCCCGACGGCCGGGTCCTGCGCCCGGCGACGAGCTACGCGACGACGGCGGAGGACACCGTCGACCTCAACGGGGGCACCGCGCTGATCGACGCCCTCGCGGCGCTGGACGCGGGTGCGCACCCGGTCGAGTTCGTCACGGTGCCGCGCGGCCTGCAGGACGAGGAGCCGGGGCTGTACCCGCCCGAGCACCTCGCCGCGCTGCTGGCGCGGCATCCGTCGGTGTCGCACGAGCGCTGGGACGGGCTGAACCACTACTCGGTCGTCATGTCGCCGGCCGGCGCCGAGCGGGTCGCCGCGCTCGTGCGACGGCGATAACGTTCCCTCCTCCGCGGAACGTACCCGTACGGACGGCGGTATGACTGGTTATACTGAGCACATGAAGACCGCGATTTCACTTCCGGATGGTGACTTCGAGCGCTTCGAACGCGTCGCGACGTCACATGGCATGAACCGCTCGGAGTTCTACCGGCTCGCCGCCGAGCGCTTTGCAGATCAGCTGGAGGGCGGCTCGGAACTCACGGCAGTCGCCAACGCCGTGCTCGCGCGTGCGGGGCAACCGGCCGACGATCTGTTCGTCCGCGAATCAGAACGCGTTCAGCAAGCGGGTACCCGGTGGTGATCGCTCGCGGCGACGCCGTGTGGGTCGACTTCGGCTCACCGCGAGGCTCCGAACCCGCGAAGATTCGCCCGGCGATCGTCGTGCAAGCCGACTGGCTGCTGGCTTCCAACCTCAACACCGTCGTCGTGGTGCCGCTGACCTCCAACACATCGCACGAGGCGTTCCCGGGCAATGTGCGCTTGCCCGTCGAAGCGACCGGGCTCGACAAAGACTCGGTCGCGATCGTCGCCCAGGTCGGGCCAGTCAGCCGCGAGTACATCGAGCCATTCCCGATCGGCCGCGTGCCAACCTATCTGCTCGCCGAAATCGACAACGGCATCCGCCGCTCGCTCGGGCTCTGACGCCATCGATATTCAAGGGACGGATGCCCCCGCGGCACGCGGCATCGCCGGTTCGCGGCGTTCTCTCAGCTAGCCGCGCGTGCCCGCGGCGACCCGCGTCGTGAGCTGGTGCGCGTGCGCCATGAGGGTGCGGCCCAGTTCGGGAATGCGCTCGGGCGCGAAGCGGAACTCGACGCCGGTCAGGCTCAGCGCCCACTGCGGGTGCCCCTGGCGGTCGAACACGGCGGCGCCCATGCCGTAGCTGCCCTCGACGATGAGGCCGGGGTTCACGGCGTAGCCGCGCGACTGGGTGTCGGCCAGCCGCGTGCGCAGCCGTCGCTCTGCGTGCGGCGCACCCCACGCCTGCGGCAGTTCCGGGTGGCGCTCGAAGTAGGCGTCCACATCGTGAGGCGGTAGGAACGACAGGATCGCGAGCCCTGCCGAGGCCACGCCGAGGGGGAACCGCACGCCCTCGGCGAGCACGAACGACCGGATCGGGAAGGCGCCTTCGTCGCGCAGCAGGCACACCGTCTCGTCGCCGCGGCGCACCGAGAGGAACGCGCTTTCCTCGGTGCGCACGGCCAGCGAGCGCACGATGTCGCGGGCGATCGCGGTGATGTCGTAGCGGGATGCCGCCACCGAGCCCATGAGGAACAGTTCGGGCCCCGGCATCCATCGCCCCGTGCGGTCGTCCTGGTCGACGAGCCCCTCGTGGCGCAGCGCCGTCAGGAGGCGATGCGTCGTGGGGCGGGTGAGCTCGGCGCGGCGGGCGAGGTCGGCGACGCCGAGCCCCTCGTCGCCGGCGCTCGTGATGAGCCGCAGCAGCGCCGCGGCGCGCGCGATCGACTGGGCTCCCGGCACCGACCGCGAACGCTGCACGTCCATGATGTGGACACTAGACGCGGATTGCTCCACATCGCAAGCGTCGGGGATGCGGGTGAGCCGACTCCCGCGCAGGATGGAGGCAGGACGCAGCACGAGGGAGTGACACGTGATCGACAAGACGTACCCGTCGGCCGCCGCAGCGGTGGCCGACATCCCCGACGGCGCCGCGCTCGCCGTCGGCGGGTTCGGGCTCTCGGGCAACCCGATCGCCCTGATCGAGGCGCTGCTGGCACAGGGCACGCGGGATCTGAGCATCGTGAGCAACAACTGCGGCGTCGACGACTGGGGCCTCGGGGTGCTGCTGAACGCGAAGCGCATTCGCAAGATGACCTCGTCGTACGTGGGCGAGAACAAGGAGTTCGAGCGGCAGTTCCTCTCCGGCGAGCTCGAGCTCGAGCTCACCCCGCAGGGCACGCTCGCCGAGAAGCTGCGGGCCGGGGGATCGGGCATCGCGGCGTTCTACACGCAGACCGGCGTCGGCACCCAGGTCGCGGGCGGCGGGCTGCCGCGACGGTACGCCGCCGACGGCAGCATCGCGGTCGCCTCGCCCCGCAAGGACACCCGCACATTCGCCCCCGACGGCACCGCGCGCGAGTACGTGCTGGAAGAGGCCATCGTCACCGACTTCGCCCTCGTCCACGCCCTCCGCGGCGACCGCCACGGCAACCTCGTCTTCAACAAGGCGGCCCGCAACTTCAACCCGCTCGCCGCCATGGCGGGCAGGGTCTGCATCGCACAGGTCGAAGAACTCGTCGAACCGGGCGAGCTCGACCCCGACGGCGTGCATCTGCCCGGCGTCTACGTGCACCGCATCATCGAGGTCGGCACCGGCATCGACAAGCGCATCGAGCGCCGCACCGTGAAGGAGGCCTGACATGGCACTCTCTCGCACCGAGATGGCGGCCCGCGCCGCCGCCGAGCTGACCGACGGCTCGTACGTCAACCTCGGCATCGGCCTGCCGACGCTCGTGCCGAACTACGTGCCCGAGGGCGTCACGGTCGTGCTGCAGTCCGAGAACGGCATCCTCGGCGTCGGCCCGTACCCGACCGAGGACGCCGTCGACCCCGACCTCATCAACGCCGGCAAAGAGACCGTCACCGTCCTTCCCGGCTCGGCGTTCTTCGATTCGGCGACGAGTTTCGGCATGATCCGCGGCGGCAAGATCGACGCGGCGATCCTCGGGGCGATGCAGGTGTCGGCCGCCGGAGACCTCGCCAACTGGATGATCCCCGGCAAGATGGTCAAGGGCCCCGGCGGGGCGATGGACCTCGTCCACGGCGCCGAGCGCGTCATCGTGCTCATGGAGCACGTCGCGAAAGACGGCACCGCGAAGATCGTGGGCGAATGCTCGCTGCCGCTGACCGGCCGCGGCGTCGTCGATCGCATCATCACCGACCTCGCCGTCATCGACGTGACGGATGCCGGGCTCGTGCTCGTCGAGACCGCGCCCGGTGTCACGGTGGACGAGGTCGTCGCCGCGACCGAGCCCGCACTGATCATCCCCGCCTGAAGGAGAACACCATGGGCACCGACGACATCGTCATCGTGGCGGCCGCGCGCACGCCGCAGGGCCGGCTGAAGGGCCAGCTGGCATCGTTCACCGCGCCGCAGCTGGGCGGGTTCGCGATCGCGGGCGCCGTCGCCCAGGGTGGCATCCCCGCGGATGCCGTCGATGCCGTCATCATGGGCCAGGTGCTGCCCGCGGGCTCCGGCCAGAACCCGGCCCGCCAAGCGTCGATCGCCGCGGGCCTGGGGTGGGACGTGCCGGCATCCTCGGTCAACAAGGTGTGCCTGTCGGGCCTGTCGGCCATCATCGACGCGAAACGGATGATCGCCTCGGGCGACGCGACCGTCGTCGTGGCCGGCGGCATGGAGTCGATGACCCGCGCGCCGCACCTGCTGATGGGCTCGCGCGAGGGCTGGACGTACGGGTCGGTCGAGGTGCTCGATCACATGGCCTACGACGGCCTGACCGACGCCTACGACCGCGAGAGCATGGGCGCCTCGACCGAGCGGCTCAATCCGACGTATGAGGTCACGCGCGAAGCGCAAGACCGCGTCGCGGCGCTGTCGCACCAGCGCGCCGCCGCCGCGCAGGATGCCGGCGTCTTCGACGCCGAGATCGTCGCCGTCGAGGTGCCCCAGCGCAGGGGGGAACCGGTCCGGGTGACCCGCGACGAGGGTGTGCGCCCCGACACGACGGAGGAGTCGCTCGCGGGGCTCCGCCCCGCGTTCGCGAAAGACGGGACGCTCACGGCCGGCAACGCGTCGCAGATCTCCGACGGCGCCGCCGCCGTCGTGCTCACGACGCGCGCGCACGCCGACGAGAACGGCTGGCCGGTGCTGGCCGCCGTCGGCGCGGCCGGTCAGGTCGCCGGCCCCGACAACTCGCTGCACGCGCAGCCGGCGCGGGCGATCGCGCAGGCGCTGGGGCGGGCGGGGCTCGCGGCATCCGATCTCGATCTCGTCGAGATCAACGAGGCGTTCGGCGCCGTCGTATCCCGTTCGCAGACGGAGTTGGGCCTGTCGGAGGACGTCGTCAACATCCACGGCGGCGGCATCGCGATCGGGCACCCGATCGGTGCGTCCGGCGCGAGGCTCGTCGTGCACGCCGTGCACGAGCTCGTCCGCCGCGGCTCCGGCACGGCGGCCGTGGGACTGTGCGGTGGCGGCGGCCAGGGCGAGGCGCTGATCGTCACCCGCTGATGACGCTGGTGTCTCGTGACACCCGCCTGTCGGCGTGACCTGCAAGGCGGAGTCGGCCCGTCGAGTGCGACGAGCCATATGGCGGTGCGGTCAGCAGCCTGGGCCGGTGGGGTTTTCCAGGCAGGTGAGGTCGACCAGTGCGGTGCGGACTTCGACCACGTGGATGGGGCTTGTCGTGGTCGGGATCTCGAGTAGTCCGGGGACGTTGATCCAGCCGGTGCCGAAGTTCACCTGTGCGGAGTAGCGGACGATCGCCGACGCGGTGTACGTGCCGCGCGCGGCATATGCGTGGCCGGTGGCGGTGGCGCTGAATTGGGGGAGTCCGAGCTGTTCCCAGGTGCGGCCGCCGCCGCTGGTTTCGCGGGTGGTGCCGTCGCCGTAGTCCCAGACGATGGATGCGGGGGTGAATCGCACCGTGACGGGCAGGTCGAACAGTTCGCCGGTGGTTTCTTGGACGGTGGCGTCGACGACGAAGTTGACGGGCATGCCGACGACGCCGAACCCGCCGGGTTCGCCGGTGATGGTGAGGGCTGCGGGGGCGAACGAGGCGACGTCGGTGAGTTTGGGGAAGACGGACGCGAGCAGCGGGGTGCAGCCGTACCGCAGCGGTTCGGCCGCGCACTCCTCATCGGATGGACGTTGGAACGTGTCGGTCTGGTCCGACGTGTCGGTGTCGGTGTCGCCGTCAGACCCGCCGCCCGGCTGCGTCTGCGTGATGTCGACCGTCGTACCCGTGTTCGTGACCGAGCACAGCCCAGCATTGACGACGTCAATTGAGCATCCCGATTGGAGTGGCGCCAGCGCCATCAGGAGTAGAACTGCAGTCAGCATGACCCGTCACCGTCCGGATCGGATCGAAGAATCAGTGGTTGTGGAACTGCATAGACGACTTCGACGCGCAGTAAGAATGTCTCAGCCCGGTCTGTTGGCGTCACATCGGCACCGTGTGAATCGAGCACTCTAGTCTGCGAGGAATCAACGCATACGGCGAGGGTGGCGCTGGACTGAGAGGCTGCAATCCGTTCAATGGATTTCGCCTCAGTGGCCCCGACAATGTGCCGGCCCGCATCTTCGAGTAGACCGGCGCCATCGATGCTGTCTTGCAAAGCGGATCCGGACAAGAAGTCGTTGGGCGCAGGTTGTGAGTCAGCGTCGGTTCGGCGCGCATTTACCGCATCCACGTACGCGCGATACGTCGCCTCGGCGGCGGCGAACGCCTCCTCCTCCGATGCGAAGCCGGTCGGGGTGGGGGTCGGTGCGGGCTCCGGCGCGCATCCGGCGAGCAGGGCGCACAGCGCCGCGGCGGCGAGGATCGCCGCCGTGCCCCGCATCCGTCGCGTCATGCCTCCACGGTAGCCGCGGCATCCCGCGCCCGCTGAGGTTATCCACAGGCCGGATTCTGATGCTCGGGAACTCCCACCGTCGTGAGTCAGGTGGTACTGTGGGGTAGTGGATACCACTCATGTAGCCGTGTTGGGAGACCGGGGACGGCTCGTCATACCCGCGCCGCTCAGAGAGAGCCAGCATTGGGAGCAGGGCACGCCACTCGTGTTCATCGAAACCGAGAGCGGAGTCGTCGTCGCGTCGCGGGCGCAGGCGCGCGCCATCGTGAAGCAGCGGCTTGCCGGTGCGCACCTGGTGGACGAGCTGCTCGCCGATCGGCGAGCAGCGGCCCGTCGCGAGGACGCCGCGTGAGTGTCGTTGTCGACGCGTCGGCGGTGCTGGCATTCCTCCGGGACGAGCCGGGTGCGGAGCGGGTCGAAGTCGCCCTCGACGATGGCGCGGTGATCGGTGCAGCGAATTGGTCGGAGGTCGCCCAGAAGGTGCGTTTGCACGGGGATGGCTGGCCGGTGTCGCGCGCCCTGCTGGAGAGCTACGGGCTCGTGATCGAGCCTGTCACGCGCGCCGACGCGGAACATGCTGCCGCCACATGGCGAGCGGGATCCGGCCTATCGCTCGCTGACCGCTTGTGCCTTGCGCTCGGCACACGCCTCGGCGCAACGGTGCTCACCGCTGATACGGCCTGGGGTGGCGAAGCGCCGATCGAACAGATCCGCCCGGCGGGCGGCGACCTCGGCGCGCGGCGCTGATCGCCCACACGTCGGCGAGCAGTTCGTACGTCATACCGGCGTCGGCACGCCGACGGCGGAAGATGCCGCGGCGCCGGGCGGCGCGCAGCACGAGATGCCGTACGTTCTTTACCGGAACTTGTACTCAGTCGCAGCCCTTGCGACGGTTCCGTGAGCCCCGAAAGGATCACCATATGAACCGCCACTTCGCCGCCGTCACGATCGCCGCCGTCGCCATGTTCGGCGTGACCGCGTGCTCAGGCACGTCCGGCAACGCGTCCGACGCCGTATCCGCGACCCCGACGAGCCCGACGGCGGAGACGTCTGCGCCGGCCACGGACGGCGACTCCGGCGATGCGAGCGGGGAGCAGTCGGTGACCGATGCCTGCCTGGAGATCGCCGCACCGCTTCAGGAAGCCTCGGAGACGATGGCCGGTCTGGCAACAGCGGCGACCGACCCGCAGTCTGCCGTCGACGCATGGACCGCTCTGGTCGACGCGTTCAGCACGGTCGAGGCTTCGGCGACCAACACCGAGGTCAAGGCCGCCGTCAGCGCGGTGCTCGGAGACATCACGACCATGCGAGACGCGATCTCGAAGATCTACCTCGACGGTGACACCAGCGCGGTGACCGATCTGACCTCGGCCACGACCGACTTCCAGGACTCGTACACGGCCCTCACCACTCTCTGCGCGCAGTGACCGACAGGACGCCGCACGGTGGGTTCCGCCACCGTGCGGCGTCCTCGTGTCTGCGCGACCTCTGGGAGTTCGTCGCGGGATGCCCGATTGCCGGCGCGAGTTCCTACTCGCTGAGCGAGCCGCGCTCGTTGCGGCGCACGTCGACGATCGCACCGATCGCGAACGCGAACGTGATGCCCCAGCTCACCCACAGCAGCGCCTGCCGCCAGGTGAGCGGCACGCCGCCGCGCGTCTCACGCAGCAGGGCCAGCCCGCTCGTCACGGCGGTGATGATCCCGGTCCCGAACAGGTACTTGCGCATGCCACCACGTTAGTCGGGAATAGACTTTCAGAATGCCGGGCAGCGCTCCCTCCATCGACTTCAAACCTCGCAGCCGCGTCGTCACCGACGGCATCGAGGCCACGACGTCGCGCGGCATGCTCCGCGCCGTCGGCATGGGCGACGCCGACTGGGACAAGCCGCAGATCGGCATCGCGTCCAGTTGGAACGAGATCACCCCCTGCAACCTCAGCCTCGACCGGCTCGCGCAGGGCGCCAAGGAGGGCGTGCACTCCGGCGGGGGCTACCCGCTGCAGTTCGGCACGATCTCGGTCTCCGACGGCATCTCGATGGGCCACGAGGGCATGCACTTCTCGCTCGTGAGCCGCGAGGTCATCGCCGACTCGGTCGAGACCGTGGTCATGGCCGAGCGCCTCGACGGCACGGTGCTGCTCGCGGGCTGCGACAAGTCCATTCCCGGGATGCTGATGGCCTCTGCCCGGCTCGACCTGTCGAGCGTGTTCCTCTACGCCGGATCGATCGCTCCCGGCTGGGTCAAGCTCAGCGACGGCACGACGAAGGAGATCACGATCGTCGACTCCTTCGAGGGCGTCGGCGCGTGCCTGGCCGGCCGCATGACCGAAGCCGACCTCAAGCGCATCGAGTGCTCGTTCGCGCCCGGTGAGGGCGCGTGCGGCGGCATGTACACGGCGAACACGATGGCCTCGGTCGCCGAGGCGCTGGGCCTGAGCCTGCCCGGTTCGGCGGCGCCGCCGTCGGCCGACCGCCGCCGCGACTACTACGCGCACCGCTCCGGCGAGGCCGTCGTGAACCTGCTGCGTCAGGGCATCACGACTCGCGACATCCTCACCCCCGAGGCGTTCGAGAACGCGATCGCGCTCGCGATGGCGCTCGGCGGCTCGACCAACGTCGTGCTGCACCTGCTCGCGATCGCCCGCGAGGCAGAGGTCGAGCTGAACCTGCACGACTTCAACCGCATCGGCGACAAGGTGCCGCATGTGGCCGACATGAAGCCGTTCGGCAAGTACGTCATGAACGACGTCGACAAGCACGGCGGCATCCCGGTCATCATGAAGGCCATGCTCGACGAGGGTCTGCTGCACGGCGACGCGCTCACCGTCACCGGAAAGACGCTCGCCGAGAACCTGCGCGAACTCGACCCCGACCCGGTCGACGGCGAAGTCATCCACCGCTTCGACGACCCGATCCACGCCGTCGGTGGACTCACGATCCTGCACGGCTCGGTCGCGCCCGAGGGGGCCGTCGTCAAGTCGGCCGGGTTCGACGCCGACGTGTTCGAGGGGCCGGCGCGCGTGTTCGAGCGTGAGCGCGGCGCGCTCGACGCGCTGACCCGGGGCGAGATCGCCGCCGGCGACGTCGTCGTCATCCGCTACGAGGGTCCCAAGGGTGGTCCCGGGATGCGCGAGATGCTCGCCATCACGGCAGCCATCAAGGGCGCCGGCCTCGGAAAAGATGTACTACTGTTGACTGACGGCAGATTCTCGGGCGGCACAACCGGCCTGTGCATCGGCCACATAGCACCCGAAGCGGTGGACGCTGGTCCCATCGCCTTCGTGCGCGATGGTGATCTGATACGGGTCGATATCGCAGCTCGCACTCTCGATCTACTCGTCGACGAGGCTGAGCTGGACTCCCGCCGCATCGGCTGGGAACCGCTTCCCCCGCGCTACACCCGTGGCGTCCTGGCCAAGTACTCGAAGCTCGTGCGCTCCGCCGCAGAGGGCGCGACGACGGGCTGAGGCGAAGCCGCCTTCACCGGCATCCGACTCCACGCATCCGACATCTGAGGTCTGCCATGTCCTTCGACACTGCTCCCGCCGTGCCGCGGCCACCCGCGCGCACGGCCTCCGCCCCGACCCTGTCCGGCGCACAGGCCGTCGTCCGCTCGCTCGAGCTGCTCGGCGTCACCGACGTGTTCGGCCTGCCCGGCGGCGCGATCCTCCCCGTCTACGACCCGCTCATGGACTCGACGGCGCTGCGCCACATCCTCGTGCGCCACGAACAGGGCGCCGGGCATGCCGCCGAGGGCTACGCGGCGGCATCCGGCAAGGTCGGCGTCGCGATCGCGACGAGCGGCCCCGGCGCGACGAACCTCGTCACCGCGATCGCCGACGCCTACATGGACTCGGTGCCGATCGTCGCGATCACCGGCCAGGTGTTCTCGACGCTCATGGGCACCGACGCGTTCCAGGAGGCCGACATCGTCGGCATCACGATGCCGATCACGAAGCACTCGATCCTCGTGAAGGATGCCGCGGAGATCCCCGGCGCCATCGCTGCGGCGTTCGAGATCGCCTCGACCGGCCGCCCCGGCCCCGTGCTCGTGGACATCACAAAGGATGCGCAGCAGGCCGAGGTGCCGTTCGTCTGGCCGCCGAAGGTCGACCTGCCGGGGTACCGGCCGGTGACGAAGGCGCACGGCAAGCAGATCCAGGCGGCGGCGCAACTGCTCGCCGAGGCGCGCAAGCCCGTGCTGTACGTCGGCGGCGGTGTCGTGCGAGCGCGGGCGGCGGCAGAGCTGCGCACCCTCGCCGAGACCACGGGTGCGCCGGTCGTGACGACGCTCATGGCCCGCGGCGCCTTCCCCGACTCGCACCCGCAGCACCTCGGGATGCCGGGGATGCACGGCACGGTGCCGGCCGTTCTCGCCCTGCAGGAGTCCGACCTCATCGTCGCCCTCGGCGCACGGTTCGACGACCGCGTCACCGGCAAGGCCGCGCTGTTCGCACCGCACGCGCAGGTCGTGCACGTCGACATCGACCCGGCCGAGATCTCCAAGATCCGCACCGCCGACGTGCCGATCGTGGGCGACGTGCGCGACGTGCTCGTCGACCTCGACGCCGCCTTCCGGGGCGCCGCGGATGGCACGAAGCCCGACATCGCGCAGTGGTGGTCGTACCTCGACGGCCTGCGCGAGGAGTTCCCCCTCGGGTACGCGCCCACCAGCGACGGCCTGATGTCGCCGCAGTACGTCATCTCGCGCATCGGCGAGCTGACCGGCCCCGAGGGCGTGTACGTCGCGGGCGTCGGCCAGCACCAGATGTGGGCGGCGCAGTTCGTGAAGTACGAGCGCCCGAACGCGTGGCTCAACTCCGGCGGCGCCGGCACGATGGGCTACTCGGTGCCGGCCGCGATGGGGGCGAAGGTCGCCCAGCCCGAGCGCCCGGTGTGGGCGATCGACGGCGACGGATGCTTCCAGATGACCAACCAGGAGCTCGCCACCTGCGTCATCAACGACATCCCGATCAAGGTCGCGATCATCAACAACTCGAGCCTCGGCATGGTGCGCCAGTGGCAGACGCTGTTCTACGACGGCCGCTACTCGCACACCGACCTCAACACGGGCCACGACACCGTGCGCGTCCCCGACTTCGTCAAGCTCGCCGAGGCGTACGGATGCCTCGCGATCCGCGTCGAGAAGGAAGAAGACGTGGATGCCGCCATCCGGACGGCGCTGGAGACCAACGACCGTCCGGTCGTCATCGACTTCGTCGTCTCGGCCGACGCCATGGTGTGGCCGATGGTGCCGCAGGGCGTGAGCAACAGCTACGTGCAGTACGCGCGCGACCACGCGCCGGCGTTCGAGCAGGAGGACTGAGCCATGAGCAAGCACGTTCTGAGCCTTCTCGTCGAGGACAAGCCGGGCCTGCTGACCCGTGTCGCGGGCCTGTTCGCCCGCCGCGGGTTCAACATCGAGTCGCTCGCCGTGGGCGTCACCGAGGTGCCCGGCCTGTCGCGCATCACGGTCGTCGTCGACGTCGAAGAGCTGCCGCTGGAGCAGGTCACCAAGCAGCTGAACAAGCTCATCAACGTCATCAAGATCGTCGAGCTCGACGCCGCGGCATCCGTCCAGCGCGAGCACATGCTGATCAAGGTGCGCGCCGACAACCAGACGCGCTCCAACGTCATCGAGGTCGTCAACCTGTTCCGTGCCTCGATCGTCGACTACGCCACCGACGCGCTCGTCGTCGAGGTGACCGGCGACCGTGGCAAGATCGAGGCGATCCTGCGGGCGTTCGAGCCGTTCGGCATCAAGGAGCTCGCCCAGTCGGGCCTGCTCGCCATCGGCCGCGGCGGCAAATCCATCACCGAGCGCGTCCTGCGCGGCTGACTTCACGAACCACAACCAAGGAGAAACAACACAATGGCTGAGATCTTCTACGACGCCGACGCCGACCTGTCCATCATCCAGGGCAAGAAGGTCGCGATCGTCGGCTACGGCTCGCAGGGCCACGCTCACGCGCAGAACCTGCGCGACTCGGGCGTGCAGGTCGTCATCGCGCTCAAGGACGGCTCGAAGTCGACCGCGAAGGCCCAGGAGGACGGCTTCGAAGTGCTGTCGGTCGCCGACGCCACCGCGCAGTCGGACCTCATCATGATCCTCGCGCCCGACCAGCACCAGCGCGGCATCTACAACAACGAGATCAAGCCGAACCTGTCGGCGGGCAAGACCCTCGCGTTCGCGCACGGGTTCAACATCCGCTTCGGCTACATCGAGGCCCCCGAGGGCGTCGACGTCATCCTCATCGCGCCGAAGGCGCCGGGTCACACGGTGCGCCGCGAGTTCGTCGCGGGCCGCGGCATCCCCGACATCATCGCCGTCGAGCGCGACGCGTCGGGTCACGCGTGGGACACCGCGCTGTCGTACGCGAAGGCCATCGGCGGCACCCGCGCCGGCGTCATCAAGACGACCTTCACCGAGGAGACCGAGACCGACCTGTTCGGTGAGCAGTCGGTGCTCTGCGGCGGCGTGTCGCAACTGATCCAGTACGGCTTCGAGACCCTCACCGAGGCGGGCTACCAGCCGCAGATCGCCTACTTCGAGGTGCTGCACGAGCTGAAGCTCATCGTCGACCTCATGTGGGAGGGCGGCATCGCCAAGCAGCGCTGGTCGGTCTCGGACACCGCCGAGTACGGCGACTACGTCTCGGGCCCGCGCGTCATCGACCCGCGCGTCAAGGAGAACATGCAGGGCGTGCTCGCCGACATCCAGTCGGGCGCGTTCGCCGCGCGCTTCATCGCCGACCAGGACAACGGCGGGGCGGAGTTCTACGCGCTGCGCGAGAAGGCCGCCCAGCACCCGATCGAAGAGGTCGGCCGCGAGTTGCGCGCCCTGTTCGCCTGGAAGCAGCAGGATGCCGACTACACCGAAGGCTCCGCCGCTCGCTGAGCCCCGGCATCCACAGACCCTCGGCACACCATCCGAGATCGGCTTGCATCAAGCCACCACCAAGGCCCGGTCCCTCACAAGGGGCCGGGCCTTCGGCATGTCGCGGGCGCTACGCTGGGGGTGTGACCACCGACAGCCCCGGCGACAGCGACGCCCTGAGCTGGGACGGTGACGACGACCCGACGCTGCACGCGGGCGCCCGCCCGGCGCCCGAGCCCGTGGCGCTGCCACAGGGGTTCACCGCCGTGGGGAAGGGCGCCGACGAGGTCGGGCGCATCGAGGTCGACGGCACCGTGACCATGCCGGGGGAGCCCGCGCCGGTCAGCAACACGATGCTGGTCGTGTTCGGCGTCGTGGCGGGAGCCTATGCGCTGTTCACGATCGGCGGGATCATCGGCGGGCTGCGCCTGGAGGGCATCGCACAGTTCCTGGTCAGCCCGATCGGCTACCGCTTCGCGTTCTGGCTCGCGGTCGCGGCCCCCGCGCTCTGGTTCGGCACGGTGTTCCTGCTGACCCGGGCCTCGAAGGCGTGGCTGCGCGTCGTCTGGCTCGTCGCCGGACTCGCGCTGCTGGTGCCGTGGCCGTTCATGATGATCGGTGCGGCGGGGCAGGTGGGGCTGTGAGCGCGCCGGCATCCGTCGCGCGGGACCGTCCGCGCACCCGCACCGGGGTCGTCGCGACGACCGCGGCGCTGTTCGGATTGTTCTACGCGTACGCCGTGTGGAACGCCGTCGACTTCCTCGTGTCGCAGGCGTCGGGGACGCTCACGCTCAACGGCTACGGCTGGTTCGTGCTGCTGTTGGCCGTCGTCTTCCCGCTCATCGCGTTCGGCGCGGCGTTCGCTATCGGCTGGCGCCGCCGCTGGTGGGAGTTCGCGCTCGTGCTGCTGACGGGCCTGGCCGTCGTCGCGGTGTTCTGGCTCGACATCGTCGCCTACAGCGCCGTCGCCGGCGCGTCGATGCTGGGATGACGCCGGCGGGCGACGCGGAGGGGCGTCGCGGTCCGTCACGCGGTCAAGGCGTGCTGCCTCGGGCCGGTAGGCTGGTCGGTGCCTGGCCCCGGCGCTGTGCGGCCCGGCATCCCACCCTCTTGCTCTCGCGAAACGCTTCCGCGAACAGATGTCCCGAAGGTCTGCCGCTGTGTCAAAACCCGTCGTCCTCATCGCCGAAGAACTCTCTCCCGCCACGATCGACGCCCTCGGGCCCGACTTCGACATCCGCAGCGTCGACGGCACCGACCGGGCCGCGCTCCTGGCCGCGATCGCCGACGCGCAGGCGATTCTCGTCCGCTCCGCGACGCAGGTGGATGCCGAGGCCATCGCCGCGGCGCCCCTGCTGAAGGTCGTGGCGCGCGCCGGCGTGGGCCTGGACAACGTCGACATCAAGGCCGCGACGGCGGCCGGCGTCATGGTCGTGAACGCCCCGACGTCGAACATCATCTCCGCCGCCGAGCTCACCGTCGGCCACATCCTGAGCCTCGCGCGCCACATCCCCGCCGCGCACGCGTCGCTGGCCGCCGGCGCGTGGAAGCGCAGCTCGTTCACCGGCACCGAGCTGTTCGAGAAGACGGTCGGCATCGTCGGCCTCGGCCGCATCGGCGGGCTCATCGCGGCGCGCCTGCAGGCGTTCGGCGTCAACGTCGTCGCCTACGATCCCTACGTCACCCCGGCGCGCGCGCAGCAGCTCGGCGTCACGCTGCTGGGCCTGGACGACCTGCTCGCGCAGAGCGACTTTGTCACGATCCACATGCCGAAGACCCCGGAGACCACCGGGATGATCTCCACCGCGCAGTTCGCGCTCATGAAGCCGACCGCCTCCGTCGTCAACGTCGCCCGCGGCGGCCTCGTCGACGAGGAGGCGCTGTACACGGCCCTGACCACCGGCGAGATCGCCGGTGCGGGCCTGGACGTGTTCACGAGCGAGCCGCCGAAGCCCGAGGGCACGGCCTTCGCGCTGCTGAGCCTGCCGAACGTCATCGTGACGCCGCACCTGGGCGCCTCGACCGACGAGGCGCAGGAGAAGGCGGGGGTCTCGGTCGCCCGGTCGGTCAAGCTCGCGCTCGAAGGCGACCTCGTCCCGGATGCCGTCAACGTCGCCGGCGGCGTCATCGACCCGTTCGTGCGTCCCGGCATCGCCCTCGTCGAAAAGCTCGGGCAGGTGTTCACGGGTCTTGCCGCCAGCGCCCTGACGAGCCTCGACATCGAGGTGCGCGGCGAGCTCGCCGCCTACGACGTGAGCGTGTACCGGCTCGCGGCGCTGAAGGGCATCTTCACGAACATCATCAGCGAGAACGTGTCGTACGTGAACGCGCCGCTGTTCGCCGAGCAGCGCGGCATCGAGACGCGCCTCATCGTCGAGGCCGACAGCCCGCTGTACCGCAACATCACGATCCTGCGCGGCACGCTGTCGGACGGCTCGGTGCTGACCGTGGCCGGAACGCTCGCGGGCACCCGCATGGTGCCGAAGATCGTCGGCATCAACGGGTACGAGATCGAGGTGCCGATCGAGACGCACCACATCGTCATGCGCTACGCCGACCGCCCCGGCATCGTCGCGATCTACGGACAGAAGCTGGGGGATGCCGGCATCAACATCGCCGGCCTGTTCGTCGCCCACCCCGATGCCAGCGGCCGCGCCCTGTCGGTGCTGACCGTCGACTCGGCCGTGCCCGACGCGATCCTCGACGAGATGCGCGCCGCCGTCGGCGCCGACCTCTTCCGTCGCCTGGAGATCACGGAGGAGTGATGCCGCGGCCGCTGCCGCGCTCACGAACTCCGCAGATCGTCGCAAACTCCGCAGGATTTTGCCCGATTCCTGCGGAGTTCGCGACATTCTGCGGAGTTACGGGGCGGCCGGCCACGCGCCCGGGCGGCGACTGCGCGGCGGGCCTGTGGGGCGATCAGCGGGCGGAGCGCTCGACCAGCGCCACGAGCGCGTCCAGCGCGGGTCCGCGGGGGACCGTGCCGCCGGCGCCGGCGGCGTTGAGCGCGTTGTTGAAGTAGAGGCCGTCGCTCACGAGCAGCACGAGGTCGAGAGCGGCCTCGTCGCGCACGTGCGGGCGCAGCTCGTCTTCCCAGCGGGCGCGCACCCGGCGCAGGGCATCGACGGCGCCCGCGTGCCCGCTCTGGGCCAGGCGCGACGCGGAGATCAGCGCGCGATCCAGCGCGTTGCCGTCCATGACCGAGGTGCGCACGAAGTACGCGACGGCGCCCTCGGATGCCGTGGCCATCGCCGCCACGTCGGCCTCTGCCAGGGCGTCCAGACGCTCCAGGAGTGCCTGTTCGAGGGCGTCCTTCGAGGCGAAGTGGTAGAGCAGGCCGCCCTTGGACACGCCCGCGGCGCGGGCGGCGGCATCCATCGTCGCGGCGCGTTCGCCGTCCTCGACGAGCAGGCGCTCGAACGCGTCGAGCACGCTCTCACGGGCGTGCGGTGGTCGGCTCATAGTGTTACTATACCGGCTGGACGGTATAGAAATGATGACCCTGACACAAGAGATCCGCAACGCAGACCGACTCGCCCAGAAGGTGGGCTGGCGGGGGTGGGCGGCGCTCGTCGTGCTCATGCTGCCCGTGCTGCTCGTGTCGGTGGACAACACGGTGCTGAGCTTCGCCCTGCCCGACATCGCACTGAGCCTGCAGCCGACGAGCACGCAGCAGCTGTGGATCATCGACGCCTACCCGCTCGTGCTCGCGGGGCTGCTCGTCACGATGGGCACCCTCGGAGACCGCTTCGGCAGGCGACGGATGCTGCTGATCGGGGCAACGGGCTTCGCCGCCGTCTCGGTGCTCGCCGCCTTCGCGCCCACCGCCGGGTGGCTCATCGTCGCACGCGCCGCGATGGGCGTGTTCGGTGCCATGCTCATGCCCGCGACCCTGTCGCTGCTGCGCAGCATCTTCACCGACCGCGACCAGCGGCGCCTCGCCATCGCGGTGTGGGCGGCGGCGTTCTCGGCGGGTTCTGCGCTGGGCCCCATCGTCGGCGGACTGCTGCTGGAGTACTTCTCGTGGGGCTCGGTGTTCCTCCTCTCGGTGCCCGTGCTCGTACCGCTGCTGATCCTCGCGCCGCTGCTCGTGCCGGAGAGCCGCGACCCGAACCCCGGCCGCATCGACCCGGTCAGCATCGCACTGTCGATGCTGACGCTCGTGCCGGTCGTCTACGCCATCAAGGAGATGGCGGTCGAGGGCTTCGCCGCCGGCCCGCTGGTGCTGCTGGCCGCGGGCCTGGGCTTCGGGGTCGTCTTCGTGCGCCGCCAGCTCGCGGCGCAGGTGCCGATGCTCGACATGCGCCTGTTCCGGCGCGGCATGTTCAGCGGCGCGCTGCTCGTGAACCTGCTGAGCGTCGTCGCGCTCGTCGGCTTCCTCTACTTCGTTTCGCAGCACCTGCAGCTGGTCGTCGGCCTGTCGCCGATGCAGGCGGGGTTCGCGCTCGTGCCGGGCATGCTCGCGATGATCGTCGCGGGGCTCGGCGTCGTGCCGGTCTCGCGCCGCGTCTCGCCGCGCATCGTGGTCCCGGCGGCTCTCGCGCTCTCGGTGACCGCGTATCTGCTCGTCCCGGCAGCCGCGACCGACCTGACGCTGCTGGTCGCCGCGTTCGCCCTGCTCGGGGTCGGCATCGGCGCCGCCGAGACCGTGTCGAACGAGCTGATCCTCGCCTCCGCCCCGCCGGCGAAGGCGGGTGCGGCCAGCGCCGTCTCCGAGACGGCGTACGAGGTCGGCGCGGTGCTCGGCACGTCGCTGCTGGGCGGCATCCTGACGGCGGCGTACCGGGGCGGCATCGAACTGCCTGCCGGTCTCGCGCACGACGCCGCCGAGGCCGCCCGCGAGACCCTCGCCGGGGCGATGACCGTCGCCGACACGCTGGATGCCGCCACCGCCGCCGTGCTGCGGGATGCCGCCGCGCACGCCTTCGACGCGGGCGTGACGATCACGGCGCTCATCGGCGCGGGCCTCGTCGCGATCGCGGCGGTGATCGCTGCCACTACGCTGGGAAGAACCCCCACACCCAGCGAGGAGCACTATGTCGCGCGTCGTCAAGCTGGCCGTCATCCCGGGTGACGGCATCGGCCCCGAGGTCATCGCCGAGGCGGAGAAGGTGCTCGACGCCGTGACCGCGGCATCCGAGGTGGTCTTCGACAAGACGCGCTTCTCGCTCGGCGCCGGGCGCTACCTCGACACCGGCGACACCCTCTCGGACGACGACCTCGCCGCCATCGCGGCGCACGATGCGATCCTGCTCGGCGCGGTCGGCGGCATGCCCGGCGACCCGCGCCTGAAGGACGCGAACATCGAGCGCGGGCTGCTGCTGAGGCTGCGTTTCGCCCTCGACCACTACGTCAACCTGCGCCCCTCGAAGCTGTACGACGGCGCCCCGGGCCCGCTCGCCGACCCCGGCGTAGTGGACTTCGTCGTCGTGCGCGAAGGCACCGAGGGGCCGTACGTCGGCAACGGCGGCTCGATCCGCGTCGGCACCCCGCACGAGATCGCCAACGAGACCTCGGTCAACACGGCATACGGGGTCGAGCGTGTCGTGCGGTACGCGTTCGCGCAGGCGCAGCGCCGCCGGGGCAAGCTCACGCTCGTGCACAAGACGAACGTGCTCGTCAACGCCGGCGGGCTGTGGAAGCGCATCGTGGATGCCGTGGCCGCCGAACACCCCGACGTGGCCGTAGACTATCTGCACGTCGACGCGGCCACCATCTTCCTGGTCACGAACCCGGGCCGTTTCGACGTGATCGTCACCGACAACCTCTTCGGTGACATCCTCACCGACTTGGCCGGCGCCGTCACCGGAGGCATCGGCCTCGCCGCTTCGGGAAACATCAACCCCGACGGCGCGTTTCCCTCGATGTTCGAGCCCGTGCACGGCTCGGCGCCGGACATCGCGGGCCAGCAGAAGGCCGACCCCACGGCCGCGATCCTGTCGATCGCCCTCATGCTCGACCACCTCGGGCTGGGCGATGAGGCGGCGCGCATCACCCGCGCCGTCGAAGCCGACATCGCGGCGCGGGATGCCGGCATCCGTACCACCGCGCAGATCGGCGACGCCATCGCCGCGGCCGTCCGGGCGTAGCCTGGACCCACTTGACTCACAGGAGTTCGCATGAGCCTCACGACCGACACCGACCTCGCCCCGCTCGAGTTCGCCGTCACCCGCAACCTCGCCGCCAAGACCGCCGCAGAGCGTGACGCGCTGCTGGCCGACCCGGCCTTCGGCACGACCTTCACCGACCACATGGTCGACATCTGCTGGTCGACGGGCGGCGGCTGGCACCGCCCCCGCGTGCAGCCGTACGGCCCGATCTCGCTCGACCCGGCCGCGGCGGTCCTGCACTACGGTCAGGAGATCTTCGAGGGCATCAAGGCCTATCGGCACGCCGACGGCTCGGTGTGGACGTTCCGTCCCGACGAGAACGCCAAGCGCCTGCAGCGTTCGGCGCGCCGGCTCGCGTTGCCGGAGCTGCCGGTGGAGTACTTCATCCAGTCGCTGCGCGAGCTTATCGCCGTCGATGGCGCGTGGGTGCCCTCGGGTGAGGATCAGAGCCTGTACCTGCGGCCCTTCATGTTCGCCAAGGAGGCGTTCCTGGGTGTGCGTTCCGCGCACAAGGTCGCCTACTACCTCATCGCCTCGCCGGTCGGTGCGTACTTCAAGAGCGGTGCGAAGCCCGTCTCGATCTGGCTGAGCGAGGACTTCGCGCGCGCCGGCAAGGGCGGCACCGGGGCGGCCAAGACCGGCGGCAACTACGCGGCGAGCCTGCTGCCGCAGGCGCAGGCCTACGAGCAGGGCTGCGATCAGGTCGTCTTCCTGGATGCCGCCGGCAACGTCGAGGAGCTCGGCGGCATGAACATCGTGTTCGTGTACCGGGACGGCACTCTCGTCACCCCGGCATCCGAGTCGATCCTCGAGGGAATCACCCGCAACTCGCTGCTGCAGCTGGCCGAGGACCGCGGGCTGAAGGTCGAGCGCCGTGCCGTCTCGCTGCAGGAGTGGCGCGACGGCGTCGCGTCGGGCGACATCGTCGAGGTGTTCGCGTGCGGCACCGCCGCCGTCGTCGGCCCGATCGGTGTGCTGAAGGGCCACGACTTCGAGGACGTGCAGCCCCTCGGCGACGTCGCGCTGTCGCTGCGGCAGGAACTGACCGACATCCAGTACGGCCGCCGCGAAGACCGCCACGGCTGGCTCGTGCGCCTCGACGCCTGACCGGCGTCGCGCTGCGCGCCGACCGCCCGCGCTCAACGGCCGGGCCGCCCGCGTTTCGGGTGTCGCGAAAAACGGATAAACCGCGAAAAACGGATGCCGTCAGCCCGCCGCGTCCGTTTTTCACGACATTTCCGTTTTTCGCGACGGGGTCGACGGGGGCCGGATGGCCGACGTCGTCACGCTCAGCACGCCATAGGCTGAACGGGTGAGGATCGCGCGCTTCAGCTACCAGGACAGCATCCGGTTCGGCATCGTCGACGAGGGCGAGCTGGTCGTCCTCGCGGGCGATCCGCTGTTCGCCGGCTTCGAGACGACGGGCGAGCGCGTGCCGCTCGGCGAGGTCGCGCTGCTCGCGCCGGTCATCCCGCGGTCGAAGATCGTGTGCATCGCGCGCAACTACCGCGACCACGCCGCCGAGCTCGGCAACGAGGTGCCCGAGCAGCCGATGGTGTTCCTCAAGCCCAACACGTCGGTCATCGGCCCCGGCGACGTCATCGTGCGCCCGCGGCAGTCGCAGCGCACCGACTACGAGGGCGAGCTGGCCGCCGTCATCGGCCGCGTCGCGAAGAACGTCTCGGTCGACGACGCGCTCGACTACGTCTTCGGCTACACGATCGGCAACGACGTCACCGCCCGCGATCTGCAGAAGACCGACGTGCAGTGGTCGCGGGCGAAGGGGTTCGACACGTTCTGCCCGCTCGGGCCGGCGATCGAGACCGAGTTCGCGCCGGCATCCGACGTGCGCATCGTCACCCGCGTCAACGGCGAGGTGCGCCAGGACGGCACGCTCGGCGACATGGTGTTCTCGGTGGCCGAGATCATCTCGTTCGCCTCGGAGGCGTTCACGCTGCTGCCCGGCGACGTGATCCTCGCCGGCACTCCGGCCGGCATCGGCCCGTTCGTGGCGGGGGATGCCGTCGAGGTCGAGATCACCGGGCTCGGGACGCTGCGAAACACCGTGCGCGATGTCT
This sequence comes from Microbacterium sp., assembly GCF_047602155.1. Taxonomy (GTDB): domain Bacteria; phylum Actinomycetota; class Actinomycetes; order Actinomycetales; family Microbacteriaceae; genus Microbacterium. The sequence goes on along the minus strand of NZ_JASGHZ010000001.1, from coordinate 2,985,566 downwards.
GAGGCCGCGGCGATCGACACGCCCGCGCGGGTCACCGGCATCCAGCGTCGCACCGTCCGCGTCCTGTCCGCGGGCCAGGTGCTCGGTGGCATCGCGTTCGGCGCGACGGTGTCGCTGGGCGCGCTGCTGGCCGCCGACATCTCCGGGCAGGACGCGCTGTCGGGCCTGGCGACGGCGTCGGTGACGCTCGGCGCGTCGCTGTGCGCCATCCCGCTCGCGCGCCTCGCCGCCCGGCGCGGGCGCCGGTTCGCGCTGACGCTGGGGAATCTGCTGGCGCTGGTCGGCATCCCGATCGTCATCCTGGCGGCCGCCGTGCGCGTGTTCCCGCTGCTGATCCTCGGCGTCATCCTCATCGGCATGGGCAACGCCGGCAACCTGCAGTCGCGATTCGCCGCGACCGACCTCGCCACGAGCGAGCGCCGCGCCCGCGACCTCGGCACGGTCGTGTGGGCGACGACGATCGGCGGCGTGCTCGGCCCGCTCATGCTCACGCCGGGCGAGGCCGTCGGACACGCACTCGGGATGCCGCCCCTCACCGGCGCGTACGCGTTCTCGGTCGTCGCGCAGCTGTGCGCGCTGATCCTGTACCTCATCGCGCTGCGACCCGACCCGCTGCTGACGGCCCAGCAGCTCGCGCGCAGCGGGGAGGCGAGGCGCGAGCACATCGTCGAGACCGACCGGCCCGTCGCGGCGCGCTACGCGATGTTCGCCGTCACCGGATCGCACGTCGTCATGGCGGCAGTCATGGCGATGACTCCGGTGCACCTGAAGCATCTCGCGCCCGACCACGTCACCGTCATCGTGGGCGTGACGATCGCGCTGCATGTGTTCGGGATGTACGGGTTCTCGCCGCTGTTCGGCGTGCTCGCCGACCGGTGGGGACGCATCGCGACGGTGCTGCTCGGGCAGGGGATTCTCGTCGCGTCGCTGCTGACCGCCGCCCTCGCGCCGGACGATCAGTGGGCGGTGCTGGTGGCGCTGTTCCTGCTCGGCCTCGGCTGGAGCGCCGCGACGGTGTCGGGCGCGGCGCTGCTCACCGAGAGCACGCTGCCGGCCATGCGGCCGCGGCGGCAGGGGATCAGCGACACCATCATGACCTTCAGCGCCGCCATGGGCGCCGTCCTCGCGGGCGTCGTGCTGAGCTGGATCGGCTACGGCGGCCTGGCGCTCATCGCCCTCGTGGTCGTCGTCGCGGTGGTCGTGTTGTCGCCGTATGCGCGCAGGTAGACGGCCCTGCGACTGGGCGCATCGGCTCGCGCTGTCGATTCCGGCTCGCGCTGTCGAAACTTCAGCAGCGTGTGCCGGATTCTGTAGCGCGAAGCGCGAGGTCGGCGCCGCACCGGTCTTCGTGCGGCGTCGGCAACGCGGTGACGTTCCGCACCGCCACGTAGAATGGCACGGATGTCTGCCGCGATCGATCCCCGCACCACCACCGCTTCCGGAGCCGACGTCCGCGTGCGGTTCTGCCCGTCGCCGACGGGGCTTCCGCACGTCGGGATGGTCCGCACCGCCCTGTACAACTGGGCGTACGCGCGGCACACCGGCGGCAAGCTGGTCTTCCGGGTGGAAGACACGGATGCCGCTCGCGACAGCGAGGAGAGCTACCGGCAGCTCGTCGACGCGCTCACGTGGCTGAAGATCGACTGGGACGAGGGCGTCGAGAAGGGCGGGCCGCACGGGCCGTATCGGCAGAGCCAGCGCGCCGACATCTACGCCGGCGTCCTGGAGCGGCTGATCGCGTCGGGCGCGGTGTACGAGTCGTACTCGACCGCCGAGGAGATCGACGCGCGCAACGAGGCCGAGGGCCGGGCGAAGCAGCTGGGCTACGACAATTACGACCGCTCGTTGACGGACGACCAGAAGGCGGCGTTCCGTGCCGAGGGCCGCGAGCCGGCGTGGCGGCTGCGGGTGCCCGAGCACGACCTGACCTACGTGGACCTCATCCGCGGCGAGGTGACGTTCCCGGCGGGTTCGTTCCCCGATTTCGTCGTCGTGCGTGCGGGCGGGCAGGCGCTGTACACGTTCACCAACCCGGTCGACGATGCGCTGATGGGCATCACGCACGTGATCCGCGGCGAGGATCTCATGCCGTCGACGGCGCGCCAGCTCGCGCTGTACGCGGCGCTGATCGATGCGGGCGTCACGACCTTCGTGCCGCGGTTCGGGCACATGCCGCTCGTGCTGGGGGAGACCGGCAACAAGAAGCTGTCGAAGCGCGATCCGCAGGCGGACCTGTTCCTGCAGCGCGAGAAGGGTTTCATCCACGAGGGGCTGCTGAACTACCTGGCGCTGCTGGGCTGGTCGCTGGCGCCCGACCGCGACGTGTTCTCGCTGGACGAGTTCACCGCCGCGTTCGACATCGTGAACGTCAACCCGAACCCGGCCCGCTTCGACCAGAAGAAGGCCGAATCGATCAACGGCGACCACATCCGCATGCTCGAGGCGTCTGACTTCGCCGACCGGCTGGTGCCGTATCTGACGGATGCCGGCCTGGTCTCATCGCCGCCGACCTCGGCGGAGCAGGAGTTGCTGTCTGCGGCGGCGCCCCTCGTGCAGGAGCGGATGCAGTTGCTCGGCGAGGCGCCCGGGCTGCTCGGGTTCCTGTTCCGTCCGTCGGTGTCGTACGACGACGATGCGCTGGCCGCCCTGCCGGCGAACGCGGGGGAGGTGCTGGTGGCATCCGTCGGCGCTCTCGAGCTCGTCCCCGAGCAGGGCTTCACCGCCGCCGCCGTGCAGCAGGCGCTGGCGGATGCGCTGATCGAGGGGCTCGGGCTCAAGCCGCGCGTGGCCTACGGTCCGCTGCGGGTGGCGATCAGCGGCCGCCGCGTCTCGCCCCCGCTGTTCGAGTCGATGGAGCTGCTGGGCAAGGTCGAGTCGCTGCGTCGCCTGCACGATCTCGTCGTGCGTCAGGGGTCGCAGGCGTAGAGCGTGTCGACCGGCGCATCCGAGGCGGCACGGCAGTTCTCGAGCACCCACGCGCGGATCTGCGCGCTCGCCGACTGTGCGCCGTCGTCGCGGCGTAAGGCGCCGCTCGACACCAGCACGTAGCGCAGCTGGCCGTCGGCGACGAGCTGTTCGAAGGCGGCGAGAGTCGGCACCGGATCGCGACTGTTGAATCCGCCGATCGGCAGCACCGGCGCGCCGCCGGAGGCGATGATGATCCCCGCCGCCTGCTGCGCGCCGAATGCCGCGACGAGGTAGGTGGCGCCGTCGCGGTGCTCTTCGAGCCAGGCGATCGTGGTGGCGTCGACGCTCTGCCCGCCGGTGGCCGCCAGGCCTCGCGTCGACCGGCTTCCGGTGCCCCCGCGACCGCTGCCGGGCTGGCTCCGGTCGCCGCGCGCCGCGGCGGTACCGGCCCCGGGTCTGCCGGATCCGATCGTCCCGGTCGAGGAGACCCCCGCCGCCGTCGGGTTGATGGAGTTCGGTGTGCCCATCGTGACCGCCGACCAGACGGCCGGAGTCAGCAGCAGTGCGAGCACGCCGATCACGGCGGTGGCCGGCATCCGGACCTCTCGCCGGCGCTCCGTGATGACGAGCGCGCCCGCCGCGCCCGCCGCGAGGAGCTGCACGAGGGCGACCGGCAGCGAGAACTGCGTCTCGGCGGAGGCGGCGAGGCTGATCCCGACGGCGGTTGCCGCCGCGACGGCCGGCAGCAGCAGCGCTGCCCACAGCGACCGTGCCTCGCGCGCGAGGGCGCACGCCGTGCCGATCAGCAGCGCCATCGGGACGGCGAGAGCCGACGTGTAGAACTGGTGCATTCCCGCCACGGCAGAGAACATGATCGCGAACGTGGCGAACCACACCGTCCCGAACACGACCAGCGGCATCCGAAACCGCACGGCGACGAGGACGACGATCGCGGCGAGAGCGACAGGGATCATCCAGCCGATCTGTGTGGCGAGGGCGTCGTTCATCAGCCGCAGCGGCGAGGGGTCGCCCGAGTAGGGCGGAGTGAACGAGCGGTACGCATCGTCATCGGCCGTGGTCTGCCCGAACCGGCCCAGCCCGTTGTAGCCGAACACCATCTCCCACGGGTCGTTCGTGAGTGTGCTGCCGATGTAGGGGCGGGCGGATGCCGGCACGAGCGCCACGGCGATGATCCACGTGAGCGAGAGTGCGAGACTCGTCACGCCCGCGATCGCGAGGTCGCGTATGCGCCGCCACCACGACTGCCGGGTGCACAGGTACGCGGCGGCCAGCGCCGGCCAGACCGCCCAGGCTTCGAGCATATAGGTGTGAAACCCGACGGCGATGAACACGCCCGCGAGCACGAGCCAGCCGAGACTGCGCTGCTCGAGCGCTCTCGTGGCGGCCCAGGCGGTCAGCGCGAGCGCGAGGACGAAGAACGCCTGCGGCTGGTTCGAGCGCGCGACCGCGACCAGGATCGGTGTCGTCGCGACCACGGCGCCCGCGACGAGCCCCGCAAACGGCCCCGCCCAGCGCCGTGCGGTGAACGCGACGATCACGACAGAGGCCGAAGCCGCTGCCGCGTTCGGGATGATCGTCGCCCACGGGGAGAATCCGACGAGGCGCACGAACAATGCGGGGATCCAGAACGAACCCGGGATCTTGTCGAGGGTGACGGTGCCGGACGGGTCGAACGCGCCGAAGAAGAAATTCGACCAGCTCTGACTCATCGACAGGGCGATCGCACCGTAGTAGTCCGACATCGATCCGCCGACGTCCCACCCGGTCAGCAGCAGCGCGGCGAGGGCCAGCAGGGCCACTCCCCACGGCCACACGGCATGCGGCGCTCGCCCGGCCACAACGGTCACAACGTGACGCTAGTGCGCGTGCGTGCGAGATCACACAGGCGACGGCTATGAGGTCCCTGGATGCCGAGGCGCCCAGGGGACGACGCCTGCGAGCACGTAGGGTGAAGGCACGCGAACGGAGGATGCCATGAACGAACCCGTGCACGACGTGGCGCACCTTGACCTGCAGCGGTATCTGGGGTTGTGGTTCGAGGTCGGCCGCCTGCCGCTGCGCTTCGAGGACGAGGCGGCCACGAACATCACCGCCGAGTACGCGCTCGACGACGACGGCACCGTGCGCGTCGACAACCGTTGTCGGGATGCCGAGGGTAACCCCACCCAGGCGGTGGGGCAGGCCGTGCCCGACCCCGAGCATCCGGGACGCCTGAGGGTGACATTCCTGCCGGTGGGGCTGCGGTGGATTCCGGGCACCCGCGCGGACTATTGGGTGCTGAAAGTCGATGACGGGTACGAACACGCCCTCGTCGGCACGCCGAACCGGAAACACCTGTGGCTGCTGTGCCGCCGCCCTGCGATCGCCGCCGACGTCGAGGCCTCTTTTCTCGCCGAGGCGCAGCGTCAGGGCTACGCGCTGGACGAGTGGATCCGTCCGGCGCAGTCGGGCGAGCGTGTCCAGGCGTGACCGGCTCGCGGCGTCTCCGGCGCTGCGTTTTGGTCGCCCGCCTGCCCGTGGGTTAAGCTAGACCCTCGGTACGGCTTCGGCCGGCACCCCTTGGGGTATGGTGTAATTGGCAACACGGCTGATTCTGGTTCAGTTGTTCTTGGTTCGAGTCCAGGTACCCCAGCCATAAGGTCCGGAAATCTGCGGGAATGCAGATCATCGCGTGACCATATCCTCACCCCGGAGCAGGTCGCCGAGTTCCTCCAGGTCTCGCCTCGGACGGTGGAAGAGTGGCGGCGCACCCGCACCGGCCCGCCATGGCGACGGATGGGCCGACACGTTCGGTACCTGCGCCGCGAGGTGCTTGTCTGGTTCGAGGAGGCGGAGACAGCGCTGCGAGAGAAGGCCGACGCCGTTCTGAACGACTCGGGCGGTCCGACGCTGAGCAAGGACGCCTCGAACACTGAAGCGGCCGTGGTGTTTCTCTACGACAAGGGCCGGTCGGGCATGGTCGAGGACTTCATGATGGAGGCCTACGAAGCATCGGTGCGAAACGTGATCACCCCGACGTGCGGCGATCTGCTGTTGCGGGACTTCACGGTGCGACGGTACAACCGCATCCTCGCGGACATTCGGGAGCAGCGTTCGTTGGCGGCGGCGCGGAAGGCGCGGAGCGTGCTGTCGTTGATGTGCCAGACCGGGATCGAATACGACATCCTCGCCTTCAACCCGGTGCGAGACGCGCGGCGTCTGCCGCTGCCGGAGAAGAAGACCTCCGTGCTCACGCCGGAGCAGTTGATTCTCGTTCAGCGGCTCATCCGTGCCTGGCGGAAGGACTCGGGGTATGGGCCGCGTCCGAATGTGGCGACGTTGGAGAACGCGATGTGGATCATGGTCGGCACCAGCGTCGGTGTTGGGGAAGTCCTCGCGCTGCGACGCTGCGATGTCGATGTGGCCTCTATCGGAAACCGTCGCCAAAGCGGACTCGGCAGAAGCGGCGTATCGCGTTGCCGAGCTTCACCGCAGCGGCCGTCCGCAGCCAGCCCGCCCGAACCGGCAAGGGTACGGATGCGTGCCTGTTTGCGACGAAGAGCGGGAAGCCGCTCAGCGTCAGCGACTACGAACGTCTGCTGCGCACCTTCGTTGACGACAACAAGGCTGCGTTGGAGGTGGCGGGGATCGAGACGGAACAGTTCAGCACGCACATCTTCCGCCGCTCCACCGCGACGCTCGTGGAGGCCGTCGCCGGGATCACGTTGGCCTCCCGGCTGCTGGGGCATGCGAATGAGCAGATCACCCGCGCCAGCTACGTCGTCAGCGCTGAGCTGGTCGACCCCGTGACGGCGGACATCATCGACAAAGCGTTCGCAGAGTTCTTGGAGCGCGACGGCAGGACGAACGCTGCAGGAGAGGAGGGCAGTTCCGTACCGTAACTGGTGCGGAACTGCCCTCCTCTCTGCGGTAGGTGAGCTTCAGTCTCGTGTCCAAGAGCGGGACGTCGGCTCCCAACGCTTGCCCGTCGCGGTCCCGTCGAATGCTAGGCCGAGGAGCGCGTCGACGAGTTCTGTTGCGGCGGTGAAGGTGAGGGTGTCGCCGCACGCGGGCACGCGGCGAGCCTCTGGCGAGTAGAGGCGATCCCAGTTCGACGGGGGCGCGAAGTGCGGGGTTCCGGGGAGTGCGCGATGTGCCCACTCGAGGTTGATGGCGTCGATGAGAGCGGTTCCGTCGATGCGCTGTGTGCGCGCGAAGACGACGAGATCGACCAGATCGCGTACCCGGCTCGACGGCTGGTCATTGGTGGTGCCATAAGTGCTCTGGGTCGCGCAGAGCTTGTCGGCGATGTGATCGACCACGGGATAGAGCCGTACGCTGGTCGGCGGAACGGCGGGCACCAGGCCGGGGCGAGTCTGAACGTCAGGTTTCGCGGTCATCAGGTCACCCGTGACGACATCGACGCCGAAGTGGTCGCGGCGCTTCACTCCGCAGTAGGCGTCGATCGACACCTTGTAGCCCTCGACATGGGGCTGCATGGCCCCTCCCGACGCCGGGCGGATGCCGGTGATCACGAACTGGAAGTGATCCCCGAGATCGATCTTGACCGCCTCGCGAAGCCTTGCCATGGCCGCATCAAGATCGCCCAGCTCGGCAAGGAGATCGATGTCTTTCGTCGTGCGCGCATCATGCACACGGGTCAGGACGGCGTTGCCGCCCTTGAGCACCCACTCGTCACCAGGAAGCGCGAACACACGCGCCAGGAAGCGATCAACGACGAACCTCCGTAGCAATGCCCCCGCCGCTACCTCGGAGGTTTGCGCTTCGCTCTTCGCGCGCGCCGTGACCGCCGCCCAGAGCGCGTTGCCATCCTTGTACGGCAGTTCGTCCGTCATGCCGATGCCTCATCTCTGTCGGCAGATGTCGTCGTCAGCGCAGACGGAGACCATGCGTCTGCCGGTAGGGCACGGATTACCTCGGGCAGCCAGGTAGGAACGCTCGCGCTCAGCACTTTCTCGAACGCCTCGGTATCGACGGGGATCGAGACGTTCGCCGCCTCGATGATCGCGGACATATCGATCTTCGGGAGCACACCATCGGGGAACCGGGGAAGCACGATATCTTTCGTGAACGACTCCATCGCCTCGACCTTCAGCGAACCGAGAGCGTTCGTCGGAATATTGAGCTTTGAGACAGCTTCGATGATGCTTCTGATCGCGCTGAGCTGCCCGGCGGTTACGAGCGCTTTCCCCAGGTCACTACCCGCGAGATTCGTCGCCAGCGCCTTGCTGCTCAGGCCAACTAGGTCGAGCAGGTACTCCAGGAGCGCAGCACCGTTCGGCTGCCCGTTTCTACGGGCAAGAGGCTCCAGCGCCGCCGCCATCTCTTGCCGAGACGTAAGATCGTGCCGAAGCGCGTCGCCGGCGATCTCCGCAACATGCGAAGGATCGTGCCCGTCGCGGAGAAGGTCGGCAACCGTGCGAGCGGGCGTCGTCACAGGCAGGCCTTCCACGAGCGTCACCTCATCGGTGCGCAGTGTGGCGCGGTGCAGGCGAATACCTCGGCGGCTCTGCTTCCTACCGGGCACCATGATCTCTGGTTCATCGTCCAGAAGGTCACCGAGGCCATGAAGGCTCGCTGCCGACGTGTGTGAGAGCACTCCAGAGGAGGGGGGATCGGCAAGCCGTTCCTCGGCCAGCTCCGAAGGGCTGAGGGACAGCCACGCGGCACGCAGCGGTGTGCGCTCATCGACAGCAGCAGGACTCGCGTAGATCCCCCGACCGAACCGCTCGATCACGCCCGCATCCGCGAGGCGCGCGAGTTGCAGACGAGTGATGCCCTCGGCTTCGGCCTGGGCTGTGGTGAGCAGACCCCACTGACGGGCTGCCAGTTCTGACACCCGAGCCGCAACATCCGTGACGCCCATGACTGCGATTGTATCACTTATACGATACTAGTGAAGTAGTCACTGTGATCTCTCGCGACGCTGATCCCGCGTGTAGATAGGTGTGACGCTCTGCCCCGCGTGAGCGGGGCGCTTTTGTGGTCAGGGCTGTAGGACAGCCCGTGCGATCGCCGCGACGGCCGTCTTCACTCCCGTGGGCCGCCCGTCCGTGCGCGGTGCTCCCGCGAGCAGACGGAGTGCGTCGAGCGTGGGGCTCTTGGGCGAGGGCGCGCGGTAGGGATCCTCGCGGTCGTGCCAGCCGAGGTCGAACAGGAGTTCGCTGATGCTCGCCTCCCAGAGCTCGGCGGGCGTTTCGTTCGCGGCGACGGTGAGCGCCATCCATCCGGCGTGCCGTTCGGCGGGGGTCGTTCCGAGCGGGAGCCGCCCGGTGATGTGGCGGAGGATCGCTTGCGGGTCGTCTCTGTGTCTTGTGATGGCCTGCGTGGGAGCGATGCGACCCTTACGCACCGCGACGAGTCCCAGTGCTCGTGCCGTGGCGCGGAGCTCCCAGACGGGCCACGTGAGGTCTTCGCGGTTGGCCTTGCCGATCCACCATTCGGTAATGCCCGTGCGGTGGGCGATCTGCTCGACGGCGGCGGGCTTCAGGTACCCGGCGCCCGTGAGCGCCATGCCGGCGCCGACGACGTCGAGGAGCACCCGGAACGGCTCAGTGAGTTCCGTAGCCTCGTCGATGCCGACGTTCGTCGTCCCGGAAGCGGACGGATGTGCGAGCCCATCGCGCAGGCCGCGTGCGCCGCGGTTCCGTGCCAGCTCGAGCAGCGACGCGAGTTCCTCAACGACAGGAATCGGCTCGGCGGTGACTGCGGTGATGAGTTCGTTCGTCTCATCGATGTCGAACGCGTCGGGATGCCAACGGTCGGGCAGCCAGGCGCGTCCTTCTGCCGTGTTCTCGAAGACCTCGGGGCGGAGCGCGTCGGTGTAGCCGCCGCGCACCCAGTCGGCGAGCTCGGTGTACCCCCACACACCCCCGCAGTCCTCCGGCGGACAGGCGAGCTTGCCGCCGACGCACACCGGGACCGGTGGAGGGCTGTCGAGCACCTTCTCGACGCGCAGGAGGTGCCCCCATCCATCGCCGAAGTCGTAGTCGTACCAGAGACGGTCGCCGTCGGCGGACAGAATCTGATCGAGACGCACGTCGTCTTCGAGTATCCCCTCGTCGCCCTCGTCCAGGTCGAACTGCGTGAGGAACTCGGGAGTGTTCCTGTCGTTGCTCGTGCGGAAGCGGTGCAGGTGGCTGTCGGTCCATCCCATCGCCGCCTGGATCACATCGTGCAACCGCGGAAGGAGGATGTCGCCGGGAACCTCGATGCGTCGCCACACCGGCGGCTTCGTGCGCTGCAGATCGATACGGATGCGGAAACCACGCACCGTTGCCGGGATGGGGAGGAGCTGCGGCTCGGGACGGCGCCAGAGATCATCCAGGTGGCCGGCGTCGGCGCTCAGCGCGGCGATGAACTTCCGGAGATCCGGTGCCTCGAACTTCTCGGATGCCATCTTCCTTCTTCCGTCCTCAGGCGCATCACTGCGGGACGCATCATCGCGACCAATTCTTGCCGACCGCGCGGGTGTCCGTCCAACCGAGGAGCGTGTGTCCACCGGTGCGCGCACCGCACCCCGCCAGGCGCAAGCAGCGCGCGTGGCGGGTGTCGAACCCGGCTACGGCGAAACGCCGTTGGAGCCGGAAGAAGCGGACGCCCCCACCCTGCAGGGAGGTTCGTTCTGTGGAGAGGAGTCAGGATGGAAGATATCCTCTATCGCGCAGTGGAAGAGCGCTGCGAGCTTGAAAGCCAGTGGCAGTGAGGGGTCGAAGCGGCCCTTCTCCAGGGAGATCACGGTCTGGCGAGATACACCGAGTCTGTCAGCCAGGGCCTCCTGCGACCATCCCTGAGCCTGGCGACGATCACTGAGATCGTTTCGCATCTCACGCCACGTCCTGTCGACGTGCGATGAGGAAGCGGAACACAAAGCTCACGACGGCGAAGCCTGCCACCGCGAGGAGCATGCCACTGGCCGACACCACGATCGGATGCGCAAGCAGGTGCGTCGAGGCGAGCCAGAGAACCAAGGAGCCCCACGCGGCAAGTACGACGACGTCAAAGAAGACACCACTGGCGGCGCGTTCGATCCACTTCACCTCGATGATGTCCTCGTCGCGGATCTTCCTGTTGGCGTGCACATGCCCACTCACGAAGAACCCCCAGCCCGCCATGTACGTCGTGGGCAGCGCAGCTACCAGTCCGATGAGGGCCGCCGGCCAGAACAACGCTGCCGGGGCGACGGCGCCGACCACCAGAGCGACGGCGATGCTCGTCACGAGGCAGAACGCCGCAGCCAAGCCGAATGCTCGTGGTGGCACGCCTGGTGCGTTTCGGTCGGCGTCGTCGCCGATGTCCTCCACCACCGCTTTCGCGCTCTTGATGACCTGCGCCAGAGAGGGATTCTTGTCGTCGCCCTTCGTCATGGTGCGTCACTCCTTCGCTCTTCACTGCACGAGCGTTTTTCGCTCGGATGCTCGTAGTAAAGTACGCTTTACCTGTTATGTCAAGCGTGCTTTACCTTCGCCGCCGACCGCCTCGACGCGCCGATTCCCTGCGAAGCCTCTACTGGCGTCAGGCCGTCCCCGCAGTCTCGTGCACGTCAGTGGCCTCGGAGATCCCAGTCTTTGAGAACCCACGACGACGTATATCCCCACTCGTACACGACGTAGCGGCCCGCCTGATCCGCTTCGGCGAGGAATCCCGACAGGCTCCTGATCTCGCTGAGTTGAGTGGCGTTTCCGCGCTCCACGGTGATCGTCACCGGGTACTCGGACACCCGAGCCTCGTCGAGCACTGTGGCCTGGGCTTGGTAGTGAGACTCGAGTTCGGTGGTGGATAGCTCGCTCTGGATCAGAATCGCCCCCAGATATTGCATCCCATTGCCGTTGCCCACGAGCTTGCCCGCTTCGGAGTAGGAATCGATGAGCGTTGAGTCGGGCGGAAGCGGCAGAGAAATGAGCTGGTCTTTCACCGAGCGTGCGACGGCATCATTCTGCAAGGAGATGACGATCGACACAGTGATGGGCGCGGCGAGCACGCAGACGATGATCACGAGCGCGATCACTCCTGCGTCGACTCTTCGCCTGTGATGGGACTTGCTGCGCGCCGACGCCATGCCACGAGCGTAGCTTCAGCAGCTGGATTCGAGCGAAGTCCTCCTCAACGTCCGCGTCCCCGATCACCCTGCCTCGGAAGACGCGCTCGCCGATGATCGTCGGGTTGCTCAGGATCTGCTTCACGGCGGCGACGGTCCGCCCCCCGGAAAAGCGGCAGTATCCACCGGATGACTTCCGCTGGCCGGGTGTGGCAGCCGGTAGAATAGGGAGAAAGGTTCCGGTTCAGGAGGTGACCACGATGCAGCGTATGGACATCACGCGCGAGGCGATTCGTCGTTCCTCCGTACGCGCCGCAGCCGCGTCCGTGGCCATCGAGAACCGGTCTGTGCCAGTCGGCTATGTGCGCACCGAACGGGTCGAGCGTCTGCTGGCGGCTCGCAAGCAGACTCCCTGATGGAGCTGACTCCGGGATACGGCGAGACGCCCGTCGACCCGGAGGATCTCGACGACCGGAGCCGACTCCAGTCGGACGCCCCGGGCACGCAGCTGCTCCGTGGTCTCGGGAGTGACTTCGCGCAGTCCCGCGGTGAAGACCGTCACGCGATCGCCCCACCGGCGGATGAGCTCTGCCTGATGCAGAGCCGTCGGCACGACGCTCCTAGACTGGCCCGATGGCCACACCCATCGTCTTCATCGGCGACAGCATCACGGACGCCGAACGGCGCACCGACCCGGCCGCCCTCGGCTTCGGCTGGGTGCGCGAAGTTGCGACCGCCCTGCGTGCCGCGGGGGAGGAGCGCGATATCGTCAACCGCGGCATCTCGGGCGATCGCGTCGTCGACCTCGCCGCGCGGTGGGCTGACGACGTGCTCGCCCTGTCGCCGTCGCTGGTTACCGTCTACGTCGGCATCAACGACACGTGGCGCCGCTACGACAGCGACGACGCGACCTCGACGGAGGACTTCGAGAACGGATACCGTGCTCTCCTGGCCACCGTCGCCGACGTGCCGGAGCTGGTCGTCGTCGAGCCCTTCCTCACCCCGGTGACCCCGGAGCAGGAGACCTGGTACGAGGATCTCGATCCCAAGCGCGCCGCGGTCGCCCGCCTCGCCGAAGAGTTCGGGGCGGCCTTCGTCCCGCTGCACGGCATCCTCACCGAGGCCGCCGCCGCGCACGGCGCCGCCGCGATCGCCGACGACGGCGTGCACCCGACCGCCTTGGGCGTGCGGCTCATCGCCGATGCCTGGCTGGCTCGGAATCCTCGACAGACCCGGTGACCCCTCAGGGCATCGCGTCGCCGATGTAGGAGTACTTGAGGAAGACCTCCGACGCCCAGCCGGCCTCAGCGAGCACGCCCTGCACGGCGGCGAGCATGTACTTCGCGTCCCACCCGAGGTACAGGTAGTGGCCCGGCGCGAGCTCGTCCCACTGTCCGTTCCACGCCATCGCGGGGTACACCGGCCCGCCGCGTCGGGCGCTGAAGTCGATGACGGCCTGCCGCGACGCGGCGGATTCCGCCCACAGCCGCTGGAAGATGCGGTGGAACAGGTAGCGGATGTCCTTGACCTCCCAGTGCTCGCCGCGGAACTCGACGTAGTCGAACTCGCGCTGCCAGCCCGGCGGCCAGCCGCGGCGCACCTTGGCGTCGAGGATCGGCGTGAGATTGTCGTCGTCGATGCCGACCACCGCCGGACGCTGCCACACGCGCACGAACAGATCGGTGAGGTGCTCGGTGCGCTCGGCGATGGATGCCGTCGTCCACCGCTCGGCCGCCGCCACCTCGCGCGTGAGCCGGACGCCGCTGTCTGCGTACACCGCGCGCTTCGCCGCGAACGACGCGTCGAACGCCCGATCGGCGAGCGGCTGCTCGAGCAGGGTCAGATTGCCGAGGGTCTGCGCGAGGGCACGGAAGCTGTTCTGCTGATCGTCGCTCAGCTGCGCCCACCGGAGCAGCCCGTCCGGCGACCAGTCGTCGCCCGGAGCCGTGGGCACGATGTGCTCGACATCGAACCCGGCGCCGTCCACGCCGGCCAGCCGACCCAGCACGTAGCGGGCGTGCGGCAGATCGGTGTACTTCAGCCCGACGCGGGTGCGCTCGTCCGACGGAGTGATCCGCGCGATGGCGTGCACGAGCGCGTCGCGCCCCAGCGCGGCGGCGCGGCACAGCCGCGCGACGAGCCGATCGGTGGACACGCCGACGACCGTGCGGCGCAGCAGCAGCGACTGCACCTGCTCCAGCGCGGCGATCAGCGCGCCCGTGTCGAGGGCGCCGTGCGCGAACGAACGGTACAGCCGCATGACGAGGGGATACATCCCGCGCCCGAAGGTGTTCAGGTACCCGAGCTGGCGGGCGATCTCGGCATCCGGAGTCTCGGAGGGCTCGAGCAGCAGCCGGTAGATCTCCGCGTACTCGCGCCACGCGGCGGCCCGAGAGCGCAGGGTCTCGACGTCGAGCCGCGGGAACTCCTGCCGGAACGCGTCGTACACGCCCCGCCCGCCGGCGACGGTGACCTCGCGACCGGTGAGCATGATGAGGTAGTGCCGCCAGAACAGGCCGATCTGCTCGCCGGTGGCCTGCTCGATCGGCAGCCAGTAGTCGTTCTCGATCTCGCTCTGCTCGGCGTGCGACAGGCCCATCAGCACGTAGTTGTGGATGAGCTCGTGGTCACGCAGCGGCTCGCCCGTGGAGTTCAGGCTCTCGAAGATCTGCTGCGCATTGGCGCTCTCGCCGAGGGTGATCGAGACATGCTCGAGCTTGCACAGCCCCCGCCAGATGTGCGCCGCCTCGTCGGGGCGGATCTGGCTGCGGAAGAACGCGTAGTTGTCGTCGAACCGCGAGGCCTCACCGGCTCGGCGCCCGAGCACGACGTCCTCGAACACGCCCGCCCACGCGTGGTGCGGGCGCAGCTTCGTCTTCGCGCCGTCTTCGGAACGCACGAGCACCCGTTCCAGCTCGGACGCCAGGGCCGGGTCGTCGCCCTGCAGGGTGTGGTGCAGCGCCGCGACGAGCAGCATGAGCGTCGTGATCCGCTGCTGCCCGTCGATGAGCACGAGGTGCGCGTCGTCGTCGGTCGACGTGGATGCCGTCGACAGGATCGACCCGATGAAGTGGGTGTGCGCGGCATCCGCGGCGGCGACGGCGCGCACGTCGGCCAGCAGCTGCTCGCATCCGCCGATGTCCCAGCGGTACTGGCGCTGGTAGACCGGGACGACGATCGTCGTGTCGGATGCCGACAGCCACCCGACCGTGTTGACCGCGGTGGCCTCGACGTTGGTCGCAGTGCTCATGTGTCCCGTTCCTCGCAAACCCCGATGAGTTTACCGGCATGCCGTCGCCGTGTCCGGGAGACGCGCAGGAGCCGCAGGTAGGCTTACCTAAGTCGGGCCTGTAAAAACTTCGCTTGTCCGGCAGAAAGGGCATGATTCGTCATGGCATACATCAAGTGCGCCGCACTGGAGGAGACGGGCTACGTCGTCCTCGACCCGTACGGCAAGGAGATCGACCCCAAGGAATGGCTCGACATCGAGTACGTCGACTGGAAGTCGTCGGGCGACACCCGCTTCGCCCCGCTGGCGTCGGCCAAGGGTGAGATCGAGTGCAACGGCTTCTGGAACCACAAGCCGCCCCGCACCGACAAGGACGGCGTCTGGATCGACGCGCAGACCGAGCTGGCCCCGACCCTCACGGCGCGGGCCCAGGAGCCGGGTGCGAACGTCGGCCGCTGCCGCATCATCGAGCTGCAGCCGAACACCTACGCCGACTGCCTCTACAACCTGCACCAGGACGACAACAATCGTCTGAACCCCGACGGCACCGGTTGGGTCGTGCGTGGCTTCTTCAACCTCACCGACGACAAGACGAGCTTCTTCGTGCTGCGTGAGAACCGCACCGATCCGAGTGAAGAGACCCGCATCGCGCTGCCGGCCGGCGCGCAGCTGATCATCGACACGCAGCGCCTCTGGCACGCCGCCGCCCACTACGGCGACGAGCCGCGCTACTGCCTCATCACGTCGTGGGAGTCGGCCCCGAGCTCGACGCCTACATCGCCAAGTACAACGGCGTGAACAAGGTCGAGAGCTACCCCGTCGATCAGGAGACCCTGGATGCCGGCCAGATCGAGCAGGAGCGCCGCATCGCCGCGCGGGCTGCCGCCCTCGCCGCCCGCGGTCAGCAGGAAGTCACCATGATGAGCGAGGCCTGAGCCTCGCCGCCGTGCACCGGACCCCGTCGATCTCGGCGGGGTCCGGTGTCTTTTTTCCGGTCGTGCTGGACAGGGCACCACTGGGGTATGCCAGTGTGGATCACATGATCGTGACGCTGACCGCGAATCCGTCCCTGGATCGGACCATCACGCTCACGGGCGCCCTGCGCGTCGGCGAGGTGCAGGCGGCCGAATCGGTCCGGGAGGATGCCGGGGGTAAGGGCATCAACGTCACCCGCGTCGTGGTCGGCTCGCGGGGCGAGAGCCGCGCGGTGCTGCCCCTCGACGCCGATGACCCCTTCGCCGGGCTCCTGCGTGCCGCCGAGGTGCCGTTCGAGGCGGTCCCGCTGCGCGGGTCGACGCGCGCGAACCTCACCATCGCCGACCCGGACGGTGTGACGACGAAGATCAACCTGCCGGGGGTGACGCGCAGCGCGGCGGATGCCGAGGCGCTCATCGCCGCGACCGTGGCCGCCGCGGCGGGCGCCGACTGGCTCGTGCTCGCCGGATCGCTGCCGCCGGGGCTGCCTGCCGGCTTCTACGTCGACGTCATCGCAGCGGTGCGGGCCGCCACGGCGACGCCCCCGCGCATCGCGGTGGACACCTCCGGCGCGGCGCTGCGCGCCGTCGTCGAGAACGGTCGCCCCGACCTCATCAAGCCCAACGACGAAGAACTCGCCGAATTGGCGGGCGTGACGCTCGACCCCGATGTCGACCTGGCCGAGGCCGTCGTCGCGGTGGCGGCATCCCTCGTGCCGGCCCGTGTCGGCGCGGCCTTCGTGACCCTCGGCTCCCGTGGCGCCGTCCTCGTGACCGGCGACGGCGCGTGGCATGCGACCCCGCCACCGACCACGGTGCGCAGCACGGTGGGCGCCGGCGACAGCTCGCTCGCCGGGTTCCTCCTCGCGGATGTGGCGGGGGAGAGCCCCGAGGGATGCGTGCGCAACGGAATCCGGTACGGCTCGGCGGCGGCATCCCTCCCGGGAACGCAGGCGCCGACCGTGGCGGACTTCCCGCCCGGCGACGTGCCGGTGCGTGCGCTCGGCCGCCCCTGAGTCCCCGCCATCGACCAGAAACCCCTGACCCAGAATCCAATGGAGGTCCCCGTGTCAGACATCATCACCGCCGAACTCGTCAGTCTCGACGAGCCACTCGGCGCCGACAAGCGTGCCGTCATCGACGCCCTGGCGGCGCGCGTCGCCGCCGCAGGGCGGGCGACCGACGGCTCGGCTCTCGCCGACGACGCCTGGAAGCGCGAGCAGAAGGACGAGACCGGGCTGCCCGGCGG
The DNA here is from genome assembly GCF_047602155.1 of Microbacterium sp. Taxonomy (GTDB): domain Bacteria; phylum Actinomycetota; class Actinomycetes; order Actinomycetales; family Microbacteriaceae; genus Microbacterium. The sequence goes on along the minus strand of NZ_JASGHZ010000001.1, from coordinate 2,968,149 downwards.
CATCGCGATTCCGCACGCGAAGAGCCCCGCCGTGACGCAGGCGAGCCTGTCGTTCGCGCGACTGAACCCGGGCGTCGACTTCGGCGCCGACGACGGGCCGGCAGACCTCGTCTTCCTCATCGCGGCCCCCGACACCGCCGCAGAGGAGCACCTCGCCGTGCTCTCGCGGCTGGCCCGCGCGTTCATGCGCGACGAGTTCACGGCGGGGCTCCGGTCGGCGACGACTCCGCAGGAGATCGTCGACCTCGTCGTGACGGCGACCTCGGACGCGCCGGCGGCAGCCGCGGCTCCGGCGGCAGCCCCCGCCGCGGCGACGGTCGCGGCCGACCTGCAGGTCGATGGCCGCCCGGCGCGCATCGTCGCGGTGACCGCCTGCGCCACCGGTATCGCGCACACCTTCATGGCGGCCGATGCGCTCACCGCGCAGGGCAAGAAGGACGGCATCGACCTCACCGTCGAGCCGCAGGGCTCCAGCGGCTACAAGGCCATCGACCAGAGCATCATCGATGCCGCGGACGCCGTCATCTTCGCGACCGACGTCGACGTGCGCGAGCCGCAGCGCTTCGCCGGAAAGCCCGTCGTCCGCGCGGGCGTGAAGCGGGGCATCGAGCAGCCCGCGCAGATGGTCCGCGAAGCGATCGCCGCCGTCACCGACCCCAACGCACAGCGCGTCAGCGGCACGGCCGCTGCGGCGTCGGCAACCGCCGCCACGAACGAGCGCATGGGTGCGCGCATCCAGCGCATCCTGCTCACCGGTGTCAGCTACATGATCCCGTTCGTCGCCGGCGGCGGTCTGCTGATCGCCCTCGGGTTCCTGCTCGGCGGCTACAACGTCACCGACGACGCCGCGAAGGTCGTCATCGACAACGCGCTGTGGGATCTGCCCGCGGGCGGGCTCGGGCAGTACCTCGGCTCGGTCGCGTTCATGATCGGTTCGACGTCGATGGGCTTCCTCGTCGCGTCGCTGGCCGGTTACATCGCCTTCGCCATCGCCGACCGGCCCGGCATCGCCCCCGGCTTCGTCGCCGGTGCGATCGCGGTCATGATGAACGCCGGCTTCCTCGGCGGCATCGTCGGCGGTCTGCTCGCGGGTCTCGTGGCATGGTGGCTCGGTCGCCTGGACGTGCCGCGCTGGCTGCGTGGCCTCATGCCCGTCGTGATCATTCCGCTGGTGGGCTCGATCGTGGCATCCGGTCTCATGATCCTGTTCCTCGGTCGCCCCATCGCTGCGCTCATGGCGTGGATGACCGAGGGCCTGAACAGCCTCGCCGGCACGGGCGCGATCATCGTCGTGGGCATCATCGTCGGGCTCATGATGTGCTTCGACCTCGGCGGGCCGGTCAACAAGACCGCGTACGCCTTCGCGGTCGCGGGCCTCGGTGCCGCGTCGTCGAGCCACACGACGCCGTACCTCATCATGGCCGCCGTCATGTGCGCCGGCATGGTGCCGCCGCTCGCGATGGCGCTCGCCTCGACCGTGCTCGCACGACCGCTGTTCACCCCCGTCGAGCGCGAGAACGGCAAGGCCGCGTGGCTGCTCGGTGCCGCGTTCATCAGCGAGGGCGCGATTCCGTTCGCCGCGGCGGACCCGCTGCGCGTGCTGCCCGCCTCCATGGTCGGCGGCGCGGTCACGGGTGCGCTGAGCATGGTCTTCGAGGTCCAGTCGCGCGCCCCGCACGGCGGCCTGTTCGTCTTCTTCGCGATCGACCCGTTCTGGGGTTTCCTCGTGGCACTGGCGGCCGGGACGGTCGTGTCGGCGCTCGTGCTCGTGGGGCTGAAGCGCTTCGCCCGCAAGACGCCGATCGACGCCACAGTTTCCCCCGCGGCCGTCACGGCCTAGTCTCGAAACCGAATCACCTACGATCCAGGAGGACCCCATGGCAGAACGTACCGCCACTGTCGCCAGCAGCTCTGGCCTGCACGCCCGCCCCGCGAAGCTGTTCGTGCAGGCGGTGCAGGCGACCGGCGTGCCCGTCACGATCGCCGTGGCCGGCGGCCCCGACCTCAATGCGGGCAGCATCCTGACCCTCATGGGGCTGGGCGCCACCCACGGCACGGTCGTCACCCTCAAGGCCGACGGCGACGGTGCCGACGCCGCGCTGGACGCGCTCGTCGAGTTCCTCGAGACCGACCACGACGCCGAGGCCTGAGACGCAACGACGACGGATGCCGCGACCTTCTCCCCGGGAGGGGTCGCGGCATCCGTCGTCTCGGCTACAGGGTTGTCGTGTCGCCGGCGTCGAGCGCCTCGAAGGTACCGCCGCCCCGTTCCGTCGCCCACTGCAGGCGCTGGCGGTGCATCGCCAGACCCCGGGTCGACAGCGAGGCGTCGTGCGTGCCGAACGCGCGCCGCGGCGCGACGGCGAGGACGAAGTCCATCGCCTCGCCGATCTTCAGCCACGGCGCGCCGATCGGCGCGGCCAGCAGCTGCACGTCGACGCTCTCCGGCACGGCGTACGAGTCGCCGGGATAGTAGAACGCGTCGTTGACGAGCACGCCGACATTGTCGATCAGCGGGATCGACGAGTGGATGACCGCGTGCACGCCGCCGAAGAACCGCAGCGTGAACGGGCCCGCGGCGACCGTGTCGCCCGGTGCGACGGCGGTGATGGCGAAGTCCTTCGCTGCGGCGGCGACGCCCGCCGGGCCGAAGATCGGGATGCCGGGATTGTGCTCGAGGATGCGCTGCAGCTGCGCGGCGGTCCAGTGGTCGGGGTGCTCGTGCGTGAGCATCACCGCGGCGATGCCGGCCAGATCCTCCAGCGGGGCGGTGAAGTTGCCCGGATCGACGATGAGGCGCGCGCCGCCCTCTTCGAGACTCAGGCAGGCGTGTTCGTACTTGGTGATGCGCATGCGCCTAGTCAACGCCGCCGGCGGGTTTCGGGCAAGCGCGGAACGGGCACCCGGACGGGCGGCTCGATTTGGTGGGCGCATGCCGGACATGGCATAATCGAACGGTTGCGTGAACGGCCCCATCGTATAGCGGCCTAGTACGCCGCCCTCTCACGGCGGTAACGCGGGTTCGAATCCCGCTGGGGTCACCAAACGTGCGAAGCCTCGGCCTAAAAGGTCGGGGCTTCGTGCGTTTATCGGGCATAGTGATTCGGTGGGTTATCGGGCTCCGTCGCAGATCAGGCATGTCATTAAGGGACACGATCCTGGTACCACGTATCGCGTCGAGATCATAGAGTGATTGAGGTGAACGATGAGTGATCGTCCGTCGATTCGCGAGAAGGACTGGCGCGAGCTGAGCACGCGCATCAGCCCGGACATCGTGGCCGGCTTCGATGTCGCGGGGATCGGCGGCCTGACGAAGCAGCAGCAGAAGCTGATGGCGCTCCCCCGGAACTTCCGCATCCACAAGATGCACGACAACTACCACCTCATCACCACGGCATCGGCGCTCTGCCTCTACGGCGAGCTCGACCGCGCCGTCGCCGGGCTCCTCCCCATCCAAGAGGCGCCCGTCTGGGAGTACAACATCCCCGACTACGGCTCCACCCTGTATGCCGTGCTCGGCACCGCGTTCTTCGCGCAGCGCGCCGGACGAGAGCGACCTCCTCGCACAGCTGGCGCCGCTCCTGCACGCACCCCCCTTCTACGACCCGAAACCGATCACCCTGACCAGCCGGATGCTGAGCCAGGACCTCGACCTCACCGAAGCGGAACTCGCCGGCATGCGCCACATCACCCCGGCGATGTGGATCGAGCGCTACGTCGACGCCTGCGCCGCCTACGGCAGGGCCTACCTCTTCGGCGGCTCCGAGGAGTATCCGCCCGAACGCATCCTCCACGAGATCGACCGCTTCGCCGCCAAGATCTTCTCCACCCCCGGCTACGAGCCCCACAACCGCCACCACTACCCGATCGGCTGACCGCGGACCCACCGGCTGCTGCATGGTGCGCTCGACCACCCAAGAGGCTGTGCGGAGAGTCCGCTGATTGAGTGAGTCGAAATCGAGGAGTCATCTCGATACCTCAACCAGATGGGTACGTCACATGCACCACGCGGAGAGGGCAACCATGATCGGTGCAGCGATCCGCGAAGCTCCGATGGAATCTGGATGCGGCTCTCGCCCGGCGACATCGACCCGGTATCCACAGCGATCTACCGCGGCGTGACGACGGAGAACCGGTTGATCCGCGAGCGCGCCGAGGTCGAAAGTCTCGCGGCGGCCGCGCGTGCAGAATGAGCAACCCGGCTACGAGCACCCGAGCATGACGCCCACCGGCCGACTGGTCAGCAACACGAGCGCGATCACGGGCTCGGTCTGTAGAGGATTCACTCCGTCAGGTGCGGCCGGAGGTGTTCGGCGAACTGCGGCGCTCCCGCGCGTGCGATTGTGTCAGCCAGTTCTGCCGATGTCACGGGCGGATTCTTCTTCGAGCCTGCGGCACGGGTGAACGACTCGACGACTGCCTGGCGACGGTGCGACAGCAGCTCGCTGAGGAAGGTGTCGGAGGTCATCACCTGCACACAGGCCTGAGCGATGGCCGGAGCCCCGAAGTCTTTGAGGTTGCGGGTCAGGAGCACATCGACATCGCCGTGGATGCACGCGGCGGCGTGCAGGCGGTCGCCAGGATCGGGCGAGAAATCATCGGAAGCCTTGTCTTGATACAGGTTCCCGTCGATGCGGTTACCGCCGAAGTGCGTGCGGACGGCATCGGTCACCGAGCGCGCCGATTCCGGCGTGCGCATGCCTCCGCGGACGATGACGTCCTCCCACTCGTCCAGCAACTCGTCTGTCCAGACCCAGGTGAAGAGGAAATCCTCTGACATCGTGAGCAGCACGTCCATGATGGTCAACGGGAACAGCTCGCTGGTGTCGATGAAGACCCGTTGCAGCCGCGCTAACGGCTACGCTCCGAGTGCGACGCGGATCGCATCGCCCCCGACTCGGCGCTGCTCGCGCTCAGCGGTGACCTCCAGCACATCCTCCACTCGGATGCGGCGGTGGCGGCTGCCGGGCAGGCGCCGGAAGGCGAGCACGCCGTCTTCGCAGAGCCGATCCACGAACTGCCGGGTCACGCCCATGAGCTTGGCCGCCTCGGTCGGTGTGACCTCATCGTCGGCGCGCATCACCACAACCCGCGCCCCGTGAGCGACGGCATCGAGCATCGACCGGACCGCAGACTCGACCGGAGTGTCACCATGCAGCCGCTCCGCGAGGCTCTTGGCGTCCGCGCGCACGGCAGGGTCGACCGGATCGAGAGTGGTGGCGAGGGCGTGGGTTGTCATGGTGCCATTCTGCCTCTAACTGCAATAATGACAACTAGTTCGCGAGCGCCACCGGACGGCAGAAGCGTGGCACCGATTGCGCGGCTACCGGATAGCGTCGAGTTCAGTGGCTGCCATCCAAGGTCCGGTCCACCAACTGCGCCAGCCGAGGCGGGTCGGGCCGCTCACCGTCAAGCCGAGCCGCTGCAACTCGGCGGCGTATTCCCGGGTGCGCTGGATGTCGACGATCAGGACGCGTCCCCCTGGTGCGAGCACACGGACGGCTTCTTGGATTGCCATACGTCGCCCCTCAGGGGTGTGGATGTTGTGGAGGGACAGGCTCGCGGTAATGAGCGTGAACGTAGCGTCGGGATAGGGCAGGCTGGTCATGTCGCCGGTGTCGAATGCCAGTCGCTCGCCGATGCCGTTCAGCGCCGTGTTAGCTTCCGCCGCGGAGCGGGAGTTCCCGGACTGGTCGCCGACTCGCCAGAGGTCGATGCCCGTCACGCTCGCCTCCGGATATCGGATGGCCGTCATGATCGCGACGGAACCGCGGCCGCATCCCAGATCAAGCACTCGGTCGCCGGTCGATAGTGAGACACGGCGCAGCAGCCGGTCCCAGATCGCGAACTTGCCGAGAAGGGAGGCATGCCAGTAGAGGCCGGCACCGATCAGGTAGACCACGGTGCATGCAACGAAATACCAGGCGAGCGCGACCGTCCACCAGCCAGCACCCCAGAGACCGAAAGCGACGGCGACCGCGGCGGACACCGCCGCGATCCCGATCCACAACCAGGGCACCCAGGGGGCGTCGATGCCGTATTTCCCGCGCGGCTTCATGGCACCCTCGCTTCCAGATACTAAAGTTTGAGTAAATGATAACGGGAGGCCAGAGCGTGGCAAAGCAGACAACCAGGATCATGGTGCTCGGCGTCATCGCATACCGGCAGCCGATCAGCGGCTACGGCATCGAGAAGGCGCTGCGAGAGTGGGCGGTGGACCGCTGGACGACGATCGCGCCAGCGTCGATCTACCAGCAGCTCCGGTCGCTGAATGCAGCGACGCTCATCGAACCGGCAGGTGATGGTTCGGCGCGCGCCGTCGACTATCGATGTACCGGGAACGGCCTGGAAGAGCTGCGCCGCCTACTGCTGTCCCTGCTGAACGAGACAGACTTCCAACCCCTCAGCTTGATCCCGCTGCTCCACTTCACCCCCTCGCTCACGCTCGGAGAACTGACGGAAGGTCTCGGCAGGCGGGTGGCTCTCGTTGAGGAACTGCTGTCCTACGAAGCCGAGGTCATCGCCCGTTCGGAAGCCTCCGGCCCCTCGCACGTCGCCGAGATCTTCCGGCTCACTTGGGAGGGCTACCGCGCCGATCGTGCGTGGTGCTGTGGCTTCCTGGACCGCTTGGCCGCTTCGAGCTAAGAGGTTCCGCCGATAGGTCATCGTTGGTGGTTGGGGCGTCCGTCCCAGCGGTAGCGGGGCCAGGCTTCGGCGATGAGACGTCGGGTGATGATGATCGCGTTCGCGAGCGCGATGAAGGCGTCTATCACGCGGGTGCGGCGCTCAGTGCAGATCAGGAGCTTCTTGAAGCCGCGGTTGTGCCATGAGTTCGTGCGCTCGACGACCCATCTGGCTCCGGCCTGGAGGGGCTCGCCCTTCTTGCTGATGATGTAGTCGCAGCCGAGGGTCTCCAGCAGGTCGCGGGTCTTGCTGGAGTCGTAGCCGGCGTCCAGGTGCACGGTGATCCGCTCCGGGAGCTCGAACCCGAACCGGCTCAGCCTGTCGAGGGTGGGGGCCAGCAGGGGCGAGTCGTGACAGTTCGCGCCCGCGACCACGCATCCGATCGGGATCCCGTTCCCGTCGACCAGGAGCGAGCGTTTCGTGCCCTGTTTCCCGCGATCTACCGGGGATCTTCCGGCGGCTTCGCCACCGCAGGGCGCTTTCACGATGCACCCGTCCACGGCCACGTCACCCAGTTCGAGGCCGATCATCTTGTCATAGGCGTCCAGGCAGATTTGCTCCAGCACGGGGAAGATCTCCGCGTCGATCCACTCGTCCCGCCTGCGTCGGATCGTCGTGGCCGAGCAGATGCTGTCCGCGATCTTCTCGTAAGCCGCGCCGAGCACGCGCACCTGGACCAGCCGACCAGCAGCAGTCGAGGCTCACCGACGCACAGGCGCATGCTGAGGCGATCCGTGCATCCGTTCTCGGCCCGTTGATTGAGCAAGCCACAGAGGATGCGGCGGCGCTCACGGTGGCGCACGACCGCGCGCACCAGGCCGAGGCGACCCTGCGCGTCTCCGGGCGTCTCCGTCGCCGCAGCGCGACGCGCACTCAGCAGGCCACCTGGCAGGAGTTCCGCGCAGCGGAGGCCGGAGTGCGGGAACGATGGGGCTCAGTTCCGGCTACCACCGAGCGCGCCCCCGCCTGGGCGCAACGGGTCGCAAACCGCAAAGCGGAGGACGATCCTCGACTTGTCGAGGCCACGCAGCAGGCGGCAAAGGAGCAGCGAGAGACGAGCGAACTGGCAAGGAAGCAGATGGGCGAGCGACAGCGGCTCCGCCAGGCGATCTACCGAGACTCCCGCAGCCGCGTGAGCGCCAAGAGCCGCGCCGAGCACTACGCTCAGCGCGCTCAGCAAGACCGGCAGACCCTCGCACAGATCGAGGCCCTGCCACCCGAGCAAGCCGCAGCCCTGATCCGCGAGCGCGTCGAGGCCGAACGTCTTGCGGCAGCCGCGCGTGCAGAACGAGCGGCCCGGCTACGAGCACCCGAGCATGACGCCCACCGGCCGACTGGTCAGCAACACGAGCGCGATCACGGGCTCGGCCTGTAGCGAGAGATTCAGGGAACCCGCTCGGCGAGGGCGTCGTCTCCGCGTCGATGGTGCAGGATCGCAACGACCTGCACGAACCGCTCCTCCTCGAACAGCCGATACCAGACGGCGTAGCGGAAGGTCTCCGTGCTGACACGGCGCAGACCGAACCGGCTGACCGGAGGCTGGTGTGCGTGGTCGGCGATCCAGTCGAGAGCGGCTTCGATCGCATCGAGACAACGCTCCGTCTCGTGTGGAACCTTCTCGTCGTAGTACGCCTCGATATCGCTCAGGTCTCGCTGAGCGTTCGCAAGAAGTCGGACGGCGTAGCTCACGCAGTCCGGCGCGCGCGGCGGCGCGCCTTCCACTCATCGAGCGTGATGTAGTCGTCCGGGTTCGCATCCGCCTCGGCGACCCGCTGCTCGAGAATCGCCCACTGACCGGCAGGCACGTCGTCGCCGAGCTTGGCCTGGATCGCATCGCGAAGCTCGACCAGCTCTGAAGGACTGAGCCGGTCGACCTGCTCCATGAGCGCCGTGTTGACCATGCCTCTATGGTACGGGGTAGGCCCGACAACAGGCAGGGCGTCGTGAGCATCGTGTCTCGCGGACTGACGCCTCAGCGCGGCGGCAACGTGGCAACATTGTGGCAACGAACACCGACGACAGAGGCTTTCGGGGCACACTTCACGCACTCGTGACGCCCGAGAACACAGGCCTGTTTGCCGATGTCTACGCCGTGCCGCGGGCACCTAACCCCCTCTCACGGCGGTAACGCGGGTTCGAATCCCGCTGGGGTCACCAACAAGAACACCCCCGGTCATCCCGGGGGTTTTCGCAATCCGCCCGCCCGGCGCCGTGTGGATGCATCCAACCCTCAGACGTGCCGGTGGGCGTCGAGCGATTGGTGATGGGGGAATCGACAACGCTTGGGAACTCGCCGAGATGTCATTCGCGTGATCCCAGCACCGCGGGGATGCCCCTCATCAGTTGCGGTCTGCCTGGAGATATACCAGCACGGCACGGACTCTGCGGTTGTCCTCGACCGGACTGAGGCCGAGCTTGGCGAAGATGTTGCCGATGTGCTTGCTCACAGCGGCATCGGTCAGCGTCAGTGCGGTAGCGATATCCGCGTTCGATCTGCCATCCGCCATGAGCGCCAGCACTTCTCGTTCCCGTGCTGTGAGGTTGTCGAGCGGTGCCGACCGGGAGCCGCTGAGCAGGTGTTGCACCACGTCGGGGTCGATGACGGTCCCGCCAGCCGCGACGGTTTCGAGGGCCGCGGCGAAGTCGCGGATGCGGTTCACGCGGTCTTTGAGCAGGTAGCCGATCGCGCCTTCGGGGAGGATGAGCAGTTCGCGGGCGTACGTGTCCGCGATGTATTGCGAGAGCACCATGATCGGCTGGGTCGGCTGCATGGCCCTGATCGTCAGAGCCGAGCGGAGGCCGTCGTCGCTGTTGCCGGGCGGCATCCGAACGTCGGTGAGCACGAGGTCGGGCGGCTCGCCTGCGTCCGATAGCCGACCGAAGGCCGCGAGCAGGTCGGGGGCGGTCTGCGCGGTCGCGGCGACGGTGTGGCCGAGCCGTTCCAGCAGGGCGGTCAGCGCCTCGCGCAGCAACGCGGAGTCCTCAGCGAGCAGCAGACGCATCGCGTTCGGTCCTCTCGCTGAGGATCGGCAGCGCCATGTGCAGGGTCGTCGGCCCGCCGGCCGGGCTGATGATGCCGAACCGCCCGCCCAGGGTCTCTGCGCGCTCGCGCAGTCCCCGTAGACCTGTGCCGACATCCTCGTTGGCTCCGCCGTGCCCGTTGTCGGTGACGGTCACGGCGAGTGCATCACCCTCGATCGCGGCGCGCACGGTCAGCCGGGTCGCGGTGGTGTGCTTGGCCGCGTTGCTGATCGCCTCGGTGACGAGGTAGTAGGCGGCGGTCTCCGCCGAGGCCGGCAACCGTCCGAACTCGGCAACGTCCAGGATGAGCGGTACGGGCGTGCGGTCGGAAAGTTCGTCCAGCGCGGCGCGAAGACCATGATCGGTGAGCACCGCGGGGTGGATGCCGCGAACGGTGTTGCGGAGCGTGGCCATCGCATGCTCCGCCTGGCCTTGCGCGGCATCGAGGGCGCCTCGGGCTGGGCCGATGTCGGTGCCTTGCGCCGAGAGGTCGTCGAGTTCGAGACTGACCATGCCGAGCCGGGCGGCGAGGGTGACGAGCTCCTGTTGCACGCCGTCGTGCAGGTCGCGTTCGATGCGTCGTCGTTCCGCCTCGAACGCCGCGACCAGCGCGGCCCGCGACTGGATGAGTCGCTCGACGTTGCGGGTGAGTTCGCGCTGCCGGGGACCACACAGCATGCGCAGCACCGACGCCTGAGCGGCGGCGAGGACCGCGTTGACATACGCACACACACACATCAGGAGCGTCCCGATCGGGATGACCGGCCACCAGTTGTCCGGCCCGACGATGACACGGATGTCGCTGAACAGCCGCACGTCGGCTTCACCGGTGGCTCCCGTCGCCCCGATCGCGATGAGGGCGGTCAGGGCGAAGCCTTGAAAGAACAGGACCGCGAGCGTCACCCATCCGAGGAGGACATCGAGCAGCAGCGCCGCAGTCTCGCGCCAGGTCGCGGCTTCGCTCACCCGCACGGACAACCAGATGTGCCGTTGCTCTCGGGTGAGTGCCACGTGCCCGGACGGTTGGCGTTCGAATCCGAGGATGCCGCCGCGGCGGCGCTCGATCGCGCCGATCACGATGCCCCACAGTGGCAGCAGCAGCACCGTGAGGACGATCACCGGCAGCAGCACGAACCCGATTGCGGCGCTGAGCAGAAGATAGCCGAGGACGCGCCAGGGCCATCGACCGCACAGGAACCGCCAGGGCGCACGCATCAGCGCGTGCCACACGGTTGTCGTTCTCATGCCTCCAACCCTATGGATGATGGCGTGAACGGGGCTGAGACCGCGGCAAAGAGTAGAGCCAGCCCTACCTCGATACTCGAGCCTGCCCTATCGGTCCGGCCTCGGATCCCCGGTCGAATGGGAAGGTGACCGAACCGCTGATCCGCGCCGATGACCTGCACAAGACCTTTCCCGGAACCGGGCGCAAGGAGGCACGAGTCCCGATACTGCGCGGGATCTCCCTGGGGGTTCACCCCGGCGAGATGGTGAGCATTGTCGGACCCTCCGGCTCGGGGAAGTCCACCTTGCTCTATTGCCTGTCCGGGCTCGAACCCTACGATTCTGGAGCCGTCCGCCTCGCCGGGCGGGGCCTCGGCAAGCTCGGACGCGGGCGCCTCGCCGCGCTGCGTCGGGAGCACGTCGGCTTCGTGTTCCAGTCCTACAACCTCATCCCGTCGCTCACGGCGAGGGAGAACATCGCGTTGCCTGCTCGCCTCGCTCGCCGCGGCGCGAGCCGGGCAGCCATCGACCAGACCCTGGCCGAAGTCGGGCTCACCGGTCGAGGTCGGCACCGTCCCGGTCAGCTCTCCGGCGGGCAACAGCAGCGTGTCGCCATCGCCCGTGTGCTCGCCATGCGCCCGGACATCGTGTTCGCGGATGAACCCACTGGATCTCTCGACACCAGCACCGGTACCGATGTGCTCCGGTTGCTGCGCGCCTCAGCAGGGGAGGGCCGCTCTGTTGTCGTGGTCACGCACGACCTCGAAGCCGCTGCACTCGCTGACCGGGTACTCGTACTCCGCGACGGCCTGATTCACAGCGAACTCCGTCATCCCCGACCGGAACAGGTGCTCGAAGCGATCACCTACGCTGGGGCTGCCGCGTGATCCGGCTCATTGTTTCCGATCTGGTCGCGCACGCGCGAGTGTGGCGGGGAACGCTTGCCGTGACGATCGCCGCCGGGTTCGTCGCTGCGATCGCCGCCGGACTGATCGAGACCGGGATCGCGCACGGAGGCCGCGTGCAGGAAGGGCTTGGTAGCACCAGCGCCGTCATCGTCGTCTTCACCACCGTCACCGCGCTGATCGTCCTCAGTTCCACCGCCAACCTCACCGTTGCGCTCCAGCAACGCAGCTACGCACTGTGGCAACTCGTCGGAATCAGACCAGCCCTCGTCGGTCTCGTGGTGCTCGCTCAGCTCGGCATCGTCGGCATCCTCGGCGCCATGATCGGCTGCCTCATCGCAGCACCCAGCACCGGCCCCCTGTTCGCTTGGTCTTTCACAGACTGGCCGACCATGCAGGGAGTAGAAGTCGAGCTGACGATCATCGGGTCGATTCTGGTCACCGCGGGGATCGTCGCCGTCACCGTCGTCGGCGGTCTTCGCGGTGCCCGTCGCGCCAGTCGCACCCCGCCGATCGAGGCGCTACGCGACCCGGAACCACCGCGCGTCAACGTGGGATGGTTCCGCATCGTCCTCGCCGCAGGGATGATCGCCGGCAGCGTCGGCATGATCGTCGGGATGAATGGTGCCACGTTCTCGCAGATCAGCGGCATGGCCCCGCTGCTCACGCCATTGATCGCCGGAGTCCTCGCAGCCGGAGGGCCGGTCCTGTACCCGCTTGTGCTGCGAGCATGGACATCCCTGGTCCCAGCGAGAGCGTCGGCATCCTGGTTTCTCGCGCGCAACTCAGCTCGATACCGGCTCAGCCAGTCCGCCGCCGCGGTCGGCCCGCTCATGGTCGCCATCGCCCTCGCCGGTGGCCTCTACACAAGCGGCGCAACCCTCGCAGCAGCACAAGCCGAGCAAACCGGGAACACCGGCGGCTTCGACCTCGCCCCCGAGGGAGTGGTGATCCTGCTCGGCGGGCCGCTCCTGCTCTCCGCCATCGGCGCTGCTGCAACGGTGTTCATGTCGGGACAGGCCCGCGAACGCGAATTCGCGCTTGTCCAAGCGGCAGGCTCAACCCAGGCAGCCATCGTCCTCACCGCAATCTGGGAAGCCGTCATCTACACGATCACCGCAGCCGTCCTCGGCACTCTCGCCACCGTCGTTGGCGGGATCGTCCTCGCACACGCACTCGGCCTGCCGTTGCCCACGGTGTCATTCGCAACTATTGGACTGATCGCAGGCAGCGGTTTCGTATTGATCCTCGCGGCGACCATCGCACCCACCGCCGCCGCGCTCCGCCATGAGATACCCCGCACTCTTGCGGTCGAGTAAGTGCGTGCCCTCGCAGTTCGTTGGGCACTCTCTACCGCAGTGCGAGGTCGGGACGAAGCGCCTAACGCATGTGACCTGTGGGTAACTCCATCACGATACGCCGAGCTACAGGTTGCTTAGCACTTTCGTCAGCGCTTTTCCGCGTTTGCGCGCACGCCACAGCTCCTTGCGGAGGGCGTCATGCGGCTGCATTACCTGGAGAGTCGGGGTGCTGTGAACGTGATTGCCGCTTCCAGAACTTGCTGAACGAACTCCAGGTCAGGAGGTGGCGCGCCCGGTAGGAGCGTCCGACTCAAGAGCGGCCCGATAGCGATGTCGAAGAGGTAGCCGGACGGAATGCGACCCGTTATCTCTCCGCGCGCACGCGCTCGTTCTAACGCAAGATCAAAGGTGTCTCGCCACGGCGCGATGAACCGTTCACGCACACCAAGACCATGCTCGGGATCACGCGAGGCGATCGAGAGGAACCCGGCAGCACGGGTCGCGACCAACGGATCAGCGCACACCGCGGCGGCGGCCTCGATCAGCGCGCGGAGGTCGTCTTCGAGTGTGCCAGTGTCGATATTTGGCGCGGAACCCAAACGATGTTCCAGTACCTTCGGCAGCAGCTCAACGATCCCGCTGTAGCGGCGGTAAAACGCGGGGCGGCTCGTTCCCGCCCGGACGATCACATCTTCAACGGTCAGCTTGGAGAAGCCGCGCTCGATCAGCAGTTCGGTCGCGGCGTCGATGATCGCGGCGTCGATGTCCGCGCTTCGGGGTCTTCCTCGTTCACTCATTACGTAACATAGTATTACGGTTATGGAGGCTTCGCCGGCCAGCAACTCACCGCACATGCGTCCGCTTTGGGTGGTCGTGGTGGCGGTTGGTTCGGGAACCCTGGTTGTCTCCCTCGCGAGCCTCGTGATGACCTTTGCGCTTCCGTCGATCCAACAAGCGTTCGACGCTGATGCGGTCGAAATCCAGTGGGTGTCCAACGCCTACACGCTGAGCTTTGCAGCCGCGCTGATTCCCGCCGCACGCGCCGGGGATCGCTTCGGTCGAAGACGGATCTTCCTGGTAGGGCTCCTGGCCTTCGCCCTCGCATCTCTGGTCGCAGCCTTCTCCGGTTCGCTCTGGTTACTCCTGACGCTCAGAGCCATGCAAGGGCTCGGTGCCGCTGCGGTGATCCCGCTCGGCTTGACCCTCGTGGTGGATCATCTGCCGCCCGTGAGGCGATCTACCGGCCTCGGGGCGCTGTCGGCGATCAACGGCCTCGGAACTGCGCTCGGCCCACTCGTCGGCGGGCTCATCATCCGGTGGAGCACCTGGCAGGTCGTCTTCTGGGTGAACGTCGTCACCGCGACGCTGAGCGCCGTGCTCGTCGCCGTCGTCATTCAGGGCGCACCTGGCACCTTGCGTAAGTTCGACAAGGTGGGGGCCTTGCTCTCCGCAGTGCTCGTGTTCGTGCTGGGGTGGGGCGTCGCGGAAGCCGGGGCAGACTCAGGCCGAAGCCTGCTCCTCGCCGCGATCGCGATGGCCTGCATCGCCGCTGTCTGGGTGCTCGTCAGACGACGCTCGCGAGTTGCACCACTGATTCCGGCGCGGCTCCTGCACGACAGGAGCCTGCTGCTCCCGCTCGGTGTCGCATTCTGCTTCACGGCTGGCATGTTCGGCGCGGTTTTTGCCCTGAGCCTGTTCATCCAGATCGCGCGCGGGCAGTCCGCGCTCGAAGCCGCACTCTGGGCCGCACCTTGGACTCTGACGCCGATGCTCGTCGCGCCGCTCTCGGGCGTTCTCGTGTCGAAGCTCGGCATCAGACCCGTTCTCGTGACCGGCCTTCTGCTTCAGACAGTCGCGATGTTCTGGTTCGCGTTTGGTGCTGAAGTCATGACCGGGCCGCTCGCCGCTTTCACTCCGGCACTCATGGCCGGGCTCGGCCTCGGGGCGACGTTCCCGTCTCTCTCCACGGCTTTGTTCTCTGGGCGCGATTCAGACGAGCGAGCCGCCGCTTCCGGACTCAACAGCACGATGCGGCAACTCGGCACAGCGATAGGAGTCGCCCTGGCCGCGCTCGTGCTGAACTCCCACGGAGCCCTCACTGCCGCAAACCTCTCGGCGGCTATTCACCCCGCGCTTATCGTCTGCGCGAGCTTCACCGGACTCGCAACGATCCTCGCACTGCTCGCACCGAGAACACGCGAGTAACCAGCGCCACGTCGCCCGCTCACGCCCGCCATCTCACGCAACCCAAGAGCAGAGTGACTACTGCGCGCGAAGGCAAGCGACGCGGCCGGGGTCTACGTCGGCCTCACCCGTGAGTGGGAGGCAAACCGGCTGCACATCGCCGCCGCCGACATAGGCGACGCACGCGAGCAGTTCACAGCCGCACTCGAGCGGGACCGCGCCGATCGCGGAGTGACCGAGGCTACTCAGCGTGCACACGCCGCTGTCGTTGGCCTCACCGACGACGGGCCGGTGCGCCTGGTCAACGTCGAGCGCGCCACCACCGCCCGACCCGTCACGGGCCGGAACGCGACCACGGGATCAGCCTGTAACGGCTGGCGTCCGCATGCTTGCTCGTCCAGGTGCGGCCGGAGTCGTTCGGCGAACCGGGGCGCGCCGGCGCCCGCGATCCTGTCCGCCAGCTCCGCCGGGGTCGTGGGCGGGTTCTTCCTCGCGTTCGCAGCATGGATGAACGACTCGACCACCGCTCGGCGGCGACGGGTCAGCAACCGGCCCAAGAACGTGTCCGAGGTCATCACCTGCACGCCGGCCTGGCCGATGGCAGGGGAGCGGAAGTGCTTGAGGTTGCGGGTCAGCAGCACGTCCATGATCGTGAACGGGAACAGCTCGCTGGTGTCGATGAAGACTCGTTGCAGACGGGTCAGAGGCTATGCCCCGAGCGCGGCGCGCAGCGCGTCGCCACCGGCGCGGCGCCGCTCGCGCTCGGCGGCGACGTCCAGCACGTCCTGCACGCGGATGCGGCGGTGGCGGCTGGCGGGCAGTCGGCGGAAGGCGAGCATGCCGTCCTCGCAGAGTCGGTCCACGAACTGCCGGGTCACGCCCATGAGCTTGGCGGCCTCGGCGGGCGTGACCTCATCCTCGGTGCGCAGCACTACGACCCGCGCACCGTGCGCCACGTCATCGAGCAGCGAGCGCACCGCGGCTTCGACCGCAGTGTTGCCGTCCAGACGCTCCGCCAGGTTCTTCGCATCGGAGCGGACGGCAGGATCGTCCGGATCGAGAGTGGTGGCGAGTGCGCGTGTGGTCATGGTGCCATCCTACCGCTAACTGCAATAATGACAACCTGCGGATAGCCGCATCCTGACGGCGACGACGTGGCAACATTTTGGCAACGAACGCTGACGACGAGACTTGCCGCGACGCACTCGACGCATGCGGAATCCCTGTCAACACGGCCTGTAAACACTCGCTGTAAACACAGGGCAGAAGGTGGTCGCGCCCGCAGTTCCGGGGGAGCCGATTCCCCTCTCACGACGGTAGCGCGGCTTCGATCCCGCTGGGGTCACCAACAAGAACACCCCCGGTTATCCTGGGTTTTTCGCGTACCTGCCGAGCGATGGAGGTCGGCGACTGCGGGTGGGTGGCTGCCATACCGAGGCCGAGCTCGCCGGCATGCGCCACATCGCTCCCGCGATGTGGATCGCGCGCTACGTCGACGCCTGCGCCGCCCACGGCAGAGCCTTCTCCCTCGGCGGTTCCAAGGAGTACCCGCTCGAACGCATCCTTCACGAGATCGACCGCTTCGCCACCAGGATCCTCTCCACCCCCGCGAAGCTCCGATGGAATCTGGATGCAGCTCTCGCCCGGCGACATCGACCCGGAATCCACAGCGATCTACCGCGGCGTGACGACGGAGAACCGGTTGATCCGCGAGCGCGCCGAGGTCGAAAGTCTCGCGGCGGCCGCGCGTGCAGAATGAGCAACCCGGCTACGAGCACCCGAGCATGACGCCCACCGGCCGACTGGTCAGCAACACGAGCGCGATCATGGATTCGGCCTGTAGCGAGAGAGTCAGGGAACTCGCTCTGCGAGGGCGTCGTCTCCGCGTCGATGGTGCCGGATCGCTACGACCTGCACGAACTGCTCTTCCTCGAACAGCCGATACCAGACGGTGTAGCTCACGCAGTCCGGCGCGCGCGGTGGCGCACCTTCCACTCATCGAGCGTGATGTAGTCGTCCGGGTTCGCGTCCGCTTCGTCGACTCGCCGGGATTCGTGCGACCGGCGGAGGGCTGATGATCGGTCTCGGCGGCAGCCTCGCCCTGACCGGCAGCAAAGCGTAGGCGCTCTCGCGCGGGAGCGCGCGCGGACCCGGGTGCCGACTGCGGCCTTTCTTGCCGCTCATCGCGACAGCGGCACTCCCGTCACCAGGGAGACCGCGTGCGTCCGGCTCTCGGCGCCGAGCTTCGAGAGCACGTTCGATACGTGCGTCTTCACCGTCGGCAGCGAGATGAACAGCCGTGCGGCGATCTGCGCGTTCGACAGTCCCTCGCGCATCGCCGCCAGCACCTCGCGCTCGCGCTCGGTCAGCTCCGAGAGGCCGATCGGCGGGGCGGATGCCGCCGGCTCCGCACTCGTCATGGCCGACAGCGCCCGCCGCGTCACCCGGGGATCGAGCACGCCTTCTCCTGCCGCGACGCGGTGCACCGCGTCCACAAGCCCCGCTGCATCCACCGTTTTCAGGAGGAAACCGACCGCGCCGGCGCGCAGCGCGCCGGCGACCAGTTCGTCCTCGTCGAAGCTCGTCAGCGCGACGACGTCGGCAAGCCCGGCCGAGACGATGCGGCGGGTGGCCTCGACGCCGTCGATGCCGGGCATCCGCAGATCCATCAGCACGACGTCGGGGTGCGATGCGGCTGCCACGGCGACGGCTTCGGCGCCGTCGCCGGCTTCGCCGACGACCTGCACGCCGTGCGCCTCGAGCATCATCCGCAGCCCCTCGCGGATCATCGCGTGATCGTCTGCGAGCACGACGCGCACCGCGCACGCCTCGCTCACGACCCTGCCCCCACTTCGCGGGGGAGAACGGCCTCGACATGCCATCCGCCGTCCGCCGGCCCGGCCTCGAACGCCCCGCCGAGCGTCTCGACCCGCTCGCGCAGCAGCCGCAGCCCCCAGCCTCCTCCGGACAGGCCTGTTGCGTCGCGCCCTCCGATGGACACGACCGTGACGCGGATGCCGCGGGCATCTTCCGCCAACTCCACGCGCACCGTCGCTTCCGGCGCGTGGCGCGACGCATTCGCGAGAGCCTCCTGCACGACGCGGCGCACGGCCTGATCGACCGCGTCCGACGGGAGCCCGGCGAGCCCGTCGTGGAGTGACACGTCGAGGCCCCAATCCTGCGCCGCCTCGACCATGACCGACACACGCGCTCGCGCCGGAACAGACGGGGCACCGTCCGAGCGCAGCACCGCGACCATCTCGCGCAGCGTCTCGTGGGCGCGCAGGCTCGTGTCGCGGATCGCCCGCAGCGCGCGCCGCTCGGCAGAATCCGCCGCGCTCGGCGCCGCAAGCGCCGCCTCACTGCGGATCGCGACCGCCGAGACGTGGCCGGCGACGAGGTCGTGCAGTTCGCGTGCCATCTGCTCCCGCTCCACGCGCACGGCCTCTGCACGCCGCCGGTCGGCGCGCGCCGTGGCATCGGCGGCCGCCTGACGGTGCAGTTCGGCGAGCTTGGCGGACTGGTCCATCAGCTGGCGCGACTGGGCGACCGACGTCGCGAACCAGTACGTGACGCCGCCGATCGCCGTCGCCTGCACCGCGGCGGTGAGCGCCGCGCGGACATCGCCCGAGCGCAGCAGCGCGTATGCCGCGAACAGCGCCACGCCACCAGCCGTGCCGCGCAGCAGGCGTGAGCGCGCGGGTGCCGACGCGGTCACCACGGCCGCGTACAACGTGTCCACGAGCACCGCGACAGGGATGAGACCGCCGACCGTCAGCGCGTCGATGACCGTGACGGCCGTCGCCGCGGCGAGCGCCCGCCGCGGCGCACGGTGCTTCCACAGCGCGAGGGATGCCGCGGGCAGCGCGGTTGCGAGCGTCCACCACGCCGATACCGGGGAAGAAAGGAGAGAGGCGAAGGCGAACAGCCCGTCGAAACCGACGGCGGCGAGCGCGACGGCGAGCGCGCCATAGGCGAGCGCGTCGAAGATGGGACGGGGGATGCCGAGCCAACGCGTGGCCGCCGTCTCGGCGGGCAGGGACAGGAGCGCGGACATGATCTCCATGCAACCAGATGCGCAGCCGCGCAGAATCAGTCCGAAGAATGAGACCCGGACGGTCCTTCCTGCCGATGCGTCAGGCTGCGCCCGCGCGGGACGCTGTCGGCATGGACTTTCTCACCGGCATGCCGCTCCCGTTCGCACTGCTCGCCCTCGCCCTCGTCGACGGGCTGAGCGTCGGCACATTCCTCATCCCGCTGTTCCTCCTGCTCGCCCCGGGGCGCGTGCGGGTGCGACGGATCACGCTCTATCTCGCGACGATCAGCGCGTTCTACCTCGCGGTCGGGATGCTGCTCATGCTCGGCATCGTGAACGTCATCGGCACGGCATCCGCCTTCATCGTCTCGACACCGGGGCGGGTGCTGCTGCTCCTCGGCGGCGTCGCCCTGCTCGTCGGCGGCGTGTGGGCCGGCGTGCGTGAGGACCGGCTGCGCAAGCGGGCGCGGGCGCGCGGCGAGGACACCGCCCGCGCGAAGGGGCGCGTGCTGCGGTGGCGCGACCGCGCGCTCGACGATGAGGGACCGACCTGGGCGATCGTCGGGGTGGCACTCGCGGCGGGCGTCGTCGAGGTCGCGGGCATGCTGCCCTACCTCATCGGCATGGGGCTGATCGCGAACGAGCAGATCGGGCTCGCGGCACGGTACGGGATGCTGGTGGCGTACTGCCTCGTCATGATCGCCCCCGCACTGGTCGCGATGCTCGTGCGCGCCGCCGCCGGCGGCAGTGCGGAGCGTGCGCTGCAGCGCGTCGCCGGGTGGATGCAGCGTGCGGGCGGCGCGAACACCGCGTGGCTCCTCGCGGTCGTCGGGGCGCTCGTGGCCCGCGGCGCCGCGGGGGGTCTCGGCATCCTGCCGATGGCGTGAGCAGCGTCGTGACGACCTGAGACGCTCGGCCCGCTCCGCGAGCGCCGTCACGCGCTGCGCAGTGCGGCGGTGGGGGAGAGCCGGGCGGCCTTCGCGGCGGGCTGGAGCCCGGCGATCGCGCCGACGACGACGGAGAGGAGCGGACCCGCGGCGAGGATCTCGGCCGGGATGACGACGGGTTGGGCGGCGACGGTGGCGATCACGGCGGCTGCGGTCGCTCCGAGCGCGAGGCCGGCGACTCCGCCGAGGAGGGAGACGATCGCGGCCTCGGTCACGAACTGCGCGGCGATCTGGCCGGGCCGTGCGCCCAGCGACCGGCGCAGCCCGATCTCGCCGCGGCGTTCCATGACGGCGACGACCATCGTGTTGGCGATGCCGACGCCGCCGACCAGGAGCGCGATGCCGCCGAGGGCGAGACCGAGGGTGGTGAGCGCGTCGTCCGTGGTGGCACGGGCTCCGGCGAGGTCGGACAGGGTGGTGACGGCGACATAGGGCGAGCCGGGCGAGGCGGCGGCGGCGAGGAGGTCGCGCACCTGGTCGATCTGGCCGGGCTCGGCACGAACGTAGATCGCGGACGCGTCGCCGATGGTGTCGCCGCTGTAGTGCTCGCGCACCCACTGGTCGCCGAGGATCACGGAGGTGTCGATGCCGGTGGCGAGTCCTGCGGAGTCGAGGATGCCGAGCACGCCGTACCATTCACCGCCGACGAGGATGCGGTCTCCGGCACGGTCGATGCCGAGTCGTTCGGCGGCTGTGGCGCCGAGCACGGCGACCGGCAGGTTTCGCGTGGCGGTGTCGAACCATCGCCCGGCGGCGAGGGTCGCCTCGATCGCGTCGAGCACGTCGGGGCGGGCGACGGCGACGGCGAGCCCGTTGGTCTCGGTCTCGGGTACGAGGTCGGTGCGGAAGACCGCGAGGCCGTCTGGTGCGGTCTCGAACACGCCGACACGGGCGACGCCGTCTTGTCGGGCGATCGCCTCCGGGGCGGTGTCCGGCAGCGGGACGGGCTGCTGATCGGGGCCGGTGCCGGGGGTGACGATCGCGAGGTCGGCGCCCATCGCGTCGAGCTCGGCGAGAAGCTGCGCGCGGTTGGACGCGGCGGCACCGGTGAGGGCGACGAGCGAGGCGATGCCGAGCGCGATGCCGAGGGCGGCGAGCACGGTGCGCTGTGGTCGGGAGGCGGCACCGAGCCCGGCGGTGCGGGCCAGGTCGGCAAGGCTGAGGCGACGGCTCATCGGGCGATCTCCTGGAGGTCGGCGTGTTCAGTGGCGATGCCGTCGCGGATGCGGATGCGACGGGCGAAGCGGGCGGCGATCTGCTCGTCGTGGGTGACGACCACGACCGTCGTGCCGCGGTCCGCGATCCCGGCCAGCAGGCCGACGACGCTGGCGCCGGTGGCGGAGTCGAGCGCCCCGGTGGGCTCGTCGGCGAACAGGATGCCCGGTTCACGGACCAGGGCGCGGGCGATCGCCACGCGCTGCTGCTCCCCGCCGGAGAGCTCGCCCGGCCGGTGCCGGAGCCGGTGCGAGAGCCCGACCGCATCCAGTGCGTCGGCGGCGCGGCGTAGCCGTTCGCCGTGCCGCACGCCCGAATAGAGCAGGCCGGTGGCGACGTTTTCGGCGGCGGTCAGGGTCTGGAGCAGGTGGAACTGCTGGAACACGAATCCGATCCGCTCGGCCCGCAGCCGAGATCGGTCGCGCTCGCGCATGCCGGACACCTCGTCACCATCGACCAGGACCGTGCCCCCGCTCGGGTCGTCCAGGGTGCCGAGAATCGCCAGCAGCGTGCTCTTGCCCGATCCGGACGGGCCGACGACCGCGACCTGCTCTCCGACACCGAGCGCGAGGCTGGTGGGCTGGAGCACGGTGACCTTGGGCGGGCCCGGGTAGGTCTTGGCCGCGCCCCGCACCTCCACGACCGGGGTTCCGGTGCTCATCGGGCGAGCACCACGAGGTCGCCTTCGGCGAGTACCGGGCCGGTGCCGCCGTCGACGCCGGTACCGCTGGCGATGATCTGCGCCCGCGCGTCGGCGACGAGACCGAGCTGCACCGGGGTGCGCACGATCTCGCCGCCGGCGTAGACCTCGACCGCGTAACCGCCGTCCGCGGTCGCCAGCAGCGCGGTCACCGGCACGACCAGCGTGGCGGGCTGCTCCTGGTCGTCCGCGACGGTCACCCGCACCGCGACGGCCCCGGCCGCGGCGACGGCCTCTTGGTCGGCGAACTCGATCGTCGCGGACGGGCTCGTGGTCGCCTCCCCGTCCCCGGTGGGCTGCCCGCCGGCATCCACCGCGGCCAGGGTCGTGTCGATCTCGGTGCCGCCCGGCAGGGTCACCGTCACCGGCGTGCCTGCGACCAGCTCGCGGGCCTGCGCCGCGGTGAGCTTCGCGGTCGCCCGCAGCGTCGTCGCGGTGGAGGTCGCCGGGCTCGTGCCCACGTCGCCGAGGTGCGCGGTCACCTGGGCGATGCGGATGCCGGGGGCATCGGCGACGACCACGGACGACGGCGAGAACACGCCCGTCTGTTCCCGCCCGAGGCTCTTCTGCCAGTCGCGGACGGCCTGCCGGGTCAGCCACCCGAAGGCGCCGTCGACATTCCCGGTGTAGAAGCCGAGGTCGGTGAGGTTCTGCTGGAGCTGGCGGATGTCTTCCCCGTCGGTGGAATCCACCGACAGCTCGCGCCAGAACGGGCGTGCGCCGCGAAACAGCACCACGGGGGCACCGTCCGACTCGTAGACCCGCTGCCCGGCCTCGATGACCTCACCCTCGGCGGGGAGCACCGTGATCGTACCGGCCGCGGCGGGAAGCGGTGCGGCATCGCCGTAGGTGAGCTGCCCGTTCAGCCGGACCCGGCTGGTCAGCGTCGCCAGCTCCACGGCGGCCGTCACCGGTTCTGAGGCCACCGCCGTCTCGGGGACGGCGAGCAGTTCCCACGGGCGGAACCACCATGTACCGGCCCCCACCGCGACGACGAGGACACCGGCGAGGACCACCCATGGCCAGCGGGCACGACGGTGCCTCGTCCCGCGACTCACTCGTCGCCCTCACCGACGCTCACCGAGCTGCTGCCCGAGACAGCGCCGTCGCTGAACTCCGCAAGAACCGCGCTGAAGTCGAAGCCCAGCTCGCCCTCGATCAGCCAGGCCAGGTTCAGGGTCGGATCGAAGCACGCCTCCAGCAGCGCCCGGAACTCCTCCTCCGTGAGGTCTGCGGGCAGGGCGATCCCGGCCGTCGTCCCTGCTTCTCCGGCCGGGTCGGCGACCCACGCGAAGCCGGCGTCGCGGGCGCACCGGGCGAAGGTCAGGCCGTCCTCGGCCTGCTGCGCCATGTACTCCTGCACGGCGGGATCGTCCTGCGGGTCGTACTCGGGCTGGGTGAAGTCGGGGTACTCCTGCTCGCACGCCGCGTAGGCATCCTGCGTGTCCGGGTCGTCCGCGAAGTACGCCGACGAGGCCGCGGCATTCCAGATGCTCCCGTCCGAGTCGCCCCAGGTCAGCAGGGACCCTCGCCGGAGCCGCTGCTGTCTGAGGAGATGCTGTCGTCGCTGGTGCCGGTCTTGACCAGGACGTGCCCGGTCTCGCCGATCTTGGCCTCGACGCCCGCGGCGGTCAGGCACGCGACGAATTGGGATGCGGTGGTCTGCACGCCCTGCTCTTCCTCCCGGTCCGCGGTGCAGCCGGCCAGGGCGAGCGTCAAGCTCGCGGCAGCGGCGATGGCGAGTCCGATCCGGCTCCTTGTGATGTTCATGGTTGTTGTCCTTTCGTTGTGCAGCTCAGTCGGTGGTGGTCTGGGTGTATTCGTCCAGGACGCCGAACCAGTCGAAGGCATCGAGCTCGCCGGTCGGGGTGTCGACGCTCCAGCCGATGCCGCTGAGCTCGTCCTTCCCGCAGGCGGTCAGCAGCGCCCGGAACTCGTCTTCGGTCAGGTCCAGCGGCAGCACGATCGCGCCGCCGCTGTTGGGCTCTGGATCGGCGACCCAGGCGAAGCCGGCGTCGCGTGCGCAGCGGGCGAAGGCGATGCCGTCCTCCTGCTGCTCGGCGAGCTGTGCGTGGAGTTCGGGGTCGTCCTGCGGGCTGTAGGCGGGCTGGGTGAAGTCGGGGTGCGTGGCCTCGCAGGCCGCGTAGGCGTCCTCGGTGTCGGGATCGTCGGCGAAGTAGGCGGCGTGCTCGGCAGCCACCCAGAAAACGCCCGCGTCGTCGACCATGGACCACAGTGCGTTCGCGCCGGCGCCGCTGGAGTCAATCTGGAACTCCTGCTGCTGCACTTCGCCCGGCGTCCCCTGGAGCTGTAGCCAGGCCTGACGGACCAGGGCATGCCCTTGCTCGCCGACCTGCGCCTCCAGCCCGCCGGCCTTCAGACAGGCGACGAACGCCGCGACATCGCTACCGCTCGACCCGCCGCCATCTGGCGATGTGGTGCAACCGGCGAGGCCAAGCGCGAGCACGGCTGCTGTGGCGATGACCGTGCGTGGAGTGGTCGACATGGGGTTCCCTCCTTGTGCCGGGGCTCGATGTCTGCTCGGCATGGGGACACTGTGCCGCTCGGCCGGTTCAGTCGAGGTCATGGTCGACTTGACCTGGATTTGACCTGAGACGGTCATGCTGGAATCAGGGAAGGAGGCGATTCGGGATGCGGATACTGCTGGTCGAAGACGAACGGGCCCTTGCCGACGGGCTCGCGGACGGGCTCCGGCGCGAGGGCTACACGGTCGATGTCGCCTACGACGGCGCCGCTGCCCTGACCAGGCTTGCGACCATCGACGCGGAGCTGATGATCCTGGACCGTGACCTGCCCCAACTGTCCGGGGACGCGGTGTGCCGGATGCTGCGTGAGCAGAGGCATCCGGTGCGCATCCTGATGCTCACCGCCGCCGGCACGCTGGACGACCGTGTGGCCGGGCTCGACCTCGGCGCCGACGACTACCTGCCCAAGCCCTTCGCCTATGTCGAACTGCTCGCACGGCTGCGCGCCCTCGGACGGCGGGCCGGTGGCGCTGCGGGGACGGTCCTCGAAGCCGCGAACGTGCGCATCGACACGGTGCGCCGCACGGCAGAGCGCGACGGACGCCCGCTCCGGCTGACCCCGAAGGAGTACGGCGTGCTCGAATCGTTGCTGGCCGCCCGGGGCGGCTGGGTCAGTACGGACGAACTGCTCGACGAGGTCTGGGCACACGCTGACGAGCGCGCGCGGGCCGTCGTCAAAGCCGCCGTCCACACGCTGCGGCGCAAGCTCGGCCACCCCGACCCGATCGAGACCGCACCCGGTCACGGCTATCGCATCGGAGCCGCATCATGACCGGGCGCAGGCGGTGGGGGTTCCGGGCGAGGCTCGCCGCGCTCATCGCCGGGGTGTTCATCTTCGGCGGCGTCGTTCTGCTCGGGGTGCAGTACCTCCTCGTGCAGCAGCTCTTCGCCCAGGGCATCAGCACCATCACCGCCGGCTGCCTGACGAACGACACCACAGCGGCCGAATGCTCGATCGAGACGGGAGACGGCGGGGAGATCGTCATCGGCGGCGGCGAGATCGGCTCGGTCGCCATCGCACAGACCACCCAGCTCTCCGAGGAAGTGCTCTCCGGCCTGCTCACCTGGTCGATCGTCATCCTCGTCGCCTTCGCCGGCGTCGCCGTGCTCGCGGCCTGGTGGCTGTCTCGGCGATCGCTTGAGCGCATTGCCCGGATCACCGCGACCGCGCGGGAGATCACCCGCGAGGGCCTGCATCGCCGCCTCGACCTGCCCGGCCCGCGTGATGAGCTCACAGAGCTCGGCGACACCATCGACGGCATGCTCGACCGGCTGGACGACGCGTTCGAGCGGCAGGACCGCTTCATCGCCGGTGCGTCCCATGAACTGCGCACGCCGCTGACGACCACCCGAACCCTGCTGGAGATCCCGCTGGCCCAGGGTCGGGTGCCCGCCGAACTGACACCCGCGGTGCGAGGGGCGCTGGAGGCGAACGAGCGCAGTGAACGGATCATCGCAGCGCTGCTCACGCTCGCTCGCAGCACCCAGGCATCCGCAGAGGTAGCGGCTCTGCCGGTCGATCTCTCGGAGCTCGTGCGGGCGTCGCTGGACGAGCGCGCGAGCGAGACGGCATCCCGCGGGGTGACCGTGGATGCGCCGGACGCATCCGTCCTGGTCGTGACCGATGCCGAGCTGGTGAGGATCGCCGTCGGCAACCTCGTCGAGAACGCGATCCGCCACAACCTCGACCACGGGCGCATCCGCATCACGACGGCGAGCGACGACGCCGTGCGGCTGCGCATCGAGAACGACGGCCGTGAGCTGACCGGGGACGAGGTCGCCCGGCTGACCGAACCGTTCCACCGCGGCGAGCGGACCCGCCTTGCCGGTTCGGGCACCGGGCTCGGCCTGACCCTCGCCGACACGATCGCCCGCGCCCTCGGCGGCAGCCTCGAGCTCGCGCCGCGAGCCCTGGGCGGCCTCGTCGCCACGCTCACGCTCCCGCATCCGCGCGCGGCCGAATCCTGACGCACTGCTGAAGTTTCGACGGCGTGAGCGGATGTCGAGGCCCGCTCGCCGCGCAAGGATGCAGGACCGACTGTGACAGAAGTGGCCTGGACCCGGCCCAGACGCCGGAACTTTCACGCCCGATCCTGCATCCTTGCGGGGAACCGCGCCGCGGTTCCGGCGTCGACGCGGAGGTCGGGTCGAACCCGTCACCGGACACCGAGGCCGGTCGTTCACACGCGCGAAATCGGCCGGGCGTAGTCTGTGACGCATCCGGGCAACAGATGACAAAGGAGTTCTCATGACCGAGACAAGGCCAGCTCACCTCCGCCGGTCGTTGGGACTTGTCCCCCTGATCGTGTTCGGCCTGTCGTACATGGCCGTGGCGACGGTGTTCACCACCTACGGCATCGTCAATCAGCTCACCGACGGCCACCTCGTGCTCTCGTACGTCGTGGCACTGATCGTCATGCTGTTCACGGCGAGCAGCTATGGCGCGATGGTGCGGAAGTTTCCGGTCGCAGGCTCCGCCTACACCTACACGCAGCAGTCCTTCGGGGGCGCCGCCGGGTTCCTGACCGGCTGGATCCTGATGCTCGACTACCTGTTCATCCCGATGATCAACTTCATGATCCTGGGACTGTACATGGGCACGCAGTTCCCGTCGGTGCCCACCTGGATCTTCATGCTCGCCTGCCTGCTGGCGGTGCTGCTGTTCAACGTGCTCGGCATCACGCTCGTCAACCGAGTCAACATCACGATCATCGCCGTGACCGTGGGGGTGATCGTGGTGTTCGCGTTCCTCGCGATCAAGACCGCGATCGCCGACCCGAACGCGCCGGGACTCCTCGAGCCCTTCATCCCCGGGGCGGGCGGCTTCAGCCCGGTGCTCACCGGCGCCGCGGTGCTCGCCCTGTCGTTCCTCGGCTTCGACGCCGTGTCGACCCTCTCCGAAGAAGCCAAGGATCCGCGAAAGAACATTCCGCGCGCCATCACGCTGACGACCCTCATCGGCGGCGGGGTCTTCATCGTGATCTCGTGGCTCGGCGCCCGCGCCTTCTCCCTCGAAGACTGGAGCACGGCCTCGGACGACCTGCTCAACGCGCCCGGTGTGGTGCTCGCCGAGCACGTCGGCGGTCAGGCTCTGGTCACCGCGTTCCTCGTGATGGTCGTGATCGGATGCTTCGGCTCGGGCCTGGCCGGCCAAGTCGCGGTCTCGCGCATCATCTACGCGATGGGGCGCGACGGCATCCTGCCGAAACCGTTCGCCTTCATCTGGGCACGGTACGGGACCCCGGTCGTCGCAGCGGTGACCGTGTCGATCTTCGCGTTGTCGAGCATGTTCCTCTCGCTCGACCAGGCGGCCTTCATGATCAGCTTCGGCGCGCTGGGCGCGTTCTCGATGGTCAACCTGTCGGTCATCAAGGTGTACCTGTTCCCGAAGGACGGGCAGCGTCCGAGCGGCGTGTGGCCGATCGTGCGCTACGGGCTCGTTCCGCTGATCGGGCTGGCGCTCACGATCTGGCTGTGGACGTCGCTCCAGCCCCTGACCTGGCTGGTCGGGGGCGTGTGGCTGCTGATCGGGCTGGCGATCCTGCTCGCCAAGACGCGCTTCTTCCAGCGCCCCGTGCCGACCCTCGACTTCAGTGAGGGCCCGGCCACCGAGGCGATCGATGCGATCGCCGACGCGACCCCCTTCGACAAGCCCGCCGCGAGGGCGGAGTGAGAAGTGCCGAGATGACCGCGCAGCTGTACACCGACGCCGCCGTGTTCACGGCGGACCGCGACCGTCTCGCCGCGGAGGCCTTCGCGGTGGCTGACGGAGTGTTCGTCGCGGTGGGAACGGATGCCGAGGTCCGCGCCGAGCTGGATCGCCGCGGCATCCGGGACATCGACGAGACGCGTCTGGACGGGGCGTTCGTGCTCCCGGGCATCGTCGACTCCCATGCGCACCTGGCCATGTTCGGAGAAGCGCTCGGCAAGGTGGCGCTGCGCGATTGCCGTTCACTCGCGCAGATCCAGGAGCGGCTGCGCGACGCGCGCGCGGCTGCGCCGGCGGCGAAGCGCATTCTGGGCGTCGGCTGGCTCTTCGACGCCGTCGGCGAGGCCCGCCCCACCGCGGAGATGATCGACGCGGTCGTCTCGGACCTCCCGGTGTACCTGGATGCCAACGACCTGCACTCGTGCTGGGTGAACCAGGCCGCGCTCGCGGAGATGGGGATCTGCGCCGACACGCCCGATCCGATCGGCGGCGAGATCGCGCGGGATGCCGAGGGCCGGGCGACCGGCATGCTCTACGAGACGGCGTGCACGCAGTACGTCTGGGGGTTCCTGGCCGCTCAGACGACCCCCGACGAGCTCGTCGTCCGGCTGGAGCGGGCCTTCGCCGGCTACCTGGCCGACGGCGTCACCACCGTGACCGACATGGCACTCACCGCGGCCGAGGTCGCCGCCATGCGAGGCATGATCGCCCGCGACGGACGCCTGCCCTTCCCCGTGACGGGGCACATGCTGATCGAGCCCAGCGGCGACACCGACACCGACCTCGCCCTCGTGGCCGCGACGGTGCGGCTGCGCGACGAGCTCGCCGCCAGCGGCGACGACGAGTGGCTGCGCGTGGTGGGCATGAAGTTCATCATGGACGGAGTCATCGACGCGTGCACCGCGGCGATGCGCGCCCCCTACGCCGACGGCAGCAATTGCGACCCCATCTGGAGTTATGAGGCCGCGTGCCCGGTCGCGGCGGCCGCCGACGCGGCCGGTCTGCAGATCGCGATGCACGCGATCGGCGACCGCACCAGCGAGATCGCGCTCGACGTGCTCGAATACTGCATCCGTCGCAACGGCGAGCGCGCTCGCAGACACCGTGTGGAACACCTCGAGTCGGTCACCGAGGACACCATCGCTCGCATGGCACGAGGAGGGGTCGTCGCATCGATGCAGCCGGTGCACTGCGATCCGGCGGTGCTGTCGAACTGGAAGGCGGTGCTGGCCGACGAGCGCCAGGAGCGCGGCTTCCCCTGGCAGTGGCTGCGCGCGCACGGTGTAGCGTATGCGCTGAGCACCGACGCGCCCACGGCACCGCATCAGCCGTTGCCGAACCTGTACATCGCCCTCACCGGAAAGTCCGTGCTCGATCCCGCCCTGGATGCGTATCACCCCGAGCGGGCCTTCACCCCCGAGGACGCGCTCATCGCCGTCACCCAGGGCGGTGCGTACGCCGGCGGCTTCGAGGCGCTGCGGGGGCGGATCGCCTCCGGGTTGGAGGCCAATTTCGTCGTGCTCGACACCGATCCGCTCACGGCCGATCCGGAAGCGCTGCTGGCGGCATCCGTTCGTGCGGTGTACGTGCGCGGTCAGCTGCCGCGGCGGAGCGGTCCGGGGCGGTCATCGTGAACGTCACCGACGGGAAGACCCCGACGCCGCGCGGCGCGGGTGCGACCTACTCCGACGGAGGCTCGACAGGCGTGCGCCGGCTGCGGCGCGCCCTGACCGCCCGCACGACGCCCCCCACGACGAGCCCCGCGATCGCGAGCATGACCAGCCAGGGGAGCAGGAAGCCGAGGCCGATCACGATGCCGTTGAGCGTCGCGACCAGGCCGTTCCAGCCGGCGGCCAGGCCGTCGCCGAAGCCGGCGGGGTCGGCCTTCACGGCGGGCGTCGGCTCGGTGAGCGACACCGACAGGCTCGACATCGCGACCTGGCCCTCCAGCGAGGTGAGCTGCTGCTGCAGTGAGTCGAGCTCGGCCTGACGCTCCGACAGCGCGGACTCGGCGGCGATGAGGTCGGCCGTCGAAGCGCTCTGGGACAGCAGCTCGGTCAGTCGGGTCACCGAGGTCTGCAGCGCGGCGACGCGGGCGCGGAGGTCGACGGTCTGCGTCGTGACGTCGTACTGGCTGAGGTCGGACGAGGTCACGACGCCGAGGTCGCGGAGCCCGTCGACGGTGTCGGTGAGCCGGTCGGCCGGAATGCGGACGGTGATCCACGCGGTCGTGGGGGAGGGGACCGAACGGCCGACGTCGGACGACACCCCCGCGGTGTCGCCGGGGACGTCGATCGGCGTGTAGCCGCCGGTGTTCATCGACTCGACGTAACCGCCCGCGGCGGTCGCCGCCTGGGTGAGCTCGTCGATCGCGGCCTCCACGTCGTGCACCTCGACACTCGCCGAGGCGCTCGCGACGATGTCGCGGCCCGTGGTGCCCTCGGAGGCAGTGCTCTCGGAGACGCTGCCGAGACCTTCGCGGCCCGCGCTACCGGATGCCGCCACCCCGGCGATGCCGTCGAGGACCAGGCCCGCCGCCCATCAGCTCGGCGGTGCCGGACTGCAGCACCGCCGAATCCGCGGTGGACGATGCGCCGGTGCCGGTCAGCACCTGCGGCCCGATCACCGCCGCGACGGCGACGACGGCGGCTGCGGCCGCACCGCCCATCCAGATCCGTCCGCGCCGGACGGCACGCACGCGGGTGCGCTCGGCGTGGCGTCGTTCGTCGGCGCGCTCGCGCGCGATCTCGGCGAACAGCGCGGTCTCGATCTCGTCGACGCGGTCATCGCCGAGTTCGGGAAGCGTGAGGTCGTCGGTGTTCATGTCCCCTCCGGTTCGATCGTGCCCCGCAGCTGGGTGCGGATGCGGGAGAGACGGTTGCGAACGACGCCGTGCGACACGCCGAGCTCGTCGGCGGCCGCCTGGTAGGCGTATCCCTCGGCGGCGCACAGCCGGAAGATCTGCTGATCCAGCTCCCCGAGTCTGCCCACCTCCCGCAGGATGCGTTCCACGAGCTTCGCCTCGATGACCTGGCGCTCCACGTCGACCGTGTCCGGCAGCAGGTCGTCGGCCGCGGCCGTCAGGTGCGCACGATCGCGCTGCTGACGGCGGATGCGGTTGGCGCACTGGAACCGGCAGATCGTCGCGAGCCACGGCAGCAGTGACTCGCCGGCGAGCTCTAGGCCCGGCAGCTTCCGCCACGCGGCCAGGAACGTCTCCTGCAGGACATCCTCGGCATCCGCGCGGGTTCCGACGAGGCCGTGCGCGAGCCAGAACACCGGCCGCGCGTAGGCACGGTACAACTCTCGGAACGCGAACTCGCTGCCGCCCGCGGCGGCGGCGACGAGTTCGGCATCCGTGCGTGTGCCCGATTCGCTCATGGTCGTCCCATCGTCTCTCACTCATACAGTGTCGGCCACCGTCCAGGCGTCTCAGCTGGAGCGGGAGAACCTGACCCGGTCTGTGCCGGGTCTCGACGCCCAGAGCGGGTCTCACCGGCCTCTGCCCGGCAGCGGCCACAGCAGTCGCAGTGCGGCTTCATAGCGGTGTCATTGCGTTTGATGAAGCTCCGATGGGATGCGAAGCTGGATGCCGATTCTGAAACTGATGAGAAGAAGGTGACATCGTGAAGACGAGTGCATTCTCCCGCTCCCGCGCGGCCACGATTGCTGTCGGTGCGGCGCTGCTGCTGGCGCTGGCGGGGTGCGCCTCCTCGGCCCCCGACGCCTCGGCGACGTCGCAGAGCGCCACGGTGACGCCGACCGAGACCGCCGCTGCGGACTCCACCGCGGTCGCGGACGTGGTGGCGGCCGCAGACGCCTTCCTCGCAACCCTGGATTCCAGCCAGGTCTCGGAGGTCGTGCTCGACTTGACGGCCGACAACGCGGCGGCGTGGTCGAATCTGCCCTGCGGATCGGACTGCCGCAACGGCATCGAGTTCAGCACCCTCAGCGATGCGCAGCTGACCGCGGCGAAGGCCGTGCTGCAGGCCGCGCTGAACACGTCGACCGGGGTCGGTTACGACCAGGCGATGCAGATCCTCCTCGCCGACGACGTGCTCGGAAGCGCCAGCAGCGGCGGCGGCGGCGGTGGCGGTGGCGGCGGTGGCGGCGGCAACTACTCCAGCGGCACGTACTTCCTCGCCTTCCTCGGGCAGCCGAGCACCGATGGAACGTGGATGCTGCAGTTCGGCGGGCATCACCTCGCGGTGAACGTGACCTACTCGGAGGGTGCCGTGGCGGGCGGTTCGCCGTTCTTCATCGGGGTGGAGCCGACGTCGTGGACCGCCGACGACGGGACGGCGTATGCGCCCCTGGACATCATGAGAGACGGCATGCAGGCCATGATCACGAGCCTGTCGGCCGACGAGCTGGCACAGGCGAAGCTGTCTGAGTCGTTCACCGACGTGCTGATGGGCCCCGATCAGGACGGCGCATTCCCCGAGACGAAGTCCGGCATCGCGGTCTCCTCGCTGTCGGATGCCCAGCAGCAGCTCGTGCTCGCCGCCATGACCCCGTGGGTGTCGATCGTCGACGACCAGAGCGCCGAAGACCTGCTGGCCGTGTACGCGTCGGAGCTGGACCAGACCTACATCTCCTACTCCGGGTCCACCGACCTGACCGCGCAGGGCGACTACATCCGCATCGACGGGCCGAGCGTGTGGATCGAGTTCGTCTGCCAGAACGGCGTGGTCTATGCCAACCAGATCCACTACCACACCGTCTACCGTGACCACACTCGCGACTACGGCGGTGAGTTGTCGTTCTGAGCGGAGGAGCCCGGCTGTGAGAACCTGGGCGAAGGTGGCGGCCGCCGGCCTGCTCGCTGCGGCGGGCGTGCTCGCGGTCGCCGCCCCGGCATCGGCGCACCCGATGCCGCATTCGGTGGTCGCCCTGACTGTCGCCGACACGCAGGTCACGGCGAGCATCGAACTGCCGCTCGATGACCTGACCCTGGCGATGGGCTCCGATCCGCTCGGCGGCGACAGCGTGCTCACCGCGACCGAGGCGGATGCGGTGGCCGCCTACCTCGCCGGACATCTCGGAGTCACCTCCCCGGATGGTGCCGCGTGGGTGACCGAGATCACCGGCGTCGCGGCATCCGAGGCGGAGCAGACCGACACCGGCGTCTATCGGGAGCTCGTCGCACGGGCCGTGTTCACCCCACCGGATGGCGAATCGACGCGGACCTTCACCCTCGACGACGACGCGATCATCCACCAGGTCATCACCCACCGCATTCTCGTCGTCGTCGACAGCGACTGGGCCGGCGGGAACCTCGGTGTCGACAGTGCGCAGACCACCGAGGTGGGTGTCATTCGCGTCGATTCGGCCACCGACACGATCGCCCCGCTGGAGGTGGACCTCGGCGCCGGCAGTGCCTGGGCCGGGTTCACCGCGATGTTCGGTCTGGGCGCCTCCCACATCCTCGAGGGCACCGACCACCTGCTGTTCCTGCTCGTGCTGTTGCTGCCGGCCCCGCTTCTGGTGAACCGGCGACGCTGGGCCGGCCCGGCGCCGGCCCGGCAGGCTCTCAGGCGCATCCTCGGCATCACGATCGCCTTCACCATCGGCCACTCCGCGACCCTCGCGATTGCGTCGCTGGCGCGGTTGGACATTCCCGCCGCACCCGTCGAGGCGTTGATCGCGGTCAGCATCCTCGTCGGCGCCGTGCACGCCCTGAAGCCGATCTTCCCCGGCCGCGAGGCTCTCGTCGCCGGGGTGTTCGGGCTCGTCCACGGCACCGCGTTCTCCTTCACCCTCGCCGAGCTGCACCTGGACACCGGGCAGCTGATCCTCAGCCTGCTCGGCTTCAACCTCGGCATCGAGGCCATGCAGCTCGCCGTCGTCGCCGTCGTGCTCCCCGCCCTCGTGCTCGCCTCCCGCAGTCGTCGTTACGCGATCCTGCGCGTCGCCGGCGCGAGTGCGACCGCGATCGCGGCGATCGGCTGGATGCTCGACCGGCTCGGCCGGGCCAACCCGATCGCTCAACTCGCCGACGGCATCGTCGGCTACCAGGGGCTCGTGCTGGTCGCGATCTGGATCTGCAGCGTGATCCTGTGGGCGGGCTCTCGACGCGAGGGGGCGGTCGAACCGCTCGCCGCGCCGGCACCCGACCAGCCCGTGGACGAGTTGACCGCCGCCCACATCTCCGGCCCCTGATCGGACCTCTCACGGTCGCCGCGCTATCGGCGACAGGTGGTCGCCGGGGGCGCGACCTCCTCCGGCCGGGGCGCCTCGCCCCGGCGTCTCCGATGTATCCTGGTGCGAGCGAGAGGGAGTATCCCGGCCTCGTGCGTCCGTCATCACGTGCCCCGTCGTCGGGGCACCGGGCGCACGCCGCGTCAGCGGGGGAGAGACTTTCGACGATTCCGTCACCCCTCTGAAAGGCCCGCTATGGACCTCCCCGTCGCGTTCGAGATCGGTTCGCTGGTCGTACTGGTGCTGATCCTGGTCGCCGATCTGCTGTTGATTCTGAAGCGTCCGCATATCCCGTCGGCGCGGGAGTCGACGCTGTGGGTCGTGTTCTACGTCACGCTCGCACTGATCTTCGCCGGGTTGCTGTGGTGGCTCGCGGGCGGCGAGTACGCGGGGCAGTTCGTGGCGGGGTGGCTCACCGAGTACAGCCTGTCGATCGACAACCTGTTCGTGTTCGTCCTGATCATGGGGCAGTTCGCGGTGCCGCGCCGGTATCAGCAGGAAGTGCTGATGGTCGGGATCATCATCGCCCTGGTGCTGCGGGGGGTGTTCATCCTGGCCGGGGCCGCGATCATCGAGCAGTTCTCCTGGGTGTTCTACCTGTTCGGCGCGTTCCTCATCTACACCGCCTGGAAGCAGGCGTTCCCCGGCGGCGGGCACGACGACGACGTGAAGCAGGAGGCGTTCATCGTGCGGCTCCTGCGCCGCACGATCGACATCAGCGACCACTACGACGAGGCGAAGATCCGCACCGTCGTGGACGGCAAGCGCATGTTCACCCCGATGATCATCGTGTTCGCCGCGATCGGTGTGACCGACCTGTTGTTCGCGCTCGACTCGATCCCCGCGATCTTCGGGATCACCCAGTCGCCGTTCATCGTGTTCACCGCGAACCTGTTCGCCCTGATGGGCCTGCGGCAGCTGTACTTCCTCCTCGGCGGCCTCCTGGACCGGTTGAAGTACCTGCACTACGGGATCGCGTTCATCCTCGCGTTCATCGGCATCAAGCTCATCGCCCACGCCATGCACGAGAACGAACTCCCCTTCATCAACGGCGGTCGGCACATCGAATGGGCGCCCGACATCTCCACCTGGACCTCCCTCGCCGTCATCATCCTGTCGATGATCGTGGCCACCACCGCCAGTCTCGTCGCATCCGCCCGCGACCGGCAGCGCGGCTGACCCGCACCGCGCGGTGATAGTCTGGGTCGGTGCGGATCGCTCGACTTCTCCTTAGCGGCCGCGGCGAGACCTCGTTCTGAGCCCCCTCTCGTCGCGGAGTCCGTCGCGGGCTTGATCCCTACTTCTGGAGAACGAGACAGCATGAGCAGCACCACGATTCCCGACCGCCCGCGCACCCTGGCCGAGAAGGTCTGGGACGACCACCTCGTCGTCAAGGGCGAAGACGGCCAGCCCGACCTGATCTACATCGACCTGCACCTCGTGCACGAGGTCACGAGCCCGCAGGCGTTCGACGGACTGCGCGCCGAGGGTCGCCCGGTGCGGCGCCTCGATCTGACGATCGCGACGGAAGACCACAACACGCCGACGCTCGACATCGACAAGCCGATCGCCGACCTGACCAGCCGCACGCAGATCGAGACGCTGCGCCGCAACGCCGCCGAGTTCGGCGTGCGCCTGCACTCGCTCGGCGACAAGGAGCAGGGGATCGTCCACGTCGTGGGTCCGCAGCTGGGCCTGACGATGCCGGGCGTGACCGTCGTCTGCGGCGACTCGCACACCTCCACGCACGGCGCCTTCGGCGCGATGGCCCTCGGCATCGGCACGAGCGAGGTGGAGCATGTCCTGGCGACCCAGACGCTGCCGCTGAAGCCCTTCAAGACGATGGGCATCACGGTCGAGGGCGAGCTGAAGCCCGGTGTCACGGCGAAGGACATCATCCTCGCGATCATCGCGAAGATCGGCGCCAACGGCGGCCAGGGCTACGTCCTGGAGTACCGCGGCAGCGCCATCCGGTCGCTGTCGATGGAGGGCCGGATGACGATGTGCAACATGTCGATCGAGGCCGGCGCCCGCGCGGGCATGGTCGCGCCCGACGAGACCACCTTCGCCTACGTCAAGGACAAGCCGCACGCCCCGCAGGGCGCCGACTGGGACGACGCCGTCGCCTACTGGCGCACGCTGCCCTCCGACGAGGGCGCCGTGTACGACGCCGAGGTCTTCCTCGACGCGAACGAGCTGGAGCCGTTCGTCACGTGGGGCACCAACCCCGGTCAGGGCGTGTCGCTGAACGACGTCGTGCCCGACCCGGCGTCCTTCGCCGACCCGACCGAGCGTGCCGCCGCCGAGCGGGCGCTGCAGTACATGGACCTGCAGGCGGGCACGCCGCTGAAGGACGTGACGGTGGATGCCGTCTTCATGGGCTCGTGCACCAACAGCCGCATCGAGGATCTGCGCGCCTTCGCGTCGGTGATCGAGGGGCGCAAGAAGGCCGACCACGTCCGCGTGATGGTCGTTCCGGGTTCCGCCCGCGTGCGGCTGGAGGCCGAGGCCGAGGGGCTCGACAAGGTGTTCACCGACTTCGGCGCCGAGTGGCGCTTCGCCGGATGCTCGATGTGCCTGGGGATGAACCCCGACCAGTTGGCGCCGGGGGAGCGCTGCGCCTCGACGAGCAACCGCAACTTCGAGGGCCGGCAGGGCAAGGGCGGGCGCACGCACCTCGTGTCGCCGCTGGTGGCCGCCGCCAC
Source organism: Microbacterium sp. (assembly GCF_047602155.1). GTDB lineage: Bacteria > Actinomycetota > Actinomycetes > Actinomycetales > Microbacteriaceae > Microbacterium. Next base: position 2,930,771 of record NZ_JASGHZ010000001.1, on the reverse strand, counting down.
CGCGGTGCTGGGGCGCCTCGCGAGCCCGAGCGATCTGGATGCGTTGGTCGGAGCGGAGGCCTGACATGGAGAAGTTCACGACCCACACCGGCATCGTCGCGGCGCTGAAGCGCTCGGCCGTCGACACCGACCAGATCATCCCCGCCGTCTACCTCAAGCGCGTCACCAAGACCGGCTTCGACGACGCCCTGTTCGCCAGTTGGCGTCAAGACCCCGAGTTCGTGCTGAACCAGCCCGCGTTCAGCGCGGCATCCATCCTCGTCACCGGTCCCGACTTCGGCACCGGATCGAGCCGTGAGCACGCCGTCTGGGCGCTGCGCGACTACGGCTTCAAGGTGGTGCTGAGCCCGCGGTTCGGCGACATCTTCCGCGGGAACTCGGGGAAGCAGGGCCTCGTCACCGGCGTCGTGTCCGAAGACGACATCGAGGCGATCTGGGCCGTGATCGACGCGAACCCCGGCATCGCCATGACGGTCGACCTCGCCGCGCGCACGGCCGCGATCGGGGAGCTGACCGTCGCATTCGACATCGATGATTACACTAGGTGGCGGCTCCTCGAAGGGCTCGACGACATCGGGCTGACGCTGCGGAACGAAGACGCGATCGCAGAGTTCGAGGCGCGCCGAGAGGCGTGGCGGCCACGGACGATCCCCGTCCGATAGCAGCGCCCCACCAGGGCCACGCCAGCCGTCCTCGACACGAAGTGAGGTTCGATCGATGAACACCCTCCTCAGCGCCGCGACAGCGGTTCCCGCCGGCGATGCCGGCGACGTCCTCCGCATCCGCGGGGGCCGGCCGCTCGCCGGACGGGTGGAGGTGAAGGGGGCGAAGAACCTCGCGACCAAGGCGATGGTGGCGGCGCTGCTCGGCGAGACCGAGAGCGTCCTGCGCGATGTGCCCGACATCAGCGACGCGCAGGTCGTGCGCTCGCTCCTGGAGGTGCACGGGGTCACCGTGACCGACGACGGCGAGGGGACGCTACGGCTCGACCCGCGCGATGCCGTGTCGGCCCACATCGAGGAGATCGACGCGCACGCGGGCGCATCCCGCATCCCGATCCTCTTCTGCGGCCCGCTGCTGCACCTGCTCGGTCAGGCGTTCATCCCCGACCTCGGCGGATGCCGCATCGGCGACCGGCCGATCGACTTCCACCTCGACGCGTTGCGCGCGTTCGGCGCGATCGTGGAGAAGCTGCCCAGCGGCATCCGCCTGTCGGCCCCCGACGGTCTGCGCGGCGCCGACATCGCCCTGCCGTATCCGAGCGTCGGCGCGACCGAGCAGGTGCTGCTGACCGCCGTGCGCGCGAAAGGCACGACCGAGCTGCGCAACGCCGCGATCGAGCCGGAGATCATGGATCTCATCGCCGTCCTGCAGAAGATGGGCGCGATCATCTCGTACGAGCCGAACCGCGTCATCTTCATCGAGGGCGTCGACCGACTGCGCGGCTACGACCACCGCTGCATCTTCGATCGCAACGAGGCCGCCTCGTGGGCGTGCGCGGCGCTCGCGACCGACGGCGACATCTTCGTCGCCGGCGCGAAGCAGCCGGAGATGCTGACGTTCCTCAACGTCTTCCGCAAGGCGGGCGGCGACTTCGACATCGCCGAGGACGGCATCCGGTTCCGTCGCGGCGGCGCGCTCAAGCCGGTCGTCGTGGAGACCGACGTGCACCCCGGGTTCATGACCGACTGGCAGCAGCCGCTCATCGTGGCGCTGACCCAGGCCGAGGGCACCTCGACGGTCCACGAGACGGTGTACGAGAACCGGCTCGGCTTCACCGGGGCGCTGAACAAGATGGGGGCCGACATCGTCGTGCACCCGGAGGGCTTCGCGAGCCCCGACCGTCGGGTGCCGCGGCGCGCGCTGGAGCAGGCCGCCGTGATCACGGGGCCGACGCCCCTGCACGGCGCCGACGTGGTCGTGCCCGACCTGCGCGGGGGATACAGCTACGTCATCGCGGCGCTCGCCGCCGACGGCGTCTCGACGGTGCGCAACATCGGGATCATCCGCCGCGGCTACGAGAAGTTCCTCGACAAGCTCACCGCGCTGGGCGCCGACTTCGACGTGGTCGGCTGAGGCGGCGCCTGTGACCGTCCTCTCGCGCCGACGCGCGTCGGCCGAAAAGCGCACGCCGAGCGTCTTCTGGCCGCTGGCCGGCATTGTCGTGCCGCTCGTGGGCTGGTTCGCGAAGATCGAGATCGAAGGCGCCGAGCACCTGCCCGAAGAGGGCGCGTACGTGCTCGCTCCCAACCACTACAGCGAGTTCGATCCGCTGATCTTCGCGGTCGCGACCTGGCGGCTGGGTCGTGCGCCGCGCTTCATGGCCAAGGAGAGCCTGTTCCGGGTGCCGGTGCTCGGTGCGGCGCTGCGCGCGACGGGGATGGTGCCGGTGGCCCGGGCCAGCACGGCCGCCGCCGCACGCGAGACGATCGCCCAGGCCAAGCAGCTCGTCGAGCACGGGCGCGGGGTCATCGTCTACCCCGAGGGATCGCTCACGCGCGAACCCGACCTGTGGCCGATGCGTGGAAAGACCGGCGCCGTGCGGCTCGCGCTGATCGGCCGCCTGCCCGTCATCCCGGCCGCCTCCTGGGGCGTGCAGGAGATCATGCCGCGGTACGGCAAGCTGCGCATCTGGCCGCCGCGGCGGCACGTGCGCGTTCTGCTGGGTCCCGCGATCGACCTGTCCGACTACAAGGGCAGCGCACAGCACGCGGCCGCGACGGATCTCGTCATGGCCGAGATCGCGGGCCTGCTCGGGCGGCTGCGCGGCGAGGCGCCGCCGGCACAGCGCTGGAACCCCGCGGAGCACGACCAGAAGGAGACGGGTCGCCTTGAGTCGTAGATCCGAGTCCGCCAGGCCGCGGGTCGCCGTCATCGGGGCCGGCAGTTGGGGCACGACCTTCGGCAAGGTCCTCGCCGACGGTGGCGCCCACGTCGTCATGTGGGCGCGGCGGGCCGAGCTGGCGCAGGAGATCCACGGCGGGCACCGCAACAGCGAGTACCTGCCGGGCATCAACCTGCCGCGCAACATGTCGGCGACGGCGCACCTCTCGGAAGCGCTGGAGGGGGCATCCCAGGTCTACCTCGCGATCTCCAGCCAGGCGCTGCGGCAGAACCTCAAGGCGGTGCGGCCGCTCATCGCGCACAGCGACGCCCCCGTCGTCTCGCTCATGAAGGGCGTCGAACGGCGCACCGGACTGCGGATGAGCCAGGTCATCGAGCAGGAGCTACACTGCGACCCCGCCCGCATCGCGGTGGCCTCCGGCCCCAACCTGGCGCTGGAGATCGCGCGCGAGCAGCCCACCGCCGCCGTCATCTCCTCGACGAGCCGCGAGACCGCCGAGGCCGTGGCTCTGCGCGCGCGCAACGCCTACTTCCGCACGTTCGTCAACACCGACGTCATCGGCACCGAGTTCGGCGGGGTGCTGAAGAACCTCATCGCGGTCGCGATCGGCATCGTCGACGGTGTCGGCTACGGCGAGAACACGAAGGCATCCATCATCACGCGCGGGCTCGTCGAGATGACCGACTTCGCCGTCGCCCAGGGCGCGCACCCCGAGACGCTGCAGGGGCTCGCCGGCCTCGGCGACCTGATCGCGACTTGTCAGTCGCCGCTCAGCCGCAACAACACCGCGGGGCGCCTGCTCGGGCAGGGTTACAGCTTCCAGGACGTCGTCAAGCAGATGAACCAGACGGCGGAGGGTCTCGCCTCGGTCGCCCCCGTGCTGCAGCTCGCGCGCGAGTCGGCGGTGCAGATGCCCATCGTCGAGCAGGTCAAGATGGTTCTCGACGGCACGATGAATCCGCGCGACATCGCTCCACACCTCACCACCGATGACGACAAGCCCACGGGCGAAAGGACCCAGAATGGACAAGGCGGCAGTGGCGGTGCTCTTCGGCGGTCGCTCCAGCGAACATTCGATCAGTTCCGCAACGGCCGGGGGCGTGCTGGCGGCGATTGACCGCGAGCGGTTCGACGTCATCCCCATCGGGATCACGCGCGACGGCGCGTTCGTGCTCGAAGACGACGATCCCGGAAAGTTCGCGCTGAACCCCGAGCACCTGCCGGAGGTGGTCGACAACGGCACGCGCATCGTCTGGCCCGACTCGGTGCGCTCGCGCGAGCTGTTCGTCCGGGATGCCGAGGGCGTACGCTCGCTCGGCGAGGTCGACGTCGTCTTCCCGATCCTGCACGGCCGGTTCGGCGAAGACGGCACGATCCAGGGCTTCCTGGAGCTGTTCGACCTGCCGTACGTCGGCGCCGGCCTGCTGATGTCGGCGATCGGCATGGACAAACACACGACCAAGAGCATCCTGCGGTCGGCGGGCGTGCCGGTGGTGCCGTGGGTCGCCGTCACCTCCGCGGCTCTCCAGCGCGACCGGGAGCTGTGGCAGCGCCGCATCCGGGCGCTCGGACTGCCCGTGTTCGTCAAGCCCGCGCGGGCGGGCTCGAGCGTCGGCGTGTCGAAGGTGTCGGAGTGGGACGAGCTCGACGACGCGCTGGCGGCGGCATTCGCCGAGGATGCCACGGTGCTCGTCGAACAGGCGGTCACCGGCCGCGAGGTCGAGTGCGGCGTGCTGGCCGCCCGGGGCGGCGGCGCGCCGCGCGTGAGCGTCGCCGGCGAGATCGTCATCACCGGCCGCGACTTCTACGACTTCGACGCGAAGTACCTCGACGCCCCGGGGGTCGAGCTCGTCTGCCCGGCCGAGCTCGCGCCGGGAGAACTGGCCGAGCTGCAGCGCATCGCCGCCCGGGCGTTCGAGGCGGTCGGCGGTGAGGGGCTGGCCCGCGTGGACTTCTTCTACACCGGCACGGAGTTCTTCGTGAACGAGGTCAACACCATGCCCGGCTTCACCCCGGTCTCGATGTTCCCGAAGTGCTGGATCGCGTCGGGCATGAGCTATCGCGAGCTCATCACCGAGCTGATCGACCTGGCCGCGGTCCGGTAGGGCTCACGACGTCGGCCGTTCGCTGCAGGAGTGCCCATCCTCGGGCAGCTGCTGCACCGCGACGCCGAGCGCGTCGAGCACCGTACGGCTGCTGACCTCGTCGGCATTCAGGTACACCTGCACGGCGGGGGTGCGCCCGAACGTCGTCACGCGGTAGTTCGGCGCATCGGTGTCGTCGATCAGCCAGTCCACGCCGCCCGCCGTGTCGCAGGGCAGGTCGGACGGCCCGGGCGCATCCAGGCCGCACGTCATCAGGACCGTCGCGGGCGCACCCCAGGCGGCGGTGGCCTGTGCGTCGGTCCAGCGGCGGTCCTGCCCGTCGAGCGTGGCGGGCAGTCGCACCATCACCTCGGCGCAGGCCGGGTCGTTGGAGCCGGATGCCGGGGTCATCGCCACCGCCTGACTGCAGCCCGCGATCCCCAGCAGCCCGACCGGGAGCAGCGCCACCGCCGCAAGGCGAGGCGAGCGCGGGCGAGACACCCGTCCAGGCTACCGTGGAGGGATGGACATGCCGGACGGGACGACGGTGGGCGAGGCCGGTGAGCGCGCGGTGCTCGCCCGCGTCTTCGCGGCGCTGGGCGGATCGTCGCGGGCCGAGGTCGGCCCCGGCGACGACGCCGCGGTGCTCGCCGCGCCTGGTGGCCGCGTGGTCGTCTCCACCGACACGCTCGTGCACGGCCCCGACTTCCGGCTGGCCTGGTCGAGCGGATTCGACCTCGGCTTCAAGGCCGCCGCGGTGAACCTCGCCGACATCGCGGCGATGGGCGCGCGCCCGACGGCGCTGTTCGTCGCGCTGGCGCTGCCCGACGACACCGCGATCGCGTTCGTCGAAGACCTCGCCGCGGGGCTGCGCGCCGCGTGCGAAGACCTCGCGCCGGGGTGCGCGGTGGAGGGCGGCGACCTCACGGCATCCGACACCCTCACCCTCGCGGTGACCGCCGTGGGGGTGCTCGACGGCGCTGCGGTGCTGCGCTCCGGGGCGCGTGCGGGCGACATCGTCGCGGTGGCGGGACAGCTCGGCGCCGCCGCGCGAGGGCTGGCGGTGCTGTTCGACCGGTTCCGCGATGCGCAGGGCCACCCCGTCGCGGTGGATGCCGGCATCCTCAGCGACACCGAGCGCGCCGATCTGGCGGCGCAGCTGCGTCCGCGGCCCCCGATCGCGCTCGGCCCGGTCGCCGCGGTCTCCGGCGCCACCGCGCTCATGGACGTCTCGGACGGTCTGCTGCTGGACGCCACCCGCATGGCCGACGCGTCCGGCGTCACGATCGACCTGCGGCCGGGGCTCGACGATGACGCGCTGCGCGGTGGTGACTGCGCGCTGCGCGGGGGCGAGGATCACGCGCTGCTGGCGTGCTTCCCTCCGGCGGCGGCGCTGCCGGAGGGGTTCCGGGAGATCGGGCGGGTGGTGCCGCGCGGGCTCCACGGCGGCGCATCCGTGACCATCGCCGGCGCGCCGGCGACCGGTCAGCTGGGCTGGGATCCGCACCGCGACTGGGACGCCGGCCGCGGCTGAGTCAAGGGGCGACCGCCCACCACAGGGTCGTGTCGCCGTACTTCTTGCTGCGGCCCAGCGCGAGCCCCGCGGGCAGCGTCGGCGCGCCGGAGCGCGTGGCGCGTTCGATCACGACGGTCGCCGTGTCGCCCAGCCGCGCAACCAGCAGGCCGAGCGTCGTGGTGAGCGTGCCCTCGTCGAGGTCGTACGGCGGGTCGACGAAGACGAGGTCGAAGGTCGACGTCGCGGCACGCAGGAACGCATCGGCGGCGGTGCGGTGCACGCGCACGGCCGCGCCCGGCGCCGCCTTCGCGATCGCGCGCGCGTTGCGCTCCGCGACCGCGGCCGCGCGGGGCGCCTTCTCGATGAGGTCGGCCGAGGCGGCACCCCGGCTGACGGCCTCGAGCCCGAGCGCGCCGGACCCGGCGAACAGGTCGAGGACGGCGGCATCCTGCACGAGACCCTGCGACTCCAGCGCGCCGAACAGCGACTCGCGCACGCGGTCGCTCGTCGGCCGGGTACCGGCGTCGGGCACGGCCAGGGCGAGCGAGCCGGCGCGCCCCGCGATGATCCTCGTCACGGCTACACCCTAACGGGGCGGCGTGTCGGCGCCTCTGCATAGACTCGTGCCATGCCGCCGTTCACCCTCGACACGCGTCTGACCGACGCGCTCGGGGCGAAGACCGCGGCGACGTTCGAGCGTGCGTTCGGCATCCGCACCGTCGCCGAGCTGCTCACGCACTACCCGCGCCGCTACGCACGACGCGGCGAGCTGACGCCCATCGCCTCGCTGCCGCTGGGCGAGCAGGTCACGATCGTCGCGGAAGTGCGCTCGGTCACGTCGCGGCCGATGAAGAACCGCAAGGGCACGATCGTCGAAGCGGTCATCAGCGACGGCGCGGGCGCCCTGACCCTCACCTTCTTCGGGCAGCCCTGGCGCGCGAATCAGCTGCAGGTGGGGGCGCAGGGCATCTTCTCGGGCAAGGTCGGCCAGTTCAAGGGCGTTCAGCAGCTCGCGCACCCCGAATACGTGCTCTTCGACGATCCGGACGCGGCGCTCCTGCGGGCCGAGGCGCATCAGAACGAGCCCATTCCGATCTACCCCGCCACGAGCACCGTGGCGACGTGGCAGGTGCAGCGGGCAGTCCGAGAGGTGCTCGACGAACTCGGCGACGTGCCCGATCCGCTGCCGGAGGAGTTCCGCCGCGCGCAGGATCTGCTCGACGCGCGCACCGCGCTGCAGAAGATCCACGCGCCCGACTTCATCGACGACGTCGCCCCCGCGCGCCGCACGCTGCGCATGCACGAGGCGTTCGTGCTGCAGACCGCCCTGCTGCAGCAGCGCCAGTTCGTGCGGATGATGTCGGCCACCTCCCGGCAGCCCGGCGCGCTCCTGGAGCGGTTCGACGCGCAGCTGCCGTTCGCGCGCACGCCCGATCAGGTCGCCGTCGGCGACCGCATCGCCGCCGACCTGCAGGGCGGCTGGCCGATGAACCGTCTCGTGCAGGGAGAGGTCGGCTCGGGCAAGACCCTGGTCGCCCTGCGCGCCATGCTGCAGGTGGGCGAGTCGGGCGGGCAGTCGGCGCTCATCGCTCCGACCGAGGTGCTCGCCGCGCAGCACGTGCGCTCCATCGCGCGCATGCTCGGCCCCGAACTGGCTCCCGAGCTGATGCCGACGCTCCTCACCGGCCAGCTGCCCGCCGCCGAGCGTCGGAAGGCGGCGCTGCGGGCGGCATCCGGTCAGGCGCGCATCGTCGTCGGCACGCACGCGCTGCTGAGCGCCTCCACCACCTTCGCCGACCTGGGGCTCGTCGTCGTCGACGAGCAGCACCGGTTCGGCGTCGAGCAGCGCGAGACCCTGCGCGCGAAGGGTACGTCGCCGCACGTGCTGGTGCTGACGGCGACCCCGATCCCGCGGACCGTCGCGATGACGGTGTTCGGTGACCTCGACGTCTCCACGATCCGGACGCTCCCCGCCGGGCGCGCCGGCATCACGACGCACGTCGCCCCCCTCGCCGAGCATCCCGGGTGGTTCGGGCGGGTGTGGCAGCGCGCGGCCGAAGAGGTCGCGGCGGGCCACCAGGTGTTCGTCGTCTGTCCCGCGATCGACGCAGAGGCCAGCGGCAAGGACGCGAAGGATGCCGCCGACGAGGCGCCCCTCGTCGCGGGCGAGCAGGCGCGCACCCGTTGGGGTGTCGTGCAGGTGCGGGAGCTGCTGGCCGGCATCCCCGCGTACGACGGCCTGCGCGTCGAGACCCTCCACGGACGCATGCCGGGGGAGCAGAAGGACGCGATCATGCAGGCGTTCGCCCGCGGCGACATCGACGTCCTCGTCGCGACGACGGTGGTCGAGGTCGGCGTCGACGTCGCGAACGCGTCGACGATGGTGATCCTCGAAGCCGACCGCTTCGGCGTGTCGCAGTTGCATCAGCTGCGCGGGCGCGTCGGGCGCGGCGCGGTGCCGGGTCTGTGCCTGCTCGTGACCGAGGCACCGGAGGGCACGCCGGCGCGCTCGCGCGTGGATGCCGTCGCCTCATCGACCGACGGGTTCCACCTCGCCGACATCGACCTCGAGCTGCGCGGCGAGGGCGATGTGCTCGGTGACGCGCAGTCGGGCGCGCGCAGTTCGCTGCGGCTGCTGCGCGTCGTCGCCGACGCCGACCTCATCGCCCTCGCGCGGGCCGCCGCCGAGCGGGTGCTCGACGACGATCCGGCGCTGCTGCGGCATCCCGGGCTCGCCGCGGCGATCGAGCGCCGGCTCGACCAGCAGGAGAGGGCGGCGCTCGGCAAGTCCTGACGCGCCCTGCGGAGCCGGCGGCCGGTAGGCTCGAACCCATGAACAACCGCATCGCGGTGGTCCCGGGGTCGTTCGATCCGCCGACGCTCGGGCACCTCGACGTCATCCGCCGGGCCGCCTCGCTCTACGACGAGTTGCACGTCCTCGTCGTGCACAATCCCGACAAAGAGGCGATGCTGCCGATCGCGCAGCGGCTCAGCCTGCTCGAGCAGTCGATCGCCGAGCAGGGCATCGGCGGCAACGTCGTCGTCGCGTCGTGGAGCATGGGCCTGCTCGTCGACTACGCCGAGGATGTGGATGCCGGCATCCTCGTCAAGGGCATCCGGTCGCAGGTCGACGTCGCCTACGAGACGCCGATGGCGATCGTCAACCGGCACCTCGCGGAGATCGAGACGGTGTTCCTCCTGCCCGACCCGGCGCACGCGCTCGTGTCGAGCTCGCTCGTGCGGCAGGTCGCGGCGCTCGGCGGCGACGTATCGCCGTTCGTGCCCGCACCGGTGGCCCGCTTCCTCGACACCGGCGCACGCGGTCGCTGAACCGGCCGGCGCCCCGGCGGCTACGATGAAGCGCGTGGTGAACAAGCATGTGAACGGCCCCTTCGTCTTCCCGGTGCGCGACATCTCGCATCGCGCGGGGGAGATGCGCGAGTTCGACATCGAGGTGCCCGCCCCGGCGAAATGGGGCGAGGGACTGGTGGCGGTCCCCTCGGGCGAGCCCATCGAACTGCAGGTCCGGCTGGAGTCGGTGCACGAGGGAATCCTCGCGACGGTCGAGGCCGAGACGCGGTACGTGGGCGTGTGCGGCCGGTGCCTCACCGACATCGCCCGGCCCGTCGAAGTCGAGTTTGTCGAGCTCTTCGGGTATTCTGAGACGGAAGCGATTGACTTCGAGGTTCAAGACGACCACGTGGATCTTGAAACTCCGGTCAGGGATTCGATCGTCCTGTCGCTTCCATTCCAGCCGGTCTGTCAGCCCGACTGCCTCGGTCTTGATCCGACCACGGGCGAGAAGCTGACCGAAGAGAGCGCGCAGGAATCCCCGATCGACCCGCGCTGGACTGCGCTGGCCGCGATGGCGGCCTCCACCACAGACCAAGACGACGAGGCCGCGCGCCCCGACGCCGACAACACAGAGAAGAGCTAGCCATGGCAGGTAACCCCCCGAAGCGGAAGGTCTCCCGCTCCAACACGCGTTCGCGTCGCGCGCAGTGGAAGGCCGAGGCGCCCGCGCTCGTCAAGACCGTCGAGAACGGCAAGGTCGTCTACAGCCGCCCGCACCAGGCCAAGGTCGTCACCGACTCGCAGGGTACCGAGCTGTTCCTCGAGTACAAGGGCCGCAAGGTCGCCGACGTCTGATCGCACCGGCCTCCTCGTGGCGGATGCTGTGACCGGGCACGGAGTGCTCATCGACAGGCTCGGGGTCGAGATCGACCCCGAGCTTCTGTCGCTTGCCCTGACCCACCGTTCGTTCGCGTACGAGAACGGCGGCATCGCGCACAACGAACGCCTGGAGTTCCTCGGCGACTCGATTCTCGGGCAGGCCGTGACGGTGCACCTGTTCACGCGCAACCCCGACCTGGACGAGGGATCGCTCGCCAAGCGGCGCGCGAGCGTCGTCTCCACGGTCGCGCTGGCCGAGGTCGCCCGCGGCATCGGCCTGGGCGCGCATCTGCGTCTGGGGCGCGGTGAGGACCAGACCGGCGGCCGCGACAAGGACTCGATCCTCGCCGACACGATGGAGGCGGTGATCGGGGCGACGTTCCTGTCGGCGGGGGCCGATGCGGCGACGGGTCTCGTCCTGCGGCTCGTCGAACCGCTCATGGCGGACCCGGAGCGTTACGGCGCTGCGATGGACCCCAAGACCAGCCTGCAGGAGCTCGCCGCCCGGCGCGAGCTCGCACCGCCGGTGTATGCGGTCACCGCCGAGGGACCCGACCATCACCGCGTGTTCACCGCGATGGTCACGGTCGGCGATGTCACCCTCAGCGGGGTGGGATCGAGCAAGAAGCAGGCCGAGATGGCTGCGGCTCTCGCCGTCTGGCGCGCCCTCAACGACCGGACCTGAATCGGTGCCCGAGCTTCCCGAGGTCGAGGTCGTCCGTGCCGGCCTCGCGCCCGCGGTCGTGGGCGCGCGCATCGCCGCCGTCACGGTGCACGACCCGCGGGCGCTCACCCGGCACGTCGGTGACGTGGCCTCGTTCGAACGCGCGCTGACCGGTCGGACCGTCGTCGCGGCCGCGCGCCGTGGCAAGTTCCTCTGGCTGCCACTGGATGCGTCCACCGGCACCGCAGAGGCGATCGTCGGGCACCTCGGGATGAGCGGGCAGTTGCTGCTGCGCGCCCCGGGCGCGCCGACCGAGCGCCATGAGCGCATCCGGCTGGAGATCGAGCACCCCGCGCACGGCGAACTCGCTGTCGTGTTCGCCGATCAGCGCACCTTCGGCTCCCTCGCCGTCGACCGGCTCGTGCCGACGCCGGACGGCGCGCCCGGTGGCTGGGGGACGGATGCCGCCGCCACTCCGTCGCAGGTCGTCCACATCGCTCGCGACCCGCTGGATCCGGCCTTATCGGAGTCGTTGGTCGTCGCTGCCATCCGTGCGAAGCGGTCGGCGATCAAGCGGGTGCTGCTGGACCAGACGACGCTGAGCGGTGTCGGCAACATCTATGCCGACGAGGCGCTGTGGGCGGCCCGCATCCACCCGGAGACCCCGGCATCCGTCCTGTCGGCGCGCGCCGTCCGCCGGCTGCTCGACGAGGTTCGGGCCGTGCTGCACAAGGCCCTCGCCGAGGGCGGCACCAGCTTCGACGCCCAGTACGTCAACGTCAACGGACAGGCCGGCTACTTCTCACGTTTTCTGCATTGCTATTCCAGGGCCGGAGAACCCTGCGAGCGATGCGGCACCCTGATCGTGCGAGAGCCGTTCATGAATCGGTCGAGCTACTTCTGCCCGCGCTGTCAGCGCCGGCCGCGGCGATAATGTTGCCCGCCCTGCTTCTCACGCTCGATACATAGCCCCTGCGGGGTGAGAGAACTCGTAGCTGTCATCGGCGTGCGGTGGAGACCCGCCGACAGCGGCGCTGGATCTGCGAGGCCGCCATATCTTCGACGACCTGACCGCGGCCTGGCTCTCCGCCCCTCGCGTCGCCGACCGCGGCCGCCGTGTCGCTCGGTGCTCGACTCCGGGAGAATGGAGATATGACGGTCTCGTCCGAGTATCCGGTAGACCGCCCGAAGAAGGTCGTTGTCTACATCGTGCGAGACGAGAGGATCGTCGTCCTGCGCCATGCCGACCAGCCCTGGGACTAGGCCGGGCTGCAGGTCCCGGCGGGGACGGTCCGGCCCGGCGAGACGCCGGAGGACGCGGTGCTGCGCGAAGCTTCGGAGGAGACCGGCCTCGTGGGCCCGCGAGAGCCGCGCGAGTTCGCGGCTTCGATATGCACTTCTTTGATTGTGACGACTATGCTCGCCATATCATGGCTATCCGGCTACGATAGTCGTCGTAGTAGGAGAGGAGAATGTGCCATGGTCGGGTACAAGATCGACCGACAGCTTGCCGAGTTCGGCGAGCACGTGCGGGGCTGGCGCATGGTCCTGGGCCTGACGGCGCAGCAGGTGTCCGAGCGCTCCGGGATCACCCGGGACACCCTGCGCAAGATCGAGGCGGGCGACCCGAGTGCGGGCTTCGGCAACGTCGCGCAGGTGCTGCGCGCCCTCGGCGTGCTCGACCAGGTGGTCGAGGCTGTCGACCCGCTCAAAAGCGACATCGGCCGCCTGCGTGCGGGGAGCCTCGCGAAGAAGCGCGCGCGATGACCACCGTCGAAGTCCTCGTGGACGAGGCGGGTGGCGCGCGCGTGGTGGGCCAGGCACACTTCACCAGGCAGCGCGGCCAGATCTCCACCACGTTCCTCTACGACCCGGGCTACCTGTCGAGCGACGGCACGAGCATCGACCCCGCCCTACCGCTGGTCTCGGGCGCGCAGCACCAGTCCGGTCTGGTGCGCGCCTTCGCCGACAGCGCTCCCGATCGCTGGGGCCGCAACCTCGTAGAGAAGGCGGAGCGCGCGCGTGCGCGCGACGAGAGCCGCGTGCCGCGCCGGCTGGACGACCTCGACTTCCTCCTGGGCGTCAGCGACGACACGCGGCAGGGAGCACTGCGCTACCGATTGCCAGGCAGCGAGGAGTTCCTCGGGAAGCCCGCGACTGTCCCCCGGCTCGTCTCGCTGCCGGAGCTGCTGCGCGCATCGGACGAGCTCGCCTCGGACGAGGATCCGAGCCGGGCCGTCAAGCAACTGCTCGACACCGGCACGACCGGCCTGGGCGGCGCGCGGCCCAAGGCGTCCGTGCGCCTCGAGGACGGCTCGCTGGCGATCGCGAAGTTCCCGCATTCCAGCGACCGGTGGGACGTCATGGCCTGGGAGGCGACGGCGCTCGATCTGCTGGAGGCCGCGGGCATCCGGGTGCCACAGCGACGGCTCGCCCGGGTGGGCGAGCGCAGCGTGCTGATCCTGCGCCGGTTCGACCGGACGGGCGAGGGGCACCGGATCGGCTACATCAGCGCGATGACGGCGCTGAGTGCCGCAGACGGAGAGCACCGCGACTACGCCGAGATCGCCGAGGCGATGCGGGACCTGTCGCTCTCGCCTCGGGCCGACCACCACGAGCTCTTCGACCGCGTCGTCGCGGGCGTCGCGCTCGGTAACACGGACGACCATCTGCGCAACCACGGCCTCCTCGCCGATCGCGGTTCGTGGATGCTGAGCCCCGTGTTCGACGTCAACCCGAACCCCGACCCGCAGCGGGCCCGCTCGACCACGATCATGGGTGCCGACGCCCCGCCCGACGAGGCCGAGGCACTGCTCGCCTTGGCAGAGGAGTGCAGCCTCTCGCCCGCCCAGGCACGCGAGCGGATCGCGCGCGTAGCCGGAGCGGTCACCGGGTGGCGCGACGCCGCGCGGATGAACGGCGTCCGTGAGCAGGAGATCACGATGATGGCCGAGTCGATCGAGCCTCGGGTGAACACGGTGATCGCCACCGCGGGGAAGGCGTGAACATAGCCTCGACAAGGTGAACCGCAATGTCGAAGTACGTGGGAAGAGCGGCTACTTCGCGCACTCACTGCATTCATACGGGCGAACCGGCCAGCCGTGCGATCGTTGCGGGGAGCCCCTGCGCCGCGTGGTGATCGGCGGACGCTCGTCGCACTTCTGCCCGGGATGTCAACGGCGGCGGTGAGCGCACGAAGCGATTTTCTCAGTCAGAAAAGTCAGTCAGAAAAGGCTGTGTGTTCGCGACAGATCGGTGACCAGCAACGGATTGCCGTCCTCCTTCAGAGCAGCTGCGAGTCGCTGCGAACGCGTGAGGGAGTCTGCGGTGGAATCGGCGGTGAGCCATTCGAACTCCGCCTGGGTGATGCCCACGAGCTGCAAGAACTCAACGCGGCCGTGAACGGTATCGACGCCGAGAATCTCCGTGTCGGGGACGACGAGGAGACTGGTCAGTAGGCTGTCGCTTCCGACGCGGATGGGGGTACCTTGGCCACCGATGGACTGGAACGGCTCGAACCACCGCTGTGACGTGTAGGTGTACCGCGCAAGGTTCCTGAGAACATCGGCCGCCCAGTACGCATCTTCCGGGGTGTCGGAGCGAACCTTCATGGTCATCTCGTACCCCCAGCCGCTGTCGTCACCGCCGTACGAGGCCTCTTCGGCGTAGAGTGCTGTCATGCCGTAGGAGACCAGATGCTGGTATCCGTTGGGGCTCGGGAAGAAGCTCACGCCGTCGAGAAACTCAGACCCGCCGAAAATCGCGCGAGCAGCCATGTTCGAAGCAAGGTGTGGGGGCTCTACGCCCGGATAGTGCTGTGCGAAGGCCTGATCGATGGCCTCCCACCCGGGCGCCCACTCGTCGTCGGCAGCGGCTCGGGCGACGTACTCTTCTTTCGACATCATCACCCCAACCTACCTACCCCGATCGTGTGACGGCTGCAGTGCGGGCAGCCTGAAAGTCGGTCACCGGAGGGCGTCGAGCGCGGGCGAGGGCGTCGAGCAGCGACGACGACCAGCCTGGCCGCGCCGACGAGCTCGGTCTCCGGTGGGTCGACGTCGCGGACGCCGGAGAGGATGACGTTTTCCGTCGCCACACCCGCGGCGAGGGCAGAGGACCATCCGCCGAGGGGTCCGGACAGTGCGAGGCCGCCGAGGTAGCCGGTGGTGGTGCTCCCGAGTGTGTTGTGTTGACGTCGGCGTGGGCGTGGGCGTCGCACCAGACCACGACGGCGTCCGGGCGGTGGTGTGCGACGACGGGGAGCGTGGCCAGGGCGACGGCACGCCGCCCCAGCGCGGTGACCGGTGTCTCGCCGCGCTCGAACAGGCCCCGGAAGTGCGCCGCTGTGCCGGCATCACCCGCGACACCCTGCGCAAGATCGAGAACGGCGACCCGACGGCGGGCTTCGGCAATGTCGCGCAGGTACTGCGCGCCCTCGGGGTGTTCGACCAGGTCGTCGGGGCCGTGGATCCGCTGAACAGCGACATCGGTCGCCTGCGCGCCGGGAGTCTTGCGAACAAGCGCGGGCGATGACCACGTCGAGGTTCTCGTCGACGGGGCGGGCGGCGCGCGCCTGGTGGGCCAGGCGCACTTCACCCGGGCGCGGGGCCAGGTCGCGACGGTCTTCCTCTACGACCCGGCTACCTGGCCGGCGGCGGCACGAGCATCGACCCAGCACTGCCGCTGGCCTCGGGCGCGCAGCACCAGAGCGGGCTGGTGCGCGCCTTCGCCGACAGCGCCCCCGATCGCTGGGGTCGCAACCTCATCGAGAAAGCCGAGCGGGCCCGCGCCCGCGAGGCGGGCCGGACTCCCCGCCGGCGGGACGACTTTGACTTCCTCCTCGGCGTCAGTGATGACACGCGCCAAGGCGCGCTGCGCTACCGGCGACCGGGAGGACGGGCGTTCCTCGGCAAGCCCGCGACCGTCCCGCGGCTCGTTTCGCTGCCAGAGCTGCTGCGCGCATCGGACGAGCTGGTCTCCGACGAGGACCTCATCCGACAGTGTGTTGAGGCTGCGCGAAAGATACGATTGCGGTTTCATCAGAAGTCGTGGAGGAGCGCAACGTGGGCGAAGTGATCGAGGCGCCGCAGAAAGCCACGGAGGTGAAGGCCTGGCTGGCCGCACACGCGAACCCCGATCCCGCTGTGCTCCTGCCGATCCCGAAGCAGAAGGCCAGCGCAAAAGTCGCTGCGGTGCGGGCGCTTGGCGCGATCGGCGGGCCTGCCGCATTCGAAGTGTTGTCGCAGTATGCAAGTGACGGCAAGTACTCGGACGCGATGCTCAAAGAGTTGCACGTCGCGTGGGGTGCATTTGACCGGCACGACTTCGCTGCAACCATGTTCAACAGCAGGGTGCTCCGGCTCGGCATGACCACGAACGTGACAGGGCTCGACGCCGTTGCCGATCTCTGCGCACTCGACATCATCGTTCCGAAATCTCTTGACCTTGCGCCGCTCGCGGCCTGTCAGAATCTGCGCGAGCTGAACATACTCGTCTACGACTCCGGCACCCTTGATTTGTCGTTCCTCGAGGAACTGCCCTGCCTGGAGCACCTCGATCTTGCGAATCTCTCGAAGCAGACGAACCTTGCGCCGCTTGCCCACACCTCGCTGAAGTCGCTGTGCCTCCCGCTCGATGGGCAAGCCGGCGATGTGCTGCTGCAGATTGATTCACTGGAACGGCTACAGGTGTCGGGCGGTGTTCAAAAGGCGGATCATTCTTCCGCCGATCCGTCCGATGTTGATCCCGGCCTCATCGACGTTGTCGTTCGTCTCGTTCAGCGCGGAGTCTCGGTCGTGACCTATCGACATGAGAAAAGCTGGGTGCCCAGGCTTGTCGAGACAGCGGCCGCGGCGGGCCTGTTCTCAACCGAGTCGAACGGTTATGTGGGGCTCACGAATGATGCGGCCGAGATCAACGGTCTGGAGCGAAGGATGTTCAATAACCACGTCACCGGCCTGTATCTCTGAGAGGACACGTCCACGGTTGCGAACTACCGGACAAGGCCGGATGCGCCCGCGCACATGAACGTGAGAAGCTGCGGCAGGCGGGCTGCTTCGCGCACTCGCTGAACGCCTACGGGTGCACGGGACAGCCGTGCCCGCGCCGCGGCCGGCCGATCCGTCGGGAGGCGTTCATGAACCGGTCGGGTCACTTCAGAGCGCGCAGCCGGCGGCGGCGGTGAGGCTGGCCATTGGTTGCAGCAGTGGCGTTCGCCTTCGGGCGGCACGCACCGCTGAGCGGGTGGTGTCTCACCTGTCGGTTCTGAGGTTCAGAGCGCGCAGGGTGACCTCGGATGGCAGGACTCCATGCCGGATCCAGTGCTGCAGCAACGGAGTGGCCTTGGCAGAGGTCCACACCTCGTGCGGGAACACGGTCGCCGTGTGCTCGCCGATCTGGATGACCTCGTTCGGCGTCTCGTCGCGGAACTCGTGTGGATTGCTGTTCCGGCCCACCGCGAACTGCCGATAGCCGTCGCCGATCCGCTCGCGGATCTCGACGAGTAGACGGCCACGCCTGCCCGCGACCTGGAAGTAGGCTTCCGGCCAGTGGTTGAAATCGATGCCGGGCAGCCGCCAATCGCCGTCGAACGGTGCGGGGAGCGGTGCCCAGACCTCGGCCCAGTGGGTCTTTCCGTCGAGATAGGTGAACGCATTCGTGTGGTCGAGCGGATCGTTCAGGTGATCCGGAAGTGCGAAGGTAATCCGCCCGTAGCGCCCGTAGGAAATCCTCACGTGCGTGGGGGTGACATCGTCGCCCATCCGGCATCCTCTCAAGGCTCTGCGTGAAGCGTTCCCGTGGCGGTCTGTATCTCTCGATCATGCGTCGTAGCCAGGCGTCGGTCATGGCATCGTCGAATGCGCCCTCGTATGCGGTCATCGTCTGCTCGTCTTGCAGGATCTCGCGAAGCGCAGGAAGGTCGAGCCCCGTCATCTCTCGGAGGTGAAGACGGGGCGTGTCAATGCGCATGAGGCCAGTATTTCAGAGCGCTTGAGTGTTCACAGATGGGCGGTTGCGGACACTCTCGGACAGGAAGTGAAGCCGCTGTTGCATACTCAGAGCCTCGCAGACGCTCAGGCCTTGGGACATTCGCGGCGTGGCCGCTTCAGCACTCCGAGTGACGGCAGTCGGATGATGCGGTGATGTTATGATGCGGATATGCGTACGACGCTCGATCTCGACCCTGTGGTGCTCAGCGTCGCGCGCGCGAAGGCGAACGCAGAGCGCATTTCTCTCGGCAAGGCCGTCTCCGCTCTCGCTCTCGCGGGAGTCGGAGCGCCGGACGCGACGCAGGGCACGGCATCCGCGTTCCCGATTCTTGCCGGCGTCGCGGGCCACCTCGTGACTGACGAACTCGTCGCAGCCTTCCGTGACGACGAGCCCGGCGATGCTGCTTGATGTCAACGTGCTCCTGGCCCTGACCTGGGACCACCACGTCCATCATCAGGTCGCGCACCGGCGCTTCACGGAACTGACGTCATGGAGTACGTGTGGAGTCACGGAAGCAGGGCTCTTGCGCATGCTGCTCACTCCGGAAGTCGTGGGTCGCCGGGTCAGTGGGTCCGAAGCAATCGGGCAGCTCCGTGCCATTCGGCGTGTGAGCGGCTGGCGCTTCATCGACGACGACACGTCGCTCGCCGAATCGCGCATCGATCTGCGCGTGCTCATGGGGCGTCGGCAGGTGACGGATCTTCACCTGGTCAATCTGGCCGCGGCGCGGGGGACGAAGGTCGCGACCTTCGATGCAGGTCTCCGAGACGCGCTCGTCCCCGATGATCGGCATCTTGTCAGCGTCTGGAGCGCCTGAAAGGTCTCGGCAACCCGGTCACGCCAGCTCCTTCTGCCAGGCGCCGGCGATGACGATCGGAGTGAACCCGATCGCCTCGTTGACGTCGAGCATGGGGCGGTTCTCCTCGGCGTTGAACGTCGTGATGAACGGCGACTCGGGCACGAGCTCGCGCCAGCGCAGGATGCCGGCGCACTTGACGATCGTCCCGAGCCGGTGGCCGCGGTGCTCTTTGACGACGAGCGTGCCCCACTGCTGCGTCTTGCGGGTGCGGTCGGCCCCGATCGTCAGCTCGTTGTACGCGACGACCCGACCGGTCGGCACGTGCACGACGGCGGACACCAGCACGAGCAGGCCGCTTGCGGCCAGGCGTGCATCGCGGCTGCGCACGCGGTCGGCATCCCACACCGTCTCGACGACCTCGAGGCCGGCCTGCGGAGGATCGGTCGACATGCGCGACAGGACGAACGCGAAGCCCTCGACGAGCGCATCCGGCGTCGCCCCGGTCCACTGCTCCAGGCGGTACTCGGGGCCGGCGGCGTCCTCGGCGCCCGCGAGCATGGCGCGCACGCCGCTCGGGTCGGCACGCAGGTCGAACATGCTATTGCGCTCGACCTGGCCCAGCGCGAACCCGCTGTCGAGGTAGAGCGCGGTCTGCGCGTCGCGCGGCACCCATCCGAACCCGGTCGGCGCCGCAAGGCGCTCCGCCGCCTCGTCGATGCGGTGGAGCGTGTAGGTCTGCACGACCGGACGCTCCCACTCGAGCGCCTGCGCGTACAGGCGCTTCAGGAGGGCCGCTTCGACACCGCAGTCGCGGGCCTCGGGCGCGGCCAGCAGGTCGAACTCGAGCGCGCGCGCACCCTCCTCCCGCGGTGCCGTCAGCTGCGCCGCGCCCACGGCCCGGCCGCCCCGACGGGCGAGGAAGCCCTGGTGCATCCGGTAGGTCTGGTCGCGCCACTCGGGCAGCATCTCCGACGCCTCCCAGCGCAGGTGATCGACGCCCAGATCGTACTCGAGCGCCCGGTTGAAGACGTCGATCAGCGCGTGCAGGTCGTCGGCATCCGGCGCGTCGACGGCGTCGGGAAGCACCACCGGCGTGATGTCGATCGCCTCGCTCACGACAGCACCTTCTTCCAGGCGCCCTCATAAGCGACCGGGAGGAATCCGATCGCCTCGTTGATGTCGAGCATGGGCCGGTTCTCCTCGGCGTTGTAGGTGATGACCTTCGGCGAGTGCGGCGCGACCTCGGCGCGCCAGCGTCGCAGCCCGGCGCACTTCACGAGCAGGCCCAGCCGATGACCGCGGTGCTCCTTGAGCACGAGCGTGTCCTCCTGGTGGCTGGGGCCTTCCGGATCGGTGCCGAGGACGAGTTCGTTGAAGGCGACCAGCCGGCCGCTGTCGAGGTGCTCGGCAGCGGTGACGAGCACCGTGCGGCCGGCGTCGACGTACTTCGCGTCGTGCCGGGCGATGCGCGCGGCATCCCACACCTCCTCGTCGAAGACCAGCTCGGCGTTGGGGGTGTCGGTCGACATGCGCGACTTCACCCACGCGTAGCCGTCGACGAACTCGGGCGGGGTGGGGGCGAACCACTGCACGACCCGGTAGCCGGCCGCCGCCTGCTCGGCCTCGGCCAGCAACCGGGTCACAGTCTGCTCCGAGGCCGCGAGGTCGAGGTTGCTCTGCCGCTCGACCTGTTCGAGCGTGTAGCCGTGGCGGCGGTAGAACCGGGCGACGTGGTCGTCGGGGACGGAGCCGAAGCCCGTCGGCGCGGCGATGCGGGGACCGTCGCTCGCGGGATGCTGCGCCCACGACTGCAGCACGGTGCGCCCGTGCTCGCGTGCGGCGTGCTCGATCAGCGGGTAGCCGGCGGAACCGATGCCCCGCCCGTGATGGGCGGCGAGCAGTTCGACGAGCCAGAACCCGTTGCGGGAGCCCTCCTCCAGGGGGAAGTCCACGCCGACGCGGCCGATGAGCTCGCCGTCGGCGTGGACCGTCCAGACGAAACGGATCTCGTCGGGATCCTCCTGGTAGTGCGGCAGCAGTTCTTCCGGAGTGAGGTCGTCGTCGTTGTTGCCGGCGACCTCCCGGTAGATGCGGTTGCGGACATCGGTGAACTGGCGGAACTCGTCCGACATGCCGACCGGGATGGTGAGGGGCCGGAACTCGACCCCGGGGATGTGCGTCATGAGAAGTCCTTGTGTGTGCGGCATCCGCGGATGCCGGTGCTGTCAGAGGAAGGGGATGATCTGCATGCGGCGCTGCCACTCCCGCTCGCGCAGCTCACGGTCGCGCTGGGCGAGACGGATGCGGCGGCGTTCGGGATCGGCGGCGTGCGGTGCAGACGCGCTGAAGGGATGCATGATGATGCTTTCGAGCGGGGGAGAGCTCAGGCTCTCCACGGATGGCCCCGGGCGAGGTGGCGCCGGGACGCAGTGGTGCCGGGCTGCGGCAGACGCGCATGGACACGCGGATGGGCTCGTGCGCGGAGGCGGCTACGCGGAAGCGATCACGCCCGGATGCGGGCGGAGTTCTCCTGTGCGCCGGTCAGCAGGCGGCCGGGAACGCGCCGAAGGAGACGATCCCCGCGCGCGCACGGACGGGAGGGATTCCTCCCGTGGTGTTCAGGTGCAGCATCATTTCGGGGACCTCCTTTCTCGACTTCTGACGCGAACAGTGACGCTAGTCCCCTTTCCGGCGCGCGTCAAGAGGGCGATGGGTCGCCGGTCCGATAGCGTGGTGCGCACAGCCCGCCCGTGGAGGATCGTCGAATGCACCTGAAGAGCCTGACGCTCAAGGGCTTCAAGTCGTTCGCACAGCCGACCACGTTCGCGCTCGAACCCGGCGTCACGTGCATCGTCGGCCCGAACGGCTCGGGCAAGTCGAACGTCGTCGACGCGCTCGCGTGGGTCATGGGCGAGCAGGGGGCCAAGACGCTCCGCGGCGGAAAGATGGAAGACGTCATCTTCGCCGGAACCTCCACCCGTGGTCCGCTCGGTCGCGCCGAGGTGCAGCTGACGATCGACAACGCCGACGGGGCGCTGCCGATCGAATACAGCGAGGTCACGATCAGCCGCACGCTGTTTCGCAACGGCACCAGCGAATACGCCATCAACGGCGAGAACTGTCGTCTGCTCGACGTGCAGGAACTGCTCAGCGACTCGGGGCTGGGCCGTGAGATGCACGTCATCGTGGGGCAGGGGCGCCTGGACAGCGTGCTGCAGGCGAGCCCCGAAGACCGGCGCGGATTCATCGAGGAGGCGGCCGGGATTCTCAAGCACCGCCGCCGCAAGGAGAAGACCCTGCGCAAGCTCGAGGCGATGGAGGCCAACCTCACGCGCCTCAGCGACCTCGCCGGAGAGCTGCGGCGCCAGCTCAAGCCCCTCGGCAAGCAGGCCGAGGTCGCGCGCGAGGCCGCCACGATCGCGGCGGTCGTCCGCGATGCCAAGGCGCGGCTGTTCGCCGACGAGCTCGTCGGGCTGCGCACTCAGCTCGCCGACCACGCCCGCAACGAGCACGAGCGCCACGCCGAGCGCCTCGTCCTGCAGGACCAGTCCGAGCAACTGAAGCTGCGCATCGACGCGCTGGAGGGCCAGCAGCGCTCCGAGGCCGTGGACGCCGCGCGCAGCACGGCGTTCGCGCTGGAGCGCGTGCAGGAGCGGCTGCGCGGGCTGTACACGCTCGCCGGGCAGCGTCTCGCGCTGCTCGAAGACGACGGCACGCTCGCGATCGAGGTCGCCACTGTGAGCCAGGCGACGATCGACGAGGCGCGGGCGGAGATCGACGAGATCGCGGCCGGGCTGGGCGGTGCGCAGGATGCCGCGGCCGCGGCCGCGCGGGGCGTCATCCGCGCCCGCGCCGAGCTCGACGCCCTCGACGCCGACATCGCCGCCCAGAGCGCGCTGGTGTCCGAGCACGACATGCGCCTGACCGCGCTGCGCGGAACGGCCGAGGCCGCGGCGTCGCGACTGGATGCCGTGCGCACCGCCGTCGAACGCCAGCAGCGTGCGCTGGATGCCGCCCTCGCGCGCCGCGTCGAGGCCGAGAAAGCCCTCGAGGGCGTCGACCCCGATCTCGTGCCGGAGGGGTCGTCGGCGGAGCACGCCGCCCGCTACGAGCGGGCGCAGCGCGACGCCACCGAGGCCGAGCAGTCGGTGGCCGCTCTGCGCGAGCGCCTGCACGCGACCGAGCGCGAGGTCGAGTCGCTCACGGCGCAGTCGGCGGCGCTCGGACGGGCGCTGGACGTGCGCAACGCCGCGGCGGCGCTGATCGAGCGCGGTGGCCGCGGCATCCGCGGCCTCGTCGGCGACGCCGTGAAGGTCACGCCCGGATACGAGGCGGCCATCGCCGCCGCACTCGGGGCGCTGGCGGAGGGCGTGCTCGTCGACGACGTCGCCGCCGCGCTGGAGGCGGCCCGCACGGCGCGCGACGCCGATCTCGGCCGGGTCGACATCGCGATCGCAGGCGCCGGCGCGATGGGCCCCGAGCTGTCCGGCGTGGCGGGTGTCACCGCGGCGCGCGACGTGGTGACGGCGCCGGAGGGCGTTGTCGGCATCCTCGCGTTCGTCGGCATCGTCGATGACCTGGAGTCCGCCCACGACGCGGGCCGCGCGCTCGCGCAGCGTGAGCCGGGCGGCCCGGTCACGATCGTGACGCGGGCCGGAGAGGTCGTCACCGAGCACACCGTGCGCGCCGGTTCCGGCGGCGGACGCTCGCGGCTGGAGCTGGCCGCCGAACGCGACGCTGCCCGTGAGCGGCTGGGCGAGATCACCGTCGTCGCCGACTCGCTGCGCGAGGCCCTGAGCGACGCGCAGCACGCGTGGGACGAGGCCCGCCAGCGCACGCGGCAGACGCTGCAGGGCCTGCGCGAGCACGATGCCGCGCTCGCGGCGCACACCGAGCAGGTCAACCGCGCGACGGTGCGGCACGAGGCGGCGATCGCCGAGTGCGAGCGCCTGGAGAGCGGGCTGCGGCAGGCGCAGGCCGCCGTCGCCGACGCCGAGAAGGCCGCGCACGCCGCGGATGCCGCGCTGCAGTCGGCCGCGGAGGCTCCCCGGCCGATCCTCGACGCCTCTGCGCGCGACGGGCTGCTGGAGGCGCTGGAGACCGAGCGCGACAGTGAGATGCGCGCACGGCTCGACGTCGAGACCCTGAAGGAGCGGGTGCGCGCGGGCGAGGCGCGCGTGGACCAGCTGGTCCGGCAGCGCGAGCGGGAACGCGTGGCCGCCGCCGAGGCGGCCCGGCGTGCCGTGATCCGCACGGCGCAACGGGAGCTCGCCGCCGAGGTCGCGACCACCCTGCCGCCGGTGCTCGACTCGGTCGACCGTTCGGTGACGCAGGCGCGCGTCGAGCTGCAGCTGGCCGAGCAGGCCCGCACGGCGCTAACGGCCGAGCTGAGCACGCTGCGGACGGAGGAGGCCGGCGTGCGCGAGCGCCTGGCCGGCCTCACCGAGAGCGTCCACGGCCTCGAACTGCAGATGCACGAGAAGCGCCTGCACGTGACGAGCCTGCTCGAACGCGTCGCCTCGGAGCTCAGCCTCGACGAGAATATTCTCGTTTCGGAATATGGGCCCGATCAGCCCGTTCCCGCCGATGGCGGCGAGGGAGAGTCGTCGGAGTTCGATCGCGCGGCGCAGCGACGGCGGCTGCACGACGCCGAGCGCAAGCTCGGGCTGCTCGGCCGCGTGAACCCGCTCGCGCTGGAGGAGTACGCCGCGCTGGAACAGCGCCACGCCTTCCTCACCGAGCAGCTTGCCGACCTCGTGCAGACCCGGAAGGATCTGCAGACCATCATCGAAGAGCTCGACGAGCGGATGCAGGCGATCTTCCTCGACGCCTTCGAAGACACCAAGGTCGCGTTCGGCGAGGTGTTCCCCATCCTGTTCCCGGGCGGTTCCGGCAGCATCTCGCTGACCGATCCCGACAATCCGCTGACGACGGGCATCGAGGTGTCGGTGCGGCCGGTGGGCAAGAAGATCGAACGGCTGTCGCTGCTGTCGGGCGGTGAGCGGTCGCTCGCGGCCGTGGCGCTGCTGACGGCGATCTTCAAGGCGCGGCCGAGCCCGTTCTACATCCTCGACGAGGTCGAAGCGGCCCTCGACGACGCCAACCTCGGGCGCCTGCTGGGGGTGTTCGAGCAGTTGCGCGCCTCCAGTCAGCTCATCGTCATCACCCACCAGAAGCGGACGATGGAGATCGCCGACGCCCTGTACGGCGTCTCGATGCGCCAAGACGGCGTCTCGGCCGTCGTCGGCCAGCGCGTGCGCGAAGCAACAGCCTAGGCTGGACGCATGGCGGAGAACCCCTGGTCGCTCGGTCGCGCGCTGCGCGGCATGTTCGTGCGGCCCACGATCGACGAGACGACGTGGGACGACCTCGAAACGGCGCTGCTGACCGCCGACTTCGGGCCGGACATCACCGAACGTCTCGTCGACGAACTGCGCGAGAAGGTCGAGCGCTTCCGCACGACCGATCCGCGCGACCTGCAGCGGATGCTCAAGGAGACGCTCGAAGAGCACTTCGCGCGCTTCGACACGACCCTGACTCTCACCGAACGCCCCGCCGTCGTGCTTGTCGTCGGAGTCAACGGCGTCGGCAAGACGACGACGATCGGCAAGTTCGCGAAGTTCCTGCAGCGTTACGGGCGCTCGGTCGTCGTCGGCGCCGCCGACACGTTCCGCGCCGCCGCCGTCGACCAGCTCGCGACGTGGGCAGAGCGCGGCGGGGCGACGATCGTCCGGCCGCAGCACGAGGGGCAGGATCCGGCATCCGTCGCGTACCAGACGATCGACTACGCGAAGCAGCACGGCGTCGAGATCGTGCTCGTCGATACCGCGGGGCGCCTGCACACGAAGGGCGGGCTCATGGACGAGCTCACGAAGATCCGCCGCGTCATCGAGAAGCAGGCGCCGATCAGCGAGGTGCTGCTCGTGCTCGACGCGACGACCGGGCAGAACGGCGTCATGCAGGCGGAGGCGTTCCTGGAGCACGCCGGCGTCACCGGCCTCGTGCTGACGAAGCTCGACGGCTCGGCGAAGGGCGGATTCGTGCTCGCCGTGCAGGAGCGCACCGGCATCCCGGTGAAGCTGCTCGGGCAGGGCGAGGGCATCGGCGACCTCACCGGATTCACGCCGCACGTGTTCGCCGCGGCGCTGGTGGACTGATCAGGCCACGCGACACGCGCCGGTGGGGTCGCGCGCGGGCGCGCGGGATGGTTGCATAGGGCCATGGCGATCGAGCACGACTACTTCGGGCTTTTGGAGTCCGGGCCCGACGGGTCGATCTTCTGGAGCGAGGTCGTCGACTTCGCCGATCAGCGGGTCACCGTGGATCTGACCGCGCCCGATCAGAACGACGTCTCGCAGGCCGCGCTCGACGTCGCCGCGGCGCTGATCTCGTCGCTGGAGGAGATCGACCTCGCATCGCGCAACGCGATGGTCTCCGAGCTCGACGATCGTACGAGCGAGGTCACCGAATACCTGCTGCAGCAGCAGGAGAGCCTCGGCGACGAGCTGGAGGACGTACTGGTCGACGTCTCGGGCGACGTGCACATCGACATCATCCGATCGCTGCAGCTGATGAGCATGACGATCCTCGCCGACGAGCTCGGCGGCACCGATCCGTTCGCCGTGCTCGAGTACGCGCTCGACCCCGATGCCACCGACGACGTCCTGCTCGTCAACCTCGCCAGCGACGGCACGGTGCAGTCGGTCACCAGCGCCGACTGATCCGTCGCGGGCCGGATGCCGGCTCAGACCGCCTGGGCGAAACCGCGCTCGGGGTGGACCTCCGCGGCGATGTGCGCGAGGTGGGCGGGGATCGCGCGCCCCTTCGCGGTCATCGACTGCGCCCACAGGCGCCCCGCGCGGTACGACGAGCGCACGAGCGGGCCGGCCAGCACGCCGAGGAAGCCGATGCGCTCGGCCTCGTCCTTGAACTCCACGAACTCGGCGGGCTTCACCCAGCGCGCCACCGGCAGGTGCCGGGGCGACGGCCGCAGGTACTGCGTGATCGTGACGATGTCGGTGCCCGCGTCGTGCAGGTCGCGCAGCGCTTGGACGACCTCCTCCGGCTCCTCGCCCATGCCGAGGATGAGGTTCGACTTCGTGATCAGTCCCGCCCTCCGCGCCTGCGTGAGCACGTCGAGCGAGCGCTCGTAGCGGAACGCGGGCCGGATGCGCTTGAAGATGCGCGGCACGGTTTCCACGTTGTGCGCGAACACCTCGGGGCGCGCGTCGAACACCTCGTTCAGCAGCGCGGGGTCGCCGTTGAAGTCGGTGGCGAGCAGTTCGACGCCGGTCTCCGGGTTGACGGCGTGGATCTGCCGGATCGTCTCGGCGTTCAGCCACGCGCCCCCGTCGGGCAGGTCGTCGCGCGCGACGCAGGTCACCGTCGCGTATCGCAGCTGCATCCGGCGCACGCTGGAGGCGACCCGCCGCGGCTCGTCGGTGTCGTAGTCGGCGGGCTTGCCGGTGTCGATCTGGCAGAAGTCGCACCGCCGCGTGCACTGCGAGCCGCCGATGAGGAAGGTGGCCTCGCGGTCTTCCCAGCACTCGTAGATGTTGGGGCATCCGGCCTCCTGGCACACGGTGTGCAGCTGCTCGCCCTTCACGAGCGATTGCAGCGCCTGGTATTGCGGCCCCATCTTCGCCGTGGTGCGGATCCACTCCGGCTTGCGTTCGATGGGCGTCTGCGCGTTGCGCACCTCCAGGCGGAGGAGCTTTCGCCCCTCGGGAGCGCTGGCGACGGATGCCGGCGCGTCGCCGGAGCCGCACACGACGGTGCTGTCGTTCGCGGGTGCTCCGCACCCCCTCATGCGGCGACCTCCGCCGCGGCGAAGGATGCCGCGCACGCATCGGCGACGGCGGGCAGGACGTCGGCGGGGGAGATGTCGCGGCCGAGCACTTCGCTGAGGGTCGTGACGCCGGCATCCGAGATCCCGCACGGGACGATCTGCGCGAACGGCAGCAGCGTGTTGTCGCAGTTCAGGGCGAACCCGTGCATCGTGACGCCGCGCTGGACGCGCACGCCGATCGCGGCGATCTTGTCTTCGGACAGCGGCCGGCGCACCCAGACGCCGCTTCGGCCCTCGACGCGGTAGCCGTCGACGCCGAGGCTCTGGAGCACCTCGATGAGAACCGCCTCCAGTCGGCGCACGTGCGCGACGACGTCGACGGGTTCGGCCAGACGCACGATGGGGTAGCCGACGAGCTGCCCCGGCCCGTGCCAGGTGATCTTGCCGCCCCGGTCGACGTCGACGACGGGCGTGCCGTCTGTCGGTCGCTCGTGGCGCGCGGTGCGCGCACCGGCGGTGAAGACCGGCTCGTGCTCCAGCAGCAGCAGCGTGTCCGGCCGATCGCCGGCGACGACGTCGGCGTGGATGACGCGCTGCAGCTCCCAGCCGTCGAGATAGGGAACGTAGCCGGGGGCAAGGCCCACGGTGTGCACGTCGAGCATGAGGCTCCTTCGCTTAGTGAACTGCGTCCAACAATAGCTCTCACCGGAATGATCGTTCGGCTGCGGTCGCGCGGGTGTCCGAAAAGCAGGCTGGATCAGCAGCCGGTGGCCCCTTCGCGGGCGAGGAGGCGCGATTCGGCCTGCTTTTCGCACGCCGGGCTACGCTTCGAGGGTGACCAGCGGACGCCCCAAGTCGACCTCGCGCGACACGATCGCCGAGGCGGCCTGCGAACTGTTCCTGGAACGGGGCTACGAGCACACCTCGGCCGCCGCCATCGCGAGGCGCGCGGGCGTAAGCCGGTCGAGCTTCTTCAACTACTTCGACTCGAAGGCCGCGGTGCTGTGGGGCGGCTTCGACGAGCGGGCGGATGCCGCCGTGTCGGCGCTGGCCGCCGGCACAGAGCCCGCCGCCGCGCTGCGCGCGCTCGTCACGGGGTTCGCGCCCGACAGCCTCGCGCTCGCGGTCACGAACTCCGACGTGATGGGCATCGCGGCGCAGTTGGAGGACGAGCGCGCGCTGCGCCAGGCCCGGTTGGCGCGGGCGATCGCCGAGCGCCTGATCGCCGGCGGCGCGTCGCGGCTTGCCGCCGAGGTGCGCGCCGCCGGCGCCGCGGCGACCGTCTTCGCCGCGGTGTGGGCCTGGGCACGCTCGGGCTCCGCGCGCACAAGCCTCCTCGACGCGTTCGATGAGGCATCCGCCGCCCTCGCGTGAACCTCGCGCTGTCATTTCCTGCACGCGCTGCTGAAGTTTCCGCAGCGCGAGCAGGTTTCTGCAGCGCGAGTGGACGAAACGCGTCCGGCCGGACAGGTACGGGGTAAGAACACCTCACGATGGAGGAGCCATGACCCCCGACACCCTGGATGATCTGCTGGACCGCTCCGCTCCAGAGACGACGGGATCGAGGTACGTGACGCCATCGCCCGCCTCGACCCCGACGACGCCGAACTCATCCGGCTGGTGCACTGGGAACGGCTGACGATCGTCGATGCTGCGGAAGTCCTCGGCATCCCGGCATCGACGGCTCGCGGTCGTTACGCCAAGGCGAAGGGCGACCTGCGCGCCATGCTCGGCGTCGAGGCAGCACGCTGAGCCACGCCAGCCTTGTTGCGCGGCTCGCGTAAACTCAAGACATCATGGCGACTTTCGGCACCCTCTCCGACCGGCTCACCGAGACCTTCCGCAACCTCCGCACCAAGGGCAAGCTCACGCCCGCCGACGTCGACGGCACCGTCCGCGAGATCCGGCGCGCGCTGCTGGATGCCGACGTGGCGCTCGTCGTGGTCAAGGACTTCACCGCGAAGGTGCGTGAGCGTGCGCTCGGCGACGAGGTCAACAAAGCGCTGAACCCCGCTCAGCAGGTCGTGCAGATCGTCAACGAAGAGCTCATCGCCATCCTCGGCGGCCAGCAGCGTCGCCTGCAGTTCGCGAAGAACCCGCCGACCGTGATCATGCTCGCGGGCCTGCAGGGCTCGGGCAAGACGACGTTCGCCGGCAAGCTCGCCAAGCAGCTCGAGAAGGACGGCCACACCCCGCTGCTGGTCGCCGCCGACCTGCAGCGCCCGAACGCCGTCAACCAGCTGCAGGTCGTGGCGCAGCAGGCGGGCGCCGCGATCTACGCGCCCGAGCCGGGAGGCGGCATCGGCGATCCGGTGCGGGTCGCGCGCGACGGCGTCGAGACCGCCCGCCGCCAGCAGCACGACATCGTCATCATCGACACCGCGGGCCGGCTGGGCGTCGACGCCGAGCTGATGAAGCAGGCCTCCGACATCCGCCGGGCCGTCGACCCCGACGAGGTGCTGTTCGTCATCGACGCGATGATCGGTCAGGATGCCGTAGCCACAGCCAAGGCCTTCCAGGACGGCGTCGACTTCACCGGCGTCGTGCTCTCGAAGCTCGACGGCGACGCCCGCGGCGGTGCGGCGCTGTCGGTCGCCAGCGTGACCGGCCGGCCCATCATCTTCGCGTCCACCGGCGAAGGTCTCGACGACCTCGAGGCGTTCCACCCCGACCGCATGGCGAGCCGCATCCTCGACCTCGGCGACATCCTCACCCTCATCGAACAGGCCCAGCAGGCCTTCGACGAGGAAGAGGCGCGCAAGGTCGCGGAGAAGATCGCCAACGAGCAGTTCACGCTCGAGGACTTCCTCGACCAGCTGCAGCAGATGAAGAAGATGGGCTCGATGAAGAAGATGCTCGGCATGCTGCCGGGCATGGGCCAGATGAAGCAGCAGCTGGAGAACTTCGACGACCGCGAGATCGACCGCACCGAGGCGATCATCCGCTCGATGACCCCGGGGGAGCGGCGCAACCCGAAGGTGCTCAACGGCTCGCGGCGCCTGCGCATCGCGCGCGGGTCGGGCATGACCGTCACCGACGTGAACCAGCTTGTGCAGCGCTTCGACCAGGCCGCGAAGATGATGAAGACCGTCGCCCGTGGGGGAGTGCCGAACATCCCCGGGATGGGTCCGGTCGGCCGGCCCGGCGCGTCGAGCAAGCGCGGCAACAAGAAGAAGTCGAGCGGCGGATCGCGGTCGGGCAACCCGGCCAAGCGCGCGGCCGAGAACGCGGGGCTCGCGGCAGCGGCGCCGAGCACGCCGACCGGGTCGGGCTTCGGGCTCGGCGGGGGCAGCGCCGCTCAGCCGACCGAGTCGGACCTCGCCGAGATCCAGAAGCTGTTCGGTCGCGGCTGACGCGGGGTCGGGCGTTTCGTCTCGGCCCTGACGGGCCTCGCGCAACGACCGGGGCCGGCCCCTGGGCCTGCGCTCACCGACCGGGAGGGCCGGACGGGCGCCGTCAGTGGCCGAGTGAGGCGAGGTGGTCGCGCAGGGTGGGGCCGGCGCGGAACTCGCGGATGAGGTGCTGCACGACTTCGCGGAGGTCGCCGCCGGCGGCTTCGGCGACGAGCACCTGACG
This sequence comes from Microbacterium sp., assembly GCF_047602155.1. GTDB lineage: Bacteria > Actinomycetota > Actinomycetes > Actinomycetales > Microbacteriaceae > Microbacterium. Next base: position 2,899,336 of record NZ_JASGHZ010000001.1, on the reverse strand, counting down.
GGTCGAACTCGTCCCCTGCTCGAGGATCGCCCCGATGCCGGCGAACTCGCGGGCGCAGCGCAGCTCCTCGGCGATCGGCGCGAGCGACTCCATCAGCTCGCGCAGGTGGTCGGCGACGCCCCGCTGCGTGCCGTCGCTGTCGACGATCACCTCGGCGTCGAGGCCGTAGCGCGCCGCGCGCCACTTGTTCTCACGGGTGAACCAGGGCTGCAGGGTCGGCAGGCGGCGACCGGCATCCAGTTCCCGCGAATAGTGCTCGACGAGCACCTGCACGAGCGCGGCGACGGCGGCGAGCTCGGGCAGCGTCGACATGCCGTCGCAGGCGCGCACCTCGATGGTGCCCCAGTGCGGTGCGGGGCGGATGTCCCAGCGCACCTCGGTCGCGTCGGCCATGACTCCGGTGCGGACCATGTCGTCGAGGTACGACTCGTACTGCGACCAGTCGGTCAGCGGCCAGGGCAGCCCCGCCGTGGGCAGCTGCTGGAAGACGAGCGCGCGGTTCGACGCATAGCCGGTGCGCTCGCCCGCCCAGAACGGGCTGGATGCCGACAGCGCCTGCAGGTGCGGCAGATACAGCGACAGGGCGCCGATGAGCGGGAAGACCTTGCGCACGTCCTCCACGCCGACATGCACGTGGATGCCCCAGATCATCATGTTGCGCCCCCACCACTGGGTGCGCTCGATGAGCTTGTGATACCTCGTCTTGTCGGTGACCTGCTGGTCGTACCACTGCGCGAACGGGTGGCTGCCGGCGCACAGCAGCTCGATGTCCAGCGGATTGGTGACGGTGCGGACGGCCGCGATCGCGTTGGCGATGTCGTCCATGACCTCGGCGACCGTGTCGCCGACGCCGCTGGTCACTTCGATCGTGTTGGTGAGCAGTTCGCCGGTGATCGTATGGCGCTCATGAGCGGATGCCGCCTCCAGCGCGTCGAGCACGGCGGACGCTCCGGGAACCAGGTCGCCGGTGCGACCGTCGGCCAGCATGATCTCCCATTCCACGCCCAGGGTGGAGCGGGCAGAGGTCGCGAACGGCACCGTCATGCGCACAGTCTGACACGGCGGCCGCGATGATTCGCGGCATCCGTCGCGATCTGGCAAAATGGAACGCTGGACCGCTCGCTCGACCCTCTATCCGGTGAGCAGGTCCGACCTAGAGCTTCCGCCGGGTGTGCACCCCACAGCCCGAGCGACGTTCATCACCTCACACACCATTCAGGAGAATTGTGGCTGTCAAGATTCGTCTCAAGCGCCTCGGCAAGATCCGCGCGCCCTACTACCGCATCGTCGTCGCCGACTCGCGCACCAAGCGCGACGGTCGCGTGATCGAGGAGATCGGCAAGTACCACCCGACCGAGGAGCCCTCGTTCATCGAGGTCGACTCCGACCGCGCGCAGTACTGGCTGTCGGTCGGCGCGCAGCCGACCGAGCAGGTCGCCGCGCTGCTGAAGCTCACCGGCGACTGGGGCAAGTTCAAGGGCGACCCGAACGCCGTCTCGACCGTGCGCACCGCCGGTGCCAAGGAAGAGTTCCAGGCCGACGCCGCCAAGAAGTCGGTCATCAAGCCGAAGGCGGAGAAGAAGGCCGAAGAGCCCGTCGCCGCAGAGCCGGCCGCCGAGGTCGCCGACGCCGAGGCCACCGACGCTGAGGTTTCGGCTGCGGCCGAGACCGACGCCGAGTAAGTCCGTTGCTCGCCGCCGCGCTCGAGCACATCGTCAAGGGGATCGTCGATCACCCGGATGATGTCGCCATCCGTTCCTCCTCGTCGTCCCGCGGCGAGGTTCTCGAAGTGCACGTGCACCCCGAGGACCGGGGGCGGGTCATCGGGCGCGGCGGGCGCACGGCCAAGGCGCTGCGCACCCTCGTGTCGGCGCTGGCCGACGGTGCGCGCGTCCGCGTCGACGTCGCGGACGACTGAACGTGGCCGCTGCAGGACCGGCGCGCACGCAGTTGCGCGTCGGGCGCCTCGTCAAGGCCCACGGCCTCAAGGGCGCCCTCAAGCTCGAGCTGTACACCGACGACCCGGACGGGCGCTTCGTCCCCGGGGCCGTCTTCACGCTGCAGGTGCCCGAGTCGTCGCCGTGGCACGGCAAGACCGTGACGGTGCGCGAGTTCCGCTGGATGAACACGCATCCGGTCGTCTTCTTCGACGAGGTCGAAGACCGCAGCGCGGCGGAGACGATCGTGCGGGCGATCCTGTGGATCGATCAGGACGAGTCGGCGCCCGTCGAGGACGACGCCTGGTACGACCATCAGCTCGTCGGGCTCGACGTCGTCCGTGACGGCGCGAGTGTCGGGCGGGTCATCCGCGTCGATCATCTGCCCGCGCAGGATCTGCTGATCGTGCGGCCGTCCGGTGATTCCCAGGGCGAGATCCTCGTGCCGTTCGTCTCGGCGATCGTGCCCGAGGTCGACATCGCAGGCGGCAAGGTGGTCGTGACGCCCCCGGCGGGCCTGTTTGAAGAGCTGCCGCGCGACGAGGAAGACCCGACGGACGACGACGGGACGGATGCCGCCGACGCCGTGCCCGGGGACGAGCCGGACGAGGACTGACGTGCGCATCGACGTCGTCACGATCTTCCCGGCGTTCTTCGACGTGCTCGAAGTGTCGCTGCTGGGCAAGGCGCGCGATGCCGGCATCCTCGACGTGCGCGTGCACGACCTGCGCGACCACACGCACGACCGGCACCGCACCGTCGACGACACGCCCTACGGCGGCGGCGCCGGCATGGTCATGACGCCCGAACCGTGGGGCGAGGCACTGGATGCGATCGCCGCCGAGGCGACGGGGCCGGTGCGGTTCGTCTTCCCGTCGCCCGCGGGCGCCCTGTTCACGCAGGGCACGGCCCGGGCCTGGGCGGGGGAGCAGCACGTCGTGTTCGGCTGCGGGCGTTACGAGGGCATCGACGAGCGGGTGTTCGCGTACGCCGCGACGCTCGGCGAGGTGACGCTCGCGAGCCTCGGCGACTACGTCCTCAACGGCGGCGAGGTCGCCGCGATGGCGATGATCGAGGCCGTCGGGCGGCTGGTTCCCGGCGTCGTCGGCAACCCGGAGAGCCTCGTGGAGGAGTCCCACGAGGACGGGCTGCTGGAATATCCGTCGTACACGAAGCCGGCATCCTGGCGCGGCTACGACGTTCCCGAGGTGCTGCTCAGCGGCCACCACGGCAGGGTCGCGCAGTGGCGCCGCGACCAGCAGGTGCAGCGCACCCGCGAGCGCCGCCCCGACCTGCTGCCCGACTGAGCGGGATCGGCGTGAACTCGTTCGCCCGAATCGTGCAATACGAGTGTGAGCACAGATAACGAGATCATCGAACGCTCCGGCAGCGAGCCGGGCGCGTTCGCGTCACTGTTCGACCGTCATGCGCCGGCGATCTTTCGCTACGCCGCGCAGCGGATGGGTGACGACCGGGCCGAAGACATCATGTCCGAGACCTTCCTCGTTGCGTTCGAGAAGCGCGCGTCATACGACCCCGCGATCGAGAATGCTCGCCCCTGGCTGCTGGGGATCGCCACCCGCCTGATGCACAAGCATTCGCGGCTGGAAGCGCGGGCCTGGAAGGGAATGGTCGCCGACATGGCGGCATCCCTCGCGCCCGACATGATCGAGCAGGCGGGTGCGCGGTTGGATGCCGCGCGGCTGACCCGGCGTCTGGCTTCGGCGCTGCGGAGACTGTCGGCATCCGACCGCGACACCCTCCTGCTGTATGCCTGGGGCGATCTCGATTATGCGGGGGTGGCGGCGGCCCTCGACGTGCCGATCGGCACGGTGCGCTCACGTCTGAACCGGGCACGCCGCCTGCTGCGCGACGCGGCAGAGCGGCCCCAGAACGAACAGGAGACGGATCATGGACGAACTGAACCTGCTGCGCAGCGCGCGTAGCGAGACCGCGGTGCCGCAGGCGGCACTGGACCGCGGCCGGACGGCGCTGCTGGAGCGTGCCGCTGCGGGTGCGCTGCCCGCGGCATCCGCCACGCGCCCGCCGCGCCGCCGCGCGCGGCGCTTCGCGATCGGCGGCCTCACCACGGTGGGTGCCGCGGCGCTCGCGGCGGGGCTCGTGCTGACGGATGTCGTGGGACTTGCCGGCTGGCGCGGGGGAGCGGATGCCGCGGCCGCCGCCACCCTCGAACAGGCGGGCGCTGCCGCGATCACGAGCGTGGACCCGGTGCTCGCGGACGGCCAGTACCTGCGCGTCAACACGCGCGCCGTGCACATGACCAGCGGCGGAGTCGGCGATGTCGTCGCGTCATACCAGTACCTCGTCGACGACACGCTCTACCGCCCCGCGGACCCGGCCGCCGACTGGGTGTGGGTGCGGGGGGCGCAATCTGTCTACGCCACCTTCGGGGCGGAATCCGAGCAGATGGCCGACGCCTGGGTGCGCGCGGCGAAGGAGTCCGGCTCGTTCGAGACGGGCGACCTGCTGCGCGCGCCGGGCGGAGCCTTCTACGGCGGGAGTTCGCTCGTCGGCGACGACAGCCTCGACGCGCTGCCGCGAGACCCGTACCTGCTGCTGAACTACATCTACCGCGCGACGCTGGGGATGGGGCCCTCGCCGGACACCGAGGCCCTCGTCTACCTGGCAGACCGGCTGCGCTCGGGCGTTGTTCCCGCCGACCTGCGCGCCGCGATGTACCAGGCCGCCGCGATGATCCCCGGTGTCGAGTTCGTCGACGGCCAGGCGACCCTCGACGGTCGGACCGGTGTCGCCATCGGGCGCGTGGAGGAGGCGTGGGGCACGCGGATGGAGATCATCATCGATCCCGTGACCGGCGAGTTCATCGGCGAGCGCGAGGTCACCATCCGTGACCTCGACGAGTACGGCGAGGCCTTGCCGGCCGGAACGATCCGGTCTTGGACGGCCGTCACGACCGCCGTCGTCGACTCGGCGCCGACCGGTGGCACGCCGTGGGGCAAGATGACGCCCTGCGAGACCGACGGGGCAGCGGGTTGCTGACGCGCGCAGGTTTCTGAGGAGATGGCGGATGCCGAGGAGCAATCCTCGGCATCCGCTCCTCAATTCTCGGCAATCTCCTCAGAAAACCACGGGCCGCGCGCCGTGGAAATCGGCGGCCTGCGGGCGCGGGGTCACGCGACGCCGAGCCCGCTGCGGTCCGTCAGGATGATGGGGCCCGCGTCGGTGATGGCGATGGTGTGCTCGGAGTGCGCGCCGCGCGAGCCGTCGGCGCTGCGCAACGTCCAGCCGTCGGGGTCGGTCACCAGCTTGTCGGTCGTCTGCAGGAACCACGGCTCCAGGGCGAGCACGAGCCCCGCGCGCAGCGGGTATCCGCGACCGGGCTTGCCGTCGTTGGGCACGTGCGGGTCGCCGTGCATGACGCGGCCGACGCCGTGCCCGCCGAAGTCGGTGTTGATGGAGTATCCGTCGCCGTGGCCGACCTGCGCGACGGCGGCGGAGATGTCGCCGATGCGACCTCCGACGACGGCGGCGGCGATGGCGGCATCCAGGGCGCGCTCGGTCGTGTCGATCAGCGCGAGATCCTCGTCGCGAGGCGTGCCGACGACGAACGACACGGCGGAGTCGGCCACCCAGCCGTCGACCGACACCGCGAAGTCGAGCGAGACGAGGTCGCCGTCGCGCAGCGCGTAGTCGTGCGGCAGGCCGTGCAGCACGGCGTCGTTGACCGACGTGCAGATCACCTTGCCGAACGGGCTCGCGCCGAACGACGGGTGGTAGTCGATGTAGCACGACTGCGCCCCGGCCTTGCGGATCAGCTCGTGCGCACGCCGGTCGATCGCGAGCAGGTTCGTGCCGACCGTGGTCTCGGCGCGCAGCGTCGCGAGCGTCTCGGCCACGAACCGCCCGGCGGGGCGCATCTGCTCGATCTCGGCGGGGGTGCGCAACTCGATCATCGTGATCCTTTCGTCAGCTTCCATTGTGGCTGACGGGCGTAGCATCGAAGACATGTGGCTGCGACGCGCGTTCTACCGGTGGCTGATCCCGGCGGCGTTCGTCCTGCCCTTGTGGCTCGTGATCGGCTGGATCGTCTTCGGCGCGAGCGCCTGGGCGCTGCTGTGGGTGTTCATCTCGGCGCCGATCGTGCTCGCCTGGCAGCTGATCCTGACCCTGCTCGTGCGCGCCCGCGGCACGGTGCGCGCGTCGGGCACGGTGTCGTGGATGGACATCGGGGTCATCGGGGTGTGGCACCTGCTGATCGTCGGTCTCGGCACGTTCGGCGACGGCTGGTGGTGGCTCACGCTGCTGGCCACCGTGCTCGTCGGGTTCACGGGCCTGTGGACGTCGCTGTGGCAGCTGTGGCGCGAGGCCAAACCGTCGCCGATCGTGCTGCGCACGCCCGACGGCGTCGGCTATGTGCCCGCCCCGGCGCCGAGAGCCCCGCGCGGCTCGACCGACGACGTCATCGTCATTCACGAGCGCACGCCCCCGCCCGCCGCCTGAGCCGTTTTGGCGGGCACCGGCATCCATGGCAGAATGGTTGTTTGTGCCCGGAACAGGCTCTGCCTCAGGGGAGCACGGCGCCGGTGACGGATGCCGCGGGCACAGCACACTTTCCCACCTCATCTCGCGATCGACCTGTGGCGGTCGCAGGAAGTGACGATCATGCAGATCCTCGACTCCGTCGATGCAGCCTCGCTGCGCGACGACATCCCCGCCTTCGGCCCCGGCGACACCGTCAAGGTGCACGTGAACATCACCGAAGGCAACCGCTCCCGCATCCAGGTCTTCCAGGGCGTCGTCATCGGCCGCTCGGGCGACGGCGTGCGCGAGACCTTCACCGTCCGCAAGATCAGCTTCCAGGTGGGCGTGGAGCGTACCTTCCCGGTGCACAGCCCCGTCATCGACCACATCGAGCTCGTGACCCGCGGTGACGTGCGTCGCGCGAAGCTGTACTACCTGCGCAACCTCCGCGGCAAGAAGGCCAAGATCAAGGAGAAGCGCGACAACTGACGCGTCGCGTTTCTCACGACGGATGCCCCGGACCCCGAGTCCGGGGCATCCGTCGTTTCTGCGCCCGCGAAACACGTGCGGTGCGGCATTCATCCAGGCTCGGATGTGCGACCCTTGAGAGGTTGCGCACGCCGTCGCGCACGCCGCCGAGGAAGACCCCCATGACTTCGCAAGACTCCGCCGCCGGGCTCACCACCGACACGCCGCGGCGCCGCGGCGTGTGGCCGCTCGTGCGCGACGTGCTCATCATCGTGGGCGTCGCGATCGTCGTCTCGCTCGTGGTCAAGACGTTCCTCATCCGCTCGTTCTACATCCCGTCCGGCTCGATGGAGCAGACGCTGCTGAAGAACGACCGCATCCTCGTCGACGAGTTCACGCCCCGCTTCTCGGGGTACGAGCGCGGCGACATCGTGGTGTTCCGCGACCCCGGCGGCTGGCTTCCCGTCTCCTCGAGCACGCCGAACCAGTCGGTGCTCGTGCAGGCGGCCGACTGGGCGCTGTCGCTCGTGGGCATCACCGCGTCGGACAGCGACGAGCACCTCATCAAGCGCATCATCGGCGTCGGCGGCGATCACGTCGTGTGCTGCAACGCGCTCGGGCAGATCACCGTCAACGGCACGCCGATCGACGAGAGCGCGTACTGGAGCCTCGACGCCGGGCAGACCGCCCCGACCGAGAAGGCCTTCGACGTCGTCGTCCCCGAGGGTTCGCTGTGGGTGCTGGGCGACAACCGCGACCACTCCCGCGACTCGCGGTACAACATGGACCAGCCCTCCGGCGGCTTCGTGCCGCTGGACAACGTCGTCGGCCGGGCGTTTCTCATCACCTGGCCGCTCACCCGCTTCGGCCTTCTCGACAGCCATCACGAGGTGTTCGACGGCGTGCCGGACAGCGACGCCCAGTGACCGTCGTCGTGCCGCGCCTGACCGTGGAACGGCGGCTGCTGCGCGAACACGCGCTGGTGATCGCCTGTGACGAGGTCGGCCGCGGCGCCCTCGCCGGCCCCGTCGCCGTCGGGGCGGCCGCGGTCGATGCGCGGATCGCGCGGCGTCGGATCCCGGAGGGTCTGCGCGACTCGAAGCTCGTCGCCGAACACCACCGCCTCGCGGTCGCCGAGCGCGCCGCCGGCTGGGTGGGAGCGTCCGCCGTCGGGTGGGCGGATGCCGCAGAGGTCGACGCCGTCGGCATCGTGCGGGCGCTCGGCCTCGCGGCGCTGCGGGCGATCGACGAACTGCGCGCTCTCGGCGTCGTGCCCGAAGAGGCCGTCGTCATCCTCGACGGCAACCACGACTACATCACGCCGGCCGGCGGCGAAGGATTGCGCGTGCAGCCCATCGTCAAGGCCGATCGCGACTGCGCGTCGGCCGCGGCGGCATCCGTGGTGGCCAAGGTCGCGCGCGACGGGCTGATGACGCGGCTGCACGAGGAACATCCCGTGTACCTCTGGAACCGCAACAAGGGCTACGCCAGCGTGGAGCACCGCGCCGCCATCAGGGCGCACGGCCTGAGCCCGTACCACCGGGCCTCGTGGGCCATCGCCGACGCACCGACGCTGTTCTGAGCCGCATAGGATTGAGCCATCATGGACGACGAGGGCTTTGACGACTACGACCGCGAACTCGAACTGGCGCTGTACAAGGAGTACCGCGACGTCGTCTCGCAATTCGCTTACGTCATCGAGACGGAACGCCGGTTCTACCTGGCCAACGACGTCAACGTCGTGCGGCGCGACACCGAGCACGACTTCTACTTCGAGATCTCGATGACCGACGTCTGGGTGTGGGACATCTACCGGGCCGATCGCTTCGTCAAGTCGGTGCGCGTGCTGACCTTCAAGGACGTCAACGTCGAAGAGCTGCAGCGCCGCGACTTCCACCTGCCCGAAGAGCTTTCGCTGGATTCATAACCTCCTGCACAGGCGGCGACTTTCGCGAACTGTCCACGGATCGGCCCTTTCGGTCCCCACGGGGGTACCTCGCCGGGCCATCATGCCTGCATGGCAGACAAGGACATCCGGGGCCGCGCCGGTGAAGAACGAGCGGCGCGCTACCTGACCCGGCAGGGGTACACGCTGCTGGAGCGCAACTGGCGCTGTCGCACCGGCGAGGTGGACATCGTCGCCGTGCGGGCCGGCATGATCGTCTTCGTCGAGGTCAAGACCCGGCGCTCCGAGCTGTTCGGGCACCCGTTCGAGGCGGTCGACCGCCGCAAGCGCGATCGCCTGTGGCGGCTGGCGCACGCGTGGCTCGCCGCGCATCCCGACGCGGCCCGCGGGACGCGCCCGCGCGTCGATGTCATCGGCATCACCGGTGAAGATCCGGGCACCGGCGTCCTCGAGCATCTGGTGGACCTGCGATGAGCGTGGCGCGCACCTGGGGCGTCGTCCTCAGCGGACTGCACGGCGACCTCGTCGAGGTCGAGGCCGACCTGTCGAACCACACCCCGGCCTTCATCATCATCGGACTCGGCGACAAGGCCGTCGGCGAGGCGCACCAGCGCGTGCACAACGCGTGCGGCAACAGCGGCCTGTCGCTGTCGCGGCGCAAGCTCACCGTGAACCTGTCGCCGGCGAACCTCCCCAAGCAGGGCTCCGGGCTCGACGTCGCGATCGCCGTCGCCGCACTCGCGACCGAGCACGCCATGGATGCCGCATCCCTCGCCGCGACGGTCCACATCGGCGAACTCGGGCTGGACGGCCGGCTGCGCCCCGTGCCCGGCGTGCTGCCGGCGGTCGCCGCGGCGGCGCGGGCGGGGATGACCCGCGTCGTCGTCCCCCACGCCAACCGGGCGGAGGCGGCGCTCGTGGCCGGGGTGGAGGTGTTCGGGGCGGTGAGCCTGCGCGACGTGCTCCGGCGGCACGGGCTCGCCGTCGAGGACGGCGACCTCGAACCCGTCGCCCTGCCCGCCGTGGCGGAGCCCGTCGTTCCGGAGGGGCTCGACCTCGCCGACGTCGTCGGGCAGAGCGACGCGGTCGACGCGCTGATCGTGGCGGCGGCCGGCGGCCATCACCTTCTCATGAGCGGGCCTCCCGGGGCCGGAAAGACGATGCTGGCCCGGAGACTGCCCGGCATCCTTCCCGAACTCGACGACGAGACCGCCATCCAGGCGGCGTCGCTGCGTTCGCTCGCGGGCATGCGGGTGGGCGGGCTGTCGCGCACTGCGCCGTTCGAGGCGCCGCACCACAGCGCCAGCGTCGCGGCGCTGGTCGGCGGCGGCAGCCGAGTGGTGCGACCGGGCGCGATCGCGCGCGCCGGCGGCGGCGTGCTGTTCCTCGACGAGGCCGCCGAGTTCGGCGCGCATGCGCTGGATGCCCTGCGCCAGCCGCTGGAGACGGGGAGCGTCGAGATCCACCGCGCGGGGTTCCGTGCGACCTTCCCCGCGCGGTTCCAGCTCGTGATGGCGACGAACCCCTGTCCGTGCGGCAACTATGGCGTGCCGGGCGGCGAGTGCACGTGTCCGTCGCTGGCGATCCGCCGCTATCTCGGCAAGCTCTCCGGGCCGCTGCTGGACCGCATCGACATCGAGCTGTCGCTGCAGCGCGTGCAGGTCGCCCGTGCCCGCGTCGCGGACGAGCGGCAGACGACGCGGATGGCGCGCGAGCGCGTACGCGAGGCGCGCGAACGGGCGGCCGCGCGCCTGCGCGAGACGCCGTGGCGCACCAACGCCGAGGTGTCGGGCGCGTGGCTGCGCGACGGTCCCCTCGCGCCCGAGCCTGTGATCCGCCGTCCGCTCGATGCGGCGCTGCAGCGCGGCGCGTTGACGCTGCGCGGGTACGACCGGGTGCTGAGAGTCGCGTGGTCGGTCGCCGACCTCGCCGGCCGGGAGCGGCTCGAGGTGGCGGACATCGGCCGGGCGCTCTACCTGAAGAAGGGGATGCGGGGATGATGACGACGGCAATCGATCTCTCGGCGCGCCGCGCCCGCACAGAACTCGGCGAAACGGTGGATCAGACCGCCGATGACGACGATGTCGTGACGGCCTATGCGCGGGCCGTGTGGGCGTGTCTCGTCGAGCCGGGCGATGGCGTCGCGGGCCGGCTCATCGCCGCGCACGGAGCCATCCGTGCGCTGGAGATCGCCTGTTCGGCCCGGGGTCACGAGCCCGAGGCCGTCGCCGCCGACGTGACTCCCGGGAAGCTCGCCGAGGGGCGCCGGCGATGGATGCCGCGTGCCTCCGAGATCGACGCGCGCCTCGCGGCGGCCCGCCGTGCACGGGTCGCGCTGGTGACCCCGGAGGATGCCGCCTGGCCGCGACGGGCCGATGATCTGGGTGCGCACGCTCCCGTGTGCCTGTGGGTGACCGGCGATCTCGCGGCGCTGGGTGCGGTTCGGCAGGCGCCGCCGGCGATCGCGATCGTCGGCGCTCGTGCCGCGAGTGCCTACGGCGACCACGCCGCGATGGAGTTCGCCGCGGAATGCGCGGCCGCCGGCATTTCCGTCGTGTCCGGGGGAGCGTACGGGATCGACGCGGCCGCGCATCGCGGCGCGATGTCGGCGGGCGGCACGACGGTTGCCCTGCTCGCCGGCGGCGTCGACCGGCCGTATCCGGCGGGCCACGTCGATCTGCTCGATCGCGTCGCGCGTGCCGGCGCCGTCGCGGCCGAGCCCGCGTGCGGCACGACGCCGACGAAGTGGAGGTTTCTCGCGCGCAACAGGCTCGTCGCGGCACTGACCGACGCCACGGTGGTCGTCGAGGCGGGCTGGCGCAGCGGGGCGCTCAACACCGCGCACCACGCGGCGGAGCTCGGTCGGCCGCTGGGGGTCGTGCCCGGCCCGATCACCAGCGCGACCTCGGCGGGCTGCCACCGGCTCTTGCGCGAGATGCCCGATGCCGTGTGCGTCACGTCGCTCGGCGACCTGAAGGAGTTGCTGGGCCTGGGCGGCACGGGTGGCGCCGGGGCGGCCGACGACGTGCCGTACACCGACGAGCGGATGCGCATCCTCGACACCCTCGGCACCCGCACCCCGCGAGCGGTCGACGACATCGCGCGCCGCGGCGGATTCTCCGTCGACGAGGCCGCGGCGCTTCTCGGGCTCCTGGAACTGCTCGGCGACGCGGTGCGCAGCGGTCACGGCTGGCTCCGGGCGGGCCACTGCGACGTGCCGCGCTGAGCCGGGCCCGCGCGTGCACGCAGCGGACGGCGTCCCGAGGCCACCCGACCCGAAGCGCCGCACGGGCGCCGTGACGATCCCCGACGGGATGCCTCAGCCGCCGAGCGCGCACGAGGTGGCGACCGCCATCCGGCTCGCCCGCCACGGACATTCGGTGATCTTCCGGCGCGTGGACAACACGCCGGGCGCCGTGAACCCCGACGCGATCGTGGACGGCGAGGTCTGGGAGTTCAAGAGTCCGAGGGGCGCATCGGAACGAAGCACGATCGCCGAGCAGTTCAAACAGGCGCGGAGGCAATCCCATCGCATGGTCCTCGATCTCGCCCGCTGCGGCCTGCCGGACGAGGTCTCGCTCAACCAGGCGCTGCGGCGGTTCCACGGGCAGCGGGCGATCACGGAGCTCATCGTCATCGATCATCGCGGCCGCCTGTTGAAAGCCTCCCTCGGCTGAGGTACTTTTGACGCGAAGGGCGGCGACCCGCCCCACCAGGACTTCGGTCTCGGGGGGGGCTCCCGCCCTTCGTATCGCGTGCCCACGGTGGTTCGCCGACCCGATGGCGCCGGTCGCGGGCATGCTGGACGGGTGAGGCTCTGCACCGCCGCCCAGGCGTACGCGACGTATCTCGCCGACGTGCGCCGGCTCTCGCCGGCGACCGTGCGCGGCTACGGTGCCGATCTGCGCGACCTGGCCGATGCCGCCGGGGACCGGGAGCTCGGCGAGATCGACCTGGAGACCCTGCGCGACTGGCTGTGGCGCGCGACGTCGCGCGGCGACGCGCGGTCGACCCTCGCGCGGCGCACCGCCGCGGCACGCGGGTTCTTCGCCTGGGCCACCGAGCAGGGTCTCGTCGACGCCGACGTCAGCCTGCGGCTCGTGGCGCCCAAGCGCAGCCGGTCGCTGCCGAAGGTCGCGACGACGGTCGCGATGGATGCCGTGCTGGAGGCGGCATCCGCGCGCGCCGCAGACGGCGACCCCGTCGCGCTGCGCGACGCGGCGATCCTGGAACTGCTGTACGCCTCGGCGTTGCGCGTGGCCGAGCTGTGCGGCGCCGACGCCCTTGACCTCGATCGGCATCGGCGCACCGTTCGCGTGCTCGGCAAGGGGGCGAAGGAGCGCATCGTCCCCTACGGCGAACCGGCGGCGCGGGCACTGGACGCGTACCTCGCCCGCGCCCGGCCGGCGCTGGTCGCACGCGGCACCGGCACGCCCGCGCTGTTTCTCGGCGTGCGCGGCGCGCGGCTCGGCACCCGTGCCGCCTACGACGTCGTCTCGCACGCCGTCGCTCCCGCGATCGGCGCCGAGACGGTCGGCCCGCACGCCCTGCGGCATTCGGCGGCGACGCACCTGCTCGACGGCGGCGCCGATCTGCGGACGGTGCAGGAGATGCTCGGCCACGCGAGCCTCGGCACGACCCAGATCTACACCCACGTGTCGGCGGAGAAGCTGACGGCCGCCTATCGCCTCGCCCATCCCCGCGCCTGACCCGTCAGCAGCACGGCAGCAGGACCGCCCGCGGGACACCGCCGAACAGCAGCAGCGGGTTGATGTACTCGCCGTCTCTGCGCACCCCGAAGTGCACGGTTCCGGATGCCGCGTGCCCGCCCTCGGCGACGATGCCCACGACGTCGCCCGCCGCCACCCTCGTTCCCGCGACGAGGGGAGAATCGACCGGTTCCAGCGTCGTGACGAGGCCGTCGCCGTGGTCGATCGTGACGACGCCGCGCCCCGCCACGGTGCCGGCGAAGGCGACGACGCCGTCGGCGGGCGCCGCGACCTCGGTGCCGACGGGCGCCGCCAGATCCACGCCCCGGTGGCCCGGCCCGTAGGCGTGCGCCGGCGCCACATAGGGAGCGACGATCTGTGGCGGCGTCACCGGCCACCGCCACGCGGCCCTCGCCGGCGCGGACACCGACGGCCCGCGGGAAACCTCCAGAAGGACGGGCGGGGCGGCCGCCGCCCGTGCGGGCACCGTCACCGCGGGCAGCAGGGTGACGGCGGCGACGAGCGCGGCGGCGACGAGGCGGAGGATCGGCGGCATCCCTCCACTGTGACGCGCCGGGCGCGGCCGTGGGAGCGCGCACCCGACATCTGTGGACAGTTTGCGACATTGGCCGACGGGGGAGGAGGTCTTGCGGCTGATATGCTGGAACCCGCACCCCGCTCGTCGGGGTGACTACGCGTGCCCAGAGCGTCGCATCCCCGATGCATCGACGTGGCATCCACACCCCGAGGTCTCACCGCGCAAGCGGCGGGCGGGTGTGTGCCGGGCACCAGGAGCATCGGCCGACCGGCCGAGCGAAGAACCCAGAACAAAGGAGAACGGCCATGGCCGTCGTCACCATTCGCCAGCTGCTCGACAGCGGCGTGCACTTCGGACACCAGACCCGTCGGTGGAACCCGAAGGTCAAGCGCTTCATCCTGACGGAGCGCTCCGGCATCCACATCATCGACCTGCAGCAGTCGCTGTCGTACATCGACAAGGCGTACGAGTACGTGCGCGAGACGGTCGCCCACGGCGGCACCGTGCTGTTCGTCGGCACCAAGAAGCAGGCCCAGGAGGTCATCGCCGAGCAGGCGACCCGCGTCGGCCAGCCGTACGTCAACCAGCGCTGGCTCGGTGGTCTCCTCACGAACTTCTCGACGGTCAGCAAGCGCCTCGCCCGCATGAAGGAGCTCGAGGAGCTCGACTTCGAGAACCCCGCCGAGAGCGGCTTCACGAAGAAGGAGCTGCTGCTCAAGAAGCGCGAGCTCGACAAGCTGCACAAGTCGCTGGGCGGCATCCGCAACCTGCAGAAGACCCCGTCGGCCATCTGGGTCGTCGACGCCAAGCGCGAGCACCTCGCCATCGACGAGGCGCGCAAGCTCGGCATCCCCGTGATCGGCATCCTCGACACGAACGCCGACCCCGACGAGTTCCAGTTCCCGATCCCGGGCAACGACGACGCGATCCGCTCGGTGGGCCTGCTCACCCGCATCATCGCCGACGCCGCGGCCGAGGGCCTCATCCAGCGCCACCAGCCGACCGACGAGTCGGCCGACGCCGAGCCGCTGGCCGACTGGGAGCGCGAGCTGCTCGAGCAGGGCGCCGCCGCCGACGAGACCCCGGTCGTCACCGAGGTCGCCGAGGTTGCCGAGGTCGAGACCGCCGCCACCGAGCCGGCCGCCGACGAGGCTGCCGCGGCCGCCGAGTAAGCACCGCACGACATTCCCGCCGGATGCGGGATCGCCGCCACGAGCGCGGCGGTCCCGCATCGGCATCCCACCAGAACTCACGAGCAAGGAGCCACCACCCATGGCCAACTTCACCATCGCCGACATCAAGGCCCTGCGCGAGCAGCTCGGCACGGGCATGGTCGACACCAAGAAGGCCCTCGAAGAGGCCGACGGCGACCTCGAGAAGGCCGTCGAGATCCTGCGCCTGAAGGGCGCGAAGGGCAACGCGAAGCGCGCCGACCGCTCCACGAGCGAGGGCCTCGTCGCCGCCGCCGAGAACGACGGCAAGGTCACGATCATCGAGTTGAACACCGAGACCGACTTCGTCGCCAAGAACGAGCGCTTCATCGCCCTCGCCGACAAGGTGCTCACCGCTGCGGCAGCCGTCGGCGCCGACTCGGTCGAGGCCGCGCTGGCCGCGGATGCCGAGGGCAAGAACGTGGCCGACCTCATCTCCGACGAGGCCGCGATCATCGGTGAGAAGGTCGAGCTGCGTCGCGTGCGCACGCTGAGCGGCGACAAGTTCGAGATCTACCTGCACAAGACCAACAAGGACCTGCCGCCGCAGGTCGGCGTGGTCCTGGCCTACACGGGCGACGACGCCGAGACGGCGCGCTCCATCGCGCAGCACATCTCGTTCGCGAACCCCTCGTACCTCACCCGCGACGAGGTGCCGGCCGCCGAGGTCGAGAAGGAGCGCGAGATCGTCACCGAGATCTCCCGCAACGAGGGCAAGCCCGAAGCCGCCCTGCCGAAGATCGTCGAGGGCCGGGTGAACGCGTTCTTCAAGCAGGTCGCCCTGCTCGACCAGGACTACGCGAAGGACAACAAGCTGTCGGTCGCGAAGGTCGCCGGCGACGCCGGTCTGACCCTGACCGACTTCGCCCGCTTCAAGGTCGGCGCGTAAGACCGCGAAGGGGTCCGCATTCTCGGATGCGGACCCCTTTTCCGCGCGCGCTTTCGATAGTCTGCATCCGACGAGAGGAACCTCCGTGATCGACGAGAACACCCGACGCCGCCGCGTCCTGCTGAAGCTGTCCGGTGAGGCGTTCGGAGGGGGAGGCCTCGGGGTCAACCCCGACGTCGTCAGCCAGATCGCCCGCGAGATCGCGGCCGCCGTGGACCAGGTCGAGATCGCCGTCGTCGTCGGCGGCGGCAACTTCTTCCGCGGCGCCGAACTCAGCCAGCGCGGAATGGACCGCGGGCGTGCCGACTACATGGGCATGCTCGGCACGGTCATGAACGCACTGGCACTCCAGGACTTCCTCGAGCAGGCTGGGGCCGCCACCCGCGTGCAGTCGGCGATCTCGATGACGCAGGTCGCCGAGCCCTACATCCCGCGGCGCGCCGAGCGGCACCTGGAGAAGAACCGCGTCGTGATCTTCGGCGCCGGTGCCGGCCTGCCGTACTTCTCCACCGACACGGTCGCCGCCCAGCGCGCGCTGGAGATCGGCGCCGTCGAAGTGCTGGTCGCGAAGAACGGGGTCGACGGCGTCTACACGGCCGATCCGAAGAAGGATGCCGCGGCCACCAAGATCGACGAGATCACCTACCTCGACGCGCTCCAGCGCGGACTGAAGGTCGTCGACTCGACCGCGTTCAGCCTCTGCATGGACAACGGCATGAACATGCGCGTGTTCGGCATGGAACCGGCGGGCAACGTCACCCGTGCCCTGCTGGGCGACGCGATCGGCACCCTCGTCACGGTGTGACGCCCGGGCGGCACGCGAACGGCGGCGCCCGCCCAACTAGACTCGAACTGACGCATCGACGAATGGAGTGACCGTGATCGCCGAGATCCTGGCAGACACGACCGCCCGCATGGACCGTGCCGTAGAGGCCGCGAAGGACGACTTCGCGACCGTGCGCACGGGCCGCGCCAACCCGCAGCTGTTCCAGAAGATCCTGGTCGACTACTACGGCTCTCCGACACCCCTCGCCCAGCTGGCGTCGCTGAACACCCCCGAGGCGCGCACCCTCGTGGTGACCCCGTACGACAAGTCGGCGCTGAAGGCGATCGAGCAGGCGATTCGCGACATGCCGAACCTCGGCGTCAACCCGACCAACGACGGCAACCTCATCCGTGTCACGATGCCCGAGCTCACCGCCGATCGCCGCAAGGAGTACGTCAAGCTCGTGCGCTCGAAGGGCGAGGATGCCAAGGTGCACCTGCGCGGCATCCGTCGCAAGGCGAAGGACGAACTCGACGCGCTCAAGAGCGAGGTCGGCGAAGACGACCTGGTGCGCGCGGAGAAGGAGCTCGACGTCGTCACGCGCGGGCACGTCGACGAGATCGACGAGGCTCTCAAGCGCAAAGAGGCCGAGCTTCTCGAGGTCTGAGGCAGGTCATGACCGAGGCAGATCCCGACTCGGGCGACGGCACGCCGTTGACCCGCGCCGAGGCGCGGGAGGCGCGTCGTGCGCCAGATTCGACCGACTCCGCCGAGACGCCGATCTTCGCCGCCGTGCAGTCGGGTGAGCCCGCGGAGTCGGAGTCGAGCTTCCAGGCGCACGTGCGTGCCGCGCGCAGCGAGTTCGAGCACCAGATCGATCGGGCCCGGGCCGACTTCGAAGAGGTCAACGAGCGGATCAATGCGCGCACGGGACGCAATCTCCTGCTCGCGATCCTGATCGGGCTGGCGATCGGAGCGGTCGTGCTCGGGAGCTTGCTGTTCGTCAAGTCACTGTTCCTCGTCTTCGCGATTCCGGTGTGCCTGCTCGGCATCTTCGAGTTCTCCCGCGCCCTGCAGGCCGCGGGACGACGGGTCGACATCGTCCCGCAGCTCACCGCCGGCCTGATCATCATGCTGGTGGGCTACTTCCTCGGGCACTGGGTGCACTGGGTGCTCACGATCGCGTGCGTGGCCGCCGTCATCATCTGGCGGATGGTGGCCCAGATGGCGGCGCGCGACGGCCGGCGCTACGGCGAGGTGATCAGCGATGTGCTCGTCGCCGGCTTCGTCGTGATCTACGTGTCGCTTCTCGCGAGCTTCACCCTCGTGCTGCTGCAGCAAGACCAGGGCGAATACTGGCTGCTGGGGATGTTCCTGGCGGTCGTCGCCGCTGACACCGGTGCGTACGCGAGCGGCCTCGCGTTCGGCAAGCACCCGATGGCCCCGCGGATCAGCCCGAAGAAGACGTGGGAGGGCTTCGCCGGCGGGGCGGTGCTCGCCGTCGTCGCGGCGACCGTGTACGCCCTCTTCGTGCTGCACGTCCCGTGGTGGGTGGGTGTCGTGTTCGGCCTGGTGGTTCTCGGCAGCGCCACCGTCGGCGATCTCGGCGAGTCCATGATCAAGCGCGACCTCGGCATCAAGGACATGAGCTCCTGGCTGCCCGGCCACGGGGGAGTGCTCGACCGGCTCGACTCGATTCTGCCCTCCTCCGCCGCAGCCCTCGCGCTGTACTTCGTCTTCTTCCCGATGGTGAGCACATGACCGACACCACCACGACGGCGACCGACGCCGCGCCCTTCCCTCTCGTGACGGGACGTACCCGCGGGTACCGCACCGACCTCGTCGACGAGTTCCTCGCGCGCGCCCGCGACGCGTTCGAAGCCGACGACGACTCCGACGTGGATTCGGTCGCGGTGCGCACGGTGGCCTTCCCGCTCGTCAAGCGCGGCTACCAGGTCGCGGCCGTCGATGCGGCGCTCGGCCGCATCGAAGACGCGTTCGCGGCGCGCGAGCGCGAGCGGGCGCTCTCACGCGCCGGAGCCCGTGCGTGGGTCGGTCAGTCGCGCCAGCTGGCGCAGGAGGTGCTCGACCGGCTCACCCGCCCGAAGGGCAAGCGGTTCCGGCGCGCCGGATTCCTGCGATACGGCTATCGCATCGACGAGGTCGACCTCGTCGCCGACAAGATCGCCGCGTTCTTCGAGTCGGGGCCCCGGTGAGCGTCGACCAGGTGCGCTCGGTCGCCTTCCGGATGCAGCGCCGGGGCTACAGCGAGGCCCAAGTGGATGCCGTCCTCGATGCGACGATCGAGGTCATGCTCGCGGTCGTCTGATGCCGCCGCGCCCGAGAACAGGAGATTCACCCAGCACAGGACGAAATCGGCGGCATCCGTCCTGTTCCGGAACGATCTCCTGTTTTCGATGAGGGATGCCGACGGGTTTCGGCGCTCGCCTGGCGCCCGCCGGGCGCTCGCCTGGCACGGCGGCCCGGACCCGGGTAGAATCGCTGTCACTGTGACTTCCGACAAGGCCGCCCCTCAGGATCTGTCGCCGCGCCAGGACACGACACCGGCGCCCGTGACGCGTGCCTCCGCACGCCCGCGTATTGCGCAGCCGACGCCGCGCTGGTCGCGCCGCCGCGGCGTCGTGGGCGTCTTCGCGGCCCTCGCCGTGCTCGGGTTAGGTGCGGCGTATGTCGGGCCGCTGACGGCGGCGACCACCCCGGCCCAGGCCGCCGACCTCGATCCGCTGTCGCTGTACGCGTCGACGATCGCCGACGCACAGAAGTATCTCGCGGCCTCCGAGGCCACACCCGGCCTCGGGCGCGACGACGTCGTCTACTCGGTGTACGTCACCCCGAAGCCCACCCCGACGCCGGAAGCGGTGGTCGCCACGACGACCTCGAGCTGGTCGCCGCCGTTCGTCGCACCCGACCCCGGCACGGCGCAGGCGATTGGCTATGCGATGGTTCAGGCGCAGGGCTGGGGCGACGACGAGTACGCCTGCCTCGTCGCGCTGTGGAACAAGGAGTCGGGCTGGCGCGTCAACGCCTATAACAGCAGCAGCGGTGCCTACGGCATCCCGCAGGCGCTTCCCGGCAACAAGATGGCCTCGGCCGGCGCCGACTGGGAGACGAACCCGGCGACCCAGATCGCGTGGGGTCTCGGCTACATCTCCGGACGCTACGGCACGCCGTGCGGCGCGTGGGGACACTCGCAGTCCAGCGGCTGGTACTGAGTGCCGCGCGCGAACCGGCGGCAGCCGGAGCCCTCCGACGACTCCTTCGAGCGGCTGCTGACCGGTTGGAAGCGCAGCGAGACCCGCGGCGGCGCCCAATGGACGGTGCAGCCGGTCGGCGCCGCACAGGCGCAGAAGTCGTACACGTGCCCCGGATGCCGCCACCAGATCGCGCCGGGCGTCGCGCACGTCGTGGCCTGGCGGGCAGACGGCGTGCTCGGGGATGCCGCGGATCTCGCGGCCCGACGGCACTGGCACACGGCGTGCTGGCGGATCGGTTAGGAGCGCAGTGGAGATCAGAGGGCCGGTGCTGCTGCCCGCGCGCCGCGAGGACATCGAGCTGGAGACGATCGACGGGCTGACCCTCGTGGGAGAGCTGGCGCTGCCCGTCGAGCATGCGCCAGTCGCGACCCTGGTGACCCTGCATCCGCTGCCGACGGCCGGCGGCTTCATGGACTCGCACATTCTCCGCAAGGCCGCCGGGCGCCTGCCCGCCCTCGCGGATCTCGCCGTCCTGCGGTTCAACACCCGGGGCACGACCTCGCCGCGGGGGACGAGCGCGGGCGCATTCGACGGCGGGCGTGCGGAGGCGTTCGACGTGGCGGCGTCGATGGATTTCGTCCGCGAGCGTGCTCTGCCGCATCCCTGGTTGGTCGGCTGGTCGTTCGGCACGGAGCTCGCGCTCAAGTACGGGCGCGACCACGACATCGAGGGCGTCATCCTGCTGTCGCCGCCGCTGCACCGCACGACCGCGGAGGAGGTCGCGGCCTGGGCGGGCGACGACCGTCGGGTCATCGTGCTCGTGCCGGAGTTCGACGACTACCTGCGCCCCGACGAGGCGCGCGAACGGTTCGCAGCGATCCCGCACGCGACGCTCGTCGCCGTCGCGGGCGGCAAGCACCTGTGGGTGGGGGAGAACCAGACCCGCCGCGTGCTCACCGAGATCGTCGCCGCCGTCGCCCCCGACGCCCTGCCGCTGCCGGTCGAGTGGGACGGCGACGCGGTCTGAGCGAGGTCTCGTCATGCGCAGAGGGGTGCGGGACGACGGTTGCTCGGGCTACGGACTTTTGCGACTTTCGTCTCTATACCTTATGCGAACCCTATGCATATACTGAGTGCCTGCCGGGCGCGGGACACGTCTCTCGACGCGGTTCGATTCGCGGGATGGGGTTCTTGTGGTTCGTTGGGTGCGCTCTGCTGGGGTGTCGACTGTTGCCGTCTGGGCGCTGCTGGTCGGCATGCTGGTGGCCGATCCGGCCGTGGCGATGCCGGGAGAGGCGGACGAGAGCGAGATCGTCGCGGATGTCGGCGATCTTCCGGCGCTGCCCGGTGATCCGGTGCCGTCGGACGAGCCGGAGGTGCCGACCGGCGAGCTGCCGGGGCCGGAGATGCTGCCGACCGACCCGGTCGTCGACATGACGGCGCCCGTGTCGGCGGCGGCGAAGCGCCTCGATGGCGAGGTCGACCAGTCGGGCCTGGAGGTCGTGTCGCGCTCGGAGACGGTGACGACGTTCGAGACGGACGACGGGTCGTGGGTGCGGCGCATCTCGCAGACCCCGATCAACGTGAAGACCGACGACGGCCAGTGGGTGGACATCGACACCGACGTCGAGCGTGCGGGCGACGAATGGCAGGTGGAGGCCCACCCGCTGCGCCCGGTGTTCCAGAGCGGTGCGGACGCGGACGATGCGGTGACAGTCACGCGCGACGGCCACGAGGTGTCGTTCGCGCTGGTGGGCGCCGACGCCGGGCGCATGGAGTCTCCGTTCTGGTTCTGGGATGAGTGGGACCGGCTCGCGTACCGCGGCGTCGCCGACGGCGTCGATCTGGAGTATCAGATCGAGCGGGATGCCGTGAAGGAGACGGTGGTGCTCGCTTCGCCTCCTGCGCGGGGGAAGAGCTCGTGGTCGTGGCGAGTGGATGCCGGCGACCTGACGCCGCGGCTGATCCGAGAGTCGAACACTCTGGAGCTGGTCGACGGAGACGGCGACGTGGTGATCACCGTGCCGAGCCCGCTGGCGATGGACTCCGCACCAGTGACGGCGACGTCGGGTCCGTCGATCCAGCCGCTGACGGCGATGATCGTGAAAGGGGCCGGTGACGGCGTCTGGCGATACACGGTGTCGGCGGATGCGTCGTGGTTGTCGGCGAAGGCGCGCGTGTACCCCGTGCGCATCGATCCGACGATGGTCGCTGGCCTCACGAGCCGCAACGCGTACAAGTCGGACGGCGCGATTGCGTCGAACGTGCTGTACGCCGGGACGACGGGTGAGTCGCCGAATAAGTCCTGGCGGTCGGTGTTCCCGATCGATTACGGAGCAATCCCCGGGAACTTCATCGCGGGCGCGCAGATCGGGGTCGGATACGCGAACTACGGCACGACGACGACGCAGACCGTGACGGTCAGTCACGCGTCGTGCTTCGGCTACAACTGCATCGGAACGGGCCTCACGAGCGTCGCTGTGGGGTCGGGATGGACGGATACCAGTGATTCCGCTGTCGCTCAGCGCCTGGTCGACCGGTTCGCTGTCGGCGACCGTCCCGCGTGGATGCTGCGTGGCAACGAGGGTGTCTCGTACTCGTTCAAGCAACTGGACGCGGACATTTGGATCCAGTATTGGGGATACGCCTCGGTGGCCGCGGCGTCGCCGGCCGCCGGGGTGACCGGTGCGTCGGTCACGCCGACGCTCACCTCGTCGGCGTCGAACCCGTCCGGCAGCGCCCTGCGGTACGGGTTCGAAGTGTCGACGAACTCGGCGATGAGCAACATCGTCGCAAGTTCTGGGTGGCTGACGACGAGCACGTGGACCGTTCCGGAGAACACGCTTCGCCCGGGCACCCAGTACTACTGGCGGGCATCGGTGTACGACTACGACCACAATGGCTGGTACGGGCAGAACACGGTCCGCTACAGCCCAGCACGCGCGTTGACGACGAATCAGGTTCCACTGCCGCCGGCCGCATCCGCGTCGCCGGGCACGGAGACCGGGGTGCCGCAGACGCTGACGACGCTGACTCCGCAACTCCAGGTGGACGGCGTCGCGGATACCGATTCGGTAGGTTCGGGGCCGATGAAGTACCGTTTCAAGATCGCGACCGGGTCCGACGGGAAGTCGGGGGCGGTGGTCACCTCGGGATGGTTGACAGCGGATGCCGACGGGAAGGCGCGCTGGCAGGTGCCCTCCGGCACCATCCATGACGGCGGCGTGTACACGTGGCTCGTGCAAACTCACGACGGGAAGGATCCGAACGTCTTCAACACATGGAAGAAGACGTTCAAGGTCGATCTGCGGCTGGGTTCTTCGGGTCCGTCTCCGTTCGACAGCGCAGGACCGGTGACGGTGAATCTCGCGAACGGCAACGCGAACCTGTCGTTCTCATCGCCGGTAGTGCAGACTGTCGGCGGCCCGATGGGAATGTCGTTCACCTACAACAGCCAGGAGGTCAAGGACGCGGACCGCGGGCTGTTGGGCGAGTACTTCGACGCGCGCGACAACGGCGTGATACCGACCACGTTCGATCTGACAGGGAAGACGCCGCTGTTCGTGCGCACCGACCCGTCCGTATCGTTCGATTGGGGCTCGGCATCGCCGGCGGAAGCCGTTCCGAACGACTACTTCCTCGCACGCTGGACAGGATTCGTCTCCCTGCCCTCGCAGTACGTCGGCCAGCCGGTGCGGTTCGGCGTGCGGCAGGACGACGGTGCGCGGCTGTGGGTGAACAATACGAAGATCGTGGACAACTGGGTTCCAACCTCGGCGGTGGTGACGTGGGACTCCAGCACCACTCGCACTTTCCCGGGTGGGGCTCTACCGATCAGGTTCGAGTACTACGAACGCGCCAACGACGCCGTCGCCGAATTGTGGGTGTCGGTCGGCGGGCAGCAGTTCGTCGTGCCTCCGGACTGGTTCACCAAGAAGGTGCCCGTGCTTCCCGGGGGTGGTCCGCGTCGGCTCCGATCGCCGGGGCGGCGTCGAGCTGGGCGTCGGCCACGCTGACCGACGCGGCGGTCGTCCTCACCGACGTCACCGGCAAGACGCACACGTATCGGCGCGCGAGCGCCGGCGGGTTCACCCCTCCGAGCGGTGAGTTCGGCGTCGTGTCGCTGAACACCGGGGGTCTGGTCGTGTTCACCGACGAGGACGGCACCGTCTACCAGTTCAGCAAAGAGGGCAAGGTCGAGTCGTCGACTGCTGTGGCCGACGGACAGCGACCGGCGGCACCGGTTGCCGTGCTGGACGCGCGGGGTGTCACGACGGGGATCGACGATCCCGTGTCGAAGGACAGCGCGGGCAACGCTGCGCGATCGATCGTGTTCACCTATCAGGACGGGGTCCAGTCCGTGTGCCCCCAGGCTGAGGGCGCGGGCTACGCAAAGGCTCCGGCCGACATGCTGTGCAAGATCGCTTACCCCGATGGCTCGGTCACGGAGTTGTTCTACAACGCGGACAAGCAGCTGGCGATGATCAAAGACCCGGGATCGCCTCGGGAGACGACGACGTTCGGGTACAGCGGCGGACTTCTGTCCACGATCCGTGACTCCACCGCCAACGACGCGGTCGCTGCCGGGCTCGCGGTGTCGGACGCGTCGACGACACAGCTTGCCTACGACGCCCAGGCCCGGGTCGCGACGGTCACACTGCCGGCGCCGGACGGCCTGACCGCGACGGAGCGGCCGCGCAAGACGTTCACATACGGCACCGGCTCGACGACGGTGCAGGTGGCGGGTCTTACCGGCAACGCGAGCACCGTGACCTACGACAGCGCCTGGCGGCAGCTGTCGGCGACGTCGGCGATGCTGGTGACGGCGACGCAGACGTGGGATCCGCTGAAGGATCTGGTGCTGTCGAGCACCGACGGGGCGGGCCGGGTCTCCACGACGATCTACGACCCGGCAACCGATCGGGCCACGGACGTGTACGGCCCGGCGCCGGCTGCATGCTTCGGCGCGAATCGCAGGCCCGTCGCAAACCCGGCCGGGACCAGTGCTTGTCTGATCGTTCCTGCCCACACCTCCACGGTCTACGATGGCGGGATGCCGGGGTTGCAGGCCGCGTTCTATCCGAACGTCGACCTCAAGGGCAAGCCGACGCTGTTCGCGCTCGGCGTCGGCGGGACCGGCGGGAACATCGACCGCAACTGGGGGACTGGGTCGCCGGGCGGTGCGATCGGCGTCGACAACTGGTCGGTGCGGTTGACCGGGCTGATCACCTTCAGCGCCGCGGGCGACTACACGCTGCAGACCAACAGCGATGACGGTGTGCGGGTGTGGCTGAACGACGTGATCAACATCGACCGGTGGGTGCCGCAGAGCCCGACCGACGCGACGGGCACGACCTTCCACGCGGATCAAGGCGAGACCCGGCGCATCCGCATCGAGTACTTCGAGCGCGCCAACGGCGCCGAACTGCACCTGCGCTGGAAGGCGCCCGGGTCGGGCTCGTTCGTAACGATCCCCGGGTCGCAGCTGCGTCCTGACTACGGGCTCGTGACGCAGACCACTGTGGACGATGCCACGAGCGTCGCCGGAGCGTCGGCGCCGTCGGTGACGGCCGAGTTCACGTATCAGCATCCCTGGCTTGGGCAGGCGACCGCTTCGACGGTAGATCCGGCGGGGTTGGCGGTGAAAACGGCGGTGCGTTACGAGCAGCCGGGAGCGTCGGGCTGGCTGCGTCGTCTGGGCCGCACGTTGCCGGCGGGCACGACGACCGGCGCCTCGGCGACCGCGGAGACGGTCACGGCGTACTACAGTGACACGGCGACCGCTCCGAACGTCTGTGACATTCCGGCTGGTACGAGACAGTTCGGGTTCGTCAAGTCGATCACGGGACCGACTCCCGCGACCGGGTCGCCGGTGGTCACCGAGTTCGCGTACGACACCTGGGGCCGCACGGTGGGGACCAAGGTCTCGGGCGACACCGAGTGGTCGTGCACGACGTACGACGCGCGCGGCCGCGTGACGCAGCAGACGATCGCGGGGCCTGCGGGAGTGAGCACGCGCACCGTGGTCACCGGCTACGCGGTGTCGGCGACGGGGCAGTCGACGCTGACGGTGTCGGACGGTGCGGTGGCCGGTTCGCCGAATGGGTCGACGGTGACCACGACCACCGACCTGCTGGGCCGGGTCGTGCAATACGTCGATGTGTGGGACACGGTGACGGTGAACGCCTATCAGAGTCTCACCGGCCGGTTGGTGTCGTCGACGACGATGCCCGCGGGCGGGGCAGCGTCGGTGATGTCGTTTTCGTACGATGTCGATGGGAAGCTGACGGAGGTCAAGGACGGAGACGATGTGCTGGCCGCCGTGTCGTTCACGGGTCAGCAGGAGCTCGCGTCGGTGGGGTATCTGGGCGGGTCGCAGCTGGCGGCGGTGGTCCGCGACGGTGCCGGGCGGCGTGTGGAGCAGCAGTGGACCTTCCCGTCGGCGACGGGCATTACCGACAGTGCGATCCGGTCGCAGTCGGGGCGCATCGTGCAGGAACAGGTCACGCGTGGTTCGTCGAGCTGGACGTCGACGCACACGTACGACGCGGCGGGCCGGTTGGTGTCGGCGGCCATTCCGGGGCACCAGCTGACGTATCAGTTCGCGGCTTCGGGCGGGTGTGGGGTGAACCCGGCCGCCGGGGCGTCGGGCAACCGGACCGGGATGGTCGACGTGTTCACTCCGGCGGGGTCGTCGACCTCGGTGACGACGTCGACGTCGTATTGCTATGACTGGGCGGATCGGTTGACGTCGTCGGCGGTGACGAACCCGGTGGCGGGGGCGAACACGGTCGCGGACGGGTTGAGCGCGGCGGAGATCGGCTACGACGCGCGGGGGAATCTGACCCGGCTCGGTGACATGGCGTTCGTCTATGACTCGGCGAATCGTCATGTGGGCACCACCTACGGGGTGGGGACGCCGTCGACGGTGGATGATGCGACGGTGGTGATCGGGCGGGATGTGTCGGGTCGGGTGGTGTCGCGGACGGTGACGCCGGCGGGGTCGGCGGCGGTGCAGACCCGGTTCTTGCATGCGGGGTCGTCGGATCTGGCGTGGGCGCAGAGCACGGGTGGGACGGTGTCCCGGTCGGTGGTGCTGCCCGGTGGGGTGACGGTGACGTTGGGCGGGTCGGGGAACACGTTCTCGTACCCGTCGTTGCAGGGGCATGCGCTGGTCACCGGTGATGGGGCGGCCACGTCGATCGCGGGGGTGTTGCTGTTCGACCCGTTCGGGCAGCCGCTGGATCCGGCGACGCGGGCGATCGGCACGGTCACGGCGGATGATCAGGTGGCTGGCGACAGGTCGGGGTGGCATCAGGGTGCGTTGAAGGTCGCAGACACGGCCGGGGCGACGCTGGTCGTGGAGATGGGCGCCCGCGTGTATGTGCCGGTGTTGGGCAGGTTCACCAGCGTGGACCCCGTCGAAGGCGGCGTCGACAACGACTACGTCTGGCCCACCGACCCCATCGGATCAGCCGACCTCACCGGCGAGTTCGAGAATGACGACTGGGAGAATCCCGTTCCGCCAGGTGTCCAAGGGGTTTATGTCCTGTACTTCAAGGGCGGCGGGATGTACGTCGGGATGAGTGGAGATATTCGTCAGCGCCTGTTTCAGCATGGACGCGGCGCCTCGACGGTGGGCCGGATGCAACTGTATCTTCAGTACGTCGCCTGGATGCCAGTATCCGGCAGGGTCCGTATGGTCGAGCAAGGGGTAATCCACAGCGTCTACAACAAGGACGGGATTAGAGATCCGCGCAGTAGGAATGCGATCAATGCGGTCGCAGGGGTATCCCCAGAGTTCAAGGTGGCTGCGCCAACGAACAAGACCTCTGTCGGTGGAAGCTCCGGGGGTGGGGGTCGGGGTGGCGTGGGCGGAATGCTGGCTGGGGGTAGCAGCGGGATGATCCGAAACAAACTGCGGTGAGCACAAGGTTCTGTCGGTAGGGAGCGCGAGATGGGTGAGTGGTGGGACTGGACTGATGATGAGGTCGAGGAGTTGCGGAGGTGGGGGGTTCCAGAGGACCTCGTGCCCTACTCGTGTTGGTACCCGCACTACATGCTCGACGGCGCGTTGCCGCCGAAGCTGGAACTTCCTCCCGAGTGGGCGGGGCTGGAGCCGACCTGGGAGCAGGTACGTCAGGCTGCGGAGCTCGGGATGGGCATCTACATCCCCTACGGGGTCTGGTTCGACTACGCGCGACTCGGGGATGCAGGCCTTGCCCGGTTGAGCAGCCTGGATTGCCGCGCGGTGATGGACGAGCACGACAACGTCGAGCTGGTCGCACACATGACCAGCGCAATGTTGCTGACTGTGGCCTCCACCCAGCACGAGGTTGACCTGTCTCATCTGACGAACTTGAGGGAGGCGGGTGTGTGCGGTCCGGCGATGGTTTCGGCTGGGCGTGCGCCGCAGTTGGAGAGCTTCTCCGTCATGTCTATGCCGGGAGGGCGCCGGTTCGCGTTGCGGGAGCCGTTGGTGGTGTCTCCGACGGTGACGGAACTGGTCCTCGAGCTGTCGAGAATCGATCTGCGGGTTCTGGAACAGGTGCCCGCGCTTGAGTACCTTGCGTTGGACGGTGCGGCAGAACTTGACCTGTCGTACCTTGCGGGGTTGTCGGAACTGACCAAGCTGAGGATCTTCCGCACCCGCAGGGTGCGTGGCGTGGAGGCGTTGCGTGCGTGTCCCCGGTTGGAGTGGTTGGAGTTCAACTATGTGGCCGAGATCGATGACCTCAATGCGCTTCTGACCGTGCCCGTGGAGGTCTTCAGCGGAAGTGGTAAAGCGTTTACCCCGGAGTTCGCGGAAGCCGCGGCGTCCAAACCCCGCTGGTACGCGAAAGCGCCGCCCCAGCCGAAGCAGAGCCCGTTCGAGATTCGTGCGGGCGAAGAGGTCGTGGAGGTCGCGTTCACTGCCTTCGACTGGCTGGCCGGACAGCTCGGCGACGAGGACGCGGAGGTGTATTCCGGCGACATTGAGGACGTCATCTCCGCATACCTCGGGAAGACTCACCCGGAGTGGGTGTCGACCCGGCTGGTCCAATTCGATTCCGAGGCTGAACAGGTCGTGCTGATCACCCCCAACACCGAGGTCGCACAGAACGTGAGGGCCGCACTGGACAAGCTGTTCCTCAACAAACGGCAACTCCGCCGCGCCTTCGCAGACCACGCCACCCCGTAACCGAGCGACGCGGGCATGAGCAAGACGAGGAGACCTGTGCACGGACGGGTCGTCGTGACCCGTGACGCGACCGGCACGAGACCTGGTGGAGCGGGCGAATCGGGAGAAAGCGTTTCGGTGGCGTCGATGGGAAGCTCACGGAGGTCATGAACGGAAACGATGTGCTGGCCGCCGTGTCGTACACGGGCCAGCAGGAGCTCGCGTCAGTGGCGTACCTGGGCGGGTCGCAACTGGCGGCGGTGGTCCGCGACGGTGCCGGACGGCTCGTGGAGCAGCAGTGGACCTTCCCATCTGCGACGGGCATCACCGACAGGGCGACCCGGTCGCAGTCTGGGCGCATCGCCGTCCACGGCGGATGATGCGACAGTCGTGATCGGGCGGGATGCCTCGGGTCGGGTGGTGTCGCGGACGGTGACGCAGCCGGGATCCGCGGCGGTGCAGACGCGGTTTCTGCATGCGGGGTCGTCGGATCTGGCGTGGGCGCAGAGCACGGGTGGGACGGTGTCGCGGTCGGTGGTGTTGCCCGGTGGGGTGACGGTGGCGTTGGGCGGGTCGGGGAACACGTTCTCGTACCCGTCGTTGCAGGGGCATGCGCTGGTCACCGGCGACGGGGCGGCCACATCGATCACGGGGGTGTTGTTGTTCGACCCGTTTGGGCAGCCGCTGGATGCGGCGACGCGGGCGATTGGTACGGTCGCGGCGGATGATCAGGTGGCAGGCGACAGGTCGGGGTGGCATCAGGGTGCGTTGAAGGTCGCAGACACGGCCGGGGCGACGCTGGTCGTGGAGACGGGCGCCCGCGTGTATGTGCCGGTGTTGGGCAGGTTCACCAGCGTGGACCCCGTCGAAGGCGGCGTCGACAACGACTACGTCTGGCCCACCGACCCCATCGGGAAAAACGACCTCACCGGGCGCTGCCTCATCTGGTGCGACGCAAGTGGCGGCGTCGACTGGGGCGCGGTCGCGGACGATGCGGCGTTCGTACTCGGGATAGCTGGCATGTTTGGTTGTGCCGTCTGCCTGGGAGCGTCGCTTGCCATTACCGGCGTGCGTACGATCCAGAAGGCGATCGCGGGCGATGTTCAGGGGGCGCTAATGGGCGTACTCGATATCGCTTCGGCCGGTGCGGGCCGGCTCGTGACACGAACGATCACTGCATCGGGGAATGCGTTCAGGGAGGGGATCAAGTTCCGGAACCTCCCTGGCATAACCAAAGCCGAGAAGAAGGCAGCCCGAAGTGAATTTAGTAGCCAACACGCGGCAAGCTGGGGGCTGCGTATCGGCGGCGCTCAGCACGTCGCAGTTGCGGCGACGTTGTACACTGCCGCCTCGACGATCACCTACGGTGGTACGCGAGTGGCGAACTTGTTGGGCTGGAGGGCAGTCTAGTGAAGACCCGACTTTGCAGATTCTTCTCGTCTAGTTCTGGGCTGGCTTGCATCGTCTGCGTGCTCCTGGGCGGCATCCAACCGTTCGAGTGGTGGCAGCGGCTGCTGACGATCGCGATCTTTACCCCTGTTGCAGTGATCGCGACAAGTCGCTTCTACGGAGTACGTCAGCTCTGGGACTGGGGTTGCTCAAGACCGAAGGACGAGGAGTGAAGGAGGCTCCGGTGAGTGCGCGGCACGGCGAACGGGACGACCAAACGTCGGAAACTGCCTCGGCGGCTGATGACCTTGCCGATCGCGCCTACATCGAGTACGAGAACGGTGACCTGGTGGCAGCGCAGGTTCTGTTGGAGCAGGCTGTGGCGCTCGCGGATGCGGGAGTCTGGATTTGGCTCAACCTGGGGCTTGTGCGCGGGGAGCAGGATGATTGGCAGGGCGCGATTGCGGCGTACAGTGCGGTCGTCGACCGTGATCCCGAGGCGCTGGCGTGGCGCGGGCTGGCATACGAGGAGGCAGGTGATCCGGTCGCGGCGCGGCGTGACTATGAGGCGGCGTTGCCGTTGTTCCCCGACCACGTGAGCCTGCTGGTCAATCTCGGCATGCTAGATCTGGAGGAGGGGCGCGTCGCGGAGGCGGAGAAGCGCCTTTCTCACGCAGCCCGGTTGAACCCGGCGAGCGGTTGGCAACTCAGCGATGTCTATGTAGCGCAGGCTCGCGTGGAGGACGCGAAGCGAGTCTTGCGACGCGCGGTCGAGGCAGGAGAGTTGCGAGCGTACTTCGACGTGGTGATCCTGGACTTGCTGCTTGAGGATCTCATGACTGCCCGGCGGGATCTGGAAGCGGCGTCTGAAGCGGGTCTGGATTGGGATAGCCAGGATCGTCGTACGATTCTGGAGGGGCTCGAGGGGGATCCGTCTCTGCGGGCCGACCTTCTCGCCGACCTCAATGCAAAACGAGTTCTGCCAACGCTCGTGAAATTCGTCAAGACGGCGTATCGCGACCGGCATCCGGCGTGATGTTCGGAGCAGTGTGAGGTGCGTGTCGATGTCGACTCTTTGTCAGGGTGCGTTGAAGGTCGCCGACACGGCGGGGGTGACGCTGATCGTGGAGATGGGTACCCGCGCGTATGTGCCGGCCCTGGGCAGGTTCACCAGCGTGGACCCGGTCGAAGGCGGCGTCGACAACGACTACGTCTGGCCCACCGACCCCATCGGGAAAAACGACCTCACCGGGATGGCAGAAGAATGGCGTGGATGGCTTGAAGGGCTCACAGTTGTTGCTGGGATCGCCGGCGCTATCGCTTGTGCAGCAACCGTGGTGTGCGGGGTCGTCGGCGCAGCAGCGATCGGCGTCGCCGCAGGCGCCGCCGCGTATCTCGCCCGCGACGGGTGGTCAGACAGGTTCAGCGTTGGAGGGCTGGCACTGAGCGCAGAACTCGGAGCAGTCGGCGGCGGCGGCATCACTACCGGGATCCGGGCCGCTGCATCGCGCGTCATTGCAAGGGCAGCGCCACTAGGTAGCGCTGTTACCAAGTTTGACCCATTTCACCGAATCGGCGCGTGGGTTCAGCCACGCATTCTTACCCAGGGAGCCGTCCGTCCCGTAGTGGCGCTGCGGACAAATACCGTGGGCTTGAGTGTGACGGTGCGCGCTACTGTGAATGGATATGCAGGGACTCAGAACTGGGTCGTCGGGCGCGGTTACCTGGTCCATTCTCTGTTTGAGCGGGCACGATGATCGATCCCGTTGATGCTCGCGCGTTCGACCGCATGATCTCCTCGCTTGACATAGTCGGCGGTATAAGTTTTGACCCTTTGAAGGTGCTCGATCTGCGTACGCTGACTCTGGCTGACTTGAGATTCGGCTACTTTCTAGGTCTGCTTTCCTCTGACTGGATCGTACGTATAGAAACAATGCGTGGTGTTGCAGGGTATCGACAGTCAACGACCCAGCGTTCGCTTTCATACCTTCTGCCCGATGAATATTCGGACGTGGATAGGTTGATCCTCGAGGGTCTCGACGTCAAGGTGCTTGTTGGGTCACCTGCCCGTCAGAGATGGCTGCTGGTCGTGCTCAGAATGCTGCATGAACGATGGTCCCGCGGTGCGGGGGATCCCCAGTACGAAGCGGTCGAGTTTCTGGACGCGTGGGGAACGGATGGTGATGAGGTGTGGTGGCAGATCAGGCCGACGGGAATCGATGCATTCGTCTTCGGAATGGGCGCCAGGAACCGCATGTTGAACAGGCTTCGCGACTACCTCGATGAACGTCGCAAGTCGGCAAGATGAAGCGCTTGGCCGCTCTGAGCCCTGATCCACCGTGTCGGTTTTGACGGGGTGGGACTCTGGTGTTGGTTCAGTGGTGGCCTTTGTGGGCGTGCGGGTGCTGCCAGCTGGTGCTCTGGCTCTTCCACTTCGGCTCCGGTCGCGCCCGTCATGGGCTGGGTGGTCAGGGCGTTGCCGTGCGTGGCGGGTCGGTCGCGGTCGCCCAGAGCAGCGCCCATGCTGGCGCCCAGGGCCAGTGCGTGGGCAGGTGCATCACGAGCCGCCGCCCTGTCGAGGCGAGTCTTGCGGGGGTGCTGATGATGGTGCGCTGTAGCGTCGCCATGCGTGCTCTGCCGAGGCCGGCGGCAGTGGCTGCGGCGCGAGAGAGGTTGTGAGCGATGACTGCGAGCTGGAGCCAGGCGTGGTTCGCGGTGAACTTCCCGGAGGGCAGATGAGCGAGTGGGCCGCTCTTGAGCTCGGCGATGACCTGCTCGATGATCGCGTGACCGCGGTGGAGCTTGTCCGCCTCGATCTGGTCGAGGTCGCTGTTGGTGATGAACGCGTGATACCGCCAGGTGTCGAACAGCGTCTCCTGCCCCTGCGCGGCGTTGACGTTCAGGCGCTTGACGCGGCGCACGATCAGCCGGCAGGCGATGTGCTCGTCTTTGGGTCGGGACACGAACGCGGTGAACGGAGCCTCGGCGACCTCGGCGTCGCTGATCCATTCGCCGGTGTCCTCGTCGCGGACCGCGTTCGTGTATTTGATCTTCGTCCATGCGTCTTCGCGGATGCCCGCGATCGCGGCCTGCACGGTGCGCCATTGCGGGATCGTGAACGAGTACCACGCCCCGCCTCGGGCCGCGGCGGTCACGTTCTCGTGGGTGCAGAACGCCGAGTCCGCCCGGGTCAGAACCCGCCGCCGCGGCATTGTCTCCCTCACCGTCGTCAGCGCGCGGGCGAGGTGGTGGGCGGCGTTGTCGCCGGAGCGGACGTTCCCGCGCCGCAGCGACGCCTCCGCGACCAGCGGGGCCGCGTCTTGCCCTGTGATCGTCACGACCAGTGCGTTCAGCCCGCGGACCCCGGAGTATCCGAACGCGGCGGCCTGCTTCTGGTAACCGTGGACCTCACGGATCGTGTCGTCCATGTCCACCAACACCAGCCCGCCCTCCGTCCCTGACAACGCGGGAACCTCGCCCAACAGGCGACGCAACAGAACCCGGTTAACCTTCCCGAACTGCAGGACGTGACCATGGGTGAACGAGCGCAGGAACGTGCCGATCGTCGACGGCGCCCGCACCTGCCCGAGCACCCGGGCCGTCGCCCCAGAGCGCAGCACGCCAAGATCGTCGATGCTGTCCGCCCCGGCGAGCATCCCGCCGAGGATCGTGCGGACCTTGATCGCCACGCTCGCCGCCGGAAGCGTCGAGGACGCTTCGACCAGCTCGGTCAGGCCCGCTTTCTCGGCCAGCTCCAGCACCGGTACCAGGCCCGCGTGCGACACGAGGTTCCGGTCATCGAACACCGGAGCGATACCGTGAGATGCTTTCACTTACGAGATGTCCTTCCGGACTGCGGAACATTGATCTAGACAATCAACATTTTCCCAGACCAGAAGGACATTTCACTTCACGCCACGCGGTCCACAACCCAACCACCACGGTGGATCAGGGCTGAGACCACGCGGATAGCCTGGCGCGCGATGGCATCCATCCGATTGAGCTCGAAGTGTGGAGTGGACACCGCCGCCGGTGCGTCGGGCAACCGGACCGGGATGGTCGACGTGTTCACTCCGGCGGGGTCGTCGACCTCGGTGACGACGTCGACGTCGTATTGCTACGACTGGGCGGACCGGTTGACGTCGTCGACGGTGACGAACCCGGTGGCGGTGACGAACCCGGTGGCGGGGGCGAACACGGTCGCGGACGGGTTGAGTGCGGCGGAGATCGGTTACGACGCGCGGGGGAACCTGACCCGGCTGGGCGACATGGTGTTCGTCTACGACTCGGCGAATCGTCATGTGGGCACCACGTACGGGGTGGGCACGCCGTCCACGGCGGATGATGCGACGGTGGTGATCGGGCGGGATGTGTCGGGTCGGGTGGTGTCGCGGACGGTGACGCAGCCGGGATCCGCGGCGGTGCAGACCCGGTTTCTGCATGCGGGGTCGTCGGATCTGGCGTGGGCGCAGAGCACGGGTGGGACGGTGTCGCGGTCGGTGGTGTTGCCCGGTGGGGTGACGGTGGCGTTGGGCGGGTCGGGGAACACGTTCTCGTACCCGTCGTTGCAGGGGCATGCGCTGGTCACCGGCGACGGGGCGGCCACATCGATCACGGGGGTGTTGTTGTTCGACCCGTTTGGGCAGCCGCTGGATGCGGCGACGCGGGCGATTGGTACGGTCGCGGCGGATGATCAGGTGGCAGGCGACAGGTCGGGGTGGCATCAGGGTGCGTTGAAGGTCGCAGACACGGCCGGGGCGACGCTGGTCGTGGAGATGGGCGCCCGCGTGTATGTGCCGGTGTTGGGCAGGTTCACCAGCGTGGACCCCGTCGAAGGCGGCGTCGACAACGACTACGTCTGGCCCACCGACCCCATCGGGAAAAACGACCTCACGGGACGAGACGAGCTTGATTGGGCGCTCATCGACGAGATCGCCGATGTTACTGCGGGCGTGCTCGCCGTTGCGGGGCTCTTTGGCTGTGCCCTGTGCGCTGGTGTCAGTATTGGAATCACTGTTGTGCGGGCCACAGTTCGGCTCGCCAATAACGACGTGGATGGTGCGCTCGGAGCTGCGGCGCCGCTACTGATCGGAGGTGGGGTGGGAGCTCTCGGCAGAGTTGCCGCGAGGGTGATATCGGCCGTTGGCGTTACGAAGGCAGCAAACGCTCTCAGTGGACTGCGGGTTCCGCCTGCAGTGCGCGCTGCTGCAAGGACGGCTATCCAGAACACCTATACTGCCGTGGCCAACACTGTGCAAAGAATGACCAATCGCTTCGCAACCGTGTACAGCTGGGCAGATAGCGCGCTATTCGTCGGTTACACCATGACTGTGCGCGTCGACCGTTGGCGGTCGGCGAAGTGAGGTTCTTGCGTTGGCTTTTGGTGCGACCGTACCCGTACGTTGCACTTGGCGTCCCTGTCTACGTCCTGGCGATGGGGTACGGATGGGAGAGGGTGGCGCTCACATTCGTCGTGAGCGTTGGGATCTTCATCTCTGCGGGCTGGGTCAACTTCCGACGAGGCAGAACTGTGGATGTATCCGGTTCGCGCACCGCTGGGCCTTTAGCCCGTAACGATCGAAGATCCCCTCGGCGTCCTCGCGACCGCCTCGTGCTATCGCGCCCGATTGTCGACGGCGGGCCGCCGCTTGCCGAATTCGACGGCCGCATTCCCACCCCCGAAGAGATGGCCCAGATCGCCGGTGACGGGCTGGGGCTGGCTTTGCGGCGAATCCCGCGAGAACACCGCGACCTCGCATTTCTCAACAGTCTGCCGGAACTACGCGCCCTGTGGATTCACGGCCGGGTCGATCCGGCGAGGATCGCGACGCTGACCAGTCTCACTCAACTCTCGCTCCTGTCCACTGGAGCCGGAGATGTGGATCTGTCAGCGTTGAAAAATCTCCGCTTCTACGAGGGGCCCTTCACGGCCGGGAATCGGTCCTCACCTTGCCGCGCCTACGGGAAGTCTGTTTCGACCCGGCCACGGACGGGAGACTGGGCCGCATCCCTCCCACCGTGGAGTCCGTCATCCTTTTCGGCGCGACCGAACTCGAGTCTCTCACCGCCTTTGAAGGTGCCGCCAGCTTGCGTGAACTGTCGATCGATGGCCCGCGTACATTGGATCTGACGGCGGTTGCGCACATCAAGAGATTGCGCGTTCTGCGATTGGACGGCATCCGCGAACTCAGAGGCACCGCGGCACTTGCGACGGCGACCGGGCTACGCGAGCTGACGTTGTCAGCGGTGACGTCGATCGACTCGATGGACGCGCTACGCGCGCTCCGCGGTGTCAAGGTCGTCATCGACGGCGATGAACTCATGTCCCCGGGGGCAGCATGACCAGCACCGCACAGTGCAGACACGGCGAACGCTGGACTGCCTCGAGCAGAATGCGATTCTGCGAGCCGAACTTGTCGCCGACATCCGGCCGTGGTGGTGGGCGTGCCCGTGCCGTCTGAAGACTCGATCGGGCGCGTCAATGGAGACCTGCGAGGGATCGGGCGGTTGCTGACGTTCGGGGAGGAGGCGTACTCCGGGCTGTGGAACAGGTCGGCGGGCACAGACTCATGGCTCAATCTCGGCATGCGAATGATCTACGTCTACCGCTCGGCTGATGCGGCATCCGTCTGCGCCGATACCCGGGCCTCTGCTGCGAGTTGTGGTGGGTCACGGTGTGTCTGGCGCGGTGGCGGGATGGTGAAGCCGGGCGGGTCGGGGAACACGTTCGCGTACCCGTCGTTGCAGGGGCATGCGCTGGTCACTGGCAATGGCGCGGGGACGTCGATCATGGGGGTGTTCTCGATCGCGGGGCAGTGGATGGACGCGCAACTGTTGCCGCGGGACGGCATCGCGAGCCTGTCCGGGCTCTCTGGTTGAGTCAGGTGGGGCCGGGGATGGTAGTGGAGGGGTGGCGTGCCTGATGGCGCCGTCGCCGGAGGCGGCCGCGGCGATCACCGCGGAGTTCTTCCGCGAGCGTTCCACCCCTGTGTGCAAGGTCCGCGGTTCCGTGTTCAGTCGCGGCGATCTGTGGGTGTCGGCATCCATCACGCGCAGATTGCCGCGACCGAAGTGGGTGGTGCGGCGCGCGCCGCCGGTGCGCAGTCGTCAGAGCTCGTTCTGGCGGGGGATGATCACTTGGCGGTAGATGATGAGGATGCTCGCCGCCACCGGGATCGCGATGAGCGCGCCGAGCAGGCCCAGGAGCGAGCCGCCGGCGAGGGCGGCGATGACGACGACGGCACCCGGCACCGAGACGGCGCGGTTCATGATGCGGGGAGAGAGCAGGTACGCCTCGATCTGCATGTAGACCACGTACCAGATGAGCGCCACGAGGGCGGTCAGCAGCGACCCCAGACCGGGGGTGAGGCACACCAGCACGATGATGGCCGAACCGGTGAGGGTGCCCACGAGCGGGATGAGCGAGAAGAAGAACGCGATGACCGCGAGGACGGCGGGGAAGGGCGCCTTGATGATCGTCAGGAAGATCGCGCTGAGCACGCCGTTGATGACGCCGAGCGTGACCTGGCCCATGACGTAGTAGCCGACGGAAGCGGTGATCTGCTCGGCGAGATCGATGAAGCGCGCCCGCTTCGAGGCCGGCACCAGCTGATACACCGAGGCCTTCAGCGACGGGGTGGAGGCGGTGAAGTAGATCGTCAGGATCAGCACGATGATCGCCCCGGTGAAGCCGCTGACGATCCCGGCGCCGATGCCGAGGATCGCGCCGCCGGCCGCCCCGCCGAGCTGGCCGAGGTCGAGCGATTCGTACCAGTCGGAGATCGCCGTGAAGACCTTGTCGACGTCGAGGGCGGGGAAGGTGCCGTGCAGCCACTCGCTGACGGCATCCACCGGGTTCCAGTCTCCGTCGATCGCACTCTGTACGAGCTTCTGGATCTGCGTGATCAGCTGCGCGATCTGCCCGACGAGCACGGGGATGACGATGAGGATGATGCCGACGAAGACGGCGAGCACGGCGACGAAGGTCACAAGGAGCGCCGCCCACCGCGGCAGCCCGCGGCCCACGAGCCAGCTCACCATCGGGTCGAGCCCGAGTGCGAGGAACAGCGCCGTGCCGACGTAGAGGAGAATCGTCGACAGGCTCTGCACGCTCGTGATGAGCAGGATGCCGACGCCGACGCCGAGCGTCGCGACCAGCGCCGTCCGGAATGGATGCTGGATCTTCACGGTGCTCCCTGTGCTGAGGCGTGTCGGTGTGATGCCAGGATACGCAGGGGCGACCTCGGGGCGGGATACGACGTGCCCTCCCGGGCGACATTCAGGTCGTTTCGCTAGTCTGGGATGTCGAGTGTGTGTACTGCGAGCCCGAATCGCAGTGTGGAGAGGTGTCGTTCGTGCGTTTCGTCTGGGCCGTGGTGGCCTTCGTGCTCGCCGCCGTCATGATCGGCGCTGGTATCGCACAGCGGACCGTCTTTCAGGGTCCGAAGACGCAGAGCGAGTCCCTCTCGGTGACGGGGGATGCGCCGTATGTCCTCATCGACGGTGCCGTGCTGAACCGTCACGACGGCGCGCAGACGCTGCGCGTGCAGGAAGACGGGACGATCTTCGCGGCGTACGGCCGGACGTCCGATCTGAAGGCGTGGCTGACGGCATCCGACTACACCTGGGTCACCACCGGCGACGACGGACTGACGTCGACCGCGGTGGCCGCGGAGAACCCGCCGGTGGCGCAGACCGACGGCACCGGCCAGACCGATGCCACCACCGAGGCGACGCCGCTCAGCCCGATCGGATCCGACCTGTGGCTCGACGAGTTCCAGCAGGACGACGTGCTGATCACCCCGCTCCAGCTGCCCGAGGACATGAGCCTGCTGGTCGCGACAGACGGCGTCGCGCCCGCGCCGCACAACGTGAGCGTCACCTGGCCGACCGGCGCCACGACGCCCTGGGCCGGCCCGCTCATCGTGGGCGGCTGCCTCATGCTGCTGGCCGGGCTGGTGCTCTACTTCCTCGGGGTGCGCCACGCACGCCGCGCGCGCGGCCCGCGCCGCAAGGGGCTGCCGCTGCCGGCGACCGAGCCGATCGACCTGTCCGTCGAGGAAGCGGACAAGGGCGTCATCTCGGCCGCCCCGACGCGGCGGCAGCTTTCGCGGGGACGGCGCGCGGTGGTCGCCGTGCCCGCCGTCGCGGTCTCGGCGCTGCTGTTCGCGGGATGCTCGGCCGATGCCTGGCCGCAGTTGGCCGGCACGTCGACCCCGACGCCGTCGGCGACGGTCATCGTGCCCGACGACCAGGGCAGCCCGGCCGTCACCCAGAGTCAGGCCGAGCGCATCCTCGCGCGTGTGTCGGAGCAGGTCGCCGCGGCCGACGAGGCGAAGGACCCGGCGGCGGCGGCCGTGCGCCTGTCGGGCACCGCGCTCGCCACGCGCGTCACCGACTACAAGCTGCGCGACGTCGCAGATCACACGCCGCTTGCCGCCATCCCCAGCTCGCCGGTGAGCATCATCCTGCCGGAGGCGTTCGACGGCTGGCCGCGCACCTTCTTCGCGGTGGTGGGCACCGGCGCCTCCACCGCGGATGTGATCCTTAGCGTGACGCAGGAGGATCCCTGGTCGCCATACAAGGCCAATGCGATCGCCGAGCTGGCCGGCGGGCCCGCCCTGAACCTCGCGCCGCCGTCCGTCGGCGCCATCGCGATCGACCCCGACTCGCCGTTCCTCGCCCTCGCCCCGAACCAGCTGGCGGGCGCGTACGCCGACATCCTCACCAACGGCGACGACAGCGAGTATGCGAGCCTGTTCGACGCCGACGACGACCCCTTCCGTGCGCTCGTGGCCACGAGCCGGGCCGACCGGCTGGCGGCGTTCAACGAGACCGGCGCCCAGACCGGGCAGATGGCCTTCTCGGCCGCCGCGGGCGACGCAGCGCCGATCTCCCTCGCGACACTCGACTCGGGCGCGATCGTCGTCGTCACCGTCACAGACAGCGACACCGTCACACCGACCGATCCGGATGCCGTCATCAAGGTCGACACCAACCCCATCGTGCAGACGCTGTCGGGAGTGACGCAGTCGGCGACCGGGTTCACGACGACCTTCGCCGACCAGCTGTTCTTCTTCGTTCCCGCGCAGAGCTCGAACAAGCGCATCCAGCTGCTCGGCTTTTCCAGTTCCGTCCTCGACGCGAAGGTGGTCCCGTAGTGACCGACCCGACCTCCGGTGCCGTCCTGCGCGGCGCCGTCGACCTCTCCGCGCTGCGGTCGCGCGCCGCCGCTCCCGCGCCGGCCGAGGCGGCATCCGGCGTCTCGCTCGTGTTTGACGCCACGGACGAGACGTTCGGCCAGGTGCTCGAGCTGTCGCGCAGTGTGCCGGTCGTCGTCGATCTGTGGGCGCAGTGGTGCGGCCCCTGCAAGCAGCTGAGCCCGATCCTCGAGAAGGTCGTCACCGAGCTCGCCGGCCGCGTCGTGCTCGCGAAGGTCGACGTCGATGCGAACCCGCAGCTCGCGCAGGGCTTCCGCGCGCAGTCGATCCCGATGGTCGTCGCTCTGATCGCCGGTCAGCCCGTGCCGCTGTTCACCGGCGCCGTTCCCGAGCAGCAGGTGCGCGACGTGTTCGACCAGCTGCTGCAGCTCGCCGCGCAGCACGGCGTCACGGGCACCGTGCCCGTGGACGGAGCCGACGCCGCCGAGACGGATGCCGAGCCC
The DNA here is from genome assembly GCF_047602155.1 of Microbacterium sp. Lineage (GTDB taxonomy): Bacteria > Actinomycetota > Actinomycetes > Actinomycetales > Microbacteriaceae > Microbacterium. The sequence goes on along the minus strand of NZ_JASGHZ010000001.1, from coordinate 2,857,982 downwards.
GCGCTGCCGCCGCACCATCAGGAAGCGTTCGACGCGATCGAGGCGGGCGACTACGCCCGCGCGGTCACGGCGTACGAGGCGGCGCTCGCGGAGAACCCCCGCGACGAGCAGGCGCGTGCCGGCCTCGGCCAGGTGCGGCTGCTGCTGCGCGTGCAGGATCTCGACCCGCAGCAGGCGCGCGATGCCGCGGCGGCGGCTCCCCTCGATGCCGCGGCGCAGTTCGCCGTCGCCGACCTCGACCTCGCCGGCGGGCACGTCGACGACGCCTTCGGGCGCCTGCTCGACCTGTTCGCGGTGTTGCCGGCCGACCAGCGTGGCCCCGTGCGCGAGCGTCTGCTCGAGCTGTTCGCCCTCGTCGGCGACGCCGACCCTCGCGTCGCCCGCGCCCGCACCCGCCTCGCGTCGCTGCTGTTCTAACCGGCATCCCGCCCCGCGCGCCCCCGCCCGCCCCCTCGCGCCCCGCGAGAAACCACATCGCGCGTGAGAAACCACTTCAGCTGTGGTTTCTCACGCAGGATGTGGTTTCTCAGCGAACGGGGCGGGGGGAGCGGCGGCGGGGCGGGGAGCGGCGGGCGGGGCGGTGCGGCGGGCGGGGGGAGCGCGGCGGGCGGGTCAGGCGGCGCGGTGGCCGAGCCAGAGCACGCCGAGCGGCGGGAGCACCAGCGTGGCGCGGCCGCTTTCGTCGGCGTGCACCGTGCCGAAGTTGCCGACGCCCGAGCCGCCGTAGGCGCTGGCATCGGAGTTGAGCAGCTCGGTCCACTCCCCGGATGCCGGCAGGTCGAGCGGATGGTCGTGGATCGGCACGCCGGAGAAGTTGCAGACGACCACGACGGTGTTGCCGTGATGGTCGTGCCGGGCGAACGCGATGACGTTGGGGTTCCAGGTCGGCGCACCGAGCCGGCCGAACGCGCTGCCGTCGCTGTCGCGTGACCACAGCGGCGAGTTGTCGCGATACGTGCGGTTGAGCGCCCCGACGAAGCCGAGCAGTTCGCGGTGCGAGGGCTGGTCGAGCAGCCACCAGTCGAGCTCGCGGCCCTCCGACCACTCCGACAGCTGGCCGAAGTCCTGCCCCATGAACAGCAACTGCTTGCCGGGGTGACCCCACATGTAGGCGAGGAAGGCGCGCATGTTGGCGAGCTTCTGCCAGTGGTCGCCCGGCATCCGCGCGAACAGCGACCCCTTGCCGTGCACCACCTCGTCGTGGCTGATCGGCAGCACGAAGTTCTCGCTGAAGGCGTAGACGAACGAGAACGACAGCTCGCCCTCGTGATGCGAGCGGTACATCGGGTCGCGCTTGATGTACTCGAGCGAGTCGTTCATCCAGCCCATGTTCCACTTCAGGCCGAACCCGAGGCCGCCGGCGCTCGTGGGCGCCGTCACGCCCGGGAAGCTGGTGGACTCCTCGGCGATCATCGCGATGCCCGGGTAGCGCTTGTAGGCGGTCGCATTGACCTCCTGCAGGAAGCGGATGGCTTCGAGGTTCTCGCGGCCGCCGTGGATGTTCGGCTCCCACTCGCCCGCCTCGCGCGAGTAGTCGAGGTAGAGCATCGAGGCGACGGCGTCGACCCGCAGTCCGTCGACGTGGAACTCTTCGAGCCAGTACAGGGCGTTCGCGACGAGGAAGTTGCGCACCTCGTTGCGGCCGTAGTCGAAGATGAGGGTGCCCCAGTCCTTGTGTTCGCCGCGCCGCGGATCGGGGTGCTCGTAGAGCGCGTCGCCGTCGAAGCGGGCCAGCGCGAACGCGTCTTTCGGGAAGTGGCCGGGAACCCAGTCCATGATGACCCCGAACCCGGCCTGGTGCAGCCGGTCGATGAGGTAACGCAGGTCGTCGGGCGTGCCGAAGCGGCTCGTCGGCGCGTAGTACCCCGACACCTGGTAGCCCCAGGAGCCGCCGAAGGGGTGCTCGGCCAGCGGCAGGAACTCGACGTGGGTGTAGCCGGTCTCGGTGAGGTAGTCGATGAGCGGGTCGGCGGCGTCGCGGTAGCCGAGCCCCGGCCGCCACGAGCCGAGGTGCAGTTCGTAGGTCGACATCGGGTGCGTCAGAACGTCGCGCTGCGCGCGGGCGGACATCCAGGCCTCGTCCCCCCACGTGTGGGAGCTCTCGGTGACGACCGAGCCCGTCGCCGGCGGCACCTCCGCCCACTGGGCCATGGGGTCGGCCTTGAAAATCCAGTCCCCGTACCGGGTCAGGATCTCGTACTTGTACGTGACCCCCGCGCCGAGCCCGGGCACGAACAGCTCCCAGACGCCGCTGGAGCCGAGGCTGCGCATCGCCGTGCCCTGGCCGTCCCACGAGTTGAAGTCGCCGACCACGCGCACGGCCTGGGCGTTGGGAGCCCACACGGCGAACGAGACGCCGTCGACGCCGGCGTAGTGCCGCACGTGGGCGCCGAGCACCTGCCAGAGCTGCTCGTGGCGGCCCTCGGCGATGAGATGACGGTCGATCTCGCCGAGCGACGGCAGGTGGCGGTAGGGGTCGTCGGCGCGGTAGTCGGGTGCGCCGTCGTACGACGCGACGAGCTCGTAGGCGCGCGGCTGGTGGGTCGTGCGCCCCTCCCACACGCCCGAGCGCACGTGCGTCAGCGACAGCTCGTCGCCGTCGTCGAACACCGCCGTGACGGTGCGGGCCATGGGGCGCCGCGCCCGGACGACCCAGGTGCCGTCGGCATCCTGATGCGCACCGAGAACGTCGTGCGGCGCGTGGTACGACCCGGTGGCGACCGCGTCGAGGATGTGGTCGGGGATGGTGCTCATCGGGTCTCCTTGACGTGGAGGATGTGGACGGGTTCGACGAAGGCGTCGAGCCGGACGTAGTTGTCTTGGTTCCAGGTCCAGCTCTCGCCCGTGATGAGATCCTCGACCCGGTAGTCCTCGCCGGGAGGGATGCCGAAGACGCTGCTGTCGATGTGCACGGTCGTCTGGCGCATCGAGTGCGGATCGACATTGGCGACGATGATGATCGTGTCGGAGTGACCCGTTTCGGACAGGGATGCCGGCAGATGCTTGACGTAGACGAGGATGGCGTCGTCGTCGCTCCAGTGGATCGTGAGGCCGCGCAGCTGGCGCAGCGCGGGGTGCGCGCGGCGGATCTCGTTGAGACGCGTGAGGTAGGGGGCGATCGTGGCGCCGGAGGCGGCGACGGCATCCCAGTCGCGGAACTTGTACTCGTACTTCTCGTTGTCGATGTTCTCTTCCGACCCCGGCCGGGCGACGTTCTCGATGAGTTCGTAGCCCGCGTACACGCCGTAGGAGGCGCCCGCCGTGGCTGCCAGCGCGGCACGGATCTTGTATGCCGGCCGGCCGCCGTACTGCAGGTACTCGGTGAGGATGTCGGGGGTGTTCACGAACAGGTTCGGTCGCATGAAGTCGGCCGTGTCGTCGGAGATCCAGCCGAAGAAGTCCTCGAGCTCGGCCTTCGTGTTGCGCCACGTGAAGTACGAGTAGCTCTGCTGGAATCCGCCCTGGGCGAGCCCCTGCAGCGGGGCCGGACGGGTGAAGGCCTCGGCGAGGAAGACGACGTCGGGATGCTCCGCGTTCACCGTCGAGATCAGCCACTCCCAGAACTGCAGGGGCTTGGTGTGCGGATTGTCGACGCGGAAGATCTTCACCCCCTGCGCGATCCAGTGCCGCACGATGCGCAGCGCCTCCGCGCGGATGCCCTCGGGATCGTTGTCGAAGTTGATCGGGTAGATGTCCTGATACTTTTTCGGCGGGTTCTCCGCATAGGCGATCGACCCGTCCGGCAGGGTCGTGAACCACTCCGGGTGCTCCGCGACCCACGGGTGGTCGGGCGCCGCCTGCAGCGCGAAGTCGAGGGCGACCTCCAGCCCCTCCTCGGCGGCGGCGCGGACGAACGCGCGGAAGTCGGCGAGCGTGCCGAGGTCGGGGTGCACGGTGTCGTGGCCGCCCGCCGCCGACCCGATCGCCCACGGCGAGCCGGGGTCGCCGGGCTTCGTGGTGAGCGTGTTGTTCGGGCCCTTGCGGTTGATCTCGCCGATGGGATGGATGGGGGGCAGATACAGGACGTCGAATCCCATCGCGGCGACGCCCGGCAGCCGCCCCTTGGCCGTGCGGAAGGTGCCGCTCTTGACGGTGCCGTCCTTGCGGCGCCCTGCCCCTTCGGACCGCGGGAAGAACTCGTACCAGGCGCCGACGCCGGCGCGCGCGCGCTCGACGAGCAGTTCCTGGCGTGGCCCCGGGGTCAGCAGCGACTGCGCCGGCCGCGCGTGGAAGTACGCCGCGATCGCCGGGTCGCGCACGATGTCGAGGGCGCCGGCATCCGGCACGGACTCGTCGCGCAGCGACGCGGCGGCGGCCTTCAGGGCCGCGCGCTCGTCGGCCGGCCGGTCTTTCTCCGCACCGGCGGCGGCCAGCAGGCGGGCGCCCATCTCGCGCATGAGCGGGGCGTCGACGCCGGCGGCGATCTTGAGGTCGGCGGCGTGCTCCCACGTGGCGAAGTCGTCGCCGAACGCCTCGAACCAGAACGTCCACACGCCTTCTTCGAGCGGAGCGACCTGCACCCGCCAGCGGTCGAAGCCGTCGTGCAGGGCGCTGAGGCTGTGCAGCGATTCGGCACCGCTGGGGGAGAGAAGTCGCAGGTGCACGCCGATGATGTCGTGGCCCTCGCGGAAGGCCGTCACCGTGAAGGGCACCGCCTCGCCGGCGAACGCCGACGGCCGGAAGAGGTTCCCGGGCACCGACGGGCGCGACAGCGCCATCGGGATGCGGCCGTTGCGCGTGTCGGGATGGGGCTGCCAGGCGGTGCTCGGCCGCAGGGGGAGCTGGTCGGTGCTGCGGACCGCCGGGGCAGGAGGAACGGGGGAAGGGGTGCGCGTCGTCGGTGCCACGTCTCGAACCTACCGCCGAAGGCGCCCGCGGGGTACCGCAGACGCGCCCGGCATGTGTCTCACTCGACGCGGAAGAGATGCATCGCCGTGCCCGGCAGCGCGATCACGTCGCCCGGGGCGTGCACCGGCTCGTCTTCGGCGGGGCGCTCGGGCACGCTCGACCACAGCGAGACGTAGCGGTGCACGCCGGGGATGACGGGGAGGGTGACGTCGATGGGGCGCTCGGTGCCGTGCACGATGAGCAGGATGCGGTTCGGCGCCTCCTGCTCGGGGGTCGAGGTCGCCACGTACTGCAGCGTGCGGTGCGCCGGGTTGGTCCAGCGCTCGATCGACATCGTCTCGCCGTGCTCGTCGTACCAGTCGATGACCGACGAGCTGGGCACCTCTTCGACCTCGTGAGCGAAGCGACGCGGGCGCAGGGCCGGATTGTCGTGGCGGAGCCGGATGAGACGACGGGCGTGGGCGTGCAGATCCTCCTGCCACTGGGCGTGCTGCCAGCTCAGCCATGTGAGCGCCGAGTCGTGGCAGTACGCGTTGTTGTTGCCGCGCTGCGTGCGCCCGAACTCGTCGCCCGCCGTGATCATCGGGATGCCGGCCGACAGCAGCAGCGTGCCGAGGAGGTTGCGCATCGCCTTGCGCCGCGTGGCGAGGATCTGCTCGTCGGAGGTGGGGCCTTCGGCGCCGTGGTTGAACGACCGGTTGGTGTCGGCGCCGTCGCGGTTCTGCTCGCCGTTGCCCATGTTGTGCTTGACGTCGTACGAGACGAGGTCGCGCAGCGTGAACCCGTCGTGCGACGTGACGAAGTTGACGCTGGCCAGCGGCCCGCGTTCGGCGCTGAAGGTGTTCGACGATCCGGCGAGGCGGGTCGCGAATCCGCCGACGCCCACCGGCGCCGTCGTCGCCCGGCGGGCGTAGTCGATGTCGCTCAGCCAGAAGTTGCGCACGCGGTCGCGATACCGGTCGTTCCACTCCGACCAGCCGTCGCCGAAGTTGCCGGTCTGCCAGCCGCCCATGCCCACGTCCCACGGCTCGGCGATCTTCTTGACGTCGGCCAGCCCGGGGTCGTCGGCGATCGCGCGCAGCAGGGGGTGGTCGGGGCTGTAGGAGTGCTGGGCATCGCGGCCGAGGGTCACGGCGAGGTCGAACCGGAAGCCGTCGATCTGCACCTCGTTCGCCCAGTAGCGCAGCGAGTCGAGGACGAGGCGGGCGGCGGCATCCGTCGCGGTGTTGACGGAGTTGCCGCATCCGGTGACGTCGATGTACGCGCCGTCGTCGTGCTGACGGTAGTACGCGCCGTTGTCGATCCCGCGGAAGCTCGACCGCGGACCGCCAAGACCGAGCTCGGAGGTGTGGTTGTAGACGACGTCGAGATAGACCTCGAGGCCTGCGGCGTGCAGGGAACGCACCATCTCCTTGAACTCGCGCAGCACGGCGTCGGGGCCGGCGGCGACGGCATCCGCCGTCGCGTAGGGCGCGTGCGGGCTGAAGAAGTTCAGGGTGTTGTAGCCCCAGTAGTTGCTGAGCCCCTGGTTCAGCAGGCGCGGCTCGGTCTCGAACGCGTGCACGGGCAGCAGTTCGACGGCCGTGACGCCGAGCCCGCGCAGGTGCGCGATCATCGCCGGGTGCCCCAGGCCCGCGTAGGTTCCGTGCAGCGCGGGCGGGATGTCGGGGTGGCGCTTGGTGAGACCCTTGACGTGCGCCTCGTAGATGACGGTGTGATCCAGCGGAGTGCCGGGCCGGCCGACGCCCTGCCAGTCGAACCCTTCGTCCACGACGACCGAACGCCACTCGCCGAGACGTACGGGCACGAGCCCGCGCGAGTACGGGTCGATCAGCAGGCTCGCGGGGTTGAACGTGTGACCGGGGCCAGACGGGCCGTCGACGCGCAGCGCGTAGCGCGTGCCCGGGCGCAGGTCGGGCGTGTGCACCTGCCACACGCCGCCGCCGACGGGGACGAGCGGCAGCACGGAGGTGATCCAGTCGAGGTCGGTCGCATCGAACAGGACGAGCTCGACGGTCGAGGCGCCCTCGGACCACACGCGCAGGGTGGCTCCGTCGGGGCCGAGTCTGACACCGAGATCGTTCAGATCGGTGTCGAGGAACGTCGGCGAATCCGCCAAAGCGACGGAGGACTGCGGACTGCACATGCGCTCTACAGTAGTTAATGTCGGCCCGTCCGCCGCGCGTAGCCCACGGGAGCGTCATGACGATCTACCTCGATCATGCCGCGTCGACCCCGCTGCGCGCCGTCGCGCGCGACGCGTGGATGGCCGCGTCCGGGGTCGTCGGCAACGCGTCGTCGGTGCACGCCGCCGGCCAGGCGGCGCGCCGGCTGCTGGAGGAGTCGCGCGAGCAGCTCGCCGCTGCGCTGGACTGCGAGCCGATCGAGGTCGTGTTCACCTCGGGCGGCACCGAATCCATCAACCTCGCGCTGAAGGGTCTCTGGTGGGCGCGTCCGGCGGGGACGGATGCGCTCGTGCTGCCCGACGGCGAGCATCACGCGACGCTCGACACGGCGGCCTGGCTGACAACGCAGGGAGCCGACATCCGCGCGGTGGCCCTCGACGGGCTCGGCCGGATCGCGGTCGCCGCCTTCGCCGCGGCCCTTCCGGGAGCGGCCCTCGCGACGGCGCTCGTCGCGGCGAACGAGATCGGGACGGTGCAGGATGCCGCCGGTCTCGCGCGGGCGGCGGCGGAGGCGGGCGTGGCGCTGCACCTCGACGCGGTGGGCGCGGTGGGGCACCTGCCGGTCGCCTTCGCGCGGTGGCGGGGCGCGGCCGTCGGCGCGACGGGGCTCGTCGCGCTGAGTCTGTCGGGGCACAAGTTCGGTGCCCCGGCGGGCACCGGAGCGCTCGTCGTGTCGCGGCACGCCGCGCCGGTCGCGCTCGCCCACGGCGGCGGTCAGCAGCGCGGGCTGCGCTCGGGCACGCCGGATGTCGCGGGGGCGGCCGCGCTGGCGGCGGCGCTCGTCGAGGCGTCGGCGCAGCGCGAGGGCGAGGCTCTCCGGCTGGTGGCGCTGCGAGATCGGGCGATTTCCGGCATCCGGCGTCTGGTGCCTTCGGCGGAACTGCTCGGCGACCCGGCCGACCGGCTGCCCGGGAACGTGCACGTGCTGTTTCCCGGCGCGGCGGGGGAGACGCTGCTGTTCCTCCTGGACCGGGCCGGGATCGCGGTGTCGACGGGGTCGGCCTGTCAGGCGGGGGTGGCCGAACCGTCCCACGTCGTGCTGGCGCTCGGCCGCGACGAGCGCGCCGCGCGGTCGGTGCTGCGCATCACGCTCGGGCGGACGACGACGGACGCCGACATCGACGCGCTGCTCGCCGCGCTCCCCGAGGCCCATGCGCGCGCCGCGGCATCCGGCGCCCGGTCGGCGCACCGCTCGTAGACTGGAGCGATGCGGATCCTGGCGGCGATGAGCGGCGGTGTCGACTCCGCCGTCGCGGCCGCGCGGGCCGTCGAGGCGGGGCACGACGTCGTCGGCGTGCATCTGGCGCTCTCGCGCGCGGGCGGGACGCTGCGCACCGGCAGCCGCGGATGCTGCACGATCGAGGACGCGATGGATGCGCGCCGGGCCGCCGACCGGCTCGGCATCCCGTTCTACGTCTGGGACTTCTCGGAGCGCTTCCGCGACGACGTGATCGACGAGTTCGTCGCCGAGTACCGCGCCGGTCGCACCCCGAATCCGTGCATGCGCTGCAACGAGAGGATCAAGTTCGCCGCACTCCTGGAGCGCGCGCTGGAGCTGGGTTTCGACGCCGTCTGCACGGGCCACTACGCCGCGCTCGTGGACGGGCCGGAAGGGCGAGAGCTGCACCGGGCCTCGGATGCCGCGAAGGACCAGTCGTACGTGCTCGGCGTGCTGACGGCCGCGCAGCTCGCGCACACCTACTTCCCCCTCGGGGCGACGCCGTCGAAGGCGCTGGTGCGGGCAGAGGCCGCCGAGCGGGGGCTGTCGGTCGCACAGAAGCCCGACAGCCACGACATCTGCTTCATCCCCGACGGCGACACGCGCGGGTGGCTCGCCGAGCGCGTGGGTGCGGCATCCGGCGACATCGTCGACCGCTCCGGCGCCGTGCTCGGCACGCACGAGGGGGCGCACGCCTACACCGTCGGGCAGCGCCGCGGGCTGCAGCTGGGCGTTCCCGCACCCGACGGCAAGCCGCGGTTCGTGCTGGAGGTGCGGCCGGTGTCGAACACGGTCGTCGTCGGCCCGAAGGAGGCGCTCGCGACGGCGCGCATCTCGGGCGAGCGGTTCACCTGGGCCGGGCGGGCGCCCGAGCGGGACGAGTTCGCGTGCGACGTGCAGATTCGCGCGCATGCCGATCCGGTGCCGGCCGTCGCGGTCATCGCGGACGGTGTCGTGACGGTCACTCCGCAGGCGCCGTTCGACGGCGTCGCCCCCGGTCAGACGGCCGTGCTCTACGACGGCACGCGCGTGCTCGGGCAGTTCACGATCGACCGGACGGTCAGCGCGGTTCCCGTCGCATGATCCATCGCGCGCGGTGGCCGGTGCGGGTGTCGGTGGCCGGTGCCTAGACTGGCCGGGTGACGGATGCCGACGACTCCCTCCCGCAGATCCTCGATGAGGCACGGGCCGAGTCGGAGCGCCTGACCGGCCTCATCATGGACGCGCGCGACGCGTACTACGGACGCGACGCGGAACTCGTCGACGACGCCACCTACGACGGGTGGATGCGGCGGCTCGAGGCCGTCGAACGCGCCTTTCCCGAGGTGCAGGGCCAGGACTCGCCGACGCTCACGATCGGCGCGGCGGAGAACTCGATGTTCGCCCCCGTCGAGCACGCCGAGCGGATGCTGAGCCTTGACAACGTCTTCAGCACGGACGAACTGCGCGAATGGTGCATCAAGGCGCACGCCGCCGCGGGCCGGACGGTGCGGTGGCTGCTGGAGCTGAAGATCGACGGGCTCGCGATCAACCTGCGCTACGAGCGCGGTGTGCTCGCCTCTGCCGCGACCCGGGGCGACGGGCGGGTCGGCGAGGACGTGACGATCAACGCGGTGCAGGTGCCCGGCATCCCGTCGCGACTGTCCGGCACCGGTCACCCCGAGGTGGTCGAGGTGCGCGGGGAGGTGTATCTGCCTGTCGCCGCCTTCGACGCGCTCAACGCGCTGCAGGCGCGGCTGCGCGAACAGGTCGTCGCAGAGGGGCTTGCGCGCGGGCTCGAGGAGGAGAAGGTCCTCCGCAGCGCCGTCCGACGCTTCCCGGCCTTCGCGAACCCGCGCAACGCGGCCAGTGGCGGGCTGCGTCAGCAGCTCGACAAGAAGAGCGGGCTGGAGCTGGAGGCGGGACGCGCCCGGCTGGAGTCGCTGCGGCTGCTCGTGCACGGCATCGGCGCGTGGCCGGCGCCTCCCGTGGACGCGCAGAGCGAGGTGTACGGGCTGCTCGCCGGGTGGGGGCTGCCGACGAGCCCCTACTTCCGCACGTCGGACGACATCGACGGCGTCATCGCGTTCGTCGACCACTACGGCGCGCACCGGCACGACGTCGAGCACGAGATCGACGGCATCGTCGTCAAGGTCGACGAACTCGACCTGCACGGCGAGCTGGGGGCGACCAGCCGTGCCCCGCGCTGGGCGATCGCGTACAAGTACCCGCCCGAACAGGTCAACACGAAGCTGCTCGACATCGTCGTGTCGGTGGGCCGCACGGGGCGTGCGACGCCGTTCGCGGTCATGGCACCGGCGCGCGTGGCGGGTTCGGTCGTGCGTCAGGCGACGCTGCACAATCAGGAGGTCGTCGTCGCCAAGGGCGTGCTGATCGGCGATACGGTCGTGCTGCGCAAGGCCGGCGACGTCATCCCCGAGGTGCTCGGGCCCGTCGTGGAACTGCGCGACGGGACGGAGCGCGCCTTCGTCATGCCGACGTACTGCCCGGACTGCGGCGCGCCGTTGGGCCCGTCGAAGGAGGGCGACATCGACCTCCGCTGCCCGAACACCCGCGCCTGCCCCGCACAGGTGCGCGGGCGCGTCGAGCACATCGGCTCGCGCGGCGGCCTCGACATCGAGGGACTCGGTGAGGTGTCGGCGGCCGCGTTGACGCAGCCGGTGCGCCCCGAGGTTCCCCCGCTGGTGACCGAGGCCGGGCTGTTCGACCTGACCGCGGAGGATCTCTTCCCGATCGATGTCGTCGTGCGCGACGCCGAGACCGGCCTCGTGCGCCTTCTCGACGACGGGATGCCGGACACCCGCTCGCCGTTCCGGCGCCAGCGCAAGGCTCCGCTGCCGGGGCGGGAGGCGACGGCCTCGCGGCCCGACCCGCATTTCGACCCGGACGGCCCGTTCGACGGCGACGAAGAGTTCATCCTCTCGTCGGCGGCGACGGAGCTGCTCGCCGAGCTCGAGAAGGCCAAGACGAAGGAGCTGTGGCGGTTCCTCGTAGCGCTGAACATCCGGCATGTCGGGCCCGTCGCCGCGCGCGCCTTGGCGCAGTGGTTCGGCTCGATCTCGGCGATCCGCGAGGCGACCCGCGAGGAGCTGGCCGCCGTGGAGAGGGTGGGCGGCATCATCGCCGATTCGCTGCGGGAGTGGTTCGACGTCGACTGGCACCAGGAGATCGTCGCCCGGTGGGAGGCGGCCGGGGCGCAGCTGGTCATCCCCGGCCACCCGGGGCCGGGTGCCGCCGTCGCCGCCGGGGGAGTGCTCGAAGGGCTCACCGTCGTCGCGACCGGCTCGCTCGACGGCTACACGCGCGAGGGCGCCCAGGAGGCGATCATCGCCGCCGGCGGCAAGGCGGCATCCTCGGTGTCGAAGAAGACCGACTTCGTCGCGGCCGGCCCCGGCGCCGGTTCGAAGCTCGCCAAGGCCGAAGAACTCGGCGTGCGGATCATCGACGCCGCGCAGTTCCGCCTCCTCGTCGAGCAGGGGCCCGCCGCGCTCGACGCGCCCTCTCCGGCCTGACCCGCGAGACTGCATCGGTGCACCGAGACTGCCGACGGCATCCGCTGTTTCGGTGCACGGATGCTGTCTCGCGGGCAGTGCTGCGGGCGACGATCAGGGGGTCGCAGATGTCGGCCGAGAGGAGAGCAGCAGCGCCTCGATCTCGTCGGCGAGGTCGTTGACGGGGCGGCGAGCATCGAGCTCGACATCGGCCCCGGCGCGCAGGAGCGGCTCGACCTCGATGACGTGGCGGCGGATCGCATCCTGGTCGCTCTGCGACTTCCCGTACGGATTGCCGGCGCGGGTTCGCACCCGGTCGAGGAGGGTCTCCACGGGCGCGCTCAGCAGGACGACGAACTCGAACCGGTCGTAGAACGTTCCCTGGTTCTCGGCGGTGCCCGAAACGACGATGCGGGTCTCCGCGGACAGCAGCAGCGACATCCGCAGCTCGTCCCATCGACCATCGGGGAGCGTCCAGCCGTCGTAGTCGGTGTCGAGCGTCGTGTGGCCGCGCCGTGACAGTTCGTTGAGCACGGTCGTCTTGCCCGTCCCGGACATGCCCGTGATCAGCACGCGACTGTGCGGGTGATTCAGACGGTGGGCGGCCACCGAGTCAGCCTAGCGGCGGGCGGCGCGGGTGTCCCAGAGCTCGGCCCCGTTCAGTCGGTGAAGTTCGGGCGGATGGTGTCGGCCATCGTGTCGATGTTCGCCGGAGTCACCTTCCACCGTGCGCGGTCGGTGTCTTCGAAGGTCACCTCGTACTGCCCGTTCGTGCGGTCGAACTGCACCAGCAGACCCACGGGTGGTGTTGCGCCGGGCGCGTACCGGCTGGCGAGGAAGGCCAGCGCGTAAGGTTTCACTTGGCGAGGATTCGAGGCCACCGGATCAGTTGAACCGTCCGCAGAGTATGTGTAGCCGTGTGTACCCGCGACCCGCTCGCCGTCGAAATCGATGACGATCGCGAAGGCGTCCCACTCGGCAGGTGCGCCGCGCATGTGATCGATCAGCGAGCGCACCAGATCGACGACGACATTGTGTGACATACGGAATTTCTCACCTTCTACCGGTCGGGCATGTCGCGCGTTTTCACGCGATCAAACGTTTGTCCGGGCGCGTTGTCGAAGTCAGCCCAGTTTCGGTACGCCACCTTCCCGGTGTCAGGATCTGTGATGGTGTACTCGACCTGAAAACTATCAGGCCGCACCGCTCCGGGCGGGACCACGTCGATCGTGTAGTCGACCTGATACCCCTTGCCGACCCAGTCGGCCCACTCGTTCTCCATGGTCCGCCACGCGCCCGTGTTGAGGTTGCCGGCCTGCGGCACGATGCCCTCGTCGGCGGTATCGCGGAAGAAGCGGTGGGCGCCGAGGTGGCCGCCGTGGTCGCCCTTGTTTCCGAGGTGACCGATGTCCGTGGCGTTGTCACCGCGCTTACCGCTGCCGAAGTCCTCGAGGATCTGGCCGCGTTCAGAGATCGGTCGGCCGTTGGCATCCCAGCGGGTGATCTTCGCGTTCTTGCCGATCGTGTGGAGCGTGGCATCTGGCTTGTCGAGGTCGCGGACCTGTCTTCCGATGTCATCGAGATGCTGGTCGAGGTTCTCGGTGAGTCGGTGGAGCTTGTGGCGTGCATGGTCCATGCCGTCCAGGACAGCGTGCCGTATTTGACGGATCACCGGTATGAGTGCGCTCATGAGTCACCTCCCTCTGCTGCGACTCTAGGCGCAATCACACGGCGGCACGATGGGGAGAACTCCCCATGGACGGTCCCTGCGCGGTCGGACAGGAGCCCGGGCGGGGCGCGGCTAGACTCGTCGGGTGTCTGAAATCACCCCTGAACTCGTGCGCCATCTCGGCGTGCTGGCCCGGATTCAGCTCGGCGACGACGAGGTGCAGCGCCTGACCGGCCAGCTCTCGGTCATCGTCGACAACATCGCGAAGGTCTCGGAGGTCGCGACCCCCGACGTGCCCGCGACGAGCCACCCGATCGCGCTGGAGAACGTCTTCCGCCCCGACGTCGTGGGCGAGATGCTCACCGTCGAGCAGGTGCTGCAGAACGCTCCGGATGCCGCGGACAACCGGTTCCGCGTCACCGCGATCCTCGGGGAGGAGCAGTGAGCGACCTCACCCGGCTGAACGCCGCGGACCTTGCCGCCCGGCTGGCAGCGGGCGAGGTGTCGAGCGTCGAAGCGACGCAGGCGCACCTCGACCGCATCGCCGCCGTCGACGGCGATGTGCACGCCTTCCTGCATGTGAGCGACCACGCGCTCACCGTCGCCGGCGACATCGACCGCCGCCGTGCGGCCGGCGAGGCGCTGGGTGAGCTGGCCGGAGTGCCGCTCGCGATCAAGGACGTGCTCGTCACGACCGACATGCCGTCCACGAGCGGGTCGAAGATCCTCGAGGGCTTCCTGTCGCCCTACGACGCGACCGTCGTCGCCCGCTCGCGAGCGGCAGGACTCGTGCCGCTCGGCAAGACCAACATGGACGAGTTCGCGATGGGCTCCTCGACCGAGCACTCCGCGTACGGCCCGACGCACAACCCGTGGGATCTCGACCGCATCCCCGGCGGCTCGGGCGGCGGTTCGGCCGCGGCGGTCGCCGCGTTCGAGGCGCCCCTCGCGCTCGGATCCGACACCGGCGGCTCGATCCGTCAGCCCGCGCACGTGACCGGCACCGTCGGCGTGAAGCCCACCTACGGCGCCGTGAGCCGGTTCGGCTCGATCGCGCTGGCCTCGTCGCTCGACCAGGTCGGGCCGGTCTCGCGCACCGTGCTGGATGCCGCGCTCCTGCACGACGTCATCGGCGGCCACGACCCGCACGACGCGACCTCCCTGACGGACGTCTGGCCGTCGTTCGCCGCCGCCGCCCGTGAGGGCGCGAACGGCGCGGTGCTGAAGGGCCTGCGCGTCGGGGTGATCAGGGAACTGCCCGACAGCGGCTTCCAGCGCGGGGTGTCGGCATCCTTCCGTGGCGCTCTGGCGCTGCTCGAGGCGCACGGCGCCGAGATCGTCGAGATCAGCGCCCCGCATGTCGAGTACGGCGTCGCGGCGTACTACCTGATCCTGCCCGCCGAGGCGTCGAGCAACCTCGCGAAGTTCGACTCTGTGCGCTTCGGCCTGCGGGTCGACGTGCCCGGCGGCACCGTCGAAGACGTCATGGCCGCGACCCGCGATGCCGGGTTCGGCGACGAGGTCAAGCGCCGCATCATCCTCGGCACCTACGCGCTGTCGGCGGGATACTACGACGCCTACTACGGCAGTGCGCAGAAGGTGCGCACCCTCATCCAGCGCGACTTCGACGCCGCGTTCGACCAGGTCGACGTCATCGCGACGCCGTCCGCGCCCACGACTGCCTTCAAGCTGGGCGAGAAGGTCGACGACCCGATCCAGATGTACCTCAACGACGTCACGACGATCCCGGTGAACCTCGCCGGCGTCCCCGGGATCTCGATCCCGTCGGGGCTGGCCGAGGAAGACGGGCTGCCGGTCGGCATCCAGTTCATCGCGCCGGCCCGCGAAGACGCGCGCCTGTACCGGGTGGGAGCGGCCGCCGAGGCGCTGCTCGTGGATTCGTGGGGCGGGCCGTTGCTCGATCGAGCCCCGTCGCTGGGCGAAGAAGGGGTCCGCTGATGGCAAAGGACGCAGTGATGGACTTCGACCGGGCCCTCGAGCTGTTCGAGCCGGTGCTCGGCTTCGAGGTGCACGTCGAGCTCAACACGGAGACGAAGATGTTCTCCGGCTCGGGCAACCCGGCGCACGAGAAGCACCACGGGGCGGCGCCGAACACGCTCGTCTCGCCCGTCGACATGGGCCTGCCTGGCTCGCTGCCGACCGTCAACGAGCAGGCCGTGCGCTACTCGATCAGCCTGGGGCTCGCTCTCGGCTGCTCGATCGCGCCGTCGTCGCGCTTCGCGCGCAAGAACTACTTCTACCCCGACCTCGGCAAGAACTATCAGATCTCGCAGTACGACGAGCCCATCGCGTTCGAGGGCCGGATCGAGGTGGAGCTTCCCGACGGGACGACCTACGACATCCCGATCGAGCGCGCGCACATGGAGGAGGATGCCGGCAAGCTCACCCACGTCGGTGGCGCCACCGGCCGCATCCAGGGCGCGGAGTACTCGCTCGTCGACTACAACCGCGCCGGCGTGCCGCTCGTGGAGATCGTGACGAAGCCGATCTTCGGCGCCGAGGGCCGCGCACCGGAGCTGGCGGCGGCCTACGTGCGGACGATCCGCGACATCGTGATCGGGCTCGGCATCTCCGAGGCGCGCATGGAGCGCGGCAACCTGCGCTGCGACGCCAACGTGTCGCTGCGCCCGCGCGGCCAGGAGAAGCTCGGCACCCGCACCGAGACGAAGAACGTCAACTCGATGCGCTCCGTCGAGCGCGCGGTGCGGTACGAGATCCAGCGCCAGGCGGCGATTCTGGCGGCCGGCGGCACGATCACGCAGGAGACGCGCCACTGGCACGAGGACACCGGCCGCACCTCGCCGGGACGCCCGAAGTCGGATGCCGACGACTACCGTTACTTCCCCGAGCCCGACCTGTTGCCGGTGGCGCCGTCGGCGGCGCTGATCGAGGAACTGCGCGCCGCGTTGCCCGAGCCGCCCGCCGCCCGCCGCCGGCGGCTGAAGGCGGAGTGGGGCTTCAGCGACATCGACTTCCAGGGGGTCGTCAACGCCGGGCTGCTGAGCGAGGTCGAGGCCACCGTCGCCGCGGGCGCGCAGCCCGCCGCAGCCCGCAAGTGGTGGATGAGCGAGATCAGCCGCATCGCGAATGCCGACGGCGTGGAGCCGTCGTCGCTGGTGGATGCGGCATCCGTCGCGGCGCTGCAGAAGCTCGTGGACGCCGGCACCCTCACCGACAAGCTCGCGCGCCAGGTGCTCGAGGGCGTCATCGCGGGCGAGGGCACCCCGCAGCAGGTCGTGGATGCCCGCGGGCTCGCCGTCGTCTCCGACGACGGGGCGCTGATCGCGGCGATCGACGAGGCGCTCGCGGCGCAGCCCGACGTGCTGGCGAAGATCCGCGAGGGCAAGGTGCAGGCCGCGGGTGCCGTCATCGGCGCCGTCATGAAGGCGATGCGCGGCCAGGCCGACGCCGCCCGCGTGCGCGAGCTCGTCCTGGAGCGCGCCGCCGCCTGACCCCGCCCCGGCATCCCCCCACCACTCCGCGAGACTGCAGTGGTGCACCGAGACTGCAGCCGGTAGCTGCAGTCTCGGTGCACGCTTGCAGTCTCGCGGCTAGGTGTGGTGGGGAGGAGGTGGGGGGATGTCGTAGGCGCGGGGGAGAATGGGCGCATGGGGCGCGGTGATGGGAAGGGGCGCGTCGTCTCTGCTGACGACGCGGACGACACCGGCACCCGCATCCTGCACGTCGACATGGATGCCTTCTACGCCTCGGTCGAGGTTCTCGACGACCCGTCGCTGGCGGGCACGCCGCTGATCGTCGGCGGCATCGAGGGACGCGGGGTCGTCTCCAGCGCGTCGTACGAGGCGCGCCGCTACGGCGTGCGGTCGGCGATGTCGGTGCAGGTCGCGCTGCGGCTGTGCCCGAACGCGGTCGTCGTGCCCCCGCACTTCGACCGGTACGCCGCACTGTCCCGCCAGGTCATGGCGATCTTCCACGACATCACGCCGCTCGTCGAGCCGCTGTCGATCGACGAGGCGTTCCTCGACGTCTCCGGCGCCCGGCGGCTGTGGGGCTCGCCGGGCCAGGTCGCCCGGATGCTGCGTGCCCGCGTCCGCGCCGAGACGGGACTCGTCTGCAGCGTCGGCGTCGCCGCCACCAAGCACGTCGCGAAAATCGCCTCTACCCGGTGCAAGCCCGACGGCCTCCTCATCGTCAGCGAACCCGACACCGCAGCCTTCCTCGCGGCGCTCCCGGTAGCGGCGCTGTGGGGCGTCGGCCCCAAGGCGGCCGAGGCGCTCGAGGGGCGCGGCATCCGTCGCGTCGCCGACATCCTCGCCTCGCCTCGGCACGTCCTCGAGCGCGTGCTGGGCCCCGCCGGCGGCGAACGGGTGTGGCAGCTCGCGCACGGCATCGACCCGCGCGAGGTCGAGACCGAGCGCATCGAGAAGAGCATCGGTCACGAGGAGACCTTCCGCCACGACATCGCGGATGCCGGCACACTGCGCAGCGAACTGCGTCGGCTGTCCGACCGGGTGGCCGCGCGGTTGCGCGACGGCGGCATGCAGGCAGGCACCGTCGCGCTGAAGCTGCGCTACGCCGACTTCACGACCCTCTCCCGCGCCGCCACCCTGCCCGAGCCCACCGACGTCGGCCAGCGCATCGGCGACGTCGCGATCGGCCTGTTCGAGGCGATCGAGCTGGCGCAGCCGGTGCGGCTGATCGGCGTGCGCGCCGAGAAGCTGCGCAGCGCGGGCGGCCTGCTGGCCCTGTGGGACGACGACGCGGAATGGCGCCGGGTCGATGCGGCCCTCGACGGCGCCCGTGAGCGCTTCGGCGGGGGAGCGGTGACCCGGGCCAGCATCCTCGGCCCGCGCCGCGACGTGAATGCGCTGCCGACGAATCCCCGCCTCCCTCGCCACGAGTGACCGGACGGGTTACGGTGGAAGCATGCCCAACCTCGCACTCGAACTCGGCAAGCAGGCGGCCTCCTTCGGCGTCACCAGCATCTACGGCGAACAGCAGGACGTCGACGGCGTTCGCATCATCCCCGTCGCGCTCTCGTGGTCGGGCTTCGGCGCCGGCGAAGACGCGAGCGGCGACAACGGCGGCGGGGGCGGCGGCGTCGCGATTCCGATCGGCGCCTACATCCGCAGCGGCGACGGCATCCGGTTCGAGCCGAACCTGATCTCGCTGGTCGCGGTCGCGATCCCGTTCCTCTGGGTCGCCGGGCGGACGCTCTCGCGCATCGTCCGTGCCCTCAAGCACTGACGGCGTCCGCGCGGCGCTCGAGGGTGCAGCGTCGACGGTGCTCGGTGCCGTCGCGGATCATCCCGGCGCGAAGGCGCCGGTCGTCCTGATCGACGGCCGTTCCGGCGCCGGCAAGTCCACGCTCGCGGCCATGCTGCGGGAGCGCTGGCGGGGCGCGGTGCGCGTCGTCGCACTCGACGACCTGTACCCGGGATGGGACGGCCTCGCCCGCGGGGCGGAGGCGGCACGGCGCGACGTCGTCGAACCGCACGCCGCCGGGCGGACCGCGCAGTGGCACCGGTGGGACTGGGCCGCGGATGCGTACGGTGCCGAGGTGGAGGCGGTGTCCGCCGATACGGCGCTCATCATCGAGGGCTCCGGCGTGCTGACCCCGGCATCGGCCACCCTCGCCGATGTGCGGGTGTGGCTCGAGTCTCCGGCGCAGTCGCGTCGTCACCGCGCTCTCGGGCGTGACGGCGACACCTACCGGCCGCACTGGGAGCGCTGGGCGGCGCAGGAGGACGTGCACCTGGCGGCCGATGACCCGCGCGCGCTGGCCGACATCGTCGTCGACGTTCCCTGACCTGGATGCCGCGGCATCCGTCGGCGGCGGACGTCAGGACTCGAGCGCCTGCAGCAGCCCTTCCAGCCGGTAGCCGAGCCAGTCGTAGACGCCGAACCGCGGGTCGCGTCCATCGTGGTCATCGTCGTCGGCGATGCCCAGGCGCGTCGCGAGCACGAGCCGCAGCGATGCCAGCGTCCGCAGCCACGCCGACACCGCGCCGTCGTCGAGCTCGATCACCATCGCGGTCGTCGCATCGTCGTCGGCGATGTCCTGCGGTCGCAGCTGGGTGCCGTCGCGCAGGAGCGAGGTGGTCACGACGGCGGCGTCGGCGCGGCGTCGGTCGAGCAGGTCGTCCTGCGTGAGCCGCCGGAACTCCTGCGCGGCCGCGTCGTCGTCGGCGTACGCGTCCGGCACGAGCCGGGCCAGGGCCGGGTCGTCGCGGGGGTCGCCGTCGAGCGTCTCGTCGAGCAGCGTCGTGAACTGCGCGACCAGTTCGGTCAGATGTGCGGCCTCCAGCAGCGACAGCTCCATCAGCAGGGTGTGCGCGGTCACGGGCGTGCCTCGCGCACGGTTGCCCAGAGTCCGTAGTCGTGCATGGCCTGGGCGTGCAGTTCCATCTGCTCACGCGCGCCCTCCGCGACGACGGCGTGCCCGTCGTGGTGCACCGCGAGCATGAGCCGCTCCGCCTGCGCGCGCGGAAAGCCGAAATAGCTGCGGAAGACGTGCACGACGTAGTTCATCAGGTTCACCGGGTCGTTCCACACCACGGTCTGCCAGAGGCGTGAGGCGATCGCCTCCTCCTGCCGGGTGCGCTCCGGCACCTCCACCGGCACGGCCATCACCCCCATCCCAGGTCGTGCAGGCGCGCGTCGTCGATGCCGTAGAAGTGCGCGATCTCGTGCACCAGGGTGGTGTGCACTTCGTCGCGCAGCTCGTCGACGGTCTCGCAGACGTGCAGATGCGGCTCGCGGTAGACGACGATGCGGTCGGGCAGCTCGCCGATGCCGTAGCGGTCGCGTGCGGTCAGCGCGAGCCCCTCGTACAGGCCGAGGAGGTCGAGCGAGCCGTCTTCCGGCCGGTCTTCCACGACGAAGACGACGTTGTCGAGACCGTCGACCATCTCGTCGGGCAACAGGTCGAGCTCGTCGCTGACGAGAGTCTCGAACTCGTCGGCATCCATCGGAAGCATGGCTGACCTCGTCTGAGGGCGGAAACGGGCGAGTTCCACGCTACCCCGGATGGATGCCGGGTCGCTCGCGGTGCGTCCGCGCAGCCGGCGCTACGCGTCGAGCGAGGCGACGACCTCGATCTCCACCTGCGCACCCAGGGGGAGCCCGGCCACCGCCACGGTGGTCCGCGCGGGGTACGGCTCCGAGAACATCTCCGCGTAGACCTCGTTCATCGCCGCGAAGTCCGTCATCGAGGTCAGATAGACGTTGACCTTGACGACGTCAGCGAGGCTGCCGCCGCCCGCGTGCAGCACGGCGGCGAGGTTCTGGAAGACGCGTCGGGTCTGTGCGCCGACGTCACCGTCGACGAGAGCGCCTGTTTCGGGGTCGATGGGTGTCTGGCCGGAGAGGAACAACTGTCCGCGACCGGACGCGGCGTGCGCATACGGACCGATCGCGGCAGGAGCATCCGGGGCGAAGACGGTGGTGCGGGACATATCCCCATCCTGGCATCGCGGACGGACACGGTACGGTAGAGAGGTTCCCGTCACCCTCCATAGCTCAGTGGACAGAGCGAGCGGTTTCTACCCGCCAGGTCGGGGGTTCGAATCCTCCTGGGGGGACTTTGCCCGGCGACGTCGCGCCGGCAATGTCCATTCATCTGATTAGGATGAGGCGCATGGTGTCTACTGGGGAGAATGACCGCCTCGTCTGGATCGACTGCGAGATGACAGGGCTCGATCTCGACGTCGACGAGCTCGTCGAGATCGCGATCATCGTCACGGACTTCGAGCTGAACGCGCTCGACCCGGGCTTTCAGATCGTGATCAGACCGGATGCGTCGGCTCTCGCGCACATGAACGACTTCGTCCGGAACATGCACGAGTCGTCGGGCCTGCTCGCCGAGGTTCCGGGCGGCGTGAGCCTGGGGGAGGCCGAGTTCGAGGCGCTCGAGTACATCCAGCGCTTCGTCGCCGAGGGCAAGGCGCCGCTGGCCGGCAACACGATCGGTACCGACCGGATGTTCCTCGCGAAGTACATGCCGCGCGTCGATCGCTGGCTGCACTATCGCAACGTCGACGTGTCGAGCGTGAAGGAGCTGTCGCGACGCTGGTATCCGCGCGCGTACTTCAACGCCCCCGCGAAGGATGGCGGACACCGCGCACTGGCCGACATCCGCGAGTCGATCCGCGAGCTGGCCTACTATCGGCAGGCGGTGTTCGTGCCCGAGCCCGGCCCGACCAGCGAAGAGGCGCGCGAGGCGGCGGCATCCGCGGTGTCGTCGTTCGCTCCCGGGGTGTAATAGAATCGTCTGGTTGCCCGGAAACGGGCACATGGTGGCTATAGCTCAGTTGGTAGAGCACCGCGTTGTGGTCGCGGGGGTCGCGGGTTCAAGCCCCGTTAGCCACCCCACATTGCCTCACGCCGCGTGAGAAACCAGTTTCTGCGTGAGAAACCACCGCAGAAGTGGTTTCTCACGCGCGATGTGGTTTCTCACGTGCGACGGGGGCGGTCGGTGCGGCGGGGGCGTGGCCTGCTGCGGGCGGGCTCCGCCTCGGGCGGAGTCTGGCGCGCGGCCCGCTGCTCCCGCCGCACGCGCCACGCGGCGACTTCCCCCTCGATGTCGCGGGTCGGCGTGACGACGGGCGGGCCGCCGAGCAACTGCCGGCGGGCCTCGATCACCCGGCGATTGAAGTCGTGCAGCATCTCGCGCACCTGGTGCTCGCTGGAGAGCTCGTCGAGCCGATCGCTGAGCCCCGCATCCTCGACGCGAAGCGTGAGCGCCGCGGGCCCCAGTCCGTGCAACTGCTCGGTCTGGATCTTGCGGCGGATCCACCAGTCCGGGTCGTGATGGTCGCCGAGCCCGGGGATCGGCTTGCCGGCTCCGGGCAGGTTGTCGAAGTCACCGCGCCTGATCGCCTGCTGAATCGCCGATTCCACGATCGCCCCCAGTTGCAGCGACACCTGGCCGGCTTCGGCGGCGCCGCGCTCTGCCCGGTCTTCGGGATCCCCGTCGTCGGCGCGCGCTGCCCTCTGGGCGCGGCGTCGTGCGGCGGCTATGCGAGAATCTTCGGTCACTTCGCACCCAGGCTACGCCCATGCCCTGGCGCCGCCGTCCGCAGCGGCGTAGCGTCGACGGGGACGAGAGGAGTCATCATGAGCACCACATCGTCCGGCCTCTGGGTCGCCTACGGCACCGAGGGAAAGGTCGTCGGCACGATCCGCAAGTGCGACGAAGGATACGTATCGACCATCGCCGGTGCCGACGCCAGCCTCGGGTCGTACCCCACGATGGAAGTCGCGAAGAGCGCGTTGCACACGCATCTGCCTCCGGGCAGCGACTGGCCGCAGTTCCGCGAGCACTGAGTGCTCGGCGCCCGTCACGCAGTCGTGACGGGGCGGTCGAGCGTGGCGGGATGCGCCTTCCGGTCGAAGATCGGCAACGCCAGGTGCACGAGCGGACCGATGCCGGCCGCGAAGAGCACCGTCCCGATCCCGACGGTGCCCCCCAGCATCCATCCGGCGAGCAGCACCGTCGCCTCGACCGCGAGCCGGCAGGCCCAGATCGGCCAGCCGAAGCGTGAGTGCAGTCCGGTCATGAGTCCGTCGCGCGGCCCGGGGCCGAAGCGCGCCCCGATGTAGAGACCCGACGCGATCGCCACGAGCACCATTCCGACGACGAACACGAGCAGCTGATACCCGAATCCGTGCACGTCGGGCACGACCGCGAGCGTGCCCTGCATGCTCGTGCCCACGAGCAGGATGTTGAGGACGGTGCCGATGCCCGGCTTCTGCCGCAGCGGAATCCACAGCAGCAGGACGAGGAAGCCGACGATGTTCGTGATCCAGCCGATGCCCACGCCCGTCTGCCGCTCCAGCCCCTGCGCGAAGACCGTCCACGGGTCGAGCCCGATGCCGGCGCGCACCATGACACCGCACCCGGCGCCGTACATGACGAGGCCGATCAGCAACTGGACCAGACGAAGAGGCATGGCATACATCCAATCGCAGAATTGGACTCTGGATACCAGGCCAATTGCACTATTGTGGCCGCATGGATTCCCGCATCACCGCGCGTGCCCTCGCCGTCGCCCTCGGCGGATGGCGCACGCGCGAGCCGGCCTACGAGGCCCTGGCCGACGGCATCCGCCTGCTCTGTCTCGACAACAGGCTTGCCGCACGCACGGCGCTGCCGGCCGAGCGCGAGCTGGCGGCCGCACTGCGGCTGAGCCGCACGACCGTGGCGGCGGCGTATCGCAGCCTGCGCGACAGCGGGCACATCGAGAGCCTGCGCGGCTCGGGCAGTGTCACGCTGCCCCGCCCGCAGCGCGACGCGGGCCGGGTGACCGTCGCCGAAGACGCCATCGACCTTCAGCAGGCGAGCCCGGCGGCGTGGCCTGGGCTGGCCGGCCTCATGACCGAGGCCGCGATGGATGCCGCCACCCTCGTCGCGCGTGCCGGATACGACCTGCGCGGCTCCCTCGCGCTGCGCGAGGCGATCGCGTCGCGCTACACGTCCCTCGGGGTGCCCACGTCGCCCGACGACGTGCTGGTGACGACCGGCGCGCAGTCCGCGATCCATCTCCTTGCCGAGACTCTCCTGCGCCGCGGCGACCGGGCGCTGATCGAGACGCCGACGTACCCCCACGCCGCCGAGGCGCTGCGGGCCGCCGGCGCGCGGCTCGTCGGCATTCCGGTCACGACCGACGACGGCTGGGATCTCGATCGCGCCACGCAGGCCTTCGCACGCACCTCGCCTCGCCTCGCCTACCTCATGCCCCGGTTCCAGAACCCGACCGGGCGG
Source organism: Microbacterium sp. (assembly GCF_047602155.1). GTDB lineage: Bacteria > Actinomycetota > Actinomycetes > Actinomycetales > Microbacteriaceae > Microbacterium. The sequence goes on along the minus strand of NZ_JASGHZ010000001.1, from coordinate 2,833,822 downwards.
TGCATGACGGCGGTCGACGAGAAGGTCTTCGGCGACGCGGCTCGCCAGGCGGGGACGACGCTGATCGTCGACGAGACCACGAGCGAGCTCGCCATCGACGGGGGAGGGCGCATGCCGGCGTTCGCCGACGCGCCCGCCCACGTCGTGCGGGTGGGCTCGCTCGGCAAGACGGTCTGGGGCGGGCTGCGCGTCGGCTGGATTCGCGCCAGCCCGGAGCTGATCCAGCACCTCATCGCGATGCGGCCGGCACGCGACCTGGGCACTCCCGAGTTCGAGCAGGCGGTCGCCGTGCGCGCGATCGCGCAGCTGCCCGGCATCCTCCGGCAGCGCGCCGACCTGCTGCGCGAAGGACGAGACGCGGTGTCCGCGGCGCTGGCCGTGCAGCTGCCCCAGTGGCGGGTGCCACAGGTCAACGGCGGCGTCGCGCTGTGGGTGGAGCTCGACGCCCCGCTCAGCTCGGGCCTCGTGCTGGCGGCACGGGAGAACGGCGTCTCCCTCTCCGCGGGATCGCGCTTCGCCGTCGACAGCGCGCTCGATCGCCGGCTGCGCGTGCCGTTCACGGCCCCCGTGGACGACCTGCGCCGCGCCGTGGACGTGCTCGCAGCGGTATGGCCGTCCGTCCGGGTCGGCGCCCCGACGCCGTCCGGCGAACTGCTCGAAGCCGTCGTGTAGTCGTCATCGGAGGTACCGCAGGCAATCGACGGCCTCGCGGGCGCTCCAGAACGAGCCCAGGCCGCGCATCCGCGCAGCCCCGACCTCGAATCGCTCGGCGTGGTACCGGATGCCCGCGGCCACCGCCTCGGTCCGCAGGTGGCCGAGCACCCGCCCCCGAGTGTCGAGCACGCGCCATCTCCGCGCCGAGACGGGCAGGAGTGTGACGCCCCGCACGAGGGGCGTCGGAATATCGGTGATCGTTGTCATTTTCGCCTCCGATTCGAACATAGCTGCGACCTCCGACATCGCCCGAGGGGATCCCCGCGACCCCGGTGCGAGTCCTCCTCCCCAGCGGGCGATTTCCGGAATCTCTCCACAGATTGGGCATCCGGCGCCCCACGCCGACGCGCCGTGGCCCATTCTTGGTGCCCAAGCGCGCCGCGTCCGCGGTCGCAGGAGAGGAGTACGAATCATGTCCGACTACATCACCGTCACCGGCAACGTGGCGACCGTTCCCGAGCAGGCGCAGCTTCCGGGCGGCGTCCCCGTCGTCCGGTTCCGCCTCGCGTCGACCCAGCGCCGCCAGGAGAACGGCACCTGGGTCGACTGTCACACCAACTGGTATCGGGTTTCGGTGTATCGCAAGCTCGCCCTGCACGCGCTGGATTCGATCGAGAAGGGCCAACGAGTGATCGTCACCGGGCGCTTCAAGCTGAACTCGTGGGACTCCAATGGGAAATCGGGGATGTCCGCCGACATCGACGCCGATGCGCTCGGCCACGACCTGTTGTTCGGCACCGCCCGCTTCCAGCGCGACGTCCCGCGTGCCGTCCCGTCGGAGCCCCCGCAGGCCTCGGTCGACGGCGACGGGTGGGCGGTCGCGGAGATCCCGGGCGGCGAGACCCCGGCGACGACCGCGGTCGCGGAACCGCGCGAGAGCGCCCAGCCGGAGCGCGAGCCGGTCCTTGCCGGCGCGGGGGACTGGCACGCGCCGCGCGCCGACGACACACCGTTCTGACGGTTCCGGGCGTCTGATGACGGCTCGCGGCATGAGCACAGCGCGGCGGCAGCATCGCGCGCATAGACTCATCTGGTGCCTGCCACCGCCCGCGCCTCGACGATCGCCGCGGCGTTCGTCGCGTGCGGGCTCGCGCTGGCCGGGTGCACGGCGACGCCGCCTGCTCCGGCTTCGACGCCGACCCCCACGGTCACCGTCTCTCCGAGCCCCACCCCGACCGGGCCGGCGCTCGTGCCGGACGGCTCGGCCGACGACAACCTGCCCCTGTTCGAGGCCGTGATGAACGAGGTGGCGGCGACGGATGCGCGGTACCAGGGCCGGGCGTACATCGACGCGCTCGTCGCGGCCGGATTCGACAAGACCGCGATGGAGGTCACGCAGGATCTCACCACGGTGGGCAACCAGGCCGACTCGATTCAGTTCTCCGTCCGCTGGGACGGGGAGTGTCTCGTCGGTCAGGTGGGCCCGTCCATCCCGACGCCGACGGCACTGGTGATGGACGAGATCCCCGGCGGTACCTGCCTGATCGGTCAGACGCGCCCGATCGACTGGTGAGCGTCTCGAAGGCCGAGCCCGCACGGGCGCCCAAGTAGACTTGGCCTGTTATGGCCGAATACATCTACTCCATGGTCCGTGCCCGCAAAGCGGTGGGCGAGAAGCTGATCCTCGACGACGTCACGATGGCGTTCCTCCCGGGTGCGAAGATCGGCATGGTCGGCCCGAACGGCGCCGGCAAGTCGACGATCCTGAAGATCATGGCGGGGCTCGACGCGCCGTCCAACGGCGAGGCGAAGCTCACGCCGGGCTTCAGCGTCGGCATCCTGATGCAGGAACCCGAACTCGACGACACCAAGACCGTGCTGGAGAACATCCAGGAGGGCATCGCGATCAAGGCGAAGGTGGATCGCTTCACCGAGATCTCCGCCCTGATGAGCGATCCGGATGCCGACTTCGATGCTCTTCTGGCCGAGATGGGCACCCTGCAGGAGGAGATCGACGCCGCCGATGCGTGGGATCTCGACTCGCAGCTGGAGCAGGCCATGCACGCTCTGCGCACGCCCCCGGGCGATGCGGGCGTCGCGAACCTGTCGGGCGGCGAGAAGCGCCGCGTGGCGCTGACGAAGCTGCTGCTCCAGAAGCCCGACCTGCTGCTGCTCGACGAGCCCACCAACCACCTCGACGCCGAGAGCGTGCTTTGGCTCGAGCAGCATCTGCAGAAGTATCCCGGCGCGGTGATCGCGATCACGCACGACCGGTACTTCCTCGACAACGTCGCGGAGTGGATCGCCGAGGTCGACCGCGGGCGCCTCATCGGCTACGAGGGCAACTACTCGACGTACCTGCAGAAGAAGGCCGAGCGCCTCGAGGTGCAGGGCAAGAAGGACGCGAAGCTCGCCAAGCGCCTCGCCGAGGAGCTCGACTGGGTCCGCTCCAACGCGAAGGGTCGTCAGGCCAAGTCGAAGGCGCGTCTGGCCCGCTACGAGGAGATGGCCGCCGAGGCCGAGCGCACCCGCAAGCTCGACTTCGAAGAGATCCAGATTCCGCCGGGGCCGCGTCTGGGCAGCATCGTCATCGAGGCGAAGAAGCTGCAGAAGGCCTTCGGCGACCGCTCGCTCATCGACGGGCTGAGCTTCAGCCTGCCGCCGAACGGCATCGTCGGCGTCATCGGCCCCAACGGCGTCGGCAAGACGACGCTGTTCAAGACGATCGTGGGCCTGGAGCCCCTCGACGGCGGCGACCTGAAGGTCGGCGAGACGGTCAAGATCAGCTACGTCGACCAGTCGCGCGCCAACATCGACCCGAGCAAGACGCTGTGGGAGGTCGTCTCCGACGGGTTGGACATCATCACGGTCGGCAAGACCGAGATTCCGTCGCGGGCATATGTCTCGAAGTTCGGGTTCAAGGGCCCCGACCAGCAGAAGAAGGCCGGCGTCCTCTCCGGTGGTGAGCGCAACCGGCTCAACCTGGCGCTGACCCTCAAGGAGGGCGGCAATCTGCTGCTGCTCGACGAGCCGACCAACGACCTCGACGTCGAGACGCTGCAGTCGCTGGAGAACGCGCTGCTCGAGTTCCCCGGCTGCGCCGTGGTCATCACGCACGACCGGTGGTTCCTCGACCGCATCGCGACGCACATCCTCGCCTACGAGGGCACCGACGAGCACCCCGACCGGTGGCACTGGTTCGAGGGCAACTTCGAGGCGTACGAGGCCAACAAGATCGAGCGTCTCGGCGCGGATGCCGCCAACCCTGCGAAGTCGACCTATCGCAAACTCACCCGTGACTGATCGCCTTCACGTCCCCATCCACCTCCGCTGGGGCGACCTCGACGCGTTCAACCACGTGAACAACGCGACGATGCTGAAGCTGCTCGAAGAGGCGCGCGTGCGGGTGTTCTGGATGCCGGTCGGCGGCGAGGAGGCCCCCGCGACCGCGGTGATCGAGACGGGTGCGGATGCCCGCCACCTGTCGCTCATCGCCCGTCAGGAGATCGAGTACCTCGCACCCGTGCCGTACCGGCGTGAGCCGCTGGACATCCAGTTGTGGTTCGGCAAGCTCGGCGGATCGAGCGTCGAGGTCTGCTACGAGGTCTACAGCCCGGCGGGCGCCGAACCGCAGGTGCTGTACGCGCGGGCGTCGTCGGCCGTCGTGCTCGTCGACGCCGCGACGTTCCGCCCCGTGCGGCTGTCGGACCGCATGCGCGCGGCGTGGACGCCGTACCTCGGCGCGCCCGTCGTGTTCAGCCGCCGCTGACGTCGCCGGAGGCCGACGGCACGCGCACCATGATCTCCTGACCCACCGAGGCGATCAGCTCGCCGTCGCGCGTGAAGATGCGACCCGTGGACAATCCGCGACCCCCGCGGGCGCTGGGGGAGGACTGCGCGTAGAGCAGCCATTGATCCGCCCGCGCCGGCCGGTGCCACCACATCGCGTGGTCGAGGCTCGCGAGCTTCAGCCCCGGCGTCGACCACGCCACGCCGTGCGCGCGCAGCACCGGCTCCTGGATCGTCATGTCGCTCATGTACGCGAGCACGGCCCGGTGCAGCGCGGGGTCGTCGCCGATCGGTCGGCGCACCCGCATCCACACGTTCTGCACGGGCGCGTGCGGGTCGGGCACGGCATCGTAGATCGCGCCGTCGGCGTGGACGAGCTCGATCGGGCCGGCCGACAGTACGCGCCGGGAGAGCGGATGCTGCGACACGGTGACCGAACGCGCGATCGCCTCCTCGGGCGAGAGGACGCCCTCGGGCATCGACAGCTGGTGATCGAGCCCCGGATCCTCGCGCTCGAACGACGCGATCATCGAGAAGATCGGCACGCCCTGCTGGAACGCCTGGGTGCGGCGCGTGGAGAAGGAGCGGCCGTCGTGGATGCGATCGACGGAGAACGTGATGCCGTCGCCGGAGTCGCCCGGCCGCAGGAAGTAGCCGTGCATCGAGTGCGGCACACGATCGTCGGTCGTCGTCCGGTCGGCGGCGATGATCGCCTGCGCGAGCACCTGCCCGCCGAACACGCGACCGCCGGGCATCGGCTGCGAATGTCCCGTGAAAATGTCCTCGGTCGTCCGCGCGGCGCGGGGGGACAGGTCGAGGACCCGGAGCATCTCGCCGACCGGGTCGGGGGCGCCATCCGCTGCGTCGCTCACATGCCCTCCCGTCGCCGTCCGCTTGATAGTTTAGGTCGGATGCCGTCCCGCCTGCTGTTTCCCGACCCCGCCACCGCGACCGACGTCGTCGCGTTCGCCGGGCGGGCCGCGCGCATCGGCGATGGCGCCGTGCGCCTGCGGGCGCAGCGCGGCACCCTGGCGCTGACGGCCGCGCTGCTGTCGCCGCAGACCCTGCTCGAAGCCACTCCGACCGTCCTCGGCATGCGGTTCGCGCGGATCGATCCGGAGCTCGAGTGCGATCTGACGGTGGATGCCGCCGCCCTCGCCGCCGCGCCCGACGACGCGCGGGCGCTCGTGCTGCCGGAGAGCGCCGTCGCGGCGCCGTGGGCGGGCATCGCGCCGCCGCGCGCCGGGTGGGTCGACGGCGGCGGGCTCGCCGCGGCCGTGCTCGCGGCGCGCGCCCAGTGGGGCGTCGCCGCCGTCGCCCACGCGCTGCCGGCCGGTGCTGGCGACGAGGCTGTCCGGGCCGTGCGCGCCGACGTGTGGGGGAGCAGCGATGCGGACCTTCTCGGCCTGCCCCGCGGTGTCGCCTTCGCCGCCTTCGCGCTGGGGTTCATCGGCGGCGAGGAGACGGCATCCGTCCGCCGGAGCGGACCGTGGACCCGGGTGAGCCTGGCGCGCGGGCACGTGCTCACCCGCGCGCACGTGCACAGCGGCCTCACCGCCGTCCGCGCCACCGGAGGACGCGGCTAGTCACTGCGTCTCGGCCGCCCCGCGCGCGCGTGCGATCGCAGAATCGGAGATCTGCCGCAGAATCGGACGCCGCAGTTCCCAGCGTCCGATTCCACGACGATTTTCCGATTCTGGGAAGTGCCGGGAGATCAGACGGCGGCGGCAGCGGCGCGCCCGGCGGTGCGGCCGGAGAAGAGGCAGCCGCCGACGAACGTGCCCTCCAGCGCCCGGTAGCCGTGCACGCCGCCGCCACCGAACCCCGACGCCTCGCCGGCCGCATAGAGCCCCGGCACCGGCTGGCCGTCGTGCCCCAGCGCGCGAGCGGACAGGTCGGTCTCGATGCCGCCGAGTGACTTGCGGGTCAGCACGTGCAGCTTCACCGCGATGAGGGGACCGTTCGCCTCATCGAGGATGCGGTGCGGTGCGGCGGTGCGCACCAGCCGGTCGCCGCGGTAGGCGCGTGCCGAGCGCAGCAGGGCGATCTGGGCATCCTTGGTGAACTCGTTGTCGATCTCGCGGTCGCGGGCCTCGATCTCCGTGCGCACGCGGTCGGGGTCGAGCGCGTCGCCGCCGGGCAGCGCCCGCATCCCGGCGATGAGCTCGTCGAGCGAGGGCCGCACGACGAAGTCGGCGCCGTGGTCGAGAAAAGCCTGCACGGGGCCTGCGGCGCCCTTGCCCAGGCGGGTCTTCAGCATCAATCGCACGTCGCGCCCGGTGAGGTCGGGGTTCTGCTCGCTGCCCGAGAGCGTGAACTCCTTCTCGACGATCCGCTGCGACAGCACGAACCACGAGTGGTCGTGTCCGCCGGCGCGCAGGTGCGCGAGCGTGCCGAGCGTGTCGAACCCGGGGAACAGGGGCACCGGCAGGCGTGCGCCGGTAGCATCCAGCCACACCGAGGACGGACCGGGCAGAATCCGGATGCCGTGACCCGGCCAGATCGGATCCCAGTTCTGGATGCCCTCGACGTAGTGCCACATCCGGTCGCCGTTGATCAGCCGCGCGCCGGCGGCGGCGGACACGGGCTGCATCGAGCCGTCGACGTAGGCCGGCACGCCCGTCACCAGCTGCGCCGGCGGCGTGCCGAGGCGGGCGGGCCACTGCGCGCGCACGAGGTCGTGGTTGCCGCCGATGCCGCCCGAGGCGACGACGGTGGCGGATGCCGTGATCTCGAACGCGCCGACGACCTCGCGCGACGAGGCCCGGCCACGGGCGGCGCCGGAAGGGGCGAGGACGTCGCCGCGTGCGCCGGTGACGGTGCCGTCGACGACGGTCAGCGCGGTGACCTTGTGCCGGGACAGCACGCGCACCCGGCCGTCGCGCTCGGCCTCCTCGACCGCGGCCTGGAAGGGCGCGACCAGTCCCGGGCCGGTGCCCCACGTGATGTGGAAGCGCGGCACGGAGTTGCCCGGCCCGGTGGCGGTGTAACCCCCGCGCTCGGCCCAGCCGACGACGGGGAAGAAGCCGACGCCCTTCTCGCGCAGCCACGCCCTCTTCTCGCCGTGGGCGAAGTTCAGGTAGGCCTCGGCCCAGCGCCGCGGCCAGAGGTCCTCGTCGCGATCGAAGCCGGCGGTGTCGAACCAGTCCTGGCGGGCGAGATCGAAACTGTCGCGGATGCCCATCCGGCGCTGTTCCGGCGAGTCGATGAAGAACAGGCCGCCGAACGACCAGAACGCCTGCCCGCCGAGGTTGGTGCGCGGCTCCTGGTCGACGATGACGACGGTCCGGCCGGCGGATGCCGCCTCGCTCGCCGCGACGAGGCCGGCCAGGCCCCACCCGATCACGAGGACGTCGGCGGAGTGGGTCTGGACGGCGGTCACGGCTTCTCCTCGGGGCGGGGGTGACGGGTCGGCGCGGCACGCACCGGCAACGATCCGGCCGCAGCCGGGCGGCCCGGCCCGATGCCGCTCGGCTCGAACGTGTTCACCATCGCATGCGCGGCGCGTTCGAGGTAGTCCCACAGCGTCGCCTCGTGCAGCGGCGCCAGCCGGAGCGCATCGACCGCCGTGCGCATGTGCACGAGCCAGCGGTCGCGGGCATCGGGGTCGATGTGGAACGGCGCGTGGCGCAGGCGCAGGCGCGGATGCCCGCGCTGCTCGCCGTACGTCGTCGGCCCGCCCCAGTACTGCTCCAGGAACATCCGCAGCCGCTCGGCGGCCGGCGCGAGGTCGGCCTCCGGGTACATCGGGCGCAGGACGTCGTCGGCCGCGACCTCGCGGTAGAAGACCTCCACGAGGCGGGCGAACGTCTCGTGGCCGCCGACCTCGTCGTAGAAGCCCTCGCCGTGGGAACTCAGGGGCGCGGCATCCGTCACGATTCCGCGTCCGTCTCCGCCGCCGCGGTTTTGCCCTTCTTCGGCTTCCAGACGCCCTGCCCGTTGCCGACGGGCGGCGTCTTGATGGGCTTGGTGCGCGGGGGATTGGCGCCGCGCACCCGCTGCGCGCTCTCCAGCCCGGCGAGCATGACGCTGTTCATCTGCGGCAGCGTGACGCCGATATCGTCCATCGCCCGCTTGAGCCGCATCCGCAGTTCCCGGGCGACGTCGTCCTTGGCCCCGGCGCGCGTCTTCATCACCAGCCGGATGACGAGGGCGTCGCCGGTGATCGACTCCAGCCCCCAGATCTCCGGCTGCTCGATGACCCGCGTGCGCCACTTGGGATCCTTCGTGAGCGACCTCGCCGCGTCGAGCATCGTCTTCTCGACGTCCTCGATGTCGACATCGACCGGGACCGCGAGGTCCAGGATGACGCGCGACCAGCCCTGCGACATGTTGCCGATGCGGGTGATCTCGCCGTTGCGCACGTACCAGAGCGTGCCGTTGACGTCGCGCACGTGCGTGATCCGCACGCTCACGTACTCCACGACGCCGGTGGCCAGGCCGAGGTCGACGACGTCGCCGATGCCGACCTGGTCCTCCGCAACGATGAAGATGCCGTTCAGCACGTCTTTCACGATGTTCTGCGCGCCGAAGCCGAGGCCGGCGCCGATCGCGGCCGACAGCAGGGCGAACGAGCCGAGCACGCTCTGGTCGATGACGTTCACGATCAGCAGCACGGCGACGGTCGCGATCGCGACGTTCACCATGTTCTGCAGGATGGACCCGAGCGTGCGGGTGCGCTGTACGAGGCGCATGGCCGCCAGGGGCGAGCGCTCCAGCGCCGCCGTGTCCTCGACGTTCGCCTTGTTCTTCGCGCCCGACACGATGCGGTTCACGATGCGCCGGATGGCGAAGCGCAGCAGGCGCGACAGGACGAAGCCGACGGCGATGATGACCAGAACGGCGAGCAGCTTCCACCCCATCGCCTGCAGGATCTCCAGCCACCACGCCCAGGACCACTGGGCGGGGGCGGCGGTGTCGTCGGACGGGAGCAGGTTCATCGTGCTCCGATCCTAACGAGCGCCGCCTTTGTGCGCGCCGAACCCGTCACTCCGGGGCCGGCGGCGGATCCTCGGGGTCGGCGTAGCCGTGGCGGTGCGCCACGATGACCGCCTGCACGCGGTCGCGGGCGCCGAGCTTGGCGAGCACGCGCCCGACGTGGGTCTTAACGGTCGACTCGCTGACGAACAGCTCCTTCGCGATCTCGGCGTTGGTGCGTCCGCGCCCCATGGCGCGGAACACGTCGGTCTCGCGGTCGGTGAGCGCCGCGATCCCGGCCGGCGGCGCGGCGGCGGTCTCGGGCAGACGCCCGCCGACGAGCTCCAGCAGGCGGCGGGTGACCCGCGGCGAGAGCATGGCGTCGCCGCGGTGCACGGCGCGCACGGCGGCGACGAGCTCGTGCGGCTGCGCGTCTTTGAGGAGAAAGCCGCTCGCGCCGGCCTCCAGCGCGCCGAAGGCGTACTCGTCGAGGTCGAACGTCGTGAGCACGAGCACCCGCGCCTGCGGATGCCGCGCCACGATGCGCCGGGTGGCCTCGATGCCGTCGAGGGCGGGCATGCGCACATCCATCAGCACGACGTCGGGACGGTGGTGCACCACGGCTGCCAGCGCCTCGTCGCCGTCGCTGGCCTCGCCGACGACGGTCAGGTCGTCTTCGGATTCGAGCACCATGCGGAACCCCACGCGGATGAGGCTCTGGTCGTCGACGATGAGAATCCGGATGCCGTCAGTCATCGGCGCCTCCTTCGCTCGCGCGCACGGGCAGTTCGGCCTCGAGCGCCCAGACTCCGCCCGGCCCCTCGTGCGTGAGCGGACCGACGCGGATCGTGCCGCCGGCGTGGGCGACGCGTTCCCGGATGCCGGCGAGCCCGTAGCCGCCGGTTCCCGCCCGGCCGCGGACGCCGTCGTTGCGGACGCCGACGCGCACGCCATCCGGCGTGTAGGCGATCGCCGCCCGGATGTAGGTCGCCCCTTCGGAGTGGCGCATGGCGTTGGTGACGCCCTCCTGGACGATGCGCGCGAGGGCGAGCCGCGTCGTCTCGTCCAGGTCGCCGGGTGGCCCGGTGACCGTCAGCGTGACCGGGAAGCCCGCCGCCTGGGCGGCCGCGATCGACGCGCGCAGCGCGCCGTCGTGGGGCGTGAGCCGTGGGGTCAGCGGTGCGGAGGAGGATTCGTCGTCGGCGCGCAGCACTCCCAGCATCCCGCGCATCTGGCGCAGGGCGTCGCGCCCGGTCGCGGCGATGGTCTGCGTGACCGCCCGGGCACGCTCCGGGTCGCGCGTGGCCTGCGCGCCGTCGGCGAGGGCGATGATCACGGTGAGGGAGTGCGACACGATGTCGTGCATCTCGCGCGCGATGCGGGTGCGCTCGGCGGCCGCCGCGAGCTGCGCCTGCTGGTCGCGCTCGATGAGCAGTTGCCGGGAGCGGTCGATGAGGGCCTCGAGGTACCGGCGGCGGTTGCCGACGTTGATGCCGATGAGCACGGCGATCACCACGGTGACGGCGGTGAAGATCGGCGTCGACCAGGTCGTCGGGGTGACCCCGGTCGCGCCCGCCCACGCGGCGGTGGCGGCGGTGACGACGACGACGGCGCCGGCGGAGGCGGCCAGGGCGGTGCGGGTGTTGCGATAGACGGCCACCGAATAGACGGCGATGGTCGTCGCTGCGCCGTTGCCGAGCTCGGACAGGACCGGCTCGAGCATCACGACGGGCACGATGCTCGCCGCGAGCACCAGCACGGGCCACCGCCGCCGCCACAGCAGCCCGACGCACGTCAGCAGGAACAGCACCGTCGCGATGGCGGCCGGCCAGCCCCGGACGGCGGCGCCGTCTTCGGTCACCATCTCCACGCCGATCAACAGCGCCGGCAGCGTCAGGAGGAGGGCGAGCAGCGCGATGAGCGCATCGGTGAGCACCGGATGCCGCGCCCAGAACGTGCGGATCACCCCGGGCGGGCGGGGCAGACGCAACTCGTCGTCGGCCGGGGCCAGGCCCGGGCCGACAACGAGTTCAGGTGCGTCCGGCATCCGCTCGACTCTACGCGTCGCGCGTTTTCAGCATCGCGATGCCGCCGCCGATGAAGACCACGGTCCACGCCAGGAGCGTCACGATCGCGGGGGCCGTCTCGAGCGGGTTGCCCGACATCCCGCTGCCGAAAAAGAGCGACTGCCCGGCGTTGGAGGGCAGGTAGGAGGCGGCGTCGTGCAGCCACGCGAACTGGTCGGTGCGCGGGAAGAATCCCACGATGATCGGCGCGACGAACAGCAGCCCGATGCCGATCGACAGTGCTCCGGGACCGTTGCGGATGATGAAGCCGAGGCCGACGCCCATGATCGCGACCAGTGCCAGGTAGCCCACGGCGCCCAGCAGCGGCATGAGCGAGGTGTCGGGGTCGCTGACATCGAGCGGGTACGGCAGGATCGCCGAGGTGACGCCCCACGCGGTGACGAACACGACGAGGCTCGTCACGAACAGGAGCACACCGACCACGAGAGCCTTCGCGAGCAGCGCGCCGATGCGTCCGGGAGCGGCCGTGAGTGTGGAGCGGATCATGCCCGTCGAGTACTCGCCGGTCACCGTGATGGTTCCGACGATGACGGCGAGCAGTTGCGTGAGCACCGTGCTGAACACGATGGCCTGCACCGCGAGCGGATTGGTCTGCGCCACCGTGGTGCCCGCCGTGGCGCTCGCGTCGGTGTAGGCGGCCATCGCCGAGGCCATGAGCAGGCTGAGCCCGATCGAGACGACCGCCACGAGGGCGATGGACCACCACGTCGAGCGGAGGCTGCGCACCTTGATCCACTCGGAACCGATCAGATGCGCGAACGACACCCGATAGCGGGTCTGCGGCGCGGCGGCCGCGGTGGCGGGAGCAGCGGGGGCGGTCATGAGTTCTCCTGGGCGATGTAGTCGGTGGTGCGGTACTCGACGGCGTCGCCCGTGAGGCGCAGGTAGGCGTCTTCGAGGGTCCCCGAGGCGGGCGTGAGCTCGTGCAGCGCGATGCCGCGTGCCGCGGCGAGGTCTCCGATGGATGCCGCGGCCGCCCCGACGACGTCGAGGAGGTCGGGCGCGAGGCTCGTGACGGTGACGTCGGGGCCGACCAGCGCGTCGCCGAGTTCGGCGGCGCGCGGGCTGCGCACGCGCACGGTGGTGCCGGTCCACTGTTCGACGAGGGTGTCGACGGGCGCATCGGCGAGCACCCGGCCGCGCCCGAGGACGATGATGTGGTCGGCGGTCATCGACATCTCGCTCATCAGGTGGCTCGACAGCAGCACCGTCTTGCCGTGCGCGGCGGCGTGCCGGACGAAGTTGCGCACCCACATGACGCCTTCGGGGTCGAGGCCGTTGACCGGCTCGTCGAGCACGAGCGTGTGCGGGTCGCCGAGGAGGGCCGCCGCGATGCCGAGGCGCTGTCCCATGCCGAGCGAGAACCCGCCGGCGCGCTTGCCGGCGACCGAAGCGAGCCCGGTGATCTCGATCACCTCGTTCACCCGGGTCTTGGGGATGCCGTGGGTCGCCGCCATCGCCAGCAGGTGGTTGCGGGCGCTGCGGCCGGTGTGCACCGCCTTCGCGTCCAGCAGCACGCCGACCTCGGTCAGCGGGGAGCGCGACCGCGCATAGCTGGCACCGTTGACGGTGACGGTGCCCGAGGTCGGCCGGTCGAGGCCGACGATCATGCGCATCGTGGTGGACTTTCCCGCGCCGTTCGGACCGAGAAAGCCGGTCACCTTGCCCGGTTGCACCGTGAAGCTGATGCCGTCGACGGCGCGTTTCGCGCCGAAGCTCTTTCTGAGGTTGTCTGCAACGATCATGGCTCCACGCTACGCAAGAGCCTTCTCCCGTCGCATCCGACGGGAGAGGGCTCTTTCACGTGTGCGCGTGGTACCGGGGTACTACTGGCCGTCGCGCTCCTGCACGGCCAGTGCCCGCTCGACGCCGGCGAGGTTCTCCCCGACGAGGCGGCGCAGCGCGGGCGGTGCGTCGCCGTGCGCGGCCAGCCATGCGCGGGTCTGGTCGCGCAGCGCCGCCGACGCCAGCGGCGCCGGGTAGAGACCCGTGATGAGGTAGTTCGCGATCTGGTAGGTGCGCGACTCCCAGATCGGCAGCAGCATGTCGAAGTACGGCTGCACGAACGAGGCGAGCGCGTCGACGCCGGCCGGGTGCACGAAGCCGAGCGCCGCCGAGCGCACCAGCGTGTTCGGTAGGTCGGCGCGGTCGATGAGCGCGGCCCACGACTCCTGCTTCGCCTCGACGCTCGGCAGCGCGGCCTTCGCCTGCGCGGCGAACTCGCCGCCCTTGGCGGTGTTGTCGGCCTGCAGCGCGGCGTCGATGTCGGCCGCGGTGACCAGGCCCCCGGCGGCCAGCGACACCAGCAGCGCCCACGAGAGGTCGGCGTCGATGTCGAGCCCCGGCAGGGCGGCGGTGCCGTCGCGGAGCGCCTGCACCTGCTCCCACTGCGCCGACGTGGCCGCCGCAGAGGCGAACGCCGTGACGAACTGCAGCTGGCTGTCGCTGCCGGCCTCGGCGGTCTGGGCGAGCGCCCACAGTCCGTCGGCGACCGTGGCGCGTGCCGCGTCGCGCCGCTCCGGAGCGACGTAGGCGTTGGCGGCGAGTTGCAGCTGCGCGAGGGTCGTGCGCACGGTCGTCGACTCGGTCTCGGCGCCGATGTTGCGCAGCACGAGGTCGATGTAGTCCGAGGCGGAGGCCTCGGCATCCCGCGTCTGGTCCCACGCGGCACCCCACACGAGCGAACGCGCCAGCGGGTCGCTGATGGCGGCCAGGTGGTCGATCGCCGTCTGCAGCGAACGCGGGTCGAGGCGGATCTTCGCGTAGGCGAGATCGTCGTCGTTGAGGAGGATGAGGTCGGGCTGGGTCAGCCCCACGAGTGCCGGCACCTCGGTGAGGTCGCCGTCGACGTCGAGCTCGACGTGGTGCGTGCGCACGAGGCCGCCCTCGCCCAGGGTGTAGAAGCCGACGCCCAGACGGTGCGGACGGATCGTGGGATAGTCGGCCGGGGCGGTCTGCACGATGGCGAAGCGCGAGATCACATCTGCGGTGCCGGGGCCGACCCGCAGCTCGGCGGAGAGCGTGTTGACGCCCGCGGTCTCCAGCCACTTCTTCGACCAGGTGCCCAGTTCCCGGCCGCTCGTGGCCTCGAGCTCGACGAGCAGGTCGCTCAGCTCGGTGTTGCCCCACGCGTGCTTGCGGAAGTACGCCGACACGCCCGCGAAGAACTCGTCGATGCCGACCCAGGCGGCCAGTTGCTTGAGCACCGACCCGCCCTTGGCGTAGGTGATGCCGTCGAAGTTGACCTGCACGTCCTCCAGGTCGCCGATCGTCGCGACGACCGGGTGCGTCGAGGGCAGCTGGTCCTGCCGGTACGCCCAGGTCTTCTCCATCGCGTTGAACGTGGTCCACGCCTGGGTCCACTCGGTGGCCTCGGCCGTCGCGATCGTCGACGCCCACTCGGCGAACGACTCGTTGAGCCACAGGTCGTTCCACCACTTCATCGTGACGAGGTCGCCGAACCACATGTGTGCCAGTTCGTGCAGGATCGTCACGACGCGGCGCTCCTTGACGGCATCCGTCACCTTCGAGCGGAACACGTACGTCTCGGTGAAGGTGACGGCGCCGGCGTTCTCCATGGCACCCGCGTTGAACTCGGGGACGAAGAGCTGGTCGTACTTCGCGAACGGATACGGCACCTGGAACTTCGCCTCGTAGTAGGCGAAGCCCTCGCGGGTCTTGTCGAAGATGTAGTCGGCGTCGAGGTGGTGCCACAGGCTCTTGCGACCGTAGACGCCGAGCGGGACGACGCGGCCCGACGCGCTCGTCAGTTCGGAGAAGGTCGCCTCGTAGGGGCCGGCGATGAGGGCCGTGATGTACGAGGAGATGCGCGGGGTCGGCTCGAACGCCCACGTCGCGGTGCCCGTCCCCGCCGGCACCGGCTCGGGCGTGGGGGAGTTGGAGACGACCTTCCAGGTGTCGGGCGCGGTCACCGTGAACCGGAACGTCGCCTTCAGGTCGGGCTGCTCGAACACGGCGAACACGCGGCGCGAGTCGGGCACCTCGAACTGCGAGTACAGGTACACCTCGCCGTCGACCGGGTCGACGAAGCGGTGCAGGCCCTCGCCGGTGTTGGTGTACAGGCAGTCGGCGTCGACGATCAGCTCGTTCTGGCCGGCGAGGTCGTGCAGTGCGACGCGTGAATCGGCGAAGACCGTGGCGGGGTCGAGCGGGCGGCCGTTGAGGGTGATCTCGCGGACCTCTCGGGCGATGAGGTCGACGAAGGTCGACGCTCCCGCGACGGCCGAGAAGCGGATGACCGTGCGGGAGCCGAAGACCTCCGCGCCCTTCGTGAGGTCGAGGTCGATGTCGTACGACTGCGTGTCGACAGTCGCGCGGCGTTCCTGCGCTTCGATGCGAGTGAGGTTCTCTCCAGGCACTGCGGTGCTCCCGTGTCTTGCTCGTGGGTGTGTCGGGGTGGTGACGTCGGATGCCGTGGCGCACTGCTGGCGGCGACGACAACCCTCCCACCCTACGCCGTGCGCGGCCCGGCTTCGCGGCGGATGTGGCTGCGGGCGTGCGCGATGGCGCTCGGCAGATCGGCGAACAGATGCTTGTGATGGCGCAGCGCATCGAGCACCCCCACCGTGCGGAACAGATCCGCGTGCCGCGGCTGCACGCCCTTGATGAGCACCGTGACGCCGCGTCGCTCCAGCGTCTGGACGATCTCGCCGAGGGCACGGGCGCCGGTGGCGTCGACGAGCTCGAGGTGGCTCATCCGCAGGATCACGACGGAGACGTCGCGGACCTCGCCCACCTGCGCTGCGACGCGATCCGCGCCGGCGAAGAACAGCGGGCCGTCGAAGCGGATGATCGCGATCCGCTCGTCGCCGGGCTCGGCGTCGGATGCGTCGTCGGCCACCGTCTCACGATGCACGGCCGATGCCCGCGCGAGGCTGCGCAGCGCGAAGACACCGGCGAGGACGACCCCGATCGCGACGGCGACGATGAGGTCGAACGAGACGGTGATGACCGCGGTGAGGACGTAGGCGGCGGCGTCGGCCCGGGTGGAGCGGAGGATGGCGCGCGCCGTGCCGAGGTGCACCATGCGCGCGGCCGTCACCATCAGCACCCCGGCCAGTGCGGCCAGGGGGATCGTGCCGACCGGGCCCGCCACGGCGAGCACGACCGCCAGGAGCACGACCGCGTGGAACGCGGCGGCGAGGCGGCTGCGCGCACCCGAGCGGACGTTGACGGCGGTGCGGGCGATGGCGCCGGTGGCCGGCATGCCGCCGAACAACGCCGCGCCGAGCGAGGCGACGCCCTGACCGACGAGCTCGCGATCGGGGTCGTAGACGCCGGTGTCGGCCATGGATGCCGCAACCCGCGCCGACAGCAGCGACTCGATCGCGGCGAGGGCGGCGACGGTGAGCGCCGGCAGCAGGAGCGCGCCCAGCGCCCCGGGGTCGAGCGCAGGAAGCGACGGCGCGGGCAGGCGAGACGGCAGCGTCCCGATCGCGACCAGCGGGTTCGGGACGAGCAGCGCCAGCACCGTGACGACGACGATGCCGACGAGCGACCCGGGGACCGCCCGGTGCACGCGCGGCGCCAGCAGCATGCATGCCGCGACGATGAGCGCGGCCCCCGCCGCCCACGCGACGTACCGGGGGTCGGCGTCGGCGATCGACTGGAGCGCGGCGATCAGCGCGTTCGTGCTGTGGTCCGTGGCGTGCCGGCCGGTCGTCAGCTGCGGCACCTGCTGCAGGAAGATGATGACGCCGATGCCGACCGTGAAGCCCTCGATGACCGGCCAGGGGATGAACGACACGGCGCGCCCGAGCCCGAGCACGCCGGCCGCGAGCACGATGAGCCCCGCGACGAGGGTGATCGCGGCGACCGCGCCCGCGCCGCTGGTCGCGACAATCGGCGCCAGCACGACGACCATCGCCCCGGTCGGCCCGGAGACCTGCACGTTCGACCCGCCGAACACGGCGGCCAGCACGCCCGCGACGATCGCGGTGACGAGTCCCGCCTCGGCGCCGAGCCCGGCGCTGACACCGAACCCGAGGGCGAGGGGTAGGGCGACGATCCCGACCGTGAGCCCGGCGAGCAGATCTCCCCGCCAGCTGCGGCGCACGCCCGCGTAGTCGGACCGGGCGGGCAGCAGGTCGCGCACGTGCGCCCACGCGCGGTGCCATGCCCGCCCGCGCGCCGCCGTCACGCCGCGGTCCCCGACACCCGCAGTTCAGGCAGCGACTGTGCGTCCAGCAGCAGGTCGCCGTCGGCGGCGAGCAGCGCCAGCAGCAGCTCGCGCGCGGACGTCAGCAGCCCCGCGACGCGGCGGTCGGCGAGGCGGTAGTACACGTGGCTGGCGCGCCGTTCCGACTCCACGAGACGGTGCCGGCGCAGCACGGCGAGGTGCTGCGACAGGTGCGACGCCTCCAGGCCGGTGTCGGCCTGGAGGTCGGCGACGCTGCACTCCGGGCTCGCCGCGAGCAGTTCGAGGATGCGGATGCGCAACGGATGCGCGAGACCCTTGAAGAGGTTCGCCTTGACCTCGTACAGCGGGCGCTGTCGCTGGGTGAATGGCATGATGGAATCATCATATCGAGTGCCGGGCGCCCGGGTTCCGAGATCCGCCGGCATCCCTAGGATGGGTGTCATGCGCATCCACATCGCGACCGACCACGCCGGCCTGGAGTTCTCCACTCAGCTGCAGCATCACCTCGCCGAGGCGGGTCACGAGGTCATCGACCACGGGCCGGTGGACTACGACCCGCTCGACGACTATCCGGCGTTCTGCATCCGTGCGGCGCAGGCCGTGGTGCGCGACCAGGGTGCCGGCATCCCGGCCCTGGGCGTGGTCTTCGGCGGCTCGGGCAACGGCGAGCAGATCGCGGCGAACAAGGTGCGCGGCGTGCGCGCCGCGCTCGTGTGGAACAGCTCCACGGCCGAGCTCGCCCGCGAGCACAACGACGCGAACGTCATCTCGATCGGGGCGCGTCAGCACACGCTGGAAGAGGCGATCGGGTTCATCGACCGCTTCATCGCGACGCCGTTCAGCGGCGAGGAGCGCCACGCGCGCCGCATCGCGCAGCTCGCGGCCTACGAGGCCGACGGGTCGCTGCTGCCCGACCCGCGCGCGGAGGCCGCGCCGCTCGGCGGTGAGTCGGCCGACGCGATCGACCCCGAGGCCGGCTGATGCCCGAAGGGCATTCGGTCCACCGCATCGCCCGCCAGTTCGACCGCAACGTCGTCGGACGCGTCGTGTCGGCATCCAGTCCCCAGGGGCGCTTCGCCGAGGGCGCCGCGGTCATCGACGGTCGCGAGGCCCTGAGCGTGCGCGCGGTCGGCAAGCAGATGTTCCTGGAGTTCGACGGCGACCTCTGGCTGCGGGTGCACCTGGGCATGTACGGCGCGTGGGACTTCGCGGGCGAGATCCTCGTCGACCCCACGATCGCCTCTGCCAACGGGCGGATGGGACAGACGAACCAGCGCGGGACCGAGCTGGATGCCGTCTACGACAGCGCGGGCGAGAACTCGCTCTCGTCGATTGGCGCGCCGCGGCGCACCCGGGTGCACGTGCGGATGAGCGAGCAGACCCGCGGGCTCGCCGACGAGGGCGACCAGTGGCCGCCACCGGTGGTCGGGCAGGTGCGGCTGCGGCTTCTCACGGACTCGACGTGCGCCGACCTGCGCGGCCCCACCGCGTGCGAACTGCAGACCCCTGACGAGGTGCAGGCGACGATCGCGAAGCTCGGGCCCGACCCGCTCGTCGACGACCCGCGCGAGGCGGAGGAGGGTTTCGTCGCGGCCGTGCGGCGCAAGCCCACGCCCATCGGATTGCTGCTCATGGATCAGAACGTCGTCAGCGGCATCGGCAACGTCTACCGCGCCGAACTGCTGTTCCGGGCCCGCCTCGACCCCCACACGCCGGGCCGGGACGTGCCGGCCGAACTCGTGCGGGACCTCTGGCGGGACTGGGCGCGGCTGCTGCAGATCGGCATCGAGACCGGCCAGATGATGACGATGGACGACCTCTCGCCCGACGACTGGCGGCGCGCGATGGCCAGCCGCGACGACCGGCACTGGGTGTACCACCGCGCCGGATTGCCGTGCCGGGTGTGCGGCACGGCGGTCGTGCGGGAAGAGATGGGCGCACGCAAGCTCTACTGGTGCCCGAACTGTCAGAAGTGAGGGGATGCCGCCCATGAGACAGAACCCGAGTTTCGCGATGACCGACGTCGTCGAGCTGCGCCGCATCCTCGACCAGAACCCCTGGATGACCCTCGTCAGCGACACGGAGGACGGGCTGATGGCGTCGCACTACGCCGTCCTGCTCGACGAGGACCGCGACGACCTCACCGTCGTCGGACACGTCGGCAAGCCCGACGACGCGATCCTCGGGCTGGGCGCACACGAGCTGGTGGTCATCGCGCAGGGTCCGCACGGCTACATCTCGCCGGGCTGGTACCCGCCGGAGCAGCCCGGCGTCCCGACGTGGAACTTCGTCGCGGTGCATCTGAGCGGCATCCCGGAGATCCTGTCCCCCGAGGAGAACCTGCGCGTGCTCGACCGGCTGGTCGCCAGATTCGAGTCGGCGCTGCCGCAGCCGCGGCTCATGTGGGAGCCGCCGAACGACGAGGAGTACGTGCGACGCCTGGAGCGCGGGACGGTCGGGTTCCGGCTGACGCCGACGAAGGTCGTGGCCAAGCGCAAGCTCAGCCAGAACAAGGCCGACGAGGTCGTCGACCGCGTCATCGCCGAGCTGGATGCCGGCAACAGCCCCTACGCCGACCCGAGGCTGCCCGGCGAGATGCGACGCGCGCACGACGCGATCCGGGCGGCGCGCGGCGGGCTCGATCCGACGCGGATGCCGGCGGGGCGTTCGGGCGGGGCGTGAGGCGACCCGTGAGCAGTGACGCACAGCGCGGCGAGAGCGTCGACGTCATCGCGGGGGCGCGGCTGGTCGGTGACCGGCGCGCCGACCCGTTCGGCGACGAGCCCGTCGACGTGCACCTCGCCGGGGGCCGCATCGCCGACATCGCCCCGGCCGGGGCGCTGCCGCGGCGCGGCCTCGTGCTCGAGGCCGACGGCGCCTGGCTCATCCCGGGCCTGTGGGACCATCACGTGCACACGGTGCAGTGGGCTCTCGCGGCTCAGCGCGAGCCGCTCGGTGCCGCACGCACGGCGGCGCAGGCCGCGGCGATCATGGGCCGCGCTCCCGTGCGCGAAGGCGACCGCCGCGTCGGGACGGGGTTCCGCGACGCGCTGTGGCCCGACGTCGCCGAGGCGATGACGCTCGCTGTGCTCGACGCGGCCACCGGCGAGGTGCCGACGTATCTCATCAACGCCGACGTGCACAGCGTCTGGCTCAACTCGGCCGCGCTGCGGCGCGAGGGCTTCGAGGCGGGTACCACGGGGGTGCTGCGCGAGGAGCCGGCGTTCGAGGTCTCCCGTCGGCTCAACGCCGCCGATCCCGCCGTCGGTGACCGGCTGGTCGCGGCGACGCTGCGGGAGGCGGCATCCCGCGGGATCGTCGGCGTCGTCGACCTCGACATGGCGTGGAACCTCGCATCGTGGACGCGGCGGCTCGCCGCCGGGTTCGCGGCCACCCGCATCCGGTTCGGCATCTACCCGCCGCACCTGGGTCGCGCACTGGCCGAGGGGCTGCGCAGCGGCGAGGCCATCGACGGCAGCGGGCTCGTGCGGGTCGGACCGTTGAAGGTCATCACCGACGGGTCGCTCGGCACGCGCACGGCGGCGTGCTCGCACGCGTATCCCGGCGACCCGCACAACCACGGCGTGCTCACCGTCGCCCCCGAGACGCTGATCGACCTCATGACGCAGGCGACGGGTGGGGGACTGGACTGCGCCATCCACGCCATCGGCGACGTCGCGAACTCGCACGCCCTCGACGCGTTCGCGGTGACCGGTGCGACGGGCGTCATCGAGCACGCGCAGCTGGTCGCCCACGCCGACATCCCGCGGTTCGCTCGGCTCGGCGTGGGCGCCAGCGTGCAGCCCGAACACGCCGTCGACGACCGCGACCTGACCGACACCATCTGGGCCGCGCAGGCCGCGATCGCCTATCCGCTGCGCGCGCTGGCCGACGCCGGCGCGAACCTGCTGTTCGGATCCGACGCGCCGGTGGCCCCGCTCGACCCGTGGGCGGCGATGGCCGCCGCCGTGCACCGCACCCGCGACGGCCGCCCGGCATGGCGGCCCGAGCAGGGGCTGGATGCCGCCACCGCGCTCGCGGCATCCACCGCCGGCGGGTCGGCGACGGGCGCCGTGCTCGAGCCCGGCACCCTGGCCGATCTCGTGCTCGCCGACCGCAACCCGCTGCGCGCCACCGGACCCGAGCTGCGCGCGACGGCGGTCGCCGCGACGATGCTTCAGTCCCGCCTCACCCACCTCGCCTGACCCCGCCCCGCCGCCCCGTCACCCGCGAAACCTCACAAATGTCCCACTTTTGACGGCACAGCACGGCGTGTCGCGGACATTTGTGAGGTTTCGCGGAACGGCAGGGCGGGGCGGGGAGGCGAAACGCCCCAGGCCGCGGGGGTACTGGGGCGTTCGGTCGAAGTGATGTCAGGCGGCGAGGTGCGCGGAGAGGAACCAGCGGTCCTTCTCCAGGCCCGCCTTGATCGCGATCGCGACGTCCTGGCTCGTCAGGTCGAGCTCCTCGAGGCCGTCGATGGCGGCCTGGACATCGGCGATGACGGCATCCATGTCGGCGACGATCGCGACGATCTCGTCCTGCCACTGGGCGAAGCCGGCCGGCACCGCGCTGGCACCGCTCTTGTCGGCGATCGTCGCGAGGCGGGCGTCGATCGGCAGGCCGAGGGCGACGATGCGCTCTGCGGCGAGGTCGGCGAAGCCCTGGGCGTTCGCGACCACCGAGTCGAGAAGTTCGTGGATGGCGATGAAGTTGGCGCCGCGCACGTTCCAGTGCGCCTGCTTGCCGTTCACGGCCAGCGCCTGCAACCCGAGAACCACCGGGGTGAGGAACTGCGCCGTGCCGGCGGAGGCCTCGGGGCCGGCTGCGGTCATCGAAATCAACTGCGTCTTGGTCATGATCACTCCATTCGAGAGGGGCTGTTGGCCCCGCGTTATCTTCAACGGTACTCAGCCACGAGCATTCCGCAAGCAAGACAAGGCTGGGCTTACACGCGCTCTTTCGCCCGGTCGTGGCGCGATATCGTCGAGTCATGACGATCGCCGACGACGCCTCGATCCTGACCATCCCCGTGGGCACGCCGCAGCTGCATCCGACGGCGTTCGTCGCGTCGGGTGCGCGCATCGTCGGCGACGTCGTGCTGAGTGAGGGATCGAGCGTCTGGTACAACGCCGTGGTGCGCGGCGACAGCGCGTCGATCGTGCTGGGCGCGGGCAGCAATCTGCAGGACAACGTCTCGGTGCACGTCGACGCCGACAGCCCGGTCGTCATCGGCGCCGACGTCTCCGTCGGTCACAATGCCGTCGTGCACGGCTGCACGATCGGCGACGGCTCGCTCATCGGGATGGGCAGCGTCGTGCTGTCGGGCGCCGTGATCGGCGCCGGATGCCTCGTGGCCGGGGGAGCGGTCGTGCTCGAGGGCACCGTCGTTCCCGACGGATCCCTCGTCGCCGGCGTCCCGGCGAAGGTGCGGCGGCAGCTGTCCGAGCAGGAGCGCGTCGGCATCCTGCGCAACGCGCAGCTCTACCGCCGGCACGCCGCGACCCACGCCGGAGCCGCCGACGCGCGCTGAGGCTCCGCGCTCCTGCGTCACGGGCGCCGCCGCGGCCTCCGCGCTGCTGCGAAAAGCGGAAAAGTCGCGAAAAACGGATGCCGGCGGCCTCATACGTCCGTTTTTCGCGACATATCCGTTTTTCGCGACGGGCGGTGGAGGGGATGACGGCGGTGGAGGGGATGACGGGAATCGAACCCGCGTAATCAGTTTGGAAGACTGAGGCTCTACCATTGAGCTACATCCCCGAGTCCGCACGGATGCGGAGCCTCGGAAAGTCTACAAGGTCCGTTCGGCTAGACTGACCAACGGCCGTTTTCGGCCCCGCGCCCCGGGGCGTAGCTCAGTTTGGTAGAGCGCCCGCTTTGGGAGCGGGAGGCCGCAGGTTCAAATCCTGTCGCCCCGACATACGGCCCGCGAGGCACCCCCACAGACCAGAAACCACGCCCCCGCATGCGCGCGGGCGGACACGAGGAGAACAACAGGCATGGTCACCAGCACCGTCGAGAAGCTCGGCCCGACCCGGGTGAAGCTGCACATCACGGTCACCCCCGATGAGCTCAAGCCCAGCATCAGCCACGCGTACGAGCACATCGCTCAGGACGTGCAGATCCCCGGCTTCCGCAAGGGCAAGGTGCCCGCGCCGATCATCGATCAGCGCATCGGCCGCGGCGCCGTCATCGAGCACGCCGTCAGCGAGGGTCTCGACGGCTTCTACCGCGAGGCGGTCACGGCGAACGAGCTGCGCACCGTCGGCCGCCCGTCGGCCGAGGTCATCGACTGGCCGAGCGACAAGGACTTCTCCGGCGACCTGAAGGTCGAGGTCGAGGTCGACGTGCGCCCCGAGTTCGACCTGCCGGCGTTCGACACCGTCACCGTCACCGTCGACGCGGTCGAGACGGATGCCGCCGCCGTCGACGCCGAGCTCGACCGCCTGCGCGGCCGCTTCGGCACGCTGATGACGGTCGACCGTCCGGCCGCGAAGGGCGACTTCGTCGACCTCAACCTCGTCGCGACGATCGACGGCACCGAGATCGACCGCGCCGAGGGCGTGTCGTACGAGGTCGGCTCGGGCGAGCTGCTCGACGGCATCGACGAGGCCATCGACTCCCTCACCGCAGGCGAGGACACCACGTTCCGCTCCACGCTCGTCGGTGGCGACCACGCCGGCGACGAGGCCGAGGTGTCGGTGTCGGTCGTCGCGGTCAAGGAGCGCGAGCTGCCGGAAGCCGACGACGACTTCGCGCAGATGGCCAGCGAGTTCGACACCATCGCCGAACTGCGCGACAGCCTCGCCGCGCGCGTCGCCGAGCAGTCGGTGTTCGTGCAGGGCGCCGCCGCCCGCGACAAGCTCATCGACGCGCTCATCGACGCCGTCGAGATCCCCGTGCCGGCCCAGCTCGTCGAAGACGAGGTGCACGCGCACCTGGAGGGCGAGGGGCGCCTGGACGACGACGCGCACCGCGCCGAGGTCACCGAGGCCAGCGAGAAGCAGTTCCGCACTCAGATGATCCTCGACAAGCTCGCCGAGGCGCACGACGTGCAGGTCTCGCAGGACGAGCTCACGCAGTACCTCATCCAGTCGGCCGCGCAGTACGGCATGGCTCCGCAGGACTTCGTGAACGCGCTGCAGCAGAACGGCCAGCTGCCCCTCATGGTCGGCGAGGTCGCCCGCAACAAGGCTCTCGCGCTCACGCTCGGCAAGGTCACCGTCGTCGACACCAACGGCAAGCCCGTCGATCTGTCCGGCCTCGCCGCCGTCGACGACGAGGATGCCGTCGTGGAGGAGGCGCAGGAGATCGCGGATGCCGCCGCCGATGCCGACGCCATCATCGCGGCCGAGGAGAAGCCCGCTGTGAAGGCCCCGGCGAAGAAGAAGCCCGCGAAGAAGGCCGACGCCGAGTAAGACGCGCGCACGACCAGACGCCGCTTCCGGAGACGGGGGCGGCGTCTTGTCGTGCCGACCCCGCCGGAAACGGCGGGACGAGGTATGCCGACGGCGAACACGGGCGGGTCGCCCCCGTCGCGTCGGTAGATTCGGTGGCGTAGTCGAACCCGGAATCAGGAGCATCCATGGCTGAACCACTTGTCGCGACGAGCGTCTTCGACAGGCTGCTGAAAGACCGCATCATCTGGCTCGGGTCAGAGGTGCGCGACGAGAACGCGAACGAGATCTGCGCCAAGATCCTCCTGCTCGCGGCCGAAGACACCGAGAAGGACATCTACCTCTACGTCAATTCCCCCGGCGGCTCGATCACGGCCGGCATGGCGATCTACGACACGATGCAGTTCGTCCCGAACGACATCGTCACCGTGGGCATCGGGATGGCGGCATCCATGGGTCAGCTGCTGCTGACGGCCGGCACGAAGGGCAAGCGGTACATCACGCCCAACGCGCGTGTGCTGCTGCACCAGCCGCACGGCGGCTTCGGCGGAACGGCGAGCGACATCCAGACGCAGGCGCAGCTCATCCTCGACATGAAGAAGCGCCTCGCCGAGATCACCGCCGCGCAGACCGGCAAGACCGTCGAGCAGATCAACGCCGACGGCGACCGCGACCGCTGGTTCACCGCCGAAGAGGCCCTCGCGTACGGCTTCGTCGACCACATCCGCGAATCGGCCGCCGACGTCATCGGCGGCGGCGGGACCGAGAACTGAAGACCGGAGCACCCACATGAACCCGTTGCACCTGCCCGAAGCCCGCTACATCCTCCCGCAGTTCGAGGAGCGCACCGCCTACGGCTACAAGCGCCAGGATCCGTACAACAAGCTGTTCGAAGACCGCGTGATCTTCCTCGGCGTGCAGGTCGACGACGCGTCGGCCGACGACGTCATGGCGCAGCTGCTCGTGCTCGAGTCGCAGGATCCCGACCGCGACATCGTCATGTACATCAACTCGCCCGGCGGCTCGTTCACCGCCATGACGGCGATCTACGACACGATGCAGTACGTGTCGCCGCAGATCCAGACCGTCGTGCTCGGCCAGGCCGCATCCGCCGCATCGGTGCTGCTCGCCGCCGGCGCCCCCGGCAAGCGGCTCGCGCTGCCGAACGCCCGCATCCTCATGCACCAGCCCGCCGTCGGCGAGTCGGGGCACGGGCAGGCGTCGGACATCGAGATCCAGGCGGCCGAGATCCTGCGGATGCGCACCTGGCTCGAGGAGACGATGGCCACGCACACGAACCGCACGCAGGAGCAGGTCAACAAGGACATCGACCGCGACAAGATCCTGTCGGCGTCGGAGGCGCTCGAGTACGGCATCGTCGACCAGGTGCTGACTTCGCGCAAGCGCCAGCCCGCGGCCGCACTGACCGCGTAAGCCGACCCAGGCCCCGCCGTCCGTTCGCGACGGCGGGGCCTCGGCGTCGCCGCCGACTATCCACAACTCGCGTCCAATCCGCCGAGATGTCGGTGGCAGCGGTTAGGCTCGAACGGGCACCCGAACTGCCCCTTTCGTCAAGGAGAAGCACATGGCTCGCATCGGTGAGAGCGCCGACCTGTTCAAATGCTCCTTCTGCGGCAAGAGCCAGAAGCAGGTGCAGCAGCTCATCGCCGGTCCCGGCGTGTACATCTGCGACGAGTGCGTCGAACTGTGCAACGAGATCATCGAAGAGCGCATGGCGGAGTCGGGCGAGGGCGTCGTCAGCGACTTCGACCTGCCCAAGCCGCGCGAGATTTTCGCCTTCCTCGAGGAGTACGTCGTCGGGCAGGATGCCGCCAAGAAGGCCCTGTCGGTCGCCGTCTACAACCACTACAAGCGCGTGCGCGCGCACGGCACCCTGCAGAGCGCCGAGCAGCGTGCCGAAGAGGTCGAGATCGCCAAGAGCAACATTCTGCTCCTCGGCCCGACCGGCTGCGGCAAGACGTATCTCGCGCAGACGCTCGCCAAGCGCCTGAACGTCCCCTTCGCGGTCGCCGATGCGACGGCCCTCACCGAGGCCGGCTACGTCGGCGAAGACGTTGAGAACATTCTCCTGAAGCTCCTGCAGGCCGCCGACTTCGACGTCAAGCGGGCCGAGACCGGCATCATCTACATCGACGAGGTCGACAAGATCGCGCGCAAGGCCGAGAACCCGTCGATCACGCGCGACGTGTCGGGCGAGGGCGTGCAGCAGGCGCTGCTGAAGATCCTGGAGGGCACCGTCGCCTCGGTGCCGCCGCAGGGCGGGCGCAAGCATCCGCACCAGGAGTTCATCCAGATCGACACGACCAATGTCCTGTTCATCGTCGCCGGCGCCTTCGCCGGGCTGGAGGACATCGTCTCGTCGCGCGTCGGCAAGCACGGCATCGGTTTCGGCGCGACGCTGCAGGACAAGGGCAACCAGCTCGACCTGTTCAGCGAGGTGCAGCCCGAGGATCTGCACAAGTTCGGTCTCATTCCCGAGTTCATCGGCCGTCTGCCGGTCGTGACCTCGGTGGCGCCGCTGGACCAGTCGGCGCTCATGGAGATTCTCACCGGGCCGAAGAACGCGTTCGTCAAGCAGTATCAGCGCATGTTCCAGCTCGACGGCGCCGAACTGGAGTTCGACGACGACGCCCTGCGCGCCATCGCCGACCTCGCCATCGCCCGCAAGACCGGCGCCCGCGGCCTCCGCGCGATCCTCGAAGACGTGCTCGGCCCGATCATGTTCGAGATCCCCTCGACCGAAGACGTCGCCAAGGTCATCGTCACCCGCGCCGCGGTCGTCGACGGCGCGGCACCCACGCTCGTGCTGGAACGCCGTCGCAAGAGCGCGTAACCGGACTCGTCGAGATGCGAGCCAGCGCCGACTTGTCGATGAGCCAGCGACTCACGACCAGGCGCCTCGCATGACGTCATCATCGAGAAGATCCACTGCGACGCGGGTGAAGCGCTCGAAGTCGGCCGAGGTCACCGGTCGCTCGTCGCGTCCGTGCGCAGCCTCTTGTGCGATTGTGCGGCGGAGGAACTCGCTGCGCGACAGTCCCAGGCGCTCGGCCTTGGCGTCGATGCGACGCAGGTCGTCTTCAGACACGTTGCGGATGAGGACATCGGTCACGACGTCACCTCCGGGGCTTTCGAGTGATCGATATCCGATCGATATCGCTTGCCTCAGCCGTCGAGGCCGCGACGCTTCAGGAGCGGCGCGATCTCTGCGTCGCGCCCGCGGAAGTCGCGGTAGGCCTCCAGCGGATCCTTCGAGCCGCCCACCCCGAGCAGGCGCCGCCGGAACCGTTCGCCGTTGGCACGGGTGAGGCCGCCGTTCTCGGTGAACCACTCCACGGTGTCGGCGTCGAGCACCTCGCTCCAGATGTACGAGTAGTACCCCGCGCTGTACCCGCCGGAGAAGACGTGCGCGAAGTAGGTGGACGAGTATCGGGTGGGCACCACGGGGTTGTCCAGGCCGATGTCGGCCAGGGCTGCGGCCTCGAACGCCGCAACGTCGGTGACGGCGTCGGCCGCGGCGGCATCCAGGGAGTGCCAGGCCTGGTCGAGCCACGACGCGGCGAGATATTCGCTGGTCGCGAAGCCCTGGTTGAAGACCTCGGATGCCCGCAGCTTCTCGACGACGCCGGCCGGCAGCGGCGCGCCGGTGTCGACGTGTCGCGCGTACGTCGTGAGCACCTCGGGCCAGAGGATCCACATCTCGTTGACTTGGCTCGGGAACTCGACGAAGTCGCGGAACACGTTCGTGCCGGCGAAGTGCGGGTAGGTGACGGTGGCGAACAGCCCGTGCAGCGCGTGGCCGAACTCGTGGAACAGCGTCGTGACCTCATCGAGCGTGAGGAGCGTCGGCTCACCCGGCGCGGGCTGGGGCACATTGAGATTGTTGACGACGACGGGAGCCGTGCCGCGCAGGTGCGACTGCGACACGATCGAGTTCATCCATGCGCCGCCGCGCTTGGTGTCGCGCGTGTACAGGTCGAGGACGAACAGCCCCAGCGCCGACCCGTCTTCGTTCCGCACCTCGAACACGCGCGCGTCGGGATGGTAGGCGGGCAGATCCTCCCGTTCGGCGAAGGTGATCCCGTACAGCTGCGTCGCCGTGCGGAACACCCCGTCCTGCAGCACCCGCTCGGCCTCGAACCACGGGCGCAGTGCCGTGCGGTCGAGGTCGTACTCGGCCTTGCGCACCTGCTCGGTGTAATACGCCCAGTCGTGCGCCTCCAGCGTGGCATCCGGGCCGTGAGTCTTGCGGAGGGCCGCCTCCAGGGCGGCCTGCTCGGCGCCCGCATTGCGGGCGGCGGGTGCGGCCAGCTCGCGCAGGAGCGCGTGCACGGCGTCGGGCGAGCCCGCGGTCTCGTCGCTCGTGACGTAGGCGGCGTGGCTGTCGTACCCCAGCAGTGCGGCGCGCTGCGCGCGCAGGCGGACGATCTCGCGCAACGTGTCGCGGTTGTCGTGGTCGCCGCCGCGTGAGCCGCGGCTGCGCGAGGCCTCCAGCAGCCGGCGCCTGCTCTCGCGGTTCGTCAGGGTCGACAGGTAGGGATGCCCCGTGAACAGCGTCAGCGTCACGACGTAGCTGCCCGGCATCCCGCGGTCTGCGGCGTTCTGCGCTGCGGCCGACAGCTCGCCCTCGGTGAGCCCGTCGAGCTCGGCGGCGTCGTCGAAGACGACGGCGAGGTCGTTCGTGTCGGCGAGGAGGTTCTTCTCGAACGTCGTCGTGAGCACCGACAGTCGCTGGTTGAGCGCGGTCAGCTCCTGCTTCTGCGCGTCGTCGAGGCCCGCGCCCGCGTGGGTCAGCTCGCGGTGGTGGCGCTGCACGAGATAGCGCTCTTCGGGTGTGAGGTGCGCGAGGGCGGGTGTGTCGAGCTGCGCGTGCACGGCGTCGATGCGGGCGTACAGGGCGGCATCGAGCGTGATCGCGTCATGATGGGCCGACATGAGCGGCGCGAGCGTCTCCTCGATCTCCTGGATCGCGGGCGTCGCATCGGCCGACGAGACGGTGTAGAAGGCGCGGGAGACCCGCCCGAGAAGCTCTCCGGAGCGCTCCAGCGGCACGAGGGTGTTCTCGAAGGTCGGGGCGGATCGCACGCCCGTGATGCTGGTGATCTCCCGGCGCTGCGCGGCGAAGGCCTGCTCGAACGCGGGCAGGTAGTGCGCGGGCTGGATCTCGCGGTAGTCGGGCAGCCCGTAGGGGAGCGTCGTGGCGGCCAGGAGGGGATTGGGAGCGGCATCCGTCATGCGTACAGCGTAGGCGGATCCGGATGCAAAGGAATCCCTGCAAAGAATTATTTGCAATGCTGTAGTTGCAAAGGTATCTTTGCATCATGAGCGAGGAAGAGACCGCAGACCGGACGCCCGGCGAGACGCCCCGTCCCGAGCGCATGCTGGATGCCGGCGCCCTGCGCGCGCTGGCGCACCCGCTGCGCGTGCAGATCTACGACATCCTGTCGCAGTACGGACCCCAGACGGCGAGCACGCTCGCGGAGATGACGGGGGAGTCGTCGGGGTCGACGAGCTACCACCTGCGGGCGCTCGCGAAGCACGACCTCATCCGCGAGGTCGACGACCGCGGCACCGGACGCGAGCGCTGGTGGGAGCGGCCGAAGGGGCCGATCTCGTTCACGAACCCCGACGCGATCAAGACCCCGTCGGGCAAGGCGGCGACCCAGGTCGTCATGACCGAGTTCCTGAGCCGTCGGCACCAGCAGCTCATGCGGTACGTCGGCGACATGCTCGTCGCGCCCGAGGGGCACGCCGACGACGATGCCCTGATCTCCACCGCGACCCTGCGGCTGAACCGCGAGCAGCTGGGCGAGCTGATGACCGCGCTGCAGGGCGTGATCGACGACTTCACCGACAGGTATCGCGACCAGAAGGGCGAGGGGGTGCGCCCGATCAGCGTCCGCGCCGACGTGTTCCCGCTGCCCGCCGGCGCCGCCGACAGCCGCTGAGCTGCGGCGCTCACCCCGACATCACCACCGTGGAGGTGCACCATGAAGAGCAACAACGCCATCCGCACGCGGGCCATCCCGCCGCTGCCCACCGCCGTACGGCAGAGCGCGCACGCCCAGCCGTGCGCGATGCGCGCCTTGCAGGTGCCGGCGCGATGACCACGCAGACGGGAGCCGCCGAAACGGCCGCGCCGACCGCCCGTGCACCGCTGGGGGCGGGGTTTCGGATGCTGTGGTCCGCCGCGGCGTTCAGCAACCTCGCCGACGGGCTGGGGCGCACGGCGGTGCCGCTGGTCGCGGTGACCCTGACCGACGATCCGCTGCTGATCTCCGTGATCGGCGCCCTGGCCTTCGTGCCGTGGCTCGTGTTCGGGCTGCCGGCGGGGATGATCGTCGACCGGCTCGACCGGCGGCACGTCATGGCTGTCGCCAACGTCATCCGCGGGCTGGTGGCCGTGTGGCTTGCGGTGCTGGGCGTGACGGGCGGGCTCAGCCTGTGGGCGCTGTTCGTCGCGACGCTCGTGTTCGGCCTGGGCGAGACCCTCTTCGACAATGCGACCAACGCCGTCGTCCCGTCGGTCGTGCGTCGCGATCAACTCGACCGGGCGAACGGCTGGATGCAGGCGGCCCAGGTCGCGATCGACAACTTCGTCGCCACCCCGATCGCCGGCGTGCTGTTCGCCGTCGCGCTCGCCCTCCCGCTGTGGCTCGGATCTGCGGGCTACATCGTGCCCGTCGCGCTGGCGATGCTCCTGCCGTTGAGCGCGGCGCGCGCACTGGCCGCGCCGGGGGAGACGGCATCCGTCGCCCCGCCGCGGGTGACGACGAGCGCGGCGCTGCGCTACCTCTGGCGGCACCGCTACCTGCGCACCATGGTCGCGTTCACCGCGTTCATCGGCTCGGCGCTGTCGTTCGCGCAGGCGGTCAGCGTCCTGTTCCTGCTGCGGACTCTGGAGGTGCCGGTCGCGGCGATCGGCTTCGTCACGGCCGGGGTCGGTGTCGGCGCGCTGGCGGGGTCGATCATCGCCGCCCCGCTGGTGGCCAGGTACGGTCGCGGCCCCGTGATGCTCGTCGCCATCGTCGTCGCCGGTGCGATGCTCGTGCTCACCGCTCTCGCGCCGAACGTGTGGCTCGCCGTCACGGCGTTCGCCGCCTCAGCCGGCGCCGTCTCGGTGTGGAACGTGCCGTGGGGGAGCCTGCGTCAGCAGATCGTCCCACCGGAGATCTTCGGCCGGGTGCTCGGCGTCATCCGCACCCTGACGTGGGGCCTCTTCCCGGTGGCCACGCTCGTCGGTGGCCTCGTCGGTCGCGTCGACCTGCGCCTGCCGTTCGTCGTCGGCGGCGTTGCGATCGCCGTCGCGGCGCTGCTGGCGGTGCCGCTGCTCATCACGGGCACGCGCCGTACGGGGGCGGAGATCCGCGCCTAGGCCCGCCGCATCAGGCGAACTCGTCGTCGACGTCGTGGTGCACGACGACCTCGCCGGATGCCGTGAGCTCCACGATCATCCCGGTGTCGAGTTCGGCGATGGGCCGGCTTTCCAGGAACGTGAGCGTCCAGCGCGGGCGCGGCTGACCCATCAGGTCGGTCGGCAGGGCGCGGTCGACCGCCGCGATCTGCCCGCACAGCACATCCGGCACCGCCGCGGGCGGCACGTCGCCGCTCGTCCATCGCGTTCCCAGCTGCATGTCACGCCTCGCCGGGTTGGTCGGGCGCCAGCTCGACCGACTCGACGACGAGCCCGTCGCCGCCGCCGATCAGCTCCAGCTCCGCGATGCGGCCGACGGCCGTGAGGTCGCCCTCAGCGAGCGCCAGCGCCGCGATCGTCGCATCGTCCGCACGCAGGACGAGACGGCGCACCGGCGTCTTCTGCGAGGCCTTCGCCTCGGTCTTCGCGCGGCGGATGCCGATCAGCGCCGCGCTCGACGCCGTCAGCACGCCGGGGTCGCCATCGGCGCCGAGCGGAGTCGGCCAGGCGGCGGTGTGGATGGAGCCCTCCTCGAACCACGACCAGGCCTCCTCCGTCGCGAAGACGAGCACCGGGGCGAGCAGCCGCAGCAGCGTCGACAGGGCGAGGCGCAGCGCGAGCGCCGCCGAGGCCTGGCCGACATCGGTCTGGTTGTAGGCGCGTTCCTTGACGAGTTCGAGGTAGTCGTCGCAGAACGTCCAGAAGAACGCCTCGGTCACCTCCAGCGCCCGCGCGTGGTCGTACTGCTCGTACGCACGGGTGGCGTCGCGCACGACCTGGTCGAGGGTCGCGAGCATGGCGGCATCCAGGGCGTGCGTGATCTCGGCGCCGTCGGGCACCGGGAACGACAGCACGAACTTCGCCGCGTTGAGCACCTTGATCGCGAGGCGCCGGCCGATCTTCACCTGCGTCGGGTTCTGCGGGTCGAAGGCGGCGTCTGCGCCGAGCCGGCTGGATGCCGACCAGTACCGCACCGCATCCGTCCCATGCCCCGCGAGGACGTCCGCGGGCGTCACGACGTTGCCCTTCGACTTCGACATCTTCTTGCGGTCGGGGTCGACGATGAAACCGGAGATGGCGGCATCGCGCCACGGCGCGCGGCCGTCTTCGAGGGCGCTGCGCAGCATCGTCGAGAACAGCCAGGTGCGGATGATGTCCTGGCCCTGCGGGCGCAGATCGAACGGGGCGACGAGGTTCCACAGCTCTTCGTCGCGCTCCCACCCGCCCGCGAGCTGCGGCGTGAGCGACGAGGTCGCCCACGTGTCGAAGATGTCCTTCTCGCCGTCGAAGCCGCCCGGCACGCCACGCTGCGACGCGTCGTAGCCCGCGGGCACGTCGATCGTCGGGTCGACCGGAAGCTGACCGGCATCCGGCACGATGACGCGGTCGTAGTCGCGTTCACCGTCGTCGTCGAGGCCGTACCAGACGGGGATCGGCACGCCGAAGAACCGCTGGCGCGAGACGAGCCAGTCGCCGGTGAGGCCGTTCGTCCAGTTCTCGTAGCGCACGCGCATGAAGTCGGGGTGCCAGTTCACCTCGGCGCCGAGGGCGAGCAGGCGGTCGCGCAGCGCCTCGTCGCGGGCGCCGTTGCGGATGTACCACTGCCGCGTGGAGACGATCTCCATCGGCCGGTCGCCCTTCTCGTAGAACTTCACGACGTGGGTGAACGGTTTCGGGTCGCCGATGAGCTCACCCGATGCGGCGAGCAGCTCGACGATGCGCTTCTTGGCGCTGAACACCGTCTTGCCGACGAGTTCCGTGTAGGCGGCCCGGCCGGCATCCGTCGTGATCACGTCGGGGGCGTCGGCGCGCACGCGCCCGTCCTCGCCGAGGATCGTGCGGTTGGGGAGGTCGAGTTCACGCCACCACACGATGTCGGTGACGTCGCCGAAGGTGCAGATCATCGCGATGCCCGACCCCTTGTCGGGCTGCGCGAGGTGATGCGCGAGCACGGGAACCTCGACGTCGAACAGCGGCGTGCGCACGGTCGAGCCGAACAGGGGCTGGTAGCGCTCGTCGTCGGGATGCGCCACCAGCGCGACGCACGCGGCGAGCAGCTCGGGCCGGGTCGTCTCGATGTGGACGTCTCCGGCGCCGTCGCTGCGGTGGAACGCGAGGCGGTGATACGCGGCGGGCTGTTCGCGGTCTTCGAGCTCGGCCTGTGCGATCGCGGTACGGAAGTCGATGTCCCACAGGGTCGGGGCGAGCGCCTGGTATGCTTCGCCGCGCTCGAGACCCCGCAGGAACGCGAGCTGGCTCGTGCGGATGGTCTCGTCGGAGATCGTGCGATAGGTCTGCGTCCAGTCCACGCTCAGCCCGAGCTGACGAAACAGCGCCTCGAAGTGCTTCTCGTCTTCGACGGTCAGCCGCTCGCACAGCTCGATGAAGTTGCGGCGGCTGATCGGCACCTGATCGGCGGCCTTGCTCGACTTGTTGTCACCGCCCTCGAACGGGGGGGTGAAGTCGGGGTCGTAGGGCAGCGAGGGGTCGCAGCGGACGCCGTAGAAGTTCTGCACGCGGCGCTCGGTCGGCAGGCCATTGTCGTCCCACCCCATGGGGTAGAAGACGGTCTTGCCGCGCATGCGCTCGAACCGGACCTTGAGGTCGGTGTGCGTGAACGAGTAGACGTGCCCGATGTGCAGCGACCCGGATGCCGTCGGCGGCGGCGTGTCGACCGAGTAGACGCCTTCGCGGCCCGCGGCCTTTGCGGCGTCGCGGTCGAAGAGGTAGGTGCCCTGCTCCGACCAGACGCCGTCCCACTTCTGCTCGAGGCCTTCCAGCGCGGGCTTGTCGGGAATGCTCATGCGGGTCTCCTCGAGCGATATGTGCGGCACGGTGTGTGCGTGCCTGAGTGTGGGTGGTGCGTAGATTCTATCGTCCCGCGCCCAGACGCGAACGCGGTGCCGGAATCTGAGGGGATGTCGAATTCTGAGGAGGATGCCGCGGCATCCGCTCCTCAGAATGACGCACTCTCCTCAGATATCCGCGCGGCAAAACCTCCTCCCCAGCGGCCGACTTCTCGGAGTTGTCCACAATTCGGGAGTTTCCGCCGCCACGAGCCGGTCGGGTCGGCCACGATGTCGGGATGGAGCTGGCAGAGGCGGTGAGGTCGCAGGGCGGGGTGGTGCGCGTGCGCGCCCTGCGGCGGCGTGGTTGGAGCGAGCGCGCGATCAACCGCGCCGTCACCAGCGGCGCTGTCAGCCGCCCGCGGAACGGGTGGCTCGCCGCACCCGGTGCTGACCCGCTCCTGGTCGCGTCGGCACGGGACGGCGTGGTGCTGTCGTGCGTCACTCAAGCGCAGCGGCTCGGTCTGTGGGTGCTCGAGTCTCCGCCCCGTCCGCATGTGGCGGCGAAGCCAACGTCGGGTGGCGTGTGTGTTCCACGGCACGGCGACACCGGGCAGCCGATGGCGCTCGTGCACTGGGCGAAGCCCGTCGTACCCCGAGACCCGGATGCCCTCGTCGACACGATCGAGAACGTGCTCGCGCTGACCGCGGTGTGTCTCCCGCAGGAGGAGGCGCTCGTGGTCTGGGAGTCGGCACTCGATCGGCGGCTGATCACGTTGCCCGAGCTGCGCCGCCTGCCCCTCCGGGGACGCGCCAGAGAACTCGCGGAGTCCGCATCGCCCTTCTCGGGCTCGGGGTTGGAGACCCTCGTTCCCCCGCGCCTGGCCTGGCTGGGGTTGCGGATCATCCAGCAGGCCTGGATACTCGGGCACCGCGTCGACTTTCTCATCGGCGACCGGCTCATCCTGCAGATCGATGGTGGCTCGCACGTGGGCGCGCAACGCACGAGTGACATCGAGCACGATGCCGAACTGATGCTCCACGGCTACTACGTGATCCGTGTCGGCTACGACCAGGTGGTCAACCGCTGGCCCGAGGTGCAGGCCCTGATCATGCGCGCGGTGGCGCAGGGGCTGCACCTGGCTCGCTGACCGCCGTCGGATTCTGAGGAGATGTCGAAAATCGAGGAGGATGTCGCGGCATCCTGCCCTCAGAAACCCGCAGTCTCCTCAGAAACCTGCGCGAGAAGCCCGCGCCGCCCATTCGCGACGGCCGATGGCGAAGGCGAGGTGCGGCATGTCGACGCCGCGGTAGTGCGTCGTGAAGGTGCGGCGCATCGTCATGCCGAGGCGGATCGCGACGTTCATGGATGCCACGTTGGTGCTGCGCACCTTCGCGTACAGGTCGTCGGTACCGAGGTTCTCGAACGCCCAGTCACGGCAGGCGGTCGCCGCCTCGACCGCCAGACCGCGATGCCAGTACGCCCGCCGGAACAGGTACCCGACCTCGATGACCTCGTCGTCCTCGACGCGCTGGCGGGTGATGCCGCACTGTCCGATCATCTCGCCCGTCTCACCGAGCACGGCCGCCCACAAGCCGAATCCGTCGTCGGCATAGCGCTGCTTCGTGCGCCCCAGCCACGCCAGCGACTCCTCGTCGCTCAACGCGCCCTCGTACGCCACCATCACTTCCGGGTCGTGCAAGATCGCGCGCAGCGCGGGCAGGTCGGCATCCGTCATCTCGCGCAGGCCGAGCCGCGGCGTCTCCAGGATCATCCCGCCACCCGGATGCCGAGGGCCTGCGCGAACGCGACGGCGTGCAGTTCGGCCTGTGCCGCATCGAGCCATGCGCCGCTGAGGGCGTGAAGGTCGGTGAACGCGAGCGCTTCGAGGCCGCGCAGATCGAGGTCGCTGCCGCGCAGTCCCCGCGTGTCGACCTCGTCGGCGCGGCACCCCTCGAACGCCACCCGGGTGAGCCGGGCCTGCGGCAGGTCGATGGTGTCGAATCGGCAGTCGACGAACAGCACGTCGGACAGGGATGCCGAGGCCAGCGACAGATAGTCCACGTGCACTCCGCGGAGCACGACGCTGTCCCATCGCGCTCGGAGTCCGTCGAGCGTCGCGACGCGCCCGCCGGTGAGCTCGACGTTGCGCCAGCCGCCGTCACGTCCGATGAGCTCCACCGCGCGCAACCGGTCGATGGCGACGTCGACCAGTTGCGCGCCGGTCGCGTCGAATCGATCGACGGACGACGGCTCGATGCGCGCCTCAGCGATGTGCGAGTGCGCGACCGACACGTCTCCGGAGATGCCGCCGATCTCCACCGCGAGGAGATCGCTGTGGGATCGGACGTCGCGTACGGCGTCGAGCGCATCGGGAAGGTCGGGCGGGCTGATGCGCGGGGTCAGCGGCGCGGTCTTACGAGCGACCATGCCCCGAGCCTACGCGGCACACGGATGCTTCGATGCGGCGCACGGGATCTTCGCCGCGCGCGCACCGACATCCCGGAGGTCGCGTCAGGTGAGCCACTCGATCGGCGGGCCGAGGCGCTCGGGCTGGGTGACGGCGCTCGGCAAGTCGGCCCGGGCCGCCGCCACGCGGGGCATCTGCGGCACGTAGGGCGCCAGGTTCGGCGCATCGAGGAACGCGAGGTTCGCGGGCTTGAGCCAGGCGAGGCGCTCGCGAAGCGAGCGACCGGCGCCCGAGCGGGCCGGCACGACGGGGACGGGAATCGTGTTCGTGTGAGGCATGCCTCCAGGTAACGCCACCCGGGTGCCAGGGACGTATGAGAACGGTGGCAGGGTGGTTACGCGCCGCTGTGAGTCCACTGTGGGACGCGTCGCTTACAATCGGATGACCAGCATCGATCCGGCCATCACCGGGGAGCTCTCGGAAGAACGGCCCGCGCACGAAAGCACTGGCCCAGTAGAACCGAGCGGGGCAGGCCCGTCACAGCCGCAGCTGAGAGGCCCGGCATCCATGGATGCGGGCAAGCGGGGTGGTACCGCGGTTCTCCGGGTTCGGAGGGTCGTCCTCGCAGGAAGCATCGCAACCTGCTGGAGTGACATGACCTACCCGAAGCCCTCCGCTTTCGTCCCCACACCCGCCGCCGACGTGGTCCCGAGCCCGCGCTTCCCAGAGATCGAGCGCGACGTGCTCGCGTTCTGGGCCGCCGACGACACGTTCCGGGCATCCATCGCGCAGCGCGAGGATGCCGAGGAGTGGGTCTTCTACGACGGCCCGCCGTTCGCGAACGGCCTGCCGCACTACGGTCATCTGCTCACCGGCTACGCGAAGGACCTCTTCCCGCGGTTCCAGACGATGCGCGGCAAGAAGGTCGACCGCGTCTTCGGCTGGGACACGCACGGCCTCCCGGCCGAGCTCGAGGCGATGAAGCAGCTGGGCATCACCGAGAAGAGCGAGATCGAGCAGATGGGCCTGGCCGCCTTCAACGCGAAGGCCCGCGAGTCGGTGCTCGAGTACACGCGCGAGTGGGAGGACTACGTCACCCGCCAGGCCCGCTGGGTCGATTTCGAGCGCGGCTACAAGACGCTCGATGTGGGCTTCATGGAGTCGGTGCTCTGGGCCTTCAAGACCCTGTGGGACAAGGGCCTCGCCTACGAGGGCCACCGCGTGCTGCCGTACTGCTGGCGCGACGAGACCCCGCTGTCCAACCACGAGCTCCGCATGGACGACGACGTCTACAAGATGCGCCAGGATCCGTCGGTCACGGTCACGTTCCCGCTCGTCGGCGTCACGGCGGAGAGCCTCGGCCTGACCGGAGTGCGGGCGCTGGCGTGGACCACGACCCCGTGGACCCTGCCGACCAACCTCGCCCTCGCCGTCGGGCCGGACATCACCTACGCCGTCGTCCCGGGTGGGCCGAACGGCGCCGCGGACATCCCGGCCGGCGACGCCGCCGAGGGCGCCGCCGCCCACCGCTACCTGCTCGCCGCCGATCTGCTCGCGGGGTACGCGAAGGATCTCGGCTACGACAGCGCCGCCGACGCCGCCGCAGCCGTCGAGCGCACCATTCGCGGCAGCGAGCTCGCCGACGTGCACTACGACCGGCTGTTCGACTACTACGCCGATGCCGACACCTGGGGCACCGAGCGCGCCTGGCGCATCCTCGTCGACGACTACGTCACGACGAGCGACGGCACCGGCATCGTCCACCAGGCCCCGGCCTACGGCGAGGACGACCAGCGCGTGACCGAGGCGGCCGGCATCCCGCTCATCATGAGCCTGGACGACGGCGGACGTTTCCTGCCGCAGGTGACCGATGTCGCCGGCGAGTTGTGGATGGATGCCAATCGCCCCCTGATCCGCCTGCTGAAGGCGGAGGGGCGCCTGCTGCGCGAGGCGTCGTACGAGCACTCGTATCCGCACTGCTGGCGCTGCCGGAACCCCCTCATCTACAAGGCGGTGTCGAGCTGGTTCGTGCGCGTGACGGCGATCAAGGATCGCCTCGTCGCACTCAACGAGCAGATCACGTGGGCGCCCGAGAACGTCAAGCACGGTCAGTTCGGCAAGTGGCTGGAGGGCGCGCGCGACTGGTCGATCAGCCGCAACCGGTTCTGGGGATCGCCCATCCCGGTGTGGCGCAGCGACGACCCGGAGCACCCGCGCATCGACGTGTACGGCTCGCTGGAAGAGCTGGAGCGCGACTTCGGCCGCCTGCCGCGGGGTGAGGCGGGCGAGGTCGACCTGCACCGCCCGTACATCGACGAGCTGACGCGCCCGAACCCCGACGATCCCACCGGAGCGAGCACGATGCGACGCATCGAGGACGTCTTCGACGTGTGGTTCGACTCCGGGTCGATGCCGTATGCCCAGGTGCACTACCCGTTCGAGAACCACGAGTGGTTCGACGAGCACGCTCCGGCCGACTTCATCGTCGAGTACATCGGGCAGACCCGCGGCTGGTTCTACGTCATGCACGTGCTCTCCGGCGCGCTGTTCGACCGGCCGGCGTTCAGCGGGGTTGCGTGCCACGGCATCGTGCTGGGCAGCGACGGGCAGAAGATGAGCAAGTCGCTGCGCAACTACCCCGACGTGAGCGAGGTGTTCGACCGCGACGGCTCCGACGCGATGCGCTGGTTCCTCATGGCATCCTCGGTGCTGCGCGGCGGCAACCTGATCGTGACGGAGGAGGGCATCCGCGCCGGTGTCCGGGAGTTCCTGCTGCCGCTGTGGAACGCGTGGTACTTCTTCGCGACCTACGCGAACGCGGCCGGCGGGGCCGCGGGCGCCGGATACGAGGCGCGCTGGCGCACCGACGCGACGAACGTGCTCGACCGGTACATCCTCGCCCTCACCGGCGACCTCGTCCGTGAGGTCGCCGCCGACCTCGAGGCGCTCGATTCGACCACCGCCGCGGCCAAGCTGCGCGACTTCGCAGAGGCGCTGACGAACTGGTACATCCGCCGGTCGCGCGACCGGTTCTGGGTCGGCGTCGTGCCCGGCGACGACACCAGCACCGAGGCCTTCGACACGCTCTACACGGTGCTCGAAACGCTGACGCGGGTCGCGGCGCCCCTGATCCCGCTCGTCTCCGAGCGGGTCTGGCAGGGGCTGACGGGCGGCCGCAGCGTGCACCTGCAGGACTGGCCCGACGCCGGCGCGTTCCCGGCGGCCGAGGACATCCGCACCGCGATGGATGCCGTCCGCGAGGTCTCGTCGGTCGCCAATGGCCTGCGCAAGAAGGAGGGCAAGCGCGTGCGCCTGCCGCTGCAGCGGCTGACCGTCGCGATCCCGGATGCCGGGGGTCTCGCGCAGTTCGAGGAGATCCTCCGCGACGAACTCAACGTCAAGCAGGTCGCCCTCGTCGAGCTGACCGACGGCCTCGCCGAGGAGTACGGCATCAGCCAGCGCCTCGCCGTCAACGCGCGCGCCGCGGGCCCGCGGCTGGGCAAGCAGGTGCAGCACGTCATCGCCGGCGCGAAGGCGGGCCTGTGGACCGAGCAGGACGGCGTCGTGATCGTCGACGGCGTCGCACTGGAGCCGGGGGAGTACGACCTGACCCTCGAGGCCGGTGGCGTCACCGAGGGCACCGCGATCGCGCTGCTGCCCGGAGCAGAGGGCCGCAGTGGCGGGTTCGTGCTGCTCGACACGACGACCACGCCCGAGCTGGAGGCCGAGGGTCTCGCGCGCGACGTCATCCGCGCCGTGCAGGACACCCGTCGCGCCGCCGGCTTCGACGTGAGCGACCGCATCCGCCTGTCGCTCGTGTTCGTCGATGCTGCCGACGGCGACGCCGTCGCGGCGGCGTTCGATGTCGCCGACGTCGCGGGCGAGACCCTGGCCGTGGAGCACACCCTCCGGGTCGCCGGGCGTGACGTGGCGCTTCCGGCCGACGCCCCGGCGGAGGTGTGGCACCCCATCGCGTTCGGCGCCGAGCCCGAGCACGTCGGCTACGTCGCCGCCGGCGTCTACGCCAACACGGGCGGGTTCCACATCGCCGTGAGCCGCATCGGAGCGCGCGCATGAGCGCCCGCACCCGAGCCGACGCCGTCTACGCCGCGCTGCTGACCCGTCAGGGCGAGCGCTGGGTGCAGCCGCGCGTCGAGCGCACCCGGCGCGTGCTCGAGCTGCTCGACGACCCGCAGCGCACCTACCGCGTCGTGCACGTCACCGGCACCAACGGCAAGACGTCGACGAGCCGCATGGTGGAGAGCATCGTGCGCGCGCACGGCCTGCGCACGGGCCTGTTCACGAGCCCGCACCTGGAGCGGTACACCGAGCGCATCATGATCGACGGAGAGCCGATCGACGACGCCTTCATCGCCGACGTCTGGGACGAGGTGTCGCCGTTCGTCGACCTCGTCGATGCCGAGCTGGCGGCATCCGGCGATGCCCCGCTGACGTTCTTCGAGCTGCTGACGGTGCTCGCGTTCGTCGCGTTCGCCGACGCTCCCGTCGACGTGGCGGTCGTCGAGGTCGGGATGGGCGGATCGTGGGATTCGACCAACACCGCCGACGGCGACGTCGCGGTCATCGCGCCCATCGCCCTCGACCACGCCGACAAGCTCGGTGAGACGATCGCCGAGATCGCGACGGTGAAGGCGGGCATCATCAAAGACGGCGCGTTCGCCGTGTCGGCCCAGCAAGACGCCTCGGCCCTGCGCGTGCTGCAGGATGCCGCCGCCGCCCGCGACGCGACCCTCGCCGTCGAGGGCGACCGGTTCGGGCTGCTCGCGCAGCACCTCGCCGTCGGTGGCCAGCAGCTGACCGTCAGGGGGCTCGCCGCCACGTACGACGACCTGTACCTGCCGCTGTACGGCGCCCACCAGGGCCACAACGCGGCACTCGCGATCGCCGCCGTCGAATCGCTCATCGGCGGGGGAGCGCAGCCGCTGGCGCCCGACGTGCTCGCGGAGGGGCTCGCCGAGGCGACCTCGCCCGGGCGCCTGCAGCTGGTCGGCGTCGCCCCGACGGTGCTCGTCGACAGCGCGCACAACCCGCACGGCGCACGTGCGCTGGTCGCGGCGCTGTCCGACTCGTTCGACTTCGACGAGTGGGGTCTCGTGCTGGGCGTGTTCGGCGACAAGGACGCGGCGGGCATCGTCGGGGCGCTCGCGCCCGCGGCGGCACACGTGTTCGTCACCGCGCCCGACTCCGACCGCGCCGCCGACCCCGACTCCCTGGCCGACCTCGTCGAGGCCGCCGAGGTCCCGGTCAGCGTGCACCGCGACCTGAGCGAGGCGGCGGATGCCGCGCGCGCCTGGGCCGCGGCATCCGATCGGCGTGCCGTCATCATCGCCGGCAGCGTCGTGCTGGCCGGCGAGGCCGTGCAGCTCGCGGCCGCCGACGACTGGGCCCACAGGGCCGGAGGCCCCGGTCGGCGCCCCGGCGACGACCGGAGGGGCCTGGGGAGAAGGAGGGGTGGCGCGCATGAGCGACGCACCCGTCCGCCGGCAGCGGCGCGCGCGCGGCGCGCAGGAGTCGCTGGCATCCATCGTGCTCGGCTTCGAGTCGATCATCGTCTTCCTCGGCGGCCTCGTCGTGTACGGGCTGAAGGCGCTCCCGGCATCCATCGCACCGTGGTGGGGGATCGTCGCGGGTACCGTCCTGGCCGTCCTGATGATCGCGACCTCGGGGCTCGTCCGGCACCGATGGGGGATCGCGCTCGGCTGG
Source organism: Microbacterium sp. (assembly GCF_047602155.1). Lineage (GTDB taxonomy): Bacteria > Actinomycetota > Actinomycetes > Actinomycetales > Microbacteriaceae > Microbacterium. Next base: position 2,790,462 of record NZ_JASGHZ010000001.1, on the reverse strand, counting down.
CTCTGGCAACTGGTGGTCGTGCTGGGCGGGTTCCTCGTGCCGGCCCTCGCGCTTGTCGGCCTCATTTTCGGTGCGATGTACGCGTATGCGACGATCAAGGGCGGATCACTCGATCGCCGCAACGCGCGGCTCGCGGCCGAGACCGCCACGAATGGAGACTGACATGCCCACCGAAGAGACCCTCGTCCTGGTCAAGCCCGACGGCGTCGCCCGGGGACTCACCGGCGCCATCCTCGCCCGCATCGAGGCGAAGGGCTACGCTCTGGTCGACATCGCGCTCGTCGAGCCCGACCGCGAACTGCTCGAGCGGCACTACGCCGAGCACGCCGGCAAGCCGTTCTACGAGCCGCTGCTGGAGTTCATGCTGTCGGGCCCGTCGGTGGCGATCCGCCTGGCCGGCAACCGCGTCATCGAGGGCTTCCGGTCGCTCGCCGGCACGACCGACCCGACGACCGCGGCTCCCGGCACCATCCGGGGCGACTACGGCCGCGACTGGGGGCTGAAGGTGCAGCAGAACCTCGTGCACGGCTCGGACAGCCCGCAGGCGGCCGCCCGCGAGCTCGCCATCTGGTTCTCCTGAGCCTGCGGCATCCATCTTCCTTCGTCCTTCATCCGTCGCAAATTGGCGTCATCCGGCGGTTTCGCCGCGATTCGCGTCGGATGACGGATGGGCGGATGCGTGTCGGTTTCATCCGTCGCAAAGTGACGTCATCCGGCGGCTTCGCCGCGATTCGCGTCGGACGAACGGATGCCGGCCACCTTCATCCGGCGCAAAGTGGCGCTACCGCGCGGTTTCGCCGCGATTCGCGCCGGATGAACGGATGCCGAGGCCGGCGCGGCGGCGCGCCGGGCCCCGGCCCCGACTCAGAAGATCACGTCGATGAGCTGCGGGATCGCGTCCAGCCGCAGCTGCGCGAGCAGCAGCACGATCGCGTAGGTCACGAGGGCCATCAGCGGAATCCACGGCGTCAGCGCGGCACCCGCGGCGCGCACGCGCGGCGCGTTCGACACGACACCCGACCGCAGGTGGTGCACCCACACCGCGTAGAACGTCGGGATCGTGACGAGCCACGTCACCATGCACCACGGGCACAGCGTGCCGAGGATGTAGATGCTCTGACTGATCAGCCACAGCACGAATCCGAACCCGAACGTGATGCCCGCGGCGAAGGCCCACCAGAACCAGCGCGCGAACCGCGCCCCGGCCAGTACCGCCATGCCCACGACGATCGGCGCCACCCAGCCGGTGAGCCCGAGGATCGGGTTCGGGAACCCGAACGCGCTGCCCTGCGGCGAATCGAGGTTGGCCGTGCACTGCACGATGATGCTGAAGTCGCACGAGGCGGACTCGCCCGGATTCGCATACGCGTGGAACTTCTCCAGCGTCAGGGCGAAGGCGGCGATCCAGCCGATGACACCCGCGATCACGAGCCACACGGCGAGGGCGGTCGGACGGGTGTCGATGGTGCGCGGGGGCATTGAGCGATTATCTCATCCGCCGCCGTGGCGTCGGATTCGAGGGCGATCGGTCGGCCGCTTCGCATATTCGTCCGCCGAGGTGCGATACTAGAGGTCGATGCCCCCGCGGCCGCGCCGCGACCGGCATCACCGACAGACTTCGGGCCCAGAGCCCTGCGCAGCACGCCGCCACGGAGCGGCACACGCTGCAGACCGAGTGAGCATGCGGTGCCCCCGGGTGACGCCGCCAGAGTTTCGCCGGACGGCACGCGGAGCCGCCCCGCTAGGAGTAGGCCAGAGATGGCAGATGAGCACAACGAACAGACCGCTTCCACCCACGACGACACCGCCGAGCTGATCGGCGGCACCGTCGACGCACCGATCGTCGCAGACGTGGTCGTGGAGATCACGACGGATGCCGGCGACACCGACGCGGCGATCGATGACGCGGTGATCGTGATCGAGGAGATCACGATCACCGAGGCGGCAGAGCCTGAGTCCGCCGCGGCGCTGGACGCTGCCGTCGCGGCGGAAACCCCCGTCACGGCCGTGAGCCTCGGGCTGCTGCCGGAGAACTTCGTCTCCGCCGTCTCGACGCAGCTCATGTTCTACGCCCCCGCCGTCATCGCGCTGCCGGAGCGCCCGGGGGATGCCGACGAACGCGAGGACGTCTTCGGCGAGTCCGGCTCGAGCGCGCGCCGCCGCAATCGCCGACGTGGCGCAGGAACCGCCGCATCCGAGGACAACGCGCCGCAGAACGGCAACGGCGGTCAGAGCCAGGGCGGTCGCCGCCGGGCGGTCGAGCTCATCACCGAGCCGCAGCGCATCAAGGGCTCGACGCGCCTCGAGGCCAAGAAGCAGCGCCGCCGCGACGGCCGCGAGGCCGGGCGCCGGCGCACCGTCGTCACCGAGGCGGAGTTCCTCGCGCGCCGCGAAGCCGTCGACCGCGTCATGATCGTGCGGTCGAAGAACGGCCGCATCCAGATCGCGGTGCTCGAAGACGACGTGCTCGTCGAGCACTACGTCGCCCGTAGCCAGGAGTCGTCGCTGATCGGCAACGTGTACCTCGGCCGGGTGCAGAACGTGCTGCCGAGCATGGAAGCAGCCTTCGTCGACATCGGCCGCGGCCGCAACGCCGTGCTGTACTCCGGCGAGGTCGATTGGGATGCCGTCGAGACCGGCAACCAGCCCCGGCGCATCGAACTGGCCCTCAAGAGCGGCGACCGCGTCCTCGTGCAGGTCACGAAGGATCCGGTCGGCCACAAGGGCGCCCGCCTGACGAGCCAGATCTCACTGCCCGGCCGCTACCTCGTCTACGTGCCCGGCGGGGCGATGAACGGCATCTCGCGCAAGCTTCCCGACGTCGAGCGCGCCCGTCTGAAGCGCATCCTCAAGGAGGTGCTCCCCTCGTCGAGCGGCGTCATCGTGCGCACCGCGGCCGAGGGCGCCACCGAGGAGCAGCTGACGCGCGACGTGCAGCGGTTGACCTCGCAGTGGGAGCACATCTCCAGCCAGGTCGAGACGATCGGCGCACCGGCGCTGCTGCACTCCGAGCCGGATCTGCTCGTCAAGATCGTCCGCGACGTGTTCAACGAAGACTTCGCCAAGCTGCTCATCCAGGGCGAGGATGCGCATCAGACGATCTCCGCCTACCTCGCCGGCGTGGCTCCCGACCTGCTCGAGCGCATCGAGAAGTACGAGGACGAGCAGGATCCGTTCGACCGGTACCGCGTCACCGAGCAGATCGAGAAGGCGCTCGACCGCAAGGTGTGGCTGCCCTCCGGCGGGTCGCTCGTGATCGACCGCACCGAGGCGATGACGGTGGTCGACGTCAACACCGGCAAGTTCGTCGGCTCGGGCGGCAACCTTGAAGAGACCGTCACGAAGAACAACCTCGAGGCGGCCGAGGAGATCGTCCGGCAGCTGCGGCTGCGCGACATCGGCGGCATCATCGTCGTCGACTTCATCGACATGGTGCTCGAGTCCAACCGCGACCTCGTGCTGCGCCGGCTCATCGAGTGCCTGAGCCGGGACCGCACGAAGCACCAGGTCGCCGAGGTGACCTCGCTCGGCCTCGTGCAGATGACCCGCAAGAAGCTCGGCCTCGGGCTGCTGGAGACCTTCAGCGAGGCGTGCGAGGTCTGCGCCGGACGCGGTGTCATCGTGCACCACGATCCGGTGGTCCGCCATCGTGCGCCGCAGGCTCAGGGCACAGGTGGCCGCCGTTCGCGCCAGGCGTCGCCGACGCACGGCGCCGGCAACGGCGGGACGCACGTGATCACCGAGGGTGCGAAGTCGGCACTCGCGCAGATCGCGGCATCCACGATCCACCACCCGCACGACGAGGCTGCCGCCGAGCCGGCCGTGGCCGCCGAGCCGGCGGCCGATCGCCCCAAGAAGCCGCGCAAGAAGCGCGCCGAACCGGCCAAGAAGCCTGCCGCCGTGCGCACCGAGAAGGAGTTGCTGCTCGACTCGGTTCTCGAGGCGCTGCCCGAGCCCAAGGCGCCCGGTCAGGGCCGTGGCCGCCGTCGCGTGACGACCGCCGCGCTGAGCGGCACGCCGGTCACGGCGACACCGGCCTCGGGCGACTAGCCTTCGCGGCGCTCGCGGGCGGTGACGCGCAGGCCCGAGGCGATCAGCCGGCGCACGAGCTCGCCTCCGCTGACGTGCTCCGCTCCGGCGGCGATGAGCTGGTCGACCGCGCGGTCGGGAACGTCGTAGTGGTCGCGGTCGAACCCGCGACGGGGAAGGCCGTTGGCCGCCGCGAAGGCGTGCAGCTCGTCAAGGCTCGTGTCGCTGACCAGATGCGCCCACAGGCGGCCGTGGGCAGGCCAGCGGGCATCGTCGATCAGGATCGCCATGTCGGCAGTCTAGGTCGGCGGCAGACACACCGTGGCTCGCTTTTGCTCAGGCTCACGGCATCCGGTAAAGTAGACCCTTGGTGCGTCGAGTTCCGCCTCCGCACCGGACAACTTCCGAGACCTTCCGGTCTCGTGTGGACAACCGGAGCCGAGCGCTCCACAGAAGAAACAGGTGTGAAGTGGTTTACGCAGTTGTGCGCGCCGGCGGCCGCCAGGAGAAGGTGGAGGTCGGCACGATCGTCGTCCTCGACCGCCAGCAGGCCAAGGTCGGCGACAAGCTCGAGCTGCCCGCCGTGCTGCTCGTCGACGGCGACGCCGTGACGACCGACGCCGACAAGCTCGCGAAGGTCACCGTCACCGCCGAGGTCCTCGGCGAAGAGCGCGGCCCGAAGATCGTGATCCAGAAGTTCAAGAACAAGACCGGCTACAAGAAGCGCCAGGGCCACCGTCAGGACCTCACGCGCGTCAAGATCACCGGCATCAAGTAAGCGCAGGAGACGCAGAGATGGCACACAAGAAGGGCGCAAGCTCTACCCGTAACGGTCGCGACTCCAACGCCCAGCGACTGGGCGTGAAGCGTTTCGGCGGCCAGAAGGTCAACGCCGGCGAGATCCTCGTCCGCCAGCGCGGCACGCACTTCCACCCTGGCGCGGGCGTCGGGCGTGGCGGCGACGACACGCTGTTCGCCCTCGAGGCCGGCGCCGTCGAGTTCGGCACGAAGGGCGGCCGCAAGGTCGTCAACATCGTCGCCGTCGCGGAGTGACCCGCGCACAGCACAAGCACTAGCGTGAGGGGCGGGCTTCGGCTCGCCCCTCACCTTTTACCCGGGAGTCCGACATGGTGACCTTCGTCGACCGCGTCACGCTGCACCTGCGTGCCGGCAAAGGCGGCAACGGCTGCGTGTCGGTGCGGCGCGAGAAGTTCAAGCCGCTCGCCGGCCCCGACGGGGGCAACGGCGGGCACGGCGGCGACGTCGTCCTCGTCGCCGACCCGCAGGTGACGACGCTGCTGTCGTATCACCACTCGCCGCACCGCACCGCCGGCAACGGCGGGTTCGGCATGGGCGACAACCGCTCGGGCGCCGCGGGCGACAGCATCGAACTGCCGGTCCCGGTCGGGACGGTCGTGAAGGATGCCGAGGGCCACACGCTCGCCGACCTCGTCACCCCGGGCACCCGCTTCGTCGCCGCCCCCGGCGGACAGGGCGGGCTCGGCAACGCCGCGCTCGCGAACCCGAAGCGCAAGGCGCCCGGGTTCGCCCTCCTGGGCACGCCGGGCTGGGAGGGCGACCTCCAGCTCGAACTGAAGACCGTCGCCGACGTGGCGCTCGTGGGCTTCCCGTCGGCCGGCAAGTCGAGCCTCATCGCCGCGATCTCGGCGGCGCGGCCGAAGATCGCGGACTATCCGTTCACGACCCTGCACCCGAACCTCGGCGTCGTGCAGGCCGGTGAGACGCGCTTCACGGTGGCCGACGTCCCCGGGCTCATCGAGGGCGCCAGCGAGGGCAAGGGCCTGGGCCTGGAGTTCCTCCGTCACGTCGAGCGCTGCACGGCGCTCGTGCACGTGCTCGACTGCGCGACGCTCGAGCCCGGCCGCGACCCGCTCAGCGACCTCGACGTCATCCTCGACGAGCTCGCGAACTACCCGGTGCCGGAGGGGCAGACACCGCTGCTGGAGCGGCCGCAGCTGGTCGCCCTCAACAAGGTCGACGTGCCCGAGGCGAAGGACCTCGCCGACCTCGTGCGCCCCGACCTGGAGGCGCGCGGGTATCGCGTATTCGAGATCTCCACCGTCAGCCACGAGGGGCTGCGGCAGCTGACCTTCGCGCTCGGCGACATCGTCGCCCGGCACCGCGCCGAGCAGGCCGCCGCGCCCGTGCCGGAGCGCATCGTCATCCGCCCGCACGGCTCCGAGCGCGACTTCGAGATCCGCGTCGAGGGCGGCACGTACGGCAACGTCTACCGCATCCTCGGCGACAAGCCCGTGCGCTGGGTGCAGCAGACCGACTTCCAGAACGAAGAGGCCGTCGGCTTCCTCGCCGACCGGCTCGAGAAGCTGGGCGTCGAGGACGAGCTGTTCCGCGCGGGTGCCGAGGCCGGCTCCACCGTCGTGATCGGCCCCGGCGACGGCATCGTGTTCGACTGGCATCCGTCGCTGTCGTCGGCGGCCGAGCTGATGACCGCCCCGCGCGGCACCGACCCGCGCCTCGACCTCAATCAGCGTCGCACGACGTCGCAGCGCCGCGAGCGCTATCACGACCGGATGGATGCCAAGGCCGAGGCCCGCGCCGAGCTCGAGGCCGAGCGCCTCGCCGACGGCGGCTGGGACGACGCCGCGTGGGAGGACGACGAGCAATCGTGAGCGCGCAGGAACGGTCGGCGCTGGCCGGCGCCCGCCGGGTGGTCGTGAAGGTCGGCTCGTCGTCGATCAGCGGCGAGAATGCCGGCAAGATCCAGTCGATCGTCGAGGCGCTCGCGGCCGCCCATGCGCGCGGCACGCAGGTCGTGCTCGTCTCGTCGGGGGCGATCGCGACCGGCATGCCCTACCTCGCCCTCCAGGAGCGTCCGGTCGATCTTGCGACGCAGCAGGCGGCGGCGGCGGTCGGGCAGAACGTGCTCATCTACCGCTACCAGGACGCGCTGCGGCCCTTCGCCATCACGGCCGGCCAGGTGCTGCTCACGGCGGGCGACCTGGAGAACGCCACGCACCGCTCCAACGCACGCCGCGCCATGGAACGGCTGCTCGGCCTGCGCATCCTGCCGATCGTCAACGAGAACGACACCGTCGCGACGCACGAGATCCGCTTCGGCGACAACGACCGCCTGGCGGCCCTGGTCGCCGAGCTCATCGGCGCCGACGCCCTCGTGCTGCTCAGCGACATCGAGGCGCTCTACACCCGGCCGCCGGGGGAGCCCGGCGCGACTCCGATCGACACCGTCGCCTACGGCGACGACCTCGCCGGGTTCGAGTTCGGCTCGGTCGTGGTCAACAGCGTCGGCACCGGGGGAGCGGCGACGAAGGTCTCGGCGGCGCGGCTGGCGGCGGCATCCGGAATCGGCGTGCTCGTCACGAGCGCCGACCTCGTCGACGCGGCGCTGTCGGGCGCGGCCATCGGCACCTGGTTCGCACCGAACCCTGCCGCGCCGGCGCCGCCCGCGACGGCTCCGGTGCGCACCGCCGCCGCGGTCTGAGCCCCGGCGTCCGCGCGAGAACCGCCTCGGTAGACTGGGCGGGTGACCACGATCGCCGCGACCGCCCAGGAACGCCTCGCACGCGCGCACGAAGCCGCCCGCTCGGTGGGACTGCTGAGCGACGCCGCGAAGGCCGACGCGCTGCGCGCCATCGCCGACGCGATCGAGGCCGCCACCGACGAGATCGTCGCGGCGAACGCCGACGACCTGCAGCGTGGGCGTGAGAACGGGCTGTCGGCCGGGCTGCAAGACCGCCTCAAGCTCGACGCGGCGCGCGTCGCCGCGCTGGCCGCCGCCGTGCGCGACGTGGCCGAGCTGCCCGACCCGGTGGGTCGCATCCTCGACGCGCGCACGCTGCCGAACGGCGTCGAACTGCAGAAGGTGTCGGTGCCGTTCGGGGTCGTCGGCTCGATCTACGAGGCCCGCCCCAACGTGACCGTCGACATCGCCACCCTCGCGCTGCGCGCGGGCAACGCCGTCGTGCTGCGCGGTGGCACGGCTGCCCAGTCGACCAATGCGGCGCTCGTCACCGTCATGCGCGGTGCCCTGGCCGGCATCGGCATCGACCCCGAGGCGATCCAGACGGTCGACGACTTCGGCCGCGACGGCGCACACGCCCTCATGCAGGCGCGGGGGCTGGTCGACGTGCTCGTGCCGCGCGGCAGCGCCGAGCTCATCGAGACGGTGGTCACGCAGTCGGCCGTGCCGGTGATCGAGACCGGCGCGGGCGTCGTGCACATCGTGCTCGACGAGTCGGCGCCGCGGGAGTGGGCCGAGCAGATCGTCGTCAACGCCAAGGCCCAGCGCCCGAGCGTGTGCAACGCCGTCGAGACGGTGCTCGTGCTGCGCGCCGCCGCCGAGCGTCTCATCCCGCCGGTGGCCGGTGCGCTGGAGGATGCCGGGGTCACCATCCACGGCGACGACGCCGTGCGCGCCCTCGTCGCCGGCGCCGTCCCCGCGACCGATGCCGACTGGGCGACCGAGCACATGAGCCTCGACGTCTCGATGAAGGTCGTCGACGATCTCGACGAGGCGCTGGCGCACATCCGCCGCTACTCGACGCAGCACACCGAGTCGATCGTCACGGCAGACCCGGAGCGTGCCGAGCGGTTCCTCGCCGAGGTCGATGCCGCGGTCGTCATGGCCAACGCCTCCACACGGTTCACCGACGGCGGCGAGTTCGGCTTCGGGGCCGAGGTCGGCATCTCGACCCAGAAACTGCACGCGCGCGGGCCGATGGGTCTGCCCGAGCTGACGAGCACGAAGTGGCTCGCCCGCGGATCCGGGCAGATTCGTGTCTGAACGCCTAAACTGGGAACACCCGAAACGAACGGAGTCCGAATGACCCTCGCCACGATCGTCACCCTTGCCGCAGAGGGCGCCGAGCACCACGGCAACGTCCAGGCCGAGACGTTCGTCTTCGGGGCCATCGCCTTCGTCGTGTTCCTCGCACTGGGTTTCGTCACGCTGACCTACCGCAACGTGGCCAACCGTCACGCGCACAAGGCCGAGGCCTACGCGAAGAAGAACCCCGTCGACCTCAGCCAGGCGGGACACGGGCACCACTGAGCCCCGCATGATGGTTTCTGCGCGCCCCCCGCGCATCGGGGTGATGGGCGGCACGTTCGACCCGATCCACCACGGCCACCTCGTTGCGGCCAGCGAGGTGGCACAGTCGTTCGGCCTCGACGAGGTCGTCTTCGTCCCCACCGGCATGCCGTGGCAGAAGAGCGGCGTCACCGCCGGCGAGCATCGCTACCTCATGACCGTCATCGCCACGGCATCCAACCCCCGTTTCACGGTCAGCCGCGTCGACATCGACCGCGACGGGCCGACCTACACGATCGACACGCTGCGCGACCTCAAGGCCGCGCGCCCCGACGCGGAGCTGTTCTTCATCACCGGCGCCGACGCGATCGCGCAGATCATCGGCTGGCGCGACCACGAACAGCTCTGGGATCTCGCGCACTTCGTCGCCGTGTCCCGTCCGGGGCACGTCCTGAACACCGGCGGGCTGCCTGCGGAAGTCGTCAGCAGCCTCGAAGTGCCGGCGCTGGCAATCTCCTCGACCGACTGCCGGGAACGAGTTCGTGAGGGACACCCCGTGTGGTACCTCGTTCCCGACGGCGTCGTCCAATACATTGCTAAGCATCACCTTTATCGGAGCGAGGCATGAGCACACCCGACGAGCCTGAGGCTCCCCAACTGACCCGGCGACAGTTGCGCGAACTGCGCAACACCGCTTCGACGCCGATCATCACCGCAGAAGACCTCGCGGCCGTGGGGGCCGAGTCAGCGCAACCGGTCGTTGCGCCCCTGCCGCGGGCGGCGGATCCGGTCGTCGTCGCCGAAGAGCCGCCGGCCGAAGCCGACGTCGACCTCGATTCACCCGCGCTGACCCGCCGTGCCGCACGCCAGCAGGAGCGGCTGCGCACGGCATCCGTCCCGGTCGTCTCCGGAGAGGTTCCGGTCGCCACCGCGGCCGGCGACGGCGAGGATGCGGTTGCGGACGACGCGGCGCACGGCGTCGAGGACGTCGGCGAGGAGATCGGGACGGACGCCGTCACCGAGCATGCCGACCAGGTCGTCACCGGTGAAGCCGTCACGATCGACGAGGCGCCCGTCGCCGACGAGGATGCGGAAGCGGTGGAGGATGCCGCCGCCACGGCGCCGGCGTCCGACGGGGAGCAGGATCTCGACGACGTCCTCGACGAACTCGCCGACGTCGAGCCGGTCCGCGCTGTCGTCGCGTCGGGCTTCGGCTCGGGCCTGCTGGCCGGGGAGGGCGTCGAGCTGGAGCTGCCGGCCTCGTTCGACCAGCTGCTCGGCCGAGGGGCGTCGACGGGTGGGTCGCTTGCCACACCGAACGCGCTGATCCTGTCGCAGACGCCCGACACGGGCTCGTTCACGTCGCCCGTCGCCGCCACCGGGGAAGTCATCATCACCGGCACCTTCAACCTGCCCGAGTCGTTGGGCTCGACCGGGACGCTCCCGGGTGCGACAGACGGCAAAGACATCGATGCCGTCCTGATCGACGGCGAGCTGCCCTCCGCCTCGTCGCCGACCCCGATCTCGGCGAGTGCGGCCATCAGCACCATCAAGAGCGCCGAGGACATCATCAAGCCGCCGGCGCCCGAGAAGGGCGGCCGCCTCATGCTCACACTGATGATCACCGCCGGCGTGCTCGCGCTCGCGTTGACGGGCGTGATCATCGTGGCGATGGTGACGGGCGCGTTCCGGTGACGGCTGCATCCCGCACCCGCGAGCTCGTGCAGGTTGCCGCCGCGGCGGCGGTGAGCACGGGGGCGGAGGATCTCGTCGCCTTCGACGTCTCCGACCCGCTGCCGCTCGTGGACGTCTTCCTCCTGGCGACCGGGTCGAGTGAGCGCGGCGTCGCCGCCATCGCCGACGCCGTCGAGGAGGCGATGCTGGATGCCGGCGTCAAGCGGCTGCGCCGCGAGGGCCGGCAGGAGGCACGCTGGATCCTGCTCGACTTCGGCGACCTCGTCGTGCATGTCTTCCACGAGCAGGAGCGCGTCTTCTACGGGCTGGAACGCCTGTGGAAGGACTGCCCGCTGGTGCCCGTCGAGCTCGCGGTGCCGACGGCCTCCGAGTAGTCGGCCAGGGTATTGCGCGTGGATGCCGGCTGGCCGCCGACCGCCGAGGCGCTGATGCGGTCAAGGTTTGCGGCATTCCGCGACGGCGATGCCGCGTGGCTGCTGGCATCGTGGCATCCGTCGACGCGACCTTCGGCGATCGACCTGCGCGACAACCCGCGCTGGCGCGGGCTGCAGATCGTCGACACGGTCGCCGGCGGCCCGGCTGACGACACCGGTGTCGTGGAGTTCCGCGCGACGTATCTGGTGCCCGACGGAGGAGTCGCCGTTCTGCAGGAGAGGTCTCGGTTCGTCCGGGAGGACGCGCGCTGGTACTACCTCGCCGCAGAGGACGCTCGACGTCGCTGACGGCGACCGCGGAACGGTTCGGAGTAAGCCGGATGACCGTGTGCCCGAAAGCTCGACAGTCAGCCATTGAAGTTGCCTCGCGAGCCGTAGCGATCACGACGGCAAATATGGACTTGGATCAATATCGACTGCGACCTATACTAGGGCTATGTCTTGGGACGTGCGGCTCTGGGAAGACGTGGAGTCGTGGGTTTTGGGATTGGATGACGTGACCTACAACCTGGTCGCCGCCGCGATTACCCGACTGGAGTCCGAAGGCCCCGCGCTCGGGAGGCCGACGGCCGACCGGATCAAGGGGTCTCGGCATCACAACATGAAGGAACTGCGGCCTGGATCCGCGGGACGCAGTGAGATCCGGATTCTGTTCGCCTTCGACCCGAAACGAAGAGCCATCCTGCTCATCGCCGGCGACAAGGCGGGCAGATGGAAGCAGTGGTACGACCAGAACATCCCGATAGCCGATGACCGGTTCGACGAGTGGCTGACAGTTGAGGAGGAGTGAGATGAGCACTAGGGCGAAGACCGCATCGTGGAATGACGTGCGCGCGAAGCGCCCCGTCGACGAGCACGCTGTTGCCGAGCACGCCGCACGCATGGAGGCCGAAGAGCGCGCTTATCGGTTGCGCGAGATCCGCGAGGAGCAGGGCGTGACGCAAAAGGAACTCGCCGATCGCATGGATCTCACGCAGCCCACGATCTCCGCGCTGGAATCCGGCGACCTCGACCGCTCCGGGCTTGCGACTCTCAAGTCCTACGTCGAGGCGCTCGGCGGCACCGTAGAGGTTACCGCTACCTTCGGCAACCGCAAGCTCGTCCTGTCCCCTCGCCCGTAGCTCCTGCCCAGTCGGACACGATGCGCGCAGCGGGTTTCAGCGGGTTGTAAACCACCATGACTCGACGCTCCATTGAAGACATCAAAGCCCGTGCCGACGAGTTCGCCGACGCCTTCGAGAACGACGACCCGAAGCACTGCGACCAGGATGCACCCTCCCGCCCACGATGGCGGTCGAACTCGTTGCCTGGCGGCGTGACACCGCCGAGAAGGAGCTTGACGAAGCCCTGCGCGCTGCGCGCTGCGCGCGAGCAAAGGCTGTCCTGGCGAGAGGTGGGCGAAGCGATCGGCACCAGCGGCGAAGCCGTCCGCCAGCGCCACAGCACGACGGCACGACCAGTAGCTCGATCCTGCGACGCATGACGGTGAGAAGCTCGGGCGCGCTGGAGCGGGCCGCGTCGTTGGGTCTGTGAGCGCGTCGATCCGCGCCACCGATGTCGGGGCTCCGCCGGTAGAATGGGATGACGCCATCGAGACCCCGGGAGGCCCGCCATGTCGCTGACGACGATCACTGCGGCCGAACGCGCCGAGCGCGAGAAGGCGGTCGAGCAGGCGACCCACAGCCTGGCGATGGAGGGGCTGACGCCATCGGAAGAGTCCCAACAGGACGATGCCGACTACATCGCCGGCAAGATCGACTCCGCCGAGCTCGTCGCCCGGGCGCGTGCCCGCTACGGGCTTGACTGAGTTCGTCGATCCGTACGTCGATCCCGAAACAGGTGTTCTCAAGAACCTCGTCGGTGCGCGGTCCAAGGCTGAGCTCGAACGGATCGAGGCGGACCTCTCCAAAGCCCGCTTGATCGACCTGGCAAACGCCAGGATCAAGGCGACGCGCGACCTCGTCGAGTTCCGCGCCATCCACCGGTACCTGTTCCAGGACGTATTCGGCTGGGCCGGTGAACTGCGGACCGTGGACATCCGCAAGAACGTCGAGGGCGGGGAGTACTTCGTGCCGGTCTCGATGATCGAGCGGGCGGCGCACTTCACGTTCACCCAACTCGCCGAAGACGATCACCTGAAAGGCATGAGCCGCGGCCGCTTCATCGAGCGTCTGGCCCATCACTACGACCAGCTCAACTACGTCCACCCATTCCGCGAGGGCAACGGTCGCGCCCAACGAGCCTTCTGGAACAGTGTCGCTCTCGCCGCCGGCCAAGAGCTCGACTGGACTTCGACGACCGGAGAGGTCAACGACGCCGCATCACGACGTGCCGCTGAGAAGCAGGATCACTCGCTGCTGATCGCGATGCTCGACCAGGTCGTCAGCCGCTGAGCGGCGTTCGCGCGAACCTGGAGATTTTTCTCGTCGCCCTGTCCTCGGCGTGCGGGCTCGTTCGTCCTCCTGGTAGACGGCATCCCTCGGTGATGTCGCAGACAGGAAGGGAGACCGTCATGGGTCGCTTCACCACCATCACGAGGGAGGGCACCGTCCGCGGCACCCCGGACGAGATCGTCGCGCTGCTGGCCTCCACCGCCGGCTACACCGAGATCAACCCGTATCGCACCAGCGATCCGGCCCTCTCGATCGAGCCCTTCGGCCCCGCCTCCGGCGTCGGCGCGGGGTTCGCGTTCCGGGGCAAGGACGGAAAGGGCACGCAGACCGTCGCCGCCGTGCGCTCGGACGGGATCGACTTCGACATCGACATGGGCGCGATGGGCACGTCACGCCAATCCATCGACGTCGTCCCGGCGCAGGAGGGAGCCACGCGGGTGACGTGGAGCGCGAAGCTCGATGCCGGGCACAACCCGGTGCTGCGCATCTTCGGCCTGGTCGCGCAGAAGATCCTCGGCCCCAGCCTGGAAACCGGCATCGCGAACCTCGCCGTACGCACCTGGCACTGACGCCTCTCACCACCGAACCCCGTGCCCCTACGATGGGAGCACGGTTCCACACGAACAGACAAGGGAACCCTCATGAAATACACGTTCTTCCTCTACAGCGACGAAGCCGCATACGCCGAGAAGTCCGATGCGGACATGCAGCAGGAGCTCGCCGTCTTCGGCGCCTACATCGGCGCACTCCAGGAGGCCGGGGTGTTCGTCGCGACCGACTGGCTGCAGCCGACTGCGACGGCGACCACGGTGTCGATTCGAGGCGGCGAGGCCGTCGTGCATGACGGCCCGTTCTCGGAGACGAAGGAGCAGCTCGGCGGCTACTTCATCATCGAGGCCCCGTCACTGGACGTCGCCGTCGAGTGGGCGAAGAAGTGCCCGGTGGCGCACTACGGCAAGGTCGAGGTCCGCGCCTCAGCCATGGGCGGCTGAACAGCCGCATGGTGCGCGCCGAAGAGTCGAACGCGACCAGCGATGCCCTTCTCGGGATCGTCACGGAGGATCGCGCTCGGCTCATCGGCGCGCTGACGCGCTGGTGCGGCGACCTCCAGCTCGCCGAAGACGGCTTCAGCGACGCGATCGAGGCCGCACTGAAGACGTGGCCGTCGAACCCTCCGAACGATTCGCGCGCGTGGCTCATCACGGCCGCCCGCAATCGGATCCGCGACACGCTCCGCTCCGCCGCGAGCAGAACCTCGACTGCGCTCACCGATCGGCTCAGCCACTCGCTCGAAGCGGAGCTTCATCCCGGCAGAGACGACACCCTCGTCCTGCTGTTCGCCTGCGTGCACCCGGCACTCGACCGCAGCGCGCATGCTCCGCTGATCCTGCACGTCGCGCTCGGCGTGAACACCGCCGACATCGCCACCGCGTTCGCGCTGCCGGTCGCCACGCTCGCCAAGCGGCTCGTGCGGGCGAAACAGAAGCTCCGTGCGAACCGCGCGTCGTTCGAGATTCCCGAACACCTCGACGACGGCCGCATCCACGCCGTGCTCGACGCGATCTATGCGGCCTACTCCGTCGACTGGCTCCGCATCGCCCCCGCGGGATCGGGAGAGCTCGTGGTCGAGGAAGCCATCCACGCCAGCCAACTGCTCTTGCGCGAATGCCCGGAGCACCACGAGGTTCGCGGGCTCGCCGCGCTTCTGCTCTTTCTGCACTCCCGCGCCGCGGCGCGGCTCGTCGGCGACATGCTCGTTCCGCTCGAAGCGCAGGATCGTACGCGGTGGGATCAGCACCTCATCGCGCGAGCGCGTCGCATCCTGCACGACGGCCTGGATCATCCTCGCCGGGGAGCGCCCGGGGCCTATGAGTTGCAGGCGGCGATCCAGTCGGCGCATGCGACGAGCACGGCGACCGACGAGACGCCCTGGCCGCTCATCGCCGGGCTCTACGACGCACTCATCGCCGAGACGCCGAGCATGGGTGCGCAGGTTGCGCGAGCGGTCGCGATCGCCCGAGCCGCCGACGGCGCCGCGGGCCTGGCGGAACTCGACACCCTTCCGCAGCACTATCCCGCGATCAGCACCTTCCAAGCGTTCCACGCGGCACGAGGGGCGCTGCTGCGTGACACGGGACAGACCGAGGCCGCCCGGACGGCACTGCAGCGTGCTCACGACCTCTGCACCGACCTTCCCAGCCGGAACTACCTGCGCCGATGCATCGAACAACTCCCCAGGTGACCGGCAGCACCCGCACCTTTCCCAGGATGCTGCGGCCCGGTCGTCGGGACAACGTGTGCGGATCGTATCGAGTGGGCAAAGGCGTCGTGACCGTGCCCTGAGGGTGCTTCGCGGCGCGAACCGCTACCCCGCCCGTGCCTCCGAGTGGATTTCGGTCGGCGTGAGCGCGTCGCGCAGGCGCGTCACCAGGGGGTTCCAGGGCCGCCGAGTAGGCCCGCTGAAGATCATGGTGCGGGTGATGGATGGTTCGAGGCAGATCATCCGGGTCCCCGATGCGAGCATGCCCACCCCGATCGAGGGAAAGACCGTCACGCCGAGCCCGGCCGCAACGAGGTTCAGCAGGGCCGCGTTGTCGTAGACGCGCTGAGCCGGCGTGAACTCTGGCCGCCGGGAGCGCAGCAGCGCGATGATGTCCGGCCCGCACCCGCCACCGGAGACGAGTATCGCGTCTTCAAGCAGCTCCTCGACGGCGATGTGTTCACTGTTCGCCAGTGGATGGTCGTCGCGGACCACTGCGCAGTACCGATCGTCGCCGACTGCGACCGCATCGGCATGCGGCCGTTCGGGGTTGATGAGGATGGCAGCATCGACGGTGCCGTCTTCGAGCCAAGACAGCAGCTCTGGATCATCGCCCTCGAACACGCGCACGGTGATCTGCGGCGCGGCATCCCGCCAACGTGTAAGGAGCTGCGGCAACAGGCCAAAACACACCGTCGAGGTCACCCCGAGTCGCACCGTGCCGCCGCGGTCATCTGATCGCTGTCGGGCGGTGAGGACGAGGGCGTCAGCTGAGGCAAGCGCAGCGCGGGCATGGCCGAGCACATCGTCACCGAGCGTGGTGAGACACAGCGCGGGGCGCCGATGGAGCAGGGACAGTCCCAGCTCTCCTTCCAACGTCGCTACGGCGTGAGAGATTGCGGACTGGGTGACGCCCAGTTCGTCGGCGGCAGCGGCGAAACCCTCGTGGTCTGCGACCGCGACGAACGCGCGGAGCTGGGCCAGTGTGATCGCCATGAGTATTCCTTATGCTCACATGATGCCGTTCGATTTATCTCATGCTAGGTGAGGTCACACGATGGGGGAGTGAGAAGCCGACCCGTGCCGACAGCGATCCTGTTCCTCGTGCTGGGCGTGCTCTGGGGAGCGAGCTTTCTGCTCATCAAGGTCGGACTGCGCGGACTCACCCCTGCACAGGTCGGTCTCCTGCGCCTCGCGCTCGGGGCGCTGACCCTGACTGCCGTCATGCTGGTCACACGACGCGCATGGCCTCGCGAGCCCCGTCTCCTCGGGAATCTCGCGGTGACGGCTGTGCTGCTGTTCGCGATTCCGGTGGCCCTCTACTCCTGGGCAGGCCAGTTCCTTCCTTCCGGAGTGAGCGCGATCCTCAATGCCGCCACACCACTGATGACTCTCTTGGTCAGCGCGGTCGCCCTCCGTGGCGAACGACTCCGCTCGGTGCAGGTCTGGGGCATTCTCATCGGTGCGGCGGGGATCGTCCTCGTCGTCTCACCGTGGCAGGGCGCACGTGCCGGAGAGACGGTGTCTGGCCTTCACTGGCCGGCCGTCATGGCTTGTCTCCTTGCCACGCTCTCCTACGGCTGTGCGTACACCTGGATGCGGACGCTCCTGCACTCTCCCGCAGCCAAGCGCGGCACCCTCGACCCCCTGTCGCTGACGACAGTTCAACTCCTCATCGCCACTCTCCTCAGCGCCGCCGTGGCGCCGTGGACGGGCGCGTTGGAGGCACCGCGCTCGGTGGACGCGATGATCGTGACAGCGATGCTCATCCTCGGTGTCTTCTCCACCGGGATCGGCTACCTGTGGAACACGAGCATCACTGCCAGTTGGGGGCCCGTCCGCGCGTCGCAGGTGACGTATCTGACACCCGTCGTCGGCGTGGCGCTCGGGGCATTCATCCTGGCTGAGCCGGTCGACGTGCTCCAGCTCATCGGCACAGCGGTCGTGCTCGTCGGCATCCTGCTCACCCAACGCCCACACACGCAATCCCGGCACTCGAGCGAATTAACGTCGACGACGGTCTCTTGAGGGCTGTCTTATCGCACCGCGCCTGATGCAGCTTGTGGTTCACTCAGGGGAACTCTGATCACGCGTCGCCAGAACGTCTTCGCCTGCTCGATGGACACATCCTCTGCAAGAACGGCCCTGCGATAGATGAGTCCTCCGATCACCGCGTCCACAACGGCTTCCGACTCAGTCGAGCCACTGAGTGCGCCGCGTTCCTTGGCGGCATCGATGATCGTGATCGCTTGCTGACGAACGGGGTCGATGATGCGTTCGCGGTAGCCGGCGCGGAGATCTGGATCGTCTTGGCGATGGATGTCCAACGCGACAGCGATGAGCGACGCGCCTTCTCCCGTGAACGCACCGAAAGCAGTCTCGATCAGCCCGTCGAGGTCGGCTGCGATGTCACCGCTCTCGTGAAATGATCGGTCGCCGATTGCGTGTTCCATGGCCGCGACAACGAGGTGAGTCAGCGTCGGCCACCGGCGGTAGATCGTCGTTTTGGCGGCACCTGATGCCTCGGCGATGTCGTTGATGCGCAATGAAGCGTAGCCCCGGTCGCGCAGGAGCGTGACTGTCGCATGGAGGACCTCGGCTTCGACCTTGCTGTCACGCGGACGTCCGCCAACGTGGTTCGTCACTGTGCCGCCTTCTCGTACTTGACGCCGGTTACGATACTCATGGTAGCGTAACCGGCGGGAGGAACGATGAATCGTATGACCAAGGCCTCCATAGGCCTGTTCATCGCGTTCGCGGTGCACGACGCTGAAGAACTCATCACCATGCCGTCAACGTCACGCGCAACATTATCGGCACTGCCACGTTGGGTTTCCATCCCGAAGGACTTCAGAGCACATGGCGTTTCGCAGGCACATGCGAGCGTGGGCATCGCGATCATGTCGGCCCTGGTCGGATCGGCAGCTCTGGCGGGCGCTCGAAGCAGCGGGAAGTCGGCATGCTTCCGAGGTGTGTTGCTCGCGTTCGGAGCGCATGGCTTTACGCACATCGCCAGCGCACTGGCCCTTCGTCGCTACACCACGGGCGTCGTGACGGCACCGATTGTCGTGATTCCCTTTTGGCTCTGGGCGCGCCGTGTGCTTCTGGACAACGGCGTACGTGAACACGATGCACGATCATCGGCAGTCGCGGCCAGCGCGCTGCCGGTGATACTCGCCGTGCACGCCATCACGCGGGTGCTTCTCGGCAGCCGATCAGTCGGAGGAAGAACTCCGAGCACTCGAAAGAGATAGACCATGTGGGCCATCCAGTCTCACCGCCACGGCGGCCCCGAAGTCCTGCAGCCCGTCGATGGTGTCAACGGCTGGTCGTCAAACGACCTCGACCGCGGGGCCGGAGGTCGAACCTGACGGCGGGCCAGATGACACCCTGTTCGGGGCCGCTGCCGAGCCATGGAGACGAGCCCGAATGCAGCTGACCGGCGAGGAAGCGGACGCTATGCGAACAGCCCGCGCCAACGGCCTGAGCGTCAACGCGCTGGCCAAGCAGTTCGGCGTGCATCGCGGCACGGTGTGGGCGAAGACCCGCAGCACTTGAGGGGTAAGACCTGCCGCTACTGCTTGTCGGAGTAGTCGTAGGTGTCACGAACGGCCGTGAAGTCCGTCTCGTTGAGGTGGTGGCACCAGGGCTGCTGGGTGCCGGGGAAGCGGATGCGGTGCGCTCCCGACCAGGAGGCGACCTCGACATGGCACTGGGGTATCGTCCAGAGCACTTCAACGGCGGGCATGAGGTCGTTGTCGGAGGAGAACAGGATTGCCGTGTCCATATGTCCGGACATGCCCAAGCGGATCATGTCCACGGCGATCGCGACGTCGATGCCCTTCTCCGTCGCTCGCGACGCCGGGTAGTCAGAGGGGTATTGAAGGTTGCGCCGGACCACCGTCACTTGATCTGAGCGTTCCCACATGTCCGTCTGCCGGTCGTTTGCACGAGCAGCACCGGGTTGACGCTCAGGGTTGGGTCTCCCGCGGTAGACACGAACCTCCATCAACTCACTCTCGCGCCTCCGCCGAGCGGTGAGGAGTTCACCGACCTTGCGCGGGAAGACGTGCCCGTCGGAGGGATCGGCGCCGAACGGGAGGAACTGGCGGCGTGCCCAGCCGTGGACGTTCTGGTAGTCCATGAAGACGACCACCCGGTCCACGGCATCGCTCATCCGTCCCTCCGTTGGGTAAGAAAAAACCCCGCCAATCCCGGAGGACGGCGGGGCAGAATACGTCAAGCATACCCCATCGCCGCTTGCTGCCAGGAGCCCGATGATTAGGTCGAGGCTAGAGTCGAGCAATGGTGCAGTTCACGGGTCTCAGCGCGTTCCCGCTCACCCCGCTCGTCGATGATCGGGTGGACGAGTCGGCGTTCATCCGGCTCGTGCAGCGTCTCGCCGCAGCCGGTGTCGACTCCATCACGGCACTCGGCTCGACCGGCTCCTACGTTTACCTCTCGGCCGAGGAGCGCACACGGGTCGGGCAGCTTGCGGTCGAGCACGCAGCCGGTATCCCTGTGTTCGTCGGCATCGGGGCGCTGCGCACCTCCCACGTCCTCGCGCACGCGGCTGCCGCCGAACGAGCGGGGGCCGCCGGGGTGCTGCTGGCCCCGGCGAGCTACCAGCCCCTCACCGACGAGGACGTGTTCGAGCTGTTCCGCACCGTCACCGAGCACACCCGCCTCCCGGTGATCGTCTACGACAACCCCGCCACCACGCACTTCACGTTCACCCTCGACCTCTACGCGCGCCTCTCACAACTGCCCGGCGTTGCCTCGATCAAGATCCCCGGCGTCCCCGCCGACCCGGAAGAGGCACGCACCCACGTTGAGCGCATCCGGGAGGTGATCCCCGAGCGGGTAACGGTCGGTGTCTCGGGCGACCGCTTCGGGGCCGCCGGGCTCAACGCGGGCTGCGATGCCTGGTACTCCGTGTTCGGCGGTACCCTGCCCGAACCGGCACTCGCCATCACCCGCGCCGCGCAAAACGGGCGCGCCGCCGACGCCCAGGCCAAGTCCGAGCGCTTCGACCCGCTGTGGGAGCTGTTCGGAGAGTTCGGCAGCTTCCGCACCATCGCCGCCCTCGCCGAACAGCTCGGCCTCGCCACGCGGCACTGCACACCGCTGCCGATCATCGGCCTCACCGAACCACAACGCGCCCGCCTCGCGGCCGCCCTCGACCGGATCGGCATCCACGCATGATCCGCCAGTCCCTCGCTGTCCGGCACCTCGCGGGGCGAGCTGCGACACCTCGTTCCCACGGAAGAACCAGCCAGCAACACATCCGCTGAATAAGCCGTCGCGACAACTGCTTTCCGAAGGTCGCCATACTCCGGGCCCGTTCGCCGCCCTCGCACCAACACCCGAATCTTCCGATGTCAGCGGTTCTAGTACGTCTGAAATTGTGGACGCAATGGAACGCTGCGGGAACAGGCGACCACGGGTTGAGAGGCTTATTTCCGCATGGAATCAAGGTATCCGCGAAGAAGCGGAGTCCGAGCACGGGGCTGATGACCCGTTGATCGGCGCGTCGGCTGAACCAAAGAAACGACCTCGAACACGGCTCACGGGCCAGGAAGTGGACACTATGCGAACAGCCCGCGCGCAGGGCGTGAGCGTGACCGCCGTGGCGCGTCGGTTCGGGGTTCACCGGGGCACGGTGTGGGCGAAGACGCGTTGACAGCGCCAGCGCCGCGCTCCGCTTCGTGTGATGGCACCCACGCGCGGTTAGCTTCCGCGCGTGGGTGCCATGACGATGAAGAAGCAGTTCGGCTCGTCGCCCGGATTCTCGAGGCGATGCCTGCGGTCGCCAGGGGTCTGGACGGTGTCGCCCGCGCGAAGGTCGATCGGCTCCCTCCCGTCGATGAGCACGCGCAAGGCGCCCTGCGTGACGTGGAAGATCTCGGCGGTATTCGCACCGTGCGGGGCGAAGTCGACCGTTGTCGTGTGGGACGGGATGACGTAGCGGATAAGGCGGACGCGTGCGCTCGGCTGTGCGAGGAGGGTGCGTCGCACCCCGGTGTCCGGGTCGATGAACTGTTGCGCATCGGCTTCGTGTTGCACGACCGGCTCCGGCGTCTGTTCGAGCAGTTCACTGAGGTCGCTGCCGAGACCGGCCGCGATAGCGAGCGCGTTGCTCAGGCTCGGGTTCAGCGCGCCGCGCTCGATCTTCGACAGCGAGCCGGTGGAGACGCCGCTGGCGTCGGCGAGCTGGTCGAGCGTGATCCCAAGCTCGGCGCGACGCGCCCTGACTGCCGAGCCGAAGCGCGCGGGAACACCATCGGTCACGAGCCGACTCCTTCACACAAATTTTCAGATACGAACATTGCTTTGAGTATAGTACCAATCATGAATCTGCTCTTGGCGGCCACGCCGATGCTGCTGATCGTGGTCATGCTGCTCCTGCGGCAGAGTTCAACCCGAGCAGCCGCGATCGGTCTCATAGCGGCGGTCGCCGTCGCGGTGTGGCGCTTCGGCCTGGATGCGAGCACCTCGCTTGACGCGCTGGGCGCCTGGTGGCCGCTCGTGGTCGAGGTGCTCTTGATCATCGCCGGCGGTGTCGCCTTCGCCGAGGCCGGGCGCCGCACGGGAGCCCAGGGCATCACCGCGAGCTGGCTGCGCGGCTCGCTCGGCACCGGCGTCGCACCGGTGCTGGCCATCGTGCATGGCGCAACACCCTTCGCGGAATCGCTGACGGGATTCGGCATCGGCGCGATCATCGCCGTTCCCCTGCTCATCGCACTCGGGTTCACCAGCCGGAAGGCGGTGACGATCGGCCTGCTCGGCCTGTGCGCGGTGCCCTGGGGGTCGCTCGGGCCGGGCACCCTCGTCGCGGCCGAGCTCGGCGGGGTCGACTATCAGCAGCTCGGCGTCGTCAGCGCGCTCTACAGCCTGCCCGTCTTCATCGGCGTCGGCATCGCGGCCGCACTGCTCACGGCCGAACCGGGCAAGCGGGTGGCCGGCGTCATCGCGGCGTGCGGCTCGGGCTCGCTACTGTGCGCCGGGGTGCTGGGCGCGAACCTCCTGATCGGCACCCCGGCCGCCGGTGCCATCGGTGCCTTGCTCACGCTGCTCGTCCATCTCGCACTGAGCCGTGCCCGCGGCGTCCGCATTCAAGCTCCGCTCGGCTTGGGGCGGGCGCTCGTACCGTATGAGGTGCTGCTCGGCGGCGTCGTCGCCATGAGCATTCTTGTGCGCCTGCTCGGCGCGCAGGAGACACTGCTGCGCTACCTCGCCTCGCCCGCGGTGTGGCTCTTCATCGCCACCGCCGTCGCACTGATCGGGCACCGCAGCCACACGAGGCCGACCGCCGCCTACACTCTGCACACCTGGACGCACGTCGGCCCGGCCACCGCGATGTTCCTGATCTTCGGCATCGTCATGGCCGTCTCGGGCATGTCGACCGCGGTGGCGAACGCCCTCGCCAGCCTCGGTGACGGGTACCTCTTCGCACTCCCGTTCGTCGGCGCACTCGGCGGGTTCCTCACCGGCTCCAACACCGGCGCCAACGCTATGTTCGCCAGCACGCAGGCATCCGCCGCCCACCTCATCGGCGCCGATCCACTGCTCGCAATGGGCGCGCACAATGTGTCGGCCGCGCTGCTGATTATGGCCGCACCAGCCCGCGTAGAACTGGCAGCCAGGCTGAGCCCCGAGCCGCCGCCGCGCGGGCCGATCATGCGCTTTCTGCTACTGGTCGATCTCGGGGTCGTGGCCGTCATCGCACTGGCGCTGGTGTCGCTCCAATACCTCGCTACCGGATGACGCAATCGTCGATGAAATGGTCTGTGGCCGTCAAGCACGATACGGGCCATCGAATAGATTGAAACCGCAAAACCGCCGTTCGAACCAGACTCAGAATCCGACCCCTGGACGGCCAGAGTACGGATCGCTTCGAGTGGTGTCCGGCGTAGATGGCGCGCGGAGTCGCCGTGCTCGTTCATCGACAAGCCGTCGAGTCTGTTCTGCCGCTGCCCGTTTCGTCTCGACCAGTGCGGCGGCTGCTTGCGCACGGGCGTCGCGGGCTTCTCGCTCTGGACGGATGAACTTCGATCGTGTCGGGTCGCGGCGTACTCGGTCGGCTCTCAGCTCTTGCGCGAGGAGGGCGCCGTCATTCGCGGTCGTGCCGGTCTTTGAGTGCCGTCTGCTTGGTCGTTTGCTCCGGCCGCGCCGCCAAGAAGACGGCCTGCACACGCAGGGCGGTGCCCGTCGCAGTCGCGGAACGCCTGGTCGCGGACTCCTATGCTTCCATCACGATCAGCGACGCCACAAACCGCGACCTCGCCGCCCAAGTCGACGCCGCGTTCGATGCGCGCACGGCAGGCCGTGACCAAGAGATCGCCGACCTCATGGCCAACCGCGCCAAGCTCGAATCAGAGAGCGACAAACTGCTCGCCGCGCACTTCGCCGACGCCCACCATGCCTACGCCCGATCCGGCGACGCCGACCGCAGACTCGCGTGCCAAGCGTTCTACACCCGGCTCAACACCACCGACGACGAACAACTCCGCCCACGCCTCGCCGAGCCGTTCGCAACCATCATCCGGGGTTATAGGCAGAAACGTGTGGATGGGATGCTCATCTAGCCGCGTGATTCTGCGGTAAAACAAGGATTGTTATGCTCCGGAACTCTTAACTGTGCCGATCAGCCTGAATACGACCCGTTGTCTGCTATGCGATGCCAAGCTCGTGAAGAACGGTAAGACCGCAGCAGGAAGCCAGCGGTGGAAGTGTCCGAGCTGCGGCATCTCCTCGAGCCGAAAACGTGACGATGTCACTCGTAAGGCTCAGCTCGATCGGTTCCTCAACTGGCTCCTCGGGAAGCAGTCACAGGCCGAGAGCGATGGGCTCACTGGCAGATCATTCCGTGACCAGACCGCTTGGTGCTGGCGCATCCGCCCCGCACTCCCCAAGGTGACCGACCCACCCCGGGTGGCGCTCATCGATGGCACCTACCTCGCAGACCACGGCCTCCTCATCGCCACCGATGAGCACCAGACCCCTTTGGCTTGGCAGTGGTGTTCGAGCGAAGGAACCGCCGCCTGGACGGCGCTCTTAGGCCAGGTTCCCACCCCGCTCGTCGTCTGCGACGGCGGCACTGGAGTACAAGCAGCCCTCCGAGAAGCCTGGCCAGACACGCTGATTCAGCGATGCCTATTCCACGTCTGGATGAACCTCAGAACCCACCTCACCCTGAAACCACGTACCCCGGCAGGGCAAGCGCTGCTTGGGCTCGGGCGCATTCTCCTACACATCGACACCACCGGCGAAGCTACCCACTGGCTACAGCTCGTGAATGACCGGTGGAGCGAGTACGGGCACCTCACCACTGAACGCACCTACGCCAAGAAACGCTTCGCCAATGGGCTCTGGGACTCACCCACCG
The DNA here is from genome assembly GCF_047602155.1 of Microbacterium sp. GTDB lineage: Bacteria > Actinomycetota > Actinomycetes > Actinomycetales > Microbacteriaceae > Microbacterium. Next base: position 2,765,234 of record NZ_JASGHZ010000001.1, on the reverse strand, counting down.
GAAAACAATGGTGGTACACCCATGAACGGCTCCGCCGCGCCTATCGACTCCTCGCAGACCTCATCAAGAAGCAGCACCTCTTCACCTACCTCACCACCGGCTGCCCGAAGACCACGAGCCGCCTCGAGGGCGGCATCAACCACCCCATCAAGCAAACACTCCGCCTCCACCGAGGTATGAACCGTGAGCATCAGATGCGCGCCGCGGAATGGGTGCTCATCAAACGAGCAGGGCTCCTCCATACCGCGCACACCTTCGTCACGGACAAAGTCATCAACCCGCCAAAACAGCACCGACCACTACTGACCGAACCAGATCCCGGCCCCGCGCTCTACGACACCGGCCTCACCGCAGACGAAGGCCTCTGGCTACGCCAAGGCTGGGCCGACAGAGGATGACACGCGCGAGCCCATCCACACGTTCTTGCCGATAACCCATCATCCGCGAAGCACACGCGAGCGGAGACGACGACGGAGGCAAAGAAGCCAAACGGGAACACTCGACATCTACGCATGTCACGTGTTCCCATAAGACACTTGGGGTGGACCTGAGGGGACTCGAACCCCTGACCCCCTGCATGCCATGCAGGTGCGCTACCAGCTGCGCCACAGGCCCATCGTCGCCGCGCGCGGCAACCCTGCAAGCCTACTACACGCTCGCACCCGCTCTTGCACGCGGGGGATCCTGCGCACCGACCGGGTCGATCAGGTCGGGGGAGTTGTTGCGGACGTTGCCGACGGCGCGGCCGACCTCGCGCATGCTCAGCGCATCGACGAGCGCAGGGGCGGCATCGATCGTGGCGTCGAGCAGGTCGCCGACGTTGTCGGTCGTCGGGTCGAGCCAGACGTCGGCGTAGTCGGCGTCGATGAACAGCGGCATCCGGTCGTGGATCGAGCCGAGGTGGCCGACGGCAGCGCGCGTGAGGATCGTGAAGCTCAGAAGCCAGCGGGCGGGGTCGTCGGCATCCTTCGTCGGATCCTTCCACCACTCGTACAGTCCTGCGAAAAGAAGCGGCCCGCCGTCGGTCGGATGGATGTAGTACGGCGTCTTCACACCGTCTTCGCTCTTCCACTCGTAGTACCCGGATGCCGGCACCACCGCGCGCCTGGCGATCAGCGCCTGCCGGAACATCGGCTTGTTCTCGACCTCTTCGGAGCGGGCGTTGACGGCGCGGGCGCCGAGGGACGGGCCTTGGCCCAGCTGGGGACCAGTCCCCATCGCGCGGGCTCGAGCCTGCGGGTCGGCGGCTCGGTCTTGGCCGAGTCGAGCACGATCGCGGCCCGATCGGTGGGTGCGACATTGAACGACGGCGGGGGCAGCTCGTCACTCTCGAGGTCGACGCGGAGCACGCTCGCCAGCTCGGCACCGGTTTCCGCCACGACGAATCGTCCGCACATGCTGCCAGCCTACGTGGCGGCTCCGACACCGTCCTCGCCGACGACGCCCACCTCGGCCAGGCGGGCGAGCAGGGCCGCGCCGTCGTCGCCCGTGACCCACGGCACGCCCGCGGCCGAGTGGTCGTTGACGGCGGTGCGGCCGCCGGCGAGCACCGCCTCGGCCGACGACAGCCGACGGATCGCGACGGCGGCGACGTGGTCGGGGAAGTCGCTCGTGAAGGCCGTGTACAGGTCGTCGTCGTGTTGGCCGTCGTCGCCGATCAGCACCCACGTGACGGCGGGGAACTCGCGCTCGAGGCGACGCAGGTTCTCCTGCTTGTGCTCGCGGCCGCTGCGGAACCAGCGGTCGTGGGTCGGCCCCCAGTCGGTGAGCAGCAGCGACCCCGCCGGAAAGAGGTGCCGTTGCAGGAAGCGCTGCAGCGTCGGCGCGACGTTCCACGCGCCGGTGGACAGGTAGATCACCGGTGCGCCGGGGTGGTCGCGCACGAGCCGTTCCAGCAGCACGGCCATGCCCGGCACGGGCTGCCGGGCGTGTTCATCGAGGACGAAAGAGTTCCACGCCGCGACGAGCGGACGGGGCAGCGCCGTCACCATGACGGTGTCGTCGACATCGGAGATGACGCCGAACCGCACGTCGGCGCCCACGATGAACACGCGGGTCTCGAACGGCTCCGACTCCTCGACCGACATCGTCACCGGCTGCCAGCCGGGCGCCAGGCACGCGGGCAGCACGGTGTCGATGACGCCGCCGCGGTCGGCGACGACCTCGTGGCTGACGCCGTCGATCGTCACGGTCACCTGCGCGAAGCCGATGGGCACGGCGGCGAAGCTGCGCCACCCCCGCACGGCGGCGTAGGCGCCGCCGTGACGCGTCGGAAGCGGCGGCACGATGAGCACCCGGCCGAGCACGCGCACCCAGTCTTCGCCGCCGTAGCCGGGGTAGGCCGAGACGCTCGCGCGCTGACCCCGGGCCCGTGCGCGCCGCTCGCGCCACGCGTGGAAGCGGTATTCCAGGCGCGCGAACCACAGCACCTTCGTGCGGGTCGGGGATGCGGCAGCCACCGTCTCAGTCTTCCATGCCGCGCGCGGAATGTGTTCCGTCGTCGTCTGGGTGGTCGTCGTGCATGTGCCGCGCCTCGCGGGCGACGATGACGCGCTTGACCAGGTAGATGAGCACGAGGAAGACGACGATCAGGCCGACGAAGAGGTATCCGGCGAAGTGCAGACGCTGGGACAGCTCGCGGTACGTGCCGGCGGCGGCCGCCGCGACGCTGACATAGACGACCGCCCACAGGGTGCACGCCGGGACGGTCCAGGCCATGAATCGACGGTAGGCGAAGCCGCTCATGCCGACCGTGAGCGGCACCAGCGAGTGCAGCACCGGCAGGAACCGCGACAGGAAGATCGCCGGACCCCCGCGACGGCCCAGATACCGCTCCGCCCGCGCCCAGTTCTGCTCGCCGATGCGCGCTCCGAGCCGCGAGAACCGGATGCGCGGCCCGAGCCATCGCCCGAGCCAGAAGCCGATGCTCTCGCCGATGAGCGAACCGACGACGACGGCGACGACGAGGACAACCCCCTCGCCGAACGATTCCACCGCCGTTGCGGAGACGATGACGATCGTGTCACCCGGGACCACGAGCCCGACGAGAATGCTGGTCTCCAACATCATGGCGACGCCCGCCAGGAGCGTCCGGACGACAGGTTCCACGCTCTGCACGGCGTCGAGCAGCCACGACAGGAACTCGTTCACCGCTCCAGCCTAGGCGCGCCGTCTGAGTATGCTGCCGGAGGATCCGACGGGGGATGCCGCTCGCCGCTACCTCGGCGCGGCGGTGCCGGCGGAGTGGTGACGCGGCATCCGTCCCCGGCTGGACGCACCCCGGTCCGGTAAACTGACGAGACGCGTTCGCGCGTTCCCGACCTCCACACGATTGGCTTTCCGTGTCCCTCACCACGCCCACCCACATCGCGGCCGCCGACGGCCACCACGACATGCATGCGATCCAGGCGAAGTGGCAGCGGCTGTGGGCCGAGGCGGATCCGTTCCGCGCCGCCGGCGACGAAGATACACGTCCGCGCAAGTACGTGCTCGGCATGTTCCCGTACCCCTCCGGCGACATGCACATGGGCCACGCCGAGAACTACGCCTACGTCGACATCGTGGCGCGCTTCTGGCGGCACCGCGGCTACAACGTGCTCAATCCGATCGGCTGGGACAGCTTCGGCCTGCCGGCCGAGAACGCCGCCATCCAGCGCGGCGCCGAACCGCGCGAGTGGACGTACTCCAACATCGCTCAGCAGAAGAAGAGCATGAAGGACTTCGGCACGTCGTACGACTGGAGCCGCGTTCTGCACACGAGCGACCCGGAGTACTACCGCTGGAACCAGTGGCTGTTCCAGCAGCTCGTCGACAACGACCTCGCCTACCGCAAGGAGAGCGCCGTCAACTGGTGCCCGGTCGACCAGACGGTGCTCGCCAACGAGCAGGTCGTCGACGGTCGGTGCGAGCGCTGCGGCGCCGAGGTCGTCAAGAAGAAGCTCACCCAGTGGTACTTCAAGATCACGCAGTATGCCGACCGGCTGCTCGACGACCTGAACCAGCTCGAGGGCTTCTGGCCGCACAAGGTGCTGCAGATGCAGCGCAACTGGATCGGCCGCTCGGTGGGCGCCGACATCGACTTCGAGATCGAGGGCCGCGCCGAGAAGGTCACCGTCTTCTCGACCCGCCCCGACACGCTGCACGGCGCGACGTTCTTCGTCGTCGCGCCCGACTCCGACCTCGCCGCCGAGCTCGCGGCAGGCTCGTCGGCCGAGGTGCGGATGCGCTTCCAGGCCTACCTGGAGAGCGTGCAGAAGATCAGCGAGATCGAGCGTCAGACCGCCGATCGCCCCAAGACCGGCGTGTTCCTCGACCGCTTCGCGATCAACCCGGTCAACGGGGAACGCCTGCCGATCTGGGCCGCCGACTACGTGCTCGCCGACTACGGGCACGGCGCGGTCATGGCCGTTCCCGCGCACGACCAGCGCGACCTCGACTTCGCGCGCGCCTTCGACCTGCCGGTGAAGGTCGTCGTCGACACGACCGCGCCGCTGACCGGCGCGATCCCGGTGATCGACGCCGAGTGGGATACCGACGGCATCCCTCCCCTCTACGACCTCGATCCGGCATCCACCGGAGTCGCCCTCACCGGCGAAGGGCGCATGATCCACTCCGGCAGCCTCGACGGGCTGAGCAAGCGCAACGCTATCGCGCGGATGATCGAAGAGCTCGAGACCGCCGGCACCGGTCGTGGCGCGAAGAGCTACCGCCTGCGCGACTGGCTCATCTCGCGGCAGCGCTTCTGGGGCACGCCCATTCCGATGATCCACACCGCCGACGGACGCATCGTCCCTGTGCCCGCAGACCAGCTGCCGCTGACCCTGCCCGACGCGCGCGGCCTCGACCTCGCGCCCAAGGGCACCTCGCCGCTGGGCGGTGCGACCGAGTGGATGCAGACCGTCGACCCCACCACGGGTGAGCCGGCGCTGCGCGACGCCGACACGATGGACACGTTCGTCGACAGCTCGTGGTACTTCCTGCGCTTCCTCTCGCCGGGCGACCCCACCGAGGCGTTCTCCACGCGCGAGGCCGCCAAGTGGGCGCCGGTGGACTGCTACATCGGCGGCGTCGAGCACGCGATCCTGCACCTGCTGTACGCCCGCTTCATCACGAAGTTCCTCTTCGACGTTGGCCTCATCGACTTCACCGAGCCGTTCTCCACCCTGATCAATCAGGGCATGGTGCTGCTCGGCGGGTCGAAGATGTCCAAGAGCAAGGGCAACCTCGTCGAGTTCGCCGCCAGCATGATCGACCCGGGCGCCGACGTCGTGCGCACCGCGATCGCGTTCGCCGGCCCGGTCGAAGACGACATCAACTGGGAAGACGTCTCGACGACCGGTGCGCAGAAGTTCCTCGCGCGCGCCCTGCGCATCGCCGACGAGGTCACGAGCGCCCCCGAGGTCGTCTGGGCGGAGGGGGATGTGGCCCTCCGCCGCGTCACGCACCGTCTGTGGGCGGACGCGTCGGGCCTCGTCGAGCAGACGAAGTTCAATGTCGTCGTCGCTCGCCTCATGGAGCTCGTCAACGCGATCCGCAAGACGATCGACTCCGGCCCGGGCGCCGGCGACCCGGCGGTGCGTGAGGCGATCGAGGCGGTCGCGCTCGTGCTCGACCTGTTCGCCCCGCACACGGCGGAGGAGATGTGGGAGACGCTCGGCTACGCACCGTTCATCGGCCTCGCGCCGTGGCGTCAGGCCGACCCGACCCTGCTCGTGGAGGACACCGTCACCGCCGTCGTGCAGATCGACGGGAAGGTGCGCGGCACGCTCACCGTGCCGGCGCGCATCTCCGCCGACGAGCTGGAGGCGCGGGCCCGCGCCGACGAGAAGATCGTGCGATCGCTCGCCGGGCGTGAGATCGCACGCGCCGTCGTGCGGGCGCCGAAGGTCGTGAGCTTCACCACCGCGTAGGTCGGCGGCGGAGGCGGTTCGCGAAACCTCCTCCCCAGGTGGCCGATTTCGCGATCTGTCCACGGATCGGGCGTCTGCGAGCCCACGCGGGTGCGCGCTCTGTCAGGGTGTGCTCGTGACCGCATCCGCTGCTTCCGCACGCCGCCGCCTCGGGGTGGGCGCCGCGATCGTCCTCGTGCTGGCAGCGGCGGCGGTGTCGGTGGTCGTCGGCATGCTGCGCGCCCCCGCCGGCACCGAAGAGGTGCCGCTGGCGACCGGTAGCGCACAGCTGCCGGCGATCTACGTGCACGTGTCCGGCGCCGTCGCGAACCCCGGGCTGTACCGGCTCGACGACGGCGCGCGCGTCGTCGATGTGATCGCCGCCGCGGGCGGCCTCGCGGCCGACGCCGACGAGGCCGGAGTGAACCTCGCCCGCCCGCTCAGCGACGGGGAGCAGCTTTCCGTGCCTCGCATCGGCGAGGCTGCGCAGCCGGGGGCATCCACCAGTGACGGCCTGGTGAACCTCAACACCGCGGATGCCGCCACCCTCGACACGCTGCCGCGCATCGGCCCGGCGCTCGCACAGCGGATCATCGACTGGCGTGAGGCGAACGGGCGGTTCACGAGCGTCGAGGATCTGCTGGCCGTCTCCGGGATCGGCGAGAAGATGCTCGCCGGGCTGTGCGACCTGGTGACGGTATGAGCCCCGTGAGCCAGCGGCGGCTGCGCCGTCGCGATGCGCGCCTGGCGCCGGTGGCGGCTGCGGCGTGGATCGCGGCGTGGGTGGCGACCCGGCATCCGTCCTCCGCGGGCGGAGCGGCGACGGCGCTGTGGATCGGGGCCGTCCTGCTGCTGGGCGCCGCGGCACTGCCGCCGCGGGTCGTGCCGGCCTTCGCCCGCCGCGCGCTGCCGCTGGCCGCCGTCACGCTGGCTTTCATGGCGGCGGTCTGCACCCATGTCGCCGCGGCCGAGCCGGCGCGCACCGCGGCGGCGAACCTCCCGTTCGGCGGCGGGCGCGCGCTGACGGCCGAGGTCACGGCGGTCGGCAAGATCGAGCGCGGCGGCGACGGCTGGCGCTTCGACGCGATCCTCGACGCGGTGAGCTTCGGCGACGACCGGTTCGCGCCGTCGGTGCCGGTCTTGGTGCGGGCCGCCGAGGTTCCCGTCGGGCTCGACCTCGGCGCCCGCGCACGGCTGACGGCGACGGCGTGGGCACCGGGTGGCGGCGGCGACCGCGCCGTGCTGATCCTCGACGCGACCGCGGAGCCGGTGCTGCTCAGCCCACCGCCCGGTGTGCTCGGTGCCGCCGCCGCGCTGCGGGACGGCCTGGCCACCCTGACCGCCGACCTTCCGCCGCCGGGCGGCGGGCTCGTCGCGGGGCTCTCGGTCGGCGACACGAGAGCCGTCGGCGACGAGCTGGACGCGGCGATGAAGGCGTCGTCGCTGTCGCACCTCACGGCCGTGTCCGGCGCGAACTGCGCGCTGGTCGTGGGCATCGCGTTCGGGCTGGCCGCGCTGTGTGGCGCGCGTCGCGGGATGCGGGTCGCCGTCGGCCTCGCCGCGCTCGTCGGGTTCGTCGTGCTGGTCTCGCCCGAGCCCAGCGTCGTGCGCGCGGCGGCCATGGCGACGATCGCGATGCTCGGGCTGCTGCTCGGCCGCACCGGCGCGGGGCTCTCCCTGCTGACCGCCAGCGTGGCGACCCTGCTGGTCGCCGACCCGTGGCTTGCCGGCTCGATCGGCTTCGCGCTGTCGGTCGCGGCGACGGGCGCCCTTCTCGTGTGCGCCGGCCCCCTCGCCGACGGCCTGTCGCGATGGATGCCGGCATCCCTCGCCCTGGCCGTATCAGTCCCGCTCGCGGCGCAGCTGGCCTGCGCACCGTTGATCGTCCTCATCACGCCGCAGGTGTCGACGTACGGGGTCGTCGCGAACCTGCTGGCGGCGCCGGCGGCACCGGTCGGTACGGTGCTCGGCCTCGCGGCGTGCCTCTTCGCCGGCATCCCGCTGGTCGGCGGGGGTCTTGCGGCGCTGGCGTGGGTGCCGGCTGCCTGGATCGCCGAGACGGCGACCACGTTCGCCGCGCTGCCGGGCAGTTCGCTGCCGTGGCTCGGCGGCGTCGCCGGAGTCGTGACGCTCGGCATCGTGGCGGCCGCGATGGCCGCGTTGCTCGTGCGCTCGGCGCCGTGGGTGCGCGGGGCGGCGACGCTCGTGGTCGCGGCATCCTTCGGCGGCGTGCTCGCGCTCGGGCCGATCGCCGCGGTCATCGAGCGGAACGACACGCCGACGGCGTGGGCGATCGCCGCGTGCGACGTCGGGCAGGGTGACGCGCTGCTCGTGCGCTCCGCGGGTGCCGTCGCGCTCATCGACACCGGCCCCGAGCCGGAGGCGCTGGAACGGTGCCTGACGCGGCTCGGCGTGGACCACCTCGACCTGCTCGTGCTGACGCACTTCGACATCGACCATCGGGGCGGCGTGCCCGCCGTGGTCGGGCGGGTCGACGCCGTGCTGCACGGGCCCGTCGACACCGACGAGCATCAGGACGTCCTGGACGGGCTCGCCGGCGCCGGCGCGCGTCTCGTCGATGCCGCGCGCGGGCTGTCCGGCGTGCTCGGCGACGCGCGGTGGCGGGTGCTGTGGCCGCGCGCGCACACCCCGCCGGGAAACGACGCCAGCGTCACGATGGAGTTCACCGGTGGCGGCGTGCCGACGTCGCTGTTCCTCGGCGATCTGTCCGGTGCGGGGCAGCAGGCGATGGCCGCCGGCGCCGTGCTGCTCACGCGGTACGACGTCGTGAAGGTGGCTCACCACGGCAGCGCCGATCAGTATCCGGGCCTGTACGCGCGGGTCGCCCCCGCCATCGCCCTCGTGTCGGTGGGGGAGAACACCTACGGTCACCCGCGGGCTGAGACGCTCACGATGCTGGCGACGATCGGCGCGCGCACGTTCCGGACGGATCTCGACGGGCTTTCGCTCGTGTGGCTCGCCGACGGGGCGCTGCAGGTGTGGCGCGCGACGGCCGCCGCGCCCGATGTCGCCCCCGCTGGGTAGGCTGGCAGCATGCCCGCACCGCGCCGCCCCGCCACCCGTTCGGGTGCGGGGGGCACGTCCCGCAGCGCGATCCCGCAGGTGTCGTGGCGAGCCCCGCAGCCGGCGCCGATCGTGCTCGTCTCCGGCCCGGAGGACATCTGCGCCGAACGGGCGATCGCCGGCATCCGCGACTTCCTGCGCGCCGAAGACGCGAGCCTCGAGGTCTCCGATCTGCGCGCCGACGACTATCCGTCGGGGAGCCTCCTCACCCTCACCTCGCCGTCGCTGTTCGGCGAACCGCGCCTCGTGCGCGTGGGCGGTGTCGAGAAGTGCAGCGACGCGTTCCTCGCCGAGGCGCTCGCCTATCTCGACACCCCGCAGGACGGTGCGACGGTGGTGCTGCGCCACACCGGCGCGAGTGTGCGCGGCAAGAAGCTGCTCGACGCGATCCGCGCCGGCACCGGCGGGGGAGTCGAAATCGCCTGCCCCGCCGTCAAGCGCGACAGCGACAGGTTCGACTTCGCCGCCGGCGAGTTCCAGGCCGCCGGCAAGCGCATCGCGCCCGTCGCACTGCGGGCACTGGTGGGCGCGTTCTCCGACGACCTGACCGAGCTCGCTGCCGCCTGCCAGCAGCTCATCGCCGACGTGCCGGACGACATCTCCGAGCAGGTCGTGGAGCGCTACTACGGCGGACGCGTCGAGACCTCGGCGTTCACCGTCGCCGACACCGCCATCGCGGGGCGCTACGGCGAGGCGCTCATCGCGCTGCGCCACGCGCTGGCCAGCGGCGCCGACCCGGTGCCGCTCGTGGCCGCCATCGCGTCGAAGCTGCGGACGATGGCCCGGGTGGCCGGCATCCGGGAATCGTCGGCGTCGCTTGCCGCGCGCCTGGGCATGAAGGACTGGCAGGTCGACCGTGCGCGCCGCGACCTCACCGGTTGGAACGAGGCGAGCCTCGGCCTCGCGATCCAGGCCGCCGCCCGCGCCGATGCCGAGGTCAAGGGCGCCTCCCGCGACCCCGTCTTCGCCGTCGAGCGCCTCGTGACCATCATCGCCACCCGCCACCCCTACGGCAACTGACCGCCCCAGCTCTCGCGAGACCTCACAAATGTCCGCGACACGCCGCGCGGAGGCTGTGGAAGCGGACATTTGTGAGGTTTCGCGGGGGCAGGGGGTGCCGGTGTCCCACCTGCGTTGATCCGCCACAAATCGCCGCCATCCCGGCGTTTCGGCATGATTTGCGACGGATGAGGGCGGATGCCGGAACCCGGCTCACGTTCATCCGTCCCCAACAGCGCCTCCCGCGACGCATGGGCATCGTTTGCGACGGATGACGGCCCCAGGCTCTCGCGAGACCTCACAAATGTCCGCGACACGCCGCACGGAGGCTGTGGAAGCGGACATTTGTGAGGTTTCGCGGGGGCGGGGGGACACGGCGCGGGGGCGGGGGCGGGGGGACACGGCGCGGGGGGACGCAGAAGGCCCGCCCCAAAAGGGGCGGGCCTTCGTGACGGCGGGGCTCAGAGAGCGGCGACCTGCTTCGCGATCGACGACTTGCGGTTCGCGGCCTGGTTCTCGTGGATGACGCCCTTGCTCACGGCCTTGTCGAGCTTCTTGGAGGCGCGCGCGAGCGCCTTCTCGGCGGCGGCCTTGTCGCCGGCGGCGATGGCCTCGCGGGTGCGACGCACCTCGGTCTTCAGCTCGCTCTTGACGGCCTTGTTGCGCTCGTGCGCCTTCTCGTTGGTCTTGTTGCGCTTGATCTGCGACTTGATGTTCGCCACGTTCGACGTCTTTCGTTCGGAGTGTTTCGGATGAGATGCCGGTCGACGGTAGAGGGGCGTCGCACGACGACGTGTGAGGTGGGACTCACACGCAAGCCAAACACCGAGTCTAACAGGTCTGCGCCGGCATCCTCGCGCTCAGGCGGCGGCGGCATCCAGCGTGGCGAGGGCGACGTCGAGCAGCGCGTTGAACACGCGCGGCCGCATCGCCGTGACGAGGTGCGACGTGCGCGGCACGACGATGAGCTCCGACCCCGGCACGAGCGAGTGGAAGAGCCGCTCGTGGATCCGAAGCTGGTCGAACTCGCCGTTGATGAACCACGTGGGCACGTCGATGCGCCGCAGCGCCGCGAGCAGATCGAGGATCGAGAGGCTGCGCAGCGCCGTGTCCTGCGCGTCGAGCGCGTACCCGCCGGCGCCGAAGTCGGTGCGGGTCTCATCGGGCAGGGTGCGGTCGAGCATCCATTCGCCGAAGCGGTACCCGCGATCGGGCAGGAGATCCGCGCTGCGTGCGATCGTGCGGTAGACGGCGAGCGCGAGCCCCCGCGGAATCGCGGTGCACGACGCGGCGACGAACCCGTCGATCGGCGGGCGCTCCTCGCGTCCGGCGTACGCGATCGACAGGAGGCCCCCCATCGAGTGTCCGACCAGCAGGACCGGGCCGCGGGCCGCGGCATCCGTCACAGCACGGTCGATCGTGGCGAAGGCCTCGTCGAGGGTGAACTCCTCGCCCATCCGCGTGCCGTGGCCGGGCAGGTCGACCGCGATGGCCGGGTTGCCGCGCGCCGCAAGGTGCTCCACCTGCGCGCGCCACATGGTCGCCGAGGTGCGGATGCCGTGCACCAGCACGACGGAGATCGTCATGCTGTCAGCCTAGGCACACCCGTCTACTTCAGCACGATCACGTGCGCCGCGTTGCTCGTCGAGCCCGCGACGGTCGTCGGGTCGCTCGGGACGAACACGGCGGTGTACGCGTGCGTCCCCCTGCTGAGGATGCCCAGGCGCAGCGTCGCCACCCCCTTCTTGAGCGTCGCGGTGCCCACGAGGGCCCCGGTCGCTCCGCCCTCGCGGAACTCCACGGTGCCGGATGCCGTCGCCCTCGAGCCCGGCAGCGTCACGGCGGCGACGAGCGTCGTCGGCAGCAGCCGGTTGATGTGCACGGGGAACACCGGCACCAGCGTGGTCGTGCTCGCGGTCGGCGGCACCGGGGCCGCCTCGACCGTGAGCGGCACGGTGACGACGGTGCCCGAGGGCTGAGCGGTCAGCGTCAGCGACGCCTGGCCTGCCGCCAGGGTCGCCGGGAGGGTCACCGACACCGTCGCGGCGCCGCCGGAGACCGTGGCCTGCCCGACCGGCTGTCCGCCGAGGGTGGCGGAGAGCGTCGTGTTCTGCGGAGCGCCGCGGCTCGTCAGGTCGAGCCCGGCGACCGAGAACGACACCGTCGTGCCGGCGGTCGCCGTCGTGGGGACGCCGCTGACCTGCACCGCATGGCGGGCGAACGAGGGGGCGACGGGGGAGCCGTCGGCGAGGAAGTCGACCCACGCCTCGTAGTCGAGGAGCCCCGTGTCGACGTATCCGGTGCCCTCGGTGAACACGCGGAAGTTGTCGCCGCCCGCGGCGAGGAACGTGAAGGTGCCGATGCGGTACGTGCCGGCCGGGTCGATGGGCTGCCCGTTGACGGTGATCGACGTGATGCGCTGCCCCTCGGGCAGTGCCGGGTCGAAGGTGTAGGCGACGTTGTCCGACAGGCCCAGCTGCAGGTAGGGACGGCTCGGCACGTTGCCGTTCGCGTCGCGCTGCCACTGCTGCTCCAGGAGCGTGCGGAACTGGGCGCCGGTCAGCGTCACGAGAGCCAGGGTGTTGTTGAACGGCAGCACGGCATTGGCCTGCGAGAACGAGATCGTGCCGTCGGCGAGCCCCGGAATGGCGGTCGCGCCGAACTCGGCCTGCGTGTCCCACAGTTCGGCGCGCAGGCCGCCGGGGTTGGTCACGCCGATGACGGCGCCGTTCGGCAGCACCGACAGCGCGTCACGCAGCATGTCGGCGACAGTGTTGCCGAGGGTCGACTCCGAGGCGCGGTCGTCGCGCGCGCCGCCGGTGTAGACGCCGTCGACGTAGCTGCCGCCGGAGAACCCCGTCGTGATGTCGGCGGAGACCTCGGCGACCGCGGTGTTGCCGACCTCGGCGGCCGCGGCCCGTGCGGCCGTGACGATGTCGTTCACCGCCGCTGCGCGCGGGTATGCCGCGATCAGGGCGTCGTCGCCGTCGGTGGTGCGGGCGGCGTTGCGCTCGGTGTGCGCCGACACCGCGCCGGTGGCGGGGTCGATCGTCAGGGTGATGACGCCGATGTTCTCGCCGTAGGAGCCCGTCTGCACGATCGGGCGGGTGCGGCCTGTGCCGGGGATCGGCGCCGACCACGCGTACTGCTTGTGGGTGTGACCCGTGAAGATCGCGGACACCGCCGGCGTCGTGTCCTCGACGATGTCGGCGAACGCCCCGCCCGCGGCGACCTCCTGCTCCAGGGTCGCGCCGTCGGGCGTGCCCGCTCCGGCGCCCTCGTGGTACAGCGCGACCAGCACGTCGGCCTCGCCGTTGCCCTCGTCGCCGTCGGTGAGCTGGGCGGCCACCCGGTTCACGGCGGTCACGGGGTCGCCGAAGTCGAGGTCGGCGATGCCGGCGGGCGACACGAGCGACGCGGTCTCCTCGGTCACCGCGCCGATCACGCCGACGGTGAGACCGCCGGCATCCAGCAGCGCGTATTCATCGAGCGCCGGCGTCTGCGTGCCCGCGTAGTAGACGTTGGCGCCCAGCTGCGGGTAGTCGGATGCCGCGGCGACGCGCCCGGACAGGTCGGCCCAGCCGCGGTCGAACTCGTGGTTGCCGACCGTCGTGGCCTGCAGGCCGAGCGCGTTCAGCACGTCGATCGTGGGCTGGTCCTTCGCGACCGCCGAGGCGAACAGCGACGCGCCGATGTTGTCGCCCGCGGACAGGAACAGCACCGGCCCCTCCGCCTGCGCACGCAACTGCTCGATCGTGCCGGCGAACTTCACGGTGTTCGCATCGATGCGGCCGTGGAAATCGTTGATCCCGAGCAGCGTCAGCGTGACGGCGTCGTCGGCCGCGGTCGCCGCCGCGGGCGCCAGCGCGAGCCCGGCGACGGCGGTCGCCACGGCGGCGAAGCCCGCAACGGCGCGGCGCAGCCGGCTGCGGCGGGGGGAGCGAACCTCGTGCTGATCGGAGGGGTGCGTGGGCATGTCGAATCGTCTCCTCGGTTGCGGCCAGACCACCGCTTCGAGCATTCCGCAGAGCGCCGCGCACGCGGGTTAAGTCTTTCTCATCCGAGCGCCCCGGTAGACTTCTGCGGACATGTCCCCGCGCGCCCTGAAGCCCCTCGAGCCTGCCGCCACGCCGCCCGAGCTGATCCGCAACTTCTGCATCATCGCCCACATCGACCACGGCAAGTCGACGCTCGCCGACCGGATGCTGCAGATCACCGGCGTCGTCTCCGACCGCGACATGCGGGCGCAGTACCTCGACCGGATGGACATCGAGCGCGAGCGCGGCATCACGATCAAGTCGCAGGCCGTCCGCATGCCGTGGTCGACGGATGCCGGCACCTACGCGCTGAACATGATCGACACGCCCGGCCACGTCGACTTCACCTACGAGGTCTCGCGTTCACTGGCCGCGTGCGAGGGCGCGATCCTGCTCGTGGATGCCGCGCAGGGCATCGAGGCGCAGACGCTCGCGAACCTCTACCTGGCGCTGGAGAACGACCTTCAGATCATCCCGGTGCTGAACAAGATCGACCTGCCCGCCGCGGATCCGGAGAAGTACGCGGCGGAGCTCGCGAACCTCATCGGCGGCGACCCCGACGACGTGCTGCGGGTATCGGGCAAGACCGGCATGGGCGTCGAAGAGCTGCTCGAGCGCATCGTGGAGCGCATCCCGGCCCCCGTGGGCGACGCGACCGCGCCGGCCCGCGCCATGATCTTCGACTCCGTGTACGACGCGTACCGCGGCGTCGTCACGTACGTGCGGATGGTCGACGGCAAGCTCGAGCCGCGCGAGCGCATCCAGATGATGTCGACGCGCGCGACGCACGACCTGCTGGAGATCGGTGTGTCGAGCCCCGAGCCGGTGCCCACGAAGGGTCTCGGCGTCGGCGAGGTGGGCTACCTCATCACCGGTGTGAAGGACGTGCGCCAGTCGAAGGTCGGCGACACCATCACGAATCAGCGCAAACCCGCGTCGCAGGCCCTTCCCGGCTACACCGACCCGAAGCCGATGGTGTTCTCCGGCATCTACCCGATCGACGGCAGCGACTACGCCGACCTGCGGGAAGCGCTCGACAAGCTCAAACTGTCCGACGCGTCGCTGCAGTACGAGCCGGAGACCTCCGTCGCCCTCGGCTTCGGCTTCCGCTGCGGGTTCCTGGGGCTTTTGCACCTGGAGATCATCACCGAGCGCCTCAGTCGCGAGTTCGACCTCGACCTCATCACCACCGCGCCCTCGGTGACCTACGAGGTCACGACCGACACGGGCGAGACGGTGACCGTGACGAACCCCAGCGAGTACCCCGACGGACGGGTGGCCGCGGTGTCCGAACCGGTGGTGAAGGTCGGCATCCTGCTGCCGAAGGACTACGTCGGCACCGTCATGGAGCTGTGCCAGTCGCGCCGCGGGTCGCTGCTGGGGATGGACTACCTCAGCGAAGACCGCGTCGAACTGCGCTACAACATGCCGCTCGGGGAGATCGTCTTCGACTTCTTCGACCAGCTGAAGTCGAAGACGCAGGGGTACGCCTCGCTCGACTACGAGCCGGCGGGCTCGCAGGAGGCCGACCTCGTGAAGGTCGACATCCTGCTGCAGGGCGAGAAGGTGGATGCGTTCAGTTCGATCGTGCACCGCGAGAAGGCGTACGGCTACGGCACGATGATGACCGAGCGGCTGCGCAAGCTCATCCCGCGCCAGCAGTTCGAGGTGCCGATCCAGGCCGCCATCGGCGCCCGGATCATCGCGCGCGAGAACATCCGCGCGATCCGCAAGGACGTGCTCGCCAAGTGCTACGGCGGTGACATCACCCGCAAGCGCAAGCTGCTCGAGAAGCAGAAAGAGGGCAAGAAGCGCATGAAGATGGTCGGCCGCGTCGAGGTCCCGCAAGAGGCGTTCATCGCCGCTCTGTCCGGCGACGTCGAGACGAAGAAGTAGGCAGCGCGCCGAAGCCGCCGGTCAGCGATGAGCTCACCCCAGCAGGTGTCGGAGGTACCGCTGCGGTGCGTCGAGGTACGACCGCCAGTGCCGCACGAGTTCGAGGCCCGTCCCAGGCCGTCTCGCGCATGCCCCACGCGCCGAGCTCCAGCAGCCGTGCGCCGGGCAGCGCCGCAAGCACAGGGGAGTGCGTCGCGCAGAGGATCTGGCCGCCGTCGCGCACGATCCGATCGAGCGTCGAGATCAGCGTCAGCGTCGAAGAGAACGAGAGGGCCGCTTCGGGCTCGTCAAGGCAGTAGAACCCGGGCGCATCGAAGCGGGTGTCAAGGATCGCGAGGAACGACTCGCCATGGCTCATCTCATGAAAGACCGGCTCGGGACCGGTGCCGGGGTTGTGCTCCAGATACGTGTAGAACGCGTGCATCGTCTCGGCGCGCAGAAAGAACCCCCACGGGCTGCTGCCGATGCCGCGTTGCAGCTGAAGCCACTCAGAGAGCGGCGACTCGCTGACGCGCGTGCGATGCCGGGCACCGCGAGAGCCGCCTTCGGGTGAGAAACCGTAGGCGAGCGCGATGGCTTCGAGGACCGTCGACTTGCCCGAGCCGTTCTCGCCGACGAGGAACGTGACCCCGGGGGCGAGCGCAAGCCCCTCGTCGAGCAGCTGCGCGACGGCGGGGATCGTCGACGGCCACACGGTGCGCTCACCGCTGCGGTCGTCGCGCACGCTGACTCGCACGACCGGCGGTTGAGAGAACATCTCGCTCACCTCGCCGAGTCTGTCACAACCGGAGGACGGCCCCGGGAGCATAGGCTGGATGACATGCGCCGCGGGAACTTTCAAGAGGACACGGTCGACTACGCCGCCGTCGGCGCGACGCAGGCGCACGACCTCATGGGGTATCCGCCCGAGCACAGTGTTCCGGCCGAGGCGTCGTGGCGCCTCGGCAGCGGACAGGCGCGGTTCGAGAGCTCGGCCGACGCGCTGCTGTCGTGGGGGGCGCTGCGCGGTGCAGGGCTGCATCTGACCGACGTGCGGCCCGCTCCCGGCCCGATGTACTCCGGCGTCGAGTTCGACGCCGAGGGCAACGCGCTGACGGCGAGCAAGCTCGACGTCGAGCAGCGGTTCGACTCCGACGGCACGCCGTACGTCGCGGCGGGCACCACCATCCGCGTGCGCGGGCGCGTCAAGGGGATGAGCGCCGACGGCGAGCTGCGCGTCATCTACGCGATCGACCAGCCGCGCCGCGTCGGTTTCGCCCTGGGCACGGTCGGCGATTCCGTCGTCAGCGGCGAGGAGTCGTTCGTCGTCACGTGGGACGACACCGACGAGGTCCGCTTCACGGTGCGCGCGTTCGACCGGCCCGTGGCCTTGCTGTACCGCATGCTGCCGCCGCTGCTGAAGCGCCGTCGTCGCGAGCTGTTCCAGGGCTATCTGCGCGCCGTGTCGCCGTTGTTCTCGACGCCGTCCTGATGGGTTCCGCGCTGCCGCTGGGTGACCCGGCACCGGCGGACGGATCGCTGCCCGACGACCTCGTCCTGGACCCGACTCAGGATTTCGGCGTCTACCTGCACGTCCCGTTCTGCCGCGTGCGGTGCGGATACTGCGACTTCAACACCTATACCGCGGGCGAGCTGCGCGGCGCCCGGCAGGACGCCTACGCCGACGACGTGCTCCGTGAGATCGCGCTGTCGCGCGGCGTGCTGGCCGCCCGGGCGCCGCTGCGACCGGCATCCACGGTGTTCTTCGGCGGCGGCACGCCGACGCTGCTTCCGGCCGGCGACCTCGCCCGGATGCTGGCGGGCGTGCGCGACACGTTCGGGCTCGCGAGCGGCGCCGAGGTGACCGTCGAGGCGAACCCCGACACGGTGACCCCGGCGCTGGCCGACTCGTTGGCGACGGCCGGCGTCACCCGGATGTCGATCGGGATGCAGTCGGCCGTGCCGCACGTGCTGCGCGTGCTCGACCGCACGCACGACCCGGCCGGCGTCTCGCGCGCCGTCGCGGCTGCGCGCGGGGCCGGGCTCGACGTGAGCGTCGACCTCATCTACGGCGCGCCGGGGGAGTCGCTCGACGACTGGCGCGCCTCGGTCGACGCCGCCGTGGGCCTTTCGCCCGACCATGTCTCCGCCTATGCGCTCATCGTCGAAGACGGCACGAAGCTCGCCCGGCAGATCCGCCGCGGCGAGGTGCCCGAGCCCGACGACGACCTGCAGGCCGACATGTACGAGCTGGTGGACGAGACCCTGGATGCCGCGGGCTTCGCCTGGTACGAGGTCTCGAACTGGGCCACCGCGCCCGCGCACCGGTCGCGCCACAACCTCGCCTATTGGCGCGGCACCGACTGGTGGGGGTACGGGCCGGGCGCGCACAGCCACGTCGCCGGGCTGCGCTGGTGGAACGTCAAGCACCCCGCTGCCTATGCGGGGCGGCTGGCGGCGGGGGAGTCGCCCGCGGCGGGACGCGAGCGACCGGATGAGGCGGCGCGGCGGCTGGAGGACGTGCTGCTGCGGTCGCGCATCGCCGAGGGCCTTGCCGTGTCGGAGTTGGAGGCGTCGGGGCGGCACGCCGTCGCGGCCCTCATCGCCGACGGGCTCATCGACGCCGCCGCCGCCCTGCACGGCCGCGTCGTGCTGACCCGCCGGGGGCGCCTGCTCGCCGACGCCGTCGTCCGCGCCCTGACCGCGTAGTCGGGCGGCGCGTCCCCGGCATCCCTCCGTTCGCGCTGTCGAATCCTGCACGCGCTGTTCATTTTTCCGCAGCGCGTGCAGGATTGTGCAGCGCGAGCGCCGCGAGGGACGGATGCCGCGGGGTGCACGTGCCGGGGAGGGCGCCGCGCGATAGGATTGGCACTCCGGAAGCGAGAGTGCCAGCGAGGAGGGTCCATGGTCAGCGAACGCGGCCTGCAGGTGCTCCGCGCGATCGTGCAGGACTACGTCGACACGCACGAGCCGGTCGGCAGCAAGGCGATCGTCGAGCGGCACCAGTTCGGCGTGTCGGCGGCGACGATCCGCAACGACATGGCGCTGCTCGAAGACGAAGAGCTCATCGCCGCACCGCACACCTCGTCGGGCCGGGTGCCGACCGACAAGGGCTACCGCGTGTTCGTCGACCACCTCGCCGAGCTGCGGCCGCTGTCGCCCGCGCAGCGCTCCGCGATCTCGTCGTTCCTCGCCGACCCGGCCGACCTCGACGACCTGCTCGTGCGCACCGTGCGGGCGCTGACGCAGCTGACCGGCCAGGTCGCGATCGTGCAGTATCCGTCGTTCGCGCGCGCGAGCGTGTCGCACGTCGAGATCGTCCACCTCGGTGGTGCCCGCATCGTGGTCATCGTCGTGACCGACACCGGCCGGGTGTCGCAGCGCGTCGCGCTGCTGCGCGAAGAGCTGGTCACGGGCGACGCCGAACAGCTCAAGCCCGCGATCGCGCGGCTCGTCACCGGCAAGCCGGTCGCCGAGGCGTCGGCCGCGGTCGCCGCGCTGCTGGATTCCGCCGCGACCGAGACCGCATCGGATGCCGGCACCCGCCTCGACGACGCTGTCCGCACGATCGCCCGCATCGTCGCGGAAGAACTCGACGAGTTCCGTCAGGACCGCCTCGTCATGGCCGGCAGCGCCACCCTCGCCCGCCGCGAGAGCGACTTCCGCGGCAGCATCTACCCGTTGCTCGAAGCCATCGAAGAGCAGGTCACCCTGCTGCGTCTGATGGGCGAGATGGTCGCCGACGAGCAGGGTCTCGCGGCGAGCATCGGTCGCGAGAACGACCCGTTCGGGCTGTCGGAGGCATCCGTCCTCACGAGCGACTACGACGCGACCGGGTCACGCGCCCGCCTCGGGCTGCTCGGCCCCACCCGCATGGACTATCCCACGAACCTCGCGGCGGTCCGCGCCGTCGCGCACTACCTGAGCCGACTGCTCGACGAAGACGACGCATCCCGCTGAGACGACGCCGAACAGCGCTGAACAACGACACACCGCGCCCTCGCTGGGCAGGAAAGGCGATTGTGGCCGACCACTACGAAGTACTGGGCGTCTCTCGCGACGCGAGCCCCGATGAGATCAAGAAGGCGTACCGCCGGCTGGCGCGCGAACTGCACCCCGACGTGAATCCGGGAGAGGAGGCGTCGGAGCGCTTCAAGCTCGTCACGCACGCCTACGACGTGCTCAGCGACCCCGAGCAGCGCCAGCGCTACGACCTCGGCGGAGACGGATCGCCGTTCGGCGGCGGCGGTGGGTTCGGCGGCTTCGGCGACATCTTCGAGACGTTCTTCGGCGCGGCCGGCGGACGCCCCGGGCGCCCGCGTTCCCGGCGCGAGCGCGGGCAGGATGCCCTCGTCCGCGTCACGCTGAGCCTCGCCGACGTCGTCTTCGGCGTGCACCGCGACATCGAGGTCGACACCGCCGTGCTGTGCGAGACGTGCGGCGGCGACTGCTGCCAGCCGGGCACCCAGCCGGTGACGTGCGACATCTGCCACGGCTCGGGACAGGTGCAGCGCACCGTGCGGAGCCTTCTCGGCAACGTCGTGACATCGCAGCCGTGCACTGCGTGCCAGGGCTACGGCACCACGATCCCGTACCCCTGCGCCTCGTGCCAGGGGCAGGGGCGTGTGCGCGCGCGCCGCACCGTGTCGGTGGACATCCCCGGCGGCGTCGAGAACGGCCTGCGGCTGCAGTTGCCCGGTTCGGGCGAGGTCGGCCCCGCCGGCGGACCGAACGGCGACCTGTACCTCGAGGTCACCGTGTCGAACGACGAGGTCTTCAGCCGCGACGGCGACGACCTGCTCGCGACGCTCGAGGTCTCGATGCCCGACGCCATCCTCGGCGCGCACACCACGATCGCCTCCCTTGACGGCGACGTCGAGCTGGAGGTGCGCGCCGGCATCCAGTCGGGCGATGTGCTCACGATCAAGGGCCGCGGCATCACGCCGCTGCGCGGGGGCGGGCGCGGGGATCTCCGCGTCGCCGTGCAGGTCGTGACGCCGACCCGGCTGGATGCCAAGGAGCGTGCCCTCATCGAGGACTTCGCCAAGAAGACCAAGGCGCCCGCGCCGAAGCTCGCGCAGTTCCATCAGGGCATGTTCTCCAAGCTGCGCGACCGGTTCCGAAGCTGACATGGCCCTGCACTTCCTCGTCGACGACGCCCACCTGTCGCGGGTGGGCGGCGACCTATCGTCGACCGCGGAGTCCGCGCTGCGCGGCACGGCAGCCGACGCGCAGCCCGGCGACACCGTCGTGATCACCGGCGCCGAGGCCCATCACGCGGCCGTCGTGCGTCGCGTGCGCGTCGGCGAGGAGGTCACCGTCGGCGACGGTGCGGGCCTCTGGCTGACCGGGACGGTCGGGGCCGTCGCGCCGAAGCGCGTCGTCGTGACCGTCACCGCGCGCGCCGAACGGCCGGCCGCCGCCGTGCGGCTCGTGCTCGTGCAGGCGCTCGCGAAGGGCGACCGCGACGAACTGGCGATCCAGGCGGCGACCGAGCTCGGCATCGACGAGATCGTGCCCTGGCAGGCGGCGCGCAGCGTGTCGCGGTGGTCGGGCGACAAGATCGCCAAGGGGGTGGCGCGCTGGCGGACGATCGTGCGCGAGGCCGCGAAGCAGGCGCACCGTGCCTGGGTTCCGGGGGTGACCGATCCGGTCACGATCATCGAGCTCGCCCGGCTCGCCCAGACCGTGCGGGTGCTCGTGCTGGAGCCCACGGCATCCGTCGCCCTCACCGCGGTGTCGTTCGACGAGGCCGAGGTCGTTCTCGTCGTCGGCCCCGAGGGCGGCATCGCGCCCGACGAGCTGCAGACCCTGACGGATGCCGGCGCCGTCCTCGTGCGCCTCGGCGACACCGTCCTGCGCACCTCGACCGCCGGCCCGGCGGCGCTGTCGGTCGTCAACGCCCGCCTCGGTCGCTGGTGACCGCGCGCGAACTCCGCAGAATCGCACGTACTCCGCAGCTGTGAGGGCATCCGGATGCGGACTTCACGACAATCTGCGGAGTTCGTGGCCGGGCGCACGCCCGCGTGCGCGCCATAGACTGGAACCATGAGCGAGCCGTCGATCTTCACGCGCATCCTGAACGGGGAGATCCCGTCGGAGATCATCGCGGAGACCGCGAACGTGTTCGCAATCCGCGACATCGCGCCCCAGGCGCCCGTGCACCTGCTCGTCATCCCGAAGACGCCGGCGTACCGCGACGTCGTCGAGCTCGCCGCGGGTGACCCGGCGCTGCTCGCCGAGATCGTCGACGTCGCCCACCGGCTGGCCGAGGAGCACGCCGGCGGCGACTTCCGCCTGGTCTTCAACACCGGCGCAGCTGCGGGGCAGACCGTCTTCCACGTGCACGCGCACGTGCTCGGCGGCGGGCTGGCGGAGGGGAGTCTCGGTGGCTGACGCCCCCGCCGACAGCGACACCGGCTCGGTCACCGAACGCATCCACGCCGACGGCATCGCCATGGTGCAGCTGCTCGGCCCGCAGGACCGGCTGCTGCGGGTGGTCGAGCGCGAACACCCGGCGGTCCAGGTGCACGTGCGCGGCAACGAGATCACGCTCACCGGTGCCCCGGATGCCGTCGCCTCCGCGCACGCGCTCGTCGACGAGCTCATCGCGATGACCCGCGCGGGTCACGGTCTCGATCCGTCGGATGTGGCGGCATCCGACCGCATCCTGCGCGCCGACACCGGCGAACGTCCCTCCGAGGTGCTGGGCGAGGCGATCCTCACCTCGCGCGGCAAGACGATCCGTCCGAAGACGCTCGGCCAGAAGCGCTACGTCGACGCGATCGACGAGAACACGATCACGTTCGGCATCGGCCCGGCCGGCACCGGCAAGACCTACCTCGCGATGGCCAAGGCCGTCCAGGCGCTGCAGCGCAAGGAGGTCGACCGCATCATCCTCAGCCGCCCGGCGATCGAGGCGGGGGAGCGGCTGGGCTTTCTCCCCGGCACCCTCACCGACAAGATCGACCCGTACCTGCGGCCGCTGTACGACGCGCTCAACGAGATGCTCGACCCCGAGCTCGTGCCCAAGCTCATCGCCGGCGGCACGATCGAAATCGCACCGCTCGCCTACATGCGCGGACGAACGCTCAACTCGTCGTTCGTCGTCCTCGACGAGGCGCAGAACACGACGCCCGAGCAGATGAAGATGTTCCTCACCCGCCTCGGGTTCGGCACGCGGATGGTCATCACGGGCGACATCACGCAGATCGATCTGCCGCAGGGCGCCTCCGGGCTGCGGCTCGTGACCCGCGTGCTGAAGGACATCGACGACATCCACTTCTCGATCCTCACGAGCGAGGACGTCGTGCGCCACAGCCTCGTCGGCCGCAT
Source organism: Microbacterium sp. (assembly GCF_047602155.1). Taxonomy (GTDB): domain Bacteria; phylum Actinomycetota; class Actinomycetes; order Actinomycetales; family Microbacteriaceae; genus Microbacterium. Next base: position 2,742,016 of record NZ_JASGHZ010000001.1, on the reverse strand, counting down.
CGTCGACGCGTACACCGAGTACGACGAGCAGCGCCTCGCCGTCCGGCGCGAACGCGACGAGGCCGCCGAGTTCGCGAGCCGCGCCGCCGGCCGCGGGGGACGGGATCCGCGCGAGCGCGGCCAGCGCCCCCGTGATTACCTCCCGCCCCGACACCAGCGAGGACGTTCATGACGATCGAGATCACCAACGAGTCGGGCGTCGACATCGACGAGACGGTGCTGCTGCGGCTGACCGAGCACAACCTCGCCGAACTGCACGTCAGCCCCGACGCCGACGTCGCGATCCTCCTCGTCGACGAGGGCGCCATGGAGGCGTTGCACGTGCAGTGGATGGACGAGCCCGGCCCCACCGACGTCCTCAGCTTTCCGATGGACGAGCTGCGCCCCGGCACGCAGGACGCGCCCACGGCGCCCGGGCTGCTCGGTGACATCGTGCTGTGCCCGCAGGTGGCGGAAGGTCAGGCGAAGACGGCGGGGCACTCCACGCTCGACGAGCTCATCGTGCTGACCACGCACGGGCTGCTGCACCTGCTCGGCTTCGATCACGCCGAGCCGGATGAGGAGCGCGAGATGTTCGGGTTGCAGCGCGACCTCATCGTCGCCTTCCACCTCTCCGAGCGCCGACGGCGCCGATGACGCCCGCCCTCTTGCTGGTCGCCGCCGCGCTGCTGGTCGCACTCGGCGGCCTCATGGCGGCGCTCGACGCCGCGCTGAGCGTGACCTCGCGCGGCGACCTCGTCGACCTCGCCGCGACGCGGCGCGACGGCACGGCGCTGTCGCGCATCGCGGCCGACCCCGAGGCGCACTCGCACGCCGTCGTGTTCATCCGCATCCTCACCGAGACGACCGCAGCGGTCCTCGTGACCGTCGCGTTCACGCTGATGTTCGACAGCATCTGGTGGGCGATGCTGGCCGCCGCGATCCTCATGACGGCGGTGTCGTTCGTGCTCGTCGGCGCGAGCCCGCGCTCGGTGGGCCGACAGCACGCGAAGGGCCTGCTCGCCGCGTGCGCGCCGTTGGTCCGCGGCGCCCGCATCGTGCTCGGGCCGCTCGCGGGCCTGCTCGTCGTGATCGGCGACCGCGTCACGCCGGGCGTGCAGCGCGGCACCTCGTTCGCGAGCGAAGAGCAACTGCTGAGCATGGTGGATGAAGCAGCATCCCAGGACCTCATCGAAGAGGACGACCGCGAACTCATCCACTCGGTGTTCGAGTTCACCGACACCTTCGTGCGCGAGGTCATGGTACCGCGCACCGACATGGTGACGGTGGATGCCGCGGCCACCACGCACGAGGCGATGCGCCTGTTCCTCGACAAAGGCGTCTCACGCATCCCCGTCGCCGACGGCGACGCCGACGACATCACCGGCGTCGTCTACCTGAAGGATCTGGTCCAGGTCGCGTTCCGCGACGAGACGCCCTGGCGCGGCAGGCCGGTCGCGCAGATCGCCCGCCGCGCCGTGTTCGTCCCCGAGTCGATGAAGGCCGAGACCCTGCTGCAGCAGATGAAGCGCGACGCCGTGCACGTGTGTCTCGTCGTGGACGAGTACGGCGGCGTGGCGGGCCTGGTCACCCTGGAAGACCTCATCGAAGAGCTCGTCGGTGAAATCGCCGACGAGTACGATCCCCGCTCGACCGAGATCGTCGACCTGGGCGACCGGCGCTACCGTGTCAGCGCCCGCCTGAGCCTCGACGAGGTGGGGGAGCTGTTCGGCCGGGAGCTGGAGGACGAGGACGTCGATTCCGTGGGCGGGCTGCTCGGCAAGCTGCTCGGGCGGGTTCCCCTCCCGGGGGCTGCGGCCGAGCACGCCGGACTGCGGTTCACCGGCGGCGCCTCCCGCGGGCGTGGCCGGGGGCTTGCGACGGTGTTCGTCGAGCCTACCGGCGATGACTCCACGGACGCCGCGGATGCCGCGACCGCCGGGCGCACAGAGCCCGATGAACCCGCCAGGAAAGGCGAGGAGAAATGACCCAGACCCGCTCCGGATTCGCGACGTTCGTCGGCCGCCCCAATGTCGGCAAGTCGACGCTGACCAACGCGCTCGTGGGGGAGAAGGTCGCGATCACGTCCGACAAGCCGCAGACGACGCGCCGGGCGATCCGCGGGATCGTGAACCGCCCGGGCGGCCAGCTCGTCATCGTCGACACCCCCGGCATCCACAAGCCGCGGACCCTGCTCGGCCAGCGCCTCAACGACCTGGTGGAGCACGTGCTCGGCGACGTCGACGCCATCGGCTTCCTCGTGCCGGCGACCGAGAAGGTGGGGCCGGGCGACCGGCGCATCGCGGCGTCGCTCGACGGCTACCCGCGCGCGAAGAAGGTCGCGATCGTCACGAAGACCGACATCGCGTCGCGCGACGAGATCACCGAACGGCTCATGGAGGTCGACAGCCTGCGCGAGGACTGGGATGCCGTCATCCCGCTGTCGGCGCTCACCGGTGACCAGCTCGGCGTGCTCGCCGACGAGCTCCTGACGCTCATGCCGGAAGGCCCGGCGCTGTACGAGGAGGGCGTCGTCACCGACGAGTCGCTGGAGGACCGCATCGCCGAGATCATCCGCGAGGCGGCCCTGGACGGCGTGCGCGACGAGCTGCCCCACTCGATCGCCGTGACGATCGACGACATCGCGGAGCGCGACGGCGGCGGCCTCACCGACATCTACGCCAACCTCGTCGTCGAGCGCGACAGCCAGAAGGCCATCATCATCGGGCACAAGGGGTCGCGCCTGGCCTCCGTCGGCGCCCGCGCCCGCGCGCAGATCGAGCCGCTCGTGGGCACGAAGGTGTTCCTGAAGCTGCATGTCCGGGTGGCGAAGGAGTGGCAGCGCGACCCGAAGCAGCTCGGCCGGCTCGGGTTCTGATGCACCGTCGTCGCCGATGACGTCGCAACGGGTGTATTCTGGGCCCATGCGCTTCGGCCGGCTCCTCCTTCTTAGCCGCCGCGACGAGACCTCATTCTAGGGCCTTCCTCGTCGCGGAGCTTGTCGTTTCTGACACCGCTGGCCCGTATCCTCCGACGAAGAGAAGCGAACCCCATCATGCGAAACACGCAGCAGCCTTCCGGCATGCCGATCCACAAGTACCGTCCGTTCCACGAGCAGATCCGCGTCGATCTGCAGGATCGCACCTGGCCCGACCAGCACATCACGACCGCGCCGCGCTGGTGCGCCGTCGACCTGCGCGACGGCAACCAGGCCCTCATCGACCCGATGAGCCCCGAGCGCAAGCGCATCATGTTCGAACTGCTCGTCTCGATGGGCTACAAGGAGATCGAGGTCGGCTTCCCGAGCGCGAGCCAGACCGACTTCGACTTCGTGCGCCAGCTGATCGAAGAGAACCTCATCCCCGACGACGTCACGATCCAGGTGCTGACGCAGGCGCGCGAGCACCTCATCGAGCGCACGTACGAGTCGATCGCCGGCGCCAAGCAGGCCATCGTGCACCTGTACAACTCCACCAGCATCCTGCAGCGCGAGGTCGTGTTCCGCACCGACCAGCAGGGCATCGTCGACATCGCCCTGGAGGGCGCACGGCTGTGCCGCCAGTTCGAAAAGCGCATCCCCGAGACGCAGGTCTACTACGAGTACTCGCCCGAGTCGTACACCGGCACTGAGCTGGAGTTCGCCGTCGACGTGTGCAACCAGGTGCTGGAGATCTTCGAGCCGACGCCCGAGCGCAAGGTCATCATCAACCTGCCGGCGACGGTCGAGATGGCCACGCCGAACGTCTACGCCGACTCGATCGAGTGGATGGGCCGGCACCTGAACCACCGCGAGAACGTCATCATCTCGCTGCACCCGCACAACGACCGCGGCACGGCGATTGCTGCCGCCGAACTGGGCTACATGGCCGGCGCCGACCGCATCGAGGGATGCCTGTTCGGCAACGGTGAGCGCACCGGCAACGTCGACCTCGTCGCCCTGGGGATCAATCTGCTGACGCAGGGCATCGATCCGCACATCGACTTCAGCGACATCGACCAGGTCAAGCGCACCGCCGAGTACTGCAACCAGCTGCCCGTGCACGAGCGCAGCCCGTGGGCGGGAGACCTCGTCTTCACCGCCTTCAGCGGCTCGCACCAGGACGCCATCAAGAAGGGCTTCGAGTCGATGGATGCGCGGGCCGCGGCATCCGGCGTCACCGTCGACGAGATCGAGTGGGCCGTGCCGTACCTGCCGATCGACCCGAAGGATCTGGGCCGCTCGTACGAGGCCGTCATCCGCGTCAACTCGCAGTCGGGCAAGGGCGGTGTCGCGTACCTGCTCAAGACCGACCACGCGCTGGATCTGCCGCGCAAGCTCCAGATCGAGTTCTCCGGCGTCGTCCAGGCCAAGACCGATGCCGAGGGCGGCGAAGTCTCCAGCGACCAGATCTGGTCGATCTTCACCGACGAGTACCTGCCCGCATCGCACATCGACGACAAGTGGGGCCGGTTCGAGCTGCTCGCCACCCGCACGCAGAGCGACATGTCCGGCGAGGTGTCGCTGGAGGTCACGCTGCGCGACGGCGAGGCCGCCGTGCCCGCACGCGGCGTCGGCAACGGCCCGGTCTCGGCGTTTCTCGACATCGTGCGCCAGCAGGGTTTCGACGTGACGCTGTACGACTACGTCGAGCACACCCTCAGCGCCGGCGGCGACGCCCAGGCGGCGTCGTATGTCGAGCTGCAGGTCGACGGTGAGCGCCTGTGGGGCGTCGGCATCGACGGCGACATCTCGACCGCGTCGCTCAAGGCGATCGTGTCGGGCGTGAACCGCGCCATCCGCACGCGCGAGCGCTCCGGCGCCCTCGCCGGCGTGTAGCGCCGCCTGGTGCCCGGCATCCCTCGCGCCGCTCGCTCATCCGTCGCACATCACGCCCAACCCGCGCGATAGCGCAGGTTTGTGACGGATGAACGGGCCCGCCCCGCCTTCATCCGTCACGAATCGCGCCGTAACCGCGCGATAGCCGCGCTTTGGGACGGATGAAGGGAGCCCCGGGCCGGATGAGGGGGCCGCAGCGTCAGGGCCGGATCGCCGGGAGTACCCCGCCGTCATCCGTCGGAAGTCGCGCTCAACCTGCGCGATAGCGCCGGTTTGCGACGGATGAACGGGCGCGCCCCGCCGCCATCCGTCGCGAATCGCGCCGAAACCGCGCGATAGCCGCGCTTTGTGACGGATGAACCGAGCCCAGGGACGGATGAAGGGGCCGCAGCGTCTGTGACGGATCGCCGGGAGTACCCCGCCGTCATCCGTCACAGATCGCGCCCAACCTGCCGGATAGCGTTGGTTTGTGACGGATGCACGGGCCCGCCCCGCCGTCATCCGTCACGAATCGCGCCGAAACCGCGCGATAGCCGCGCTTTGGGACGGATGAAGCGGACGGCGGCGTCAGGGGCGGATGAACGGGCCCGCCCCGCCGTCATCCGTCACGAATCGCGCCGAGACCGCGCGATAGCCGCGCTTTGGGACGGATGGAGCGGACGGCGGCGTCAGGGGGGGGATGAACGGGCCCGCCCCGCCGTCATCCGTCGGAAGTCGCGCCCAACCTGCGCGATAGCGCTGGTATGTGACGGATGAACGGGTGCGCCCCGTCGTCATCCGTCGCGAATCGCGCCGAAACCGCGCGATAGCCGCGCTTTGGGACGGATGAAGGGAGCCCAGGGACGGATGAAGGGGGCGCGGCGTCAGGGACGGGTGAAGGGACCGCGGCGTCAGGGGCGGATGAGGGGGATCGCGCCCGTCTCGACGGCGACCTTGCGGCGATGGAGGGCGCGCTGCTCGGGCAGCGAGATGTCGAAGATCACCGCGAGAAGGCGAATGACGGCCGTCACGGCGACGCACGCGACCGCGCCTGCCACCAGCGGCGCGCCGAGCGCGTGGGCGAACGCCAGCACGGCGCACCCGACGACGGCGGCGACGGCGTAGAGCGACCCGACGTGCATGATTGCGACCGGCAGCCCCATCATGACATCGCGCAGGATGCCGCCGCCCACCGCCGCGCACGCCCCCACGAACACGGCGGGCACGACCGGCAGGCCCATTCCCAGCGCTTTCGACGTCCCGAAGGCGCCGAACAGTCCGATCACGACGGCATCTAGGGCGACGATGACGGTGTTGAGACGCTGGAAGAGCCCGGCCAGCAGCATGCCGAGCAGGGCCGCGCCGACGGCGGTGATGAGGTACCAGTTGCTGTGCAGCGTCGCGAGCTCGACGTTGAGCAGGAGGTCGCGGATGAGGCCGCCGCCCATCCCCATGACGGTGCCGATGATGACGACGCCGAGCAGGTCGAGCCGGCGCTGGCCGACGAACCCCGACGCGAACAGCGCCCCCTGCACGCCACCGAGCCCGACGCCGAGGAGGTCGGCCCACAAGGGAATCACGAACAGCTGCTGCGTCACCGCTCCATTGTCCCGGATGCCGGGTGGCGATGCGCCCCCATGTCCGATGCCGCGGGGATAATCGAGGGGTGCCCACCTATCGCGACGAGGTTGTGGTCCTGCGTACCCACAAGCTCGGGGAGGCGGACCGCATCGTGACGATGCTCAGCCGCCGTCATGGCAAGGTGCGCGCCGTCGCGAAGGGCGTGCGGCGCACCTCTTCACGCTTCGGCGCACGACTGGAGCCCTTCATGGTCGCCGACGTGCAGCTGCATCAGGGGCGTACGCTCGACATCGTGCAGCAGGCCGAGTCGCTGGGTTCTTACGGGGCGCAGATCGCGACCCACTACGACCGGTACACCGCGGCACACGCGATGGTCGAGACCGCCGACCGGCTGAACGAGGCCGAGGCGACGCCGCAGCAGTACCTGCTGCTCGTCGGCGGGCTGCGGACCCTGTCGCAGGGCGGCCGCGCGCCGCGCTCGGTGCTCGACTCGTACCTGCTGCGCGCGATGTCGCTGTCGGGCTGGGCGCCCGCGCTCGAGGACTGCGCCCGCTGCGGCGCGCCCGGCCCGCACGACTGGTTCGTGGCGCAGCTGGGCGGCACGGTGTGCGGCGACTGCGCCCCGGCGGGCTCGGCGCGCCTGCGCGGCGAGACCGGGGGGCTGCTGCGCGCGCTGATCGCGGGGGAGTGGGATGCCGTCGACGCCGCCGCCGACCGCGACGCCGCCGCCGCATCCGGTCTCATCGCGGCGTACACGCAGTGGCATCTGGAGCGCGGCATCCGGTCGCTGTCGCACGTCTCGCAGGGAGAATCCGCCCGATGACGCCCAAGCCCTACACGCACCGCGACGCCGTCGCGTACCGGCCGCTGGACTGGACCGGCATCCATCCGCCGGCGTTCCCCCGGGCCGGCGTGCCGCGGCACGTCGCGATCGTCATGGACGGCAACGGCCGGTGGGCGAACCGGCGCGGGCTCACCCGCATCGAGGGGCACCGCGCGGGGGAGGAGGTGCTGCTCGACGTCGTCGCCGGGGCGATCCAGGCGGGCGTGCAGCACCTCAGTGTGTACGCGTTCTCGACCGAGAACTGGGCGCGCTCGCCCGACGAGGTGCGCTTTCTCATGGGTTACAACCGCGACGTGCTGCACCGGCGCCGCGACCAGCTCAACGAGTGGGGCGTGCGGGTGCGCTGGGCCGGACGCAAGCCGCGCCTGTGGGGTTCGGTCATCAAGGAGCTGCAGTTCGCCGAGCGGCTCACCGCCGGCAACGACACGCTGACCCTCACGATGTGCGTCAACTACGGCGGCCGGCACGAGCTCGTCGACGCGATGCGCGCCATCGGCGACGACATCGCGGCGGGCCGGCTGAAGCCGGGCGCGATCACCGAGAAGACGATCCGTCGCCACCTGTACATCCCCGACATGCCCGACGTCGACCTGTTCCTGCGCTCCAGCGGCGAACAGCGCACGTCGAACTTCCTGCTATGGGAGGCGGCCTACGCCGAGATGGTGTTCCTCGACACCCTGTGGCCCGACTTCTCGCGCACCGACCTGTGGCACGCGATTCAGCTGTACCTCGACCGCGACCGGCGCTTCGGCGGGGCCGTCGATGCCCCGAAGCCGGAAGAGATCGATCCCGAGGACGGGTGGCACCAGAGATGACAGACAAGATCACCATCGACGTGTGGAGCGACATCGCCTGCCCGTGGTGCTACATCGGCAAGCGCAATCTCGAGAACGGCCTCGCCGCCACGGCGATGGATGCCGACGCCCCACAGGTCGAGGTCACCTTCCACTCGTACGAGCTCGCGCCCGACACGCCCGTCGACTTCGACGGCGACGAAATCGACTTCCTCGCCGGACACAAGGGCATGCCGCGCGAGCGCGTGCAGGAGATGCTCGACCACGTCACGGGGGTCGCCGCGAACTCCGGGCTGGAGTACCGCTTCGACAAGCTGCGGCACACCAACACCGTGAAGGCGCACGAGCTGCTGCACTTCGCCAAGGAGCAGGGCCGCCAGCTCGAGGTGGCCGAGCGTCTCATGTCCGCCTACTTCACCGAGGGCCGGCACGTCGGCCGCGTCGACGACCTCGTCGACCTCGCCGCCGAGGCGGGGCTCGATGCCGCCGCTGCCCGCGACGCGCTCGAGTCGGGTCGCTATCTGCCCGCCGTGCGCGCGGATCAGGCGCAGGCGCAGGCCTACGGCATCCAGGGCGTGCCGTTCTTCGTCATCGACGGGAAGTACGGCGTCAGCGGCGCCCAGCCCGCCGACGCGTTCGCGCAGATCGCGCGCCGGATGTGGGCGGAGCGCAGCGTCGCCGGGTGACGAGTCGCGGAGTTCATCGGCATCCCATAGAGTCGTGAGGTTGACATCTGCCGCGGAAGCCGACGCGCTCCCGCCTCTCGGAGGAGCACTCGATGACCGGAACACTGACGCGTACGCGCGTGACGATCGCGGCGATCGTCGCAGGAATGCTGCTCGCACTCGGTGCGGGAACGCCCGCGTGGGCCGACAGCAACGACGACCTGGTCGCCGTCGACGCACGATTGAGCACCGCCGTCAACAGCTTCGCCGACGTCTACACCGACCAGTCCACGACCGAGGACCAGGTCGTGACGGCGGCGCAGACCCTGCAGTCGGAGGCCGAGACCGCTCAGTCCGACTTCGCGACCATCGCGCAGGATGCCGGAGATGCCACGATCGCCGGATTCGCGAACGAGTTCGCCACCGAGGCCGGCGACATGGCCACCGCGGCGGGCGACATCGTCCAGGCGTTCGCCGATCAGGATTCGTCGGCGCTCACCGCCGCCGAAGACGCCCTGAACACGGCGCTCGGCGACTATCAGGCCACCGCGGACAAGTACAACCAGTACGCCCCGACCGTGAGCGACCCGGCGTTCGTGCTCTGGCTGATCGTGCTCATCGTCGCCGTCGTCTTCCTGATCCTCGCGTTGCTGTTCGCCCTGCTGACGCGCAAGCAGGAGGGGTTGCTGCCCGCCAAGGTCGACAAGAAGGGCAACGTGCAGCAGGCCTCGCTGAAGCGGCTGCGCTGGATGGTCGTGCTGTGGGCGGGGCTGTTCGTCGTCGGCGCGGCGATCCCGTTCTTCCAGGTGATCTTCGCCCAGCCCGATGCCAGCGGCGCCTACACCTACCGCGTCTTCTGGTACCCGCTGGCGGCGGGAGCCGTGCTGTCCGTCGTCGGCGTCGTGCAGTACTTCGTCGCCGCGGCGCGCGTGCGCCGTGAGGGTTCCGCGGCGGCGCACGATCCGAACGCCATCGCCGCGCCGGGCACCGAGGTGCCGGCCGGGGCGTACCCGCCGGCCGCCCCGGATGCGCCGTTCGCGCCGCCGGCAGGCACCCCGGATGCGCAGTTCGCGCCCCCCGCGACTCCGCCGGCATCCGTGGCAGCGCTCACGGCCGATGCCGCCGAGTCGCCGGCCGAGCCCTCCGGCAACCAGGGCTAGCACATCCAGAGTCGACTGTTGCTTTCAGGCACACCGCGGGCACAACGCGGGTGTGCCGCCGAGCTGGCAAGATCCGGGGTCAAGGTCGTGTGTGGGCCCGATTCATGCCAGGTCCGCCGTGCGGCGAACCGCGGGCTTGGCACGGAGTTGGCAGCATCCGGGGCCAACGTTCAGGATGGGCCCGATTCATGCCAAGTCCGCCGTGCGGCGAACCGCGGGCGTGGCACAGAGTTGGCAGCATCCGGGGTCAAGGTCGTGGATGGGCCCGGTTCCTGCCACGTCTGCCGTGCGGCGAACGGCGCACGGGGCACAGCAGTCAGACCGATGCAGAGTTGGCAAGATCCGCGGTCAGCGTCCTGGATGGGCCGGATTCGTGCCAGGTCCGTGGTGCGGGAACCGCGGGCGTGGCACAGAGTTGGCAGCATCCGGGGTCAAAGTCGTGGATGGGCCCGGTTCCTGCCAGGTCCGTGGTGCGGCGAACCGCGCACAGCGCACGGCGAACCGCGCACGGGGGACAGCAGTCAGGCCGATGCAGAGTTGGCAGTATCCGGGGTCAAGGGCGTGGATGGGCCCGGTTCCTGCCAGGTCCGCCGTGCGGCGAACCGCGGGCGTGGCACAGAAGTCAGGCCGATGCAGAGTTGGCAGCATCCGGGGTCAAGGGCGTGGGTAGGCCCGATTCGTGCCAGGTCTGCCGTGCGGGAACCGCGGGCGTGGCACAGAGTTGGCAGCATCCGGGGTCAAGGGCGTGGATGGGCCCGATTCATGCCAAGTCCGCCGTGCGGCGAACCGCGGGCCTGGCACAGAGTTGGCAGCATCCGGGGCCAACGTCGTGGATGGGCCCGATTCGTGCCAAGTCCGTCGGGCGGCGAACCGCACACGGCGCACGGCGAACCGCGGGCGTGGCACAGAAGTCAAGCCGATGCAGAGTTGGCAGCATCCGGGGTCAAGGGCGTGGGTGAGCCCGATTCGTGCCAGGTCCGCCGCGCGGGAACCGCGGGCTCGACGCCTGGTGTTCGGCGCGGGACTGCTCGCGGGGGCGCAGATGGTCGCTCGTCGAGACCCCGTCCGGCTCGATGCGACCCGATGCGACCCGCTGGGCCACAACGACCCCGCAACGTCGTCACGCCTCCGGCCTAGGCGGCCAGCGCGGCCTCGATCGCCGCGATGACCTCGGGGGCGTCGGGCTTGGTCGGCGGACGGAAGCGGTGCACGGTGCCGCTCGGTGTGACCAGGAACTTCTCGAAGTTCCACTGCACCGGGCCGCGCGCCCGTTCGACGTTCGGCGTCTTCTTCAGCGCCTTGTACAGGGGGGCGGCGTGCGCGCCGTTGACGCGCACCTTCGCCATCACCGGGAACGTCACGCCGTACGTGATCGAGCAGAACTCGAGGATCTCCTCCATCGACCCCGGCTCCTGTCCCATGAACTGATTGCACGGGAAGCCGATCACCTGCAGCCCGCGGTCGCCGTAGGTGCGCTGCAGCTGCTCCAGCTGCTCGTACTGCGGTGTGAGCCCGCACTTCGAGGCGACGTTGACCACGAGCACCGTCTTGCCCGTGTACTCGCCGAGGGTGTGCTCGGCGCCCTCGGCGTCGGTGAACGGGATCGTGGAGATGTCCACAGGCTGCGTGTCTGGCATGTTGTCCACGATATGCCCGTCCGACGGCTTCGGCGCCGTGCGCGTCTGGGAGAATGGTCATGATGTCCACGACCTTCACGGTGCCCGCCCTGCGCATCGGCCCCATCGCGCTCGACGCGCCGGTCGTCCTCGCGCCGATGGCCGGCATCACCAATACGGCTTTCCGGCGGCTGTGCCGCGAATACGGGGCGGGCCTGTACGTCAGCGAGATGATCACGACGCGCGCCCTCGTCGAACGCAATGCGACGACGATGCGCCTCATCACGCATCACGAGTCCGAGACGCCGCGCTCGATCCAGCTCTACGGCGTCGACCCGGCCACGACCGAGGCCGCCGTCCGCCTGCTCGTCGACGAGGATCGCGCCGACCACATCGACCTCAACTTCGGCTGCCCCGTGCCCAAGGTGACCCGCAAGGGCGGCGGAGCGGCCCTCCCGTGGAAGCTCGGGCTGTTCCGCGACATCGTCACCCGCGCGGCGCGCGCCGCCGGCGACGTGCCGCTGACCGTGAAGATGCGCAAGGGCATCGACACCGACCACCTGACCTACCTCGACGCCGGACGCATCGCGGAGGATGCCGGCGTTGCCGCCGTCGCCCTACACGCGCGCACGGCGGCGGAGTTCTACTCCGGAACCGCCGACTGGCCGGCCATCGCCGCCCTCAAAGAGGCGGTCACGAGCGTGCCGGTGCTCGGCAACGGCGACATCTGGTCGGGCGAAGACGCCGTGCGCATGATGGCGGAGACGGGCTGCGACGGCGTCGTCGTCGGGCGCGGGTGCCTCGGCCGGCCCTGGCTGTTCGGCGACCTCGCGGCGGCGTTCGGCGCCCCCGGCATCCGTCCCGACGCGACGCTCGGATTCGTCGCCGGAGCGTTCCGCCGGCACGCCGAACTGCTCGCCGAGTTCTTCGAGGACGAAGACCGCGGATGCCGCGACATCCGCAAGCACGTCGCCTGGTACTTCAAGGGGTACCCCGTCGGCGGCGAGACCCGCGCGCAGCTGGCGACGGCATCCCGCCTCGCCGAGATCGACGACCTGCTCGCCACGCTCGACCTCGACGCGCCCTATCCGGGGGCGGCGGCCGAGGGCCAGCGCGGGCGCGCCGGCACCCCGAAGCGGCCGGCCCTGCCCGACGGATGGCTCACGAGCCGTGAGCTCGGCGCCGACGCGGCGCGCGAGGTCGCGGAGGCCGAAGTGGACAACAGCGGTGGGTGACGGCATCCGTCCCCCCGGCTACGACGACGGCGACGCCGAGCGCTTCGTGCCCGAGCGGCACCGCTCGCAGCGCGACGGCTTCGCGCGCGACCGCGCGCGGGTGCTGCACTCGGCGGCGCTGCGCCGGCTCGCGTCGAAGACCCAGGTGCTGAGCCCCGCCAGCCCCGCCGACTTCGCCCGCAACCGCCTCACGCACTCCCTCGAGGTGGCCCAGGTGGGCCGCGAACTGGCGGTCGCCCTCGAACTGTCGCCGGATGTCGTGGACACCGCGTGCCTGAGCCACGACATCGGGCACCCGCCGTTCGGGCACAACGGCGAGCGGGCGCTCAACGAGTGGGCAGGCGACATCGGCGGGTTCGAGGGCAACGCGCAGACGCTGCGCATCCTGTCCCGGCTCGAGCCGAAGGTCGTCGACTCCGAGGGTCGCAGCGCGGGGCTGAACCTGACGCGGGCGAGCCTGGATGCGACGTGCAAGTACCCGTGGACGGCGGAGCACGCCGTTCCCGACCCGGGCGGGCGGGACAAGTTCGGCGTGTATCCCGACGACGAGCCGGTGTTCGCGTGGATGCGTCAGGGCGCGCCCGGTCGGGTGCGCTGCATCGAGGCCGAGGTCATGGACCTCTCCGACGACATCGCCTACTCCGTGCACGACTTCGAGGACGCCGTGCTCAACGGCTACCTCGACCCCGCGCGGCTCGCCGACCCGCGCGAGCACGATGCGCTGCTGACGGCGATCCAGTCGTGGGTCGGCTACGGCTTCACGCGCGACGAGCTGGCCGATGCGCTGTACCGCCTCACCCGCCTGCCCGAGTGGCTCACCGGGTTCGACGGCTCGCGGCGCGCCGTGGCGCACCTGAAGAACCTCACCTCCGGCCTCATCGGACGCTTCGCCCGCGCCGCGACGGCCGCGACCCGCGAGCACTACGCCGTGCCGGTGCTGACCCGGTACCGCGGCCGCGTCGTCGTGCCGCGCATCGTCGAGGCCGAGATGGCCGTGCTCAAGGGCATCATCGGCGCGTTCGTCGTGTCGATCGACGGCCGTCGCGGCCTGTACAAGGAGCAGCGCCGCGTGCTGAAGCGCCTCGCCGACGCCCTGTGGGAGCGTCCGGAACGGCTCGATCGCCTCCACGCGGAGGAGTTCGCCGCAGCCTCCACGGATGCCGGGCGCAAGCGCGTCGTCGTCGACCAGGTCGCGAGCCTCACCGATCGGTTCGCGCTCGAGTGGCATGCGCAGCTGATCGGTCCGGTCGATCTGCGTGAGCTCGGCCTGTGGTCCAGCGACGGCCGCGCCGTGGCGCACAGCGCGTTCGCGCTGCCCGAGCCCATCGACGGCATCTGGCCGGTGCCGGATGCCGTCGGCGAGGCGCCCTGATGGCCCGCATCCGGCAGTCCGACGTCGACGAGGTCAAGGCGCGCACCAACATCGGCGACATCGTCGGCGAGCGGGTGGCGCTGAAGTCGGCGGGGGTCGGGTCGCTGAAGGGTCTGTGCCCGTTCCACGACGAGCGCAGCCCGAGCTTCCACGTGCGCCCGCAGGTCGGGTACTACCACTGCTTCGGGTGCGGCGAGTCGGGCGACGTCTACTCGTTCCTGCGGGCGATGGACCACCTGTCCTTCACCGAGGCGGTCGAGCGGCTTGCCGCCCGCATCGGGTACACGCTGCACTACGAAGACGGGGGAGCGGCCCCCGAGACGAGCGGACGCACCCGGCTGTACCAGGCGAACACGGCGGCGGCGGAGTGGTTCCGCGCGCAGCTGTCGTCGCCCGAGGCCGAGGCCGGGCGGCGCTTCCTCGGCGAGCGGGGTTTCGACGCGGGCGCCGCGGCGCACTTCGGGGTCGGCTACGCGCCGAAGGGGTGGAACGCGCTGCGCGACGCGCTGCGCGCACAGGGCTTCACCGACGAGGAGCAGCTGGCCGCGGGCCTCGTCTCGCAGGGCCAGCGCGGCGTCTACGACCGGTTCCGCGGCCGCGTGATCTGGCCGATCCGCGACATCACGGGCCAGACGATCGGCTTCGGCGCGCGGCGGCTGTTCGACGACGACAACGGCCCCAAGTACCTGAACACGCCCGAGACGACGATCTACAAGAAGGCGCAGGTGCTCTACGGCCTCGACCTGGCGAAGAAGGCCGTCTCGCGCGAGCACCGCGTCGTCGTCGTCGAGGGGTACACCGACGTCATGGCGTGCCACCTCGCCGGGGTCACGACCGCGGTCGCCACGTGCGGCACGGCGTTCGGATCCGACCACATCACGGTGCTGCGCCGCGTCATGGGCGACGACACGACCGCCGGCGAGGTGGTGTTCACCTTCGATCCGGATGCCGCGGGCCAGAAGGCGGCGCTGCGCGCCTTCGCCGACGCGAAGCGCTTCAACGCGCAGACCTATGTCGCGACCGGGCCGGAGGGTCTTGACCCGTGCGACCTGCGCCTCGAGCGCGGCGACGCCGCCGTGCGCGCGCTGATGGATGCCAAGGTACCCATGTTCGAGTTCGTCATCGACCAGCGGCTGTCCGACTTCGACCTGACATCGGTCGAGGGCCGCGTCGGCGCGCTGCGGGCCGCCGCGCCGGTCGTCGCCGAACTGCGCGACCCGCTGTTGCAGCCCGAGTACGTGCGGGTGCTCGCGCGCCGCCTCGGCATGGACACCGAGGCCGTGCGCCGCGAGGTCGCGCAGGCCGGCCGGCGCGGCGGGCGGACGGCATCCGGCACGTCCGACGCCCCCGAAAACCCAGGCCCCGAGGGCGCGGATGCCGGCGCGTCCGCCGTGCGCGTGACGCTGCGGTCGCTGCCACGCACCGCCGACGTGGCGCTCGAACGCGACGCCCTCATGGGCGCGCTGCAGTACGGCCACCTCGTCGACGCCGCCGACCTCGACGCGGCGTTCGCGTTGCCGATGCGGCATCCCGGACTCGACGCCGTGCGTCAGGCGGTCGCCGCGCAGCCCGACCGCACCCGGATCGGCTGGGCATCGGGAGCCGTCGAAGCGGTGCGCGAGCCGTACCGGTCGCTGGCCGTGGAACTTCTCACCGCCGATTTCCCGGCGCTGACCGAGACCGAGGCGACGGCATCCACGCGGTCGCTGGCGCTGAAGCTGCAACTGCGGTCGATCGACGCGCAGAAGAACGAGCTCCTCGGCGCGGTGCAGCGGGTGCCGGCCGAATCCGAGGAGGGCCGGCGCGTGCGCATCGCGCTGCGCGACCTCGACGCGCAGCGGCGCACGCTCACCGACGCGCTGTCGTAGCCCTCTCGCCGGCCGCCACTGGCGCCGGCCGCCGCGAACGGGCAGGATGAACCTCATGCGTCCCGCCTCCGATCTCGCCCTCGAGTGCGACGACCTGTCGATCGCTCGCGCGGGGGTGCGCGTCATCGACGGGGTCTCCCTTCGGGTGAAGCCCGGAACCTCCCTTGCGGTCATGGGCGCGACCGGCTCCGGCAAGTCGACTCTGGCGGCCCTGCTGGCGGGCGTGAACGCCCCGCACCTCGCGATCGACGGCGGTGAAGCGGCGGTGACCGGCATCCCGATCCGCAAACGTGGTCGCGCCGGGCGGGTGCGCGCCTACCAGACCGGATACCTCGCCCAGGGGGCCGGCACCGACCTCCCCGCGCGGCTCACCGTCGGCGAGGTGGTCGGCGAACCCATCACGAGCCGCGACCGGCGCGTCAACCAGCGCGCGCTCGCCGTGCGCATCGCGAGCCTCCTCGACGAGCTGCAGCTGCCCCTCGGGGCCGCGGCACGGTACCCGTACGAGCTCAGCTCCGGGATGCGGCAGCGGGTCGCGCTCGCGCGCGCCCTCGTGCTCGATCCGAAGGTGTTCATCGGCGACGACCCCTACGCGAATCTCGATCTCGAGGTGCGCGTCGCCGCCCGCGACGCCCTGCTGCGGCGCCGCGACGAGCGCGCCATGGCGCTGCTCGTCGTCACCAACGACGCCGAGACGATCGCCGAGCTCGACGCCGACGTCCTCGTCCTGCGGGCGGGACGCCCCGTCGCCTACGGCCACGGCACCGCCGACCTGCTGTGGACGCCCGGCACGCCCGCCGACGTGCGGATCGCCTCCTGACGTCACGAGCATGCCGTCGGCTTTGCTACGATAGTCGGGTTGCCCGCTCGCGGGTGACTGATCCTCGGTAGCTCAATTGGCAGAGCAGCCGGCTGTTAACCGGCAGGTTCTTGGTTCGAGTCCAAGCCGGGGAGCGAACGCCCCAGGGCTCCACCCCTGGGGCGTTCTTCGTTTCCGCCCCCTCACGCGTCGAGGTCGTCGACTCCGGGGGTCCAGGACGCGCCGGGGCGGCCCCAGCCGCGCTTGCGGGCGATCTTCTGCACCGTCTTCCAGTCGCCGTCGTCGAGGCGATCGATGTACAGGATGCCGTCGAGGTGGTCGAACTCGTGCTGCATGATGCGCGCTCGCCAGCCGTCGACCTCGATGCGGACGGGAGCACCGTCCAGGTCGAGGCCTGTGACGACGACCTCGTCGGAACGGCGCAGCGGGAACCGCTCACCGGGGAACGACAGACATCCCTCCGCCTCGTCGTCGGGGTCGGGGGCGCCGGGCGTGGCCGGCCGCATCCAGAGGTCGGGGTTGACGATCACGCCGCGCCAGGGCTGCCCGTCGTCGTCCTGGTAGCTGTAGGTGTAGATGCGCAGCGCGACGCCCACCTGTGGCGCCGCGAGGCCCACACCGGGGGCGGCATCCATCGTCTCGTACATGTCGGCGACGAGTGTGCGGATCTCGTCGGTGATTTCGCCGACGGCGGCGGCGGGGGAGTGCAGGACGGGATCGCCCATGATGCGAATCGGGAGAACGGCCACGTCCTGAGCCTATCGAGCGCACGGGCCGGTTAGGGTCAGAGGGTGGATGCGGCGACGATTGTGCTCGGGGCGTCGCTCGGAGACGTCACCGACCAGCTTGTCGGCGTGTTCAAGGACCCGCGCATCCTCATCGGCATCCCGCTGGCGCTCCTGGGCGCCGTGTTCATGTCGTTCGGCGCGCAGTACCAGCACCGCGGCGTGCAGAAGGTCGAGCGTCTCACGCGGACCGATGGCGGCAGCGGGCTCACCGGAGCGCAGCTGTGGAACCTGCTGCGCCGCCCGTCGTGGGTTCTCGGCACCGTCATGCTGGGCCTTGCGATCGTCTGTCAGCTCTCGGCGCTGTCGTTCGCACCGCTGATCCTCGTGCAGCCCCTCGGCGCCGTCTCGCTCGTCATCACGACGCTGCTCAATGCCCGCATCAGCGGCCACAAGCCCACCGGCCGCTCGATCAGCGCCATCGCGCTGTGCGTGGGCGGCATCCTCATCTTCGTCACGATCGCCGCGCTCTACGCGACGGAAACGCCGATCAGCGACGCACAGCTCATCACGGTGCTCGTCATCCTGCTCGTCGTCGCGATTGCGCTGACGGCCGGCTGGCTGTGGTTTCGCGGACGCATGGGGGCGCTGTTCTACATCGTCGCGGCCGGCATCATGTACGGCTTCGTCGCGACCCTCGCGAAGGTCGTGATCAGCCGCATCGGCACGGGCGACTTCGAGTGGCTGACGGTCCTCTGCGTCGTCGCCCTGCTGACGGCGACCGGGATCGGCGCCTACTTCGTGCAGACGGCGTACTCCTCCGGCCCGCCCGACCTCGTCATCGCCGGGCTCACCGTCGTCGACCCGATCGTGGCGATCGTGATCGGGCTCGCGGTGCTGCGCGAGGCGGAGCACGCCCCGTGGGGCGCGTACGTCGGGTTCGCCGCCGCGGGGGCGATGGCGGTCATCGGCGTGTTCCAGCTCGCCCGCCACCATCCGCAGATCGTCAGCGACAGCCAGGAGCTCCCGATCCCGCGCGGCAGCGGGGGCATCGCCGATGAGTCGCACCCGAAGACGGGGGCGATCCGTTTCGGGGAGGCGGTCTCGAAGGTGTGGCCCGAGCCGCCCGTGCGTGACCGCACCGATGGGCTGGGCCGGTAGGCTCGGACGTGCAGGGGGCGGTGGCCAAGCTGGTCAAGGCAGCGGGCTCATAACCCGACGATCGCGGGTTCAAGTCCCGCCCGCCCTACGAGGTGGCGGGCCGCGCGCGGTCCGTGGGACGCCCCGAAAAACGGATATGACGTGAAAAACGGACGTACCGGGCGGCATCCGTCCGTTTTTCGCGGTTCTTCCGTTTTTCGCGGCGGCGCGCGGCGGCGCGCCGAGGTGCGCCGGGGCCTGCCGGGGTGGGCGCGGTGTTGTGAACCGACCGAATCACACGCTTGTGATTCACCCCCGGCATCCGTCATAATGGGCGCATAACCGCATATCCGCCGCTCATCCGGCATCAGGTCGTAGGGGAAGACGTACCTGAAGAGACGGAGAAGAGATGGCGACGACACAGGCGCGCGGAGTGATTTACATTCACTCGGCGCCACGAGCGTTGTGCCCGCACCTGGAGTGGGCGGTCGGGCGATGCCTCGGCCGCGCGGTGAGCTTCGAGTGGGCCGACCAGCCGGTGCTCGCGGGTTCCCGCCGCGCCGAGTTCTATTGGGATGGCCCCGCCGGGACGGGCGCCGCGCTGGCGACGGCGATCCGCGGCTGGGAGCATCTGCGCTTCGAGGTCAGCGAAGACCCGTCGCCGCGGTGCGACGGCGGCCGGTGGATGCACACGCCCGACCTCGGCATCCACTTCGCACAGACCGACACCGCCGGCAACGTCGTCATCGGCGAGGACCGCATCCGGTACGCGATGGAGATCGCCGCGGGGGATCCGTTCGAGCTGCAGCGCGAGCTGCACGTCGCGCTCGGCGCCGCGTGGGACGAAGAGCTCGAGCCGTTCCGGCACGCGAGCGACGACGCCCCCGTCGTGTGGCTGCACAAGGTGGGCTGACAACGACAGACCAGGCGGCGCGGAAGCGCCCGTACCGGCCTCGGACGGCTTCCCGGGGACTGGGATCGCGCGCCGGCCGCCTCACCCGAAAGAACCCCCTCCGCAGGGCTTCGCGGAGGGGGTTCTTCGTCTGCGCGTGCGGCATCCGCCCGGCATCCGTGTCACCGAGAACAGGACGATCGGCAAGAACAGGATGCCCCGGCGGGATTTCGTCCTGTTCTGGGACGATCTCCTGTTCTCGATGGATGCCGCGCCCGCCGCGGCGGGCGCGTCAGACCGAGCGGAAGGCGACGACGGCGTTGTGGCCGCCGAAGCCGAACGAGTTGCTGATGGCCAGTTGCGGGCCGTCTCCGAGCGGCTGCGGCTGCCCGGAGAGCAGGAACGGCACCTCGGGGTCAGGCTCGGTCATGTTGATCGTCGGCGGGGCCAGGCGGTGCTGCAGCGCCAGCACGGTGAAGACGGCCTCGAGCGCGCCGGTGCCGCCGAGCAGGTGTCCCGTGGAGGCCTTCGTGGCGGAGACGGGGATCTCGACGATCCGCTCGCCGAACACGCGCTTGAGCGCCGTGTACTCGTTCGGGTCGCCGACCGGGGTCGAGGTCGCGTGCGCGTTGATGTGCGTGACCTCGTCGGGGGTCGCGCCCGCCTGGGCGAGCGCCTGCTCCACGGCGCGCGCGGCACCGCTGCCCTCCGGGTCGTTGCCGGTGATGTGGTACGCGTCGGCCGAGACGCCGCCGCCCGCGAGATACGCGTAGATCTTCGCGCCGCGCGCCCTCGCGTGCTCCTCGGTCTCGAGCACGACGGCCGCGCCGCCCTCGCCCATGACGAAGCCGTCGCGGTCGATCGCGCCGGGGCGCGACGCGTGCTCGGGGTCGTCGTTGCGGCGCGACAGCGCCTGCGCGGAGGCGAAGGATGCCATCGTGATGGGGTGGATCGCCGATTCGGAGCCACCGGCGATCACCACGTCGGCGAGGCCGTCGCGCAGGTGCTGATAGGCGCTGGCGATCGACTCGGTGCTCGAGGCGCACGCGCTGACGACCGTGCGCGCGAACGCCTTGGCGCCGAAGTGCAGCGAGAGGTTGCCGGCGCCGGCGTTGGGCATGAGCATCGGGACGGTCAGCGGCATGACCCGGCGCGGTCCCTTCTCGCGCAGCGTGTCCCACGCGTCGAGCAGCGTCCACAGGCCGCCGATCCCGGTGGCCCAGTCGATGCCGAGACGCTCCGGCGCCACGTCGGGTGCGCCGGCATCCTCCCATGCCTCGCGCGCGGCGATCATGCCGAACTGCACCGACGGGTCGAGGCGCTTGGCCTCGTGGCGCGGCAGCACCTCTTCGGGGCGCACCACCGCCTCGGCGGCGAACGTCACGGGGATCTGGTACGTCTCGAGCCACTCGTGCGTCATGGTGCGCGTGCCCGAGACGCCCGCGAGCAGGTTCGCCCAGTTCTCCGGGGCCGTGCCGCCGAGGGCCGACGTCGCGCCGATGCCGGTGACGACGATGCGTGGTTCACTCATGGGAGTCCTTGTGATTCGGTCGACCGGTGGGGGCGCGAGCCCCCACCGGGGAGGTCACGCCTGGTTCGAGGTGATGAAGGTCACGGCGTCGCCGACGGTCTTGAGGTTCTTGACCTCTTCGTCGGGGATCGTGACGCCGAACTTCTCCTCGGCGTTGACGACGATCGTCATCATCGAGATCGAGTCGATGTCGAGGTCGTCGGTGAACGACTTCTCCAGCGCCACCTCGTCGGCGGCGATGCCCGTCTCGTCGGTGATGAGCTCGGCAAGCCCGGCGAGGACCTCGTCGTTGCTGAATGCCATGGGTTTCTCCTTGTTCGTAGGGGTGTGGGTCGGGGTTCAGTCTAGGTGGAGGGCCCGGTCAGGGCAGGACGACGACCTGCGCGCCGAACACGAGCCCCGCACCGAAGCCGATCTGCAAGGCCAGGCCGCCGGACAGTTCGGGGTGCTCGGCGAGCAGGCGATGGGTGGCGAGGGGGATGGATGCCGCGGAGGTGTTCCCGGTCGTCTCGATGTCGCGGCCGATCACGACGGTGCCCGGCAGCTTCAGCTGCTTGGCGAACTCGTCGATGATGCGCAGGTTGGCCTGGTGCGGCACGAACGCGGCGAGATCGGCGGGTTCGACGCCGGCCTCGTCGAGAGCCTGCCGGGCGACCTTGACCATCTCCCACACCGCCCAGCGGAACACCGTCGGGCCTTCCTGCCGCAGCGTCGGCCAGGGGGCGAGGCCGTCACGGAACTCGACGAGCGTGTGGTTCATGCCGACGGCGTCGGCCTTCGAGCCGTCCGAGCCCCACACCGTGGGGCCGATGCCGGGGAACTCGCTCGGGCCGACGACGGCGGCACCCGCGCCGTCGCCGAGCAGGAACGAGATCGACCGGTCGGTCGGGTCGACGATGTCGCTGAGCTTTTCGGTGCCGACGACGACGGCATAGTGCGCGGCGCCCGCGCGGATGAGGGCATCGGCCTGGGCGACGCCGTAGGCGAAACCGGCGCACGCCGCATTGACGTCGTAGGCCGCCGCCGGGTTCGCGCCGACGCGGTCGGCGACGATCGCCGCGACCGACGGGGTCTGCTTCGGGTTGGAGATCGTGGCGACGATGACGGCGTCGACCTGCGCGGGATCGATGCCCGCCTTCGCGATGGCCTCGGCGGCGGCGTCGGCGGCGAGGTCGACGGCGGTGGTCTCGGCGTTCGCGCGCATGCGCGTCACGATGCCGGTGCGCTGGCGGATCCACTCGTCGCTGGAGTCGATCGGGCCGACGAGGTCGTCGTTCGGCACGGCGTTCTCGCCGCGCGCCGCCCCGTACGCGTAGATGCGCGTGTGGGCGGGGCCGGTGGGCTGGGTGAGGGTGGGCCGGGTGGACGTGTCGGTCACGCGCCTTCTCCTGTCAGCAGTGCGGCCGCTGCCGCGAGATCGTCGGGTGTCTTGACGGCGACCGTGGGTACGCCGCGCAGCGCCCGCTTCGCGAGGCCGACGAGCGTGCCGGCGGGGGCCACCTCGATGATGCCGGTCACGCCGGCCGCCGCGAACGCCTCCATGCACAGATCCCAGCGCACGGGCGAGGACACCTGGTTCACGAGCAGGTCGAGCGCCGTGCGCCCCGCGACGACGAGGGCGCCGTCGCGGTTGGTCCACAGCGCCGCCGTCGGATCGGCGACGGCGACCTCGGCCGCGCGCAGCGCATCGACGGCGGGGGCCATGTAGCGGGTGTGGAACGCTCCGGCGACCTGCAGCGGGATCACGCGCGTGCCCGCGACGGGGGATGCCGCCAGCTCCGCGAGCGGCTCGAGGGCTCCGGCGGCGACGATCTGGCCGGCACCGTTGTGGTTCGCGGGTGTCAGGCCCAGCTCGTCGAGGCGCGCGAGCACGGCCTCGCGGTCGCCGCCGAGGACGGCGCTCATGCCCGTCTGCTCGAGCGCGGCGGCCGCAGCCATGGCGCGTCCGCGGAGGGCGACCAGGCGCATCCCGTCGGATGCCGACAGCACGCCGGCCGCGACGAGCGCCGCGATCTCGCCGACCGAGTGGCCGGCGAGCCCGCCCGGGCGGGTGCCCGCGGCATCCACCAGCGCGTCGTACGAGACGAGGCTCGCCGCGACGATCAGCGGCTGCGCCACCGCCGTGTCGCGGATGCGGTCGGCATCCCACGTGGTCCCTGCGGCGACGAGGTCGATGTCGGCGTCGGCGGAGTACGCCTCCAGCCGTTCGCGGATGCCGTCGAGTTCGAGCCACGGTTCGAGGAACCCGGCGGTCTGGGAGCCCTGCCCGGGGAAGACGGTGATGATCACTTCCCTATCCTCCCAAGTTCTGCACCGGCACGCTGGCGGACTCGTCACAAGAAAGCCCCCATGCTTTGTGCGCGCCGTACAATTCGACGGATGCGCGCGCACTCATGACGGCCTGCGTGCGCCGATGCCGCGGCGCCGCGTGACCTCGGTGCCGATCGAGCCGATGATCAGCGCCGTCTGCAGGATGATGGGCCTCGCGCGGGCCGGTCGCATCCCACCCGATGACGTCCGAGACGCGTTTGAGGCGGTAGCGCACCGTGTTGGGGTGCACGAAGAGCTCCCGTGCCGTCGCCTCCAGCGATCGGCCGTTGTCGAGGTAACTCCACAGGGTCGTCACGAGGTCGGAGGGGTGCGCCTGCAGCGGACGGTAGATGCGCTCGACGAGCGTCGCCTTCGCGGCAGCGTCGCCCGCCAGCGCGCGCTCGGGGAGCAGATCGTCGGCCTCCACCGGTCGGGGCGCGTTGCGCCACGCGCCGGCGACGGCGAATCCGGCGAGGGCTGCGCGTGCGCTCTGGCCGGCGTCGACGAGCGCCGGGACGGTGGGCCCGAGCACGAGGTGCCCGGACCCGAATCCGGGCTCGAGCCGCTTCGCGATCTCGGGGAACGGCAGGGCGGGCTCGACCGGTTCGCGGCCGGGCAGGTCGGCGCGACCGATCACGAGCACGAGCCGTGAGCCCTGGACGCCGATGAGCACGTCGACGCCGAGCTTGCGCGCGAGCCGTCGCAGCTGGTCGACGTCGAACTGCGGGGGAGTCGTGCCCACGAGCACCGCGACCTCGCCGTGGCCGTGCCAGCCGAGGGCGGCGATGCGGCTCGGCAGCTCGTCGTCGGCCTCGCCCGTGAGGATGGAGTCGACGACGAGCGCCTCCAGGCGCGCATCCCACAGCCCCCGCGCCTCCGCGGCGCGCGCGTACACGTCTGCCGAGGCGAAGGCGATCTCGCGCGAGAACAGCAGGATGCTCTCGCGCAGGTCCGCGCCGCGCCCGGCGACCCGCTCCTCGGTGACGGCGACCGTCACGCGGATCAGCTGCAGCGTCTGGGTCAGGCTGACGCTGCGCAGCAGCTCGCGCGGGGCCGCGGCGAAGACATCGGCCGCGACCCAGGCGGTCGCGCCGGGATCCTCGTACCACTGGATGAACGACGTGATCCCGGCCTGCGCGACCAGGCCCACCGCAGACCGCCGCGCCGGCGGCATGTCGGCATACCACGGCAGCGACTCCTCCAGGCGCTTGATCGTGGCCGTCGCCAGATCCCCGGAGATCCGGCGCAACCAGGCGAGCGTCTCTGCCCGTTCTTCGGGCGAGGGACGTGCAGGCATGGACCCGGTCAGCTCTCGCCGCCGGCGTTGCCGCTCGATCCGGCGTTGACGTCGTGCAGACGGTACTTCTCGATGGCCTGGGCCGACAGGCTGCGATCCACGGCGCCTTCCTCGGCGAGCGCCTGCAGCGCCCGCA
This sequence comes from Microbacterium sp., assembly GCF_047602155.1. Lineage (GTDB taxonomy): Bacteria > Actinomycetota > Actinomycetes > Actinomycetales > Microbacteriaceae > Microbacterium. The sequence continues at coordinate 2,717,256 of NZ_JASGHZ010000001.1, read as the reverse complement.
CGACGATCGACGGTCCGTCGATCTTGAAGAAGCGGCGCGCGGCGGCGCGCGTGTCGGAGAACCCGAACCCGTCGGCGCCGAGCGTCACGTAGCGGCGTGGCACCCACTCGCGGATCTGGTCCTGCACGGCGTGCATGAAGTCGCTGACGCCGAGGACGGGGCCCGCACTGTCGCGCAGCCTGTCGGTGACGTACGCGGTGCGCGGCTCGTCGAGCGGGTGAAGGAAGTTGTGCTCGTCGACGGCGAGGCCGTCGCGACGCAGCTCGGTCCAGCTCGTCACCGACCACACGTCGGCGACGACGCCCCAGTCGTCCTTCAGCAGCTGCTGCGCCTCCAGCGCCCACGGCACGCCGACGCCCGAGGCGAGCAGCTGCACGCGGTGGCCCTCGCCCTCACCGGTCGAGATGCGATGGATGCCGCGGACGATGCCCTCGACGTCGACGCCCTCCGGCTCGGCCGGCTGCACGATCGGCTCGTTGTAGAGCGTGATGTAGTACATGACGTTGGGGTCGGGGTGGCCTGTGCCATCAGGACCGGGGCCGTACATGCGGTCCAGGCCCGAGCGCACGATGTGCGCGATCTCGTAGCCGTAGGCCGGGTCGTACGACACCGTCGCCGGGTTGGTGGCGGACAGCAGGTGCGAGTGCCCGTCGGCGTGCTGCAGTCCCTCGCCGGTGAGCGTCGTGCGCCCGGCGGTCGCGCCCATGATGAAGCCGCGCGCCATCTGGTCGCCGGCCGCCCACTGCGCGTCGCCGGTGCGCTGGAAGCCGAACATCGAGTAGAAGATGTAGATCGGGATCAGCGGTTCGCCGTGCGTCGCGTACGACGTGCCGGTGCCGGTGAACGCCGCCAGGGCGCCCGCCTCGTTGATGCCCACGTGCATGATCTGGCCCTGCGGGCTCTCCTTGTAGGCCAGGAGCAGCTCGCGGTCGACCGACGTGTAGTTCTGGCCGTTCGGGTTGTAGATCTTCGCCGTCGGGAAGAAGGCGTCGATGCCGAACGTGCGCGCCTCGTCGGGGATGATCGGCACGATGCGGTGGCCGAAGTCCTTCGAGCGCAGCAGGTCTTTCAGCAGGCGCACGAACGCCATCGTCGTGGCGACCTCCTGCGTGCCCGATCCCTTCTTCGGCAGGGCGTACGCGCTGTCGTCGGGGAGCGTGATCGGCACGTGCGTGGAGCTGCGCGCCGGCAGCAGGCCGCCCAGCGCGCGGCGGCGTTCGACCATGTACTGGATGGTCTCGTCCTGCGGGCCGGGGTGGAAGTACGGCGGCTGGTACGGGTTCTCTTCGAGCTGCGCGTCGGTGACGGGAATGCGCATCGCGTCACGGAACTGCTTCAGGTCGTCGAGCGCCATCTTCTTCATCTGGTGGGTCGCGTTGCGGCCCTCGAAGTGGTGGCCGAGTCCGTAGCCCTTGATCGTCTTGGCGAGGATGACGGTCGGCTGGCCCTTGTGCTCGGTCGCAGCCTTGTAGGCGGCATACATCTTCTCGTAGTCGAGACCGCCGCGGCGGAGCTTGCCCCAGATTTCGGCATCCGACCAGTCCTTGACCAGCGCCGCGGTGCGCTCGTCGCGCCCGAAGAAGTGGTCGCGGATGAACTTTCCGTCTTCGGCGCGGTAGGTCTGGAAGTCGCCGTCGGGCGTCGTGTTCATGAGGTGCACGAGGGCGCCGTCGTGGTCCTGCTCGAGCAGCGCATCCCAGCCGCGGCCCCAGACGACCTTGATGACGTTCCAGCCGGCGCCGCGGAAGTAGGCCTCGAGCTCCTGGATGATCTTGCCGTTGCCGCGCACCGGTCCGTCGAGACGTTGCAGGTTGCAGTTGATCACGAACGTGAGGTTGTCGAGGCCTTCGTTCGCGGCGACCTGCAGCTGGCCGCGGCTTTCGATCTCGTCCATCTCGCCGTCGCCGAGGAACGCCCACACGTGCGACGCGGACAGATCCTTGATGCCGCGGTTGGTGAGGTAGCGGTTGGTCATCGCCTGGTAGATCGCGTTGATCGGGCCGAGACCCATCGACACGGTCGGGAACTGCCAGTAGTCCGACATGAGGCGCGGGTGCGGATACGACGGGATGCCGTGGGGCGCCGCGGACTTCTCCTGGCGGAAGCCGTCGAGTTGCGCGGCGGACAGGCGCCCCTCGAGGAACGACCGCGCGTAGATGCCGGGGGAGGCGTGGCCCTGGATGAAGAGCTGGTCGCCGCCGCCGGGCGCGTCGGGCCCGCGGAAGAAGTGGTTGAAGCCGACCTCGTACAGCGACGCCGACGACGCGTACGTGGAGATGTGGCCGCCGACGCCGATGCCGGGGCGCTGCGCGCGGTGCACCATGATGGCCGCGTTCCAGCGGACCCACCGGCGGTAGCTGCGCTCGAGCTCTTCGTTGCCCGGGAACTCGGGCTCGTTCTCGGGCGCGATGGTGTTGATGTAGTCGGTGGTCGGCACCTGCGGCACGTTCAGCTGCAGTTCGTGCGACTTGTTGAGCAGGCTGAGCATGATCTCGCGCCCGCGTCCCGCGCCCTTGGCGTCGACGAGCTGCTGCAGCGATTCCTGCCATTCGCCGGTCTCTTCGGGGTCGCTGTCCAGCGGGCCCTGGGAGTACGGATCCTGATCGTTGACCGTCACGGGACACCTTTCGTCGTCTGGCAGATCGTGCCAGCAATGGGCTTCACACGCGCGCGGCCTTTGTTCAAGGGGCACAACGCATCGCCACTCAGCCTAGTCACATCCGCCCGCAGTGCGGTGGCGGATGCTGCCGTCGCCTAGACTCGTCGCCGCGGGCCTTTAGCTCAGTTGGTAGAGCAACGGTTTTACACATCGTAGGTCGTCGGTTCGAGCCCGGCAGGGCCCACCCAAAGTGTCTTACGGGAACACGCGACATGCGTCAGCGTGTCGTGTTCCCGCAGGGTTCCTCGCCTCCGTCGTCGCCGGTGGGGCTGGTGGGCGCCGCGTTCACGATGGAGCAGGCGTTCTGCCGTGACCGGCTGAGCGCGCATGGCATCACGTCGCCGATCCCCAACGATGACGACCGGGCCACGATGCACCGCATCATCTACGACGAGCTCGTGCAGGGAATCGTCACCGAGGAATCATGCCACGCATCCCGTGCTGCGCACGCGCGGGCGTGGCCCGAAGGGGGAAACCGCGGTCGCCATCTATGCGAAGCAGCCGGCCATGCCGCGGCGCGCACGGCCGTCACATGTTATTCTGAACACGTTCACCGAACATGTTCAGGAGGCGATTGTGGCGACGAGTCGCGACCAGCAACGACAGGAGACGGTGACGACCGTCCTCCGTGCGGCATCCGAAATGTTCGAGGCGAAGGGTTTCACGGACACGACCATCCGCGACATCGCCAACGTTTGCGACCTGAGCATCGGAACGGTCATGTCCGTCGGGGACAAGAACGGACTCTTGCTCGCCACCTTCGATCAGCAGATCAGCGAGATTCATGCGCGCCGCGTAGACGCAAGCGCTCCCGAAGGGGGCATCGTCGATCAGGTCGCGGCGCTTCTTGACCCGTTTATCGAACTCTTCACGCGCAACCCACGCCTTGCGCGTACCTATGCCTCGATCCTCGTTGCGGGCAAGAACGAGCCGAACACCTTCACCGAGCTGTCACAGACCCTGATCGTCGAGATAGAGGCGGTACTTGAACGCGGCACGGATCGCGTTCATGATGGCGTCGCCGCCTCGGCGCAGGCGGTGTACTTCGCCTACCTCGGGCGACTGTTCAGTTGGTCCCCGAGCGACGACGTCGACCCGGGTGCACTCACACGGAGCATCCGCGAGATCGTCGAAGCGATCTGCACGAGGCCGGGGGTTCGCCGGTGAACCTGATCCCGGATCCCTGGTGGCTGCCAGCCCTTCTCGCCGGCGCCCTGCTCTTCGACGCAGTCGTTTCGATCCGACCGCCAGCGTTCATCCGCGATTGCCTTGACGGGGTCAGGTTCCCGCGAGATTGGTGGTGGACCCTCATCGTCGTCAAGACCCTCGCCGTCGGCGGTCTTGTCGTAGGGATGTGGATTCCAGGCGTTGGCCTTGCGGCCAACGCAGGAGTAGTCGTCTACTTCCTGTGCGCATGTGCAGCTCACGTCAGAGCACGATTCCTCCGACAGGCGTTCTGGATCAACTGTCTGGGCATGCTCGCAATCGCGCTCGTCAGCCTGATGGGCGCTTTCCTCCTGTAGCGCACTCTCGCTGTGGCAACAGGCCGGACGGTACTGGCGCCAGTTGCCGGGCAGGCGCCCCGTCGGCGAATACGGCGAGCGGTCGGTGCGGTGCGAGGAGCTGAGAGAGATTTGCGCCTGCTGAGGCCAGCTTTCGCGGACCGGGCCGGGCTGATCGGTGACCTGGAGGTTCGTGAGGTGCCTCGACCGCGACACGGCTCGTTGACAACGCGCGAGATCAGAGTCGCGAGCGGCCGCGGGGTGTGAGAAGCGCCTCCGGCCCGCCATCATCGGCCCCTCCGGTCCGTGCCACCGCAATTCCATACAGACACGTCCGGCTCCCCGTCTGAAAGACGGGTGATCACTCAGGTAGGGCGGCAGGAAGACCAAGAAGCTCGGCGCCTGCAAGTCGTCGAACCGGTCGGTGCGCTTGCGATGCCAACAGTGTGGTTAATCAAGCGACGGCAGCCATAGCCTCTTGGAATTGTCCTGGAACGCCTTCTAGATTAGGCTACGGCCCGTGCCGTATCCAAATGATGAGTTCGACGAGCAGTCGCGGAGGCGGGCTCCGGGTCGTCCTCGCGATCAGCGTCGGGAGGCAGAGATTCTCGGGGTCGTCCTCGGCCTCGTGGAAGAGGCCGGCGTCGATGGAGTCAGCTTCGAGGAGGTTGCGCGCCGTGCGCAGGCGTCGAAGCGGACGCTCTATCGGCGGTGGGCTACGAAGCAACAGATGATCGTCGCCGCGATCAAGGCCGGTCCAGCAAGCGCGAACACGCCCGTCGTGATCGACACCGGGTCACTGCGGGGCGACCTATTGGCACTTCTGGAGCGTCTGGAAGCGGCGATGGACGTCGGGGGGCCCATGAGCCTGACACTGTTGCAGGCTGGCCTCAGCGATCCGGAACTCTGCCACCACATCGAGGAAGCGGTCGGCCCGACCGGGGCGCGGTTGCCCGCGAACGTCCTGCGGGCTGCGATCGCTCGCGGAGAGCTCCCCGACGACGCCGACACCTTCGCCTACGAGGAAGTAGCGGGAGCGGTGCTGCTGATTCGCAAGCTGAACGCGCTGACCACAGACCGCGTGTACCGGGAGCTCTTGGTCGATTCCGTTCTCGTTCCCGCTCTCAAGCGTGGAGGAGGGCCGGGCCAGCACGGGATCTTCTCGGGCCAGCCCACGCCAGCCTCATCCGATGTCGAAGCAAAGAAGGATCATCCATGACCACCCAGACCATCGACCGATTCGACTACCAGCGCCTGCCTGGGGCTGACGGCGTGACGATCAATGTCGCCCATCGCGGCGAAGGCGCGCCGGTCGTGCTGCTGCACGGGTTTCCGCAGACGCACCTGATGTGGCGCAAGGTGGCCGACGAACTCAGCCACGACCACGCCGTCGTCGTGCCGGACCTTCGAGGTTATGGCGAGAGCGACAAGCCCGAGGAATCCGCGCCCGACACGTACTCGAAGCGCACGATGGCCCAAGACATCGTGCAGGTCATGGCGGGCCTTGGTCACGACCGGTTCGCGATAGTCGGACACGACCGGGGTGCCTTGGTCGCGGTGCGCGCGGGCCTCGATCACCCGGAGGCGATCACTCACATCGGCATCCTCGACGTCCTTCCGACGATGGACACCTGGGACGTCCTTCACGGCGTCGACGCGAAAGTCGCCTGGCATCTCTACCTGATGGCGCAGCCGAAGGGATTGCCGGAGAGGATGATCCAATCGGTATCCGATGAGTTCTTCGCATCATTCCTCGATGCGTGGGACCCGGCAGGAACCACCTTCTCCCCCGAGTTCCGGCAGCACTACGTCGAAAGCTCATCGCGCTCCGTGCCTTCGATCGTGGCCGACTACCGGGCCAGCGCCGGGATCGACCTCGACATGGATCGCGCTGACAGAGCCGCAGGCCGTCAGCTCACGATGCCGGTCGGCGTGATCTCGCAAGACTGGGGAAGCCAACTTGGCTTCGACCCAACCCGGATCTGGGGCGCGTGGGCGCCCGATCTGACCTACGAACCCATCGACGCAGGCCATTTCATGGCCGAAGAGTCCCCGACGCCCGTCGCAGACTTCATCCAACGACTCCTCATTCGCTGAGGCTCCCGCCAGGCGAAGGACGAAAGCATCGCGCTGTCCGGAGAACCGGAAACCATATGACTCTGGCATCGAAGCAGACGTTCCGACCCGTCATCGCAGAGACTCACACGCTTCGGCGCAAGACAGTGCCGGTCATGTTCGACGGCGTGTCACTCATCGTGGTGCGCGACGGCTCGGCGTTGGTCGATAGTACGAGGAGAACCCGGCCGGTGACGATAGGAGAGGCCGTGCTGGTTCCCCCCCGACACACCCATTGGACTCGAGCCGGAGGGACCAGCCCATCTCACCATGCTGCTGGTGGATGCGGACTACCTCATCGAGCACCTGTTCTGGCAGCACTTGGACGTGATCCCCGACCGGGACGCAGCCCGCGACCTCGCCGCCAAAATCTACCCGGACCCGGTGCAGGTGCTCCGCCTCGGAGAACATGAGGTCGAACGGCTCGCACCGATCCTCGATGAACTCGTGAGTAGGAATGCGATACGACCCGGTACTTCCGTATCCGTATGCTTCTCTTCGCTGTGCTGGACGCGATTGCGCCGCATGCCCGGCAAGCTCCGATCCGGGAGTGTGTGCTGACTCCGAGGCAACGGTCCGCGGGTGTTGCGGCCCACGGTGGCGGACGTTCCGTCCCACCCGTCGCGAGGCCGCAGCCATTGCGACGCTCCTGCACGGGAACATCGCGAGGCGCTGGCGAGTCGGTGATCTTGCCTCGCACGTCTGCCTCTCGACCGGGCAGAGCAATCGCGTCTTCGTGGCCGCGTTCGGGGTCACTCCGATCGTGTACCTTGCGATCCTGCGCGTGCAGGAGATGGCCCGCCTGATCCGCGAGACGGACCTGCTCATCACCGAGATCACCGAACGTGTCGGTTGGGGTCGACACAGCGGGTACGCCACCGACGTGTTCCGTCGCTGCACGGGCATCACCCCATCGACTACCGCCGTCACGGGCCGCCAAGCGCGAGCCGTGACGGACCGGGCGTCGGGGTGGCCCGAGCCGCCGTCGGTACACCCCTGCGCGGACCCTGATACCGCGTGATCGGTGTCAGATGTGGTACGTAGGCTGAGAAAGCAGTAACCCCGGAGACATGCTCTCGCAGAGGCCTTCCGGGGTCTTCGCACGCAAGACTACCACGGGGAGGTGACATGCCGGCCGACCAACCGGACACAGCGCCGATTGCCGCCGCGCTGTCCCCGGAACGCCTCGCTCCCTACCTACGCGCGACCGGCGGCGACCCCAGCGCGGCCGTGCGGTTGTATGAGTGGAACCTTGCCGTATCCGGTGCGCTGTACGAAGCCCTCGGCATCCTCGAAGTCGTTCTCCGCAATGCCCTGAGCACACAGCTCGCCGCGCACCACGGAACCCTCACCGGGTACTGGTACGACGACCCACTCGACGTGCTCTCCGACCTCGCACACCAAGACATCGCCGCCGCCCGTCGTCGGGTGCAGAAACTGCGGCGTCCTGAGACGTCAGGCCGGGTGGTCGCGGAACTGAGCTTCGGGTTCTGGAAGTTTCTACTCGCCAAACGCTACGAAGCCACTCTGTGGACCGGCTGCCTGCGCCACGCCTTTCCGAACCTTCAGCCGCAGAGCCGCGCCGTCGTCTACCGGGCACTAGATGAGCTGCACACGGTGCGAAACAGGATCGCCCACCACGAGCCGATCCACAGCCGCGACGTGACCACCGACACCCTCACCATCTATCGGCTGCTCGACTGGATGGACGCCGATGTCCGTGCCTGGGCGGTGTCGCTCTCCCGGCTCCGGCCGATCATCGCCGCCCGGCCGAGCTGACTCACACCTGTCGGGTCTTCGCCCACACGGTCCCACGGTGAATGCCGTACTGCTTCGCGAGCGCCGTCGCGCTCACGCCATCGGCGCGGGCTGTTCGCATAGCGTCCAGTTCCTCGTCCGTCAGCCGTGCTCGAGGTCGTCTCGTTGGGTCTGCCGAGGTCCGGATCAGCGGATCATCCCGCTCGCCGCCGGGCTCCGCGCCAGTGTCAGGCCTCTGACTCCACGCGGAGGCAAACCTCTTGAGCGGCTGTCACCTGTTCCCGTAGTGCTCGGTCGGCTCCACCAGAAGGTGCACGATGACGACAAACGAGCAACAACAGCAGATTCGCCAGGTCCCTCTTACCCCTGCTGATGCGGGTGATGAGGTATCGACTCTGCAACGGGCGGCATACGCTACTGAAGCGCAGATCTAGAATGACCCGTTCCTGCCGGCACTGACTCAACCCCTGGCGGACGTCGAAGACGAGGCTCGTCGGCGCTGTGCGATGGACTGTCGAAGATGGCGTCTCCCACGTCGAACGACTCACGATCGCCCCCGACATGCAGGGTCGTGGGCTCGGCACACGCCTGCTCAGAGCCGCCGAAGAGGCGAGCGGCGTGGCGAGCTTCGAGCTGTTCACGGGCCGCACGAGCGAAGGCTACATCAGCCTGTACCGACGAGAAGGCTATGTCCTCACGCGTCGCGAGCGGCTCAGTGAAACACGTCGAACTCGTCTACCTGCGCAAGCACGTCGGGCAGCGAAACAGCCGACAGGGTTGACCTCGTGAACATCGTCAGCCGCCGGGTGCGTGCGCGGGCCGGGCGGCCACCCGCCCAGCGGCGGCCGTCACCGCGATGGTGATGAGCGCCCCGAGCAGCAGTGCGGACGCCTCGCCGGGGAGAAGAACGTCGAGGTGCGTGCCGAGGGTGACCGCGGCGACGGGGAGGCCGAGCTGTGCGGCGGCCATGAGGGCGTACGGCATCGACTGCCCGGCGAGCCGCGCGGCGAGATGGGCGAGCATCGCGCCAGCGCCGAGGACGGTGCCGAGCAGGATCATCCCCGGATGCGCGCCGAGGTCACGAAGATCCAGCGAAGCGCCGAGCCAGACGAAGAAGATCGGCGCGAACATCCCCTCGGTGAGGCCGAAGAGCTGACGGGCGACGCGTCGCGGTTCGCCGATTGCCGCGACGACCATACCCAGACAGAACCCCGCGAGCATGATGGACACCTTCGACCAGATCGCCAGTGCGGCCAGCAGCACCAGCAGAAGCAGGGAGATCCGCAGCTCGAGGGCGAACCCGCGCCGTTCCGACTTCCGGTGCACCGCGACGCGCAGCCCGCGACGTTCCGCCTGCCAGAGCACGAGGAACACCGCCCCGCTCGCCGCGATCACCGCAAGGGTGCCGAGCGTCGCCTGTCCCGCCGCCGCGGGGCTCAGCGCCAGCGGCAGCGCGATGATCGTGAGTGTGTCGGCGATCGCGACCTGGGGCAGAAGCTGCAGCACCGGCGGGCCACTCAGCGTCAGGGCGCTCACGACCGGGAGGATCACCGCCGCGGATGATGAGGCGAAGAGCACCGCATAGAGCGAGCCGTGTCCGGTGCCGAACCCCCACGCGACCGCGCATCCGAGAATCGTCGCTGCAACGACGACGATGGCGAGCCGGCCCGACGCGACGCCGAGCCCTCGGAACAGGTCGCGATCGCGGATGGGCACGTGCGAGCCGGCGACGAACATCACCAGGGCGAAGCCCAGGCTGGCGAGGAAGGCGAACGTCGGCTCCGTCGGGTCCACCCAGCGCAGTCCGGTGCTGCCGACGATCACGCCGGCCGCGATCTCACCGACCACCGTCGGGATGCGCCACCGGTCCGACCACCCGAGGAGTGGTCCGAGCAGCCCGATGCCGAGGATCAGGGCGAGCGTCTCGAACGTCACGAGGAGGCGCTCTCCGGCAGCGATGCGATCCGGCACGGGATGCCGGTGTTCTCGTCGATCCAGTAGCTCGCGCAGACGCGGTGGTAGCCGTCGGCGATGACAAGCGGAGTCCCGCTGCGCAGGTCGCCGCGCACGAGCAGAATCGGCGAGAGCGGGGCGCGGTGGGCGACCTTTTGCAGCTCGGCGGCGACGTGCTCGTTGTCGGGGCCGAGTAACGGGAGACGGGAGGCGCGAAGGATGTCCTTCGCCTTCTGCGTCGTCGGTGGCGCCTTGCGGAACGCGTCGACCAGGCGGTTGACGAGCACGTCCTCGGCGAGGAGAGCGAGGAAGGCCACCGCCGCCGGGTAGTCGTGCTCCTCGGGCGCTTCGAGCCACCGCACCTTCGCTGCGTCTGTCATGACGTCATGGTAACCACCGCGAGACTTTGGCCTCAGGCGCGCGGGTGCGCGCGCGAGTTGAGGCCATCGCGGAGTCCAGCGCCGCATCCGCGTCGAGTCGCGGACCTGGCAACATCCGGGCTCACAGCCACCGATGCACCCGAAACCCGACAAGCCTGCACGCGGCCGAGACGCAGACCTGACAGCATTCGGGGCCACAGCCACCAATGCACCCGAAACATGACAAGTCCGCACACGGCCGGCACGCGGACCTGGCAACATCCGGGCTCACAGCCACCGATGCACCCGAAACATGACAAGTCCGCACACGGCCGGCACGCGGACCTGGCAACATCCGGGCTCACAGCCACCGATGCACCCGAAACCTGACAAGTCCGCACACGGCCGAATCGCAGACCTGGCAACATCCGGGCTCACAGCCACCGATGCACCCGAAACATGACAAGTCCGCACACGGCCGAGTCGCAGACCTGACAGCATCCGGGCTCACAACCCGTCCCCCGTGGAGTCGACGTCGTCCTTCGGCACGGCCCGGTCCTCGACCAGGTGGCGGCGGAGGTCGTCATCGAAGCCGTGCGACTCGAAGGGGGCGATCGGGATGCCGCCCGCCGCTGCGAACGCGCCCAGTTGCTTCCCCGCGAGCGTGATCCGCCGCATCCCCGGAGTGACATCGGTGAGGCGGGTGACCCCGGCCTCGCGCAGCGCGGCGGGGAAGGCTGTCGTGGGGCGGGCATGGCGCGGCACGTGTCGGGCTCCCTCGGGGAACGTCATCGGGTATCGGAAGCGTCGCGCGTGGAGCCGCCGCTAGTATATGAGACAAGCTTAGGCTGCCCTTACCCGGTATTCTTGTCCTGTACGGACCGATTCTTTCCATCTCTGAAGGAGCACGGGTGAGGGCGAGCACGGCAGCGCTGATGCAGATACCGACCGTCATCGCGCCGATGGTCGTCGGGCCGCGGATCGAGGAGCACGAGCCCGTGCTGTTGTGGGTGCACACCGGCGCCGCGGCCATCGACGCGGGCGGAGCCCGCTACCGCCTCACGGCCGGCACGGCGATCTGGGTGCCACCGGGCATCGCACACTGCATCCGCACCGAAGAGGGCGCCGTCGTGCTCCCGTTCTTCCTCCGGCCGACCGAGCTTCACGGGGCTCTTGCCGAGGTGCACACGGTCGAGATCCCGTCCGGGTGGACGGAGTGGATGATCCACCGCTGGGACGACAACTCCTACACCCGCGAGACGCTGCGCGGGGCCGAGCTCCTGCTGCAACTGGTCGCCGCCGAGCGCTCCCGCGAACGGCAGGGCGCGCCGCGCAGTGCCCTGCCGCTGCCCCGCTCGGACGAGGCGCTCCGCGTGGCCCGCACACTGTTGCGGCGGCCCGGCTCGCCGTGGGACATCGAGTCTCTCGCGCAGCGCGAGCGCGTCAGCGCGAAGACCCTGCAACGCCAGTTCCGCAACGAGACCGGCCTGACCTTCACCGCGTGGCGCACCCGCGCCCGCATCGCCTCGGCCACCGGACGCCTCGCGGACGGAGGCCGGATCACCCAGGTGGGCCGCGACGTCGGCTACGCGACGCCCGCCGGGTTCACCAAGGCGTTCCAGCAGCACACGGGCCTCACTCCCCGCGACTACGTTCGCGGGCACCGGAGCGCAACCAGGGAGTTCGACGAGAGCGTCGATGGCATCGAGCACGCACTCATCCTGGGACACGATCTCCCGGAGGCGTCCCCCGGCATCCCGGCGCGGAGCTTCTGGCAGCGGATCAACGACCACCACGAGCTGATGTGGGTCTACCGCGGCACAGCGACGCTGCGGATCGGCGCGAGGGCGTGGCAGCTGCGTCAGGGCCAGGCGATCTGGGTTCCCACGGGGCTGACGCACGCCGTGGAGTTCGCCGCCGAGTCGCTGATGCTGACCATCGGCACGGCGCACGGCCGCGTCGAGGTGGACCTGGACGAGCTGATCGTGTTCGACATCCCGCACGAGTGGGAGCCGTTTCTGCTGCACACGATGGCTGCGGAGTTCACGCTCCTGCGGCCCGAAAGCGGACACGGTGCGTTCACGAGGATGCTGTTCGCGGAGCAGTTCATTCCCACCGATGCCGATTCCGGCTCGCTCACCGGCATCCTGGGAGAGATCGCCCGGAGCCTGCGACGCAACCCGGCCGACGCCCGCTGCCTCGCCGACTGGGCCGCCCACTTCCGCATCGCGCCGCGCGAACTCGGCCGCGCAGTCCTCGCCCAGACCGGCGACACGTTCCCGCAGTGGCGATCCAGGCTCAGGATGGACATCGCCCGCGAACTGCTGCGCTGGGGCGAGACCCCGTCGCAGCTGTCCCGGCGACTCGGCTACGCCCATCCCGCAGCGTTCACGCGCGCCTTCACCACCGTCTACGGAATGTCACCCCGCGACTACCGGCGCCGCGAACGCGCGCGCCTGCCCCCGCCGACATCTCGCGCCGAAGCGAGCTGATCGTGCCGGCCCCGACCTGCGGCTCGCGGCGCGCGGTAGGTTGGGTGCGTGAAGTCCCGACCCGCAGACCAGCTGCTCCTCCTCGAACTCGCGCGCCTCGACGCGGCGATCGGTCACGCCGACCATGCCCGGCGCAACCCGGAGCAGACGGCGCGGGTGCAGGAGTTGCTGGCGCAGCGGCAGGCGCAGTCGGCGGAGCTGACCACCCTGCTCGGCGCGCGTGACGATGCGCAGGCCGAGCTCGCGCGGCTCGAATCCGACGTCGCGCTCGTCGAGGCCCGCACGGCGCGCGACACCGAACGGCTGGCGACGTCGTCCAACGTCAAGGAGGCGCAGGGGCTCGAGCACGAGCTCGCCTCGCTCGCCAAGCGCAAGAGCGACCTCGAAGACGCCGAGCTGGAGATCATGGAGCGGCTCGAGACGGCGGATGCCGCCGTGGCCGCCCAGCAGGCTCTGATCGCCGTCACCAACGACGAGGGCGCGCGGGCGAGCGCCGAGGGCAAGGAAGCGGTGGCCGCGGCCACCGCGCGCTGGGAGACCGCGACGCGGGACCGTGCCGCCGTGGCGGGCCGCGTGCCGGAAGACCTCCTGGCGATGTACGAGCGCCTCGCCGCGCGCGGCGTCGGCGCGGGCCTGCTGCGGCGGCGCACCTGCGAGGGCTGCAACATGGTGCTCTCGGGAACCGATCTGAACGCCGTCGCGCAGGCGGCCGACGACGATGTCGTGACCTGCCCGGAGTGCGGCGGCATCCTCGTGCGCACCGACGAATCCGGGCTGTGAACGCGCGCGGCGCGCGCAGCGCCGCGCCGCGCCTACGGCTGGCGGCCCGCGAGGGCGATGCGATCACGGTGCTGACGCTGGCGCCCGGCACGACCGTCGCCGCACGCGAGCGGATGGATGCCGACACCTGGCGCGCCCTGGTCGCGAACGCCGATCCGGCGACCCGGTGGATCTGGAACGACACGACGCAGTGGTACCCCGATCTGCTGCGCGCGGGCGTCGTCGTCGCCCGCTGCCACGACCTGCGGCTGTGCCACACGATCCTGCAGGGCACCGCGCTCGCGACGGACGCCGACGACCTGCGCCGCGCGCGCCGGTGGGATGCGGCACCCGCCGAGCAGGTCCCGGCATCCGCTCCCACGCTGTTCGAGCTCGACCCGCCGACCGACACCGAGGCCGCCGGCCGCACCGCCACCGGCGTGCCGCACGAACCCGACGAGGTGCTCGCCGAGTTCGTCCGGCAGCAGCGGGCGATCGACTCGTCGACGGATGCCGGCCGCCTGCGCCTCCTGCTGGCCGCGGAGTCGGCCGGAGCCCTGCTCGCGGCGGAGCTGCACGAGGCCGGCGTGCCGTGGGACCGCACCGTTCACGAGCGCCTGCTGGAGGACGCTCTCGGCCCGCGGCCGGCCGCGGGGGCGGTGCCGGAGCGCGTGCAGCGACTCGCGACCGAGGTCCGCGCCGCCCTGGAAGACCCGTCGGCGAGCCTCGACTCCCAGCCGAGGCTCCTGCGCAGCCTGCACCGCGTCGGCGTGCTGGCACGCTCGACGAACCGCTGGGAGCTCGCCGAGTACGACCACCCCGTCATCGCCCCGCTGCTGGCCTACAAGAAGCTCACGCGCCTGCTCAGCGCCAACGGCTGGGCCTGGCTCGACGAATGGGCCCCTGACGGGCGGTTCCGGCCTGTCTACGTCCCCGGCGGCGTCGTCACGGGCCGCTGGGCGTCGTCCGGCGGCGGGGCGCTGCAGCTGCCGCGCCAGCTGCGGCCCGCCGTGCGCGCAGACCCGGGCTGGGTGCTCGTCGTCGCCGACGTCGCGCAGCTCGAGCCGCGGGTACTCGCGGCGATGTCGGGGGACACGGCACTCGCGGCGGCGGCGCGCGGGCGCGACCTCTACGAGGGCATCGTCGCCGGCGGCATCGTCTACACCCGGCAGGAGGCGAAGATCGCGATGCTGGGCGCGATGTACGGGGCGACCACGGGCGACAGCGGCCGGCTCGTGCCGGCCCTGCGACGCGCCTACCCTCGGGCGATGCGCCTGGTCGACGACGCCGCGACGGCGGGGGAGCAGGGGGGTGTCGTGACGACCTGGCTCGGCCGGTCGAGCCCCGGCCCGTCGCCCCGCTGGCGCGACGTCCAGGCCGCGGCCGCAGAGCCCGATGCCACCGACGTCGATCGCGCCCGGGCGCGCAGCTCGGCCCGCGACCGCGGCCGCTTCACCCGCAACTTCGTCGTTCAGGGCACGGCCGCGGAGTGGGCGCTGGCGTGGCTCGCCGACCTCCGCGGCGAGCTGGCGGGGCTGGAGCCGGTCGCGCGGGATGCCGGCGCCCCGGCATCCGGCCCCGTCTTCGGATCGCGCGCCCACCTCGCCTTCTTCCTGCACGACGAGATCATCGTGCACACTCCGGCGATGCACGCCGACCGCGTGGCCGCGGCGGTGCGCGCCGCGGCGGACCGCGCCGCGCGGCTGCTGTTCGGCGGGTTCCCGATCGACTTCCCGCTCGATCTGCGCGTCACCGCGGACGCGGCCAAGAACTGAGCGCTGCGCTCAGCAGGCCGCCTGCTCGATCGTCACCTGCGGCATGTTCAGCAGGGGAGTGAGCACGACGGCGGGGTCGATGGGGTCCGCGGTCGCCGTGATGAAGCGGAACGTGACGACGTTGATCTCTCCGGGCGACAGGTTGACGCGCACGAGGCTCGTCGGGCGGCCGTCGTCCTCGACGTCGACCGACAGCGCCGTCGCCGTGTCCTTCATGACACCGCGGAAGAAGCTGCCCGGCGGCGCCGACACCGAAACGCTCGTGCCGATGTCGCCGATGGCGGTGCCGTAGATGCCGTTCCCGGTCATCGACGGCGGGAAGACGGCGGCGGCCGACGCGGGCGCCGTGCTGGTCATCGTCAGCTTCACCACCACGTCGCTGCGACCGTCCGCGCGGCACGTGGAGGTCTGGACCGCGACGTCGACGTGCAGGAACGAGTCCATCTTGCCGCCGGTCGCGTCGTTGAAGGCGATCGCGAACGCGTCGGGCCCGGCCGCGGCCACCCGTGCCGACGTCCCGCCGAGCAGGGATGCGCTCAGCAGCTCCTCGACGGAGGAATCGCTGCTCCAGATCGAGACGCGCCCCTCCGAGACCGGTCCGCTCAGCGCCCCGAGCAGCCGCAGCGGTTCGAGCTGCGCCGTCGTCACCGCGGTGAACACCGTCGCCGCCGCGCTCTGCATCATGGCGGTCTGGGCATCGCTGTCGAGCGTCAGGTACGGGTCCACGAGCAGCCGCTGCACGGCGTTGTCGGCCGTCAGCTGCGTGCCATCGGGGAGGTCGATCGCGCCGACGACGTTCAGCAGCGCCGCGATCGTCGGCACGTCGAGCGAGACGACCGCGTCGGGGGCGGAGTAGCCGATGCTCTGCCACCACGCCGAGGCGAGCTGTGCGGTCTCTGCGAAGTCGGCCGTCATGGAGATGTTCTGCACGAACCGTCCCGAGACGTCGCCGTACAGCGCCGTCTGCGAGTCGCGCACCGGCACGATCGGCGTCGCACGGGCGGAGAACGCGCTCGAGTCGGCCTGCGCCACGAGCGTCAGTTCGCCGCCCTGCACCTGGAACAGCAGGAACGATCCGGTGATGCCGCCACCGGTGCGCACCTCCGCGCCGTTCTGCAGGACGACGAGAACCTGGGCTCCGTCGGTCTGCATGATCGTGGGCACGAAGGCCGCGACGGCACGGGCGGCATCCAGAGCGGGGGAGACCTGCTCCAGCACGTCGCGCAGCTGTTCGACGCCCTTGGCGACCGGCGACAGCAACGACGCGGTGTCGAGGGTGGCCAGCTCGGTACGCGCCTGCGCGACGGCGGCGACGGCGTCGGTCAGCGCGGGGGCGAGAGCGCCGAGGTCGGCTGCGGCCGCGGACACCCCGGATGCCGCCGTGCCGGCGTCCGTCCCCAGTGCCGCCGCCGGGCCGGACAGCGCGGCCGACAGCGCGTGCGCGGTGTCGGCGACGATGCGGATCGCCCGGATGTCGTCACCGAGCACCGGCATCGCCTCGGCGACCGGCCACGTCGGGTCGGCCGCGGCATCCGCCGCCCGATCGGCGGCGGCGGCCATCGTCTGCAGGCTCGACTGCAGCGCCGCGACGTCACCGGACTGCGCGGCATCCACCGCGACGCGGCCATCGGAGGACACGTCCTGCAGTGCGTCGGCGGCCTCCCACACGCGGGATGCCGCCCAGCACAACCCGCCGAGCAGCACGACGCCGAGCACGAGCGTCGCCGCCACCGCACGGCTGACGCGCATGCCCACCCTCGCAGCCGACGGTGTGACTAGACCCGACGGCGCCGGGCGACCAGCACCACGCCGGCCGCCAGCGCGGCCGCCGCGACGACACCGGCGCCGATGACGACCGCCGTGTCACCGCCGGTCGCCGGCAGCCCGGACGATGACGACGACGATGACGACGACGACGATGACGACGATGACGACACCGCGGCAGCGGTCCCGCCGCTCGTCGTGGTGCTCTCGGGGCTCACGCCCCCACCGCACTCCGGGTACGACAGCGGCACGGAGATCACCAGCGACGAGCCGACGTGGATCGCGGCGGTGATGCCGTCACCGTCGGCAACGCCCGCCGGCCAGGGCACGGAGCCTGACAGCGACGTGCCCTCGACGGTTCCCAGCGCAATCGTCTGGTCGACGCCGCCGGTGATGACCAGTTCCGCATCCCGCGTCGTGACGACGTTGTCGGGGTCGTCCAGCACGATCGTGTACCCGATCGTGCGGGTGTCGTCCACGCACTGCGCCGTCACACTGGAGCCCGCCAGCGACGGATCCTGCGGTTCGACCGGCGTGTATCCGTCGTCGGCGGCGTATGCCGTTCCCGCCGTTGCGGCCAACGCGGCAGCGAGCGCGATCGTCGCGCCCAGTGTTCTTGCACGCATCAGAGTTGTTGCACGCATCAGACCTCCCCAAGAGTCCGAAATCGGGCACCCCCGTGCCCATTTTTGCGGGCACCCCATATGCCCGTCCCCACAGCGTACGTTACCCCACCGGGAGCCGAGCGGCAATGCCACTGACCCGCGTGGCGCGGATCGGACGCGTAGACTCGACACGCGAATGGGTCGGCCGGACGGTCGCGTGGCGGGCATGCCCGCACCGAGGAACGTCCGGGCTCCACAGGGCAGGGCGGTGGGTAACACCCACCCGGAGCGATCCGCGAGACAGTGCCACAGAGAGCAGACCGCCCCCTCGGGGGTAAGGGTGAAAGGGTGGTGTAAGAGACCACCGGGGTCGTGGCGACACGACCCGCACGGCAAACCTCGCCCGGAGCAAGGTCAGACAGGGGATGACGACGCGGCCCGCCGAGTCCCCGGGTAGACCGCTGGAGCGGCACGGCAACGTGTCGCCGAGAGAGATGACCGTCGAAGGGTCCGCGCACGCGGCCCGGAACAGAACCCGGCGTACAGGCCGGCCCATTCGCCCCCGGCCGTCAGGAGACGGCCCGCGCCACGCAGCTCGCTGTCACGCGGCGGCCGGCGTTTTCGGGGCGCGGGGTTTCCCCGCGCAACGCAGCTCGCTCTCACGCGACAGCGAGCGCGGCAGCCCCGATGATCCCCGCGTTGTTGCGGTGCACGGCCGGCACGATGGGCGTGCGCAGCTCGAGCAGCGGAAGATACTGGTCGGCGCTCTTGGAGATCCCTCCGCCGACGATGAACAGGTCGGGGCTGAGCAGGAACTCGAGGTAGCTGTAGTACTCCTGCAGGCGGTGCGCCCACTTCTTCCAGCTGAGTTCCTCGCGCTCGACGACCGAGTACGCGGCCCAGGCCTCGAAGTCGGTGGAGCGGTTCGGCCGCGGGAGGTGGCCGAGCTCGGAATTGGGGATGAGCTGACCGTTGTGCAGCATCGCGCTGCCGATGCCGGTGCCGAGCGTCGTCAGCAGCACGAGTCCCTCGACGTTGCGCGCCGCGCCGAATCGCGCCTCGGCGACACCCGCGACGTCGGCGTCGTTGGCGAAGTGGATCTCGCGCCCCAGGCCCTGCTCGAAGAAGTGCTCGGCGTCGAACCCGATCCAGGTGTCGGCCACGTTCGCGGCCGACAACGTCTTGCCGTGCTTGACGATCGCCGGAAAGGCAACACCCAGGGGGATGTCGGCATCCGTCACCCCGAGGGTTGCCAGCACGACCCGTACGGCCGCCAGCACATCGTCGGGCTCGGCGCCGTGCGGCGTCGGCACCTTCACCCGTTCACTCAGCAGCCCTCCTGCTTCGAGATCCACGAGGGCACCCTTGATGCCGGTTCCGCCGATGTCCACTCCGACCGCACGGGTCACCTTCGTCGTCATGGGCACAGCCTATCCAGGTCTTGGTCCCGGATCGTTAGGATCGAGCCAGAACCCCACACGGAAGGACCGTCATGAGCTCCGGCGAAGACAAGTACTGGTACAACATCGACACCGGAGCCGTCGAACGCGGATTCCTGTCGCCGGCGCCGGATCGGCTCGGTCCGTTCGACACCCCGGAAGATGCCGCGCGCGCCCAGGAGGTCGTCGCCGAGCGCGCCCGCGCCTGGGCCGATGAAGACGAAGGCAGCTGGGGTCACGCCGCCGAGAAGAACTCGGACGCCTGATGGACAAGCAACGGGACTTCGTGCTGCGCACGATCGAAGAACGCGGCGTCAAGTTCGTCCGTCTGTGGTTCACCGATGTCATCGGCACGCTGAAGTCGGTCGCGATCGCGCCGGCCGAGGTCGAGGGCGCGTTCACGGAGGGGCTCGGCTTCGACGGCTCCGCGATCGAGGGGCTGACGCGCTCGTACGAGTCGGACCTGCTCGCCCATCCCGACCCGACGACGTTCCAGACCCTGCCCTGGCGCGGCGAGGTCGACCCGACGGCGCGGATGTTCTGCGACATCACGACCCCCGACGGCGAACCCGCGGTCGCCGACCCGCGCCACGTGCTCAAGCGCACCCTCGCCCGGGCGGCGGATGCCGGGTTCACCTTCTACACGCATCCCGAGATCGAGTTCTACCTGCTGAAGTCGTCGGCGTACGGCGCCAACGGCCCCGAGCCGGTCGATTCGGCGGGCTACTTCGACAACGTCCCCGGCGGCACGGCGCACGACTTCCGCCGCCGGAGCGTGCGGATGCTGGAAGACCTCGGCATCTCGGTCGAGTACAGCCACCACGAGGGCGGGCCCGGGCAGAACGAGATCGACCTGCGCTACGCCGACGCCCTCGCGACGGCCGACAACATCATGACGTTCCGCACGGTGATCAAGGAGGTGGCCATCGAGCAGGGCGTCTACGCGACGTTCATGCCGAAGCCGCTCGGTGGGCACCCCGGCAGCGGCATGCACACGCACATGTCGCTGTTCGAGGGCGACGTGAACGCCTTCTACGAAGAGGGCGCCCAGTACCAGTTGTCGAAGATCGGACGTCAGTTCATCGCCGGCCTGCTCACCCACGCCAACGAGATCGCGGCGGTGACGAACCAGTTCGTCAACTCCTACAAGCGGCTGTGGGGCGGCGGCGAGGCGCCGAGCTTCATCTGCTGGGGCCACAACAACCGTTCCGCGCTCGTGCGCGTGCCGATGTACAAGCCGAAGAAGGGCCAGTCCACGCGCGTCGAATACCGTGCGCTGGACTCGGCGGCGAACCCCTACCTGTCCTTCGCGCTCCTGCTGGCCGCGGGCCTGAAGGGGATCGAAGAGGGGTACGAGCTGCCGCCCGAGGCGGAGGACAACGTCTGGTCGCTCACCGACGCCGAGCGGCGCGCGCTGGGCTACGAGGCGCTGCCGGCGAGCCTGGATCACGCGCTCGAGCACATGGAGGAGTCGGAGCTCGTCGCCGAGACGCTCGGCGAGCAGGTGTTCAACTACGTCCTGCTCAACAAGCGCCGCGAGTGGCAGGAGTACCGCGCCCAGGTCACGCCCTTCGAGCTGAAGAGCAACCTCGAGATGCTCTGAGCCCATGTCGTCGAGCGAACGCGCAGCGGGGCGCACGCCACAGGCGCGCACGACGCTGGCCCGCGCCGGATTCGGCAGCCTCGGTGACGCCGACGGGCTGCTGACGGAGCTGTCCGAGACCCTCGCGCTCACGCGCGAGGAGATCCTCGACGGCGCCGATGCGGCCTCCGACCCCGATGCCGCACTGGCCGCGCTCGCCCGCGTCGCGCGGCGCGACCCCGCGGCGGTCGGCGCCGCGCTGCGGCGGGTCGGCCCGACGCTGTGGCGTCTCCTGGGGGCCTCCAGCGGGTTCGCCGACTTCTACCTGCGGCATCCCGAAGAGCTCGCCGAGGTGCCCCCGCGAGGCACCGGACTGCCCACGGCCGACGAGTTGCACGACGAACTGTGCGCCGCCGTGGGGATGGATGCCGAGGGCTTCGCCGCGACGGGCGACGAGAGCGGCTGGGTCGCCCTGCGCGTGCGCTATCGGCGCCTGCTGGCGCGCATCGCGGCGTTCGACCTCTCGGCGGACGATCCCGTGGAGGTGCTGCCCGCGGTCGCCGCGGCCCTCGCGGATGCCGCGGGCGCCGCGCTGGAGGCGTCGCTGTGCGTCGCGCGCACGCGGGTGTCCTCCGGCGGTGCCGGGGGACTGTTCCCGCGCGAGCAGGTGGCGCAGACCCGCCTCGCCATCATCGGCATGGGCAAGACCGGCGCCCGCGAGCTCAACTACGTCAGCGACGTCGACGTCATCTTCGTCGGCGGCGGCACCGACGAGCTGGTCGCGCAGCTGGGCGAGAGCCGGGTCATCGACATCGCGACGCGCCTGGCCGTGCAGACGATGCGCGGCATCTCCGGCATCGAGATCGAGCCGCCGCTGTGGGAGGTCGACGCCAATCTCCGCCCGGAGGGCAAGCAGGGCGCGCTCGTGCGCAGCCTCGACTCGCACCTGTCGTACTACGACCGGTGGGCGAAGAGCTGGGAGTTCCAGGCGCTGCTGAAGGCCAGACCCCTCGCCGGCGATCGTATGCTCGGCGAGGAATACGTCGCCGCCGTCCAGCCGAAGGTGTGGACGAGCGCGGCCCGCGAGAACTTCGTCGACAGCGTGCAGCGCATGCGCGAGCGCGTCACCGAGCACATTCCGGCCGCCGACGTGCCGTACCAGTTGAAGCTCGGGCCCGGCGGCATCCGTGATATCGAGTTCACCGTGCAGCTGCTGCAGCTCGTGCACGGGCTGACCGACGACCAGATCCGCCAGCGCGGCACCCTCGACGCGCTCGACGCGCTCGTGCGGGCGGGCTACATCGGGCGCGGCGAGGCCACGACCTTCGCCCGCGATTACCGCATGCTACGGGTGCTGGAGCACCGCATGCAGCTGCGTGATCTGCGCCGCACGCATCTCATGCCGCAGACCGAGGAGGGGCTGCGGGTGCTCGCGCGCGCGTCGCGCCTCGCCGACAGCGGCACGGCGGTGTGGGAGCTGTGGGAGGGCATCAAGCGCGAGGTCCGCGAGATCCACGTGCGGCTGTTCTACCGGCCGCTGCTGTCGGCCGTGGCGGCCCTGCCCGCCGAGGAGCATCAGCTCTCCGCCGCACAGGCGCACGACCGGCTCGCCGCGATCGGGTTCCGCGACCCGGCCGGCGCCCTGCGCCACATCGGCGCCCTGACCGGCGGTCTCAGCCGCAAGGCGAGCATCCAGCGGCACCTCATGCCCGTCATGATCCGCTGGTTCGCCGACGGCGTCGACCCCGACTACGGGCTGCTGGCGTTCCGCCGGGTCAGCGAGCGGCTCGGTGACACCCCGTGGTTCCAGCGGATGCTGCGCGACTCGTCGGGCGCGGCCGAGCGGCTCACCCGCGTGCTGTCGGGCTCGCGCTATGTCGGCGAGCTGATGGAGTGGATCCCCGAGTCGGTCGCCTGGCTCGACGCGGAGGAGCAGCTGCGCCCGCGCACGGGGGTCGCGCTGCAGGAAGAGGCCCGGGCGATCCAGACGCGGCACGAGACCGTGGGCGACGCGATGCGATCCGTGCGGGCCCTGCGTCGCCGCGAGCTGCTGCGCCTCGCGCTGGGCGCGATTCTCGGCACCCTGACGATCGACGAGCTCGCGCTGGGCCTGACCTCGGTGAGCGAGGTGACGATCCAGGCGACGCTGCGCGCCGTGCGCCGCGAGGTGGTCGCTGCGGACGAGGAGTCGTTCCGGTTCGCGGTGATCGCGATGGGGCGGTTCGGGGGAGCCGAGCTCGGGTTCGGGTCGGATGCCGACATCCTGTACGTCTACGACGCGGGCGATGTCGACCCCCAGCGCGCGCACGAGCTGGCGTTGAAGCTGGTGGCCGGCATCCGCACGCACTCGGAGGACCACCGGGTGCCGTTCGAACTCGACGCCGACCTGCGCCCCGAGGGCCGCAACGGTCCGCTCGTGCGGTCGCTGGAGTCGTACGCGGAGTACTACCGACGCTGGTCGCTGTCGTGGGAGGCGCAGGCGCTGCTGCGCGCGCGCGGCGTCGCGGGCAGCGTGACCCTCATCCGCAGATTCATGGAACTGGCCGACGACGTGCGCTACCCGGCCCAGGTAGCGCTGCAGGATCTGCGCGAGATCAAGCGGATCAAGGCGCGCGTCGAGAGCGAGCGGCTGCCGCAGGGCATCGACCGTTCGCGCCACCTCAAGCTCGGCCCGGGCGGCCTCAGCGACCTCGAGTGGCTCGTGCAGCTGCTGCAGCACGCGCACGCACGCGCCGTGCCGGCGCTGCAGACGACCTCCACGCTCGACGCGCTGGAGGCCGCGCGCGAGGCCGGGTTCGTGCCGGATGCCGCCGCCGAGCGTCTCACCGCGGCCTGGCGCCTGGCGAGCCGGCTGCGGTCGGCGAACACGCTGCTGTCGGGGCAGACCAGCGACGTGCTGCCGACCGACCGCGGCAAGCTCGACGGCATCGGGCGGCTGCTGGAGTATCCGCCCCGCTCGGCGACGCTCGTCGAGGAGGAGTGGCTGCGCACCGCCCGCCGTGCCCGCAGCGCGTTCGAGAAGCTGTTCTACGGCTGACCGCCGGCATCCGCTCCGCCCCACCTCGTGAGTGCACACCCGCACCTCGTGAGCGAAAACAGGAGAAGACGCCGGTACAGGACAGGTTGACGTCAACACGTCCTGTTCTGGGTGAATCTCCTGTTTTCGAGGGATGCGGCGCGCAACATCCCGGCGCCGTGCGACTCGGCGCCACGCGTCAGCGTTGTGCATGAACGACAAGGAATATTTCCATCGATAGCATGACTCCAACAGACCCAGGAGCGGATCCACCGGAGCCTGGCGGCAGCGAGGAGAGTTCTCATGTACGAGCCCGAAGCCCAGCGTGATCAGTTCGGCAAGCCCACCCCCGCCTTCGTCGGCGCCGCCTGGGTGGCGCTCGCCCTCGCGGTCGTCGTCTACTTCGTGAGCCTGTGGCGCGCCGAGATGGATCCCTTCGAGAAGGGGTTCTTCCTTGGCGCCTTCTTCTTCGGCCTCGTCAGCGCGGTCGGTCTGCAGAAGTCCGTGCGCGACCGCCACGAGGGCGTCCCCGTCACGACGATCTACCTCGGCGTGTCCTGGCTCGGGCTCGGCATCAGCATCGCGATGCTCGCCTGGGGTCTGTGGAACAGCCCGCTCCTGCCGAGCGAGAACGGCCTGTACGGCATGACCTTCGCGATGGCGGTGTTCGCGACGGTCGTCGTACAGAAGAACGTGCGCGACTCGCTCGCCTTCAAGGCGCGCCATCCCGAGCTCTACGGCGCCGACGCGATCGAGGCGCGCCGACAGACCGCCGAGGCCTGACCCGCCAGCACACAAGAGCTCCCCTTCGCATCCGAGAGGACGCGGAGGGGAGCTCTTTGGCGTGCGCGGAACTACACCCCGAAGTACAGCTCGTACTCGAACGGGTGCGGGCGGGCGTTGAGCGGGGTGATCTCGTTCTCGATCTTGTACTCGATCCAGGTCTCGATCAGCTCCGGCGTGAACACGCCACCCGCGAGCAGGAATTCGTGGTCGGCGCGCAGCGCCTCCAGCGAGTCGAGCAGCGAGTTCGGCACCTGCGGGATGTTCTTGGCCTCCTCCGGGGGGAGCTCGTAGAGATCCTTGTCGACCGGCTCGTGCGGCTCGATGCGGTTCTTGATGCCGTCCAGGCCCGCCATCATCTGCGCCGCGAAGGCGAGGTAGGGGTTGCCCGAGGCATCCGGCGCGCGGAACTCGATGCGCTTGGCCTTCGGGTTCGAGCCGGTGATCGGGATGCGGATGGCCGCCGAGCGGTTGCCTGCCGAGTAGACCAGGTTGACCGGAGCCTCGTAGCCCTTGACCAGGCGCTTGTAGGAGTTCAGCGTCGGGTTGGTGAAGGCGAGCACCGCCGGGGCGTGGGCGAGGAGGCCGCCGATGTACCAGCGGGCGAGGTCGGACAGACCGCCGTAGCCCTTCTCGTCGTAGAACAGCGGCTTGCCGTCGAGCCACAGCGACTGGTGGGTGTGCATGCCCGAGCCGTTGTCGCCGAACAGCGGCTTGGGCATGAAGGTCGCGACCTTGCCCCACTCTTCGGCCACGTTCTTGACGATGTACTTGAACTTGAGGATGTCGTCGGCCGCGTGCACCATCGTGTCGAAGCGGTAGTTGATCTCCTGCTGGCCACCCGTGCCGACCTCGTGGTGCGCACGCTCGAGGATGAGCCCCGATTCGATGAGCTTGAGCGAGATGTCGTCGCGCAGGTCGGCCGTCTTGTCGACCGGCGAGACAGGGAAGTACCCGCCCTTGTACGGGGTCTTGTTCGCGAGGTTGCCACCCTCCTCGGCGCGGCCGGTGTTCCAGGCGCCCTCTTCGGAGTCGACGCTGTAGAACGAGGCGTTCTGCTTGACCTCGTAGCGCACGTCGTCGAAGATGTAGAACTCCGCCTCCGGCGCGAAGAACGCGGTGTCGGCGATGCCGGTGGAGGCGAGGTACTTCTCGGCCTTCTTGGCGACCTGACGCGGGTCCTTGGCGTAGATCTCACCGTTGCGCGGGTTGTAGATGTCGAAGAGCATGATGAGCGTCTTCGCCTCACGGAACGGGTCGAGGTATGCCGTCGACACGTCCGGGATCAGCTGCATGTCGGACTCGTGGATGTTCGCGAAGCCGCGGATCGACGAGCCGTCGAACAGCTGGCCGACCGTGAAGAACTCCTCGTCGACGGTCGAGGCGGGGATGTTGAAGTGCTGCTGCACACCAGGGAGGTCCGTGAAACGGATGTCGAGGAACTTGACGTCCTCGTCCTTGATGAACTTCAGCACCTCGGATGAATCTTTGAACATGGAGTCTCCAAGATCGGGTGCGGAACGCGCCTGATGACGTCAGGCTCGGGTTGACGCTATCGGGAGCCGGTTGCCCTGCCGTAAACCCGTGTTTCGGGGATGTTACGGCCCGGTAGGCTGAGGCGGTGATGGCGTCCGTTCCCGACAATACCTACCCCGGCGAACGTCTGGGCGTGCCTGCGACCGGCCGCGGGAGCATCGCTCGCCCGGGCAGGCGCATCGCGGCGCTCGCGGTCGACTGGGCCGCCGCGGTGATCATCTCGATCGCCTTCTTCGCCTACGACTCGTTCGCGACGCTCGCGATCTTCGCCGCGGTGCAGATCGTGTTCATCCCGACGGCGGGCGGCAGCCCCGGCCATCGGCTCGTCGGCCTGCGCCTGCAGTTGCTTCACGGTGGCTGGGCGGGGCTGTGGCGCCCCGTCGTGCGCACGGCGCTGCTCGTGCTGGTGATTCCGGCCGTGATCTGGGATGCCGATCAGCGCGGACTGCACGACAAGGCCGCCGGTACCGTCCTCGTTCGCGCCTGACCGGATGCCGGCACGCGTGCGCCGGCCTACCGGGGTCGCGGCGCGCGGGCTCTCATCGGGTCGATGCCCTTCGGGATCGGCAGCGACGTCAGCGACTGCGACACCGAATCGACGCGCTTGACGACGGCCGCCATGGTGGCGGCATCCACCGTGCGCGGGAACGCCTTCACGGTCGACGTGAGCTTCGAGATCGGCACGTCGCCCTCGCCGTGCCCGATGTAGAGCACGTTGATCGGCACGCCGGAGGCCACGCGCTGCACCTTCATCTTCTCGTCGTTGACGAGGCGCGTGAGCCGCCCGCGGGCGCCCTCGCCGACGATCACGACGCCGCCGCGGCCGATGACGCGGTAGACGGCATCCTGCGTCTTGGGGTTCACGCCCACCGGCATGTCCGAGGCGACCCAGTGGCGTCCGAGCCCGGTCGACAGCACGTGACCGGCCGCACCGGGCATGCCGTCGAGCTTGATGTACATCGCCTTCGACGACAGGCGCGTAAGCAGCAGCATCGCCATCAGGATGCCGAACATCAGGCCGAAGACGCTCCAGAGGATGACACTCCAGATCTGGAACGGCGGGATCAGCAGGCCGGGCAGCACGCCGACGGCGATGCCCCCCAGGATGACCGCGATGAGCACCCACGGCAGCCACGCGAACTCGGCGTGCGTGAAGGTGTACAGAGAGCGGATCTGCCGGAAGAGATTGGGGCGCTTGTCGGGCGCCGTGCTGCGGGATGACATGCCCTCCAGCCTACCGGGGCGCGCGCCCGGCGTCCGCTCTGCACGACCTCCTGCACAGGAGACCAATCTCGGGATCTCTCCACAGATCGTCCGATTCGGCCTACGGAGCCCCCGCGGCGGGAGCACACTCGGGGGATGGATGCCCCGGCCCTGCTCGACCCGCCGCCCCTCTTGCGTCGCCTGCGCGCCGACGAAGCGCCCTACCCGGGGGTGCTGCGCGCCGGCGAGCCGCCGCGCGTGTGGGTGGATGCCGGCACCGTCCCGGTCGAGGTGTGGCGGGCGGCGGCCGACGGGCACCTCCTGGCTCCGCTCGACCTCGCGCGGGTTCCGGGAGGGCACGCGGCACTCGTGCCGCACTGTCCGCAGCGCCTCGGCGCCTGCGTCGCCGAGGCCGCCATCGGCCCGGGTGAGGCCGTCACACTCGCGGTCAGCATCCTGCGCGGAGCGTGCGAGGCGCGCACCCAGGGTCTGTCGTGCGGGTCGTGGTGGTGCGACGACTCCGGGCGTCCCGTGCTGGCCGCCGGCGGACAGTCGCCGTGGGATGCCGAGGCGGCCGACCTGCTCACGACGCTCGAGCGCGCCGCGGGTCCGCGGCTGGCCGACGCACTGGCGCGGGTGCGCGACCTCGTGCTGCAGGAGCGGGTCGCCCGTGCCGATGCCGACGCGTGCGAAGACGCCCTGTTCGCGGCGCACGAGCCGGCGCCGCTCGGCCCGCCCGGCATCCGCGGCCCGCACGGCGCGCTCGCTTCGTGGCTCGACCGGGAACCTGTGCCGCGACGGGTGGACACTCTGCCCGCCGGGGCATCCGCACGCGTGCGCCTCCGAGACGACAAGCCGGATGCCGCATCGCGAAGCATCGGCGCCTGGGTCGGACGATTCGCCGATCACGACCTCGGCGCCCGTACCGCGGCTGCGGTCGGCGCCGTGCGCGGGATGCTGGCCGCGCCGCCCCGGCGGGATCGCCGACGGCAGGCAGCGCGCAGGAGCGAACCGGCGACCGGGGGAGACCCGGCCGGCGGCGAGCGGCCGCGGCGCCGCCGTCTGCCGCTGGTCGTCGCGGCGGCCGCTGCCGCCACCGTGCTCGCGCTGGGCGCGTGGTGGCCTGACGACGCGCCCGACGCGGTCGCCGTATCGTCTCAGGCCCCCACGTCGGCCCCCGCCCCGTCCGAATCGGCGTCGCCGGGTGAGGCTCCTGACGCCACGCCGGTGGACGCCGGTGCGGGTGGCCCCGATGCCTCGACGACCGATGTCCACGCCGTACTCGACGCCCTGACGGCATGCGCCCGCGCGGCCGCGGTATCGTGTCCCGGCGTCATGGAGGACGCTGCGGCGCCGCTGCCGACCGGCGCGGCGGGAGCGACGGATGCCGAGCGCGAGCTCGCCCTGCTCGACGAGTACGGCGGCGTCGCGGTGTACCGCGTCGCCGCGGCCGGCTATCCGACGCAGGCGCTCGTGCTCGTCAGCGCAAACGGATCATGGCTGATCCGCGACGTCTACGACCTCGCCGATCAGCCATGATCTGTGCTGTCAGATGCCCAGGTTCCCCGTGAACTCCGCCGCCTCGAGGCGCGCCTTGACGGCACCGAGGAAGCGGGCCGCGTCGGCACCGTCGACGATGCGGTGGTCGTACGACAGCGCGAGATACACGTACGAGCGCACCGAGATCGCGTCCTTGCCGTCGACGGTCACGACGCCCGGCTCCTTGACGACGGCGCCCGTGCCGAGAATCGCCGACTGCGGCAGGAACACGACGGGCGTGTCGAACAGCGCGCCGCGCGAGCCGGTGTTGGTCACCGTGAAGGTGCCGCCGGCCAGCTCGTCGGGCTTGAGCTTGTTGTCGCGGGTGCGGGCGGCGAGGTCGGCGATCTCTCCGGAGATCTGCGCCAGGTTCTTCGAGGCCGCGTCGCGCAGCACCGGCGTGAGAAGCCCCCGCTCGGTATCGACGGCGATGGCGATGTTCTCGGTGGCCGGGTAGACGATGTCGGTGCCGTCGACCGTCGCGTTGATCACGGGGTACGTCTGCAGCGCCTCGGCGGCCGCGAGGACGAAGAACGGCAGGAACGAGAGCTTCCCGCCGGTCTTGGCGACGAAGTCGGCCTGCACGGCCGTGCGCAGGCCCGCAACCTTCGTCACGTCGACCTTCACGACCGTCGTCAGCTGGGCCGTCTGCTGCATCGACGCGACGGCGCGCTCGGCGAGCACCTTGCGCAGGCGCGAGAACGGCTGCGTCGTGCCGCGCAGGGGCGAGACCTCCGCGGGTGCGGCGGCAGGCGCCGCGGCCGGCGCGGCGGCCGGCGCGGCGGCGGCGCTCTTGGCGGCCTCGGCGGCCTTGAGCACGTCCTCCTTGCGGATGCGACCACCCACGCCGGTGCCGGCGACCGACGCGAGGTCGACGCCCTGCTGCTGCGCGAGGCGGCGCACGAGCGGCGTGACATAGGTGGTGACGTCGTCGTCGGCGGATGCCACGAAGGTCGGCGCGGCCGGCACCGCGGCTGCGGCCGGAGCCTCTGCGGGAGCGGCGGCGGCGGGAGCCGGAGCCTCGGCGGGGGCCGGAGCCTCGGCGGGGGCCGGAGCCGCGGCGGCGGGAGCGGCCTCAGGAGCCGGCGCAGCCGGTGCGGCGGGAGCCTCCGCGGGCGCCGGGGCGCCCGAGCCGATCCGCGCCAGCGTCGCTCCGACGGCGACGGTCTCGTCCTCGGACACGAGGATCTCCTGCAGCGTTCCGGCGACGGGCGAGGGGATCTCGGTGTCGACCTTGTCGGTCGAGATCTCCAGCAGCGGCTCGTCGACCGCGACCGCATCGCCGACCTGCTTGAGCCAGCGCGTGACGGTGCCCTCGGTCACACTCTCGCCGAGTTCGGGGAGCACGACGTCCTGCGCATCGGCCGACGCCGCAGGTGCGGCCGGGGCAGCCGGCTCGGCCGCCGCGGGAGCCGGCGCCTCTGCGGCGGGCTCGGGGGCAGCCGGGGCTGCAGGAGCAGCATCCTCGGCGGGCGCCGCGGCACCGGAGCCATCGCCGATCTTCGCCAGGACGGCGCCGACCTCGACGGTCTCGTCTTCCTGCACGAGGATCTCCTCGATGACGCCGCTGACCGGCGAGGGGATCTCGGTGTCGACCTTGTCGGTCGAGATCTCGAGCAGGCCCTCGTCGGCCTGGATCGTGTCACCGACCTTCTTGAGCCAACGGGTGACCGTTCCCTCGGTGACGCTCTCACCGAGCGCGGGGAGGACCACGGATGTGCTCATGACTGTCTCTCCTTCAAGAAGTGCGATGTCCGCTTTCTACCTTAGGGGTTTCGCCGAGAGGTGGAGGTGTGGCGGTGGCGTGGCACGGGCACGAGGCCTGTCACGCACGGACGCGTGAAGATCTCGTGCGTCAACCGGAGCCCTCGTGTCCGCCGACCCATCATCGATCATTGCGCCGATCTGGATCCCGTTCGAAGCGACGATCCCGCTCGTCGTGGACGCGCATCCTCTCGCGTGTCGCCCCCCGACGGATCGTGTCCGACACGCTCGTGCACGTGCACGTGCACTGCGCCGCGCGCGAGAAGACCGCCGACAGCGCCCGCTCGGCGACTCCGCCCCGGCCCGCCGACTCCGCCCCGGCCCGCCGACTCGCCGACCCGTCAGCTCGCCGACCCGCCGGCCCACCGACTCGCCGGCCCACCGACTCCGCACCGGCGCGACCCACCGGCCCGCCGACTCGCCGACCCGCCGGCCCGCCGGCCCACCGGTGAGTTTCGGACGCTTGAAGCGTCCAAAACTCCCCTGAACGCTGTTTCGGACGCTTGAAGCGTCCGAAACTCGGCGAGGTGGCTGCGGTCGCGGCGCGCGCTTCGGTCGCGGTCGCGGCGCGCGAGAAGACCGCCGACAGCACCCGCTCGGCGACTCCGCCCCGGCCCGCCGACTCGCCGGCCCGTCGGCCCGCCGGCCCGTCGGCTCGTCGGTGAGTTTCGGACGCTTGAAGCGTCCAAAACTCCCCTGAACGCTGTTTCGGACGCTTGAAGCGTCCGAATCTCGGCGAGGTGGCTGCGGTCGCTTCGGGCGCGGCGTGCGCTTCGTGCGCTTCGGGCGCGGCGGGCGCTTCGGGCGCGGCGTGCGCGGCGGTCGCGGTCGCGGCGCGAGCGGCGCGCGCTGCGGTCGCGGCATGCTGCGGGTGGCGCGCACCGCCTATCGGGGGAGCTTCGGGGTTTCGCGCGTCGGCGGAAGCCGGTCATTGCGGCATCGGTCACAACGCGTGCAGCGGCTTGCCCGCGAGCGCGAGGAACGCCTCGCCGAGCGCCTCGCTCTGCGTCGGGTGGCCGTGCAGGAACGGCGCGATGTCTTCGGGATGCGCCTCCCAGCCGACCGCGAGCTGCCCCTCGGTGATGAGCTCTCCGACGCGGTCGCCGGCCAGGTGCACGCCGACGACGGGGCCGTCGGCGACCCGCACGACTTTCACGATGCCCGACGTGCCGAGGATCTCGCTGCGGCCGTTGCCGGCGAGGTTGTACTCGTAGGTCGCGACGGCATCTCCGTGCGCCTCGCGCGCCTGCGCCTCGGTCAGCCCCACCGAGGCGACCTCGGGGTGCGAGTAGGTGATGCGCGGGATCGTGTGCTCGGGGACGGCGACGGGGTTCAGCCCCGCGATCTCCTCCGCCACGAAGATGCCCTGCTGGAACCCGCGGTGCGCCAGTTGCAGCCCGGGCACGATGTCGCCGGCCGCCCACACGTGCGCCGCGGTGGTGCGCAGGCGCTCGTCGACGACGACGAACCCGCGGTCGAGCGTCACGCCGGCTTCCTCGTAGCCGAGTCCCTGCGTCGCGGGCCCGCGGCCGACGGCGACGAGCAGGTGGTCGGCCGCCAGTTCGGTGCCGTCTTCGAGCGACACCGTGACGCCGGCATCCGTCTGCGCGACCGACGCGAAGCGCACGCCGAGCCGGAACGCGATGCCGCGCTTGCGGAACGCCCGCTCGAGCGCCTTGCTGAGTGCCACGTCCTCATTGGGGACGAGGTGCTCGAAGCGCCTCGACGATCGTCACGTCGGCGCCCAGCGACCGCCACGCGCTCGCGAACTCGACGCCGATGACCCCGCCGCCGAGGACGACCACGGATGCCGGGATCTCGCCGAGCTCCAGCGCCTGCTCGCTGCCGATGACGCGGCCGCCGAGCTCCAGACCGGGCAGGGTGCGCGTGTACGACCCCGTCGCCAGGACGACGTCGGTGCCCCGGTACAGGTCGTCGCCGACCGCGACGGCGGGGCCGTCGGCATCCACCACGAGGCGTCCGGAACCCGCGACGACGGTGATCCCGCGCGCCCTGACGAGCCCTTCGAGGCCTGTGAACTTCTTGGCGACGATGCCCTCGCGAAACGACCGCAGGGCGGCGGCGTCGACCCCGTTCAACGACGCCGCGACGCCGACGGATGCCGCCTCGCGCACCTGGTCGGCGACCTCAGCCGCGTGCAGCAGTGCTTTGGTGGGGATGCAGCCGCGGTGCAGGCACGTACCGCCGAGCCGGTCCTGCTCGACGATCACGACCGAGCGGCCGAGTCCCGCCGCGCGCAGGCCCGCCGCGTAGCCGGCGGAGCCGCCGCCGAGAACAACCAGGTCGCTCGTGTGGACGGTCATCGTGCATCTCCTTCGAGGAATGCCAGCAGCGACCGGACGGTCGTCGCGGTCGGACCCTTGTCGGTCGCCCCGGCGGCGGTCTTCGCCGTGCCGCTGCCGGCGATGTCGAGGTGCACCCACGGGATGCGGGCGGCATCCGGCTCGTCCGAGACGCGTCCGACGAATCTGCGCAGGAACAGCCCCGCGAACAGCGCGCCGCCGTGCGGGTCGCCGATCTTCGCGTTCTGCAGGTCGGCGATCTGCGAGTCGAGCTCTTCCTCCATGTGCTGCGGCAGCGGCATGGGCCAGGCGAGCTCGTCGGTACGGTCGGCGGCGGCCAGGTAGGCGGCCACGGCGTCGTCGTCGCCGAACACGCCGGTGTGGCGCGTGCCGAGGGCCACCGCGATCGCGCCGGTGAGAGTCGCCACGTCGACGATCGCGTCGGGATGCAGGCGACTGGCGGCGACGAGCCCGTCGGCCAGCACCAGGCGCCCCTCCGCGTCGGTGTTGAGCACCTCGACGGTCGTGCCGTCGAGCATCCGCAGCACGTCGCCCGGGCGGGTCGCGCGACCCGACGGCATGTTGTCGGCGATGCAGAGCCAGCCCGTGACGCGCACCGGCAGGCCGAGGGTCGCTGCGGCGCGCACGACGGCGAGCACCGTCGCGGCACCGCACATGTCGTATTTCATCCCGACCATGCTCGCCGGCGGCTTCAGCGACAGGCCGCCGGTGTCGAAGGTGATCCCCTTGCCCACGAGCGCGATGTGACGCTCGGCTCCGGCGGGGGAATAGTCGAGCCGGACGAGGCGCGGCGGCCGGTCGGAGCCCTGACCGACGCCGAGGATGCCGCCGTACCCCTCCGCGGCGAGCTGCTTCTCGTCGAGCACGTCGACCTCGACGGCGAGACCCTCGACGGCGGCGACCGACGCGTCGGCGACCTCTTGCGGGCCGAGCCACTCGGCCGGCGTGTGCACGAGATCCTTCACGAGCGCGGCCGCCGCGCCGACGGCGCGCGCCCGCGCCGCGACGGCGTCGTCGACAGCGACGGGGGAGTGCACGACGACGTGCGTGGCGCGCGCGGGCGCCGGCGCCGACTTGTACCCGTCGAAGCGATAGCCGCCCAGCACGGCGCCCTCGGCGACCGGCGTCCACTGGTCGGCGCCCGCGGCGGGCGCGGCGATCGCGAGGGTGGCGAAGCCGGTGGTCGTGCGCACGGCGGCGCCGACGACGTCGCGGAGGGTCCCGGCATCCGCCGCTCGTCCCGTGCCGACGACGATCAGCGGCTTCTCGGTCGCCTCGGGGGCGTACGCGCGCACCGACGCCCCGGCCGCACCGGTGAACCCGATGGCCGTGAGGGCGGCGCGCAGCCCCGGCCAGTTTTCGAGGATGCCGTCGGCACCGGAGCCGGGATCATCCAGGGCGGGCAGTGCCAGGATCAGCGCGTCGGCCTCCGCTTCGCGCAACGGGACCGTGGAGTGCGACAGCTCGGGAAACGCCATGACCTCCATCCTAGGTTTGCCCGTGCGATCGGCGTCCCGCATCGCCGCCAGCGGCGCCTCGTGCCGCCTGTTCGCTGTGAGCGCGATGCCGCCCCGCTGTCCCGCCCGGCTCGTACAGTGGAGTCATGCCCTTCAGCGGTCCCCTCTACGAGCGCGTCGCCTCCGCGCCTCCGGTCCCGTCCGGTCTGCCGCTCGTGATCGTGCTGACCGGGTTCACCGACGCCGGGGGAGCCGTCTCGCAGATGATCGAGCTGTTCCGCGACGACCTCGATCCGGCGCCGATCGTGGCGTTCTCGTCGGACGTGCTGCTGGACTATCGCGCGCGCCGCCCGCTCATCACCTTCGACGCCGACCACCTCGCCGACTACCGGCCGGCGCGGCTCGAGCTCTCGCTGGCCCACGACGCGCTGGGGCAGCCGTTCGTGCTGCTGGCGGGGTACGAGCCCGACTTCGCCTGGGAGGCGTTCAGCGAGACGGTCGTGGGCCTGGCCGAGGGGCTGCAGGTGTCGACCGTCACGTGGGTGCACGCGATCCCCATGCCGGTGCCGCACACCCGCCCGATCGGCGCGACGGTCAGCGGCACGCGCGCCGACCTCACGAAGGCGCACTCGGTGTGGCAGCCGCACACGCAGGTGCCGTCGACGGTCGGTCACCTGCTGGAGTACCGGTTCGCCCAGAGCGGTGCGTCGGTGGCCGGCTTCGTCCTGCTGGTGCCGCACTATCTCGCCGACACCGACTTCCCGGCGGCGCTGCTGGCGGGCCTGGACAGCCTGTCGGTCGCGACCGGGCTCGTCTTCGACGGTGACGCCGTGCGCGAGGAGAACCGCGAGTACCTCGCGAAGGTCGAGGAGCAGGTCTCGGGCAACGACGAGCTCACCGCCATGCTGCGCACCCTGGAGGAGCGCTACGACTCCTACATGGCGGGATCGACCCTCGCTCAGCCGATCATCCACACGGGCGATCTGCCGAGCGCCGACGAGCTGGCCGCCGAACTGGAGCGCTTCCTCGCCGACCGTCGGCCCGGTGATGACAAACGCGGCGACGACCTGCGCGGCCGCCGCTGACGGAATGCCGGCCCGGTCTCGGCTGTTCCCTCTCCGTGCGGTCGGCGCCGAACACCGCCCAAGAGGGGGTTGCGCGTAGCCGCACCGAGCATGTATGCGACAATGGACGTCCGACCCATTGCCGAGACGGCGCGTCCACCAGGACGCTCCGGACTTGACAAGGGTCTTACTCCTGTCCGAAAACCCGGCGGCCTCCGCCGGTGAAAGGCACGACGTGACTTCAGGCACGAAGACCACCCGGACCACCGCCTCCCGCAAGGCCGCCGAGGCCGACGCCGCGGAGTCGGCGGCAGCGGCGCCGGCCGCGACGAAGAAGTCGGCCGCCAAGAGCGCGCCGGCCAAGACGCCCCCCGCGGCCAAGACGCCCGCTGCGGCCAAGGCCGCCCCGAAGACCAAGGCGACGCCCAAGAAGGCGGCGAAGCCGGCATCCGACGAAGAGAACGAGATCGACGACGACGTCGAACTCGACGAGGCCGAGCTCGAGGGCGACGTCATCGACGCCGATGACGACGACACCCCCGCCGCGAAGGACGACAAGAAGACCGAGTCCGACGACGAAGACGACGAGGACGAGGAGAGCACGAAGCCCGCGTTCAGCGAGCCGCTGCCCACGGGCGCCATCATCATCTCGTCCAACGACGAGGACGACGTCCCGGTCTACTCCACGCAGATCACCGGCGCGACCGCCGACCCCGTGAAGGACTACCTGAAGCAGATCGGCAAGGTGCCGCTGCTGAACGCGGCCGAAGAGGTCGAGCTCGCGATGCGCATCGAGGCGGGCCTGTTCGCCGAAGAGAAGCTGTCGCACATGTCGCCGGCCGAGAAGTCGAACCAGCTCGGCCTCGACCTGCAGTGGGTCGCCCGCGACGGCCAGCGCGCCAAGAGCCACCTGCTGGGCGCCAACCTGCGCCTCGTGGTCTCGCTCGCCAAGCGGTACACGGGTCGCGGCATGCAGTTCCTCGACCTCATCCAGGAGGGCAACCTCGGCCTCATCCGTGCCGTCGAGAAGTTCGACTACACGAAGGGGTTCAAGTTCTCGACCTACGCGACGTGGTGGATCCGCCAGGCGATCACCCGCGCCATGGCCGACCAGGCGCGCACGATCCGCATCCCGGTGCACATGGTCGAGGTCATCAACAAGCTCGCCCGCGTGCAGCGCCAGATGCTGCAGGATCTCGGTCGCGAGCCCACGCCCGAAGAGCTCAGCCGCGAACTCGACATGACCCCCGAGAAGGTCGTCGAGGTGCAGAAGTACGGCCGCGAGCCGATCTCGCTGCACACTCCGCTCGGCGAGGACGGCGACAGCGAGTTCGGCGACCTCATCGAAGACACCGAGGCGGTCGTGCCCGCGGATGCCGTGGGCTTCACGATGCTGCAGCGTCAGCTCGAGTCGCTGCTCGACTCGCTGAGCGAGCGCGAGGCGGGCGTCATCCGGATGCGCTTCGGTCTCGGCGACGGCCAGCCCAAGACCCTCGACCAGATCGGCGACACGTTCGGCGTCACGCGCGAGCGCATCCGCCAGATCGAGTCGAAGACGATGGCGAAGCTGCGGCATCCGTCGCGGTCGCAGTCGCTGCGGGACTACCTCGAATGAGCATCGACGTCCCCAACGATGGCAAGGCGCTGACCGTCACCGTCGATGGGGCGACGTTCGCGCGGATTCCGATCCGCACGCGCGTCGTCATGCCCGGCGACGACCTCGACGCGTTCATCAGCGAGTACGCGACCGGCCTCGTGCGCGCCGGCGACACCCTGTTCGTGACCGAGAAGATCGTCGCGATCACGCAGGGCCGCTCGTACACGCTCGACGAGATCCAGCCGCGGGCTCTCGCGCGGTTCCTGTCGAAGTACGTGACCAAGACGGCGTACGGCATCGGTCTCGGCATGCCCGAGACGATGGAGATGGCGCTGCGCGAGTGCGGCACGCCCCGCATCCTGTTCGCGGCCGCGGTCAGCGCCGTCACGAAGCTGTTCGGGCGGCGCGGCGACTTCTACCGCATCGCCGGCGACAAGGCGCGCGCGATCGACGGGCCGACCAGCGGCACCATCCCGCCGTACAACAGGGCGGTCGTCCTGGGCCCGAAGGAGCCGGCGAAGGTCGCCGCGCACCTGAAGGCGCTGATCGGCGGTCAGGCCGAGGTCGCCGTCGTCGACATCAACGACATCGGCGGCAACATCCTCGGCTCCACGCTCGACAAGGCGGGGGAGCAGCGGCTCGTCCGCATCCTCAAGGACAATCCGCTGGGCCAGGGCCACCAGTCCACGCCGCTCGGCGTCATCCGCGCCGCGTAGTCAGGCCGGCACGGCCGCTTCATCCGTCGCGAATCACGCCCGTGGCCCTCGATAGCCGCGATTTCGGCCGGATGAACGCCGACGCGCACGCGTCATCCGTCGCAAATCGCGCCCCACGCCCCGGATGGCCGCGATTTCGGCCGGATGACGCAAGACCCGACGCTCAGCCGGGGCGCGGCGTCAGCCGGTGTCGCGACCCGCACTCCACGCCGCCCACAGCCGGGCGTACGGCCCGCCGGCGGCGACGAGCGCCGCGGGGGAACCCTCCTCGATGAGGCGCCCGCCGTCGATCACGAGGATGCGGTCGCACGCGGCGGCCTGGGACAGCCGGTGCGCGACGACCAGCGCC
Organism: Microbacterium sp.; assembly: GCF_047602155.1. Taxonomy (GTDB): domain Bacteria; phylum Actinomycetota; class Actinomycetes; order Actinomycetales; family Microbacteriaceae; genus Microbacterium. The sequence continues at coordinate 2,679,146 of NZ_JASGHZ010000001.1, read as the reverse complement.
GTACGTCCGGCGACGGCCGCGGCGGCGGCACGGTCGAGCAGGCCGGCGTCGGCGCTGTCGGCATCGGCGGTGGCCTCGTCGAGGATCGCGAGTTCCGGGTCGGCGAGCACGAGCCGGGCCAGGGCGAGCTGCTGCGCCTGCGCGGCGGTGAGCGGGTGACCGCCATGCCCGAGCGGCGTCGCGAGCCCGTCGCGCAGGGACTGCAGCAGCCCGCCGGCGTGCACCCGGCCCAGCGCCGCGGCCAGTTCGGCATCCGTGGCGTGCCGGCGGGCAAGGCGCAGGTTCTCCGCGAGGGTCCCGGCGAACACGTGCGTCTCCTGGGAGAGCAGCAGGGTGCGTGCCGGCCGGATGATCGTGCCGGTCGTGGGTTCGTGGATGCCGGCCAACAGCGCCGCGATCGTCGTCTTGCCGGCACCCGAGGCACCGACGAGGGCCACCCGTTCGCCGGGACGAAGCCGCAGTTCGATCTCGTGGAGCACGGGCCGGGCGCCGTCGTACGCGAAGCTCACCCGGTCCAGGCCGGCGATCGGCGCATCGGATGCCGCGGGCGGCACCTCGCGCGGCATCGCGGGGGAGCGGGTGATCCCGACGATGCGGGCCAGTGCGGCGGCCGCGGCCTGGGCGTCGTCCATGACGAACATGAGCTCCCCGATGGGCGCGAACACGCGCAGCAGCAGGAGCACCGCCGTCGTGGCTCCGCCGATCGTGGCGAGGTCGGCGTCGACGAGCCAGAACGCCGTCACGAGCATCGCGGCGAGGCCGACGTACTCGGCGAGGTTGAGCCGCCCGGCCAGCATGTTCTGCACCACCCGTGCGCGCAGCGCCCACCGCACGACCTCCCACGATGCGACCGCGATGCGCCCCGAGTGCTCCGCGGACAGCCGGTAGGCGAGCACGGTGTCGAGCCCCCGGAGCGAAGCGAGCACGTGGTGCGCCCGTGTGGCCGCCGCGGCGCGCTCGGCGGCGTAGACGGCGGGGGCGGTGCGCAGGTACCAGCGGATCGTCAGCGCGTAGACGGGCACGGTCACCAGGAGCGCCAGTGCGAAGCGTCCGTCGAGCAGGCCCATGCCCGCCACGGTGACCACGACGGCCAGCAGCGCCGAGGTCAGGGCCGGGACGAGCTGCGGGATCGCGTCGGAGACCTGGGCGACGTCGTCGCTCGCGCGCGAGACGAGATCGCCCGTCCCGGCCCGCTCGACCACGCCCTGGGGGAGGGTGAGGGCGCGGGCGATGAACTCTTCGCGCACCTGCGCGAGCATCGTCTCGAACAGGCGGGCGGTGAGCACGACGCCGACGCCTGACGCCGTGGCCGCCACGAGCGCGGCGGCGAGGATCGCCGCCCCGAGCCCCCAGATCTCGGCCCCGGTCGCCGCGCCGTCGCCGACGAGGTCGACCAGCACCCCCAGCGCCCACGGGGTCACGAGCCCCGTGGCCGCCCCGGCGAGCATCACGACGACGACGCCGGTGAGCTGCCATGGCCGCTGCGTGAGCAGTCGCCACGCGACGGCGAAGGTCTGCCGCCCGCTCGCGACCGGCAATGCCGTGGATGCCGTGGATGGCGAGGATAGCGAGGATGCCGAGGCGCTCACGGACGGCTCTCCGCGGTGACGACGCGGTCGCAGACTCCCAGGAGTGCGGGTGAGGCGCTGATGAGGATCGTCGTCAGCCCGGCACGGATGCCGCGCAGCCGGGAGGCGATGAGGTGTTCGGTGGCGGCGTCGACGGAGGTCGCCGGCTCGTGGAGCACCAGCACCGGCGCCCACGCCGCGTAGGCGCGGGCGAGGGCGATGCGCTGACGCTGTCCGCCCGACAGCCGTGTCCCGCCCTCGCCGACCGGCGTGTCGGCCCGGTCGGGGAGGAGGTCGAGGATGTCGCCGCAGGCGGCGGCATCGAGCGCATCCGGGATGCCGGCGGGGTCGGCGGCGGGAGTGGTGAGGTTCCACGCGATGGTGCCGTCGAACAGCTCGCAGCGGTGCGGGGCGACCAGCACCAGGCTCCGCCACGCGGTCACCCCGAGCGCGGGCAGCGCGGCGCCGCCCAGGAGGACGCTCCCCTCGTCGTCCGGTCGGGGGCGGGCCGACAGGAGCCGGACGAGGCGGTCCGCGCTGGCCTGGTCGGCGCGCACCCCGACGAGCTCACCCGGTTCCACCCGCAGCGTGAGTCCCGGCAGCGTCGCCGCGACCACGGGCACGTCGGCGGTCGCCGGGGTGCCGGGATCCGGGGTGCCGGCATCCGGCGCGTCGAGCACGGCGGGCGCGTTCAGCACGCGCAGGACGCGGCGGGCGGAGGCGACCCCGACGGCCCAGACGGCGCCGGTGTTCGCGGGCATCATCGTCTGCGGCCCGACCAGGTACTGGATCAGCCCGACGGCGGCGATCAGCCCGCCGACGCCGAGCTGGCCGCCCCCGCCCAGGTGGGCAGGCAGCGCGAGGAACCCGGCGAGCACGGTCACCGCGGCGGTGAACACCCCGGTCAGCGCGTCGGTGCCGCCGAGGAACAGACCCTGCGCGGCCTTCGCCCGCAGCGTGGCGCCCAGCGCGGCGCGGCTGACCTCCCGGTAGCGGCGCGTCGCCTCGTCCTCGGCCCGCAGCCCCTTGACGACCCGGTACCCGGCGAGCAGGTCCGCGGCCTGACCCACGGCGTCGCCGGCGCGCTCCTGTTGCGCGTGCGCACGGCGCTGCAACGGGCCGCCGGCGGTGAACAGCACCACCAGCAGCGCCGCCGCGCCCACCAGCACCGCGACGCCCAGCGCGGGGGAGAGCACGAGCAGCCACACGGCGCAGAACACGATCGCGGCGAGTTCCCCCGCCGGGTACACCCCGATCTGCATGATGGCCGCCAGCCGGGCGACATCGCTCGTAGCGATCGACAGCGCGGCGCCGTCCGACTGGCCGTGCACCGCACCGGCCGGGTGCAGGAGCCGGTCGGTGACGGTGGTGCGCAGGCGATGCTGCACCTGCTGCATCCCGTAGAGGCCGAGCCGGGAGCCGAACCGGAACGCGAGGGAGAAGACCGCGACATCCACCGCGAGGACCCCCAGCCACCACAGCAGCCGCCCGAGGTCGCCGATCGCGATGGCCTGGTCGATCGCTGCGCCGACGATGACCGGGACGAGCGCTTCGCCGACCATGCTCACCGCCAGGAGCACTCCGGCCGGCAGGGTGAACCGGCGGGCGGCGAACAGGACGCGCACGGCGAAGCGCGGCGCCGAGACCCCGTCGTAGCGGATCGGCGCCGACGCGCGCGGACGCGACGGAGCCTGGAGCAGCACCGGCAGACGGATGCCGGGCCACGTCCGGCCCCGCGCCTCGGCGGCCGCCTCCTGCGCGGACGTCATCCTGCTTCGGGCGTGAGCGCGTAGAGCGTGAGACCCCAGCCGATCGTCGTGCGCTGCGCCGTGCCGAGGCCCGCGGCGGCGAACAGCTCCTCGTGCGCACCGTGATCGCGGGCGCCGCCGCCGGTGAGGGCGAACTGGATCAGGTCGTCCTCGTAGTCGTGCTCGTCGGCGAGCTCGGCGTCCAGGATCGTGCCGAACACGAGCACCCGACCACCCGGGTGCACACTCGCCGCGGCCTCGCGCAGCACGTGCACGGCGTCGGCGTCGGGGAGCGTCGGCAGCACACCGGCGAGCAGGACGGCATCCGCCCGCTCGGCGGTGCGCACGAGCGGGCTTCCCGCCGCGTAGGCGACGCGCTCGTGCTCGCCCACCAGAGCCCGCAGCGCCGCCAGCTCGGAGGGCGCCGCGACGACGCGCACCCGCAGCGCGGCGTGCGCGTCGACCAGTGCGGCGGCGAACGTCGAGGCGGCGGTTCCGATCACGCTCACCGAGCCGATCCCGGCGAACACGGGGGCGGATGCGAGGGCGCCGGCCGCGTAGCCGGCGAACTCGGCGTCGTCTTCGACCCGCGCCGTGAGCAGCGCCGGATCGTCGACGCTCCGGGTGCCCCAGTCGGCACCGAACCAGCGTTCGTGGTCGCCGCGCCCCGTGCGCACCGCCGCGAGGAGGGCGAGCAGGCCGCCGAGCTCGCGCTGGGCGGGGAAGCCGCCGAGGTCGAGCGCCGCGGCGTGGTCGTCGTCTTCGAGCTCACGGCCGAGGCTCGTCAACTCGAACGCACCGTCGCCGGTGGTGGCGACGACACCGAGGGATGCCAGATACCTCAGCAGCCTGCCGAGACCGGCGGGGTCCGTTGCCGTGACCCGGGCCAGCTCCGTGGCCGATCTGGCCGCGCCGCCGAGCGCCGCGCCGAGCCCGATCGTCGCGGCCACGCGCAGCGCGAACCCGGGGGCCAGTTCGCTCAGTTCGTGGAAGACCCCGCTCTCGTGCTCGGTGGCCTCCACGTCCAGCGCCCCGGATTCGTCCAGGACGACCTCCTGGCGCCGCCAGTAGCCCGTGACCTCGACCTGCTCCTTCGGCAGGCCCTTCTCGTTTCGCAGCCAGCGGCGGATCGGGGTGAGCGTCAGGGTCTCGCCGGCGACCCAGGCGAACACCGTCCCCTCCCACCACGGGGCGTCGCGGATCGCGTCGAACAGCAGCGTCGTGGTGCCGGCCTCGGCGCCGTCGCGGCTGAGCCAGGTCAGTTCGACGCCGTCGGGCACCGGCAGATCGAGCTGGCGGTGCGCGGGGTCTGCGACCTCGATGAACACCTGCCCGCGTGCACCGTCCGGCCATTCCTCCAGCCAACGGCCGATCGCCGGCAGCGCCGTCTCGTCGCCGGCGACGAGCGTCCAGTCCGCTCCGGCCGGGTGCGGCGCCGACATCTTCGGTCCGGCCCACTGCACCCGCTCGCCGGGCGCGACGCGGTACGCCCACGTCGTGGCGGGGCCCACCCCGTGCCTGACGAAGTCGAGGTCGACCTCGCCGGCGACCGGATCCCAGCGGCGCACGGTGTAGGTGCGCACGAGCGGGCGCTCGTCGCCGTGCGGCCAGTTCAGCACCCCGTCCGCCTGCGTCGGCCCGGCGGCATCCGGATGATCCGGATGCGGAAGGATCAGCTTGCCTTCGTCGTCGAAGCCGTCGGAGCGGAACGCCGCCACGGGGTACCCGTTCGCGGCGGTGTGGGCCGCCAGCTCGGGCCCGCCGAGGGTCACCCGGCGCATGCCGGGGGTGACGTCGGCCACGCGCAGCACCTCCAGGGTTCGGGTGGTGATCGGGTAGACGCTGAGGGGACGCAGGCTCCGGGCCATGCTCACTCCTTCTCTGGGGCTGTTGCGGCCGGCGCGGTGCGCGGGTCGAGGGGGACGACGGTGGGGGTGCCGGTGACCGGGTCGGGCACGACGAGGGCGCGCAGGCCGAAGACGTCCCCGATCAGCTCGGCGGTGATGACCTCCTGCGGATGGCCCGCGGCGACGATGTCGCCGTCTTTCATGACGACGAGGTTGTCGGCGTAGCGGGCGGCCTGATTGAGGTCGTGCAGGACGGCGACGATCGTCGTGCCCGCGGCGTGGAAGGAGCGGAACAGCTCCATCAACTCGTACTGGTGTGCGATGTCGAGGAACGTCGTCGGCTCGTCGAGCAGCATGATCGGCGTCTCCTGCGCGAGCAGCATCGCGACCCAGACCCGCTGGCGCTGGCCGCCCGAGAGCTCGTCCACGAGGCTGCCGGCCAGGTCGGTCAGCCGGGTCGTCTCCAGCGCACGGGCGACGGCATCCTCGTCGGAGGCGCGCCACTGCTGGAAGAGCCCCTGATAGGGCGCGCGTCCGCGGGCGATGAGGTCGGCGACACGGATGCCGTCGGGAGCGAGCGAGCTCTGCGGCAGCAGTCCGAGCCGGCGGGCGACCTCCTTCGAGCGGTACGAGCCGATCGCCTTGCCGTCCAGCAGCACGCGCCCCGAGGCGGGGGTGAGCACGCGGGCGAAAGCGCGCAGCAGGGTGGACTTGCCGCATCCGTTCGGCCCGATGATCGCCGTGAACGATCCGTCGGGGATCGCCACGGACAGCCCCTGCGAGATGATGCGCTTGTCGTAGCCGATCGTGGCATTTTCGGCGACGAGGCGCGATGCGGTGTGCTCTGGCGGGGTATCGGTCATCGGGTGGCTCCGTACGAGGTGCGCGCTTCGCGGATCAGCAGCCAGATCAGGTAGAGACCGCCCAGGCACACGGTGATCAGGCCGACGGGAATCGCGCGGAAGACCTGCGCGATCAGCAGGGACAGCAGGTGAGCGAGGCACAGGACAACGGCGCCCATCGTGGCCGAGGCGAGCAGGCTCACCCCGGGAGAGCGCGTGAGCCTGCGCGCCAGCTGCGGCGCGGCAAGGGCGATGAAGCCGATCGGTCCGGCCGCCGCCGTCACCAGCGCCGTCGTCGCGACCCCCACGACCATGAGGCCGAGGCGGGCCGGGGTCGGCCTCGTGCCGAGGTTCGTCGCGGCGTCGTCGCCGAGTTCGAGCCGGCGCAGGGCGGGTGAGAGCGCCGCCGCTGCCGCCACGATCAGGGCGCCGACGAGGAGGGAGGGGCCCATCGACCCCCAGGAGACGCGGCCGATGGAACCGGCCCCCCAGAACCCGACGGTCATGGCGTCGTCGAGGTCGGCTCGGGTGATGAGGTACGAGTTGATCGAGCCGAGCATGGCAGACACACCGATGCCGATGATGATGAGCCGGAACCCCTGCACCCCGCGGCGATAGGCGAGCAGATACACGACGAAGGCGGTCGCGAGCCCCCCGATCAGCGCCGCGGAGGCGAGCGTCCAGTAGCCGCGCGCGCCGAAGACGAGGATCGCGACGACGACGGCCGTGTAGGAGCCGGCGTCGAATCCGATCACGTCGGGCGAGCCCAGCGGGTTGCGCGTCAGCGACTGGAAGATCGCACCGCCGATGCCGAGCAGGCCGCCGAAGAGGACGGCTGCGACGGCGACCGGCAGGCGCCACTCGAGGACGATCATCCGGTGGAAGTCCTCGCCGCCGCCGGTGAGGGCGCTCAACACCTGTGCGAGGGTCAGCGGATAGTCGCCCAGGGTGATCGCGACCACCGCCGCGGCGACCGCGACGGCGAGGCACGTCGCCGCGACCGCCGCCTGACGGATCGCGAACCGGGCGGAGAACCACCGGGTGCGCAGCGCGCGGCTGGCGTAGCCGAAATCGATGCTGGTGCCGGTCACAGCGCGCTCGCCTGTCGTGTGCGGACGAGGGCGATGAGCACCGGCGCACCGATCACCGCGGTCACGATGCCCACCTCGATCTCACCGGGCCGCGCGACGACCCGCCCGATGACGTCCGCGACGAGCACGAGCACGGGCGCCGCCAGCGCGGAGTAGGCGATGATCCAGCGCTGGTCGGGCCCGGTGAACCAGCGCACGATGTGCGGGATCATGAGCCCGACGAAGGCGATTCCCCCGGTCAGGGCGGTCGCCCCGCCGGCGAGGAGCGTGACGGCGACGATGCCCAGCACACGCGTGCGCATGACCTTCGTCCCGAGAGAAGCGGCCAGTTCATCGCCCAGGGCGATCGCGTTGAGCGGGCCCGACAGCGCCACCGCGATGACCAGGCCGAGCAGCAGGAACGGCACGACAGCGGCGGCATCCTCCAGCGAGGTGCGGGCGATGGAGCCGACGCCCCAATTGCGCACCGACTCGAAGAGGTACTTGTCGATGAGGGTCAGGAAGGTGGAGATCCCGATCAGCACGGCGCTGAGCGCGACTCCGGCCAGCACGAGGGTGACCGGGCTGACCGTGCCGCGCCCTGCCGTGCCGATGACGTAGACGAGGATGGTCGCGGCCGCGGCACCGAGAAAGGCGAACCAGATATAGCCGGTGATCCCGGACAGACCGAACAGCCCCACCCCGATCGTGACGGCAAAGCCCGCACCCGCGTTCACACCGAGGATGCCGGGATCGGCCAGCGGGTTCCGCGTGAGCGCCTGGATCAGCGCTCCCGCGACGCCGAACGCCGCCCCCACCACGATGCCGACGACGGTGCGGGGCAGTCGCAGCGTCCACACGATGATCGAGGCATCCGAGTCGTCCGGGTGCCAGAGCCCGTGCCACACGGCATCCACCCCCAGCGGATTCGCGCCGAACGCGAGACTGGCTGCGATGGCGAGCAGGAACGCCGCGATGATGAGGAGCAGCCCGAGCGCACGCCGACGCGGCGGGGAGGCGCTGCGTCGCCCCCGCCCGCTGTCCGCCGTCCGCGGCGCCCGTATCGTCGCGGTCAGTCGAACAGTCCCTCGAACGCGGCGGTGAACTCCGCAACAGTCCAGCGGCTGGAGAGCACATCCGGGTAGCTCAACGCCCAGGCGAGATCCAGCGACCCGGTCTGCGCGCTGGGCTCGATGTAGCTGACCTTGCCGTCCTGCACCGCCGTGAGCTTCTGGTAGAGCGGATTGCTCTCCATCCACGCGGTGGCCTCTTCGGCGGTGCCGTCGCCGCCGTGCAGCCCGATCAGCAGGGCGTCGGCGTCGACGAGTCCGATGTTCTCGGGGCTGACGTCGCCCCACTCGAAGCTGCTGAGCTCTTCGACGTTCGGGTGCTCGGCGAAGCCGAGGGCGGTCAGCAGGTCCTCGGCAGGGGAGCCGGCCACGTTGACGAACTCGATGCCGTATTCCTGGCCGCGGTTGATGAGGACCGAGACCGTGTGGCCGGCGTATTCGGGGTGGGCCGCCGCGGCATCCGTCGTGGCCTGTTCCGTCGCGGCGATCTCCTCGTCCGCGCGGGCGGCGAGGTCGGTCGCCGCGCCGACGGCGCCGATGAGCTCACGCCAGTCCCAGGCGTAGTCGGCGATCGGCGCCACCGCCAGCACGGGGGCGATCGCCGTGAGCTTCTCGTAGTCGCCCTCCAGGTTGCCGTAGGTGCTCGCGACGATCAGGTCGGGGTCGGCGGCGGCCAGCGCCTCGAAGTCGAAAGAGTCTGCCCACGGGTTCACGAACGTCTCGATGTCCGCGAAGCCGGTGTCGGCCACCCACGGGTAGGCGACTTCGTCGGAGCCGACGACAGGGGTGATTCCCAGCGCGAGCACCGACTCCTGGTCGCCGAGGCCACCGATCACCGCGATGCGCTCGGGCCGCTCGTCGAGCACCGTCTCGCCGTAGGCGGTCTCCAGCGTCAACGGGTAGGTGGTCGTCCCCTCGGCAGCCGGCAGTGCGCCGGCGGCCGAGGTCGATTCCGGCGCGGCATCGGCCGCGCAGCCCGCCAGGGCGAGGCCGGCGGCGAGCAGGACGGCAAGCCCCGCCGTCGATCTGGACGTGCGGTCGGATGCCGTCATGCTGATCTCCTCTCGGATGCGGCGCGCGCCGCTGTGGCAGCGGAGCGGGGGAGTGCGCGGGTGCGCATCCAGTATCCCTCATGGTTAGGTGAGGCTAAGCTTGTCCCGTGCGCCGTTGGTGCCAAGGTGCACGCCGAATGCGACACGTCACGTGCGAGAGCCTGCGGGACGACGAGGGGAGGCGGTCGATGGGCGGCGTCGCCACAGCGGCCACGGCGGGCATCGAAGCCGCGCCGACCGACGACTTCGCATCGTTGCGCCTGCACCTGCCGCCCGTGGAGGTCCCCGAGCGGGTGCACGACGACCACCACGTGCTCCTCTGGCAGGTGCGCGGCGGCGGCACCGACCTCCTCCTCGACGACGTCGCCGCCTTCCTCCCGGTCGGCCATGCCCTCTGGGTGCCGGCGGAGGTGCGACATGCCCTGACCGTGCGGGCGAATTCGGTCGTGATTCCCCTGTTCTTCGACTGCGATGCGACGGCGACGACGCTGCGCGCACCGACGATCGTCGCGGTCGGTCGCGAACTGCGTACGCTCCTGCTGGCGTATCTGCAGTCCACGACGAGCATCATCCGGCCGCACGCGAACATCACACGCCAGCTGTTCGCTCTGCTGGAGGGCGCACCCGCGGCGGCACTTCCACTGCCCGCCTCCGCCCCGGCGCGGCTGGTCGCCGAGACCCTCCGCGCCAACCCCGGCGACGATCGGCCCGTCGACGATCTGGCGCATGCGGCGCACACCTCGCGGCGCACGCTCGAGCGCGCCTTCCTCGCCGAGACGGGGATGAGCGTGCGCGACTGGCGCATTCGAAATCGCGTGGAGGCCGCCGCGGCGCTGTTGCGCTCTCATGCCGCAGTGCCGGCGGTCGCCCGGCGCGTCGGTTACACGAACGTCAATGCCTTCCGGCGCGTGTTCAAGAGCCGTTTCGGCATGACACCCACCGCGTACGCGACACGCTACGCGATCCAGAAGTAGGGGCCCGGCGGCCGCCTTGGTTTGCCGCCTTAGGCTAGGCTGCCCTAAGTTAGTCGATCGGATGCGGCACGCAGGCGCATCCGGACGCCCCACGACCGCCCGACGAACAACCAAGGAATCACATGCCTCAGCCCACCACCCCCCGTCGATTCGCCGGGGGCGCCCTCGTCCTTGTCGCAGCGCTCGGTCTGAGCGCGTGCACCGGGTCGGCCGAGACCGCGCAGACGACCTCTGCGACCGGCGCGGCGGAAGAGTCCGCCCTGCTGCCGGCCGCCGAGGGCCACACGACGTACCCGCTGACCCTTCAGACCCCGTGGGGATCGACCGAGCTGACCGAGCGCCCCGAGCGCATCGCGACGATCACCGGCTCGCAAGACGACGCCGAGATCGTCGTCGCCCTCGGCGGCACGCCGGCGCTCGCGAGCGAATGGACGACCGACCCCTTCATCGAGGAGAACCTCACGCAGGAGATCCCGCTGCGCTTCACCCCCGGCGACGAGGAGTTCCCCCTCGAGACGATCGCCGCCGCCGAACCCGACCTGATCATCGTCCTCGGCACCGACCTGAGCGAGGCCTACGACAAGCTCGCCGCAATCGCCCCCGTCCTCGGCGCCACCGAGACGGGCGTGAGCGAGGCAAGCGTCGCGGCGGACTGGGAGACGAACATCCGTCGCATCGGCGAGGCGCTCGACCTCCAGGACGCCGCGCAGGCCGCTCTCGACACCGAAGAGCAGTTCTTCGCCGACTTCCGCGAAGAGCACCCCGAACTGGACGGGCTGACCGCGAGCTACGTCGTGTACTACGGCCAGGAGGACGGTCTGCTGTACCACTCGTCGGCAGACAGCCCCGCGGCCTGGGTGTTCGAGCAGATGGGGTTTGCGACCAACCCGCTCGCCGCGGAGTTCGACTACCGGGAAGCGGTGAGCGACGAGCTGCTGTCGCAGATCGATGCCGACGTCATCGTGCTCTCCGACAACTCCGACGGCGACTCCGCTTCGCTGACCGACCGGGCGCTGTTCCAGAACCTCGGCGCGGTGCAGAGCGGGCGTCTCATTCTCATCGAGAACCTCGGCACCTCCTTCATCATCGACGGCGTCGAGAGCCAAGGGAACGTCTCCTGGGCGCTGGCCCGCAGCGGCCCGCTGTCGGCGACCTGGGCCGCGTCGCACCTCGCCCCGGCGCTGCAGTCCGTGGTGGCGGACTGACCACGCACTCTGCCCCTCCCGGTCCTCGCCGCTGGCGGGACCGGGAGGGGCGCGTGCACGTGGAGGGTCCGCCGGCGCGTCACCTCGACGAGCCGCGCATGCACCGCGTCACCGGCCCCGTCGAGCGGGCGCGGATCGCGCAGGGCGGGCGCCGGGGCCCGGATGCCGCGCTGCTGGCCACCGTGAACCCGCGGATCGACCCCGATCCCGACGATCCGTCCGGTGCGCTGTGGACCTGGGTGATCGATGCCCCCGAGGCGACCGCGGTCGCCCTGTGGACCAGCGCCGTCTTCGACCACCGGGACGTGACCGCGGCGGAGTTCTCCCGCCTCCCCGATTCGACGCTGTGGACGATCTGCCTGCGCCTGCCGGCGGCGCTGCGCACCGCGTATCGCATCGCCGTCTGGTGCGAACCCGGCCCGGCCCCCTGGCGCACCGCCGCAGGCCGCAGGCCCGTCATCCTCGCAGCGATGGCCGCCGGCGCGGCGGACGAGCGCTGTCCCGACGCGATGGGCGGTGCCGACGGACGCCCCGTCTCGGTGGCCGCAGGTCCCGCAGCACCGCGCGAGCCCTGGCGCGGGATGACACCGGCACGCCGCACCGGCTCGCGGGTGGATGCCGTCCCGCTCGCCCACGGCGAACGGGCCTGGGTCTACCATCCCGGTCGCGCGCCCGCTCCCACGCCGCTGCTCGTGCTCTTCGACGGGCAGATGTGGCGCGAGCTGGGCCTGCCCGGACTGCTCGACGGGCTCATCGCGTCCGGCCGCCTGCCCGCACTGCACGTCGCGATGCTCGATTCGGGCGATGCCGACGCCCGGTGGGAACGCCTCGGCGTTCCGGGTGGCCAGGTGCACACGGTGCTCGACGAGCTGCTGCCGCGGGTGCGCTCCGGCTGGCCGGTCGACGCGGCGGGTGCGGCGACCCTCGTGGCGGGGCAGAGCCTCGGCGGGCTCGCGGCGCTGTGGACCCTCGCCCTCGGCCAGGGCGAGGTACGACGCGCCATCGCGCAGTCGCCGTCGCTGTGGCGGTTCTCGATCGTCGACGCCCTGTTGGACGAGCCCCGGTGGGACGCCCTCACGCTGGAAGCGGGCACCTTCGAGCCCGACATGCTGCGGGACGTGCACGAGGCGGCGGCGACGCTGCTGGCCGACGCGCGCCGCGCCGACCGCGCCGTGCACGTGCACACCTTCGAGGCCGGTCACGACTGGGCCGCCTGGCGGGTGCACCTGCTGCGTGCCCTGGCGTCACAACTCGGCGACAGCCCCGCCGCGACCCGGTAGGTGGCCGGCCGGCACAGTCGCTTCATCCGTCGCGAATCGCGCCCATTGGCCTCGATAGCCGCGATTTCGGCCGGATGAACGCCGACGCGCACGCGTCATCCGTCGCGAATCGCGCCCCACGCCCCGGATGGCCGCGATTTCGGCCGGATGAAGCCAAGACCCGACGCTCAGAAACCCATCGCGGCGCGGTAGCGCGGCAGGTGGCCGTGGCGGATGCCGGTGGCCGACGGCTTGTTCTCGAACACGCCCGCCCCCCAGTTGCCCTCGACGAGCACCGGGCCGGTGGGAGTCACCACGACGTCCCAGCCGACGTACCGCACCTGTGGGATGACGAGGGCGACCTCGGTGATGAGCGCACGGACCTCCGCCATCATCGGCAGCTGGAAGTCGGCGATGCGCACGCCCGTGTCGGGGTGCGTCTCGAACAGGTGCCCGTCGACGGAGTAGCCCATGCCCATCGCCCGGCCGTCTTCGTGCAGGGCGGTGTAGAACCCGCCGAACGACGCCTGATCGCTGACCTGTCCGCGGCCGAACTTCTGCGCCATGTTGATGATCTCGACGGTGCCGTCGTCTTTCACGAAGGTCGTGACGCGCGTCGTGTTCGCCGTCCCCGGCGCGATCGCCTCGAGGTCCGGATGCTGGATGATCCGCTCTTCGATGAGCACCTCGCCCTTCGCGACGAGGTCGGCGTGGAACGCGGCCCAGTCGGCGACGTCGGCGGCGGCGTAGCGGCGCACCCCCAGACCCGACTTGCTCACCGGCACCTTCGCGATGAACACCGGGTGGCGCTGGGCGAAGGCCTCGAGCTCGCCGGCGCCATCCGGCGTCAGCGCGAGCCACTCCCGGCCGAGGAACCGGTCGAAGTCCCGGTTGAAGTCGATCTTGTCGTGGAAGCGGTGCACGTGCGCCGGGTCGTCGTAGCGGTTCGACAGCTCCAGCGCGAGGGGGCTCGTCACCCACGTCGCCCGTTCGGCGCGGGTCAGGATCGCGAAGTCGAACTCCATGTAGTCGTTGAACCCCACGCGGTGCCGCGCGGCCGACCACAGCATGTCGGCGAGCACGAGCGGGTAGCTCTTGCCGTGCGCCTTGGCCGTGAACTTCGCGCGCTCGGTCACCGAGGCGAGGTCGAGGCCGCGGGCGCGTTCGAGCAGGACGCGGATGCGGTGGGTGACGGGCAGGCCGCGCGATGCCATGACGGAGTGCTCCAGGAAAGACGAACGGGAAACCCCGTCAGTCTACGGGGCGGCGCTCAGCGCGCGTCGGCGAGCCGGGCGGTCTCGTCGTGCCACGTCGTGGCGACGGCGCGCAGCTTCTGTTCGTACTTGCGGCCGTGGTGTGCGCAGAACAGCAGCTCGCTGCCGTTGACCTCGGCGGCGATGTAGGCCTGCGCGCCGCACGAGTCGCACCGGTCGGTGGCCGACAGGCGGTACTCGAGGACGGCGGGCTCTGCGGTGGTCGTCATGCTCATTTCGGGTTCCTCCTCGGTGCGTCGCGTGCTGCTGGGTTCCTCACATACAACCATGCGGACGGGCACCCGATGCCGCGATCCGGTCACATTTCGCTGTACGCGTACGCTGCGGCGGGCCGGGGCATGCCGACTCGGTCACGGACGCGTGTGTCGCGGCGCCGGTGTCCGCCGCCCTGGATACGCTTAGCGATTGTGACCTCCGAGTACTCCGCCCATCACCTCCAGGTGCTCGAGGGACTCGAGGCCGTGCGCAAACGCCCCGGCATGTACATCGGGTCCACCGACTCCCGCGGCCTCATGCACTGCGTGTGGGAGATCATCGACAACTCCGTCGACGAGGCCCTCGCCGGGTTCGGCGAGAAGATCGACATCGTCTTGCACCCCGACGGCAGCGTCGAGGTGCGCGACCGCGCCCGCGGCATCCCCGTCGACGTCGAGCCCCGCACGGGGCTCACCGGCGTCGAGGTCGTCTTCACCAAGCTGCACGCGGGCGGCAAGTTCGGCGGCGGATCGTACGCGGCATCCGGCGGTCTGCACGGCGTCGGCGCCTCCGTCGTCAACGCCCTGTCGGAGCGTCTCGACGTCGAGGTCGACCGCGGGGGCAAGACGTACGCCATGTCGTTCCACCGCGGCGAGCCGGGCCTGTTCGCCGGTCCCGGCCCCGATTCGCCGTTCACGCCCTTCGAGGCCTCGTCCGAGCTGCGGATCGTGGGCAAGACGGCGCGGGGCGTCAGCGGCACCCGCATCCGATACTGGGCCGACCGGCAGATCTTCACGAAGGATGCCGCCTTCCACCTCGACGAGCTCGAGCAGCGCGCCCGGCAGACCGCTTTTCTCATCCCGGGGCTGGAGATCGCCATCTCCGACGGCAGAGGGGCGGAGCCGGGCGAGACGAGCTTCCGGTTCGACGGCGGCATCTCGGAGTTCGCCGAGTTCCTCTCCACCGACGGCGCCGTCACCGACACGTGGCGCCTGAGCGGGTCGGGCTCGTTCACCGAGACGGTCCCGGTGCTGCAGCCGAGCGGAGCGATGGTGCCCACCGAGGTGCAGCGCGAGTGCGAGGTCGACATCGCGCTGCGGTGGGGGACCGGCTACGAGACGGTGACCCGCTCGTTCGTGAACATCATCGCGACGCCCAAGGGCGGCACGCATCAGGCCGGCTTCGAGCAGGGCCTGATGAAGGTGCTGCGCGATCAGGTGACGCAGAAGGCGCGGCAGCTGAAGGTCGGCACCGACAAGCTCGAGAAGGACGACATCCTCGCCGGCCTCACCGCGGTGCTGACGGTGCGCCTGCCCGAGCCGCAGTTCGAGGGCCAGACGAAGGAGATCCTCGGCACCCCGGCCGTGCGCGCGATCGTCGCGGGCGTCGTCGCGAAGGAGCTGGGTGCCCGCTTCGCGTCGACCAAGCGCGACGACAAGGCCCAGACCGCCCTGCTGCTGGAGAAGGTCGTCTCGGAGATGAAGGCGCGCATCTCCGCGCGCACCCACAAAGAGACCCAGCGCCGCAAGAACGCGCTGGAGTCGTCGTCGCTGCCGGTCAAGCTCGCCGACTGCCGCACGAACGACGTCGGCCAGTCGGAGCTGTTCATCGTCGAGGGCGATTCCGCTCTCGGCACGGCCAAGCACGCCCGCAACAGCGAGTATCAGGCGCTCCTGCCCATCCGCGGCAAGATCCTCAACGTGCAGAAGGCCTCGATCAGCGACATGCTCGGCAACGCCGAGTGCGCCGCGATCATCCAGACCATCGGCGCCGGCTCGGGCCGCAGCTTCGACCTCGAGGGCGCCCGGTACGGCAAGATCATCCTGATGAGCGACGCCGACGTCGACGGCGCCCACATCCGTACGCTGCTGCTCACCCTCTTCTTCCGCTACATGCGCCCGCTGATCGAGGCGGGGCGCGTGTACGCCGCCGTGCCGCCGCTGCACCGCGTCATCGTCGTCAACCCGGGGTCGAAGCCGAACGAGACCGTCTACACCTATTCCGAGCAGGAATTGCACGCGCTGCTGTCGAAGCTGCAGAAGGCGGGCAAGCGCTGGCAGGAGCCGGTGCAGCGCTACAAGGGTCTCGGCGAGATGGATGCCGACCAGCTGGCGACGACCACGATGGACCGCGCGGGCCGCACGCTGCGGCGCGTGGGCGTGCGGGATGCGGAACTGGCGTCGGACGTGTTCGAGCTGCTCATGGGCAGCGACGTGGCGCCGCGGCGCGATTTCATCGTCGCCTCGAGCGATCGCCTGGACCGCGAGGCGATCGACGCGTAGGCGGGCACGGGCCGTCCGGGGGAGCACACGACGAACGCGGGGCCCGAGGTCGACCTGGGGGGATTCGACCTCGGGCATCGCCGCGCACCAGCACGCAGAATTCCCGGATGACGATGGCGCCGTCTGGCAGCCCTCGTCCCCGAAATCACGGGCATTCTGCGTCGTGCTCAAGAGAGACCGACTGGGGATCGGTCTTTCGGCTGAATTAAGACTACGTGCGCTGGTCGCAATCGAGATTCGACCTTTGGCGAGAGCAATTGCGACTTTCGTCTACATTCTGCGGGGCCGTTCGGCGATCAGGCCGCGAGCGGGAGCGATGCCTTCACCACCCAGCCCGTGCTCTGCCGACGCGCATCCAAGGTGCCCCCGAACAGCCGGAAGCGCTCTCGCAGTCTCATGATGCCGTAGCCGGACGAGGGAAGTCCCGCCGTCTGCGCAGGTGGCGAATCGTCGGAGAACGTGAGGTGCACCCAGTCGTGTGCCACGGTGAGGGCGATGCGCACGTGGCGTGTGCCGGTCGCGTGCTTGAGGACGTTGGTCGCGCTCTCGCGGATGACGCGCACGAGAGCGAGCAGCGATGCGTTCGGCAGCCGCAGTTCCGGCGGCATCTCCACAGTCACCGCGATGCCGGCGGCGCCGAGTTCCTTCGAGACGGCCTCGATCGCGCCCTCCAGGCTGTCGGCGGACGGCACGCGCTCCGGGGACAGATTCTCTTCGCCGCGCACCATGCCCAGCACGCGGCGGATGTCGGTGAGAGCCTGCACAGCGGCCTCGCGGATCGCGGTCTGCGACTGCGCGCGCGTCTGCGGATCCTGCGTGCGTTCGAGCACGGCCGCATGCAGCGCGACGATCGTGATCTCGTGAGCGACGATGTCGTGCAGTTCGTCGGCGATGAGGTCGCGCTCGTGGCGCAGCTGCTCGGCGACCTCGCGTTCACTGGCTGCGAGCTGTTCGGCCAGTCTCAGCGATCGGTCCTGGAGCTGGCGGACCGTGAAGCCGATGAGCAGGCTCACCAGGGCCAGGATGGCGATGACGAAGCCGCCCGCCAGTTGCAACGAGGCGTCGGGGGAGACAACCTCGCTGGCGGTCCAGGCGAAGACGGCCCCCAGGTAGACGAAGGTGAGGGCGGCACTGCAGGTCGTGCCGACGAGTCCGACCAGGACGGCCGCACTCAGCAGGGCGTCGCTCGCGCCGGCGGTCACCGTTCCGATCAGGGCGAAGGCGGTCAGCGCGATCGCCGCCGCGGGAGGCCGCCACGCGAACAGCGCGACCACGATGATGATCGACGTGCCGAAGATGGCACGCACCAACGAGATCTCGGTGTCGCTCGTCGCGCGAAGCAACGAGTCGACGATGAGGATGCCGGCCACCGTGACGAGCAGCAGCCGACGCACCAGCGTGTTCAGCGGCCGGAATGACCAGAACGGCGCCCGAAAGCGGGCGAGAATGGTCAGGGGTGCCGTTGCCACAAGCTGATTATTGCGCCTACGGGAGGTCGCAATTACTTCCAAAGGCCGAGCAGCTGACCGAAAGCGTAGAAGATACCCATGTGATTCACCTCCTGCAATGTCTCGAATCGATTCTTCAGACAGACGTTTCCCCGCACGAGAGACGAATGGCTAGATCACTTGCGACTTTTGGCGAGTCTCGGGCGTCGGCGCCGGTGCCGAACTCCTTCGTAAGATGGCGGTGTGACCAAGACGATTCGGGTGATCATCGTGGACGACGAGTCCCTGGTGCGTGCCGCCCTGCGGGTATTCCTCGAGTCCTCCGACGGCTTCGAGCTGGTCGGTGAGGCCTCGAACGGCGCCGATGCGGTCAACCTGGTGCGCACCGTCACGCCCGATGTCGTCCTGATGGACGTGCAGATGCCGACGATGGACGGCATCGAGGCCACGCGGCGCCTGACACGGGACTTCCCGGGGATCAAGATCGTCGCCCTGACGACCTTCTCGACCGAACGCGTCATCGTGCCGATGCTCAGCGCCGGCGCCTCCGGATTCCTCGTGAAGGACACCTCCCCGGACGGCATCCTCGACGCCGCGCGCCTGGCCTTCGAGGGCGGCTACGTGCTCTCGCCGCGGGTGGCGAAGGAACTGGTCGCGTCGGTGCAGCACAACCAGGCGTCGACGCCCCGGGCGCTCGGCCCCGACGAAGAGCTCACGGATCGCGAGCTGGAGGTCGTGACGCTGCTCGCCCAGGGCATGTCCAACGCCGAGATCGCGGCGGAGATGTTCGTGTCGGAGGGGACCGTGAAATCCCACCTGACCCGTATCACCGCGAAGTGGGCGGTGCGCGACCGCATTCAGGTGCTGATTCGCGCGACGCAGCTCGGGCTCGTCAGCATCACCTAGGACACGACGGTGCCGACGGCGGCCACGACGGCATCCAGGGTCTGTCCGGAGGCGTCGCGCTTCGCACCGGATGCCGGCAGCTGACGCACCGACCCGTCCGCGCCGACGGCGCGCGGCTCGTCGCCCACCCAGGCCAGGACGAGGGCGTCCTCGCCCTTGAGGAAGCGCTGCGCGCGCACACCGCCGGTCGCGCGCCCCTTGGGCGGAAACTCGTCGAACGCCGACACCTTGGCGCTGCCGGCGTCCGTCCCGGCCAGGGCCTGCGACGACCCGGCGATCGTCACGACCACCGTCTCGGGCCCTGGCACGAGCGCCGTGAAGGCCAGGACCTGCGCGCCCGGCGACAGCCGGATGCCGGCCATGCCGCCCGCCGCGCGGCCCTGCGGGCGGACGGCGTCGGCCTCGAACCGCAGCAGCTGCGCGTCGCTGGCCACGAACACGAGCTCGGCGTCGTCGGGTGCGATCGCGGCCCCCACGACACGGTCGCCGGGCTTGAGGGCGATGATCTCGGCGTCCTGCTTGCCGGCAGCCAGTTCGCTCGTCACGACGCGCTTGACGACGCCCTGCGCCGTGCCGAGGGCGATCGTCGTGTCGCCGAGCGGCACGATCGCGACGACGTGCTCGCCCGAGCCGAGCCCGACGTACTGATCGGCGCGCGTTCCGGCGGCGAGCTGCACGGCGTTCGCCGGCACCGACGGCAGGTCGACGGGGCAGAAGCGCACGAGCCGCCCCGCGCTCGTCACGGCGCCCAGGTCGCCGCGGGTCGTCGTGTCGACGGCGGCACGGATGCCGTCGTGCTTCGCGCGCCGCGTCGGCACCGTGACGGCGGCCTCGGCGAGATCGGCGCGGACCATCCGTCCCGTCGCGGAGAGGAAGACGCGGCACGGCCCGTCGGCGATCTGCAGATCGGCCGGTGCGGCGCTGCGCGAACGCGGCGCGACCGGGCCGCCGCTGAGCAGCAGGGTGCGCCGTGGGGTGCCGAACGCCTCGGCGGCGGCATCCAGCTCGCGGGCGACCTGCGCGCGCAGCAGCACGTCGCTTCCGAGCAGCGCCTCGAGCTCCGCGATCTCGGCGCGCAGCGTGTCGCGCTCGGTCTCCAGCTCGATGCGCGAGAACCGCGTCAGGCGCCGCAGCCGCAGCTCGAGGATGTACTCGGCCTGCGGGTGCGACAGCTCGAAGACGCTCATGAGCTTGGTGCGCGCCTGCTCGGTGTCGTCCGAGCCGCGGATCACCTGGATGACCTCGTCGATGTCGAGGATCGCGATGAGCAGACCCTCCACGAGGTGCAGGCGCTCCTGCGTGCGCGCCAGACGGAAGCGGCTGCGTCGGGTCACGACCTGCAGACGGTGGTCGAGGTAGACGCGCAGCAGCTCTTTCAGCCCGAGCGTCTGGGGCCGCCCGTCGACGAGCGCGTTGTTGTTGATGCCGAACGAGTCTTCCAGAGGCGTGAGCCGGTACAGCTGCTCCAGCACGGCGTTCGCGTCGAACCCGGTCTTGATCCCGATCACGAGCCGCAGGCCGTTGTTGCGATCGGTGAGGTCTGTGACATCGGCGATGCCGGTGAGCTTTTTCGCGCCGACGGCGTCTTTGATCTTCTCGATCACGCGCTCGACGCCGACCATGTACGGCAGCTCGGTGACCACGATGCCGGTGCGGCGCGGCCCGAGCGGCTCGACCGACACCTTCGCGCGCGTGCGGAACGTGCCGCGCCCCGTCGCGTAGGCCTCTTTGATGCCGTCGAGCCCGACGATGATGCCGCCCCCGGGCAGGTCGGGACCGGGCACGAACTCCATCAGCTCGTCGAGGGTCGCCTCCGGATGCTCGAGCAGATGCACGGCCGCCGCGACCACCTCGATGAGGTTGTGCGGCGCCATGTTCGTCGCCATGCCCACCGCGATGCCCGTCGTGCCGTTCACGAGCAGGTTCGGGAAGGCGGCGGGCAGCACCTCGGGCTGCAGGAACTGGCCGTCGTAGTTCGGGACGAAGTCGACGACATCCTCGTCGAGGTTCTCGGCGAGGGCCAGCGAGGCCGGCGTCAGCCGCGCCTCGGTGTAGCGCGCCGCGGCCGGCCCGTCATCGAGCGAGCCGAAGTTGCCGTGACCGTCGACCAGCGGCACGCGCAGCGCGAACGGCTGCGCGAGCCGCACCAGCGCGTCGTAGATCGCCGAGTCGCCGTGCGGGTGCAGCTTTCCCATGACCTCGCCGACGACGCGCGCGCTCTTGACGTGTCCGCGGTCGGGCCGCAACCCCATGTCGGCCATCTGGTACACGATGCGCCGCTGCACCGGCTTGAGCCCGTCACGGGCGTCGGGCAGGGCGCGCGAATAGATGACCGAGTAGGCGTACTCGAGGTACGAGCCCTGCATCTCCGCCGACACGTCGACGTCCTCGATGCGGCCGTGATCCTCGGGAATGGATGCGGTGCGGGGCGCTGCCATGGATCTGTCGGGTCTCCTGTGTCGAGAAGGGGGCCTCTCACCGTGTGCGAGACTGGCCCCGATGTCCCTCACCCTACCCGCGGACCCTCCGTCGGCCCGGAGCCTCACCGGTGTCGTGCCACAGCTGATCGGCTCGCTGTCGGGCACGCCCGGCTGGTTCGCGCCGGCGCGATCGGCGATCGTCGTGCTCGTCGACGGACTCGGCCGCCTCAATCTGTCGGCGCGGGCCGGCCATGCGCGCTTTCTCACCTCGCGCATGACGAAGAAGGATGCCGCGCGCACCGTCTTCCCGGCGACGACGGCGACGGCGCTCACGAGCCTGCTGACGGGGGCCGACGCGGGCACGCACGGCATCGTCGGGTACCGCACCCGCGTCCCGGGCACGATGCAGACGCCCAACCAGCTCAAGGACTGGCAGCCCGGCGGCCCCCTCGACCCGCTGACGTGGCAGCGGGCGCAGCCGCTGCTGGAGCGCGAGGCGGCGGCCGGCCGGCCGGTGTTCGTCGTGTCGAAGGCCTCCTATGCCGGCACGGGCTTCACCCGCGCGATCCAGCGCGGGGCGCGGTTCGTCCCCGCCGCGACGGCACCCGAGCGGCTGGAGGCCGCCGCCGCCCTCGCCGCCGACCATCCGGGTGCGCTCGTCTACGCCTACCTCCCCGAACTCGACACGATCGGCCACGCCCGCGGCTGGGAGTCGGGCGCCTGGCTCGCGGGGCTCGAGGCGGTGGATGCCGGCATCCGTCGCCTCCACGAGCAGCTCGACGACGGCACGGGTGTCGTCGTCACGGCGGATCACGGCATGGTCGACGTGCCGCGCCACGGCCACGTGCTGCTGCGGGGCGGCGACGCGCTGCTGGAGGCCGTCGAGCTCGTCGCGGGGGAGCCGCGGATGCTGCACCTGTACGCCGCGGACGGCGCCGCAGAAGCGGTCGCCGCGCGGTGGCGGGCCGCCGAGAGCGCGCGGGCGTGGGTGATGATCCGGGCCGAGGCGATCGGTGCGGGGCTGTTCGGCGCGCGGGTCGCCCCCGACGTCGCCCCGCGCATCGGCGACGTGCTGATCGCGGCGCGCGGCGCCGTCGCGTACTACGACGACCGGCTCGCCGACAAGAAGGCGCAGGGCATGATCGGCCAGCACGGATCGCTGACCGACCAGGAGCGGATCGTGCCGCTCATCCGCCTCGGAGCGTTCGCGCGGCCTTAGCCGTCTTCCGTGCGGGCGCCGAAGACGATCTCGTCCCACGACGGCATCGAGGTGCGTCCGGCCTTGCGTCGCGAGGCATCGCTGACGACGGTCTCCTCCAGCACCTCGTCGTCGAACTGCTCGTCGGCGACGTCGTCATAGCCGGGTTCGAGGGCGTCGAACAGGGCGACGGGCGTGTGGTGGCGCCCCTCCGCCTCTTCCGTCGGCATCGGCTCCCGCTGCCCGCGACGGCGGCGCAGCGCTTCGAGCAGGTCGGCGGTCTCGGCCGAGGTCACGGCCTGGTCGGGCGCGCGCTTGATGGCGGCCTCCTGCACGGCGGGGGCGACCACGGTGCGCATCTCCGGGCTCACGATGTCGGCATCCGGTTCGATGCGGCGCGGGCCGAAGGCTCCGGAGTCGAAGCGGGACGCGTCTTTCAACGGCGACGAGTCCAGCGCGCGCAGGCGGGGGATCAGCCCCTCCGGCAGCGAGCCCTGGCGCGACAGCTGCGTGGCGTCGGCGTTCTGCGGGGCGAGGCTGCTGCGGCGCGGGTCGAAGCTCCAGCGCGCATCGTGGTCGACGTCGTTCGCCGTGAACTCGAGCTTGACGATCCAGCTCGCCTCATCCTTCCAGCTGGTCCAGCGTTCGCCGACGGCACCGGCCTCGGCCAGCTTGGCGCGCACGGCGACGCCGAACGTCGGCTGCGAGCCGGAGTCGAACTCTCCCGCGAGCAGCACCGGCACGGCCAGCGCCTGGCCGACGATGTGCTCGCGCTCGGCGAGCACGGGCGGCTCGAATCGCTGCACGTCTTCGAGGCGCGCGCCGAGCAGCTCGGCCACCTCTTCGGCCGACAGCCCGGCGCGGATGTGCGACTGGATCTCGCGGGGGCTCGGGCGCGCCGTGCGCGGCTCGGCCTCGCGCTGCGCACGCCGCAACTGGGCCCGCAGCGTCTCGTCGACCGCGAGGGCGAAGCGTTCTCCCGATTCGGTCGCCACGACGAGGGCGCCCTCTTCGATCCCGATGACTTTGAGCTGCTCCATGCGAAACACCCCTCCAATTGCGTGTGCGGCCATGCTGACACAGGGCATCGGCGAGGCCGGGAATATCGCGGGCGCGCCGCGAGTTTCACGGGACGCACCCGCCGAAAGCGGGGGGATGCGCACCGGGCATTTGCGAAAAGCGGAGTCGTCGTGCAAACTATCGCCGCCGCTAGTGGCACACCCCGGCAGGCACCTGGAACCACCTGGAAGATTTGAGAGCATGGCGACCGACTACGACGCCCCCCGCAAGACCGACGACGACAGCGAGTCGATCGAGGCCCTCAAGGAGCGCGTCCCCGACAAACTGTCGGGTTCGGTCGACGTCGAAGACGCCGACAACCCTTCGGGCTTCGAACTGCCCGGCGCCGATCTGTCGGACCTCGAGCTCGACGTCGTCGTGCTGCCGCCGCAGGAAGACGAGTTCACGTGCATCGAGTGCTTCCTGGTGAAGCACCGCACTCAGATCGACCACGAGACCGCCGCGGGGGCCGTCTGCGTCGAGTGCGCCTGATCAGCGCGCCCCAGCCTGCGCCCGGCGGATCGCCGCCACGACGCGCTCGGGCGTGCGGGTGGAGAACACCCACTCGCTGACCGGATCGCCCTCGTCGAGCACCGCGACCCGCACGACCGGGTCGATGCCGCCGCGCAGCACGTGCCACGCCGTGCCCGACAGCTCCGGCCCGCGCGCTGCCCGCGCGTCCTCGCCGCTCAGGCCCACCGGGTCGCCCAGCAGCCCGACCGGGATGTGCGCACGCCCGACGAACAGCTCGCCATCGCGCACGGCGACGACCGGCGAGGTCGCGACGAGCAGCCCGATGAACGCCACCGCGACGGCGACGCCGGCCAGGAGCGCGACGACGGAGTTCAGCGGCACGAACACGAGCGCGACCATCGGTGCGACGACCGCGGCGCTCAGCAGCGTCCACAGCGACGGGCTGAGCCGCTCGCGGTACGCGGCGGCAGGAGCGGGTGCGGTGGCGATGTGCATTACCCTCATGGAGTGATCGAATCCGTGGACGTTCCCATTATCGCGGCGCAGCTCCCGGTCTACGCGCACCCCGGTGACGCGGGCGCCGATCTCGTCTCGACCGAGGCGCTGCGCCTCGCACCCGGGCAACGGGCGCTCGTGGGCACCGGTGTGCGCATCGCCCTGCCCGACGGCTACGTCGCCTTCGTCGTGCCGCGCAGCGGACTGGCGGCCCGGCACGGCATCACGATCGTCAACGCGCCCGGCACGGTGGACGCCGGCTACCGCGGTGAGATCAAGGTCGCGCTGCTGAACACCGATCAAACCGAGGCGTACGACATCGCGGTGGGAGATCGCATCGCACAGATGATCGTCATGCCGGTGCCCCGCGCGCGGTTCATCCCGGTGGACGAACTGCCCGCATCGCCGCGCGGCGAGGGCGGCTTCGGTTCCACCGGCTACCAGACAGGAGTCACCCCATGAGCGACGAGGCATCCGACAAGGCGGCCCCCGCCGACCGCGCCGCGGCCGGCCCGTTCGACGAGTCCGAGGCGAACCCGGTGCGCCCCTACATCGACCTCGGCGGCATCAAGGTGCTGCCGCGCGAGGGGCTGAACCTGCGGCTCGAGGTCGAGGAGCAGACCAAGCGCATCGTCGCCGTCGGCCTCGACTACGCCGACTCGACGCTGCAGGTGCAGCCGTTCGCCGCGCCGCGATCGAGCGGGCTGTGGGACGAGACGCGCGAGCAGATCCGGCAGCAGATCCGGCAGCAGGGCGGCCGCGTCGAAGAGCGCGACGGCCCCCTCGGGCCCGAGCTGCTCGCCGAGGTTCCCGTCGCCGCGGGGCCCGATGCCGTCGCCGGCAAGCGCCTGGCGCGCTTCGTCGGCGTCGACGGACCGCGCTGGTTCCTGCGCGGCGTCATCGGGGGAGCCGCGACCGGCGACGTCGAGGCCGCCGAGAAGGTGGAGGAGCTGTTCCGCTCGATCGTCGTCGTCCGCGGCGGCACGCCGATGCCGCCGCGCGACCTCATCCCGCTGAAGATGCCCGCCGCCCCGGGCACCGCGTGACCGGCGCGCCCGAGCCGCCGGCGTCGGACGAGCCGACGCAGCCGACGGCATCCGAGATCCTGGCTCAGGCGCTCGGCGGTGCGGCGCGCCGCGCCGGGTTGGACCCTGCCGCACCGTCGACCACCGGCCATGTCGTGTGGGCCGCGATGGGCGGCTGGCGCGGCGTGCTCGAATCGGTGCTGCCCGGCCTCGCCTTCGTCGTGCTGTTCACCGTGACGCGGGAGCTGGTGCTCTCACTCGTCATCTCGGTGGGGCTCGCCGCCGTGTTCACGGTGATCCGCCTCGTGCAGCGCTCGCCCGCCACCGCGGCCCTGGGCGGACTGATCGCGACGGCCGCCGCCGCCGCGCTGGCGCTGTGGACCGGGCGCGGGCAGGACAACTTCGTGCCGGGGCTGATCACCAACGCCGCGTACGGCACAGCTTTCCTCGTCTCCGCCCTCGTCGGCTGGTCGCTCATCGGCCTCGCCGCGGGGTTCCTCATGAACGAGGGCGTGGCCTGGCGCGGCGACCCGCGCAAGCGCCGGGTCTTCTTCTGGCTCGCGATCGCCTGGGCGCTGCTGTTCTTCGCCCGGCTGGCGGTGCAGCTGCCGTTCTATCTCTCCGGCGACGTCACGACGCTGGGCACCCTCAAGCTCGTCATGGGACTGCCGCTGTTCGCTCCGCTGGTCGCCGTGACGTGGCTCGCCGTGCGGGCCGTGTACCCCCGGCATCCATCGTCGGAGCAGACCCCCGCAGCGTGATAGATTTATCTTGATGTCGAGATAAATCCCTCGATCTTTCCCGGTTAGGCAGACCTCACTAGCCCGTGACGGCGTGGGCGGGGAAGATGGAGCACGCAGGCCTCGGTCCTGCATCCGCCAACGTAATCCGCCAACGCAAGGAGCGCAGACGTGTCCACTGTTGACAGCTTCGGAGCCAAGAGCACCCTGACGGTCGGCGGCACCGACTACGAGATCTACCGCATCGACAAGGTCGGCGGGTACGACAAGCTCCCGTTCAGCCTCAAGGTGCTGCTGGAGAACCTGCTGCGCACGGAAGACGGCGCGAACGTCACGAGGGCGCAGATCGAGGCGCTCGGCAACTGGGATGCCGACGCCGAGCCCGACACCGAGATCCAGTTCACGCCGGCCCGCGTCGTCATGCAGGACTTCACCGGCGTCCCCTGCATCGTCGACCTCGCCACGATGCGCGAGGCGGTCACCGCCCTCGGCGGCGACCCGGCGAAGATCAACCCGCTCTCGCCCGCCGAGATGGTCATCGACCACTCCGTCATCGCCGACCTGTTCGGCACCGAGAACGCCCTCGAGCGCAACGTCGAGATCGAGTACGAGCGCAACGGTGAGCGCTACCAGTTCCTGCGCTGGGGCCAGACCGCCTTCGACGACTTCAAGGTCGTCCCGCCGGGCACCGGCATCGTGCACCAGGTGAACATCGAGCACCTCGCGAAGGTCATCTACGACCGCGTCGGCCGCGACGGCGTGCTGCGCGCCTACCCCGACACGTGCGTCGGCACCGACTCGCACACCACGATGGTCAACGGCCTGGGCGTGCTCGGCTGGGGCGTCGGCGGCATCGAGGCCGAGGCGGCCATGCTCGGCCAGCCCGTGTCGATGCTCATCCCGCGCGTCGTCGGCTTCAAGCTCACCGGCGACATCCCCGCCGGCGTCACCGCGACCGACGTCGTGCTGACGATCACCGACATGCTGCGAAAGCACGGTGTCGTGGGCAAGTTCGTCGAGTTCTACGGTGCGGGCGTCGCCGCGGTGCCGCTGGCCAACCGCGCGACGATCGGCAACATGAGCCCCGAGTTCGGCTCGACCGCGGCCATGTTCCCGATCGACGACGTCACGCTCGACTATCTGCGCCTCACCGGCCGCGACGAGCACGCCGTGGCCCTCGTCGAGGCGTACGCCAAGGAGCAGAAGCTCTGGCACGACGCCGCGCACGAGCCGGTGTTCAGCGAGTACATGGAACTCGACCTCGGCACCGTCGTGCCCTCGATCGCCGGCCCCAAGCGCCCGCAGGACCGCATCCTGCTCTCCGAGGCCAAGGAGCAGTTCGAGAAGGACATCCTCAACTACGCGACCGCCTCGACCTCCGACTCGATCGTCGATCTCGACGCGGTGGAGTCGTTCCCGGCATCCGACCCCGGCCAGGTGCCGGGCGTGGAAGAGCCCATCACGCACGAGATCCTGATCTCGTCGGGCGCGCCGGCGGCATCCAAGCCGGTGAAGGTCTCGCCGCCCGAGGGCTCGCCGTACATCCTCGACAACGGCGCCGTGACGCTCGCCGCGATCACCTCGTGCACCAACACCTCGAACCCGTCGGTCATGCTCGCGGCCGGCCTTCTCGCCCGCAAGGCGCGCGAGAAGGGTCTGAAGCAGAAGCCCTGGGTCAAGACGACGCTCGGCCCCGGCTCGAAGGTCGTCACCGACTACTACGAGAAGTCGGGCCTCGACAAGGACCTCGAAGGCCTCGGCTTCTACACCGTCGGCTACGGCTGCACGATCTGCATCGGCAACTCCGGCCCCCTCATCGAAGAGGTCTCGACGGCGATCAACGACAACGACCTCGCCGTGACCGCGGTGCTCTCCGGCAACCGCAACTTCGAGGGCCGCATCAGCCCCGACGTGAAGATGAACTACCTGGCCTCGCCGCCGCTCGTCGTCGCGTACGCACTGGCCGGGTCGATGCACTTCGACTTCGACACCGACCCGCTCGGCACCGACACCGAGGGCAACGACGTGTTCCTCAAGGACATCTGGCCCTCGCCCGACGAGGTGCAGGAGGTCATCGACTCGTCGATCTCGCGCGAGCAGTTCATCAAGCAGTACGCCACCGTGTTCGACGGCGACGAGCGCTGGAAGAGCCTGCCCACGCCCGAAGGCCCCATCTTCGAGTGGGATGCCGACTCCACGTACGTCCGCAAGGCTCCGTACTTCGACGGCATGTCGATGGATCTGACCCCCGTCTCCGACATCCACGGCGCGCGCGTCATGGCGACCCTCGGCGACTCGGTCACGACCGACCACATCTCGCCCGCGGGCAACATCAAGGCCGGCACGCCGGCCGCGCAGTACCTGACGGCGCACGGGGTGGGGCAGAAGG
The DNA here is from genome assembly GCF_047602155.1 of Microbacterium sp. Classification (GTDB taxonomy): domain Bacteria; phylum Actinomycetota; class Actinomycetes; order Actinomycetales; family Microbacteriaceae; genus Microbacterium. Next base: position 2,650,606 of record NZ_JASGHZ010000001.1, on the reverse strand, counting down.
ACTTCAACTCCTACGGCTCGCGCCGCGGCAACCACGAGGTGATGATCCGCGGCACGTTCGCCAACATCCGCCTGAAGAACGAGCTGGTCTCGGCGGTCAACGACGGCGCGATCGTCGAGGGCGGCTTCACGCGCGACTTCACCCAGCCCGGCGGCCCGCAGTCGTTCATCTACGACGCGTGCGAGAACTACGCGGCGCAGGGCACCCCGCTCGTCGTGTTCGGCGGCAAGGAGTACGGTTCGGGCTCGTCGCGCGACTGGGCGGCGAAGGGCACGTCGCTGCTGGGCGTCAGGGCCGTCATCACCGAGAGCTTCGAGCGCATCCACCGCTCGAACCTCATCGGCATGGGCGTCGTGCCGCTGCAGTTCCCCGAGGGGCAGTCGTGGAAGACGCTGGGCCTGGACGGCACCGAGATCGTCTCGATCGAGGGGCTGGAACGGCTCAACGAGGGCGTCACGCCCAAGACCGTGCGCGTGACCGCCTCGCCGAGCGAGTTCTCGCCCGAGGGCAAGCAGACCGTCGTCTTCGATGCGAAGGTCCGCATCGACACGCCCGGTGAGGCCGACTACTACCGCAACGGCGGCATCCTGCAGTACGTGCTGCGCTCGCTCGTCTGAGCCGTGGCGCCCCGCAGGGCACCTGGCGTCGACACCGCCTCTGCTCACATCCGCAGAATCGGAAATCCGTCGCGGAATCGGAGGGATCCAGCCGCGCCGTCCGATTCTGCGAGGATTCTCCGATTCTGCGAGTTCGCCGACGCGTCGGTCGAGCGCCTTGCGCACCGACCCGAGGCCGCCGGCATCCGAGACGATGGATGCCGGGTCGCCCGGGCGCCCGGTGCGTAGAATCGAGGAATGAGCCTGCTCGCATCGATCCGCGGTCCGCGCGACCTCGACGGGCTCACTCCGCAGCAGTTGGAACAGCTCGCGGCCGAGGTACGCGCCTTCCTCATCGAGAACGTCGCACGCACGGGGGGTCACCTGGGGCCGAACCTCGGCGTCGTCGAGCTGACCATCGCGCTGCACCGCGTGTTCGACTCGCCGCAGGACCCGTTCGTCTTCGACACGGGGCACCAGTCGTACGTGCACAAGCTGCTCACCGGCCGCCAGGACTTCAGCGCCCTGCGGTCGCGCGGCGGGCTCGCCGGCTACCCGCAGCGCTCCGAGAGCGTGCACGACGTCGTCGAATCCTCACACGCCTCGAGTTCGCTCAGCTGGGCCGACGGCGTCTCGCGCGCGCTCACCCGCACCGGCCGCAGAGACCGGCACGTCGTCGCCGTCGTCGGCGACGGCGCACTGACCGGGGGCATGACGTGGGAGGCGCTCAACAACATCTCCGACGACAACGACCGCAACCTCGTCATCGTGGTCAACGACAACGGCCGCTCGTACGCGCCGACGATCGGCGGCATGGCGCGCTATCTCAACCGCATCCGCACGACCGAGCGCTACGAGAGCCTGCGCCGGGGCTCCGATTCGCTGTTCCGCACGTTCGGCCCGGTCGGACGTGCCGTCTACCGCGGCGTCCGCGGCGGCACGCACGGCTTCCTCTCCCGCTTCGCGAACAACGCCGCGCTGTACTCGAACCTCGACATCAAATACCTCGGACCGATCGACGGCCACGACCTCGTCGCCTTGGAGGAGACGCTGCGCCTCGCGAAGGCCTATCGCGCCCCCGTCATCGTCCACGTCATCACCGAGAAGGGTCGCGGCTACGAGCCGGCGCGCAACGACGAGGCCGACCAGTTCCACGCCGTCGGCAAGATCGACCCGACGACGGGCGAGCCGCTCGGCTCGACGGATGCCGTCGCCTGGACCGACGCGTTCGCCGAGGCGCTCGTGGCGGCCGGGGAGCGGCGGGACGACGTCATCGCGGTGACCGCGGCGATGCTGCGGCCCACCGGGCTGCAGCCGTTCGCGCAGCGCTTTCCCGGCCGCGTGTACGACGTCGGCATCGCCGAACAGCACGCCGTCGCGTCGGCGGCGGGCATGGCGTTCGGCGGCCTGCATCCGGTCGTCGCGATCTACGCGACCTTCATGAACCGCGCCTTCGATCAGGTGCTGATGGATGTCGCGCTGCACCGCGCCGGGGTCACGTTCGTGCTCGACCGCTCCGGCGTCACCGGTCCCGACGGCCCCAGCCACCACGGCGTGTGGGATCTCGCGATGCTGCAGCTGGTCCCCGGCATCCGCATCGCCGCGCCCCGCGACCAGGCGCGGCTGCGCGAAGAGTTCGACGAGGCCATCGCCGTCGACGACGCCCCGACCGTCATCCGCTTCCCGAAGGGCGCCGTCTCGCCCGACCAGCCGGCCCTGGAACGCCTGGACGACGGTGTCGACGTGCTGTGGCGCGACGGCGCCGAGGACGTGCTGCTGGTCGGGATCGGCCCGATGACGCAGTTGGCGGTGGAGGTCGCCGAGCGTCTGCGTGCGCAGGGGATCGGGGCGACCGTCGTCGATCCGCGCTGGGTCGTGCCGGTGCAGCCGTCGGTCGTGCGCCTCGCGGCATCCCATCGCCTGGTCATCACGATCGAAGACGGCATCCGCGTGGGCGGCGTCGGCACGCGCGTACGGCAGGTGCTGCGCGAGGCGGGCGTCGACACCGCGGTCGACGAGCTGGGTCTGCCCGACGAGTTCATCGACCACGCGACGCGCGAGCAGATCCTCGACGACGCCGGGCTGTCGGCGGCCAAGATCGCCCACGACGTCGTCGCCCAGGTGCTGGGTACCCGCATCCCCGTAGCCCGGCCCTCCGCCGACACGGGCGCGATCTGGACGGCATCCGACCACGAGGCGCCCCGCGACGCCCGCACCTGAGCACGCCCTCGCGCTGTCGAAATCAGCACGCGCGCCTCATTTTTCGGCAGCGCGAGCAGGATTCGACAGCGCGAGCGCATCGGCAGGGTGCACCCGCACCTCGGCGATGAGCGACAGGAGGTCGCGTACCAGGGGGCGCACGAGCGGCAGCCGGACGAGCGGGAGTGTGGTGCCCAGCAGCGTGAGCCCGCGATCGAGCAGGCGCCGGGTGCGCTCCTGGCCGGGGGAGCGGTCGTACACCCAGAACAGCGCGAGCAGCAGATGACCGAGGAACAGCGCCGACGGCAGCGTCGCGACGATGTCGCCGGGCAGCCTGTGACGCGCGCCGCGGACGGCGGCCGCGAAGAGCTCCTCGGTGATCTCGCGCGCCGGTGCGGACTCGGCCGACAGCGGGTTGATCTCGGAGCGCGGCGCGACCGCCGCGGCGAGGAACTCGCCCGCGTGGGCGTGATACGGCGCCAGCTGGTCGAGGCCCGTGCGATACACGACGGCGAGCCGGTCGATGAGATCGTCCACCCCGTCGAGCGCGGGCATCGCGGCAGCCCGATGCCGCTGCTGCACGTCGAGATACAGCTCCTGCACGAGCAGGCTCTTCGACGCGAAATGGTAGTTCGTCGTCCCCACCGAGACCCCGGCCTCGGCGGCGATGCGACGGATCGTCGTCGCGTCGTACCCCTCCTCGCGGAACGACCGCAGCGCGATCTCCCTCAGCAGCGCGCGCGTGCGCTCGCTCTTCGTCTGGCCCTCGACCGCTGAACTGAACATGTTCGGAACCTAGCACAGCGAGCCGGATGACCGCGGCGTCGTGCCACCGGTTCGTCGACCCCGCCCCTTACCGTCGACCCTGCCGTTTGCGAACGGTATGCAGGGGGCCGGGTCGTGCGCAACCGGCAGGCTCGACGAAGTGCAGCGCCGGCCGGGGCGCGGTCGGGGGGCGAGGCCGCGGAGGCGTGGAACGGCGGAGACCTAGATCCCGCGGATCGGCGGGTGGTGGAAGGTGTCGCCGAACACGCGCTCCGACGCGCCCTCGCGGTCGAGGTAGGGCGACGCGCCGCCGTCGATGAAGGGCCAGCCGGCGCCGAGGATGAGGCACAGGTCGATGTCCTCGACCTCGGGGACGACGCCCTCGTCGAGCATGAGCCGGATCTCCTGCGCGAGCCCGTCCTGCACGCAACGCAGGATCGTCTCGGCGGATGCCGGCTCCGACCCCACGTGTCCCTTCAACAGCTTTTCGGCGGCCTTCGTGAACCCGGTCACGCGCCCGCCCTTGTCCTTTTCGACGACGGCCGGCAGCTCCGCGAGCTCGTGGAGGTTCTCGTTCGCGTAGAACCGGTCGGGGAACGCGCGCACCATCGTGTCCTGCACGTGCGCGGCGACCTTCCAGCCGACGAGGTCGATCAGCTGGAATGGCCCCATCGGCAGCCCGAGCGGCGCAAAGGCCTTCTCCACGTCGCCGACCGAGGTGCCCTCGTAGACGGCACGGGCGGCCTCGCCCATGACCTTCGCGAGCAGGCGGTTGACGACGAACCCGGGCGCGTCCGCGGTGAGCACCGCGTTCTTGCCCAGGCCGCGCGCGACGACGAACGCGGTGGCGAGGGCGGCATCCGTCGTCACGGACGTCTTGATGATCTCGATGAGCGGCATGACCGCCACCGGGTTGAAGAAGTGGAATCCGACGAGACGCTCCGGGTGCGCGAGCTTCGCGCCGATCTCCTCGACCGACAGCGAGGAGGTGTTGGTCGCGAGGATCGCGTCGTCGGCGATGATCTGCTCGATCTCGCCGAACACCTGCTGCTTGACGCCGACCTCTTCGAACACAGCCTCGATGACGAAGTCGCAGTCGGCGTAGAGCGACTTGTCCGTCGTGCCGGTGACGAGCCCGCGCAGCCTGTTCGCCGTGTCGTCGTCGAGGCGGCCCTTCTCCTGCAGCTTGCCGATCTCGTCGTGGATGTAGGCCACGCCCCGCTCGACGCGCGCCTGGTCGAGGTCGGTGATGAGCACCGGCACCTGGAGCTTGCGCACGAACAGCAGCGCGAACTGGCTGGCCATGAGCCCCGCGCCGATGATCCCGACCTTGGTGACCTTCCGGGCGAGCTCGCGATCGGGGGCACCGACCGGCCGCTTGGCGCGCTTCTGCACGAGGTCGAAGGCATACATGGATGCCGCGAACTGATCGCCCGTGACGAGGTCGGCGAGGGCTTCGTCCTCACGCGCGAAGCCCTCGGCCTTGCTGCCGCCGCGCGCCTTGTCCAGCAGGTCGAGCGCGACGTAGGGCGAGCGGGGGACCGTGCCGATCTTCGACTCGAGCATGCCGCGGGCCATCTTGATCGCGATGGGCCACTTGGTCAGGCGCTCGATCTTGCCGGGCTCGTTCTTGCGCGAGGCCTGGACGGTGCCGCCGAGGATGCCGTCGGCCCACAGCAGAGAGCTCTCCAGGAAGGTCGCGGGCGGGAAGATCGCGTCGGCGATGCCGAGGTCGAACGCCTGCTGGGGCTTCAGCATCCGGTTCTGCTTGAGCGGGTTGCTGATCACCACCTCCAGCGCGTTCTCGATGCCGATGAGGTTCGGCAGCAGGTAGGCGCCGCCCCAGCCGGGGATGATGCCGAGGAACACCTCGGGCAGCGCGATCGCCGCGGCCGAAGAGTCGACCGTGCGGTACGTCGAGTTCAGCGCGATCTCCAGCCCCCCGCCGAGGGCGAGGCCGTTGATGAACGCGAACGACGGCACGCCCAGTTCGCCGAGCCTGCCGAGCACGGAATGCCCGAGCTGCGCGATCAGCCGTGCGTTGTCGCGCGAGCCGACCCGGGTGATGTCGGACAGGTCGGCACCGGCGGCGAGGATGTACTGCTTGCCCGTGATCGCGACGGCGGCGATCTCGCCGGCGGCGGCGCGGGTCTGCAGCGCGTCGAGCGTCGCCCCCAGCTCGGTGAGCGTCGCGGGCCCGAGCGTATTGGGCCGCGTGTGGTCGCGGCCGTTGTCGAGGGTCACGAGCGCGAGCACCCGACCGCTCGGCAGCGTGATGTCGCGGACGACCGAGTGCGTGACGACCTCGCCCTCGGAGAGGGCCTGGAGGGGCGCGAAGTCGACGCCGGCGTACTGTGCGGAAATGGTGTCGGTCATCGCGATCAGCGCTTCTTTCCATTGTAGTGCGGGTTCTCCCAGATGATCGAGCCGCCCTGCCCGAGGCCGATGCACATGGCGGTGAGGCCGTAGCGGACGTCGGGGCGCTCGGCGAACTGCGCCGCGAGCTGGATCATGAGGCGCACCCCGGACGCGGCGAGCGGGTGGCCCAGGGCGATCGCGCCGCCCCACTGGTTGACGCGCGGGTCGTCGTCGGCGATGCCGAAGTGGTCGAGCAGCGAGATCACCTGGATGGCGAACGCCTCGTTGAGCTCGAACAGCCCGATGTCGGAGATCTTCAGGCCCGCCTTGCGCAACGCCTTCTCGGTCGAGGGGATCGGGCCGATCCCCATGATCTCGGGCTGCACCCCGGCGAAGGCGAACGACACCATGCGCATCTTGGGCTTCAGGCCCAGTTCCTTCACGGCGGCGCCGCCCGCCAGCAGCGACATCGTCGCGCCGTCGGTCAGCGGCGACGACGTGCCGGCCGTGACGCGGCCGTGCGGGCGGAAGGGCGTCTTCAGCCCCGCGAGGTCGTCCATCGTGGTCTGCGGGCGGCGGCCCTCGTCTGCGGTCGCGAGACCCCACGCGCCGTCGGCGCCCTTGATCGCCACGGGCACGAGGTCGGGCTGGAACTTGCCCGCCTCGTAGGCGGCCTGCGCCTTGTGCTGGCTCAGCATGCCGAAGCGGTCGCTGCGCTCCTTCGTGAAGTGCGGGAAGCGGTCGAAGATGCGCTCCGCCGTCGCGCCCATGTTGAGGGCGTTCGGGTCGACCAGCTTCTCGGCGACGAACCGCGGGTTGGGGTCGGTGTTGCCGCCGATGGGGTAGTGGCCCATGTGCTCGACGCCGCCGGCGAGGGCGACGTCGTACATGCCCGAGCCGATCGCGCCGCCCATCAGGGCGACGCTGGTCATCGCGCCGGCGCACATGCGGTCGATCGCGAGGCCGGGCACCGATCGGGGGAGCCCGGCGAGGATCGCCACCGACCGTCCGAGGGTTAGCCCCTGCTCGCCGGTCTGGCTCGTGGCGGCGATCGCGACGTCGTCGACCCGCTCGCCGGGCACGAGCGGGTTGCGCGCCATCAGACCGATGGTCGCCTTGACCGCAAGATCGTCCGCGCGGGTGTTCCAGTACATGCCCTTCTCGCCGGCACGACCGAACGGGGTGCGCATGCCATCGACGAAGTGGACGTCCGAGAGCTCGGCCACACTGCCTCCAAGGTTTGGGATTGAGTCCAGCCTACGGTGAGACTCAGTCTCGCATAATCGCTTGGAACGATTCTACGACACGGCCTCGGACGCGTCCCCGCGCGTCTGGACGGATTCGACAAACGCCTGCGCGATCACCGGGGCCGTCAGCGCGACCTGCCAGGGCCGTGCGCCGTGCGCGACGAGCGCGTCGGCGATGGATGCCGCATCCACCTCGTCCGGAGGATGCCACGCGATCCGCCGCAGGGTGTCGGGGGTGAGCAGGTTCTCGGTCGGCATCCGCAGGTCGGCGGCGAGCTCTTCGACGAGCGGGCGCGCCGCCTTCAGCCGCAGATCGGCGGCCGGGTTGCGGTCGGCCCAGGCGCGGGGAGGCGGCATCCCGTCGCCCGGCCCCCGTTCCGTCGGCAGCGCCGGATCGGCGCGGCCGGCCTCGATCGCGGCCCACCACCGATCCAGCTGCGTGCGGCTGGCCCGGCCGGTGAACTCCCTGATGCGTGCCAGCTCCTGCTTGCTCGCGGGGTCGGCGACGACGGCGGCCACGAGCGAGCGGTCGGGCACGAGGCGGCCCGGCGCGGTGTCTTCTTCGCGCGCGTACTCCTCGCGTGCCGTCCACAGCGCCCGCGCCACCGACAGCGCGCGCCGGCCGCGTACGGTGTGCAGCCCGCTGAGCCGGCGCCAGGGCTCCTCGCGCGCGGGCTTGAGCGGGCGCGTGCGCACGGTCTCGAACTCCTGCGCGGCGATCTCGGTCTTGCCCTGCTCGGCGAGCTCGGCCACCAGGGCGTCGTACACGTCGACGAGGTACAGCACGTCGAGCGCCGCGTATTCCAGCCACGGCTGCGGCAGCGGCCGCGTCGACCAGTCGGCGGCCGAGTGCGCCTTCGCGAGCGTGATGCCGAGCGTGTCCTCCACGACGGCCCCGAGCCCGACCCGCTCGTGTCCGAGCAGTCGCGCCGCCAGCTCGGTGTCGAAGATGCTCGGCGGCTCCAGCCCGTCTTCGCGCAGCGAGGGCAGGTCCTGGCTCGCGGCGTGCAGGATCCACTCCGTGTCGCCGATGGCCTCCTGCAGCGCGGTGAGGTCGCCGATCGCCGGGGGATCGAGGAGGAACACCCCGGAACCGCGCCGGAACACCTGGATCAGATATGCGCGCTGCGAGTAGCGGAACCCCGACGCGCGTTCCACGTCGACGGCGACCGGCCCGGTGCCTGCCGCGAGGCGCCGCGCCGCGTCGGCGAGACCAGCGGCGTCGGCGATGACGTCGTATTCAGCCACGACCACCTCTGCGCTGCCCGCCGAACACGGCGATGCCCTCCGACCCGGGCGGCAGCCCCGCGAGCATGCACACCAGTTCCGCCCACGCGGCGACGTGGGCGGTGAGATCGCCTGCGGGCGACCACGACGCGCGCAACTCGATCTGCGCGCCGTCGCCCTCGGCGGCCAGCGAGCCGAATCCCTTCGACAGGGTCTTCGTCGCCGTGCCCGACGCGGAGTGGAAGTCGGCGCCGCGCGTGGCCAGGGCGTCGACGAGCCACGACCAGGCGACGTCCGCGAGCATCGGGTCGATCCCGATCTCCGGCTCCAGCGGCGCCTGCGCGAAGCACACGATGCGCCACGGCCCGTTCCAGGCGTCGGGTGCGGCGGCGTCGTGCAGCAGGATGAACCGCCCGGTGCCGTATTCGGAGTCGAGGCCGTCGGCATCCGGCCGCACATCGCCGGCGAAGGCGATCGCGTCCGGGGCGAGCGAGGTGGGCGCGGCGATCTCGCGGACCGTGAAATCGGTGCGGAACTCCATCGCGCGCAACGCATCGGCGACGTCGCCGAAGGTCGCAGAGGCGAGAGGGGGACGGGCTTCATCCACGGTCTCACACTAGAATGAACCCACGATGAAGGCATCCAGGCGCGCCGTTTCCGGCGGCTCACGATTCGAGCGCACGGCGACCCTGCATATTCTCCTGCGCACGGCCGCTCTCGTCCTGTCCACGATGCTGGCGGCGACGTCGGCGCTGCTCGCCCTGCTCGTCGTGCGCATGGCCCGCCGGGTGATCACGCCCGCCGCGCGCCCCGCCGACACGCGGATCATCGACATCGACGTCCCCGCCCAGACCATCACCCTCGCGCGCACGCCCGACACGGTGCTGCCGGGCCGGTACGGACTGATCACGGGCGGTACGGCGGGCTATGTCAAGGTCGGCTCGGTGCTCTCCAGCGACGCGGAGACCGTCAAGCGCAAGCTTCTCACCCAGGTGACGGCGGACTCGTCGATCTCGGCGGATGCCGCCTTCAGCGGCTGGTACTACGCGCGCCCGGAGGAGTTGCATCTGCCGTTCACGACCGAGTACGTGCACGCCGCGATCGGCGCCTGCCCGGCCTGGCTCTTCCCCGCGGAGGACAGCGACACCTGGGTCATCCAGATTCACGGGCGCGGCACGACGCGGACCGAGTGCCTGCGGGCCGTGCCGGTGTTCCACGCCCTCGGCATCGCCTCGCTGCTCGTCTCCTACCGCAACGACGGCGAAGCGCCGCGCACGCGCGCCGGGAGCTATGCGCTGGGGGCGACGGAGTGGCGCGACGTCGACGCCGCGATCGGCTGGGCGCGCCGTCACGGGGCGCGGCGCGTCGCGCTCATGGGCTGGTCGATGGGCGGCGCGATCGCCCTGCAGACCTCGCTCAGCTCGGCGCACCGCGAGCTCATCGCCGGCGTCATCCTCGACTCGCCGGTCATCGACTGGCGCACCGTCCTCACGTTCCAGGGCAAGGCTCTGGGCGTGCCCGCGCCCGTCACGGGTCTCGCGATCGGCGCGCTGCGCGCCGACTGGACGACGCCCGCCACCGGCGCGGAGGGGCCGATTCCGTTCGACCGGCTCGACATCGTCGCGCGCGCGGGGGAGCTCCGGCATCCGATCCTCATCCTGCACAGCGACGACGACGGCTTCGTGCCCTCCAGCGCGTCGCACCGGCTCGCCCAGACGCGGCCCGATCTCGTCGAGCTTCAGGCGTTCACGACGGCACGGCACACGAAGCTCTGGAACTACGACCAGCAGCGCTGGACCGACGCCATCGGCGACTGGTTGCGCGCGCACGACCTCGCCCCGACCGAGGGAGCGTCGCAGTGACGACCGTGCAGCTGGCCGACCGGCATCCCGAGGTCACCGGCCCCGAAATGGTGGCGGCCCTCGTCCCGCCGCCGCAGTTCGACGGCGCCACGTTCGAGACCTACCGCGCCGACCCGGCCTATCCGTCGCAGCAGGAGGCGAAGGATCTGCTCGTCGCCTTCAGCCGCCCGGGGGCGCCGGCCGAGCGCGGTGGCCTGTTCCGCCGGCCGAAGAAGGCGCCGGAGCTGAAGCCGGGCGTCTATCTCGACGGCGGCTTCGGCGTCGGCAAGACGCACCTGCTGGCCGCGATCTACCACGCCGTGCCCGCCCGCCGGAAATACTTCGGCTCGTTCATCGAGTACACGGCGCTGGTCGGCGCGCTCGGATACCAGAAGACCGTCGAGCTGTTCCGCGGCGCCGACCTGCTGTGCATCGACGAGTTCGAGCTCGACGACCCCGGCGACACGATGGTCATGACGCGGCTGCTGGGCGAGCTCGTCCCGACCGGCACCCGGCTCGCGGCGACCTCGAACACGCCGCCGAACGCGCTCGGCGAGGGCCGCTTCGCCGCGCAGGACTTCCTGCGCGAGATCCACGCGATGGCCGCGAGCTTCGAGACCATCCGCATCGACGGCACCGACTATCGCCAGCGCGCCCTCGACGGACACGCGATCGCGCTCGACGCTGCGGCGTACCGGGCCGCGATCGCGGATGCCGCGACCGACGGCGTCACCTCGGACGACGCCTTCGGCGACCTCGTGCGGCACCTTGCCACCGTGCATCCGTCACGCTACCTCCGGCTCATCGCGGGGGTCGACACGATCGGACTGCGCGACGTCGTGACGCTGGACGACCAGTCGGCCGCCCTGCGGTTCGTCGCGTTCGTCGACCGCGCCTACGACGCGCAGGTGCCAGTGCGGGCCACGGGGGAGGTCATCGACCGGGTGTTCAGCGCCGACATGCTGGCCGGCGGCTACCGCAAGAAGTACCTGCGCGCGATCTCGCGCCTGGTCGCTCTGACGCATTCGTGATGCCCTTCGCGGGGGATTCCACCCTTCGCGAAACGTGATCGTAACGGTGCAGGCCGGGACGTAACCTGCCGGACATGTCTGTCGTACCCGGATGGAAACCAAGTCTCGCGATGCTGGCAGGGCAGCCTCCCGACCCGAAATCCGGAAGCTGTGTCCCATCACTCGAAACACGTGAGGTTACACCCAATGGACACAGGAGCATTCGCCTGGGCGATCACGGCCACCGCACTGGTGCTGTTCATGACCCCCGGACTCGCCTTCTTCTACGGCGGCCTGGTCAAAGCCAAGAGCGTCGTCAGCATGATGATGATGAGCTTCGGCGCGCTCGGACTGATCGCCGTGCTGTGGATTCTGTACGGCGCCAACATGTCAGTCGTCGACGGCGTCTGGAGCTTCTCCGGCAACCCGTTCTCCGACTTCGGCCTGGCCGGCATCGCCGGTGACAGCGAAGCCCTCGTCGGCACCGCCTTCGGCGCCACCTTCGCCATCATCACCGTCGCCCTGATCTCCGGCGCGATCGCCGACCGCGCCAAGTTCGGCGCGTGGCTGATCTTCGCCGGCATCTGGGCGACCGTCGTCTACTTCCCGGTCGCGGCCTGGGTCTGGGGCGGCGGCTGGATCCTCAACCTCGGCACCTCGATGGGGCTGTCGGCGGAGGTCATCGATTACGCCGGCGGTACCGCGGTGCACATCAACGCCGGTGCCGCGGCCCTGGCGCTCGCACTCGTGCTCGGCAAGCGCGTCGGCTTCCAGAAGGGCATCCAGAAGCCGCACAACGTGCCGCTGGTCATGCTCGGTGCCGCGATCCTGTGGTTCGGCTGGTTCGGCTTCAACGCCGGCGCCGAGTTCCTCGGTGACTTCAGCGGCGCGGGTCTGATCGTCCTCAACACGCTCGGTGCGACCGCCGCCGCAATTCTCGGCTGGATTCTCGTCGAGAAGCTCAAGGACGGCAAGGCGACCTCGGTCGGTGCCGCCTCGGGCGCCGTGGCCGGTCTCGTCGCCATCACCCCCTCGTGCGCCAACCTCGCACCGGGGTGGGCACTGCTGCTCGGTGCCATCACGGGCGCCGTCTGCGCGCTCGCGATCGAGATCAAGTGGAAGCTCGGCTTCGACGACTCGCTCGACGTGGTCGGCATCCACCTCGTCGGCGGCCTCATCGGCACGCTGTACCTGGGCTTCTTCGCCACCGACACGGGCCTGTTCCTGGGCGGCAACGCCGACCAGCTGATCGTTCAGACGATCGCCGCGTTCTCGGTGCTCGCCTACTCGTTCATCGTCGCCTACATCATCGGCATCGCGATCGAGAAGACGATCGGTTTCCGCGTGAAGAACGAGGACGAGATCGCCGGCATCGACACCGTGGTGCACGGTGAAGAGGGCTACGCGCTCGTCGACTGAATCCGCAGGACACGCATCGCGAGGGCGTCGGGCTTCGGCCCGGCGCCCTTCGTGCGTGGCGCGGGATTGCTACGGTCGTTGCATGGCCGCGCGCGACAAGAACAGCAACCTCACCGGTCTTCCCGGGTTTCTCAACGGCATCGCCGGCCTGTTCGGCGTGGGCGCGACCGCCCAGTCCCGTACGGCTCAGCCCCGCGCGGGGCGCGCGGAGGCCGGGGCGGCTGCCGCGGCATCCCTCGCGGTCAGCCCGGGGCAGGGCGGTTCGTCCGCCACGCGCGAGGTCGATCCGCCCGGTCGCGACGGGCTGCGCATCACGTACGCCCCGCAGCGCGACGGCGATCCGGATGCCGGAGAGGTCGTCTGGACGTGGGTGCCCTATCAGGAGAACGACGGGCGCGGGAAGGACCGCCCCGTGCTCGTGATCGGGCGGCAGGATGCCGATCGCGTCTACGCCGTGCGCCTCACCAGCAAAGCCCACGACGGCGACCGCGACTTCCTGCCGATCGGGCCGGGGTCGTGGGACTCGCAGGGCCGGCCGTCGTGGGTCGACATCGACCAGCTGTACAGCGTGCACGCCGACGGCATGCGCCGCGAGGCGTCGGCGCTCGATCTCGACCGTTTCGCGGTCGTCGCCCAGGCGTTGCACGCGCGGTACGGCTGGGCCGCGGGGGAGTGACCCGCGCTCAACGCCTTCGCGAACACCTGAGAAGGCTGAATCACCTGCAGAGCGCCAGGCCAGAATCCACCGTCACAGAGCGCCTATGCCTCGCCGGCCGTCTCTTTGCGGGCTTGCGCCCGTTGTGAGAGTCTCCAGAGAACGCCGCAGACCGCCAGAACGCCGAGAATGACCAGCACCTGCACCTGATTCTGGACCCAGATCAGCTGTTGAGGCCCAGCGACCGCATCGGCAACGAGTATCGCTGCGATGACCAGGTTGCGGATGATGAGGGGAGCGCCGACCCTTTGCCGCACGACGCTGCCGAAGCATCCGCAGTCCGCCACGACGCCCCGACGGATAGCCGAGAACGCGACGTCCGCAAACCGGTAGCAACGACGAAGAGTTCACGTCGGGATGCGGATCGACGGATGACCGGGAGCGGGTTCGTGACCTGTTGGCCGAGACGGTGGAGATCCCGATTGATATGTCCCCTCGCCGAGCGCCTGCCCGCTGTGTTCGATGCGATTCTGGATGCTCAGGTGGTGCAGCTCAGGGTCATCCTCCGGCAAGCGTGGGGTTGCTTAATTGCGGGTGTAGCGACCCCCGTCGCCGGAGATCCGCCCGAGTGATGCGCCACCTACCGGCGGAACCGCTCAGTGCGCTTGGCTCGGTGCGGGAGGTCGGCTGATGGACATTGCGGAACTCAGGCAGATCGTGCGTGCGGAGGATCTTGACGAGCCTCTGCTCTACGGCGTCGGTCCCCGTCAGCCGGAAGGGGTCGTGCTCGACAGAGAGGGCGCCGCACTGGACAGTGATGCCCGGTCGGCATCCGCTGTCTCTCGACGCCCTCAGCGCGTTGCGGCGGATGTTCACCGACAACTGGCGCTGAGCTCTTCAGACGACGATGGGGAGTTCTCCCCATCGTGGCTGAGTCGCCGCGCCCCGTAGGGTGGGAGCAGGAGGTAACGCCGTGGGGATGATGCTGCCCAATGAGCTCGTGTGGGTATTGGAGAAGCTCGGCTTCGAGTGGCCCGACATCGATGAGGACGAGGTGTCCAAGGGCGCCACGCTGGTGCGCAACCTGGGTCAGGATCTCGAGCAGGTGATCCAGGCTGTCGATCGGCAGGTCAACAACGACCTGGGTGCGGCGCTGCAGGGAAAGACCGGTCCGGCGGCGCTCGCGGCGTGGAACACGAACCGATCGCAGAACCTGCAGAAACTGGTCGACATCATGTCGCCCGCCGCTATGGCGATGGAGGTCGGTGCAGGGGCGATCACCGCGTTGAAGATCAAGGTGATCGTCGATGTGACCACCACCCTGGCCACCCTGATCGCGATGCTCACCAACCCGATCACCGCTGCCGGGGCCGGGCCGATGCTGCTGATCAAGAAGAAGCTGCTCAACGCGGCCGTCGATATCGCCGTCGAGCAGTTGATCGGGCAGGTCGCGCCGATGGCGATCGAACCCCTCGCCGAGCACCTTCCTGCGGTGATCGATGCGATCCTCGACGCCCCGCTGGTGGAAGGCGCCGTGGGAGACTCGGACGAGTTCCACGCGGACCTGGCCGCACTGGAGGACGCGCAGGCGACGATGAAGCTGCACTCCGCCGACATCCAAAGCGTGACCTCGACGTTCTTCGCGGAGTTCTCCGCCCTCGACTTCGGAGGAGACTCGTGAGCGCCCTGAAATCCGTCTTCCGCGAGCTCAAGCAGGCAGGACTGACCGGCTTCGCTTCACTCACACACAAGCTCCACCAGTTGTTCGACGCGATGGACAACCAACTCGACGACATCGTGAAGAAGCTCCGCGCACAGGACCACTTCGATGCGCTCGATACGCCAAAAACGCCCGATCACCCGCGGATCTCACCGCCACGGCCAGATGGCACCTACGAGCCGGGCACCCTTCCTTCG
Source organism: Microbacterium sp. (assembly GCF_047602155.1). Taxonomy (GTDB): domain Bacteria; phylum Actinomycetota; class Actinomycetes; order Actinomycetales; family Microbacteriaceae; genus Microbacterium. The sequence goes on along the minus strand of NZ_JASGHZ010000001.1, from coordinate 2,635,372 downwards.
CTGGATGAGCTTCGCATTCTTACAAAGACTGACCCGGATACGGCCTACTACTGGTCCGGGCGTGACCTCAACGGTAACGGCGTCGGTCCGGAGGGATCGGGAATAGCCGAGCAGATGGCGACAGCGCGCGGTGGGCAGACCCTGGAGCAGACGCTTGCGGCGAACGGGGTCGATCCGCTCCCGGTCTGGAACGAAGCGGATAGCGAGTCCGTGCGTTTCTGGACCGACGCCTCTGCAGCGTTCGCCGAGAATGCCAACGGCACGGTTCACGCCGTTGTTGGCAGCGATCTGCGTCCCGGGAATATCTGGCAGACTGTTGAGGTTCCGCGGCTACTCGACAATCAGAACGTCACCAGCGTCATCGAAATAAACGTGGATACTGGGCTGTCGAGTCGGGTCAAGTGAGAGGGGGGACTATGACCGAGAACTTGAGCGACGCCATCGTCATGTACCTGAAGCAGTACCCGGGTAGCAACGACGAAGAATTCACGTCGAGATATGGATCGACGGATGCGCGTGAGCGGGTTCGTGCCCTGTTGACCGAGACCATGAAGCTCCCGATTGATATGTCCGGAAAGACGCTCGTCGAGATCGGGGCTGACGTGCGGTTCGCAATGCAGGAGCGCCATCCGGAGTTGTCCGACGCGGCACTCAAGAAGTTGGGCAACTACTTCACCTATCTCGTCCGGTGACGCGACCGGCACCTCAACAACGACCCGGGGGCGGCGCTGCAGGGAAAGATCGGTCCGGCGGCGGTCGATATCGCGATGGGGCACCTGCCCGCCGTGATCGATGCGATGCTGGATGCCCCGGTGGTGCAGCTCAGGATCATCCTCCGGTAAGTGTGGAGTTGCTCAGTACGCTTGGATTGGTGCGGGAGGTCGGCTGATGGATATTACGGAACTCAGGCAGATCGTGCGTGCGGAGGATCTTGACGAGCCTCTGCTCTACGGCGTCGGTCCCCGTCAGCCGGAAGGGGTCGTGCTCGACAGAGAGGGCGCCTCATGGCTGGTCTACGTTTCGAATGAGCGCGGTGGACGGTTGGATTCGACCGTACGCACTTTCGACAATGAGCCGGAAGCCATCGAACACGTGCTCGCGAAGGTACGTCAAGGGACCAGGTACCACCGTGGACTGCGGGGTCTGCCCCCGGGGCGCCGCACTGGACAGTGATGACCGCTCGGCATCCGCTCTCTCTCGACGCGCTCAGCGCGTTGCGGCGGATGTTCACGTAGAGCAGGCGGTGATGTTCTCCTGAATCTTGCCGAACTGATGCAGATCGTCGAGGACGAGCACCTCGATGTGCCGGTGTTGAACGGCGTGGGGCGGCTTCAGCTCGACGCGGTTGTGCTGGAACGACGTGGCGATGGCTGGACGGCGTACCTCGTCGACGAACGTGCGCAGCCGTTCGAGACCACGGTCAAGACCTTTGTCGACGAGTCTGACGCTCTCGACTACGTGCTACTGAAGCTTCGCCAGGTTGCCCGCGCTCGTCGGTCTCAGGCAGCGCTTCATGCAAAGCGTGCGGCAGCCGCGGACTCCGATGACTTCTGACTGACGCGCGCGTCAGGCGTCGGAGGTCGTCGGGTCGTGAACCGAGTCGAGTGGGGTTATGGACGAACTCTTGAGCCGAGCGCTCATTCAGCATGTGGGAAAGGGGCGTTCCCCGTTTCCGCTCAGTGATGACGATGCGGTCCGAGAGCTCGCGGATGCCGATGGTGACACGCTGCTTGCATGGGTGCGGGCTGTGGAGACAGAGATGATGTCGATCGAAATCGATTGGTCATCGCGCACGCTCTCCGACGGCGGCGACGAAGCGGAGCATATCCTCGCTCGGCGCCACCCCGAGTTATCTGCCGATGCACTGAACGCGCTGCGGTGGATGTTCACCTACAACTGGCGCTGAGCTCTTCAGACGACGATGGCGAGTTCTCCCCATCATCGTCTGAGTCGCCGCGCACCGTAGCCGCCGCGGGGCGATCACCGCCTTGAAGATCAAGGTGATCGTCGATGTGAACTTCCGCCTACCGATACACCGTCGACGCGACCATGCCCAACGGTCCGTTCAACCCCTCGTCGTATGCGCCCGAGCATGAAATCGCCTTTCAGGGCGGCATCGATGCGAAGGATGTCGTGGGCGCGCACCCGGTACTGCCGGGAGGTAACCTCGGCACATGGATTCCCAACCCGAACCATGGGGGTGCGAGGTGACCGATATCGATACCGAACCGGCCGACACGGATGCGACCCCGCCGCGTCCGGCGCCTCCCATCACTGCGGCGCTGCGCGAGGAAGCCAAAGCCCACCCCGGATCGTGGGTCTACGCGCTGGATCCGGGCTTCGCGGGCTCCGAGAATGTTCCCCCGGAGGGGATCGTCGGGGCCTGGCAATCGGACGAGGCTGGCGAGATCGGCAGTGAGTTCATGCCAAATCCACGGTACCGTCCCACGCCTCAGGCGCGGGGATGGGTCGAGCCCACGACCGCGCTGGAGCGCACTCTGCAACTCGTTCTGACAGGGTATCTGCCGTCCGAGCGCCTGTACCGGGAGTTCGCCGGGGCGGAGGTGATCGTCTTCGACCGAGATGGCGGCGGATTCTTCGTCGCCCCAGCGCTCGATGGCGGCGAAGTGGTGTACTCGTACAGCGACGCCGCTCGGGCCCGGGCCTCGGGCCACCCGGACAACCGCGTCGTCAAGGGAGGCGAGTTGGCGCGCGCGCTTCCCGATGGCGTGCGCATCGTGCTGAACCCCGGCGAGCCGGCGTCCGCCGTGCTTGAGCCGTCGGAAGTGCTCTCATCATGATTCAGAGCCCGCAGTTCGTGGAAGCCACGCGCGAGGGCGTGGTCGCGTCGGCATCCGTGTCGTGGAGTCTTGAAGGCGACACTTGGACGGTGTCGATCGTGTCGACGGCATTCGCACGGTGGAGGCTGACGGCGGGGATGCCTTCGAAGCGCTCTGCGTGGTGCGCGAGGTGCTCGACGAGCAGGGCTGGCACGTCGGGGTGGCCGGTGCGCAGCCCGATGTGTGGCCGAGCGGCATGGCGCGCGATCAGGGTGGCGGCTTGACCGCGTATCGGTGGGGCATTGAGGGTGTCGTCGGCGTCGTGGACACCTTTGCAGCGGTGCCGGCGCAGTCCACCGTGACCGTCGCCGACCAGAAACGCGAGACCGAGCGGCTCTTCGCAGAGATTGAGCGCGCCAACGCGGGCTCGGCGAACTGAGCGCCGCGCACGGCGGGGGATTGTGATCGAGGATCTGAGCGACGCCATCGTCATCTACCTGAAGCACTACCCGGGTAGCAACGACGAGGAATTCACGGTGCGATATGGGTCGACGGATGCGCGGCAGCGGGTTCGTGCCCTGTTGACCGAGACCATGAAGCTCCCGATTGATATGTCCGGAAAGACGCTCGTCGAGATCGGGGCTGACGTGCGGTTCGCGGTGCAGGAGCGCCATCCGGAGTTGTCCGACGCGGCACTCGAGAAGTTGGGCAACTACTTCACCTATCTCGTTCGGTGACGAGAGCGCCGACGAACTCTTGAGCCGGGCGCTCAGCCGTTGGGTGAGAAACGAAAGCCCCCGGGGTGACCCCGGGGGCTTTTTGGTGGTGCGCGATACTGGGATCGAACCAGTGACCTCTTCCGTGTCAGGGAAGCGCGCTACCGCTGCGCCAATCGCGCCCGTTCAGGGCTGTTCAGTTGTCATACGAGGTGGCGACGGGATTCGAACCCGTGTAAACGGCTTTGCAGGCCGGTGCCTAGCCGCTCGGCCACGCCACCGTGTGTGGTTCGAACCCCACGGCGTGATCTCTTGGAAGAGACCCCCGCACTCGAGCGGATGACGAGACTCGAACTCGCGACCCTCACCTTGGCAAGGTGATGCGCTACCAACTGCGCTACATCCGCGTGCTCCCTGGTTGCCCCGGGCGCTTGATCGACTTTAGTCCACTAATCGTGAAGTGCAAAACCGAACGGGCTCCGCGCGTGTCACATTCCGTGGTGTCGTGGAAGCCATCACTGCCGGCCGCTCCGCCGTCGCAGACGGCCCGGTTGCCCTCGGCATGAGAGCCACCCGCGTCAGGGGAGTGGATGCTGGCAGCTATTCCGCCAGTTCCACTGTCGCACGTGGCCCCTTGCAGCCCCGAGATGTGGGCCACATGCGCCTGGGAAATGTGTGCGCCTGCCGGGCGCACGACCAACGATTCGTCTGGAGGCCCGGCATCCGGTAGCATCGAGTCTCGGCCGCAAGCGGCCACGGGCGATTGGCGCAGTTGGTAGCGCGCTTCCTTCACACGGAAGAGGTCATCGGTTCGAGTCCGGTATCGCCCACCACAGAGAACCCCTGGTCATGCCAGGGGTTCTCTTGTTCTCAGGTGGTGCGGCTCGGCGGAGAGTGCCCGCAGAATCACCCCAAAACCACCCCGAGCCGTCGCGCCTCTCGATCGGAAAAGCGGTCTACCGGCTGAGGCCGCGCGAATGACTCGCAGCATGGCCGCTGGCGGCGCCCGCGCCGAAGCTGCTGAGGTCGGGCAGCTTGCGTGCCCGCTTCGTGAGCGCCTTCGGTGCGGTCTTGTTGAGCACGTCGAGCGCAGCACGGTCGGCGTAGTCGCCAAGATGGTGCAGATAGCGGGCCGTGATCTGGATGGAGCCGTGTCCGAGCCACGCCTGAACGGTGGTCAGCGGCACACCTAGGATGAGCCATTCACAGGCGGCAGTGTGCCGCAGGTCGTGGAGGGTACGCCCGCGACCCGTGACCTCCCAGTTCGTCGCGCGAACGAACGAGGTGCGGTAGAGCATCGCGCCCCGCGCGCTGGTGAACAGCAGTTCGTTGGGCTGCTTTCCGGCGGCGAAGCGGCGCATCACCGGCACGAGGTAGTCAGGGATCGGAAGCTTGCGAGTCTTGCCCGACTTCGGCGCTTTGAGCGCAGACCCTTCGGGCTGGTTGCGAATGACGTGCAGCATCGGCATCGGAGTCTCGGTGAAGTCGCGCACTTGCATTGCTCGGAGCTCACCCCAGCGCAGTCCGGTGCGACCGAGGACGAGCACCAGGTCTCCGCAGACCGGACTCAGTGCGGTGGCCTCGTCCACGACGTTTGTGAACTCGGGCGCAGGTAGTGGCCGCATGTCCTCACGGGCACGGCGATCTTTCGGCGGCGGTGTGGATGCGACCGGGTTTCTCGGGATGAATCCCTCGGCGACACACCAACTGAAGAACGACGACAGTGACGTGCGGTAGCGGCCGACGGTCGTCGCGACGAGGCCACGCTTGCCAAGATCGTCCTGCCACTTTTGGATCGAGTTGGCGTTCACCTTCCCTACTTGCAACTTGCGGAACCACAGTGGCAGTACGGGCTCGCTGCGGCTGGTGCCGGCGAGCTGACCTTCCGTTGGCAGGAGGAAGCGGTCTGTTTTCAGCGTCGTCTCGCTGACACGACCTTCCCGCTGCTCTAGCCACTCGGCAAGGAGCGTTTCGACGGCGATCTTTCTGGTGCTCGGGTCGTAGTTGTGCTCATCAACCGTTGTGCGCTGTCGGCGTTCCCACTCCACGGCGGCCCGCTTTGTGTCGAAACGTCGAGTGCCAACAACACGACCACCGACCTTTAGCCGCCCTTCCCACTTGTCACCGCGACGTGCGGGCATGAGCGCTTCCCCTTCGCGGCGCCCGGGTGCTCGCTGCTGTTCTCGCAGCAAGCCAGACCTCAACATCAGCGGCGCGGTAGCGTGGCACCCCCTCTGCAAGCCAGTAGACCGCAGGGCCTTCCCCGGCTTGCCGCCAGCGCACCAAGGTGGACTTCGACACCGACAGCCACGCCGCGACCTCATCAGTGCGCAGCAGTCGATCGCCCGGCGCCGATGAGGTCGATTCCTTCATCGAAACTCCCCCGTTTCTGGATCGAAGCCGGCGTAGAACGCCTCCTCGGCCTGGCGGCGGGCCTCCACGTCATCGAGGACGAACTGCACGAAGTCCTGATCGCGGTTCTCGATGATTCGGTCCTCGACGGGCTCGGTCGGGTCTTCTCCAGGCCATGCGGTCTGACGGGTGGGCCGGTCCCGGTCCAGACGTGTGCCGCAGGCCGCGACCCAATCGCGGAGCCGCTGTCGGGCGTCCGCGAAGTCACGATGCCAGCCCAGCGGGGCCGAGGCGTTCTGCTCGGGGTCGTAGGCCGCGAGCCAGTGCAGATGCAGGGCGCTGAGCTCCCACACGAGCTCGGGGTGCCGGTGCCAGAAGGGCGGCAGCACGGAGGCGGGCAGGCCGTAGGTGCGGCGGAGCCAGTCGGTCCACTTGTTGAGTTCCAGCCACTCGGCCTCGGCCTCGGCCGATGTGAGGAGGTTCCAGTTGATCGGGTGGGGCGGTTCGGGCAGCAGCGGCTCTCCGAAGCCGTCCGCAGGATCGTCGCCGGGAGGCACGGCCTCGTCCTGCTCGGGAGGGTTCTTGTCGTCGGTCATCGTCGGCTCACATCGCCAGCGCGGCCGCGCCCTGTCGGGACACGGCCGGAGACGCGAACTCGGAGGGCACGTCCCGGCTGCGCCTCGTGCTCTCGGTCGGCGCATCGGCGCTCATCGTCTCGTCGGGTCGCGCGGATCGGTCAGCGTCGTTGCGACGACGGCCGATCTTCCAGACCTCGAACTCCTCGCCTTCGATTGCTTTGCCGTCCCTGACGTACTTGATCGGACGGATGCGCCCTTCGGCGGTGAAGTTGGCGCCCTTGGCGAGCAGCGCCGCGGCTTCCTCGGCGGCATCGCCGAACGCGACGATGGGCATGTACTGAGTGGGCAGCTTCGTGAAGCTCCCGTCCTGCTCTCGGCGGCCCTGCCGCTGACCGGCGCGCGCCCAGAAGCGCGGCGTGCCGTCCTGGGTCGGCTTCGTGTCCGGCTCGGTTGCGACGTATCCCGAGAACGACATGTAGGTGCGGATAGCCATTGGCCCGTCCTCCTGGCACTCGTGGCAACCCCTCGGTGAGGTTGCTCTACCAGGCAGGTGCTCTCACTCAGTCCGTGGAACGACGCTCGAACAGCGCCTCGATGCCCGCGCGATCCGCTCGGAGCTCGGCCGCGTCACCCCTGTCAGTCCAGGCGCGCATCCTCGTGACGATGGGCGGTGCGGCCCGCAGCAGCACGAGGGAGGTGCCGAACGGGAGGGTCCTGATCGTGTCGGGCGGCATGATCGGCACCCGTCGGATGGAGCGTTGCGCGGAGCGGGAGCCGTGATCGCCGACCGTGGTGGAGTCGGTCACCTCGTCGCGCTCACCGATGAGCGTGGTCAGGTCGTGCAGGTCTTTGGAGTTGGAGGCGCCGCCGAGGATGATCTTCACGATGCTCGCGTCCCAGATCGCTCCGGCGGCGTTCTCCGACCACTTCTCCCGCGCCTGCGCGAGCGACTGCAAGACCGGCATGGTGGTGATTCCGGTGCCGCCGCCCTCGGCCATGAGGGTCGGCAGCGACGGCAAGGGGGCGAGGTTTCCGACCTCATCGAGCGCGAGGAGCAGGGGTGGGTCGAGTCTGGCGCCGGGGCTGGTTGCGGCGATGCGGCGGGCCGTTTCCACGAGGTCTTCCACGAACGCCGCGACCAGGGCGGCGGAGTTGTTCGCGCCGGCCCCGGTGGCGAGCAGGTAGAGGGTGCCTCGGGCGCGGAGGAACGCTTCGGGGTCGAAGCTCTCGCCCTCTCTCGGGCTCACCGCGTCGAGCACACGAGGGTCTGCGAGCGCGGCCAGGGCTAGAGATACGCCCTGCCAGATGGAGTCGCGGGTTCTCGGGTCGGAGTCGATCATCGCCTGCAACGACTCGGCCCATCCGGTCGCGGCGTTCGGGTTGGCGGTGAGGATCGCCACCGCGTCGGCCGCCGCCGAGGGGTCGAGGGTCCATCGGAACAGCTCGCCCGGCGGGCGCTTGTCCAGCGCGGCGGCGTGGAGCAGGGCTTGGAGCGCGGTGCGGGTCTTGCCCTCCCAGAAGCCGCCGCCCTCGACGCCGCCGGCGGACAGGCCGGTGCCGGCGGCGAGCCCGGTGGCTCGGATCATCGCGGTCAGCGGGCCCTCGCAGCCTCGGATGGGCGACCACCGCAGCCCAGCCGGTACTCCCTCGGCGAGATGTTGCGGGTCGAACACGGCGACCGGCCCGATCTTCTGCCTCGCCCGGAGTGTCGCGGTGAGGTTGTCGGGGCGGGTGCTCGTGGTGACGACCGCGCCGGGCGCGTCGAGGATGAAGTTGATGACGACGTGCGCGCCCTTCCCCGAACGGGGTGGCCCGATGAGGAGGATCGAGTCCTCGACGGAGGCCCACACGTTACCCCCGCGCGAGGCCCCGATCCGGTAGCCGACTTCCTGTGGCGTCGGCTTGGAGAGGGAGGGCCGCAGGTGCCCGGCGCGGCGCAGCAGCGCCGTCTCGGACGCGGCCTTGGTGACCTCGCCTCGGGTGGCGATCCCGGTGATGCGGTACGGGTCGGCCTTGACCTGGCGGCCCTGCTCCCGGATGAGGTGCCAACCCCACCAGCTGAGTACGCCGGTGCCGATGACCAGGACGCCGGCGGTGATCCAGTACGCGACCGCGTTGAGTCCTGGCGCGCCGAGCGGCACCGCTGGGTCGGCGGGATGGAGCAGCACCCCGAGCCCGGCGTCGATGCCGCCCGCAGGCTCGGCGGTGCCGGTGATCCAAGCCGCGACGGAGCCTGCGCCGCGGAGGATGGCGGCGAGGATCGCGGCGCCGATGAGGAGGCCGATGCCGAGGTTGCTCAGCTCATCCCCGAGGGAGCCTGTCGGGCGCGGGGTGCTCATTCGGGGTGACCGATGGTGAGTGCCCCGGAGACACGGCCGAGCAGGATGACCTCGCGGGTGGGGCTAGTGGCGAGCTGGTCGCCGGTGAGTAGGCCGCGCATGGTGCCGTCTGGCCCGGCGTCGCCGTGAGCGATGACGACGGCGACCGCGACGTCCTCGCCGGGCACGAAGCCTTCCCCGTGCATCGCCACCAACTCCGGCAGCGCGGACGCCTTCGGAGCCAGCTCGGCGGGTGTCTCGGGCTCGGGTCGGCGCCGACGGGCGAACGTGATGATGTCGGTGAACACGGTGCCGTCCGCTTCGCGCACTTCGACGCGCAGCGGGGATCGGTGCCGGGTGGAGAGCTGATCCAGGACGTGCGCGAAGGACTCGCGCCGCCACGGCGGGGCGAACGGTTCCGGCGTATGCGGCACCCCGTCGACGGTGACGGTCATCGTGCCGTCCTGAGCTATGACCATGACGACGTGCGGGAGCACGGCGGGCATCTCCGGGATTCCCTGCTGCGGCTCATCGTCGGGCGTGCGCCGATACCTCGGGCGGGCCATCATGCCTCACCTCCCGAACGGTTCCCACTGGTCATACGGCTGGTCGTGTCGAATACGGCGAGCTCGGACGGATGGAGCTGGTGCTGGACGACGAAACTTCTGTCTTTGATGCGCCAGAGCCCCTGCCCGGTGCCGAGCCCTGGGAGGAGCTTCTGCTCGGTGCCGGTGAGTCCGAGGGCTGCGGCGGTGGAGCCGAGCTGGTCGGGCTCCTGCCGGTAGACGATCCGCACCTCGGCGTTCGCGAGGAGGGAGGACGCGAGCGCCCGCATCGCGGTCCCGGCATCGCCCACGTTGTCGAGGTCGGAGAGCTTATGGAACACCAACATGTTGCTGATCCCGTAGTGCCTGCTCAGCCGCCATTGGGCGTCCATCCGGCGCAGCAGGCTCGGGTAGGCCATCAGTCGCCATGCCTCGTCGTAGATGACGTAGCGTTGCCCACCAGCGGGGTCAGTCAGGGCCGATTCCATCCACGCCGAGGAGCAGGTCATCAGGACGGAGATGAGCGTGGCGTTCTCGGCCACGCGGGACAGATCGAGCGACACCATCGGCAGCGACGGGTCAAAGCGAACCGTGCTCGGCCCGTCGAACAAGCCCTGCAAGTCCCCAGCGACCAGGCGGCGCAGGGCATGGCCGACGAGGCGGCCGTCCTCCGCGAGACGGCCGTCGTCATCGTCGGTGGGGTTCGGGGCGAGAATGCGGTCGACGACCATTGGGAGGATCGGCACCTCCGCGCTGCGCACCGCGTCGCGCAGGGCGATGTCGATGGCGGTGTGCTCCAACGGCGACAGCGCCCGGTCCAGCACCGTCTCCGCGAGCGCGCCGATCAGATCACGGCGGCGGGCGGCGACCTGCGTGTCCCACTCGACATCCGACACCGTGGACGGCCGGTGCCCTTCATCGAGCGGATTGAGGCGATTGGACATGCCATGCCCGAGCACGATCGCTCGGCCGCCAACGGCTTCCGCGACGGCCGTGTGCTCGCCCTTCGGGTCGCCGGGGACGTAGACGCGGCGACCGAACGGGATTGACCGGGTGTAGAGCGATTTCGCCAGCGAGGACTTCCCGCTGCCCACGATCCCAGCCAGCACGATATTCGGGGCGGTGATGATCCCGCGCTGGTACAGCACCCACGGATCGAACACGAAACTTCCGCCGGAGTAGAGGTCCTGCCCGACGAAGACCCCTTGGCTGCCGAGGCCGCCTTCCGCGAGGAACGGGTACTGCCCGGCGAGCGTCGCGGAGGTGTCCTGATGCTTCGGCAATCGGAACCGTCCCGGCGTGCGAAGCGCCGCCGGCCCCGGCTCGCCGGCGGCAGGCAGGTAGGTGGTGGCTCGGCGCTCGGTCTGCTCCGCCTCCCACTTCGCTTTCGCCTCGACCTTGCGAGCCTGGCGGGCGTCGGCCTCGACCCTCGCCGCGGCGTGCTGGCGCGCCTTGCGGTGCCGGCGGCGCTCGCCCTCGGGGCCGACGAGAACACTGGTGTGCAGACGCCCTTCATCCTCATGACTGGTCACAGCGAGAGCCCCCGACCCGGAACTGACGATGTGCCCGGGCGTGCGGAGAACCAGTCCGCGCCCGCGGCCTGCCCTCGCACACCGCGGTCTGACCGCGCCGCCGCTGAAGGGTCTTGCTGCTTGGCGTGGTGGTCGATCACCGCGTTCACCAACGGGTGGACGCCTCTGGGCTCGGGGGCATCATCGGGCGTGGTGCCGAACCGGCGGTAGAGGGACACGTACCCGGCAAACGGGTTGTGAACGAGCGTGTAGTCGCCTTGGGTCACGGTGCGGTCAAGGGTCCCCGCCGGCGGACGGGCATAGACATAACCGTTCTCGAGCGCCGCCTCGGTGGTTTCGGAGCCGTAGTCGAAGTCAGATAGGAACGCGATCGCGGCGTCAGCCCCATCGCGGTCGATGATGTCCAGCACCTTGTCGGCCACGTCACCTTGGAGGAACACCACGTTGATCCACCGCCACTCGGCGGCGGCCTCGTCAGACTGTGCGCTCGGCGTCGGTGACAGCGGCGTCGGCGTCGGCGGCGATTCGAGCCTTGCCGGGACTTCGTGCCAGACGATCCCTGCCGAGTGCGACACCGCCGCGGTCAGCCGCTCATGCACCGCGTCGAGCAGGGTTCCGGCTTGGTGCAGCTCATCGGCGGCCGCCAGTGCCGCGGTCGCCCCGGCCATGTGGTTGCGCTCGTTGTCGTGCGCGAAGACACGGAACAGGATGTGCGTGCCCGCGAGCTGGTCGACAACTTGCCGCAGCGTCGCCACCGCCGAGAGGAGTTCTGTGGTGACGACGTGAGTCTCACCCGGGTCGAAGAGGTTGCGGGTTGCCTCAGCAAGCCCGCCTAGCGCCTCGGAGGCTTCCCTCCCGTCGAGGATCGGGTCGTGATAGGTCGGCATGATCGGGTTCCTCGCTCATCGGGATTGGGTCACAGGGCAGGTGCGCCCGCTCAGACGGGTCGGCACAGCGGGAGCGCCGCGGCGGTGAACGCGACCGCCTGCTGACCGGAGAGCAGGCGGGTTTCGCAGGAGGCTTGGATCGCGGCCTGTTCGATGGCGGACACGGCGGCGTCGAGCTCATCGACGGTCGGCGCGGAGACGGAGACGAGGCCGGAAACGCGCAGGACGCCGTGCCCGGCGGTCAGATCGGCTTCTTGTTGGAGGATGTCATCGAGCTCGGCGGTGGCGGAGGCGTCCTCGACCTGGCCGATCTTGCGGCGCTGGGCGGCGTCGCTGATGAGCTCGGTCTTCTTCTTCCGCAGGTCGCGGGCGGCCTGATCGGCGCGGACGGGCGTGTAGTGCAGGGCGACGGTTCGCAGGATGCCGTTGGAGAGCACGAGCGGGGCGAGGAAGCCGGGGTAGACCTGTGAGCGGGGCCATTCGCTGATCCACAGCACCGCATGGAACGCGGAATCGGAGCGCAGCCGCTCCCAAGTCTCTGTGACCGCGACCGGGCCGGCGGTGGCGAGGTCGCGGCCCAGCGTGCCGTGCCGCTCCAAGGCGGGAGCGGCGGCGGGGTCGTAGGCGCCGCGGAGGATCACGGCGACCTCGCCGGGCGTGAGCCACCCTGTTGAGGTCAGCTCCGCCGCGCGCAGCGCCGTGGTCAGGGTCGTCATCTCCTGGCGCAGTACGGCGGCGGCTCCGCGCATCCCGCCGCCGGCGGTCCTGATCTGCCGGGCGGCGGCCTTCATGTCCAGGGCGAGCGAGATAGTGGTCGCGTGTCGTTCCCCGGCGGGGCCGGCGCGGTCGATGAGCTCGGCGTAGGTCGTCGCCGTCCAGGAGCCGTCGTCTGTGCCGTGCTGCCGCCACCACTCCGCGAGCCCGGTGCCGGAGTCGGGCAGGGTGCGCTCGGAGACTTGGATGCGGGCGATCCGCCCGGAGCGGCAGGCGGCGGCGAGCACGCGCCCCCACCCGGAGACGCGGCGCTGTTGCTCGCCCGGATCGAGGAGCACGAACGCCGGATGGCTCACCCCGAGGATCGCGGTGAGCGTCTGGGCGTGCGGGTCGTGGATCATCGCCGCCCCGGTCTCGGAGTCCTCCCACTCGCGCAGCCTCGCGGCGTCCCCTGGCAGGGCGAGGGTGCCGGCGGGTCGGGGCTTGATGATCCGGCGCCGGTAGAGGAGCTGGCCGAGGTAGGTGCGGGCGATCCAGCGGGTCAGGATCGGCGCCCACTCGATGACCTTGCGGCCGCCGGCGGGGATCACCGCGACCAGCGCCGCCCCGGCCCACAGGGGTGAGGTCCATGCCAGGCCCATGCCGCCGGCGGTGTAGAGGGAGGCGACGACGGTGAGGATTGCGATGCCGAGCGCGATGAGCTGCGGCAGGGACAGGCCGAGCAGGATGCCCCGTTTGGTGAGGCGGGAGAACTGCACGGGGCTCAGCGGGTAGTCGCTGTGAGTGCTGGTCGCCATCGGTCTACTCCTTCGCTGAGGGCTTGGTCGGGGACGACGGCGCCGGCGGCGGGGCCGAGCGTCGCGGCGACTGCGTGACGGGTGTCGACGATGGTGCGGGGCTGCTCGTGTGCGCCGGCGGGACGGGCGGCGGGGACACCTGCTCCGTCGCGGCGCCCGCGTGGCTCTCGGCGGCACCGCCGACCGCTCCGCCGAGCTTCGGGCCGGCGGTCGCGGCGCCCTTGACGACCGCGGCACCGACGACCACCGCGGCACCGACCGGGCCCGCCGCAGCCCCCGCCCCGGCACTCGCACCGGCACCGGCGCCTGATCCGGCACCCGCCCCGGCGGAGGTGGCGGCACCACCGCCGGTCGCGGCGGTGCCCGAGCCCGCGCTGGCGGTTGTGCCTGCGGTGGAGGGTGGTGTCGGGTTCCCGCCGCCGCCTTTGCCGCCCCCGCCCTTTCCGCCGGAGCCACCGTCGAGCACCTTCTTGGCGCTGTCCCCGGACGGGGCTGTGAGGACGGGGACGGGCCGGTTGAGCGCGGACTTTGCCTCCTGCTCGGAGCTCATCGCGTGGTACATGTCGAAGCCGACGAAGCTGAGGAACTTGTAGGTGATGTAGGGCGCGAACGCGGCGATGAACATGAGCACGACCCCGGCAATCGGGTCGCTGATCGAGGCGAGGTCGGCTTCGATGGGCTTGGACACCTGGCCGATGGCGACGAGGAAGATCACGACCAGCACGAGCTTGGAGAAGATCAGGGCGACGACGAACGCTGCCCACTTGGCGAACCAGCCTTTCGTCGCGTCCCAGGTCGCCCCGGCGAGGGCGACGGGGCCGAACACGATGGCGACGAGCAGCAGGGCTTTGCGGATCAGGAGGGAGAACCAGACGATCGCCGCGGCGCTGATGGCAAGGCCGGCGAGGAAGATCGTCAGGATCGCGCCGACGCCGGGGGCGGCCAGGTTGATGCCGGCTAGGCCCACGGCGAGCAGGCCGATCTGGGTTCCCATCGTCTGGATCGAGTTCCCGCTGGCCTGCACGATCCCGACTGCGAGCTGGTCGGTGACTTCCAGCAGCAGGGCCGTGAGAGTGATGACCAGGAACGAGCCGAGCACCGATTTCGCCAGCCCGAGGGCCGCGCGAGACAGCGCGGTGGGGTCGCGGTGGATGAGCCCGGTGATGAGCTGCAAGCAGAAGAAGACGAGCATCACGAACACCGCGACGCCGAACAGGATGTTGTAGACGCCGACGTACTGCGGGCTGGTGACATCCACGAGGGTCGTCGTGTCGAATACCTGCCAGACGGCCTTAAACAGCCACGCGGCGGCCCCGGCCATCGCCTGGCCGAGCCAGTCGAACGGGGCCGCCACCAGGGAGGCCACGCCCTCGCCCACGGCGTCGCACACGTTGGAGATGACCGGGACATCGCAGATGCTCACCGCACCCACCCCCGCGAGTGCCGTGGTGCTCGGGTGCTCATCACACGGCCTGCCCGACGCCCCAGAAGAAGTTGACCAAGGTGACCGCGGCACCGCAGATGATCGCCGCCCCGCAGGACACGAGGACGCCGACCTTGCCACGGCTGGCGAGGTGCGGGTTGGACGAGTTGGCGCCGAAGCCCCAGACGATCGCCGAGATGATGAGGGCGAGGACGCTGAGGATGAGGCCGACTGTCATCACGGCGCCGACGATGATGCGCAGTTGCTCGATGCCCGGAAGGCCCGAGCTGTTGGGGTTGATGTCGATCACTTGCTGCTCCCTTGACTGGTCGAGACGGGTTCTCGACGGTCAGGTGCGCCCCGCCGCTCCGGGCGGGGATCGACGGCTCAGAGCCGGGTGCCGACGCCCAGCAGGAAGTTCAGCCACGCGACCCCGGCGCCGGCGAGTGCGGCGGCGCCGATTGCGACGAACAGGCCGGTTCGGGCCTTGGTTGCGGCGTGGTAGTTGCCGTTCGCTGAGGCGATCGCCCACACGATCGCGCAGACGATGAGCATGAGGACGGCGATGATGAGCACGAAGGTCAACAGGGCGCCGACGATCAGGCGCAGCTCACCGGCGCCGCCGACGCCGCCGAAGTTGGGAAACACGTTCATCGCGCACCTCCGCGTGCGGTGCAGGAGGCGAGGGTGGTGTTCCCGGCTGTCACGCCTTGGGCGCCGTGTTCGGTGAGCCACACGTCCGCGTCGACCGGGGGCTGTGCTGCCCCGCCGGGGTGGATTTCCAGATGCAGGTGCGGGCCGGTGGAGTGCCCGTCTGATCCGACATCGCCGATGTGCTGTCCGGCTGCGACGGTCTCGCCCACCGTGACGTGGATGCCGGTGTCCCACATGTGCCCGTAGTAGGAGGCGACGCGCTGCCCGCCGACCGTGTGCTCGATGATGATGAGGTTCCCGTAGCCGCCGGAAGGCCCGGCGAAGGTTACGACCCCATCGGCTACGGCGAGGATCGGGGTGCCGTCCGCGGCGGCGAAGTCGCTGCCGGCGTGGAAGCGCCGTTCCCCGGTGATCGGATCGTCCCGCCACCCGAACGGGCTGGTGCGCGTCCAGGTGCCCTCTGGGAGCGGGAACACCAGGCGGTGTGTCTCGGGCACCACTGGAGCCCCGCCGTCGCCTCCGGCGCCTGTGCGGGCGGGGCGGGTGAGGGCGGTCAGGATCGCCTCGGCGACTGGCTGGTAGTTCTGATACCTGTCCGGGAAGGCGCTCACTTCGACCGACTGAGCGGCTTCGCCGGGGTCCATGCTCTGCCAGCCGAAGATGTCGAGCAGGCCACGCGGGGAGGAATGGTTCGGCCCGGTCGGGCCGCCGTAGAACGCGCGCGCCTGATACGCGGGGTCCATCAGTTCTGCCACGGTGCCCCACCCGGACTGCGGACGCATCTGGAACAGCCCGAGCGAGTCGTGATCGGCGCCGTTGCCGTCATTCGGGAAATCGCCGGATTCCGGGTAGGTGCCGGTGTTGGCGAGCATCCGAAGGCTGGATTCGGTGAGCGCGGCCATGAGGGCGATGACCGCGCCGGGGCGTCCGACCCCGGCGGTCTGCGAGCCGACCGTGATGATCGTGGCCGCGTGGGTGAGCTGCGTCCGGTTCAGGGTGATCGTGGTGCCGTCCTTGGTCGTCGCGGTCAGCGACTCCGGGATCGGGCCGACCACCAGCGAACCCGACGCGCACGCGGCGGACGCGGACGGGTTCGCCATCGTCGCCACGCCCAGCAGCACCGTGGCGGGGGCGAAGAACAGCAGCGCGGCGGTCAGGGCGGCGAGCTTGCGCATCACGGCGGGTCCGCCTTATCGGAGGGGGTTGTCGAGCTCGGACAGGCGCAGCACCTCGCACAGCCCCGGCGTACCGCCGCGGCCGGGGATCGGGCGGGCGCAGACGATGAACACCGTGAACGACACGCGCCGGGATGCCTCCACCGGCTGCGTGCCCCAGGTGCCGTCGCGGTGCCGCGTGCCGGTGATCGTGTACGCGGTGGCCCCGGCAGGTATCTGACCGGGTGCGGCCTGCTTCACGGCGGTCGCCCACGCCTCCGGGACGACCACTTCGTCGATGGTGAGCCACTGGCGGGTCTGATACTGCCGGAGCTGCGCCCACGCCTCGGTCGAGGGCAGGTAGGAGCGCACATCGCCCACGAAGGAATCCGCCTCATCGTGCGCGGCGACATCCGCGAGCACCTGCGCGTAGTCGGCCGGGCCGTACCCGGAAGCGGTGTCCCAGGTGAACAGGGCCGCCGCCACGTTGCGGGCGAATCCCTCCGGGCCGCCGGTTCGCGGCACCGCGACCGGCCCCGTCCCGCGCGGTGACTGAGCTGAGTCCGTGCTGGTCGGCGCGGGGTCGGATGCCGGGTCGTGGCCCGGCGTGGCCGGGCCGCGCAGCAGCCCGTAGATGCCGACCCCGACGAGCAAAAGCAGGGCGAGGCCGCCCGCGATCAGGGCGATCAGCAGGCGGCGACGGCGACGGTCGTTGGCGGGGTCCATTGCGTGTCCCTTCCGGCAGAGGTGATGTCGCCAGGAAGGTGCGCCCGCCGATGCCCGAGAGAGATTCAGGCGGTTTGCTCGGCGCGGGATGCCCTGGCTGTGCGGGCGGCGTCCGCGAACGCGAGGGTGCCGGCGATGGTCTGCTCGAACCGGCCCCATTGCTCCGTGCTCAGTGCCGGCCCGACCAGTTCGGGGTCGTAGTGCCGCCACCATCCGGTCAGGTCGTCCCAGGTGTTCAGGAACACCGTCAGCGGGTACGGCACCGGATCGCCTGTCTCCACCGGGGCCAGGGTGCGCCGCTGAGGTTTGCGGCCCGCGGCCTTCGCGGCCTTGACGCGGGCGAGGGCGGCATGCGCCAGCGCCTCCATCTCGACCGTCTTCGCCTCCCGCTCAGCGGAGCGCACCGCGGCGGCCTCGGCGCGGGCTTGCTCCCGCAGCTTGTCCGGCTGGGTCGGATCGGCAGCGAGCTGGTCGAGTTCGGCCAGGGACAGCGCCGCGTTGACCCGCAGGTGCGAGGGGTGAACCTTCCCGCCGGCCTTGATCCGCTCGACCTCGACGGCCGCTTGCTGGCGCACGCTCTCGGGCTGGCTCTCGTCGGCGGCGAGGTCTTCGAGGCGACCGATGCGCTCCAAGGTTGTGTAGGAGGCGCGGCCGGTGACCATCCGTGCCGCTTGGGCTCTCGCCTCGCCGGGGGTCGTGTCCCACGGTGCCGCCAAGTTGGCGGAACCGTCATCCCCGGCGTCGGCGCCCGCGTGGAACCGGGTGGCCTCCTGGCGGCGTGCGGCGTCCTCGGCGAGCAGGGTCTTCAGTTCCCGGTACAGCGCGGCGGCTTCGAGCTGAGTCAGGGGCTTGTGCAGGAGGTTGTCGTCCTGCTCGGCGAGGAGCTGCCCGAGCCGGTCGGAGACACCGGAGCGCACCCACACGTTGACGGTCTTCCAGCCGAGCTCTCTGATCGCTGCGAGGCGCCGCGCTCCGCAGATCAGATGCCCATCGAGGGTGATCGTGATGGGTTGCAGCAGACCGTTGCGGCGGATCGACTCGACCAACGCGGTCAGGTCGCCGAGGTCGCGGCGGTGCCGGTGCCCGACCGTGATGGAGTCCACGGTGCGCTCTAGCTCAATGTGGCCTGCCGGTGCGGTGCTCATGTCCGCTCGATCCCTGGCGCGGCAAGACCGGCGGCGAGCACGAGGTCGTCGTCCATCAGCAGGGCTCGCAGCGGCTCACCGATCAGCAGCCGCAGCAGCACCCCGCGGCCCGCGTTCGTGTGCGCGAGCGCGGGGTTCGGGGTGCCGAGGACGATCCGCAGCAGCGCCGTCCACGAACTGCCTGGCAGATCGAGCAGGGCGCGGGCCTGCCGGTCGCGGCGCAGCCCCTCGAACGCGGAGGCCCGCGAGGGCGCCTCGGCAAGCCGTGCGGCGACGTACTCGACGGCGGCGCGGGCTGTCTCCGGCTCCCAGCCGAGCAGGCTGAACAGCGCGATCGTGTCCTCCACGGCGGAGGCGACCGTCGTCACTGGCTCCGAAGCCGATGCCGCCTCGTCGTCTTGTTCGGTGAACGGGTTGACGTGGAGCGCGGGGTGATACTCGGGCAGCGGGTTCTCGCGGTCGCTGAACCGCTCCGCGTCATGGAACACCGAGTAGCGGGGCCGGCGGGCTTGATGCACCGAGCACAGGAGGCCGTTGCCGCGCTCCTCACCGATGCAGGTGACCTGTACCGCTCGTGTGACCACGGCCCACGGGTCCTCCGCGCGGCGGGTCGCGGCCCCGCGCATCGCCTCGAACGCGGCGGAGGCGGCCTCCCACGGGTCCAGCCCGTGCTTGCGGGCCAGGGCGGCGTACTTGTCGGCCGCGTGGTGCATCAGGGCGGCGGCCTCCGGGTCATCCCGCCACGCGCCACGGCCCGCGTCGTGCAGACGGTTCAGCAGGGCGCGCAGCGCCTCCGAGTCCTCGAAACGGGCCCGCCGTTCGCGGGCGCTCATGGATCGCATACCGGCACCTCCTGACCAGGAGGTGCGCGCACGGCTCACAGCAACCGTCGTCTCGGTGCTGGGGCCGCGCATGGCTACATCACCCCAGACCGATCCCAGAGCGCGTCACCCAGGAGAACCGCTCGCCGCTGCCGCGACCGAACGCGGAAGCGGGCGGCAGACGGCGGGCGCGCTCGCTCAACCGTGCGGAGGCGTTACTGATCCCACGGCGGCTGACCCTCACGGTCTGCCCCGGCAGACGACGGGAACGCCGGGCGAGCTCGGCCTGGAAGTCGATCCCGCGCCCGGCTACCCGCGCGGAGCGGTAGGCGACCAGCTCGGTCGGGCGCACCCACTCCACACCGCGCGCCTTCTTCTTCGCTCCCTCGGCGTTCGCACCCTTACCCCTACCGGCCAGGGACGGGTCGCGGTGATGGGCCAGTGCGGACACCTCGGCCTCCTCAGCGCGTGCGGCACGCGACGGCTCGGCGGCCTGTTCGCGGTCGAGTATGCGCGGTCGGATCGTGGACTCGTTCATGCGGGCAACTCCTTCGGGCTCTCCTGCTCATCAGGTGCGTCGCCTCGGGGCGTGAACCAGCGGCCCACCGTCGACGGGGCGACCGACAGGTGCCGAGCGATGGCCTTGTTCGACCAGCCCTCCTCCCGCAGCCTCGCCGCGACCAGACGCCGCCCGCTCCGCTCCGCCACCAGCTCATCCGGCACCAGCTCTCCCATCGCCTGGACGGTAAGGGTCGGAGCGGGTTCTTCGGTGGCCTCGGCAGGGCGGGAGCGGACGAGCACGACCGTCAGGTGCGTCGAGGCCAGGAGCACGAGCGGCGGCACCGCAGCGACGCATGCCGCCAGCACGCCAGGCACATCGGCGTCAGCGGCGACGATGGCGTGCAAAGCGTTCGCGGTGACCGAGATGAGTGCCCCGCCAGCCAGCAGCACCCACGGATACCACGCGGCGCGGTGCCCGGCGAGCGCGACGACGGCGACCGTGGCGACAACGATCAAGCCGTCCACGATGATCGGCCACGCCCACGCCTGCCCCGCATTCACCCCGGAGCGTCGGGCCAGGTCCGCCAGAGCGGTGAAGGATAGCCAGAACGCGCCGGCGGCGATCAGCACCGTCCCGGCGACCGCGGTGACCACCGCCAGCCGTCCGCCCCGCATCGTCACTTCGGGGATCACGAGAGCACCTGCCTTCTGACCCCCGCCGCAGCGGGGGGCGATCCCGCATGCCCTGGTGTCTCGTTGACGCGACGGGGCGGGGCGGCCCCGACCGTGCGATAGGCGGATCGGATCGTCACGAATACCTCGCGCGGCGGCAGGCCTATGTGCTCGGCCGCGGGCCCCAGCGTGTCCAGCGTCGACGCCGGGGATGCGCCGGCCTCCGCGAGACGGCACGCGGCCCAGAACAGGCCACGGTTGCGTTCGCCCTCCCGCAGCGCCGCGACCCAGCCGGCCAACCGGGTCGCATCCTGCGCCTTCGATGCACCGCCGGGCCGGAAAGAGGGTGCCGGGCGGGGGTCGAGGAAGTCCCGCAACGCCTTGCCGTCCACGCCACGAACGGCGGGCTCGGCAGCACGGATGAGCTCGTATCGACCGTGTCTTTCATCGTTGAGCTGAACGACCGAGGGTGGGACGACGATGTAGCCGCCCGTGCCCCGGAAGTCCACATGCGCGCGGGCGGCCTGCCATGACGGCTGCGGCCGCTCGGGGTCGGCCGGGTAGTAGGCGTGCATCCCGCCTGACGGGGTACGCACCAGCGCGGCCCATCCGGTGACGAGCCCGGCTCGGCGGGCGCGGTCGAACCCCGCGAACCCGGAACCGGCAGCCTTCCGGTCCACATCGACCACATCCAGCCCCGATGCAGCGCCGGTCGGGACGCCGATGTTCGCCTCGGGCATCCACCGCCACCACGACCTGATCCGGCGAGGGTCCGTCGTCGCCTCATGGAACCCCTCATGCGTCAGCGGGCTCTTACCGCCCGGAACGCACGGGAACACCGGCACCCCGGCGTCCGCAAGCCGTAGCGCGGCCTCGGGTAGCGGCATCCCGGCGACGGCGGTGAACAGGGCGGCGGAGTCCATCACAGACTCCTCACCGCGAGCTCGGCGGTGCGCGCCGTGTCCATCGGCGCCGGCGGGGTCCGCTCAGCACGCGGGCTCGGCGCGGCGTCGCGGGTCAGGCCGGGCGGGTCGCCCGCGCCGGCCTGCACGGTGTCGAGAGCATCGAGGATCGCCGTAGCGGTCTTGCGCACTCGTTCCCCGGTGGCCTGCACGACCTCGGCCGGGTCCTTGTCCTTCACCGTGCCAGCCCAGCCGGAGACGTAGTTCACGCTGTAAGAACTGGTGTCCATCCCGTGCGCCGCGGCGATCATCAGCGCCACCGACTCGGCCTCGACCTCACCGATCCCGCGATGCCCGGACGCTTCGCGGTTGTCCGGGCCGTGCATCTTCAGATGCGCAAGTTCGTGAGCCAGAGTCTTCACCTGGGCGGCCTCGGGCATGTTCACCCTGACCGCGACCGTCCGTGCGGTGAAGTCGGTCAACCCATCCGCGCCGTCGATCATGCCCTCGTGCTCGACCCGCAACACCTCGAAGCCCTCGGCCGCGATCAGCGCCGCCAGCCCCTCCCACAGCCCGGCAGGTGCCGCGCCCTCGGGCAGGCTTGGCACGGGTCGTTCGGGGATCGGGTCGCCCGTGGTCTGCGAGACATCCCACACATAAGCCGGTTTCGCGGCGATCATGCGCGAGCGCACCGCCTCGCCCGGCTGAGGCTTCTCGAACCGGCCCAGGCGACGCCACGAGCCGGGGTCCTGCGGCGTCGAAGACGCGAACCGTCCCGTCACCGGGGCGAAGATCATGTAGCCGGGCTGGCCCTTAGCGACCTGCCGGCCAAGCGCCTGCCATTGCTTGTAACCGGCGACATACGACGGCTCCGGGTTCGGCACCCGGCCCTGCTCGAAAGCGTCGATGTGCTGCACCCAGATCAGCAGCGTGTTCCCGAACGAGCGCGACCGGAACCGGGCAGCGAACTCCAACGCACGCCGCCAGTCATCCCCGGTGACCAGCCGCTCGACGGCGCCAGTCAGGCGCTCATGCAGCTCATCGAGCTTCGCGTCTCGCGCTGCTCGTGCCTCCTCGGTTGTCGCCATCGCTGACCTCCTCCCGGTGAGGGCCGGTGGCACATGCCGGTGGCCCTTGCGACCATGAGGTACGCCGGGAGGATCAGAGAGACGAGACGGCGGTCAGAGAGAACAGTGACCGTCAGGCCCGATAATGAACCCGACGAGTTCTTACTGGTTACCGGACGGCGTCGACGCAGAGCGTCAGATCGCGCTTACCATCCCGATACCGGGCACAGGAGATAGCCAGATAGCGAACAATTTCACGCAAGGGTGCGGAGTCGCCGGTAGCGACCTGGGGTGACGCCGACGTACTGACGGAACAGCTCGGTCGCATGGCTCCGTGACTGCCATCCAACCTGCCGCATCGCTTCAGCCATTGAAAGGTCGGTCTCTCGCAAGTATTTTGCCAGGTGCTCGGCACGAATCATGGTGAGAAACGCCAGCGGTGTCTTGCCATATGCCTCAACGAAGACACGACTCAACTGCGACGAAGACAGATGCACCTCCGCAGCGAGCGCGTCCAACGTCCACCGTTCTGCGGGAGCTTCACGCAGCAGCTCGGCGACCTTCCGAACCTCCGTGCGCAGCGGGGAGAACCGGCGGTCCCTCGGAAGAGTAGGCCGAATATGCGCACGTTGAGAGGCAGAAACCCGCACAGGCGAGAGCTTGACGAACGGGGCGATCACGTCGGTGATCGAGAACCACAACGCCTGGATACGGAAGTAGTCACGGGCGAAGTGCCCGTCGATGCTGAGCCTCACCAGCTCGTCCAACCAGGGCATCAGCATCCCGGCGCGATCCTCACCGAGTCGGAGGATCTGAACAGGCTCTGTGTAGATCATCTCCGCGAAGCCTTGCGCGTCGAGCCGATCCTGGACTAAGCCTGCGTATTGCCATCGGACTTGATCGAGCACATAGTCAGGATCGAGAGACACGGAGGTAAAGGTGATACTCCCCTCAGGTTCAGAGCCGCAAAGGGTGTTGGGAGCAAGCAGAATGACATCACCGGGCCGCACGGGCTTCTGACCGAACTCAGACAAGAGGATCGCGGTGCCGTCACGAATCACTATCACTTTCACGCAGTCATAAGCCACTGGCCTGATAGAACGATGCGATGTGCGGCTGCGGGCAACTATCGGGTAATAAACCTGGATCGCCTGCGACATGAGTGTTCCTGTGCCGAGACAGCACGAACCTGCCAGGTGACGGTTGACCCATCACCTGCATATGGTTCGACGCCTTACTAGGGGGCGAACCCAGCTCTATGACCCCGAATGACGATATCCACGCGGTCCCGCGCGTCGAGTTTTCGGAGAATGCGGTTGATGTGCGTCTTGACCGTTCCCTCAGTAAGCACAAAGCGTTCTGCGATCTCAGCGTTTGTTAGCCCCTCAGTAATGGCACGAGCGATTTCGCGCTCTCGTGTGGTGAGCGCGTCGAAGTCGTCACTGATGGCCGTTTCCGGGCGAACCGGCCATTTGGCCTTTTCGAGCATCCGTCGCGTGATGCGCGGGGTGACCACGGCGTCGCCGTCGTGGACGGCTCGGATCGCTGCGGCGAGTTGGTCGGGGGTGGCGTCTTTGAGGAGAAAGCCGCTGGCACCGGCGGCGAGCCCGTCGAAGGCGTATTCGTCCAGGTCGTAGGTGGTGAGTATGAGCACGCGGGGCGTCTCGTTCTCCGCTGTGATCTGTCGGGTCGCCTCGATCCCGTCCATGTCGGGCATCCGCACGTCCATGAGAATCACGTCCGGCTCTGCTGCGGCTGCGACGTCGATCGCCTGTCGACCATCTGCGGCTTCGGCGACAACAGTGATGCCGGGTTCGGCCGTGAGCATCATGGCGAAGCCGCTGCGGGTATCCGCGTTGTCGTCCACGAGCATGACTCGAATGCTCATGGGGTGCTCTCCTTGGGAACGGGGATGGTTGCTGTGACATGCCAGCCCCCGGCGGGTGCTGGCCCGGCGTGCAGTTCGCCCCCAAGCTCCGCCGCACGCTCGGCCGCTCCGCGAAGTCCGTTCCCCGTGGCGGCTTCCGTTGGCCCGTGGCCGTCGTCGCGCACCTGAATCGTCAGATTCTCCGGGGTGTATATCAACGAGACGGTGAGCAGAGAG
Source organism: Microbacterium sp. (assembly GCF_047602155.1). Classification (GTDB taxonomy): domain Bacteria; phylum Actinomycetota; class Actinomycetes; order Actinomycetales; family Microbacteriaceae; genus Microbacterium. The sequence goes on along the minus strand of NZ_JASGHZ010000001.1, from coordinate 2,610,984 downwards.
ACATCCTTCGCATGGCGCATGGCATTGGTGATCGCCTCCTGCACGATCCTGTACCCCGCACCACGCACTTCTTCGGTGAGGAAGCCGACCGCGGCCTCTCCGTTCACGGAGAGGCGCGTGACGAGCCCGGTGCTCTCTGCGGTGTCCAGCAGCTCACGAATCCCGAGCTCGGCGTCGTCTTTGCCGCTCATCGAAGCAGGCCCCGTGGGAGCGGGAGCCTCGATGCTGCGTGCAGGCGTGCGGGGGGCGACCTCGCCCTCGGGGCGGAGCGTGCCGAGGATGGTGCGGGTTTCTCCGAGAGCATCGCGGGCGATGCTGTTGATCCGGCGGAGTCCTGCTTCGAGGACTTCCGGGCTTGCGGTGGACGCGCGCAGCGCCCCGTCCGAGAGATTGATGATCGCGGTCAGGGAGTGCCCAACGACATCGTGCATCTCGCGTGAGAGCATCGCGCGCTGCTGTACCGCCGAGAGTTCTGCCGCCTGTACCTGTTCCTGCATCTCGTGGATGACGCGAAGTTCCTCGGCCTCCCGCAACTTCGACAGCATGTTCACCAGCAAACCGAGCAGACAGGCAGGTACGAGCAGCACCAGGGTGAGGATCAGCAGCGCATCGACGGGCAGCGCCTCCGAGGACAGGGGCACGCCAACCACGACGACCACAGTGACGATGATGATCGCCGCGACAACCGCGATCCAAGCTCGTCGCTGGGGCAGGTATGCGCCCAGGGCGTATCCCGCGACCGCGAGCCCGAGCGGGTCAGTCAGCCCGAGTACGAGGGTCTTCACGACCAGCACAAGCACCAGCACGATGGCGAATACCAGGATCGGTGCCCGCCTGCGGAACGACAGTGCCACGCCAGCACCGATCGTCGCGGCAAGGCCGATCCCCGCATGGACTGCCGATGTACCCACGCTGAAGATCAGGCCGTGTGCGAGACCGGGCAGCATGAGTAGGACGTACACGGCTGCGATCGTCACGTCGACTAGTACGGGGTGGCGGGTGAGGAATCCGCGCAATCCCGCTCGCTCCACAGGAACCGCCGTCCGAGGCGTGGCGAGAGTGTCGCTGCTCATCTCAATACTCCTTCTTCCGCAGTACCAGCCTGCCAACGATGACTGCGACGAAGATGAGCACCGCGTTCCAGACGAGGAACATGGCTAGCTCAACAATGTTCGGAGACGTCAAGGTACGAGCCTGGAGGCCGGTGACGACCAGTGCGTAGGGGTAGATCGCCCCAAGAGCAGGCGCAACGACGGTGATCGCCAGGCTCAGAATCGACGCGCCAAGCCCGATCACGATCGTCGACGCGAAGCTGCGCACGATGATCCCGACAAGCAACTGAATCGCCGCGATCGTCACGCCCCCGAGCGCCCCGAGCAGCGTCCAGCCGAACATGGTGCCGATATCGCCCGGCGTCAGCGAGAAGCCGAGGATCAGGCAGCTCGCAAGCACCACCGCCAGGAACACCGCCTCGCAGAAGAGCACGAACCCGCACATCAGCCCGAGCTTGCCCCGGTAGGTCTTGCTGACAGCGGCGCCGTAGGAAGCCATGCGCCGCCAGTTGCCCTGCTCATGCTCCATGCGGGTGAGAGAGGCCGCGCGCATGGTGATAAGGAACGGGAAGAACAGCGCACCCCACAGCAGTGCCGCCTGCCCCCAAACCGCCTGCCAGGTCACATTCTGCGCGGCGAACGTATCGACGTTGGAGAGATAGTTGTTGATCCCGTTCGCCGCGTTCAGCCCGACCAGGGCAACGGCGACAAGGAGGAGAATCCACGCCTTCTTGGACTTGCGGCGTTCGATCGTGAGTGCAGTCATCATCGGAACCCTTTACCTCGAAACCATCTTCGCGAACACGGTCTGCGTGACCGCTACACACCCCACGCCCACGAACACGATGATCGCGAGATAGGCGCCCAGGTTCTCCACGGGAACGAACCCGATGATCGTGCCGTCGCGAAGCTCGCTGCGCATCGGGTTGACGAGCCCCGCGTACTGCCACGGAATGAGCACGGAAAGCTGCGGCGGCACCTGCGCCGCGAACGATCCCACCAAACCGCCCAATACCCCGACCGTGAGCGTCACGGCCTGCCGCTCGAACAGCAAGGCCAGCACAAGCTGGATCGCGATGACAGCGATGCCCGCAACCACCAACCCCAACAGCCAGGTGCCCGTCAGGCCAAGATCAGGGGTTACCCCTCTCGCGGACGCAACAAGAGTGACAACGGCAACGTAGACGACGGTGCCGAGAGTGACCATGACGAAGGCAACGAAGAACTTGCCGAAGAACAGGGACGATCGCGATTGATTCGCCGCGAACAGCGTGGGCATCATCCGCCCGTCATGCTCCATCGCCGACAGTCGCGAAACGATGACGGTGGCCACGATCGGCGCGAACAGCGCGATCACCCCGGACGCCTGGCTGACGACGAACGCGGTGTCCTTCGGAACCTCGTAGTCTCGCATGAGCGTCATCATCAGCCCCGAGACAGCCCAGACCAGCTCGAACCCGACGATCAGCGCCAACGTCAGCCAGATCCGCTTGCGCTTGAGCTTTGCGAACTCCAAACCGATCGCGCTCATGCTGCCACCTGCGCTGCGCCTTGCACCTGCGCCTGCTCGGTCATCTGCAGGAACTTCTCTTCCAACGACCGACGTCGAATCTCCACGCGATACACCCCAACGCCCGCGCCCACGATCGTGCTCACGAGCTTCGGAATGTGCTGATCCTCGTACACCGGGAGCGTCACTTCGCGGTTCTGCACCAGGTCGACCTGCCAGCCCTGCGAACGCAGCATCGCGGCGGTGCGCTCGGCATCATCAAGGGTGAGCACGAGCCGACCAGCATCCTCGAGCCCCGCCAACGGCCCCTGATAGAGCAGGCGTCCGTGGTCGATGATCCCGATCGTGTCTGCCATCTGCTCAACCTCGCTCAGCAGGTGACTGGACACGACCACCGTGAGGCCATGAGTCTGCGGCAAACTCTTGATGAGTTCCCGAATCTCGTGAATGCCCGCAGGATCAAGTCCGTTGGTCGGCTCGTCAAGGATCAACAGCTCAGGCGTGCCGAGCAGCGCCATCGCGATGCCGAGCCGCTGCTTCATGCCGAGCGAATACTCCTTCGCGAGTTTCTTCGCCGCGTGCGTGAGCCGCACCGTCTCCAGTGCCGCGTCAACGGACACGGCGGGCACGCCCTTGATGCGACGCACGATGTCCAGGTTCTCCCGACCCGTCAGGTGCCCGTAGAACGACGGTGCCTCGATCAACGACCCCACGCGCGGAAGCACACGCTTCGCTGAGCGCGGCGAGAACTGCTCGCCCAGCATCTCCACCGTGCCCGAAGTCGGGTGAGCCAGACCCAGCAGCATCTTCATCGTGGTCGACTTGCCCGCACCATTCGGGCCGAGGAACCCGAACACCTGCCGCGGCGCGACCGCAAGATTCACGCCCTCGACCACCGGCACGCCACGGTACTGCTTCGTCAACCCGCTGGTGCGGATCGCCCACTGAGATGCCTGATTCACTTCGTCTCCTGTCTCCGGGAACAACTCCTTACCTATCCCAGCAAGCCGACGAATCAGATACGTCCAACTACGGTTAGCACTTCGTGGCGCTCAGGTACCGTCTTTCACCACACGCACCACGCGATGTCATCTCGCTCCCGCTCCCTTCACAGCGGCCGACCGTATCCCCGAATCGGCGCGCCTAACCGAGACAGACGTTTTAGCGCTCGTGGCGCATCAACTCTCGAATAGCTCGATCACCTGGCCACAGCAACCTCCCGGACTACTTAGTCAGGGATCGCCCGCAACGCTGCCATCGCGTGAGCTGGCACAACCCCGTTGCCGAGTGCTGAGAGCTGTTGAGCCTGTGTCAGTCCGAGTGAGGGATCGGTGACCCATCCGACAGGGAGGCCCATCAGCCATTCCACGAACGGCGGTGCCGGCCGTCTCACGGGTTCGTCGTTGAGGATCGCGGGGGCAGGGGCGGGACGTCCGGTGATGTGTTCCCATCGGGCGATAGCTGGGGCGTAGCGTCCCCAGCGTCGAAGAACTCCTCGATCAGCGCGAAGGTCGCCTCCGGCGAGGTTCCGCGTTCCCGCTTGGTCAAGAGCTCGACTACTTGATGGCTGAGTGTGATCGTCCCTCGCCTGGCTCGCACGTTCTCTATCGGTTCGTTGCCTCGGATCGAGTCGGAGGCGAGCGGGGTGCGAAAGAGCGGGACGGGCGAGGATGAAGACACGGAACCGGGCGTGTGGAGCGCCGACGTGGGAAGCGGGTAGGCCGATCCACCGTGCGTCATACCCGATGTCGGCCAAGTCTCCGAGTACGGCGCCAAGTGCCCGTAGAGGTCGAGCTGGCTCGTCTCCCAGACCCCACGGGTCGGGTTCCAGGTTGCGAACGGCTGCTGCTCGGGCGGTTGCGGGGTTGCGTCGTTCATCGTCGTCTCCTTCCGAGACGGGGCGGATTGCGGTTGCGGCCAGCAGCCCTCGCACGTTCTCGATGACGACCCATTGAGGTTGCAGCACCTCGATTGCCGTTGCCATGTGCGCCCACAGGCCGGAGCGTGTGCCGGGGGCGAGGCCGGCCATCTTCCCGACCGTGGATACGTCCTGGCAGGGGAAGCCGCCGCAGAGGATGTCCACCGGCGGGACGGTGTTCCAGTCGATCGTCGTGATGTCTCCGAGGTTCGGGGCGCCGGGCCAGTGGTGTGCGAAGACGCGGGCGACGGGCTCGTTGATTTCGGAGAACCAGACGGTGCGGGCGTCGAAGACTTCCTCGACGGCGAGGTCGAGCCCGCCGTAGCCAGAGAACAGCGACCCGACCCGTAGACGACGGTCGGCGCGCGCATCGTCGGTTTCTGACATGAGGACTCCGCCTGATCGGTGATCCCCGGTCGTCGTCCACTCGTGAACCTGACACCGGGCTGGTCACCTGTCAGGTGCTCGTGCCGGCTCCCTGCCTGGCACAGCTCGCCCCCGCATCAGCGACTCGTCGCGCTGTCGTCTCGACTCGTCTTCAGAGTCACCACGCCTCTTGCAGATCGAGGTCGCCCACCCTTCGGGCGGCCGGTCGCTCACCTCCGCGATGAGCGGAAGGAGGCGCGGCGATGACGGTTTCGATGCGCGTGATGTCAGCGGGCGATGGCTACAAGTACCTGCTCCGCACGGTCGCCGCAGCAGACGGGGACAGGTCGCTCTCGACCCCGCTGACGAGGTACTACAACGCCGAGGGGACACCTCCGGGCCGGTGGCTCGGCGCCGGCGTCGCGGCACTCGGCGGCGGGCAGATCATCGAGGGCGATCAGGTCTCCGAAGCCCAGCTCCAGCTCCTCGTCGGCATGGGCCGCGACCCCATCACCGGGAAGCCCTTGGGCCGCGCCTATCCCGAGTACCAGCCCGTCGCGGAACGGATTGCTGAACGGGTCGCGGCCCTTGATCCTGCCTTGGGACCGGTCTCCCGTGCCGAAGCCACCGCCGCTATCGAGGCCGAGGAGGGCGAGCGAGGCAGGCGTCGAGCGGTTGCGGGGTACGACTTCACCTTCTCGATTCCGAAGTCCGCTTCGGTGCTGTGGGCCGTCTCCGACGCGGGTACGCAGGCTCTCATCGCGCAGGCGCATCACGCGGCGGTTGCGGAGGTGGTTGCGTTCATGGAGCGGGAGGTTGCAGCGACCCGCACGGGTGCAACCGGCCGCAACGGGGCAGTTGCACAGGTCGATGTGACCGGGCTGATCGCTACCGCGTTCGACCACTACGACTCACGTTCAGGCGACCCGCACCTGCATACGCACGTCGTCATCTCGAACAAGGTGCAGACCGTCCTCGACGGCAAGTGGCGCTCTCTCGACGGCCGGCCGATGCACGCCGCGACCGTGGCCCTGTCGGAGCTGCACGAGGCGGTGTTCGCCGATCACCTGACCCGGATGTTCGGTGTGGAGTGGGAGGCCCGCGAGAAGGGCCGGGATCGAAACCCGACCTGGGCGGTCGCCGGGGTGCCGGAGGAACTGGTGGCCGAGTTCTCCACCCGGTCGCGGCACATCGACGCCGAGACGGATCGCCTCATCGACCGCTACGTCGAGGAGCACGGGCGGCGCCCGTCGCCGGCGACGATCATGAAGCTCCGCGCCCAGGCGACCCTCTCCACGCGGCCTGAGAAGGAAGTCCACTCTCTCGCCGACCTCACCGCCGACTGGCGGGATCGCACCGGGCGGGTTCTCGGCACGGACGCGACCTCGTGGGCGCGACAGGTCACGGCGAACGAGGAGCCGCTGCTGCTGCGCGCCGACGACGTGCCGCTGGACGTGATCGCCGGCCTCGGACAGAAGGTGGTCGAGGCGGTCGGTGAGAAGCGGTCCACCTGGCGGCCGTGGAACCTCACCGCCGAGGCGGCCCGGCAGACGATGGGCTACAGGTTCGCCTCCACCGAGGATCGGGAGGCCGTCGTCGGCCTGGTCGCGGACGCCGCCGAAGCCGCGTCCCTGCGCTTGACGCCGCCGGAGCTCGCGTCGAGCCCGGCGATGTTCCGACGGCCGGACGGAACCAGCGTGTTCCGGCCGAAGCACTCGACGGTGTTCTCCTCGGAAGAGCTACTGGCAGCCGAAGACCGCCTCCTCGACCGCTCCCGCACCACCACCGGCCCGACCGTGCCCCTCGCGGTCGTGGAGCGGATCGCGGCCAAGCCCGACCGGAAAGGACACACTCTCGGGGACGATCAGGCAGGGGCGTTGGCGAAGGTCGCCGTGTCCGGTCGCCTTGTCGATGTCCTCGTAGGCCCGGCCGGGGCGGGCAAGACGACGGCGATGAACGCGCTGCGTCGGGCGTGGGAGCACGAGCACGGCCCCGGCTCCGTGGTCGGCCTCGCCCCGTCCGCGGTCGCCGCACAGGTCCTCGCCGATGACCTCGGTATCCAGACCGAGAACACCGCGAAGTGGTGGGAGGTTCACGAGCGCACCGGGGCGACCTTCCGCAAGGGACAGCTCGTGATCGTGGACGAGGCATCCCTCGCCGGCACGTTCTCCCTCGACCGGATCACCGCCCTCGCTGTCCAGGCCGGAGCCAAGGTGCTGTTCGTCGGGGACTACGCACAACTCCAGTCACCTGCCGCGTCCGGGGCGTTCTCGCTGCTCGTCCACGACCGCAACGACGCGCCCGAGTTGGTCGACATCCACCGCTTCACTCATGTCTGGGAGAAGGCCGCCTCCCTCGGCCTGCGCCACGGGCACGTCGAGGTCATCGACACCTACATGGAGCACGGCCGCGTGATCGGCGGGGACACCGAGGCGATGGTCGATGCCGCCTACGCCGCCTGGCGGGCCGACCACCTCGCCAGACGGGCGAGCGTGCTGGTCACCAACTCGAACGAGTCGGTGATGGCCCTGAACCTCCGAGCGCGCACCGACCTGATCCTCGACGGCACCGTGAACGCGCTGCGCGAGGTCGAGCTGCAAGACGGCACTCACGCCGCGGTCGGGGATTCCGTCATCACCCGGCACAACGACCGCAGGCTCCGTGCCGGGCGCGGCTGGGTCCGCAACGGCGACAGGTGGACAGTCACCGAGGTCCGCGACGACGGCTCCCTCACGGTGCGCCGCGCCGCACGACGTTGGGGCGGGTCGGTCGTACTCCCGGCCGACTATGTGGCCGAACACCTCGACCTCGGCTACGCCGTGACCTCCAACCGGGCGCAGGGCATCACCGTGGAGCGATCGCACGTCCTGGTCGACGCCACGATGACACGGGAGAACCTGTACGTCACCCTCACCCGAGGAAGCGACGCGAACATGGCCTACGTCGCCATCGACAAGCCAGACCCCTCCCATGACGGCCCACACCCCGGCGACGACACCGAGGCCACCGCAAGGTCGGTACTGGCCGGGGTTCTGCAGCACGTCGGCGCGGAACTCTCCGCACACGAGACGATCACCGCCGAACAGGAAGCATGGGGCTCGATCACGCAACTCGCCGCCGAGTACGAAACGATCGCCGCCGCAGCCCAACACGACCGCTGGGCGCGCCTGCTCCACACCTCCGGGCTCACCGATGAGGAAGCCGAAGCCGCGATCACCTCACCCGCGTTCGGCGCGCTCACCGCCGAGCTCCGCAGGGCCGAGGCCAACCACCACGACGTCGAGAGACTAATGCCGCGCCTCGTTGCTGCCCGCGGGTTCACCGACGCCGACGACATCGCCGCCGTCCTCCACTACCGCGTCGCAAGGGCCGCAGCCCGCCCCGCCGGATCAGGGCGAGCGAGGAGAGCCCCGCGCCTGATCGCCGGGCTCATCCCCGAAGCCGGCGGCGCCACGGACTCTGAACTCCGGCGCGCCCTCAACGAGCGACGCGACCTCATCGAGGCTCGCGTAGATGCACTCCTCGACACCGCGCTTAGCGAGAAGATCGGGTGGGCGTCGGCGCTCGGCTCCCAGCCGAAGCAGGCACGCGCCGTCGCCGCGTGGCGCCAGGCCGCGCGCACCGTGGCCGCGTACCGCGATCGCTACGCGATCACCGACACATCCCCGCTCGGAGCCCCGCCCGAGAGCGACGCGCAGAAGATCGACGCCGCCCGCGCCCGCGCCGCACTCGACCGGGCCCGGAACCTCGCCGAATCCGAACGACAAGAACGCGAGCCCGCCCGCAGGGCGGGAGCGGAGCGAATCGGGCCGAGACTGTAGCGACTGGTCCTGATATCGGCGCGGGTGCGCGGGTGACTACAGGGAGGGTCCGACGCGCGGCGTTGGTCGAGCAGGGCGCACGCCTGACTCGATGGAGGGACGACTCGGAACGTTGCCTCCTTCGAGGAGCCGGTTCAGATCGTCGGTCTGTGTGACGAGAGACGCGATGCCGTCGCGCAGGAGCCGGTGCGTACCCGCACTCGCGACACTCGTGACAGGGCCGGGCACCGCACCGACCGGGCGACCGATCTGCGCGGCGCGAGCCGCCACGTTGAGCGAGCCCGACCGATAGCCGGCCTCGACAATCACGGTCGCCCCGGACAGGGCCGCCATGATGCGATCGTGAGCAAGAATCCTCCACCTGGTCGGCGTCGCGTCCGGCGGCAGCTCACTGACGAGCAGCCCAAGGCCGCCAATGCGTTCCAGCAGGTCGCGGTTGCCCGCCGGGTACAGACGGTTCAGGCCGCCAGAGAGTACAGCGATCGTCGGGCCGTCTACTTCCAGCGCCGCGAGATGCGCGGCACGGTCGATGCCGTATCCGCCACCCGAAACGACGACGCGCTCAGCCCCGGCCAGGTCCGCAGCAATCTCTCGTGCGACGTACTCGCCATATCCGGTCGCGGCTCGCATCCCGGTGATCGTCGCGGAGTCGCACAGCTTGGTAGCGAGGAAGGATCCCGCGCCGGACACCCACAAGGCGGCAGGAGCCCGATGACCCAGATCACTCAGACCGGCGGGCCAGTAAGGATCGCCAGGCACAAGCACGTCGAACCTGCCCTGCTCGGTCTCCTTGCGTGCCCGCTCGATGATCCGTGAATCCAGTCGCGGGGCGACCTTGCCCCGCCACAATGCTCCTTCGACCGGATCAACAGTCCGCGGCATCGCATCATCACTCACCGCGAGGCGCACCGTCTCGACAGCGCCCACCGCAGCCAACAGGCGCCCCGTCACCGAGTCATCGGGTTCCAGCGCCGCAGCGAGAACGAAACGCGCAGCGCGCTCGTCCTTGGCAAGAGAAGTTATCGTCGCCATGCTCGGCTCCCGTCTGTGTGCCAGGCAGGTAGGCAACCGTGACCGAGGAACCGGCGGGACGCGCCTCTTATGAATGTCGCCGCGGAGTCGTATCCTGAGAGGGAGGCAGCGTTTTCTAATCTCTGCGAGTCTTTCGGGACAGTCCCTTCGGGGCCACTCATCATCTGCCTCCTCGACGGAGAAACACGTCTGATGAGAGGTCCAATGATGTTCCGACTGCTCTGGGCTCTGAGCGTCCGCACCCGCTACTTCCTGCGCCGCTACATGCCAACCAACATCCTGCTCGACGTGCTCCGCACCCGACGCGGACTCAAATGGGGCATCCCGGCGATGCTCCTCGCCGGCCCGTACCTGCTCGCCGCGAGCATCTGCACCAACCTCCTCGCAGACGGCGCCCCAGGCTGGCTCAACCTGCTCGTGATCCTGTTCGTCTGGAACGCGATCAAGTTCGTCATCATGGGGCCGGTCACCCTCGTCCTCCTGATCCGCGCCCACGTCCATGAGCGTGTCGAGCACCGGAGAATGCGTCAGGAGAGCGACGCGCTAGAAGCTGCCGACCATGCGACCATCGGAGTCTAGGCGCTCGCCTGCCTACCAAACTGGAAGCGCGAGCGAATCACCCCAAAATCACCCCGACAACGGATTCAGGGGTCTCAGAGACACCCACAGGCCCAATAGAATCAAGGGAACGGGCGATTCGACCGCCTTCACACGGAAGAGGTCATCAGTTCGAGTCTGGTATCGCCCACCCAAAGTGTCTTACGGGAACATGCGACATCAGAAGATGATGTTGAGTGTTCCCGTTTGGCTTCCTGTCCCGTTGCCACCGTGTTCGTCATACTCAGCGGGCTTACGACTCGATTGATAGAAGCGAGCACGCTGTGAATAGGGACGTCGCGCTTGCGATTGTCGATCGCTAGGACGCAGTATGTATTACATGTCTCACACGCTTACGCTTCGGTTGCCGGATGATCTGAGTGCTCGTCTGGATCGACTTGCGGAGTCGACCAGTCGGCCCAAGTCCTTCTACGTTCGCACTCTGCTCGAAGATCATCTCTCCGAACTTGAGTATGTGGCCGGCCTTGATGCCGAGGTGGAGGCGATCCGACGCGGCGAGATTGAGGCTCGGCCGATGGATGAGCTGGCCCGTGAGCTCGGGTTCGATCCTGACGAGCTGCGTGCTGAGGCGCGCGCGGGCGTCGGCGCATAGTCAGCGGTCGAGTATTCACCCATGAACAGATTTGAGCTTGTTCGATCGGCCACATTCGACAAGCACCTGCGCACGCTCGATCGACCAATGCAGCGTCGCGTGCTCGTCGCGCTGTTTGAACTTATCGAACTGCCCAACCCCACGGAACGACTCAAGCCCCTGCGGCACTCGAAAGTCGGCTTGTGGCGTCTTCGCGTCGGTGACTACCGAGTGATCGTGAGCGTTCGGAACTCCGAGCTGGTAGTCGTCGCCGTCGATGTAGGGCACCGCAGCAACATCTACGACTAGGCCGCTGAGCCTCTCGGGCTGTGGATATCGTCGGGACGTTTCAGAGCGTTGTGTTGTTTGCAAGCAGCTCAGCCACAAGAGGTGCGATTGCCTTGCCGAGCGTCTCATGCTGATCGGCGTCGAGATGAACCCCATCGCGCTTGCTGCTGGTAGTGGCTGTATTCGAATCGAAGAAAGCGCAGCCGGTCTCTTCGCTCACCCGGCGGAGAGCCTCCGCGAGACCTCGGGAGGCTAGATCTCCGCCTTCGAACTTGGGGCCGATTGGCCCGCGCGGGTTGTCCAGCTGCGGGGGCGCGACTACGAGAATCGGCGGGACGGGCATTCCCGGCTCGATCGGCGCAGTTCTGATCGCATTGATGAGTGCTCCTGTGCCTGTTGCGGAGTGCCAGGGCCGGTGATCGTGCATGGACGGGAAGTCGTTGGTCCCGAGCAACACGATCACGAGGTCGAGCGGGGATTGGGCTTCGATGACTTGTTGGACACCGTTGAGCGCGTTCCGTCCGGGCTTGTAGGGGTCATCGAAGGCGGTTCGGCGCCCGTTGAGGCAGTCCTCTGTGAGCCGAACGCGCTCGTCTCCACCTGCATTGAGTTCGGCGTAGAGGACTCCGGGCCAGCGCCGCTCGAACGGGAGCCGTTGCCGGGTCGTGGGAACGATGCCCCAGGTCAGCGAATCGGAATAGACCAGAATGTGCTTCGTCGTTGGCATTGCGGCTCCTGCATCATGATCGTTCTCTTTTCGCGCATCACCGGAGGGCGCTCCGGGCTCTGTCACCGACAGGGTAGCTCGATCACCCGAGAGTGAGGGTCATAGTCTCCGGGATCGTTGCTTCGGCTGCCTGCGTGAAGCCGATCTGCACATAGAGGCAGCGTGCCAGGTTGATCGAGAGTGAATCGGCGTCTCCTCCACGCCGTTCGTGGAGAAACACGTCTCGCGCCAGTTCAGGTTGAGTAGCGTTGGAGTCAGTCCGATTCACCGGATCTTGGCCCACACCGTGCCCCGGTGGACGCCGAAACGTCGTGCGATCCCGTTGACGCTCACACCTTGCGCGCGGGCTGTTCGCATAGCGTCCACTTCCTTGTCGGTGAGGCATGTTCGAGGTCGTTTACTCGGTTCTGCTGATGCGCCCATCAGCGGGTCGTCAGCCCGGGCATCGGGCTCCGCATCGGTGCGGATGCCTTGATTCCATGCAGAACCAAGTTTCTCAACCCGATGTCGTCTGTTCCCGTAGCGCTCAATTGCGCCCACCACAGAGAACCCCGGCCGACCAGCGCCCCTCCCTTCCCCTCGCGAAACCTCGCAAATGTCCGCGACACGCCGTGCGGTGCCGGCCAAAGCGCGACATTTGCGAGGTTTCGCGGGGGAGGAGGGCGGCCGGGGTGACCGAGCGGCGTGGGCCACGGTCGCTCGGCTCGAGCCCGTCGGCGGCTCAGACCTTCTCGTCGACGGGATCGGTCTCGTCGAGGTCGTCGGGCGTGATGACCTTGTTGAAGCCGGTCACCGGCTGGTTCTCGTCGAACGCGGCCACCGGCTTGCGGAAGCCGCGCGTGAGGATGAGCAGATACACGACGCCGATGACGGCCCAGCTCACTCCGCCGACGAGCGCGTCGGCGTGGAGGTTCGCCCACAGGATGCCGGTGAGGATCATGCCGATACCGGGCATGACGATGTACGTGAAGATGTCCTTGCCGGTCTTGCGGCGCCCCTTGCGGATCGCGAACCAGGCGATGACCGAGATGTTCACGAACGTGAAGGCGATGAGCGCCCCGAAGTTGATGAACGCGGCGATCATCTCCAGCGTGAACGCCGCGGCCAGCAGGCAGATGGCGCCGGTGAGCACGATGTTGAACGTCGGCGTGTGCGTCTTCGGGTTGATGTAGCCGAACGCCCGCTTGGGCAGCACGTTGTTGCGGCCCATGACCAGCAGCATGCGGGAAACCGACGCGTGCGAGGCAAGCCCGGATGCGAGGGTCGCGGCGAAGCCGGCCGAGGTGAGCACCGCCTGGAACCACGCGCCGCCGACCGCCTGGCCGATGAGGGGCAGCGTGCTGTCTTCGACGAACTGCATGTCGCCGCCGGGGGCGAACTCGTTCCAGTCGGGGAACCGCAGCTGAGTGAAGTACGCGGCGACGAGGAAGATCGCGCCGCCCAGCAGCACCGTCATGAGGATCGCACGGGGGACGATGCGCGGATGCTTGGCCTCTTCGACGTACATCGTGACCGCGTCGAACCCGATGAACGAGAAGCACACGATCGTGGCCCCCATGAGCACCGCGCCCATCGTGACCCCGTCGTGGAACAGCGGCGCCATCGACAGGGCGGTCGCGGCCCCCTCGCCTCGCGAGAGCTGCGCGATGACCATCACGACGAACACGATCATGACGATGATCGAGAAGACGAGCAGAACCATGTTGATGTTCGACGTGCCCCGCATCGTCAGGTAAATGAGGCCGGTGACGAAGATGCAGTAGATCACGACCCAGATCCAGCCCGGCACCTCGGGGAACACCGCCTCGAGGTAGCTGCGGATGATGAGGCAGTTCACCATCGGCAGCAGCATGTAGTCGATGAGCGACGTCCAGCCCACCATGAAGCCGACGTTCGGATGGATCGACTCTCGCGCGTAGGTGTACGCCGAGCCCGCGCTCGGCATGGCGCCGGCCATCTTGCCGTAGCTGATCGCCGTGAACGTCATGACGATGAGCGCCACGAGGTAGGCGAGTGGCACGACGTTGTCCGTGTCGCGGGCCACCATGCCGAAGGTGTCGAACACGACGGTGGGCGTCATATAGCCCAATCCGAGCCCGACGATGGCCCACAGGCCGAGATTGCGCTTGAGACTCGCGCCGGTCGAACTGGTTGTTGCGGTCATTGATCCCTCCCAGGGAGCGTTCCCACCTCGTCCGCAACTGCGGCTCGCACGCCATCGTGCCGGGTATGACGATGAGTATGCACCCATCCGGGCTCCCGCGCACAACGGCACGACCGACTACGATCGAAACGACACGACGGAGGTTGCGATGTTCGTTCTGTACCTGGTGCTGTTCCTGGCCGGCATGTACCTGCTGGGACTGGGGATGACGGTCGCCTCGGCGTGGGTCTTCCTCGGCGGGCTGCTCGCGATCTCGGTCGCCGTGGCGATGCTGTTCTACCTGCCGACGGCCCGCGAGCGTCACGACAACTGACGCCATGGCGACACTCGTGCTGACCGTCGTCGGCGACGATCGGGCAGGCCTGGTCAGCGCGCTGGCCCGCGAGGTCGCCGCCCACGGCGGCAACTGGGAGCAGAGCGAACTGGCAGAGCTTGCCGGCGCCTTCGCCGGCATCGTCCTCGTCTCGGCGCCCGACGACCGCGTCGACGAGCTGACGGCATCCGTCGGCTCCCTCGACGGGCTTTTGCGCGTCACGGCGCACGCGGGATCGGGCGTGCACTCCGAGCCGGCGCAGACCCTCTCGTTCACCGTCATCGGCAACGACCGCCCCGGCATCGTGCGTGACGTGACCGCCGCGATCGAGGCGCACGCCCTCAGCATCGACAGCTTCCGCAGCCGCACCCTCGACGCGCCGATGACAGGCGGCACCCTGTTCGAGGCGACCGTCACGGTGAGCCTGCCCGCAGCGGCGGATGCCGCTGCTCTCACGGCCGCGCTCGAGCAGCTCGCCGGCGAGATCCAGGTCGACCTGACGGTCGACTAGCCCCGGATGCCGCACGACCCCAGCCCGCTCCGCCGCCACGAGGCGCCCACGCATCTCTGACGGGCTGGGGCGGCGGCATCCGTCGCCGCGCGGATAGACTCGATGCCAGCCCCTGTTCTGGAGATTGTCCCTTGCCTGATGCTGTCGTCCCGGCGGACGTGACCTACCCCGCCGACGGATTCGCCCTGTTCCCCGACCGCTCCGTCATCGCGCTGCGCGTGAACGGCGAGTTGAAAGACCTCGCCCACGTCGTGACGGCGACGGATGCCGTCGAGCCGGTCACCGTCGACAGCCCCGACGGGCTGGCGATCCTGCGGCACTCCACGGCGCACGTGCTCGCCCAGGCCGTGCAGCGCATCCGCCCCCAGGCGAACCTCGGCATCGGCCCGCCGATCACCGACGGCTTCTACTACGACTTCGGCGTCGACGAACCGTTCACGCCCGAGGACGTCAAGGCGATCAAGAAGGAGATGGAGCGCATCGTCCGCGAGGGCCAGCGCTTCGTCCGCCGCGTCGTCACCGAGGATGAGGCACGCGCCGAGATGGCGAACGAGCCGTTCAAGCTCGAGCTGATCGGGCTGGCCGGCGGTCCGGGCGCGGGCGCGACCGAGGGGGCGTCGGTCGAGGTCGGCGCGGGCGAGCTGACCATCTACGACAATGTCACCCGCGACGGCGAGACCGCATGGCGCGACCTGTGCCGTGGCCCGCACGTCCCCTCGACCCGCCTCGTCGGTGGCGGCTGGGACCTCACCCGCATCGCCGGCGCCTACTGGCGCGGCAGCGAGCGCAATCCGCAGCTGCAGCGCATCTACGGCACCGCGTGGCCCACGAAGGACGAACTGCGCGCGTACCAGGTGCGCCTCGAAGAGGCCGCCCGCCGCGATCACCGCAAGCTCGGCAGGGAGCTCGACCTGTTCTCGTTCCCCGACGAGATCGGCTCGGGCCTCTCGGTCTGGCACCCCAAGGGAGGCATCGTCCGCGGTGAGATGGAGCAGCACGCGCGCCGCCGCCACATCGAGGGCGGCTACACCTACGTGTACACGCCGCACATCTCCAAGGAAGACCTCTTCCTCACCTCGAACCACCTCGTCACCTATCGAGAGGGCATGTTCCCGCCGATCCGCATGGACGAAGAGCGGGATGCCGAGGGGCACATCACCAAGCAGGGCCAGGACTACTACCTCAAGCCCATGAACTGCCCGATGCACATCCTCATCTACAAGGAGCGCGCGCGCAGCTACCGCGACCTGCCCATGCGGCTCGCCGAGAACGGCACGGTGTACCGCAACGAGCTGTCCGGAGCCCTGCACGGCCTCACCCGCGTGCGCGGGTTCACCCAGGACGACTCGCACCTGTTCGTGACCCCCGACCAGCTCGAAGCCGAGGTCACCCGGGTGCTGGAGTTCGTCGTGTCGATGCTGCGCGACTTCGGTCTCGACGATTTCGAGCTCGAGCTGTCGATGCGCGACGACGAGAAGGCGAAGTGGATCGGCAGCGACGAGTTCTGGGACTACTCGACGAACGCCCTCCGCAGCGTCGCCCTGAAGACCGGGCTCAAGCTCACCGAGGTGCCCGGCGAGGCCGCGTTCTACGGACCGAAGATCGACCTGAAGACCCGCGACGCCATCGGCCGCACGTGGCAGCTGTCGACCGTCCAGGTCGACCCCAACCTGCCGGAGCGCTTCGACCTGGAGTACATGGGGCCCGACGGTGAGAAGCACCGCCCGATCATGATCCACCGCGCGCTGTTCGGGTCGATCGAGCGCTTCTTCGCGATCCTGCTGGAGCACTACGCGGGGGCGTTCCCGGTGTGGCTGGCGCCGGTGCAGGTGGTCGGCATCCCGGTCGCCGACGAGTTCGCGCCGTATCTCGACGAGATCGTCGCGCGGCTGCGCGCCGCGGGCGTGCGGGCCGAGGTCGACCACTCCGACGACAGGATGCCGAAGAAGATCCGCACCCACACCACCCAGAAGGTGCCGCTGCAGCTGATCGCGGGGGAGCAGGATCGCTCGGCGGGGACCGTGTCGTTCCGCTTCCGCGACGGGTCGCAGACCAACGGCATCCCGACCTCCGAGGCGATCGACAAGATCGTCGCGGCGATCGCGGGCAAGGTGCTCGTCAACACCGCGGCGGACCTCGCGTGAGAGGTTCCGTTCGGTGAGCGAGGAGCGCGGCGGTCCGTCTCTGGAGTCGGCGGCGACGCTCGCCGGGGTGCCCGACGAGTTCCAGCGGCTGTGGACGCCGCACCGCATGGCCTACATCCAGGCCGGTCCGCAGCCGCTGCGCGACGAGTGCCCGTTCTGCGCCGCACCGCACCGAGCGGATGCCGACGGCCTGATCGCCGCGCGCGGCGAGACGGCCTACGTGCTGCTGAATCTGTTCCCGTACAACTCCGGCCACCTGCTCATATGCCCGTACCGGCATATTGCGACGTACGACGAGGCGACGACGGAGGAGGTCGCCGAAATCGGCGCGCTCACGCAGACGGCGATGCGCGTGCTGCGGCAGGTGTCGCGCTGCGACGGCTTCAATCTCGGCATGAACCAGGGCGCCGTCGCCGGCGCCGGGGTCGACGGGCATCTGCATCAGCACGTCGTGCCGCGCTGGGCGACCGACGCGAACTTCTTCCCGATCATCGCCAAGACGAAGGCGCTGCCGCAGCTGCTGGGCGAGGTGCGCGAAGCCGTCGCCGCCGCCTGGCCGGCCTAGCGCGCGACGCCGCGCGCGTCACCGAAAACAGGAGATTCACCCGGAACAGGACGGATGCGGCGCAGGCCGTCCTGTTCTCGCACGATCTCCTGTTTTCGGTGACGGATGCCGGGGCCGGGTGCCGGGTGCCGGAACACGGGTGCCGGGGCCGGGTGCCGTCAGCGGACGCGGGTGACGGGGAACTGCTCCCGGGGGTGGGCGTAGAACTCCTGCGCCTCGACGAGCTGCAACTCGCGCTGACCCGACTCGTGGGTCAGCCGCAGCAGATCCCACACGCTCGAGACCGTCTTCGCGAGGGCGGAGGCGGCATCCCCAGTGGCACGATAGTGCGCCGTGAACAGGGCCGCCGTGACGTCGCCCGAGCCGTTCGCCTTCATCGGGAGGCGGGGAGTCTGCACGATCCAGGCGCCGTCGGGGGTGACGGCGAGCATCTCGAGGGTGCCCTCGGGGGCGTCCGGGCGCTCGACCGACGTGACGAGCACCGTCGACGGGCCCATGGCGCGGGCGGCATCCGCAGAGGCGAGCGTCGAGGCGAGATCGGCGGGCGAGGTCTCGGTGAGAAAGCCCAGCTCGAACTGGTTCGGCGTGATGATGTCGGCCGCGGGAACGACGCGCTCGCGCAGCAGGATCGGGATGGCGGGCGCCACGAAGCAGCCGCTGTTCGCGTTGCCCATCACCGGGTCGCAGGCGTAGATGGCCGACGGGTTGGCGGACTTCACCCGCGCGACGGCGTCGAGGATGACGTCGGCGATGCCCTCGCCGCCCTGGTATCCCGACAGCACGACGTCGATCTCGCCGAGCACGCCGCGCTCCTCGATGCCCGTGATGACATCGCGCACGTCGTCGGGGGAGATGAGGGGCCCCGCCACGCCCCGTAGCCGGTGTGGTTGGAGAAGTTCACCGTGTACACCGGCAGCACCTCGACGCCGATGCGCTGCAGCGGGAAGACGGCGGCCGAGTTGCCGACGTGGCCGTAGGCGACGGCCGACTGGATCGAGAGGATCTTCACGGCTCGATCATCCCACGCGCGCCGGTGTCGCCGACGCGGCGACGACGGATGCCGCCACATCCGCGGCGAGCCGTTCCGCCTCGCCGTCGTCGAGGTGGTGCACCGTGAGGCGCAGGTGCCGGCGCGGCACGTCGCTCGCGAGCACGAACTCGTCGCCCGGGCGGGCGAGCCAGCCGCGGCGCATGAGCTGTTCGGCGACCGCGCGCGCCGCGACCGGCAGCGCGACCCACAGGTTGAGCCCGTCGCCGGCGGTCGTCGCGAGCCCGTGATCGCTCAGCCGCCGCGCGAAGGCGGCGTTGCGGGCCGCGTAGTGCGCGCCGGCACGACGAATGCCGTCCGTGACGGCCGCGTCGGTGACGAGCGCGTGCGTGAGGCGCTGCAGCAGGTGGCTCACCCACGACGTGCCGGGGCTGAGGCGCTGGGCCAGGCGCTGCGCCGTCTCGGGGTCGGACGCCGTCACCGCGAGGCACATGTCGGGGCCGAGGAACTTCGAGACCGACCGCACGAGCGCGAAGCGGCGGTGCGCGGGCCCGATCAGCGAGTGGTACGGCTGGGCGGAGAGCATGGAGTAGTGGTCGTCCTCGATGACGAGGACGTACGGGTGGCCTTCGAGCACGGCCCGCAGCGCGGCGGCGCGACCGGCGCTGAGGCTCGCGCCGGTGGGATTCTGCGCGCGCGGCGTGCACACGACGGCGCGCACCCCGGCGGCCAGCGCGGCGGTGAGGCCATCGACCGTCATGCCCTCGGCATCCACGGGCACCGGAACGGGACGGTAGCCGCCGAGGCGCACCGTGTTGAGGCTCGACAGGAAGCACGGATCCTCCAGCGCCACGGCGTCGTCGCGGGTGAGCGCCTGCGCGAGCAGCCGCTCGATGGCGTCGGACGCGCCGCTGGTGACGGTGAGCCGCAGGTCGCGGTCGTCGCCGAGGGCGCCCCGCATCCACGCCAGCGCCCAGTGTTCCAGGTCGCGGTCGATCACCGGTTCGCCGTACAGCACGGGCCGGCCGGCCAGTCCCGCGAGCGCCGCGTCGAGGGCCGGGATGAGATCGGGGTCGGGGTTTCCCGTGCCGACGTCGCGCAGGATGCTGCCCGAGGCGTAGCCCTCCTGCGCCACCGGTGCGGTTCCCGCGACGAGGGTGCCGCCGCGCCCGCGGGTGACGACGAGCCCGGCCTGCGCGAGGTGCCGGTAGGCGGCGACGACCGTATTGCGGTTGACGCCGAGGCGCTCCGCAAGGGCGCGGACCGGCGGCAGCGGCTCTCCCGCCGTCAGGGCGGCACGCTCGATGAGCTCGCGAACGCTGTCGGCGATCTCGCTCGCCGTCGCGCCGTGAATCGTCGTGCCGTGACTCGTCGCGTCACGGATGCCGGCATCCATCGTCATCGTCACCTCCCTGCGTCATCCTATGTGCCAGCACATGCTATCTTTTGGCCTAGGTCAAATCAGCCGCGCCCTCGAAGGAGCACCCGTGTCCACTCCCGCCACCGGATCGTCCCGCGTCAAGCGCGGCCTCGCCGAGATGCTGAAGGGCGGCGTCATCATGGACGTCGTCACGCCCGACCAGGCCAAGATCGCCGAGGATGCCGGTGCCGTCGCCGTCATGGCGCTCGAGCGCGTGCCCGCCGACATCCGCGCGCAGGGCGGTGTGTCGCGGATGAGCGACCCGGACATGATCGACGCCATTTCAGAAGCCGTCTCGATCCCCGTCATGGCCAAGGCGCGCATCGGCCACTTCGTCGAGGCGCAGGTGCTGCAGGAGCTCGGCGTCGACTACATCGACGAGTCCGAGGTGCTCTCGCCCGCCGACTACGTCAACCACATCGACAAGTGGAACTTCACCGTGCCGTTCGTGTGCGGTGCGACGAACCTCGGCGAGGCGCTGCGCCGCATCAGCGAGGGCGCGGCGATGATCCGCTCCAAGGGCGAGGCCGGCACCGGCGACGTGTCCGAGGCGATGAAGCACATCCGCAAGATCCGGGGCGAGATCGCCGCCCTCGGCTCGCTGCCTGCGGACGAGCTGTACGTCGCCGCCAAGGAGCTGCAGGCGCCCCACGACCTCATCGTCGAGGTCGCCGAGACCGGCACCCTGCCCGTCGTGCTGTTCGTCGCCGGCGGGGTCGCGACCCCGGCCGATGCCGCCATGATGATGCAGCTGGGCGCCGACGGCGTGTTCGTCGGGTCGGGCATCTTCAAGAGCGGCGACCCCGCAGAGCGGGCCGCCGCGATCGTGAAGGCCACGACGTTCTTCGACGACCCCAAGGTCATCGCCGACGTATCGCGCGGCCTCGGCGAGGCCATGGTCGGCATCAACGTGTCCGACCTGCCCGCCCCGCACCGACTCTCCGACCGCGGCTGGTGACCCAGCGCCGCAAGGATGCAGGAGCACCCGTGACGGAAGTGACGGAAGTGGCGTGCGGGTCACACCTGTCACAGGTCGTCCTGCATGTTCGCGGCGCAGGCCGCCGCGGCGGCCGCGGAGCGGGTTGCAGAGTCGCCGGAGCACGGCGGTGACGCGGGTCGGGGTGCTCGCGCTGCAGGGCGACGTGCGGGAGCACGCCCGGGTGCTGGCGGCGCGGGGCGCCGACGTCGTGCTCGTGCGACGCCCGGAGGAACTGGCCGCTGTCGGGGGTCTCGTGATCCCCGGCGGCGAGTCGAGCGTCATCGACAAGCTCGCGCGGGTGTTCGGCCTGCAGCAGCCGATCCGCGACGCGATCGCCGGCGGGATGCCGGTCTACGGCACCTGTGCGGGCCTCATCCTCCTCGCCGACCGCATCACCGACGGCATCGCCGGGCAGGAGAGCTTCGGCGGCCTCGACATCACGGTGCAGCGCAACGCCTTCGGCAGCCAGGTCGACTCGTTCGAGACCGCCCTGGAGGTCGACGGCTTCGACACCCCGACGCATGCCACGTTCATCCGCGCGCCGCGCGTCGTCGAGGTCGGTCCCGCGGCGCGGGCGATCGCGACCCTGAGTGATGACGCAGGGGGCGCCGTCGTGGCCGTGACACAGGGGAATCTCCTCGGCACCGCCTTCCACCCCGAGGTGTCGGGCGAGACGCGGTTCCACGACCTGTTCCTGCAGCGCGTGCGCGCGGCCTGAGCCGCGGTCGGGCTGCACGTCACGACGACGTGGCGGTAACGTGCCGTCATGACCGAATGGGTGGCGCTTCTGCGCGGAGTCAACGTCGGCGGCATCACGGTCCGCAGCGCCGATCTGGCGGCGCTGTTCCGCGCGTCGGGGTACACCGCCGTGAAGACGGTGCTCGCGAGCGGCAACGTGCGGTTCACCGCGGATGCCGCCGCACTGACGCGGGCGGAGCTGAAAGCCCGCATCGAACAGGCGCTGCGGGACCGATTCGGCTACGACGCCTGGATCGTGCTGGTGACCCTCGACGAGCTCGCGGCCGCGATCGACGCCTTCCCGTTCGACGCCGGCGACGCGTCGCGCCACCCGTACGTGATCTTCTGCAGCGACGACGCGGTGCGCGGAGAACTGGTGGAGGCCGCCGCGTCCGTCGACCCCGTCGACGACCCCGTGCGGGACGGCGTCGGCGTCGTCTACTGGTCTCCGCAGAAGGGCCGCACCCTCGACACCGGGTACGCGAAGGTGCTGGGCAGGGCCAGGTACAAGGCCACCACCACGACGCGCAACCTGCGCACGCTCGCGAAGATCGTGGGCGCATCCTCGTAGACTGGAGCGCATGTCCGGACACTCCAAATGGGCCACGACCAAGCACAAGAAGGCCGTCATCGACGCGCGCCGCGCCAAGTCGTGGGCCAAGCTCATCAAGAACATCGAAGTCGCCGCCAAGCTCGGCGGCGCCGACCTGGCCGGCAACCCGACCCTGTTCGACGCCGTCCTCAAGGCGAAGAAGACCTCGGTCCCCAAGGACAACATCGACCGCGCCATCAAGCGCGGCGCCGGCATCGGCGGCGAGTCGGTCGAGTACGCGTCGATCCTCTACGAAGGCTACGGACCCAACGGCGTCGCCCTCATGATCGAGTGCCTCACCGACAACAAGAACCGCGCCGCGGCCGAGGTGCGCACGGCGCTCTCGCGCAACGGCGGCACCCTCGCCGACCCGGGCAGCGTCGCCTACAACTTCCATCGCAAGGGCGTCATCGTCGTCTCCGGCGAGGGAACGACCGAAGACGACGTCATGCTGGCGGCCCTGGAGGCCGGTGCCGAGGAGATCGAGCCGCACGCGCAGGGTTTCGAGGTCATCACCGAGGCGACCGACCTCGTCAAGGTGCGCTCCGCCATCCAGGAGGCGGGCCTGGAGTACGAGTCGGCCGACGTCGAGTTCGTCCCGTCGCTGAAGGTCGAGGTCGACGCCGACACCGCCCGCAAGGTGTTCCGCCTCATCGACGCGCTGGAAGACAGCGACGACGTGCAGAACGTGTTCAGCAACTTCGACCTCAGCCCCGAGGTGCAGGCCGAGCTCGAGGACGACGAATAGGTCGCCCGCCGCGTTTCGCGGGCGGATGCCGGCACCGTCGCGCATAGCGTGGGGGAGTGGCATCCGCTCTTCGCGTTCTCGGCATCGACCCGGGCCTCACCCGTTGCGGCGTCGGGGTCGTCGACGTCGCGCGTGACCGGTCGGCGACGCTCGTGCACGTCGGGGTGATCCGCTCGGCGACCGACCTGCCGATCGAGCGGCGCCTTGCGGCGATCGCGGCCGGCATCCGCGACATCCTCGACGAGCACCGGCCGCAGGTGGTCGCCGTCGAGCGGGTGTTCGCCCAGCAGAACCGCAACACCGTCATGGGCACCGCCCAGGCCAGCGGCGTCGCCCTGCTGCTGGCCGCCGAGCGCGGCCTGCCGGCGGCGACGCACACGCCGTCGGAGGTGAAGGCGGCCGTCACAGGCTACGGCGCCGCCGACAAGCTGCAGGTGCAGACGATGGTGGCGCGTGTGCTGCGCCTGGATGCGCTGCCCCAGCCGGCGGATGCCGCCGACGCCCTCGCCCTCGCCCTGTGCCACGCCTGGCGCCGCGGCCCCGCGACGCCGGACGCCGCGGGCGCCCTCACCCCCGCGCAGCGCGCGTGGGCCGACGCCGAGCGCGCCGCGGCGCGCCGCTGATCCCCGCGCCCGCACGCGTGTCGGTCGAACAAAACTGCGAAGTGCGGCCTAGGCTGGCGGCATGATCTCCTCACTGCGCGGGCGCGTGCTGCACGTCGATGCCGAGTCGGCGGTCGTCGAGGTCGGCGGCGTCGGGTTCGCGGTCGCCCTCACCGCCCAGACCGCGCGCGGCCTGCACCTCGGTGACGAGGCCTTCGTGCACACCACCTTGATCGTGCGCGAGGACGCGCTGTCGCTGTACGGCTTCGCCGACCGCGAGGAGCTGACGGTGTTCACCCAACTGCTCAGCGTGTCGGGCGTCGGCCCGAAATCGGCGCTCGGCGTGCTGTCGGCGCTCAGCGTCTCCCAGGTCGCCGCAGCCGTCGCCGCGGAAGACGACGCCCCGTTCCGCCGCGTCTCGGGCATCGGGCCGAAGACCGCGAAGCTCATCGTCGTGCAACTGGCCGGCAAGCTGCACGTGACCGTCGCAGCGAACCCGCCCGCGGGCGCCGGAGCATCCCCCGCCACGGCGGGCCAGGTCATCGCCGCGCTCGTCGCCCTGGGCTGGAGCGAGCGCGTGAGCGCCGACGCCGTCGCCGAGATCACGGATGCCGCCACCCCCGCCGAGCGCGGCTCGGTGCCCGCCCTCCTCAAGCTCGCGCTGGCCCAGCTCGGCCCGGCACGCCCGGAGCGCGTCGGTGTCTGACGCGCTCGACCCGGGCCTGGCCGAGGACGAGACCGAGCTCGCCGTCGAGGGCGCACTGCGCCCGGTGTCGCTGGCCGAGTTCGTCGGCCAGCAGAAGGTGCGCGGTCAGCTGCAGCTGCTGCTCGACGCGGCGCGCATCCAGCAGCGGCCCGCCGACCACATCCTGCTGTCCGGCCCGCCCGGGCTCGGCAAGACGACGCTGGCGATGATCGTCGCACACGAAAGCGGCCGACCGCTGCGGCTGTCGAGCGGCCCCGCCATCCAGCACGCCGGCGACCTCGCCGCGCTGCTGTCGAGCCTGGTGCCCGGCGAGGTGCTGTTCATCGACGAGATCCACCGCATGGCGCGCTCCGCCGAGGAGATGCTGTACCTCGCGATGGAGGACTTCCGCATCGACATCATGGTCGGCAAGGGGGCGGGAGCCACCAGCATC
The DNA here is from genome assembly GCF_047602155.1 of Microbacterium sp. Lineage (GTDB taxonomy): Bacteria > Actinomycetota > Actinomycetes > Actinomycetales > Microbacteriaceae > Microbacterium. The sequence goes on along the minus strand of NZ_JASGHZ010000001.1, from coordinate 2,586,178 downwards.
CCGCTCGATCTCGCCCCCTTCACGCTCGTCGGCGCCACGACCCGCTCGGGGCTGCTGCCGAACCCGCTGCGCGACCGCTTCGGCTTCACGGCGCACCTGGAGTACTACGAACCCGAAGAGCTCGAGCGCGTCATCGCGCGCTCGGCGACCGTGCTCGATGTCGAGCTGCCGGCATCGGCGCGCGCCGAGATCGCGCGCCGTTCGCGCGGCACGCCCCGCATCGCGAACCGCCTGCTGCGCCGCGTGCGCGACTACGTCATCGTGCACGGCGATCGCGGGGGAGTCTCCGACGCGCATGTGGCGGCGGCGCTCGACCTGTACGACGTCGACGAGATCGGGCTCGACCGGCTCGACCGGGCCGTGCTCGACGCCGTCGTCCGCCGGTTCCGCGGCGGGCCCGTGGGGCTGAGCACCCTCGCCGTGACGGTCGGCGAAGAGGCCGAGACGATCGAGTCGGTCGTCGAGCCCTACCTCGTGCGGATCGGCCTGCTCGGACGCACTCCGCGCGGGCGCATCGCGACGCCCGAAGCGTATGCCCACCTGCGCGTGTCCCCGCACGACGGGGCGCTGAGACTCGATGACCTATAATCGCTGAAGGCTCTGTGCCCCGACGGCACCGCGGGCCGTCTTCTTCGCGCAGATCGGCGCGCTCCCGAAAGGTTTTCCGCATGGACTGGATTCTGATCGTCGCCATGGTGGCGCTGCTGGGCTTCATGTTCTGGAGCTCGCGTCGCCGGGCCCAGCGCGTGAAGGCCGAGCAGGAGGCGAAGGCGCGCGCGATGGTTCCGGGCGTGAAGGTGCTGCTCCAGGGCGGCCTCTACGGCACGCTCGTGTCGTACGACGCCGACGACCTGTCCCGGGCGGCCCGCGTCGAACTCGCGCCCGGCGTCGAGGTCGAGGTGCACAGCCAGGGCATCCTCCGCGTCGTCGACGAGGAGGAGGGCACCGTCACCGAGGACGAGTTCCCCGAGACCGAGCATGCCGAGGCCGAGCAGGCCGAATACGACGCCGATGTCGTCGACGGCGAGATCTCGTCGCGCAGCGACGACCAGCGCACCGAATCCGGCGACAAGCCCCAGGCCTGAACCTCCGCCGTTCGCGGCACCTCGCAGAAAGCTGACCCTCCGTGGCCACACCCACCCCTGTGCGTCATGCCTGGCGCGCACTGACCGGCCTGCTCGTCACCACCGCGGTGCTGTTCGGCGTCAACGTCCTCGGCGTCTACGTGTTCCAGGCGAGCTCGTGGACGCCAGAACTGGCGCTCGACCTGCAGGGCGGCACCCAGATCATCCTCGAGGCGAAGTCCCCCGACGGCACGGCCCCGACGACCGATCAGATGAACCAGGCCGCGACCATCATCCGCCAGCGCGTCGACGCCTCGGGCGTCGGCGAGGCCGACATCACGACCCAGGCGGGCAACCAGATCGTCGTGCAGGTGCCCGGCCAGGCCGACGAGGAGACGCGCAACCGCATCGAGGCCTCGGCGCAGATGCAGTTGCGCGCCGTGCTGGCGACGACGGCGGCCAGCACGTCGTACGTCGGCGACGACGGCAACACGACGCCGTACCCGACCCCCGACGCGACGATGAACGCCACCCCGACGGTCGCGCCCACCGACGGCAGCGACACGAACTGGGTCACCGAAGAGCTGTACGCGAAGTTCCTCTCGTACGACTGCACCGACGCGGCCAACGACCCCGCCAACGAGCCGCACGACCAGCCGCTGGTCGCGTGCAGCCCCGACAACAGCGCGAAGTACCTGCTCGGCCCGGTCGAGATCGACGGCTCGTCGATCTCCGACGCCTCCAGCGGCATCAACACGCAGACCGGCCAGTGGGTCGTCAACATCGTGTTCGACGCCGACGGCACCGAGGCGTTCGGCAAGATCAGCCAGCGCCTGTACGCCTTCACGCAGGCAGGCGACACGCCGCGCAACCAGTTCGCGTTCGTGCTCGACGGCGTCGTCATCTCGGCGCCCTCGATGAACGGCGTCATCCTCGACGGCAAGCCGCAGATCAGCGGCTCGTTCGACCAGGAGAGCGCGAAGACCCTCGCCGACCAGCTGAAGTACGGCGCGCTGCCGCTGAGCTTCACGGTGGTCAGCTCGGCATCCATCTCCGCCACCCTCGGCACGCAGCAGCTCGAGATCGGCCTGATCGCCGGCCTCATCGGCCTCGCGCTCGTCGCCCTCTACTCGCTCATCGTCTACCGTGCGCTCGGCTTCGTCATCATCGCCTCGCTCGGGGTCATGGCGGTGCTGACCTACATCACGCTGTGCATCCTCGCGTGGCGCATGGGCTTCCGCCTGTCGCTCGCCGGCGTCGCGGGCCTCATCGTCACGATCGGATTCACGGCCGACTCGTTCATCGTGTACTTCGAGCGCATCCGCGACGAGTTGCGCGACGGCAAGTCGATCACGGGCGCCGTCGAAGACGGCTGGGGCCGCGCGAAGCGCACGATTTACATCTCGAAGTCGATCAACATCCTCGCCGCGGTCGTGCTGTACATCCTCGCGGACGCGACGGTGAAGGGCTTCGCCTTCACGCTGGGGCTCACGACCCTCATCGACGTCTTCATCTTCATCCTGTTCACCCACCCCGTCATGCAGCTGCTCGCCCGCACGCGGTTCTTCGGCGGCGGGCACCCGCTGTCGGGCCTCGACCCCGAGGCGCTGGGTGCCGTGTACCGCGGCCGGGCGCAGTTCCGCGCTCCCGTCGCCGGTGCGAAGGGATCGGCCGCGCGGCGTGCCGGCCGCTCGCGCGGTGAGGCCGAGCGACGCCAGACGATCGCCGAGCGCAAGCTCGCCCAGCAGTCCGCCGACAGTACCGGCGAGACGACGGAGGGAGAGAACTGATGCGCTCCATGAACGAGTTCGGCAACGACCTCTACACCGGAAAGACCTCCTTCCCGTTCGTCGGACGGCGCAAGCTCTGGTTCCTCATCGCGTCGATCCTCGTCATCGGCGCGGCGCTGGTGCCCCTGTTTCGTCCCGTGGAGTTCTCGATCGAGTTCACCGGCGGCTCGCAGTTCACCGTGAACGATGTCGCGAACCCCGACCAGGCGGCGGCTACGGCGGCGGTGCAGTCGGTGGTTGCCGGCGCCCACACCAAGGTGACGACGATCGGCGACGACGCCATCCGCGTCCAGACCGATCAGATGACGGATGCCGAGACTCGCGCCGTCACGGCGGCCCTGGCCGAGAAGTTCGGCGTCGACGCCGACCACGTCAGCTCGTCGTTCATCGGACCCAGCTGGGGCCAGGACGTCACCCGGCAGTCGCTGTGGGGCCTCGCGATCTTCCTCGCGCTGACCTTCATCATCCTCGCGGTGTACTTCCGCACGTGGAAGATGTCGGTCGCGGCCATCATCGGCGTCGTCGACGTGCTCGTGATCACGATCGGCATCTATGCGCTGTTCGGGTTCGAGATCTCGCCGGCGGCCGTCATCGGCTTCCTCACGATCCTCGCGTACTCGCTGTACGACACGACGGTCGTCTTCGACAAGATCCGCGAGAACACGCACGAGGACGGCGAGCAGTCGGGCCGCACGTTCGGCGAGTCGGTCAACCTGGCCGTCAACCAGACGCTGATCCGCTCGATCAACACGACGGTCGTCGCGGCCCTGCCCACCGGCGCGATCCTGTTCATCGGCGCCCTGTGGCTGGGTGCGCAGACGCTCACCGACATCTCGCTGTCGATCTTCGTCGGCACGATCGTCGCCGCGTACTCGACGCTGTTCGTCGCCGCGCCGCTGTACTCGCTGCTGCGCGAGAACGAGCCCGGCGTCAAGGCGCGCGACGCCCGTGTGCTCGCGACGCGCGAGCGCGCCGCCGTCGAGGCGTGAGCGCGTGAGAGAGTGACCCGCCACCCGGCGTAGGATTGACGGGTTGCCCGGATACCGGGCCTGGGCGGAGGTGAGCGCATGACCGAGACGGTGCCTGCGTCCGCGCAGAACTCGTCGCTGCGGCGCCTCGTTCCCCGGATCTTCTCCCGCGCCCCCTCGCGCGACGGGCTCGAGAAGCTGGTCCGCACGGTGCGCACGCACCATCCCAAGGGCGATCTCGCGATCGTCGAGCGTGCCTACCAGACCGCCGAGCGCGCGCACGCGACGCAGAAACGGCAAAGCGGCGAGCCGTACATCACCCACCCGCTCGCCGTCGCACAGATCCTCGCCGAGCTCGGACTCGGACCGCGCGCGATCGCCGCCGCCCTGCTGCACGACACCGTCGAAGACACCGACTACCGTCTCGACCAGCTGTCGGCCGAGTTCGGCGACGAGGTCGCGATGCTCGTCGACGGCGTCACCAAGCTCGACAAGGTCAAGTACGGCGACGCCGCCCAGGCCGAGACCGTGCGCAAGATGATCGTCGCGATGTCCAAGGACATCCGGGTGCTGCTGATCAAGCTCGCCGACCGGCTGCACAACGCGCGCACGTGGGGCTTCGTGCCGCCCGAGAAGGCCGCCAAGAAGGCGACGGAGACGCTCGAGATCTACGCCCCGCTCGCGCATCGCCTCGGCATCCAGGCGGTCAAGAGCGAACTCGAGGATCTGTCCTTCGCCGTGCTGCACCCCAAGCTCTACGCCGAGATCGACAGTCTCGTCAAGCAGCGCACGCCCCAGCGCGAGCAGTACATGCAGTCGGTCGTCGACGCCGTGGAGAGCGACCTGCGCGAGCTGCGCATCCGCGGGCGGGTCATGGGCCGGCCCAAGCAGCTGTACTCCGTGTATCAGAAGATGGTCGTGCGCGGCCGCGAGTTCGACGACATCTACGACCTCATCGGCATCCGCGTGCTCGTCGCGACGGTGCGCGACTGCTACGCCGTCCTGGGCGCGATCCACGCGCGCTGGACGCCGCTGCCGGGCCGGTTCAAGGATTACATCGCGACCCCCAAGTTCAACCTCTACCAGTCGCTGCACACGACGGTCATCGGGCCGGGCGGGCGCACGGTGGAGATCCAGATCCGCACCAACGAGATGCACCAGCAGGCCGAGTACGGCGTCGCGGCGCACTGGAAGTACAAGGAGCGGATGAACGGCGGCAAGACCGACGCGAAGTCGGTGGATGCCGACATGGCGTGGCTCGCGCGCATCTCCGACTGGTCGACCGAGACCGCCGACCCGGGGGAGTTCCTCGATTCGCTGCGCTTCGAGATCGGCGCGAAGGAGGTGTACGTCTTCACGCCGAAGGGCCGTGTCGTCGGCCTGCCGGCCGGCGGCACCCCGGTCGACTTCGCGTACGCCGTGCACACCGAGGTCGGGCACCGCACGATGGGTGCGAAGGTCAACGGGCGCCTCGTGCCGCTGGAGTCGGAGCTGCACTCCGGCGACGTCGTCGAGGTGTTCACGTCGAAGAACCCGGATGCCGGCCCCAGTCAGGACTGGCTGAGCTTCGTCAAGAGCACCCGGGCACGCAGCAAGATCCGCGGCTGGTTCACGAAGGAGCGCCGCGACGAGGCCATCGAGCAGGGCAAGGACGCCATCGCCCGTGCGATGCGCCGCCAGAACCTGCCGCTGCAGCGCCTGATGAACCAGGACTCGTTCACCGAGGTCGCGCGCCAGCTGCGCTACGAGGACGTCACGGCGCTGTACGCCGCGGTGGGCGAGGGGCGCATCTCGACGCAGTCGGTGATCGAGAAGGTCACGGCGCTCGTCAAGACCGAAGAGGACACCTCGACCGGTCCGATCGAACTGCCCGCGGTGGGGCGCTCGAAGGCGCCGCGCGGCGGCGACTCGGGCGTGCTCGTGCGCGGAGCGCCCGACATCCTCGTCAAGCTCGCCAAGTGCTGCACCCCAGTGCCCGGCGACGACATCGTCGGCTTCGTCACGCGCGGCAGCGGCGTCTCGGTGCACCGCGCCGACTGCACGAATGTGAAGTCGCTGAAAGACGACCCCGACCGCATGATCGAGGTCGCGTGGGCGCCGACGACCAAGAGCGTGTTCCTCGTGCACATCCAGGTCGAGGCGCTCGACCGGTCGGGCCTGCTCAGCGACATCACGCGCGTGCTCAGCGAGCATCACGTCAACATCCTGTCGGCGTCGGTGCAGACCACCAACGACCGGCTGGCGCTCAGCCGCTACGTCTTCGAGATGGGCGACATCGTGCACCTCGACCGCGTGCTCAACGCCGTGCGGCGCATCGACGCCGTGTACGACGTCTACCGCGTGACCTCGTCCTGACGCCGCCGCAGGTAGGCGAGCGCGGCACGCTTGTGGTGCAGCCGGCCGCGGGCCAGCTGCTCGGCGGCGCCGACGCACAGGTGCGGGCGCCAGGCGATCATCGCCTCGATCAGCGGCTCGACCGGCTCGCCGCCGTGCAGATCGCGGACGAGGTCGGCGAGGGTACGCTCGGGCGAGGTGACCGCGACGCCGCTGATGCGCATGACGTCGGCCTCGGGCACGACCCGGTCGCGGTAGGTCAGGCGGACGTCGATCACGTGAGGGATGCGGGTCGGCGACAAGCGCTGCACGCTGTGCCGCACCGGCGGGTCGGGGACGGCCCCGTGCACCCAGGCCGCCGACACCCGAGTGAGGGCGACGGCCGGCGGCAGCCAGCCGCGCAGCGAGCCGGCGCGCAGTTCGCGCGTCTCGACGGCGTCGGCGGGCATGAACGCCTCACCGACCTCGACGAGATCGCCGTCGAGCCGGGCGGCGCACAGCTCGGCTTCGGACAGGACGTCACCGGAACGGTAGAGAAACGGCCAGGGCATGCTGGCAGTGTGCCGCACCGCGACCTCGCCGAACAGACCGAACCTCGATCTGTGGACAGATCGGGTGCGGCGGCGGGCTGGGGAGGAGGTTCCGTCAGCCGCCGAGCGCCGTGAGCCAGCCCTTGCGCGCCTGAAGAGCCTCGGTCGCCTTCGCGATTGCGGCCTTGTCCTTCGACGCCTCCGCGGCGGCGAGCTCGACCTCCAGACCCGCGATCGCGTCGCGCAGCTGCTGCGTCATGTCGTTCTGACGCGCCTTGGTCTCGGGGTTGTTGCTCTTCCAGTCGGCATCCTCGCGCGACTTCACGCCGTGCTCGATCTTGCGCAGGTCGTCGTCGAGTCCGCGCTCGGCCTCGCGGGGGAAGATGCGTCCGATCTCGTCCCACCGGCGCTGGATGCCGGTGAGCAGGGCACGGGCCTTGGCCGTGTCTTTCTCCTTCGGGATGCCGGCCGCCTCCGCGAGCAGCGCGCGCTTGGCCTCGATCTTCTCGCGCGAGGCCTCGGCATCCGCGTGCTCGCGGTCGCTGCGCGCCGCATACAAGGCGTCGCCGGCGGCCTTGAAGCGCGCCCAGAGGGCGTCGTCGACCTTCTTGCCGGCGCGGCCCGCGTTCTTCCATTCGTCGAGCAGGGTGCGGTAGGCGCCGATGCCGTCTTCGCCCTTGCTGGCGAGAGCCTCGGCGCGCTCGACGAGGCGCGACTTCGCGTCGCGCGCGAGCTTGTGCTGCTCGTCGAGGCCGGAATAGAACTCGCGCCGGTGCTTGTCGAGCACGGCCCGCGCGTCGCGGAATCGCTTCCACAGCTGCTGGCCGGTGTTCTTCGGCAGACGCGGCCCGGTCGCCTGCTGCGACTGCCACTGCTCGAACAGCGCGGTCACCTCGGCGGAGGTCTGCTTCCACTGGATCGACTTGGGGTCGCGTCCGGCGATCGCCTCGACGCGCTCGACGATCGCGGTGCGCTCGGCGATCGCGGCGTCCACCGCCTCGCGCTGCGCCTGCGCCTGCTCGGCGGAGGCCTCGCTGAGCGTCGCCTCGAGCGCATCCAGCCGCGCCTCCAGGGCCGCGAGGTCGCCGACCGCGGCGGCGCCCGTGACGCGCTCGCGCACCGTCTTGAGCGTGCCGCGCAGATCGGATGCCGACGCGCCGCCGCTGCGCTGACGGGTCTCGAGCAGGGTGACCTCGCCGGCGAGGTCGGTGAACTTGCGCTCGAAGTAGGCGAGCGCCTCGTCGGGGGTGCCGTCGGGGTACTGGCCGACGACGCGCCACTGGTCGCCCTCGCGCACCGACACGGTGCCGTCGTCGTCCACGCGACCGAAGGACTCGGCCGGCGCGGCGACGATCGGGGTGACCGCGGCGCGGACGGCCGGCGGCTTCGGAAGCGGCACGCGCGACGGGGTGGGCACGGGTGCCGGCGTCGGTACAGGGGCCTCTGCGGCGTCGGGCTCGGTCGCGGTATCGGTCGCGTCGGCCGACTCGGTGGCGTCTGCCGGCGCGCTCTCGTCGACGGCAACCGTCTCGTCGGGCTCGGGGGTGGAAACGTCAGTCACGGGTAGCACCTCGTCGCGGCGCACGCCGCATGGGAGTTCGGGGTCGGCACCAGCCTACTAGCGGGGCCGCCGCCGATGGGATCACGGGGCCGGGGTCGCCTCGGTCGACTCCTCCGGCGTTTCGGAACCGGTCTCCGAGCTTTCCGGCGCGGGGGTCTCGGTGGCCCCGGGAGCCGGGCTCGTCGTCGCGGTCGGACTGGGTGCCGGCTCAGGGGCGCCGGGGCCGAGGGTGTAGTACGCGATCTGGCCGCCGATCACGGCGAGGATCAGCACGCCGCCGGCGATGCCCGCGATCAGGTTGTCGCGTCGTCGGCGGGCGATGAGCCCGTCGTGAAACTGCTGGCGCGCCTGATACTGCCGCGTCCGTTCCCGCTCCACGCGCGACCTGCTCTTGCCTGCACCCGATGCCACGGGACCTCCCTCGTTCCCGGCGATCCGGGGCCGGACAAAGCCTACGTCGCCGCGCTGTCAGCCGACAAACGCCGCGCTGTCCGAGGTCACGGATAGCCTGGACGGGTGACCGCCCCATCCGCTCTCTTCCAGGGTCAGACCCCGCTGGCCGTGCGGATGCGGCCGACCTCGCTCGACGAGGTCGCCGGTCAGGGGCATCTGCTGCGGCCCGGCTCGCCGCTGGTCGCCCTCGCCGACCCTGCGGGCGCGACCAAGGGCGCCGTCTCGGTGATCCTGTGGGGGCCGCCCGGCACCGGCAAGACGACGCTCGCCCAGGCGATCGCCCGCACGTCGGGGCGGCGGTTCGTCGAGTTGTCGGCGGTGACGGCGGGCGTCCGCGACGTGCGCGAGGTCATGCAGGAGGCGATGACGCAGCGCGACCTGTACGGCGCGTCGACGATCCTGTTCCTCGACGAGATCCACCGGTTCACGAAAGCGCAGCAGGACGCGCTGCTGCCGGGCGTGGAGAACGGGTGGGTCATCCTCATCGCGGCGACGACGGAGAACCCGTCGTTCTCGGTCATCTCGCCCCTGCTGTCCCGGTCGTTGCTGCTGACGCTCCAGCCCCTCACCGACGACGACCTGGGCGCGCTGATCGATCGTGCCGTCGCCGACCCGCGCGGGCTCGACGGTGCCGTGGAGCTGACGCCGGAGGCGCGCACGGCACTCGTGCAGCTCGCGTCGGGCGACGCGCGACGGGCGCTGACGTCGTTGGACGCCGCGGCATCCATGGTCTCGGACGGTCCGATCACGGCGGAGCACGTCGCGCAGGCGGTCGATCGCGCGTTGCTGCGCTACGACCGCCAGGGCGACGAGCACTACGACGTGATCAGCGCGTTCATCAAGTCGATCCGCGGCTCCGACGTGGATGCCGCCATCCACTACCTCGCGCGCATGATCGAGGCGGGGGAGGATCCGCGGTTCATCGCGCGGCGGCTCGTGATCTCGGCATCCGAAGACATCGGGCTCGCCGACCCGCAGGCGCTCGTCATCGCCGTCGCGGCGGCCGACGCCGTCGCGTTCATCGGGATGCCGGAGGGGCGCATCCCGCTGGCCGAGGCGACGACCTACCTCGCGACGACGGCGAAGTCGAACGCCTCGTACCTGGCGATCGACCAGGCCATCGCCGACGTGCGGGCCGGCGGGTTCGGGCGTGTGCCGAAGCACCTGCGCGATGCGCACTATCCGGGCGCGAAGCGGCTGGGGCACGGCAGGGGCTACGTCTATCCGCACGATCTCGAGGTCGGCGTCGCCGCGCAGCAGTACCTGCCCGACGAACTGCGCGGACGCCACTACTACGAGCCGACCGGGCGCGGCCTCGAGCGCGACATCTCAGCCCGTCTGGAGAAGATCCGCAAGCTCCTCGGGGAATGACCAGGGCGAAGCCGCGAATCCTGAACTGGCTATGGTTTTCAGGGGCGCGCGGCGCTACAGTCGGGATGCCAACTATCAACGTGGAGGTTGCCCGTGATCGAGACCGACGTCCGAGCCGTCCTTGAGGCGATGCGCCGCCCGCCCTTCAGCCTCGACGACGAGGCGATCGCGTGGGTGAAGTCGCACCTGGCATCGCTGAGCCCGGAGGAGAAGATCGGGCAGCTGTTCTGCAACATCCTCGGGTCGTTCGACCGCGACGCGTTCGTCGCGTCGCTCGAGGTCTGCAAGCCCGGCGGGCTCATGTACGTGCCGGCCGATGCCGAGGCGGCCATCGAGTTCTCCGGCGCCCTCCGCGACCTCCTGCCCGTCCCGGCGCTCATCGCCGCGAACCTCGAGAAGGGCGGCGACGGCATCGTCGCCGGAGGCGTGAGCTTCGGTTCGCCCACCGCCGTCGCGGCGACCGATGATGTGGCGAACGCCACCCGGCTCGGCGACGTCTGCGGCGCCGAGGGCGCCGCCGTCGGGGCCAACTGGGCGTTCGCGCCGATCATCGACATCGACGACAACTTCCGCAACCCCATCACGGGCCTGCGCACCTTCGGCTCGAACCCCGAGCGCGTGCGCGACATGGGGGTCGCGTACGTCGAAGCCGTGCAGGCGCACGGGGTCGCGGCATCCATCAAGCACTTCCCGGGGGATGGGAGGGACGAGCGCGACCAGCATCTCGTGACGACCGTCAACGACCTATCGGTCGAGGAGTGGGACGCCACGTACGGCGAGGTGTACCGCGCGTCGATCGAGGCGGGCGCGATGACCGTCATGGTCGGGCACATCCAGCAGCCGGAATACTCCCGCACGCTGCGCCCCGGCATCCGGGACGAGGACATCCTCCCCGGAAGCCTCGCGCCCGAGATCATGGGCGACCTCCTGCGCGGCAAACTGGGGTTCAACGGGCTCACCGTCACCGACGCGTCGACGATGGCGGGATTCCTGATCCCCCTGCCGCGCTCGAAGGCCGTTCCGGCGGCCATCGCCGCCGGCGCGGACATGTTCCTGTTCGCGCGCAACCTCGCAGAGGATGTGGCGTTCATGCGTGCGGGCGTCGAAGACGGCACGATCACGCCGGGCCGGTTCGACAGCGCCGTCGCCCGGGTGCTCGGGCTCAAGGCGGCCCTGGGGCTGCACAAGCCGGCCGCGCCGCTGTCGGTGGAGGCGGCACGCGCGACGATCGGCAGCGACAGGCACCAGCAGTGGTCGCAGGAGATCGCCGACCGGTCGATCACGCTCGTCAAGGAACAGGACGGCGTGCTGCCGCTGTCGCCGCAGACGCACAAGCGCATCCTTTTCATCCCGCTCGAGGACGACTCCAGCGAAGCATACGGCGTGCGCGTCGGCGCCTGCGAGGAGGTGCGTCAGCTGCTCGTGGCCGAGGGCTTCGAGGCGGCCACCTTCGTCGCACCGACCTCGTTCGACGCCGGCCCCACCACCGACGTCACCGACGCCTACGACGCGATCGTCTACGTCGCGAACATCTCGACGCAGATCACCCAGAACACCGTGCGCATCACGTGGGCGCAGCCCTTCGGGTCGAACACGCCCCAGTTCGTCGCGTCGGTTCCCACGATCTTCGTCTCGCTGGAAAACCCCTACCACCTGCTCGACGTGCCGCGGGTGAAGACCTTCATCAACACGTTCGGCAGCACGCCGACGATCCTGAAGGCGCTGGTCGACAAGCTCGTGGGCCGCTCGGCATTCACCGGCACGAGTCCCGCAGACCCGTTCTGCGGCCGCTGGGACGCGAGGCTGTGACCGTGGCATCCGACACGCCCACCGACCGGGAGCGGATGGTCGCCGGCCGCACCTACCGTTCGACCGACCCCGAGCTGTCCGCCGCGCGCGCCGCCACGAAACGCGTGCTGCACGAGTACAACGCCACGCATCCCGACGACGAAGAGCATCGGCTGGAGCTTCTGCGCGGGCTGTTCGGCTCGATGGCCGGCGACGCCTGGATCGAACCGCCGTTTCGCTGCGACTACGGCGCCCAGATCTCGATGGGCAAATACGTGTTCGCGAACTACGACCTGACGATCCTCGACTGCGCACCCGTGACGATCGGCGACATGGTGCTGTTCGGGCCGCGCGTGACGATCGCAACAGCGAGCCACCCGATCGATTTCCACCAGCGCACGGTCGACATGTTCGAGTACGCCGAACCGATCACGATCGGCGAGGGCGCGTGGCTCGGCGCTCACGTGATCGTCGGCCCGGGCGTGACGATCGGCGCCCACGCCGTGATCGGGGCCGGCAGCGTCGTGACGCGCGACATCCCGCCGGACGTCGTGGCGGTCGGCAACCCCTGTCGCGTGGTGCGCGAGATCACCGAAGCCGACCGCGAAGCCTACCTCGCCGCCTACGGCGGCTTCGACGCCTGACAGCTCGTCTCTTCGGCATCCCGCCGCGGACGCACGGCGTCTCCGACGTGTGCCGTTTCGGACGCTCCGCGTTTCGGACGCTCCGCGTTTCGGACCCTTCGAGTTTCGGACGCTTGGAGCGCCCGAAAGTCTCTGTCGGCGAGTTTCGGACGCTTCAAGCGACCGAAACTCTCGTTGGGGTGCGCCGACGCTGTCGTTTCCTGCTCGCGCTGTCGTTTCCTGCACGCGCTGTCGAAGTTTCTGCAGCGCATGCTGATTTCGACAGCGCGACGACAGTGGCGCGTCCGCTGACGGGGTCGGCGTCGCGCGGCGCGCGGTGGAATGCTCGCGGTCGGTGCGGTCTCGGCGCTGCTCGCGTGCGCTGGATACGCGCCGCTGCCGTGCCGAACGCAGGGTGAAACGTCGCTTCGGGGCGTCGGCGGGTCGCAGAAGCGCAATCCGCCCTGCTTTTGGCACGCCGCCGACGTCAGAGAGGCCGAACCGCCGCGGCCGGCACGCACGTGCTGGCAGCCGAAAGCCGCAGCGGCCGCACGGTACCGGTGGCGGTTCGCAGACCTGGCGACATCCGGGCGCACACGCGCGCATCACCCCGGAACCTGCCAACTCTGTCGCCGACGGCATCGTGGCCCGTGCGCGAGCGGGGCAGGGGAGTACCTGCGCGGCGGCGGAGGCTGAGGCAGGGGCGGGATGCCGGTCTGATAGACTTGGTCGGCTCGAAACCGAGTTTTCGGGCATCCCTTCTTCTCTTGACCGACCTTCCGGCATGCCCCGGCGTGCAGTCCGGACAGGGCGAGGAGAGGCGATACGTCCGCGAGTCGTGAAAGACGCGACCGCGTCAAGGAAGGACAACTTCGTGGCTACGAAGTCCCAGGACCGCCGCAAGGTGCGTCTGTCGCGCGCCCTCGGCGTCGCGCTGACCCCCAAGGCAGCCAAGTACCTCGAGAAGCGCCCCTACGCTCCCGGTGAGCACGGTCGCACCAAGCGCAAGCAGGACAGCGACTTCGCCGTCCGCCTCCGCGAGAAGCAGCGTCTGCGCGAGCAGTACGGCATCCGCGAGAAGCAGATGCGCAACACCTTCAACGAGGCCCGTCGCAAGGACGGCCTGACCGGTGAGAACCTCGTCGAGCTGCTCGAGATGCGTCTCGACGCGCTCGTGCTGCGCGCCGGCTTCGCCCGCACCACGGCGCAGGCCCGTCAGCTCGTCGTGCACCGTCACATCCTCGTCGACGGCCAGCTCGTCGACCGCCCGTCGTTCCGCGTGAAGCCGGGTCAGCTCATCCACGTCAAGCCCAAGAGCGAGAGCCTGGAGCCCTTCCAGGTCGCCGCCCTCGGTGGCCACGCCGAGGTTCTGCCCCCGGTGCCGGGCTACCTCGAGGTCGACCTCTCCACGCTGCAGGCGCGCCTCGTGCGTCGCCCGAAGCGCGCCGAGGTTCCCGTCACGTGTGACGTGCAGCTCGTCGTCGAGTACTACGCGGCGCGCTGAGCGCGTTTCGTCTCGCTGCGCTCGCTCAACGACCGAAACCGCGCTCGCTCAACGACCGAAACCGCGCTCGCTCAACGGGCGAGACGGCATACGCAGAGGCGTCGGGGTTCATCCCCGGCGCCTCTCGCCGTTTGCACCTAACATGGAATCCATGAAGAGCGTGTTGTGGTTCGTGCTGGGGATCGCCGGCGGATTCGTCCTGGCCCACCTGGTCGACAAGGATCCACGCGGTCACGAGCTGCTCGCCGAGGTCGACGCCCGCATCTCCGAGTTCACCGACCGCATCGGCGACGCCTACCGCGAGCAGGAGGCGAAGATCGACGGCATCGCCGCCGATGTCGCCGGCGTCACCGCGGATGCCGCCCCGCTCGCCGACTGACCCGTTTCCGGAACGCCCCGCCCGGGGGCGCCCGGCTCCCGCACGCCCGAGGAACCCCACGAATGAAGACCGCCGAGATCGCTCAGCGCTACCTGGACTACTTCGCCCGCAACGGGCACACGATCGTGCCGTCGGCGTCGCTGGTGACCGACGACCCGGCGCTGCTGTTCACGGTCGCGGGCATGGTCCCCTTCATCCCGTACCTGTCGGGGGATGTCCCGGCGCCCTACCCGCGTGCGGCCGACAACCAGAAGTGCATCCGCACGAACGACATCGAAGAGGTCGGCAAGACCCCGCGGCACGGCACGTTCTTCCAGATGCTCGGCAACTGGTCGTTCGGCGACTACTTCAAGGAAGGCGCGATCCGCTTCGCGTGGGAGCTGCTGACCTCTCCCGAGGCGGACGGCGGGCTCGGCTTCGACCCGAAGGATCTGTGGGTCACCGTCTACGAGGAGGACGACGAGGCCTACGACCTCTGGCTGCGCCTGACCGACCTGCCGGAAGAGCGCGTCCAGCGCCTGGGCAAGGACACGAACTACTGGTCGACCGGCCTTCCCGGCCCGGCCGGCCCCTGTTCGGAGATCTTCTTCGACCGCGGCCCCGCGTACGGCCCCGACGGCGGACCGGCCACCGACCACGATCGCTACGTCGAGATCTGGAACCTCGTGTTCATGCAGTACGAGATCACCAACGTGCGCTCGAAGTACGACTTCGACGTCGTCGGCGAACTCCCGAACAAGAACATCGACACCGGCATGGGCCTGGAGCGCATCGCGTTCATCAAGCAGGGCGTCGACAACATGTACGAGACCGACCAGGTGCGGCCGGTGCTGGATGCGGCCGTCGTGCTGTCGGGCAAGACGTACGGCGCGAACCACGACGACGACGTCCGCTTCCGCGTCGTCGCCGACCACGTGCGGTCCTCGCTCATGCTGCTGTCCGACGGCGTGACGCCGTCGAACGAGGGGCGTGGCTACATCCTGCGCCGTCTCATGCGCCGCGCGATCCGCGCCATGCGGCTGCTCGGCGTCGAGCAGCCGACGTTCGCGCGGCTGTTCGCGGCATCCCGCGACGCGATGAAGGATGCCTATCCCGTCGTCGCCGACGACTACGAGCGTCTGTCGGCCTACGCCCTCGCCGAGGAGGCGACGTTCCTGCGCACGCTCGCGGCCGGCTCCGAGAACCTGGACGCGTCGATCGCGCGGGCCAAGGCCACGGGGGCGACGCAGCTGGGCGGCGCCGAGGCGTTCCTGCTGCACGACACCTACGGCTTCCCGATCGACCTGACGCTGGAGATCGTCGAGGAGGCGGGTCTTTCCGTCGACCGCGCCGCGTTCGACACGCTCATGCAGGAGCAGCGGGCCCGCGCCAAGGCCGACGCGCGTTCGCGCAAGCGGCAGCTCGCCGACACGAGCGTGTACCGCGACTTCCGGGCGCACGGCGAGACGGTGTTCACCGGCTACAGCGACCTGGAGACCGCGTCGACGGTGCTGGGCCTGCTCGTGGACGGCCTGCCCGCGCAGCGCGCGACGCAGGGCCAGATCGCCGAGATCATCCTCGTCGAGACCGCCCTCTACGCCGAGAGCGGTGGCCAGGTCGCCGACAAGGGCGTCATCGTCGGCCCGGGGTTCGAGCTCGAGGTGCTCGACGTGCAGAAGCCGGTGCCGGGCCTGGTGAGCCACACGGTCGAGGTCACCAGCGGCGAGGTCGGCGTGGGTCAGCCCGCGACGAGCGTCGTGGATGCCGTCAACCGTCGCGCCGCGCAGCAGGCGCACTCGGCCACCCACCTCGTGCACGCCGCCCTGCGCGACACGCTCGGCAAGACGGCGACGCAGGCCGGCTCGCTCAACCGCGCCGGGTACATGCGGTTCGACTTCTCGTGGGGCCAGACCCTGTCCGACGCGACGAAGACCGAGATCGAGGAGATCGCCAACGGCGCCGTCCGCGACAACCTGCAGGTCACCACGCGCGTGCTGCCGCTGGCCGAGGCCAAACAGCTCGGCGCGATGGCGCTGTTCGGCGAGAAGTACGGCGACACCGTGCGGATGGTCGACATCGGCGGACCGTGGTCGCGTGAGCTGTGCGCGGGCACGCACGTGTCGTCGAGCGCCGAGATCGGGCTCATCAACCTCGTCGGAGAGTCGTCGGTGGGTGCGTCGACGCGCCGGGTCGAAGCCCTCGTCGGTGCCGACGCGTTCCGCGAGCTGGCCGCCGAGCGCGCCATCGTCTCGCAGCTGACGTCGTCGTTGAAGACCCCGAAAGACCAGCTGCCCGCCCGCATCGCGGAGCTCGCGGCGAGCCTGAAGGCGGCCGAGAAGCGCATCGCGCAGTTCGAGGCGAAGGCGCTCGAGTCCCGCCTGCCCGAACTGGCCGGTTCGGCGCAGGCCGCGGGGGCGTTCCGTGTGGTGGCGCAGGCGCTCGGCACCGCGGCCTCGGCCGACGATGTCCGCGCGCTCGCGCTCCAAGTGCGCGAGCGCGTCGGCGCGGGCGCCGTCGTGGCGCTGGGTGCTCTGATCACGCTGGGCGCCGAGGTGAACGGTCGCCCGGTCGTCATCGTCGCGACCGACGACGCGGCGCGCGCCGCCGGCGCGAAGGCGGGTGCGCTGGCGAAGGCCGCGGCATCCGTCCTCGGCGGGGGCGGAGGCGGACGCGACGACGTCGCCCAGGGCGGAGGGACGGATGCCGCGGCGCTGCCCGCGGCCCTGGCCGCCGTCGCCGGCGAGCTGGAGCGTGCGACCGCGTGAGCGGCTTTCGGCCCGGCGTGCGCCTGGGGATCGACGTGGGCACGGCCCGCGTCGGCGTCGCGCGCTGCGATCGGGACGGGCTGCTGGCGGTGCCGGTCGAGACCGTGCCGCGCACGGATGCCGCCGCCGCGCGCGTCGCCGAGCTCGCCGCCGAGTACGACGCGTTCGAGGTTCTCGTGGGCCTGCCGGTGAGCCTGTCGGGCGGGGAGACGGCTTCGACCGCCGACGCACGGGCGTTCGCCGGCCAGGTGGCCGCGGCATCCGCAGTGCCGATCCGGCTCGTCGACGAGCGCCTGTCGACCGTGTCGGCCCACGCCGTGCTGCGCGACGCGGGCCGCTCTCAGAAATCGTCTCGTAGGATTGTCGATCAGGTCGCCGCCGTCGTCCTGCTGCAGCAGGCGATCGACGTCGAGAAGAGCACCGGTTACCCGGCCGGCGCTGCCCTGTCAGACCCTCAGGAGCCCGCCTGATGCCCGAAACACCGCCGGAAGACGATCAGTTCGCGGACCTGTTCAGCAAGCTGCCCGCCCCGCGCGCCGCCGCGCCCGGTGCCGCCGAGGCGCCGCCGAACCCGACTCCGGCCGACACGTCCGCCGACGCCCCCGTGCCGGGCAGCCGCCGGGCGGCGCGCGCCGCGGCCGCCGCGACGGGCGACGTCCCGGTCGCCGCCCCGGCCGACACGTCCGCCGCGGCCGGCGCCCCGGCTGCCGCTCCCGTCGGCGCCGCCCCCGCCGCGCACCAGCTGGACACCCTGTTCGGCGGCGGCCACGACGACACCGCCGAGCGGGCCCGCGACGCCCGCCACGCGCGCGACCGTCGCAAGAGCCGCATCGCGGCGTGGGTGGTCTTCGGTGTCATCCTCGCCGTCGTCGGCGGCCTCGTCGGCGGCGGGTTCTACGTCTGGAACACCTACGAGGACAAGATCCGCGCGTTCATGGGCTGGGAAGAGCCCAACGACTACGAGGAGGGCCTGGCCACGGGCGAGGTCTACGTGACGATCGTGGAGGGTGACACCGGCTCGTCGATCTCGCAGACCCTGTACGAGATGGGGGTCACCAAGACGCGCGAAGCGTTCTACGACTACCTCATCGCCGAGGCGCTGAACCCGACCTTCTACCCGGGCGTCTTCCAGCTGCAGGAGAAGATGTCGGCCGCCGCCGCCCTGGCAGCGCTCGAAGACGAGAACAACCGCGTCGAAAACAGCATCACGATCCCCGAGGGCTACACCTACAAGCAGGCGCTGTCTGCGGTGGCCACGGCGACCGGGCTGAGCGAGGACGAACTGCTGGCCGCCGCGGACGACTACACCCAGTTCGGGGTTCCGGCCGAAGCGCCCAGCATCGAGGGGTATCTCTTCCCCGCGACCTACACGTTCGATCCGGGCGCGACGGCGACGGAGGTCATCCAGCGGATGGTCGACGAGACCTTCTCACGACTGGACGCGCTGGGCGTCGCGGAAGAGGACCGCTTCAGGGTGCTGACCCTCGCGGGACTGGTCCAGAAGGAGTCCGGCCCCGACTACGAGGACATGCGCAAAATCGCCCGCGTGTTCCTGAACCGGATCGCGGACGGCATGCTGCTGCAGTCCGACGCGACGGTCGCCTACGGCGCCGGGATCACCGGCACCGTCTGGACCACCGAAGAGGAGCGCGCCGACGAATCCAACCTCTACAACACGTACGTGCACGAGGGCCTGCCGATCGGACCGATCTCCCTGCCCGGCGAGGACGCCATCAAAGCCGCCATCGATCCGGCCGAAGGCGACTGGCTGTACTTCGTCGCGGTCGATCTGCGCACCGGGGAGACGGTCTTCTCCCACACGTACGAGGAGCATCTCGCCGCCGTCGAGCAGCTCGATGCGTGGTGCCGGGAGTCCGGCAAC
The DNA here is from genome assembly GCF_047602155.1 of Microbacterium sp. Taxonomy (GTDB): domain Bacteria; phylum Actinomycetota; class Actinomycetes; order Actinomycetales; family Microbacteriaceae; genus Microbacterium. The sequence continues at coordinate 2,567,187 of NZ_JASGHZ010000001.1, read as the reverse complement.
GAGTCGTACTGTGAGTGAGTGCCTCCTGGAGGTCTGGGGCGACCCGGTCGCACACAGCCTCTCCCCGCGGATGCACGCCGCAGCCTACGCCCACCTGGGCTGGGACTGGTCGTACGGCAGGCGCCGGGTGGATGCCGCCGGGTTCGCCGCCGAGCTGGCGAGCCTCGGCGCCCGATACCGGGGTCTGTCACTCACGCACCCGCTGAAGGCCGAGGCGTTCCGGGCATCGGCCGACCACGACCGCAACGCCGAGCTGACCGGCGCCGTCAATACCCTCGTGATCGCAGACGGCCGTCTCGGCGGGTTCAACACGGATGTGGGCGGCATCGTCGCCGATCTGCGGGCGCTGGAGGCGTCTCCGCTCGATCGTGCCCGCATCATCGGCGCCGGGGCGACGGCGATGTCGGCACTGGTCGCCCTGGGCGAGCTCGGCACGCGCGAGGTGGAGATCCTGGCCCGTCGACCCGAGGCTGCCGCCGTGCTCGTTGCGCTGGGGGCGCGCATCGGGGTCACGGTGACGGTGGCCGATGCGACCGCCGTGCCGGCATCCGTGTCCTCCTCGGCGCCGCTGACGATCTCGACCCTGCCCGGAGGTGCGGCGCTGCCCGAACCCGTCACCGACATGCTCGCGGCCGGCGGCGGACTGCTCTACGACGTCGTGTACGGCCACTGGCCGACGCCGCTGGCGACGGCGTGGCAGGATGCCGGTGCGCGGGCCGTGAACGGGCTCGGGATGCTGCTGCACCAGGCCGTGCTGCAGATCCGCGCGTTCGCCACGGGCGGGGTGACCGAACCCCTCCCCGACGAAGACGCCGTCGTGGACGTCATGCGCGCGGCTCTCGTGGAAGACTAGACGAATGCTCCGCGTGCTCACGGCCGGCGAATCGCACGGCCCCGAACTCGTCGCCTTCATGGAGGGACTGCCGTCCGGCGTCCCCGTCTCGCGCGCCGCGATCCAGGCCGACCTCGCGCGCCGCAAGCTCGGCTACGGCCGCGGCTCGCGCATGAAGTTCGAAGAGGACGAACTGACCATCTCGGCCGGCGTCCGCCACGGCTACACGATCGGCAGCCCCATCGCGCTGCGCGTCGGCAACACCGAGTGGCCGAAGTGGACCGAGGTCATGAGCGCCGAGCCGGTCGAGCTGACCGAGAAGTCCCGCGGTCGCGGTGCGGCCCTGACCCGGCCGCGCCCCGGTCACGCCGACCTCGTCGGCATGCAGAAGTACGGCTTCGACGAGGCGCGCCCGATCCTCGAGCGGGCGAGCGCCCGCGAGACGGCGGCGCGCGTCGCCCTCGGGGCGATCGCGCGGGCGTTCCTGGGCGAGCTCGGCATCCGCCTGGTCAGCCACACGCTGTCGATCGGCCCGGTGCGCGCGCCCGAGGGCGCGGCGCTGCCGACGCCCGACGACGTCGATTTCCTGGATGCCGATCCGCTGCGCTGCTTCGACCCGGCGACATCGGCCGCGATGGTCGCCGAGGTCGATGCCGCGAAGAAGGACGGCGACACGCTGGGCGGCATCGTCGAGGTGCTCGCCTACGGGCTGCCGCCGGGGCTCGGTTCGCACGTGCAGTGGGATCGGCGCCTGGACGGCCGGCTCGCGCAGGCGCTGATGAGCATCCAGGCGATCAAGGGCGTCGAGGTCGGCGACGGGTTCGAGACCACGCGCCGGCGGGGTTCGGCCGCGCACGACGAGCTGTTCGCGGCATCCGGCGGGATCACGCGCGCCTCCGACAAGGCGGGCGGCACCGAGGGCGGCATGTCCACCGGCACCGTGCTGCGCGTGCGCGCCGGGATGAAGCCCATCGCCACCGTGCCGCATTCGCTGCGCACGATCGACGTGGCAACCGGCGAGGCCGCGACCGCGCACCATCAGCGCTCCGACGTCTGCGCCGTGCCCGCGGCGGGTGTCGTCGCCGAGGCGATGGTCGCGATCGTGCTCGCCGAGGCCGTGCTGGAGAAGTTCGGCGGCGACGCGGTCGCCGAGACGCGCCGCAACCTCGAGGGCTACCTCGCCGCGATCCCGGAGGGGCTGCACACGGCCGCCGGCAGCGACGACACGCTCGGATGACCGGGCGGGCGATCGTCCTGATCGGACCGATGGGGGCCGGCAAGACGAGCATCGGGAAGCGGGCCGCCTCGCGGCTCGGCGTGCCGTTCACCGACACGGATGCCCTCGTCGTGCGCGACCACGGCCCGATCGATGCGATCTTCGCCTCCCACGGGGAGACGCACTTCCGCTCGTTGGAGCGGGCGGCGGTCGCGTCGGCGCTGTCGGACGGCGGCGTCGTGGCGCTGGGGGGCGGAGCGGTGCTGGATGCCGACACGCAGCGCGACCTCGCGGGCCACCGCGTCGTGCTGCTGACCGTCGGGCCGCAGACCATCGCCTCCCGCATCCGCGGCGCCCGGCGGCCGCTGCTGGCCTCTGCCGACGGCTCCGACGCCGTGGCACGGTGGCAGGAGATCTACGCGGCGCGCCGCCCCGTCTACGAGCGGCTCGCGGACGTCACGTTCGACACATCGAGCGGGCCCCTGTCGCAGATCGTCGACGCGGTGGTCGAGTGGGTTCAGGGCGCGGAGCAGGCCGGCGACGCGGACGAGAGCACGGGAGCATCCTCATGAGCGACACCGACGAGACCACCGTCATCGGCGTGACCGGCGATCAGCCCTACGACGTCGTGATCGGGCGCGGCATCCTGCCCCTCGTCGGCGAAGCGCTGCCCGCGGAGGCGCGCAAGGTGCTCGTGGTGCACCCGCCGACGCTCGCCGCGCAGGCGGCCGAGCTGCGCGAGCTGCTGATGTCGGGCGCGTCGGGGCAGCGCCAGGTTCTGCTGGCCGAGGTGCCGGATGCCGAGCAGGGCAAGCGCGTCGAGGTCGCCGCCTTCTGCTGGCAGGTCATGGGGCAGGCCGACTTCACCCGCACGGATGCCGTCGTCGGCTTCGGCGGGGGAGCGGTGACCGACTTGGCCGGCTTCGTCGCGGCGACGTGGCTGCGCGGTGTCGCCGTCGTGCAGGTGCCCACGACGGTGCTCGGCATGGTGGATGCCGCCGTCGGTGGAAAGACCGGCATCAACACGGCCGAGGGCAAGAACCTCGTGGGCGCGTTCTGGCCGCCGCGTGCCGTGATCTGCGACCTGGCGATGCTCGACTCGCTGAGCCGCAACGAGCGCGTCGCCGGGTTCGCCGAGGTCGTCAAGGCGGGGTTCATCCGGTATCCGGAGATCCTCGACCTCATCGAGGCCGACCCCGAGGGCGTCGTCGACCCGCATTCGCCGGCGTTCCGGCGGTGCATCGAGCTGGCGATCCGGATGAAGGCCGACGTCGTCGGCGAGGACCTGCGCGAGGCGGGGCTGCGCGAGATCCTGAACTACGGCCACACCCTCGGGCACGCGATCGAGCACGCCGAGCGCTACCAGTGGCGGCACGGCGCGGCGATCTCGGTGGGCATGCTGTTCGCGGCCGAGCTCTCGCGCCTGGCCGGACGGCTCTCGGATGCCGGTGCCGCGCGGCACCGGTCGATCCTGGAGACGCTCGGGCTGCCGACGTCGTACCGGGCGGGCGCCTTCAGCCAGCTGCTCGCAACGATGCAGCGCGACAAGAAGACCCGCGGCGCGATGCTGCGCTTCATCGTGCTCGATGACATCGGCAAGCCCACGGTGCTGCAGGCTCCCGACGAGTCGCTGCTGTTCGCGGCGTATCAGGAGATCGCCGCGTGAGCACACTCGTGCGGCGCGTGCGCCCCGACGAGTGGCGCGAGGTGCGGGGCCTGCGCATCGAAGCGCTGCGCGACCCGGTCGCCGCCATCGCCTTCCTCGGCACCGCGGCGGGTGCCGAGCGCCAGCCGGACGAGTTCTGGCAGACGCGCACCCGCGATGCCGCATCCGGCGACGCCGCCGCGCAGTTCGTCGCCCGGTCGGCCGACGGACGCTGGCTCGGCACCGCCACCGTGCTGCGCCGAGCCGCGGGTGAGGTGGATCCCCTGGGTCGGACGCTGGATGCCGCCCGTTCGGACGTGGTCGGCGTCTACGTGCAGCCCGACGCCCGCGGCACGGGGGTGATCGCCGACCTCTTCGAGGCGTGTGCAGACTGGGCACGGGGCCTCGGCGACTCGGCCCTGACGCTCGACGTGCACGTCGACAACGCCCGCGCGCGTCGCGCCTACGAACGCTGCGGCTTCGTCGAGACCGGCGTCACGATGACGGGTTCGATCGGCCCCGAACTGGAGATGCGCCGCTCGCTCTGAGGCGGCCGCCGTGCGGCGGCGTCGCTCCATCCGTCGCACGGCGTCATCCCCCGCACGGCGTCATCCCCCCGCACGGCGTCATCCGTCGCATATCGCGGCTATCGCGGGGTTTAGCCATGATTTGCGCCGGATGAACACCGGGGCATGCCACTCATCCGTCATATATCGCGGCCATCGCGGGGTTTAACCATGATTTGCGCCGGATGAATACCGGGGCGGGGCGCTCATCCGTCACGAATCGCGGCTGTCCGGCGGTTTGGCCATGGTTTGCGCCGGACGAAGGCGGGGCGCACGAGATGAACACCGAGGCGCACGAGTCACCGGGACGCACCACTCATCCGTCACGAATCGCGGCCATCGCGGGCTTTGGCCGCAGTTTGCGCCGGATGAATACCGGGGCGGGGCGCTCATCCGTCGCGAATCGCGGCTGTTCGGCGGTTTGGCCATGGTTTGCGTCGGACGAAGGCGGGGGCGTACGAGATGAATGCCAGGGCGCACGGGTCACCGGGGCGCACGAGTCACCGGGGCGCACGACTCATCCGTCGCGAATCGCGGCTATCGCGGGGTTTAGCCATGATTTGCGCCGGATGAACACCGGGGCATGCCACTCATCCGTCACGAATCGCGGCCAACCGGCGGTTTGGCCATGATTTACGACGGACGAAGGCGGGGTACGAGATGACTGCCGGGGCGCACGGGTCACCGCGGCGCGCGACTCATCCGTCACGAATCGCGGCTATCGCGGGGTTTGGCCGTGATTTGCGCCGGATGAACACCGGGGCGGGGCGCTCATCCGTCACGAATCGCGGCCAACCGGCGGTTTGGCCGTGATTTGCGCCGGACGAAGGCGGAGGTACGAGATGAATGCTGGGGCGCGGCGCTTGTCCGTCGCGAATCGCGGCTATCCGGCGGTTTGGCCGCGTTTTGCGCCGGATGCCGGGACGGGCGCAGGCCGGGCCGGGCGGGGCGCGGGACGGGCGGGCGGGGCGCGGGACGGGCGGGGCGGATGGCGCGGCGGGAGCGGGTCGCCATCGGGCCGCCACCGGGCCGCCAGCGGGCCGCCAGCGGGCGGGAGCGGTAGGGTGCGAGGGTGACCACCCGCCGCCTGCTGCTCGTGAACGGGCCGAACCTCAACCTGCTCGGCACCCGCGAGCCCGAGATCTACGGGCACGAGACGCTCACCGATGTCGAGCGGATCGTGACGGATGCCGCTGCCGCCCGCGGATTCGAGGTCAGCGCCGTGCAGAGCAACCACGAGGGCGTGCTGATCGACGCGATCCACGCCGCGCGCGCCGACTGCGCCGGCATCGTCATCAACCCGGGCGGGCTCACGCACACCTCGGTGGTGCTGCGCGACGCGCTGTCGGGGGTGGCGCTGCCGGTCGCCGAGGTGCACATCTCCGACGTGTACGCACGGGAGGAGTTCCGCCACCATTCCTACGTGCGCGATGTCGCCGTCGTGCACGTCATCGGCGAGGGCGTCTGCGGCTATGCGCGCGCGACGAGCCTGCTGATCGACGTCATCGTGGGTGCGGCCGAGGGCCGAGGTCGCGGCATCCCGTAGAATCGACTGTCGGCGTCTGGACAGGCTCGACGACCGGCACTGACACCTCACGAACGGAACTCCGCACTCATGGCATCCACTGCAGACATCAAGAACGGCGTCGTCCTCAACATCGACGGGCAGCTGTGGAGCGTCGTGGAGTTCCAGCATGTCAAGCCCGGCAAGGGCGGCGCGTTCGTCCGCACGAAGCTGAAGAACGTCATGAGCGGCAAGGTCGTCGACAAGACGTTCAACGCGGGCGCGAAGATCGAGACCGAGAACGTCGACCGCCGCGACTTCACGTATCTCTACAACGACGGCGAGGGCTTCGTCTTCATGGACGTCGCCGACTACGACCAGATCACGGTCGGAGCCGCGACGGTGGGCGACGCCGCCAACTTCCTGCTGGAGAACCAGCAGGTCCAGATCGCGCTCAACAACGGCAACCCGCTCTACATCGAGCTGCCCGCATCCGTCGTCCTCGAGATCACGTACACCGAGCCGGGCCTGCAGGGCGACCGCTCCTCGGCGGGCACGAAGGCCGCGACGGTCGAGACCGGTTACGAGATCCAGGTGCCGCTGTTCCTGGAGACCGGCACGAAGGTCAAGGTCGACACCCGCACGGGCGACTACCTCGGCCGCGTGAACTGACCCGCGCCGTTTCATGAGCGCACGCTCCAAGGCGCGCAAGCGCGCCCTCGACATCCTGTACCAGTCCGACGTACGCGGCGACGATCTCGCCGTGACCCTCGCCGCCGAGGCGAAGCGCGCCGCGAGCGAGCCCGCCCGCGAAGCCTCGTGGCTGTATGCCCGCGAGATCGTCGACGGTGTCATCGACAATCGCGACGAGATCGACGAGCAGATCGTCACGCACGCGCGCGATTGGAAGCTCGAGCGGATGCCGGCCGTCGATCGTGCGGTGCTGCGCATCGGCGTGTGGGAGCTCCTCTTCAACGACCAGGTGCCGGCCGCCGTCGCGATCGACGAGGCCGTGGAGCTCGCGAAGGAGTTCTCCACCGACGACTCCGGGGCGTTCGTGCACGGAGTGCTCGCCCGCATCGCCCGCGCCGGCTGAGCATCGTTCAGGGTGGGACACCAGTGGTACACTGAGGCATGCCCACCACCCTTCAGCGGATCCAGGTGACACGAACCCCCGAGGTCAACCACGCCCTCGAGGTCGCCGAGCGTCTGTGGCCGGAGTTGCGCATGAGCGAGCGCCTGGCGCGCCTGGCGGCGCTGGGAGCGGAGGCGGCATCGGGGGCCGAGTCGGCCGCTCGGGCTCGTGCGGATCGGCTCCGGGTCTTGGAGAAGCATCGGGGTGCATTCGCCGACGCTTACCCGCAGGGATATCTCGAGAGCCTGCGCGCGGACTGGCCCCAGTGACCGTCCTCGACGCGAGCGTATTGATTGCCTACCTCGGCTCGGACGATCATTCCCCGGCGGCGACGGCGATTCTCCGTGACCAAGAGCGTCCCAGCATCCACGCGGTCACGCTGGCAGAGGTGCTCGTCGGTCCTGCCGGTCGCGGCACAGAAGAGGCCGCACTGGCAGCGGTCGACGAACTGGGAATCCGGACGTTGGCGCACGATCCCGACGAGCCGCTGCTCGTGGCCCGGCTGAGAGCGTCGACACGGTTGCTGCTGCCCGACTGCTTTCCGCTCGCCGCCGCGCTGCGGGGCGGCGTGACGCTCGCGACGTTCGACAAGCGACTCGCCGCCGCCGCGCGTGCCCTCGAAGTGACGGTCGTCGGCGCGTAGCGCCGGCTGAACCGCGCCGGGTGTCGGCGGCCCCTGCGAGGATGGATGCCGTGACCTGGCGCTCGGTGCTCTTCCCGCAGCGTGGCGTGGGCACCGTGCCGCTCGCGCTCGGGGTCGAGTTGCGGCAGCGCGAGGCGGCTTCGGCGGCGCACTGGTCGTCGCGCCGCATGCACGCGGTCTCGGCCCGCGACCTGGAGCGCGACCCGCGCGATGTGAGCGTGGGCCTGCGTCCGCTGGTGCGCAGCGACGCGACGGGAGCGTGGATCCAGGGCGACGTGCACTGGGATGCGCTCCGGCGCGGCGGCGGCCGTTTCGTGGCGGCGCACCTGCAGTGGTTCACCGAGCTGTTCGGCATCGCGCGCGACGTGCGGGTGCTCGGCGGCTACCGCGACGACTCCGACTGGGTGACCCTCGACACGGTCGACTCCGCGCTGCTGTGGCCGCACCTGGCGCGGGCCGGGGCCATCGGCATCCCGCTCGTGCCGACGAAGAAGCACCTCGACGTCGCCCTGGCCCCCGCTGCGGCCGTGGAGGTGGAGGTGTCGCGCACGGGCGACGGTGACCTGCGGCTGTCGCCACGCGTGGAGATCGGCGGGAGCCGGGTCGCCGCGGCGTCGGTGCGTCCCGTCGCGCACACCGGCGTGTATGCGTTCGAGACCCGAGGCCGGCGCATCGCCCTGACCCTCGCCCCGGCGGCGCTCACCGACACGGCGCGCACCCTCCTGGGCCGCGCGGAACCGCTCCTCGTGCCGGCGACGGATGCCGACGAGTTCCTGCACGACGCCTATCCGCGCCTCGCCCGCGGCGGCGGTTTCGTCGCGGCGCCGGGGATCACGCTGCCCGCTCTCGAAGCGCAAGGCGCCGCCGACCGGCACCGCGAGCTCACCGGCGATCCGCGCATCACGGTCACGACGGTCGAAAGCCCCGACCCCGACTGGTTCGAGCTCGGCATCCTCGTCGAGATCGACGGGCGCACGATCCCGTTCGCCCCGCTGTTCGCGGCGCTGTCGCAGCGCAAGAAGAAGCTCCTGCTCGCCGACGGCCGGTACTTCTCCCTGTCGCATCCCGCGCTCGATCGGCTGCGCGAGCTCATCGAAGAGGCCGGGACGCTGAGCGAATGGGAGGCCGGCCCTCGCATCAGCCGTCACCAGCTCGCCCTGTGGGCCGACTTCGAGGACCTCGCCGACGAGGCCGTGCCCGCCGTCGCGTGGCGTGAGCTCGTCCGGGGGCTGCGCGACGCCGACGGCGTGCCGCCCACCGTGGTGCCCGGCGCGGTGCAGGCCGAACTGCGGCCATACCAGCGCGACGGCCTGTCGTGGCTGGCGTTTCTGTGGCGGCATCGGCTGGGCCGCATCCTCGCCGACGACATGGGCCTCGGCAAGACCCTCCAGCTGCTCGCCCTCGTCGCCCACGCCCGCGCGGCGGGGGAGCGGCGGCCCGTCCTCGTCGTGGCCCCGACCTCGGTGCTTGGGACGTGGGCCGCCGAGGCCGCGCGATTCGTCCCGGGTCTGCGGGTGCGGGTCGTGGATGCCACCGCCGGAAAGCGCGGCCAGAGCGTCGCCGCCACCGCAGCCGGCGCCGACCTCGTGATCACGTCGTACACCCTGCTGCGGCTCGACGACACGGAGTTCGCCGGCATCCACTGGGCCTTCGCCATCCTCGACGAGGCACAGTTCGTGAAGAACCCCGCGACGCGGCTGCACCGCGCGGTGCGCGATCTCACCGCGGATGCCGTCTACGCCGCAACCGGGACGCCGCTGGAGAACAGCCTCAACGACCTGTGGGCGCTGCTGTCCCTGACCGCACCGGGGCTGTTCCCCTCGTCGCGGCGGTTCCGCGAGCAGTACGTCAAACCGATCGAGCGCGGCAAGGTGCCGGAGAACGAGGAGGGCGGTGCGTACCGTGCCGCCCGGCTGACCCGGCTGCGCCACCGCATCCGGCCCCTCATGCTGCGGCGCACGAAGGAGGCGGTCGCGCCCGAGCTGCCCGAGAGGGCCGAACAGGAGCTGCGCGTCGCCCTCGGCCCGGCGCACCGCGCGCTGTACGACACGGTGCTGCAGCGCGAGCGGCAGAAGGTGCTGGGCCTGCTCGACGACCTCGACCGCAACCGGTTCATCGTGTTCCGGTCCCTGACGCTGCTGCGGATGCTGAGCCTCGCGCCCGTGCTCGTCGACCCCGAGCACGCGCACCTCGGTTCGAGCAAGCTCGACGCCCTCGTCGAGCGCATCGTCGAAGCCGCCGCCGAGGGGCACCGGGTGCTCGTGTTCAGCCAGTTCACGTCGTTCCTGCGGCTGGCGGGGGAGCGACTGGATGCCGCGGGCATCGCCTACGGCTACCTCGACGGATCGACCCGCCGCCGGGCGGACGTGATCGAGCGATGGCGGACGGGCGCCGAACCCGCGTTCCTCATCAGCCTCAAGGCGGGCGGGTTCGGGCTGACGCTCACCGAGGCCGACTACGTCTTCGTGCTCGACCCGTGGTGGAACCCGGCCGCCGAAGCCCAGGCGGTCGACCGCACGCACCGCATCGGCCAGACGCGCAGCGTGCTCGTCTACCGCCTCATCGCGGAGGGCACGATCGAAGAGAAGGTGCTCGCGCTGCAGCGGCGCAAGGCGCGGCTCTTCCAGGCCGTCGTCGACGATGACGAGCTGTTCTCCCGCGCGCTGACCGCCGACGACATCCGGGGGCTCCTGTACTGACCGGCATCCGTGTCGTGATTTGTCCGGCCGTGCTCCGGCATCCATCGAGGCAGCCCGCGTAGACTCGGAAGCCGTTCGACCAGGAGGATCCCATGCGCATCACCGGCCTCGGCCACGCGGGCATGTTCATCGAGACGACCGGCGGCAGCATCCTCTGCGACCCGGTGATCGGGCCGAGCTTCTTCGGCTCGTGGTTCCCCTTCCCCGACAACCGTGGCCTCGACTGGGAGCGCTTCGGCAAGGCCGACTTCCTCTACATCTCGCACCGCCATCGCGACCACTTCGACCCGGCGCTGCTGGAGCGCTACGTGCCCAAGGACATCACGGTGCTCCTGCCCGCCTACCCGACCGACGACCTCGAGGTCGACCTGCGCGCGCTCGGCTACGAGAACCTCGTCTACACCCAGCCCGGTGTGCCGATCGCCTACGACAACGGCCTGCGCATCATGGTGACGCCGCTGCGCGCGCCGAGCGACGGACCGATCGGCGACTCGTCGCTGAGCGTCGACGACGGCACCGCCAGCATCCTGAACCAGAACGACTCGCATCCGCTCGATCTGGAGAGGCTCTTCGACTTCGGCAAGCCCGACGCGTACTTCACCCAGGTCTCCGGGGCGATCTGGTGGCCGATGGTCTACGACCTGCCGCAGGACGCGAAGCAGAACTTCGCGCAGCTCAAGCGCGACGCGCAGAACAAGCGCGCGATGTACTACATCGAGAAGGTCGATGCCGAGCACGTCTTCCCGATGGCCGGCCCGCCGATGTTCCTGCGGGAGGAGCTGTTCCGCTACAACGGCTATGGCCTGGACAACGACGCGATCTTCACCGACCAGCGGCAGTTCCTCGCGCACATGCGCGCGCAGCGCCCCGAGCAGAAGGGCTACGAGTTCCTGCCCGGCACGCAGGTCGACCTGGTCTGCGGCGAGATCGAGGTGACGCAGACCCTGTACACGCAGGCCGAGATCGACCGCGTCTTCGATGACAAGTGGGACTACCTCGCCGAGCAGCGCGACAGCCGTCAGGCCGAGGTCGACGCCGAGGTCGCGCGGCGCGCCCCCGTCCTGCCGCCGGATGAGATGCTCGCCGCGATCAAGGAGTGGTGGGAGCCGCTGCTGCGCCGTGCGCGCACGATCCGGCTCGGCGTGGGCGGCAACGTGCGCTTCCGCATCGGGGACCTCGACATGGTCGTCGACTTCCCCAAGGCCAAGGTGCGCGCGTACGCGGGGGAGGAGTGCATCTACTGGTACACGATCCCCGCCGACCTCGTCTCGACGAACATCGCCGACCACGAGATCGACTGGTCGAACTCGATCTTCCTGTCGATGCAGTTCGAGGTGGGCCGCAGCGGCAAGTTCAACGAGTTCCTCACGACGTTCCTGAAGTGCCTCTCGCGCGACCGCATCGAGTACGTCGAGAACTGGTATTCGGAGCAGTCCGATCAGACCGAGGATGCCGAGATCGGCGGTTGGGTCGTGCAGCGCCGCTGCCCGCATCTGCGCGCCGACCTGACCAAGACCGGCCGGATCGAAGACGGCGTGCTCACGTGCGCCCTGCACGACTGGAAGTGGGACCTCGCCAGCGGCGCGTGCCTCACGACGCCCGGTCACCCGATCCGCGCCGGGCGCATCGTCGAGACGGCATCCGCTTCGGCCTGAGCGGCGGCGGTTTCAGTTCGCGGCGTAGCGGCGGGCGCGACCGCGGATGCCGGCGAACCGGAACGGCCCGCGCGAGTCCACCGGCGTGTCGACGTCGAATCGCGAGTCCAGCGCCGCGCCGGCGTGCAGCTCGCGGTAGCGGGCCACGTCGACCGGCGTGCGGGCGGCCAGCAGCGCCTCGGTCTCGGCGCCGCGCAGCGCCGACCGGTACCCGGGCTGCACGACGAGCGAGAAGAACTCGCTGACCGCCCCCGAGCCGTAGCTGAACATCCCCACGCGCGCGCCGTCCAGGTCGTCGGCGCCGTCCAGCAGCGCCGCCAGCGCGAGGTACAGCGACGCGGTGTACGAATTGCCGATGCGGCGGTTGTAGCCGGTCGTGACGTCGATGAGCCCCTCGTCGAGGGCGACGCCGACGTGCTCGGCGAGGCGCCGGTGGGCCTTCACTGCCATGCGCGTGAACGGCTGGTGGTGGCAGAACCGGTCGATCTGGTCGATGGGGCTGCCGCCGTGGGCGCGATAGTCGTCCCAGGCGCGGACGATGCCGTCGAGATACGCCTCGACCGACAGCTTCCCGTCGACCACCGCCGTCGGGCTGTCGTTGGGACGCCAGAAGTCGTCGACGTCGGCGGTGTGGATGCCGGTGGCGTGCTCGAGGACGGCGATGGCGGGGTCGGCGGTCACGAGCATCGCGACGGCGCCGGCGCCCTGAGTCGCCTCGGCGGCCGAATCGAGCTCGTAGCGGGCGACGTCGGCGGCGATGACGAGCACGCGCTCCGACCGGTCGCGCGCGATGAGCCCCGCCGCCGCCTGCAGCGCGGCCGTGGCCGAGTAGCACGCCTGTTTGAACTCGACGACGCGGCATGTCGACGGCAGCCCCAGCAGCGCGTGCACCGGAACCCCGGCGGCCTTGGACTGATCGACCCCCGACTCGGTGGCCAGCAGCAGGGTGCGGATGCCGTCGGCGCCGTGCCGGTCGAGGACGGCGCGCGCCGCGGCGGCGCCCATCGTGACGATGTCCTCGTCGGGGCCGGGGACGCTCATCTGGTCCTGGCCGAGGCCGACACGATACTTGCCCGGGTCGGTGCCGTTGTACGCGGCCAGCGCATCGAGGGCGAGCGTGTGCCCCGCGGTGGCGACCGCCAGGTCGTGGATGCCGACGGTGACGCTCATCGCGTGGCCTCGCCTTCGCCCGTCGCGCCTGTGCCTGTCGCGCCGGTGCGCTCCAGCAGCAGATGCGACCGCATGAGCTCGCCCGGGTTGGTCTGCGCCGCCAGCAGCGACAGCTCGCCGCACAGCACTGTCGCCGCGATCAGCGCGGCGAGGCGCCGCGCGTTCTCGCCCGGCTCACGCTCGTCGCGGCATCCCAGGCGCTGCAGGGCCGCCTCGACGACCGGCTGGTCCTTGCCGTTGCCGACCGTGCCGACGATGAGGTGGGGGAGCGTGCACGAGAAGTACAGATCGCCCGCGCCGCGCCGCTCGGCGTAGCTGATGCCCTGCGAGCCCTCGACGATGTTGGCCGCATCCTGGCCGGTGGCGAGGTAGAACGCGAGCAGCATGTTGGCGTAGTGCGCGTTCGCCGATCGCAGCGCGCCGGCGACGACGGAGCCGACGAGGTTCTTGCGCGTGTTCAGTTCGACGATGCGGTCGGCGCTGGAGCGCAGCTGCTCGGCGACGAGAGCCTCGGGCACGAGGATCTCGGCGACGGCACGGCGCCCCCGCCCGAGGATGCCGTTGACGGCGGTGGCCTTCTTGTCCGAGCAGTAGTTGCCCGAGATCGACCCGTAGCGCAGCTCGGGATGCCAGGCGAGCACCCGCTCCATGAGGCTCTCGGCCGCGAGGGTGACCATGTTGTGACCCGACGCGTCGCCGGTGGTCAGCGCGAACCGCACGAACAGCAGGTTGCCGACGACCTCGGTGTCGATGTCGATGAGCCGCGCGTGGCGGCTCCCCGCCGCGACGATCTCGGCGAGCTGGTCGGTGCGCGCAGTGATCGCGCGGGCCGCGGCGACGGCGGTGGCGGCATCGTCGGCGACGAACAGCGTGGAGCGCGTCATGCGCTCGTCGACGATCGTGACCCGGATGCCGTCGTCCACGAGCCGCGACAGCCGCGCGCCGCGGCCCACCGAGGGCCACAGCGGCGACTCGAACGTCGCCAGGGGCACCTCTTGCAGCGTCTCGACCGTTCCGGTGATGCGGAGCGGACCGACCCAGCGGGTCGGGACGGGGGTGTGGTCGCCGGTCACTGCGGATTCCTTTCGGCGCGGGTCAAAACACGGGTCGAATCACGGGTCGAATCGTCGTGCACAGGCCGCAGCGCCTCCGAGCGGCGCGCGAGGGCGGGCAGGTCGATGCCCCGCGCGTGCGCGAACGCGGCGGTGGCGCCGTCGACGATCAGGTCGGTGCGGACGAGGTCGGCGGGGGTGGCGGCGCCGAGGAGCGCCAGCAGCGCCGTCAGGTGTCCGCGCCAGCGGCCGAGGCGCTCGATGAGCGCTTCGGCGCCGCCGTCGAGCACCGTTGAGAGGAATCCGCCCGAGACGCCCGCGGCGGCCGCACCGAGGGCGAGGGTCTTGACGACGTCGAGCGGAGTGCGCACGCCGCCCGAGGCCAGCAGCACGGGCCGCTCGGCGGGGGCGTCGAGCAGGCACGCAACGGCGGACTGGCCCCAGCCGACGAGGTAGTCGTAGTCACCGTCGGGGCGCCGGCTGTTCTCGATGCGCACGAAGTCGGTGCCGCCGGTGCCGGACACATCGGCGTAGGCGACGCCGAGGTCGCGCAGCCGCGTCAGGGTGCGCGCACTGAGGCCGAAGCCGACCTCCTTGACGATGACGGGCACGTCGCTGGCCGCGACGATCGCCTCGAGCGAGGCGGGCCAGCGCGAGAAGGCGCGGCTGCCCTCGGGCATGACGGTCTCCTGCACGCTGTTGACATGCACTTGGAGCGCGTCGGCGCGCAGCGCCTCGACGGCCCGACGGGCGTCGTCGGGCGAGCGCTCGATCCCGACGTTGGCGAGCACGAACCCGTCGGGGTTCTCGTCGCGGATGACGCGGAACGACCCCAGCAGGCTCGGATTGTCGAGGGCGACGCTCATCGAGCCCGACGCGATCGCCACCCCGGTCTCGCGCGCGGCGATGGCGAGCTGCCGGTTGATGCGGCCGGTCGACGCGGAGCCGCCGGTCATGGCGTTGATGTAGATCGGCAGCGGCCACGCGGCGCCGGCGATGTGGACGCCGAGCTCGACGGCGTCGGCGTCGATGCCGTCGAGCGCGTGGTGCAGGAACGTCACGTCGTCGAACCCGTTGCCGAGGGTGCCGGCATCCGCGGCGCCCTGCTGCTGCGCGGCCAGCCGGACGTGGTCGTCTTTGCGCGTGCTCGCGACCTCAGCCGACATGGACGCCCCCTTCCGGCGGATGCACCGCGACCGTGAGATGGCGGATGTCGTGCGCTTCCCAATCCCGCAGCATCGCGGCGACGTCGGCGTCCGGCGGGGCCAGCACGATGCCGCAGTCGCCCCCGCCGGCACCGGAGGGCTTGCCGGCGGCACCGATCGCCTCGGCCGAGTCGCACAGCGCGGCGAGGGCGTCGGTCTCGATCCGGATGCCGGCCTCGTCGCCCAGACGCTGCAGCAGTCGGCGTGCGCGGCGCAGCAGGTCGAGCACCCGATCGTCGTCGCCGTCCGTCAGCGCCCGCCACAGCTCGTCGACGCAGACCCGCGAGTCGAGCACGAACTCGGTGTGGTCGACGGTGCCCGCGCGCCGCCGGACGTCGCCGACGAGCCGCGCCGTCGATGCCGGGGCTCCCGTCCAGCCGACCAGCAGCCGCAGCGCCGCCGGCGGTGCCAGGCGCTCGATGCGCAAGTCCTGCCAGGCGTCGCCGCCGGCCCGCACGAGACCCAGGATGCCGTCTGCCGCGCGCGCCGCGAGCACCGCGCGGTCGGGGGCGCTGTAGCCGATCCAGCCGCCGAACACGCTGGCCGCGACATCGCCGCCCGACGCGGCCGGCGACACCTCGATCGTCGCCAGCAGCGCGAGCCGGAACAGTTCGCTGCGGTCGAGGCCGAAGCCGTAGAACTCGTCGATGGCGCGCGCCGTCGCGACCGTGACGGCCGCCGACGACCCCAGTCCGAACTTTCGTCCGCTGACGTCGTCGAGACCGCTGTCCAGGCGCAGGTCGAACAGGCGCGGCGCCAGGCCCAGCTCGGCACGCAGCCGCTCGGCGACCCGGATCGTGGCGAGCACGTAGTCGTAGGGGTGGTGCTCGCGGTCGATGGCCAGGCCGTTCTCCGAGCGCGTCCACCGCAGCGGGACGTGGCCGTACTCGGGCGAGTGGATGCTGCCGGCATCCGCGCTCTCGGTCAGGTGCGCCGTCAGGTAGCGATCGACGGCGATCAGCACGGCCGGCTCGCCCGGGGTGACGACCGCGTACTCGCCGGCGACGAACAGCTTGCCGGGAGCGCGGGCGGTGACCTGCGCGGCGCTCACGCGGGCTCCGCCCCGTCGAGGCGCTCCGTGTCGATGCGCTCCGTGTCGATACGCTCCGTGTCGTCCAGCAGCCGCACGCCCGGGCCGACTCCGGCGACGACCACCTCGGTGACGTCGGCGAGCACCGCGGCCACGGCCGCCGCGTCGTGCGGCCGGCATACGGCGACCACGTTCGGCCCGGCATCCGCGGTGCCGTACGCCTCGACGCCGTCGGCGCGCAGGCGCGCGATGCGGTCGAACAGCTCGACGCTCGCGGGCGTCAGGTAGCGGATGGGCGGATCGCACGCCTGGATCGCGGCGTGCATGCGCAGGGCGTTGGTCTCGGCGATGCGGCCGAGACGGGTGACGTCGCCGTCGCGGCAGGCCTCGCAGGCCGCCTCGAGCGTCTCGGCCGTCGAGGTCACCCAGGCCGGATAGTACGGCGAGGTGAGCGCCGTGCGGTTCATGGCCTCGCGGCTGGAGACCGGCTTCTCGGCGCGGTCGACGATGCCGATGACCATCGCCAGTTCCGGTGCCGCGATGCGCTCGGCGACGGAGTGCTCGTCGTCGCCCGCGTGCCACAGCGCGAACCCGCCCGGCACCGATCGCGCCGCCGACCCCGAGCCGCGCCGCGCGAGCCGGCTGAGGCCCCGTTCGTCGAGGTCGAGGCCGTACGCGGCGGCCGCAGCGGCCGCGAGCGCGGCGAAGCCCGACGCCGACGAGGCCAGGCCCGCCGCCGAGGGCACCGTGTTGTGCGAGGTCACGACCGCGGCGGCCGTGCTGCCCGCGGCCGCGCGGACGACGTCGAGCAGCCGGGTGACGCGCGTCGCCGGGATGCCGGTGCGCACCACCCCGTCGAGCGTGAAGACGTCGGCGTCGCGCTCGGGCGCGAGGGTCACCGTCGTCGTGGTCGGGAAGACGTCGAGCGTCATCGAGAGGCTGCCCGTGGCCGGCAGGTTGAAGCCGGTGTCGCTCTTTCCCCAGTACTTCACCAGCGCGATGTTGGGGTGGGCGCGCGCGGTCGCCGTCATCGGGCCGGCGCCTCTCCGCGCGGGTCGGTGGCGGCCACCATCGTGGTCCAGACCGCCGCGGCCCCCGCCTCGTGCAGCGCGCCGCTGAGCGTCGCGGCGTGGTCGGCGTCGGCCGCGAGGATCAGTGCGCACCCGCCCCGGCCGCCGCCGGTGAGCTTGGCGCCCAGCGCCTCGTGCGCTGCGGCCACCGACACCAGGTGATCGAGCGCAGGGTCCCCGACGCCGAGTGCGTTCAGCAGCGCATGCGCCTCGGTCATGGCGGCGCCCACCGTGGCGGTGTCGCCCTCGGCGAGCGCGTCGACGGCGAGGTCGCACAGCTCTCCGAGCGCGCCGACGATGCGGTCGATGCCGTCGCGATCGGCCTCACGGCGCTCGCGCACACCCTGCACGGCCTCGCGCGTGCGCCCGCGCACGCCGCTGTCGGCGATCACGAGGTGCAGGGGAGCCGCGACCAGCAGGGGGACCGCCGCGCCGTCCTGAAAGCGGATGGGGCCCGCGGCGCGCACGGCGCGGGCATCGAGCCCGCTCGGCGTGCCGTGGGCGGCGCGCTCGGCGGTCTGCACGGCGTCGTGCCGCTCCCCGCCTGTGAGCGTGACGCCGGTGAGCGCGGCCACGGCATCCACGATCGCCGCCGCCACCGCGGCGCTCGAGCCGAGCCCGCGCTCGGCGGGGATCCTGCTGCGCACGCGGACCTGCAGGGGCCGCTGCGCCGCACCCGTCGTCGTACCCGCTGTCGCACCCACGGCCGCGCGCGCCGCCGTGATCGCGGTGACGGTGGGGAGGGTGCGCTCGGGCGCCCGGTCGAGGCGGCCGTTGTAGAGGGCGCTGTAGAGGCGATCGACGCCGTCGGCGGCGAACGAGGCCTCGGCCTCGGCCGGCAGCGCGGCCACCGGCACCGCGAGCGCCGGGGCGCCGTAGACCACCGAGTGCTCGCCGAACAGGATGGCCTTGGCCTGCGCCCGCCCGGTGCCGACGGCGAGGCCCGCGGCGGGATCGTCCGCGGCGGGAGTGCCGGCGGAGGGGACGGGCCGTTCGAGAGCGGAGGTGATCGTGTTCATAGCGGGGCTGAGGGGAGCCTAACATCGCCGGTGCGTTCGTGAGCCGGCTCGCAGCTCACGAGGGCGCCGATCCGGTGAGGTGCAACCCCACGCGCACGCCGCAGCCGACGCAGGATCCCCGCGGGCGGCATCGACGGCAAGACCGTCGTGCTCGTAGACGACGTGCTCCTCTCGGGTCGACCCCGACACGGCCGGCGACGCGCTCAGCCCCCCTACACCCTCGATCGTGAAGAGCCGGTTCCCGCTGGGCAGCGGAAGGCGGCCCGACCCTACCCACCCGTAGCGAAGCCGAGACTCTTGGAGAAGTCCACCACCCACATGATTGAGAGCGCGGCACTGACACCCAGCGCGACGTAAAGGTTGGTCCCGCGCACGTGGCGACGATGGAGCACGGCGATCCACACGCACACGAGCGCCGTTCCCACGACGGAGGTCGAGGCGCAGACGCCGTACTTCCAGAGCTGTTCGGCTACTTCTTCCGGCGTGGCACGCTCACCGAAGAGACCCAACAGGTTGACCGAAGCCGAAAGCCAGGCGAAGACGGGAACGAACAGATTGAAGACCGGGAGGATGGCCGTCCAGGTCGTGACGGTCGCGACGACACGGAGTCGTTCGGTGCGCCGACTCACATTCACCACCATGCGGGCGCTCCGTCGTATGCGGCTGATTCCACGACAGGTGTCGACACTGTGGACGATACGTCATACACCCAAACGTCCACGTTGGTCCCACCTGTGCTGGTGTAAGCAATCATTTTGGCATTCGGCGACCAGGCTGGGGACCCCGCGTCTGCGGTTCCTGTCGTGAGCTGCGTGAGTGCGCCGCCTGCCACGGGAGACTGGAACAGCTGAAGTCGACCGTCGTCGTCCGGCTTGACGAAGACGAACGACACCCCGTCTGGTGCCCACTCGGGGGAGGTGTATCCCACCCCACCAACGAGCACCGTGGGACTGGCACCAGTCGCATCGACTGTCAGAACCTCGACTTCTCCGGTTGTCGTTGTCCTTGCGTACATGAGTTGATCTCCGGACGGGTTCCAGCTGGGGGAATCACTCCCGGACGGGTCGCTGGTGATTCGTGTCGGCGCAGTCTCGCCATCGACCGCAGCAATGAAGATGCCTGGACCGTCGGCATCGGTGGCGGCGTATGCCACGGATTCACCGTCGGGAGATAGCGCCGGCGACGTGATGACAGCCGCCGTCGTCAGCGTCGAGTATTCCCCGTAGCCGTCGGGGACACGCAACGCATCGTCGTTGCCATCGTCGGTCACAAAGAGGACGCCGTTTGAGCCAGCCTCAGGCTGGCGCTGGTCCCCTCCCGGTGCAGGGTCAAAGTACGGGTCGTCAAACGCTGCAGCGTCATCGGTGATGCGAATTTCCGAGCTGGCGGCTGCGTCGGACCGATGTTCGTAGACGAGCGTCCCCGAAACGTGCACCGGCGTGATCGCGACGACGCCCATCGCGCCTTGACTGTCGCGAACGCTGAGAGTGGGGTAGAACGTGCCAGGGCCACTGTAGGTGTGCGTTGCGGATGGCCCTGTAGCGGTCTCGCCGTCCCCGAAGTCCCAGAAGTAGTCCACGATCCACCCATCCGGGTCAGCGCTGCCTGAAGACGTGAACTCGATTTGCGCGGGATCCCACGTCGCCACGCCTGTGGCCGCCGCTGTTGGTGCCACGTTCGGCTTCGGAGTCGCGTGAGAGATGACCTCGACATCTGATCCGGCGGTCGTCGCGGCCGAGACAGCGATAGCGATCTTCCAGACGCCCGCTTCCGGCTGCTCGACGGTGAAGCGCTGCAGCCCGGCAAGCTGCTCGATCTGAACCTCTGCGCTCGATGTACTCGCGTCAATGACTGTGCCGTTCGGAGAAGTCAAGGTGACAGCGCTCGTTCCTGCTGTGTCAGTGATCGTAAAGGTCGCCATCGGTGAACCCGACGGCACTCGGAACCGAAGGTCTGCGTTCTCGCCGCTCGACAACGAGACCTTTTCGGGGGTGCTGGTCGTCGGGCTGGCCAACTGTCCTTCCACCGCGTCGGCAATCAACCTGTGCCCGTACTGGGTTGGGTGGTAGGACTCCGCCCAGACGCGGGAACCATCGCCAATATTCGGGATGATGCCGTGCATGAATCGTTCATCGCCCGGTCCGACACACATTTCGTGGCCCGAAGGGACGTCGTAGATGTCGATGAACTGAAAGCCGACCCCAGTCGCCGCGTCTTCAATGGTGTCGTTCAGCAGCTTGATCAGATTGTTCACCCAGATCTGATCCGACCTACGAAGAGCCGCATCCACGCAGACCGGAGCCACGGCCTCGTCGGTGAAGAATCGCGGGTAGCCCAGCACTGCGACATGCGCCCCTGGCGCGGCAGCATGGAGTTTGGCGAAGAGCGTGCTCCACGTGCCCGCATCACGAATCTCCACTATTTTCTGCCTGGTGACCTCGTTGAGGTCCGACGCGCAACCCTTCTCCAAGAAGGCCTCAACGCATTCCCTTAGCAGACTTACAAAGCCCAGGTCATTGCCGCCGATGCCGATGGTGATGAGCTCTGGGTTCTCCGCGGCGATTCGGTCAAGAGATGATTTGCCGACGGCCAGCACGGGCTCGCCGTCGGGCATACCCAGGAGCGGATCATTCCAGGGCGCCTCGCCAACTTCCACTTCCGTCGCGACGAGATCCTCAGCGAGCGCTCCGCTGCAAGCCCACGACCTGCCCACGCCCGTGACAAAACCATCAGCAATGAGCAGTTCGGGGTAAGCGTTGACGGAGCGATGGCACCTGTTCGCAGGGTTATCTGTCGACGGAAAGTAGAAGCCCTCGTCTGTTGGTTGCCCGAACTTGCGGGGATTGGCGCCTTCGCCTGACTGGTAGGAGTCCCCCAGTGCGATGTAACTCGCGGCTTGCGTGATGCCCTCCGCGGTTGACGGTTCGGCCTTCAACGTCGCGTCAATGCCGGAGACCGTGCCGCCGACGGTCCCCAAACGAACGCTGGGCGAGGTGTCATACGAGGGGCGGTCGTTCGACCACTGGTTATGCAGCCCGCCTACTGCTGGCCTGAGGCCCAAATTGTTGACTGCCGACTGCCCGTTCGTGAAACCGACTTTGTACGACCCAAGCGGGAGCGCGAGCGACCATTCGCCTTCGGCATTCGTTCTTGTGCTGATAGCAAATGAGGAGTTCACGTATCCCGTGCCCGCCGTCCAAACTCCTATCTTGCCGTTCGCTACGGGGCTCCCGTCTGTGAGCGTCATCTTGCCCGACATCCTTGCGCCACGCTCTACCGTCATCGAAACTGAGCGATGCTCGCCAGCGGCAAGGTGCATGACGTCTGCGGCCCCTATAGATGCAACACCGCCGAGATATACCGACGACGGCCACCACTCGTCCCCGAAATACACACTCACGCGCAGCGTGACGTCGTACCCGGGGCGCAGGTTTGAGATCGAAAAGGCGCCAGACCCGCTCTTCGTGACAACTGCACCTGGCGGCGCGACACCACCGTCAAAGCCCTCGCCCCAATATTCGAGCGCGTCGATCGTCCATGAGACCCCGTTGGCAGGCGCGCCGACAAATGTCACCGTCCCACTGATCGAAGCCGTGGCTTGTGTTGCCTGGGCAGGTAGGGGAAGCAAGACCGATGCCATCACGATGAGCGCGATGAGCAGGTGGGTGCGCGAGCTTTTCAAGGTACTCCAGAGCCGGGGGGAGGAGGTCGTCGCTCCAAGTTAGCCGTTGCTCGCTGGCGCGTCTGTAGACCGAAAGGGGGACAGCCTATTACACCCTCAATCTCGAACAGCCAATGACGTCTCGCGGTCGGGCGGAGAGCCGCGACGCGGTAGGATGACGACGTACCACAGCAACCTTTAACACCGTCCTGTGAGGCGGAGAAGGGAGCGGCGGATGAGTACACGCACCGTGTTACACGAAGCCGACATCGCGCGAGCGCTGACTCGGATCTCCCACGAGATCCTGGAGTCGAACAGAGGCCCCGACGACCTGGTGCTCCTCGGCATCCCGACCCGCGGCGTGACGCTCGCACAGCGCATCGCGACGCTCCTCGCGGAGATCTCCGGCCAGTCGGTGCCGGTCGGCGGGCTCGACGTCACGATGTACCGCGACGACCTGCATCGCAACCCCACGCGCACGCCGCAGCCGACGCAGATCCCCGCCGGCGGCATCGACGGCAAGACCGTCGTGCTCGTCGACGACGTGCTCTTCTCGGGCCGCAGCATCCGCGCCGCCCTCGACGCGCTGAACGACATCGGGCGGCCGGCCGCGGTGCGCCTGGCGATCCTCGTCGACCGCGGTCACCGCGAGCTGCCGATCCGCCCCGACTTCGTCGGCAAGAACCTGCCGAGCTCCCGCGCCGAACGCGTCAACGTGCGCCTGGCCGAGACCGACGGCGTCGAAGAGGTGACGATCGCATCATGAGGCATCTGCTCGACACGCAGTCGCTGAGCCGCGACGACGCCATCCGCATCCTCGACGTGGCCGAGGACATGCGCGACACGCAGTCGCGCGAGGTCCGCAAGCTCCCGACCCTGCGCGGCAAGACCGTCGTCAACCTCTTCTTCGAAGACTCCACGCGCACCCGCATCTCGTTCGAGGCGGCCGCCAAGCGCCTGTCGGCCGACGTCATCAACTTCTCCGCGAAGGGGTCGAGCGTCAGCAAGGGCGAGTCGCTGCAGGACACGGCGCAGACCCTGCAGGCGATGGGGGCGGATGCCGTCGTCATCCGCCACGGCGCCTCCGGCGCGCCGCAGACCCTCGCGACGAGCGGCTGGATCACCGCCGGCGTCGTCAACGCCGGCGACGGCACGCACGAGCACCCCACGCAGGCGCTGCTGGACGCGTTCACGATCCGCAAGCGGTTCTTCGGCGACGACAGCCGGGGGCGCGACCTGCGGGGCCTGCGGGTCGCGATCGTCGGCGACATCCTGCACTCGCGGGTCGCCCGCTCGAACGTGTGGCTGCTGTCTACGCTCGGCGCGTTCGTCACGCTCGTCGCGCCGCCCACCCTGCTGCCGCAGAACTTCGCCGCGTGGCCGATCTCGCACGCCGCCCACGACCTCGACGAGGCGATCGCGCTCGAACCCGACGCGATCATGATGCTGCGCATCCAGATGGAGCGCATGAACGCCGCGTTCTTCCCCAGCGAGCGCGAGTATTCCCGGCGCTGGGGGCTGGATGCGGCGCGCCTGGCGCGGCTGCCGGAAGGTAGCATCGTGATGCACCCCGGCCCCATGAACAGGGGACTGGAGATCTCCGCCGACGCCGCCGATTCCCCGCGGTCGACCGTGCTCGAACAGGTCGCGAACGGCGTCTCGGTGCGCATGGCGGTGCTCTACCTGCTGCTGGCCGGCACGAACACCGAGGAGGAGGCCGAATGAGCCGCACGATCCTGATCCGCGGGGCGCGCCTGACCGGCGGCGAGGCCGCCGACCTGCTGCTCGCCGGCGGCCGCATCGCCGAGGCCGGCACGGGGCTCAGCCACGCCGGCGCCGAGATCGTGGACGCCGACGGGCTCATCGCACTGCCGGGGCTCGTGGACCTGCACACGCACCTGCGCGAGCCCGGATACGAGGCGTCGGAGACGATCCTCAGCGGGTCGCGCGCGGCCGCCGCCGGCGGCTACACGACCGTGTTCGCCATGCCGAACACGTCGCCCGTCGCCGACACCGCGGGCGTCGTCGAGCAGGAGCTGGCCCTCGGCGAGGCGGCCGGCTACGTGCACGTGCAGCCGATCGGCGCCGTCACGGTCGGGCAGAAGGGCGAGCGACTCGCGGAGCTCGGCGCCATGGCCGACTCGCGGGCCCGGGTGCGCGTCTTCAGCGACGACGGCTTCTGCGTCTTCGACCCGCTCATCATGCGGCGCGCCCTGGAGTACGTGAAGGCCTTCGACGGCGTCGTCGCGCAGCACGCGCAGGATCCGCGGCTGACCGAGGGCGCCCAGATGAACGAGGGCGCCGTCTCGGCCGACCTGGGTCTGGCCGGCTGGCCCGCCGTCGCGGAGGAGTCGATCATCGCCCGCGACGTGCTGCTGGCCCAGCACGTCGGCTCGCGCCTGCACGTGTGCCACCTGTCCACGGCAGGGTCGGTCGACATCATCCGCTGGGCCAAGAGGCGCGGCGTGAACGTCACCGCCGAGGTCACCCCGCACCACCTGCTGCTGACCGACGAGCTCGTGCGCGGCTACGACGCCCGGTTCAAGGTCAACCCGCCGCTGCGCCGCGACGAAGACGTGCGGGCCGTGCGCGAGGGCCTCGCCGACGGCACGATCGACATCGTCGCGACCGACCATGCGCCGCACCCCGACGAGGCGAAGTCGTGCGAGTGGCAGGCCGCCGCCAACGGCATGGTGGGTCTCGAGTCGGCGCTGCGCGTCGTGCAGCAGGCCATGGTCGACACCGGGATGCTGACGTGGGACGACGTCGCGCGGGTCATGTCGGCGGCGCCCGCCCGCATCGGCCGGCTCGATGACGCCGGCACGCCGCTCGTCGTCGGTGCCCCCGCCTCGCTGACGCTGTACGACCCGGCGCCGGTGCGCACCTTCGCGCGCGACGATCTGCGCGGCCGCAGCGTCAACTCGCCGTACCTCGGGCGGGAGCTGCCGGGCGAGGTGCGCTGGACCTTCTTCCGCGGCGCCGTGACGGTCGAAGGCGGCGTCGTCGCACCCGAGATGCCCGCGGCGGGCCGCGCATGACCCGCGAAGGCGCCCTGCTGGTGATGATCGCCGTCGCCCTCGCGCTGCTCGCGATCGGCGTGATCGCCTGGCGGCGTCGCACACGGCGGGATGCCGAGATCGCCGCGCCGTTCGGAGAGCTGCCGGAGGGCGCCGTCGCCTACGCCCGCAGTTCGGGCCTGTACGTCGCCACGACACGGCACGGCGAGCCGCTGGAGCGCCTCGCCATCCGCGGGCTCGGCTTCCGCTCGCGCGTCGAGGTGACCGTCACCGACCGCGGCGTGGCGCTGGATCTCACCGGCCAGCCGCGCATGTTCCTGCCGGTCGAACGCATCGCCGGCACCGCGCTGGCGACCGTCGCGATCGACCGCGTCGTCGAGCCCGGCGGGCTCGCCCGCGTCACGTGGCGCGCCGGCGACCAGCTCGTCGACAGCTACTTCCGCCCGCAGGACAGCTCGGCGCGCGCCCTGCGCGACGACATCGCCGCCGTCCTGCCGACCACCCCGACCACTCCCACAGGAGCCGACGTATGAGCTTCAGCCTCGACCCCGCCGTCCTCGTCCTCGAAGACGGCACCCGCCACCCCGGTCGCGCGTACGGCGCGCGCGGCACGACCCTCGGCGAGGTCGTCTTCGCGACCGGCATGACGGGGTACCAGGAGACCCTCACCGACCCGTCGTACGCGGGCCAGATCGTGCTGCAGACCGCGCCGCACATCGGCAACACCGGCATGAACTCCGAAGACGTCGAATCGCGCCGCATCTGGGTGTCGGGCTACATCGTGCGCGACCCCTCGCGCGTCGTGTCGAACTGGCGCGCCGAGCAGTCGCTCGACGACGCGCTGATCGCCGACGGCATCGTCGGCATCAGCGGCATCGACACCCGCGCGATCACCCGCGTGCTGCGCTCGGCCGGGTCGATGCGCGGCGGCATCTTCTCCGGCGAGGCCGCCACGATGGATGCCGGCGAGCAGCTGCGCATCGTCCGCGAGGCGCCGCAGATGGCCGGGCAGAACCTGTCGGCGCAGGTGTCGGTGGATGCCGCGGAGATCACCCCGGCGACCGGCGAACGCCTCGGCACCCTGGCCGTGCTCGACCTCGGCATCAAGCAGGCGACGGTGAACAGCCTCGCCGCGCACGGCTTCGACGTGCACGTGCTGCCGCAGTCGGCGACGATCGACGACATCCGCGCGATCGACGCCGTCGCGGTGTTCTACTCGAACGGGCCGGGCGACCCGGCGGCATCCGACGGGCACGTCGCCCTGCTGCGCGAGGTCCTCGACGACGGCCTGCCGTTCTTCGGCATCTGCTTCGGCAACCAGCTGCTCGGCCGCGCCCTCGGGTTCGGCACGTACAAGCTGCCGTTCGGTCACCGGGGCATCAACCAGCCCGTGCTCGACAAGCAGACCGGGCGCGTGGAGATCACGGCGCACAACCACGGCTTCGCGGTCGACGCGCCGCTGGAGGGCGCCGTCGACAGTCCGAACGGCTACGGCCGCGTCGAGGTGAGCCACATCGGCCTCAACGACAACGTCGTCGAGGGTCTGCGGGCGCTCGACATCCCGGCGTTCAGCGTGCAGTACCACCCCGAAGCCGCCGCCGGCCCGCACGACGCGGGCTACCTCTTCGCCCGGTTCCACGACCTGGTCCGCACGACCCTGGAGAACAAGAAGTAATGCCCAAGCGCGAAGACATCCACAGCGTCCTCGTCATCGGCTCCGGGCCGATCGTCATCGGCCAGGCGTGCGAGTTCGACTA
Source organism: Microbacterium sp. (assembly GCF_047602155.1). GTDB lineage: Bacteria > Actinomycetota > Actinomycetes > Actinomycetales > Microbacteriaceae > Microbacterium. The sequence continues at coordinate 2,540,311 of NZ_JASGHZ010000001.1, read as the reverse complement.
CTCGGGCACGCAGGCCTGCCGCGTGCTGCGCGACGAGGGGGTGCGCGTCATCCTCGTCAACTCGAACCCGGCGACGATCATGACCGATCCCGACTTCGCCGACGCGACCTACATCGAGCCGATCACCCCCGAGGTGATCGAGACGATCATCGCGAAGGAGAAGCCCGACGCGATCCTGCCGACCCTGGGCGGCCAGACGGCGCTGAACGCGGCGATGGCGCTGCACGAGCAGGGCATTTTGCAGAAGTACGGCGTCGAGCTCATCGGCGCGAAGGTCGACGCCATCCGCAAGGGCGAAGACCGGCAGATCTTCAAGCAGCTCGTGCTCGACGCCGGCGCCGACGTCGCCCGGTCGGTCATCTGTCACTCGATGGACGACCTGCTCTCCGGGGCCGAAGAGCTCGGCTACCCGCTCGTCGTGCGCCCGTCGTTCACGATGGGCGGCCTCGGCTCGGGCTTCGCCTACGACGAGGAGGATCTCCGCCGCATCGGCGGCGCCGGCCTGCGCGACTCGCCGACGACCGAGGTGCTGCTGGAGGAGTCGATCCTCGGCTGGAAGGAGTACGAGCTCGAGCTCATGCGCGACACCGCCGACAACACGGTCGTCGTCTGCTCGATCGAGAACGTCGACCCCGTCGGCGTGCACACCGGCGACTCGATCACGGTCGCCCCGGCGCTCACCCTCACCGACCGCGAGTTCCAGAAGCTGCGCGACATCGGCATCGACATCATCCGCGCCGTGGGCGTCGACACCGGCGGCTGCAACATCCAGTTCGCGGTCGACCCCGCCACCGGACGCATCATCGTCATCGAGATGAACCCGCGCGTGTCGCGCTCGTCGGCGCTCGCGAGCAAGGCCACCGGGTTCCCGATCGCCAAGCTCGCCGCCAAGCTCGCGATCGGCTACCGCCTCGACGAGGTGCCCAACGACATCACGCAGGCGACCCCGGCGAGCTTCGAGCCGACGCTCGACTACATCGTCGTGAAGGTACCGCGCTTCAACTTCGAGAAGTTCCCGAACGCCGACGCCACGCTGACGACGACCATGAAGTCGGTCGGCGAGGCGATGGCGATCGGCCGCAACTACACGACCGCGCTGCAGAAGGCGCTGCGGTCGCTGGAAAAGCGCGGGTCGAGCTTCCACTGGGGCGAGGAGCCCCGCTCGGTCGACGAGCTGCTCGAGGTCGCGAAGACGCCCACCGACGGCCGCATCGTCGTCGTGCAGCAGGCGCTGCGCCTCGGCGCGACGATCGAGCAGCTGTTCGAGGCGACGAAGATCGACCCGTGGTTCCTCGACCAGATCGTGCTCATCAACGAGGTCGCAGACTTCGTGCGCGAAGCCGGCGAACTGGATGCCGCCACCCTCCGCCTCGCGAAGGAGCACGGGTTCAGCGACGCACAGCTCGCCCAGCTGCGCGGGGCGAGCGAAGCCGAGATCCGGGGCGTGCGACACGGCCTCGGCATCCGTCCCGTGTACAAGACGGTGGACACCTGCGCGGGGGAGTTCCCCGCGCTGACGCCGTACCACTACTCCAGCTACGACTGGGAGAGCGAGGTCACCCCGAGCCCGCGGCAGAAGGTCGTCATCATCGGCTCGGGACCCAACCGCATCGGTCAGGGCGTCGAGTTCGACTACTCGTGCGTGCACGCGTCGTTCGCCCTGGCGGATGCCGGCTACGAGACGGTCATGGTCAACTGCAACCCCGAGACGGTCTCCACCGACTACGACACGAGCGACCGGCTGTACTTCGAGCCGCTGACGCTAGAGGACGTGCTCGAGGTGCTGTACGCCGAGAGCCGGTCGGGCGAGATCCTCGGCGTCATCTGCCAGCTCGGCGGCCAGACGCCGCTCGGGCTCGCGAAGGGCATCGAGCAGGCCGGCTACACGATCCTCGGCACGAAGCCCGCCGCGATCGACATCGCCGAGGAGCGCGAGCTGTTCTCGCAGCTGCTTCACCGCGCCGCCCTCGCCGCCCCCCGCCACGGCACGGCGATCGACGAGGCCGGAGCCGTCGCGATCGCCGAGGAGATCGGCTACCCCGTGCTCGTGCGGCCGTCGTTCGTGCTGGGCGGGCGCGGCATGGAGATCGTCTACGACACCCCGAGCCTGCGCGACTACTTCGTGCGCACGGCGGGGGAGGTCGTCATCGAGGAGGGCAAGCCCCTACTCGTCGACCGCTTCCTCGACGACGCCGTCGAGATCGACGTCGACGCCCTCTACGACGGGCACGAGCTGTATATCGGCGGCGTCATGGAGCACCTCGAGGAGGCCGGCATCCATTCCGGCGACTCGTCGTGCACGCTGCCGCCGGTCTCGCTCGGGCGCACCGAGATCGACCGCGTGCGCACCGCGACGCTCGCGATCGCGGAGGGCGTCGGCGTGCGGGGCCTGCTGAACGTGCAGTTCGCCGTCTCGGCGGGCGTGCTCTACGTCATCGAGGCGAACCCGCGCGCGTCGCGCACGGTGCCGTTCGTGTCGAAGGCGCTCGGCATCCCGCTCGCGAAGGCCGCCGCACGGATCATGGCCGCAGCGACCATCGCCGAGCTGAAGGCCGAGGGGATGCTGCCCGCGCAGGACGGCTCCCGCGTGCCGCTGGATGCCCCCGTGTCGGTCAAGGAGGCGGTGCTGCCGTTCAAACGGTTCCGCACCGCCGACGGGCACACCGTCGACTCGGTGCTCGGCCCGGAGATGCGCTCGACGGGCGAGGTCATGGGCATCGACCGCGACTTCCCGACCGCGTTCGCGAAGAGCCAGGCGGCCGCGTACGGCGGCATGCCGGCCGGCGGCACGGTGTTCCTCTCCGTCGCCGACGACGACAAGCGCGCCGTCATCCTGCCCGCGCACCGCCTGCAGGAGCTGGGCTTCCGGCTCATCGCGACCGAGGGCACCGCCGAGATCCTGGCGCGCAACGGCATCCGGGTCGAGGTCATCGGCAAGTACTCCGACACGCACGAGTCCGGCCAGCGCAACGTCGTCGACCTCATCAACGCCGGCGAGATCGACATCGTCGTGAACACGCCGTCGGGCGGCATCGCCCGCGCCGACGGGTACGAGATCCGTGCCGCGGCCGTGGCCGCCGACAAGGCCCTGTTCACGACGATGGCCGTGCTCGGCGCCGCCGTCAGCGCGCTGCCGGTGCTGCGCGAGGGCTTCGCCGTGCGAAGCCTGCAGGAGTACGCACAGGATCGGGCGCGCGCCGCCGGTCGTTGAGCGACGAGCGTAACGAGGAGTCGACACGTGGCACCCACCAGCACATCCTTCGGCCGGCGCCTGCGCGCCGCGTCCGACGCGCACGGCCCGCTGTGCGTGGGGATCGACCCGCATGAGGCGCTGCTGCGCGACTGGGGGCTGCCGCTCGACGCCGCCGGCGTGCGCGAGTTCGGGCTGCGCACGGTGGATGCCGCCGCCTCCCGCGTCGGCGTCGTGAAGCCGCAGGTGTCGTTCTTCGAGCGCTGGGGGAGCGCCGGCCTCGCCGCGCTGGAGGAGGTGCTGGCCGCCGCGCGCGCGGCGGGCCTGGTCGTCATCGCCGACGCCAAGCGCGGCGACATCGGCACGACGATGGATGCCTACGCCGCCGCCTGGCTCACGCCGGGCTCGCCGCTGGAGGCCGACGCCGTCACGGTGAGCCCCTACCTCGGGGTCGGCGCACTGACCTCGACCTTCCAGCTCGCGCTGGAGCACGGCAAGGGCGTCTTCGTGCTGGCCGCGACGAGCAATCCCGAGGCGCGCGCGTTGCAGCGTGCGATCGTGCACGCCGGGGCGCCCGTCCCGCCCTTCCCGTCCGACGGGCCCGCCGACCCGAGCGCCCTGCCGCAGACCGTGGCGCACCACGTGATTCAGGAGACGTCCGCGTGGGCGCGCCCGCGCACGGCCGCGGGCGACTGGTCGTCGCTCGGATTCGTCATCGGCGCGACGGTCGACCGGCACGAGCGGGGGCTCCCCGACGTGTTGTGGCCGCCCGCGCCGATCCTCGCGCCGGGGTTCGGTGCGCAGGGCGCCGAACCCGCCGATCTCGACCGCGTCTTCGGCCGGCTCGCGGCGACGGTGATCGCCAGCGAGAGCCGCAGCATCCTGTCCGCCGGCCCCGACGGGCTCGCCGCGCGCATCGGGGAGCGCGCGGGGCTGTACCGTGGAAAGTCCCATGGCTGAAAATCACACACTGCCCGACGTCGACCGCATCGCCGCATCGCAGGCGGCCGTCGCCGCCCGTCGCGAGCGGGCCGCGATCAAGCGCGACCTCACGATGCGCGTCATCACTCCGCAAGAGGTCATGGAGCGGGCCTTCGCTGCGCCCGGCTCTCCCGTGGCGATGATGCGCATCACCGAGTTCCTCACGGCGCTGCCGGCGATCGGCAAGAGCAAGCGCGACAGCATCCTCGAAGAGTTGCAGATCTCGCCGATCAAGCACATCGGCGGCCTCGGTGTGCGCCAGCGACCCATCTTCATGGACTGGCTCGACTGGCGCTTCCCACGCGTCACGCCGCGCCCGCGCCGCAGCCGCCTGCTCGTGCTCGCCGGCCCCACCGCGGTCGGCAAGGGCACCGTCGCGGCGCAGATCAAGGCGACGCACCCCGAGATCGTGCTGTCGGTCTCGGCGACGACCCGGCCGCCGCGTCCGGGCGAGGTCGACGGCGAGCACTACTTCTTCGTCGACGACGCCGAGTTCGACCGCATGATCGACGCGGGGGAGTTCCTCGAGCACGCGACCGTGCACAACAAGTACCGCTACGGCACGCCGCGCGGCCCGGTCGACGCCGCACTCGCCGCCGGCCGCACGGTGCTGCTGGAGATCGATCTGCAGGGCGCGCGCCGCGTGCACTACCGCAACCGGTCGGCGGCGCTCATCTTCCTGCTGCCGCCCAGCTGGGAGGAGCTCGTGAACCGCCTCGAGGGCCGCGGCACCGAGGATGCCGAGGAGCGCAGCCGACGCCTGAAGACCGCGAAGAAGGAGCTCGCCGCGCAGCGCGAGTTCGACTTCCTCGTCGTCAACGACGACGTCGCCCGCGCCGCCGACGAGATCGCCGCCCTCGTCCGCTAGCCCGGCACCCGCCGGCTGATAGAATGGACGGATGCCGCGGCATCCTGAGTTCTCAGGTGCGCGCCCTCGTCTTCCCACACCATCCGATCCAGGAGGTCCGCTATGACCGCTCGCCGTGACCAGGGCATCATCGACCCGCCCATCGACGCGCTGCTCGACAAGGTCGACTCGAAGTACCAGCTCGTGATCTACGCCGCCAAGCGCGCGCGTCAGATCAACGACTACTACTCCGACCTGCACGAGGGGAACCTCTTCGACAACGTCGGGCCGCTCGTGGACTCGAGCGTCGAGGACAAGCCGCTGACGATCGCCCTGCACGAGATCCACGAGGACAAGCTGCGCCTGCGCGCGGCCGAGTGACTTCGCCGCACAGATGACGCCGTGTGGCGTCGCCATGCCCGCGCCATCCGCGATGTCGGAGCCCGCGGGCATGATTGTGTGAGCACCCCACCCACCTGGAGTTTCGAATGACCGCGCTGCGTCTGTTCACGTCCGAGTCCGTCACCGAGGGCCACCCCGACAAGATCTGCGACCAGATCTCCGACGCGATCCTCGACGCGATCCTCGCGGCCGACCCGAACGGCCGCGTCGCCGTGGAGACCCTCGTGACGACGGGGCTCGTGCACGTCGCCGGCGAGGTCTCCACGAGCGCGTACGTCGAGATCCCCGCGATCGTCCGGGGCGTCGTCAACCGCATCGGCTACACGTCGTCCGACACCGGCTTCGACGGGGGATCGTGCGGCGTGAGCGTCTCGATCGGGGCGCAGTCGTCCGACATCGCCGCCGGCGTCGACAAGGCGTTCGAGCGCCGCGAAGACGGCTCGGAGGATCCGCACGACCTGCAGGGGGCGGGCGACCAGGGCATCATGTTCGGCTACGCGACCGACGAGACGCCCGAGCTCATGCCGATGGCGATCTGGACGGCGCACCGCATCGCCGAGCGCCTCGCCGAAGTGCGCCGCGACGGCAGCCTGCCGTTCCTGCGACCCGACGGCAAGACGCAGGTGACGCTCGGCTATGACGGGGCCGTGCCGAAGACCGTCGAATCGGTCGTGCTGTCGACGCAGCACCACCCCGACATCTCGCAGAAGGCGCTGCGCGCGGCGGTGAAGGCCGAGGTCATCGACCCCGTCCTGGAGCGCACCGGGCTCGAGCTGCCCGACGTGGACTACTACATCAACCCCGCGGGGCCGTTCGTCATCGGCGGCCCGAAGGGCGATGCCGGGCTCACCGGTCGCAAGATCATCATCGACACCTACGGCGGCGCCGCGCGGCACGGCGGCGGCGCCTTCAGCGGCAAGGATCCGTCGAAGGTCGACCGCTCGGCGGCCTACGCGATGCGCTGGGTCGCCAAGAACGCCGTCGCGGCCGGCCTCGCCGACCGCCTCGAAGTGCAGGTCGCGTACGCGATCGGCAAGGCGAAGCCCGTCGGCCTCTACGTCGAGACCTTCGGCACGGGACACGTGCCCGACGAGGCGATCACGGCGGCGATCCGCGACGTGTTCGACCTGCGGCCGAAGGCGATCATCGAACAGCTCGATCTGCTGCGGCCGATCTATGCGGCCACCGCCGCGTACGGTCACTTCGGCCGCGAACTGCCCGACTTCACGTGGGAGCGCACCGACCGCGTCGAGGAGCTGCGCGCCGCCGCGGGGGTCTGAGGCGGCCATGACCACCGTCGCGCGGGTGCTCATCGACTCGCCGCTGCCGCAGCTCGACCGGCTCTTCGACTACGCGATCCCCGCGGCGCTCACGGCGGACGCCGTCGCCGGCGTGCGGGTGAAGGTGCCGCTGCGCACGGCCGGGCGGGTCGTCGAGGGCTACCTCGTCGAGCTCGGCGCGGCCGAGGCCACGGCGCGGCCGCTGTCGGAGCTCGACGCCGTCGTGTCGTCGGTGCCCGTCCTCACCCCGACGCTGTACGCGCTCGCCCGGCGCGCCGCCGACCGCGCCGCCGGGTCGGCGAGCGACATCCTGCGGCTCGCGATCCCCAAGCGCATGGTGCGCGCCGAGAAGGCATGGCTAGCGGCGGCGGCGCCCGAACCGCCCACCGTGCCGGCGGATGCCGCGGCGTGGGCGGCCGGCATCCTGTCGGCGTTCCCGTCGCTCGCCGCGTCCATCGACGCGGGGGAGCGCCTGGCGGTGGACGCACCGCCGCGCCCGGCGGCCGACCGGCCGATCGGCGCCTGGGCGGAACTGCTCGCCGCGGTCGCCCTGCACACCCTCGCGCACGGGCGCAGCGCGCTGCTCGTCGTGCCCGACCAGCGCGACCAGGATCAGGTGCTCGCCGCGCTCGAGGGCCGGGCTCCAGCCGAGGCCGTCGTCCGCGACGACGCCCGCCGGTCCGGTCCCGAGCGCTATGCGTCGTATCTGCGACTGCTCTCGCCCGTCCCAGGCATCGTCGTCGGCAACCGTTCGACCGTGTACGCACCGGCGCACGATGTCGGCTGCGTCGTGGTGTGGGACGACGGCGACCCGCTGCTGGCCGAACCGCTCAGCCCCGGCGTGCACGCCCGCGACGCGGCGCTGATCCGGCAGGAGCTGGAGGGTTCGGCGCTCGTGCTCGCCGGCCACACGCGCACGACCGACGTCGAGCGGCTCGTCCAGCTCGGGTGGGTGCGCGACGCGCCGGCGCGACGCCGCGAGAGCCCGGCCGTGGTGCTGTCGGCCACCCGCGAGGGCGAGTCGCACGGCGCGCGGGTGCCATCGAGCGCGTTCGCGGCGGCGCGCGATGCGCTGGCGCACGGTCCGGTGCTCGTGCAGGTCGCACGGCCCGGATACTCGCCGGTGCTCGTGTGCGCGCAGTGCCGCACGCCGGCGCGCTGCGCGCACTGCGCCGGGCCGCTGCGCGCGAGCCGTCCCGGCGCCACCCCCGATTGCGGCTGGTGCGGACGCGCGGCGCCGCGCTGGACCTGCGCGCACTGCTCGTCCGACCGGCTGCGCATGGCCTCCAGCGGCAGCGAGCGCACCGCCGACGAACTGGGCCGGGCGTTCCCGAACACGCGCGTCATCATCGCCGACGGCGCCCATCCGGTGACCGCGGTCGACGCACGCCCGGCGCTGGTGGTGGCCACGCGCGGCGCCGAACCGCAGGCGGCGGGTGGCTACCGCGCCGTCATCCTGCTCGACGGCGACCGGATGCTCCTCGCGGAGCAGCTGCGCATCGGCGAGTCGTCCCTGCGCTGGTGGTCGAACGCCGCGGCACTGGCCGCCCCCGGCGCACCGGTGCATCTGGTCGGCGTCGCCGGCCCCGTCGCACGTACCCTCGCCACGTGGACGCAGCCCGCCTACGCCCGCGCCGAGCTGATCGACCGCACGCCGCTGTCGATGCCGCCCGTCGTGCGGGTGGCCGCCGTGGAGGGCACCGCGGCGGCGGTCGGCACCGCGCTGACCGCACTGCGCGAAACCGTCCCCGCGGTCGGGGCGGCCGGCATCCTCGGCCCTGTTCCCCTCGCCGCCGGTCACAACGCGGACGACAGCGGACTCGTGCGTGCCCTCGTGCGCTTCGACTACGGGCACGGCAAGGCCGTGGCGGAGCAGTTGCGCGCGGCCGTCGTCGCCGAGGCGCTGCGCGGGCGACGCGCGGCGAAGGGGCGCACGGCGCCGCGTACTACGCTCAGGGTGCGGCTCGACGTCCCCGAGCTCGACCTGTGACGTCCGACCTCCGGAAATGAGATCCATGCGCATCGTGTTCGCCGGCACCCCCGATCCGGCCGTCGCTTCGCTGCGCGCGGTGGCGGCATCCGGGCACGACCTCGTCGGAGTGGTCACCCGCACCGACGCGCCACTCGGGCGCAAGCGCGTGCTGACGCCGTCACCGGTCGCCGCCGTCGCGGCGACCCTCGGCGCGCCGGTGATCAAGGCCGACCGGCTCGATGACGCGGCGACGACGGAGATCGCCGCACTGGCGCCCGACCTCGGCGTCATCGTGGCCTACGGCGGACTCGTGCGCGAGCCGCTGCTGTCGACGCCGCGACTCGGCTGGATCAACCTGCACTTCTCGCTGCTGCCGCGGTGGCGCGGCGCCGCCCCCGTGCAGCACGCCCTCATCGCCGGCGACCGGGCGAGCGGGGCGAGCGTGTTCCAGCTCGTTCCCGCCCTGGATGCCGGGGACGTCTACGGCGAGGTGCGTTACGACGTGCCGCGCGGGGCGACCTCGGGCGACGTGCTCACGGCGCTGTCGTCGCTCGGCGCCGGGCTTCTCCTGGAGGTCATCGACGCCCTGGCGGCGGGGACGGCGCGAGCGACACCGCAAACCGGTGCCCCGACGCTGGCGCCCAAGCTCTCCATCGCCGACGGTGCCCTCGATCTGCGACAGCACGCCGACACCGTGATCGACCGGTTCCGCGGTACGACGCCCGAACCGGGGGCGCACGTGACGGTCGGCGGGCAGCGGCTCAAGGTGCTCGCGGCGCTGCGCGGACCCGACCTGCACCTCGCGCCGGGCGCCCTGGCACTCGTCGGACGCGACGTGCTCATCGGCGCCGGCACGGGCACCGTGCTGCTGAAGACCGTGCAACCCGCGGGCAAGGGTGCGATGGCGGCCGCCGACTGGTGGCGCGGGCTGCGCCTGGACGATCCGCGCGTGGACGTGCCCGCGGACGCGCCCGGGGCATCCGCATGACCGCCTCCGGCCGCTCGCCGCGGTGGGTCGCCTACGACGTGCTGCGTGCCGTGCACGACGACGACGCGTACGCCAACCTGCTGCTGCCGCGGGCTCTGACGCGGGCCGCGCTCACCGGCCCCGATGCGGCACTGGCCACCGAACTGACCTATGGCACGCTCCGCCGCGAGGGCACCTACGACGCGATCATCGCGGATGCCGCCGGACGCCCCGTCGCGGACATCGACCCGCCGGTGCTCGACGCCCTGCGGCTCGGCGTGCACCAGCTTGTATCGATGCGCACGCCCGCGCACGCCGCCGTCAACGAGACGGTGCGACAGGTGCGGCAGGCCGTCGGCAAGCCCGCCGCGGGCTTCGCCAACGCCGTCCTGCGCCGCGTGTCGGAGCGCACGGCACAGGAGTGGGACGCGCGCCTGGCCGCCGCCGCGCGCTCGGACGACGAGCGGCTCGCGGTGCGATTCGCGCACCCGGTGTGGGTGATCCGGGCGTTCCGCCGGGCCCTTGCGGCCGAGGGGCGCGCAGCCGAGTTGGAAGAGCTGCTGGCCGCCGACAATGCGGCGCCGGCCGTGACGCTGGCCGCGCTGCCGGGGCTGGCTGCGCCACAGGATCTGCCACCGGGCGCCGAGCCGACACCGCTCTCGCCGATCGGGTTCCGTTCGGCCGGCGGCGACCCGGGTGCGGCGGTCGCGGCATCCGGGGGACGCGTGCGCGTGCAGGACGAGGGCTCGCAGCTCGCCGCGCTCGCCCTGACCCGGGCGCTGCCCGTGCGCGCGGGGGAGCGCTGGCTCGATCTGTGCGCCGCGCCGGGCGGCAAGACCGCGGTGCTGGCCGCCGAGGCGCTCGCCCACGGCGCGTCGCTGGAGGCCAACGAGATCTCACCCGCCCGCGCCGGGCTCGTGCGCGACTCCGTCGCCGGAGTGCCGCTGCCGGTCCCGGTGTCCGAGGAGGACGGTCGCACGCGCGCGGGCCGCGGGCGGTACGACCGCATCCTCGTCGACGCCCCGTGCACGGGCCTCGGCGCCCTGCGGCGCCGCCCCGAGGCGCGGTGGCGCAAGCAGCCGTCGGATGTCCCCGAACTGGCGGCGCTGCAGGGCGAGCTGCTCGACGCCGCGATCGAGGCCCTCGCGCCGGGCGGGGTCGTCGCCTACGTGACGTGCTCGCCGCATCTGGCCGAGACGGCGGCGGTCGTGGCGGATGCGAAGCGCCGGCATCCGTTGGTCTCCGAGCTGGATGCCCGTGCCGTCATCGCCGGCCTCGCCGCCGCGCCGCTCGATCTCGCCGCGCCGCTCGACCTCGCCGCGCCGCTCGACGGCTCCGGCCGCGCCCAGCTGTGGCCGCACCGCCACCAGACCGACGCGATGTCGATCACCCTCCTGCGCCGGGCGTGATCGGCGCAGGCCGCGACCGAACGCGACGGCACACCGCGCCGGGGCATCGCCCGCGCTCGGTCGCGGCAATCTGCGCGTCGGCACGCACCACACCCGCAATACGCCGCGACTGAAAGGCGGAGGTCGCCGAAACCCGCGTTCGCGGACCTGGCGAGTTTCGGCCTCATCTGCCGTCGTGAGCCCGGATGCCGCCAACTTCAGACGCTGTCGACGCACAGAACTGGCAGCATCCGGGCTGACCGGGCGGGATGAACCCGAATGCCGCCAAGTACGCACCCGCACGCCACACAAAGGTGGCAGCATCCGCGGCGACCTGCGGGTCGGCCGCACCACACCCACAAAACGCCGCGACCGAACGTGACAGGGTGTCACCCGCGCTCGGTCGCGGCAATCTGCGGGTCGGCACGCACCACACCGCAATACGCCGCGACCGAACGTGACGGCACGCCGCGACCAAACGCGACGGCACGCCGCGACCGAACGCGCCGACGCGCCGACGGCGACGTGCTGGCGCGGATCAGTCCCAGCGCACCGTCGGCGGGTCGGTCGTGAAGTCGACGAGCGGTGAACCGAGCGTCGGCATGAACACGAACGTGCAGCCCGTGTAGAGCTGCCCGTCCGACTCGCAATCGGCCGTGATGTCGACGGAGCCGATGTACGGGCCGTCGACCCACATCGGATCGCTGTAGAGGGTGTCGGGCGTCAGGTTCGCCATCACGGCCTGGGCGCTCGCGTCGAGCGTGCGGGTGACGGTGCCGTCGATGATTCTCGTGCCGTCGCTGATCGTCTCAGGGAGATCGATGCCGCAGCCGGCGACCAAGCTCTTCGAGGCCAGGCAGGTGTTCACCGCATCCGTGATCGACTTCTGGAACATCGCCAGGCCGTCGTCGTTCAACTCGACGGTCACGTCGTCGAAGTTGGTCGAGTAGTCGTTCGGATCGCTGATGGTCACCGTCGTGGTGCCCGCGAGCGTGTGGTACGGCGAGTCTGTCGCCAGTTCGTACGTTCCCGGGAACACCGTGACCGAGTCGGCGTCGACGGCCTCGCCGTTGACCGTCAGACTCAGCCCCTCGAAGCCGTAGCTGAGGTACAGGTCGCTCGTGCCGCTCTCGACCTCCCACTTGTGATCACCGTCATAATCGACCGCGCGGAAGGTCGCCGTGACGGGATCGCCGCCGATCGTGTAGTTCACGTCGAACTCTTGCAGGTACTCGTCGTCGTCTGCCCCGGTCGCGGTCACCTCGATGTCGTCGATGGGAGCGAGCGCGTTTGACGCCTCGAGCACCTCGTCGGTGAGGAGCGGATTGCCCGTGCCCGGGTTCGCCGCCAGCAACGACAGTGCTGTCTTCGCATCGGATGCCGCCACCGCCTCAAGGTACGCCGTGACGACATCGGCGGGTGACGACGCCGCGGTGGCACCGCCGCGCGGGGCCACCAGCATCGCGATGACCACTCCGATGATCGCGATCAGCGCGACGCCACCGGCGGCGATGCCGATGATCGCCCCGGTACCGAGACCCTTCTTGGCCGGGCCAGACTGGCCGGGCAGCGGCGGCTGAGCACCGGGCTGGGGAGCGGCGGGCCAGCCCGCGGCCTGCGCGCCCGTCGGGGCGGGGTAGGTCTGCGGGGGATACTGCTGCGCGGCGAACGGGGCCGGTGCCGCCGCGGCGGGCACCTCCGACGACGACGCTGCGGCGGCCGCGGCATCCATCGCCGGAACGACGGGAACGGCCGGCGCCTCGGCAACGGCAGGCACCTCGGCAACGACGGGCACTTCGGGAACAACGGGCGCCTCGGGAACAACGGCCACCTCGGGAACAGCCGCCACCTCGGGAACAACGGCCACCTCGGGAACAACGGCCGCCTCGGGAACAGCCGCCACCTCGGGAACAACGGGCACCATCGGCGCCGTCGCCTCGAGCGGCACCCACTGCTGCGCCTGGGCGTCCCAGCGGTGCCCCGCCGCGACCCATTGCTGGGTCTGCGGATCCCAGGTGGGTTCGTTCCCCTGCGCGTTCCGCCCCGCCGTGTCGTCCGTGCTCATGTGCCCCACTCTCGATGCGCGATATATCGGACCTCGACGCTATCAAATGGCGAGGCGTCGCGACGGGACAAGAACAGATCTGTGGATAACTCGCGACCAGTGCGCCCCGGATAGGGTGGTGCCGTGAGCGACGCCCGCATCAACCCCAGCATCCTCGCCGCCGACTTCGTGAACATGCAGGCGGATCTCGCGCGCATCGCGAACGCCGATTTCGTGCACGTCGACGTGATGGACAACCACTTCGTCCCGAACCTGACATTCGGGCCGCAGATGGTGCAGCGCATCCAGGAGACGAGTCCCGTGCCCCTGGACGTGCACCTCATGATCACGGATGCCGACCGTTGGGCGCCCGGCTATGCCGAACTCGGGGCCGCCTCGGTGACGTTCCACCTCGAGGCGGCGGAGCATCCGGTCGCCCTCGCGCGGCGGCTGCGGCAGATCGGTTCGCGCGCCGGTGTCGCGGTCAAGCCCACGACCGCGGTGGAACCGCTGTTCGACGTGCTCGACGAGTTCGACCAGATTCTCGTGATGACCGTCGAGCCCGGGTTCGGCGGCCAGTCGTTCCTGGCCGATCAGCTGCCCAAACTCACCCGCCTGTACGACGAGGCGCGACGGCGCGGGTCGCAGGTGTGGTTGCAGGTCGACGGTGGAATCTCGGAGTCGACCATCGCGCGGGCCGCCGCCGCCGGGGCCGACACGTTCGTCGCCGGCTCCGCGGTGTTCGGCGCCGCCGACCCTGACGCGGCGATCGCGGCGCTGCGCGCACGGGCGGCATCCGCCCATCGCCACTGACGAGGCCTCGGATGCCGCGGCATCCTCATCCGTCGCCCGCCATCCTCTTCCGTCGCCCGCGCCTTCACCCGTCACAAACCACGCCGAAACCCCCGGATACCCACGATTCGCGCCGGATCAACCCGCGACCCCCACCTTCACCCGTCACAAACCACGCCGAAACCCCCGGATACCCGCGATTCGCGCCGGATCAACCGGCCGCCCCCTGGCTTCACCCGTCACCACCGCCGCGGATGCGGTCCGCGCGACGACCGGCGCCGCGCCGGACCGGTAGCCTGGAGGGGTGAAGACCTTCGACGCCCTGTTCGCCGAGCTCACCGTCACCGCCGCGGAACGTCCCGAGGGTTCCGGCACGGTCGCGCAGCTCGACGCGGGCGTGCACGCGATCGGCAAGAAGATCGTCGAGGAGGCCGCCGAGGTCTGGATGGCGGCCGAGTTCCAATCCGATGACGAGGCCGCCGAGGAGATCTCGCAGCTGCTGTACCACCTGCAGGTGCTGATGCTCGCGAAGGGTCTCACCCTCGAAGACGTCTACCGACATCTCTGAGCGCGCACCCACCACCCGCTCACCGCTAGACCGAAAGCGCGACATGCTGCGAATCGCCGTGCCGAACAAGGGGTCGCTCGCCGACACCGCCGCCGAGATGCTCGCCGAAGCCGGATACACCGGCCGCCGCGACCCGAAGGGACCTCCACGTCATCGACCCCGTGAACGAGGTCGAGTTCTTCTACCTGCGCCCCAAGGACATCGCGACGTACGTCGGCTCCGGCGCGCTCGATGTCGGCATCACGGGCCGCGACCTGCTGCTGGATGCCCGGATGCCGGGTGCCCGCGAGATCGAGGCTCTCGGGTTCGGAGCATCGACGTTCCGCTTCGCGGGCCCGCCCGGACGCTTCCACGAGGTGGCCGACCTGGAGGGCGTGCGCGTCGCGACGGCCTACCCGGGCCTCGTCGACGGCTACCTCGACGACCACGGCATCGCCGTCGACCTCGTGCCGCTCGACGGCGCCGTCGAGTCGGCGGTGCAGCTGGGCGTCGCCGACGCCGTCGCCGACGTCGTCTCGACCGGCACGACGCTGAAGCAGGCGGGGCTGGAGATCTTCGGCCCGGTGCTGCTGCAGTCCGAGGCGGTGCTGATCGGCGCCCCGACCGAGGCCGACGGCACCGAGACGCTGCTGCGGCGCCTGCGCGGCGTCATGGTGGCGCGGCAGTACGTGCTGATCGACTACGACCTGCCGGCATCCCTCGTCGACGAGGCGGTCGCGATCGCCCCGGGCATCGAGTCGCCGACGATCTCGCCGCTGCGCGACCCGGGCTGGGTCGCCGTGCGGGTGATGAGCCCGCGCAAGAGCCTCAACCAGGTGATGGATGCCCTCTACGCCATCGGCGCCCGCGCGATCCTCGTGACGGCGATCCACAACGCGAGGCTGTGACGTGTCGCTGGCCGTCCGGGTGATCCCGTGCCTCGACGTCGCCGCGGGGCGCGTCGTGAAGGGCGTCAACTTCGAGAACCTGCGCGACATGGGCGACCCGGTCGAGCTCGCCGCGCTGTACTTCGCGCAGGGCGCCGACGAGCTGACGTTCCTCGACGTGACCGCGACGGTGGATGACCGCGCCACCACGTACGACGTCGTGCGCCGCACGGCGGAGGAGGTCTTCATCCCGCTCACGGTCGGCGGGGGAGTCCGCAGCGCCGACGACGTCGCGCGGCTGCTCGGCGTCGGCGCCGACAAGGTGGGCGTCAACTCCGCCGCGATCGCCCGGCCCGAGCTGATCGGCGAGATCGCCGACCGGTTCGGGTCGCAGGTGCTCGTGCTGAGCCTCGACGTCAAGCGCGCGCCGGGCACCCGGTCGGGCTTCGTCGTGACGACCCACGGCGGGCGCACCGAGACCGCGCTCGACGCCCTCGACTGGGCCCGCGAGGCGATCGACCGCGGCGCGGGGGAGCTGCTCGTCAACTCCATCGACGCCGACGGCACGAAGGACGGCTTCGACCTGGAGCTGGTCGGCCTCATGCGCGAGCTGTCGTCGGTGCCGGTGATCGCGTCGGGCGGCGCCGGCCGGGCGACGGACTTCGCCCCCACCGTGCACGCGGGCGCCGATGCCGTGCTCGCGGCATCCGTCTTCCACTCCGGCCAGCTCACGATCGGCGATGTCAAGAGCGCCCTCGCCGCGGACGGCATCGAGGTGCGCGCGTGACCGACCTCGACCCCCGCATCGCCCGCGTCGCCTTCAACGCCGACGGCCTGGTCCCCGCCATCATCCAGCAGCACGACACCGGCGAGGTGCTCATGCTGGGCTGGATGGATGCCGAGGCTCTCCGCCGCACCCTCACCGAGGGACGGGTCACGTTCTGGTCGCGCTCGCGCCAGGAGTACTGGCGCAAGGGCGACACGTCCGGGCACGCGCAGTACGTCACCGGCGCACGGCTCGACTGCGACGGCGACACGCTGCTGATCCGGGTCGAGCAGGTGGGTGCGGCGTGCCACACCGGCGATCGCACGTGCTTCGACGCCGACGACCTGGCACCCGCGACCGCAGAGGCTCCTCCGACTGAGGCCGCGGAGGCTCCGTGATCGCCCGCGGCCGCACCCTCGCGGTGCTCGCGGCCATCGTCGGCGGAGCCGTCTCGATCGTGTCGTCCACCCAGACCTGGCTCGACGTCGCTCTCTCGGACGGCGCCGGGACGACGCTGGCGGTGGCGGGTGCGCACGCGTTCAGCGTGCTCGCGCCGCTCAGCCTCGCGGCTCTCGCGCTCGGCCTCGCGCTGACGGTGGTGGGCCGGATCCTGCGCTACGTGTTCGGCGTGCTGGCCGTGACGATCGGCGTGACGCTGGTGTGGGGTGCGGCGCGGATCGGGTTCGGCCATCCCCTGGATGCCGTCGCCTCCGCCGTCACCGAGGCCACGGGTCTCGCCGGCGGTGACGCGCTCGCGCAGCTGATCGTGTCGATCCAGGCGACGGCGTGGCCGTTCGTGACCGTCGCGGCCGGGATGCTCGTCGCCGCGGGCGGCGCGCTGACGCTCGCGACGACCCACGCCTGGGGCGCCTCGGGCCGCCGCTACCGCACCGACACCCGCACGCCCGCACCCTCCGATGTCGCTGCCGCGACGACCGCCGCGGCCGGGCCGCGACCGCACGACGCCGCCCGCGACCGGGCGATCGACTCGTGGGACGACCTGTCGCACGGCGAAGATCCCACCGCAGACCGGCGATGAGAAACCCTGTGGTGCTCAAACGCACCGCCGTGGGGGCGGCAATCAGCGTAGCGGTCGCGGTCGTCGCGGTGGGGCTCTCCTCGTGGTTGCTTCTGCCCGGCGCCTTCGGCGACGGCGTCTGGGCCGTGGTGGTGGGGCTGCTCGTGATCCCGGTCGCGGCAGCGGGAGGGGCCGTCACGGGCCTCGTCATTCACGTCATCCTCACCGCCCGCTCTCGGCGGCAGGGCGGAACCGCGGCGGCGAGTGCTCTCCTGACGCGCGTTCTCATCGGCGCGGTCGTCGGCCTTGCCGCGGCAGGCATGGGTGTCGCGGTGTACGGCTTCGGCATCTACCTGCCTTACCTCCAGGCCTATGCCAGCGGCGGCTACTCGCCGGCCGACGACAGCGAGCGGCTTGCCCGAGCATTCGGCGACATCGCAGTGAGTTTCATCGCGGTCTGGGGGCCGGTCGGGATCGTTGCCGGATGCGTCGGGGGAGCTGTCGTCTCCTTCGGTTTCCACCGACGAGCGACTGTCGCCTCCCCGGATCGATCAGGCGTTGACGGAGCGGCGAGCGACAGCACCGAGCCGAAGGCCTCGTCCCTCCGCCGTCTTGCCGGCGCGGGTGCCGGTGTCGGCCTCGTCGTGGCCGCGGTTCCCTTCGTCGGATACCTGTACTACCTGTTCCTTCCCGGGGTCGTGCGGGCGGCGACGCACGCACCGGCCGCCCTCGGCAGCGTCCTGGAGGACATGCCTCCGTTCGTCCTCTTCATCTACGGCATGCTGCTGGCGCCCATCGGTGCCGTGGTCGGCGCGATCATCGGTACCGTCATCTGGCTGGTCCGCGGCATCCGAGCTCCCGCCCCGGCGGATGACACGCGGGTGACCTCGACCGGCCCGTCGCTGGTGCGGCACCTCACGGGTGGTGCACTCGCTGCACTCGTGATGGTCTGGACGATGCTCGCGGTGTACGGCCTCGGGCGCTTCCTGCCGCAGGCGTTCGGTCATCGGACGGAGAGCTGGCTGATCAGGGCCGAGTGGATGGGCCAGGTCTTCCGGCACCTCGTCCTCCTGTACGTCCTTTTCGGCGTCCCGAGTGCGATCATCGCGGGCTCGCTCGTGGGCCTGCTGGTCTTCCTGGCGCGGCGCGCATCTCGCAGGCGGCGCGCGCAGCGCCGGTACCCGTCGGCAGTCCCCTCCGATCGCGACGTGTCCGGCGATGCCCGGCTGGAGGGCGCACATCCTCTAGACTGACCTCGAACCGCAGCGCCCCCGAAGGAGCATCATGAGCGACAGCATCGAAGACCCCGGCCACGGACACTCGCCGGCGGCCTGGACGGCCATCATCATCATGCTCGTCGCCATCGCGGCAGGAACCCTGTTCTACGTCATCGACGTGCCGATCGCGGTGTGGGCGTGCGTCGCCCTGCTGGTGGTCGGCCTCATCGCGGGCTGGGCGCTGTCCAAGGCCGGCTACGGCGTCAACGGCCCGAAGTACACCCCGAAGCAGCACTGACATGCTCGCCGACCTGACGGCCGGCGCGGTGGACGATGCCGAGGCGCGCAGCGCCGACCGGCCGCTCGAGGTCGTGGAGCGGCTCGCCCTCGCCCAGCCTCCCGCCCGCGACGCCCTGGCCGCACTCGCTCCCGCCGAGCGCGTCAAGATCATCGCCGAGGTCAAGCGTGCGAGCCCCTCGCGCGGCGACCTCGCCGCCATCCCCGACCCGGCGCTCCAGGCCGCCCGCTACGAGCAGGGCGGCGCCTCCGCCATCTCCGTGCTCACCGAGGGCCGCCGTTTCAAGGGCAGCCTCGCCGACCTCGAAGCGGTCAAGGCGCGCGTGACGCTCCCGGTGCTGCGCAAAGACTTCATCGCAACCCCGTACCAGGTGCTCGAAGCCCGCGCATCCGGCGCCGACCTCGTGCTGCTCATCGTCGCCGCCCTCGAACAGCCGCTGCTGCGGCAGCTGCACGAGCTCGTCGTGCAGCTCGGCATGACCCCGCTCGTCGAAACGCACTCCCGCGACGAGCTCGACCGCGCCGCCGACCTCGGCGCGAAGCTCATCGGGGTCAACGCCCGCAACCTCTCCACCTTCGCACTCGACCGCGACCTGTTCGGCTCGCTCGCCGAGCACTTCCCGGCGGATGCCGTCAAGATCGCCGAATCGGCCGTCCTCGCCCCCGCCGACGTCGCGCACTACCGCGCCGCGGGCGCCGATGTCGTGCTCGTCGGCGAGGCGCTCGTGACGAACGATCCGGTCGACACCCTGCACGCCTTCCTGGAGGCCGGCTCATGACCACCACGCATCTCCGTGACGCGCACGGACCCTTCTTCGGCGAGTTCGGCGGGCGCTACATGCCCGAATCGCTCATCGCCGCCATCGACGAGCTGACGGCCGTGTACGAGGCCGCCACGGTCGACCCGGCGTTCCAGGCCGAGTTCGAGAGCCTGCTGCACTCCTACGCCGGCCGGCCCTCCGCCCTCACCGAGGTGCCGCGGTTCGCCGCGCACGCCGGGGGAGCGCGCATCTTCCTCAAGCGCGAGGACCTCAACCACACCGGCTCGCACAAGATCAACAACGTCATCGGGCAGGCTCTGCTCACCCAGCGCCTCGGCAAGACGCGCGTCATCGCCGAGACCGGCGCCGGCCAGCACGGCGTCGCCACCGCCACCGCGGCGGCGCTGTTCGGCTTCGACTGCACCGTGTACATGGGCGAGGTCGACACGCAGCGCCAGGCCCTCAACGTCGCCCGGATGCGGCTGCTCGGCGCCGAGGTCGTGCCGGTGACGACGGGCTCGCGCACGCTGAAAGACGCCATCAACGACGCCTACCGCGACTGGGTCGCGACGGTGGAGACGACGAACTACATCTTCGGCACGGCGGCCGGCCCGCACCCGTTCCCGGCGATGGTGCGCGACTTCCAGAAGATCATCTCCGAGGAGGCCCGCGCGCAGCTGCTCGCCGAGACCGGCCGCCTGCCCGACGCCGTCGTGGCATGCGTCGGCGGCGGCTCGAACGCGATCGGCATGTTCGACGCGTTCCTCGACGACCCCGGCGTCGCCCTGTACGGCGTGGAGGCGGCCGGCGACGGCGTCGACACCGACAAGCACGCGGCATCCATCGAACGCGGGCGGCCCGGCATCCTGCACGGCGCGAAGACCTACGTCCTGCAGGACGAAGACGGCCAGACGATCGAGTCGCACTCCATCTCGGCGGGTCTGGACTACCCCGGCGTCGGCCCCGAGCACGCGTGGCTCAGCGACATCGGGCGCGCGAGCTACATCCCGGCGACCGACACCGAGGCGATGGACGCCCTGCGACTGCTGAGCCGCACCGAGGGCATCATCCCCGCGATCGAGTCGGCGCACGCCCTCGCCGGCGCGCTGCGCCTCGGCCGCGAACTCGGCCCCGACGCGATCATCGCCGTGAGCTTGTCGGGCCGCGGCGACAAGGACATGGACACCGCCGCGCAGTGGTTCGGGCTGTATGACGAAGGAGCCCTCGCATGAGCCGTGTCGCCGCCGCCATCGACGCCGCCCAGGCCGCCGGACGCGGCGCCTTCGTCGGCTACCTGCCGCTGGGCTACCCCGACCTGCAGACGAGCATCGACGCCGCCGTGGCCCTGGCAGACGCCGGCGCCGACATCCTCGAGCTCGGCCCGCCCTACTCCGACCCGGTGATGGACGGCACCGTCATCCAGGAGGCGACCCAGGCGGCCCTGGCCGCCGGCTTCCGCGTGCGCGACACGTTCACCGCGATCCGCGAGATCAGCGCCCGCACCGACGTGCCGATCCTCGTCATGACGTACTGGAACCCCGTGTTCCAGTACGGGGTCGACCGCTACGCCGACGACCTCCTGGCCGCCGGGGGAGCGGGCCTGATCACGCCCGACATCACCCCGGATGCCGCCGCCGACTGGATCGCCGCCTCGCGCCGCACGGGCCTGGACCGCGTCTTCCTCGCCGCGCCCACCTCGACCGACGAGCGCCTCGCGATGATCGTCCGCGCGTCCACCGGATTCGTGTACACGGTGTCGACGATGGGCATCACGGGTGAGCGCACCGAACTGGATGCCGCCGCCCGCACTCTCGTCGCCCGCCTGCGCGAGCACGGAGTCCCGCACGCGTGCGTCGGCATCGGCATCTCGACGCCGGAGCAGGTGGCGGGAGTGCTGGAGTACGCCGACGGCGCGATCGTGGGCACGGCGCTCGTGCGCGCCCTGCGCGACGGCGGGGTCGCGGGCCTCGCCGCCGAAGCACGCGCCCTCGTGTCCGGCAAGTAGACTGCCGTTCGTGCTTTCTCACGCTTCGGCCGTCGTCGCCAGCATCCCGAGCCCGCCGAGCAACGGGTTCACCCTGTGGCCCGGCGGACCCCACATCTACTACTACGCGCTGTGCATCCTCGCCGGCATGGTGGTCGCGGCGTTCCTCACGAACCGCCGTCTCACGCGGCGCGGCGCCGAGCCGTGGGTCGTGGTCGACATCGCACTGCTGGCCGTGCCGCTGGCGATCATCGGCGCGCGCCTGTTCCACGTCTTCACGCACTGGGACTTCTACTTCTCCGAGGACCAGGAGTGGTGGAACCCCTTCGTCAAAGACGCGATCTGGAACGTCTGGGACGGCGGCATCGCGATCTACGGCGCGCTGATCGGCGGTGCCCTCGGAGCATGGCTGGGCTGCCGGTGGACCGGCATCCGGTTCTGGACCTTCG
Organism: Microbacterium sp.; assembly: GCF_047602155.1. Taxonomy (GTDB): domain Bacteria; phylum Actinomycetota; class Actinomycetes; order Actinomycetales; family Microbacteriaceae; genus Microbacterium. Next base: position 2,518,522 of record NZ_JASGHZ010000001.1, on the reverse strand, counting down.
CCGACGCGCTCGCTCCGGGTCTGCTGCTCGCACAGGCGATGGGCCGGTTCGGCAACTGGTTCAACCAGGAGCTGTTCGGCCTGCCCACCGACCTGCCGTGGGGGCTGGAGATCGCCTACCCGAACGCGGCCTGGCCGGTGGGGCTGCCCGAAGGCACCCTGTTCCACCCGACCTTCCTCTACGAGGTGATCTGGAACGGCCTCGGCGTGCTCTTCCTGCTGTGGGCCGGCTCGCGCTTCACGCTGCAGTGGGGGCGCCTGTTCGCCCTCTACCTGATCTGGTACAGCGCGGGCCGCATCGTGTGGGAGAACCTCCGCATCGACCCGAGCGAGGTCTTCTTCGGGCTGCGCACGAACGTGTGGTCGGCGATCTTCGGCGTGCTCGTCGGCCTCGTCGTCTTCGTCGTGCAGACGCGGCGCCACCCGGGTCTGGAGCCGTCACCGTACCGGCGCGGACGCGAGTGGTCCGGTGACGGGGCTGTACAATCGCAGGACACCGATGAGTTCGTGGACGTGAGCGCACCCCCGACGGCCGAATCCATCACTGACACCGCCACAAGCGTCGTCGCCGTGAAGTAAGACCCGAACGAGACTCCAGGGCCGACGCCGTCCCGATCAGCTTGACCATGAGGACGGTAGGTATGGCTTCGAGCCCCCGTCGTGACGACACCCGCACCGCTGCGCTCCCCGGTTTCCCGGCGAAGCAGGGGATGTACAACCCTGCCTTCGAGAAGGATGCCTGTGGCCTGGCCATGGTCGCCACCCTGCGCGGCACCCCCGGGCACGACATCGTCGAGCTCGCGCTGACCGCGCTGCGCAATCTCGAGCACCGCGGCGCGATCGGGTCGGATGCGGGAACCGGCGACGGGGCCGGCATCCTCACGCAGATGCCCGACGACTTCCTCCGCGCCGTGGCCGGCTTCGAGCTGCCGCCGGTGGGGGAGTACGCCGCGGGGCTCGCGTTCCTGCCGACCGACGACGCCGAACGCGCCGCGCAGAAGGCCGGCATCGAGCAGGTCGCCCACTCCGAGGGGCTCACGGTGCTCGGCTGGCGCACGGTGCCCGTCGACGACCAGCACCTCGGCAAGCTCGCCTACGCGGCACGTCCGGCGTTCGAGCAGCTGTTCGTCTCGCGGCCCGCGCACGGCGGGATGCCGGCGCTGCGCGGCATCGACCTCGACCGCCGCGTGTACCGGCTGCGCCGGCGCGCCCAGCACGAGCACGGCGCCTACTTCGTCTCGCTCAGCTCGCGTACCCTCGGCTACAAGGGCATGGTCACGACCCTGCAGCTCGAGCCGTTCTACCCCGACCTGCAAGACGAGCGCTTCACCTCGGAGCTCGCGGTCGTCCACTCGCGCTACTCGACCAACACCTTCCCGTCGTGGCCGCTCGCGCAGCCGCTGCGCATGCTCGCGCACAACGGCGAGATCAACACGGTCGGCGGCAACCGCAACTGGATGCGCGCCCGCCAGTCGCAGCTCGAGTCGGAGCTCATCGGCGACATCCGCCCGCTGCTGCCGATCTGCACCGAGGGCGCGAGCGACTCGGCCTCGTTCGACGAGGTGCTCGAACTGCTGACGCTCACGGGCCGGAGCCTGCCGCACGCCATCATGATGATGGTTCCCGAGGCGTACGAGAAGCAGGCCGACGTCGACCCGAAGCTGCGCGCGTTCTACGAGTACCACGCGACGCAGATGGAGCCGTGGGACGGCCCGGCGGCGCTGATCTTCACCGACGGCACGCTCGTGGGCGCGACCCTCGACCGCAACGGCCTGCGTCCCGGCCGCTGGACCGAGACCACCGACGGCCTCGTGGTCATCGGCAGCGAGACGGGCGTGCTCGACTTCGCCCCCGAGCGCATCAAGCGACGCGGGCGCCTGCGCCCCGGCCGCATGTTCGTCGTCGACACGGCGCAGCGGCGCATCGTCGAGGACGACGAGGTCAAGGCCGAGCTGGCCGGCCTGCACCCGTGGGATCTGTGGCTGCGTCAGCGCCTGCAGCTGGCCGAGCTGCCCGAACGCGAGCACATCGTGCATCCGCTCGCCTCGATCACGCGCCGCCAGCGCACCTTCGGCTACACCGAGGAAGAGGTGCGCATCCTCCTCACCCCGATGGGCCAGACCGGTGCCGAACCGCTCGGGGCGATGGGCAGCGACACGCCCGTCGCGGTGCTCAGCGACCGCCCGCGGCTGCTGTTCGACTACTTCACGCAGCAGTTCGCCCAGGTGACGAACCCGCCGCTGGACTCCATCCGGGAAGAGGTCGTCACGAGCCTCGGCACGAGCCTCGGCCCCGAGCGCAACCTGTTGTCGTGGGGTCCCGACCACGCGCGGCAGATCTCGCTCGATTTCCCGGTGATCGACAACGACGAGCTCGCCAAGCTGCAGAACATCGAGCGGCTTCTGCCCGGCCGCCGTTCGGTGACGATCCGCGGTCTCTACCACTTCGACGCCGGCCCCGGGACGCTGCGGGCCCGGGTCGCGGAGATCTGCGCCGAGGTCGACCAGGCCATCGACGACGGCGCGGAGTTCATCATCCTGAGCGACCGCGACTCGAACAAGGAACTCGTGCCGGTCCCGTCGCTGCTCATGCTGTCGGCGGTGCATCACCACCTCATCCGCCGCGAGAACCGCATGAAGGTCGCTCTCGTGGTCGAGGCCGGCGACGTGCGCGAGGTGCACCACGTCGCGACGCTCATCGGCTACGGCGCGTCGGCGGTCAACCCGTACCTGGCGATGGAGACCGTGGAGTACCTCGTGCGTGCCGGGTTCATCACCGGGATCACGCCCGAGAAGGCCGTCAAGAACGTCATCTACGCGCTCGGCAAGGGCGTGCTGAAGATCATGTCGAAGATGGGCATCTCGACGGTGTCCTCGTACGCGGGCGCCCAGGTGTTCGAGGCGATCGGCCTGTCGCAGGAGTTCGTCGACGACTACTTCACCGGCACCGAGACCAAGCTCGGCGGCATCGGGATCGAAGAGGTCGAGATCGAGAACCGGGCGCGTCACGACTACGCCTATCCCGAGGATGCCGCCGTCCGCGCGCACGAGCGACTGTGGACCGGCGGGGAGTACCAGTGGCGACGCGACGGCGCTCCGCACCTGTTCAACCCCGACACCGTCTTCCGCCTGCAGCACTCCACGCGCGAGCGCCGGTACGACATCTTCCGCGAGTACACGAAGCTCGTCGACGACCAGGCCGAGGAGCTGAAGACCCTGCGGGGCCTGTTCCGCCTGCGCACCGGCATCCGTCGTCCCGTGCCGATCGACGAGGTCGAGCCGGTGTCGTCGATCGTCAAGCGCTTCTCGACCGGCGCGATGAGCTACGGCTCGATCTCGAAAGAGGCGCACGAGACCCTCGCGATCGCGATGAACAGCATCGGCGCGAAGTCGAACACCGGTGAGGGCGGTGAGGATCTCGAGCGCCTGCTCGATCCCGAGCGCCGCAGCGCCATCAAGCAGGTCGCCTCGGGCCGATTCGGCGTCACGAGCATGTACCTGACGCACGCCGACGACATCCAGATCAAGCTCGCCCAGGGCGCCAAGCCCGGCGAGGGCGGGCAGCTGCCGCCGGCGAAGGTCTACCCGTGGATCGCCCGCACCCGCGGGGGCACGCCCGGCGTCGGGCTCATCTCGCCGCCGCCGCACCACGACATCTACTCCATCGAAGACCTCAAGCAGCTGATCTTCGACCTCAAGCGCGCCAACCCGGCCGCCCGCGTGCACGTCAAGCTCGTGAGCCAGTCGGGCATCGGCGCGGTCGCGGCCGGCACCGCGAAGGCTCTCGCCGACGTCATCCTCGTCTCGGGGCACGACGGCGGCACCGGCGCGAGCCCGCTGAACTCGCTCAAGCACGCCGGCACCCCGTGGGAGCTGGGGCTCGCCGAGACGCAGCAGACCCTCATGCTCAACGACATGCGCGACCGCGTCGTGGTGCAGGCCGACGGCCAGCTCAAGACGGGACGCGACGTCATCGTCGCGGCGTTGCTCGGTGCCGAGGAGTTCGGCTTCGCGACGACCGCGCTCGTCGTCGAGGGGTGCATCATGATGCGCGTGTGCCACCTCGACACGTGCCCGGTGGGCGTCGCGACGCAGAACCCCGTGCTGCGCGCGCGGTTCAGCGGCAAGCCCGAGTTCGTCGTGAACTTCATGGAGTTCATCGCGCAGGAGGTGCGCGAGTACCTCGCCGAACTCGGCTTCCGCTCCATCGAGGAGGCCGTCGGGCACAACGAGCTCCTCGACGTCAACGGCGCGATCGAGCACTGGAAGGCGGGCGGGCTCGACCTGACGCCGATCCTCGACGGCCCGGCGTTCGCCGCCGACGCGCCGCGCCGCCACCAGCGTGACCAGAACCACGAACTCGACGAGCACTTCGACGTGCGGCTCATCGAGCTCTCCCGCGACGCGCTCGTGGACCGCGAACGGGTCGTCATCGAGCTGCCGATCCGCAACACGGAGCGCGCCGTCGGCACCATGCTCGGCCACGAGGTGACCAAGCGGCACGGCGCCGACGGGCTGCCGCGCGAGGCGATCGACGTGACGCTGCACGGCACCGCCGGCCAGTCGTTCGGTGCGTTCCTGCCGCCGGGCATCGCCCTGCGACTGGAGGGCGATGCCAACGACTACGTCGGCAAGGGTCTGTCCGGCGGCGACATCACGATCCGCCCGCACCGCGAGGCCGCCTTCGCGCCGCACGAGAACGTCATCGCGGGCAACGTCATCGGGTACGGCGCGACGGCGGGCACGATCTTCATCTCCGGCGTCGCGGGCGAGCGGTTCCTCGTGCGCAACTCCGGTGCCACCGCCGTCGTCGAAGGCGTCGGCGACCACGCCCTGGAGTACATGACCGGCGGGCTCGCCGTCATCCTCGGCGCGACCGGCCGCAACCTCGGCGCCGGCATGTCCGGCGGCACCGCCTACATCCGCAGGCTCCGCCGCGAACTCGTCAACGAGCAGTCGCTGGCCAGCGGCGAGCTCCTTCTCGGCGAGCTGGACCGCGCCGACCTCGAAGTGCTGCGGAGCCTGCTCATCGAGCACGTCGAGCGCACCGGATCGCCGTTGGCGGCGGAACTGCTCGCCGACTTCGAGACGACGGCGGACGAATTCGTCAAGGTCACGCCGCGCGACTACGCCGCGGTGCTGCAGACCCGCCAGGACGCCGTCGACGAGGGACTCGACCCCGACAGCGACGTCGTCTGGACCCGCATCCTGGAGGTGACCGGTGGCTGACCCGAAGGGCTTCCTGAAGACCACCGAGCGCGAGCTCCCGGCGCGCCGGCCGGTTCCCGTGCGCATCATGGACTTCAAAGAGGTCTACGAGCCGGGCGACTCCGCGACCCTGCGCCGCCAGGCCGGACGCTGCATGGATTGCGGCGTGCCGTTCTGCCACAAGGGCTGTCCGCTGGGCAACCTCATCCCGGAGTGGAACGACCTCATGTGGCGCGGCGAGGGCCGCGCCGCCATCGAACGCCTGCACGCGACCAACAATTTCCCGGAGTTCACCGGGCGGCTGTGCCCGGCGCCGTGCGAGAGCGCGTGCGTGCTGGGCATCAACCAGCCGGCGGTGACGATCAAGCAGATCGAGGTGTCGACGATCGACGACGCCTTCGCGAACGGCTGGGTCGAGCCCGAGCCGCCCGCACGCATCACCGGCAAGACGGTCGCCGTCGTCGGCTCGGGGCCGGCCGGTCTCGCCGCCGCGCAGCAGCTGACCCGCGCAGGCCACACCGTCGCGGTCTTCGAGCGCGACGACCGCATCGGCGGGCTGCTGCGCTACGGCATCCCCGACTTCAAGATGGAAAAGCGCCACCTCGAGTCGCGCCTGCGGCAGATGCAGGACGAGGGCACGCGCTTCCGCGCCGGCGTGGAGATCGGCGTCGACATCACGTGGAGCGACCTGCGGGCCCGCTACGACGCCGTCGTGATCGCCACCGGCGCCACGGTGCCGCGTGAGCTGGCGATCCCCGGCCGGGACCTCGCCGGCGTGCACTTCGCGATGGAGTACCTCGTCGAGTCGAACAAGGCCGTCGCCGGCGACCAGGTGCCGCACCAGATCTCCGCCGAGGGCAAGCACGTCATCGTCATCGGCGGCGGCGACACCGGCGCCGACTGCATCGGCACTGCGCACCGGCAGGGTGCGCTGTCGGTCACGAACCTCGCGATCGGCGCGCAGCCGCCGGCCGAGCGCCCCGGCCACCAGCCCTGGCCGATGATGCCGACCGTGTTCGAGGTGTCGTCGGCGCACGAGGAGGGCGGCGAACGGTCGTACCTGGCGTCGACCGTCGAGTTCCTCGGCAACGAGGCCGGTGAGGTGCGCGCCCTGCGCGTCGCCGAGACCGAATACCTGCCCGACGGCCGGCGCGTGCCCCGCAGCGGCACCGAGCGCGAGATCCCGGCCGACCTCATCCTCATCGCCATGGGCTTCACCGGCCCCGAGCGCGCCACCCTCGACGAGCAGCTGGGCACCGTGTTCACGGGCCGCGGCAACGTCGAGCGCGACGACGACTACCAGTCCACCGCTCCCGGTGTCTTCGTCGCCGGCGACGCCGGTCGCGGGCAGTCGCTCATCGTCTGGGCGATCGCCGAGGGCCGGGCTGCCGCGGCATCCGTCGACGAATACCTCATGGGCCGCACGAGCCTGCCCTCGCCGGTGCGCCCGCGCGATGCCGCCATCGGCCTGCAGCCCGCCTAGGCTGAGACCATCCCGAAAAGAAGAAGACCGGAGAGTCAGTTACGTGAGACGCGCGAAAATCGTCGCCACCCTGGGGCCCGCCACCGAGTCGTATGAGATGATCCGCGCGATCATCGATGCGGGCGTGGACGTGGCCCGGATGAACCTGAGCCACGGCTCGTACTCGGACCACGAGGTCCGCTTCGCCAACGTGCGCAAGGCGGCCGACGACGCCGGCCGCGCCGTCGCGATCCTCGTCGACCTGCAGGGTCCCAAGATCCGCCTCGGCAAGTTCGCCGACGGCCCGCACGACCTCGCCGTGGGCGATGTCTTCAAGATCACGACCGAGGACGTGCCCGGCTCGAAGGAGATCGTCTCGACGACCTTCGCGGGCCTGCCCGGCGACGTGAAGGCGGGCGATTTCCTGCTGATCGACGATGGCAAGGTGCGCGTGCAGGTCACGAGCGTCGACGGTCCCGTCGTGACCACCGAGGTGATCGTCGCCGGCACCGTGTCGAACAACAAGGGCATCAACCTGCCCGGAGTCGCCGTGAGCGTCCCGGCGCTGTCGAAGAAGGACGAGGCCGACCTGCGCTGGGGTCTCGGCGCCGGTGCCGACCTCATCGCACTGTCGTTCGTGCGCGACGCGAGCGACGTCGCGCGGGTGCACGAGATCATGGCGGAGGAGGGGCGCAAGGTTCCCGTCATCGCGAAGATCGAGAAGCCGCAGGCCGTCGACAACCTCGAGGAGATCATCGACGCCTTCGACGGCATCATGGTCGCCCGCGGCGACCTCGCCGTCGAACTGCCGCTGGAAGCGGTTCCCATCGTGCAAAAGCGCGCGGTCGAGCTCTGCCGCCGCATGGCGAAGCCCGTCATCGTCGCGACGCAGATGCTGGAGTCGATGACCCACGCGCCGGTGCCCACCCGCGCCGAGGCCTCCGACGTCGCCAACGCCGTCCTCGACGGCGCCGACGCCGTGATGCTGTCGGGCGAGACGAGCGTGGGCGACTACCCGGTCGTGACGGTGGAGACGATGGCGCGCATCGTCGCATCCACCGAGGAGCACGGGCTGGAGCGCATCCACCCCGTCAACACGCGCCCGCGGACGCAGGGCGGCATCATCACGCTCGCGGCCAACGAGGTCGCCGAGTTCATCGAGGCGAAGTACATCTGCCTGTTCACCGAGTCGGGTGACACGGCGCGTCGCATGTCGCGGCTGCGCCCCCGCATCCCGATGATGGCCTTCACCGTCGACCCGGCGATCCGCCGCCGCATGGCGGTCACCTGGGGCGTGCAGTCCACGCTCGTGGAGCATGTCGCCCACACCGACCTCATGTTCATCCAGGTCGACGAGTTCTTCCTCGGCCGGGGTCTTGCCGCCGAGGGCGACAAGGTCGTCGTGATCTCCGGGTCGCCTCCCGGGCTGATCGGCTCGACCAACGACATCCGCGTGCACAAGATCGGCGACGCCCTCAACGGCAAGGCGCCCGCCTACCAGGCCGAAATCTGACCTCGACGGGGGCGGATGCCCCGGCATCCACCCCTACCGCCCGCGAGACTGCATCCGTGCACCGAGACTGCGGATGCCGGCTGCAGTCTCGGTGCACCGATGCAGTCTCGCCGGGTGTGTAGCCGGGGGGAGTACGTGCCGGTGGTGGGAGTCGAACCCACACGCCCTTGCGGGCAACCGAGTTTGAGTCGGTCGCGTCTGCCATTCCGCCACACCGGCGCACGTCGCGCTCTTCACGCGTCCGCATTGACCATACCGTAGGATTCAAACGTGACTGAGCAGGAACCGAGCACGACTCCCACCGCCTCCGCCTCCGGATCGGCACCGCGCCGCGTCGTCGTCGCGGAAGACGAATCGCTGATCCGCCTCGACATCGTCGAGATTCTCCGCGACAACGGATTCGACGTCGTCGGCGAGGCCGGCGACGGCGAGACCGCCGTGCAGCTGGCCACCGAGTTGCGGCCCGATCTCGTCATCATGGACGTGAAGATGCCGGTCCTCGACGGCATCAGCGCCGCGGAACGGCTCAGCAAGGCGCACATCGCGCCCGTCGTGCTGCTCACCGCCTTCAGCCAGAAAGAGCTCGTCGAGCGCGCGAGCGAGGCCGGTGCGCTGGCCTACGTCGTGAAGCCCTTCACCCCGAACGACCTGCTGCCGGCGATCGAGATCGCGCTGGCCCGGTACGAGCAGATCATCACGCTCGAGGCCGAGGTCGCCGACATGGTCGAGCGCTTCGAGACCCGCAAGCTCGTCGACCGCGCCAAGGGGCTGCTGAACGAGAAGATGGGCCTCACCGAGCCCGAGGCGTTCCGCTGGATCCAGAAGGCGTCGATGGACCGCCGCCTCACGATGCAGGACGTCGCCAAGGCCATCATCGAGCAGCTCTCGCCCAAGAAGGGCTGAACCGGCATCCGATTCGGCGAGACGGGGTCGCAGGTTCAAATCCTGTCATCCCGACCACTAGGCCGCGGAAACTCAACGGTTTCCGCGGCCTTTGAGGTTTCTGAAATTGAACCGTCCACGTAAAACCCACGTAAAACCCAATCCCGACACCCTCCCTGCGGCATGGCTCTCCGACCGAGAATGGTTGCTCCAAGTTGACCCTGTTTCTTGTCCGACCAGCGCACCTCGCTGGCATGGATACGAAGCCCACCCCTCACCGCTCCCTCGAACCACTGTTCGACATCACCGAGCTTGCCGACTATCTCGGGGTTCCGGTCTCGACGCTCTACGACTGGAGGGCACGCGGACTCGGCCCTCGCGCCTACCGATTCGGCAAACGGCTGAAGTTCGCGCTCTCCGACGTGCAGACCTGGATGGAGACGCAGCGCGATCCCGGCAGCCTCGAATCGGATCGGGGGTGAAATGATGAGCAGGCCACGTCTCCCCATCGGTACCTTCGGTGACATCTGGTTCATTTCTAGGCCGAACAATCGCGTTGAGGCGCGCGCAAATATGCGAGATTGGGATGGAGCCACCCGCCCCGTGCAGGCCACCGCTGCGACGAAGAAGGCCGCCGAGGCTGCGCTTAAGGTGAAGCTCGCTGAGCGCACTCAATTCCAGCCTTCGAACCTGACCCTCACGCCAGACAGCCCGTTCACTGAACTCGTGACCTACTGGCTTGAAGACCTGGAACTTGAAGATCATCTTGCCAAGGCCACCAAGCAGCTCTACGAGCGGAACATGCGAACTCTCGTGCTCCCCGCGTTCAAAGACTTCACGCTGCGGGAGATTGGCGTTGCTCGCTGTGACCGACACATTAAACAGCTTGCCCGTCAGAGCTACAATCGCGCGAAGCAGGCGCGCAACGTCATGCGTCTCGCTTTCGGGCTTGCCGTGCGGCATGAGGTTCTGCCACGTAACCCGATGGACGGCATCGCCAAGCTGCGGAAGCCACAACACACTCCTGATGCGTTGACCTCGGCTGAGGTAAACGCGGTGCGCGCCGCAATCGCTCATTGGGAAACTGGCCTTTCATCGTCTGGCCCAAAGCCAGACGGTCAGCTTGGGCAGATTGTTGAGGTGCTGCTGGGCACTTCCAGCCGTATCGGAGAGGCGTTGGCTTTCCGGCGTATGGATGTCGATGTGGCTTCGGCTGTGCCGACGATGGAGGTTGCGGGCACGATCGTTTGCCCGAAGGGTGAGCCAGTGCAACGCCAGGATCATCCGAAGACCTCGAAGTCGAAGCGCACGGCAGCGATTCCTTCGTTCACTGCCGAAGCAGTACGCAGCCGCCTGAGCAAACTCACCGATACCTCGCCAGAGGCACTGCTGTTCTGCTCCCGCGAGGGCACTCCGCTCTCTCCGGCGAATGTGCGCCGTCAACTTCGTCAGGCTTTGAACCTGGCAGGACTCTCGGGCATCACCCCGCATATGTTCCGCCGAACCGTCGCTACCGCAGTAAGTGAAGCGGCCGACGTGGAACTCGCTGCTGAATTGCTCGGGCACACTGATCCGAGGATCACGATTCAGCACTACATCCGCCGCAATCAGATGGTTAATGGGCTCTTCACGATCGAGGGTGTAGCTGGGTGAGCGCGTCGTTGGCTGGATAGGGGTCGAGGTCTCCCTGAGGATGGAAGTTCTCACACTCCCCATCCGGAAGACCTCGACGTGCCCCACCCTACTTTCAGCGCGCCCTGCTTGACCACGTTCTGCCGTCTCGACGAGCTCGGCCTCGAAGCCATCGGACAACACCTCGACGCGGAGCGGGCGGTGTTGGAGTGCCGGCCTATCGAGCCGGACCCGTGGTGCCCGAAGTGCGGGTGCGAGGGGACGCCGCGTGACACCGTGGTCAGGCAGCTGGCGCATGAGCCGTTCGGGCACCGGCCCACGACGCTGCTGATCCGCGTCCGCCGCTACAAGTGCACCGGGTGCGGGCGAGTGTGGCGTCAGGACACGACGAAGGCGGCGCCGCGGCGGGCGAAGATCTCCCGCGGCGGGCTGGCGTGGGGCCTTGCTGGTCTCGTGCTCGACCACCTGTCGGTTTCCCGTGTCGCAGCAGGCCTCGGGGTGTCGTGGTCGGCGGCGAACACGGCGATCCTCGCGGAGGGCAGACGCCGTCTGATCGATGATCCCGGCCGGTTCGACGGTGTCACCACGATCGGTGTCGATGAGCACGTCTGGCGTCACACGAGGCTCGGAGACAAGTTCGTGACCGTGATCATCGACCTCACCCCAGTGCGCGAGAAGACGGGGCCGTCGAGGCTGCTGGACATGGCCCCGGGCCGCTCGAAAGCCGTGTTCAAGCAATGGCTCGCCGGGCGGCCGAAGGCGTGGCAGGACGGGGTCGAGGTCGTCGCGATGGACGGGTTCACCGGGTTCAAGACCGCCGCCGCCGAGGAACTGCCCGACGCGATCCCGGTCATGGACCCGTTCCATGTGATCCGACTCGCTGGCGACGCGCTGGAGAACTGCCGGCGCCGTGTTCAGCATGACGTGTTCGGCCGCCGCGGGATGAAGGGCGACCCGCTCTACCAGGCACGCCGCACCTTGCTCACCGGCGCCGGCCTGCTCACCGAGAAACAACAGAGCAGGCTGACCACACTGTTCGACGACGAACGACACATCGAGGTACAAGCGACGTGGGGCGTCTATCAGGACATGATCACCGCCTACCGGGAGAAGGACCGCGCCCTGGGCAAGTTCTTCCTCCAGCACACGATCGACCGGATCAGCACCGGCATCCCGGCCGAGCTCGCCGAGGTCCACAAGCTCGCCCGGACACTCAAGCAGCGCGCCGCTGACGTGCTGGGATACTTCGACCGGCCGGGAACGAGCAACGGCCCGACCGAGGCGATCAACGGCCGGCTCGAGCACCTCCGCGGCACCGCCCTGGGCTTCCGAAACCTCACTCACTACATCGCGAGAAGTCTGCTCGAAACCGGCGGATTCAGACCACACCTACACCCTCGATCGTGAAGAGCCGGTTAATGCGAAGACCGCCGACATTCTTGAGAGCGCATTCGCAAAGCCAGAGTAGAGTTCAGGAGCAATGGCTGAGGCCCCGAGTCGAGTTACTCGGGGCCTCAGCCATTTCTGAATTTCAGTAGGTTTTTGCGCTCTTCACACGGAGGTGCGGGAACGTGAAGACTCATCTTCAGCTAGAAGTCGGAAGTAGGCATCTTCGTCGGCACGGCGCGAAGCCACATCGGCTTTGACGAACTCTACGAAGTCAGCATCGCGGTCAACGATGGGAGTCTCCGCCCCGGTCGGGTATGGGGGCTCTTCGGACATTCGGTGGGGGTCATGGGGTGAGTCCGCCGGCGGCGATGAGCATGCGTAGGCGGTAGTTCTCGTGGTTGCGGAATCCTCTCGCGAGGCGCCGGTGGAGCTCGATGATTCCGTTGATCGCTTCGGTGCCGCCGTTGTTCGCCCGATGCGTGGCGAAGTAGGCCAGGAACGCGTCCCGCCAACGGCGTAGCGTCCGGCCCAGACGTGCGATCTCGGGGATCGGGCAGGTGTGGAACGAGTCGACGACCTTCTGCGCGATGCGCCGGCCCTCGGCGAGGTCCTTGGCGTGGTAGGCGGAGCGGAGTTCTTGCGCGGCCTGCCAGGCGACGTGCACTTCGACGTGAGCTTCGTCGGCGGCGATCGCCGCGTCCAGTCGGGCGCGTTGCCGTTCGGTGAGGTTCTCCTGCCCGGCGCGGAGGATGGTCTGGATCCCGAACAGCGGGTCGCCCTTGCGGCCGCGGTGGCCGAGGGTGTCCTGCTGCACCCTTCGGCGGACCTCGTCGACGGCGGCGGTGCCGAGTTTCACGACGTGGAACGCGTCGAGCACGGCGGTAGCGTCTTGCAGCTTGTCGTCGATCGCGGTCTTGTAACCGGCGAACGGATCCAACGCCGCTACTTCCACGTTGCGGCGAAACGCGTCGCCGCGCTGGTCGAGCCAGGACGCGTAGGCTTTCCCGGACCGGCCCGGCACCAGATCCAGCAACCTCGCCCGCGTCTTTCCGGTGCTGTCGCGGCTCAGGTCGACCATCCCGGTCAGCTCCTTCGGTCCTCTCTTGCGGGGGTCGACGTGATGCCAGATGTGCTCGTCGACACCGAGGGTCGTGACGCCCTCGAACCGGGACTCGTCGGCCGCCAGCTTCACGAGCTCGGGTTCGATGGCCCGCCAGACCGTCTTCCACGACGTCCCGAGCTGACGGGCCAGGCCGTGAACGGTCGCGTGCTCACGACGTAGTTGCCCGATCGCCCAGGAGACGGCGCGCCTGGTGATCGACCCGCGCGCTGCGACGAGTGTCGGGATCTGCTCGACGAACGTTTTCCGCGGGCAGCCCTCGTCCCCGCACCGCCAGACCCGTTGCCGCCACACGATCCGCACCCGCGTCGCGCCCGGGACATCGTGCAGCACGCGGCGGCGACGGCCCCGACCGACAGCGAGAACCCCGCACCCTGGGCACCCGGTCCGCGTCGACGGGCTCGAGACCGTCACGACCAGCAACCCGTCGCGGCGGTCAACGTGCTCCACATGCACGCCATCCAGGCCAAGCAGCAGATCGCAGCGGGAACACGGGCAGAAGGCAGAGCGCGCGTCAGCGCACCCCGAAGTAGGGTGAAGCACATCGAGGTCCTCGATCGGAGTCAGAGAGTTAGCGCTTCTGATCCTCGGGGACCTCGACCCCTACCCGCCAACCATCACCCAGCCAGCCTCACCCCCACCGAATGTCCGAAGAGCCACATTACCGAACTGCAGCCTGAGTCGCCGCTCGAACCAGGAGTGAAACTGTATGAGCTCCGGCCCCCTGGGCAAGCATTCTTCCGGGTTTGGGCACCAGAGCAGGTGCAGGTTTCAAGTGACGCTGATCTCGCTTCGCCTGTTCCCTGGGGCCTGCCGGGGATACAGGAGGCCGAGCCTCTGGAAACGGATGCTGCGTTGATCGAGCCAGACCAGCAGGAGCAATGAACTGCGCGCAAAACGAGGTTACCCAGTTCTTTGATCCTGGGAGGGCTGTCGAGTTCGAGAGGCGCTGACTCGCTTTGCTTCGCGGAATCTCGCTTTGGCGAGGTAAAGGAGGCTGACCGGCCCCCATACGAGGAACTTGATCGCGTTCCAGATGCAGAGAATGAACACGAGATACAGCCACTCGGGAGCACCCACCTCGATCAGAGCGAGAGCGCCGCGTGCGATCAACAGGTAGGGGATCGAGAGCAGCATCGCCGGTACACCGTAGCGGAGGTTCTCGCGGCGGCGCAGGAACCAGATCAGCCGGTTCGTCGGAGCGTACCTCTGCAACAGATCGTTCGCGAAGCTGCTGAGATGCCAGATGAGAGTGAGCATGACGAAGTCCTTTACAGATCAACCGGCGGTCAGATTCGTGTAAAAGCACTTCGCAGCCGAGGCTGCTCCGTCATTCCCCAGGCGGGGCTTGTTTGCCGTGTGCTCCCACTGTACGCCCGAAATCTTGAAAGCGCAGTAGTTGGTGAGCCGGAGGTCGATATCGTTGGGACGTTCGCTGCATCTCAGCCCTGATCCACCGTGTCGGTTTTGACGGGGTGGGACTCTGGTGTTGGTTCAGTGGTGGCCTTTGTGGGCGTGCGGGTGCTGCCAGCTGGTGCTCTGGCTCTTCCACTTCGGCTCCGGTCGCGCCCGTCATGGGCTGGGTGGTCAGGGCGTTGCCGTGCGTGGCGGGTCGGTCGCGGTCGCCCAGAGCAGCGCCCATGCTGGCGCCCAGGGCCAGTGCGTGGGCAGGTGCATCACGAGCCGCCGCCCTGTCGAGGCGAGTCTTGCGGGGGTGCTGATGATGGTGCGCTGTAGCGTCGCCATGCGTGCTCTGCCGAGGCCGGCGGCAGTGGCTGCGGCGCGAGAGAGGTTGTGAGCGATGACTGCGAGCTGGAGCCAGGCGTGGTTCGCGGTGAACTTCCCGGAGGGCAGATGAGCGAGTGGGCCGCTCTTGAGCTCGGCGATGACCTGCTCGATGATCGCGTGACCGCGGTGGAGCTTGTCCGCCTCGATCTGGTCGAGGTCGCTGTTGGTGATGAACGCGTGATACCGCCAGGTGTCGAACAGCGTCTCCTGCCCCTGCGCGGCGTTGACGTTCAGGCGCTTGACGCGGCGCACGATCAGCCGGCAGGCGATGTGCTCGTCTTTGGGTCGGGACACGAACGCGGTGAACGGAGCCTCGGCGACCTCGGCGTCGCTGATCCATTCGCCGGTGTCCTCGTCGCGGACCGCGTTCGTGTATTTGATCTTCGTCCATGCGTCTTCGCGGATGCCCGCGATCGCGGCCTGCACGGTGCGCCATTGCGGGATCGTGAACGAGTACCACGCCCCGCCTCGGGCCGCGGCGGTCACGTTCTCGTGGGTGCAGAACGCCGAGTCCGCCCGGGTCAGAACCCGCCGCCGCGGCATTGTCTCCCTCACCGTCGTCAGCGCGCGGGCGAGGTGGTGGGCGGCGTTGTCGCCGGAGCGGACGTTCCCGCGCCGCAGCGACGCCTCCGCGACCAGCGGGGCCGCGTCTTGCCCTGTGATCGTCACGACCAGTGCGTTCAGCCCGCGGACCCCGGAGTATCCGAACGCGGCGGCCTGCTTCTGGTAACCGTGGACCTCACGGATCGTGTCGTCCATGTCCACCAACACCAGCCCGCCCTCCGTCCCTGACAACGCGGGAACCTCGCCCAACAGGCGACGCAACAGAACCCGGTTAACCTTCCCGAACTGCAGGACGTGACCATGGGTGAACGAGCGCAGGAACGTGCCGATCGTCGACGGCGCCCGCACCTGCCCGAGCACCCGGGCCGTCGCCCCAGAGCGCAGCACGCCAAGATCGTCGATGCTGTCCGCCCCGGCGAGCATCCCGCCGAGGATCGTGCGGACCTTGATCGCCACGCTCGCCGCCGGAAGCGTCGAGGACGCTTCGACCAGCTCGGTCAGGCCCGCTTTCTCGGCCAGCTCCAGCACCGGTACCAGGCCCGCGTGCGACACGAGGTTCCGGTCATCGAACACCGGAGCGATACCGTGAGATGCTTTCACTTACGAGATGTCCTTCCGGACTGCGGAACATTGATCTAGACAATCAACATTTTCCCAGACCAGAAGGACATTTCACTTCACGCCACGCGGTCCACAACCCAACCACCACGGTGGATCAGGGCTCAGTAGAAGCTGTGGGCGTGGGCAAATTCGCCCACCGAGTGGGCGTGAAGTGGGCTAGACTATAGACACCACGGCTGGCCGCTAGTTCCGACAAGGATAGGCGGCCAGTTCTTTTTCTAGGTAAGGCAATGGCAGACAGCACCTACGAGAAGCCGTTTCTCACCGTCGATCAGCAGATCGACCGGATCGAGCAGCGTGGCATGGTGCTCGGGGACCGAGATGCCGCTCGGAACGCGCTGCGGCGCATCGGGTACTACCGACTGTCGGGCTACTGGCACCCCTACCGCGTACCTGCCGAGCCGGGAGAAAAGCGGTCATCCGAGTTCCTGCCGAATACGCGACTCAGTGATGCGCTCGACCTCTATACCTTCGACGAGCACCTGCGCGCTGCACTGCTCGAAGCGATCGCTCAGATCGAGGTAGCGTTGCGGTTCGAACTCGGGCATCGGCTCGGCAGGCACGGCCCGTTCGCGCACCTTGACGAATCCCACTTTAACGCCGGGTTCACGAAGCCCCGAGACCGGGTATGCAAGCTGCCCGGCTGTGACGGTGACTGCCGCTGGGAGGAATCAGACCATCACGAATGGGTCGACCGGCAACGCCAGACTGAGCAGGTCTCGACCGAGGCGTTCGCGGCGCACTTCCGCGAGCACTACGGCGAACCGCTGCCGATCTGGGTAGCGACCGAGGTGATGTCCTTCGGCAAGCTCACCCGACTGCTCGATGGTCTTGACTCGACTGAGCGTGAACGCCTCGCGGCTGAATGGGATGTGATCGACAGTACCGGACAAGGCGACCCGTCGGCGCTATCAAACTGGATGGAGCATCTGCGTCAGGTGCGCAACATCTGCGCGCACCACGCCCGCATCTGGAACCGCAATATCAACGCGACTATCGCCATACCCTCCGGCCTGCCGGAACTGCAACATTTGCTTCTCGAAGTCCCGCGCGGTGACGAGTACACACCCCCGATGGTGCGCCGAGTCTATGGCACGTTCGCCATCCTGACGCATCTGCTCGCTGTGCTCGACGCACCCGTCCGCTATCGTGACCGACTCCGCACCCTACTCACAGATTTCCTCGCCGTGCGCCCGCAGGCAGAGGCGAACATGGGTTTTCCCACAGACTGGCAAGCGCATCGGATCACGGCTGAGGATTATCGGCGGGATCAGCAGCGTGCTGCACGGTTGGCGATGCTCAAAGCGACCGAGATGTTCGGTTCGGGTGAGGCAGCTGATGCGTTGACCGCTGTGCCGGAAGGGAAACCGCGCAGGTCGAGAGTGAACTACTATCGCAAGAACGGGGCGCTGCTCTCAGTGATGTGGAACGCTCGCCGAGCATACCCCGCATTCCAGTTCGGTTCAGCAACGGGCGACGTACCTGAACTGGTGATCCTCGCCAACCGGCGTCTGCTCGACGGCGGGAATGTCGACGAGGACGGGCAGTGGGCGGCGCTCGAGTGGTGGCTTACCCCGAACATCTCGATGCCAGACGAAACCAGCCCAGCAGAAGCGATGGATCGTGGCACTCTCACGCGTGAGGCGCTCGACCGGCTCCTGTCGCCGCGTGAGGATGAGTAACGCGAGCATTACCGAGTGATCCCGTTGGGAACTTGGGCTGATCGTGGAGACTCCATACTTGCCGTGATGAGCGCAGCGAGCGGCCGTAGCGCGTCGGACTTGGTAGTCGTTGGTCTGTTGAGCGCGGTCGATGAAAGGTCATAGCCACCCCAAGGCGAGTAACCGGCGACGTGGCGAGTCGCGTAACATGCACGTTCGGTGATGATCGGTGCACCAGACACTTGCATCTCGGCCGGGTAGTGCGCTTCGATCCATTTGCGGCCTAACTTGGTCAAGCCACCGCCATCGCGCACACGAATCTGCGCGGGCACGACTGGCAGCTCCCACCAGTTCGGGATCGCGTGATTGTGCCACCCCTCGACGCTATCGTTTTCCGAGTCGCTGACCTGATGCCATTCGCATGGTTCGCAGACCGCGAGATACATAAGGTCGCCCGGCCCTTCACACCTCGGCTCGGGGCGCAGGTCTGCTGAGCCCTGATCCACCGTGTCGGTTTTGACGGGGTGGGACTCTGGTGTTGGTTCAGTGGTGGCCTTTGTGGGCGTGCGGGTGCTGCCAGCTGGTGCTCTGGCTCTTCCACTTCGGCTCCGGTCGCGCCCGTCATGGGCTGGGTGGTCAGGGCGTTGCCGTGCGTGGCGGGTCGGTCGCGGTCGCCCAGAGCAGCGCCCATGCTGGCGCCCAGGGCCAGTGCGTGGGCAGGTGCATCACGAGCCGCCGCCCTGTCGAGGCGAGTCTTGCGGGGGTGCTGATGATGGTGCGCTGTAGCGTCGCCATGCGTGCTCTGCCGAGGCCGGCGGCAGTGGCTGCGGCGCGAGAGAGGTTGTGAGCGATGACTGCGAGCTGGAGCCAGGCGTGGTTCGCGGTGAACTTCCCGGAGGGCAGATGAGCGAGTGGGCCGCTCTTGAGCTCGGCGATGACCTGCTCGATGATCGCGTGACCGCGGTGGAGCTTGTCCGCCTCGATCTGGTCGAGGTCGCTGTTGGTGATGAACGCGTGATACCGCCAGGTGTCGAACAGCGTCTCCTGCCCCTGCGCGGCGTTGACGTTCAGGCGCTTGACGCGGCGCACGATCAGCCGGCAGGCGATGTGCTCGTCTTTGGGTCGGGACACGAACGCGGTGAACGGAGCCTCGGCGACCTCGGCGTCGCTGATCCATTCGCCGGTGTCCTCGTCGCGGACCGCGTTCGTGTATTTGATCTTCGTCCATGCGTCTTCGCGGATGCCCGCGATCGCGGCCTGCACGGTGCGCCATTGCGGGATCGTGAACGAGTACCACGCCCCGCCTCGGGCCGCGGCGGTCACGTTCTCGTGGGTGCAGAACGCCGAGTCCGCCCGGGTCAGAACCCGCCGCCGCGGCATTGTCTCCCTCACCGTCGTCAGCGCGCGGGCGAGGTGGTGGGCGGCGTTGTCGCCGGAGCGGACGTTCCCGCGCCGCAGCGACGCCTCCGCGACCAGCGGGGCCGCGTCTTGCCCTGTGATCGTCACGACCAGTGCGTTCAGCCCGCGGACCCCGGAGTATCCGAACGCGGCGGCCTGCTTCTGGTAACCGTGGACCTCACGGATCGTGTCGTCCATGTCCACCAACACCAGCCCGCCCTCCGTCCCTGACAACGCGGGAACCTCGCCCAACAGGCGACGCAACAGAACCCGGTTAACCTTCCCGAACTGCAGGACGTGACCATGGGTGAACGAGCGCAGGAACGTGCCGATCGTCGACGGCGCCCGCACCTGCCCGAGCACCCGGGCCGTCGCCCCAGAGCGCAGCACGCCAAGATCGTCGATGCTGTCCGCCCCGGCGAGCATCCCGCCGAGGATCGTGCGGACCTTGATCGCCACGCTCGCCGCCGGAAGCGTCGAGGACGCTTCGACCAGCTCGGTCAGGCCCGCTTTCTCGGCCAGCTCCAGCACCGGTACCAGGCCCGCGTGCGACACGAGGTTCCGGTCATCGAACACCGGAGCGATACCGTGAGATGCTTTCACTTACGAGATGTCCTTCCGGACTGCGGAACATTGATCTAGACAATCAACATTTTCCCAGACCAGAAGGACATTTCACTTCACGCCACGCGGTCCACAACCCAACCACCACGGTGGATCAGGGCTGAGAGCCCGACTCTTGTGCTGACGAAGGGGGTTACGTCATTGTCGCCTCGGTATTCTTATGTCATGTTGATGACTGGTGCCTTCGTTGATGTGGCTGGGTATGCGGTCGGACGTGACTCATGCGCTGTCTTTGACGGCCAGAATTCTGGTGTCTGCGTTGTGGCCATGCACGGAAGTATCCAAGCGCGCGCCTCGGGTTCATCTGCGGTGTCACGTCACCAGACGGAGAAATGACTATGCTCCAGAGCTTCACCAGCGACGTGGCCTTTCGCGGCCTAAGCAAGACTCCATTCGACGGAGCTTCGCCCTGCAGGCTAGGTAAGCGAACGGTGATCTACGGCCGAAACGGCACGGGAAAGACGAGTCTGTCAGAAGCTCTCAGGCTCGCTGAGGGTTCCGGACGCGCGGACAGTGCCACTCTTCAAGCCCGAATCATTGCGAATGGTTCTTCTTCGAGGATACGCCTTGAGCCCGGTAGCGCACCGTTTCGGCTGTTTGTCTACAACCGCTTTTACGTTCAGGAGTCTTTGCGGCTTTTCCTTAGCGGCGATGGTCACGCATCACCGATTGTGCAGCTCGGCATTGACAACATTAAGGCCGAAGCCGAACTGAAAGAGCATCAGGCATATTTGGCTGTGCTTGAAGCACGAGAAATCTCTATTCGTGAAGCTGTGAAGCGTATTGAACGTGATCGCGAGACGCTTGAGAAAGAAACCAAAGCTGAGATCATCTCAGTTCTCGCGCCAGCGGACGCAGCGTACTACAATCCGACCAGGTTCCAAGTCACTCAGGTGAGAAAACTGCTCGATGACCAGAACGCAGCTGTCCTATCGAAAGAGGAACTCGCTTCAGAGTTGAACGCGGCAACAGCCGCTCTGTTGGGTCAGGTCGACCTACCTCCTGCGCCCGAACAAATAGCAGCGAACCTGCATCTGACGGTCAACGATGAACTCCTCAGTGCGCCCGTGGAATCAGTGCCTTTATCTCGGTTAACCGAGAATGCTGATCTCTCGACTTGGGTCGAAGATGGATTGGCATTTCATAGCGAAGGTGATCTTTGCGAGTTCTGCCAGAACGGTACTGTCAACTCCGATGTTCTCGCGGCATACCGACAGCATTTCAGTGCGGCTCTCGACTCTCTACGAGAACGACTTGGAAAAGCAATCGCATACTTTGAGCGTCAGCGTGATGCTTTAGATTCTTGGCTCCAGAGTATCCCCAGTGAAAGCGAGTTTCTGCCGGACTTCCAGGAGCGCGCTAAGGATGCGATGGCTGATGTGAGGAAGGACGTCGAGGCTCTCCAGGTTGAGATTGGTAAAGCGATTGCCGCCATTCAGAGACGGCAAGCCGATCCTCTTCGTGTGAGGCCGGATGCAGACCTCCTCACAGAGTCATTCGCTGTAGTGGATGTTGCTGGGCTCAATCAAGTTCTGTCTGAGAATAATGCGGCTTGCGGGTCGCAAGCCGCACGTATAAAACGGGCGCGTGCATCCGTTGAGCTGCATTTCGGCGCTCAGAAGGGTGCCGAATACCGATTTGCTGCACGACGCCTGGAGCTAGCCCAAAGGGCGCTGTCGACGCTTCAACAGCGAACTGTTGAAGTGGATGCAAAACGGCTTGCGGCTCAACAGGAACTGCAAGACGTCGGGCAGATGGCGAACCTTATCGACGTGGATCTTCGAGAACATTTCGGTCATGCACACTTGAGGGTCTCGGTCACGCCGGACGGAACTGGCTATGTTGTGACGCGCTCCGGGAGCGTGGCTACTCATCTGAGCGAAGGCGAGCGAAACGCTATTGCCTTTACCTACTTCTTGCGCTCGCTTGAGGAAGAAGGCGTCGATCCCGAGCAGGCCATCGTGGTGATTGACGACCCAGTGACGAGCCTCGACAAAGAGTCACTATTTGCTGCATTCGCATTCGCCCGCGAGCGTACAGAACAGTTCATTCAAACTATATTTCTTACCCATGACTACGAATACTTCAGGTTGAACCTCATCGACTTAAAGAACCGTTGGGGGAGCTCTCAAAAACGCATTCGCATGAACGACGCGGCCGAGAAGCAAATGCCTGAAGTCTCATTCTTGGAGGTTCGTGCAGTCTCGCAGGCTGCGAACTCGCGACATGGAGAGGTGCGAGAACTTCCTCGAAGCCTGGTGCAACACCCTAGTGAATACCACTTCTTGTTCTTTCACGTGGCAGAAACATCTGTGGGAACTTCGCAAGAGTATCTACCGTTGGTCGGAAATGCGGCTCGGCGACTTCTTGAGGGTTTCCTCTCCTTCCGAGCCCCGGACAAAATCAATTTCCAAGAGAAGGTCAACGCGGTCGCAGCGAATGCGTCTATTGATGGAGCGTTGAAGGAGCGCGTCGTCAAGTTCCTCCATAGTCAATCCCATCGAGAAGAACCCCGGCCTTCGTCAGCGCTCGACTTTCCTTCGATTGAGGCGGAACTAGCCGCTACGTTGAAGTTCATCCATGCTGCAGACGGCCCCCATTTCGAAGCGATGTGCAAGTCGGTGGATCTCGACCCGGTCGCGATCCTTCAAAATTTGGCCGCGCAGCAGGTGGTGTAGGCACGGAGGAACGTGCGTCGGCCCAAGCGATGTGAGCCACGGGAAACCCATGCCAATCAACCGTGACGAGTCAGAAATAACCGGGTACACTCGGAAGTGGCGTAGCGCCAATTCGGCTCTTCGGACATTCGGTGGGGGTCATGGGGTGAGTCCGCCGGCGGCGATGAGCATGCGTAGGCGGTAGTTCTCGTGGTTGCGGAATCCTCTCGCGAGGCGCCGGTGGAGCTCGATGATTCCGTTGATCGCTTCGGTGCCGCCGTTGTTCGCCCGATGCGTGGCGAAGTAGGCCAGGAACGCGTCCCGCCAACGGCGTAGCGTCCGGCCCAGACGTGCGATCTCGGGGATCGGGCAGGTGTGGAACGAGTCGACGACCTTCTGCGCGATGCGCCGGCCCTCGGCGAGGTCCTTGGCGTGGTAGGCGGAGCGGAGTTCTTGCGCGGCCTGCCAGGCGACGTGCACTTCGACGTGAGCTTCGTCGGCGGCGATCGCCGCGTCCAGTCGGGCGCGTTGCCGTTCGGTGAGGTTCTCCTGCCCGGCGCGGAGGATGGTCTGGATCCCGAACAGCGGGTCGCCCTTGCGGCCGCGGTGGCCGAGGGTGTCCTGCTGCACCCTTCGGCGGACCTCGTCGACGGCGGCGGTGCCGAGTTTCACGACGTGGAACGCGTCGAGCACGGCGGTAGCGTCTTGCAGCTTGTCGTCGATCGCGGTCTTGTAACCGGCGAACGGATCCAACGCCGCTACTTCCACGTTGCGGCGAAACGCGTCGCCGCGCTGGTCGAGCCAGGACGCGTAGGCTTTCCCGGACCGGCCCGGCACCAGATCCAGCAACCTCGCCCGCGTCTTTCCGGTGCTGTCGCGGCTCAGGTCGACCATCCCGGTCAGCTCCTTCGGTCCTCTCTTGCGGGGGTCGACGTGATGCCAGATGTGCTCGTCGACACCGAGGGTCGTGACGCCCTCGAACCGGGACTCGTCGGCCGCCAGCTTCACGAGCTCGGGTTCGATGGCCCGCCAGACCGTCTTCCACGACGTCCCGAGCTGACGGGCCAGGCCGTGAACGGTCGCGTGCTCACGACGTAGTTGCCCGATCGCCCAGGAGACGGCGCGCCTGGTGATCGACCCGCGCGCTGCGACGAGTGTCGGGATCTGCTCGACGAACGTTTTCCGCGGGCAGCCCTCGTCCCCGCACCGCCAGACCCGTTGCCGCCACACGATCCGCACCCGCGTCGCGCCCGGGACATCGTGCAGCACGCGGCGGCGACGGCCCCGACCGACAGCGAGAACCCCGCACCCTGGGCACCCGGTCCGCGTCGACGGGCTCGAGACCGTCACGACCAGCAACCCGTCGCGGCGGTCAACGTGCTCCACATGCACGCCATCCAGGCCAAGCAGCAGATCGCAGCGGGAACACGGGCAGAAGGCAGAGCGCGCGTCAGCGCACCCCGAAGTAGGGTGAAGCACATCGAGGTCCTCGATCGGAGTCAGAGAGTTAGCGCTTCTGATCCTCGGGGGCCTCGACCCCTACCCGCCAACCATCACCGGCTCTTCACGATCGAGGGTGTAGCTGGGTGAGCGCGTCGTTGGCTGGATAGGGGTCGAGGTCTCCCTGAGGATGGAAGTTCTCACACTCCCCATCCGGAAGACCTCGACGTGCCCCACCCTACTTTCAGCGCGCCCTGCTTGACCACGTTCTGCCGTCTCGACGAGCTCGGCCTCGAAGCCATCGGACAACACCTCGACGCGGAGCGGGCGGTGTTGGAGTGCCGGCCTATCGAGCCGGACCCGTGGTGCCCGAAGTGCGGGTGCGAGGGGACGCCGCGTGACACCGTGGTCAGGCAGCTGGCGCATGAGCCGTTCGGGCACCGGCCCACGACGCTGCTGATCCGCGTCCGCCGCTACAAGTGCACCGGGTGCGGGCGAGTGTGGCGTCAGGACACGACGAAGGCGGCGCCGCGGCGGGCGAAGATCTCCCGCGGCGGGCTGGCGTGGGGCCTTGCTGGTCTCGTGCTCGACCACCTGTCGGTTTCCCGTGTCGCAGCAGGCCTCGGGGTGTCGTGGTCGGCGGCGAACACGGCGATCCTCGCGGAGGGCAGACGCCGTCTGATCGATGATCCCGGCCGGTTCGACGGTGTCACCACGATCGGTGTCGATGAGCACGTCTGGCGTCACACGAGGCTCGGAGACAAGTTCGTGACCGTGATCATCGGCCTCACCCCAGTGCGCGAGAAGACGGGGCCGTCGAGGCTGCTGGACATGGCCCCGGGCCGCTCGAAAGCCGTGTTCAAGCAATGGCTCGCCGGGCGGCCGAAGGCGTGGCAGGACGGGGTCGAGGTCGTCGCGATGGACGGGTTCACCGGGTTCAAGACCGCCGCCGCCGAGGAACTGCCCGACGCGATCCCGGTCATGGACCCGTTCCATGTGATCCGACTCGCTGGCGACGCGCTGGAGAACTGCCGGCGCCGTGTTCAGCATGACGTGTTCGGCCGCCGCGGGATGAAGGGCGACCCGCTCTACCAGGCACGCCGCACCTTGCTCACCGGCGCCGGCCTGCTCACCGAGAAACAACAGAGCAGGCTGACCACACTGTTCGACGACGAACGACACATCGAGGTACAAGCGACGTGGGGCGTCTATCAGGACATGATCACCGCCTACCGGGAGAAGGACCGCGCCCTGGGCAAGTTCTTCCTCCAGCACACGATCGACCGGATCAGCACCGGCGTCCCGGCCGAGCTCGCCGAGGTCCACAAGCTCGCCCGGACACTCAAGCAGCGCGCCGCTGACGTGCTGGGATACTTCGACCGGCCGGGAACGAGCAACGGCCCGACCGAGGCGATCAACGGCCGGCTCGAGCACCTCCGCGGCACCGCCCTGGGCTTCCGAAACCTCACTCACTACATCGCGAGAAGTCTGCTCGAAACCGGCGGATTCAGACCACACCTACACCCTCGATCGTGAAGAGCCCCATCACCCAGCCAGCCTCACCCCCACCGAATGTCCGAAGAGCCGCCAATTCCCTAGACAACACCAGGGAACCGTTGCTATTCGTATGGTCTCGAAACTAATCGTGATCAGGGGTTTTTAGAGACCCAGGCTCTGGATCGAGACCGCCGCCGCAGACGCGGGTCTCGACGCAGAAGCGGGGTCTCGACCGCGACTACAGGTCGCGGATCATGTTGGTGATCCGCACGGTCGAGCAGCGGCGGCCCTGGTCGTCGCTGATCGCGATCTCGTGAACCGTCAGGCTGCGGCCGAGGTGGATGGGCGTGCACACGCCCGTGACGATCCCCGATGTCGCCGAACGGGTGTGCGTGGCGTTGATGTCGATGCCGACCGCCAGGCGATCGGGCCCGGCCCACAGGTTCGCCGCCATCGAGCCGAGCGATTCGCCCAGCACGACGTAGGCGCCGCCGTGCAGCAGGCCGACCGGCTGCGTGTTGCCCTCGACGGGCATCGTGGCGACCGATCGTTCGACCGTGAACTCGACGAACTCCATGCCCATCTTCGCGGCGAGGGCGCCCATGCCGCGCTCGCGCACCCAGGCCAGGCCATCGACGTCTGCGGGGGAGTAGTCGGCGCTCATCGTCCACCTTCGGATGCTGCGGGTCGGGGTAGGTCGGGCGTCCGTGCCCACGTCTAGGCTGGCAGGGTGACGGACTCCGCAAAGCCTACCCTTCTCGTCGTGGACGGCCATTCGCTGGCCTACCGCGCGTTCTTCGCTCTTCCGGTCGACAACTTCACGACGAAGGACGGGCAGCACACCAACGGCATCTACGGGTTCCTGTCGATGTTCGTCAACCTCGTCAAGGCCGAGAAGCCGACGCACCTGGCCGTCGCGTTCGACACGTCGCGGCACTCGTTCCGCACGGATCGGTACGCCGAGTACAAGGCGAACCGCTCCGAGTCGCCGGCCGAGTTCACGGGGCAGATCCCGCTGCTGCAGGAGTGCCTGGCCGCGATGAACGTCACCGTGCTGACGCACGAGGGCATCGAGGCCGACGACATCCTCGCCACCCTGGCGACGCAGGGCGCCGCGCAGGGCTACGACGTGCTGGTGTGCTCGGGCGACCGCGACACCATCCAGCTGGTCACCGACGACGTCACGCTGCTGTATCCGAGCGTGCAGGGCGTGTCGCAGCTCAAGCGCTACACGCCGGATGCCGTCGTGGAGAAGTACGGGCTGCCGCCGGCGAACTACCCCGACATCGCGGCCCTCGTCGGCGAGACGAGCGACAACCTGCCCGGCGTGCCGAAGGTGGGGGAGAAGACCGCCGTCAAGTGGCTCACGCAGTGGGGGAGTCTCGACGCCCTGCTGGAGAACGCCGACAAGGTCACCGGCGTCGTGGGCGGCAACCTGCGGGAACACCTCGACGACGTGCGGCGCAATCGCTCGCTGAACGCCCTGCTGCGCGACGTCGATCTCGGGGTCGCCCCGGCCGACCTCGCGGTGCAGGCGCTCGACGCGCAGGCGGTGCGCGACATCTTCGCGCGGCTGGAGTTCCGCACGCTGCTGCCGCGCGTGTTCGACGCGATCGGCGGCGACCCCGACGAGGTGGCCGCCGCCTCCGCCCCCGCCGTCGCCGCACCCACGCCGGTCGAGCTCGACGGCGCGGCGCTGGCCGGCTGGATCGCGGCGCTGCCGGCCGACGCCGAGGTCGCCCTCACCCTGACGACCGAGGGCGGCCTGCCCGCGCGGCTCGGCCTCGCGACGGGGGACTTCGCCGCCGAGGCGAGCTGGGGCGACGCCGTGACCGACGCGCTGCGCGCCTGGCTCGAATCCGACACCCCGAAGGTGTTCGCCGATGCGAAGCCTCAGGTCAAGGCCCTGCGACGCGCCGGAGTGCGGCTGGGCGGACTCGTCTTCGACCCGGTCCTCGCGGGCTGGCTGCTGCGTCCGAGCTTTCCCGACAAGGGGCTCGCCGACCTCGTCGACCGCTACCTCGACGAGAAGCTCCCCGAGGCCGACCCCACCCAGCTCGTCCCCGAGACCGAGGGCGCGACCCCCGGTCAGCTGTCGTGGTACACCCTGCGGGTGACCGAGGCCATGCGGCCGGAGGTGCCGGCATCCGTCGCGGCGGTCCTCAGCAACATCGAACTGCCGACGCTCGACACGCTCGCCGACATGGAACTGGCCGGCGTCGCCGTGTCGCACGAGAAGCTGTCGGGCTTCTCGGCCGAGCTCGCCGCGCGCGCCGAGGGCGTCGCGCAGCTGGCGTACGCCGAGATCGGCCGTGAGGTGAACCTCGGCTCGCCCAAGCAGTTGCAGGAGGTGCTGTTCGACCAGCTCGAACTGCCGAAGACGCGCAAGACGAAGACCGGATATTCGACGGATGCCGCCGTCCTCGCCGACCTGCAGGAGTCGAACCCGCATCCCTTCCTCGATCTGCTGCTGCAGCATCGCGAGGCGACGAAGCTGCGCCAGATCATCGAGTCGCTGGATGCGGCGATCGACGCGAGCGGCCGCGTGCACACGACGTACGTGCAGACCGGCAGCCAGACCGGGCGCCTGTCGAGCACCGACCCCAATCTGCAGAACATCCCGATCCGCACCGAGGAGTCGCGCCGCATCCGCGCGGCGTTCGAGGTCGGCACCGGCTACGAGACACTGCTGACGGCCGATTACTCGCAGATCGAGATGCGCATCATGGCGCACCTCTCCGGCGATGCGGGACTGATCGAGGCCTTCAACTCCGGCGAGGATCTGCACCGGTTCGTCGGCGCCCGCGTCTTCGGCGTCGATCCGGCCGACGTGACGCCGTTCATGCGCACGAAGGTCAAGGCGATGTCCTACGGGCTCGTCTACGGCCTGAGCGCGTTCGGACTGTCCAAGCAGCTGCGCATCGAACAGGCCGAGGCGAAGCAGCTCATGACGGAGTATTTCGCGCGTTTCGGCGCCGTGCGCGACTATCTGCGCGCCTCGGTGCAGCAGGCCCGCATCGACGGGTTCACCGAGACGATCTTCGGGCGACGACGTCCGTTCCCCGACCTCGCCAGCCCCAACCGCGTGCTGCGCGAGAACGCCGAGCGGGCGGCGCTGAACGCCCCGATCCAGGGCAGCGCGGCCGACATCATGAAGATCGCGTTGTTCCGCATCCACGACGAGTTCCGGTCGGAGGGGCTTGCGTCGCGGGTGCTGCTGCAGATCCACGACGAACTCGTCGTCGAGGTGGCGCCGGGGGAGTGGGAGGACGCCGCGCGCATCGTGCGGGGCCGCATGGCCGACGCCGCCGAGCTGTCGGTGCCGCTCGACGTGCAGATCGGGCGTGGCGCGAACTGGGACGTCGCGGCGCACTGACACCCCGCGCGGCCCCGGGTTTAGGCTCGAGGGATGACGAACCTCCAGCGCACCCCCACGCCGATCGACGAGGTCGCCGAGGCCTGGGTCGACACCGCAGCCGAGCTCTCACCGGGGCTTGCCACCTACATCGGACGCTTCGAGCACAACGGACGCCTCGACGACCTGTCGCCCGCAGGCACCGCGGCGGGCCTGGCAGCCCAGAAGGAGACGCTCGCCGCGCTGCGCGCCGCCGAGCCGGTCGACGACGTCGACGTCGTCACGAAGGCCGACCTCGCGGGCGATCTCGAGCTGTCCCTCGCGCTGCACGACGCCGGGGCGCACCTGCGCGACCTCAACGTCATCGCCTCGCCGGCGCAAGAGCTGCGCAACGCCTTCGACCTCATGCCCACCGACACCGAGGACGACTGGTCGGTGATCGCGACACGCCTGGGCGCCGTGCCCACCGCGATCGCCGGCTACGTGCAGACCCTGCGCGAGGGCATCCGCACCGGGGTCGTCCCGGCGCGGCGCCAGGTCACCGAGGTCGTCGAGCAGATCGCCCGCTACACCGGTGCCGACGGGTTCTTCGCGACCTTCGTGGGCGACGCCGCTCCGGCCGGCGCCGGCGCTCTGCCGGCATCCCTCGTGCGCGACCTGTCGGCCGGCGCCGACGCGGCCCGCGCCGCCTACGACGGGCTCGCGGGCTTCTTGCGGGACGAGCTCGCTCCGGCGGCATCCGAGGTCGACGCGGTCGGTCGCGAGCTCTACGCGTTGCACTCCCGACGCTTCCTCGGGGCCGAGATCGACCTCGACGAGACATACGAGTGGGGGCGCGAGGAGCTTGCCCGCATGGTCGCCGAGCAGGAGGCGATCGCGAACGAGATCCTCCCCGGGGCGACCGTCGAAGAGGCCGTGGCGTTCCTCGAGAACGACCAGGCGCGCAAGCTCCACGGCACCAGGCCTGCAGGAGTGGATGCAGGCCACCAGCGACCGCGCCGTCGCAGAGCTGGGCACGACGCACTTCGACATCCCCGAGCCGATCCGCCGGCTGGAGTGCATGATCGCGCCGACGAACGAGGGCGGCATCTACTACACCGGCCCGACCGACGACTTCTCGCGCCCCGGCCGCATGTGGTGGTCGGTGCCGGAGGGCGTCGACTCGTTCGACACGTGGCGAGAGCTGACCACGGTGTACCACGAGGGCGTGCCGGGGCACCATCTGCAGATCGCGCAGGCGGTGTACAACCGCGCCGAGCTGAACTCGTGGCGGCGGCTGCTGGCCGGCTCCAGCGGCCACGCCGAGGGTTGGGCGCTGTACGCCGAGCGGCTCATGGAACAACTCGGGTACCTCGACGACCCGGCCGACCGCCTCGGCATGCTCGACGGGCAGCGCATGCGCGCCGCCCGCGTCGTGCTCGACATCGGCGTGCACCTGGGCAAGCCGCGTCTCGACGGCGACGGCACGTGGGATGCCGACTATGCGCTGGCGTTCATGCTGCGCAACGTCAACATGCCCGAGGAGTTCGTGCGCTTCGAGGTCAACCGCTACCTCGGCTGGCCGGGGCAGGCGCCGTCGTACAAGGTGGGCCAGCGCATCTGGGAGCAGATCCGCGACGAGGCCGCCGCCCGCGAGGGCGCCGGCTTCGACGTCAAGCGCTTCCACATGCGTGCGCTGCGCCTGGGTGGGGTGGGGCTGGATACCCTGCGGATGGCGCTCGCGCAGTAGCGCTCACTCTATGGCGAGCACGCGTGAACGCCACCACCGTCCCAGGGAGCGCGCGGCGCGATCCAAGGGGCTGCCCAGCGGATTGTCGCTGACCATGTACGTCCACGTCGCCGACGGGCGGCGCAGGCCGAGCGCCGCGATGTCCTGACCGAGCTGGTCGGCCGTCACGCCCGCGATGATCCCGGCGGCACGGTCGTAGGCCTCGTCGAAGAACCCCGCGAACGCGCGCAGCGCGAGGCGGTGGAACTCGTCGCGCGGGTTCACGCCGGCGAGCGCCCGCAGATGGATGCCGTCGCGCACCTCGCTCAGGTACGCCAGATGATCGCACCAGTGCTCGTCGAGGCACCAGAGCGTCACGTCCCGGGTCAGCGCGCCGACGACGTCGGGGGCGGATGCCGCGGTTAGCTCCGCAAGCGGACCCGCGGCCCGCTCTGCCACCGGCATCCGTTCCCCGGACATCACCTCTTCGCGCTCGACCAGCACGGTGTGCCGTTGCCGGGCGATGGCCCGGTTGAAATCCCACGTGGCGCGGTGACGGTCGCGGCGCACGCCCTCGGCGATGGCCTGCGCCTTGTCGACGATCTTCCCCAGCTCCTTCTGGTCGAGCCGGGCGCCGCGGCGACGGAGCTTGTCCACCAGGAACTCGGGCGCGTTGGCCTGCACGAGCTCGTCGGCCGCACTGACGAGCGTGACGGACTCGCCGGGGTCGCCCTGCCGGCCCGCGCGTCCGCGCAGTTGCGCGTCGAGCCGTCCGGACGGGTAGCGCCCCACCTGCACCACGGCGAGCCCGCCGATGCCGGCGACCCGGGCATGGTCGTGCTCGTCCTGGCCGCCGAGGCGAATGTCGGTGCCGCGCCCCGACATCTGCGTCGAGATGGTCACGGCGCCGAACTCACCCGCCCGGGCGATCACGGCCGCCTCCTGCGCGTCGTTGCGGGCGTTGAGCACGCGCGTCTCGACGCCGGCGACGCCCAGCACGGCGGCGAAGCGCTCCGACTCGGCGACGCTCTGCGTACCGACCAGCACGGGCTGGCCGTTCTCGTGCCGGGAGCGGACTTCCGCGACGGCGGCATCCGTGCGGCTCGCCTCGTCGAGGACGACCCGCTGCGGATGATCGACGCGCCGGTTCGGTCGCCGCCGCTCGACGCGGCCGGAGCGCAGGTCGTAGAACTCGGCCAGGTCTTCGGCGACCGCGACGACGGTGCCGCTCATCCCGACGAGAGTGCCGTATTCGCGCAGCAGATCCTGCACGGTGAGGGTGTCGAGGATGACGCCGGGGGAGGAGACCTGCACCCGCTCCTTCGCCTCGATCGCCGCGTGCAGCCCGTCGGGCCAGCGCTGCTGCTGCGCGACGCGTCCCCGGGCGGTGTTGATGAGCCGGATCGCGCCGTCGTCGACGAGGTAGTCGACGTCACGCGCGATCAGCACGTGCGCGTGCAGCGCGAGGTTGATGCGCGTGAGCGTCGCGGTGTGGGCGGTGTCGTAGAGGTTGATCCCGCCCAGACGGCGTTCCAGCCGGTCGAGCCCCGCGTCGGTGAGGGTGACGGTGGCGCGGTCGGCGTCGACGGCGAAGTCGCGACCGCCGTCGAGGTCGCGGACGAGCGCGTCGGCGAGGGCGAAGTCTTCCGGCGCGTCCGGGGCGGAACCCGCCAGGACCAGCGGCGACATCGCCTCGTCGATCATGACGGCGTCGGCCTCGTCGACGATCGCGACGCCGAGCCGCGGGCGCACCCGGCCGGCATCCGTCGTCGCGAAGCGGTCGCGCAGCACGTCGTATCCGATCTCGCTCACCGGGGCGTAGACGACGTCGCGGCGGTAGACCTCGCGCCGCGTGGTGGCGTCGGTGTCCTGGCCGATCCAGCCCGTCGTGAGATCGAGCACCTCGAACAGCGGCGCCATCCACTCCGCGTCGCGCCGGGCGAGGTAGTCGTTGACCGACACGACATGGATGCCGGAGCCCGCCGTCCCGGGCCTGACCGCGAAGGCGGCGGCCGCGAGGGCTCCGACCAGGGTCTTGCCCTCGCCGGTGTCGAGCTCGACGGCATGGCCGGTCAGCAGCGCGCACGCGGCGAGCAGCTGCTCGTCGAACGGTCGCTGGCCGAGCGCGCGTTCGGCGGCGACCCGCAGCACGGCCAGCAGGTGCGCCTGCGGCGCCCCGCGGCGGTCGGCCGGGCCGACGAACGCATGCGCGCGGGCGGCCGCGGCGAGAGCCTCGTCGCCGAGGGCGTGGGCCCATGCCTCGTGCTCGGCCGCCTCCCGTACGACGGGCTCCAGTCGAGCCAACGACGCGCTGCCCGGGGTGCCGATCGCTCGCGACAGCCACCCCATCCCGGCAGTCTATGGTCGCGGCGACCGCCGCCGCACCATTTCCCGAACCGTCCGGGACGCTCTCGACCTACGCCCCCTCCGGCCCCCGGCCGCCGTCACCGCCGTCACCGCCGTCACCCGCCGAGCCAGCCTCTTGTTGTCGAGCCTGCCGGTTGCGAACGGTCTGCAAGCGGCAGGGTCGTGCATATCGGGCTGATTCGACGACGAGAGTGGTGGGCACGGATGCGTGTGAGCGACGGCGCCGCCCTGCGGCGGCCGTAGGCTGAACGGGTGGCATCCGTTCGCTTCGTCGCCATCGGCGACTCCTTCACCGAGGGTGTCGGCGACGAGCTGCCGGACGGCACCGTCCGCGGCTGGGCCGACCTCGTCGCGCAGGGGTGGGCCGATTCGCGCGGCGAGAGCATCGAGTACGCGAACCTGGCGATCCGCGGCAAGCTCGTGTGGCCGATCGTCCGCCAGCAACTGGAACCCGCGCTGGCACTGCATCCGACGCATCTGTCGTTCAACGGCGGCGGCAACGACATGCTGCGCCCGCGGACGTCGATCGCGCATATCGCCGACGCGTTCAGCCAGGTGCTGCGCCGCTGCGACGAAGCGGGGGTGCGGCTCGTGCTGCTGTCGGGTGCGAATCCGTCGGCGCAGCTGCCGCTGGGCCGGCTCATCCAGCGCCGCGGCGACCTCATGTCGGAGGCGGTCATGGATCGGATGGGGGAGCGCACCGACGTCGTCCGCGCACTGAACTGGCCGGATGCCGCGTTGTCCGCCCCGTCGTTCTGGTCGGAAGATCGCCTGCACATGAACAACCGCGGCCACCACCGGGTCGCGGCGCGCGTGCTCGAGGCGCTGGGTGAGCGGGTGCCCGACGGCTGGTGGTCGCTGCCGGAACTCCCCGAGCGCGACGTGCTCGGCAGGCGCGACTATGCACGCGAGCATCTCGGACCGTGGGTCAAGCGGCGCCTGACCGGAACGTCATCGGGCGACGGCCGGGAGCCGAAGTTCGGCGGCGGGTGGATCGAGGTCGCGCCGCGGGCGTGACGGCATCCGTCGTCAGCTGCGCGGCCTGCGCGGCTCGTCGATACCCATGACGACGCGGGTGCGGCGCCGTTCGATCACGATGAACGTCCACCCCAGCACCCACAGCGGCACCTGCGTGAGGAACGCGAGGCGGAACGCGTCGAGGTCGTAGGTGGCGGGCGTGCCCGCGCCCTGCAGGTCGAGGGCGAGCCCGATCGCGAAGATGGCGATGAGGGCGGCGAGGAATCCGCCGACGTTCGTGATGCCGGTCGCGGTGCTCAGCCGGTGGGCGGGGTTGTGCGCGCGGGCATGGTCGAACGCGATCATGGATGCCGGTCCGCCCATCGCGAGCGCCACGGCCAGCGCATACAGCAGCCACAGCGGGGCCGGCCCCGGCCAGGCGATCACCGCCATCCACGCGACGAACTGCGTCGCGATCGCCGGCAGCACGAGCACGCGGGAACGCCGATAGGGGTTGCGGCGCGACAGCTCGCCCATGACGGGGCCGAGCACCATGCCGACGACGACGTAGGTCGACAGCACGGCGGCGGCATGCCCCTTCGAGAGTCCCTCGCCGGCCGTGAGGAAGGGCATGCCCCACAGCAGCACGAACGCGGTGCCGGCGAACGGCGTCGTGAAGTGCGACCAGAACGCGAGCCGCGTGCCCGGGTGCGCCCACGCCGCACGGATGCCGACGCCGGTGTCCATCGACGACCGCACGACCCGGATCGCGCCGGTGTTCGTGTCGACCGAGATGTCGGCACCGCGTTCGGGCGGGTGGTTGCGGATGAGGGCGAACACGAGCACGGCGAACAGCACGCACAGCCCGGCGATGCCGCCGAACACGGTCTCCCAGCTGGTCGCGTGCAGGATCGCCGCGAGGGGAGCGAGGGCGAGCAGCTGCCCGGATTGCCCGACGAGTCCGGTGAGCTGGCTCATGAGCGGCCCGCGCTGCGCGGGGAACCAGGTCGCGATCAGGCGCAGCACGCCGGGGAAGATGGCGGCGTCGCCCGCGCCGAGCAGCATCCGCGCGAAGATCGCGACGCCGACGCTGGGGGAGAAGGCGAGCGTCAACTGGCCGACCGCCATCAGGAGCATGCCGATCGTCATGATCGGGCGCGCGCCGTAGCGGTCGAGGAGCAGCCCGACCGGGATCTGCATGCCGCCGTACACGGCGAGCTGTACGACCGCGAACATCGACAGGGTCGCGGCATCCGCCCCGAAACGATCGGCCGCATCGACACCGACCGCCGACAGCGAGCTGCGGTTGATCACGGCGAGCATGTACGCCGCGACGCCGACGCCCCAGATGAACCACGCCCGCCAGGCGGCGCGGCGGTCATAAGTCACCCGTCCACGCTACCCCGCCGCCGCCCGCCCGCCGCGCCGCCGCCGCCCGCCCGCGTGAGAAACCACATCCTGCGTGAGAAACCACTGCAGATGTGGTTTCTCGGGCGCGATGTGGTTTCTCGCCGCCGGTGTGTGCGCGGCGGCGGGGAGTTAGCGCTTCTGTAGGGTGACGATGCGGGTCGCCATCCACGGGCCGCTCCACCACATCCGCCAGCCGACGCCGCGCACCTCGGGTGCGCCGCCGCTGAGATCGCGCAGCACGGCGGGATACTCGCGCACCTTGCCGATGTCGACGATGAGCAGTCGGCCGCCGGGGGAGAGGACGCGCCAGGCTTCGTGCAGAGCCGTGCGTCGGCCCGCGGCGGAGGGGATGTTGTGGATCGACAGGCTCGCCGTGACGAGGTCGAACTGCTCGTCAGCGAACGGCAACTGCGTCATATCCCCGGTCGTGACGTGCACGCGGTCGGCGACGCCGTTCTCCCGCGCGTTGGATGCCGCCGCCTCGGGGGAGTTGCCCGACTGATCGATGCTGCGCCACAGGTCGATGCCTTCCACCCGGGCGTAGGGAAACCGGTGCGCGATCATGATCGAGACGGCGCCTCGCCCGCATCCCAGATCGAGGACGCGTCGCGGCGACGGGTCGAGGTTCGCGAGGAGCTCGTCCCACACGAGAAATTTTCCGCGCAGCGTGGCATACCAGAACAGCGCGCCGCACGCGGCGAACAGGGCCGCGAGGATGACGACGATGACCGTGATGACGACGGGGGTTTCCCACCAGAGCGCGCCGCACACGGCAAGCGCGACGTAGGCGACGGCGAGCGCGATCCACAGCCACGGCACCCACGGTGCGTCGTTGCCGTAGCTGCCCGCGGGACGAGGAGGCGTCGTCATGCGCTCATGCTACGCGCGTGGCGCGGGCGCGTACTGCGAGCCCGAGCGGGTGCGCTCCAGCAGTCCGTGGTCGACGAGGTAGCGGCGCAGCACGGCGACGTCGCCGCCGGGAGCGTAGCGCTCGAGCCGCTCGCCGACCTCGGCTTCGGTGAGCACGTCGTCGGGCGCGAACGCACGGGCTGCGATCCACGCGAGCAGCGTGCGACGGTCGCCGGCGCCAGACGGATACCGGTCGATGCGGCCGTCGCGATCGAGGAAACGCTCCGGCCCGGTCGGCTGGGGACCGGTGGCCAGCAGCCCCCGCACGACCGCCGGGTCGAAGACGACGGCGTCGTGCTCGCGCCGGACGACTCCGAGCTCTTGCAGCCGCTCCAGCGCGCGCTCGCGTCGGCGCGCGGTGGGCGGGGCCGCCGTCTCGGCGAGGACGGCACGGACGTCGTCGTTCAGCAGCGCTGCGACGACGCCGCGCCACCGCTCCGGTTCCGTCGTCTCCACGCACCCACGCTAGCGGCGGTCGGCCCGCGACTGCATCGCCGAACAGTGATATCAAAGCATCAAATTTGGTGATGCTATGCTGTCAAAATGCGAACGACCGTGACTCTGGACCCGGATACGGAAGCGCTCGTCCGACGCCTCATGGCCGAACGCGGAGTGTCGTTCAAGCGCGCGCTCAATGACGCGATCAGAGGTGGAGTCACGGCGAAGCCGCGGGGGAGTGTCACGCGCACGCGCGCGATGGGAGCGCCGAGGATGGACCTCGACCGTGCGCTGACGATCGCGGGTGCGCTCGAAGACGAAGAGCTGGTGCGCCGCCTGCAGGTGGGCACGTAGTGAGAGTCGTCGACGCGAACGTCCTGCTGTATGCCGTCAACGAAGACGCGCCCCAGCACGACGCCTCGAGGGAGTGGCTCGACCGGGCACTGTCGGGGGAGGACACGGTGGGATTCGCGTGGGTGGCCATGCTCGCCTTCGCGCGGCTGTCGACTCGCGGCGACATCTTCGCTCATCCGCTGTCGCCCGGCGAAGCGTTCTCCCAGTTGGACGACTGGGTCTGTGCGCCCGGTGGACGTGTCGTGCACCCGGGGGAGCGCCACCTCGGCATCCTCTCGTCGCTTCTGGCCGAACTCGGGCTCGGCGGCAATCTGGTGAACGGCGCGCACCTGGCGGCCCTTGCGCTCGAACATCGAGCGAGCGTGGTCAGCTATGACAGCGACTTCACGCGGTTCTCCGGTTTGCGCTCGCACACGCCGGCTCAACTCCTGAGGTAGATGGGCGGAGTCGGGGGAAGCGGCATCCGAATCTAAACTGACATAATGTGTATTATCAGCGAACCGAAGAAGAGGCAGCGCCCGCACGGACCGTAGCATCGAAGGATGCTGGAGACGCTCACCGGGTTCGTCGTGGTCGGCGTCGCCATCGCGGTGGGATACGTCCTCGGGCGCATCGATCTGCTCGGGCCGCATGCGCGCCACGTGCTCAGCCGGCTCACGTTCTTCGTGCTGTCGCCGTTCCTGCTGTTCGTCGTGCTCGCGCAGGCGGATGTCCACACGCTCTTCTCGGCGCTGCTGCCGGTCTCGGCGATCGCGGCCGCCGCCGTGTTCGTCGTGTACGCGCTCATCGCCCGCTTCGCCTGGCGGCGCGACGTCGGCGAGACGCTGATCGGCACGCTGTCGGCTGGTCAGGTGAACTCGAACAACATCGGCATCCCACTGTCGCTGTATCTGCTCGGCAGCGCCGCCTATCCGGCGCCGGTCATCCTCATGCAGTTGCTCGTGTTCACGCCGATCTCGATGGCGATCTTCGAGGCCGTCACCGCGCACAGGCCGGGCCAGCGCCGGCTCGGGCCGATCCTGCGTCGCACGGTGACCAATCCCGTCGTGGTCGGGTCGGTGCTGGGCGTCGCGGTGTCGGTCTCCGGCGTGAAGCTCCCGCCGATCGTCCTCGACCCGGCGCAGCTCATCGCGAACGCGTGCGTACCGGTGCTGCTCATCAGCTACGGCATCTCCCTGCACGGCCAGCGGGTGCTGGGCAGCGCCGGCCGCCGCCGCGACGTGCTGCTGGCGACCGGCCTCAAACTGTTCCTCATGCCCGTCGTCGCCTGGGTCGTGGCGGCGTTCGTGTTCCATCTGCCCGCGCACGAAACACTCATCGTCACGGTGCTCGCGGCGCTGCCGACGGCCCAGAACGTCTTCAACTACGCGCAGCGGTTCGACATCGGCGAGACCGTCGCACGGGACACGGTATTGCTCACAACCGTGGGATGTGTGCCCGTACTGGTCGCGATCACCGTCCTGCTGGGATGACCGGTGTGCTCGACCCGGTCCCCACAAGTGAGGATCATGACGGCGTCTGCGCACGTCGTCCACGCTCCGCATCACTGCGGGCATAATCTGAAACTGCATCCCACACAGGGGATATTCAGAAAGGGCAAGTCATGACCACGGAAACCTCGTTCGAGAAATCGAGCGTCAACGGCATTCGTATCGCGCTCGGACTTGCGGGGCTATTGACGCTCATTGCGGGCGTCCTTGTCCTCGCGTGGCCCGGCCAGACCGCCGCGGTCGTCACGGGGATCATCGCGATCTACATCATCGCGACCGGCCTCGTGTACGCGGGCCTCGGCATCTTCTCGAAGACGAAGGGCGGATGGGCTCGCATCGGCCACATCGTCCTCGGACTCCTCTTCGTCATCAGCGGCATCGTCGCGTTTGCAAACCTCACGGCCACAAAGCTTCTACTGGCCATGTTCGTCGCGATTCTCGTGGGAATCTCATGGATCATCGAAGGGGTCGTATCGCTGTCGACGATCGGCGACAGCGGTTCGAAGGTGTGGACCGTCATCTTCGCGATCATCTCGATCATTGCCGGAGGCTACCTTCTCCTCTCGCCACTGTGGGGAGCCGTCGTACTCTGGTGGCTTCTGGGCATCATGCTGATCGCGATGGGGCTGGTGAACGTCATCCGCGCCTTCACTTTCGGCAAGGGCTGACATTCGCGCGTGCACACACGAAGCGCCCCGGTCCCTACGGCCGGGGCGCTTCGAGGTTCCGAGGCGAGGATGCCGCTCCCCCTCCTACCCCACCGGCAGGTGGCGGTTCCACCAGTCCAGCACGGCCTCGAACCGTTCGATGCGGTGACGCGGACGCCCCGAGCGGGTGAGTTCGTGGTCCTCCCCCGGGAACACGAGCAGTTCCGCCGGCGTCCCCTGGCGCTTCAGCGCCGTGTAATACCTGGTGGCCTGCTCGAGCGGGCAGCGGAAGTCGAGTTCGGAGTGGATCACGAGCGTCGGCGTCGTCACGTCGCCGACCACCGCCATCGGGCTCTGCGTGGCGATCTGCTGCGGGTCGAGGCCGACGTACTCGTCGCCGAAGAACGAGCCGATGTCGCTCGTGCCCTGGAAGCTGACCGGGTCGAGGAATCCGCGCTCGACGATCGCCCCGGCGAAGCGGTGGTCGTGCGCGATGATCCACGCCGTGAGGTATCCGCCGTACGAGCCGCCCATGATGCCGACGCGCGACCCGTCCAGCCGCGCATCATCCGCGACGACCCCGTCGAAGAAGTCGATGACGTCGTCGAAGTCGACCGTTCCCATCCGGCGCTGGATGCTGCGCCCGTGCGCACGGCCGTAGCCGGCACTCCCCCGCGGGTTGCTGTACACGACCGCGTAGCCGGCGTCGACGAGCACCTGCGTCTCGTCGAAGACATGTATGCCGTACGAGGCATATGGTCCGCCGTGGATCTGCAGGATGACCGGGAACGGCCCCTCCCCCTCCGGCACGGCCACCCAGCCGTGGATCGGATATCCATCGCGACCGGCTATTTCCCGCTCCTGCGGGACGACGATCCCGCTGCCACGCAGGCCGGCGCCGAAGTCGGTGACCGACCCCTCACCGACGACCGCGAGTTCGCCGAAGGTGTCGCGACCGGCGAGCGAGACGACCACCCGCTCCCCCGACGGGCTGTCGGCGCGAACGCTGACCGCGTGCCCTCCGACCTCGACGTCGCCCGCGAACACGGGTCGCACGGTGCCGTCGCGGCCGACCCGCAACAGGTCCACGCGCCCGCGCGTGCGATGCTGCACCAGGAAGTCGTCGCCGATCGGGGTGATGTGCGAGCCGACCTCGCCGAGGTCGATCGTCTCGGGGTCGGTGAGCGGCCGGGCGTCGCCGTCGCTCTCGATGACCCACAACCCGACGCCCGGCGCGACGAAATCGACGTGCGCCCCGCCGGCATCCGACGACCCGACCGCGAACGCCAGCAGCGCGATCGCGCCGTCGCCGGCCACCGCGACCTCGTCGATCGACAGCCCGGCGGCACGCCCGAGCACCTCCCGCGATCCGGAACCGTCGACCGCCACCGCGAGCAGCGGCGTGCGCAGATCGCGCGGACCGTCCTCGATCTCGTCGGCGATCGACAGGATCTCCGACCCGTCGGCGGAGAACGCGACGCCGAAGTGCGACACGCCGCCGTCGGTGAGCTGGGCCGCCGTCGCGGCGACCCGCACCGGCTTCGGCGCCGGCTCCCCCTCGGGCCGCACGGCGGCGGCCGGCGCGTAGAGGGGCTCGGCATCGACGTCGGGCGCATCGATCACGAAGAGGTGCGAGGGCCGGTCGCCGATGTACCCGAGTCCGTTGGCGTGCCAGCGGATGCCGGTGATCCGCCGCGGCGCCTCGGCCGCGGCATCCAGACCCTCGATCGTGCCGTAGCGCCCCTGCGCCGGCACGCGCGCCGTGAAGCCCAGGCGCGCCCCGTCCGGCGACCAGGCGAACCCACCGACGCCGCCGCGGGCATCGGTCGCCTGCACCGGCTCGCCGCCGGTGGCGGGCACGACGAACACCTGCGGTGTGCCGTCGGCATCCGCCCGGACGAACGCCACCCGCGACCCCTCCGGCGACACCCGCGGCTGCGCGTCGGCGACGCCGCGCGTCAGGCGTCGCCGGGCACCGCCCGGCAGCTCGACCCGCCACAGCTGGCCGACGTTGCGGCCTGCCGCGAGATCGGGCCGCGAGGTGGCGAAGACGGCGAACGAACCGTCGGGGGCGATCGTGGGCCGTCCGACCGCGATCAGGTGCTCGATGTCGGTGGCGCGCATGTCACTGCCCGCGGAACGAGCTCACGTCGCCGACGAGCCGCGTGTTGTCGGCGGGCACGGGGTCGACGGCGGCCTGTGCGACCTCGGCGGCGAACTCCGCGACGTTGTACAGCTTGCCTGCCTCTTCGCGGCGCGACGCGATCGCGCCGGGGTTCACACGCTCCAGCAGCGTCGCGGTGATCGTACCCTCGATCATGTCGCCCGAGACGACCGTGAAGCCGATGCCCCGCTCGGCGAGCCCGGGGATGAGCTCGCGCAGCGCATCCTCGCCGGCGCGCTTGGACAGCGCGACGCCCTCGTAGGCGTCCATCGTCGGCGTCGTGCGGATGAAGTGCGCCTGGTGGCTCGTCACGAACACGACGCGCGACCCCTCCCCCAGCAGCGGCAGGGCGCTCTCCAGCACATTCACCTGCGCGTCGCGGTTGAGCTTCAGGGCGTAGTCCTCGGCCATGCCGCCCTCCATGCCGCCGGAGGCGTTGAGGACGAGGATGTCGAGCGAGCCGAACTTCTCGCGCACGTCGTCGAACATCGCCTGCACCGAGGCCGGGTCGGTGAGGTCGGCACCCACGACGAGCGCCTCGACGCCGAGCCCCCGCACCTCGGCGGCGAGCTTCTCGGCGCGCGGCGCCTTGTTGCGGAAGTTGATGACGACATTCGCGCCGGCCTGCGCGAAGTACCGCACGGTGTCGGCGCCGATGCCGCGCGACGAACCGGTGACGAGTGCGGTCTTGCCGGCGAGGGTGCCGGCGGGGATGGGCTGCGACATGCGTGCTCCTGCGATGCGACGGGGTGGCCAGGCGGCCTCGTCCCGGCGATGCCGGGACGGTTCCGACACTACCAATCGCGCCGCGACGCCGAAGTCGGCGGCACGGCGCACGCGCAATGTTAGGGTTCGAGCAGGGAAACCAGCCCGGGACGGGCGGAACGAGGAAGGGAGCGAGGATGCTGCCGGATCTCACCGAGTACATGTGGATCGCCTGGCTCTCGCTGGCGGTGATCTTCGTCATCATCGAGCTGCTGACGCTCGAGTTCACCTTCCTCATGCTCGCCGCCGGCACGCTCATCGGCGGCCTCGGCGTGAACCTGCTCGGCGGCGTCTGGTGGCTGCAGATCCTCGCCGCCGCGGTCATCGCGGCCCTGCTGCTGTTCACGATCCGCCCGCTGCTGCTGCGGCTGCTGCACCGGTCGAGCGGGCTGCACCCCACGAACGTCGATGCCCTCTACGGCATGGGCGCCCGCGTCGTCGCGGCGTTCGTCGACGGCCGGGGGTCGGTGCGCCTGGACAACGGCGAGCAGTGGACCGCGGAGATCGCCGACGGCTCCGTCGCGCCCGCGATCGGCACGCGTGTCACCGTCACCGCCGTCCGCGGCGCCACCGTCGTCGTCGCGCAGACCTCACCAGAGAACCCCACCGAGAGGGGCACGGAATCATGATCGACATCGGCAGGTTCATCGGGCAGATCTTCATCATCGTGCTGCTGGTCGTCGTCGCGATCTTCGTGATCGTCGTCATCTTCCGCTCGATCCGGATCATCCCGCAGGCGTATGCGGGCATCGTGGAGCGGCTGGGCCGCTACCAGCGCACCCTCTCCCCCGGCCTGAACGTCCTCGTGCCGTTCATCGACCGCCTGCGCCCGCTCGTCGACATGCGCGAGCAGGTCGTCTCCTTCCCGCCGCAGCCCGTGATCACGGAAGACAATCTCGTCGTCTCGATCGACACGGTCGTCTACTTCCAGGTGACCGACGCGCGCGCCGCGACGTACGAGATCGCGAACTATCTCGGGGCGGTCGAGCAGCTCACCACGACGACGCTGCGCAATGTCGTCGGCGGTCTCAACCTGGAAGAAGCGCTCACGAGCCGCGACGAGATCAACGGTCAGCTGCGCGTCGTGCTCGACGAGGCCACCGGCAAGTGGGGTCTGCGCGTGTCGCGCGTCGAGCTGAAGGCGATCGACCCGCCGCACTCCATCCAGGACTCGATGGAGAAGCAGATGCGGGCCGAGCGCGAGCGGCGCGCGACGATCCTCACCGCGGAGGGCTCGAAGCAGTCGCAGATCCTCGAGGCGGAGGGCCGCCGCCAGGCTGACATCCTGCGCGCCGAGGGCGAGAAGCAGGCCGCGATCCTGCGCGCCGAGGGCGAGGCGCAGGCGATCCAGGCGGTGTTCGACGCGATCCACGCGGGGCGCCCCGACGACAAGCTGCTGGCCTACCAGTACCTGCAGACGCTCCCGAAGATCAGCGAGAGCGCGTCGAGCAAGCTGTGGATCATCCCCAGCGAGTTCACCGAGGCGATGAAGGGTCTCGGCGGTGCCTTCGCGGGCAAGGCGGCGGATGCCGGGTCGCACCCGCCCGCTCCCGGCGACACCCGCCCGTGACCCACCCCTGGTTCGCCGCACCCGCGCCGCGGGTGCTGGCGCACCGCGGTTTCGTGCCCCGCGACGCGGAGGGGATCGTCGAGAACACGCTCGCCGCCTTCGCCGCCGCCCACGCGGCGGGCGCGCGCCACGTGGAATCGGACTGTCACCTCACCGCCGACGGCGTCGTCGTGCTGTTCCACGACGTCGACCTCCGCCGTGTGACCGGCGACCCGCGCAGGATCGCCGAGGTGACGCACGCCGAGCTGGCGCGCATCATGGCCGATCGCGGCGGGCTCGCGACGGCGAGGGACGCGCTCGAGGCCTTCCCCGCGCTGTGTTTCAACCTCGACGTCAAGGCCGCCGCTGCCGCGGTGCCGCTGGGGCGCATCGTGGCGCCGCACGCCGACCGTGTGCTGCTGACGAGCTTCTCCGATGCGCGCCGCACGGCGGCGATGGATGCCGCGCGCGCCGCCGGCGGCTGGCCCGCCACCTCGGCCGGCCAGGCGACGGTCGCGCGGGTGCTCGCGGCGGTGACGACGCGCTCCGGCGCGCTGACCCGTCGGGCGCTGCGCGGCCTCGACGCCCTGCAGATCCCGGAGCGGCAGGGTGCGCTGCGCATCCTCACCCCGCGGCTGCTGCAGTTCGCGCACGACCACGGCGTCGAGGTGCACGTGTGGACCGTGAACGACGCGTACACCATGGGGCGCCTGCTCGATCTCGGGGTCGACGGCCTCGTCACCGACCGCACCGATCTCGCGCTGCGGGCGGTCGCCGAACGCCGCTGACGGCCGCGCCGCGGACTCGCGGAAGGGCTGAGCATCCGCTGTGAAACCGTGATGGAATCGGTCGGTTCGGATGATGCACACAGGTGGGGGCGTTATAC
The DNA here is from genome assembly GCF_047602155.1 of Microbacterium sp. Taxonomy (GTDB): domain Bacteria; phylum Actinomycetota; class Actinomycetes; order Actinomycetales; family Microbacteriaceae; genus Microbacterium. Next base: position 2,474,069 of record NZ_JASGHZ010000001.1, on the reverse strand, counting down.
CTGACACCTGACGAGAGGACCACAAAATGGCAGACCGCAGCCTGCGCGGCATCCGACTCGGCGCTTCCAGCCTACAGAGCGAGGAAGGCGTCGTGTTCCACGAGCGCGCCAATCACACCTACGTCTGCACGCAGTGCGGACGCGAAACCACCCTGACCTTCGCCGCCGACGCCGAGGTGCCCGAGGCCTGGGAGTGCCGCACGTGCGGCGCCGAGGCCGTGCGCCGGGTCGGCGACACCGTGATCGAGGTCGACCATTCCGCCGACAAGGCTCCCCGCACCCACTGGGACATGCTGATGGAGCGTCGCACGGTTCCCGAGCTCGAAGAGCTGCTCGAAGAGCGCCTCGCTCTCCTGCGCGCCCGCCGCGGCGCCGACGACGAGGTGCGTCTCAGCGCCTGACGCTCACTGCGATCCACCGACCCCGGTCGCCGATTCCCCCGGCGCACCGGGGTCTTCGGCGTTGCGGCGCCGTGAGCGCCGTGCGAGGAGGGCGACCACGACGAGGGCCAGGATGCTGCCCCAGCCGAGCACGAACTGGATCGCGGGACCGGCGAGCACGGCGGGCGTCAGGCCCGTGCGCAGCGGCACCTCGGTGACCATCGCCCCGGCGGTGTCGGCGGCGAGGCCGTCGAGTTCCGTGCCGTCGGGCGCGATGACCTGGCTCGTGCCGACGGTGGAGAGGTTCACGACCGCCCGCCCGGTCTCGATCGCGCGCATGCGGGCGAACGCCAGCTGCTGCAGGTTCTCGTCGGTGCCGCGGAAGTCGGCGTTGTTGGTCTGGAAGAAGTAGACCTCGGCGCCGTCGTGCGCGCCCTCCCAGATGACGTCGTCGTAGATGACGTCGAAGCAGATCGCGAGGCCCACGCCGACGCCGTTCACGTCGAGGAACGGCGCGTTGGTGCCCGGCGTGTACTCGCGCTGGATCAGGCCGATGAGGTCGGGGGCGAGCATCTCGTAGAACCAGCGGTCGGGGACGTACTCCCCCATCGGCACGGGGCGCCGCTTGTCGTGGTAGGCGACGGGGTTGTCGGCTCCCGCCTCCCAGAGCATCGACGTGTTGAATATCCGGTCGCCGCGGTGTGTCGCCGCGTTGACGACGAGCGGGGCGTCGAGCTTCTCCGACAGCCGGTCGAGGGCCTGCGCGACGGAGTCGTCGGTCGTCGGGTCGGCGTCGATGCCGCCCTCCGGCCACACCAGCACGTCGAGATCCTGCCCCACGATCGGCGCCGTCGCGTCCAGCTGCGCCTGGAAGACCGCGTATTGCTGGCGTTCGTCGAAGTAGCCGGCGGGGCCGTTGCCCTGGACTGCGCCGACGGTCCAGGTGCCGGCATCCGTCGTCGGGAACTGCGGCAGGAGCAGCAGCACCGCCGCCGTCACGGCCGCCGGCAGCGCCGTGGAGAGGTTGCGGAACCGGCGCAGGCGCGCCCACTCGATGACGGCGGCGGTGAAGAACACCATGGCGAACGTCACACCGCTCACCCCGGTCCACGAGGCGAGGTGGGCGAGCGGGCTCTCGGACTGGCTCATGCCGATGCGGCCCCAGGGGAACCCCGTGTACGGCCACGAGCCGAGGAACTGCTCGCGCGCCGTCCACAGTCCCGCCACGAGGGCGGGCAGGGCCAGCAGCCGGCCCCACGTGCCGGGCGCGACGCGCGGCATCCATCGGTAGGCGAGGGCGATCACGATCGCGCCGAGGCCGCTCAGCAGGGTCTCGAGGCCGGCGAGGGCAAACCACGGCACGACGCCGAGGTAGCGCGTGATCCAAACGATGTGGGTGAGAAAGAAGGATGCCGCGAACACTGTGCCGACGGCCCAGGCACCCCAGGCCGACCGACCGACGAGGCTCACGAGCGACAGCGCGACGCCGAGGAACGCGAGCGGCCACCAGCCGACCGACGGAAAGGCGCTGTCGAGCACGGGACCGCCGAGGGCCGCTGCGGGCAGCGCCAGCGCGAGCGGCATCAGCGGGCGGGGTCGTTCACTCACTCCCCGAGCCTAACCGCCCCGCCCCCGCCCCTCGCCCTCGCCCCTCGCCCCGCCCTCGCCCCCGCCCCCGCCCCTCGCCCTCGCGCTCGCCCCTCGCCCCCGCCCTCACCCCGCCCTCGCCCCCGCCCTCGCCCCCGCCCTCGGTGAGTTTCGGACGCGTGAAGCGTCCGAAACTCGTCTCAGCGCTGTTTCGGACGCTCGAAGCGTCCGAAACTCGGGGCGCGGGGCGCGATGGGCGTGCTTACAGCGACCCGTACGCGACGATGCCGCGGCGCACGGCGTCCAGCGCCGTGCGCGCCGTCGTCGCGACCGGCGGGTCGGCGACCATCGACAGCTGATCGAGCAGGTCGATCGTCTGCTTCGCCCAGCGCACGAAGTCGCCGGCGGCGAGGTCCGCCTCGACGAGCACGCGGTCGAGCGCGCCGCCGCGCGCCCACGAGTGCATCGCCTGCGCGAGCCCGGTCGCGACCGGCTCGGAGCCCGGCAGGTGGTGATCCTGCTCCAGGTCGTCCAGGCGCGCCCACAGCTCCTGGGTCGCCGTCAGCGCCGTGCGGAACGGTCCGCGCGGCAGCCCGTGCTCGGCTCCCTCGTCGCGCCGCGGCTCGTAGACGAGGCAGCAGGCCAGTGCGGCCAGGCCCGGCGCGTCGAGGTCGTCCCACAGGCGCGTGCGCAGCGACTCGGCCACGAGCAGGTCGCGCTCACCGTAGATCCGCTTCATCGTCGCGCCCGCGGGCATGAGCGTCGTCGTGCCGTCGGGGGCGATGTGCACGTAGTCGAGCGCGGCGAGCACATCCAGGACGCGGTCGAAGATGCGGGCGACGGTGCCGGTGCGGGTCTCGATCTGGCGGCGCAGCTTGTCGGTGTGGCGGCGCAGCTTCCAGTACCGCTCGGCCCAGCGGGCGTGCTGCTCCCGTTCGGGGCAGCTCTGGCAGGCGTGGCGCTTCAGCCGCCGCCGCAGCGATTCGATCTGCTCCTGACGCTGCCGCTGCACCTTGGGCGGTCCGGAGCGGTCGCCCTTGCGCTCCAGGTCGCTGAGCTCACGCCGCATCCGGGCGAACTCGGCGAAGTCGCCGCGGTCGCAGGCCATCGCCTCGGCGTAGCCGGCGAGCGAGCCCTCGGCCTCTTTGACCTCGCGGGCGAGCCCGACGACGGCGCGGTCGGCCTGGAACTGCGCGAACGACGACTCCAGGATCTCGCGCGCCCGCGCCCGCCCGAACTGGTCGATGAGATTGACGGCCATGTTGTAGGTCGGGCGGAAACTGGAGTTCAGCGGATACGTGCGGCGCGAGGCGAGGGCGGCGACCGCCTGCGGGTCGAGGCTCTCGCTCCACTGGATGACGGCGTGGCCCTCGACGTCGATGCCGCGGCGCCCCGCCCGCCCGGTGAGCTGCGTGTACTCCCCCGACGTGATCGCCACGCGCGCCTCGCCGTTGAACTTCTCCAGCTTCTCCAGCACGACGGTGCGGGCCGGCATGTTGATGCCGAGGGCGAGGGTCTCGGTGGCGAAAACGGCCTTGACGAGCTTGCGCTGGAAGAGCTCTTCGATGACCTCCTTGAACACCGGCAGCAGGCCCGCGTGGTGGGCGGCGATGCCGCGCTCGAGGTTCTCGCGCCACTCCCAGAAGCCCAGCACGGCGAGGTCTTCCTCCCGGAGCGTGCGGGTGCGCTGGTCGACGATGCGGCGGATCTCGTCGCGCTCGTCACGGTCGGTCAGGCGCACCCCCGCCCGTCGCACCTGCTGGACGGCCGCCTCGCAGCCGACGCGGCTGAAGATGAAGAAGATCGCCGGCAGCAGGGTCGCCCGCGCGAGCAGTTCCACCACCTCGGGACGGTCGATGCGTTCCAGCCGCGCGGTGTGCGGGCGCTTCTGACCCTTGTAGGGCCTTCCGCGACCTCCGCCGGCGCGCACCTGCTGCGCCCGGCGATTGCTTTCGAAGTTCGCGCCCTTGAACGAGCGCAGCCGCATGAGCTCCTGGTTGACCTGCGCCGTCGCGATGCCGGCACGATCGTCGAACAGCGGCAGCAGATCCCCCCGCACGAGGACGTGCTGCTCCAGCGGCACCGGCCGGGTCTCGGAGACGACGATCTCGGTGTCGCCGCGGACGGTGGCCAGCCAATCGCCGAACTCCTCGGCGTTGGACACGGTCGCCGACAGCGAGACGAGCCGCACGTCCGGCGGCAGGTGGATGATGACCTCTTCCCACACCGCCCCGCGGAACCGGTCGGCAAGGTAGTGCACCTCGTCCATCACGACGTAGCGCAGTCCGCGCAGCGCCGGGGAGTCGGCGTAGAGCATGTTGCGCAGCACCTCGGTGGTCATGACGACCACCCGCGCGGTGCCGTTGATGTTGGTGTCGCCGGTGAGCAGCCCCACGGCATCCTCGCCGTACACGGCCTGCAGCTCGCGAAACTTCTGGTTCGACAGCGCCTTCATCGGCGTCGTGTAGAAGGCCTTGTCGCCGGGCTGCAGCATCGCCAGGTGCACGGCGAACTCGCCGACGATCGTCTTGCCGGCGCCGGTGGGGGCGGCCACCAGCACGCTGCGGCCGTCTTCGAGTGCCTGGCATCCCGCGACCTGGAAGGGGTCGAGCTCGAATCGCTGCGCCGCCGCGAAGGCGGCGGTCAGCGGATGCGAACGCTGCGCCTGCGCACGTGCGAATCGCTCGGCGGGGGCTGCGGACTCCCTCAAGGCGTAAGCCCCGCCGCCGCGCGCTTGTCGCGACGCCGGTCGAACAGCATCGACAGCCCCGCCGCGGCGAAGAAGAGGACGATCAGGATGCCGGCGAGCATCAGCATGCTGACGATGTCGGCCGCGGGGGTGGCCAGGCCCGCGAAGGCCACCGTGACGATCACCGCGACGCGCCAGCCCTTGAGGATCGCCTTGCCGCTCATGACCCCGGCGAGGTTGAGTGCGACGAGGAAGACGGGGAGCACGAACGAGATGCCGACGACGACGACGAGCTTGAAGACAAAGTCGTAGTAGTACTTCGCGTCGTACCAGTTGGCGGCGCCTTCGGCCGAGAACGACGCCATGATCTCGACGATGTGCGGCATGACCCACCAGCCCACGAAGCAGCCGGCGAAAAAGAGCGGCACGGCGGCGCAGACGAAGCCGACCGTGTAGCGGATCTCCTTGCGGGTGAGCCCCGGCACGAGGAACGCCCACAGCTGCCACAGCCACACCGGCGCCGACAGGATGATGCCGACCACGAACGAGATGCGCAGCCGCAGGTCGAAGGGACCGGTGATCGTCGGATACATCAGGCTCACGAGCGCCGATTCGCCGCGCTTTTCCGCCACGATGCGGATGGGCTCGGTCATCGCCCAGATGATCCAGTCGGTGAGCACGTAGGCGATCACCATGCCGACCACGAGCGCTATCACGGCGATGATGAAGCGGCGGCGCAGTTCGACCAGGTGCTGCCCCAGCGACATCCGCTTGTCGCCCCGCGGAACGTCGTCCGCCGTCACGCGCGGATGTTCGGCCGTGGCCACGGAGGGCTAGGAGGTCGTGTCGGTGCCGGTCGATCCGGCAGCGGGGGCGGCCGGCGGCGTCGTCGCGTCGGCGGGCGCAGCGGTCGATGCCGCGGTGGCGGAGGGTGCGTCGTCGTCCTTCATGGCCTTCATCTCGCCCTTGAAGATGCGCGCCGACTGTCCCATGCTCTTGGCCAGTGCGGGCAGCTTGGCGGCACCGAACAGCAGCAGGATCACGACGAGAAAGATCCAGATGTGTGGACCGGCGAGCAGGTTACCCATGGCATCCCCTTGTCAGAAGCGTGTGTCAAGTGTAACCGGCCCCGGGTCCAGCCCGGGTCAGCGGTACTGGGCGAGCCCTGCTTCGGCCCACGCCGCGGCGGCCTGCCGTGCATCGCCCGGGGCGAGGATCTCGAAGTCGCCGCCCAGACGTGCCGCGATGCGCTTGAGACTGCGGGCATCGCCGACCCGCACGCGCGCGGTGCGCAGACCGGAGTCGTCGGCCGGGTCGGCGATGACGACGTAGTCGGCGAGCAGCGCCGCGGCCGCGGCACGATAGCGCACCTCGACCTCGACATCGTCGTCGGTCGCCTCAAACAGCGCCGGGGCGGGATCGGAGCCGTGCGTGCTGGGGATGTCGGTGAGCCGCACGTCTGACACGCGGTCGAGGTGGAAGGTCCGCATCGCCTCACGCAGATGGCACCATCCCTGCAGGTACCACTGCCCGCCGGCGATGTGCACCTTCACCGGGTCGACGGTGCGCGTGGTGGGTGCGGCATCCGGAGCACGATACGCGAACGAGACGGCGACGCCCGTGCGCACCGCTTCGGCGACCGCGGTGCGCACGTCGTCGACCGCCTCGGGCGCGACGATCACCTCGGCCGGCGTGCCCGACGCCCCCCGCGCGAGCTTGGCGAGGAGGGGCTGCACGACGCCGGCATCGCCGACGCCGGGCAGCGTCGCAGCCAGCTGCAACCCCGCCAGCAGCGCCGCCGCCTCGCGCGCGCTCAGCCGCGGCGCACGTTCGAGGGCCACGGAGTTCGTGATGACGACGATGTCCTGCTCGTCGAGCAGATCCCAGTCGATGTCGAACAGGTCGTTGGCCATCTGCCAGAACCCGCCTTCCCCGGGCAGGCCGATGACGGTGAGCTTCTCGACCATGGCGCGCATCTGGTCGGGCGTGACGTCGAACTCGTCGGCGGCGTCTGCCAGCGACACCTCGCCCTTGCCGATGAGGTACGGGACGAGCTGCAGGATGAGGGCGGCGCGCGCGGTCGCCAGCAGCGGCTTGCGCTCGCTCACGCGGTCGCCCGCCGATCCTCGTGCAGGGTCAGCGTCCGCTGCAGCCGCGCGACGACCTGTTCGCGCAGGTCCGCCGGCTCGACGACGCGCACTTCCGGCCCGTACGACGCGAGCTCGTCGGCGAAGATGTGCAGGTCGACGTACGGCACCCGGATGCCCTGCGCGTCGTGCGCGCCCGGCACGGCGCGGCGGCCGAGCCGCAGGGCCGCCTCGGTGCCCGGGGCGACCTCCAGCAGCGCCCGCCGGCGTGCGGCGACGCCGACGAGGCCGGCCAGCGCCCGCTCCCCCGCGCGCTCGCGCAGCGCGAGGTCGAAGGATGTCCGGGTGATCGTCACCGGGGAGGCGATGCGGGCGAGGAGGAACGTGCGCGGCTCGTTCTGGTCGAGGTCGAATCCGTAGACGTGCCAGCGCGCCTCGTAGTCCACGAGGGCGAAGGGCTGGATGCGGCGGCGGCGCACGGCATCCTCCCCCGCCTTCAGATAGTCGAACTCGACGACGCGACCGGCCTCCATCGCCCGCTGCAGCGGGGCGAAGGATGCCTCGCGCAGGTTGATGCGCGGCGAGTAGCCGATGATCTGCGCGTCGACGTCGTTGCCGAGCCCGCGGATCTTGCGCAGGCCGCTGCGCGCCTCGGCCGACATCGAGCTCTCGCTCCACACGCCGCCGGCGAGGTTGAGCACCGCCAGCTCGGCGGGGGTGAAGTCGATGTCGGCGGGCAGCTCGTATTCCGCGGTGGGAATGCGGTAGCGGGCCTCGCGCAGGTCGTCGGGGTCGGCGGAGTCGCCGATGGTCTCCACCGGGATGCCGAGGGCGCGCAGGCTCTCCTTGTCACGCTCGAACATCTTCTCCAGCGCATCCTTGGATGCGCCCGCCTCGGCCTGCTCGCGGTAGCCGGCGACCGACGCGAGAATCGCCTGCTTCGTCAGCCCCGGCTCCGTCGCCATGAGTGCCACGACGAGATTGACCAGGCGCTCCTCGGGCGCGGTGCGGGTCGAGTCGGTGGCCACGCGACCATCCTAGGTCGCGGCCCGGCCTCGTTCGCGATCCGGGCTGTCGCGCGGCGAGCCGCCCGGCGCGCTACTGCGTCGCCGGCGGATCGATGCCGAGGATGTCGATGACGAACACGAGCGTCGCGTCGCCCGGGATCGTGCCGCTGCCCTCGTCGCCGTAGCCCTGATCGGGCGGGATCACCACGAGGATCTGCGAGCCGACGGTCTGCCCCTCGAGGGCGTCGGCGAAGCCGGGGACGACGCCCGCGAAGGTCACGGCCACCGACTCGCCGTTCTCCCACGTCGAGTCGAACACCGTCTGGTCGGCCCACGTGACGCCCGTGTAGTGGACGCGGATGCTGTCGGCATCGGTCACGACCGCGCCGTCGCCCTTCTTCAGCACCTCGATGGCGGTCTCGGTCGGCGGGGCGACGTCGGGGATGATGAGGCCGGGGCGCCCGTTCGGCGCGAGCACCACCTGCGGCATGCCGCCGCGGTCGTTGTACTGCGGGGCGCCGTTCGCCGCCGCGAGGAACACCTTCTGGACGTCGATGGCCACGACGATGGCGTCGTCGGTGCCGAGACTCCACTGCGCGGCCGCGGCTTCGGACATGTCGGAGGCCGGAATCGCCCCGACGACGCGTGAGCCCTCACGCGCGCACATCAGCAGTTCGGCGATGCCGTTGAAGTCGGTGCGCCAGTTCGACACCGGGGTCACCTGCGTGCCCGACGTGAGGATCGTCGCCCCGCTGGCGCCGTCGACGATCGAGATCGAGAACATCGCGTCCTGCGCATCGGAGGTGATCGCCAGCCCGTCGCCTTCGGTGACGTCGCGCCCCACGGTGCGATCGACGTAGACCGGCGCGCTCAGCTGCACGGCCGGCGACCCGACGTCGCCGCTGACCTCCACGGTGTCGAGCACCGCGTCGGGCTGGGCGGCGCGTTCGCACGAGGCGGCCGCGGGGGCCGACGCGCAGCCGACGAGGGTCAGGGCGGACAGTCCGAGGACGGCGAGAACAGCAGGGATCCGGCGCACCGGATCAGTCTACGGCGTCGCCGCCCTGCTCCCCCGCATCGGCCCGCTCCCCCGTATCGGCCCGCTCCCCCGTATTGACACCGGGCGCCGACGCCAGCCGCGCGCCGTCGGCGGCGCGCTGCGCCTCGCGCACCCGCTTGCGGAGGTTCTTGTCGGTGATCTGACGGTCGCCGACCGCCCCCGGCGTCCACAGTTCGACGTCGTCGTCGCCGTACGACGGCTTCTTCAGCGCGCGCCGGCGCACGTCGGGCGGCACGGCGCCGGGTGCGAGGCGGCGCGCCGTCAGCAGGAAGCCGGTGTGCGCCACCATCCGGTGGTCCGGACGCACCGCGAGACCCTCGACGTGCCAGCCGCGGATCATCGTCTCGGTCGCCTCCGGGTCGGTGAACCGCCCGGTCGCCCGCAGGTACTCCGCGACGCGGCTGAGCTGCGTCGCCGTCGCGACGTAGCAGAGCACGACGCCGCCGGGGGTGAGGGCGTCGGCGACGGCGTCGATGCACTCCCACGGTGCGAGCATGTCGAGCACCACGCGGTCGACGGATGCCGGGGCCACCGCATCCGGCAGGCTCTCGACGAGATCGCCCACCACGACGGTCCACGCCTCGGGCGTGTGCCCGAAGAAGGTCTCGACGTTGGCCAGCGCGACCTGCGCGAACTCGTCGCGGCGCTCGAACGAGACGAGCCGCCCGGCCGGGCCGATCGCCCGCAGCAGCCACATCGACAGCGCGCCCGACCCGACGCCCGCCTCCACGACGGTGGCACCGGGGAAGATGTCGGCCGCCGCGAGGATCTGCGCGGCGTCCTTCGGGTACACGATCGCCGCCCCCCGCGGCATGGACATGACGAAATCGCGCAGGAGGGGCCGCAGGGCGAGGTACTCGTGGCCGCCGGAGTTCGTGACGACCGATCCGTCGGGCTGGCCGACGATGCGCTCGTGCCGCAGCACCCCGTGGTGCGTGTGCAGCTCGCCGCCCTCGCGGAGCGTGACGGTGTGCATCCGCCCCTTGGGGCCGGTCAGCTGCACGCGATCGCCGAGACGGAACGGGCCGGACGGACGCAGATCGGCGTTCACGCGTTCACCCCCCGCGCGGCGATGCGTGGCGTGGAAGGCCACGATGTCGGCGGCGCTGCGGCCGTCGAGCGTCGGCCACAGCGCGTGGGCGCCGACGCCGACGAGCGAGACGACGCCGGGTACCCCGATCGACGGGATGCCGGCCGCGAGCGAGGCCCGCAGCCCGTTGGGCGAGTCTTCGATGGCCACCGCGTCGCCGGGCATCACCCCGAGCGCCTCGCAGGCCTGCAGATACGGGTCGGGGTAGGGCTTGGGACGCGTGACGTCGTCGCCGGCGACGACGAGGTCGAACGCCGCGAAGTCGATGAGCCCGACGATCTCCTCGGCCATCCGGCGCAGCGACATCGTGACGAGGGCGGTGCGCACGCCCGCCTCGCGCAGGCTCAGCAGCAGCTCGCGCGCGCCGGGGCGGAACGGCACCCCCTCGGCGCGCAGCCGGGCCCGCACCCGCTCGGTGAGCAGGTCGACGATCTCGGGCACCGGCATCCGGACGCCGGCGTCCTGCAGCACGCGCGCGGCGTCGTCGAGCCCGAGGCCCACCAGCTGCAGCGACTGCTCGTGCGTCCAGGTGCCGCCGAAGCTCTCGACGAGGGGCGCCTCGGCGGCGATCCAGTACGGCTCGGTGTCGACGAGGGTGCCGTCCATGTCCCAGAGGACCGCGGCGGGGAGGGAACTCACCGGTCCATGCTATCGACGCCCCGGGATCTCTTCGCCCGGGGAGCGCGCCGCCGGCCCCGGTGCCGGCTGTGGCGCGTATCGTGGGGGCATCGGATACGGCTGAGGCGTGAGGAGCGGCGTGGACGAACTGGGACAGCGAGTGCTCGTGGTGGCCTTCGACGGCTGGAACGACGCGGGCGAGGCGGCCTCTGCCGCCGTGACCCACCTGCGCGAGTCGGGCGCGTACCAGGAGGCGTACGCGGTCGACCCCGAGCTGTACTTCGACTACCAGTACACGCGCCCGCAGGTGCGGATGGATGCCGATGGCTCGCGGAGCCTCGTCTGGCCCGACGCGACGCTGTGGCGCCCCCTCCACCCGGTCGCGCACGGCGCCGAGGGCACCCGGCTGTGGCTGCTGTCGGGCGTCGAGCCCGCCCGCGCCTGGCAGGCGTTCGTCGCCGAGCTCATCGACGCCGCGCTGAGCGAGGACATCACCGGCATGGTCGCGCTCGGCTCGATGATGTCGGACGTGCCGCACACCCGTCCCATCTCGGTGTTCGCGGGCAGCGAGAACGAGCGGCTGCGCAGGGCGCTGGGCCTGGAGCGTCCGACCTACGAGGGTCCGGCCGGCATCCTGACCGTGCTCGCGTCGGCGGCGGAGGATGCCGGCATCCCCTGCGCGGCGCTGTGGGCCAGCGTGCCGCACTACGTCGCGGGCCACACGCCGTCGCCGAAGGCGACGCTCGCGCTGCTCGACCGCGTCACCGCGCTCACCGGGGCAACGATCCCGCGCGGCGAGCTGCCCGCGGACGCGCTGGCCTGGGAGGCGTCGATCGACGCCGCCGCGGCCGACGACGAGGAGATGACCGAGTACATCCACCAGCTCGAGCAGACCCGCGACGCGTGGGACTCGCCCGAGGCCTCCGGCGACGCGATCGCCCAGGAGTTCGAGCGGTACCTGCGCCGCGGCGAGGGCCCGAACAAGCCCAGCCGCGACCGCTGACGCTCAGTACGCGTGCAGCACGCCGAGGCTCAGCAGCACGATGAGCACGACGCCCAGCGCGACGCGGTAGAGCACGAACGGCAGGAAGCTGCCGCGCTTGAGGTACTGCATGAGGAACGCGATGACGGCGAGGCCGACACCGAACGCGACGGCGGTCGCGACGCCGGTCTCGACCATCGAGAACACCTGCGCGCTCGGGTTCTTGATCGCGTCGTACAGCTCGTAGAGCCCGCTGCCGAAGACGGCGGGCACCGCGAGCAGGAAGGCGACCTCGGCGGCGGCGGGCCGGGTGTAGCCGAGCGCGAGGCCCATCGTCGTGGTGGCGCCCGAGCGGGAGACGCCCGGGATCAGGGCGAGCGCCTGCGCGAAGCCGAGCGTCAGCCCGTGCCGGTAGGTGAGATCCTGCTCCTCGCGCGTGCGGCGGCCGAGCGCGTCGGCGGCGCCGAGCAGCAGGCCGAACAGGATGAGCACGGCCGCGACGAGCCAGAGGTTGCGGAACGTGTCGCGGATGACGTCCTGGAAGAGGTATCCGAGCACGCCGATCGGCAGCGTGCCGATGATGACGATCCACCCCATGCGCGCGTCGGGGTCGTTCCGCGGCACGGCACCGGTCAGCGACCGGAACCACCGCCCGATGATGCGCGTGATCCGGCCCCAGAAGTACACCAGCACGGCGAGTTCGGTGCCGATCTGGGTGATCGCGGTGAAGGTCGCGCCGGGGTCCTGCGCCGACGGCAGGAACTCGCCGACGATCCGCAGGTGCGCACTCGAGGAGACCGGCAGGAACTCGGTGAGACCCTGCACGATGCCCAGGATGATCGCCTCGATGAGGTGCATGGACGGCCTTTCAGTACGTGCGGATCAGATCGGTGAGCACGCGCTGACCGAACACCAGCGCATCGATCGGGACGCGTTCGTCCACCCCATGGAACATACCCGTGAAATCCAGCTCGGCGGGCAGGCGCAACGGCGCGAATCCGTATCCGGTGATGCCCAGTGCGGCCAGCGCCTTGTTGTCGGTGCCCCCGCCCATGAGGTACGGGATGACGGGCACGCCGGGGTCGTGCCGCTCCAGCGCGCCCACCATCGCCGCCACCAGTGCCCCGGCGAACGGAACCTCCAGCCCGATGTCGCGGTGTGCGACCTCGATCTCGATGTCGTCGCCGACGATCCGCTGGATCTCGGCGAGGATCGCGTCTTCCTGGCCCGGAAGGGTCCGCACGTCGACCGCGGCGACCGCCGCGTCGGGGATGACGTTGTGCTTGTACCCGGCGGTGAGCCCGGTCGGGTTCGTCGTCGTGCGGAACGTGGAGCGCAGAAACCCGGATGCCGGTCCCGTCGCGGCGGCGACGGCGTCGGGGTCGGCGGCATCCGTCCCGCACAGCGCCGCAAGGCCGGCGACCGTCTGCCGCGTCGTGTCGGTGAGCTCGATCGGCCACGCCGTGCGGCCGAGGGCGGCGACCGCCTCGGCAAGCCGCGTGACGGCGTTGTCGTGGTGGTGGCGACTGCCGTGCCCGGCCGTGCCGCGGGCGCGCAGCCGCAGCCAGACGAGAGCCTTCTCCCCCACCTGCAGCAGGTAGGCGCTGCGTCCGCCGACCGGGATCGAATAGCCGCCCACCTCGCTGATCGCCTCGGTCGCGCCGGCGAACCACTCCGGACGGTCGCGCACGACCAGTTGCGAGCCCTCGACGCCGCCGTTCTCCTCGTCGGCGAAGAACGTCACGACGAGATCGCGCGCGGGCTGCTCCCCCGCGCGCAGCAGGTCGGCGACCGACGTCAGGATCATGGCATCCATGTCCTTCATGTCGACCGCGCCGCGGCCCCACAGCATGCCGTCGCGGACGACGCCGGCGAACGGATCGACGCTCCAGTCCTCCGCGACGGCCGGCACGACGTCGAGGTGGCCGTGCAGCACGAGCGCGGGCTTGTCGCGGTCGCGACCCGGGACGCGCACGCGGAGGTTCGTGCGCCGCGGGATCGGCTCGTAGAACTCCGGGCGCAGGCCGAGCGCCTCGAGGTAGGCACCGACGTACTCGGCGGCCTCGCGCTCACCGTTGCTGCGCCCCTCGCCCCAGTTCGTCGTGTCGAAGCGGATGAGGTCGCGGGCGATGCGGGCGACCTCTGGCAGATCGGGTGGCAGATCGGGTGGCAGATCGGCTGACAGGTCCTCTGACGGCGGCATGCGTCCACGCTAGCCGGTCGGGCACCCCGCCACACCGGGCGTGAGCCCCGGCGCCACCGGTTCGCACGGCGCGACGGGTGGGGGAAACGTCCTGGGGTTTCTGGTGGCACCGGGGCATCCTGAGCCTAGGGAGGGCGCGAACGCGCCGGTATCCCCAGCGATGGGGAATCCCGGTGCCGCGACGCGGCGGCGCACGCGGTCGTCCGGCGCTGCCGGTAGCGTGGATGCCGCGGGTCGCTCAGGTCGACCGGGAGGGCGCGATGAAGGCAGCGATCGGGATCGTGGACGATCATCCCGCCGTGCTCGCGGGCGTCACGGCGATGCTGGACGGGCAGCCCGACGTCGTCGTCGCCGGCACCGGTGCGACGGTCGCGGCACTGTTGCGCACCGGTGCGTCGTTCGACCTGGTGCTGCTCGACCTCGTGCTCGCCGACGGATCGACGCCCACCGGGAACATGCGCCGGCTCGAGGCGGTCGCGCCCGTCCTGGCGTTCACCAGCGGCGACCAGCCGCAGCTCGTGCGCGACGTCGCGCAGGCCGGAGCGGTGGGGATGATCCGCAAGTCGGAGCCGCCCGCCGTGCTGCTGCAGACGGTGCGCCAGGCCCTGGCCGGCGAACCGGTGCCGACGCCCGACTGGGCGGCCGCCCTCATCGGCGACAGCGAGTTCGTCCGCGCCGGCCTGAGCGATCGAGAGCGCGAAGTGCTGAGGCTGTACGCCTCGGGTGAGACCGCCGAGCGCGTCGCCGAGGCGCTCTTCCTGTCGCGCACGACCGTGATCGAGCACGTCAAGCGCATCCGCGCCAAGTACGGCGCCGTCGATCGGGCCGCACCGACGAAGGTGGACCTGTTCCGCCGCGCGGTCGAAGACGGCCTCATCGAGCCGGAGCATTGAGTGGACGCGGCGTCCGCGAGCGCTGATCGCGCCGTCGGAACCCTCGTGGCGGCGTCGTCGCTGCTGCTGAGCATCTGGTGGATTCCCGACGCGCTGGCGCAGGCGGGCGCCTTTCCGGCGTGGTGGAACGCCGGCGGCTGGGGCGTCGCGATGGGCCTGCTCGCCCTGGCCGCGGTGAGCGCATCGGCGCCGATGGCCGTCCTCCGCGGCGCGTGGACCGTGCTGCCGCTCGCGCTGCTCGCGCTGCAGTTCGTCTCGTTCGCGGTCGCGGTCGATCCGTCCGGCGACGTGGCGCCGTGGGTCTGGCTGCTCGAGTCGGCCACGGTGTGCCTGATGGCGCTGCGACTGCCACCGGCCGCGGCGGGCCTGTTCGCCGTGTCTTCGTCGCTGAGCGTGCCGCTGTCGGCGTGGATCTTCACCGGCGGCGTGTCGCACGTCGTGGCGGGCACGACGCCGCTGCGGCTGAGCAACCTCGTGCTGGTTGCGCTCGTGATCGGCATCCGCGCGCGGCTCGTGCGACTGTACCGGGCCGAGGCCGACGCGCGCGCCCGGCACGAGGAGCAGGCGCGCAGCGAAGCCGATGCCGACGCCCTCGCACGCTTCTCGCGCTTCGTGCACGACGACGTGCTGTCCGTACTCACCGCCGCGCAGCTGTTCGAGGGCGCCCCTCCCCCGCAACTGCGCGCCGAGGCGGCTGCGGCGCTGCGCGCACTCAGCGGGCAGCCGGCCGCATCGCCGGCCGATCCCGCCGAGGCCGTCGCGCACCTGCGAGCGCGGATCGAACGCATCGCGCCCGCGGCCCGGGTCGTCGTGGATGCCGACACCCTTCCCGCCCCGGCCGATCCGCTCGACGCCGTGGCCGACGCGGCGATCGAGGCCGTGCGCAACGCGGTCCGGCACGCGCACGCCGGACAGATCAGCGTCCACGTGGCCATCGCCGACCGCGCGATCTCGGCGACGGTCGCCGACGACGGGATCGGGTTCGATCTCGACGCGGTGCCGCCCGAGCGCCTGGGGGTTCGTGACAGCATCGTCGCGCGCATGCGCGATGCGGGCGGGCAGGCGCGCATCGTCTCGGCGCCGGGCGCCGGCACGGAGGTGACGCTGACGTGGAAGCCGTGACGACCCGCAGCATCGGCGCCGGCGGGCTCGCGACCGGCCGGGCGCGATGGGCGCTCGCGTTCGCGTGGGCGCTGGGCGGGGTGAAGGCCCTCATCGACGGGCACTTCACCGCCGAGTACCCCTCGCTTCCGATCGTCTGCGCCCTGTGCCTGATCGTCGTCTTCGTCGTGACACGCCGCGACGACGCGCCGCTGAGCGGCGCCCTGGCGGCCGTCTCGACGGCGATCCTGATCGCGGCGACGGTGCTGGCGCTGCTCGCGACCCCGGCCGCCGTATCGATCTGGCAGCTGCATTTCGTGGCCTACCTCCTGGCCCTGCTGTTCGTGCGCGGCAACGCGCTGGCCGCCGCTGTCGGCGCGGCGACGCACCTGATCCTCGTCGTCGCGTGGATGGCGCTGACCGCCGCGACGCCGTTCTCGTTCGGCCAGATCATGACACCCCCGGCGGTCGCGTACATCGCGGTCGTCGTCTGGGTGCTCGTCCTGCGCAGGATCGTCCTGCGCGAGCAGCGGCTTCGGTCGGAAGCGGCCGAGCACGAGCGGCAGATCCGCGCCGAACAGGAGGCCGCCGAACACATCGGCCGCCAGCTCGCGCGCGTGCGCACGGCGACCGAACCCGCCCTCACGCAGTTGCGCGACGGGGCCGTGCTCGATGTCGAGCTGCACCGGCGGATCGCGGTCGTCGAGGGCGCCTTGCGCGACCGCCTCCGCTCACCGCGGCTGCAGCATCCCGCGCTGGATCAGGCGATCGCGGCGGCCCGCGCGCGCGGGGCGTCGGTCAACGTGCTGGCCGGCGACCTCGACGCCGCCCCGGCGCTCGGCGACACGGCGGCGGCGCAGCTCGCCGGCATCCTGCACGCCGCCGCGGATGCCGACACCATCGTGATCGCCTGGACCGAGACCGACCGGGTGAGCGTCGTCGCCCGCAGCGGTGAGCGCACGACGCGCCACGTGGTCGAGGTCGGTTAGCCGCCGGCGATCGGGATGCGCGTCACCTCCGTCGTGTTGCCCGCGGCATCCAGTGCGTAGATGCAGTACGTCGCCGGCAGCTGATCGGGCTCGAGCAGGAGCGGGACGATGAAGAAGTCCTGGAACTGGTCGGTCGCGGGGCAGGCCACGTCTCCGGGCACCCAGGTGAAGCGCACCGTGGAGATCTCGGGCGGGTTCAAGAAGGGCGACACCCAGACGTGGCCGTCGCCGAGGTCTTCGACGCTCGCGCCGGCCGCGAAGATCGGCGGCGTTCGATCCACTTCGAACAGCACGGCGGCCGCGCCCGCGTAGTCGTCGCCGGCGACGGCGCAGAGGGCGTAGTGGCCCTCGACGTCGGGAAGGGTGATCGGGATGATCTGGCCGGGATCCCACTCTTCGACGCCCGCGGGCACCGAGGTGGATTCGGCCCCCGCGTACGCCGAGGGGTCTGTGCAGACCGCCGCGCTCGTGAGCGCGACGAGGGCCGTGCGCACCGGCGCGTCCCCGCCGAAGGCCTCGCTGGTCACCAGCCCCACATCGGGAGTGCTGCCGGTCGCGTCCGGGAGATCGCCGCCGCGGAAGATGCCGCCGCCGCTGTTCGCCCAGACCGAGCTCGTCTCCAGCGGGCAGTCGTCGCCGAGGGCGAATACGCCCGCATCGTCGAAGCAGCGGCCGATGCCCGCGACCGACACGGCGTACGAGGTCCCCTCGACCATCGCGATGCCCTGCTCCCCCAGCTCGCACGGGCGGTTCAGGAAGCACAGTCCGCCGTTCTCCTTCGAGGAACCTGCCGTGGTCGTGTTGATGACGGCGGCGATGGATGCCGGCCCGCCGTCGGCGTCGAGCGCGAACAGCGGCGACCCGGAGCTGCCCTGGATCACGCCGGGGCAGTCGTTGGCCCAGGCATCCGACCACAGCCAGCGGAACTCGAGGAGGTCGGTCTGATGCGCCAGCGTGCAGTCACCGCTGCGCAGCACCCAGTCGTCGTGATCGAGGTTCTGCACGGGCGCGGCGATGTTGCGCACCTCGGTGCCCGCGGCCGGCTCCTCGTCGATGATCGGCACCGGCTGGATGCCGAGACCCCGGAGGTAGCCGAGGCTCTCTTCGAGCCGGACGATCGAGACGTCGCGGCCGCGCATCGTGGAGTACTCGAGCACGGCGGCGTTCACCACGAGCGGGCTGGGATTGTCGTAGGTGTCCAGCAGATACCCCTGCCCGAACCACTCCGTGCCGACCGTGACGCGCTGCGGCGCCCGGCCGACGTCGCCGGTGCAGTGACCGTTGGTGATGACGTAGGCGGGGCCGTCCTCCACCCCGGTGTCGATGAGGGTGCCGGTGCAGTTGGAGCCCATGTCCAGACGCAGCACGCCGGTGAACGCGCCCAGTTCGGCGAGCGAAAGCGGCTCCGCCGGGTCGGGGAGCGGAACAGCGACCCCCGGGAGCGACGACTCCGCCTCGCTGACCTCGGCATCCGGCGTGCACCCGGCCAGGGCGATCGTGACCGCGACGACGAAGACCACCGCGGTCGCCGCGACCGGCTGGCGCCGAGGATGGGGGAAGTGTGTGCCTGCGCGCATGTCGCGAGTCTAGGCAAGCCGGTGGCGCGCCGTCTCGTTTCGCGCGCCGCCGCGGCGACGACGACGAAAGTTCCCCACAACTCAGGACAGCATCGCGCTCGGTCCCGGCGCTGGCCGTGACCTCGCGCATCCGCCCCGGCATCCCCCGCCCCCGCCCCGCCCTCGCCCCGCCCCACTCCACCCCACTCCGTGAGAAACCACATCCTGCGTGAGAAACCAAATCCTGCGTGAGAAACCAAATCCTGCGTGAGAAACCACAGCTGAAGTGGTTTCTCGTGCGCGATGTGGTTTCTCGCGGGGCGGGGGCGACGTGCGGGAAGATGGCGTGTATGGCTCAGGTGGTTGTCTACGGTCGACGAGAGTCGCTCGCTCGGCATCGAGCGGCGCTGTCGGCGGCGATCCATGAGGCGATCGTGGTCGCGCTCGAGTATCCGCCGGAGAAGAAGTTCCAGCGGTTCATCGCGCTCGACGCCGACGACTTCATCCATCCCGAAGACCGTGGAGCCGACTACACGATCATCGAGGTCTCGATATTCGAGGGGCGTACGGAAGCAGCCAAACGGATCCTGATCTCCGAGCTGTTCGCCCGCATCGAAGCGGCGACCGGCATCCCTCCGCACAGCGTCGAGATCACGATCAGCGAGACCCCGAAGGTCAACTGGGGCATCCGCGGACACAACGCCGCAGACCTCAGCCTGAACTATCGCGTGGACGTATAGCCATGTACGTGCGGCCACCGTTCCCGGTATCGAGCAGGCAGATGACGCCCGCGACGCGGTGCGGCCCCTCCGCCTTCCCGGGCTGAAGTTCCTCCACGGACACGAGGAGAACCGGGACCGCCGCCGTCAGATCGCCAGCGCCATCGCCGAACTCGGCACCCTGCACATCGCCGTGGTCGGCGCCTGACGATGCGACCCGGCCCGAGAAGGCGCGCACGCGGTGCGTGGCCCGTCTGGCGACGGAGTCCGCGTCGACCTGCCGATAACCCGGCACGCCAGAAAGCGTCAGGGTCGGTCCGACGGGGAGCAGCGGCCCTCTTCACACCCGCAGCGCGAGGTTACTGAGGCCGAGTCTCAGCCGATGATCGCGGCACGCCGCGTGTCGCGCTCAAGGCTCGGGCCCGCGCCACGACGAAACCCCGGCAATGTGGCTCAGCCTGGGATCGTTCCGGGGTCTGCGGGTTGTCTCGATCACCTGCCCATCCTCATCCCCGCCATGCGGCGGTGGAGCACACCAGGCGGCCCCGCTGGCCCTTCGTGCGACCGAGGATGCCCGCCTTGGCCAGCTCGGTGAGCGACGGGTGCGCAGCGGCCGGTGAGACAGCGAGGCGCGTGCTGACGGATTCGGCGGTGAGCACCGGATCGGAGGCGAGGGGGATGCGACGACTTGACCCCGCCCCGACGTCACAGTTCTGACTGGATGCGTGAGACTCGTTCCCGTCGCGTACTTGGCGTCCTCCCTGTTGTCCCTGCTCGGCACCTCGATCGCAAGTGTCGCCCTGCCGCTGATCGTGCTCCACGTCACCGGCGTCTTCACCGAGCACGCCGCCGGCCCGCTCAACGAGCAGCAACAGCACGCCCTCGAAGAATTCGAACGCCGACTCAGCGTTGCGTAGGCCGGTGCGTGCTCGGCTGGGAGACTGGGGTGGAGAAGGCGAACGAAGGAGTCGGATGCGCGTCGCGGTGATCGGTGCCGGAATCGGTGGTCTGACCGCGGCTTGCGGGCTTGCCGCGGACGGCCACGAGGTCATCGTGTACGAGCGCCGGGACGAGCCGGGTGCGACGGGGGCCGGGCTGACGCTGTTCGGCAACGCCTTCGGTGCGCTCGATGCGATCGGCCTCGGCGATACGGTGCGTGAGGTCAGCAGCGACGCGATCTCCCGGATGCGCGCCGGCCAGCGCGTGCCCTCCGGTGACTGGCTCGTGTCGATGCCGTCGGCGATGGTCCCGACCCTGCGCAGCCTGCACCGGGCGGAACTGCACCGGGCGCTGACGGATGCCCTGCCCGCCGAAAGCCTCCAGCTCGGGCGCAGCGCTGCGGTCGCATCGGACGGCCAGCCGATCGTGACGGTGGATGGGGCCGAGGAGCGGTTCGACCTGGTGGTTGCCGCTGACGGTCTGCGCAGCGCCGCCCGCGCCCGGCTGGGGGTGGATCGTGGCCTGCGCTATGCCGGGTACACCGCCTGGCGCGGTGTCACCGCCGCCGGCATCGACGTGCAGGACGAGGCCGGTGAGACCTGGGGACGCGGCCGCGTCTTCGGCATCGTCCCGCTGCCCGACGGACGGGTCTACTGGTTCGCCACCGAATCCACCGCAGCCGGCCTGCACGCCGAGGACGAGCGCGAGGCGCTGCGGGAGCGGTTCGGCAACTGGCACACGCCGATCCCGGCCTGCATCGACGCGACACCCGCCGAGACCGTGCTGCGTCACGACATCTACGACCTCGCCCGCCTCCCGGCCGCGTTCGCCAAGGGCCGGAGGGTCCTGCTCGGCGACGCCGCCCACGGCATGACGCCCAATCTCGGCCAGGGCGCAGGTCAGGCCATCGAGGACGCCGCCACCCTGACCCTCCTGCTCAGGACCGGCGACCCGGACACGGCGCTCGCGCGGTACGACCGCCTCCGCCGCACGCGCACGACGGCGATCTGGCGACAGTCACGCCAGATCGGGAAGATCGCCCAGGCATCCCGCCCGGTCGCCGCGGGACTCCGCGACGCACTCCTGCGCGCGACCCCGCCCGCGTTGATGGGACGAGCCACGCAGCGCATCCAACGGTGGACCGCGCCCTAGATGAGTGAGTCCGTTTGGCTTGTTTGGCTCTGACGCGGCGTGGACGCTGTTAATGCGAGGCGGAGGGTGTTAACCCCGGTGTGTGAAAACTGAACTCAACACCCTCCTGATCACACTCTACGTCCACCTCGATGACCGGATCCTTCCAGCGATCGGCTTCACCCGGGATCGTTCACCGGGCCGTAAGCCCGCGCTCAACGACGTCGAGCTGTTGTGTCTGCTGGTCGCGCAGCATCTGCTCGGGATTGCGTCGGACCGTAAGTGGATCCGGCACGCACGGAAGCACTTCATCGGGATGTTCCCGAACCTGCCTGGACAGTCCGGATGGGGCAAACGCGTCCGGCAAGCCACTGGGCTGCTGTCGGCGGTGATCACCGAGCTCGCTCGCGACACCCCGTCCTGGGGTGAGATCACCCGGCTGGTCGACTCGACCCCGGTGCCCTGCGCCGCGTCGAGGGAGACCGTGAAACGCTCCGACCTGGCCGGGCATGCCGGCTACGGGTACTGTGCATCCCACTCCCGATACTTCTGGGGGTTCCGGCTCTACCTTGTCTGCACTCCCGACGGGATGCCCGTGATCTGGGGGCTCGCGAACCCGAAGATCGGAGAACGCGAGGTCACCGAGGCACTACTCCGGCACGACCAGCATCTCGTCCGCCCTGGACAGGTGATCGTCGGCGATAAGGGGTTCGCGGGCCGCGAGTTCGAGGCCTTCATCACCGACGAACTCGGCGGACACCTGATCCGTCCCGACCGGAAGGACGAGAACCCCAGGTTCGGGAAGCTCGGCGGCATCCGGCAATGGGTCGAGTCCGTGTTCGACACATTGAAAGGACAACTCACCCTCGAAGACCACGGCGGCAGAACACCCGCAGGGGTCTACTCCCGCGTCGCCGCCCGCCTCCTCGCCCTCGCCGCCGGAATCTGGCACAACTGGCTCACCGACGCCCCCAACAAACGATCCCTCATCGCCTACGACCACTGAAAACGATCGGACTCACTCATCTAGGCGCAGAGGACGCTCAGCTCTCCTCGCCCGCGATCAGAATTTCGTAGTCCTGCCCGCCGTAGCAGACGCCGTGTATTTCGACCGTCGCCTCGTGGACGGCGAAGGCGATGACGGCGCGGCGGCGGAAGCCGATCGTGCGCAGGCCCGGTCGTAGCGCGCCAGGTCACGAGTCGCGCGCGGCGAGCCGCTGCGCGTGCAGCTGGGCGAGGTGCGCGCGCATGTCGGCGGCACTGATCGCCCGCGACGGATCGGCGCGCAACTCGTCGTAGGAGGCGACGACCTCGGTGCGCAGCCAGGTCTCGACGGCTTCCTCGCGAGCGAACAGCGCGCAGACCGTCACGGACGACTTCGCTCTCACTCGCATACGCGCCGCTGCTCGTCGGCCAGGCACGTCAGCGAACAGGGCCAGGAACTTCTCTCGCGGGATCACCACACGTCGGTCGATCTTCACCGAGGGGATAGTGCCGCCCGAGATCGTGCAGGAACGCCGCGGGCACTCCACCGTCACCACGACGGTGAACCTATGTGGCAGGGGTGTCGCGGATGCGGAAGCGCGCCCAGGCGAGGGCGCAGAACAGCAGCGCCCACGACGCCATGACGATGCCGCCGGTGAGCGGGTCGAGCAGGTCGATGCCGGGGTACGGCATGAGGAGCTGGATGCCCGCGAGGTCGGGCAGATACTTCACGATCGGGAGGACGCCGACGAGGGAGATGGTGACGCCGAGGACGAGCGGCACCAGCACGACGAGGGTCACGATGAAAGTGCGAGCGAGGATCGTGATGCTTGCGGCGAGCAGCGAGATCAGGGCGTAGTTGACGCCGACCCCGAGCAGGTTCCAGCCCATCCCGGTCGTGAAGTGGTCGACGGCGACTCCGTGCTGGCCGAGGGCCGCGCGCTCGACGAGGACGGCGAGTCCGATCGCGATCCACCCGATCACCGCGCCGAATCCCGCCGCGATGAGCAGTTTCGCAGCGAGCACCCGCCCGCGTCTCGGGGTGGCTGTGAGCGTGCTCCGGAGTTGTCCGTCGAGGTATTCGGTGCCGGTGATGAGAGCAGCGAGGAGGATCACGAGGGGCTGTCCGAATCCGGCCGTCTCGAAGCCGCGCGATTCGAGAGGTATCTGCGCCCCGCGGGCCGCGTCGAAGGAGAGTCCTGACGCAAGTGCGAGGAGTGCGGGCACGATGAGCGCGGCGGCGAGCGTTCCCTGCACGCTGCGGAGCGTCAGGGTCTTGGTGAGTTCGGCGTGCAGGGTGTGGCGGAAGCCGATCCGGGTCATATCTGCGTCCTCAGAGGTCTCGACGGGTGAAGGACACGGCTGCGATCGTGAGAAGGACGAGCGCCCAGCAGGCTTGGACGAGCGCGCCGGTCGCGGGGGCGAGGAAGATGCCGGATGCCGGGTCGTTGTACATCGACGCTCCGGCCGTTGTCGGAAGGAACCTCGCTCCGGCCCAGAATCCGGCGAGGAAGTCGCCGACGCCGATCACGAGCGGCACGATCAGGATGAGCGGCAGGATCGCGGTGCGGGCGATGACGCCGACCGCGAAGGCGATCAGTCCGGTCAATGTCCAGGCGAGGGTGACGCCGCCGATGTGCGCCCAGATCGCGGGCGTCAACGCCCACGGATCGACCCCGGTGCTCCCGGCGGCGTGGGTGATGACGATGGTGCCGGTCATGGTCACGAACGCGACGAGTGCGACGAGTGCGGCCAGCAGCGCGGTCTTCACCAGGAAGACGCGCAACCGCTTCGGGGTGGCAAGAAGTGTGGTACGAATCTGCTTGCAGCCCCCGTACTCGCTTCCCGCCCAAAGCGCGGCCAGCGCGACGACGAGCACATACCCGAACCCGGCCATCTCGAACCCCTGGTACTCGGGCGGGATCGGAACCGATGAGAACAGCAGCTTGCTGTCCGCGGGCAGATCAGCGGTGGACGCCGAGTTCGTCCACGCCATCGGCAACGTGCCGAACACCGTCACCAGCGCAAGAATCCAGATCCCTCGCGCGGTGAGCAGTTTCGTCGTCTCCGAACGGATGAGCGCGATCATCCCCGACCCCCGGCATCCCGGGTTTCGGGGTACTCGCTCGCCGCACGGTATTCGGTGTGTTCGTCGGTGAGCGCGAAGAACGCATCTTCCAGGCTCGCGTGTACGCCTGTGACCTCTGCCCCTGTACCGCAGGCCACGACCTTGCCCTTGGCGATCACCACGAAGTCGTCGGCGGTGTCCTCCATCTCGCTCATCAGGTGGCTCGACACGAGCACGGCCTTGCCTGCGTCGGCGAGTGAGCGCAGGAATCGGCGCATCCACCGGATGCCGTCGGGATCGAGGCCGTTCGTCGGCTCGTCGAGCACCAGCACCTCGGGGTCGCCGAGCAGCGCGGTCGCGATCCCCAGGCGCTGCCCCATGCCCAGCGAGAGCCCGCCGATCCGCTTCTTCGCCGCATCCTGCAAGCCCGTGAGCGCGAGCACCTCGTCCACGCGGGCCGCGGGGATCGCGTTCGACTGCGCCACCCAGCGCAGGTGCGCCCTGGCGGTTCGGCCCTTGTTCGCGCCGGGGCCGTCGAGCATCGCCCCGACGTGCAGCAGCGGCCGGTTCAGGGAGCGGTAGGGCTTCCCGCCGATCAGAGCGGTGCCGGAGGTCGCCCGGTCCAGGCCGAGCAGGATGCGCAACGTGCTCGACTTTCCCGCGCCGTTCGGGCCGAGGAACCCGGTGACCCGGCCCGCCGCGGCGGTGAAACTGACGTCATCTACGACTGCGCGCGGGCCGTGGCGTTTGACGAGATGGCTGACTTCGATCATGCATCCCAGCCAACCGGGAACAGCAGCTTGCGTCAGTCTGCGAGAGTCGACAATCCCGGCTCACTCAGGCGACAGCGCGCCGACCAACCCCGATTCGTAGGCAGCCACGACGAGCTGCGCACGGTCGCGCGCGCTGAGCTTGGAGAGGATGCGGCTGACGTAGGTACGCACCGTGGTCTGGGTGACGAACAGCGCCGCAGCGATCTCGGCGTTCGACAGGCCGCGTCCGATCAGTCGCAGCGTCTCCCGTTCCCGCTCCGTGAGACGACCCACACCACGATCAGCCCCGGCATCGCGTGGCGAACCGGTGAAGCGGTCGATCAGCCGCCTCGTCACTTCCGGCGCGAGCAGCGCTTCCCCGTCGTGCGCGACTCGGATCGCACGCAGCACGTCACCCGGCGGGCTGTTCTTGAGCAGGAACCCCGACGCACCGGCCCGCAGAGCCTCGAACACGTACTCGTCCAGATCGAACATCGTCAGCACGATCACCCGCGGCCCGGACGGTTCGGCGCAGAGCAACCGGGTCGCGTCAAGCCCGGTCATCCGCGGCATCTGCACGTCCATGAGCACCACATCCAGCCGATGCGCTCGTGCCAGTTCGACAGCCTCTTGCCCGTCAGCGGCTTCGGCGACCACTTCCATGCCCGCTTCGTGCGCCACCAGGAAACGCAGCGAGGAGCGGATCGCGGTCTCGTCGTCGGCGATCAGTACCCGGATCATGCTCCCGCCTGCCCCGCGTTTTCGTCCGAGAGCGGGAGACGAGCCGTCACCGCGAACCCCTCAGAGGTCAGGTCGATCCTGAGATGACCGCCCGCAAGCGCGACCCGTTCTCGCATCCCGGTCAGCCCGTGCCCTTCACGGACACCATCTCTTGCGCCGATACCGTCGTCACGGACTGTCACCTCCACCGTCGCATCGGCCCACACCGCACAAATGTGGAGCGTGGATGCCGCCGCGTGCCGGATGCTGTTTGTCACCGCTTCCTGGACGACGCGATACACCGTCGTGCGGACGATGACCGGCAACCTGTCAAGACTCTCGGAACAGTCCAGTTCGACGCGCAGCCCCGACCGTTCGGCCGTGTTCGCGACGTCGCGAAGGAGGCCAGTCAGAGGCAGTGAAGCCGTGGTCGTTTCTGTCTCGTCGGCGCGTTCACGTTGCAGCAACCCCTTCAACTCCGCCAACGAGCTTCGCGCCTGCGATTCCACTTCTCGTAGCGTTTCCCGCAGCTCGACCTCACCGAGAGCGGTGACGTGCGCTGCCACACCAGCACGAACGCCGATCACGCCGAGCGAGTGCGAGAGCACATCGTGAACATCTCGCGCCAGGCGCAACCGCTCCTCTGTCCGAGCACGAGCAGCGGCCTCTTGACGTACCTGACGCGTCCGTACACCGAGCACCCACGCAGCGACGAGCACGACGGCGCTCAGCAGGACACCCCGCATCCGAACCTCGAACTCCTGAGCACCGGGCGGATTCCCCAGCACCAACGCCGCGAGTGCCAGCAGAGCGCAGGCGGCGAACAACCACCACGGGAACCGACGTGACCCGCGCCGCTCGGCGACAGAGAACACCCCGACGCCCGCCAGGAGAAAGGGATCAGCAGTCACGCCGAATCCCCCTGCAACCGCTGTCGCGACCCCCGCCAGAAGCGCGCCAGTGAACGGCACCCACCTGCTGAGCACGGCACCCAGCACCGCCATGGCACCGAGCATCAACTGCGGCCACCGCCATCCGGCGGAGACGAGGACTGTGAGCCACAAGCCCGCGAAGACGGCCAGCGAAAAGAGCAGCACCCCGAGGCTGAGAGGCCACCCTTGAACCCTCGACGGCATCGAGAACCGAGCACGCAGCGTCTCACGCCCCGCCACACGCTCAGTCGCCATGTCCACCCTGCCGATTCTAGAATCGCCGGCTTTTCACGCTCAGTGGCACGCACAGAGCCGCATCATGGCGGCCCGGGACTGGGCTTATAGGCCGGGCGAGGGAGCGCCGCGCGGATCACGAGGCGACGCACCACCGAACGCATCGGGCGGCGGGAGGTTCCGTCGGTGCTGCCGGGCGGCGTCGAGCGCGCGATCCAACGTCTCGGGGTCGCGCACCGTCCGGCGCGTGGTGACGCCTTGCGCGTGCTCGTCTAGGCTCGCCCTGAGACGGTCTGAGCGTATGGCGTCTTCGACGGTGATGAGGTTCGGGCGGATCAGCGCGTCAAGCCCGGAGTGATCCTCCACGATGGCGAGGGTGCGGGCGTGGGCGAACACGTCGCCGGGGATCTGTGACCAGTCGATCACCCATCCGGCATCGCGGGCGAGCTGGTTGAAGAAGACATGCTGACTGCGTGTGTTCGCGTCGCGGAACGGGTGAATCGCGGTCGTCTCGCCCCACACCCACGCCAGGCCGTCCGAGAACGCATCCGCGTCGAGGCCACGCAGGTAGTCACGCTCAGCGAGTGCGCCGAACACGCGCTCCGTCTCGGGAACGATGAACTGTGGTCGGCAATGCGCGATGCCGGTGCCGCCAGGGTGCGTGTCGGTGGTACGAATCTCGCCACCCCAGGAGTACATATCTTGCGTCAGGTAGGCATGAACCGCCTGCAAGTGCGGCAGATCGAAACCGCCCGCGATGGGGTGTTCGCGGAGCGCACCCATGCGGGCACCGATGAAGTCAGGCTCAGCATCTTTCCAGTCGTCGTAGTCGGTGATGCCGAACCTGTTGACCAGAACATCGCTGCCCGGATAGGTGTACCGATCAGGCATCGCGACGCCGAACGGTTCAGGCGGTGCAAGCGGCCAGGCGTGCGCGCGTGCGGACGGCGATCGCTTCGACAGCCTGGTCCACGGTGATCTCGCCGCGCACCTGGCGGGCAAGAAGCTCCAGCCCCTCGGGGGTCATTTCCTCACCGGCGGTCTGCTGCCCGGCCTGCACCTCAGCGAGAACACGCTGAACGTGCGCCTCGGACACGCGAGTCTTCGTCGCCATGATAGGTGCCTCCTTGTGGTCGGCTTCGTGAGTTCAGTCTACGCAGCACGTCCGACATCACGGAGGAAGCCCCCGGGTTCCCGCTGGACATAACGAAAAATAGGCCCCGATGGAACCCATTTTCGCTGTGCGCGAGGGGGGACTTGAACTGTTCCGTTCCCCCTCGCACACAAAATCGCAAATCGGCGTTCTGCCGCATGATTCCGCCATTTCTGCGAAGTCTGCCTGTGGATAACTGCATTGCGATTCACGACCTAGCAGCGTCGGTAGCACATGAGTTAGCACATGAAATGCGCCGTGTGCCCTGCGGCCGCGTCGCCTCGCCCGCGCGAACTTCACGCCGCAAGTTTTCTGCTGGGGGCAGCTGCGCGGATCATCTTGCCCAACGCGGCATCCTCGCTCAGAGATTCCAGCGGCTCACCGCTGAGTAAGCGCAGCCGAACGCCGTCACCTATCGGGGTGCCTTGGTGCTTCGGCTCGGGGTGGCCAAGCATGACCCGCAAGAGAACTCCCCATGATCGTGAGGGCACCCCGAGCAGCACCGGCACTGCGCGGTCGCGGCGTAGCGACTCGACCGCAGTTGCTCGTGACCCTAAATCACCAAGCCGATACGCCACATGCTCAACGCAATCAATCACAAGCACCGCATCCCAGCCCGCAGACACGAACAGCCCTACAGTCTCCGAGAGAGCGGCGGCGACTCGTTTGTCATCGGCGCTCGGTTCGTCGTCCTCTTGCATCGTGGAGTTGATAGCCAAAGCGGGATGATACTCAGCAATGCCCTCTCGTTCTGCGAACCGTACAGCGTCATGGAAACCGGCGATCCGGCTCGTGTGGCGCGCCCGGTTGGTCGCCACCAACAGCCCAGCGGCTCGAATCTCAGCCTTGCAGGTGATCTGCACGGCGCGCGTGACAACGGCCCTTGACCCCTGATCTTGGACACGCTGATTCCAGCACGGCGCTGGGGAAGCGAGAATCCAAGGGATGGCAAGGAAGAACTACACGGATGATTTCCGGCAGCGGGCGGTGGATTTGTATGAGTCCACGCCTGGTGCGACGGTGAAGGGCATCGCGGCGGACCTCGGGATCTCCCGCGGCGCGTTGCGGGAATGGGTCGAGAAGCACGGCACCGGGACAACGACTGCTTCGACGTCGGTGCCGGCGTCGGGGCGGTCGGAGTCGCAGGCGGCACGGATCATCCGGCTCGAGGCCGAGCTGGCCGCGTCCGAGGCGGAGAAACGCAAGCTGGAGACGGAGCGGGACATTCTCCGTCAGGCGGCGAAGTATTTCGCCGGGGAGACGAACTGGTGAACCGCTTCCAGTTCGTTGAGGACCACAAGGACGCCTATTGCGTGAAGCGGTTGTGTGAGGTCATCGAGATCGGAAGGTCGTCGTACTACGCGTGGCTTGCCGCAGCGCCGGGACGCGCCGCTCGCGCGGCCGACGACGCGGCCCTCGCCGATCGCATCCGGGTGCTGCAGGACCCCGGCCAGGGCGGCGACCGCGCCTACGGGGCACCCCGGATCACCGCTGACCTCAACGACGGCGTCACGCCCGCCGAGCGGGTGAATCACAAGCGGGTCGCCCGGGTGATGCGCGAGCACAAGCTTGCCGGGATCCGGCTGCGCCGGCGGGTGAAGACGACGATCCCTGACCAGTCTGGCCGTCGCTTCCCTGACCTCATCGGTCGGGACTTCTCGATCGGTGAGCCGAACCGCCGGTACGTCGGCGATATCACCTACCTCCCGATCGCGGATGGCACGAGTCTCTACCTCGCGACCGTGATCGACCTCGGGTCGCGGAAGCTCGCCGGTTGGCAGATCGCCGACCACATGCGCACCGAACTCGTCGAAGACGCCCTGAACGCAGCGGCCCGTGATCGCGGGTCGCTGGCCGGCACCGTGTTCCACAGCGACCACGGATCGGTCTACACCTCGAAGGCCTACGCCGAGCTCTGCGAACGGCTGAAGGTCACGCAGTCCATGGGCGCGGTGGGGTCGAGTGCCGACAACTCACTGGCGGAGAGCGTCAACGCCGCACTGAAACGCGAACTCCTCGAAGGCGCTACCGCGTTCCCCGAGCAGGCCACCGCCTACCGCGCCGTGTTCCGCTGGGCAAACCGCTACAACACCCGCCGACGCCACTCCGCGATCGGCCAGATCACCCCGAACACCTACGAAACCGCCTACGCGGCCGCGAAGTCAGCTACCCTCACGGAAGCGGCATAAACGAAACGACACCGTGTCCACGATCGAGGGTCAAGGCCCGGGGATGCTCGACCAAGACACCACCCTCGCCCTGTTCACCGTCGCCGCCGAGACTGGCGCAACGCTCGCGCTCGTCGGGGATCGCGCGCAACTGCCCGCAGTCGGCAGAGGCGACGTGCTCGACATGGCCGCACAACTACGGGGGCGCACGTTCGACATGGCCGAGGTACACCGCTTCACCAACCCCGAATACGCCGAAGTCACCGTGCAGATGCGCGACCGCCGCAACCCCGCCCAGGTGTTCGACCGCCTGCGCGAACTCGGGCTGATTAGGCTGCACGCGGATGCCGACAAGTTGCGCGAACACCTCGCCGCCAGCAGGCGAGACGGCGAAGCCGTCACCGTGGCATCGAACGACGAGGCGGCACGGTTGAATGACCGCATCCGAGACGAACGCACTCGCGCGGGCGTCGTCGACGACACCACGACGGCGAGCGGCAGCGATGGTCTGAGCATCGGGCGGGGTGATCTGATCCAAACCCGCAAGAACAGCGCCGACCTCGGGGTGGCGAACCGGCAGCAGTGGATCGTGCAACACGTCGAGACGGATGGTTCGCTGTGGGTACGCGACGCACACAGCGACCGCAAACGCGAACACACGATCCACCTGCCCGCCGAGTATGTGCGCGAGCACACCCACCTGTCCTACGCCGCGACCGCCTACGGGGTGCAGGGCGTCACCGCGCCCGCCTCGCACACGGTTCTTGGAGAGCAGATGGGCGGCGCTGCGGTGTACGTCGGCATGACCAGAGGTCGAGAGAGGAACACGCTGCACGTCGTCGCCGACGATATGGCCGACGCCCGGCAGCAGTTCGTCGCGGCGATCGAACGCGACCGCGCCGACCGTGGCCTTGCCGACGCGACCCAGCGCGCTGCCGAGGAAGTCGCCGGACTGATCGCAGACGGCCCGGTGCGGTTCGTGAGTGACGAGATAGCCGCACTCCAGCAGCGGGCCGCGACCGCTGAGGTGCAGGCTGAACGCTGGCGGCGGGTCAGCACCGCCCTCGCCGATCTGAACCAGCGCGAGACAGCAATACGCGAGGCCGCCAGAGCAGCCGAGCAGACGGCAAAGCAGCACGCCGAGCGGGTGCGTGTCGAGGTCACCGCTCCGATCGTTTCGGCAGCGAGGTTGACGCTCGCAGAGTGGCAGGAGGCCGAAGCCGCCGAGCAGGCCGCAGGTGAACAGGTGCGGGGATCATCGTGGTTCGGGAAACGCCGCGCTCGCGACGAGCATGAGACCGCCAAGATGCGAACTCATGAAGCGCGCCAGCAGGTGGCGAGCGAGTGGGGTGAGCTACCGTGGTGGAACGAACGCGCCGACACCTGGGTCGAGCGAGTCACCCGCCCGAAGATCGACGCCGACCCCCGCGCGGTCGAGGCCGAGCAGGAGCGCCGAGCGGCGCGTGACGAAGTCTTGAGCAGGCCCGAGCGGGCACAGACGGCACGCTTGGCGGCGTTCGGTCGCGTCTTCGGCGCAGAGCAGGTGTTTCGCAATCGCGAGGCCTACCTGAGCACCGACCCTGCACAGCGCGCGGAGAGCGCAGCACAGACCGCGAAGGACGCGAGAGCAGAGTCCGAGCTACTGCGCTCGCTCACCCCCACCGAGGCAGTCGCACGAATCGAGCAGACCCGCGCCGCTGAAGCCGCCCGCGAAGCGCAGCAAGCCGAGCAGCGACGTGCTGCCCTCTACAACCCGAGCCACCATCGAGCCTCCCCAGGCCAGGCACTGCCCAGCCGAGGACTCTGGCTGTAGCGCGCTGAACCCGGCACGGGCCTCTAATACGGCGGGGCGGGGCAAGACGAAACCCCGGCGATGTGGCGTAGCCAGGGATCGTTCCGGGGTCTTCGTCGTCTATCTTAGCCGGTGCCCCGATAAAATCAATCGCAATGGATGAGTTCTCGGAAAGCGACTACGACGACCTCCTGTCACTGGTGACAGCGGAGCGTCTCGGGTCGTATGTGCGCGCCACGGGTGGCACGACTGCCGAGGCATTCGCGCTCTACGAGTGGAACATGCGTGCCTCCGCGAGCATCATTGAGCTGAGTTCCATCGTGGAAGTCATCACGAGGAACGCGATCGACCAGCAATTGCGAGAGTGGGCGCGCACCCGAGCGGGTGGCCGTTCCTGGCTTGACGCGGCTCCGCTCGACTCGCGTGGACGCGCCGACATCGCCAAGGCGCGTGATCGTGCGACGCTTCGAGGTCGCCGCCCAGAGGTTCACGGGCGCGTGGTTGCGGAGCTGACGTTGGGATTCTGGCGCTATCTCGCGGAGGCCCGCTATCTCACTTCGCTCTGGGTTCCCGCCGTACATCTGGCCTTCCCCTTCGGCGACTCGAATCTGCGTCAGCGTCAGCGGGATGTCGCCTTCCGGTTGCAGCAGTTGAACTTCGTGCGCAACCGCGCCGCGCACCACGAGCCGATCCACCAGCGTGATCTTCTCAAGGACAACGCGCTGGCGATGGAGTTGGCCGGGTGGGTCTCGCCCGCGGCCGCTCGCTGGGCGATGAAGGTATCGACGGTGCCGATGATCGTTGCGGAACGCCCCCAGTCGTAGGCGTCGGGCGCGCAGAACTACGAATCCGGCGCGTCACCGCTCATCACGTTGTGAGCGGGGTGGTGTCGATTCGGCATCACCGCAGTGTGCCGACTACGAACCGTTGGGCGTGGTGTCTGCGAAGAGCGCCAAGAACTTTTCTCGCGGGATCACGACCCGTCTGCCGAGTTTCACGGACGGGATCGACCCGTTGTCGATGCTCGCCGTGATCGTGCGGGGATCGACCCCGAGCGCCGCCGCAGCCTCCGCCCGCGTAATGACCGCGTTACGGGAGGCCCGTAAGTCGTCCAGCGTCACCGATATGTCTCTCGTCACCCTGCCTGCCGTTCCTCATCAAGCGTCTAGAGTTCCCAATAAAGTACAGTACGGTGCTTGACGAGTCAAGAGCGGGCATGTACGTTCCTAGTATGGAAACAGAACGAGTGCGGGGAAACCCCGCCGGAATCACGCACGAGCACGTCGCCCAGAACCTCCGCACCGCACGCCAGGCCATCGGCATGAACGTGCGCACCGCCGCCCGGCTGATGACCGAGGCGGGCCGGAAGCTCGCCCCGTCGGGGATCAGCAAGATCGAGAACGGCGACCGGCGCGTAGACGTGGACGACCTCACCGCCCTGGCCTACATCCTCCGCACCACACCCGCAGCACTCCTCACGCCGCCTGCTGAGGCGGTCACGCTGACCGGGGTGCCCGAGTCGTTCCTGCTCGAAGAGATTCAGGCATGGGTCGCAGGTGCCGTGAAGCTCACCACCGAGGACTTGGTGCGCTACTGGAAAGAGCAACGCTTCCAGGCGATCAACTCGGCGCGCTGGGCCGAGGAAATGCTCGCCAAGTACGACCGCGGCCAGGTCGGTATCACGCCGCGCGAGGTGTACCAGGAACGCTACGACGTGCAGACAGCGCGCGAGGAACACGCCACCGGCAGGTTGTTGCAGCTCGACCCGAATGCCTCGCTCGCATTCGAGTAACGAACCACCAGGAGAGAAAGGAGCGGGGCTATGGCACCAGCCAGTAACCCGCC
This sequence comes from Microbacterium sp., assembly GCF_047602155.1. Lineage (GTDB taxonomy): Bacteria > Actinomycetota > Actinomycetes > Actinomycetales > Microbacteriaceae > Microbacterium. Next base: position 2,440,390 of record NZ_JASGHZ010000001.1, on the reverse strand, counting down.
GCCCGATAAGGCGGCCGCGAGCAGCGTTGAGGGGGTGAAGTATAAGCAGCAGCGACGTTCCCGGTCTCGTCATCAGGGATCGCTGGGCGACTACCAGACCCGCAAAGGGCGGCGGTGGAAGTTCCAGATCTATGTGCTGATCGACCCCGAGAAGCCCGAGCTTGGCGAGAAGCGGCTGACCCGTGGCGGATTCACCGACCTCGAAGAAGCACAGGCCGCGCTCACCGAGGCGCTGCGGAAGAAAGCGAGGAACGAGAAGTTCCAGGGCAAGACCCCCACGGTCGGCGTATACGCCGAGCATTGGGTGTCGAGCTTGCGGCTGGCCGATTCCACGATCAAGGGGTATCGGAAGATCATCCGCAACCACATCACCCCCGACCTGGGCCACATCAGGATCGACAAGCTCACCGCCACCCGGATCGGCTCCCACTACCGGGAGTTGGAGAAGAGCGGGCGCAAGGACGAGTACGGCAAAGGCAAGCCACTGTCGGCCAACAGCATCCACAAGGTGCATGTCGTCCTCGGCGCGATCCTCGACGCCGCTATCGACGACGGGCTGATCCAGGTCAACCCGGCGAAGAAGAAGCGCACCGTGAACGCCCCGAAGTCATCACAGGTGCGGGCGCAGAAACCAGAGATCGTGACGTGGACGGGCGAGCAGTTGCAGACGTTCCTCGCCTGGAACGAGAAGGAACTGCAAGACGAGCTGTTCCCGCTGTGGCGACTAATCGCCTACACAGGAATGCGACGCTCGGAAGCTCTCGCGCTCAGATGGAACGACATCAACTCCAGAACTGGCAGGGTCAGCATCCGGCGAGCGGTGAACACCGAGGACTGGACGACCACCAAGACCACCAAGACGGGCAACGCCCGCGTGATCGACGTGGACGCCGCGACCCTCAAAGTGCTCGCCTCCTACAAGGTCGCACGCGCCGAAGTGTCGTTCAAGCTCGCGGGGGCCGATGCCTATGTGTTCGGTGACGACGAGGGCAAGCTGCGCTCACCCGACGCCATGACGAGCCGCTGGGATCGCCGCATGAAGTGGCTCGCCAAGCTACACCCGACGCTGCCCCGCGTGACGATCAAGGGGCTGCGCCACACGCACGCCACACTCCTGCTGGAGTTGGGCGAGCATCCCAAGGTGGTACAGGAGCGTCTGGGGCACTCCACCATCACCACCACGATGAACATCTACAGCCATGTCAACCCAACGATGCAGAAAGCCGCAGCAGACCGCTTCGCGGCCCATCTCGGTGGGGCTTAGCACATATCTCAGCATATGGCACGAAAATGACCCCCAACCCGGTGATCTAAACCCCAGGTCAGAGGCCATTTTCCATTCGTGCGCGAGGGGGGACTTGAACCCCCACGCCCTATACGGGCACTAGCACCTCAAGCTAGCGCGTCTACCTATTCCGCCACCCGCGCAGAGTGGTTTCGGTTGTCGCAACCAAGGATCGACCTTAGCACGTCCCTCCTCGCAACCGGCAATCGGGCCACTACCCGATCGAGACGTCGAACAGCAGACCCAGCAGATAGGTGACGGCGGCAGCACCGTAGCCGATCGCGAGCTGCCGCAGGCCGCGACGCAGCGGCGACACGCCGGAGAGCAGCCCGACCATTGCGCCGGTCGCCGTCAGCGCGAGGCCGACGAGGACGAGCGCCAGCACGACGGCGGCGACGCCGCTGAGCCCGAAGATCCACGGCAGCACGGGAACGACAGCCCCCGAGGCGAAGAACAGGAAGCTGGATGCCGCGGCCCCGAGCGCGCTGCCGACGACCTCGTGGTGGCCCCCGGCATCCGTCGCGTGGCGCGACGCGATCGGCTGCCCTGCTTTCGCGGCCTCGACCTTCCGGCGGGCACGCTCCAGAGCCTCGGCCTCGGGCACGCCGCGCGTCCGGTACACCAGCGCGAGCTCGTTGGCGTCGAGATCGAGGTCGGACAGCGCGTCGTCGGCGTAGTCGCTCGGCTCGGTGGCATCGAGCAGCTCACGCTGCGAGCGCACCGAGACGTACTCCCCCGCGCCCATCGACAGGGCGCCGGCGAGCAGGCCCGCGATGCCGCTGAACAGCACGAACTGCGACCCGACGCCGGTCGCTCCGATGCCCATCACGAGCGCGAGGTTCGACACGAGCCCGTCGTTCGCACCGAACACGGCGGCGCGGAAGGTGCCCGACAGCCGCCGGCGGCCCCGCGCGGCGAGACCACGCACGACCTCGCGATGGATCTTCTCGTCGGCGACCATCGTCGCCGTGGCATACGGCTCGGTGCCGTACGGCGAGCGGCCCTCGGCGTTCTGAGCGAGCGCGAGCACGAAGATCGAGCCGAAGCGCCCCGCCATCCACCCAAGCAGCCTCGAGCCCGGGCTCGGCGACGGCAGCCTCGCCGGCTCACCGCCGAGCAGCGCCAGCCAGTGCGCCTCGTGTCGGCCCTCGGCGTCGGCGAGGGCGAGCAGGATCTCGCGCTCCTCGCCCTCACGCCGTCCGGCCAGCTCGCGGTAGACCTGAGCCTCGCTGCGTTCGTCGACGAGGTAGCGCGCCCAGCGGCGGCGGTCCTTCGCGGTCGGTTCAGGGGGTGTGCTCACGGGGTTCCACGGTATCGGCGGGGCGGGGCGCCCTCGGCATCCGCGGCGACATTGCCAGCATTTCGGGGCTCCGAACCGCGCTTCGCCACTGCGCGGGGCGCGAGGGCTCAGGCGCGGACGCGGGCGCGCAGCACCTCGATGCGCGCCTGCAGCTGCGCGACCGTCGCGCGGGCGACTTCGGGCCCGCCGCAGATGCGCCGCAGCTCGGCGTGCACGGCGCCGTGCGGCTCGCCGCTCTGCCGCGCGTACAGTCCGACGAGGCTGTTGAGCAGCTGCCGCTGCTCGCGCAGCGTGCGGTGCAGCGCGGGCGGCAGCGCGCCCTCCGTGACATCGCCGGCCTCCGCGGCGGCGCCCTCGCGCGCCTCACGCGCCCGCCGGTGCCGCCCCTGCCTGGCCTGCCGCTGCATGAGCAGCTCGTGCACGTGCTCGGGTTCGAGCAGCCCCGGAAGGCCCAGGAACTCCTCCTCCTCGGGCGTGCCCGGCACGGCGAGCTGACCGAACTCCTTGCCGTCGTAGACGACCCGGTCGAAGTGCGCGATCGAGCCGAGAGCCTGATAGCTGAACTCCTGCTCGAGCTCGTCCGAGGCCTTCTCCTCGCGCTCGGCGGCATCCAGCAGCTCGTCGTCGAGGCCGTCGTCGTCGCGGTCGCGGTCCAGGGCGTGGTCGCGCTCACGCTCCAGCTCCCCCGCGAGCGCCAGCAGCACCGGCACGTTCGGCAGGAAGACGGATGCCGCCTCCCCACGCCGCCGCGCCCGCACGAACCGGCCGACCGCCTGCGCGAAGAACAGCGGCGTCGATGCGCTCGTCGCGTACACCCCGACGGCGAGGCGCGGCACATCGACCCCCTCCGACACCATCCGCACCGCGACCATCCACCGGGTGGTCGCCTGCCCGAACGTCTCGATGCGCCCCGACGCCGCCTTGTCGTCCGAGAGGACGACCGTCGGCGCCTCGCCGGTGATCTCGCGCAGGATCGCGGCGTAGGCCCGTGCGGCGGTCTGGTCGGTCGCGATGACGAGACCCCCGGCATCCGGCACGTCCTGGCGCACTTCCGAAAGCCGCCGGTCGGCGCTGCGGAGCACCGCCGGGATCCAGTCGCCCTCGGGGTCGAGCGCGGTCCGCCACGCCTGCGCCGTGACGTCCTTCGTGTTGTCCTGGCCGAGGTGGGCCTCGAGTTCGTCACCCGCCTTCGTGCGCCAGCGCATCTTGCCGGCGTAGACGAGGAACAGCACCGGACGCACGACGCCGTCGGCGAGCGCCCGCCCGTAACCGTAGTTGTAGTCGGTGCGCGACAGGCGGATGCCCTTCTCGTTCGGGTGATATTCCACGAACGGAATGGGCGCCGTGTCGCTGCGGAACGGCGTGCCCGACAGGAGCAGTCGCCGCGTCGCGCGGCCGTACGCCTCGCGCAGCGCGTCGCCCCAGCTGAGCGCGTCGCCGCCGTGATGCACCTCGTCGAGGACGACGAGGGTGCGGGCGTCGTCGACGAGGTGGCGGTGCACCGACGCCTTCACCGCGACCTGCGCATACGTCACGGCGACGCCGTGAAACTGCCGCGCGTGCATCCGCTGCCGGTTGCTGAAGCGCGGATCGAGACGGATGCCGACCCGCGCCGCCGCGTCGGCCCACTGCGTCTTCAGGTGCTCGGTCGGCGCCACCACCACGACGCGGTCGACGACACCCCGGCGCAGCAGCTCGGATGCCAGCCGCAGCGCGAACGTCGTCTTGCCGGCGCCCGGGGTGGCGGCCGCGAGGAAGTCGCGCGGACCGCATCCGACGCCGTCCGGTCCGTCGGCGGCGAAGTAGGCTTCGAGGGCCTCGGCCTGCCACGCGCGCAGGTTCTGTGCCGTTCCCCATGGGGCGCGCTGCGGGAACGACGGCGACAGGTGCTCGGCGGCGAAGCTGCCGAAGTGCTCCTGCTGCTGTCCGTCCACGAGTGACCACGATAGACGAACCCTCCGACGCCCTGTGACGCCCCGCGACACCCTCGGACCTCGCAGTGCGGGTACCCTCGGAGCGGACCAAAAGTCCCGCAAACAGTCAGGAGCGTCATGCGCAGAAACGAACCCACCCCCGACCGGCACCGCTCACCGTACGTCCCCAACGAGCAGGCGCATCCGTGGCGCCGCATGGTCGCGATCGGCGACTCGTTCACCGAGGGCATCGGCGACCCCATTCCGGGCACCGACGACGGCCACCGCGGCTGGGCCGACCGGGTCGCCGAGGTGCTCGGCTCGCAGGTCGACGACTTCGCCTACGCCAACCTCGCCGTGCGCGGCAAGCTCATCGGGCAGATCATCGCCGACCAGGTCGAGGCCGCGCTCGCGCTCACCCCCGACCTCGTCACCTTCTCGGCCGGCGGCAACGACGTCATCCGGCCCGGCGGCGATCCGGATGCCGTCGCCGCCCAGTTCGAGGATGCCGTCGCCCGTCTCGGCTCTCAGGGCGCGACGGTCGTCGTGTTCACCGGGATCGACACCGACTTCACGCCGGTGTTCCGCGGCATCCGGGGCCGCGTCGCGATCTACAACGAGAACATCCGCGGCATCGCCGACCGGTACGACTGCATCGTCGCCGACCAGTGGGCCCTCAAAGAGGTGCAGGACATGCGCTTCTTCGACGACGACCGCCTGCATTACAACGCGCTCGGCCACCACGAGGTCGCACGGATGGTGCTGCGCGCGCTCAACGTGCCCAACGACCTGCAGCCGCTGCAGCCCGACCCGCTGCCGACGCTCACCTGGCGCGAGGCGCGCGGGAACGACCTCGTCTGGGCGCGCGCGCACCTCGTGCCGTGGGTGCTGCGGCGCCTGCGCCACCAGTCGTCGGGCGACAACGTCACCGCCAAGCGCCCCGATCCGCTGCCGGTGATCACCGAGGCGCCGGGTCGCGACCGCGCGGCCGGGCCGGGTCGTCCGGTCTGACCCGGGCGTTTCGTCTCGCTGCGCTCGCTCAACGACCGCCTACCTCAAGGCCCCCTACCTCAGAGCCCACAGGGCGACGGCAGCGGCCGAGGCGACGTTGAGCGAATCCACCCCGCCGGCCATCGGGATGGTGACGACGGTGTCGGCGGCATCCATGGCGTGCCGCGACAGGCCGTCGCCCTCGGCGCCCAGCACGAGTGCGACCCGCTCCGGCCGGCCCGCGGCGAACGCATCCAGCGGCACGGCACCGTCGGCGAGCGCGAGCGCCGCGAGGTGCAGGCCGGCGTCGTGCAGGATGCCGCGGGCCTCACCCCACCCCGCGGGAAGTCGCGTCCACGGCACCTGGAACACCGTGCCCATCGACACCCGGACGCTCCGCCGGTACAGCGGGTCAGCGCAGCGCGGGCTCACGAGCACGGCATCGGCGCCCAGGCCCGCCGCGGCGCGGAACGCCGCCCCGACGTTGGTGTGGTCCACGATGTCTTCGAGCACGAGGACGAGCCGCGCGCCCGCGACGACGGAGGCCACCGACGGCAGCGCGGGCCGGTGCATCGCGGCCAGCGCGCCCCGGTGCACGGCGTAGCCGGTCAGCGCTTCGGCGACGTCGTCGCTCACGACGTACACCGGCGCGTCGCCCGCGAGCGGCGCCGCATCGGCGAGCCACTTCTCCTGCACGAGCACCGAGCGGGGGCGGTGCCCGGCGGCGACGGCCCGGGCGATGACCTTCGCCGACTCGGCGATGTACAGGCCTCCGGCCGGCTCGAGCACCCGCCGCAGCGCGACGTCGGTGAGGTCGCGGTAATCGGTCAGCCGGTCGTCGGCCGGCTCATCGATGCGCACCACAGGCATGGCCTCATGGTCGCATGTCATCGCACGGGCACGCGTAACATGCCCGAAAAACGAGGCGCGTAGGCTCGCAGCATGTCCACCGTGCTGGAGTTCGACGCACAGACCTCCGTCGCGCTCGATCGGGCGATCGACGCACTGTCCGGCCGTCGCATCGCGGTGCTCACCGGCGCGGGCGTCTCGACGGATTCGGGCATCCCCGACTACCGCGGCAAGGGATCGCGCACGCGCACCCCGATGACGGCGCAGCAGTTCCTCTCGAGCGAGGCCGCGCGACGCCGCTACTGGGTCGGCAGCCACCTCGGCTGGCGGGCGTTCGCGAGCGCCGACCCCAACGCCGGCCACGACGCCCTCGCCGCGCTGGAGCACGCCGGCATCGCGACCGGCGTCGTCACCCAGAACGTCGACGGCCTGCACCTGCGCGCCGGCAGCCGCCGCGTCGTCGAGCTGCACGGCACCATGCGCCGCGTGATCTGCACGCACTGCGGCCAGGTGTTCGACCGTCGCGACCTCGCGCACCGCGTCGAGGCCGACAACCCCTGGATCACGACTCCGGATGCCGTCGAGCTCGGCCCCGACGGCGACGTGCTGCCGGCATCCAGCGACGGCTTCGTCGTGCCCGCGTGCAGTGTGTGCGACGGCGTACTCAAGCCCGACGTCGTCTTCTTCGGCGAGTACATCCCGGCGGTGAAGTTCCAGGAGGCCCAGCAGCTCCTCGCCGCCAGCGATGCCCTCCTCATCGCGGGGTCGTCGCTCGTGGTGAACTCCGGCATCCGCCTGCTCGAGCGGGCGCGTCGGCGGCGCCTGCCGGTCGTGGTCGTCAACCGCGGCGAGACCCGCGCCGACCGCGCCGCGACGGTGAAGATCGATGCCGGCACGAGCGAGATCCTGAGCGCCCTCACCACCGCTCTCAGCCGCTGACAAGCGTCGGTCACATAGGCTTCCGGGGTGACGACTCTCCTCCTCGTGCGCCACGGCGAGACCGACTGGAACGCGCAGCGCCGCATCCAGGGCTCGACCGACATCCCGCTCAACGACGAGGGCCGCGCCCAGGCGCAGGGCGTCGCCGAGCGGCTTGCGCAGCAGTTCGCCGGCATCCGTCCCGTCGTCGTCGCGAGCGACCTGTCGCGGGCGCGCGAGACGGCGAAGGCCATCGCCGCGGCCGTCGGCGCCGAGCCGCCGCGCCTGTACCGGCAGCTGCGCGAGCGCTCGTACGGCGTCGCCGAGGGGCTGACGGATGCCGAGTATCTCGCCCGGTTCGGCGCCTGGAACCGCGACAACGTCCCCGAGGCCGAGCCGACCCCGCACCTGCGCCGTCGCGCCGTCGCCGCCGCCCGCCGCGTCGTGCGCGATGCCCGGCGCCGCCACGCCCCGCTCGACGTCCCGGTGATCGCGGTCAGCCACGGCGGACTCATCCGCGAGCTGATCCGCCACGCGTCGGGCGACACGCTGCCGCGGGAGGGCGAGCGCCTGGCGAACACGTCGACGCACACCTTCCTGGTCGAGCGCGACCGCCTGAGCCTGCACGCCTACGCCGCCGTTCCCGTCGGCTGACGCCGTCGCGGCCGCGCCGCGCCGTGCCGCGCTGCGCCGCGCTCATCCGGCACAAAACACGGCCATCCCGCGGAATAGACACGATTCGCGACCGACCACGCCTGCGCCAGCGGCCGCCGCGGGCACGACGCGCGCCCCACTCATCCGACGCAAAACACGGCCATCGCGGCCGATAGCCACGGTTTGCGACGGATGGCGCCACCGACGCCGTGCCTCGCCGCGCTCATCCGGCACAAAACACGGCCATCGCGGCGAATAGACACGATTCGCGACGGACCACGCCTGCGCCCGCGGCCGCCGCGGGCACGACGCGCAGCGCAGCGCTCATCCGGCACGAATCACGGCCATCCCGGCCGATAACCACGGTTTGCGACGGATGGCGCCACCGACGCCGCACCGCGCAGCGCAGCGCTCATCCGACGCAAAACACGGCCATCCCGGCGAATAGACACGATATGTGACGGACGATGCCGACGGGCCCGCGCTCAACCGGCACGAATCACGGCCATCCCGGCCGATAACCACGGTTTGCGACGGATGGCGCCACCGGCGCCGCGCCGCGCCGCGCCGCGCTCAACCAGCACAAAACACGGCCATCCCGCGGAATAGGCACAATTCGCGACGGACCACGCCTGCGCCAGCGGTCGCCGCGGGCACGACGCGCAGCGCTCATCCGACGCAAAACACGGCCATCCCGCGGAATAGACACGATATGCGACGGACGATGCCGACGGGCCCACGCTCAACCGGCACGAATCACGGCCATCCCGGCCGATAACCACGTTTTGCGACGGATGGCGCCACCGGCACCGCACCGCACCGCGCAGCGCAGCGCAGCGCAGCGCAGCACCTCGCCGCGCCGGGCTCATCCGGCGCAAAACACGGGCACGGCGGCGAAGAGGCACGATTCGTGACGGATGGCGCCGGCGGGTGCGCGCGACACCAGGAGGCGCCCGTCGCGAGGCGCGGCCGGGTCAGCGGCCGGCGCGGGCGAGCAGGATGCGGGCCTGACGCAGCACGACCTCGTCGACCATCCGCCCGCGGTGGCGGAACGCGCCGGCGGAGGTGTCGGCGGCGGCGAGCACCCCGCGCGCCCACTCCCGCTGCGCCGCGGACGGGCGGTATGCGGCGCGGACGACCTCGACCTGGCCGGGGTGGATGCAGGCCGTGGCGGCGAAGCCGCTGGCGGCGGCATCCTTCGCCTCGCGGCGCTGCCCGCGCTCGTCGGCGATGTCGAGGTGCACGGCGTCGATCGCCGCGATGCCCGCGGCTCCCGCCGCCACGAGCACGCGCGAGCGCGCGTAACGCGCCACGTCGCGGTATCCCCCGCCCTTCTTGCGGCTCGACGTGCCGCCGAGCGAGGCGACGAGATCCTCGGCGCCCCACATCAGCGCGGAGACGTTCGGCTGGCGGGCGATCTTCTCGGATGCCGCCACCCCGCGCGCCGTCTCGCACAGCGCGATCACCTCGAATCGCGGGTCGAGACGACCGATCTGCCGGGGCGACTCGGCCTTGGCGAGCATGATGCGCCGGTAGTCGGTCTGCGACAGCGTCGCGAGATCCGCCTCGACCTCCGGCGAGTCGAGCGGGTTGATCCGCACGATCACCCGCTCGGGGTCGAGGTCGGAGTCGATGAGCGCGCCGCGCGCGGCGACGCGATCGGCGGGCGCGACGGCGTCTTCGAGGTCGAGGATGACGCCGTCCGCACGGGCGGCCGCCTTCGCGTACCGGTCGGGCCGATCCGCCGGGCAGAACAGCAGCGCGGGGCCGAGCGCGAAGCTCACGACGGCTCCGCAGAAGGTTCCGACGACCCCGACGCCAGCCGCATCAGCGCGACGCGGGTGGCGGTCGCGACGACGACGCCGTCCTGGTTGCGGCCGGTGTGGGCCATCGTGACGAGCCCCTCGCCGGGTCGCGAGTTCGACAGCCGTTTGGCGACGATCTCGGTCTCGGCGTAGAGCGTGTCCCCGGCGAACAGCGGATGCGGAAACGACACGTCGCACAGGCCCAGCTGCGCGACGAGCGTGCCCTGCGTGAGCTGCGACACCGACAACCCGACGAGGGTCGCGAGCGTCCACATCGAGTTCATCAGGGGGCGGCCGAACGGCTGCGTCGCGGCATACGCGGCATCGACGTGCAGCGCCTGCTGATTCATCGTGAGCGCCGAGAAGAGCGCGTTGTCGGCCTCGGTGACCGTGCGCCCGGGCCGGTGCAGGAAGCGGTCGCCGACCTCCAGTTCGTCGTAGTAGCGGCCCCGCTGCACCTGGCCCCGCGGTCGTTGCTCGGTCACGGTCGCCACGCTACCGGGTCAGCCCCAGTGCCCGCGAGACCACCAGCAGCTGCACTTCCGACGTGCCCTCGCCGATCTCGAGGATCTTCGCGTCGCGATAGTGCCGCGCGACGGGATACTCGTTCATGAAGCCGTTGCCGCCGAAGATCTGCGTGGCGTCGCGCGCGTTGTCCATCGCGGCGTCGCTCGCGGTGAGCTTGGCGATCGCCGCCTCGACGGCGAACGCACGCCCCGCGTCGCGCAGGCGCGCGGCGTGCAGCCAGGCGAGCCGCGCGAGGTGCACGCGCTGCTGCATGCGCGCGAGCATGAACTGGATCGACTGCCGTGAGCCGAGCCGTTCCCCGAACACGACGCGACTGGCGGCGTAGTCGAGCGCGGCCTCGAGGCACCCCTCGGCGGCGCCCGTGGACAGCGCCGCGATCGCGATACGCCCCTCGTCGAGGATGCTGAGGAAGTTCGAGAATCCGCGCCCGCGCTGCCCGAGCAGGTTTCCGGCCGGCACGCGGGCGCCCTCGAAGACGAGCGGATGCGTGTCGGAGGCATGCCAGCCGACCTTGTCGTACGCGGGTCCGACCGTGAACCCCGGCGTACCGGTCGGCACGATGATCGTCGAGATCTCCTTGCGGCCATCGCCCGTGCCGGTGACGGCGGTGACCGTCACGAAGCGCGTGATGGCGGTGCCGGAGTTCGTGATGAACTGCTTCGCGCCGTCGATGACCCACTCCCCGTCCTCGAGGCGCGCCGTCGTGCGGGTGGCCCCGGCATCCGACCCCGCTTCGGGTTCGGTGAGGCCAAAGCCCGCGAGCGCCCGCCCGGACAGCAGGTCCGGCAGCAGTTCGGCGCGCTGCGCGTCGGTGCCGAAGCGGAACACCGGCATGGCGCCGAGGCTCACCCCCGCCTCGAGCGTGATGGCGATCGATTGGTCGACGCGCCCGAGCGCCTCGATCGCGAGCCCGAGCGTGAGGTAGTCACCGCCCTGGCCGCCGACCTCCTCGGGAAACGGCAGGCCGAACAGCCCCAGCTCCCCCATCTCGGCGACGAGGTCGAGCGACAGCGTCTTGGTGCGGTCGGCCTCGTAGGCCTGCGGTGCGACCCGCTCGTCGGCGAAGCTGCGCACGAGCGTCGCGAGCTCGCGCTGTTCATCGGTCAATCCGTACCCGGACAGGTCCAGGGCGCCCATGCCATCTCCCTCGCTGTCGCGTCGTCACGCCGCCGGGCCCGCTGCGCACGGTCGATATCGATGCGATATCGGTGTCGCTGCGGCGCTGGTGAGCGCCGGCGGCAATGGGTTAGTGTGCACTAACCCGACACTCCAGGTTAGCGAGGATTAACTGGAATGACAACGCACATCGCCGCCACGCCGCGCGACCTGGCGAAAGCCGAGCGCCATGACGCGCTCCTGCGCGAAGCGGCCCGGCTGTTCGCCGCCCGGGGGTTCGACGGCGTCAGCCTGGAAGATCTCGGCGCGGCCGTCGGGATCACTGGCCCCGCCGTCTACCGGCACTTCCGCAGCAAGCGCGCGCTGCTGGGCGCGATCCTGCTGCGCGCGAGCGAGGATCTGCTCGCCGGCGGCCGCCGCGTGCGGGAAGAGGACGACGACCCGCACCGGTGCCTGCGCGACCTGATCGACTTCCACGTCGACTTCGCCGTGACCGACGCGGAGGTCATCCGCGTGCACGACCGCGAGCTCGCCACCCTCAGCGACGACGATCGTCACCGCGTGCGGCGGCTGCAGCGCGAATACGTCGAACTGTGGATCGGCGTGCTGCAGCGGGTGCACCCCGACCGCACCGAGAACGACCTGCGCCTGCGGGCGCACGCCGGATTCGGCCTCATCAACTCGACCCCGTACTCGGTGCGGGCGCTGCGGGAGATCCCCGAGGATGCCGAGGTGCACGACATCCTCTCCGACATGGCGTACGCCGCCCTCGCGGCGCACTGACCCCCTCACCCGAACAGCATCGCCCGCCCGGGATCGGTCAGCACGTCGCCCACCGCACGCAGGAACCGCGCGCCCTGCTCGCCGTCGACGAGGCGATGATCGAACGACAGGCTGAGGGTCATGACCTCGCGGAGGGCCAGCTGCCCGTCGTGCTCCCACGGGCGCCGGCGCACGGCGCCGAGGCCGAGGATGCCGGCCTCCCCCGGATTCAGGATCGGCGTGCCGGCATCGACCCCGAACACGCCGAAGTTCGTGATCGAGAACGTGCCGCCCGACAGCGCCGCGGGGCTCGTCCGCCCGGCCCGCGCCACCCGTGTGAGCTCGCCGACGGCATCGGCGAGCTCGACGAGGGTCAGCGCGCCGGCATCCGGGATGTGCGGGACGATGAGCCCGCGCTCGGTCGCCGCCGCGATGCCCAGGTTCACGAAGCGGTACTGCACGATCTCGCCGCGCTCCTCGTCCCACCGGGCGTTCAGGCTCGGCTCGGCGCGCAGGGCGAGACAGGCCGCCTTGGCCGCGACGGTCAGGATGCCGATGCGATGATCCGCCAGCCGCGGGTCGGCGCGCAGGCCCGCCACGAGCCGCGTCGTCGCGGTGACGTCGACCTCGAGGAAGATCGTCACGTGCGGAGCCGTGAAGGCACTGCGCACCATCGCGGCGGCGGTGTGCTTGCGGACGCCGCGGATGGGGATGCGCACCTCGCCGTCGCCGCGCGGGTGCGGCGCGGTCGCCGGCGCGGAGGCCGCGGGTGCGGCCGCGGCCAGCGACTCGACGTACCGATCCACGTCCTCGCGGCGGATGATCCCGCCGGACAGCGCGAGGGATGCCTCCACCAGCGCGAGGTCGACACCGCGCTCTTTCGCATACACCCGCACCGGCGGGGTCGACCGCGGGCGCTCGTGGCGCCGGTCGTCGGCCGGCGCCGGGGCGACGATGTCGTGCGGCGCGTCCGCGAGAACCGCGTCGGCGGCCGTCCGCGTCGCCGGGCGCCCGCCGCGGGCGCGCCGCTGCGGCCGGCCCGCGGGGCGCGGGGCGGCGCCGTAGCCGACGAGGTTCGGGACGGCCTGCTCCGCCTCCCCCGCCGCGGGCACGGGCGTCGAGCCCTCCCCCGCCGGCGACCCGGCACCGCCGACCTCGAACGCGATGAGCGGCGCGCCGACCGCGACGACGTCGCCGGCGGTGGCGCGCAGCGCCGAGACGGTCCCGGCGAACGGCGAGGGCAGTTCGACGACCGCCTTGGCCGTCTCGACCTCGGCGATCGGCTGGTTGAGGGCGACCGCATCACCCTCGGCGACGAGCCACTGCACGACCTCGGCCTCGGGCAGCCCCTCGCCGAGGTCCGGCAGCAGGAACTCGGTGATCACGACGACACCTCGCTGAGACTGTTCGGCCGATCCATCACCCGGTCGACGGCGTCGAGGATGCGGTCGAGGTCGGGCAGGTGGTGCTTCTCCAGCTTGGCCGGCGGATACGGGATGTCGTGCCCGGTGACGCGCTGCGGCGCGGCCTCGAGGTGGGTGAAGCACTGCTCGGCGACGCTCGCGATGATCTCCGCGCCGACGCCGGCCTCGCCGCCGGCTTCGTGCGTGACGACGAGGCGCCCGGTCTTGCGCACCGACGCCGCGAGCGTGGTGTAGTCGACCGGCGAGATCGAGCGCAGGTCGACGACCTCGATCGAGATGTCGTCGTCCTCCGCGGCGGTGGCGGCATCCATCGCCGTCACCACCTGCGCGCCGTAGGTCGCGAGCGTCACGTCGGCACCCTCGCGCACGACGCGGGCGAGACCCATCGGCGGGCAGTCGGCGATGTCGGTGTCGAGGTCGACGTCGCCCTTCGCGTGATAGAGCCGCTTGGGCTCGAAGAAGACGACCGGGTCGTCGCAGGCGATGGCCTGCTGCAGCATCGTGTAGGCGTCGTGCGGGTTCGACACGGCGACGACCCGCAGGCCCGCAGTGTGCACGAAGTAGGCCTCGGGCGACTCGGAGTGGTGCTCGGCGGCGCCGACGCCGCCCGCCCACGGGATGCGGATCGTGATCGGCATCTTCACGTGGCCGCGCGTGCGGTAGTGCAGCTTGGCGACCTGGCTGACGATCTGGTCGAAGGCCGGGTAGACGAACCCGTCGAACTGGATCTCGACGATCGGCCGGAACCCGCGGATGGCGAGCCCGACCGCCGTGCCGACGATGCCCGACTCGGCCAGCGGCGTGTCGATGACGCGCTTCGGGCCGAACTCGTCGAGCAGGCCGTCGGTGATGCGGAAGACGCCCCCCAGCGTGCCGATGTCCTCACCCATCACGAGCACGCGGTCGTCGCGGCGCATCGCGACGCGCATCGCGGCCGTGAGGGCCTTGCCCATCGAGAGCTGGCTCATCACGCACCCGCCTCGTCGGCGAACCCCTCCAGGTAGGCGGCGAACCGGTCGCGCTGCCGGTCGATGCCGGAGTGCGGCTCGGCGTACACGTGGTCGAGGACGGCGAGGGCGGGCCGGCTCTCGGCGGTGACCGCGGCCTGGCGCATGCGCGCGGCGAGCGCGTCGCCCTCGGTGTGGACCTCGGCGAGGAAGCCGTCGTCGCACTCGCCCAGTGCCCGCAGGTACGCCTCGAAGCGGTGCAGCGGGTCGCGGGCGCGCCACTTCTCGACGAGTTCGCGGCTGCGGTACCGGGTCGGGTCGTCGGAGGTCGTGTGCGGTCCCATCCGGAACGTGACCGCTTCGAGGAACACCGGCCCCCTGCCCGAGCGGGCGTGATCGAGCGCCCAGCGCATCGCGGCCGTGCAGGCCAGCACGTCGTTGCCGTCGACGCGCATGCTCGGGATGCCGTATCCCGGCGCGCGGCCCGCGAGGGGGAACCGCGACTGCACCGTCACCGGCTCGGAGATCGCCCACTGATTGTTGGAGCACACGAACACGACGGGCGCCTGGAACGACGAGCCGAACACCATCGCCTCGGCGGTGTCGCCCTCGCTCGTGGCGCCGTCGCCGAAGTAGGCGACCGCGACCTGGTCGCCGCCGTCGCGCTGGATGCCCATCGCGTACCCGACGGCGTGCAGGCTCTGCGCACCGATGATGATCTGCGGCGTCGCGACGTTCAGCAGGTAGGGGTCGAAGGTGCCCTGCACCTCGCCGCGCCAGCCCAGGACGAGGTCGGCCGGCTGCGCGCCGCGCACCACCAGGACGCCGAGTTCGCGGTAGCTCGGGAAGAGGAAGTCGTCGTCGCGGCACGCGCGGGCGGTCGCGACCTGCACGGCCTCCTGGCCCTCGGCCGGAGGCCACAGACCCAGGTGCCCCTGCCGCTGCAGCGCGAGGCCCTCGGCGTCGAGCCGGCGGGTCAGGGCCATGTCGCGATACAGCCCGCGCAGAGCCGCGGCGTCGAGGTCGGCGACCCAGCCGTCGAGGCGCGGATCGCGCAGCCGCGTGCCGTCGGGGGCGAGAAGTCGGGCGGTGTCGTCGAGCGCTGTCGCGACATCGTCCATGGTCAGGGTGTGCATCGTCGCCAGCCCCTTTCTGTCCGCGGCGCGTGCTCTTGTGGGGCGCGCCCGCATCCGGGTTCCCGGCGTCGTCGCCGGACATTCGAAGGGTACGTCGATATCGCACCTAGCTCAAGCATCCTTGCCATGGTTGAGCATGTTGCACAATTGTTATCGACCCTTCCTGCTATTGTTGGGCAACATGAGCCCCCTCGACCGTGTCGATCTCGAGCTCCTCGATGCTCTCGCCGACGACCACCGCGCGACGGTCGTCGCGCTCGCCGACCGGCTCGGGCTCTCGCGCAACACGGTTCAGGCGCGCCTGGCCCGGCTGGAGCGGGCGGGGGTGTTCCAGTCGTTCGAGCGGGCGATCGCGCCCGCCGCGCTCGGGATGCCGATCGAGGCCATGGTGAGCGTCGTCGTGCACCAGGCCGACCTCCCCCGCATCACCGCGGCGCTGGCCGAGATCCCCGAGGTGATCCAGGCGCACGGTCTCAGCGGTCAGGTCGATCTGCTGGTGCGCGTCGCCGCGCGCGACACGCGGCACCTGTTCGAGGTCGATGCCCGCATCCTCGCGATCGACGGCGTCGTGCGCACCGAGACCTCGCTCGTGATGGGCGAGGTCATCGGCTACCGGATCCGGCCTCTCCTGGAGGCGGCGCGCTCGTCAGCGGATCGACGGTGACGAAGCGGCGCCTGCGGCATCCATCCGCACGAGCACGACGCCGGCCAGCAGCAGCGCCCCGCCGAAGAACTGGATCGGCGCGGGGGTCTCGCCGAGCAGCAGCCACGCGAAGCCGAGCGCGAACAGCACTTCGCTGAGCCCGATGAACGACGCCAGCCGCGCGCCGACGCGCGGCACGGCGATGACTCCGAGCCCGTAGCCGAGGGTCGTGCCCACGCCCGCGACCCACAGCAGGGGCAGGATGCCGGCCACCTCCACCCCGCGGAAGGCCACCGTGACCTCGGGTGCCGTGAACGGCATGACGCCGGTGATGGCGAGCAGGCCCATCGTCGCCGCCCCGACGATCAGCCCGCCGGAGGCGAGGGCGAGCGGCGGCAGGTCGTCGCCGGTGCGCTCGCTCATGACGAAGTAGACGCACACGCAGACGGCGGCGCCCAACGCGAGCAGGGTGCCGAGCAGGTCGAACCGCGCGCCGGAGATGTCGACGACGAGCACGAGCCCGACGATGGCGACGACCGAACCGACGATCACGAGGCGCGACGGGGTGCGGCGCGTGCGCAGCCAGACGAAGCCGACGAGCATGACCGGTGCGAGGTACTGGATGAGGAGGGCGACGGCGACCGGCATCCGCTGCATCGCGGAGAAGAACAGCAACTGGCAGCCGGCGACCGGGATGAGGCCGAACGCCAGCAGCGACCGGTAGTGACGGCGCAGGAACGAGCGCTCGCGGCGGACGGCGGCCAGCAGCGCGGGCGAGAGGATGAGACCAGGCAGGCCCATCCGCACGACGAGGACGGCCGACAGCGACCACCCGGCCTCGAGCAGGGGCTTGACGAGCGGGCCGCTGGAGGCGAACGCGAACGCCGAGACGACGGCGAGGACGATGCCGAGGGTGCGGCGGTGCGGCGCGGGCCCTCCCGCGGGCGCGATCACGTCGAGCGGGGCGGTGTGGGTCACCGGCGGTCCTGTCATGAGCATCCGTTGTTTACACTGGTGACAGTACCGCCGGTCAATTCAGGAGTCAACATGGTGTTCATTCATGACACTCGTCAGGCGCTGATCGCCGCCGTCTCGCTCGTGAACACGCTGCCGGGCTTCGACGGCGACGACCGGATGCAGACCGTGGCCGACCTCGACGCGTACCTCGCGATCAACCCGTACACGGGCGACCTGCGGCGCGACGACGCCGAAGTCGCGGCGGTCGCGGCGATCCGCCCGCGCCTGCGCGCCCTGTGGGGCGTCAGCCGCGAACAGGCCGTGCCGCTCGTGAACGCAATGCTGCGCGACGGACATGCCCTGCCGCAGCTGGCGATCCACGACGGGTACGACTGGCACATCCACGCCGCCACCGACGATGCGCCGCTCGCGACCCGCATCATGGTGGAGGCGGCGATGGGCTTCGTCGACGTCATCCGCTCCGACCAGTGGAGCCGCGTGCGCGTGTGCAGCGCCGACGACTGCGACTCGGTGTACATCGACTATTCGAAGAACGGCTCGAAGCGCTACTGCGACGAGGGCAACTGCGGCAACCGCATGAACGTCAACGCGTACCGTCAGCGGAAGGCGTCAGAAAGCGCGTGATCGCGGCCGCCGCCGCGCGCGGGGTCTCGTAGTGGATGAGGTGACCCACCCCGGCGATCTCGACGAGCTCGGCATCCGGGAACAGCGTCTGCAGGTGCCGCTCGGCCTCGATCGGGGTGATGTCGTCCTTCTCCGCCGCGATGAGCAGGGTCGGCTGCGCGATGCGCGGCGCGAAGGCGCGCACGTCGTTCGACACCGACGCGAGAAAACCCTCGTGCAGCACGTCGCGGTCGCTGAAGCGCGAGAAGTAGGTGTCGTGCTGGTCGTGCACGAACGCGAGCAGCTCGGGGTCTTTCGTCTTGGCCATCGACACGCTCATGACGCGCACGATGAGTCGATTGCGCAGCAGCGCGTCGCCGAGCCGCCGCGGCAGCTTGGCCCCCGCCCAGTAGTAGAAGATCGCGAGGCGCGTCAGGATGCCGCGCGGCCCCTCCAGCGCCGGCGCGCCGATGGGGTTCACGAGGATCACCCGCGGCGTCGGCAGGCCACCCGCGACGGCCGCCGCGACGACGATCGAGCCGAACGAGTGCCCGAGGATGACGGCGCCCGGCGCGACCGCCGCGACGAACTGCGTCAGCCAGTCGGCGTAGGCCTGCAGGTCGTGCTCCCGGTCGGGCAGGGGCGCGGTCTCGCCGAACCCGGGCAGGTCGGGCGAGATCACCCGGATGCCGCCGAGGAACGCGACGACCGGTTCGAGCCCGTGGTGCTCGCCCCGGTAGCCGTGCACGGCGACGAGGGTGGTCTCGGCATCCGCCGGCCCGTACACCCAATACGCCGTCACACCGCCCGCGACGGCGACCTCGTGGCGCGCCACCGGGATCGCCGCGAGGGCGTCGGCGTAGGGCGAGGGTGCGGGCACCAGACGAGTCTACGGAGTGTGTCCGGCACAGCTGCTTAGGAGCGCGGTGCGAACCGGACAGCATTCGTCCCCCCTCCCAGGTACGTTCGGGATTGTTCAGATTTGCGCGATTCTTACGCACGCGAACGTCGGTCCCGGGCACTGCGCGCGGCGGCGCCGACGGGTGTCAGGATCCGATCCTCGGCGGTGGCGGGGTCGGTGGTGCGGCCGGATGGGTCTCGAGAAGTCGGCTCACGATGCTTGCCGTGGACTCGGTGAACTCATCGCCTGGGTAGAAGTCTGCGTAGAGTACCTCAGCTTCTTCGACGGTCGAGATGCCGCACGTCGGCAGCAATGCAAGGAGGTCTTCTGCTTCACGGAGGCGCCGGCGCTGGGCCGCATGAAGCTTCATCGCCAAGAGGGTTTCGGGGCTGGCTGCCTCGATCGTGACCAAGTGGTCCTTGTGAATGATCGTCCACTCGGGCGCTCTGCCGTAGCCGTCGGGGACGAACTGTGCCGCCTTGTCGTTGAGCCAGTCAATCGGCCATCCGCGCGTCAGGGCTACCTTCTCAGCGGCGGCGAGCACATCAGCGGCGGGAGTCAGGGGCGCGTCGACGTCACGAGTCGCGACACGGTCGGCATTGATGGTGAGCGCGATCGCTGCTCCGCCGACGAGTTGAATTCGAGCTGGCGCGTCGGCGTCATGCAGGCGCTTGACGAGTTCGGTCAGCCCGGAAATGATGTCGTCACGCGTCAGGGTGACGCTCGACGTGAGATGGCTCGACCGAGGTGATTCGGTCACGCTGCGATCAGTTCTTCTGCTTCAATCGCGATCCCGCGTCGACGCAGAGGCTCGGGCGCCCGTCGAATGTCTGCGTGCACCGAAAGTGGAACGTTCGTCCTCTGTGGCTCCCATATCGTGTCGACATCACCGGTACGATCGGATACCCAATCGGGAACCGGCGCATCCCGCTTCACGAGGAGCCACTCGACGAGGCCCGCGATCGCATCATCCCATCGCGTGCTAGTTGCGACGGGCTCCTCTGCAGCCAGGATCACTCGATCGAAGGCGGATGCAGCCTCGAGATCGTTGGCGAGCTGAAGAAACGCACGGTACGCGACCTGTGGGCTTGCGGCGCGTGCGATGGCGTCCGCAGTCGCTGCCGCCGTCACTCGCCCCCTCGTGTTCAGCGCTACAAGCTCAACTCCGAGCGCGCGCGCTACCCGCTCCGCGGTGGTGGCGGTCGGATCGCGGCGTCCATTCTCGATGACAGAGAGATTCGCCGCAGCGATACCCGTTCGCTCAGCAAGGGCGCGAAGAGTCAACGACGAATTGGCCCGCGCGCGTCGCAGTGTCTCGTGAATCACGGCCTCTCCTTCTGTTATCTAAAACGATAACACCGAGTCGGTCATTCAGGCAGGCTCACGAGAACCGTCACTGCGCCGCAACGGACTCCACGTGTTGACAGCGCGGATGTCAACGTGTCGTGAGTCGTCGAAGAAGGGAGCGCTGGCAGCGCTGCCGCCGAGCATGCGACGCCACCCTCCCGGCTGCAAACCGAACCAGGTGACGAGTCGGCCTTCCAAGCGGGATGCTCGCAGCACGATGATCGCGACGATCGCGGGGATCCATCGACCGACGATCACGAACCACTCGGGGATCGCCACGCCGAAAATCAGAAAGCAACAACAAATCAGGCTGACCACCGCGTAAACCATGACGATCAGGACGATGCCTTCGATGCTGTGGAGGATGATCGAGAACCAGATCGTGCGGTAGCGCCCAGATCTTGTGCAGGTGGTACGCCGCGAAGAGAACGTTGTTCATGAACCAGTCCCACTTGCCGAATGCGCCGCGCATCTTCGGTGGCAATACTCCGCGGAAGAGGAGTTCTTCGCCGAGGAGGTGGTTCAACGCGAAGCTGACGACCGCGACGCCCAAGATCCACCACTGCCCAACGAACTCTGGGCTCGCGAGCTGTCGTGCGTCTGTGCCCTGCGGAGCGACCCAGCCGAGCGCATCAAACACAGGACCAAGCAACTCGCTGGCGAACGTGAGCGCGGCAAAGACGATGGTGATGGGCACGAGCGCCCACCACGAACGCGGCGACTGCAGTCCGGTTCGCGGATTCCTCGGCTGCTGCGCCCAGATTCGCGGGGCGACAACCGACCACCGGAGTGTTCCCAGTTCGCGGCGAAGGACGATGAGCGAAAGGACGAATTGCCACACCATGCCCGCGACCATGAGGAGCCAGAAGAGCATTCCCGCGTTCAGGTCGGTCGCATTCCTGAGCAGCGGCCACACGAGCCAGGCAAGCGATGCCATCGGAATGGTCGTGGCGGCCCAGATACCGAGAATGCGTCCAAGCGAGTATTGTTTCGCCTCTCGCGCCCCGGTCGGATCAGGCTTGTCGAGTGTGGCTGCGGGTCGGAGGCGGCTGTCGGTCATGCCCTCGCGACCGTTCCCTGCGGCGGTGAAGATCGCGGACTCGTCGGGCCTAGACGCCGTCACCATGCGAGGGCTGGCCGTTGAACTGGGCGTGCGACCCATGTCGCTGTACCACCACATCGCCACGAAAGAGGAATTGCTCGACGCGCTCATCGACGTGGTGCACACGGAGGTCTACGTCCCTCGAACCGGCGCGGACTGGCGAGAAGAACTCGCTCGCCGGTCGCGGTCGCTGTGGGACGCACTGGGGCGGCACCCATGGGCGCTGCCGGTGATGGAAACGCGGGTCGATCCGGGGGCGGCCAACCTGGCAGGCCACGAGGCCGTGCTCGACGTGCTGCGTACGTCTGGTTTCTCGCTCGAGGCGACAGCCAATGCCTATGCCGTTCTCGACGCGTTCGTCTACGGCGCTGCGCTCCAACGGATCATGCTCGCCACCGCCGGCCTCGAAGACACAGCCGGTCAGGTAGCGCAAGCGATGAATCTGAGCCGTCATCCTCGCATCGCCGAACTGGCGGGTCACTACGTCAACGCCGCCGAGTATCCATTCACGAGGACTTTCGATGTAGGCCTGGAACTCGTGCTGGACGGCATCGCGAGACTTCGTGACGCGGACCCTGCCTGAGCTACGCGCCACCTCCCCCGGCACTCGTACGCGCGAGGGCTTCGAGACGCAAGAGCCGACCGCGCCACTGCGGCGTGGCGCCCGGCGCGATGTCGGCGGTCGCCCCTAGCGTCGTTGACATGGACCACTGGCAGCAGGTTCCCCTCTGGGACGACCTCCCGCAGCTCGCCGCGCCCGCCGCGGAGGCACCGGTGTCCGAGACGGCACCGCGGTGGAGGGACACCGTCGGCGTCTTCGATCTGGAGACGACCGGCGTCGACGTCGAGCACGATCGCATCGTCACGGCGCACGTCGGGCTGCTGGGGCCGGACGGCGCGGCCCTGCGCTCGCACTCCTGGCTGGCCGATCCGGGCATCGCAATCCCGGAGGGCGCGACGGCGGTGCACGGCATCGCGACCGAGCACGCCCGTGCGCACGGGCGACCGGCATCCGTCGTCGTGGCCGAGATCGTCGCGGCGCTGCGCGAGCTGTTCGACGCCGGCATCCCGGTCGTCGCGTACAACGCGCCGTTCGACTTCTCGCTGCTCAAGCACGAGGCGGTGCGGCACGGCGTCACGCCGATCGACTCCCCCGCGCCGGTGATCGACCCGCTCGTGCTCGACAAGGCGCACGACCGTTTCCGCAAGGGCAAACGCACGCTGGAGGCCGTCGCCGCGCACTACGCCGTGCCGCTGCTCGGCGCGCACGATGCCGCCGCCGACGCGATCGCCGCGGGCCGGGTCGCGCAGGCGCTCGTGGAGCGGTTCGGGCTCGACGCCTCGCCGCACGAGCTGCACGCGCAGCAGATCGGCTGGGCCCGGGCGCAGGCCGAGAGCCTCACCGACCACTTCATCCGGATCGGCCGCCTCGACCCGTCGGAATCCCTCGACGGCAGCTGGCCCATCCGCTGAGCCCGACAACCCCGCGGCGGCCCACCGGGGCCGGAAACGACGAGAACCCCGCCGAAGCGGGGTTCTCGAGGTGGCTGGATTACTTCGAGCCGAAGTTCTTGAAGCGCTGGTTGAACTTCTCGACGCGGCCGGCCGAGTCCATGATGCGCTGCTTGCCCGTGTAGAACGGGTGCGAGGCCGACGAGATCTCGACGTCGATGACCGGGTAGGTCACGCCGTCCAGCTCGATCGTCTTGTCGCTCGTGACCGTCGAACGAGTCAGGAACGTCTCGCCGGAACCGAGGTCGCGGAACACGACGGCCTGGTACTCGGGGTGGATGTCAGTCTTCATGTGGGTTCCTATCCAGAGGTGCCCTGGATTTTGCCAGGGCGCGGAAAGTCTGCGGTGCGAATGCACCAAAGGTCGAGTCTATCAGCCCGCAGGCCGGCTCAGGAACTCTCTGCGGATGCCGTGGCACGCGCCGCATACCGGCCGTCGACCTCGGTGAGCGCGATCGGCATGCCGAAGGTGGCGGACAGGTTCTCGGCCGTCAGCGTCTCGGCGAGCGGGCCGGCCGCGACGACTCCCCCGTCGCGCAGCAGCAGCACGTGGGTGAAACCGACGGGAATCTCCTCCACGTGGTGCGTCACCATGACCATGGCCGGCGTCGTCGGCTCGGCCGCGTAGCCGCCCAGCAGCGCCAGCAGCTCTTCCCGCGCGCCGAGATCGAGGCTCGCGGTGGGCTCGTCGAGCAGCAGCAGCTCGGGGTCGGTCATGACGGCGCGGGCGATCTGCACGCGCTTCTGCTCGCCGTCGGACAGGGTGCCGAACGTGCGCTCGGCGAGGTGCTCGAGCTTCCACTCGGCCAGCACGCGGCGGGCGCGCTTCTCGTCGATCGCCTCGTACGTCTCGTTCCACCGGCCGAGCACCGAGAAGGCGGCCGTCAGCACGACGTCGATCACCGTCTCGTCCGGCGGCACGCGGCGAGCCATCGCCGACGAGGCGAAGCCGATGCGCGGGCGCAGTTCGAACACGTCGGTGTGCCCCATCCGCTCGTCGAGGATCGTCACCTCACCCGACGTAGCGTGCAGGAGGGTCGACGCGAGCTGCAGGATCGTCGTCTTGCCGGCGCCGTTGGGCCCGAGCACGACCCAGCGCTGGTCGTCGGTGACGCTCCAGCCGATGTGGTCGACGATGTTGCGGGCGTTGCGGCGGACGACGACGTCGGCGAATTCGAGGACCTGGGGCATGCCCCCAGCCTATCGGGCGGTCCCGCTGACCTCGCGGTACAGCGCGGCCGTGGCATCCGCGATCGCCTGCCAGCTGAACGCCGTCGCCGCGCGTTCCCGCCCCGCCTCGCCCCAGGCCCTGGCCCGCTCCGGGTCGGACACGACCTCGGTGAGCGCCGCCGCGAGGTCGGCGACGAATCTCTCCGGATCGGTGGGCGTACCGGTGCCGTCCTGCACCTGGTCGATCGGCACGAGCCGACCGGTGACGCCGTCGACGACGACCTCGGGGATGCCGCCGGTCGCCGTCCCGACGACGGCGGCGCCGCACGCCATGGCCTCGAGGTTCACGATCCCCAGCGGCTCGTAGATGCTCGGGCAGACGAACGTCGTCGCCGACGTGAGAATCGCGCACAGCTGGTCGCGCTGCAGGAACTCGTCGATCCACACGACGCCGTCGCGCTCGGCCTGCAGGTCGCGCACGAGACCCTCCACCTCGGCCATGATCTGCGGCGTGTCGGGAGCGCCCGCGCACAAGATCACCTGCACGTCCTGCGGCAACCGGGCCGCGGCCCGCAGGAAGTACGGCAGACCCTTCTGCCGCGTGATGCGGCCGACGAACACGACCGACGGCTTGTTCGGGTCGATGCCGTACCGCTCCAGGAGGGCGTCGTCGCTGACCGGACGCCACGACTCGACGTCGATGCCGTTGTAGATCACGCGCACCTTCGCCGGGTCGAGGTCCGGGTAGCTGCGCAGGATGTCGCGCCGCATCCCGTCGCTGACAGCGACGACGGCGGCGGCCTGTTCGTACGCGGTCTTCTCGACGTAGCTCGACACTGCGTAGCCGCCGCCGAGCTGCTCGGCCTTCCAGGGCCGCAACGGCTCGAGCGAGTGCGCCGTGACGATGTGCGGGATGCCGTGCAGCAGCGAAGCGAGAAAGCCCGCGAAGTTGGCGTACCAGGTGTGCGAATGCACGACGTGAGCCCCCGCGACGTCTCCGACGATCTCCAGGTCGGTGCCGAGCGTCTGGATGGCGGCGTTGGCCGCCGACAGCTCCGCCGGAACGCCGTACGCGGACGTGTCCGGCTCGTCGCGCTCGGCGCCGAACGCCCGCACCTGCACCTCGAGCTCGGGCAGCGCGCGCAACGCCTTCACCAATTCCGTGACGTGCACACCTGCACCGCCGTAGATCTCCGGCGGATACTCCTTCGTGACGATGTCGACTCGCATGTCACGAACGCTAGTACAGACGGCATCCTCGGCATAGTGTGGTGCCATGCCAGCAGCACCCAAGATCTTCGGAATCATCCTCGCCGGTGGCGAGGGGAAGCGATTGATGCCCCTCACGGTCGATCGCGCCAAACCCGCCGTGCCCTTCGGGGGACAGTACCGATTGATCGACTTCGCGATCTCGAATCTCATCAACTCGGGGCTGCGTCAGATCGTCGTGCTGACCCAGTACAAGTCGCACAGCCTCGACCGGCACATCTCGCAGACGTGGCGGATGTCGGCCCTGCTGAACTCGTACGTCACGTCGGTGCCGGCCCAGCAGCGGCTGGGCAAGCGATGGTTCTCCGGCTCCGCCGACGCGATCCTGCAGTCGCTGAACCTCATCTACGACGAGAAGCCCGACATCGTCATGGTGATCGGCGCCGACCACGTCTACCGGATGGACTTCGACCAGATGCTCCAGGCGCACATCGCCTCGGGTGCGAAGGCGACGGTGGCCGGCATCCGTCAGCCAATCTCGCTCGCGAACCAGTTCGGCGTCATCGACGTCGACCCCGAGGACCCCACCAGCATCCGGGAGTTCCTGGAGAAGCCGCAGAACCCGGTGGGCCTGCCCGACTCGCCGCACGAGGTGCTGGCGTCGATGGGCAACTACATCTTCGACGCCGACGCGCTGATCGCGGCCGTCGAGGAGGACGGCGAGCTGTCGGGGTCGAATCACGACATGGGCGGCGACATCATCCCCTACTTCGTGGGGCGCGGCGAGGCCGCCGTCTACGACTTCAAGCGCAACGACGTGCCGGGTTCCACCGAACGCGACCGGGACTACTGGCGCGACGTGGGGACGATCGACTCGTTCTTCGACGCGCACATGGATCTCATCTCCACGCTGCCGGTGTTCAACCTGTACAACATGGACTGGCCGATCCACTCGCAGGCGATCAACTCGCCGCCGGCGAAGTTCGTCCGCGACAGCGTGGGCCGCATGGGCAACGCGATCGACTCGATCGTGTCGCTCGGCTCGGTGCTGTCGGGCACGCACCTGGAGCGGTCGGTCGTCGGCCCCTGGACGCTCGCGGCCGGCGGCTCGACGATCACGGATGCCGTCCTGTTCGACCACGTCGACGTCGGGTCGGGTGCGCGGGTGCATCGCGCGATCCTCGACAAGAACGTCGTGCTCGAGCCGGGCGCGACGGTCGGCGTGGATCGGGAGCTCGATCTCGCGCGCGGGTTCACCGTGACCGACAGCGGCATCACGGTCGTCGGCAAGGGCGTGCGCGTCACGCGGTGAGGGTCTTCCTGCGCGGCCGGCGGTGCACGCGACGGTAGGTTTGACGGGTGCCTGACGCCCGCTTCCTCGTCGTGTTCGACGCCGACTCCACCCTGCTGCGCAACGAAGTCATCGAGCTGATCGCCGACGAGGCCGGTCGCGGCGCCGAGGTCGCCGCCGCGACCGAGGCGGCGATGCGCGGCGAGGTCGACTTCACGACGAGCCTGCGCTCGCGCGTCGAGGCGCTGGCCGGCGTGCCGCTGTCGGCGTTCGCGCGGGTGCTCGCCCGGGTCGAGCCGACGCCGGGAGCTGCCGAACTGATCGCCGCGATCCACTCCCGCGGCGGCGTGGCCGCCGTGGTGTCGGGCGGGTTCCACGAGGTGCTCGACACGGTCGCCCCGTCGCTCGGGGTCGACGTGTGGCGCGCCAACCGGCTGGCCGTCTCGGAGGGCGTACTGACGGGTGCCGTCGACGGCGAGATCGTGGATGCCGCCGGCAAGGCCGCGGCGCTGCGGGAGTGGGCAGCGTCTGCGGGAGTGCCGCGGGCCTGCACGATCGCGATCGGCGACGGCGCGAACGATCTGCGGATGATGGATGCCGCCGGGCTCGGGCTCGCCTTCAACGCGAAGCCCGCCGTGCGCGCGGCCGCCGACCTCGTGATCGGCGACGTCGACCTGCGTCAGGTGATCCCGCTGCTGCCGTAGGACGTGTCGGAGCCTGCGCGTACGCTCACGCACATGGACATCATTCTCGTCCCCGGTCTCTGGCTCGACGCATCCTCGTGGGACGGTGTGGTTCCCGCACTGCGGGCGGCGGGGCTGAATCCGCGACCGCTCACGATGCCCGGAGTGGGGGCGCCGGCATCCGAGAGCGCGGAGATCGGCATCGCCGACTGGGTGGATGCCGTCGTCGCCGAGATCGACGCCGCCGACGGGCCGGTCGTCGTGGTCGGGCACAGCGGTGGAGGCAACGTCGCATGGGGTGCCGCCGATGCACGACCCGATCGGGTGGCGCGGGTGATCCTCGTCGACACGGCGGTGCCGTTCGACGGCGGCGCGATCTCCGAATTCGACCTGGTCGACGGGGTCGTGCCCTTCCCCGGGTGGGACTTCTTCGATGAGCCCGACGTCGCCGACCTCGACGACGAGACCCGCGCGGCCACGGCATCGAACACGTTCGACGTGCCCGGACGTGTCCCGACCGATCCGATCCACCTGCACGACGAACGTCGCTATGCGGTGCCGGTCACGGTGCTCTCCGGCCCGTTCGACGAGGCGGAGTTCCGAGAGTTCGTGCAGCAGTGGGGTCGGTACTACGACGAGTTCGCCGCGATCGCCGACACCGAGATCGTGAAGCTCGGCACCGGCCACTGGCCGCAGTTCTCGCAGCCGCAGCGCCTGGCCGAGGTGATCACCGCCGCCGTCCAGCGCACCGGACGCTGAGCCTGCGTTTCGTCTCGCTCCGCTCGCTCAACGCCCGGAAGAACGACCGGGTGCCCACTTCCCGGTCGTTGAGCGAGCGAGCGCAGCGAGCGAGACGAAACGGAGAAACGTGCGGCCGACCGGTCAGTGGCCCATGCCGAGGCCGCCGTCGACCGGGATGACGGCGCCGGAGATGTAGGCGGCATCCTCGGAGGCGAGCCACACCACGACGCCGGCGACCTCGTCGGCCGTCGCGAAGCGGCCGGCGGGGATGTTCCGCTTGTACTCGGCCTGCGTCTGCTCCGGCAGCTCCGCCGTCATGTCGGTCTCGATGAAGCCCGGTGCGACGACGTTCGCGGTGATGCCGCGACCGCCGAGCTCGCGCGTCAGCGACCGGGCGAAGCCCACGAGCGCCGCCTTCGACGACGAGTAGTTGATCTGCCCCGGCGAGCCGTACAGCCCGACGACGCTGGAGATGAGGATGACGCGGCCCCATCTGGCGCGCAGCATCCCCTTCGACGCCCGCTTGACGACCCGGAACGTCCCGCCCAGGTTCGTCGCGACGACGGAGTCGAAGTCGTCCTCGGTCATGCGCAGCAGCAGCGTGTCCTTGGTGATGCCGGCGTTCGCGACCACGACCTCCACCGGCCCGAGCCGCTGCTCGACCTCGGTGAAGGCGGCATCCAGCGAGGCCGCATCGGTGACGTCGGCGCGGACGGTCAGGGTTCCCTCCGGTCCCTCGCCCGAACGCGCCGTGACCGCGGTGCGGTACCCGGCGGCGACGAAACGCTCGGCGATCGCGCGCCCGATGCCGCGGTTGCCGCCGGTGACGAGGACGACTCGGTCGTGAGACATGGTGCTCCAATCGGCGGGGACGTCGCCAGCCTACCGGGCGAGAGCGCCGGCCCGGCGCGGCCGGGTAGGCTGGCGGTGCGAGACAGGAGCCCTCCATGACCGATGCCGCGAACACCCCCTCTGATGCCGTGCGGGCCGATGCCGCACCGTCCGCCGCTGTGCCGGCGAACGAGACCCAGCCGACGCTTCCGCTGGACCCGCCGACGTACGCGCCGCCCGCGGCACCGTACGTCGCCCCGACGGCGCCGTCGTACGCAACCGCGCCCGCCGCGGCGCCGGTCTACCAGCCGCCGTCGTCCCCGGCGTCGCAGCCTCCGGCGCAGGGCTATGCGACGCCCCCGCCGTACGGAGCAGCGCAGGGCTACGGGACGCCGCAGGGTTACGCCGCGCCGCAGGCCGGCTACGGGGCGCCCGCGTACGGCGCCGCACCCTACGCGTACGCCGGACCCAAGACGAACACGATGTCGATCGTGTCGATGATCCTGTCGATCCTGGGTTTCGTGTGGGTTCTGCCGCTGATCGGCGGGCTCGTCGGGGCGATCCTCGGCCACATGGCGCTCGGTCAGATCAAGCGCACCGGCGAAGGCGGCCGGGGGCTGGCTCTGACCGCCATCATCGTGGGATGGATCGGGGTGGGGATCGTGGCGCTGTTCCTGATCTTCATCCTGGCCCCGCTGTTCTTCTACGGCACGTTCCGCGACTACACCTGAGCGCCCGGGCGCGGATCCGGCGCGCCGCATGCGGCGTAGGCTGGAAGCACCGTGAAGCACTCCCCTGCCCAGTCTGCGACCTCGCTGCCGCGCGCACCGCGCGACGACGCGCACACCCGCATGACCAAGTACTTCACGATGATGGCGATCCGGGTCGCGTGCTTCGTCGCAATGGTGATGATCACACCCTACGGCTGGTACACGTTCGTCCTCGCGCTCGGCGCGTGCTTCCTGCCGTACGTCGCCGTCGTGATCGCCAACGTCGCCTCGTCGCCGGCCGAGCGCGCCACCTCCCCCGAGCGGGCGATCGAGGCCCCACCGGGCGAGGCCGGCCCTGCCGCGCCCGTGTCGGACGTCATCCGCATCCAGGAGTCGCCGTCGAAGACCACGGCTCCGGGCGCGTCGTGAGCGATCGCATCTGCTCGCGCGCCGGATGCCGGGCCGACGCGCGCTGGCAGGTTCTCTGGCGCAATCCGCGCATCCACTCCGCCGACCGGCGCAAGATCTGGGCGGCGTGCGACGAGCACGTCGCGTATCTGCGCGACTACCTCGCGGCGCGGGAGTTCCCCGTCGAGGTCGTCGCGTTCGATACCGAGGGGGTCTCGTGAACCGCCGCGCGGCGCTGCGCTGGAGCGGCTACGTCGTCGTCGCCATCGCCTTCGCCATCGCCTGCGCCTACCTGTCGAACTGGCAGTTCACCCGCAACGCCGACCGCGAGCACCAGCTCGCCCTCATCGCCGCGAACTACGACGCCGACCCGGTGCCGCTGGCCGACCTGGTCACGACCACCTCGGCGTTCGACGACGGCGACCAGTGGCGCCCGGTGACCCTCGTCGGCGAGTACCTCACCGACCAGACGCTGCTCGTCCGCAACCGCGCCCACGGCGGCACCAGCACGTTCGAGGTGCTGGTCCCCTTCCGCGGGGCCGACGGGACGGTGTTCATCGTCGACCGCGGCTGGCTCATGCCCGGCGAGCGGCAGAACGATCCCGACGTCGTGCCGGCCGCGCCCGCGGGCCAGGTGACGGTCGTCGCGCGCCTCAAGCCCGGCGAGCCCCTGCCGAGCTCCGGTCGCACCGCCCCCGAGGGCCAGGTGCCGACGATCAACCTGCCCCTCGTCGCGGACACGATCGGCGAGCCGGACACGATCACCACCGCCTACGGCTGGCTCGTCTCGGAAGACCCGGCACCGGCCACCGCGCCGAACCCCATGGAGTCTCCGTCGGAGGATCCCGGCCCGCACCTGTCGTACGCGATCCAGTGGATCCTGTTCGCCGTCATGGGCTTCGTCTTCATCTGGTACATGATCCGCACCGAACTGCGCCACCGCCGTGAAGACGCGGAGGATGCCGCGGCGACAGCCGCCGACATCGAGGGCGCCGCGGCATCCCCACCGACACGGCGCACCCGGGATGCCCGCCCGCGCGACCGCGACATGCGGGACGAGGACGCCCTGCTCGACGAGCTGACGCCCGGCCCCCGGTAGACTCTCTCTCCGGCCCGTGACGCATCCGGTGCCGCTTCCCACTCCCTGAAGAACGGACGTCCGCTGTGCTCGCCGTGCACGACCTCGAGATCCGCGTGGGCGCCCGCACGCTCATGTCGGACGTGTCGTTCCGCGTGTCCGACGGCGACAAGATCGGCCTCGTCGGTCGCAACGGGGCCGGCAAGACGACCCTGACGAAGGTGCTCGCCGGCGATCTCATCCCCGCCGACGGCAAGGTCGACCGGTCCGGCGAGCTCGGCTATCTGCCGCAGGATCCCCGCTCGGGCGACCCCGAGATGCTCGCGCGCACCCGCATCCTCGACGCGCGCGGACTCGGCAGCCTCGCCCTGCAGATGCACGAGGCCTCGCTGCAGATGGGCGACGCCGACGACACCGTCGCCGCGAAGGCGATGCGCCGCTACGGCAACCTCACCGAGCGGTTCGAGGCGCTCGGCGGATACGCCGCGGAGGCGGAGGCGGCATCCATCGCGCACAACCTCTCGCTGCCCGACCGCATCCTCGACCAGCCGCTGAAGACGCTGTCGGGCGGTCAGCGGCGCCGCATCGAGCTGGCCCGCATCCTGTTCTCGGATGCGCAGACGATGATCCTCGACGAGCCGACCAACCACCTCGACGCCGACAGCGTCGTGTGGCTGCGCGAGTTCCTGAAGAACTACAAGGGCGGTCTCATCGTCATCAGCCACGACGTCGAGCTCGTCGGCGAGACCGTCAACCGCGTCTTCTACCTCGACGCCATGCGCCAGGTCATCGACATCTACAACATGAACTGGAAGAACTACCTGCGCCAGCGGGTGGCCGACGAGGACCGGCGCAAGAAGGAGCGCGCCAACATCGAGAAGAAGGCGAGCGCGCTGCAGCTGCAGGCCGCCCGCTTCGGCGCGAAGGCGACGAAGGCCGCCGCCGCGCATCAGATGGTCGCCCGCGCCGAGAAGATGCTGTCGGGCCTCGAAGAGGTGCGCCAGGAAGACCGGGTCGCCAAGCTCCGCTTCCCCAAGCCCGCGCCCTGCGGCAAGACGCCGCTGATGGCGTCGGGGCTGTCGAAGTCGTACGGGTCGCTGGAGATCTTCACCGACGTCGACCTCGCGATCGACCGCGGCTCGAAGGTCGTCGTGCTGGGCCTGAACGGCGCCGGCAAGACGACGCTGCTGCGCATCCTCGCCGGGGTGGACCAGCCCGACACGGGGCAGCTCGAGCCGGGACACGGCCTCAAGATCGGGTACTACGCGCAGGAGCACGAGAACCTCGACGTGAACCGCTCGGTGCTGGAGAACATGATGTCGGCGGCGCCCGACATAGGCGCCACCGAGGCGCGCAAGGTGCTCGGGTCGTTCCTGTTCACCGGCGACGACGTGCTCAAGCCCGCCGGCGTGCTCTCCGGGGGTGAGAAGACGCGCCTGTCGCTGGCGACCCTCGTCGTCTCGTCGGCGAACATGCTGCTGCTCGACGAGCCGACGAACAACCTCGATCCGGCCTCGCGCGAGGAGATCCTCGGCGCGCTGGCCCACTACGAGGGCGCCGTCGTGCTCGTCTCGCACGACGAGGGCGCCGTGCAGGCGCTGAACCCCGAGCGCGTGCTCATCCTCCCCGACGGCGTCGAGGACATCTGGGGCCGCGACTACGTGGACCTCATCACTCTGGCCTAGCGCGGTTCGGCTTTCCGGCGCCCGCCGGCTCTCCGGCGTGGCGTGCACCGGCTGATGTGGCTGAGGCGATGTCGGAGGCTCTCGGCATAATCGAAGGTATGAACGAGATATCGCGCCGGGCGGGTCTGTCGTTGACGGCGCCGGACCTGGTGATGCTCGACCATCTCGTGACATCCCTGGTCGAAACGCGCCGCGGGATCGCGGCGTTCCAGGCGCTGGAGGCGCAGCTGCTGCACGCCGCGAACACCCTCGCCCAGGAACGGGTGGACGCGTCACGCAGTGACGGTGACCTCCCGATGCGGGACGTCGCCGCCGAGATCGGCGCGGCGTTGCGCGTGTCGGACCGCACCGTGCAACGGCAGCTGGGCCAGGCCAGCATCCTCGCCGAACGATTCCCCCGCACACTCGACGCCCTCACGACGGGCCGGATCAGCCGCGCGCACGTGCACGTCATCGTCGACGCCGGGCACCGCATCACAGACGACGAGGTCCGCGCCCGGTTCGAGACCGCCGTACTCACCGTCGCCGAACAAGAATCCCCCTCACGACTGAAAGGCTACGCACGGCTGACCGCGGAACGCCTGCTCCCCCGCACCCTCCAGGAGCGACACCAGGATGCGACTGCGGGCCGCCGCGTCGACGTATCCGATCTCGACGATGCGATGTCCCAGCTGACGCTCGTCGCCGCATCCACCCTGATCCACGGCATCCACGACCGCCTCACCCACCAAGCCCGCACCGTGACCACGACCGACCCCGACGATCCGCGCACCCTCGACCACCTGCGCGCCGACCTGCTCTGCGACCTCGCCCTGTCCGGCACACCCACAGCGCACGAACCCGCACAACTGCTCGGCACGATCACCGCCGAGATCCACGTCACCGTCCCCGCCCTCACCCTCGCCAACACAAGCAGCCACCCCACCACCCACGACGGCGTGCTCGACGCTGCACAGCTGGACCCCGCGATGCTCGACGGCGTGCAGCCCATCGACACCGCGACCGCGCTGCAACTCGTGGGGGCATCCCCCGGGTGGGACCGGATCCTCACCCACCCGATCACCGGAGCCGTCCTCGCCGTAGACCGCTACCGACCCTCCGCCGACCTCCGCCGCTACCTCCGCGCCATCGACCAACGGTGCCGGTTCCCCGGCTGCATGATGCCCACCCGCCGCTGCGACCTCGACCACATCCACGACGCCGCACGCGGCGGCCCCACCAACGCAGACAACCTCACCGACAAATGCCGCCGACACCACGTCCTCAAACACCACACCACCTGGACCACCCGAAAACAACCCGACGGCACCATCACCTGGACCAGCCCCACCGGACGGCACTACCCCGACCGCACCCCACCCCACGTCGCCTTCACCACCGACACCGATCCACCACCGTTCTGAGACACACGCCCCGTGCGCCGCTGCACTGTGGGACCGCCACGTCCACCACCGTCTCCGCGGCACCGTCGCGGTGTCTCCGACGACATACGCCGCTGGAACCCGCCCGGTTCTCGCCGCCCGGGCGCGACGTTATCCGGCATCCGCATCCTCGGCCCGGCCTCAGTGGCGAAGCAGCCGCAGCGTCTCCGCTTCCTCGGCGGCCGTGAGGCCGCAGCGGCGCGGCCGATCGAGCCCGCGCTCCGCCTCGTCCGTCAGGACGTCGGCGATCGTCTCGCCGAACGGACGCAACCGGCCACCGGCCCGCAGATACGCGGCGCCGCTGCGCTGCACGAAGCCGACGTCTTCGGCGGGCAGCCACAGCGGCAGGGACGATGGGCCCGCCCAGTAGGTCACGCCCGCCGCGAGCAGCCGGTCGTCGTCGATCTCGACGACCTCGCCACCGAAGCCGGCGAGCGCCGACATCTCGGCGAACGCCGCCGCCATCGGCACCGGAGTCCCGACCGCGTTCACGACACCCGCCAGACGCCGGCTGCCGGCCTCCCTGAGGGAGAGCGCAAGATCCCGCACGTCGATCACCTGGACGAAGCGATCCGCCAGGATCGGCGCCAGCGCCGTCCCCCCGCGCCGGAATCGGGCCGGCCAGTAGCCGAACCGGTCGCTCGGATCCCCGGGGCCCGCGATCAGACCCGGTCGCGACACGAACAGCCGATCCCCCACCGCCGCGAGGGTCACACGCTCGGCGGCCACCTTCGCATCCGCGTAGCCGGTCGGATCGGCCGGTTCGACGAGTTCGGCGGACTCGTCGGCACCCGCCTCGTCGGCCCGCGCGTACACCGACACCGTCGACACGAGCGTCCAGTGCGCGGCGTCGGCGGCGAGCGCGCGCAGCGCCGAGGTCACCAGGGTCGGCTCATAGGCGAGCTCGACCACTTCGTCCCAGTGGCCGGACACCGCGCGATAGGCGTCGGCGTCCCGCCGGTCGGCACGCACCAGACGCGCACCCTCCGGCACCGCCCCCGACTCACCGCGGGCCAGGCACACCACCTCGGCCCCGTCTGCAACGGCCGCGGCCGCCACGTGCCGTCCGAGCCAGCCGGTTCCGCCCAGGATCAGTACGCGCCGCGCCGCCATCGGGTCAGCCTATCGGCGCCCGTGATCGGCGAACCGTGTGCCAAATGCAGGGCGAACCGCAGTTCTCGGCCCGAAATCACCCTCCGGCGGTCTTTTCACCCTGCGTTTGGCACGTGCTGCCGCGGCTCAGCGGCCCGGACCATCCGGATCTCGCGGATGCCGAACTCCTCCTGCTCGGCACCGTCGGCGACGAAGCCGTTGCGGCGGTAGAACGCCTGCGCGCGGGGATTGGGGTCGGCGACCCACAGCAGCGCCGCGGCGCCCGGCGGCACGACGGCGTCGAGCAGCAGCCCGCCTGCCCCGGTGCCGTGGTGCGCGCGGAGCAGATACAGGATGTACAGCTGGAGGCCGGGGAGCTCGGCATCGTCGGCGCCCAGCCGCGGCCCCGAGAGGGCGATCCCGACGATGTCTCCGGCGAGCTCGGCGACCGCGAACCGCCGGTCGCGATACCGCGGCTCGGTGAGAGCCGCGGTCCAGAAGCGCACCTGGCGCTCCTCGAAGTCGGGCGCGTCGAGCAGGTCGTCGCGCATGAGGCCACGATAGGTCTCGCGCCACGAGGCGACGTGCACGCGAGCCATGCCCGCGGCATCCGCCGGCACCGGCGTTCGAACGAGAGGCGTGCCGGTCATACGGCGACGATACCTGTCGGCAGTCCACAGCGTGCCGGACCAACGTGAGTGGATAGCGTTCAAGAAGTCGGCAACGCGACGCCCTAGGCTGAATCGCGACGCATCCGACCCGACAGGAGAAGCATGTCCATCGCCGCCGCGCCCCGCCGTCCCGTGCTCGCCGACCTCATCGCCCGCCCGTCCGATCACGCCCGCGCCTTCGCCCTGGATGCCGGCCTCGTCGTCGCCGGGGCCGCCTTCGTCTGTCTGCTCGCACAGGTCGAGATCCCGCTGTGGCCCGTGCCGATCACCGGCCAGACCCTCGCCGTCGTGGTCGTGGGTGCCGCCCTCGGCGCGCGCCGCGGCGCCGCCGCGCTCATCACCTATCTGCTCGCGGGGCTCGCCGGTCTGCCGGTGTTCGCCGGCTTCACCGGATCGATCGCCGCCGTCGCGAAGCCGAGCTTCGGCTTCGTCATCGGGTTCGTCTTCGCCGCCTACGTCGCCGGCTGGTTCGCCGAGCGGGCGTGGGATCGCAAGCCGGTCCTGGCGTTCGTCGGCTTCGTGGCGGCCAGCGCGATCCCGTTCGCCTTCGGCATCCCGTATCTGGCGTTCATTCTCAACGTCGTCGGCGGCGGATCGTTCGGCATCGCCGAGATCCTCGACTTAGGCCTGTGGCCGTTCGTCGTCGGCGGGCTGGTCAAGGCGGCGGTCGCCGCCCTCCTCATTCCGGCCGCGTGGGCCGGGGTGCGTGCCGTCGATCGCTCGAAGCGCGGCTGAGGGCCGTACGCAGCCACGACGAAGGCTCCGGTCGCGCGACCGGGGCCTTCGTCGTGAGCTCAGCCCTTCGCGACGGCGGTGGCCTCCGCGAGCTTTTCGACGACCGTCGGCAGCAGGTACGGCAGCGTCAGCGCGGTCGGCGAGACGGCGTCGCTGTCGCCGACACCCGAGATGGTCGCGACGGCGCCCTTGGCGATCGCCGGGATCAGGTTGGTGCGCTGCGAGTGCAGGAACGTGTCCAGCGCCGCGTCGTCGACGAAGCCGTACGAGAAGATCACCTCGGCGGTGATCTTGTCGAGGTTCTCGGCGCTCACCGTCGTGTAGAACGTGGACTCCCCCGTGTCGAGCTCCTCGACAGACGGGTCGCTCACGAACCCGAGATCCTCGAAGATCTCGACGCGGGCGTCGGCCGGTAGGTAGAGGTAAAAGGTGTCGACGTCGTCTGCGGCGAACGCGATCGTCGTGCCGGCGAACTCCGGGTGCGCCGCCGCCGCGTCCGCGACCAGGCCGTCGAGGCCGGCCAGCACCTCGTCGGCCTTGTCCTGCAGGCCCAGCGCCTTGCCGGCATCGGTGATCACGTCGCGCCACGGGGTCGCCCAGAGGGCCGTCTCCGGTGCGATGACCGGGATGCCGGCGGCCGTCACCGCGTCGTACTCCTCCTGCGTCAGGCCGGAGTACGAGGCGATGAGCACGTCGGGGTCGGTGGCAAGCAGCGCCTCGACATCGAGCGTGTAGCTCGAGCTGTCGAGGATCACCGGGGCGTCGCCGCCGACCTCGTCGATGGCGTCCTGCACCCACGGCGTGATGCGGGTCTCGCCCCCGCCGTAGTCGTCCGACGGGATGGCGACGGGCATGACCCCGAGGGCGAGCACGGCGTCGGTCGCCCCCCAGCCCCACGTCGCGACGCGCTCGGGCGCCACGTCGAGGGTCGTCTGGCCGTACAGGTGCGTGAAGGTGACGGGGAAGACCCCGTCGCCGGCATCCGCCGAGCCGGACGGCGAGGCGGTGTCGGTGGCGGAGCAGCCGCCGAGGGCGAGCACGGCGACCACCGCCGTGACAGCGGTCCAGCGCAAGGATCGCAGGGACATGGTTTTCCTTTCGTTCGGGTCAACCGGCATCCGTCGCGGCGTGCACGCCGCCCGGGACGGGGATGACCAGGGGTGTTGCGGTCAGGGGGTCGGGCATGACGACGGCGTCCAGGCCAAAGGCCTCGGCGACCACGGCGGAGGTGAGCACGTCGGTCGGCGCGCCGTGCGCGACGACGCGACCGCCGCTCATCACGACGAGTTCGTCGGCGTAGCGCGCTGCGAGGTTGAGCTCGTGCAGCACGGCGACGATCGTCGTGCCGTCGGTGCGGTTGAGCTCGCGCAGCAGGTCGAGCACCTCGATCTGGTGGCTGAGGTCGAGGAACGTCGTCGGCTCGTCGAGCAGCAGGATGCGGGGCTCCTGCGCCAGCGCCATCGCGATCCACACGCGCTGGCGCTGCCCGCCCGACAGGTCGCCCACGGCCCGGTCAGCGAGGTCGGCGACGCGCGTCTTGGCCATGGCATCGTCGACGCGCGCCGTGTCGGCGGCGCTCCAGCGCTGGAACACGCCCCGATGCGGATGCCGGCCCCGCGAGACGAGTTCCGCGACGGTCAGGCCGTCGGGGGCGGTGGGATGCTGCGGCAGCAGTCCGACGTTCTGCGCGAACCTGCGACGCGACACCGTGGCGATGTCGACGCCGTCGAGTTCGATGCGTCCGCCGAGAGGCGGGTGCACGCGGGCGAGGGTGCCCAGCAGCGTGGACTTGCCGCAGGCGTTGGCGCCGATGATCATCGTGACGGCGCCCGGGGTGAGCCGCAGGTCGAGCCCCTCGATGACGCGCCGGTTCGGGTAGCCGGCGGCGAGACCCTGCACGGTCAGGCGGGGCGGGGAGGAGTCGGTCACAGCTGACGTCCTTTCGAGGTCGCGAGCATCCACAGCAGGAAGACGGCGCCGAGCGCGCCCGTGACGACGCCGACGGGCACGGCGTGCCCGGGCAGCGCGTACTGCGCGAGGAGGTCGGCAGCGGCCAGCAGCACCGCACCGACGGCGGCGCTCGTGCCGATCGCGACGGCGCCGTGGCCGAGGAGCGGACGCGCGATGGCCGGGGCACACATCGCGATGAACGAGATCGGCCCGGCGAAGGCACACGTGACGGCCGTCAGCAGCACGGCGGTGCCGATCGCGGCGAGGCGCACCGTGCCGGCGCGCACCCCCAGCGACGCCGCCGTCGGCGCGCCCAGCTGCGTCAGCGGCAGCCACCGCGCACAGGCGACGATCGCGGGCACCGCCAGCAGCGCGACGACCGCCACGGTGACGACGTTCCACCAGGGCGTCGATGCGAGGCTGCCGGTGAGCCAGATCAGCGCATCCTGCGCGAGCTCGAGCTTCGCGCGCACCATGAGGTAGCTCGTCAGCGCCGCGCACAGGAAGGCGACGCCGACGCCGGCGAGGATGAGGCGGTAGCCGCCGTCGGCCCGTCGGCGCCCGGCCAGAAGCAGGAACGCGGCGACGCCGATGCCGCCGGCGAAGGCGACGATCGCCAGCGCCGGCCCGCCGATGCCGAGGATGAGCAGTCCGAACACGGCGGCCGCACCGCTGCCGCCGCTGATGCCGAGGAGGTCGGGGCTCGCGAGCGGATTGCCGAGCAGCGACTGCAGGAGCGCCCCGGCCACTCCGAGGCACGCGCCGACGAGCACGCCCATCAGCAGCCGCGGCATCCGCACCTGGAAGACGACGTATGCCTCGCGCGCCGATCCGCCGCCCCACAGCGTCCGCCACAGGTCGGCCGGTGCGATCGCGTAGGCGCCCAGCGACAGCGCCGTCGCGGCGATGGCCACGAGGGCGACCACCACGCCGCCGACGACGAATAGGCGCCGACGGCGCACGGCCGCACGGATCTGCACGATCGACGCGCGCCCCACGGTCGACGCGCTCGTCACGATCGACGCACTCATAGCGTCACCCTTCCTCGGCGCAGCACGAGGAAGATCAGCATCGGCGCCCCCACGAACGCGACCACGAGCCCGGCCTGCACCTCGCCCGGTGCGAGCACGCGGCCCAGCACGTCGGCCGCGAGCAGGACGACGGCCCCGGCGGGCGCGGCGACCAACAGCAGGCCGCGGTAGTCGCCGCCGCCCAGCACGCCGCGCAGCAGATGCGGCACGACGAGCCCGACGAACACGATGGGCCCGGCGATCGACGTCGCGCCGCCGCAGAGCAGGATCGTCGCGACGATGCCGAGCGCCCGGGTGCGATCGACGTTGTGGCCGAGCGAGGCCGCCGTCTCGTCGCCGAGCGCCAGCAGGTCGAGCCCGCGCGCGCCGGCGAAGGCGAGCACGGCGCCGACGAAGATCGGGACGAGCACGACCACGACGGCGTCGAGCCCGCGCGCGGTCAACCCGCCGACCTGCCAGTAGCGGAAGACGTCGAAGGCCTGCACCGAGAGGATGAGGATGAGGGTCGACACCGCCGTGAGCCCCGCCGTCACCGCCGCCCCCGTCAGGGCGAGCTTGGCGGGGTTGCCGCCGTCGGGGCCGCGCGATCCGATCAGGGCGACCGCCACGGCGGCGACCGCGGCACCGGCGAAGGCGAACCAGACGAATCCGTCGGGCTTGGTGATGCCGAGGAAGGTGATCGCGGCGAGCACCGCGACCGACGCCCCCGCGTTGATGCCGAGCAGCCCGGGATCGGCGAGCGGATTGCGGGTGAGTCCCTGCATGAGGGTGCCGGCGAGGGCCAGCGCGGCACCTGCGACGAGGCCGATGATCGTGCGGGGCACCCGTTGCGTGAGCACGACGACGTGATCGGCCGAGGTGAGGTCCGGCCGCAGGAAGGCGTCGATCACGACCGACGGTGCGATCGACCGCGCACCGATCAGCAGGCTCAGCACGGCGACGACGATCAGCAGGGCGAGGCTGACCGCCAGGGCGAGGCGAGTGCGGCGCCCGGTGCTGCTCATTCCGTGCGCTCGGCCTGACCGAGCCGCCAGTACCCCATGAAGGCGACGCGTTTGCGGTCGACGCCGCATCCGCTCACGAGCAGCCGACGCAGCGTCTTGATCGTCGCCGCCTCTCCCGCGATCCAGGCGTAGAACTCCCCGTCGCCGTCGTCGGGGCTGTCCCACAGCAGATCGCGGTCGACGTCGACGTCCTCCAGTTCCTGCGGACGCGGTGCGGCGGCGCGCGCGAGCACGTCGCCGTGGCCCCGGGTCCACGCGGCGACGGCGTCGACCAGCCGTGCCCCGTGCGCGGCGTCGCCGCGAGCGATCCACGTGAGCCGGATGCCGGCCGGAAGCTCCACGGGAAGCGCGTCGGACGCCTCCGGCACCTCGATGAACGCGTCCACCTCGAAGCGCTCGTCGAGCGATTCGAGGATGCCGCTGATCGCGGGGGCTGCCGTCTCGTCGCCCGCGAGCAGCAGCCGCCGGGCGGTGCCGGGGTGCCAGTCGATGCCGAGACGGGAGTGCGGGCTGCGCTCGTCGGGTCCGACGACGACGAGCTCGTCGCCGACGACGGCCGCTTCGGCCCAGGCGCCGGCCGGCCCGGCATCGTGGTGCACGACGAAGTCGATGTCGAGCTCGCGCGCGGCGGCGTCGATGCGGCGCACGGTGTAGGTGCGGAAGGGATTGCGCTCGTGCGTCGGCAGCGCACGCCAGCGGTCGTACCAGTCCCCCGCCGCCTCGTGCTGGCCGAAGTCGGCGAAGGCGCCGTCGGTGGGGAAGACGACCTTGACACGCTGGTCGAGTCCGGCGGTGCCGAACCACTCCAGGTCGGCTCCGGTGAAGGTGACGCGCACGAAGTGCGGCGCGAGTCGTTGCACGCGGCGCGCGGTCACGAGG
Source organism: Microbacterium sp. (assembly GCF_047602155.1). Lineage (GTDB taxonomy): Bacteria > Actinomycetota > Actinomycetes > Actinomycetales > Microbacteriaceae > Microbacterium. Next base: position 2,399,088 of record NZ_JASGHZ010000001.1, on the reverse strand, counting down.
TAGGGACGGTAGGCAGGGCGGACTGTGGCTTCGGGTGTCGTCACTCGATAAGGCTAGCCTTACCTATATTGAAGCGCCAAACGACCTTTCGTCTGCCTCAAGGTCGGGCGTGGCGCCGGCGCGCCCGAGCCGCAGGCCCGGCAGCAGCGCCACCACCGCGAGCGCCGTGGCGATGCCGAACACGGCGGGGAACCCGGCATCCGTCCCCGTCAACGCGACGAACGTGAGCCCCATGATCGCGATGGATGCCGCCGCCCCGATCGAGTCGGAGATCGACAGCGCCGACGAGTTGAAGCCCTGATTGCTCGGAGTCGAGTACGCGAGGGTCAGCACCGTCAGCCGCGGATACATGAGTCCCATGCCGCCGCCGGCCAGCGCCCAGCCGGCGATGACGACCCACGGCGGCAGGTGCGCGGCGGCGGTCGTCGCCGCGACGAGCGTCGCCGCGACCAGTTGCGCACTGCCGATCAGGGTGATGCGCGTATTGCCGAGGCGATCGCCGATCCGACCCTGCAGGTCGGCGCCGAGCGCCCACAGCAGTGCGGCCGCCGTCAGCCCGAGCCCGGCCCACGTCGGCGAGAAGCCGTAATCGTCGATCAGCAGGTAGGGGACGTAGATCTCCGCGCCGAACAGGGCTCCCGCGATGAGGGCACGCATGAGGATGACGCTCGGCAGCCCGCGGCGTGCCCGCAGCGTCCCGGCCGGCAGCAGCGGGCGCGCGGCGACGGCGACCACGACGAGCGAGACGGCGACGACGACCGGGGCGAATGCTCCGGCGCGACCGGCGAGGCTCAGGGCGAGGGCGCCGACTGCCACGACGCTCGCCCATGCCAGCCGCGCGGCGACCGGCTCGCGCGACGGCTCGCCGCTGGCGAGCGGCAGCCCGCGCAGCTTCGCGTAGACGATCGCGAAGGCCGCCGTCGTCAGCACGGCGACGCCGAGGAACACCCACCGCCAGTGCAGGTACTCCGCGACCGCTCCCGCCAGAGCCGGCCCGATGATCGAGGGGATGACCCACGCGGCGGAGAACGCCGCGAAGACCCGCCCGTGCAGTGCCGCCGGATACACCCGTGCGACGACGACGTAGAGCGCGACGGTCTGACCGCCGGTGCCGAGCCCCTGCACGAGGCGCCCGGCGACGAGCACCTCCATCGACGAGGCGGCCCCCGCGATCGCGAGGCCTGCGACGAACAGCCCGACCGCCGTCGCCAGCGGCGCCACCGGATCGGTCCGGTCGCACCAGGCGCCGACGGCGACCATGCCGACGACGCTCGTGGCCAGAGTCCCCGAGAAGGCGACCGCGTACAGGTCGGCCCCGCCGAGATCGGCGCTGACGATCGGCATGACCGTCGTCACGGCGAGCGACTGCGTCGCCGCGAGGAAGATCATCGCGACGGCGCCGACGGTCACCCACACGTAGCGGGCGTGCCAGATCCCGGCGCTCACGAGCGCGCGAGCGCGCCGATGCGCGTGACGGCGTCGACGAGCACGTCGGGCCCGCAGCCGAAGTTGAGTCGCACGTGTCCGGCGCCCTGGGGTCCGAACAGCGGGCCGTGGTGCAGCGCGACCTTCGCCCGGCGCCGGATGTGCTGCGCCGGGTCGTCGCCCCAGCCGTAGGCGGACAGGTCGATCCAGGCGAGGTACCCGGCGTCGGGAGCGCGGTAGCTCGCGAGCGGCAGGTGCTCGGCGAGCAGGTCCGCCAGCAGGTGGCGGTTGAGGTCGAGCCGCGCGCGCAGCGCATCGAGCCACCCGTCTGATGCCGCATCGAAGGCGGCGACGCCGGCGATCGCGCCGAGCAGCCCGGTGCGCCACTCCACCTCCGCGCACAGGTCGCGCACGACGGCGGTCGTGGCGTCGGTCGCGGTGACCATGAGCGCGCACTTGAGCCCGGCGAGGTTGTACGCCTTCGAGGCGCTCGTGACCGCGTAGCCGACCGCCGCGGCGTCGTCCGATGCCGCCAGGAACGGCGTGTACGGCACCTCGCCGTGCGTGAGCGGCGCGTGGATCTCGTCGCTGATCACGACGGCGCCGTGCCGGGCGGCGAGCTCGGCGAGCGACGCGAGCGCGGATGCCGAGTGCACGGTGCCGGTCGGGTTGTGGGGGTTGCACAGCAGCACGGCGCGCGCCCCACGGGCCAGCGCCGCCTCGATGCCGTCGAGATCGAGTTCCCAGGCCGCGCCGGTGTCGGCGAGCGGAACGGGCTCCACCCGGCATCCGGCCTCGGCGATGCACATCGCGAACGGCGGGTACACCGGCGGCGTGGTGATCACGCGGTCGCCGGGCCGGGTGGCGGCGCGCAGCAGCTCGACGACTCCCATCATGACGTCGCCCGTGCTGCGGATGCGCGCGGGGTCGACCTGCCAGCCGAAACGGCGCCCCGCGAACTGCGCGAACGCGCGCCCCAGCCCGGGGTCGGGCGGCGTGTAGCCCGTGTCGCCGTTCGCGACGGCCTCGGTCAGCGCGGCCGTGATGGCGGGCGCCAGCGCGAAGTCGGTCTCGGCGACGAACATCGGCAGGACGTCCGCCGGATAGGTGCGCCACTTGCTGCTCGATCGGCGTCGCAGGGTCTCCAGAGGAAGCGCGTCGAGGGGGGTGGTGCTCACTCGACGAGCCTACCGGCGGCGCGGCGCGCCGGGGTTCCGCGGCGTCAGATCGCGCAGCCGACGTGCACGCATCAGGTTGCGTGGGGACCGAGCCCGTGACACCGCCGCTGCAAGAATGGCTGTATGAAGCCACCGACGATCTACGACGTGGCCCGCTCGGCAGGTGTCTCGCATCAGACGGTCACCCGCTATCTGCACGGGTTCCAAGGTATTCGCCCGGAGACCCGTGATCGCGTGCAAGCCGCCATCGCCGAACTCGGCTACCTGCCCAACTCAGCCGCAAGACAACTGCGACACAATCGCATCAACGTGATCGGACTGCTTGCCCACCGGGTCGACATGCCGGGTCCGGCGCGCATGGTGGTCGGCGTCATCGAGGCTGCGCGGCAGAACGGCTATCTCATCGAGCTCGTCGCAACGGAGGGGCAGGAACCGGACGAGATCGATGCCGCGCTCGACCAGCTCTTGGAGCACCAGCATGCCGGGCTGATCATCGAGTCGCAGTACGAGGGCCTCACCCGTGCGATCGAGGCTCGTGAACTGCGTGTTCCGCATGTCCTGGCCACCTCCCGGACGCTGACCTCCGACGACACGACGACAACGACCAACCATCAGACCGGACGGATGGCGGCCGCGCATCTGCTCGGGCTCGGCCACCACGATATCGGATACGTGAGTGGTCCGCGGTCCTGGTATGTCGCGAAAGAGCGACGTGACGGATTTGTGGCCGAGCTCGCTGCCGCCGGCAGAGAACCCGTCTGGGAGGCGGAGGGCGACTGGTCCCCCTCTTCGGGCGCCGCGGCGTGGCGAGACCGCCCCCGCTCTGCCGCGCCGGTGACAGCCGTGGCCCTCGGAAACGACGCCATGGCCATCGGCCTGATCTCGGCCGCGAATTCGAGCGGCGTGGCAGTTCCCACCGAACTGAGCGTGATCGGCAATGACAACATGCCGGAGGCCGCGTACGTGACACCGCCCCTGACGACGGTCGCCATCGACTTCGAAGCGGAAGGCGCGTTCTTGGTCGCCACCCTCTTGGGGAAGATCACCGGCCGGACTCCGCCGAACCCTCTCCCTGCCCCGCGGCTGCTGGTGCGCGCCTCGACGACAGCCCTTCGCTGACTCTTCGCCGACCTCCCTGCTTCCACCGCTCGACGTACTCTTGCCGACACCGGAGACTCTCTGCTAGGTTCCAATGTTGTCGACAACATGTTGTCGACAACATTGACAGAGAGGTCGCCATGGCATCCAACCCGCGGTTCTCCGGAATCCTGTTCGGAGCGGCCTACTACGCGGAGTACCAGCCGGAAGGCACCCTCGAACGCGATCTCGACCTCATGGCGGAGGCGGGGTTCACTGTCGTCCGCGTCGGCGAGTCCGTATGGTCGACCTGGGAGCCGCGTGAGGGTGAGTTCGACCTCGACTGGCTGCAGCCCGTTCTCGACGGCGCGCACGCACGCGGCATCGGCGTCGTCCTCGGGACGCCGACCTACGCCATCCCCCCGTGGCTGCAGACGCGCCACCCCGAGATCGCCGGAGAGTCCTCATCGGGCGCCCGCATCGGATGGGGCGCGCGACAGGAGATGGACCAGAGCCAGCCCGCATATCGGTTCTACGCCGAGCGCATCGTGCGTAAGGTGGTCTCGCGCTACTGCGACCATCCCGCCGTGATCGGCTACCAGGTCGACAACGAGCCCGGCAATGTGATCGCCCACAACCGTTCGACCTTCCACGCGTTCCTCGCCTGGCTGCGCTCCCGATACGGCACTGTCGAGCGGTTGAACGAGGAGTGGGGTCTCGTCTACTGGTCTCACCGCCTCTCCGAGTGGTCAGAGCTCTGGCGGCCTGATGGCAACCTCATGCCGCAGTACCAGTTGGAGTGGCGCAGATTCCAGGCAACTCTGGCAACCGACCTCGTCGGGTGGCAGGCCGAGGTCGTGCGCGAATACGCCCGCGACGATCAGTTCATCACCACGTGCATCTCGTACACGAGGCCACAGATCTCGGACGATGAACTCGTCACGAACCTCGACCTCACCGCGGGCAACCCTTACTACCTCATGCAAACCGGTCTGGACGCGCTCGATGCCATTGCGACGCCAGATCGCTGGTGGCACTCCGGCGTGCCCGCTCTCGTCCAGTGGGGCGACCGCGCGTGGTCCAGCGCCCAGGCACCCTTCCTCGTCACCGAGACCAATGCGCAGTCCATCGGGGGTCCGTGGACGAACCATCCACCCTTCCCTGGGCAACTGCGCCAGGCGGCGTTCGCTCTGCTGGCACGTGGCGCCCGGATGATCGAGTACTGGCATTGGCACACCCTGCACTTCGGCGTCGAAACGTACTGGGGCGGCATCCTGCCGCACAATCAGGTTCCGGGTCGGATCTATCGCGAGATCTCGGCCCTCGGCACCGCCCTCAGGACCATTGGCGGAGCCTTGGACGATTTCGTGCCCCACGCGGACGTCCTGATGCTGTGGTCCACGGACACGAAGTGGTCGTGGGACTTCTTTCCACCTCTGGCCAACATGGACGGCTCGCCGAACACGAACGCCTACACAGACATCTTCGACGCGTGGTACGACGGGTTGTTCGAGGCGGGCGCGCAGATGCGCGTGCAGCACGTGCGCCAGTTCCTCGAGGAGCCGCTCGGTGATCTCGTGGCCAGGTTTCCGGTGCTCGTCGCTCCGGCGGTCTACATCGCTGAGGACGCCGTGCTCGAGAAGCTCGTCGCGTACGCCGAGGCCGGAGGCCACCTCGTGCTGGGCATCAGAACAGGGTACGGCGACGACCTTGGTCGTGCGCGCCGAGAGGTCGCTCCCGCACGAATCGCGCCCGCAGCGGGTATCCACTACGAGGAATACACGAATCTGTCGAGTCCGCTCCCGGTGCTCCCCCGCCAGGGACTCGCGGTGGATCCTGACTCTGCCGGCGTCGGCTGGGCAGATCTGCTGGAAGTGGACGATGCGACGGTGCTCGCCGACTTTGCCATGACGGAGTTCGGCGCGCGCCCGGCGCTCACCACCAAGAACCACGGCAACGGGCGGGTGACCTACCTGGCAACCGTCCCCAACCGCGAGCTCGGCCGGAGTGTCGGTCGCTGGCTCGTTCCCCACGCAGAGCGGGGCCGTTGGGACGCTCCGGCGGAAGTCACTGTTTCCAGCGGATGCTCCGGCGGAGTGGAGTTGACGTTCGTCTTCAACTGGTCCGGTGCGTCCGGAGAGGTCACGGCCCCCGCACCGCTACGCGACCTCGTGTCGGGCGAGACGCACCGACAAGGAGACACCATCGTCCTCGACGCGCGCGAGGCGCGGCTGTTCGAGGTCGCCACGGGCAGGACACTGCCCATCCCAACACCGAGAGAGAAATCATGAAACGATCACGCAAGGCAATGGCGCTCGGAGCGATCGCACTGGCCTCCGGGCTCGCGTTGAGCGGCTGCACGTCCGGCGGCGGCACCACGCAGGAGAGTACTGCCCCGGTCTCGCAGGCGGACATCGACAAGGCGCTGAACACCGAGACAGAGCTCACGTTCTGGACGTGGGTTCCCGACATCCAGAAGGAAGTCGACCTGTTCGAGGCGAAGTACCCGAAGATCAAGGTCAAGGTCGTCAACACCGGCGGCGGCACGCAACACTACCCGAAGCTGCGCGCGGCGTTGAAGGCCGGCAAGGGCGCGCCGGACGTGGCGCAGATCGAGTACCAGTACGTCCCCTCGTTCCGGCAGACCGCGAGCCTGGCCGACCTCACTCCGTACGGCGCCGCCGACACCAAGGACCAGTTCGTGGAGTGGGTGTGGAACCAGGTCGCCAACGAGCAAGGCGTATGGGCCGTGCCGCAGGACTCCGGCCCGCTCGGCAACCTCTACCGCAAGGATCTCTTCGACAAGGCGGGCATCACCACCGCCCCCGAGACGTGGGACGACTTCGCCAAGGCCGCCGAGGCCGTCAAGTCCAACACCGGGTCCTATATCACCAACATGCCGGGCAACGACCCCGGCCAGATGGTGGGCCTGTTCTGGCAGGCGGGCGCGCAGCCGTTCGCCTACGACGGTGAGAAGACCGTGTCGGTCAACCTCGACTCGCCCGACACCCAGAAGGTCGTCTCCTACTGGCAGGATCTGATCGACAAGGATCTCGTCTCCGTCGACGCCGACTTCAACGACTCGTGGTACCAGGGACTGGCCAAGGGCAAGTACGCCAGCTGGCAGGTCGCCGCGTGGGGTCCGGTGTTCCTGCAGGGAACCGCCAAGGACACCAGTGGCAACTGGGCGGCCGGAAAGATCCCGCAGTGGGAGGCCGGACAGGACATCTCGGGCAACTGGGGCGGATCGACGGACGCCGTCATGGCCACCAGCGAGAACAAGATCGCGGCCTACGAGCTCGCGAAATTCATCAACACCGACGCCGAGTCGGCGCTCATGCTCGCCAACGAGCAGTTCCTATTCCCGACGACGACGGCGACCCTTCAGTCCGAGGACTTCCTCAACCAGGAGAACGAGTTCTACGGCGGCCAGAAGGTGAACGAGTTCTTCGCCGGAGTGTCCGAGACCGTCCAGCCCGACTTCCAGTGGCTGCCGTTCATGGACTACGTCTACTCGAGCTACAACGAGACGCTGGGCACCGCGATCGCCGACAAGGGCGACATGCTGGCTGCGCTCACGGAGTGGCAGAACCAAGTGAAGACCTACGCCACGCAACAGGGCTTCACGGTCGAGTGAGACACAGGGGGCGCCGGACCTCCGGCCCGGCGCCCCTCACGCGAAAGGACGACAATGATGTCAACGCAAGCAGCCTCGGCCCGCCGCCGTTCGAGCACCGGCCGACCGCAGACGATCGCGGCGTGGGTGCTCGTCACCCCGTTCCTCGTGGTGTTCGCCACGCTCTTCCTGGTGCCGTTGGCGTACTCCGCCTACCTCAGCACCTTCACCTCGCAATTGGTCGGCGGTGAGGTGTTCGACCTCTTCGCCAACTACTCGCGCGCCCTCTCCGATCCCAGCTTCTGGTCCGGACTCGGCCGCGTAGCCACTTTCCTGTTCATCCAGGTGCCGATCATGCTCGTCGCATCACTGTTCTTCGCGCTCGCGCTGGACAGCGGCCGGGTGCGCGGAGGCAAGGTCGTCCGGCTCCTGATCTTCCTGCCGTATGCCGTCCCCGGCGTGGTCGCGGCGCTCATGTGGGGCTATATCTACGGCCAGGACTTCGGGCTGATCGCCCAGGTGTTCCAGGCGTTGGGGAGCTCCGCCCCCAACCTGCTCGGGCCCGACGCCGTGCTCGGCTCCATCATGAACATCGTCTGCTGGGAGTTCATCGGCTACAACATGATCATCATGTACGCCGCTTTGCGGACGATTCCGACGGAGCTGTTCGAAGCGGCCGAGATCGACGGCGCGAGCCAATTGCGGGTCGCGTGGAGCATCAAGATCCCCGCGATCCGTCAAGCGCTGATCCTGACCGTGATCTTCTCGATCATCGGGTCGTTCCAGCTGTTCAACGAACCGAGCCTGTTGTATGCCATCGCGCCGAATGCGATCGGCACCGACTTCACGCCCAACCTGTACGCGTACAACGTCGCGTTCAAGAACCAGGACGTGAACTACTCCGCGGCGATCGCCTTCCTCCTCGGCATGGTGATCGTGGCCATCTCGGTCGTCGTGCAGACGATCGTCAACCGAAAGGAGCGCGTGTCATGAGCGCCCTCACCTCATCGCGCAGGCGGCGGCTGGTCCCGCCGAACGAGCGCCGCAACACGCTCCTGACGATCTTCGTGTGGATCGCGGTCCTGTACTTCCTGGTCCCGCTGGTGTGGCTGTTCATGGCCAGCACGAAGAACAACTCCGACCTGTTCACGACCTTCGGGCTGTGGTTCGGCACGGCGTTCGAGCTGTTCGGCAACATCGGCCAGGTCTTCACGTTCCAGGGCGGTGTCTTCACCAGCTGGCTGGGCAACACCATCCTCTACGCCGTGGTCAGCGCCATCGGCGCGGCGGCTCTGGCGACGGCAGCGGGGTACGCACTGGCGAAGTACCGGTTCGCGGGCCGCGACGCGGTGTTCTGGCTCATCATCGGCTCGATCATGGTGCCGATGACCGCCCTCGCCATCCCGACCTACCTGCTGTTCTCGGCCATGAACCTGACCGACAACATGCTGGGCATCATCCTCCCGTCACTGGTGAGCCCGTTCGGCGTCTACCTCATGCGGGTGTACGCGGCCGACTCCGTCGATGACTCGCTCATGGAGGCGGCGCGCATCGACGGGGCCGGGGAGTTCCGCATCTTCTTCACGATCGGAATCCGGCTGCTCGTGCCCGGCCTGGTGACGGTGCTGCTGTTCCAGCTCGTCGCGACGTGGAACAACTACTTCCTGCCGCTCATCATGCTCAACACTCCGGAGTTGTTCCCGGTGACCGTGGGCCTTGCCAACTGGCAGGCGGCGGCCAGCGGCGGCGGGGGCGGCCAAGTACTGTTCTCGACCGTGCTCACCGGAGCGCTCGTGTCGATCGTGCCGCTGATCATCGCGTTCATCTTCCTGCAGCGCTACTGGCAGTCGGGCCTGGCAGCGGGGAGCGTGAAGGGATGACGCGGGCAACGCTCCCTGGCCTTGACCGCATGTGGTACGGCGGAGACTACAACCCCGAGCAGTGGCCGCGCGAGGTATGGGACGAGGATGTCCGCCTCATGCAGCGCGCGGGCGTCAGCGTCGCCACCGTCGCGGTGTTCAGCTGGGCGAAACTGGAGCCCGAGGACGGCCGCTTCGCGTTCGAGTGGCTCGACGACATCTTCGAGAAGCTGCACGCCGCCGGCATCCGCATCGATCTGGCGACGGCGACCGCGTCACCGCCCGCCTGGCTCGTGCGGGCGCACCCGGAGATGTTGCCGGTGACCTCGTCGGGCACCCGGCTCGAGTTCGGCAGTCGTCAGCACTATCACCCGAACTCGGCCGTGTACCAGCGGTACGCTCTGCGCCTCGTGCGCGCGCTCGCCGAGCGCTACGGCAGCCATCCGGCGCTGGCGGCGTGGCACGTCAACAACGAGCTCGCCTGCCACGTGACGCACGACTACTCCCCCGAGAGCGCCGCGGCGTTCCGGGTCTGGCTGCGCGACCGGTACGGCGATGTCGAGACACTGAACGCGTCGTGGGGCACCGCCTTCTGGTCACAGGAGTACAGCGCGTTCGATCAGATCGAGCCGCCGCGCGACACCCCCACCTTCAAGAACCCCGGTCAACAGCTCGACTTCGACCGCTTCATGTCCGACGCGTGGAAGGGATGCCTGCGGGCAGAAGCGGAGCTCCTGCGCGAGCTCACGCCCGGCGTGCCGATCACCACGAACTTCATGGGGTTCTTCAAGGCCAGCGACTACTGGTCCTGGGCCGAGGAGGTCGACTTCGTCTCCGACGACGAGTACCCCGACCCGGCCGACCCGATCTCACCGGCGTACGCCGCGATGACCCGGGATCTCATGCGCTCGCTGTCCGGCGGCGCGCCGTGGATCCTGATGGAGCAGGCACCCTCGGCCGTCAACTGGCGACCTCGCAACGCCGCGAAGGCAGCGGGATGGCACCGCCTCCTTTCGCTGCAATCGATCGCCCGGGGCGCGGACGGCATCATGCAGTTCCAGTGGCGGCAGTCGCGGATCGGCGCGGAAAAGTTCCACTCCGGGATGCTGCCGCACGCCGGGGAGGACACGCGCGTGTTCCGCGAGACGGTGTCGCTCGGCGCCGAGCTCGCCGCCCTGCGCGGCCTCGTCGGCACGCGGTGCCCCGCCGCTCGCGTCGCGATCCTGTTCGACTGGACATCGTGGTGGGCGCTGGAGCAGGAGTCCACACCGACGTCCCTGTCATACCTGCACATCGTGTTCCGCTGGTACCGGGAGCTGTGGCGGCGCGGTGTGCTCGTCGAGTTCGCCAAGCCGGGCCAAGCGCTCGACGGCTACGACGTCGTCATCGCGGCCGGCGCCGTCGCACTGTCGTCCCGGGCTCGAAGCGAGCTCGCGCGCGTCGTCACACGCGGGGGACAGCTCGTCGTCGGCTACCAGACGGCCGTCCTTGACGACGGGCTGGGCGTGCTACTGGGCGGCTACCTCGGCGAGCTGCAACCCGTGCTCGGCGTCCGCGTCGAGGAGTTCATGCCGCCGGCCGAGCCGTCCCTCAGCGGCGGCGCAGTGCCGCGGCTGGAGATCTCCGGACTCGGTGCGGGCACCGCCAGTGAATGGGGCGAGGTGGTGCGCGTGCACGACGCGGAGGTGCTCGCAACCTTCATCGGCGGAGACCTCGCGGGCTGCCCCGCGGTCACTCGCCGCACCGACATGTCGGGAGGGGCAGGATGGTACGTCGCGACCGCCCCGAGCGCCCTCGGCGAGATCGCAGACGCGGTGCTCGATACGGCCGGCATCGAGCACGCGCTGCTGCCCGACCAGGTGGAGGTCGTCGAGCGCGGCGACCACCGGTTCATCCTCAACCACTCGAACGTCCCTGTGACGGTGGGCGAGATCGAGGTGGCGCCCCGCGGCGCGCGGATCGACTCCGTCCTCCGCCTCGCCGTCTAGCAATCAAGCCATGACGGCCGGTCCGCGCCAGAAGCTGTCTTAAACCGAGCCTCCGGGTACATGGCCGCCGCGCCGCAGACTTGGCGCAAACCGGTCCCATCCACACCCATGACCCCGGATACCGCCAACTCCGCTGACCGCCGCGCAGATATCGCGGGGCTCGGTCGGAGATCCCCGTTCGAGTCAGATCGCGAAACCGAGCGCGCGCATCATGTCGCGCCCGTCGTCGGTGATGCGCTCGGGACCCCACGGCGGCATCCACACCCAGTTGATGCGGAACCGATCGACGACCTCGTCGAGCGCCTGTGCGGTCTGCTCCTCGAGCACGTCGGTCAGCGGGCACCCGGCGGAGGTGAGCGTCATGTGGATGACGAGAGCGTCGTTCTCGTCATCCCAGCTGAGGTCGTAGATCAGGCCCAGGTCGACGACGTTGATCGCGAGTTCGGGGTCCATGACGTCTTTGAGCGCCTCGGTGACCTCGTCGTACTTCTCCGGGCTGAGCGTCGCGGTCATGGCCTCAATCCTAGGCGTCGACGATGTCGGAGGGGTCGAGATAGCGGTCGTATCCCTCGTCCTCCAGGCGCTCGGCGAGCTCGGGGCCGCCCTCCTCCGCGACCTGCCCCTTGACGAGGACGTGCACGAAGTCGGGCTTGATGTAGCGCAGGATGCGCGTGTAGTGCGTGATCAGCAGCACCCCGAGGTCGGTCGCCTCCTTGGCGCGGTTGACGCCCTCCGACACGATCTTCAGCGCGTCGACGTCGAGGCCCGAGTCGGTCTCGTCGAGCACGGCGATGGCCGGCTTGAGCACCTCGAGCTGGAGGATCTCGTTGCGCTTCTTCTCGCCGCCGGAGAAGCCCTCGTTGACGTTGCGCGCCGCGAACTTCGGGTCCATGCGCAGGTTCTTCATCGCCTCCTTGACCTCCTTGGTCCAGGTGCGGATGGCGGGCGCCTCGCCGTCGATGGCGGTCTTGGCGGTGCGCAGGAAGTTCGTCACCGTGACGCCGGGGATCTCCACCGGGTACTGCATCGCGAGGAACAGCCCCGCACGGGCGCGCTCGTCGACCGACATCGCGAGCACGTCTTCGCCGTCGAGGGTGATCGAGCCGCCCGTGACGGTGTACTTGGGGTGTCCGGCGATCGTGTAGGCGAGCGTCGACTTGCCCGACCCGTTGGGGCCCATGATCGCGTGCGTCTCGCCGGTGCGCACCGTGAGCGTGACGCCGTTGAGGATGGGGGTCTGCCCCGCCTCGGTCTCGACCGTCACGTGCAGGTCGCGGATCTCCAGTACAGCCATGTCAGGTTCCTTCTTCGGTCTTCAGTCGATCGTCTTGGTCACTGCGGGATCGATCAGGACGTCGTCCCCGTCGATCGTGACCTCGTAGACGGGCACCGGCTCGTACGCCGGCAGGTTCAGGGGCTTTCCGGTGAGGAGCGAGAACGCGGAGCCGTGCGCCCAGCACTCCAGCGTGTCCCCCTCGACGAAGCCCTCCGACAGCGAGATGTCGCCGTGCGTGCAGAGGTCGCCGATCGCGTGCACCTCGCCGTTCGCGTCGAGCACCACCGCCATCGGCACGCCGTCGATCTCGACGCGCACCGCGGTGTCCTGCTCGAGGTCGCTCAGGTTCAGCACCTTCTGAGCGGTCATGCGTCGGCGCCCGTGGTCTGCGTGCCGCCGACGACGGATGCCGTGGCAGCCAGCTCGGCCTCGATCACGGCGACGAGCTCGTCCTGCAGCGACGGCACCGAGACCTTCTGCACGATCTCGACGAGGAACCCCAGCACGACCAGGCGCCGCGCCTCGTCTTCGGAGATGCCGCGCGCCTGCAGGTAGAACAGCTGCTCGTCGTCGAAGCGTCCGGTGGCGCTCGCGTGGCCGGCGCCGCGGATGTCACCGGTTTCGATCTCCAGGTTCGGGATCGAGTCGGCGCGGGCGCCGTCGGTGAGCACGAGGTTGCGGTTGGCCTCGTACGAGTCGGTGCCGGTCGCGTCCGGTCCGATCAGCACGTCGCCGATCCACACGCTGTGCGCCGACGCGCCCTGCAGGGCGCCCTTGTAGAGGACGTCGCCGACGGTGTTCTCGCCCTTGTGGAAGAGGTACACCTGGCTCTCCAGATGCTGCCCGGCGTCGGCGAACGACAGTCCGTACAGCTCGGCCTCGGCGCCGTGGCCGGCCAGTTCCACCGACGGGTTGACGCGCACGACGTCGCCGCCGAAGCTCACGACGATGTGCCGCAGGAAGCCGTCGCGGCCGACCCGGGCGGCGTGCGCGGCGGAGTGGATCGCCCCGGCATCCCACTGCTGCACCGTGACGAGCTGCAGGCGCGCACCGTCGCCGACGACGACCTCGACGTTCTCGGCGACGGCGGCCGCACCGGCGTGGCGCAGCAGCACCGTGGCACGCGACTGGGGCCGGGCCTCGATCACGAGATGCAGGATGCCGCGGGCGGCGGCATCCGTCCCGGCGATGTCGACGACGACCGGCTCGGCCAGCTCGGCCTCGGCGGGGATGATGACGTGCACGGCGCCGTCCGCGCGGCTCGACGCGATGGCGCTCGGCAGATCCTCGGGCACGAGCACGGTGCCGCGCGGAGCCTCGCCGGCGCGCAGCGGCGTGCCGAGCTCGGCGCCGGAAGGGGTGACGGTCACGGTGATCGCGCCCTCGTCGGCCGGCTCGTCGCGCAGCAGCGCCGCCAGGCGCGCGACCGGGGTGTGCTTCCAGTTGACCTCGCGGCCGGTGGGCGCGCCGAAGTCAGCGGGGTCGAACGAGGCCGGGCGCTCGGAGCGGGTCTGCACGGGGATCTGCCCGGCGACGGTGCCCGCCGCGCCGACGAGTCGCGCCGCCGGATCGACGTGCGCAGAGTCGTGATGACCCTCCGCCGCCCTCTGTTCCGACGGGGCGGGGGTCTGAGTCGCTGTCGTCATCAGCCGACGGATCCTTCCATGCCCATCTCGATGAGCTTGTTGAGCTCGAGGGCGTACTCCATGGGCAGTTCGCGCGCGATGGGTTCGATGAAGCCGCGCACGATCATCGCCATGGCCTCGTCCTCCGGCATCCCCCGGCTCATGAGGTAGAACAGCTGCTCCTCGCTGACCTTCGACACGGTCGCCTCGTGACCCAGCTGCACGTCGTCGACGCGGATGTCGATCGCGGGGTAGGTGTCGGAGCGCGAGATCGTGTCGACCAGCAGCGCGTCGCAGCGCACGGTGTTGGCGGAGTGGTGCGCGTTGGCATCCACGCGCACCTCGCCGCGGTAGCCGGCGCGGCCGCCGCCGCGGGCGATCGACTTCGAGACGATCGACGACTGCGTGTACGGCGCCATGTGGATCATCTTCGCGCCCGCGTCCTGGTGCTGGCCGGGGCCGGCGAAGGCGACCGACAGGGTCTCGCCCTTGGCGTGCTCGCCCATGAGGAAGATCGACGGGTACTTCATCGTGACCTTCGAGCCGATGTTGCCGTCGACCCACTCCATCGTCGCGCCCTCGTGGGCGACGGCGCGCTTGGTGACGAGGTTGTAGACGTTGTTCGACCAGTTCTGGATCGTCGTGTACCGCACGCGCGCGTTGCGCTTGACGATGATCTCGACGACGGCCGAGTGCAGCGAGTCGGACTTGTAGATCGGCGCCGTGCAGCCCTCGATGTAGTGCACGTACGAGTCTTCGTCGGCGATGATGAGCGTCCGCTCGAACTGGCCCATGTTCTCGGTGTTGATGCGGAAGTAGGCCTGCAGCGGAATCTCGACGTGCACGCCCTTCGGCACGTACACGAACGAGCCGCCCGACCACACGGCCGTGTTGAGGGCGGCGAACTTGTTGTCCCCCGCGGGGATGACGGTGCCGAAGTACTCCTCGAAGAACTCCGGATGCTCCTTGAGCGCCGTGTCGGTGTCGAGGAAGATGACGCCCTGAGCCTCGAGGTCTTCGCGGATCTGGTGGTACACGACCTCGGACTCGTACTGCGCCGCGACGCCGGCGACGAGGCGCTGCCGCTCCGCCTCGGGGATGCCGAGCTTCTCGTACGTGTTGCGGATGTCTTCCGGGAGGATCATCCCACGACTGCGCCTGCTTCTCGGTGGAGCGCACGAAGTACTTGATGTTGTCGAAGTCGATCTCGCTGAGGTCGGCGCCCCACGTCGGCATCGGCTTGCGGTCGAACAGCTGCAGACCCTTGAGGCGGGTCTTCAGCATCCACTCCGGCTCGCTCTTGAGCGCCGAGATGTCGCGCACGACGGCTTCGGAGAGGCCTCGTTTCGCACTGGCACCGGCGGCGTCGGCGTCGTGCCAGCCGAACTCGTAGACGCCGAGCCCTTCCAGCTCCGGACGGTCGATGAGCACATCCGTCATGGCTTTCCTCCTTCGTACCCGGCGGTGTCATCCGCTCCGACCTGCCCGGCACCTCGGGAGTGCGAGGGCGGGTTGTCGCTGTCAGGGCCGCGTTGCGTCTTTGTCCCGTCTGCGCGCATCGGTCACACGCCTAGACTGGGGCTGGGCGCGACGCGTCTGGCGCGCCGCCGTTCCCACCTCTTCAGTCTACAGGCTCGCCCCGACCGCGGCGCGGCCCGCGCCCGTTCGGGCGCCCATCCCGGAGGCCCTCTTGTCCGAGCAGCAGACCGCGCCGCGCGCGGGCGCCCTCCTCTCCCGGCTCCCCGAGCGCATCGGCCGCGGCGCGCGGGTGCTGGCCTGGCTCGTGCTGATCAGCAACGTCGTCATCGTC
The DNA here is from genome assembly GCF_047602155.1 of Microbacterium sp. Lineage (GTDB taxonomy): Bacteria > Actinomycetota > Actinomycetes > Actinomycetales > Microbacteriaceae > Microbacterium. The sequence goes on along the minus strand of NZ_JASGHZ010000001.1, from coordinate 2,383,234 downwards.
GGCACCGGCGGACTCGTGCGCCTCACCGGCTCGGGCCTGGGGTGCCCCGACTGGCCGAACTGCACCGAAGGCTCGCTCATCCCGACCGAGGAGCTGTCGTGGCACAGCCTCATCGAGTTCGGCAACCGCACGATGACCGGCGTGCTCATCGTCATCGCGCTCCTCGCCTTCCTCTCGGTGGTGCGGCTGCGCGCGCAGCGCCCGGAGCTGTTCGCCCTCACCCTCGCCAACGGCATCGGCATCATCCTGCAGGCGGTCGTGGGCGGCGTCATCGTGTGGCTGCACCTGCCGCCGAGCCTCGTCGGCATCCACTTCGTGATCTCCGCGGGTCTCGTCGGCAACGGCGCGGCGTATGTCAACCGCGTGTACGCACCGGCGGGACCGCGTCGACTGGCCGTGCCGCGGCGCTACGCGATGCTCGTACACGTCACGAGCGCGGCCGCGGCCGTGACGGTGCTCGTCGGCATCCTCCTCACCGGCGCGGGCCCGCACGCCGGCGACGACATCGCGGCGCGCAACGGCCTCGACCCGATCCTCTGGCAGCACATCCACAGCTGGCCGGCGTATCTCCTGTTCGCGCTGACGATCGTCGTGTTCGCGGGTTCCTTCCGCATGCCCACGACGCTGCGGCTGCCGCTGTGGAGCGGACTGCTGCTCGGGGTGGAGTTCGTGCAGATCGGCGTGGGGCTCTGGCAGGCACGCACGGGGCTGCCCATCGTGCTCGTGAACATCCACATGGTGCTCGCCGTGCTGCTCGTGGCCGCCATGACGGTGGTCGTGCTGCAGTTGAAGGCGCCGAGGGCGATCCTCACCTTCGACGACGGGTCCACAGCAGGCTCATAGGCTGCGCAGGGCTTTCGCCATGGTGGCTCGCGGATAGTCGTACGGGCGCCCATCGTGGCGACGGAACCCAAGGAGAGAACTTCATGACCACTTCCCGCTTGAGCCGCAGCATCCCGTTCTGGGGCCTCGTGGCCGGATCGGTCGCCTCGGTCGCCGGCGGCACCTCCCTGATCATCGACAAGCTCGTCGGCATGGACGCCCGTCTCACCGACGGCTCCGCGACCACCAGCGACGTCTACGTCGGCCAGATCTGGGGCGTGTTCGGCGCGATCCTCATCGGTGCAGGCCTGGTCGGTCTGGCGCTGGCCCTGACCGTGGGCGCCCTGCGCTCGCTCTCGCCCCGGCCCGCCGAGGTCGTCGAGGCTCCCGCTTGGGACGACGCCGCCGACACGGACGCGGACGACGCCACAGACGCGGACGCCGTCGATGCCACGGACCTGGCCGACGCCGCGGACACGGACGCGGCCGACGCCACGGACCTGGCCGACGACGCCGCCACGGACCCGGTCGAAGCTGCCGTCGCCGAGTCGGACGCGGAGCTCGAGCCCGCGGCATCCGCCGCCCGCTGACCCCGCGTCCCGCGCGGACGCGCCACGATGCAGGAACGGGTGTGACAGAAGTCGCCCCGTCCTGCATCTTGGGCGTGTTTTGTCACAGGTGCTCCTGCATCTTGGCAGGGCGCGGACGCGGGCGACTAGTGCGGCAGCAGCGGGTCGATCGCGATGGCGAGAAACAGCAGCGTGAGGTACGTGATGGAGGCGTGGAACACGCGCATCGGCCGGATCTGCTCGCCGCGGGCGGCGCGGCTGTAGAGCACGTGCGACTCGACGATGAACCAGCCGCCGAAGACCACCGCCGACACCGCGTACACGAGGCCCATCCCGGCGACCGGGACCAGCAGCAGCGACGAGGCGACCGTCGCCCAGGCGTACAGGATGACCTGCAGCCCCACCTGGATGCCGTCGCGCGTCGCGCCGAGCATCGGCACGTCGGCCTCCTGGTAGTCGCCCTTGTACTTCATCGACAGCGGCCAATAGTGCGGCGGCGTCCAGAGGAACACGAGCAGGAACAGGATGAACGGCGTCCAGGTCAGCGACCCGGTGACGGCGGCCCAGCCGATCAGCACCGGGAAGCATCCGGCGATGCCGCCCCAGACGATGTTCTGCTCGGTGCGGCGCTTGAGGATGATCGTGTAGATCACGACGTAGAAGAAGATCGCGACGACCGACAGCACGGCCGCGAGCCCGTTCGTGGTGAGCCAGAGCCACACGGTGGATGCCGCCGCCAGCGTCCACGCGAACACCAGCGCACCGCGGGGCGAGACCTCGCCGGTCACGAGCGGCCGATTCTCGGTGCGGTGCATGTGCGCGTCGATGTCGCGGTCGAGATACATGTTGAACGTCGCGGCGGAGCCCGCGCTCATCGCGCCGCCGACGACGGTGGCCAGCACGAGCCACAGATCCGGCATGCCGCTCTGGGCGAGGATCATCACCGGAACGGTGGTCACCAGCAGCAGCTCCATCACGCGGGGCTTCGTCAGCATGATGTAGGCGCGGATGGTGCGGAGGGCCGGACGCGTCGTCGCCGCGCTCGCGCTCGTCGTCGTGATATCCATCTCCCCCGCCGCTGTCAGTTGACTCCCAGTCTACGCGGCCGCGCTTCGCGCGCGTCACGGGGCGCCGCACATGGCCCCGCGGGCACACCGCTTCGATATGCTGACAACTACATACGCGCGCCCGCGAATCCCCCTCGCCTGCTGTCGAGATCCACGAATGCGAGCGCCCCTGCAGAAAGGCGTCCGGGTGTCCGAGCTGATTTGGGATGACATCGATCGGCGCGCGGTGGACACCGCGCGGGTACTGGCGGCGGATGCCGTGCAGAAGGTGGGCAACGGCCACCCCGGCACGGCGATGAGCCTGGCTCCGGTGGCGTACCTGTTGTACCAGCGGGTGCTGCGTCACGACCCGACCGACACCGACTGGCTGGGCCGCGACCGCTTCATCCTGTCGGTGGGGCACTCCTCGCTCACCCAGTACATCCAGCTGTACCTCGGCGGATTCGGCCTGGAGCTGGCCGACCTCGAGGCGCTGCGCACGTGGGGCTCGCTCACGCCCGGTCACCCGGAGTACGGCCACACCCGGGGCGTGGAGATCACGACCGGGCCGCTGGGTCAGGGGCTCGCCTCGGCCGTCGGGTTCGCCTACGCGTCGCGCTACGAGCGCGGCCTGTTCGACCCGGATGCCCCCGCCGGCACGAGCCCGTTCGACCACTTCGTCTACGTGATCGCCGGCGACGGCGACCTGCAGGAGGGCGTGACGAGCGAGGCGTCGAGCCTGGCCGGTCACCAGAAGCTCGGCAACCTCATCGCGATCTACGACTCGAACCGCATCTCGATCGAGGGCGACACGAACGTGTCGTTCACCGAGGACGTGCGCCAGCGCTACGAATCGTACGGCTGGCAGGTGCTGAGCGTCGACTGGGTGCGCACGGGCGACTACGTCGAAGACGTGCGGGAGCTCGCCGACGCGATCGAGCAGGCCAAGGCCGAGACCGACAAGCCGTCGCTGATCGTCCTGAAGACGATCATCGGATGGCCGGCGCCGAACAAGAAGGGCACCGAGTCGGTGCACGGCAACGCGCTGGGCGCCGACGAGGTCGCCGCGACCAAGGAGGTGCTCGGCTTCGACCCCGGTCGCTCGTTCGTCGTCGAGGATGCCGTCCTCGCCCACACCCGCGCCCTGAAGGAACGGGCCGCGCAGGCCCGCGCCGCGTGGCAGCAGGACTTCGACGCGTGGGCCGCCGCGAACCCGGAGCGCAAGGCGCTGCTCGACCGGCTCGAGGCGCACGCCCTTCCCGACGGCATCACGGACGCGCTGCCGGTGTTCGAGCCCGGCACCGAGATCGCCACGCGCGCCGCGTCGGGCAAGGTTCTCAACGCCCTCGCCCCGCACCTGCCCGAGCTGTGGGGCGGCTCTGCCGACCTCGCCGGCTCGAACAACACGACCATCTCCCCCGCGGCGTCGTTCATCCCCGAGGAGTGGTCGACGCACGACTGGTCCGGCAGCCCCTACGGCCGGGTGCTGCACTTCGGCATCCGCGAGCACGCGATGGGCGCGATCCTCAACGGCATCGTCCTGCACGGCCCGACGCGGCCGTTCGGCGGCACGTTCCTCATCTTCAGCGACTACATGCGCCCGGCCGTGCGCCTGGCGGCGCTCATGAACGTGCCGAGCGTGTTCGTGTGGACGCACGACTCCATCGCCCTCGGCGAAGACGGCCCGACGCACCAGCCGATCGAGCAGCTCGCGTCGCTGCGGCTCATCCCGAACTTCACCGTCGTCCGTCCCGCCGACGGCAACGAGACGGCGGCGGCGTGGCTGGAGATCCTGCGCCGCCACGGCGCGCCCACCGGCATCGCCCTGACCCGTCAGAACGTGCCGAACTTCCCGCGCGGCGAGCAGGGCTTCGCGACGACCGACGGGGTCGCGAAGGGCGCGTACGTGCTCGTCGACGCCGACGGCGGCGACCCGGACGTCATCCTCATCGGCACCGGCTCCGAGGTGCAACTGGCCGTCGCTGCCCGCGCGACCCTCGCCGCCGAGGGCATCCGCGCCCGCGTCGTGTCGGCCCCGTCGCTGGAGTGGTTCGCCGAGCAGGATGCCGCCTACCGCGAGAGCGTGCTCCCGGCATCCGTCACGGCCCGCGTCTCGGTCGAGGCCGGCACCACTCCCCTGTGGCGCACGATCGTGGGTGACACCGGCCGCAGCGTCGGCATCGACCACTTCGGCGCCTCGGCCGACTACAAGACCCTGTTCCAGAACTTCGGCATCACCGCCGACGCGGTCGCCGACGCGGCCCGCGCAACCGTCAAGGAGAACGCATGACCACCCCCACTCAGGCTCTGTCCGACGCCGGCGTGAGCATCTGGCTCGACGACCTGTCGCGCGCCCGCATCGACTCGGGCAACCTGGCCGAGCTCATCGCGACCCGCAACGTCAGCGGTGTCACGACCAACCCCACGATCTTCCAGGGCGCGATCGGCAACACGAACGACGACTCCTACGCGGGCCGCCTCGCCGCCCTCGCCCAGCGCGGCGCGAGCGCCGACGAGGCCATCTTCGAGCTCACCACCGCCGACGTGCGCGACGCCTCCGACATCTTCCGTCCCGTCTACGACGCGACCGGCGGCGTCGACGGCCGCGTGTCGATCGAGGTCTCGCCCGACCTCGCGCACGACACCGACGGCACGATCGCCGAGGCGAAGAAGCTGTGGGCCACGGTCGACCGCCCCAACGCCCTCATCAAGATCCCTGCGACCAAGGCGGGCCTGCCCGCCATCACCGCGGTCATCGCCGAGGGCATCTCGGTCAACGTGACCCTGATCTTCTCCCTGGAGCGCTACGCCGAGGTCATCGACGCGTACCTCGCCGGACTGGCGCAGGCGCGCGCGAACGGGCACGACCTGTCCGGCATCCACTCGGTCGCCTCGTTCTTCGTCTCGCGCGTGGACACCGAGGTCGACAAGCGCCTGTCGGCGATCGGCGCAGACGCCGCCGAGGCGCTGAAGAGCAAGGCCGGCGTCGCCAACGCCCGCCTCGCGTACGAGCTGTTCGCGCAGCGCTTCGGGCAGGCCGACGCGCACGAGCTCGTCGCCGCCGGCGCCCACGTGCAGCGCCCGCTGTGGGCCTCGACGGGCGTGAAGGATCCGGCGCTGCCCGACACGCTCTACGTCACCGAGCTCGTCGCCCCCGGCACCGTCAACACCATGCCGGAGAAGACCCTCGAGGCGACCTTCGACCACGGCGTCGTCACCGGCGACACGGTCACCGGCGGCTACGCCGAGGCGCACCGGCTGTTCGACCAGCTCGCCGCCGTCGGCATCGACATCGCCGACGTCACCCAGGTGCTCGAAGACGAGGGCGTCGAGAAGTTCATCGCCTCGTGGCACGACCTGCAGAACACCGTCGCGGCCGCCCTCGAGTCCTCGCCGGAGATCCTGCGGTGAGTTTCGAGATCCACGTCTCGGGGCACGTCAAGGCGGTCGTCGATCAGACGCTGCCGGGCCTCGTGGACGCTCTCGTGGCGAGCGGGATCACGGCCGGCGACGCCGACCTGTGGGGACCGGATGCCGCGCCCGAGGCGGCGCGGCGCCTGGGCTGGGTCGAGGCCGTCTCGGTCTCGCGCCCGCTCGTTCCCGAGATCGTCGCTCTGCGGGGCGAGCTCGCCGCCCGCGGCGTCACGCGCGTCGTCCTGGCCGGCATGGGCGGTTCGTCCCTGGCCCCCGAGGTGATCGCGCAGACCGCGGGGGTGCCGCTGGTCGTCCTCGACGCCACGGCGCCCGGCCAGGTGCTCGCCGCGATCGACGGCGACAGCGAGAGCGGCGGGCTCGCGCAGACCCTGCTCGTCGTGTCGTCGAAGTCGGGATCGACGGTCGAGACCGACGCGGCCCGCCGGGCGTTCGAGGCGGCCTTCGGCGACCTGGGGATCGACCCCGCCGAGCGCATCGTCGTCGTCACCGATCCCGGCTCGCCGCTGGAGGTCTCGGCCCGCGCGGCCGGATACCGCGTCTTCACCGCCGACCCCACGGTCGGCGGCCGCTTCTCCGCGCTCACCGCGTTCGGACTGGTGCCCGCCGGGCTCGCCGGCGCCGACATCGCGGAACTGCTCGACGAGGCGGAGGCGACGCTGCTCGAGGTCGCGATCGACGACCCGCGCAACCCGGCTCTCGTGCTGGCCGCCGCCATCGCCGGCGCGACCGCCGACGCGCCGCGCCGCGACAAGCTCGGACTCATCACCGACGGCACCCACATCGTGGGCCTGCCCGACTGGATCGAGCAGCTCGTCGCCGAGTCGACCGGCAAGAACGGCACCGGCATCCTCCCGGTGGTGCTCCTGCCGGTCTCGCCCGAGGCCGACCAGACCCCGGCCGACCTGCAGCTCGTGCGGTTCGTCGACGACGCCGTGCACTTCCAGATCCTCGAGCAGCACCCCGACGAGATCCTCCTGAGCGGGTCGCTGGGCGCGCAGCTCATCGTCTGGGAGTACGCGACGGCGATTGCGGGACGGATGCTGGGCATCAACCCGTTCGACCAGCCCGACGTCGAATCCGCCAAGCAGGCCGCGCGCGGGCTGCTGGAGCACCGGCCGGCGGCCACCGCGCCGGCGTTCGTCGCCGATGGCGTCGAGGTCCGGGCCTCCGATGCCGCCCTGGTGGCCTCCGGCACCCTCGCCGGCGTGCTCGACGCCCTCTGGGCGCGAATCCCCGGCGACGGCTACGTCGCGGTGCAGGCCTACGTGGATCGCATCGCCGTGCCGCAGCTCGCCGGCATCCGGGAGCTCGTCGCCGCCGACAGCGGTCGCCCCACGACCTTCGGCTGGGGTCCGCGCTTCCTGCATTCGACCGGCCAGTATCACAAGGGCGGCCCGGCGAACGGGGTGTTCCTGCAGATCCTCGGCGCCGACGACGTCGACCTCGAGATCCCGGGGCTTCCGTTCACGTTCGGGCAGCTCGTCGCGGCCCAGGCCGCCGGCGACGCGGCGGTGCTCACCGCGCACGGCCGCCCCGTCGTCACCCTCACCCTGACCGACCCTCAGGCCGGTGTGCTGGCACTGTTCGAAGCCGCCCAATAGGCCCCTAGGAGCTACCCCTCGATGACTGCCGAGCTTTCGCGCGGGCACAATCCGCTGCGCGACCCCGACGACCGGCGCCTGAACCGCATCGCCGGTCCCAGCGCCCTCGTGATCTTCGGCGTGACAGGCGACCTGTCGCGCAAGAAGCTCATGCCCGCCGTGTACGACCTCGCCAACCGGGGTCTGCTGCCGCCGGGGTTCGCCCTCGTCGGCTTCGCGCGGCGCGACTGGGCCGACCAGGACTTCGCGCAGGTCGTCTACGACGCCGTGCGCCAGTACGCCCGCACCCCGTTCCGCGAGGAGACGTGGAAGCAGCTGCTGCAGGGCATCCGCTTCGTGTCCGGCGAGTTCGGCGACGACGACGCCTTCCGGCGCCTGCGCGAGACCGTCGAGAAGCTCGACGTCGACCGCGGCACGATGGGCAACCACGCCTTCTACCTGTCGATCCCGCCGCGCGATTTCCCCATCGTCGCGAAGCAGCTGAAAGACTCCGGGCTCGTCGACGACCGCTCGAACAACCCCGACGCGTGGCGCCGCGTCGTCATCGAGAAGCCGTTCGGCAGCGACCTGCAGACCGCACGCGAGCTCAACGCCGCACTGGAGGTCGCCTTCCCCGCCGATGCCATCTTCCGCATCGACCACTACCTCGGCAAGGAGACGGTGCAGAACCTGCTCGCGCTGCGCTTCGCGAACGAGCTGTTCGAGCCGATCTGGAACGCCAACTACGTCGACCACGTGCAGATCACGATGGCCGAGGACATCGGCGTCGGCGGCCGCGCGGGCTACTACGACGGCATCGGCGCGGCGCGCGACGTCATCCAGAACCACCTGCTGCAGCTGCTCGCGCTCACCGCGATGGAAGAGCCGATCTCGATGGATGCCGCCGACCTGCGCGCCGAGAAGGAGAAGGTGCTCGCCGCCGTGCGACTGCCGGAGGATCTGTCGGCGGCATCCGCCCGCGGGCAGTACGCCGGCGGCTGGCAGGGCGGCGAGAAGGTCACCGGATTCCTCGACGAAGACGGCATGAACCCCGACTCGGCGACCGAGACCTACGCCGCGATCAAGGTCGACATCGCCACCCGCCGCTGGGCGGGAGCGCCCTTCTACCTGCGCACCGGCAAGCGGCTCGGCCGTCGCGTCACCGAGATCGCGGTCGTGTTCAAGCGCGCGCCCGAGCATCTGTTCCAGCGCAATCAGACGCTGGAGATGGGCCAGAATGCGCTCGTCATCCGCGTGCAGCCCGACGAGGGCGTCACGATCCGGTTCGGGTCGAAGGTGCCCGGGGCGGCGAACGAGGTGCGCGACGTGACGATGGACTTCGGCTACGGCCACGCCTTCACCGAGTCGAGCCCCGAGGCGTACGAGCGTCTCATCCTCGACGTGCTGCTGGGCGACCCGCCGCTGTTCCCCCGCCACGAAGAGGTCGAGCTGTCGTGGAAGATCCTCGACCCGTTCGAGCGGCACTGGGCCGAGCAGGGCGGATCGCTCGAGCAGTACTCCCCCGGTTCGTGGGTCCCCCCTCGGCCGACGAGCTCATGGCCCGCGACGGCCGCGTCTGGAGGCGCCCGTGATCATCGACCTGCCCGACACCACCGTGTCGAAGATCGCCCGCACCCTCGTCAGCGTGCGCGAGGAGGGCGGCGCCGTCGCGCTGGGGCGTGTGCTGACGCTCGTCATCGTCACGACCCACGGCCCGCAGGAAGAGGCCATCGAAGCCGCCAACGACGCGTCGCGTGAGCACCCGATGCGCGTCATCGTGCTGAACACCGACCACGCCGGCGAGCCGCGACTCGACGCGCAGATCCGGGTCGGCGGCGACGCGGGCGCCAGCGAAGTGGTCGTCCTGCACGCGCACGGTGCGGCCGCGAGCAACCAGGAGGGCCTCATCACGGGGCTGCTGCTGCCGGACGCGCCGGTGGTCGCCTGGTGGCCGGACTACCCGCCGCAGCGGCCGTCGTCGTCGTCGATCGGGCGCATCGCGCAGCGTCGCATCACGGATGCCTCCACCAAGCCGTTCACGGCCGACCGCCTGTCCGAACTCGGCCGCGCGCACGCGCCCGGCGACACCGATCTGGCTTGGACGCGCCTCACCCACTGGCGCGAACAGCTGGCGGCCGTGCTCGATCAGCCGCCGTACGAGCCCATCACCGCCGTCGAGGTCGTCGGTGCGGGCAGCTCGCCGTCGACGGGGCTGCTGGCCGCCTGGCTGCGCCTGAAGCTCGACGTGCCGGTCACCTGGCGCTCTTCGACGGTCGACTGGCAGCACGGCATCCAGTCGGTGCGACTGACGCGCGCGAGCGGCGACATCCTGCTCGCCCGCAGCACCGAGGTCGACGCGACGCTGACCCAGCCCGGCCAGCCGTCGCACGACATCGTGCTGCCGCGGCGCACCCTGCGCGAGTGCCTCGCCGAAGAACTGCGCCGCCTCGATCCCGACCTGCTGTATGGTCGGGTGATCACCGAGGGATGGGAGCTGCTCGGACCGTCAACGGTCTGAGACTCCGGAGAGCTGCAATGACGCACCTGTGGACCGAGAAGCGCGTGGTGATCAGCACCGACGCCGCCGCGCTGACGTCCGCGGTGGCCCGGCGGCTCGTCGCGCGCCTGGTGGCGCGCTCGGCCGCGGGCAAGACGACGCACCTCGCACTGTCCGGCGCGCCGGCGGGCCGAGCCGTGCTCGAAGCCGCCGGGGCCGACGCCGCCCGCGGCGACGTGGACTGGTCGCGGGTTCACCTCTGGTGGGCCGACGAGGCGTTCGCGCCGCACAGCGCCGAGCGGGCCGACACCGCCGCACGGCGGGCGCTGCGGGGCCGCATCGAGATCCCGGCGGAGAACGTCCACGCCTATCCGGCGCCGGGCGAGGTCGTCAACGCGGATGCCGCGGCATCCGCATATGCCGACGAGCTCGCCCGCTTCGGCGACGAGGGGCAGCCCTGGCCCTCGTTCTTCGTCACCGTGCTCGAGGTCGAAACGGACGGCAGCATCGCTGCGCTGTACCCCGACCGCGGCGAGATCCAGCTGACCGAGCGCGCCGTCGTCGCGGTGCCCGGGTGCCCGCAGTCGCCGCACGAGCGGCTGACGCTGACGCGCCCCGTGATCAACTCGGCGCGGTGCGTGTGGCTGGTCGTCTCGGGCAGCGACAAGGCCGCCGCGCTCGGGCTCGCCCTCGCCGGCGCGAGCTACGAGACGGTGCCCGCCGCCGGCGCGAAGGGACGCAGGCGCACGCTGTTCTTCGTCGACCGCGATGCCGCTGCCGCCGTCCCGCCCGAACTCATCGACCAGGACTTCTAACCCTCCCCACCCGACCTCCCGCGAAACCTCACAAATGTCGCGCGACACGCCGTGGGATCGCTCCCAGGCCGGACATTTGCGAGGTTTCGCGGACGACGGGGCGGGGCGGGCGTGGGGCGGGGTCAGTCTTGGCCGCGGCGCTCGCGGAGCGCCTGCAGGGCGTCGTCGAGGAGGGCGTCGGCCTCTTCCTCGGTGCGACGCTCCTTCACGTAGGCGAGGTGCGTCTTGTACGGCTCGGTCTTGGCGAGAGCCGGCGGATTGTCCTTGTCGCGCCCGGCCGGAAGGCCCGAGTGCGGCGAGTCGATCGTCTCGGGGATCTCCTCCTCGGCGATGCCGGCCGCGAAGTAGCGCACCGTCTCGTTGCCGAGGGCATCCCAGTACGACACCGCGATGCGGTCCGCGTGGTGGCCGTGGTCCTGCTCGCCCATGGGACCGGCACCCACGCGGGTGCCGCGGATCGCGTTGCCTCCGGTGGCCATCAGATCCCCTGGAACTTCGTGATGAGACCGAGGGCGACGATCGCGACGAACCACACGAGTGCGAGGACGACGGTGAACCGGTTGAGGTTGCGCTCCGCGAGCCCCGACGAGCCGAGCGACGAACTCATGCCGCCGCCGAACATGTCGGACAGGCCGCCGCCGCGACCCTTGTGCAGGAGGATCAGGAGGGTCAACAGGAGGCTGGTGATGCCCAGCAGCACCTGGAGCACGAACTCGAGAATGTCCACAGTCGATGAAGCCTTTCACCGCACCCGCGACGGGGCGCACAAGGGTCGAGTATACCCGCCGTCGGACGAGACCGACGGCGGGTATCTCACGTTTTCAGACGCCGACGTGCTTCTGGTACCGGATGATCGCGGCGAACTCGTCGGCGAGAAGGCTCGCGCCGCCGACCAGCGCACCGTCGACGTCGGGCTCGCGCATGAAGCTCGCGATGTTGCCCGACTTGACCGATCCGCCGTAGAGGATGCGGGTGCGCGCCGCGGCATCCGCCCCGAGCTTGTCGGCGACGACCTGGCGCAGCGCGGCGCAGACCTCCTGAGCCTGCTCGGGCGAAGCGACCTGGCCGGTGCCGATCGCCCAGACCGGCTCGTACGCGACGACGACGTCGGCATCGGCGGGCACGCCCTCCAGAGCCACCTGCAGCTGCGCGACCGAGACCGCGGTCGGCCCCGACTCCTCGCGCTGCTCCAGCGTCTCGCCCACGCAGATCACCGGCACGAGCTGGTGCTTCAGCGCCGCCTGCACCTTCGCCGCGACGACCTCGTCGGTCTCGTGGTGGTACTCGCGGCGCTCGGAGTGCCCGATGATGACGTACCGGCAGGCGAGCTTGCTGAGGAACACGCCCGAGACCTCGCCCGTGTAGGCGCCGGAGTCGTGCGTCGACAGATCCTGCGCGCCGAGCGCGAACGGGATCTTGTCGGCGTCGAGCAGCGTCTGCACGGTGCGCAGGTCGGTGAACGGCGGGAACAGCGCAACCTCGACCGAGCCGTTCTCGTGCGCGGCATCCTTCAGCGTCCAGTGCAGCTTCTGGACGAACGCGACCGCCTGCAGGTGGTCGAGGTTCATCTTCCAGTTGCCGGCGATGAGCGCAGTGCGAGCCATCAGTTCTCCCATCCGAGGATCTCCAGCCCCGGGAGCTTCTTGCCCTCGAGGAATTCCAGGCTCGCGCCGCCACCGGTGGAGATGTGGCCGAACTGGTCGTCGGCGAAGCCGAGCTGACGCACCGCAGCGGCGGAGTCTCCCCCGCCGACGACCGACAGGCCGTCGACCTCGGTGAGCGCCTCGGCCACGGCACGCGTGCCGGCCGCGAACGCGGACATCTCGAACACGCCCATCGGGCCGTTCCAGAACACCGTCGTCGACGAGCGGATCGCGTCCGCGAACCGCGCCGCCGTGTCGGGGCCGATGTCGAGGCCGATGCCGTCGGCGCCGAACGGCGTCACCTCGATCGCGTCGACGGCGGCGACCTCGTGCGCGGCATCCGCGGCGAACGCGGCGGCCACGACGACGTCGGTCGGCAGCAGCAGCTCGACGCCGCGCTCGGCCGCCTGCGCGATGTACCCGCGCACAGTGTCGAGCTGGTCGGCCTCGAGCAGGCTCTTGCCCACGGCGTGCCCCTGCGCGGCGAGGAACGTGAACAGCATCCCGCCGCCGACGAGGATCTTGTCGGCACGCGGCAGCAGGTGCTCGATGACGCCGAGCTTGTCGCTCACCTTCGACCCGCCGAGCACGACGGCGTAGGGGCGCGCGGGGTTCTCGGTCAGGCGGTCGAGCACGTCGACCTCCTTCTCGATGAGGAACCCGGCCGCCGACGGCAGGATCTCGGCAAGGTCGTACACCGATGCCTGCTTGCGATGCACGACGCCGAAGCCGTCGGAGACGAGCGCATCGCCGAGCGCGGCGAGCTGCTGCGCGAAAGCGCGGCGCTCGGTCTCGTCCTTCGCCGTCTCGCCCGGGTTGAACCGCAGGTTCTCGATGACGGCGATCTCGCCGTCGTTGAGACCGGATGCCGCGGCCTGCGCCTCGGCGCCGACGGTGTCGGCCGCGAAGGCCACGGGCGCGCCGAGCAGCTCGGACAGGCGCTGCGCGACCGGCGCGAGGCTGTACTTCGGGTCGGGAGCCCCGTCGGGGCGTCCCAGGTGCGAGCAGGCGATGACGCGGGCACCCGCATTCAGCAGGTGGGTCAGGGTCGGGAGAGCCGCCCGGATACGGCCATCGTCCGTGATGACGCCCTCTTTCAGAGGGACGTTGAAGTCAACACGGACGATGACGCGCTTACCGGCCAGCGAACCCAGCGAGTCGAGGGTGCGCAGAGCCATGAGTGGAGCTCAGAGCTTCGAGCCGACGAGCTCGGCGAGGTCGACGAGGCGGTTCGAGTAGCCCCACTCGTTGTCGTACCAGGCCGAGACCTTCACGAGGTTGCCGGAGACGTTCGTCTGGCCGGCGTCGAAGATCGACGAGTGCGGGTCGAGCACGATGTCGGTCGACACGATCGGGTCGGTGTTGTACTTCAGGTAGCCGACGAGGGCACCCTCGGCCGCCGCCTTCTCGTACGCCGCGTTGATCGTGTCGACGGTGAGGCCCTCGGTCGGCGTGATGATCGTGAGGTCGACGATCGAGCCGGTGGGGATCGGCACGCGGTACGACGAGCCGCTCAGCTTGCCGTTGAGCTCGGGCAGCACGAGGCCGATGGCCTTGGCGGCGCCGGTCGAGGCCGGGACGATGTTCAGCGCGGCGGCGCGGGCGCGGTGCAGGTCGCTGTGCGGGCCGTCCTGCAGGTTCTGGTCGGCGGTGTAGGCGTGCGCCGTCATCATGAAGCCGCGCTCGATGCCGAACGCGTCGTTGAAGACCTGGGCCAGCGGCGCGAGGCAGTTCGTCGTGCACGAGGCGTTGGAGATGACGTGCATCGTCGCCGGGTCGTAGTCGCCGTCGTTGACGCCCATGACGAAGGTGCCGTCGACGTCGGTGCCGGGAGCCGAGATGATGACCTTCGTGGCGCCGCCGGCGATGTGCTTCTTGGCATCCACGGCCTTCGTGAAGCGGCCGGTGGACTCGATGACGATGTCGACGCCGAGGTCGCCCCAGGGCAGGTTGGCGGGGTCGCGCTCTTCGAAGACCTTGATCTTCTTGCCGTTGACGGTGATCGAGTCCTCGTCGTACGAGACGTCGGCATCGAGCCGGCCGCCGACGGAGTCGTACTTCAGCAGGTGCGCCAGCGTCTTGTTGTCGGTGAGGTCGTTCACCGCCACGATCTCGAGGTCTGCTCCCTGCTCGAGCGCCGCGCGGAGGAAGTTGCGGCCGATGCGGCCGAAGCCGTTGATTCCGATCTTGACAGACACGTTGTCTCCCGTTTTCTGTCGCGCACGCCCTGCCGGCGCCGACGCGAGTGTCATGGTGAACAGGAAGAGGATGCGGAGCCACCGCGGTCAATGCCCGCGGGACCCGGCATCCTCACCTGGTCACGACACTACTACGCGATCAGCCCGGCCGTCTTCTCGCGAGCCGTCGAAAAGCGCTCGGCGACGTTCTGCCAGTTCGCGATGTTCCAGACCGCCTTCACGTAGTCGGCCTTGACGTTGAGGTAGTCGAGGTAGAACGCGTGCTCCCACATGTCCAGCTGGAAGATCGGCACGGTGCCCTGCGCCGTGTTCGACTGCTGGTCGAACAGTTGCTGAACAATCAGTTGCGCACCGAGCGGATCCCAGCTGAGCACCGCCCAGCCCGAACCCTGGATGCCGGTGGCCGCCGCCGTGAAGTGCGCCTGGAACTTCTCGAACCCGCCGAAGAACTCGTCGATCGCCGCCTTCAGCTCGCCCTCGGGCTGACCGCCGCCCTCCGGCGACAGGTTGGTCCAGAAGATCGAGTGGTTGACGTGGCCGCCGAGGTTGAACGCGAGATCCTTCTCGAGCTTGTTGACGTTCGCGAGGTTTCCCGCCTCGCGGGCTTCGGCGAGCTGCTCGAGGGCGGTGTTGGCGCCGGCGACGTAGGCCGCGTGGTGCTTATCGTGGTGCAGCTGCATGATCTTGCCGCTGATGTGCGGCTCGAGGGCCGCGTAATCGTAGGGGAGCTCGGGGAGCGTGTAGACCGCCATGTTCTCTTCTTCCTGTCGGAGCCGCGCGAGCGCGCGGTTGGGGACGTCTTCATCCTATTGATGGGTAACGCCCGGGGAAGGGGGTTGTTCCCGCGTGACGCGGCGACGCGCGTGCGCGGTCTCGCCGAGACCCGCTCCGCGCATCGAGACCCGCGCGCACGGCGGCGGTCTCGATGCACGCGGTGGGTCTCGGCGAAACGCGGCCGCGGCGACGAACCGGGCGGTGCGGCGCTCATCACCTCCTCCACAGGCGGCCGATCGGGGCGATCCATCCACAGATCGCTGTTCGATCCCCCGATCGAACCCGGATCGCGATTGGCTGGGCTCATGCCGGTCCTCCCCACCTCAGCCGAACCCGTCGTGCGCCCGCGCACTCCGACCCCCAGCCCCGTCGCGCTGTTCCTGGGCTCCGAGACCTCCAACGCGTCGCGCGCCGTGCGCACGGGCGAGCTGGTCAAGGTCATGCGCGACGTCTATGCACCGGCGGGCGCGTGGCGCGAGCTCCCTCCGTGGGGTCGATACCTCGCACGCACGCACGCCGTCGCGCTCGTGCGCCCCGACGCCGTGTTCGTCGGCGAAGCCGCATGTGCGCTGCACGGCCTGCCGGTGTTCGGTGAGCCACCCGACGTGCACGTGATGCTCCCGGATCCGGCGAAGTCGCGACGGAGGCCGGGTATCCGCATCCACACGACGCAACGGATGCCGCAGACCGAGCGCCTCGGCGGACTGATCGTCGCGACACCCGCCGAGCTGGCGGTGGAGATCGCGCACTCCCGGCATCCTGCCGTCGGCCTCGCCGTCGCGGGCGCCACTCTCCGGGCGGACCCCGCGCTGTCGACGGCCGAGCTGAGCGCACTCGGTGCGACACGTCCGTCGGCCCGGGGAGTGCGCACCGCGCGGTGGGTGTTCGATCGAGCCACGCCCGTCGCCGAGTCGCCGCTCGAGAACGTGAGCATCGCCGTGATCGACTGGCTGGGGTTCCCGGCGCCAGAGCTGCAGCATTGGTTCCGCGATCCCTCGAACGGATCGGGCGATCGTGCGGACTACTGGTGGGAGCGCTGGCGGGCGGCCGGCGAGGCCGACGGCGACATCAAGTACAGCGGCGCGTTCGGCGATGCGCGCACCGCACTGCAGGCGCGCAATGCGCGAGACGCGCGGCTGCGCGAACGTGGAGTGCGCGCGACGGCGCACTGGGGCTGGCGCGACCTCACCGCGTATGCGCAGCTGCGCGCGCTCCTGCTCGCCGTGGGACTGCCGCTGGTCCGCCCGGAGCAGACCGCTCCCCTGAGCACCCTGGCCGCTGCGCTGCGCGGCGTGCCCACCCGCGGCTGGGAGACGTCCGGGCGATGAGACGGGGCGCCGAGACCCGCTCCGCGCATCGAGACCCGCGCGCACGGCGGCGGTCTCGATGCACGCGGTGGGTCTCGGCGAAACGCGGCCGCGGCGACCGGCGACCGGCGGGGCTAGTCCTCGAGACCCTCGGGGACGGCGGCGTCGGTCCCCGGGATGCCGTCGTGCGCCGCCTTCTTGTCGGCCATCGCGAGCAGCCGCCGGATGCGGCCAGCCACGGCATCCTTCGTGAGGGGCGGATCGGCGTGGTGGCCGAGCTCGTCGAGGCTGGCGTCGCGGTGCGCGAGGCGCAGCTCGCCGGCTTCGCGCAGATGCTCGGGCACGCCGTCGCCGAGAATCTGCAGCGCGCGCTCCACACGGGCGCACGCGGCGACCGCGGCCTGCGCCGAGCGGCGCAGGTTCGCGTCGTCGAAGTTGACCAGGCGGTTGACGCCGGCGCGCACCTCGCGGCGCTGGCGCAGATCCTCCCAGGCCTGGGCGGTCTTCACGGCGCCCATCTCAGCGAGGGCGACGCGGATCGCCTCGCCGTCGCGCACGACCACGCGCGGCACGCCGCGCACCTCGCGCGCCTTCGCGGCGATGCCGAGGCGGTGCCCGGCGCCGACGAGCGCCATCGCGGTCTCGCCCGACGGGCAGGCGATCTCCAGCGCCGCCGAGCGGCCCGGGTCGGACAGCGCACCGCTGGCGAGGAACGCGCCGCGCCACACCGCGGCCAGGTCGTGCCGCGCGCCCGTCGTGAGCTTGTTGGGCAGTCCCCGCACCGGCCGGCGGCGGGCGTCGAGCAGGCCGGTCTGGCGGGCGAGGGTCTCGCCGCCGTCGATGACGCGCACGGCGAAATGACCGCCCGTGCGTCCGCTGGGCCCGCCCGAGGCCTGCACGCGGTGCAGCTCGGGTCGTACGCCGTACAGCTCCATGATGTCGCGCGCGACCCGGCGGGCGAGCGGATCGGTCTCCAGCTCGGCTTCGACCGCGACGCGCCCTGCGATGGAGTGCAGCCCGCCGGAGAACCGCAGGATCGCGGTGAGTTCGGCGACACGAGCCGTGGGACGAGGGTCGCGAACGGCGGCCAACTCGGTCTTCACGTCAGCGGTCAACGACACGGCGGTCCTTCAGGGGCAGTCGGCGAGAGGGGAACGAAAGAACAGCCTACTCGCGACCGAGGTCGCGATGTTTCACGCGTACGCGCACCCCGGGCAGCTGGGCGAGCTTTTCGGCGAGCGCGATCGACGTCACGACCGAGCGGTGCTTGCCGCCGGTGCAGCCGATCGCGAGCACCGAGTGGCGCTTGTTCTCGCGCTGATAGCCCTCGAGCACGGGCCGCAGGGCCAGCGCGTAGGCGTCGATGAACTCCTGCGCGCCCGGCTGCGCCAGCACGTAGTCGCGCACCGGCGCCTCCTCCCCCGTGTGGCCCTTCAGCTCGGGGATCCAGAACGGATTCGGCAGGAACCGCATGTCGGCGACGAGATCGACGTCGGTGGGCAGCCCGTACTTGAACCCGAAGCTCATCACCGTCAGGGTGTGGGCGGCATCCCCCTCGTCGCTGAACAGATCGACGATGTGCGTCGCGAGCTGGTGGATGTTCATGTTGCTCGTGTCTACGATGACGTCGGCCGCCTCGCGGATCACCGCGACCCGCTCGCGCTCGGTGCGGATGCCGTCGAGGATCGTGCCGTCGCCCTGCAGCGGATGCGGGCGGCGCACCGACTCGAAGCGGCGCACGAGCACCTCGTCGGACGCGTCGAGGAACACGACCCGCAGCTGCCGGCCGGCGCGCAGCGCGCTCGTGATGGCGGGCAGCTCGCGGAAGAGGTCGCGCCCGCGCACGTCGACGACGGCCGCGATCTTGGGCAGAGCCTCGCCGCCGGCGAGTTCGGTGAGCTCGAGCAGGGGACGCAGCATCTGCGGCGGCAGGTTGTCGACGACGTACCAGCCGAGATCCTCGAGCGCGTCGGCCGCCGTCGAGCGCCCCGCACCCGACATGCCCGTGACGATCAGAACCTCGCCCGCGGGCTGATCGGCTGCCACGTGCCCTCCCCTGTCGTCCCTGGCGTCGCAGAGGCGACCCGTGGACCCAGCCTACCGATTCGCGAGGTGGCGGTGGATGGCCTCCGCCAGCCTCGGCCCCACCCCGGGCAGCGCCGTCAGCTCCTCGGGGCCGGCCTTGGTGAGGGCCGCGACCGAGCCGAAGTGGCGCAGCAGCGCCTTGATGCGCGCCTCGCCGAGGCCCGGCACCTCGCTGAGGACCGTCGTGATGTCGCGCTTGCGGCGCTTGCGCTGGTGCGTGATCGCGAACCGGTGGGCCTCGTCGCGCAGCCGCTGCACGAGGTACAGCGCCTCGGACGTGCGCGGCAGGATCACCGGGTAGTCGTCGCCGGGCAGCCAGATCTCCTCCAGCCGCTTCGCGATGCCGCACAGCGCGATCTCGGGATGCCCGGAGTCGTGCAGCGCCCGCGCCGCGGCGGCCACCTGCGGCGCTCCCCCGTCCACGACCAGCAGCTGCGGACGGTACGCGAACCGGGGCTTGCGACGGCTCGTGACGACGGGGGCGTCGTCGTCGGGAGCCTGGGGCGTTTCGTCTCGCTGCGCTCGCTCAACGACCGGGGGGGACGCCCGCTCAACGACCGGGGGGGACGCCCGCTCGGCGACCGGGGAGTCGGGGTCGTCGCGGTCGACGTGTGCCAGCCGCCGCATCAGCACCTGGTACAGCGAGTCGGTGTCGTCGGTCGTGTCCGTCACCCCGAACGAACGGTACTGGTCCTTGCGCGGCAGGCCGTCTTCGAACACCACCATCGAGGCGACGACGTTCGTGCCCGACAGGTGCGACACGTCGTAGCACTCGATCCGCAGCGGAGCCTCGTCGAGCCCCAGCGCGAGCTGCAGGTCGGTCAGCGCCTTCGTGCGCGAGGTGTAGTCCGACGTGCGCCGCGTCTTGTGCAGCATGAGCGCCTGCTGTGCGTTCAGGTGTGCCGTCCGCATCAGGTCGGCCTTGCGCCCGCGCTGGGCGACCTGGACCGAGACGCGCCTGCCGCGCCGTTCCTCCAGCCAGCGCTGCAGCCCCTCGGCATCCTCGGGGAGAACGGGAACGAGCACCTGCCGCGGGATCTCCCCCGGCGCCGCCGACCCGTAGGCGCGCTGCAGGATCTGGTCGACGAGCTCGGCGCCGGAGATGTCGAGCTCCTTGTCGATCGTCGACGCACGCACGCCGCGCACGCGCCCGCCGCGAACGACGAAGTGCTGCACCGCCGCCGCCAGCTCGTCCTCGGCGATGCCGAACAGGTCGGCATCCGTGTCCTCCGCCAGCACGAGGGCGCTGCGGCTGAGCACGGCGTCGATCGCCTGCAGGCGGTCGCGGTAGGTCGCCGCCGACTCGTAGTCCATCGCCGCCGACGCCTCGCGCATCCGCGCCGTCAGCTCCCGCGTGAAACGCTGGTCGCCGCCGGACATGAACGCGACGAAGTCGTCGACGATCGCGCGATGCTCCTCGATCGTGACGGTCATCGAGCACGGCCCGCCGCAGCGCCCGATCTGGCCGGGGAAGCACGGGCGCCCCGTCGCCATCGCCTTCTTGTACGACGCGTCGGAGCACGTGCGGATCGGGAACGCCTTGATCATCAGGTCGATCGTGTCGTGCACCGCCCACACCTTGGGGTACGGGCCGAAGTAGCGCGCTCCGGGGATCTTGCGGTTGCGCGTGACGATGACGCGGGGCGCCTCGTCGGCGAGCGTGATCGCCATGAAGGGGTAGGACTTGTCGTCCTTGTAGCGGACGTTGAACGGCGGCGAGAACTCCTGGATCCACATGTACTCCAGCTGCAGCGACTCGACGTCGCTGTTCACGACGGTCCATTCCACGGATGCCGCCGTCGTCACCATCCGGCGCGTGCGCTCGTGCAGCGTGTGCAGCGGCGCGAAGTAGTTCGACAGCCGTGCGCGCAGGTTCTTCGCCTTGCCGACGTACAGCACGCGGCCATCGGCGTCACGGAAGCGGTACACGCCGGGCTGCGTCGGGATCTCCCCCGGCTTCGGCTTGTACGGCAGGACCGTGGCCATCTCAGCCCGCCTTGCGCACCGGCGGGCCCCGAGCACCTCCGCGAGGAAGCGCCCCGTGTGGCTGTCTTCGACGCGCGCGACCTGCTCCGGCGTTCCGGTGGCGATGATCTGGCCGCCGCCCGCACCGCCCTCGGGGCCGAGGTCGATGATCCAGTCGGCCGACTTGATGACGTCGAGGTTGTGCTCGATGACGATGACGGTGTTGCCCTTGTCGACGAGCCCGCCCAGCACGTCGAGCAGCCGCGCGACGTCTTCGAAGTGCAACCCCGTGGTCGGCTCGTCGAGCACGTAGACGCTGCGGCCGTTCGAGCGCCGCTGCAGCTCGGTGGCGAGCTTGACGCGCTGCGCCTCGCCGCCCGACAGGGTCGTCGCCGACTGCCCGAGCCGCACGTAGCCGAGGCCGACGTCGACGAGGGTCTTCAGGTACCGGTGGATCGCCTGGATCGGCTCGAAGAACTCCGCCGCCTCGGAGATCGGCATCTCGAGCACCTCGGCGATGTTCTTGCCCTTGTAGTGCACGGAGAGCGTGTCGCGGTTGTACCGCTTGCCGTGGCACACCTCGCAGTCGACGTACACGTCGGGCAGGAAGTTCATCTCGATCTTGATCGTGCCGTCGCCCGAGCACGCCTCGCAGCGGCCGCCCTTGACGTTGAAGCTGAACCGGCCCGGCTGGTAGCCGCGCACCTTCGCCTCGGTCGTCTCGCTGAACAGGGTCCGGATGCGGTCGAACACGCCCGTGTAGGTCGCCGGGTTCGAGCGCGGCGTGCGGCCGATCGGCGCCTGGTCGACGTGCACGACCTTGTCGAGGTTGTCGAGGCCCGTGACGCGCGTGTGCTTGCCCGCGACGCGGCGCGCGCCGTTGAGCTTCGTCGCGAGAACCTCGTACAGGATGCCGTTCACGAGCGACGACTTGCCCGAGCCGCTCACGCCGGTGACCGCGGTGAGCACGCCCAGGGGGAACTCGGCGGTGACGTTCTGCAGGTTGTTCTCGCGCGCGCCGACGACGGTCAGCATGCGCTTGCGGTCGATCTTGCGGCGACGCTTCGGCGTCGGGATCGTCCGCCGGCCGGCGAGGTACGCGCCGGTGAGCGAGCGCTCCTCTTCCAGCAGCGATGCGAGCGGACCGGAGTGCACGACCTCGCCGCCGTCGACGCCCGCGCGCGGGCCGATGTCGACGACCCAGTCGGAGGCGTGCACGGTCTCTTCGTCGTGCTCGACGACGATGAGGGTGTTGCCGAGATCCTTCAGGCGCACGAGCGTCTCGATGAGGCGGCGGTTGTCGCGCTGGTGCAGGCCGATCGACGGCTCGTCGAGCACGTACAGCACGCCGGTCAGGCCCGACCCGATCTGCGTCGCAAGCCGGATGCGCTGCGCCTCGCCGCCCGACAGCGAGCCCGCCGCCCGTCCGAGGCTGAGGTAGTTCAGCCCGACCTGGATGAGGAAGTCGAGCCGCGCCCGGATCTCGCGCAGCACCGCTGCGGCGATCTTCGCCTCGCGGTCGGTGAGCTCGAGCGTCGCGAAGTACTCCTGCGCCTCGCCGAGGCTCAGCCGCGAGGCGTCGGCGATGGAATGGCCGTGCACGAGCACGGCGAGCACCTCGGGCTTGAGCCGGTCGCCGTGGCAGACCGGGCAGGGCACTTCGCGCAGGTACTCCGCCCAGCGCTGGCGCTGCGCGTCGGTCTCGGCCTGCGTGTACTGCCGCTCGATGTAGGGCACGACGCCCTCGAAGCCCGACGAATACCGCATCTCGCGGCCGTAGCGGTTGCGCCACTTGACCGTGACCTTGTAGTTCTCGCCGCGGAGCACCGCCTCCTGCACCTGGTCGGGGAGGTCGCGCCAGGGGGTGTCGAGCGAGAAGCCGAGGTCGTCGGCGAGGCCGACGAGCAGCCGCTCGTAGTACTGGAACAGCCCCTTGCCCTGCGTCGTCCACGGAATGATGACGCCCTCGGCTATCGACAACGCGTCGTCGCCGAGCATGAGCTCGACATCGACCGACATCCTCGTCCCCAGGCCCGAGCAGGCCGGGCAGGCGCCGAACGGCGCGTTGAACGAGAACGTCCGCGGCTCGATCTCGGTCAGCTGCAGCGGGTGACCGTTCGGGCACGCGAGCTTCTCGCTGAAGCTCTGCCAGGCGGCATCCCCCTCTTCGTCGACGTAGTTGACCTGCACGATGCCGCCCGCGAGCCGCAGCGCCGTCTCGACCGAGTCGGTGACGCGGCCGAGGATGTCGGGCGCCGCGACGAGCCGGTCGACGACGACCGCGATGTCGTGCTTGTAGCTCTTCTTCAGCGCCGGCGGCTCGGCGAGCTGGACGAGGTCGCCGTCGACGACGGCACGCGCGTAGCCCTTCGCCGACAGCTCCTTGAAGAGGTCGGCGAACTCGCCCTTCTTCTGCGTGACGACGGGCGCGACGATCTGGTACCGGGTGCGCTCGGGCAGCTCCATGAGCTGGTCGGCGATCTGCTGCACCGTCTGACGCTGGATCTGCGCGCCGCATTCGGGGCAGTGCGGGATGCCGATGCGCGCCCACAGCAGGCGCATGTAGTCGTGGATCTCGGTGATCGTGCCGACCGTCGAGCGCGGGTTGCGGTTGGTCGACTTCTGGTCGATGGACACCGCGGGGCTGAGGCCCTCGATGAAGTCGACGTCGGGCCGGTCGACCTGGCCGAGGAACTGGCGCGCGTAGGCGCTCAGCGACTCGACGTAGCGGCGCTGCCCCTCGGCGAAGATCGTGTCGAACGCGAGGCTCGACTTGCCCGATCCGGACAGCCCGGTGAACACGACGAGACTGTCGCGCGGGATGTCGAGATCGACGTTCTTCAGGTTGTGGACGCGGGCTCCGCGGACGCTGAGTTTCGATGAGGCAACGGGGACGATGGGCACCGCACAAGTCTAGGCGGGGCCTCCGACATCGGCTCCGGCGGGTGGGTTTCGCGCCGCCCTCAGACACCGGCAGCGGCGCGGGGCGCGCGCAACGGCGACTCCACCAGTCCCTGCACGATCTCGTCGGGATCGCTGTGCGGCACGATGCCGTGCGCCATGATCTGGTGCCGTTCGTCGCCCTTGCCGACCACGACGAGGGCATCGCCCGGCCGCGCGAGCGACACGGCGAACCGGATCGCGGGTCCGCGCCCGGCGACGTCGTACACCTCGGCGCTCGTCGACCGCGCGCCGGCGGCGACCGCGGCGCGGATCAGCGCCGGATCCTCGTGCGCGGGGTTGTCGTCGGTGACGACGACGACGTCCGACGCGGTGCCGGCGAACCGGCCCATGAGCGGGCGCTTGTGCGCATCGCGGTTGCCGTTCGATCCGATGACGCAGATCAGCCGGCCCGTCACGATCTTGCGCAGCGCCACCAGCAGCGCGTTGATCGCCTCGGGCTTGTGACCGGCGTCGATGACGACCGTCAGGTCGGGGTCGAGGTCGAGGAACTGCATCCGCCCCTCGACGCCGGCGAACGCCGCGATCCCGGGCCGGGCCTCGGCGGGGTCGTGGCCGACCAGCGCCAGCGCCGCGACGGCCGCGACGATGTCGGTGACGTGGAACTCGCCGCGCAGCGGTGTCGTGAACGGGATGCGGTCCCCCGTCGGCGTGCGCAGCACGAACTGGGTCCCGGCGGCGGTGTCGCGGACCTCGTCGGCGAACCAGTCCGCCTCGGGGCGGACGATCGAGAGGGTGGCGGCATCCAGTTCGGCGTCGCGCGCCATCCGGCGCCCGACCGACGTGTCGATGCACACGAGCGACTGCCGCGACGACGCCCGCGTCAGCAGCGACCGCTTGGCGGCGTAGTACGACTCCTGATCGCCATGGACGTCGCGGTGGTCGTGCCCGAGATTGAGCATGACGCCGACGTCGAACTGCAGCGCCGCCGTGCGGTGCTGCACGATGCCCTGGCTCGACGCCTCCATCGCCACCGTCGTGACGCCGCGTTCGCGCATCTGCGCCAGCATGCGCTGCAGCGAGGGCGCTTCGGGAGTGGTGAGGGCGGATGCCACGGGCTCGCCGTCGATGAGCGCGCCCATCGAGCCGATGACCCCCGCATGGCGGTGGCCGAGCGCCGCCGAGACGAGATGCGTCGTCGTGGTCTTGCCCTGCGTGCCGGTGATGCCGATCGTCGTCAGCGCCGCGGCGGGGTTTCCGTAGAACCACGCCGACAGCGCTCCGAGCCTGCAGCGCGGCTCGTCGACGACGATGCGCGGGACGGCGTCCGGCACCAGCGCCTCGCCCTCGGCATCGGTCAGCACCGCGACGGCGCCGCGGGCGATGGCGTCGCCGACGTGCAGCGCGCCGTGCGTGCGCGCGCCGCGCACGGCCGCGAACAGGTCGCCGGGCTGCACCGTCGCCGTGCTCACACTGATGCCCGATACGACGGCACTCCCGCACACCCGTGCCCCCGGCACCGCGGCCGCGAGTTCGTCGAGGGAGCGCGCAGACCCGCCGGTTCCCATCGTGGACATCGCGCCTCCCCTTTGGCCGCACACGAGTCCTATTCTATGAACCTTCTCTGAAATCTTGCCGTATCCGCAGCGCGCGCCGCGTGGGTTCGTCGGCGGCGCTTCGCCGCGCCGACGCGCCGACGCGCCTGGAGCGCGAACGGTCGTTTCGCGCATCGTGAGGGGGCAGTACGCGACCCAGACTTCTACGGCGCCGGGCCTCAAGCACCACTGGCGGCGTGGAACTCGCGGGCGATGTCGATCCACTCCAGCAGCTCTTCGTCGGTCGCAATGACCTCGCCCGACACGGCGAGCCACCCCGGTCCCATCGTGCGGCGGGACGGCCCCATCTCCGCCACGGCGACGCCCGGCTGCAGGCACAGCTCCGGCCCGCGGTCGGGGTCGACGCGCACCAGCAGATCGCCGTCACCCCAGGTGCACACCAGGATGCGTCCGTCGACGAGAAATGCGATCGAGCCGAACATGCGCTTCTGCTCGGCCCCGACGACCATCATGCGGACGCGGTCGGCCAGTTCGTCGCGCTTCGGGGTCACGGGGTCAGTCTAGGAGTGCGCTACGCGTGGCCGGCGCGCTCCATGGCGCGCAGCTCTTTCTTGAGATCCTGCACCTCGTCGCGCAGGCGCGCCGCGAGCTCGAACTTCAACTCGCCCGCGGCGGCGAGCATCTGGTGGGAGAGATCCTCGATCGTCGCCTCCAACTGGGCGGCGCCTTCGGCGGCGATGCCGGTGCGGCTCAGCTGCGGCGTCGGGCTCTTGCCCCGGCCCGACTTCGTCGTGCCCGCATTGCGCTTGGCCATCATCCGGTCGGTGTCCGACGCCTCGCGCGTCAGCACGTCGGTGATGTCGGCGATGCGCTTGCGCAGCGGCTGCGGGTCGATGCCGTTCTCGAGGTTGTACGCGATCTGCTTCTCGCGCCGCCGCTCGGTCTCGTCGATCGCCGAGCGCATCGAGTCGGTCATGTTGTCGGCGTACATGTGCACCTCGCCCGACACGTTGCGGGCGGCGCGGCCGATCGTCTGGATGAGCGAGGTGCCGCTGCGCAGGAACCCCTCCTTGTCGGCGTCGAGGATCGCCACGAGCGACACCTCGGGCAGATCGAGGCCCTCGCGCAGCAGGTTGATGCCGACGAGCACGTCGTACACGCCGCTGCGCAGCTCGGTGAGCAGCTCGACGCGGCGCAGCGTGTCGACGTCGGAGTGCAGGTAGCGCACGCGCACCCCGTGCTCGCCGAGGAAGTCGGTCAGCTCCTCGGCCATCTTCTTCGTCAGCGTCGTCACGAGCACGCGCTCGTCGCGCGCGGCGCGCACCCGGATCTCCTCCAGCAGATCATCGATCTGCCCCTTCGAGGGCTTCACGACGATCTTCGGGTCGACCAAGCCGGTCGGGCGGATGATCTGCTCCACGACGCCGTCGGCGATGCCCATCTCGTACCGGCCCGGCGTCGCCGACAGGTACACCGTCTGCCCGATGCGCTGCTTGAACTCGTCGAACCGCAGCGGGCGGTTGTCGAGGGCGCTGGGCAGGCGGAAGCCGTGGTCGACGAGGGTGCGCTTGCGCGAGGCATCCCCCTCGTACATCGCCCCGATCTGCGGGACGGTGACATGCGACTCGTCGATGACGAGCAGGAAGTCGTCGGGGAAGAAGTCGAGCAGCGTGTGCGGCGGTTCGCCGGCCTCACGGCCGTCGAGGTGCCGCGAGTAGTTCTCGATGCCCGAGCAGAACCCGAGCTGCTGCAGCATCTCGAGGTCGAACGTGGTCCGCATCCGCAGCCGCTGCGCCTCGAGCAGCTTGCCCTGGCCCTCCAGCTCTTTCAGCCGCTCGCCGAGCTCGGTCTCGATCGTGCCGATCGCACGATGCACGGTGTCGGTGCCCGCGACGTAGTGGGATGCCGGGAAGATCGGCACGGCGTCGAGCCGCTGCACGACATCGCCGGTGAGCGGATGCAGCATGTACAGCGCCTCGATCTCATCGCCGAACAGCTCGATGCGCACCGCGAACTCCTCGTACACCGGGATGATCTCGATCGTGTCGCCGCGCACGCGGAAGTTGCCGCGCGAGAAGTCGACGTCGTTGCGGTTGTACTGCATCGCGATGAACTTGCGGATGAGGGCGTCGCGGTCGTACCGCTCCCCCACCTGCAGCGCCACCATCGCGCGCAGATACTCCTCCGGCGCGCCCAGGCCGTAGATGCACGACACGGTGCTCACCACGACGACGTCGCGGCGGCTCAGCAGCGCGTTGGTCGTGGAGTGGCGCAGGCGCTCGACCTCGGCGTTGATCGACGAGTCCTTCTCGATGAAGGTGTCCGTCTGCGGCACGTACGCCTCGGGCTGGTAGTAGTCGTAGTAGCTGACGAAGTACTCCACCGCGTTGTGCGGCATGAGGTCGCGGAACTCGTTCGCCAGCTGCGCGGCGAGCGTCTTGTTGTGCGCGAGGACGAGCGTCGGCCGCTGCACCTGCTCGATGAGCCAGGCCGTCGTCGCCGACTTGCCGGTGCCGGTGGCGCCCAGCAGCACGACGTCGGTCTCGCCGGCGCTTATGCGCGCGGCGAGGTCGGCGATGGCCTGCGGCTGATCGCCGCTGGGGACGTATTCGCTGACGACCTCGAAGGGGCGCACGGAACGTGTGGGCTGCATTCCTCCAGCGTAGGCGGGGGCTCCGACACGCGGGGCGATCCGGCTCCCGCGTACGCTGAGAGCGTGCTGGAGCTACTCGTCGGGTCGATCATGCTGCTGCGGCGCGCCCGCCGGCGGCGTCAGAGCCCGGCCTGAAGCCGCTCCCACAGCGCATCGGTCCGCGCGCGCGTGTCCTCCCGCGTGCCCGTCGTCTCGATGACGACGTCGGCAATCGCCAGCCGCGCCTCGTCGGGCGCCTGCGCCGCGATGCGGGCCCGCGCCTCTTCGGGGGTCATGCCGCGCAGTTCGACGAGCCGTTCGGCGCGCACCCGCTCGGGCGCGTGCGCCACGACGACGAGATCCCACGGGTCGTCGACCCGCGCCTCGACCAGCAGCGGTACGTCGTAGACGACGACGGCCCGCGGGCCCTCCGCGAACGCGGCGGCGAACCGGCGCGCCGACTCGGCCCGCACGGCGGGGTGCACGACGGCATTCAGGCGCGCGAGCGCCCGCGGGTCGGCCCGGTCGCCGAAGACGAGGGCGCCGAGGGCCGCGCGGTCGAGACCGCCGTCGGCGGCGATCACCTCGTCGCCGAACGCGGCCGCGATCTCGGCCAGCACCGGCGACCCGGGCGCCTGCACCTCGCGGACGAGGGCATCGGCGTCCACCACCACCGCGCCGTGCTCGGCGAGGCGCCGCGCGATCGTGGACTTGCCCGACGCGATGCCGCCGGTGAGCGCGATGAGGGGCATGGCACGACCCTACCGGCCTCCTCACGCGCGGCCCGCGTGCCAAACGCAGGGCGAATCGTCACTTCGACCCGGATGTCGCGTGCCGACGTGCGGTTCAGCCTGCTTTCGGCACATCGGGCCGGTGTCACAGCCGGTGTCACAGGTAGACGTCGTCGGCGTAGACCAGCCGCTCCTGCACGATGGGATCCCGGCCGTACTGCGGCACCTCGGCGCGCGGCGGCGGGTCGCCTTCGAAGCGCTCCCACTCCTCGACCCGCACCCGCCACGTCGAGCCGTCCGTCGCCGGGTCGGAGGCGCCCGGCGGCGTGCGCACCTCGATCACGCCGTCGGCTTCGAGCTCGCCCACCCAGACCAGCTCCTCGGCGCGGCTCGCCCGGCCGCGGATGGCCAGTTCGACGGCGTCGACGCTCTCCCAGGCGAGGTCGCCGCCGATGTCGGGCCGGTGGCGCTGCAGGCGCGCCACCACCCGCCGGCCGGCCGTGACCGACCGCGCGTAGTCGCGCGACGCGCTGCTGCGATGCCCCGCGAACCCGCTCACCACGACGCGGGCGTGGGTGTCGTCGGTGCGGCTGACGCTGGCCGTGCGCTCCGGCGCGAGCTGCACGAAGTCGAGCTGCACCGGCGTCGACAGGTGCGCGCCCGGGACGGATGCCGGCTGATAGCGCGCGACGGCCAGGCGCACGAACGGCCAGAACGTCGCCCGCGGGTCGAACGCGATGTCGACGTACCACAGCCGGCGCTCCTCGTTGTACTGCGGCCGGTAGCCGACGGCCACGACCGGCACGGTCTCCGGCGCCCCCGCCGCCGTGGCCGTCCCCAACGGCAGCGGAAGCGGGGCCGCGGGAGCGACCGGGCGCCCCGGGTCGCGACGATCGTCGACTCCCCAGAGCGAGAGTGCGTCGTCCAGCTCGATCAGCGAGACGGGCCGCCGGGGTACCCCGGGTGCCGTCCAGATCGGGTCGCTGCCCCACTGGCTGACGAACGGGAACCCCTCCGCCGGGTTCGGCTGCGGCGGGTAGCCGGCGGTGTCGTCGCCGTTCGGTGTGAGGAGCACGGCCAGCAGCTCGCCGTCGCCGCTGGAGAACCAGGGCCGCTCCAGATAGATGCGCACGCCGGTGCCGCGGGTGCGGCGCCGGCCGAAGGGCTGCTCGGGCTCCTCGCCCTCACCCCAGCGCAGCAGCGGCAGCACCGAGTGCACCTTCGGCGCATCGGGCCGAACGGTCGAGGGCACCGATATCGCGATCTCCGCGCTCACGACGCTCTGCCCGTCGTCGAGCGGGTTCGCCGCGTCGGGGGCGATCAGCGCGGGCGCGAAGTACTCGCGGAACCGCGTGCCGGCCCGGAAGCGGTATTGCGCGAGGTGGTGCTTCGTGTCGGGGAAGGCGTGCAGCGAGCTGTGCAGCAGCACCCCCTCCCAGCCGGGCAGCGCGACCTGCTGGTCGACCGGCCACAGCGGCACGATCCGCTCCTG
Source organism: Microbacterium sp. (assembly GCF_047602155.1). GTDB lineage: Bacteria > Actinomycetota > Actinomycetes > Actinomycetales > Microbacteriaceae > Microbacterium. The sequence goes on along the minus strand of NZ_JASGHZ010000001.1, from coordinate 2,353,186 downwards.
CGGCTGCACGTGGGTGGTGAACCCGGCCGCCTCCGCGAAGCGCTCGACAGGGCCGTCGAGGTTGACGTCGTCGACGGTGTCGGTCCAGTGCATCGTCACCGTCAGCTGCTCGGTGCTCGGGCCGTGGACCTCCACGCCGCCGATGAAGGTGGCCAGCGTCGAACCGGGTGCGCGCACGATCGTCAAAAGCGTCGGGCGCGGGGCTGTCACGGGCCGGGGCACGGCGTGCACGAGCGTGACGTTCTCGCCCGTGGTCAGCGCCCACAGCAGCCCGTCGGCGGCCGCCTCCTGCACCGCGGGGTCGTCGGTGAAGCGGTCGGCGAGGGTGCGCCACACGCCCATCCAGTCGAGGCGGTCCTTCGGGATGCCGCTGGCCAGCCGGAACGTCTGCACGTCGCCCGCCGGCAGCCCGATGTCGATGCGGTGGCCGTCGATCGCAGCGCCTAGCCGCCCCGCCGCGTCCAGATCCTGCGCCGCGCACAGCGTGAGGAGGAACGGCTGCACGTCGGGCCACTCCCCGGGGTACCGCGCGGTGATGCCCTCCGAGGCGTACGGGAACGCGATCGTGCGGCCGGCCCCGGCCTGCGTGAACGCGAGCGAGACCCCGGTGGCGAGCGGATCGGGCAGGTACGGCAGCGCCAGCTGCTGCGTGTCGTGCACGACGTACTGACCGGGCGCGGGCGCGTCGCCGGGGCGCAGGATCAGCGCGGGGTCGACGCCCGGCTCCCCCGGCGGCAGCACCTTCAGCGGATGTGCCGGGTCGCTGGGATTGAAGTGGTCGTCGCCCTGCGGTTCGGGGAGCAGCCGCACGCCCGGCTGCGGCGACGGCGTGCCGTTCGGGTCGGTGAGGTGCGGCACCGACTGGTCGAAGAACGTGCCGCTCTCGCGCAGCGCCCACGCCAGCATCCGGGTGCGGGCGTCGGCGGTGCCCTCGTCGATGCCGGCGTCGAAGACGCCGTGGAGCTCGGCCTGGTTCTGGCTGGTCTTGGGCGGGGCGACGTGCCGCTGCGCGTTCTGGGCGTACAGCGGCGCGGTGGCGGCGACCGCGGCGGCATACTCGGCGGGCGACTGCGTCGTCACTTCGAGCGTGTCGGCATCCTGCGTCACGCCGGAGCGCACGACGACCACGCGCAGCGACTCCCCCTCGGTGTACGCGCCGAGCGGCACGACGACCGGCACGGGCACCGGATCCCAGCGCAGGAACGGGCGCGGAGGCGTCACGGTGCGCAGGGCGTAGGCGGCCAGGTCGGGCGTGACGGCGGGACGCGGGCCGCCCAGCACGGCGGCGAGGTGCGAACCGACGAGCTCTCGCGTCGCGGCGAGGTCGGTGAGCACGGTGCTGCGGGCGATCGGCTGGGCGTCGTCGGCGACCAGGGTGCGGAACGTGTCGGCGAGCGCTTCCACGCGCGACCGCGCGGGGGCGGCCACGCCGGCGTCCACGACGCGCGACGTGGTGCGCGCGGCGTTCGCGCGCGCCTGTTCGCGCAGCGCCGCGGCTCCCCGCGGCCCGATCGTCCGCAGCGCCGTGAGGTCGATGCCCGCCGCGCGCACCGCGCGGCGCCCCTTCGCGGTGTCGATGACGTCGACGGCCGCGCTGCCGAGGTCGATCCCCGTCGCCACCGTGCGCAGCGCCGACGCGTCGAGCTGGTCGAGCACGAGATCCCCCGCGGTCGAGGCTGCGGCGTCGTCGGTCGCCGCGTCGTCCGCCGCCGCGCCGTCCAGCGTCGTCGCCGACGCGGCGCGCGCGATCGTTCCGAGATGGATGCCGCGCACGACCTCGGCGACCGCGCCGTTCACGTCGCGCGCGGCGACGTCGTCGATGCGGGCGCGGAACGCGGCGGCACTGCCGAGCACGGGCGACGCGGACTGCAGCTGCGTCACCAGTGCGGCAAGCTCCACCGGCGGGCGCGGCCCGATCCGGTGCGGCCGCACGTTGCCGCCGAGGTCGACGCCCCACGCGCGGAACGAGTAGTCGCGGCCGAACCGCAGCCGCGGCAGCGTGCCCTCGGCGAACCGGTGCGTGAAGACGAACGGATGCGGCGGCTTCTCGCCCGGCAGCGGCTCATCGGGCGTGTCCTCCACCGTCTCCACGACGCGCGACCCGCCGTCGGGGGCGTCTTCGAGCTGCCCGCGCACGCGCTTTCCGGGGCGCGGAGCCGACAGGCTCCACCCGTCCCAGCCGAACATCGCCTCGTGCACGTGGACCGCCGAGTCGTCCTGCCCGCGCGTCTCGGTCGCGGTGGTGCCCTGGATGAAGCCGTCGTTCTCGTCGTCGGCGTACACGACCTCGCCGTTCACGGCGAGCGTCGAGCGGCGCCGGTGCAGCGAACGCCACACCCGGGTCACCGAGTCCCAGACCTCGACGCGCACGCCGCGGGTCACGTCCTGCGTGAAGATCTCCGGCATGTCCGCGGGCGCCGCGAAGCTCTGCAGTGCGGACTGGTACCCTTCTTGCCGGGCCAGCTGGGTGAGGGCACGCCCGGCCTGCTGACGGCGGGTGACGGTCAGCCCGGAGGCGCGCATCGCCGGGGTGGCGGCATCCGCCGGCGTCTTGTTCAGCTGCGCGATCGCGAGCCGCGGGAGCGTGGTGAGGAACCGCTCGGCCTTGATCGCGGAGCCGTCGACATCGACGTCGACGACGTCGAAGACGCCGCTCTCGCCGAGCGCCAGCGCGCCGCCCGACCAGATGGCGGGATCGTCCGGATTGGGCTGCGGGATAAAGGAGTCGTCGGAGAGCACCGACACGCGCAGCCGGGGCGAACGGCAGGCCGTCTCGGGCACGCGACCGCTGACGGCGACCGCGAGCCAGCGGCTCTTGCGCAGCCGGGCGACGTCGGCGGTCACCGGGATCAGCAGACCGAGGCGCCGCAGGAACTCGGGGTGATCTCCCGCCGCGGCGACGCGCTCGTGGAACTCCGGCGCCGGCGAGGGCAGCGGCGCCGCCTTGTCGGGCGGGCTCTTCACCCGCTGCGATTCGGCCTGGCTCTCGGGACGCTCGTAGAAGCGGCGCACCCGGTGCAGCTCGCGCAGCGCCTGCGCCGCGGCGCCGTTCTGATCGGCAGGGACGCTGCCGTAACCTGCGAGGGTCGGCGGCGCCGCATTGGTCCACGCGCCGCGCGCCCCGCGCGGCAGGCTGTCGTCGAGGTGGCGGGTGAGGACGGATTCGTCGTAGATCGGGGAGTCCGGACCCTCATGACGAAGCCCGGGCAGGCGCAACGCGCCGGTCTGCGTCGCCAGGCCCAGCACGCCCTGGGCGAGCGGATGGCGCAGCGGGGCCACCGGGTTCACCGGATCGGCGACGACCGTGGCCAGGTGCACGGTCTTCGCGATGTCGGCGGCATCCTTCGCCGAGAAGCTGCGCCAGTCGCGCTCCTGCCACTGCGGCACGGCGTTCGCCGCCACCGGGGTGCGTTCGTCGAAGGCCCGCTCCCACAGTGCGGGGTCGACGGCCGTCGTGTCGGCGGTGGTCGCGATCGGCCCGTTCTGGTCGACGAGGGTGAACTCCACACCGCCCGCGACGAGCGCGCCCCACTTCGGGAAGACGTCGAACTCGCCGAGCACCGCCGGATCGTGATCGGGCGTGAGCCGCGGCGAGACGAAGATCGTCGCGTTGACCTTCGCGTCGCCGGCCACCGACACCGGCAGCGCGACGGCGGCGAACCACTCAGTGTTCATGCCGACACCTCCTTCGCGAAGGCGAGCAAGTAGTCGTCCCACGCCGGCGCCGTGCCGTCCGGCTCCATCACGACCTCGCGCAGGCTCGGGTCGCCGTTGGAACCCGCGAACTGCCGCTCGGCCTCGATCGTGACGCTCCCCGAGAAGAAGAGCACCTCGACCTCGACGGTGATGCGCGCCCGCCCGAGCATCTTGCCGGTGTCGAACTGGTAGACGAGCTCCATGTACAGCTCGATGGATGCCGAGATCAGCCCGAGCACGTCGACCTCGCCGCGCAGGCGGAAGTAACCGGTGAGCGAGCCCTTCTCGCCCTCGAGCCGGATGTAGACGCCGATCGCGGCGGAGATCGAGCCCGACGCCACGCCGAAGTCGACCGCCAGATACGCGCCGGCCTCGAGCCCCAGCTCGAGCACTTCGAGCCCCTTCGGCGAGAGCCGGATGAGGAACCAGCCACCGCCGCCGAGGAACACGACCGACAGCACGAACGGCTTCTCACGGGTGCAGAAGTTGAAGCCGACGCTGAGCGCCTCGCCGAGGAAGGGCACCTGCACGTCGGCGCCGAGCGACATGTTCGACAGGTTGAACACGCCGACCGCGAGGTTCGGCAGCGTGAGCGTGAACCCGGCGGTGAGCCCCGCCGGGGTGACGTCGACGAACGGCGGGTCGGAGAACCCGTCGAGCGGGATCAGCTCCTTGACCGTCTGGACGAACTCCAGAAAGCCGCCGAACACGATGTCCTTGATGACGACGTCGATCTCGGCCTTGCCGGTCGACCCGGCCTTGAAGCTGATGTGCTCGAACGGGATCGTCATGAGCGGGTCTTTGCTGAAGAGGTTCAGCTGGAAGTCGCGCAGTTCGGCGAGCACCTCGACCTTCGGCGCCGCGGTGGTCTTGAGCGTGCCGGCGACGGCGAGCACGAGCGAGTCCTTCTTCAGCTGCAGCAGCGGCAGCGCCGCGCTCGGCCACGACGTCAGCTCGGGCTTCCACTCGTACCGGAACGTGATCTCCTTCTTCTCCAGGTCGAGCCCGTTGAGGAAGCCGACGAGGTCGCTCGCGAGCTCGGCGCCGTCGGCGAGGGCGCCGAGCGCCTCCGCGAGCTGCTGCAGCCGCGTGCGCGCGAACAGCGGCAGCGGCGGGCGGGCCAGCGCCTTCGTGGCGGCGATCGCGGTGGACAGCCGGGGGCGGATGCCGTCCGGCGCGTCGTTCAGCGCGGCCTCGACGGCGTCGCCGTCGAGGCCGGTGAGCGCGTCGATGAGGCCCGGCAGCGCCGCGACCAGGTCCGCGTAGGCGGTGGCGAGCGCCTCGGCATCGGTCACCAGCTGCTGCGCCTCGGCGAGCTTCGAGGCGCCCTTGTCGACGAGGCTCTGCAGCGTGCGCTCGGCCTCGGCGACGGCATCCTCGGCGATGCTCTTCGCGCGCTCGACCTCGCGGACGAGCGCGGTCACGGCATCCAGGGCGTCGGTGACGAGGGCGGGCGCCTTGTCGAGCGTGCCCGACGGCAGGATGTCGGTGAGCTTCACGAGCCCGAACAGCTTCGGCAGCGCGTCGCCGAGCAGCTTCGCGGGGTCGAACTGCGAGGTCGCCACCGAGTCGAGGTCGCCGATCGCGCCCTGCTTCGTCGAGAGCCCCTTCACGGTGAGGTTGGGCTGGATGAAGCCGCCGGCCTTGTCCGAGCCGACATCGCCCGCCTCACCGCCGAAGCCGATCTTCGGCAGCGCGACGGTCGGGTCGGGCGCGGCGCCCGCGGTCTGCAGCACCGACGCATAGTCGGATGCCCCGGCCAGCGGCCCCAGCACGGTCGCCGCCCAGACCCGCCCGCTGTTGGCGGCCGTGAACCCGTGGTCGCGATAGTCGGCGTAGTAGGTGATGGTGGTGGGGCCGGTGCCGGCGATCGCCTGCGCGGCGGGCAGCACGACGTCGGCCGTCGTCATCCACACGTCGCTCCCCTTCGGACGCGCCGTGCCGCGCAGCCGGATCGTACGCGTCTGCACGCGGGCATCGCCGGCATCCGCATCCTTCGGCGTGAACGCGACCGCCTGGCCGCGCAGGTCGATGACGCGGTGGGCGCTCTCGGCGTAGTGCTTGTCGATCGCGGCGAGCCGCGCGGCGCCCTTGACGTGCTCGGCGACCCACAGCAGCGGCGCGGCGAAGGGCGTGTCGCGGCCCTCGCGGTCGTGCGTGTCGACGCGGAACGCGAAGGGCTTGCCGCCCACCATCGGCCAGAACGCGTCTTTGGGGCCGAGATCGGGCGGGGCGATCGCGATCGGCGGGTCGATGTTGGGCGTCACGAGCGGCGACAGCTCGGTCTGCGTGAACGGCAGCCGGAACCCGGCGTGCGTGCGGATCGGATCGATCACGATGAGGAACTGCCGCTGGTAGAGCCCGGCGGCGGGGTTCGCCTGCGGCCGGATGCTGCGCTCGGTGAGCTTCACGAGCACGGCGGGCTGGCCGGTCGGGTAGAAGTAGCCGGGGTACACGACCCGCACGTACTGGTCGCGCCCGCCGGTGGCGATGTGGTCCCACGCGAGGATGCTGGCGATCTCGGCGTCGGAGTACGGCCCCGTCGTCCACTGGCCGTGGAACTCCAGCCACGCGCCCAGCGCGGTCAGCCACAGACGGTCGGCGCCCACCGGCGTCGGGGCGATCGTGCTGCGCCCGTCGCCCGGCCACGCCTCCGCGCTCTGGCGCACCAGCCGGTGCCGGTCGGCGCGGTCGAGCGAGCCGAGGAACGGATCGACGGCGGGCGGCGAGGCGGCCAGGTCGTCGGGCGACAGCACGCGGCCGGTGCCCTGGTCGGCGAGGCGGTCCTGCCACTGCGCGGCGGTGAGGTCGTCGCGGTCGCGGGTCCACACCGCGCGCACGACGCGGGTCTGCGCGTCGGCGGCGCTGCCGGGCCGGCCGAGGTTCTCCGGGGTCCGGATGCCGGTGTCGAGCCTCGTGTGCCACAGTTCGACGTTGCCGGTGGCGTCGTCGGCTGCCGCCGGGGCCGCGGTGTGCACCCAGCGCCCCTGGCTGGTCGGCGAGATCTGCAGCCGGAACGGCGCCTCGATCGCCGTCTCGTCGAGCGTCGCCTTGCGGCTGTACGTGCCACGACGGATCACGACGGGCGGGATGCGCGTCGGGTCGAGCAGCGTCCCGATCGTCGCCGCGAGGTCGGTGGCGCGCACTCCGCGCGCGAGCGTCGCGCCGCGCTGCGCGACGGCCTCGGCGACGATGCGGGCGTTCGTGGCCTGCTCGCGCCGCGCCAGGAGACCTGCGCCCTGCGCCCGGGCCTCGGCGGCCGACTGCTTCGCGATGACGACGCCGGCGTCGGACACGTGGGCGACGAGCCCGCCCGCGAGGACGTAGCTCAGGCCCGGTGTCAGGCTCGCCTGGCCCGGCTGATAGCGGGGCGGACGGATGCCGGGAGCCTGCCCACGCGGGTGCAGTACGGCATCCAGCCACGGGATCGCGCCCAGGATGCCGACGGTACTGTACTCGACGCGGCTGCCCTCGGGCAGGGCGAAGACGAGCCGGCTGCCGCGCGACGCCCGCAGCCGCGCCGGCTTCGAGGCGGGGGCGATGACGACCGTCGGCATGCTCTTCGGCGTCAGCTCGGGATGCAGCGGGTCGGGCAGCAGCGACGGCTCGGAGATCTCGTACGAGGCCTGCTCGTAGGTGTGCTGGAAGGGGAAGTCGACGTAGAGCCGCGCGCCCGGCCCCGCGACGATCGCGGCGGGAGCATCCGGACTCGGTCCTTCTCCCGGCGGCTCGAGCGTCGCACCGCGCACCGTCACCGTCAGGGCGACGAGGTCACGCGGCCGGATGACGTCGACGACGATGTCGCCCGCCTGGGCGACGTGGTTGTAGGGGTGGAGCTTGCCCGAGTCCGGTGAGCCGGGAACGGTGCGGTTCGTCATGGCAGACCCCGCGATCGCGCGATCGACCGGCAGAGGCCGGCGACGCGATCGCGAACGCCGTCGGTCGAAGATGAAGAGGCCCGGAAGCATCCGGGTGATACGTGGCGGCCTCCCCCGAGGCACTCCGACACGCGTCAGCGTCGTTACGGCGGAAACTCTAGACCCTCGGGCGCCCGGGCGGTAGGGGTGCGTGTCACGACGACGGCGACGAGAGGTCCGGGGCCGGATCGGCCGCGCCGACGAGGACCGACGCCTCCGCCGACGCGGCGGCCCGCAGCGCGGCGGCGTACGCGACGGCCTGCAGCCGCGCCAGGTCGTACCCCGCCGCGTCGGTGACCGCCACGCCCACGCCGACGAACGGGAAGAGCCCGCGAGCCGTGGTGGACAGCTCGTCGACGCACCCGCGGTAGATCGCGGCGCCCATCCGTCGCGCATCGATCGCCGTCGCGGCCAGCGCGCACACGATCAGCTGGTCGTCGGCATCCTCCCCCACGAGCGCCGCCGCCGGCGCGTACCGCCGGGCGGCGAGGCGGCAGGCGGCGACGACCTCGTCGGCGACCTCGACGCCGAACGACGCCCGGATCTGCGCGAGGCCCTCGATGCGGATGACGAACAGCGCGACCCCCTCGGAGCGCCACGAGGCACGCTCGACGATGTCGCCCGCGGCACCGGCGAACGTGCGCGGCAGCATCACTCCGTCGGCGGCGACGCCGTTCTCGGTGAGCCACTCGTAGCGCTGCAGATCGGTGCGATGCGAGCGGAGCACCGAGGTCGCGATCGCCGCGACCATCGTCAGCACGACGGTCACGAAGTTGGCCGTGATCGGTCCGAACCATCGCGAGAAGAAGTCGCTGTCGGGCCCGATCGTCACGAACAGCACCAGCCGGACGAGGTAGAAGACCCCGGCGATGCCCAGCACGGCGGACAGCGCCCACGAGGTGCGGATGCGGCGCATCGGCGAACGCAGCGTCTCGACCGTGCCGGCGACGAACAGCACCGTGAGACTGCCGGCCATGGTCGACCATCCGCCCCAGCTGCCGAGCGCTGCGGCCTCGAGCAGGCTGACGACGAAGGTGGCTCCCGCGCCGACGGCGATCACGACGGCGGGCACCGCGAGCGGCCGGTCGTTGAACTTCCGGCATCCCAGCCACATGAATCCCGGGACGCCGACGAACAGCGCGTTGCCGATCGCGACCGCGACGGCGCCGCCGACACCGGACGACCACGCCAGGTAGGCGAACGTCGCCGACAGGCCGCTGAAGAACGCGACCGCCCAGAGCCTGCCGGCGCCCGCGTCGCTGCGGACGATGGTCTCCACGATGAAGGTCAGGCCGGCGACCAGGACCACCACGGCCGTCATCACCGTGACTGTGAACAGATCGAGGCTCACGCGCCCTCTCCTCCCGCGGCGGCGGTCGCCGGCAGCATGACGGTGAACACCGAGCCCACCCCGGCCTCCGAAGCCACCGTGATCGTGCCGCCGTGCGCGCGCACCAGATCGCGGCTGATCGACAGTCCCAGCCCGTTGCCCGGGAGGTCCGGCGCGGCGCGGAAGAAGCGCTCGAACACCCGCTCCTGGTCGGCGGCACGGATGCCGATGCCGCTGTCGCGCACCTCGATCGTGGTCGCATCCCCCTCGCGCCGCGCGGTGACCGTCACGGTGCCGCCGTCACGGTTGTACTTGATCGCGTTGCCGAGGAGGTTGTCGACCACCTGACGCAGGCGCGCGGGGTCGGCGAAGGCCTCGACGCCCGGGGGCGCGTCGACCGAGACGTCGACGACGCGATCGGCGGCGGTCAGCCGGAGGTCGGCGACGGCCGCGTGCAGCAGCGTGCTCACGTCGGTCGGCCGCGGGCGGACGGTGGCCTCCATGGATGCGCGGGAGGAGTTCGAGGCCGCCAGGATGTCGGCGACGATGACGAGCAGCCGCTCGCTGTTGCGCAGCGCCGTGCCCACGTTGCGACGCGCCCGCTCGGAGAGGTCGTCGTCTTCGAGGGCGAGCTCCAGGTAGCCGAGCACCGACGTGAGCGGCGTGCGCAGCTCGTGCGACACCGAGGCGACCAGATCATCGCGGGCCCGCAGCGCCTCGCGCTCGGCGGTGATGTCACGGGCGACGAGCACGCTGCCGGCCGGTTCGCCGTCGTGACCGGCGAGCCGCCGGGCCGTGAAGGTGAGCGCGACCTGCTGTGCGGGCGGCGCCCCGTACCAGACGACGACGTCGTCGAACACCTCGCCGCGGCGCAGCCTGATGAGCGGATGCCGGTCGGCCGGCAGCGGGGTGCGACCGTCCGCCGCGAAGACCGGGGCGCCGGGGTCGTCCCACCGCACGCCGGGCATGGCGCGCCGCAGCCGTCCGATCGCGTCGTTCTCGAAGACCACGTCGCCGTGCGCCGAGATCCGCACGACGCCGAAGTCGACCGTGTCGAGCACCTCGGTGACCAGCTGCTCCTGCCGCGCGGCCTGTGCCCGCGCCGCCGCAAGGCGCTCGGCCTGACTGTCCAGCAGGTCGCGCTGCGCCGTGAAGCGCCGCGTCGCGTCGAAGCTCGCCCAGCCGATCGCGATCACGGCCAACGGCAGCAGCAGCGCGGCATCCGTCCGCTGCCCGAACACCGCCAGGAGCATCCAGTACAGCCCAGGGATCAGGGTGCACACGAGCACGAATCCGAACAGGCCGATCGACGAGAGCCACATCGCCGGGAACGCCCACAGCAGTGCCAGTCCGCTGCCTGACTCGGCGGTACGGAGGATGCCGATGGCGACGATGTCGGCGACCGGGATCACCGCCACCCAGCCGGGACGGAGGCGATCCCAGGGCACGGCCAGCGCGGCGATGCCGCCGAGAACGACAAGCAGCGCTCCGACGCCGAACTGCGCGGGCGACGAGAGCGTGCCCGCGGCCAGGCCGAAGACGAACAGACTCGCGACGATGCCGCACAGCAGCAATTGGTTGACCGCGGTGATGCGTCCGCGCAACTCGGATCGCGGACGGGGCGTGACCGATGCCGCCGCCGCTGCCTGTCGCACCTTGTTCACACCTCGACGTTACTGCCGTCCTGGCCCGGCGCGGCGGCCCGGCGCGGCGGACAAAGCGACGGGGCCGTCGCCCTCTGGACTCAGAAGGCGACGGCCCCGTCGAAGGGGGGTGCGGATCAGCGACCCGACAGCTTCTCGCGCAGAGCCGCGAGCGCCTCGTCGTCGGCCAGCGTGCCGCCGCCGGTGCTCTCGGAGGAGAACGACGACGCGCCGGTCTCGACCGGGGCGGCGGCCTCGGTCTCGAGCGTCTTGGCGACGGCGGCCTTGTGCGCCTCCCAGCGACCCTGGGCAGCGGCGTACTCCTGCTCCCACTTCTCGCGCTGAGCGTCGAAGCCCTCGAGCCAGGCACCCGACTCGGGGTCGAAGCCCTCGGGGTACTTGTACTCGCCGTTGTCGTCGTACTCGGTCGCCATGCCGTACAGCGCCGGGTCGAACTCGGTGCCGTGCGGGTCGACCGACTCGTTGGCCTGCTTGAGCGACAGCGAGATGCGGCGGCGCTCCAGGTCGATGTCGATGATCTTGACGAAGACCTCTTCGCCGACCGACACGACCTGCTCGGCGAGCTCGACGTGCTTGCCCGACAGCTCGGAGATGTGCACGAGACCCTCGATGCCGTCCGCGACACGCACGAACGCGCCGAACGGGACGAGCTTGGTGACCTTGCCCGGCGCGACCTGACCGATCGCGTGCGTGCGGGCGAACACCTGCCACGGATCCTCCTGCGTCGCCTTCAGCGACAGCGAGACGCGCTCGCGGTCGAGGTCGACCTCGAGGATCTCGACGGTGACCTCCTGGCCCACCTCGACGACCTCGGAGGCGTGCTCGATGTGCTTCCACGACAGCTCGGAGACGTGCACGAGGCCGTCCACGCCGCCGAGGTCCACGAACGCGCCGAAGTTGACAATCGACGAGACGACGCCCTTGCGGACCTGACCCTTGTGCAGGTTGTTGAGGAACGTGGTGCGCGACTCGGACTGCGTCTGCTCGAGCAGCGCGCGGCGCGAGAGCACGACGTTGTTGCGGTTCTTGTCGAGCTCGAGGATCTTCGCCTCGATCTCCTGGCCGAGGTACGGCGTGAGGTCGCGGACGCGGCGCAGCTCGATGAGCGACGCCGGCAGGAAGCCGCGCAGGCCGATGTCGACGATGAGGCCACCCTTGACGACCTCGATCACGGAGCCGGTGACGACACCGTCGTTCTCCTTGATCTTCTCGACGTCGCCCCAGGCGCGCTCGTACTGGGCGCGCTTCTTGGAGAGGATGAGGCGGCCTTCCTTGTCCTCCTTCTGGAGAACGAGGGCTTCGACCTCGTCGCCGACCTTGACGACCTCGTTCGGGTCGACGTCGTGCTTGATGGAAAGCTCGCGCGAGGGGATGACGCCCTCGGTCTTGTAGCCGACGTCGAGGAGCACCTCGTCGCGGTCGATCTTCACGACGGTGCCTTCGATGAGGTCTCCGTCGTTGAAGAACTTCAGGGTCTTCTCGACCGCGGCCAGGAAGTCCTCAGCAGATCCGATGTCGTTGATGGCGACCTGCTTGGTGGCTGGGGCGGTCGTTGCGGTAGTCATGTAGTGGGTTGTCCTTGTTGGGTTGGATGTTCGGGCTGCAGACGAAATCGATCGCCGGCAGCGAATGGATGGGAGTGCTCGTCACGAGTGCATGGCAAAACAGCCACACGAGTGACAGTCCAGGGTATCAGAATCCGGCCTGTGGATAACCTCAGCGGGCGCGGGATGCCGCGGCTACCGTGGAGGCATGACGCGACGGATGCGGGGCACGGCGGCGATCCTCGCCGCCGCGGCGCTGTGCGCCCTGCTCGCCGGATGCGCGCCGGAGCCCGCACCGACCCCCACCCCGACCGGCTTCGCCTCGGAGGAGGAGGCGTTCGCCGCCGCCGAGGCGACGTATCGCGCGTACGTGGATGCGGTAAATGCGCGCCGAACCGCCGCTGACTCACAACCTGCGCCCAACGACTTCTTGTCCGGATCCGCTTTGCAAGACAGCATCGATGGCGCCGGTCTACTCGAAGATGCGGGCCGGCACATTGTCGGGGCCACTGAGGCGAAATCCATTGAACGGATTGCAGCGTCTCAGTCCAGCGCCACCCTCGCCGTATGCGTTGATTCCTCGCAGACTAGAGTGCTCGATTCACACGGTGCCGATGTGACGCCAACAGACCGGGCTGAGACATTCTTACTGCGCGTCGAAGTCGTCTATGCAGTTCCACAACCACTGATTCTTCGATCCGATCCGGACGGTGACGGGTCATGCTGACTGCAGTTCTACTCCTGATGGCGCTGGCGCCACTCCAATCGGGATGCTCAATTGACGTCGTCAATGCTGGGCTGTGCTCGGTCACGAACACGGGTACGACGGTCGACATCACGCAGACGCAGCCGGGCGGCGGGTCTGACGGCGGCTCCACCGGCGACACCGACACCGACACGTCGGACCAGACCGACACGTTCCAACGTCCATCCGATGAGGAGTGCGCGGCCGAACCGCTGCGGTACGGCTGCACCCCGCTGCTCGCATCCGTCTTCCCCAAACTCACCGACGTCGCCTCGTTCGCCCCCGCAGCCCTCACCATCACCGGCGAACCCGGCGGGTTCGGCGTCGTCGGCATGCCCGTCAACTTCGTCGTCGACGCCACCGTCCAAGAAACCACCGGCGAACTGTTCGACCTGCCAGTCACAGTGCGGTTCACCCCGGCATCCATCGCATGGGACTACGGCGACGGCACCACCCGCGAAACCAGCAACGGCGGCCGCACCTGGGAACAACTCGGACTCCCCCAGTTCAGCGCCACCGCCACCGGCCACGCATATGCCGCGCGCGGCACGTACACCGCGTCGGCGATCGTCCGCTACTCCGCACAGGTGAACTTCGGCACCGGCTGGATCGGCGTCCCGGGACTGCTCGAGATCCCGACCGCGACAAGCCCGATCCACGTGGTCGAAGTCCGCACCGCACTGGTCGACCTCACCTGCCTGGAAAACCCCACCGGCCCAGGCTGCTGACCGACCCGGCGCGTGACAGGATGAGCCCGTGCCCGACCGACTCATGCTGCTCGACACCGCCTCCCTCTACTTCCGCGCGTTCTACGGCGTGCCCGACACGGTCCACGCACCCGACGGCCGGCCCGTCAACGCGGCGCGCGGGCTGCTCGACATGATCGCGAAGCTCGTCGCGCTCTCCGAGCCGACGCATCTGGTCGCCTGCTGGGACGACGACTGGCGGCCGCAGTGGCGCGTCGACCTCATCCCCAGCTACAAGACGCACCGCGTCGCCGAGGTCGTCGCCGCCGGCCCCGACGTCGAGGATGTCCCCGACCCGCTCGAGGTGCAGGTGCCGGTGATCCGCGAAGAGCTGGCGGCGCTGGGCATCCCCATCGTGGGGCGCGCCGAGCACGAAGCCGACGACGTCATCGGCAGCCTCGCATCGCAGTCCACCGTGCCCGTCGACATCATCACGGGCGACCGCGACCTGTTCCAGCTCGTCGACAACGACCGCGCCGTGCGCGTCGTATATACCGGACGCGGCATGAGCAACCTCGAGGTGCTCGATGCGGCGGCCGTCGTCGCGAAGTACGGCGTCCTGCCCGCCCAGTACGCCGACTTCGCCGTGATGCGCGGCGACGCCTCCGACGGGCTGCCCGGCGTCGCGGGCATCGGCGAGAAGACGGCCGCCGCGCTGCTGGCCGCCCACGGCGACCTCGCCGGCATCCGCGCCGCGGCCGCCGCGGGTACCGGCCTGACCGCCGGCGTGCGCGCGAAACTGATCGCCGCGTCGGACTATCTCGACGTCGCCCCGCGCGTCGTCGAGGTCGTGCGCGACCTCGACCTCGGGCCGGTCCCGAGCCCCGCCGCGCGGATCACGACCCCGGATGCCGCCGCCCTCGACGCGGTCGCCACGCGCTGGAACCTCGGCTCCTCCCTCACGCGCGCCGCGGCGGCCCTCACCGCGCGAGCCTGACGGCCGCCCCGCATCCCCTCATCCGGCGCACATCGCGCCTATCGCGCCGTTTCGTCGCCATATGCGACGGATCACGCGGCGGGCACCCGGTTCATCCGGCTCAGATCACGCCCCGCAGCCGCCGAAACCGCGATTCGCGCCGGATGAAGCGCGCACGCCCCGGCCCTCAGCGCGAGGTCGCCTCGCCCTCAGCGCGAGGTCGCCTCGACCCACGCCGCGAGCACGCCCGCGGCGGCCCCGCTGTCGATGGCGGCGGCCGCGGCATCCCGCGCGCGCGCGAGCCGCTCGACGATCGGATGCTGCACCTGCGCGGCGTCGCGGAACAGCTCGTACGACACGATGCCCGCCGCCGCGTTCAGCAGCACGATGTCGCGCACCGCGCCGGTCTGCCCGTCGAGCAGGCGGTGCACGACCTCGGCATTGTGCGCCGCATCGCCGCCCAGCAGGTCGTCGATGTCGGCGAGCCGGATGCCGAGATCGCGCGGATCGAGGTCGTGCTCGTGCACGTCGCCGCGACTGATCTCCCACAGGCGACTGTGGCCGGTCGTCGTGAGCTCGTCGAGCCCGTCGTCGCCGCGGAAGACGAGCGCCGTCGCGCCGCGGGTCTGGAACACGCCGGTGATCAGCGGGACGCGGTCCAGGGACGCGACGCCGACCGCGTTGGCCTCGGCACGCGCCGGGTTGCACAGGGGCCCGAGGAAGTTGAACACGGTCGGCACGCCGAGCTCGGCCCGGGTGGGGCCGGCGTGCCGGAAACCGGGGTGGAACGCCGAGGCGAACGCGAACGTGATGCCGACCTCCGACAGCACCTCCGCGACGCGTGCGGGCGACAGGGTGAGGTCGATTCCCAGCGCGCCGAGCACATCGGAGGATCCGGATGCCGAACTGGCGGCGCGATTGCCGTGCTTGACCACCGGGATGCCGGCGGCCGCCGCCACGATCGCCGACATCGTCGACACGTTCACGGTGCCGAACCGGTCGCCCCCGGTGCCGACGATGTCGAGCACCTCGGCGGGCACCGGCAGCGGCAGCGCCGCCTCGAGGATCGCGTCGCGGAAGCCCACGATCTCGTCGACCGTCTCGCCTTTCGCGCGCAGCGCGAGCAGGAATCCGCCCAGCTGCGAGGGGGTCACCGACCCCTGCATGACCTGCCGCATCGCCCAGGTCGACTCCGACACACTGAGGTCGCGCCGGTCCAGCAACGTCGTGAGGATCTCGGGCCACGAGAAGAGCTCCGCCATGGTCGTCGATCCTATCGGGACTTCCGTAGCGGACTCTCGGCGGGGATTCAGCCCGCACCGAGCACGCGAAAAGAAGAACCCACCTTCAGTGATGCGGAAACCGGGCGCCGTTTCCGCCATAATGGGGAACGTGACGACCACTCCAGCGACCTACTCTCACGCCTTGCGATCCGTCAAACGGCCGGATCCGGTGGCCGTCGGGACCATCGTGTGGCTCGGCAGCGAGGTCATGTTCTTCGCCGGCCTGTTCGCGATCTACTTCACGTTGCGCAATGCCTCGCCGGATCTGTGGGCCGAGCGCACGCAGGAGCTGAACGTGCCGTTCGCCGCGGTCAACACCCTCATCCTGGTGCTCTCGTCGTTCACGGCGCAGGCCGGCGTCTTCGCCGCCGAGCGCTTCCAGCCCTACCGCAAGGGCTCGTTCTGGCAGTTCCGCCAGTGGGGCATGGTGGAGTGGTTCTTCCTCAGCTTCCTCATGGGCGCCGTCTTCGTGTCGGGCCAGGTGTGGGAGTACGCGACGCTCGTCGCCGAGGGCATGCCGATCAGCGCCGACTCGTACGCCTCGGCGTTCTACCTGACGACCGGTTTCCACGCCCTGCACGTGACCGGCGGCCTGCTCGCCTTCCTGCTCGTCATCGGCCGCGCCTTCGCGGTCAAGAACTTCGGCCGCAAGGAGATGACCTCCTCGATCGTCGTGTCGTACTACTGGCACTTCGTCGACGTGGTGTGGATCGTCCTGTTCGTCGTCATCTACGTCGTCAAGTGAGAGCGGAGCTGAGAACCTCCATGGCATCCAAGACCACGCGCCCGCGCACCGGCCGCCGCAGCAAGTGGGCCGCCGCCGCGCTCATCGGCATCGGCCTGCTCGTCACCGGCGGCATCTACGCGGGAGCATCGGCCGCGATGGCGGCGACCGAGTCCACGTCCGCGGCCAGCACCCTCACCGTCGACGACGGCAAGAAGCTGTTCCAGGCGAACTGCGCCACCTGCCACGGCCTGAACATGGAAGGCACCTCCGACGGCCCGTCGCTGTACGGCGTCGGCGAGCTCGCCGTCGAGTTCCAGATGTCGACCGGCCGGATGCCGCTGCAGATGCAGGGGCCGCAGGCACAGCAGAAGCCCGTGCAGTTCACGGAAGACCAGATCGAGGCGATCGCCGCCTGGGTCCAGTCGGTCTCGCCCGGCCCGACCTACCCCTCCGACGAGGTGCTCGACGGGGGTGGCGACGTCGCCAACGGCGCCGAGCTGTTCCGCACGAACTGCGCCATGTGCCACAACGTCGCCGCCGCCGGTGGCGCGCTGACCGAGGGCAAGTACGCGCCCGCGCTCACACAGACCAGCGCCCTGCACATGTACGCCGCGATGGTGACCGGCCCGCAGAACATGCCGGTGTTCAACGACATGACCCTGACGCAGGACGAGAAGCGCGACATCATCTCGGCGCTGCTGTTCCTCCAGGAGAACGAGTCGGTCGGCGGCATGTCGCTCGGCTCGCTCGGCCCCGTCTCCGAGGGTCTGTTCATCTGGATCTTCGGCATCGGCTCCCTCATCGGCATCACCGTGTGGATCACGGCGAAGTCCAACTGATCGATCACTGACGTACGGAACGGACGCACCATGGCACACGAGGAAGACCCGCTCGAGCACGAGAGGGAGTCTTGGCAGCCCTCCTCCGGGCTCGCCGTCGCGGTCACCGACCCCGTGCAGAACCCCGGCCTGCCGCCGCACCGGGAGCGCATGACCGACAAGGATCCGGCCGCCATGAAGCGCGCCGTCCGCACGGTCTACACGCTGTTCTACCTCTCGCTCGCGGGCAGCATCTGGGCGATCGCCGCCTACATGCTGTTCCCGATCGAGAGCGGCCGGCTGATCGACATCCGCCACAACAACCTCTTCATCGGCCTGGGCATCGGCCTGGCGCTGCTGGCGCTCGGCGTCGGCGCGATCCACTGGTCGAAGGCGATCATGTCCGACAAGGAGTTCATCGAGCCCCGGCACGCCACGCGCGGCCGCGACGCGGTGCGCGAGGGCGCCGTCCAGGTCTTCCGCGACGCGAACGAGGAGTCGGGCTTCGGGCGCCGCACGGCCATCCGCGGGTCGCTCATCGCGGCCCTGGTGGCATCCATCCTTCCCGGAATCACGCTGTTTCGCGGCCTCGCGCCGCAGAGCGACCCGGACGGCGACGAAGCGGCGCAGATCGCCGGCGACCCGGTCGCCCTGCTCAGCCACACGATGTGGAAAGAGGGCGAGCGTCTCGCGCACGATCCCAGCGGTGAGCCGATCCGCGCCGCCGACCTGACGCTCGGCTCCGCCGTGCACGTCATCCCCGCCTCGCTCGCCGACCTCAGCCACCACGACGGCTACCTCGAAGAGAAGGCGAAGGCCATCGTGCTGCTGATGCGCCTGCTGCCCGAGCAGTTGGTCGAGGCCGACGAGCGCAAGGACTGGTCGTACAACGGCATCGTCGCCTACTCGAAGGTCTGCACGCACGTGGGCTGCCCCGTCGCGCTGTACGAGCAGCAGACCCACCACCTGCTGTGCCCCTGCCACCAGTCGCAGTTCGATGTCACCCACGGCGCCGCCGTGATCTTCGGCCCGGCGGCGCGTCCGCTGCCGCAGCTGCCGATCACCGTGGATGCCGAGGGCTACCTCATCGCCCGCAGCGACTTCGAAGAACCCGTCGGCCCGAGCTTCTGGGAGCGCCATTGAGCACCGCGACTGTCACCGAGACGGCCCCTGAGCCGGGCCGGGCCGAGAACGAGAAGCCGCTCGGCGGCAAGTTCGTCGCGGGCGTGGCGAACTACCTCGATGAGCGCACGAGCATCTCCGGCATCGTCAAGGAGCTCGGCCGCAAGATCTTCCCCGACCACTGGTCGTTCATGCTCGGCGAGATCGCCCTGTGGAGCTTCGTGGTGGTCCTGCTGTCGGGCACCTTCCTGACGTTCTTCTTCCAGGCATCCATGGTCGAGACGCACTACGACGGCGCGTTCCTGCCCCTGCGCGGCGTGGAGATGTCGGCGGCGCTCGATTCGACCCTGCGGCTGTCCTTCGACATCCGCGGCGGCCTGCTCGTGCGTCAGATCCACCACTGGGCCGCGCTCGTGTTCGTCGCCGGCATCGGCGTGCACATGCTGCGCGTGTTCTTCACCGGCGCGTTCCGCAAGCCGCGCGAGCTGAACTGGGTGATCGGGTTCATCCTGTTCATCCTCGCGATGGCCGAGGGCTTCACCGGCTACTCGCTGCCCGACGACCTGCTCTCCGGCAACGGCCTGCGCATCATCGACGGCATGATCAAGGGCTTCCCGCTGATCGGCACCTGGACCTCGTTCCTGCTGTTCGGCGGCGAGTTCCCCGGTTCGCAGATCGTCGGCCGCCTGTACACGCTGCACATCCTGCTGCTGCCGGCGATCCTCGTGGCGCTGCTGGCCGTGCACCTCATGCTCATGATCATCAACAAGCACACGCAGTTCGCCGGCCCCGGTCGCACGAACAGCAACGTCGTGGGCTACCCGATGATGCCGGTGTACATGTCGAAGATGGGCGGGTTCCTGTTCATCACGTTCGGCGTGATCGTGCTGATCGCCTCGCTGTTCACGATCAACCCGATCTGGAACTACGGCCCCTACGACCCGTCGCCGGTGTCGGCGGGCACCCAGCCCGACTGGTACATCGGCTTCGCCGACGGCGCGCTGCGCCTCGCGCCGCCGCACCTGGAGTTCGTGCTGTGGGACCGCACCTGGTCGTTCAACATCCTCCTCCCGGTGGGCGTGCTCGGCATCTTCATCGTGCTGGTGCTGCTGTACCCCTTCATCGAGTCGTGGGTCACCGGCGACAAGCGCGAACACCACATCGCGCAGCGTCCGCGCAACGCGGCGACCCGCACGGCCATCGGCGCCGCCGGTGTCACGTTCTACGCGGTGCTGTGGGCCGCGGCCTCGTCCGACATCATCGCGACGCACTTCTGGCTCACGATGGAGGGTGTCATCCACGCCCTGCAGCTGCTGCTGTTCGTGGGGCCGGTGCTCGCGTACTTCGTCACGAAGCGCATCTGCATCGCACTGCAGAAGAAAGACCGTGAGATCGCGCTGCACGGCTACGAGTCGGGTCGCATCGTGCGCCTGCCCGGCGGCGAGTTCATCGAGGTGCACCAGCCGGTCGACGAGTACGAGGTCATCAAGCTCGTCGACTACGAGACGAACGCGCCGCTCGTCGTGCGCCCCGACAGCCGGGGCCGCATCCCGTGGCACGAGAAC
Source organism: Microbacterium sp. (assembly GCF_047602155.1). Taxonomy (GTDB): domain Bacteria; phylum Actinomycetota; class Actinomycetes; order Actinomycetales; family Microbacteriaceae; genus Microbacterium. Next base: position 2,333,113 of record NZ_JASGHZ010000001.1, on the reverse strand, counting down.
CTGCGGGCGTCGATCTCGCGCTGGTTCTTCGAAGACCGGCTGTCGCCGATGACTCAGGGCGAGCTGGAAGAGGCCCGCGCGCACCAGCACCACACGCTGGAGCACCTCGCCGAGGAAGAGGCCGCGGAGCTGCAGGCGGCCCACGAGCGCGCCGGCGTGCCGGACGCTCCCCTGCATCCGATCGACGACGGCCACCGCACCGAGACGGCGAACCGCCCCTCCAACCAGATCATCCGCGACGAGGGCGACGACAAGGGCAAGCCCAAGAAGCACGACTGACGCACGACGACAGCGGCGGGACATCCGAGGATGCCCGCCGCTGTCGTCTGTCGCGGACCCGATCCGGTGCACGCCGAAACAGGAGATCACGCGAGAACAGGCCGGATTGAGCGACATCCGTCCTGTTCTCGAACGATCTCCTGTCTTCGCGCGGAGGATGCCGGGATTCGGCAGGAAAGCGCCGAGGTCTGGCCGTCGCGGTCGGGCCGCTGCGTCGCGTGCAGCGTAGCGTCGGAGGCATGACCGCAGACCCGCTCGCCTACTTCTCCGCCAAACTCGCCCACGAGACCGACGCCTCCGACGTCTACGCCGCGCAGCGGGCGGGAGAGCGCTTCGTGCTCGTCGATGTGCGCAGCGACGACGCGTGGGCCCAGGGGCATCCGGTCGGCGCCGTGCACCTGCCGTACCGTCAGATCGCCGCCCGCGCCCCGCAGGAGCTCGACCCGGCCGTTCCTGTCGTCGTGTACTGCTGGAGCCCGGGCTGCAACGCCGGCGCCAAGGGCGCCGTGGAGTTCGCGAAGCTCGGCTACGCCGTCACGGAGATGATCGGGGGCTACGAGTACTGGGTGCGCGAGGGGCTGCCCACCGAGAACGCCGCCGGCCCCCTCCCCCGCGTGTTAGACCCGTTGGTCATGTACGTCCGCCCGGCCTGATCCGGCACGCGCGAAAACAGGAGATCACGCGAGAACAGGCCGGATCGACCGGCATCCGTCCTGTTCTCGGACGATCCCCTGTTTCGGGTGACGGATGCCGCCGCCTCAGACGACGGATGCCGCCGCCGACAGCTCAGCGCGCGAAGTAGCCGCGGTAGTACTCGTAGACCCAGCCGATGATGGCGACGACGAACACGGCCAGGCCGATCGGCAGCAGGAACGAGCCGACCGCGAGGCCGAGGATCCCCAGCGACGCCGAGAAGGCCAGCACGAGCGGCCACCACGACCACGGGCTGAACTCGCCCAGCTCGGGGTCGGCGTCGTCGATGTCGGCCGTCAGGGTGTCTTCCGGCAGCTCACCGCCCTGCGCCGCGTGCACACGATTCGTGTAGAACGCGATCATCGCGGCCATGAACACCGTGAACAGCAGCGCCACGGTGCCGACCCATTCGATCGCGTGATACCACGGCTTGTCGGGGTACTCGATGATGTTCCAGCCGGTGTACACCACCGCCATCAGCCCGAAGAAGGCTCCAAGGATCCACCAGAGATTGACGTTCGTCTTCACGTGCGGTGACCTCTCAGTGGACCGGCTCGGCGGCCGGTGCGGCCTCGGGGTGGTTCAGATCGAACGCGGGCCGCTCACTGCGGATGCGCGGGATCGAGGTGAAGTTGTGCCGTGGCGGCGGGCAGCTGGTCGCCCACTCGAGCGACCCGCCGTAGCCCCACGGGTCGTTGACCGTGACCTTGGGCGCTCTGCGCGCCGTCAGCCACACGTTCAGGAAGAACGGGATCATCGACGCGCCGAGGATGACCGCACCGATCGTCGACACCTGGTTCTGCCACGTGAAGCCGTCGGCGGCCGAGTAGTCGGCGTAGCGGCGGACCATGCCATCCACCCCCAGCCAGTGCTGGATGAGGAACGTCATGTGGAAGCCGATGAACAGCATCCAGAAGTGCACCATGCCCAGGCGCTCGTTGAGCATGCGTCCCGTCCACTTCGGCCACCAGAAGTAGAACCCGGCGAACATGGCGAACACGACGGTGCCGAACACGACGTAGTGGAAGTGCGCCACGACGAAGTACGAGTCGGACAGCAGGAAGTCCAGCGGCGGCGACGCCAGGATGACGCCGGTGAGACCGCCGAACACGAACGACACGAGGAAGCCGAGGGCGAACACCATCGGGGTCTCGAACGTCACCGAGCCGCGCCACATCGTGCCGATCCAGTTGAAGATCTTCACGCCGGTGGGAACGGCGATGAGCATCGTCATGACCGAGAAGAACGGCAGCAGCACGGCACCGGTGACGTACATGTGGTGGGCCCACACCGACACCGACAGCGCGGCGATGGAGATGGTCGCGTACACGAGCGTCTTATAGCCGAAGATCGGCTTGCGGCTGAACACCGGCATGATCTCGGAGACGATGCCGAAGAACGGCAGCGCGATGATGTACACCTCGGGGTGACCGAAGAACCAGAACAGGTGCTGCCACAGCAGCACTCCGCCGTTGGCGACGTCGTAGAGGTGCGCCCCGAGCACGCGGTCGGCGGCGGCGGCGAGGATCCCCGCGGCGAGCACCGGGAAGACCATCAGCACCAGGATGCTGGTGATCAGCACGTTCCACGAGAAGATCGGCAGCCGCCACATCGTCATGCCGGGGGCGCGCATCGTGATGATGGTCGTGATGAAGTTGACGCCACCCATGATCGTGCCGAAGCCCGACATGCCCAGTCCCAGCATCCACAGGTTTCCGCCCACGCCGGGAGAGAACGTCGCATTGGCCAGCGGCTGATAGGCGAACCAGCCGAACGAGGCGGCGCCCTGCGGCGTCAGGAAGCCCGCGACGGCGATGACCGAGCCGAAGATGAACAGCCACAGCGCGAACGCGTTCAGGCGCGGGAACGCGACGTCGGGCGCACCGATCTGCAGCGGCAGGATCGCGTTGGCGAAGCCGGCGAACAGCGGCGTCGCGAACATCAGCAGCATGATCGTGCCGTGCATCGTGAACAGCTGGTTGTACTGCTCTTTCGTGGCGATGACCTGCATGCCGGGCTCGAACAGCTCGGCGCGGATGATGAGGGCCATCACACCGCCGAGCAGGAAGAACAGCACCGACGAGATGAAGTACATGTACCCGATCGTCTTGTGGTCGGTGGAGGTGATCCACTTGACGATGAGGTTGCCCTTCTGCTCCACGCGGGTCGCGCTCATGAGCGCTGCCTGACGCGGCGGGAGGGTGGTCGGGCGGTGCGGAGCCTCGCCCTGGAGAGGAAGCGTCGTCGTCGCCATCAGTGTTCTCCCTCGGAGTCGGAGGTTGCGCCCGTGCCCGGGAAGTTCTGCAGACGGTCGTACGCGTCGTTGATGTCGCCGGTCTGGTCGGCCGCGCGCAGGGAGTCGAGGTAGGCCTCGTACTCGGCGGGCTCGACGACCTTGACCTTGAACAGCATCATCGAGTGGTAGTCGCCGCACAGCTCGGCGCACTTGCCGTCGTACTCGCCGGTGCGGGTGGGGGTGAACGACCAGTAGTTGTCGTGCCCGATGTACATGTCCTTCTTGTACAGGAAGTCGATGATCCAGAACGAGTGGATGACGTCACGGGAGGTCAGCTTGATCTTGACCTCCTGGTTCACCGGCAGCACGAGGACGGGAAGGTCGTTGGTGATGTTGCCCTGCTCGTCGGTCTGCGCCTGCACGCCCATCGACCACACGGCATCCTCGCCGGCGGCGCAGTCCTTGGCGTCGTCGTTGTACTGGAAGTCCCACGCCCACTGCTTCGCGATCGCCGTGACGCACACGTCGGGGTCGTCGTACTGCGTCTCCAGGATCGTCTGGTCGCGCGCCGTGAGGGCGAAGAACCCGACGACGAGGATCAGCGGGATGATCGTGTAGAAGATCTCGATCGGCATGTTGTAGCGCAGCTGCACCGGCAGGCCGCTCTGTCCGCGGCGGCGGCGGTAGGCGATCGCCGCCCAGCCCATGAGACCCCACGTGATGACGCCGACGATGAGCAGCACGATCCAGGAGTTGACCCACAACGCCGAGACGCGTTCGGTGTGGTTGGTGGCCTGGACGCCGTCGTCGGTGAATCCCGGCAGGAACCCGTTCAGCTCAGTCGTGGAGCAGGAGGAGAGAGCGATCGCCGTAGCGATCCCGAGCGGGATGACTGCCCAGCGGAGGCGGCGTTTGACGCGCACGGTGCACCTTTCGGGGTCATGAAGGTTCAACACCGTTCAGTCTAGGGCAAGCTCTCACTCAATTCAGGCCATCCGTCCAGGATGTCGGCCCGGATCGGGGGGAACTTCGCCCGCGTGGCCGAACCGGTCAGTGGAAGCTGTCGCCGCAGGCGCAGCTGCCCGCCGCGTTGGGGTTGTCGATCGTGAAACCCTGCTCGGAGATGGTGTCCTTGAAGTCGATCGTCGCGCCGTCGAGGTACGGCACCGACATGTCGTCGACGATGACCTCGACGCCGTCGAAGTCGACGGCCTGGTCGCCGTCGAGGAAGCGCTCGTCGAAGTACAGCTGGTAGATCAGGCCCGAGCATCCCCCCGGCTGCACGGCCACGCGCAGGCGCAGATCGTCGCGGCCCTCCTGCTGCAGCAGGCTCTTGACCTTGTCGGCGGCGGCGTCGGTGAGCAGCACGCCGTGGGCGGCGTCGGCGACGGGGTTGGCGGCGAGGTCGGTCATGGCAAACTCCAATCGGGCCCGCTGTCACGCGGATGCGGCAATTCTACGCCGTGGGATCGGCGTCGGCGTCAGCGCGGGATCGCCCCAGCATCCGTTCGCGCGGTCGAAACCTGCACGCGCTGCGGATTATTCGACAGCGCGTGCAGCTTTGTGCAGCGCGAAGCGGGGTCGCGCTCAGTCGATGACCGTGTGCCGGCGGGGACCGAGGGATGCGCGGCGCCCGGCACTCCCGGCGAAGTACGCTCCGCTGTTCACGTAGACGATCGCACCGTCCGCTGCGGCGGCAGCCGCGTGCTCGGGGACGTCGCCGTCATCGCAGGTCCACGCCTCGGGCGCCCGCGTCGTCCACGAGCCCGGCCGCAGTGGCCAGGTTGTCCGCGAAGGCACCGGGTGCCGCCTCAGCCTGCACCGCAGCGACCCTCAATCCGCTCGGACAGCCATCGCGTCGAGGCTCTCCAGCAGCAGCGCCTCGGACACGAGGGCGTTGCGGAACGTCTCCAGGTGCAGCGACTCGTTCGGGCTGTGCGCCCGCGCGTGCGGGTCTTCGACGCCCGTGACGAGGATCTGCGCGGCGGGGAACTCGCGCACGAGGTCGGCGATGAACGGGATGGAGCCGCCGACCCCGATGTCGACCGGGTCGACGCCGTACCCCTCCGCCAGCGCCGCCCGCGCCTGCGCGACCGCGGTGCCGCTCGTGTCGACGAGGAAGGCGTTGCCGGTGTCGATGTCGTGGAAGCTCAGCTGCGCGCCGAACGGCGCGTGCGCGCGCAGGTGGGCCTCCAGCGCCGCGTAGGCGTCGCCGGCATCCTGTCCCGGAGCGACGCGCATGCTGATGACGACCGACACCTCGGGCGTCAGCGTGTTCGAGGCGTTGCGGACGCTCGGCGCGTCGATGCCGGTGATCGTGATCGAGGGCTTGTTCCAGATGCGACCGAGGATGCTGCCGCCCCCGATCGGGCTGACCCCGTCGGGCAGGCCGGCCTCGTCGCGCAGCGTCGCCTCGGAGTACTCCGGCGTCTCGGCGTCGCGCTCGGCGAGCCCGGCGACGGCGACCGCACCGTCGGCGTCCCACAGGGTCGACAGCAGCGTGACGGTGGCGAGCATCGCGTCGGGCACCGCTCCCCCGAACATGCCCGAGTGCGACGCGTGCTCGAGCGTGCGCACCGTGAGCGTGAACCGCGCGTTGCCGCGCAGCGACACGGTGAGGGCGGGGGTGGCGGCATCCCAGTTGCCGGAGTCGGCGACGACGATGACGTCGGCGCGGAGGGCATCGGCGTTGTCGCTGAGGAACTGCGCGAACGATGCCGAGCCGGCCTCCTCCTCACCCTCGATGAACAGGTTCACGCCGAGGTCGACATCGGTGCCGAGCGCGTCGATCAGCGCGCGCAGCGCGCCGACGTGCACCATGACACCCGCCTTGTCGTCCGCCGCGCCGCGGCCGTACAGCCGCCCGTCGCGCACCGTCGGCTCGAACGGCGCCGACTCCCACAGCGCCTCGTCGCCGACCGGCTGCACGTCGTGGTGCGCGTACAGCAGGATCGTGGGCCGGCCGGCCCGCGCTGCGCGCGTGGCGAGCACCGCCGGCATCCCCTCCGCCCCGGTCGCGGGTACGACGGCGGTCTTCACCTCGACGCGCTCGAAGATGCCGAGACCCTGCAACAGACCCTGCACGGCGGCGGCGCTGCGCTCGACCTCGGCGCGGTCGAACCCGGGGAAGGCGACCGAGGGGATGCGCACGAGGCCGCCCAGATCGGCGAGCGCGGCGGGGACGGCGGCGACGGCCGCGGCGCGGACGGCGGCACGGCGGGGCAGGTCGGAACTCATGCGGGTAATCTTAGGGGGCGCTCTTCGCGCAGCATCCGTGTAGATACCGAGGACTCCACCGTGGCCAAGACCCCCGACGCACCCGACGCCGCCGAGGTTCCCGCCGGACCGGGCAAGAACCGTCCGACCCCTTCGCGCGCCGAGCAGGAGGCCGCGCGGCGGCGCCCGCTCGTGCCGGACACGAAGGAAGCCCGCGCCCAGGCGAAGGCAGACCTCAACGCCCAGCGCGACCGCGCCCGGGTCGGCATGGCCAACGGCGAGGAGAAGTACCTGCCGCTGCGCGACAAGGGTCCGCAGCGCCGGTTCGTGCGCGACTACGTGGATGCCGGGTGGCACATCGGTGAACTGCTCATGCCGTTCATGCTGCTGGTGATCGTGGCGACGATGTTCAGCACCCTCGTCTCGTACTACGCGTTCATCGCGCTGTGGGTGTTCATCCTGTTCGTCGTCGGCGACATGGTGATCGTCGGCATCCAGGTGCGGCGCAAGGCGCAGGCGCGCTGGGGCGAGCGCACCGAGAAGGGGCTGCGCTGGTACGCGGCCATGCGCACGGTGCAGATGCGCTTCATGCGCCTGCCGAAGCCTCAGGTCAAGCGCGGACAGTACCCGGCGCTCTGAGCCGCGGCGCCGGCCGATTGCGCCGTCGCAACTGCGCCGTGAGGGGCCACCTGCGACGGGGCAGCGACGGATGCCGTCAGTGCTGCGCGAGGGCGCGGTTGATCTGCCGGGCCCATAACGGGCCGCAGTAGATGAACGCGGTGTAGCCCTGCACGAGGTCGGCACCGGCGTCGAGGCGCTCGCGCACGTCGGCGGCGGTCTCGACTCCCCCGGCCGCGACGACGCAGAAGCCGTCCGGCACGGCCGCGCGCACGATGCGCAGCACCTCCAGCGCGCGGTGCTTCAGCGGGGCGCCCGAGAGCCCGCCCTCGCCGATCGCGGCGACCTCCGCGGCGGGCGTGGCCAGTCCCGCACGGGAGATCGTCGTGTTCGTCGCGATGAGCCCGGCCAGCCCCACGTCGACGGCGAGGCGCGCGACGGCGTCGACCTCGTCGTCGCGCAGGTCGGGGGCGATCTTGACGAGCAGCGGCGTCGTGCCCGCGGCATCCCGCACCGCCTCGAGCAGGGGCCGCAGCGTCTCGACCGCCTGCAGCCCGCGCAGACCCGGCGTGTTCGGCGACGAGACGTTGACGACGAGGTAGTCGGCGACGGGGGCGACGAGCTTCGTGCTCGTGACGTAGTCGGCCGTGGCGTGCTCGACGTCGACGATGCGGCTCTTGCCGATGTTCGCGCCCAGCACGGCGCGGCGGGTGCGGCGGCGCGCGCGGGTCAGGCGCTGCGCGGCGGCGGACGCCCCGGCGTTGTTGAACCCCATCCGGTTCACGAGCGCCCGATCGGCGATCAGCCGGAACAGCCGCGGCTTCGGGTTGCCGTCCTGCGGCACGGCCGTCACGGTGCCGACCTCGACGTGCCCGAACCCGAGGGCGTACAGACCCTCGGTCATGACGGCGTTCTTGTCGAAGCCGGCGGCGACGCCGAACGGCGACGCGAAGACGAGGCCGAGCGCCTCGGTGCGCAACCGCGGATCGGGTCGCGTGATCGCGCGCACGATCGGCGCGAACGGCCACACGCCGAGAACCCGGATCACCGGCACGACGAGCCGGTGCGCCGTCTCGGCGCCCAGGCGTGCGAAAACGGTGCGGAAGATGAAGGGATACATCCTCTTCAGCCTACGGCTCCGCTGGACCCGCCCCGTTCCCCAGGTCGACGCGTCCCCCTGTCCACGCGCGATGTCCACGCGCGATGTCCACGCGCGATGTCCACGCGCGAGTTTCGGTCGCTTGAAGCGTCCGAAACTCCGGTTGAGCGAGTTTCAGGCGCTTCACGCGTCCGAAACTCCGCAGGCGGGATTGCGGGCGGGGCGCACGGTGTCCGCGGGCGACGGCCTCAGGATGCCGCGGTGTCGTGGTCGGCGCGCAGCTGCGCGATCGACGCCTCGAAGTCGTCGAGCGAATCGAACGCCTGGTACACGCTCGCGAACCGCAGGTAGGCGACCTCGTCGAGCTCACGCAGCGGCCCGAGGATCGCGAGGCCGATCTCGTTGGTGTCGATCTGCGACGAGCCGGTCTGGCGCACCGACTCCTCGACCGCCTGGGCGAGCATCGCGAGGTCGGCCTCGGTGACGGGACGGCCCTGGCACGCCTTGCGCACGCCCGACATCACCTTCTCGCGGCTGAACGGTTCGACGACGCCGGAGCGCTTGATGACGTTGAGGCTCGCCGTCTCGATCGTCGAGAACCGGCCGCCGCACTGCGGGCACTGCCGCCGGCGACGGATGCTGAGGCCGTCGTCGCTCGTGCGCGAGTCGATGACACGCGAGTCGGCGTGCCGGCAGAACGGGCAGTGCACGCGCTACTCCCCCCGCTCCCGCGCGAACCGGGCCGTGACGGCCTCGCCGTGCGCGGGCAGCGCCTCGGCGGTCGCGAGCGCGACGATCGCGGGGCGCACGGCATCTAGGGCGTCGCGATCGTACGCGATGACCTGCTGCGGACGCAGGAAGGTGGATGCCGACAGCCCCGACGCATACCGGGCCTGTCCCCCGGTCGGGAGCACATGGTTGCTCCCGGCCAGGTAGTCGCCGAGGCTCACCGGCGCGTGCGCGCCGACGAAGACGGCGCCGGCGTTGACGTAGTCGTCGACGCGCGGGTCGGACAGGTGCAGTTCCAGGTGCTCGGGTGCGTAGGCGTTGCTGAACGCGGTGGCCGCCGCCAGGTCGTCGACGAGCACGACCGCCGACTGCGGGCCGGCCAGAGCCTGCGCGATGCGCTCGGCGTGCCGCGTCGCCGCGGCGCGCACGGCGACGCGGCCCGCGACCGCCGCCGCAAGAGCCTCCGACGCCGTCACGAGCACCGCCGAGGCCTGCTCGTCGTGCTCGGCCTGGCTGACGAGGTCGGCGGCGACCCAGTCGGGGTCGGCGGTGTCGTCGGCGACGATGAGGATCTCGGTCGCCCCGGCCTCGGAGTCGGTGCCGACGACGCCCGCGACGACGCGCTTGGCGAGCGCGACGAAGTTGTTGCCCGGCCCGGAGATGACGTCGACGGGCTCGAGGCCGATGCCGGGCACGCCGTACGCGTAGGCGCCGATGGCTCCGGCGCCGCCCATCGCGTACACCTCGGTCACCCCCAGCAGGTGCGCCGCGGCGAGAATCACGGGGTGCACCCGCCCGCCGAACGCGGCCTGCGGCGGCGAGGCGAGGGCGACCTGCGACACGCCCGCCACCTGCGCCGGCACGACGTTCATGACGACGCTCGACGGGTACACCGCCTTGCCGCCGGGGACGTACACACCGACGCGCTGGACGGGCCGCCACCGCTGCTCGACGCGGGCGCCGGGGGCGAGCTCGGTGACCTGCGCCGGCGGCACCTGGGCGGCCGAGGCCGCGCGCACGCGGCGGATCGCCTCGTCGAGCGCCGCGCGGACGTCGGGGTCGAGCCCGGCGAGCGCCTCGTCGAGATGCGACTGCGGCACCCGGATGGCGTGCCCCTCGACGCCGTCGAACCGGGCGGCCTGCTCGCGCAGCGCCTCGTCACCGCGCGCCGCGACGTCGTGGACGATGGCCGCCGCGGTCGCGAGGGCCTCGTCGCGCGCGGCGGTGGCGCGCGGGACGGCCGCGAGTAGTTCGGCCGTGCTCAGCGCGCGTCCGCGCAGATCGATCGTGCGAAGCATGCCGGGGGTTATCCGCGGGTGACGCCGGAGACGTCGGTGAGGTAGCCGATGCGGCCGTCCTCGTGGCGCACGACGTAGTGGTCGCCGCGGTCTTCGATCACGAGCGCCCACGCGGTGGGGCCGATCGTGAAGACGGGCACGCCGTGCTCGTCGACGACATCGCGCGAGGTCGGCGCGAGCGCCCAGAACGCCTGGGATGCCGCGGGCGCAGGCTCGGCCGCAGCGGGCTCGGCCGCGAGGGGCTCGACGGCACCGGTGGCGTACGGGTCCGCGGCACCTGTCGCGCCGGGCTCGACGGGACCGGTCGCAGAGGGCGACTCGGCACCGTAGGCCGCGGGTGCGGCGCCGTACGGTACGCCGTACGGCGCCGCGGCCGCGGGCTGCGGCACGACGACCGGCGCCGGCCGGGCCACGACGGGACGGGCGGGGCTCGCGAAACGGTGCGCGGGCACCTCGGGACGGTGTCGGAAGTCCTCGCCGAACACGGGGATCAGCGGCGCGCACACGGTCAGCACGACGCCGGCGAGCATGAGGACGAGTTCCACCCACACGACCCAGGTCGCCAGGAACACGCCCGCGGCGAACAGCGTCGCGAACGCCTTCCAGAGGATGCCGAGCCAGAGCACGGCCGACACCGAGAAGGCCACGGAGGCGAACTGGTCGACACCGAGCGAGCCGACCCGGCGGATGCCCTGCGGCGAGAGGCGGCGAAGGCCGATCAGGAAGACGGCGACGGTGGGGACGCCGATCGTGAGGGTCCAGTCGATGCCGCTCGCCCACACCGATGCCCCCGATCCGGCGCCGATGCCGACGTAGATCGGGAAGAAGGAGACGAGGAACGCGACCAGCCAGAGCCCGCCGAGGGCGACCTCGCGCACGGAGAACGGGCCGACGCCGTACTGCGGCGCAGCCCCGGCGTCGACGCCCTCGGGTCCGTCGGTGGCCGCCGTGAACGCGTCGGAGACGGAGGCGAAGGTCACGTCGGGGTCGGCCGCCGGCACCTCGGTGATCGGCGTGGCGGCGGCGGCTTCGATCGGCTCGGGTGCGACCTCGACGGCGTCAACAGGCTCGGCCGACGCAGCCTCGACGGTCTCGATGACGTCGACAGCCTCGACGGTCTCAGCCGCGGCGACGGAAGCGGTGACGGCGTCATCCGCCGCCCGGTCGTCGGGTTGGGGGGTGGTCTTTCGTGCGGTCACGGTGCGGCATCCTTCCGGGACGGGTCCAGAGCGATCCTACCCGCCCGCGCTCCGGGTCACCCCAGACACTGCGGCCCGAGCAGCCCCTTCAGCTCGCCGTAGAGGTCGACGCTCACGCCCACCTGCGCCGGAACCTCGAACACCTTCGCGACGCCCGCCTTGTGCAGTTTCAGCGTCACCTCGGTGCTCCCGGGATGCCGGGCGAACACCTCCGCCAGCTGGCCCACCGTCGACTCGGTCGCCCGGTGCTCGGGCATGAGGAGGACGAGGGGGCCGGCGGCATCCATCGTCCCGAGATCGGGGACGAACGCCGACTGACCGTGCAGGTTGAGCCCGTCGTCGCGGCGCGACACGCGCCCCCGCACGACGAGGATCGCGTCGGCCTGCAGCATCGTCTGGAACTCGGTGTAGGTCTTGCCCATGAACATGACCGTGACCTCCCCGTCGAAGTCTTCGACGGTGATCATGCCGTAGGGGTTGCCGCTCTGCTTCGCGACGCGGTGCTGCACGCTCGTGACGAGCCCCGCGACGGTGACGATGTCGCCGTCGTTGACGTCGTCCGAGGCCAGAAGGTCGTGGATCGACGTCGAGGCATGCTTCGCGAGGGGGATCTCCAGGCCCGCCAACGGGTGGTCGGAGACGTAGAGCCCGAGCATCTCACGCTCGAACGCGAGCTTGTCCTTCTTGGTCCACTCCGGCCGCTCGGGCACCTTCTGCACCTGCTGCGGTTCGTCGTCGCCCCACAGGCTGTCGAAGTCGAACCCGACCTCGCCGTTGGCCTCGCGGCGCTTGTCGAGCACGGCCTGTTCGGTGGCATCCTCGTGGATCTCCATGAGCGCCCGGCGCGTCGCACCCAGCGAGTCGAACGCCCCCGCCTTGATGAGCGACTCGATCGTGCGCTTGTTCGCGACGTGCGCGGGAACCCGCGCCAGGAAGTCGTGGAACGACGTGTACCGCCCGTCGGCGCGCGCCGCGACGACGCCGTCGACGACGTTCGCACCGACGTTGCGCACGGCGCCCAGGCCGAAGCGGATGTCCTCCCCGACGGCGGCGAAGTACCGGATCGACTCCCCCACATCCGGCGGCAGCACCCGGATGCCCATGCGGCGGCACTCGTTGAGGTACACCGCCATCTTGTCCTTCGAGTCGCCGACGCTCGTCAGCAGCGCCGCCATGTACTCGGCCGGGTAGTGCGCCTTCAGGTACGCCGTCCAGTACGAGATGAGCCCGTACGCCGCCGTATGCGCCTTGTTGAAGGCGTAGTCGGCGAACGACTCCAGCACGTTCCAGAGGGCGTTCTGGGCGCCCTGGGAGAAGCCGTTCGCGGTCATCCCGTCGAAGAAGGTCTTCTGCTCCTTCTGCAGCACGGCACGCACCTTCTTGCCCATCGCCTTGCGCAGGATGTCGGCCTGTCCGAGCGTGTAGCCGGCCAGCTTCTGCGCCGCCTGCATCACCTGCTCCTGGTAGACGATGAGACCGTACGTGCCGTCGAGGATCTCGCTGAGCGGCTCCTCGAGCTCGGGGTGGATGGGCGTGATCTCCTGCAGCCCGTTCTTGCGCAGGGCGTAGTTCGTGTGCGAGTCGACGCCCATCGGGCCCGGGCGGTACAGCGCCAGCACCGCCGAGATGTCCTCGAAGTTGTCGGGCTTCATGAGGCGCAGCAGCGACCGCATCGGCCCGCCGTCGAGCTGGAACACCCCGAGCGTGTCGCCGCGCGCCAGCAGTTCGTAGGATGCGGCGTCGTCCAGGGCAAGCTCTTCGAGCACGAGCGTCTCGCCGCGGTTGGCCTCGATATTCTCCAGCGCGTCGGAGATGATCGTGAGGTTGCGCAACCCCAGGAAGTCCATCTTGATGAGCCCGAGCGCCTCGCACGACGGGTAGTCGAACTGCGTGACGATCTGCCCGTCCTGCTCGCGCTTCATGATCGGGATGATGTCGATCAGGGGCTCGCTCGACATGATGACGCCGGCGGCGTGCACGCCCCACTGGCGCTTCAGGTTCTCCAGGCCCACCGCCGTGTCGTAGACGGTCTTGGCCTCGGGGTCGCTCTCGATGAGCGCGCGGAACTCGACGGCCTCCTTGTAGCGGGCATGCGCCGGGTCGAACATGTCCGTCAGCGGCACGTCCTTGCCCATCACCGCCGGCGGCATCGCCTTCGTGAGCTTCTCGCCCATGCTGAAGGGGAACCCGAGCACGCGGCCGGCATCCTTCAGCGCCTGCTTCGCCTTGATCGTGCCGTACGTGACGATCTGCGCGACGCGCTCGTCGCCGTACTTGTCGGTCACGTACTGGATGACCTCGCCGCGGCGGCGGTCGTCGAAGTCGACGTCGAAGTCGGGCATCGACACGCGCTCGGGGTTGAGGAACCGCTCGAACAGCAGGCCGTGCTGCAGCGGGTCGAGGTCGGTGATCTTCATGGCGTAGGCGGCCATCGACCCCGCGCCGGAGCCGCGGCCGGGGCCGACCCGCACGCCGTGGTCCTTCGCCCAGTTGATGAAGTCGGCGACGACGAGGAAGTACCCCGGGAACTTCATCTGCACGATGATGCCGGTCTCGTAGTCGGCGCGCTTGCGGACCTCGTCCGGGATGCCGGCCGGGTACCGCTCGTGCAGGCCCTTCTCGACCTCCTTGACGAACCAGCTCTCCTCGGTCTCGCCGGCGGGCACCGGGTAGCGGGGCATGTAGTTCGCGCTCGTGTCGAACTCGACCTCGCAGCGCTCGGCGATGAGCAGCGTGTTGTCGCACGCCTCGGGGTTGTCGCGGAACACCTGCCGCATCTCGGCGGCGGACTTCACGTAGTACCCGTCGCCGTCGAACTTGAACCGGTTCGGGTCGTCGAGCGTCGACCCCGACTGCACGCACAGGAGGGCCGCGTGGCTCGTGGCGTCGTGCTGGTGCGTGTAGTGCAGGTCGTTCGTGCCGACGAGCGGGATGTCGAGATCCTTCGCGATCTTCAGCAGGTCGGCCATGATGCGCCGCTCGATCGACAGCCCGTGGTCCATGATCTCGGCGAAGTAGTTCTCCTTGCCGAAGATGTCCTGGAACTCGGCCGCCGCCGCGCGCGCCGCGTCGTACTGGCCGAGCCGCAGGCGGGTCTGGATCTCGCCCGACGGGCATCCTGTGGTCGCGATGAGTCCCTTGCTGTAGGTCTGCAGCAGCTCCCGGTCCATGCGGGGCTTGAAGTAGTAGCCCTCGATGCTCGACAGCGACGAGAGCCGGAACAGGTTGTGCATGCCCGCGGTCGTCTCGCTGAGGAGGGTCATGTGCGTGTAGGCGCCCGAACCGGAGACGTCGTCGGAGTTCTGCTCCGGCGTGCCCCAGCGCACCCGGGACTTGTCCGACCGGTGCGTGCCGGGGGTGACGTACGCCTCGATGCCGATGATCGGCGTGATGCCGGCATCCTTCGCGGCCTTGTAGAACTCGAACGCCGCGAACGTGTTGCCGTGGTCGGTGACAGCGAGGGCCGGCATCCCGAGCCGGACGGCTTCGTCGACCATCGGCTTGATGCGCGCGGCGCCGTCGAGCATCGAGTATTCGCTGTGCACGTGCAGATGTACGAAGGAGTCGGATGCCACGGATTCGAGTCTACGGCGGGGATCCGACACCGCTCAGATAACGTTCCGGCCACGGGACGGGACAAATTACTTGCGGAAACCTCTTGCGCAAGACCAGGCTAAAGCTCACCGCAGTGTAGAACTGCGACAAACCGAGGAGGAACCATGGCCGGATCGCCGGAACTTCGCAAGGGACTCAGTCAGCGCCAGCTCTCCATGATCGCGATCGGCGGCGTCATCGGCGCCGGCCTGTTCGTCGGCTCCAGCAACGTCTTCCTGAGCACGGGACCAGGCGCCTTCATCACGTACGGCATCACGGGCGTGCTGATCATCCTCATCATGCGGATGCTCGGCGAGATGGCCACCGCGAACCCGTCGACCGGCTCGTTCGCCGACTACTCGCGCAAGGCGATGGGCGGCTGGGCGGGGTTCTCGGTCGCGTGGCTGTACTGGTATTTCTGGGTCATCGTCGTCGGGTTCGAAGCGGTCGCCGGCGGCGAGATCCTGCGACACTGGTTCCCCGAGGTTCCCCTCTGGGTGTTCTCGCTCATCCTCATGGCGGCCATGACGGCGACGAACCTGTTCTCGGTGTCCTCGTTCGGCGAGTTCGAGTTCTGGTTCGCCGGCATCAAGGTCGCCACCATCGTGATCTTCCTCGCCCTGGGCACGCTGTTCGTCGTCGGACTGTGGCCGGGCGCGCAGCTGGACTTCTCGAACCTCACGTCTCACGGCGGGTTCTTCCCGAACGGCACCGGCGCGATCTTCAGCGGCGTCGTCGTGGTGGTGTTCTCCATGGTCGGCGCCGAGATCGCCACGATCGCGGCCGCGGAGTCGCCCGACCCCGCCAAGGCGATCGGCAAGGCGACGAACTCCGTCATCACCCGGATCGCGATCTTCTACGTCGGATCGGCGCTGCTTCTGGCCCTCATCGTCCCGTGGGACGAGAACCAGCCCGGCTTCTCGCCGTTCGTGGCGGCGATGGAACGCATGAACATCCCGTTCGCCGCCGACATCATGAACCTCGTCGTGCTCACCGCCGTGCTCTCCTGCCTCAATTCGGGCCTGTACACGGCCTCGCGCATGCTGTTCGTCCTCGCCGCGCGTCGTGAGGCGCCGGTGAGCCTGATCCGGGTGAGCAAGGGCGGCGTGCCCCGGCGCGCGATCCTGATCTCGTCGGTCATCGGCTTCCTGTGCGTGATCGCGGCGGCCATCTCCCCCGACACCGTCTTCAGCTTCCTGCTGAACTCGTCCGGCGCGATCATCCTGTTCGTGTACCTGCTCATCGGCATCTCCCAGATCGTGCTGCGCCGGCGCACGGACCCGTCTCAGTTCAAGATCAAGATGTGGGGCTTCCCCTTCCTGTCGATCCTTGCGACCGTGGGCATCCTCGCCGTCCTCGTGCAGATGGCCTTCAACCCGGACACGCTGATCCAGCTGCTCCTGAGCCTCGGTTCGTGGGCCGTCGTGATCGTGGCGTACTTCGTCACGAAGGCGCGCGGAGGCTCGACCGACCCCGAGGCGCTGCAGCCGGAGGTCAACGACAAGGCGACCCGAGTGCTGGTCCTGGCCAACGAGACCGTCGCCGCGGACGAACTGCTCGAGGAGCTGCGCCGCATCGACCAGGCCGGCAAGGCCGAGTACTACGTCTGCGTCCCCGCCAACCCCGTCGACACCGGTCAGGCCGAGCACAAGGGCGCGGTCTTCCTCTGGGAGGCGACCGCGGCGGCGGCCCAGGCACGTCTGGATGCCATGGTGAGCACGCTTCGGGCCGAGAACCTGAACGTCACCGGGGCGCTCGGCGACTACCGACCGCTGCGCGCCCTCGCCGACGCCGTGGAGACGTTCACCCCCGATCAGCTCGTCGTCTCGACCAAGCCCGAGACGGAATCCGACTGGTTGCGCTACGACGTCGTGCAGCGGGCGAAGGCGATGTACGACATTCCGCTCACGCACGTGATCGCCGCCGCGCCGGTCACGGCCGACTGACGGGACACGCTCGTGACGATTCTCGTAGGGTACCGGGCCGACGAGTCGGGAGCCGCGGCGCTGAGCCTCGCGACGCTTCTGGCTCGATCCGCCGACACCGATCTCGTGGTCTGTGCGATCGTGGCCAATGCCTGGCCCGTCGATCCCACGAACCTCGACACCGCCTATCTCGACTACCTCGACCGGATGGCCGAACAGCACCTGGCCCAGGCGCGCGCCCGCGTCACGGGCGAGGTGCGGGCCACCTTCGTGGCACACCACGCCGGGTCGGTGCCCAAGGGGCTCATGGCGGTGGCCGCCGAGCACGACGCCGACATGATCGTGGTCGGCTCTTCGAGCGCGGCCGCCCACGGCCGGCTCTCCCTCGGGGCGACCGCCGAGCGTATCGCGCACAGCTCGTCGCTGCCGGTCGCCATGGCCCCGCGCGGCTTCCGCGCCGGGCCCGCCACGACCGTGCGCCGGGTCACCGTCGCGTACGGCGGTTCCACCGGCGGCGGCGAGCTCGTGCAGGCGGCGGCACGGGTGTCGGCCCGCGTCGGCGCCTCGCTGCGCCTGGCCGCGTTCGCGGTGCGCCCGACGACACCGTTCGCCGGCATCGTGGTGGGAGGCGAGGACGATCTCGTCGTCGAGCAGTGGGCCCGGCGGGCCACCGACGCCATCCAGGCCGAGCTGGACGCCGTCCGCCAGCTCCCCGAAGTGCCCGGCGAACTCGATGCCGTGCTCGGCCAGGGACTGTCGTGGGCCGATGCGATCGACGATGCGGGATGGGTCGAAGGCGATGTACTGGTGATCGGTTCCAGCCGCGGGGGTCCGGTGGCCCGGGTCTTCCTCGGGTCGCGGTCGTCGAAGATCCTGCGCAACGCCCCGGTTCCGGTCGTCCTGGTGCCGGGTGCGGCGGCGGAGGCGATCGTCGACGAGGCCTGACCGCGTCGGCAGCCGATCACGGCGAAGGCTCCGTGGGACGACCCTCGATAGGGTGGATGCCATGGCCACTCCCGCCTTCGTCCTCGCGCTGCGCGAGAAGATCGGGCACGACCCGTTGCCCCTCGTCGGCGTCACCGCCGTCGTGTTCAAGGACGAGAAGGTGCTCGTCGGCCGCCGCGCCGACAATGGCGCGTGGCAGTGCGTGTCGGGCATCGTCGAGCCGGGCGAGGAGCCGGCGGATGCGGCGGTGCGCGAATGCCTCGAGGAGGCGGGCGTCGTCGTACGGGCGACGCGGCTCGCCCTCGTGCACCAGCTCCCCCGCATCACGTACGCGAACGGCGATCAGGTCGACTACCTCGACCTCGTGTTCCGGTGCGAGTGGGTGTCGGGCTCGCCGCATCCGGCCGACGGAGAGCTCACCGAGGTGGGCTGGTACGGCCTGGGCGAGCTCGTCGACGTCGCGCAGGTCCACGTGCGCAAGATCGCACTCGCGATCGCCGAAGACGACCCCGCATCGTTCGCCGGAGGTCGCTGAGGCCGCTGAAGCCGCTGAGGCCGCTGACGCGCGCACGAGAACAGGAGATTCATCCAGAACAGGATGAAACAGGCGGCATCCGTCCTGTTTTCGCTCGATCTCCTGTTTTCGAGCGAGGGATGCCGGCGCCTACGCCGCCCGCAGCACCTCGAGCGCGTGCGCGAAGTCGGCCGGATACGGCGACGTGAACGTCACCCGCTCCCCCGTCGCGGGGTGCGCGAACGACAGCTCATGCGCGTGCAGCCACTGCCGCGTGAGCCCGAGCCTCGCCGACAGCGTCGGATCGGCGCCGTACAGCGGATCGCCCACGCACGGATGCCGGTGCGCCGCCATGTGCACGCGGATCTGATGCGTGCGCCCCGTCTCGAGGTGGATCTCCAGCAGCGACGCCGCGGGAAACGCCTCGAGCGTCTCGTAGTGCGTGACGGAGTCCTTGCCGTCCGGCGTCACCGCGAACTTCCACGAATGCGACGGATGCCGCCCGATCGGCGCGTCGATCGTGCCCACGAGCGGATCGGGGTGGCCTTGCACGACGGCGTGATAGATCTTCTCGACCTCGCGCTCCTTGAACGCCCGCTTGAGCGCCGTGTAGGCGCGCTCGGTCTTCGCGACGACCATGAGCCCGCTCGTGCCCACGTCGAGCCGATGGACGATGCCCCGGCGTTCCGCGGCGCCCGTCGTCGCGATGCGGAAACCCGCCGCCGCGAGCGCACCGAGCACCGTCGGCCCCTCCCACCCCAGCGACGGGTGCGCCGCGACCCCCGCGGGCTTGTCCACCACGACGATGTCGTCGTCGTCGTACACGATGCCGAGCTCGGGCACCGCGACCGGCACGATCTCGGGCTCGCGACGGTCTTCCCAGTCGACCTCCAGCCACCCGCCGGCGCGCAGCCGGTCGGACTTGCCGAGCGCGCGCCCGTCGAGCCGCACGCCGCCGGCCTCGGCGACCTCCGCAGCGAAGGTCCGCGAGAAGCCGAGCATCTTCGCGAGTGCGGCGTCGACGCGCGCGCCGTCGAGCCCGTCCGGGACCGGGATGCTGCGGAAGGGCATCGTCAGCCGGCCTGCGCCGACGCGCCGGCATCCGCCGCACCGTCGGCGTCGGCGCCGTTGGTGCCGCGCGTGCCGTCGAGGCGGCGCCCGGTCAGGATCAGCAGGGCGACGGAGATCATCATGGTGACGATGAACATGTCGGCGACGTTGTAGATCGCCGAGGTCATCCCGAACCACATCCACGGCGTGTTGATGAAGTCGACGACGTGGCCGACGAGGAATCCGGGATCGCGCAGCAGCCGGTCGGTGAGGTTGCCGAGGATGCCGCCGAGCAGCAGCCCGAGCACGATCGCCCACGCCCGTGAGCGCACTCGCGTGATCGCGAGGACGACGATCGTCGCGGCAGCGGCGGCGAGCACCAGCGTGAAGACCCACGTGACGCCCTCGCCGAGCGAGAACGCGGCGCCGGGGTTGCGGGTCAGGTAGAACTGCAGGAAATCGCCCCACACCTCGACCGGCTGGTCGAGCGGCAGGTGGGCGAGAGCGAGGTACTTGGTGAACTGGTCGGCGGCCAGCACCAGCGCCGCGAGAATCGCGACGATGATGCCCGCCGCCCCAGAACGCAGGGTTGCCCGGTCGGTCACCGGGTTCAGGAGGCGACGGGCGTCGAGGTGCTGCCGGCGACGTCGAGGTCGCGCAGCTTCGACTCGATGAAGCCGCGCAGCTGCGAGCGGTAGTCGCTCTCGAACTGGCGCAGCTCGCTGATGCGGGTCTCCAGCGTGCTGCGCTCGGCGTCGAGGCGCGCGAGCTCGTCGCGGCCCTTCGCCTCGGCCTCGGCGACGATCGCCGCGGCCTTCGACTCGGCCTCGGAGATGAGCTTGTCGCGCTGCGCGACGCCCTCGGCGACATGCTCGTCGTGCAGGCGCTGCGCGAGCTCGATGATGCCCGCCGACGCCGCCGCGGGCGCCGCAGCGATCTCTGCTGCCGGGGCGAGCGCCGCCTCGGTCCACGACGGCGTCTCCTCGACGACCGGCTCGGGCTCTTCGACGACGGCCTCTTCGACGACCGCTTCTTCGGCGACCGGCGCGGCGGCCACGGGGGCGGCCTCGCCGGACTCGTAGGCCTCGAGCTTGGCCTTCAGCTCTTCGTTCTCGGCGATGGTCTTGCGCCACTCGACGACGATCTCGTCCAGGAAGTCGTCGACCTCATCCGGGTCGAAGCCCTCCTTGAACCGAACGTGCTGGAATTGCTTGGTGACGACGTCTTCGGGGGTCAAAGCCATGGTGTTTCCTCTTTCGGGGCTCACGACGCGGGCCGATTTCGGTGACCCGCTCTCGGCGAGTCGTACTGACACAGCATAGTGCGCACACCGGGGGGCGTGCGAGACGGACTCACCCGATTCGTTCGACGACACGCACGACGGTCAGCAGCACGAAGCAGGCGAGCATCGTCACCGGGAAGCCGAGGTCGAGCGCGATCGGACCGAGCCGCAGCGGAGGCAGCAGCCGGCGGAAGAACTTCAGGGGCGGGTCGGTGACCGTGAACACGGCCTCGGCGAGCACGAGACCGACGCCACGGGGGCGCCACTGCCGATTGAACATCGGAATGTACTCGAGGATGAGTCGCGCCAGCAGCACCAGGATGTAGACGAGGAGAAGGACGTCGACGACAAGCGCCGCCAGGCGCACGATCTCCACGACTACTGCGAGAAGGGTGCGGCCTCGGGGTCGGCCTGAGCCACCGTGCCGTCACCCGAGATCGCGACGTTCTCGGGCGACAGCAGGAAGACCTTGCTCGTCACGCGCTCGATCCGCCCGTACAGGCCCAGCGACAGCCCGCTCGCGAAGTCGATGAGGCGGCGCGCGTCGGCGTCGCTCATCTGCGAGAGGTTGATGATCACCGGGATGCCGTCGCGGAAGTTCTCCGCGATCAGCTGCGCGTCGCGGTACTGCTTGGGGTGCACCGTGAGGATCTCACTGACCGTGCCGACGGTCGGCTGACGCACGACCGCGGGGCGGTGCAGCGGCGTCACCGGCGCGGCCTTTTCGACCGCGCGCTCGGTGGCGCGCTCGCGGCGCACCGGCGTCTCGGCGACCGGCTCGTCGTAGGCGTCCTCCTCGTCGGCGAGGCCCAGGTACACCATCGTCTTCTTCAGCGGGTTCGACATCGCGTCCTCCGTTTGCTCGTCTGGTCTGAGGCTATCCGCGGTCGGGGCGCGGACCCGTGATTGCCGTGCCGATCCGCAGGTGTGTCGCACCCGCCGCAATCGCCTCGGCGA
This sequence comes from Microbacterium sp., assembly GCF_047602155.1. GTDB lineage: Bacteria > Actinomycetota > Actinomycetes > Actinomycetales > Microbacteriaceae > Microbacterium. The sequence continues at coordinate 2,311,479 of NZ_JASGHZ010000001.1, read as the reverse complement.
AGTCGCCGGACATTCCGGCCGACATCCACGCGGCATCCGGCACGACGCGGCGCACCGCGTCGGCCGCGGCCGCAAGTCGTTCGAACGCCGCGGTCGGGGCGCCCGCCAGGGGCGCGACCGCCATGACGCCGCGCACCCGCAGCGACGGGCACCGTGCCGCGACGTGCTCGGCGAGGGCCGCGACGCCGCCGGGGGCGATGCCCCCGCGTGCCGGGTCGTCGGTGAGGTTGACCTGCAGGAACACGTCCAGCACCTCCCCGGCATCCGGATCGGCGGCATGCAGCGCGTCCGCGACGCGGTCGCGGTCGACCGAGTGCACGCAGTCGGATGCCGCCCGCACCGCCCGCGCCTTCTTGCTCTGCAGCTGGCCGATGAAGTGCCACCGCAGGTCGCCGAGGGTGGGATCGCCGGCGAGCTCGGCGCGCTTGGCGGTGAGCTCCTGCTGCCGGTTCTCGCCCACCTCGCGCACGCCGAGGGCGTGCAGGTCTGCCACGAGCCGCGCCGGGTGGAACTTCGTGACGACGATGCGGGTCAGCTCCGACGGGTCGCGACCCGCCGCCCGGGCCGCGTCCGCGATGCGGGCGTCGAGGGCGGCGAGCCGCGTGCCGAGATCGGGCTCTGGAACCGAGGTCACTTCAGGAAGTCGGGGATGTCCAGGTCGTCGTCGCCGAAGACCGAGCTGTACGGCTCGCTGACCGCGCCGACCGAGACGGGCTCCTTCTGCTCGTGCTCGGCGAGCTCGCGGGCCACCTCGTCGGCGGGCACCGACGGCACGACCGGGACCGCCGCGGGGCGCTGCGCCGTGATCGGCTCGATCCGCGCCTGCGGCTCGCCGCCGTCGAAGCCGGCGGCGATGACGGTGACACGCACCTCGTCGCCGAGCGTGTCGTCGATGACGGTGCCGAAGATGATGTTGGCCTCGGGGTGCGCGGCCTCCTTGACGAGCTGCGCCGCGTCGTTGATCTCGAAGATGCCGAGGTTCGACCCGCCCTGGATCGACAGCAGCACGCCGTGAGCGCCCTCGATGGATGCCTCCAGCAGCGGCGACTCGACGGCGAGCTCCGCGGCCTTGATGGCGCGGTCGGCGCCGCGCGCCGAGCCGATGCCCATGAGCGCGGAGCCGGCCCCCTGCATGACCGACTTGACGTCGGCGAAGTCGAGGTTGATGAGACCCGGCGTCGTGATGAGGTCGGTGATGCCCTGCACACCGGCCAGGAGCACCTGGTCGGCGGTGGCGAACGCCTCGATCATCGAGATGCCGCGGTCGCTGATCTCCAGCAGCCGGTCGTTGGGCACGACGATGAGGGTGTCGACCTCTTCCTTGAGCTTGGCGACGCCGGCCTCTGCCTGGCTCTGCCGGCGGCGACCCTCGAACGAGAACGGCTTCGTGACGACACCGATCGTCAGCGCGCCGATCGACTTCGCGATGCGGGCCACGACGGGGGCGCCGCCCGTGCCCGTTCCGCCGCCCTCGCCGGCGGTGACGAAGACCATGTCGGCACCCGCGAGCGCCTCTTCGATCTCTTCGGCGTGGTCCTCGGCGGCACGACGGCCGACCTCGGGGTCGGCTCCCGCGCCGAGCCCGCGCGTGAGCTCGCGGCCGACGTCGAGCTTGACGTCGGCGTCGCTCATCAGCAGCGCCTGCGCGTCGGTGTTCACCGCGATGAACTCGACACCTCGCAGCCCGAGCTCGATCATCCGATTGACGGCGTTCACGCCGCCGCCACCCACACCGACGACCTTGATCACCGCGAGGTAGTTCTGGTTCTGGCTCATGCCGGCCTCCATCTTGTCCCGAACCGCGTCTCTAAACCTTGAACCTCAAGTTGAGGTTTAAAGAATTGCCGAGTATGCAATTCCTTGATTGAAGGTAAGCGCGCACCGGTCGCTGCCCCGTCAGGCACTGGGCGTGTCGCGCAATCGCGTTCTCAGACGGTCGTGCGCAACGGCGCGTCAGCGGATGACGACGGCGTCGGGCGAGGACACGTCGTAGGTGTAGACCTGCTCGGGCGGGCGCGCCGCCATCGCGGCGGCGAGCACGACGGCCTTGTACGCCGACCGGTCGGCGTTACCCCAGACGACCTCGGTCCCGGTGCCGCCGAGGGTCAGCGTGACGTCGTTGGCGGTCGTCGCCGACATCGCCGTGACCTGCGTGCGGATGTCGGCGGGGAGGGCCCGGAAGACGGTGCCGATCGCATCGAAGGCGGCAGATCCGATGCCGCCCGTCGCGTCGATCACCGGAAAGCCGGCGGGCGGGTCGGGCGTCGTCGACAGCGCGACGCCGGCCGCATCGACGAGCGTGTATCCCGCGGCCGAGGCGACCGCGCCGATCGGCGTGCGCTCGACGATCCGCACGACCAGCTCGTGCGGCGGGCGGGCCTCGAGCGTGTATGACTCCACGAGCGGGAACTGCACGAGCGCGGCCTTCACCTCGGACGAGTCGACCAGCGGCAGCGGGCGGCCCAGCTGATCGGACAAGGCCGCCTCGACCGCGGCGGCATCCAGGGTCGAGGTGCCGACGACGCGCACCTGCTCGACGGCGAACAGCGGGCTGTACGCGGCGCCGAGCGTGCCGAGCACGAGCAGCACGAGCGCGACGCCGGTGCCGATCCACAGCATCCTCCGGCGGCGCTGGCGCACCGTGAACCGGCGCACCTCGGCCCGCAGCGCCCTGCGGCGCGCCCGGGCGGCGGCCCACACCTCGCGCACCCCGACGCCGTCGAACTCGCTCGGCGCGTCGTCGACGAGGGATGCCGGCGGCGCGTCATCCGGGGCGAGCGGGGTCCGCGGATCGACGGGCATCGTGGTGACGGCATCCGTCGCGGCGGCATCCGTCGCGGCGGCCTCCGTCGCGGTGGCCTCCGTCGCGGTGGCCTCCGTCGTGTCGGCCTCCGTCGTGTCGACCTCGGCGCGCGGCGGTGCGACCTGCCGCACCGGCAGCGCGACCGGCTCGGCCGCGCTCTCGCGCGGTGTCGACGGGGACGCCGGCAGGGGCGCTGGCCGGCGCATGGGCTACGCCCCGTCCCGGCGGTGGCCGGCGGCGTCGGTGGCGCCCAGCGCCTCGAGCACCTGCGGGATGATGAGATACACGTTGCCGCAGCCGAGGGTGATGACGTAGTCGCCGTCGCGCGCGACCGTCGCGGTGTAGTCGGCGGCCTGCTGCCAGTCGGCGACGAAGTGCACCTTCGACGGGTCGCGGAACGCGCCGCTCACGAGCTCTCCCGTCACGCCGGGCACCGGGTCTTCGCGGGCGCCGTAGACGTCGAGCATGACGGTGTGGTCGGCGTGCGTCTCGAGCACCTCGGCGAACTCGCGGAACATCTCCTGCGTGCGCGAGTACGTGTGCGGCTGCTGGATGGCGATGATCCGGCCGCCGCCGATCACGCTGCGCGCGGCGGCCAGCGCCGCGGCGACCTCGGTCGGGTGGTGCGCATAGTCGTCGTACACGCGCACGCCGCGCTCGGTGCCGTGCAGCTCGAACCGCCGCACGGTGCCGCCGAAGCCCTCGACGGCGCGCAGCGCGGGCTCCAATTCGTGGCCGAGCGTCACGAGCACGGCGACGGCGCCCGCGGCGTTGATCGCGTTGTGCGCACCCGGCACGGCGAGGCGGCCCGCGACCGTCTGGCCGTCGTGCGTGAGCGCGAACGACACCGGCCCGTCGGTCGTGATGTCGTGCACGCGGATGCTGGCATCCGCCGCCTCGCCGAACGTCACGACGTTCGCGTGCGTCAGCGCCGCCGCGACGCGCTGCGCGCCGGGGTCGTCGGCGGAGATGACGACCGCCTCGCGCGCCTCGTTCGCGAACCGCACGAAGCCGTCGTAGAACGCGTCGCGGGTCTCCCAGTGGTCGAGGTGGTCGGGGTCGACGTTCGTGATGAGCGCGATCGCCGTGTCGTACAGCAGGAACGTGCCGTCGGACTCGTCGGCCTCGATGACGAACACCTCGTCCGATCCCGTGCCGCTGGAGACGCCGAGACCATTGATCACTCCCCCGTTGACGAACGTCGGGTCGGCGCCGAGAGCGCGCAGCGCGGTGACGATCATCCCGGTCGAGGTGGTCTTGCCGTGGGCGCCCGCGACGCTGACGAGCCGCCGGCCGCCGATGAGCCAGTGCAGAGCCTGCGAGCGGTGGATCACGGGCAGCCCGCGCTGCTTGGCGAGGAGGAACTCCGGGTTCTCCGGCCAGATGGCACCCGTGTGGATGACGGTGTCGGTGTCGCCCGGCAGGTTCGCCGCGTCGTGCCCGACGTGCACCTGGGCGCCGCGGGCGGCGAGCGCGCGCAGTGCGGCCCCGTCGGCGCGATCCGACCCCGACACCCGGATGCCGCGGTCGAGGAACATCCCCGCCAGTCCCGACATCCCGGAACCGCCGATCCCGATGAAGTGGGCGGCGGTGATGTCGTCGGGGATGGGCAGGGTCAGGTCAGGGCGAATCATGGCCCCTAAAGTCTAGGTCGCGGCATCCTGAGCAGACGCTGCGGCGCGCCCTGGCTCGCCGACCGCCGCCCAGGCCCCCGGGCCGCACCCACCGCCCCCCGCACCGCGGTGCCGGTGTCGCCGTTCGGTGTCGCAGTTCTGTGTCGCGAAAAACGGAGAAATCGCGAAACACGGACGCTTCGCGGCCCCGGCATCCGTTTTTCGCGTCATCTCCGTTTTTCGCGACGGGCAGCGGCGACGATGCGGCGATGATGCGGAGGTAGCTATATTCCTGTGTCGGGTATATAGTGGGCCTCATGACCACGCTCGGCGACACCGCCTTCTGGATCCTCACCGCCCTTGCCGACGGTCGCAGACACGGCTACGCAATTCTGCGCGACGTCGCCGACTCCTCCGGTGTCGCTCCCAAGGCGACGACGCTGTACGCGAGCCTGGAGCGCCTGGAGCAGCAGGGGCTCGTCCGCGCCGATGGCGACGAGATCGTCGACGGGCGGGCGCGCCGCTACTTCGCCCTGACGGATGCCGGCATCCTGCGTCTGGAGGCGCAGGCCGCCGAGTTCGAGGGCCGCGCCCGCGCCGCTCGCGCGGCACTGGTCCGCACCGCTCTGGCCCGCACCGCGATGCCGCGGCTGACGCAGGCGACCGCGGCATGGGCGTGAACGACCGCGACGAGCCCTTCCGCCGTCTGCTGCACTGGTATCCGCCGTCGTGGCGGCGCACGCACGGCGACGTGGTGGCCGGGATCATGCGCGACGTCGCCGAAGCCGACGGGCGCACGCGGCCGTCGCGGGCAGAGACGCGCGCGGCGATCGTCGACGGCCTCGCGCACCGTCTCGACCGCCGGCTGGCGATCGGCTGCGCCGTCGCGGCGATCGTCCTCGGCGCCATCGGCTTCGCGATGTGCCTGGTCGTGCCGGCGATCATGCGGACGACGTCCGTCGTGCTGCCGATGGAGGGCGAGCCGCCCACCTGGGCGAGCATCATCGCGGCGCTCGTCACCATGGGCGCGCCCGTCTTCGTCGTCGTCTCGCTCGTCGCGACGTTGCGCGGGCGTGGCATGCGTGGCGCACTCGCACTGTCGTCGCTCGTGCTCGTCGTGCCAGCGGTCGTGCCGCTGGCGGCGATGACGGCATCCTGGTTCACCCGCGCCCACGGCCCCCTGCTGTCGCTGGCCGCCTGGATGCTCCTGGCCGCAGGCTCGGCAGTGCTCGCCGCGGCGGCGACCGCGATCCTGATCGGCGCCACGCTGTCGCGACGATGGCGCGGCTGGGGGTACGCGGTCGGTGCGATCGTCGGCGCGTGCGCGGGGTATGTCTTCGCGACCACGCTGCCGAGCCCGGCCACGCTCATCGTGGCCGCCGTCGGCGCGCTCGTGGTCGCCGTCGTCACGACGCGTCCGCGCGGAGAGCGCGCCGACACGGCCGCGTCGGCGCCGACGCGCACCGCGGCGGGCTGACCGGCGCTGCCGCCGCGCCCGAAAAACGGAGAAATCGCGAAACACGGACGCATCGGGGCCCGGCATCCGTTTTTCGCGTCATTTCCGTTTTTCGCGACGCGCGCGGCGGCGCAGTCGACGGCGGTGGCGCAGTGGACGGCGGCGGCGCGACGGGCGGCGCAGTGGACGGCGGCGGCGCGAGGGGCGGCGTCAGCGGGCGAGGGCGGCGTCGAGCATCGCGATGACGTTCGCGGTGCCCGCCCGCGAGCCGGCCGCGGCGGCGCGCATCGCGGCCAGGGCGTCGGCGTCACCGAGCAGGGGCACGATCTCGTCGCGGATGCGCGCGGGCGTGAACTCGGCATCCGGAATCAGCCGGGCCGCGCCCGCCGCCACGGCGGATGCCGCGTTCAGCGCCTGTTCGCCGTTTCCGACCGCGTACGGCACATACACCGCCGGGATGCCGAGCGCCGATAGCTCGCTCACCGTCGCCGAGCCGGCGCGCGCGACGACGAGGTCGGCGACGGCGAGGGCCAGGTCCATGCGATCGAGGTACGGGACGACGCGGTGATCCGGATGCCGGGGGCTCGCGTCGGCGGCGAGACGGTCGCGCTCCCCCGTCGCGTGCAGCAGCTGCCAGCCCGCCTCGGTCACCGCCGGCCACGCTGCGGCGAAGGCCTCGTTGAGGCGGCGCGCGCCGAGCGATCCGCCGAACACGAGCAGCACGGGCCGGGCGGGGTCGAGCCCGAAGAAGGCCGCCGCCTCGGCGCGCAGCGCCGCACGGTCGAGGTCGACGAGCTCGCGGCGCAGCGGCATCCCGACCGTGGTCGCGCCGCGCAGGCGCGTGCCCGCGAAGACGACCCCGACGCCCGCCGCGCCCCGCGCGCCGAGGATGTTCGCCAGCCCGGGCCGCGCGTTCGCCTCGTGCACGATGTATGGGACGCCCTCCCGCCGCGCGGCGACATAGGCCGGAGCCGAGGCGTAGCCGCCGAACCCGGCGACGATGTCCACCGCCCGTTCGCGCAGATGCGTCCGCACCTGCCCCACGGCGCGGCGCCAGGCCGCGGGAAAGCGCACGGCGGCCCCATTCGGACGGCGCGGGAAGGGCACCTTGTCGACGATCAGCAGTTCGTAACCGCGTTCGGGCACAAGCCGCGCCTCGAGCCCCTCTCGGGTGCCGAGCACGAGCACCGCCGCGTCGGGGTCGCGCTCGCGCAGGCCGTCGGCGACGGCCAGCAGCGGGTTCACGTGGCCCGCCGTGCCGCCGCCGGCCAGCAGGTAGGTCGTCACCGGAACGACACTACCGCGCCGGCGCCACGGGAGTCTTCACGAGCAGCGTGCGGGCGAACGACAGCAGCACGCCGCACGCGATGAGCACCGACAGCAGCGACGTGCCGCCCTGCGACAGGAACGGCAGCGGCACGCCGAGCACCGGTGCCAGGCGCAGCACGACGGCGATGTTGAGCAGCGCCTGGCCGACGATCCAGACGATGAGGCCGCCCGCGACGATCCGCACGAACGGATCGCGGGTCTTGCGGATGACGTGGAACGCCCCCACCGCGAACAGCGCGAACAGCGTCAGCACGACGAGGCAGCCGACGAGGCCGAGCTCCTCGCCGAGGATCGCGAAGATGTAGTCGTTCGCCTTCGCCGGCAGCCAGCCGTACTTCTCGCGCGAGTTGCCCAGGCCCAGCCCGAAGACTCCGCCGTTGGCCAGCCCCCACACGCCGTGCAGCGCCTGGTAGCAGCTGCCGACGACGGCGTTGTAGCAGCCGAGCGAGTCGACGTCGAGGAAGCTCATGATGCGCCGCATCCGGTTGGGGCTCGTCACGGCGAAGTACGCCGCGACACCCACGACGAGCAGCAGCGGAATGAGGAACAGCCGCAGCTTCACCCCGGAGAAGAAGAGACAGCCGAGGAGGATCGCCATGAGGATGAGGCCCGTGCCGAGGTCGTGGCTGCCGACGGCGACGAGACCGATCACGAGACCGCCGACCGGGACGACCGGGATGAACACGTGCCGCCACAGGCCCAGCAGTGTCTGCTTGCGGTACAGCACGTAGCCGAGCCACAGGGCCAGGGTGAGCTTGAGGAATTCCGACGGTTGCATCTGCAGGCCTGCGACCTGGATCCAGTTGCGGTTGCCGTCGTTCTCGACGCCGAGGCCCGGCACGAACACGAGCAGCTGGAACGCGGTCGACACGATGAGCGCCGGCCACGCGATGCGCTTCCAGAAGGTCACCGGCACACGGCTCGCGATGAACATCAGCGGGATGCCGATGACCGCGAACACGGCCTGCTTCAGCACGACCTCGAACGGGCTCTGTCCTTCGGCGACGGCCGAGGCCATGGTCGCCGACAGCACCATCATGAGACCGAATCCGGTCAGCAGCAGCGCGGTCGAGGCCATGAGCAGGAACTCGCTCGGCACCGGTGCGAAGACCCGGCCGAGCGACACCCGCGCCGCGTAGCCGCGACCGGTGGATGCCGGCGCCGGCTCGACGGCCGGACGGGTGGGCGGAGGGGTCGTCGTCGTCACCGGCGTGCTCCCTCTCGTCTGGCTCGGTCCTGCCTACTGCGCGCCGTCGATCCGCTCCCGGACCGCTCGTGCGAATCTGTGCCCGCGATCCGCGTACGAGGCGAACTGGTCGAACGATGCCGCTGCCGGAGCGAGGAGGACCACGTCTCCGTCACGAGCGATCGCAGCCGCCAGTTCGACGACGCGGGTCATGACGTCTTCAGTCTGAGCGTGGTCGACCTCGGTCAGCGGAACCCCGGGCGCGTGTCGCGCGAACGCGTCGACGATCGGGGCGCGGTCGATGCCGATCACGATGGCGGCCTTGACGTCGGCACCGCGCGCGGCGACGAGCTCGCCGATGTCGACGCCCTTCAGCAGCCCCCCGACGACCCACACCGCACCCGGGAAGGCCGCCAGCGACGACGCGGCGGCGTGCGGGTTGGTGGCCTTCGAGTCGTCGACCCACGTGATGCCGCGCGCGACGGCGACCACCTCGATGCGGTGCGGATCGAGGCGGAAACTCTCCAGCGCCCGGGCGATGGATGCCGGGGCCACGTCGAGCGACCGGGCCAGCGCCGCCGCCGCCAGGATGTTGGCGACGACGTGCGGCGCGGCGAGCCCGTGCGCGGCGAGGCTTCCGACGGTCGTCAGCTCCCGCGCGCTCGTGCGCCGGTCATCGAGGAAGGCGCGGTCGACGAGGATGCCGTCGACCACCCCGAGGTCGCTCGGCCCCGGCACGCCGAGGTCGAAGCCGATGGCCCGGCAACCCTCGACGACGTCGGCGTCTTCGACCATGGCGCGGGTGGCGGCATCGGCCTTGTTGTAGACGCAGGCGACCCGCGTGCCCCGGTAGACGACGGCCTTCGCGTCGCGGTAGGCCGCGGCCGACCCGTGCCACTGGAGGTGGTCGTCGGCGAGGTTGAGGCACACGCTCGCGTGCGGCGAGACGCCGCCGGCATCCGGGGCGTCCTCGCTCAGGCCGAGGTACCAGAGCTGGTGGCTCGACAGCTCGACCACGAGCGCGTCGAACCCCGACGGGTCGCGCACGGCGTCGAGGACGGGCGTGCCGATGTTGCCGCACGGCACGGCGCGCAGTCCCTGCGCGACGAGCATCGCCGCGGTCAGCTGCGTCGTCGTCGTCTTGCCGTTGGTGCCGGTGATGAACAGCCAGTCGGCGGGGGTGCCGTCGGCGCGCAGCACCTTGTCGCGCACGCGCCAGGCGAGCTCGATGTCGCCCCACAGCGCGATGCCCTCGGCCCGCGTCCAGGCGATCACCGGGTGGTGCGGCGCGAAGCCGGGCGAGGCGACGACGACCTCCGGCGCGAAGTCGGCGAGCTCGGCCGGGGTGGCATCGAGCGGGCCGGTCCACAGCCGCGCGCCGATGACGGGCAGCAGCCGGGCGTACTCCTCGCTCGCACCCTCGCTCACCACGAGCACCTCGGCGCCGAGTTCGGCGAGCGTGTCGGCGACCGAGAACCCCGTCACCGACAGGCCGAGCACGGCCACGCGCAGCCCGCGCCAGTCGGCGTGCCAGCTGCGCAGGGCGTTCAGGTCACGGCTCACAGGGCCGCCAGCCACGCGACGTAGAACAGGCCCACGCCGACGACGGCGAGCATGCCGGCGATGATCCACATGCGCACGACGATCGTGATCTCCGGCCAGCCGCGCATCTCGAGGTGATGGTGGAACGGGCTCATGAGGAACAGCCGCTTGCCGCCGGTGAGCTTGAAGTAGTACCGCTGCAGGATGACCGATCCGGGGCCGATGATGAAGACGCCCGCGATGATGACCGACAGGATCTCGGTGCGCGAGAGGATCGCCATCGCGGCGACCACGCCGCCGATCGCCATCGACCCGACGTCGCCCATGAAGATCTTCGCCTTCGGCGCGTTCCACCAGAGGAACCCGACGAGGGCGCCCACGAAGGATGCCGCGATGATCGTGAGGTCCATGGGATCGGGCGTCGGGTAGCACGCCGAGACGTACTCGGGCACGAGGGCGGAGCTCGTGCAGCGCTGCTGGAACTGCCAGAACGTCACGAGGCTGAGCGCGGCGATCGTGAAGATGCCCGAGCCGGTCGCGAGGCCGTCGAGCCCGTCGGTGAGGTTCGTCGAGTTCGACCACGCGACCGAGATGAAGGTGACCCATGCGAGGTAGAGGATCCAGCCGACGATCGCGCCGAGCGCCATGAACGACAGCAGCGGGATGTCGCGGAAGAACGAGACGTACGCAGATCCGGGCGTGACGCCGTCCTTGTTCGGGAAGTTCAGCGCCAGGATGCCGAACGGCACCGCCACGAGCACCTGGCCCACGATCTTGCGCCACCCCGACAGCCCGAGGCTGCGCTGCTGGCGCACCTTCATGTAGTCGTCGATGAAGCCGACGATGCCGAGGCCCACCATCATCCAGATGACCAGCAGCCCCGAGGCCGACGGCGGCGCGCCCCCGGTCAGGGTGCCGGCGAAGTATCCGACGATCGATCCGACGATGAAGACGATGCCGCCCATCGTCGGCGTGCCGCGCTTGGCCTGGTGGCTCGGGTTGTTGATGTCTTCCGGCGTGCGGATCACCTGTCCCCAGCCGAGCCGCTCGAACAGGCGGATGAACAGCGGGGTGAGAAAGAGCGTGAACGCGAGCGAGATCGTCGCGGACGTCAGCAGTGATCTCACGAGAACGATTCTCCCAGACGATCCCCGAGAAACCGCAGACCCGCCGAGTTCGACGACTTGACGAGCACGCGGTCGCCGTCTCGCAGTTCGCCCTGCAGGTAGTCGAACGCCTCGTCGGCGGACTCGAAGAACACCGCCTCGCCGTCCCACGAGCCCTCGCCGACGGCGGCGAGGTACAGGCGTCGCGCGTCGCGGCCGACGACGACGATGCGCTCGATGCGCAGGCGCACCGCGAGCAGGCCCACGCGGTCGTGCTCCTCGCCGGCGTACTCCCCCAGCTCGCTCATGGCGCCGAGCACGGCGACCTTGCGCTGGCCGGGCTGGGTGATCTGCGCCAGGGTGCGCAGGGCCGCGGCCATCGAGTCGGGACTCGCGTTGTAGGCGTCGTTGATGATCCGGATGCGCTCGGAGCCGAGCGGCTGCATCCGCCACCGCTCGGCGAGCGCGACGGTCTCCAGGCGTGCGATGCCCTCGGCGATCGGCACGCCGAGCACCTCGGCGGCCGTGAGCGCCGCGAGGGCGTTCATGACGTGGTGCTCACCCAGCACGCGCAGGCGCAGCGGCATCCGCTCGCCGTTCGCGACGACGACGCACGTCGTGCCGTCGGGGCTCACCTCGACCTCGTCGGCGCGCACGTGCGGCACGCCGGGGTGCGTGGCAGGCGCTGCCGCCCCCCGCCCGAACCACCGCACCGAGACGCCGCGTGCGGCGGCGACAGCGGCCATCGTCGCCACCCGCGGGTCGTCGGCGTTGAGCACCGCCACCCCGCCGGGGCGGATCGCCTCGACGAGCTCGGTCTTGGCCTTCAGCGTCGCCTCGACGCCGCCGAACCCGCCCGCGTGGGCCATGCCCACCATGAGCACGACGCCGACGTCGGGGGTCACGAGGCCTGCGAGGCGCGCGATGTCGCCCGGGCCGGAGGCGCCGAACTCGCTCACGAGGTAGCGGGTGTCACCGGTCACGCGCAGCATCGTCAGCGGGGCGCCGACCTCGTTGTTGAACGACGCGCGGGGCGCGACGGTCTCGCCCTCGTCCTGCAGGATGCGGGCGAGCAGGTTCTTCGTCGTCGTCTTGCCGTTCGAGCCGGTGATGCCGGTGATCTGCAGCGCGCCGCGGGCGCGCACGCGCCCGACGACGGTGCGGGCGAGGTCGGCGAGGGCGCCGACGACATCCGGCACGACGATCTGGCTGATCGGCACGTCGACGACGTGCTCGACGATCGCGAGCGCGGCGCCGGCGCCGGCGGCCGCCGGGACGAACAGGTGCCCGTCGGTGGTCTCGCCCGGCTTGGCGACGAAGATGCCGCCGGGTGCGATCAGCCGCGAGTCGGTGTCGACGGCGCCCGCCACGACGGTGGTCTCGGTGTCGGCGCCCGCGGTGAGCAGGGTGCCGGACACCGCCGAGGCGACATCTGCGAGTGTCATCGGGATCATAAGTCTTCTCCTGCGCGCGTCGCTTCCCGCGATCAGTTGACCGGGAGCAGCGGCGTCTCGCTGTTCGACGGCATCACGTGGTAGTGCGTGAGCACCTGCATCATCGCCTTCTTGAACGAGACGCGGTTCGCCGACGACATGCGGGTGTTCAGCGGCTCGTCGAACACGGTGATGACAACGTACTGCGGATCGTCGGCGGGCGCGTACCCGACGAGGCTCGTGAAGTAGACGCCGTCCTTGTACCCGGTGCCGTCGCCGTTGGTGATCTGCGCCGTTCCGGTCTTGCCCGCCATCCGGTAGCCGGGGATGGCGACGTCGGCGGCGAGCGTGCCCTGCGCGAAGACGTTCTCCAGCATCGTGCTGAGCGTGTGCGCGGTCTCGGGCTTGATCACCTGCACGGGGTCGGGCAGCTCGGGCGTCGTGACGGTGCCGTCGGCGGCGGTGCACGACTCGACGAGCGACAGCGGCAGCTGTTCCCCGCCGTTGGCGATCGTCTGGTACACGCTCGCGACCTGCGGCACGGTCACGGTGAAGGCCTGGCCGAACGTCGTCGTGTAGTACGTCTGCGGATCCCAGTCGGCGACCTCGTGATACTCCCCGCTGGGCGCGCCCGGCCAGTTCAGCGCCGTGCCCTGGCCGACGCCGAACTTCTTCAGGTAGTCCAGGCGCGTCTGCGGGTCGACCATGGCGCCCAGCTGCGACAGCGCGACGTTCGACGAGCGGACGAGGGCGCCCGTGGCGGTGAGGGTCTCGGGGTCGTGGGTCTCGTCGTCGTTGATGACGGCGCCGTTGGGGAAGACCATCCGGTCGGGATCTTCGACGCGCGTGTCGGGGGTGATCGCCCCGGTGTCCAGCCCCGACGCGATCGTCACCGGCTTGAACGTCGAACCGGGCTCGAACGAGAAGCGCAGCAGCTTCGAGCCGCGGTCGGCCTCGTCGGTGGCGCCGGGGTCGTTGGGGTCGACGGTGCCCGATTCGGCCGCGGCGCGGATCTTGCCCGTCTTGACCTCGACGACCATCACCCCGCCCCACGTCGCGTTCAGTCGCGTGGTCTCCTCGGAGATCATCTGCTGCATGAACCACTGCAGGTCGCTGTCGATCGTCAGTTTCAGCGTGCCGCCGTCGACGGCATCCTTGCGCACCTCCGTGCCGGGGATGATGACGCCGTCGTTGCCGCGCTGGTACGTGAGCGACCCCGACTCCGACTGCAGGCACGCGTTCTGCAACGACTCCAGACCCTCCAGGGGCGTGCCGTCGGAGCCGACGAACCCGACGAGGTTGCCCGCGACGGCGCCGTCGGGGTAGATGCGCGACGGATGCGGCGGGAAGCTCAGGAACGGCAGCCCCAGGTCCGCCAGCGCGCGGTACTCCTCGGTCGACACGTACCGCTTGACGTACGCGAAGCGCGACTTCGGGTCGGCGGCCAGCGCATCGTTCACGATCGCCTCGACGTCGGATGCCGACTGCCCGGTGATGGCGGCGATCTTCGCGGCCAGTTCGGGCCACTGCACCATGACGGGCTCGCCGTCGGCATCCTCCACCTCCGCCCCGTCGGCATCGCGCTCGGCGACACCCTTCGCGGCGAGCAGGGGGTCGATCTGCACGTCATACAGGAGCGTGCTGGTCGCGAGCACCGTCCCGTTCGTGTCGACGATGTCGCCGCGGGCGCCGTACAGCGTCGTCGTGGCGCCGGTCGCGTACTCCTGCGAGGCCTCGATGTGGTCGTTCGCGTTCACGACCTGGATGTCGACGAGCCGCACGACGAACGCGGCGAGCACCGCCAGCACGACACCGAGGGCGATGACCGTGCGCCGGCGCGGGCTGCGAGTGGCTCGGGACGTCATGTAATCAGTGTGTGGCGGGGGTGGGCAGACCGTCGGCGATCGGCGGGGGTGTCGTCGTATTGGCGATCGCCTCGTCGGCGACGCTCGCGCCCGACTGCAGGCTGGCGGCGGGGTCGCTCACGAGCGGCACCCCGGCCACGAGCGCGTTGCCGACGGCCGCCTGCGAGAGGGCGTTGACGGCGCTCGCGCCGACGATGCCGGCCGCGGTGCCGATGATCGCGTTGTCGCTCAGGCGCAGGTAGGTCGGGGCCTGACCGGTGACCATCCCGCGCGCCTCGGCGTTGGCGGCGAGGTACTGCGGCGAGGAGAGACCGGCGACGTCGTCGGCGAGGATCTGCTTCTGCCAGTCGAGGTCGCGCTGCTGCGCCGTGAGCGCCGACAGCTCGTACGACGACTGCGTCGTGAGGATCGACAGCCCCATCTGGGCCGCCGCGATCAGCACGGCGCCGCCGACCGCGACGATGCCGTAGAGCAGCCGCGGGCGACGTCCGCGCCGCGCCCGGTCGAGGGCGCGCAGGGTGCGCGCGGTCTCGGGCCTGGGCGCCGGGCGGGTGAACTCCTCGGGAACGCCCGCGAGCAGGTCGGCGCTCATGCCGCCTCCCGCAGCCGCTCGGCGGCGCGCAGTCGCACCGGGGTCGCGCGCGGGTTGCGTGCCTTCTCGTCGTCGCCCGCGAGTTCGGCGCCCTTGACCAGCAGACGGAACCGCGGGGCGTGCTCGGGCAGTTCGACCGGCAGGCCGGCGGGCGCCGTGGATGCCGCGGCATCCGCGAAGACCCGCTTCACGATGCGGTCTTCGAGCGACTGGTAGCTCATGACGACGATGCGCCCGCCGACGCGCAGCAGGTCGAGCGCGGCCGGCAGCGCCCGCTCGAGGGCCGTCAGCTCGGCGTTGACCTCGATGCGCAGCGCCTGGAACACGCGCTTGGCGGGGTGCCCGCGGCCCTCGCGCTGCACGGCGACGGGAGTCGCCGCGACGAGCACGTCGACGAGCCGGCCGGAGCGCTCTATCGGCGCCTGTGCGCGCGCCGCGATGATGGCGCGCGCGTAGCGCCCGGCGAGCTTCTCCTCGCCGTAGCGCTCGAAGATGCGCCGCAGGTCGCCTTCGCCGTAGGTCGCGACGACCTCCGCGGCGGTGATGCCGGCGGTCTGGTCCATCCGCATGTCCAGCGGGGCATCGTGCGCGTAGGCGAAACCGCGGCCGGCCTCGTCGAGCTGCAGCGACGAGACGCCGAGGTCGAACAGGATGCCGTCGACGCGGTCGACGCCGGCCGAGGCCGCGGCCTCTTCGATGCCGTCATAGACAGCGCCTGCGGCCTTCACGGCATCCTTGATGCCGTCATAGACGCTGTGGACGAGAGTCACACGGTCGCCGAAGCGGGCGAGCCGCTCCCCCGCGATGCGAAGCGCCTCGGTGTCGCGGTCGAGCCCGATGAGCCGCATCCCGGGGAAACGCTCCAGCAGCGCCTCGGAGTGCCCGCCCATGCCCTCGGTGGCGTCGACGAGCACCGCGGCGGGCTCGTGCAGCGCCGGGGCGAGCAGTTCGACGCAGCGGTCGAGCAGGACGGGGGTGTGGATGTCGGAGGAGGTCATGGTGTGAAGCGGGTGACCCGGAGTCGTGATCCCCATCCGCCTGACCTGCCACCGGGGAAGTGGTGTCAGGGCGTGCGGCTGGGAGTCACGGCCACGGCTCAGAACAGGCCCGGAATCACCTCCTGCTCCATGTCGGAGTAGCTGTCTTCGTTTCCTTCGGCGTACGCGTTCCACGCCGCAGCATCCCAGATCTCGGCGTGCGCGCCGACCCCGGTGACGACGAGCTCGCGGTCGAGGTGGGCGTAGGTGCGCAGGTGCGGCGGGATCGTGATGCGGCTCTGGCTGTCGGGCTTCTCGTCGCTCGCGCCGGAGAGGAACATGCGCTGGAAGTCGCGGGCCTGCTTGTTGGTCAGCGGCGCCTCGCGGATCTTCTCGTAGACCCGCTCGAACTCCTTCGTGCTGAAGACGTAGAGGCACCGCTCCTGCCCGCGGGTGACGACGAGGCCGTCACCGAGGTCGGTGCGGAACTTGGCGGGGAGGATGACGCGGCCCTTGTCGTCGAGCTTGGGGGTGTAGGTGCCGAGCAGCATCGGTTTCTCCCCCTTCCTCCGGCCCGATCAAGGTGCGCCCCACTTTACTCCACTTTCCTCCACTTTGATGATCGATTTTGGGAAGAGTTCTCCCCCGCGCTCCGCGCACGACAAAAAAGCACCGACCCGCAGGTCGGTGCTTCTCGGAAAGGGAGGCGGTGGGAGGGCTATTGGTCGTCGTGGCGACGGTCCCAGCGGTCGTTCATACGGTCCATGAACGACGACGAGGGCGAGGCGCTCTTGCCGCCGTGACCGCCGTGACCACCCTTTGGCGCGCCTGCGCTGTTCGAGCTCGGCGCGCCGACGCCCTTGGCGGGAGTGAAGGCGAGCACGACGCCCGCGATCATGACGACGAAGGCGACCACGCCGATCGCGATGATGCCGGTGGACACCCCGGCGACGAGCCCTCCGATGCCGAGGAGGACGAGCACCGTGCCGTAGATGATGTTGCGAGAACTCAGGGTCTGACCGTCCCGGGGCGCGCTGACGACGTCTGCGTCCTTGTTCATGAGATGACGTTCCATCTCATCGAGCAGACGCTGCTCCTGCTCTGACAGCGGCATGATTCCCTCCGGGCGGGTCCGTACCCACAATCCTACGCGTGTGGGTCAGAACTAGGCTAGGCCCGTGACGTCATCCACGGACCGGATCGAGGCTGTTTCTCAGCGACTGGAGAGGTTCGTGGCAGCGCAGCACGCCGCGGCGGAGGATGCCGGGGCCGAAGCGGTCGGATTCGTCTCGGCCGCCGGGTCGGCGCTGACCGGCGGCAAACGCCTGCGGGCACGGTTCTGCCTGACCGGATGGGAGGCCGTCGCGGGCGTCCGCGGCCCCGTCGCAGCTCCGCCCGACGCGGTGATCGCCGCCGCCGCGGCGCTGGAGATCTTCCACGCCGCCGCCCTCGTGCACGACGACCTGATCGACAACTCCGACACCCGGCGCGGCCGCCCCGCGGCACATCGGGCGCTGCAGGCGGTGCACGCGGATGCCGGCTGGGCCGGCGACGG
The DNA here is from genome assembly GCF_047602155.1 of Microbacterium sp. Lineage (GTDB taxonomy): Bacteria > Actinomycetota > Actinomycetes > Actinomycetales > Microbacteriaceae > Microbacterium. Next base: position 2,294,022 of record NZ_JASGHZ010000001.1, on the reverse strand, counting down.
CGACGCGTTCGGCCGTGCGGGCGCCGTGCTGCTCGGCGACCTGCTCGTCGCGTGGAGCGACGACCTGCTCGAGGAAGGTCTCGCGGGCGCGGAGCCCGCGGCATCCATCGCGGCGCGACGCGGCTACGCGCTCATGCGACGCGAGGTGACGATCGGCCAGTTCCTCGACGTCGCCGAGGAGGCGGCCTTCGTCACGGCGCCGGGCGACGAGCACGCCGCGCGGGCGCTGCGGGTCGCGTCGCTGAAGTCGGCGCGGTACAGCATCGAGCATCCGTTGCTGCTGGGTGCGGCGCTGGCCGGAGCCGGCGCGGCGCAGTCGGCGGCGCTGTCGGCGTTCGGGCATCCGCTCGGCCTCGCCTTCCAGCTGCGCGACGACGTGCTGGGCGTCTTCGGCGACGCCGACGTCACCGGCAAGCCCTCGGGCGACGACCTGCGCGAGGGCAAGCGGACGCTGCTGGTCGCCTACGCCCGCGAGCGGCTCGCGCCCGGCGCCCGGCGCGTCATGGACGAGCTGATCGGCGACCCCGGGCTGGATGCCGGGCAGATCGCGGCGCTGCAGCAGACGATCGTCGACACCGGTGCGCTCGCCCGCGTCGAGGAGCAGATCGCCCGGTTCGCCGCCGAGGCCGACCGTGCGCTGCGCGGCGCTGCGCTGGCGACGCCCGCCGTCGGCGCCCTGCGCGACCTCGCGCGCGACGCGACCGCCCGCGCCTCCTGACCCCCGCCCGCCCGCCCGCCCGCAGCCCCGCGAAACCTCACAAATGTCGCCCTTTTCGCGCGACACGCCGGGAAAACCGGACATCTGTGAGGTTTCGCGAGCCGCCGCGAGGTTCGCGGGAGGGGCGGCGGGGCGGGGCGATTCAGGCGAGGGTCTGGGCGACGCGGCGCACTTCGCTCTTGCGGCCCTGGCGCAGCGCCGCGATCGGGGCCTGGCCGATCGACTCTTCGTCGGCGAGCAGCCAGTCGATGGCCTCGTCGTCGCTGAATCCGGCGTCGTGCAGCACGAACACGGTGCCGCGCAGCGCCGCGATCGGCCGTCCGTCCTGCAGGAACACCGCGGGAACCGCGAACGTGCCGGTGCGCCGTGAGCCGATCAGGTGCTTCTCGTCGAACAGTCTCCGCACCCGCCCGAGCGGTTCGCCGAGCACCTCGACGAGGTCGGGCAGCGTCAGCCATTCGCGGTCATCGGCCCATTCGCGGTCATCGACAGGGGGCGCGGCGGTGTCGTCGGTCACCCTTCTACTATCCCACCGGTGCGGTCGATCTCCCCCGCAGCGTGACGCCTTTTCACTTCTGTCACACACATCACTTCCGTCACTTGCGTTGACACCCACCCCAGGTCCGTGACAGCGTGGCGGAGTCGAACGAAGGGAAGACCATGCGCCGAATCCGCCGCAGCGCCCACCTGGTCGCACCGACCGCCGTGCTCAGCACCCTCGCCCTCTCCCTCACCGCGGCGCCGGCTCACGCCGCGCAGGCCGGCGGCGCGCAGACGCACACCCAACGCACCGACCCGGCATCCGCCGCGCGGCGCGACGCGGCCGCCCGCGCCGCCACGGAGGCCGCTCCGGCGACGTACACGATCCGCGCCGGCGACACCATCAGCGCCGTCGCGGAGCGCTTCGGCCTGCACACCGCCGACGTGCTCGCCGGGAACGGGCTGGACTGGTCGACGACGATCTACCCGGGTCAGGTGATCACGCTCTCCCCGTCCCCGAGCGCTCCCGCGGCGGAGGCGGCCCCGGAGCCGGCCTCGGATGCCGTCGTGCACACCGTCGCCTCCGGAGACACGCTGTGGGCCATCGCGCAGGCGGGCGGTGTGTCGCTCGACGCGCTGCTGGCCGCCAACGGCCTGTCGCGCGCGTCGATCATCTACCCCGGCCAGCAGATCGCGGTGCCCACGGCGCAGCCCGCGGCTGCGGCATCCGCCCCCGCGGATGCGGCATCCGCCACCGCGCTCGATGCCGAACAGCAGGCGAACGCGCAGATCATCATCCAGGTCGGGCGCGAACGCGGGGTGCCCGACCGCGGCATCGCGATCGCCCTGGCCGCCGCGATGGTGGAGTCGTGGATCCGCAACGTCGACCACGGCGACCGCGATTCGCTCGGACTGTTCCAGCAGCGCCCGAGCGCCGGCTGGGGCACCGCCGACCAGGTGCGCGACCCGTACTGGGCCGCCGCGGCGTTCTTCGGCGGCCCGTCCGACCCCAACGGCACCGCCACTCGCGGGCTGCTCGACGTCGACGGCTGGGAGTCGATGGACTTCGGCGCCGCTGCGCAGGCCGTGCAGGTCTCGGCGTATCCGGAGCGCTACGGCCCCTGGGAGCAGCAGGCGTACCAGTGGCTGGCGGCACTGGGCTGACCGGGCCGAACCCGCATCGGGGGTGAGGCGCTCCCAGGAGAGGGCGGCAGCGCTCCGTAGACTCTTCGCGTGAGCACGAGTCAGCAGACCGACCCGCTGATCGGCCGTCTCGTCGACGGCCGGTACCGGGTGCGTGCTCGCATCGCCCGCGGCGGGATGGCGACGGTGTACGTCGCGACCGACCTGCGGCTCGAGCGGCGCGTCGCCCTCAAGGTGATGCACAGCCACCTCTCCGACGACACCGTCTTCCAGGGCCGCTTCATCCAAGAGGCCCGCGCCGCGGCCCGCCTCGCCGACCCGAACGTCGTGAACGTCTTCGACCAGGGCCAGGACGGCGAGATGGCCTACCTCGTCATGGAGTACCTCCCCGGCATCACGATGCGCGAGCTGCTGCGCGAGCAGCGCCGCCTGTCGATCCCGCAGGCGATCACGATCATGGATGCCGTCCTGTCCGGCCTGGCCGCCGCGCACCGCGCCGGCATCGTGCACCGCGACGTCAAGCCCGAGAACGTGCTGCTGGCCGAGGACGGCCGCATCAAGATCGGCGACTTCGGCCTCGCGCGGGCCACCAGCGCCAACACCGCGACCGGGCAGATGCTCCTCGGCACGATCGCCTACCTCGCGCCCGAGCTCGTCACCCGCGGCACCGCCGATGCCCGCAGCGACATCTACGCGCTCGGCATCATGCTGTACGAGATGCTCGTCGGCGAGCAGCCGTACAAGGGCGAACAGCCCATGCAGATCGCCTACCAGCACGCGACCGACTCGGTACCGCGGCCGAGCGCCCGCAACCCCGGCATCCCGGAACAGCTCGACGAGCTCGTCATGTGGGCGACCGAACGCGAGCCCGACGAGCGCCCCGCCGACGCGAAGGCGATGCTCGACCGGCTGCGCGAGATCGAGAAGGAACTCGGCGTCTACCCGCACGTCGTGCGCGCCCCCGCCGCGGGGATCGTGGCCGTCGACGACGGCGTCGATTCGGGCGAGCTGACCAAGGTCATGCCCGGCACCTTCACGGCGCCGATGGTCACCGCCGAGGTCGACAACGCGACCCGGCTGCGCTCGCGTGCGAAGCGCAATGCCCGCAAGGGCGGCTGGCTCGTCGCGCTCGTGCTGCTGCTGGCGGCGCTCGCCGGCGGCACCGGCTGGTGGTTCGGCTCGGGACCGGGCTCGATGGTCGCCGTGCCCGATGTGCACGGGCGCACGTTCGACGAGGCGACCGGCATCCTCGCCGACGCGAACCTCGTCGCGGTGTACGGCGAGGATCACAGCCGCGACGTCGCGGAAGGGCTCGCGATCCGTACCGACCCGGCATCCGGCGCGCGGCTCGACAAGAGCAGCGAGGTGACGGTGATCATCTCGCTCGGCCCGGCATCGCACGACATCGGGGCTCTCGCCGGGCTCGCCCTGAACGATGCGACCGACCTGCTCGCGGGTGCCTACATCACCCCGGTCGACGGCGATCCGGCGAAGTTGTTCAACGACGCCGCCCCCGACACCGTCCTCACGGCGTGGATCACGCCGCCCGGCGGCGGCGACCCGGTCGACTGCTCGAACGGCTGCACCGCGCTGGAGACCTCGACCGTCACGTTCGAGGTGTCGCTCGGCCCGATCCCCGACGTCGTCGGCCAGACGCTGGAGGCAGCCACCTCCACCCTCACCGGAGTCGGCCTGGAGGTGGCCTCGACCGAGGAGTACAGCGACGACGTCGAGGAGGGCAGCGTCATCCGCGTCGCCGACCACGACGCGCTGAGCCCCGGCGACACCATCACCCTCGTCGTCTCGAAGGGTCCCGAGCTGTTCGACGTTCCGAACGTCGTGGACACCTCCGCACCGCTGACCCGCGACGAGGCGAAGTCGATCTTGAAGGATGCCGGGTTCACCGTGAGCTACAACGGCCTGTGGGATGCCGTGCTCGACGACTTCACGAGCGTCACCGGCCAGTCCCCCGCGCGCGACGCGACCTGCAACTCGTCGGGGACGAAGTGCACGGCCGGCAGCACGATCGTCCTGACGATCACCGGATCCTTCTGACCCGCCTCCCCCCCTCTCTCCCCTCTCTCCCCCGCGAGACCTCACAAATGTCGCGTTCCACGCGGCGTGTCGCGGCGTGTCGCGGACATCTCTGAGGTTTCGCGAGACCTCACAAATGTCGCGTTCTTCGGGCGGTTTGCGGCGTGTTGCGGACATTTGCGAGGTTTCGCGGAGGGGCGGGCGACGAACGCGGGGCGGGCGCTAGGGGCGGTATGAGCGTCCGGCGAGGGCGCGGCGCACCCGAAGGGCGAGCGACGCGCAGTCGTCGTCGAACTCGTTCGCGCCGACCTCGATGACGCGGCATCCGGCGTCCTCGAAGAGCTGGCGGCGCCGGAGATCCTCGCGCCACTGCTTCTGATCGGTGCGATGGTGATCGCCCTGATACTCGATCGCGACCCGCTGCTGCGGGTAACCCAGGTCGGAATGAAGGATGCCGGCGGCCGTGGACACGGGCATCTGCACGACCGGCTCGGGCAGTCCCCGGTGCACGAGCGCCAGGCGCAGCAACGACTCACGGGGCGATTGCGGGCCGGTTCGGACCCGCTCCAGCGCCCAGGTCAACGCCTTCGCGCCCCGTTTGCCTCGGTGCCGCCGCGCGGCCGCGGCGAGGTCGACCATGGTGCACAGCGGAGACCGGCCCGCGGGCCCTCGCGGTCCGGTGAGCAGGTAGTCGCCGACCGCGACCAGCCACTCGCCGTCGAGCGCCCAACGCTTGCCCGTCTCGGCGTCGGTCCCCGTCGCGCCGGCGACCGAGAGCTGCGCCCAGACGCCGGCCGGGCTCACGACGTGGAGGCCGTCGAGCAGGACTCCCCCGGGGCTGTCGCGACTCTCCCATCCGACGACGCCCGGCCGTCGGATCGGCTCGGCACCCGGCAGCGTCAGGACGTGCAGCTCCTCGGCATCCGTCCACTCGCGCGGGAGCGGCATCCCCCACAGCCTCGCCGCCGTGACGTGACTGAACCACCGTCGTTCGCCCAGGAGCGGCCCGAGTCGGAGGCACCGCTCACGCAGGTCACTCCCCTCGCTCGGAGCGTAGAGCCCGTGGTGCGGATGCGCGACATCCGGCTGACGCAGACGACCACGACTGACTCCGAGGCCGCGCGCCTCCGCGAACCGGAACGGCGCACGATCGAGCGGAGCGGGCAAGGGCGACTGCGAATGCGACATGCCCCGATCGTGCCGAGATCTGCGCGCGCGCATGCGATTCATCCACAGGCCGCGCCCCCACGCCTCGCGAAACCTCACAAATGTACGCGACACGCCGAGGGATGCCCCCGGAATGCGGACATTTCTGAGGTTTCGCGAAACCTCAGAAATGTCCGCGGCGGCGGCGGCGCGCGGGGCGGCGGACGGGGCGCCTCAGCCCATCGGGGTGGTCGTCGTGGTGGCGGGGACGTTGTAGAGCTCGTCGATGTCGCGGGCGAAGTCGGCGAGGATGACGTTGCGCTTGATGCTCATCTTCGGCGTCAGGTGGCCGCTGGCCTCGGTCCACTCGGTGCCGAGGATCGCGAACTTGCGGATCGACTCCGCCCGCGACACGAGCTTGTTCGCCCGGTCGACCGCCCGCTGCACCTCTTCGCGCACCTTGGGGTTGCGCGCCGCGTCGGCCGGCGACAGATCGGCCGGCAGCCCGTTGTTCGACAGCCAGGCGGGCAGCATCTCCGGGTCGAGCGTGACCAGCGCCGCGATGAACGGCTTCTGGTCGCCGACGACGACGACCTGCCCCACGATCGGGTTCGCGCGGATGGGGTCTTCGAGCACCGCGGGCGCGACGTTCTTGCCGCCCGCCGTGACGATGATCTCCTTCTTGCGCCCCGTGATCGACAGGAACCCCTCGTCGTCGAACGCACCCAGGTCGCCGGTCTTGAACCAGTCGCCGTCGAACGTCGCGGCCGTCGCCTCGGGATTGTGCCAGTACTCCTTGAAGACGTTGATGCCGCGCACCTCGATCTCGCCGTCGTCGGCCAGGCGCACGCCGACGCCCGGCAGCACCGGCCCGACCGTGCCGATCTTCGACTTCTTCGCGAGGTTCACGGTCGCGGGCGCGGTCGTCTCGGTGAGGCCGTAGCCCTCGAGGATCGTGACCCCGAGGCTGTGGAAGAAGTGCCCGAGCCGCGGGCCGAGCGGCGCTGACCCCGACACGGCGTACCCGACCTTGCCGCCCATCGCCGCGCGCAGCTTGGCGTAGACGAGCTTGTCGAACAGGGCGAATTTGACCTTGGTGCCCAGCGGCACCTTCTTGCCCTCTTCGAGCAGCGACGAATGCTCGACGGCCGTCGCGGCGGCGGCGCGGAAGATCTTCCCCTTGCCGCCGGCTTCGGCCTTCTGCTCGGCCGAGTTGTACACCTTCTCGAACACGCGCGGCACCGCCAGCAGGAACGTCGGCTGGAACGACCCGAGCGCGGGCAGCAGCTGCTTCGTGTCGGGCTGGTGACCGGTCTTGACGCCGGCGTGGATGTCGAGGATCGAGATGAACCGCGCGAACACGTGCGCCGTCGTGATGAACAGCAGCGTCGAGGCACCCGGCGTGTTCACGACCTCTTCGAGCGCCTTGGCGGCGTTGCGCGAGAGCTCGACGAAGTTGCTGTGCGTCAGCACGCATCCCTTCGGCCGCCCCGTAGAGCCCGACGTGTAGATGAGCGTGGCGATGTCGGCGCCGACGGCGAGGTTGCGCCGCCGCTCGACCTCTTCATCGCCGACTCCGGCGCCACGCGCGCGCAGGGCGGCGAGGCCACCGGATGCCATGTTCCACACCTCGCGCACGAGCGGCACCTCGGAGCGGATCTCGGCGATGCGCGCGGCGTGCTCGTCGCTCTCGGCGATGACGGCGATCGCCCCCGAGTCGGACAGGATCCAGCCGATCTGCGAGGCCGAGCTCGTCTCGTAGATCGGCACCATGACGGCACCGGCGAAGAAGAGGGCGAAGTCGACCAGCGTCCAGTCGTAGGTGGTCTTGGCGACGAAGCCGACCTTGTCGCCGGGCTCGATGCCGGCCGCGACGAATCCCTTCGCGAGTTCGATCACCTCGCGCTGGAACTGCGCGGCGGTGATGTCGCGCCATCCGGCCCCGTGCGGCACGGCGAACAGCGCGAGCGACGGGGTCGCCTTCACCCGCTCGACGAGCAGGTCGGTGACGTTGGCCTGCGGGTCGGCCGGGATGACGGCGGGAACTTCGAACTGGACGGCGCTCATGGGCGGCAACTCCTTCGGTACCGGGTGGCGTCGGTTGCGACGATGGTCTCACGCTCCACACTAGACTCTCGGATGCCGGATCGCCGCTGTCGCCGACACCCCGCACAGCCGAACCGGCGGGAAGGAACAGCCGTGCTGAACGTCGGCATCGACATCGGCGGGACCAAGATCGCGGGCGGCGTCGTCGACGCCGACGGCACGATCGTCGAGCGCTTGCGCGTGCCGACCCCCGCCGACACCGGGGCTCTCGCCGCCGCCGTCGCCGACATGGTGCGCACGCTCGCCGGCCGCCACGACATCCACGCCGTCGGGGTCGCGGCCGCCGGTTTCATCGACCGCACCCGGTCGATCATGCTGCACGCGCCGAACATCGACTGGCACGACGAGCCGCTGCGGGCCGCCTTCGAGGCGCGCATCGGCCGCCCCGTGACGCTGGAGAACGACGCCAACGCGGCCGGCTGGGGCGAGTTCCGCTTCGGCGCGGGTCGCGGGACCACCGACCTGGTCATGATCACCCTCGGCACCGGCGTCGGCGGCGCCGTCATCGTCGACGGGCGCCTGCTCATCGGCGCGCACGGCAGCGCCGCCGAGCTCGGCCACCTCAACTACGTGCGCGGCGGCCGTCCCTGCGGCTGCGGGCAGCGCGGATGCCTCGAACAGTACGCCTCGGGCCGGGCCCTGCAGCTCGAGTTGAACGACGTCGCCGACGCCGGCGGCATCGGTGCGCCCCTCGCGGCGCAGCGCACCGCGAAGGGCAAGATCCCGGCATCCGCCCTGGCACTGCTGCTTTCCGAACAGGATGCCGGCGCCCTCGAAGCCGTCCGCCGTGTCGCGACGGCCGTCGGCGAGGCGTGCGGCGCCTTCCAGGCCGTGCTCGACCCCGAGCTGATCGTCCTCGGCGGCGGGGTCGCCGATCTCGGCGAGGTGCTGCTGGAGCCGACGCGCATCGCCTACGAGGCCGCGCTGCCGGGCTTCGGCGACCGGCCGCAGGCGCGGTTCGTGACCGCCGCGCTGGGCAACGACGCCGGCCTCGTCGGCGTCGCCGACCTCGCGGGACTGCGGAGCTGAAGATGTTCTACTGGGTCATGAAGTACATCGTCATCGGGCCGATCGTGAAGGCGATCTTCCGACCGTGGATCGTGGGCCGCACCAACGTCCCGGCGACGGGAGCGGCGATCCTCGCGAGCAACCACCTGTCGGTGAGCGACTCGATCTTCCTGCCCCTCATGATCGACCGGCCGATGAGCTTTCTCGCGAAGAGCGACTACTTCACCGGCACGGGCATCAAGGGCTGGGCGACCCGCATGTTCATGAAGGCGACGGGGCAGATCCCGATCGACCGCACCGGCGGCAAGGCGTCGGAGAACTCGCTGAACACCGGGCTGCAGGTGCTCGGCCGCGGCGACCTGCTCGGCATCTACCCCGAGGGCACGCGCAGCCCCGACGGCAAGCTGTACCGGGGGCGCACCGGGCTTGCGCGCATGGCGCTGGAGGCCCGCGTGCCGGTCGTGCCGGTCGTCATGGTCGACACCGGCGAGATCATGCCGATCGGGCGGACGATCCCCCGCATCGGCCGGGTCGGCATGGTGATCGGCGAGCCGCTGGACTTCTCGCGCTTCCAGGGGATGGAGAGCGACCGCTACGTGCTCCGCTCGGTCACCGACGAGATCATGGTCGCGCTGCAGCGCCTGGGCGAGCAGCGGTACGAAGACGTCTACGCCTCGACCGTGAAAGACCGCACGGGGCCCTGACCCCGGCATCCGGCGCATCGGCACGACGATAGACTTGACGGATGCCCTCCCCGCACGCCGACCTGGATCACTGGCGCACGCTCCCGATCAAGCAGCAGCCGACCTGGACCGACCCGGATGCCGTGGCTGCGGCATCCGCGGAGATCGCCTCGCTGCCGCCGCTCGTGTTCGCCGGCGAGGTCGACAACCTGCGCGACCGGCTGGCGCGTGCCGCCGCCGGCGAGGCGTTCCTGCTGCAGGGCGGCGACTGCGCCGAGACGTTCGCGGGGGCGACCGCCGAGCAGATCCGCAACCGCATCAAGACGGTGCTGCAGATGGCCGTCGTCCTCACGTACGGCGCGTCGATGCCGGTCGTGAAGATGGGCCGCATGGCGGGCCAGTTCGCCAAGCCCCGCTCGGCCGACACCGAGACGCGCGGCGACGTGACGCTGCCGGCCTACCGCGGCGACATCGTCAACGGCTTCGACTTCACCGAGGCTTCGCGCACCGCCGACCCGCAGCGGCTGCTGAAGGGGTACCACACGGCCGCCTCGACCATCAATCTCATCCGCGCGTTCACGCAGGGCGGCTTCGCCGACCTGCGCGAGGTGCACAGCTGGAACAAGGGCTTCGCGCAGAACCCCGCCAACCAGCAGTACGAGCGCCTGGCGACCGAGATCGACCGCGCGATCAAGTTCATGGAGGCCGCCGGCGCCGACTTCGACGAGCTGCGCCGGGTGGAGTTCTACACCGGCCACGAGGGTCTGCTGATGGACTACGAGCGCCCCATGACCCGCATCGACTCGCGCACCGGCACGCCGTACAACACGTCGGCGCACTTCCTCTGGATCGGCGAGCGCACGCGCGAGCTCGACGGCGCGCACGTCGACTACTTCTCGAAGATCCGCAACCCCATCGGGGTCAAGCTCGGCCCGACCACCGCGCCCGAGGTCGCGCTGGAGCTCATCGACAAGCTCGACCCCGAGCGCGAGCCGGGCCGCCTGACCTTCATCACGCGCATGGGCGCCGGGAAGATCCGCGACGCCCTGCCGCCGCTGTTGGAGGCCGTGCGCGATTCGGGCGCCACCCCCCTGTGGGTGACCGACCCGATGCACGGCAACGGCATCACGACGCCGACCGGGTACAAGACGCGGCGCTTCGACGACGTCGTCGACGAGGTACGGGGGTTCTTCGAGGCGCACCGCGAGGTCGGAACGTTCCCCGGCGGCATCCACGTCGAGCTCACCGGCGACGACGTCACGGAGTGCCTGGGCGGCTCGGAGCAGATCGACGAGGCCACGCTCGCGACCCGTTACGAGAGCCTGTGCGACCCGCGCCTCAACCACATGCAGAGCCTCGAGCTCGCCTTCCTCGTCGCCGAGGAGCTCGAGAAGCGCTGACCCCCTCGCCCCCCTCGCGAAACCTCGCAAATGTCTGGCGACACGCCGTGGGAGCGCTGCCAAACCGAACATTTGTGAGGTTTCGCGACACGCGGCGGGGCTAGAACCAGGGCGACTCGCGGACCTCGCGCATCGCGATCTTGCGCTGCGCGGGGGGCAGGCGCGAGAGGTACAGCATGCCGTCGAGGTGGTCGGTCTCGTGCTGCAGCGCCTGCGCGAGCAGCCCCTCGCCCTGAAGCACGACCTCGTTGCCGTCGAGGTCGGTGCCCACGACCTTCGCCCACGGGTGGCGCAGCGCGTCGTGCCAGATCTCGGGCACCGAGAGGCAGCCCTCCCCCACGGGCGACGGCTCGCCGCGCACCTCGACGAGCACCGGGTTGAGGACGTACCCGATGTCGCCGTCGATGTTGTAGCTGAACGCGCGGAGGGCGACGCCGATCTGGTTGGCGGCGACGCCGGCACGCCCGGGCAGGGCGACCGTGTCGAGCAGATCCTGCACGAGGGCACGGATGCCGTCGTCCACGACCTCGATCGGCGCGCACGCGGCGCGCAGCACCGGGTCGCCGAAGAGCCGGATGGGGCGGACCGCCATCAGGCGGCCGCCTGCGCGCGCAGGCCCTCGACGACGACGGCGGCAAGCTCCCGCGCGGCCTCGCGCGTCTCGGGCTGCAGGTCGCGGAACGAGATGACGCTGCCCGACGCGATGTGCGGGTCGTACGGCACCCGCACGACGGCGCGCACCCGGCTGCGGAAATGCGCGTCGAGCTCGTCGGCGCGCACGAGCGCGGCCCCCGGGCGCGCCGTGTTGAGCACGACGATCGCGCGGCGCACGAGGTCGGCGAAGCCGTTGGTCTCCAGCCACGTGAGGGTCTCCGAGGCCAGGCGCGCCTCGTCGATGCTCAGGCCCGCGACGACCACGAGCGCGTCGGCGCGGTCGAGCGTCGCCGACATGACCGAGTGCACGATGCCGGTGCCGGTGTCGGTGAGCACGAGCGAGTAGAAGTGCGCCGCGACCTCGGCGACCTCCTGGTAGTCGACGTCGCTGAAGGCCTCGGACACGTGCGGGTCGGCGTCGCTCGCGATGACGTCGAGGCGCGTGTGGTCGCGCGCGACGATCTGCGAGATGTCGTTGAAGCCGTGCACCTGGGTGTGGCTGCGCGCGAGGTCGCGCACGGTCTTGCCGCTCGTCCGTCCGATGCGCTCGGCCAGCGTGCCGCGGTCGGGGTTGGCGTCGATGGCGATGACGCGGTCTTCGCGGGCATCGGCGAGCGCCATGCCGAGCAGCGTCGTGACGGTCGTCTTGCCGACGCCGCCCTTGCGCGAGAGCACCGGGACAAACCTCGCCCCGCCCGACAACGGCGCGCTGATGCGGCGGTCGAGCTCCTTGCGGGCGCGCGCCCGCTTGCTGTCGCCGAGGTTCAGCCGGCGCCCCGACAGCGTGTAGACGAGGTGGCGCCACGCACCCTCGGGCTCGGGCCGGACGACGTGCGTGGGATCGAGCAGGCGATCGGCGGTGAGGAGATCGGCGCTCTCGCGGCTGACTTCGAAGTCGCCCAGGCGCCGCGACTGCAGCGTGATCTCCGACGTGCGCGGGCGCACCCGCTCGTGCGCGTCGTCGGCGGGGACGGCGACCGATGCGCGCGTCGCGACCGGCGCAGCGACCCCGACGGCGGTCTCGCGCGTGCCCGCAGCGGAGCGCCCGGCATCCTCCGTGACGAGCTCAGCGGCGGGGCCGGAGGCTTCGACGATGTCGGCGGTCACGATCGCGTCGTCGTCCAGCGGAGCCCGGTCGTCCAGCGGCGCCCGGTCGCCCAGCGAAGCCCAGTCGCCCCGCGGTGCCGGGTCGTCCAGCGGAGCCCGGTCGTCCAGCACGACGTCGTCGTCGGCCAGGTCGTCGTCGTCATAGGACGGCGGCAGCGCGACCTCGACGCGGGCCGTGGCCCCTCCGACGATGTCGATGCCCGTCGTGTCGACGGCACCCGTATCGTCCAGCACTCCGTTGCCGAACTCGTCCGGCGTCGGGTCATTGCGGTCAGGCGTCACTTCTTGCACTCCAGATCGCCCGGGTCGCCCCGGGATTGCTCGCGGGCGGCGCGCGCCCGTCGTCCCACGTTAGTCGGCGGGGTGGATGACGAGCAAAAGATCGCCCGCTTCGACCGACGCCGTCCCAGTGATCGCGAGGCGTTCCACGACGCCGTCGACGGGGGCGGTGATGGCCGCTTCCATCTTCATCGCCTCGATGGATGCCACGGGCTGCCCCGCCGTGACGCTGTCGCCGACGGCGGCCTTGAGCGTCACGACGCCCGAGAAGGGGGCTGCGACCTGGCCGGGCCTGCTCGTGTCGGCCTTCTCGACCTGACGGGCCTCGACGGCGACGCTCCGGTCGCGCACGAACACCGGCCGCAACTGCCCGTTGAGGGTCGTCATGACGGTGCGCATGCCCTTCGCGTCGACCGCACCGATCGCCTCCAGCCCGACGTACAGCTGCACGCCCGGGTCGATCTCGGCGACGTGCTCCTCGCCGGGGACGAGCCCGTAGAGGTAGTCGGGGGTGCCGAGGGCGGACAGGTCGCCGTACGTCTCGCGGGTCTGCTCGAAGGCCGCCGTAGGGCCTGCGAACAGCAGACGGTTGAGCGTGCGGCGGCGGGTCGCGGAGTCCGCGCTCAGCCCTTCCTGCTGCTCGTCGGTCAACGGGGTGACGCCGACGACCACCTCGCGGCCCTCCAGCACCTTGGAGCGGAACGGCTCCGGCCAGCCGCCGGGCAGATCCCCCAGCTCCCCCGCCATGAACCCCACGACCGAATCGGGGATGTCGTAGGCGCGCGGGTTCTGCTCGAAATCGGCCGGGTCGGCGTCGGCGGCCACGAGGGCCAGGGCGAGGTCGCCGACGACCTTCGACGACGGGGTCACCTTCGGCAGGCGCCCGAGGATGCGGTCGGCGGCGGCGTACATGTCCTCGATGCGCTCGAACTGGTCGGCCATGCCGAGGGCGATCGCCTGCTGACGCAGGTTCGACAGCTGCCCGCCGGGGATCTCGTGGTGGTACACGCGCCCGGTGGGGCTCGGCAGCCCCGACTCGAACGGCCGGTACAGCTGCCGCACGCTCTCCCAGTACGGCTCCAGCGCGCCGACCGCCGCCAGCGACAGCCCGGTGTCGCGCTCGGTGTGGGCGAGGGCCGCGACGAGGGCCGACAGCGACGGCTGGCTCGTCGTGCCCGACATGGGCGCCGCGGCGGCGTCCACGGCATCCGCCCCCGCGGCACTCGCCGCGAGCAGCGTCGCCAGCTGTCCGCCGGCCGTGTCGTGCGTGTGCACGTGCACCGGCAGGGCGAACCGTTCGCGAAGGGCCGAGACCAGGCGCGCCGCGGCGGCGGGCCGCAGCAGGCCCGCCATGTCCTTGATCGCGAGGATGTGCGCGCCGGTGCCGGCGATCTGCTCGGCCAGGCGCAGGTAGTAGTCCAGCGTGTAGAGATCTTCGGCGGGGTCGAGCAGGTCGCCGGTGTAGCAGACCGCGACCTCGGCGAGCGCCGTACCGGTCTCGAGCACCGCCGCGATCGCCGGGCGCATCTGCTCGACGTCGTTGAGGGCGTCGAAGATGCGGAAGATGTCGATGCCGGTCGCCGCCGCCTCGCGCACGAACGCGTCGGTGACCTCCGTCGGGTACGGCGTGTAGCCGACGGTGTTGCGGCCGCGCAGCAGCATCTGGAGGGGGATGTTCGGCATGACGTCGCGGAGGGCCTCCAGGCGCTCCCAGGGGTCTTCCGCGAGGAAGCGCAGCGCGACGTCGTAGGTGGCCCCGCCCCACGCCTCGACCGACAGCAGCTGCGGCGTCATGCGGGCCACGTGCGGGCCGACGCGCACGAGGTCGCGCGTGCGCACGCGGGTGGCCAGCAGCGACTGGTGCGCGTCGCGGAAGGTCGTCTCGGTGACGGCGAGCGCGGTCTGGTCGCGGAGGGCCTGCGCGAAGCCGGCGGGACCGAGCTCGAGCAGCCTCTGCCGGTTGCCGCCGGGGACGGGGGCCAGCAGGTCGATGGCGGGCAGCTTGCTCCCGGGCGACACCATGAGCGGCTTGTCGCCGTACGGCCGATTGACGGTGACGTCGGCGAGCCAGTTCAGCAGCTTCGTCGCGCGGTCGCGCGAAGGGTTCGACCGCAGCAGCCCGGGCCGCTCGTCGATGAACGACGTGCTCACGTCGCCCGCGATGAAGTGCGGGTCGTCGAGCACGCCGCGCAGGAACGGGATGTTGGTCGCGACGCCGCGGATGCGGAACTCGGCCAGCGCCCGCCGCGCTCGCGCGACGGCCGCCGGGAAATCGCGCCCGCGGCAGGTGAGCTTGGCGAGCATCGAGTCGAAGTGCGGGCTGATCTGCGAGCCCGCGGCGGTCGTGCCGCCGTCGAGCCGGATGCCGGCGCCGCCGGGCGACCGGTACGTCGTGATCTTGCCGGTGTCGGGACGGAACCCCTGCGCGGGATCCTCCGTCGTGATGCGGCACTGCAGCGCGGCCCCGCGCAGGTGGATGTTCTCCTGCGCGAGTCCCAGGTCGTCGAGGGTCTCCCCCGCCGCGATCCGCATCTGCGACTGCACGAGGTCGACGTCGGTGACCTCTTCGGTCACGGTGTGCTCGACCTGGATGCGCGGGTTCATCTCGATGAAGACGACCTCGCCGGTGCGCGGACCGTCGGTCTCCAGCAGGAACTCGACCGTCCCGGCGTTCTGGTAGCCGATCGACTCGGCGAAGGCGACGGCGTAGCGGTGCAGGTCGCTGCGGATGCCGTCGTCGAGGTTCGGCGCGGGAGCGATCTCGATGACCTTCTGATGGCGACGCTGCACCGAGCAGTCGCGCTCGAACAGATGCACCGTGTGGCCCGTGCCGTCGGCGAGGATCTGCACCTCGACGTGCCGCGGGCGGCGCACCGCCTGCTCGAGGAACACGCGCGCGTCGCCGAAGGCGCTGTCGGCCTCGCGCATGGCCTCAGCGAGCGCCGGGGCGAGCTGGCCGGGCTCCTCGACGCGCCGCATGCCGCGTCCGCCGCCGCCGGCGACCGCCTTGACGAAGATGGGGAAGCCGATGTCGGAGGCCTGTGCGACGAGCGCGTCGACGTCGTCGGAGGCCTCGGTCGAGCGCAGCACCGGCACGCCGGCGGCGATCGCGTGCTTCTTCGCCGTGACCTTGTCGCCGGCCATCGCGAGCACCCGGGCGGGCGGGCCGATGAAGGCGATGCCCTCCTGCGCCGCGCGGGCGGCGAGCGTCGGATTCTCCGACAGGAAGCCGTAACCGGGGTAGATGGCGTCGGCGCCGCTGGCCTGGGCGACGCGGATGATCTCCTCGACGTCGAGGTAGGCGCGCACGGGGTGCCCCTGCTCGCCGATCTCGTACGATTCGTCGGCCTTCTGGCGGTGCAGCGAACCGCGATCTTCGAACGGGTAGACCGCGACGGTGCGGGCGCCGAGCTCGAACGCGGCGCGGAATGCGCGGATGGCGATCTCGCCTCTGTTCGCGACCAGGATCTTGCGGAACATGCGCACCTCTTTTACCTGAGATGGCCCGCCGTGCGGAGGTGCGGACCGTGGCTGAGTGTGCTCACAGCCTAGAGGACGGTAACGTAGAGCCTCGTGCACGTACTCTCCGTCTCCTCGCTCAAGGGAGGTGTCGGCAAGACGACCGTGACCCTGGGGCTCGCTTCCGCCGCGTTCGCCCGTGGGGTGCGGACTCTCGTCGTCGACCTCGACCCGCAGTCCGACGTCTCGACGGGCATGGACATCCAGGTCGCCGGTCGCCTCAACGTCGCCGATGTGCTGGCCAACCCGAAGGAGAAGGTCGTCCGTCAGGCGATCACCTCCAGCGGCTGGGCGAAGGTGCACCCGGGCACGATCGACGTCATGATCGGCAGCCCATCCGCCATCAACTTCGACGGCCCGCATCCGTCGGTGCGCGACGTGTGGAAGCTCGAAGAGGCGCTCGCGACGATCGAGGCCGACTACGACCTCGTGCTCATCGACTGCGCCCCGTCGCTGAACGCGCTGACGCGCACGGCGTGGGCGGCATCCGACCGGGTCATCGTCATCACCGAGCCGGGCCTGTTCTCGGTCGCCGCGGCCGACCGCGCCCTGCGGGCGATCGAGGAGATCCGCCGCGGCCTGTCGCCGCGCCTGCAGCCGCTCGGCATCGTCGTCAACCGCGTGCGGCCGCAGTCGATCGAGCACCAGTTCCGCATCAAAGAGCTGCGCGACATGTTCGGCCCGCTGGTCCTCTCGCCCCAGCTGCCCGAGCGCACGTCGCTGCAGCAGGCGCAGGGCGCGGCCAAGCCGCTGCACATCTGGCCGGGCGACTCGGCGCAGGAGCTCGCCGCCGACTTCGACTCGCTGCTGGACCGCATCATCCGCACCGGCCGCATCGCCGCCGGGGAACAGCGCGCCTGACCGTCGGCGTTCGCTCGTTACTCGAACGGCGCGTGGTCGCTGCGTTTCGTCTCGGCGCCTCCGGCGCCTCGCTCAACGACCGTGACTGTTCAACGCCCGTGGCTATAAGAAGCGGTCGTTGAAGGAGCCCACCGGTCGTGGAGCGAGCGGCGCAGCCGCGAGACGAAACGCCGCAATCAAGAGTCGGAGCGAGAACGAGCGCTGTCCGAACCCGAAAGCCCCCGGCGCTCCGCTCGCTCCCGCGCGCTCCAGCCCCTGACGGCATCGAGACCGCCCTCGGCGAAAGCGATGCGCTTGCGGTGACTCCATCCTTGAAGTCGTTTCTCCCACGCGAAAGCCTCATCGATGCGCTCGTACTCCGCGAACCAGAAGAGCTCGACAGGCAACCGACGGCGGGTGTATGCGGCACCTTCACCGGCCGCATGCTCGGCAAGACGACGGTCGAGGTCCAGGGTGCTCCCGGCGTACAACGTTCCGTCTGCGCACGTCAGCAGGTAAACATACGGCATGGCAGGAGCGTACGGATGCCGCCGGCGGCGCGCCGAAGTTGTCCACAGGCGGGAGTCGTTGCTGCGTTTCGTCTCGGCGCCTCCGGCGCCTCGCTCAACGACCGTGAGCTCACCACCGGTCGTTGAGCGAGCGGCGCAGCCGCGAGACGAAACGCCGCAAGCACGACCCGGTCGCTGAGCGAGGTCGAGGGGTCAGACGGCCTTCGCGGCGCGGCCCGCGCGGCGAGCGGCGAGCTCGTCGACCGGGTCGGGCACCTGCGGGTCGAACTCCAGCAGCGTCGACTCGACCTCGTGCAGCACCTTGCCCACGGCGATGCCGAACACGCCCTGCCCGCGGCTGACCAGGTCGATGACCTCGTCGTTCGACGTGCACAGGTACACCGAGGCGCCGTCGCTCATGAGCGTCGTGCCGGCGAGGTCGCGGATGCCGGCCGCCCGCAACTGCTCCACCGCGGTGCGGATCTGCTGCAGTGAGATGCCGGTGTCGAGCAGGCGCTTGACGAGCTTGAGCACCAGGATGTCGCGGAAGCCGTACAGCCGCTGCGACCCCGACCCCTTCGCGCCCCGCACGGTGGGCTCGACGAGCTCGGTGCGAGCCCAGTAGTCCAGCTGCCGGTAGGTGATGCCGGCCGCGCGGGCGGCAATGGCCCCCTTGTAGCCGGCCTCGTCGTCCATCTGGGGCAGCCCATCGGTGAAGAGCAGATCGGTCGCGAACTGCGCGCCACCGTGAAGCTCAGGCACATCCCGCACGGTCATCGTCACCTCCAGACGGTGTGGTTCCACGGTAGATGACCACCGCGCCTGCGGCAACGACATCCGCATCCGGCGCGTCGGCGTGTCGCGGCGCGCTCACGACGTGAGGCGATCGATCGTGGCCTGCACGACCACGGCCCGCACGTCGTCGATCCGGTGGATCAGCTCCGGCGCGAGCTCGGCGGCGCGGGCGCGGGCGGCGGCATCCGTGCGGCGCAGCAGCGGCGCGAGGGCGCTCTCCACCAGCGCCGCCTCGCGTTCTGCCGCCACGCGCATGGTCCGCAGGTGCCGCGGCTGGATGCCGTGCGCGTCGAGCGCGACGAGGGCGCGCAGCAGCGTCACCGCGCGCTCGTCGAACGTGTCGGCGGCGACGACGAGACCCGCCGTGACGGCGTCGTTGAGAAGCGCCGCGGGAGCCCCCGCCGTCGACAGCAGTTCGTCGCGGCGGTAGCGGCGCGGCGCGTGCAGGATCGACGGCGGCAACGCGATGTCGGCGTCGTCGCTGTGCGCATCGAGGTATTCGCGGATGCGGGCGAGCTTGAAGTCGTGGTCGCGCTGCAGGGTCAGTGCCGTCCGCAGGCGGGCGACGTCGACGGGCGAGAACTTGCGGTATCCGGCCTCGGTGCGCATCGGGGTGACGAGCCCCTGCACTTCGAGGTAGCGCAGCTTGCTGGCGCTGAGTTCGGGGAACTCCGGGGTCAACCGCGCGAGTACCTGACCGATGCTGAGGTAGCCCGCGGTCGCCGAACGCCCGCGGGGGGATGCCGCCGAACTCACCCGCCGGTCACCGCACCACGGTCGGCGGGCGATACGAAGAAGTTCAGGCGGAACTTGCCGACACGCACCTCGGTGCCGTCCTCGAGCTGCGCGCGGTCGACGCGCTCGCCGTTGACGTAGGTGCCGTTGAGCGAGCGCTGGTCGACCAGTTCGAACATGCCGCCGGTGCGGGTGATCTCGGCGTGGCGGCGCGAGACGGTCACGTCGTCGAAGAAGATGTCGGCCTCGGGATGCCGGCCGACCGTCGTGACGTCGGCGTCGAGCAGGTAGCGGGCACCCGCGGTCGGACCCGACCGCACGAGCAGCAGCGCGGCACGCGACGGCAGCGCGGCGATCGCCTCGCGCTCGACCTCGGTCAGCTCGCTGCCGAACGGAACGAACGACAGATCGGAGTCGTGACCGAACGTCTGCGTCGTGTCGTGCGTCTCGTGCCGTCCGCTGTCGGCGTCGCGGTGGATGCCGCCGTGTGCGGCGTCGCGGCTGTTGTCGGTCACGGTGGCTCCTCCCTCCACTTCACCCTAATGGATCGGCCCGTCTCCGAAACCCCCGATCGGGCCGGGCCGCCCGCGACGGCGAATGTTTCCGTGTGTGTCGGCGCCCCTCGCTCGCCGCCGCGGCGCGTTCTAGCCTGGCCGGGTCAGCACATCCGGCGCATCCCGCGCCTCTACCGAGGAGAAGCCCGTGTCCACGTCGCAGAACCGCCTTACGCCCACCCCGGTGCGTCAGGACGCGATCTGCATGTGCGCGCACGGGCAGGCCTGCTCGTCGTTCGCCCCCGGGCACGCCGTGCACCTCATCCAGGCCCGCCTGGTCTCGGCGACGCCCGGCGAGTGGGTCGACGCGATCGTGACCGCGACGGATGCCGCGGGCACCGCCCTCGTGCACACGTTGGACGGCGCGCCGGTGGAACTGTGGAACGGCGCCTGGGCGGCCGCGCAGCCGACCGCAGAGCTCGCCGCGGGCGCACCCGTGGCATACCACCCGCGCTACCACGTCCTGAGCGTGGGCGGGCGGCTGTTCAACACCCTCGCGCTGTAGCGGCGGATCGGAGCGTTTCGTCTCGCTCGCTGCGCTCGCTCGCTCAACGACCGGGGGCCACGCTCGCTCGACCGGAGCCCGCGCTCGCTCGCTCAACGACCGGGTGCGCTCAACGACCGGACGTTGAGCGAGGCCCGCAGGGCCGAGACGAAACGCGGTTTCCGAGCCGGGCCTCAGGCGGCCGTCATCATCATGTCCTTCATGGCCATGCAGGCATCCATGCAGGCCTGGCACGAGTCGGCGCACATCTTGCACACGGGGCTCATGTCGGCGTGCATCATGCACATGTCCATGCAGGTCTGACACATCGCCATGCAGGCGTCGAGCATCGACATCATCGACGCCGGCGTCATGCCCTGCATGCGCATCATCGCCCGCATCATGGTGTTGCACATGTCGGCGCAGTTCATGCACGACGCCGAACAGTCCATCATCTGCATGCTGCACACGGTGCACGCCTGCTCGCACGCGGCGCACGCGTCCATGCACGCCTGCATCATGGCCATGTCCATCTGCGGCATGCCCTCCATCGACATCATGTCCTGGGACATGGCGCTCATCATCATGGCGTCCATCCGAATACCTTCTCTCTGTCGTCGCGTCGCAAAACGCGTCATGGCGCCATGGTAGGCCTGCGATGCCGGTCGCAACAGACGGATCTAGGCTCGACATCGTGACGTCATCGAGAATTCACAACCGGGTGCTCGCCTTCGCCGCGCTGGTGCTGGCCGGCATCCTGTCGCTGGCGGCGATGCCCGCGTGGGCGCACGACGAACTGCTCGGCGCCGACCCCGCGGACGGTGCCCACCTCGACGCCCTGCCGGCCGAGATCGCGCTGACGTTCAGCGGCGTGCTCCTGGACGAACCCGGCGCGACGGACATCGTCGTGACCGACGCCGCCGGCACCGACCTCACCGACGGTGATCCCGTGCTCGACGGCACGCGCGTGCGCCAGGCGCTGCAGGGGGCGGGCTCTGGCCCCGTCACCGTGCTGTGGCGCGTCGTCTCCAGCGACGGGCATCCCATCTCGGGCCAGTACGCGTTCACGGTCGGCGAGGGCGGGGCGACCTTCACGCCCGCACCCGGCGCGGACATGGCCGGCACCGATGCGACGTGGCTGCTGTGGGTCGGCGGCATCGCCGTGGTGTGCGTCGTCGGCATCGTTCTCGTCGTCGTGCTTTCTCGAAAGCGCGCCCCGCGCGAGGACTAGGCTTGAGGCATGCCTCATTACAACGTCGTCGTCCTCGGTGCCGGTCCCGGTGGGTATGTCGCAGCGGTCCGCGCTTCGCAGCTGGGCCAGTCGGTCGCCATCATCGAAGAGAAGTACTGGGGCGGCGTGTGCCTGAACGTCGGCTGCATCCCCTCCAAGGCGCTGCTGCGCAACGCCGACCTGGCGCACACCTTCCTGCACAAGGCGGAGCTGTTCGGCATCTCGGGCGACGTGCACTTCGACTTCGGGTCGGCGTGGGATCGCAGCCGCAAGGTGGCCGACACGCACGTCAAGGGCATCCACTTCCTGATGAAGAAGAACAAGGTCACCGAGTACGAGGGACGCGGCTCGTTCACCGGACCGACCTCGATCGTCGTGACGAAGGCCGACGGCGCGACCGAGGAGGTCACGTTCGACAACGTGATCATCGCGACCGGATCGACCGTGCGCCTGCTGCCGGGCGTGCAGCTGAGCCAGAACGTCGTGACGTTCGAGGAGCAGATCCTCACCCGCGACCTGCCCGGCTCGATCGTCATCGTCGGCGCCGGCGCCATCGGCATGGAGTTCGCCTTCGTGCTCAGCAACTACGGCGTCAAGGTCACGATCATCGAGTTCCTCGATCGCGCGCTGCCGAACGAGGACGAGGAGGTCTCGAAGGAGATCCAGCGCCAGTACAAGAAGTACGGCGTCGACATCCTGACCTCCACCAAGGTCGAGTCGGTCGTCGACAACGGCTCGTCGGTGACCGTGACCTATGCGGCGAACGCCGACGGCGCGCGCGGCGAGATCACGGCCGACAAGGTGCTCATGTCGATCGGCTTCGCGCCGCGCGTGGCGGGCTTCGGCCTGGAGAATACCGGCGTCGCCCTCACCGACCGCGGCGCCATCGCGATCGACGACGACATGCGCACGAACGTGCCGGGCATCTACGCGATCGGCGACGTCACGGCCAAGCTCCAGCTCGCGCACGTCGCCGAAGCGCAGGCCGTCGTCGCCGCGGAGACCATCGCCGGCGCCGAGACGATGACGCTCGGCGACTACCGCTTCATGCCGCGCGCGACGTTCTGCTCGCCGCAGGTCGCGTCGTTCGGGCTCACCGAGCAGCAGGCGCGGGATGCCGGCTACGACGTCCGCGTCGCCAAGTTCCCGTTCTCGGCCAACGGCAAGGCGAACGGCCTGGGCGAACCGGTCGGTTTCGTCAAGCTCATCGCCGACGGCGAGCACCTGGAGCTGCTCGGCGGCCACCTCATCGGCCCCGACGTGTCGGAGCTGCTGCCCGAGCTCACCCTCGCGCAGAAGTGGGATCTCACGGCGCTGGAGGCGGCGCGCAACGTGCACGCCCACCCGACGCTGTCCGAGGCGCTGCAGGAGGCCTTCCACGGCCTCGCGGGCCACATGATCAACATGTAGTAGCAGGCGGTGGGCCCGGGGCGTTTCGTCTCGGGCCTGCGGCCCTCGCTCAACGTCCGGAGAATCCTCCCGGACGTCGAGCCCCCGGTCGTCGAGCCCCCGGCCGTCGAACTCCCGGTCGTCGAGCTCCCGGCCGTCGAGCCCCCGGTCGTTGAGCGAGCGCAGCGAGCGAGACGAAACGCCCCGGACTCTTCCGCGCCGCGGGCTCACGCGCCAAGGGCGCGCGCGATCTTCGAGCCGGATGCCGACACCCGCCCGCCGACACCGGCCACGAGGGCATCGGCCACGGCGAACAGGGCCGCGCGGGCGCCGGCCTCGCCGGGGGCCGCAGGCCCGAGTTCCAGTTCCCACTCACGCCACGCGGTCTGCACGCCGCGGCGCACGTCGGTCGCGATGACGCGGTCGTCGACGAACTCCGCCACCAGCCCCCCGGCGGCATCGCGCAGGGCGTACGCCGTGCGGGCGTTGCGGATGCGGGCGAGCTCCACGAACGGCGGCGCGGCGATGGGCGCGAGCGCCGCGAGCACCTCGGCGGGCACGCGCGCGGGCGCGCCGGCATCCGGCGCGCCGGCGGCGTCCCCCGCATCCGCGACGTCCTCGATGTCGAGTGGCCACTGCGTCTCGAGCCTGCCCGCGGGGGTCGACTGCTTGATATGCCAGCCCTCGTCGGGGCCACCGGTGCGACGGCGCAGCGCGGTCAGCGCCGCCGCGAGCCGCCCGTCGGGAGTGTCGAAGTAGCGGGCATCGAGGGCGCGCGGCTCCGGCGCGTCGACCGTCGCCACCCCGGGCAGCAGATCCCAATCGGGCAGCGGCGTATCGGCATCGACGTCGTACTTGCGCTCGATCTCGAGGGAGCGCGCCGCGGTCACTCGTCCCGGCCGTCGACGTCGGGGGCGATGTCGCCCTCGGCCTCGACGAAGCGGAACACCGCCTCGGTGGGCCCGTCGTGGTCGCCGGTGTGCGACGGCGAGCCCTCGCGCGCGTAGACGATCTGGGTCTCGCTGTAGGGCATGATCAGTCGCTGCTGCGACGCATCCTCGAGCGGGAGCACCTGCCCGTCGAGCGGGCCTCCGACAAGTCGTGCAATGGCCATGGTGACCTCCTGCCGCCAGCCTATCGCCGGGCCGGGCCGGCCCGGCCTCAGCGCGCCGGGTCAAACCCCTCCAGCACCCCGTCGGGCGTCGCGAAGCGGGTGACGAGGCTGCAGTCCTTGCCGCCCAGCCCCTCCTCCACGAGCAGGTCGAGCTGTGCCAGGGCGAGGCGAGCTGCGGGCAGGTGCACGCCGGTGAGGTCGCCGGCATCCACCGCGAGCGCGCAGTCCTTGCGGGCGAGATCGACCGAGAACGTCGCGTCGAAGTTGCGGTTCGCCGCCGCGGTCTCTACGACTCCCGGCACCGGATACCACGTGCGCACCGCCCACGACTCCCCCGACGACACCCGCGCAACGTCGTAGAACACCCTCGGGTCGAGGCCCAGCCGAGCGGCCAGCTGCGAGCCCTCGGCCATCGCCATGACGCTGATGAACAGCATCATGTTGTTGGCGAGCTTGGCCGCGATGCCCGACCCCGCGGCGCCGCACGCGACGACGTTGCCGGCCAGGGGCGCGGCGAACTCCCGCGCCCGCTCGATGTCGTCCTGCCGTCCGCCGAGCATGAACGTGAGGGTGTGCGCGGCAGCCCCCGCCGTGCCGCCCGAGACCGGCGCGTCGACGAACGTCAGCCCGCGCTCGTCGGCCTGCGCGTGGCACCAGCGCGAGGTCTCGATGTCGACGGTCGAGGTGTCCATCAGGACGGTAGATGCCGATGCCACCTCGAACACCCCGCCCGCTCCCCCGTACACGGCCCGCACGTGCTCGGGCCTCGGCAGCGAGGTGAAGCACGCGTCGGCGCCGTCGAGGGCGTCGGCGATGGATGCCACGATCCGCACGCCGGCGGCGGCCGCTGCGGCGGCGGCATCCGGGTTCGGGTCGATTCCGTGGACGGTGTGACCGGCGGCGACGAGATTCGCGGCCATGGGCGTGCCCATGTGACCGAGTCCGATGAAGGCGATGGTGGACATAGTGCCCACGCTAGGCACCCGCCCCGGCGGGGGCAATGGGGGTGGGCAGTGGGGGCGCCGACGCCGGGCCCGTCGGGGCGCCCGGCCCGGGACCGCGCACCACGCACCACGCACCACGCACCACGCACCGCGCACCGCGCACCGCGCACCGCGCACCGAATAGACTCGACCACCGATGAAACCGTTCCTGCTGCTCGCCACCCGCGCCGAAGACCTCCCCGCCGACGAGGAGTACGCGCTGTTCCTGCGATACACCGGGCTCGACGAGCGTGACCTCGTGCGCGTGCGGATGGAGGCGAGGCCGCTCGGGCCGATCGACCTCGACGACTACTCGGGGATCTTCGTCGGCGGCGGGCCGTTCAACGCCTCCGACCCCGAGCACGAGAAGTCCGCGACACAGCACCGGGTCGAGGCCGAGTTCGCGGCCCTGCTCGACGAGGTGGTCGCGCGCGACTTCCCGTTCTTCGGTGCGTGCTACGGCATCGGCACGGTCGGGGCGCACCAGGGCGCGGTGATCGACGGCACGCACCGCGAGCCGATCAGCGTCGTCGAGGTCTCGCTGACCGACGCCGGTCGGAGCGATGCGCTGCTGGCCGAGATGCCCGACACGTTCGCCGCGTTCGTCGGCCACAAGGAGGCGATCGCGGTGCTGCCGCCGACGGCGACCCTGCTCGCGCGCGGCGCGGCGTGCCCCGTGCAGATGTTCCGCGTCGGGCGCAACGTGTACGCGACGCAGTTCCACCCCGAGCTGGATGTCGACGGGATCACCACCCGGATCCACGCCTACGCCGACCACGGGTACTTCGCCGCCGACGAGCTGCAGCTCACCCTCGACGCCGTCCGGCGCCTGCCGGTGACCCACACCGGCGCGATCCTGCGCGCCTTCGCCGACCGTTACGCCCGCTGACTGCGCGGCCGTCCAGGGCGTTTCGTCTCGGCGCTGCCGGGGCGTTTCGTCTCGGCGCTGCCGGAGCGTTTCGTCTCGGCGCTGCCGGAGCGTTTCGTCTCGGCGCTGCCGGAGCGTTTCGTCTCGGCGCTGCCGGAGCGTTTCGTCTCGGCGCTGCCGGAGCGTTTCGTCTCGGCGCTGCGCGCCTCGCTCAACGACCGGTCAGCCCGGCACGTCCCCGGTCGTTGAGCGGACCCCCGGTCGTTGAGCGGACCCCCGGTCGTTGAGCGGGCCACTCCCCGGTCGTTGAGCGAGCGCAGCGAGACGAAACGCCGGTGGCCTCCCGCCGCCGCATGTGCCAAACGCAGGGTGAAACCGCCTCAGGCGGCTCCGCAGAGCCACTCTCGATCGGTTGACCCTGCGTTTGGCACGCTTTCGCGAGTATCAGCGAGCCCCCGCGGCCCTCAGCGCGTGGGCGGGGTGTGCCAGATCCGCTCGATGTAGTCGTGCATCGACCGGTCGGACGAGAAGAAACCGCTGCGGGCGACGTTGAGCACCGCCGCGTGGGTCCAGGCGTCCTGGTCGGCGTAGGCGGCGTCCACACGGGCCTGCGCCTCGATGTACGAGGCGTAGTCGGCGAGCACCATGAAGCGGTCGTCGTAGAGCAGGTTCGACACGATCGGCTCGAAGACGGTGCGGTCGCCGCCCGAGAAGGCTCCCGAGGCGATGAGGTCCATCGCGGCGCGCAGCTGCGGGTCGTGCTGGTAGAACTCCGCCGGCTTGTAGCCGCGCGCCCACAGAGCCTCGACCTCGGGCTCGCTCTGTCCGAACAGGAAGAAGTTGTCGTCGCCGACGAGCTCGCGGATCTCGACGTTCGCGCCGTCGTCGGTGCCGATCGTGAGCGCGCCGTTGAGGGCGAACTTCATGTTGCCGGTGCCCGATGCCTCCTTGCCGGCGAGGGAGATCTGCTCCGAGAGGTCGGCGGCCGGGATCACCCGCTCGGCGAGCGTGACGTTGTAGTTCGGCGGGAACAGCACCTTCAGCCGCCCCTCGACGCGCGGGTCGTCGTTGACGACCGAGCCGACGGCGTTGATGAGGTGGATGATGCGCTTGGCCATCTGGTAGCCCGGCGCGGCCTTGGCCCCGAAGATGACAGTGCGCGGCTGCACCTCGGATGCCGCCACCCGACCCGACGTGATCGCCTCGTACTGGGTGACCACGTGCAGCAGCTTCAGCATCTGCCGCTTGTACTCGTGCAGGCGCTTGACCATGACGTCGAGCATGTGGCTCTCGTCGGCCTCGAACCCGTCGCGGGCACGCAGCACGTCGCTCAGGCGCTGCTTGTTGGCGGCCTTGACGCCTGCGAACGCGGCGCGGAACTGCGGATCCTCGGCGTAGGTCTCGAGCTCGCGCAGCCGGTCGAGGTTGGTGAGCCAGCCCGGGCCGATGGCCGACGTGATGAGTTCCGACAGCCCGGGGTTGGCGAGCCGCATGAACCGGCGCGGGGTGACGCCGTTGGTGACGTTGGTGAACTTGCCCGGGAAGAATTCGTTGAAGTCGGGCAGCACCTTGTCGCGCAGCAGCTGCGAGTGCAGCTCGGCGACGCCGTTGACCTTGGCGCCGGCGACGGTCGCGAGGTACGCCATGCGCACCGACCGCTCGGGGAACTCGCCGATGATCGACATGTTGCGGATGCGCATCTCGTCGTCGCCGAACCGCTCGCGCACCTCGGCGAGGAACTCGTCGTTGATCCGGTAGATGATCTCCAGGTGCCGCGGCAGCAGGCGCCCGAGCAGGTCGACCGACCACACCTCCAGGGCCTCGGGCAGCAGCGTGTGGCACGTGTAGGCGAAGCACTGCTGGGTGACCTGCCAGGCGGCATCCCATTCCAGTCCGCGCTCGTCGACGAGCACGCGCATGAGCTCGGGCACGCCGATGACGGGGTGGGTGTCGTTGAGCTGGAAGATGACACGCTCGGGCAGCTTCGTCAGGTCGAAGTCGGGTGCGAGGAGGTTGTCGAGGAAGTCGCCGATGGATGCCGCCACGAAGAAGTACTGCTGCTGCAGGCGCAACTCCTTGCCCTGCGGCGTGGAGTCTTCGGGGTAGAGCACCTTGGAGATGTTCTCGGCGTAGGTCTGCGCGCGCACGGCCTCTTCGTAGTCGCCCGAGTTGAACACGCGCAGGTCGAACGAATTGGTCGCCTTCGCGCCCCACAGGCGCAGGGTGTTGACACGGCCGTTGAGGTAGCCGGGCACCATGTAGTTGTAGGGGACGGCCTGGACGTTCCAGCCCGGGATCCAGCGGGTGCGCTCCACGCCCTCGTCGTCGTAGGTCTCGGTGTGGCCGCCGAACGAGATGGTGCGGGCGGCTTCGGGGTGCGGGAACTCCCAGGGCGAACCCATCGCGAGCCACGCATCGGGGGCCTCGACCTGCTGGCCGTCGACGAAGGTCTGGCGGAAGATGCCGTATTCGTACCGGATGCCGTATCCCACGTTCGGAACGCCCATCGTTGCGAGCGAGTCGACGAAGCAGGCCGCGAGGCGCCCGAGGCCGCCGTTGCCGAGGCCGGGCTCGACCTCCTGCGCACGCAGGTCGTCGATGTCGATGCCGCACGCCGCCATCGCCTCGGTGGCGATGTCGTTCAGGCCGCTGGCGAGCAGGTTGTTGTCGAGCTGGCGGCCGAGCAGGTACTCGGCGGAGAGGTAGCACACGCCCTTGGCCTGCGATTCGCGCTGGCGGCGAAGGTCTTCGAGCCAGCGCGCCATGAGGTAGTCGCGCACGGTCATCGCGAACGCGAAGTAGCGGTCGTTCGCGCTGGATGCCGACAGCGGCACCCCGCGCTCGTAGTTGAGGTTCCGCAGGAACTGGCGGACGAATCCGTCGACGGATGCCGCGAGGCCCGTCACCGGCGCGAGTGCGAGCGGGTGGGTGGCGCCGAGCGGGTGGGCGGCGGGACCGGTCACAGTGGGTTCAGGCACGTCGTCCAACGTAACGTGCCGTCGCGTTCGATGCACATCGACGCGCGTCGGCGTGGCGTTCGCGCGTTTCGTCTCCTCGCTGCGCTCGTCGCTCAACGCCCAGGATGTGCCCCGGTCGTTGAGCGACCGCACCCCCGGCCGTTGAGCGCGCCCGGGTCGTTGAGCAACCGCACCCCCGGCGGTTGAGCGACCGCAGCCCCCCGTCGTTGAGCGCGCCCCGGCCGTTGAGCGCGCGCACCCCCGGCGGTTGAGCGACCGCAGCCCCCCGTCGTTGAGCGCGCCCGGGCCGTTGAGCAACCGCACCCCCGGCCGTTGAGCGACCGCAGCCCCCCGTCGTTGAGCGCGCCCCGGCCGTTGAGCAACCGCCCCCCCGGTCGTTGAGCGAGCGCAGCGAGACGAAACGCCGCGAGCCCTGCCGATGAGTCAGTCCGCGGCATCCTCGGTCAGCGTCACGATGAGTGCCGTCGCGATGAGGATGACCTGCGCCGAGAGGTTGATCCACAGCAGCAGGGCGATCAGCGACGCGAACGAAGCGAGCAGGGGGTTGTGCGTCGCTCCCCCGACGAACAGGCCCGACAGCTGCTGCAGCACGGTCAGCGCGACGGCGCCGAGCAGCGACCCGGTCCACAGCGCCCGGGCGGGTGCCCGCACCCCCGACAGGGCGCGGAAGAGGACGGCGATGGCGACGGCATCGAGGGCGAAGGTGACGAAGATGGCGAGCCATCGGCTGCCCCAGCTGACGATCGGGTCGCCGCTGCCGACGCCCAGCCAGTCGGCGACGGCGCCGAGGCCCGCGGTGCCGAGCACGGTGACGGCCGCCGAGACGACGAGGGCTGCTCCCACGCCGACGGCGAGCGCGAGGTTGCGGAGCATCACCCAGACGAAGAAGACGTCGTCCGACGCGGTACCGCACAGCACTCGCATCGCGACGTGCAACGAGGCGATCGCGCCGATGGCGGCGCCGACGAGACCCGCGAGCGACAGGATGCCGGCGATCGACAGCCCGGCCGGCAGCGTCGCGTCGTCGAGGTCGATGAGCCCGTCGGGCCCGACGAGTCCGGGGATCGTGCTGTCGACAGCATCGACGAGCGCCTGCAACGCCTGCGGGTTGCCGGCGAGCCAGAGCCCCGCGATCGAGAAGCCGAGCAGGACGCCGGCGAACACGCCGAACAGGGTGCGGTAGGTGACGCTGTCGGCGAGCAGCGCGCCGTGGTTGTCGAGGTAGCGCATGACCGCCCGCACGGGCGTCAGTGTCTGGGCCCAGGCGACGATCCGCTTGACGGTGCCGGGGATGTCCATGCCTCCACGATATGCGGGCAACCGGCGGCGGGTGGGCCGGAGCCTCCGATCCGGACGCCGACCGGAGCGTGGCACCTCTCGGTCGTCGAGCGCGCCGCGCCGCGAGACGAACCGCTGCCGCGTCCCCGACCCCTGGCCCGGTCGTCGAGCGGGCATCGGAGCCGTGAGCAAACGCGCCGCCGCACGGCCGCAGCGCTACGCGGCGTGGTGGTAGTCGTGGCGCCGCCTGGCGGCGGGGCGTGGGGTGCGTGCGGGGTCGACGTGACGCGGCGGGATGAGCCAGACGTCGGAGTTGATGCCGGGTCCGTCGATGCGGATGTCCCAGCCGTGGTCGTGGATCAGGTGGTGACACGACTCGCACAGCAGGGCACCGTTGTCGAGATCTGTCCTGCCGCCATGGGACCACCAGGTCAAATGATGGACTTTGCAGCGTCCGGGTGGCGCCCCACAGCCGATGCAGCCACCGTCTCGTTCGGTGATCGCCCGTTTCTGCGCGGGCGTGAAGAACCTCTTGTCGCGTCCCCAGTCGAGGATCTCGCTGTCGGCGCCGAGTACGCAGGGAATGACGCCCCCGGATGCGGCCATCTGCCGCACTGTGGCGATGGAGACGGGCTGGTCGACGCCGTCGATGACACCGACCCCGGTCCCGGCCTGCAGGTCGGCGAGGTCAACGCGGACGATGACGGTCGCGCCGGGCAGCGACTCGTGCTTCTTGCTGCATCCCGCGTAGTGCTCGCAGATCGCGATCAGGGCTTCCGCGTTCAGCACCGGAATCGGCTTCGGAGGCAGCCCGTTGCCTTTCGTGCCGGCGTCGCGTTGCCGGCCGAGCTCGGCGGTGACCATCGCATCGATCACCGACACGATCGGCGCACCCCGCACCGGGTCGAACGCGCCGTTCAGGATGATCATGCCGGTGCCGTCCTGCCGGATCGACAGCCCCGTCTTCGCGCGCTGCTCTTCCTCTTTCGGCTCAAGCCCGTCGGGGTCGAGGTGCGCCTCGGCGCGGAGCAGGATCTTCTGCAGGATCCCCACATCCACTCCCACCGCCTGCTCCGTGAGAAGCCGCTCGGCGTCATCGAGGGCGTCGAAGGGGACCCGGTCGGACAGCGAGTCCAGAAGCCGGATGATCATGGCTGCGGCATCCCGCCCCAGCCTCCCGGCCGTCACCGCGGCGCCCACGTGCGGGTGCCGCGCTGGAGCCTGCTCCCCGGTCAGCAGGAGCCGGGGCGCGGTCGCATCCCCCACCTCCACCAGTTTCGCCGCTTCAGCGATGGTGGTGCCCAGCGTGGTGGCGAGCATGACCGCCGCGGTCCGGTGTCCCTGCCGTTTCGCGAGGGAATCCGCGCCCAGTTCAGGCCGGGACTGCCGGGCGACTTCGGCGGCGACCTGCACCGCCGCGGCATCCAGCAGCCGACGCGCCTGCCCGAGCAGCCGGTTCACCTCGACCAGCCGGCCCGGGTCGCACCCCTCCACCGGCCCGCCCGGCCACGCCTGATTCAACGCGGTCACCGCGTCGATCAGAGGGGCCAGAGGTGAATTCATGTCCCCCACACTACTCGCCCGGGTCAACCAATACTAGTACATATGTATGAGTTTATTCTCATCTTAGGGTGCTAAAACACCTGTGGATAACGCGCCTGAAACCGGTCCCAATGTCCGACCTTCGTGCTAGCAGCGGAGGATCGAATCGGCGCCAAAAACAACCCAAAAACAACCCAAAACAACACGGGGCGCGAGGCTCCCCAGCTACTCGCGCCCCGTGGTCCAACGATCGACCGCGGCGGGTTCCGCGGGATCGGCTTGTGTGGTGTCAGCTGTTCGGCATGAGCACCCAGGTCGTGCCCGACAGGCTGAGCCTGCCGTCGGTGAAGCTGCTGCTGGACACCGTGACGATGCGGCTGGATGCCTGCAGGTTCGCCGCGAAGTTCTCCAGCGAGCCGCGGTCGCCCGTGGCCGACAGCGTCATCGGCACCGCGACGAGCGTGCCCGCGGACGGCAGGGCGACGTCGACGCCGCCCGGCGCGGAGAAGCTCGTCGCCGTGTCGAACGTCATCGATTCGATGGTCACGCCGGCGGCGCCGGCTGCGGCACCGACCTCGTCGACGAGCGCCTGCTGCGAGCGCGCCTCGGGAATCTCCGCGATGCCGGTCGCGAGCTGCGCCTTGTACTCGTCGAGATGTTCGCTGTCGGCGGCGAGCGCGGCGTTCTTCGCCTCCTGCACCTGGTTGGTCGTGCGCAACCCCTGTGTCTGCTTGTCGGCGGCCGCGATACGGTCGAGCTGCGGCTGCACGCCGAGGAAGAAGCCGCCCGCGACGACAGCGACGGCGAGCATGCCGATGACGATCAGGGCCAAACGGTGCTTGTTCATTTCCTATTCCTCGCTGTCCGTCGTGTCGGACGAGTCCGCCGGGGGTGTCGTGAGGGCCGTCTGCAGCGCCTCGTGCAACTGGTCGACGAGGTCCGCGTCCAGCGCGTTGACGCGGGCGGTGCCGCCCAGCGCCGAGGCGTCGAGGCGTACGACGCCGGTGATCGTGTAGCCGCCGTCGGAGTTGACGACCGACTCGACGTTGGCGCTGACGTAGCCGGTCAACGACGGCAGCGCGTTGAGCATGGGGGTCGGCGACCCGAAGCCCGAGCCCTGCGCGGCGAAGGTGATCTCGATCACGCCCTGCGCGTCGATCGCGACTTCCTGCCCGACCGGACCGCTGTCGGAGCCGCCTCGAACCGTGATGGTCTCCGTCGTGAGCGTGACATCGGCCGGCATGGCGGCGTCGAGTTCGCGCATGAGGCGTGCCCAGTCGGCCTCGGGGTACAGCGCGGCGAGCCGGGCGGAGTCGTAGTCGCTCAGCCGCCCCTTGACCGTCAGAACCTCGCTGTATTCCTGCTGCTCCTGCATCAACTGCGTGTGGCGCACCTGCTCGTCGGCGAGGGCCTTCTCTGCGCCGAAGGCGAGCACCGCGGCGCCGAGCCCCGCGACCACCGCGACCGCCGTCAGCCCGGCGAGCCCCGCCAGCAGCAGCCGCCTCGTGCGGCGCTGCTTGCGACGGATCTCCACCGACGGCGGGATGAGGTCGACGCGAGCCACGGCGTGCACGCGCTGCGACGGGGCGAACTGCGTCGCGTCGTCGTTCGCTGCCGCCCGCGCCCGGCGCGAGCCGGGAGCCGCGGGGGCCGCCGTCGTCGCGCGCTTGTCGACCTTCGGGGCCTTCGCGGTCTTGGGCGCCCGTGGCGGCTTCGTCTGCTTCGGGGTCTTGACGAGTGCCATCTCACTTACCTCCCACGGTCACGCCGAGCGGCGCGGCCAGTTCCAGAGCGAGCTTCTCGACACCCGCGGCGTGCTGCTTGCGGCGCACCGTGAAGGTGTCGAGGGGGTCCACATGCGTCGTCGCGATGCCGAGAGCGCGGCTGAGCACGGCGCCGAGGCCCGCGAGCCGGCTGCCTCCGCCGGCGAGCACGACGCTGGAGATGTGCTGGCCGGGGTGCGCGTTGGCGTAGAAGTTCAGGGTGTTGCGGATGCTCTCGATGAGCCCCGCGACGTTCTCCCGCACGAGGTGCTCGGCGTCGACCTCGCGCGGCGTCGTGGCTCCGCCCTGCAATCCGCGGCGCACCTTGTCCTGCTCGGCCTCGTGGAAGCTGATGCCGAGGCTGCGCTCGAGGGTGCGGCTGATGTCGTCGCCGCCGCTGGGCACGAGCCGCACGAATTCGGGCGTGCCTCCGGTGGCGATCAGGATGATGGTGCTCGACGCGCCGATGTTGATGAGGGCCGGGTTTCGCCCGGAGCTCCGGGCGAAACCCGCAGCAGTGAGAAGCCGGCGAAGTCGACGGCATCCACCTGCTTGCCAGCATCCTCGATCGCCGTCACCGTGGTTTCGAGCCCGCTCTTGACGGTCGCGACGAGCAGACCTTCCTGCTGGCCGCCTCCGACATCGCGCAGCGGGAGGAAGTCGAGGATCGCGTCGTCGAGGTCGAGCGGGATCTGCCCCTCGACCGCGAACCGCAGCGACTGCTTGCGCTGCGCCTTGGGCAGCACGGGCAGCGTCGCCTCGCGGACGACGACCTTGCGGTTGCCGATGCCGAACGCCACCCGGTTCGTCGTGAAGCCCGACTTCTTCCACAGCTCTTTGATCGCTTTGACCCCGCGCCCGGTGTCGACGATCTCGCCGTCGAAGATCGTGCCTTCGGGAACGGCGACGTTCCCGAATCGGCTGATCCTCGGGCGGGGCGTGTACGCCTCGTCGATCTGGACGGCACGGATGCCGGCTCGGCTGAAGTCGAGCGCTACCACACTGGCCACGTCACCACTCCTTTCTGCGGGTCGGTCGTCATCACGCCAGCCCCACGGTTGTCAGATAGAAATCGGCGATCGCCGACCCTGCGAAGATTCCGAGCCACGCTCCGACGAGCATGGAAGGACCGAACGGGATGGCCGTCTTGCGCGTCGCGCGCCGGCCGATCATCAGCACGACGCCGACGACGCCGCCGATGACGAAGGCCGCGAACGCGCCGACGATGAGCGCGCCCCAGCCGAACCAGCCCAGGCACATGCCGAGCAGGCCCGCGAGCTTGACGTCGCCACCGCCCATGCCGCCCGGATAGATCATCGCCATGATCAGGTAGAACATGAACAGCGCGACGCCGCCGATGGCGGCCTGCAGCAGCGCTCCCCCGTCGCCGAGGAGCACCGACGCGAGCACGAGCAGCGCACCGCAGACGAAATACGACGACAGCACGATCACATCGGGCAACCGCCGGGTGTCGAGGTCGATGAGGAACAGGGCGACGGAGATCGCCGCGAGGTAGAGGAGCGCGGGCAGCACCTCCAGCGGCCACCAGTCGGCCAACGCGCCGAACGTCAGCACGGCGAAGAACACGCCGGTGGCGAACTCCACGAGCGGATACCGCACGGAGATGTGCGCGCTGCAGTGGCGGCAGCGTCCGAGCAGCACGAGGTACGAGAGCACCGGGATGTTGTCGTACCAGGCGATACGCGTGCCGCACTGCGGACAGGCGCTCGGCGGGTGGACGATGCTCATCCCCTGCGGCACGCGCCAGATGACGACGTTGAGGAACGAGCCGATGAGCAGCCCGAACACGCCGCCGATCGCGGTGATCACCGGGATCAGGGTGGAGAGGGTGGTGGGCGAAGTCATCGGGCCGACCCGTCTGCGTTGAAGACGGCCGCCGTCTCGACCCAGGTCGTGACGCCGTAGGTGGTGGTGACGGGGTTGAGGAACTTCGGCGGCGCCTTGTACTTGAACCGGGTGTCGTAGACGTAGTTCTTCGAGAAGCCGGTCTGGATCACGCCGGTGCTGCTGTTGGCCGTGGCGACTGTACCGCGGTACTTCTGGGCGATCGCGCCGTAGACATTGAGTGTCCCGCGCGCAGGCCCCACGTCGTAATTCTGCACCTGGAAGGTGTGCGCGACCGAGAGGATCGCGGCCTCGATCGTGCGGTTGCCGCTTTGCAGCAGGGCGCCGCTGCTGTTCTTGGGGTTCCAGACCAGCACCGCGTTGTTGCCGACGAGCCCGAGGATGTTCTCCTGCCGGTCAGCGTAGGTGACGTCGCCGACCACGACGATGTAGTTTTCGGCCGCGACCGTCTCGGCGCCGTTGAAGGTGCCCTGGACGAACGCGTCGCCGGCGCGGCACCCGTAGGGCATCTTGTCGGGCGCGACTTCGCTCACGGTGTTGTACGCCGACCGCATCGGATACGCCGTGTAGGAGGCGGCCGTGCCGAACACCCAGCCGCCATTCGTCGTGCTCGTGCAGGTGAAGTTCGCCGGCCAGGCGTCCGAGGCCCAGTAGTTGACGTCGGTCGTGACCGACGGCACGTTCTGCACGTAGAGCACGTTGTTGTCGGGCAGGGTGATCGTGGCCCCCGCCGCCGACTGCAGCTGCGAGATCGTGCCGCACTCGCTCGGCTCCGAACCGGTAGATGAGTTCGCGTCGCCGATGCGCGTCTTCTTCGTGAAGGGCGAGCGGATGGTGACGGTGCCGTTCGAGTTGAACGTGAACTGGGTCGGCCCGGTGTACAGGCACCCGGGCCGCGGCACATCGGTGGCGGTCAGGTCGGTGCGCGTCTCCTTCTTCAGCTGCGAGTTCGTCTCGGGCATGCCGGTGACACCGCCGTACGCGGGGTATCCGGCGAGCGAGAACGTGGCGGCGGTGCAGCTCGAATTGGTCGATGTCAGAGCCGAGTAGTAGGGGCTGGTCGGTTTGCCCGTCGTGACGGCACCGGCGAACACCGTCTGGCAGGCGCGGATCGTGTCGTTGGAGTGCACCGGCCCGTTGATCGTGTCGAAGGCACCGAAAGACACGTCTTTGCAGGGGTTGCTGCTCGAGGTCGTGCGCCCGTTCCATGCGTACTTCATCACGGTCTTCGTGCTGTCGGTGAAGCAACCCGCCGTCGTGGTGCTGAAGAGGGTCGGATCCTGCACCTCGAGGTCGGTGAAGTAGAGGAAGTCGATGAAGCCCTGCTGCTTGAGGTCGGCGATGAGGGTGCGTGTCTCGTCGCCGACCTTGCCGGTGGCGCGCACGCGGATGCGCCCGGAGGTGAGGTAGGCCGAGTTGTCGACCTCGTAGCGGAACTGGGCGCGGCCTTCGCTGCCGTTGACGTCGGCCCACGTACCGCCCGCGCCGAGGCCGAAGGCGGGGTTGGTGGAGTCTGCCGTGAGGATGCTGCCGTTCGCG
Organism: Microbacterium sp.; assembly: GCF_047602155.1. Taxonomy (GTDB): domain Bacteria; phylum Actinomycetota; class Actinomycetes; order Actinomycetales; family Microbacteriaceae; genus Microbacterium. The sequence continues at coordinate 2,257,277 of NZ_JASGHZ010000001.1, read as the reverse complement.
AAGGTCGAGCTCGAGTTGCCGAAGCGGTAGTAGCTGGTGTCGGCGGACAGCCGGCTCTGGTATTCGTCGATGCCGGCGTACGCGGCCGCGAGCGCTGCGTTCCAGTCCGCATCGGAGTGCGCCTGCTTCATGCCGTTGATCGAGAGCGCGACGAGCATGGTCATGAGCATCGCGAGCACCGCCCCGACGGCTACCACGACGACGAGCGCCGAACCGGACTCGTCGCGCAACAACGTCCGATCGGTCATTGAGCGAGCGTGCCCATCGGTCGTTGAGCGAGCGTAGCGAGACGAAACGCCTCGATCTGACGCGATCATCAGTGCACCTCCACACGCGCGACGCCGAGGTTCGGCAGTCCGACCTGGTTCTGCAGCACGATCGGCGCCACGCGCCCGCTGCCATCCGACTGCACCTGCATGGTCACCGTCACGCTCGCGATGTTGCGGATCTGCGCCGTCGTCAGGCTCTCACCGGCGGCGGGAACGAGCGCATTGTCGTCTTTGTCGTAGTACTGGAACAGCGGCTTGGTCGTACTGGGCGCGAGCAGCGACCGCGCGACGACGCGGGAATAGTCGGTCGTGGTCTGGAACGCCCAGTACGTCGTGTGCACGTGGTAAGCCTCCCACCGGGTCTCGACGAGTTCGTTGTTCGCGTTGCGTGCGAACTGGACCTTGAGTGGCGGCGGATCGGTCGAGACGCCGGCGTCGATGAAGGAGTGCATGATGATCTGCTCGGCCCCCGCATAGAGGAACACCGGCGTGTTGTCGACGCTGCCATACACCGGGATCTCGGTGCCGGCTCGGATGATGCGGGTCACCTCGTTCATCGCGGTGGAGGCCATGCGGCTGTTGGTGACCGAGCCACGCTGGTCGCCGAACGAGCGCATCGTCCCGACGAACATCGTCGCCACGAGTGCCATCAGCAGGCTCATCAGGCCCATCGCCACGACGAGTTCGATGAGGGTCATCCCCTGCTGGTCGCCGCGGTGCAGCAGTCGTCGCATCCGGAGCATCAGCCGGCCACCCTCGGGTCGAGGACGACGACGGTGTTCGTGCCGGTGCCGGACACGATGGCCGATGCCGCCGCCGTGATGCCGGAAGTGAGCTGCGTCGTGGTCGCACCGGAACTCGTGCCGTAGTAGAGCTTGTAGGTGCCGTAGGGCAGCGCGATCGTCGTGCTGGTGGTTGTCTTGGCCAGCTCTCCGAACGTGTACTTCGGTGCGGTCGTGAGCGTGCAGCCGGGGTCGCCGGCGCCGCCTCCGACGTAGACGGCTGTCACGTATTTCTTGGCAGAGCTGGGCAGGCCGGTCACCTGTACAACCCCCATCGGCACCGAGGCGACATCGCTCGCGCCCGCTGCGACGCCGACGGCGCCGGGGCGCTCACCGGCCAGTCGGGATGCTCCCGCGGCGTCGGTGCCCGCGGCCCAGTGGCCAGGGTCGGGGGCGAGGCAGCTCGTGGCGGCGACGTCGGGGGTGTCGGCGAAGCCGCCGGCGAGGATGTTGTAGCCGGACGAGAACGGGAAGCGCGTGATCGACTTGGGGTTGGTGGCGGCGGTGTCGGTGACGGCGGAGGTGCCGTAGGTGGAGAGGAAGGTGGTTGTCAGGTTCGTGGGCAGCACCTTGGAGCCGGTGTAGTTGCCCGCGTAGGTGATGTTGTAGGTCGCGGCGGCGTCGTACGAGAAGCTGACGCGCGACGAGCTGCCGGCGACGACGGAGACGGTCGCGGTGGGCGCGGTCAGCTGGTTCACGCCGATGTAGCCGCTCTTCGACACGCTCACGGTGTAATCGTTGACGGGCACCTTGAGCAGGTAGGCGCAACCCTCGCTGTCAGTCGTGACAGCCGCGACGCCCGCGGGGCTGAGGCTCACGGTCGCGCCGCTGACCGGCTCGCCGGCCGAGTCGGTGACGCCGACGAGCACCGTGCCGAGCGACTGGTCGTTGATCTTGGTGGTGGGGGTGAACAGCGTGTCGCTCATGACGTGCTGCGTGCCGTTGCGGGCCGTCTCCCAGCTGACGTCGACCGTCACCTGCTTGTACTCCAGGGCTCCGACGGCGGCACCGGCCTCGCAGCTGGCACTGGCACCGGTCGAGGTGTGCCAATTCCACCGGACGACGACGCGGAAGGTGTCGCCGTTGAGGGTCGTCGTGAAGTCATCGCTCTCCACGGCAAACACATCGCCGGCCGCGCGGATGAGGTCGATCTGCTGCGACGCGAGGTTCGCGGCGACGACGCGGGCGCGGGTGTCGCGGGTGGTCGCGAGGCTCGAGGTGAGCACGAAGAGGAACCCGGTCGAGATGATCGCAAAGACGATCATCGCGACGACGACCTCGATGAGGGTGAAGCCGGCGTCGTCGGACGCAAGTGAACGGCGCACGGGAACCTCCTTCACGTGCCGCGGGGGGGATGGCATGGGGGGATTTGCACGTTGTGCCTGCGCGGAAGCCGCGCAGGCACAACGTGTTCGGGCCTGGTCAGGCGGCTAGATCACTCCCAGCCAGTTCCTTCGCCATCGCTCTTGTACTCGAACTCCTTGCCGTCGATGTTGTCGCTCGAACCGGTGATCGTGTACGACGTGCCATCAGTGCCCACTTCGATCACGAGCTCGTTGTCGGGCGAGATCGTCAGCTGGACGTCGCCATCAATAGGGACGGGGGACTCGTCAGCCGCGTAGGTTCCTGAGACGGTCGAAGGCAGCTTGCCGTTGTTGTTCGTGGCAACCGTCTCGAGAACGATGGCGGCGTTGCTGACGTCGGACTCGACCGACGACTTCCACGCGCCCTCGCGCATGTTGAGGAAGACCGGGATGGCGATCGCGGCGAGGATGCCGATGATGATGACGACGACCAGGAGCTCGATGAGGGTGAAGCCCTTTTCACCGTTCTGCTTCTTGGCCAGCGTCTGGGACACGAGCTTGTTCATGATTGTCCTTCAAGGTGGGGGGATGTGCACTTCTCAGTGCAATCAGCTCCGGGGGGTGGTGCTGACAAGAATCAACATAGCGAAGATCCAGAAAAATGAGAAGTCTCTAATGAAGTGAAAAAAGTGATTATTGTTAATGACTATTAACTAGCCCCATTTTCCGCGTAATTCCGGGGGTTTTCACCCCGTCCCCTCCCCCGCCGATCACGGTCGATCACAGCCTCTTTCATGAGAAACCTCACATCTAGACCCTCCGAGCCCCCTTCCGGGCGCGTCACGCATGACCCTCAGCCGTCGCAGCAGAAGCAAGACGGGGACTTTCATGGCAGGTCATCGCCCTTCCGGACGGATCGCTCGCTCCGGTGAGGTTCACGTTCAAGGGCGGGACGAGTTTGCCGGCTGCAGAAGTTGTCAAGTGACGTGACGGCCGCCGCTGCGGCGCTGGATGGCCCCCAATAAACTTGGGCGATGATGTTCCGCACCTCCGACCGTCTCTATGTGGACGAGTCCAAGGCTCGCGGTTACTACGTGGTGGCCACGGCGGCCGCGGTGGGATCCGTGCGCGAGTGCGAGAGGTCGCTTCGCACGTTGTTGAAGCCTGGTCAGCGTCGCGTTCATTTCAAGAGTGAGCGGGACAGCCGGCGACGCGAGATCCTCTCTCGGATGAACGAACTCGATGTTCGGGTTGCCGTGTGGATCAGTGATGGCAGGCCGAACAAGGAGGCTCGCGATCTGTGCATGGTCGAGATGGCGGCCGAAGCTTGTCGTTCCGGCGTCGACGAACTCATCATCGAAAGGGATGCATCGCTTGAGGTTGCCGATCGCAGGCTCATCGCCGGTGTCGTGCAGAGCGAGGCAGCGTCGCACCTTCGCTACCAGCACTCGGCGCCGCATGAGCACCCGCTGCTGTGGGTGAGCGACGCCGTCGCGTGGTGCTGTTCGAGCGGCGGCGACTGGAAGCGTCGCGCTGAGCCGCTCGTCAAAGACCGGGTAGTCAGGCTCTAGAAATGCGTGAACCTGGCCCGTCATACCGTCCGGAAGACTGCCAGGTTCCGAGGGCTACTGCCCGCCGCATCGCAATCCTAACACGGGTTCGGGACTCGAGCCCGGGTGTCGGGGTTCGGACGTGAGCTCGTCTCGCGAACACTGCGCGTCCCCACAACCAGCACAGGAATGCTACCTTGAGGACGCGCCTCCCCCGCAGGGGTGTGAGGAAGAAGGGGCCGAGGCTCCCGGGGGATACCGGGACTCGGCCCTAACGTTTCCCCGACGTGTCAGTTCAGCTTTACCGCATGCTCGGCGAGCCTATGGCGGAGCTGTTCATAGGGCTCAACGTCCATCGCGCGGAAGTATGCGCCGACGGCTCGTGCAGTAGCCGCTCCATGCACAAACGGCGGGCGCGCTCCTGTTTGTGCTGGTCGAGCGGTGCACCGACGATGACCGTCTGGGCAACGTCGAGGGTCGCGACTGCCGCCGCGATGACTCGTCGCCGTCGTGGATTCTCGTCCCGCCAGTGCAGCCGGCGAGCCCCTCCGGGGAGCAAGCGCCGCAACTCGGCGCGGACCGGTTCGCAGCTCGCCGGGTCGGCGACGGCAGCCGCGAGAATGTGGATGCCCTCGGTAAGAACACCGCCGGGCGCATGCATAGACTCATCCACCCAGGCATGCAGCACAGGAGTCGAGGTCAACGCCGCATCCTGGCCGGGTCCACCGACATCAGCCGACATATCGCGACGAGAACAACCGCGTACGAGTACCCGTCGCACCGACTCAGTCTGCGTCGCGGATTCGTCGGCGGATCGCTCAGGCGCAGAATCGACCTGGCGAGGGAGCGGACGGCGGCCGGCTGGGCTGGTTGATCGCCTCGACCATCGCCATCGCGGCAGTTCAGCGGGCACTCGACGCAGAAGGTCGCATGCTCTTCCTGCTCAAGGGCGGCACGCTCTTCGCGGTGTGACCTGGCGTCGCATCCAGTTCGAAACGTCGCCCGATGAAGCCGGGATCGGTGAGGAACAGGAGCGAGTGGAACCGCCGCCGTTGGATCGCTTCGGCCTCCCCGACACTGACGGCCTCGTGGGGATCGCCATGAGACTTCAGATCGCACAGAAGCTGCACTCGGTCTCGGACCCGCATGACCCTCCCACCTCCGTCAACGACCGTCCGCGCGACGTCGTCGACCTGCTCCTGCTCCGCGACCTCATCGCAGAGACCGGAAGCCCGACGATAGAGAACGTGAGAGATGCGACCGTCGCCGTGTTTGCGGCGCGCGCCGCAGCAGCACAGTTCGGGCTTCCCGAACGGCACTGGCCCCCGATCATGCATGCCCACGATCACTGGCGCGACGACTACGCGAGAGTAGCCGCCTCAGCACACGTTGACCTGCCGATGGACGACGCCGTCGCGCAGTTCAACGCATGGAATCGAGCAGATCGGCTCGGCATCCGGCTGAAGCCGCTGGAAGCGCCGCGCCGGGTCAACCGCGTCGCTCGTACTTCGAGGCTTTGTATGCGTCGACGGCGGCGCGACTCGAGCGGTATCGACCATCCGGCCCGAAGATCGCTTCGAGGCGTCCGCGACTTGCGGCTTGACGGAGTGCGCCCAGACTGAACTCCTCGTCGGCGAGCGCTTCCAGCGGCACGTACTTCGCCGGGTCGGCGATGTCCGGGATGAGCCGGTGCAGGTTGTCGATGACCGACCGGGCGATGACTTCAGCCAGCGGGGCGAGGTCACCGTGGTCAGCACTATCCAGCGCCTTGAGGTAGCGGCGACGCTGCTCCTTGAGGATGACGGCCGGCGGCCAGCCGAGCCGGATCAGGATGAGGTTCAGCAGGAGTCGCCCGGTGCGCCCGTTCCCGTCGATGAAGGGGTGCACTCGCTCGAACTCGACGTGCAGCGCAGCAAGCCGCTCGGGCACCGAGTCGATGCCGGCGCCGGAGGCGAGGTCCGCCTTCAGACGGTTCACGCGGTCGACCCAACCCGCGGTCTCCGATGGCACGATCGGATGGGTCGGCGGAGTCATGCCTCCGGCGAAGGGGCGGATGTCGTGCTCCCGGAAGTTGCCGGGCGACTCGCTCGGGTAGGCATCGGAGTGAGGCGCTACCTCCCAGACCTTGCTCATAACAAGGGCATGAATCCGCCGGACTTCGGTCAGGTTGACCAATCCATCGTGCTGCCACTGCCCGGGGTCGACCGCCTGCTCGTAGATCCAGCGGGATGCCTCGGCGTAGCCGAGAACTTCCATGTAGTCCTTCAGATCCTTCGCTCCGACGGCCCTGCCCTCTTGGAGGAGCTGCTCGACTTCACGGAGCACGAGGGTATTGCCCTCGATCGCGGTGCTGTGGTGCGCTTCGAGGTGCCAGAGGTCGTCCCAGAGCTGCTTTGCTTCAACGGGCCTAGGCAGACCCCCGTAGTCAGCGAGCTCATCGATGGCCGCTGCAAAGCGCTGGTAGACGACGCCGCGAGGGGGCCGGCCGCGTCCGGGCCGGCCCGCGGTAGAAGTTGTCATAGTTGCACCTCACTTATCCAACAACGACAATTTATCAGATTTGTCATAGCTCGTCCGAAGGAATGCAACACAACAACTTCATCCGAAGCAGTGCATCGGAATCGCTGCTCACCGAGGGGGATCGCAGCGGGAGGTCGCGAAGCGCCTCGGTGTCACAGCGCTGGAGTCGATCCTCGGCCGGAGCGTCGATCTCGTGAGCTATCGAGGGCTCGACCCCCAGCGCGACCGCGACATCCTCCGCGGCAAGGTGCTGCCGTGATGGAGGACGCCTACGACGCTGACGAGGTCGCGCAGGAGGCGGGCGACTCGCTGATGATCAAGACCGGCGAGGCGGCGAAGACCATCGCGGCTCGTGGACTCGCCGCGCCGCGCGGGGTGAGCTGGAGCGACGCTGCGAAGAACCGCGAGAAACTTGCCCACCACTACTCGATCACCGACCGCGACGTGACGTGGCAGACGCTCTCCGTTTCCCTGCCTGCCTGGGCGACGGCGCTCGCGCCCTAGTTCGCCGAGGCTGCATCGAGGCTCGACGCCGAGGATGACGACGGAGGTGAATGATGGGTCGAGCAGGCGGCATAGCCGCGGGCCGGCGCCCAGACCTGGCGGCATCCGGCCCCACACACGCAGCTGACCCCGGATGCTGCCAAGTACGCAGCGCGGCGGCAGGCGCCGAGCGGGCTACATGTTCTGGATGGACTGGAAGATCATGAACATCGGCATGTAGAGCGCGACGATCATGAAGCCCAGGAGGCCACCCATGAACACGATCATGAGCGGTTCCAGCATCGCCGTCAGCTGCGAGCTCATGGTCTGCACTTCGTCGTCGTAGAAGTTCGCGGTCTTCTCGAGCATCGTGTCGATCGCGCCGGACTCCTCGCCGATGCCGACCATCTGCACCATCATGTCGGGGAAGATCGGCGCACCGCCGAGCGCCTCGGCGATGGGCCGGCCCTGCCGCACCTGCTCCGACACCGATTCCAGCGAGTCGGTGACGACATAGTTGCCCGAGGTTGCGCCGACGATCGACAGCGACTGCAGAATCGGCACGCCGGCGGCGATCATCGTCGAGAAGTTGCGGGCGAACCGGGTGAGGGCGATCTTCGTGTTCAGCTTGCCGAACACCGGCACCTTGAGCTTGATCGGGTCGACGACGCGCAGCACCCGGTCGGTGTTCTTGTTGCGTCGCCACCAGATGCTCGTCGCGATGATCACGACGATCGTGACCGGTGCGACGATCGGCATGGCGTGCGACATGTCGACGAGGAACTGCGTCGGTGCGGGCAGCGTGGCCCCGAGATCCTGGAACATCTTGTCGAACACCGGCACGATGAAAATCAGCATGGCGGCGACGGCCAGCAACGCCACGCACAGCACGACGATCGGGTAGGTCAGCGCCGATTTCACCTTGGCGCGCAGCTTCGTCTCGGCCTCGAAGTTGTCGGCCACCATGAGCAGCGACTTGTCCAGGAAGCCGCCGGTCTCACCGGCGCGGATCAGGTGCACCATGAGCGGCGGGATCACGAGCGGATGCTCCTCCAGCGCCGACGACAGCGCGGTGCCGCCCTCGACCTTCCCCGTGATCTCACCGAGCGTGCGGGTGAGCATCGGGTTCTCGGTCTGGCTCGTGACGATCGACAGGGCGCGCAGGATCGACACACCCGCGCCCACCATCGTCGCCATCTGCCGCGACATCAGCGCCATGTCCTTCAGGGACGGATACCGCTCCATCCCCGGGATCGTGATCTCCTTCTGCAGGCCGGTGCCGCCGCCCTTCTGCTCCAGCTTGTCGGGAATGACCCCCTGCGCCTTGAGCTGGCGGATCGCCCCCGCCTCGGAGGGCGACTCGAGCACGCCCTTGACCTTCTTGCCGGTCGGGTCGATGCCCTTATAGGTCCACTGTGCGACTGCTGCGTCGGCCATGTCAGTTTCCTCCTGCGCCGACGACCTGGCGCGATCCTTCGGGGATGAAATCGCCGAACGCCTGACGGTTCAGCCCGCGATTGCGCACGAGCTGGTCGAACTCGGTGACGTCCTGCGCCAGCTCCAGCGCGTCGGCGTACTCGATCTCGCCGCCCAGCACGAGCCGTGCCAGATCCTGGTCGAGGGTGTGCATGCCCAGCTCGGTGCCCGCCTGCAGGCTCGTGCGCAGCTGGTGCGTCTTGCCCGCGCGGATGAGGGCCTGGATGGCCGGGGTCGAGAACATGACCTCGGTGGCGACCGTGCGGCCGCGGCCGCCGGCCTTGCGGATCAGGGTCTGCACCACGACGGCGCGCAGAGTCGCGGCGAGCTGGGTGCGCACCTGCGCCTGCTGGTGCGCCGGGTAGACGTCGATGATGCGGTCGATGGTCTGCGAGGCATCCTGCGTGTGCAAAGTGGCGAAGACGAGGTGACCGGTCTCGGCGGCGGTCAGCGCCGTCGAGATCGTCTCCAGGTCGCGCATCTCGCCGACGAGGATGATGTCGGGGTCCTGCCGCAGCGCGCGCTTGAGCGCCTCGCCGAACCCGTGGGTGTCGGCGCCGACCTCGCGCTGGTTGATGATGCCGCGCTTGTGGTGGTGCAGGAACTCGATCGGGTCTTCGACCGTGATGATGTGCGAGGCGCGCGTCGAGTTCGCGCGGTCGATGATGGCCGCGAGCGTCGTCGACTTGCCCGAGCCGGTCGGGCCGCACACGAGCACGAGCCCACGCGGCAGGTTCGCCAGCTCCACGAGCTCGCGCGGCAGGCCGAGCTGGGCGACCGACTTGATCTCGGTCGGGATGATGCGCAGGGCGGCGCCGAGGCCACGCTGGTCCTGAAAGATGTTTACGCGGAATCGGGCGATGTCCCCCACCGCGTAGGCGAGGTCGAGCTCGAGCGACTTGTCGAACTCCTGCATCTGCTCGGCGGGGACGAACCCCTCGATCACCCGACGGATGCGGGCACGATCCCACACCGTCGTGCCCGCAACCGACTGCAGCTGACCGTCGAGGCGGACGACCGGCGTCGTCTCGGCCGACAGGTGCAGGTCCGACGCGCCCGTCTCCAGCACCGCGCGCACGGCGCGGATGAATTCGGGGTCCATGTCGGGGTTCTGGGTGAGCATCACGGCGTCGACCTCGGCGGCGCGACGCTGCAGCGGCGACGCCGACTCGGCCGGTGCCGGCGTCGTGGCGCGGCGGCCGGCATCCGGGGAGGCGGCGGACGCGGGCGGGGCGACGGATGCCGGGGCCATGGTGGAGGCCGGCACGGCCGTGCCCGCGACCGGCGGCTGCGGCGCTGCCGGGGAGGCTGCGGCGGCACGCGTCGGCGCGGCGGCGCGCGCGACCGGCGCGGCTGCCGCCGGCGCGGCGGCGCGGGTCGGTGCCGCGGCGCGGGTGGCGGGCGGGCCATCGACGAACCACGTCGGCGCCTGCTCCCCCGACTGTGCCGGGGAGGACGCCGGCGGCCGCAGCAGCGCGTCGAAGGCGCTCCCCGCGTCGCGCGACGCCGTCGGGGCGGACGCCGTCGGGGCGGACGCCGTCGGGGCGACCGATGCCGGCGCTGCGACGCGGCCGGCGACATCGAAGTCGAGGCCGGAGCCGCCGCGGCGGTCGTCGGCGGGCAGGGTGACGCCCGGCATCCCGTCGAGGAACGAGCGCAGCTCAGGATCGACGTCGTTGCCGCCGAACAGTTCCTTGAAGCGCGAACCGCCCGTCACCGGGGCGTATCCGCCGTCATCCATCACCATTTCATAGCCTTCCGGGGGGAGAAGTCTGCTGTCCATCGCCTACAGCGTCACGCGAAGGATCTCCTCGATCGAGGTGTGACCGAGAAGCACTTTGGCCCAGCCGTCGCCGCGCAGGCGGGCCATGCCGGTCGATTCGGCGTGGGCGGCGATCACCGCGGCGGGTGCGTTCTCCGAGGCGAGACGCTCGATCTCCTCGTCGACGGCCATGACCTCGTGCAGCGCGATGCGGCCGCGGTAGCCGGTGTTCGAGCACTGCGAGCACCCGACCGGACGGTAGACGACCGGCGGTTCCTCACCGGTCAGCGGCACGCCGACGATGCGCAGCTCCATCTCGGTCGCCGGCCCCGAGGTCTTGCACTTCTCGCACAGGCGGCGCGCAAGACGCTGGGCGACCACCGAGTCGAGCGCCGATCCCACGAGGAAGGGCTCCACGCCCATCTCGATGAGGCGGGTGACCGAGCTGGGCGCGTCGTTGGTGTGCAGCGTCGACAGCACGAGGTGACCGGTCAGCGACGACTCGATGGCGATCTTCGCCGTCTCCTCGTCACGGATCTCGCCGATGAGGATGACATCGGGGTCGGATCGCAGGATAGAGCGCAGCGCGGCGGCGAAGGTCATGCCGGCCTTGGGGTTGACCTGCACCTGGTTGATGCCCGCCATGCGGTATTCGACCGGGTCTTCGACCGTGATGACGTTGATCGAGGGCTTGGAGACCGTCGCGAGCGTCGTGTAGAGGGTCGTGGACTTGCCCGAGCCGGTCGGGCCCGTCACGAGGATCATGCCGTAGGGCTTGGAGAAGCTCTTCTGGAACACGTCCATGTTGCGGTCGAGCATCGACAGGTCGGACAGCTTCAGGCTGGCGACGGGCGCGTCGAGCACACGGGCGACGACCTTCTCGCCCCACACGGTGGGGAGCGTCGCGACACGCAGGTCGACGGTGCGACCGGAGTGCGCGACCGAGATGCGGCCGTCCTGCGGCTTGCGCCGCTCGCCGATGTCGAGCTCGGCCATGACCTTGATGCGGCTGATGACGCCGGGGATCATCGAGCGCGGTACGCGCTGCACCGTCGTCAGCACGCCGTCGATGCGATAGCGCACGCGCAGTTCGTCGCGCATCGGCTCGATGTGGATGTCGGAGGCACGGTCGACGATCGCCTGGCTGATGGTCAGGTTCACGAAGCGGATGATCGGAGCCTCGTCGGTGCCGGAATCGGCGACGTCCTGGCTGAAGGGGTCGGCATCCGACTCGGCCGTGAACGCGGAGGTCAGCTCCTGCAGCTCGGCGTCGGCGCGATGATAGCGGTCGATGGCCGCGAGAATGGCCTCGGGCTCGGCGACGACCGGCACGATCTGTCCGCGCACGACCGTCGCGACGTCGTCGAGCACGACGACGTTCTCGGGGTCGGCGACGGCGACCATGATGCGTTCGCCGGCGCGAGCGATCGGCAGCACGACGTGGCGACGCGACATCGCGTCGGGGACCAGCCCGACGACGGAGGTGTCGACCGCGAACTCGGTGAGGTCGACGTATGCGAGACCCAGGCGACCGGCCAGCGCCGCGGCGCGCTCGCGCGGCGTCTGCGGCTCGGGGGCGGGCTCGGGCTCGACGAACTCCTCGGCGGATGCGGCATCCTCGGTCTCATCGGCGCCGTCGTTCCCGGGGACGGAGGAGACGACCGTCGGGCCGGGGAACGTCTCGTCCGGGTGCGCGAACGAGTTCGTCAGCGCGTCGACCCAGCCGAGCGGGTCGATCTCCTCTTCGGGTTCGTCTACCGGCTCCGGCGCGGTGTCTTCCGCGTCTTCGGATGCCGGCGCGGCGACGAAGGCCGCCTCGGGCTCAGCCTCGCCGGCGGACTCGGTCTCGACCGGCTCGGAAAGGAACGCCGTGTCGGCGGGCTCGGAGAGGTCGAGGTCGGCGAAGTCGGCATCGAGGTCCGCGGTGTCGGCCTGCTCGTCCTGGTCGAGCGGCATCTCCCCGCGCAGCAGCGCGTCGAAGTCCGACTCCTTGAAGGTCGGCTGCTCGTCGAACACCGGGTCCACCACCGCCGGCTCGGGTCCGGCGGTGGTGGCCAGCGCCTCTGCGGCGACCGTGTCGTCGAGATCCTGCTCGACGGAAAAGGTGGGAGGCGGGACCGCAAGCGGGGTCCGGATCTCAGTGAGCCGCGCGAATTCGGGGGCATCGCTACGGCCGGCAAGAAGCGACTGCCAGATCAGATCTCCGCTGGACATCGACGCTCCTCTCCTGAGCCTTGGGGGGTGGACCTACGTGTTGCGTCCGTACGAGTCGGTGGGGGCCCGACCCAGAAGCTGGGCCTCGCGGCGGTTCTTCTCGCAACACGGGGCGACGATCGGGTGACGCATGCGCGTCCTCTTCCTCGCCCCGGCCACATCGCTCGACACCTCGACGATGCGCTCCGGGGGGTGATCACATCGGTTTGGTTTCTCGTCCTGCGGGGGGTCAGAGCGAGGTGGTGCTGAGCTGTGAGAAGAGCCGCCGCGAGGCTTCCCTCTCCCATAACCAATCATTAGAGATCTCTCATGTTGGTGTCAACTCCGAACCTGAGATTCGCGTGAAAAAGAAGTTACTTGCCGAATGCGGGACACTGCGCCCCGGCACGATCGCTCGCCGTTCAAGCCAGAAAATACCCTGATGAAAAGCACACAATCGAAGCTCTTCGAGCACCTATCGACCGCTCACCCGAGGCAGCGCGCCGAGCGGCACGCACGCCGCCTCCAGCCCGCCGCGAAGATGAGATGCCTCTCACACTTTGCGCCGCCGCTACCCGCTGTGACCCGCGCGCCGCGTGAGAAACCAGTTCCCGCATGAGAAACCATCGCAGAAGTAGTTTCTCATGCGCGATGTGGTTTCTCACGCACGGGAGAGGTCGGAAAGGGGATGCGACGGCGCGACGTAGCGGGACGCGCTTGACCTGGATCCGTCGGACGTCACGGGCCGTCGGCCTCGGCGCGCAGCATGTCCGCGCGACTGGTGGCATCCCGCGCTTGGCGGTGCGGGGTGGTGACACGCATTCCGAGCTGGTTGCGGCGGGCTTATTCGGCTCCGTCCTCACTGACCAGCAACGCCCGACGCTCCTGCTCGCAACGCTGCCGCATCCCAGCGCGGTCGCCTCTCGGGGCCTCGACATGTTGGGCGGCACCGATAACGCGCGGGTCAGCCCCGGCACGATGCTCGGCCTGCGGCGCTGCCCACACGGGCAACGTCTCGGTAGTGCGGGGGTTCACCCCGTGTCTCGCGCACCTGTGCCCGAATCGTCTGGGTGTGCGCGCTCGCCTCGACACTGCCGGACGGTTCAGTAGACGGGGGCGAGTTCGTCGGAGACGAGCTGCACCGGGCCATGGCCAGGTTCTCCGCAACGATGTGGAGGTGGTTCGTCTGGCGGCCTCGGGTCATGCCGACATAGATGCTTGCCGCGCTGGTCGCCTCCGACAGCATCGTGTGAGACGCATTGACCGTTGCGCCTTGGACACCGTAGGCAGTCGCGGCGCAGGGCCGGGTGCGCCCACTCGCTCACGTATTCACTCGGCAGGGCGGCCGTGCGCCGTTGCCTGCGCCCGTCCGAACCCCAGCGTGGGCGGGCTCGACAGACACGGACAACGGCGCGCAACTCAGGCGCTTCGCGCCGGCGCCTCAACGGTGACGACGGGTGCCGCCGGGTTCAGGCCCGGCGGCACCCGTCGTCACGGGAGACGGAGATCGGCGCTCAGCGATCCTTCGCGGGTCGGCGCCGGGCGGTCATCCAGAGCACACCTCCGCCGAAGAGCAGCGCGAACGCGGTGCCCAGCACGCCGAAGGGGATCGTGCCGCCGGTGTTCGCCAACGCGCTGGAGGCGGTCCCGGTCGGCTCGACGACGGCCGCCACGGTCTTGACGATGACGCCGGCGTCCCACGTCGGGTCGATGCCCTGCGACGCACGGATCTCGCGGTACTCGTAGTCGCCGGTCAGCGCCTCGTTCGAATCGTCGAGCACGACGGTGATGGTCAGCCCCGTGTCGGGATCGGCGTCGGAGTCGGCGCCGTCATCCGATCCGGAATCACGGCTCGTGAACTCGTAGAGCGTCTTCTGGGCATCGGTCAGCGTGAAGCGCACCCGGTAGGTGCCGGCCGTCAGCTCGTCGAACACGTAGCGACCGTTCGCGTCGGTCGTCGTCGTGGCCAGCACCGTGCCATCCGCGTCGAGCAGTTCGACGGTGACGCCGGCCAGCGGCGTCTCGTCGGCATCCTGCACGCCGTCCTTGTCGGCGTCGATCCAGACGTAGTCGCCGATGGCGTACGTCTTCAGCACGAACCCGAAGTCCAGCGTGGGGTCGCGGTCGCCGTCCTCGGACAGATCGCCCGGTTCGGTCGTCGCCTCCCACGTCGACGAGTCGCCGGCACGGTCGCCCTCGCCGGCCGTCGTCGGCACGTACGGGGCGAGGGCCGCCGCCGAGGCCGTGCGGTCGATGCTGACGGTGTAGGTCTGCTCCCCCGTCAGTGCCGGCAGGTTCTCGAACGTGTACTCGCCGTTCGGGCCCGTCGTGGTCGGGCCGACCAGGTTGCCGTTCACGTCGGTGACCGGCTGGCCGTCGGGGCCGACGATGGTGAGGACCACGCCCGGGATGCCGGGCTCGTCCGGATCCTGCCGGCCGTCGCGATCGGTGTCGACCCACACGTAGTCGCCGACCGACACCTTCTTCAGCGGCACGATGGTCGCGGTGGAGTCACCGATGCGGTTGACGATCGGCACGGAGGCGTCGTCGACGCGCACGGCGAAGTACGCCGCGATCGCGCTGTCGGCGTCGAGCACGGTGCCCGACTGCTGTGCGATCGTCACGGTGCCCGTCGCGTCATCGTACGAGGCGACCAGGTTGCCGCCGATGTCAACGGGGCCCGCCGTCGCGTTCGCCCCGGTGGCCGCATCGGCCTCGCTGACGAATCCGACGAACTCCACGGCGCCCGGCAGCACGTCGATGACGGGCACGATCACGACGTTGTCATAGCTGCCGTGCGGGAGGAACTCGATGCGGTAGACGAAGATGTCCTGCACGAGGTTGCCCTCGCCGTCGGTCTGCGCGTTCAGCGTGTCGGTCCAGTCCGCGTCGGCCGAGTCGTACAGGCGCTTGCGCACCTCGGCCTCGTCGCCGAACGACGTCGCCTCGGTGCCGGTCTCCGACCAGTACAGCGGGTCGCCGTCGGCGCCGAACAGCGTGGCACGGTTGGTGATCGTCTTGGTCACCTTGCCCTCGAACGGCGTGCTCGTCAGGCTGAGGTTCACGACGTAGGCACGGTCTGCGCCGCGGGCGTCCACGACCGCCTTGCCCGACGCGCTCAGCTCGATGACGAGGTTGCCGTCGGCGTCGACGCTGAGGACGAAGTCGCTGGCCGCGAGCGCCTGGCCGTCGTAAGAGCCCGACACGGCGATGGACGCCGCATCCGTGACGTCGAAGACGTCACCGTCGACGTAGTCCACGATCCGGCTGGTGCGCGCGTCGATGCCCTTGCCCGCGGCGACGGCGAGCGTGTAGTCGACCGTCACGCTGTCGCCCGGGTCGATCGCGGTCTCCTGCGCGGTTCCGGTCTTGGTGAACACGCTCGAGTCGTTGAGCCCCTCTCCCGAGTCGGGCAGCACGACGACCGTCACATCGCGCCGGGCGGTGTACGGGCTGCCGGAGCGGTAGTTGTACAGTGCGTCGTTGCGCAGGAGGTACGGCGTGGCGTCCTCGACGGTGGTGCTGCCGGTCTGGGTCAGGCCGGTGACCGTGGTCAGCTGCGCCTTCACCGCGATGGTGGCGTTGGTGGTGTTGTCCTTGCCGACGTTGACGAGCAGCTGCTGCCCGTTGAGGCAGTACTGGCCGACGTACGCGTCGTCGGCGAACGCATCGGCGGTCGCCGGGCAGGTCGTCGCCTCGGTCAGCACGATGCCGCTGGCGGTGATGAAGTCGGCGTCGCCCGTGTTCCAGGTCGCCTGGGCGGGCAGGGTGTCGCTGATGACCACGTTGCGGTCGAGGATGAAGTTGGGCTCGCCCGTCCACTGCCGCAGGTCGGCCCGCAGCGTGTAGGTGATGTCGGCAGCCGGGGTGAGGGTGCCGTCGTCATCGGCCTCGACGTTCTTCGTCGACCAGTCGGCGGTCTTGGCGAACGCCTGACCGATGTTGACGCCGGCGACCGTGCCGCGCAGCCGCACCGACGCCGTGCGCTCCGTTCCGTCGAACCCGGCCGTGTTGGTCGGAGTGATCTGGAAGGTGCCGGTGCCACCGTTCAGCGCCTCGTACTGCGTCTGCAGCTGCGCCTGCAGCGCCGCCACGTCGGTGACGGTGACACGGTAGGTCAGCTGGAGCACGGACGGACCGGGCACGTCGACCGTGCCGGAGAACGCGTTGCCGGTCACCGTCGGGTCGAACGCGAACGCATCGGTCGTGCGGTTGAGGCCATCGGCATCCCACTGGGTCAGCTGCCCCGAGAACGAGTCCGAGACGTACCCGAAACCGGCCGGGAGCTGGTCGGTGATCGGGAAGTCGGTCCGGGCATCGGGCGAGTTCACCGTCAGCGTGTAGGTCAGCTCCTGGTCGGCGACGGCCGGGTTCAGCACGACCTGGCCGTTCACGACGCTCACGTAGCTGTCGAGGTTCGCCGGAGAGACGCCCTTCGCGTATCCCTCGCTGACGTTCGCGAACTGGTCGCCGGAGTTGCGGACGATCACCTCGACCGAGCTCTGTTCGCCGTCGATCTCCCAGGTGAGCGGCGTCTTCGCACTGGCATCCACGTCGTTGACGAGGAACGTCAGGTCGAACACGCCCTGATTGACATCCGCAGGCCACGGGTCGCGGAACGTGACCGCGACGGAGTTGCCGGTCTGCACGACCGACGCGATCGCGGTGTTCGCGGCCGGCACCCCGGTCAGGGTGACCGCTGCACCGAGGTCGAACACGACGGTCGATCCGGGGGTGACCGTCGAGTCGTATTGCACCCGCAGGGTCAGCGTGTCACCCTCGTTGACGACGGTCGTGCCGTCGTAAGTCTCGTTTCCGAGCAGGATGTTGGCCGTGATCCCGGTCGTCGCTGCGTGCGCAGCCATCGGCAATCCGATCGCGCCCGCGAGCGCGAGGAGGACGGCAAGACACAGCGACAGCGCGCGATGTGCCCGGATTCGTGACGGCCTTTCGGCGGCGAAAGCGGTAGCAGACAAGGAACTCTCCAGATGCAATGGGGGGTAGCGTTCCGATCCTGGCGCAAGCCACGCGCGCGATATCAGCGGTTCGGACCGAGTTCACACCGGGATGCCGGTATTTGGTACCGGGATGAATCGGTCAGCGGTGCTGGTCGCCGACCGCGGGAGCCTGGGGCTCCGTCTCGCCGAGCAGGCCCAGCTCGCGGGCGGCGACGAGGGCCGATGCCCGCGACGTCACCCCGAGCTTGCGGTAGATGCTCTGCAGCTGCGTCTTGACCGTGTGCGGCGACACGACCAGCGCCTCGGCGATGGCGCGCGCGCTGCCGTGCGTGACGAGCTCGCCGAGGACGATCCGCTCGCGCGGAGACAGCACGTTCGCGGCGTGCAGCGCCTGCGGGGCGAGCGGGGCGGGCACGTCGAGGTACCGCTGGATCAGCGGCACCTGGCGCAGCCCGGCGAACTCTCGCAACTGCTGCCGGAAGCGAGAGGGCAGCAGCGCGACATGCACGCGGGGGCCGTACGACTCCCACGCCAATGCCGCGGCGGTCAGCCACGACCACGCCGCCTCGGTGTCGCCGCACCGCAGCGCCGCGACGGCGCCGAGCGTGTGGGTCTCGGCGAGAGTGCGCACCGTGTGTCCCGGCAGATCCAGCAGCGAACGTGCGGCGGCGAACGCGTTCTTGTCGCGCTCGGTGGCCATCAGCACGGCGATCCGCGCCGCCGCCACGTAGGGGCTGTCGGCGGGCTGGGCGACGAGCGCATCGGTTGCGGCCCGCACGTCGCCGCAGGCGAGCCACGCGAACGCGAGGACGGCGTGCAGCCGCTGTGTGGCGACGTTGTCGCCGATGCCGGGGCGCGGCACGGTCGCCGCCAGTTCCCGTGAGACCCGCTCCGCCTCGGCCTGGGCCTGACCGGCGCCGTGGCGGGCGGCGAGCGCGACCCCGGCGAAGAAGGCCCAGAACTCCGCCGTCTCGAGGTAGGTGCCGGCATCCTTCAGCACCTCGATCGCACCGAAGAAGTCGAGCGCGTCGAGCCGCGCATACCCCTCCGCGATCACGCCCGGGCCGTTCATGAACGACTGCCGCAGCGCCGTCGGCCATGCCACGGCATCCACCGACGCGGCGAACGCCGCGGCGCGCGTCGTCTCACCGGCGAATGCGCTGATGCCCGCGGCGTAGACGATCGAGCAGTTCCGGGTCTTCTGGTCGGGGCACAGCGCGACCGACCTGTTGACCGCGGCCATCGCCTCGCCGATCCGGCCGCCCTGCCACAGCGAGTAGCTCAGCTGGCGCAGAATCGTCCCGACGTGTTCGCCGAAGACCTCGAGGATTTCGGGGGCGATCGCATCGAGCGTGCCGATCACGCGGAGGCTGGCGTCCGACGAATCACGGAACCGCAGGGCGAGCCGGCGCGCGATGGCCTGCATGCTGTCGACGACGAACGCATCCAGCGAGGGCTCGAGGTAGGCCGGGCGGGCGGTGGAGGCGACGGCGAGCTCCGCCACGCGCGGCGACTCTCCGCGGCGGTTCAGGTTTCCCGCGAGGGCCAGGGCAAGACCGAAGGCGAGCATCGGATGGTCGCCGAGCAGCTCCTCGGGCACGCGACTGAGCGCACCCAGGAACCGGTCGGTGATGTAGCTGTCCGGGTTGGTGATGACCACCGAGACGAACACCCGGTCGGCCAGTGCGTAGTCGCCGGCATCGATCGCGAACTGCAGCGCCTGGTCGACGACCTCTTCGTTCTCCAGCAGCCACAGCGCCGTCGTCGTGCACAACCGGCGGAATCGATCGGCATCCTCCTCGGCCTTCGCGCGGAAGCTGTCGCGGATGGTGTCGACGTACTGGAACACCGAGTGGTGTCTGCTGTACGGGATCCAGCGGCCGAATCCGTTGCGCTCGAGCATGTCGAACATCCGCGACGCGTCCCCGACGCCGTCGTCGCTCCCGCCGAGCCGCGCGGCAAGCTCCGCGTCGACGTACGGCGGCACGCTGGTGTCGGTGACGAACTGGACCGCGACCTGATCCGGCAGCAGCGACTCCAGCCTCGTCGCCAGCACGGTGCTCCACTCCCGCGATTCCAGGTGCGGCACCGAGCCCAGCTGCGCCAGGACGAGCACGACGGCCTGCACGGTGAGCGCGAACCCGCGGGTCGCGGCCGCGACCGACGCCGACAGCGCGTGATCGTGGATGCCGGTGCGCATCGCGATCAGGTCGGCGACCTCATCGGCGGTCAGCGCCAGCTCGCTCAGCGAAATCACGCGGACGATGCCGTCGGGAAGGACGAGATCCATCAGCGTCGTGCGAGCGCGCGTCGTGATCACCAATCGCAGGTCGGGCGCCACACGCACAAGACGCGCGAGATCGGCGTCGACAGCGCCCTGCGCATCGCCGAGGTTCTCGTAAGCGTCCAGCACGATGACGACCGGCCCCGCCTCAGCGATCAGGTTGCTCGCGAGCCGCACCGGATCGCTGGCGACGCTCAGCTGCTCACGGATCGCCGCGGCGTCAGCCTCATCCACATCGCCCAGTCGCGTCGCACTGTTGAGCAGATGATGCCAGAACGCCTGCCGGGTGTTGATGGCGGCGCTGAGCGATACCCAGGTCCGCGAGGCCTGGGCGCTGCACCGGGTCCAGTTGCGCAGCAGCGTCGTCTTGCCGCTGCCGCTCGGCCCCTGGACGACGCACACCCGCACATCTGGGGCATCCAAGACCCGATACAGCCGCGGACGACCCACCACCCCGGCAACCGTTGCCAGGTCCGAGCCATCCCCCGCCATGCCCTCCTTCCTATCACGTGCCCGGCGCCGATGCCGGTTGCCAGTGCCCGCGGGCCGTGTCGGCGGGCCGCCCCGCCCCCGTGCGATGCGCCGCCGCCCCGACACGGCATCCGTGCAGACCCTGTAAGCTGGTCGGGTTGCCCTCTCGGGCGACAACAACGGGATGTGGCGCAGCTTGGTAGCGCACCTGACTGGGGGTCAGGGGGTCGCAGGTTCAAATCCTGTCATCCCGACAGAAAGCCCCGGTAGATCTGAGGATCTGCCGGGGCTTCGTCGTTGGCGGAAACGGCGTGGGACTCCGAAAGAGTTCCCTGATCCGAGGGGCATTTCTGCGTCACGACTCCCGCTCAACATCCAAACTTCATCGGTGAATCCAGGCTCAGGGTGTGCCGACCAAGAGACCAGCACCCACGTTCCACAGAGGTCCCTTGCCCGCCTAACTGCCTACAGATCCTCTTGATGTGTCAGGAGTTAGGAGGGTTCTGTGGCCGTGAACGAGCTTGCGTCTGTGTTCACGCTCGAGGACGCGCGCGCAGCGGGTCTCAGCAAGGACCAGGTCTACTCGCTGCTCGACCGGGACGAGATCGAGCGCGTGGGGCGTGGCGTCTACGTGCGCCCCGATGTCATCCCGCCAGCCTTCACTGCGCTCGCCGCTGCAACTGCGCTGCGAGACGATGCAACACTGTGCCTGACGAGCGCTCTTGTCCACCATGATCTGAGCGATGCGATCCCTTTCGCCTCCGACATCGCGTTGCCACGTGGAACCCACCAGCCCGCCGGACTGACGAACGTGAGTTGGCATAGCTTCGACCCGAAGACCTTTCCGATCGGACGCGAGCACGTTGACGTCGGAGAAGGCGCGGGGGTCGCAATTTACTCGGCGGAGCGGACCATCGTCGACTGCTTCCGGCTCATGCACCAAGAAGGCAGCGATGTCGCACACGAGGCGCTGAGGCGCTGGCTTCGCCGAAGAGGGAACACGCCCGCGCGGCTACTCAAGGTTGCAGGATCGTGACCCTGCCGAGTACATCACCCTCTACGCGCTGGAGGGTTTCCTCGCACGGCTCGCAGCATCAGAGTTCGCCTCAGACTTCGTCCTCAAAGGCGGTGTGCTTATGGCGGCCTTTGCTGAACGTCGACCGACTCGCGACATCGACTTCGCTGCGCGCGGTTTCGCGAACGATATCCCCGAGGTCGAACAGCGCGTGCGTAACATCCTCGCAGCCCAGCGTGAGGACGGGCTCGAATTCGATGAGGACTCGGTCAGCGGTGCGCAGACCCGCGACGAAGCCGACTACAACGGCGTGCGGGTCAAGATGACTGCCCGGTTGGCAACGGCACAGGTCGCGCTGCACATTGATGTGAACTTCGGTGACCCGATCTGGCCTGCACCCACAGAGGCGGTCCTGCCACTCCTGTGGGGTGGCAGGCTGCGACTCCTCGGGTACCCGGACCACATGGTGCTTGCGGAAAAGATCGTCACCGCGCTCGAACGCGGAGAGCAGAACACTCGCTGGAGAGACTTCACCGACATTGCGGCCATCGCCCACTCCCGAAGTGTCGAAGGTGCGGACCTGCAGGAAGCGATCGGTGTTGTCGCCCGCTACCGCCATGTTGAGCTGGAGCCACTCGGCCCATTGCTGTCACATATGCGAGCACTCGCGCAGCGCAAGTGGGAGGTCTGGCGGAGGAAGCAGAGGCTCGATCAGTCGACCCCGGTGAGTTTCGCCGACCTGCTCGCAACATGTTTGACCTTCGTTGAGCCGGTCCTCGCAGGCAAGACCGACCGATTGCAATGGAACTTTTCTTCCCTGGCGTGGGAAGAGCCAGCCGCGGCAGGTCTGTTGGGTTTCGTCGTTGGCCGATAACCCGCGATGACGTTGCGGGGACCAGCACCCGGATCTCGTGTGGTCGTATCCTGTCGTCATGTCGACCGTCACCGAGCGAACGAGCGCGCTGCGCGCGATCGTCGACGCCAACCGCGTCGAGCTCGCCGGCGTGCTCGCTCGTTAAGGTGCCGCCAATCCGCGGATCTTCGGATCGGTTGCTCGAGGCGACGCGTGTCTGGAGAGCGACGTCGACTTGCTCGTTGACCTCGATCCCGCAGGTGGCAATCCCCTGCTTCGTGTCGCGGGAATCGGTGAGGAGCTCAGTCGCCTCTTTGGTGTAGACGTGGACGTCGTCACGGATGAGCTGTTGCGCGATCCGGTCTCGGCGACCGCGCGACGCGACATGATCGCACTGTGAGTCGATCTGCCGAGGAGCGCTTCGCTGACATCCTCGCCGTCATCGGGGAGGCAGCGCGCGCGCTTCCCGAGGAGGAGCCTCGCGTCGATCAGCGCAGTCCCCTGGGCGTCGATCGCGGGCCTCCGAAATGTGGTCGTGCACGAGTACTTCCGGGTTCAGCCGGCACTCGTCATCGAGATTCTCGACGATGAGCTCGTGCCGTTGGCAGCGGCGATTCGGCTCCAACGTACGTGACGCTGTGGAGCGGTCACCGACGACCCCACCCGATGTCCCACGCGGGGAGTACCGTCGGGGTCATGAGCGAGATCGTGATCGAGTCGGCATCCGTCGAACGTTTCGGCGACGTCGAACACGCACTCACCGGGGGTGGCGACGGCGCGTCGTGCTGGTGTCAGTGGTGGATGCTGCGCGGCAAAGACTGGCAGACGACCACGACGGGTCAGCGCCGCGAGATGCTCCGCGACGATCTGCGCATCGCACCCGTCTCGGGCCTCGTCGCGTACGCCGGCGGCGAGGCGGTCGGGTGGGTGAAGGTCGCGCCGCGCACCGCACAGCCACGCATCGCGCACAACCGCAACCTCCAGCAGTCCCCCGAGCCGATGGACGACCCGTCGGTCTGGGCGGTGACCTGCTTCGTCGTGCGGCGCGAGCATCGCGGCGAGGGCATCGCCGGCGAACTCCTGGACGCCGCCGTCACCCACGCGCGCCGGCACGGGGCGCGGGTGATCGAGGGCTACCCCGTCGACACGACGGTGAAGAAGACGTCGTCGAACGACCTGTACCACGGCGCACTGTCGACGTTCCTGGATGCCGGGTTCACCGAGGTCGCCCGTCCCGCGCCGGCGCGCCCCATCGTGTCGTTGACGGTGTGACGGCGGCCGCCGGCAGGGCAGAATCGATGGGGTGAGCGAGTCCCCGGCATCCGTGCGGATCGACGCGTGGCTGTGGGCCGTGCGCGTCTACAAGACCCGATCCGCCGCGACGACCGCGTGCCGGGCCGGGCACGTGCGCATCGGCGGCGACAAGGCGAAAGCCGCCCAGCCGGTGCGGATCGGCGACGAGGTGCGCGTACGGATCGCGGGGTTCGACCGCATCCTCATTGTGCGGCAACTGCTCGTCAAGCGGGTCGGGGCGCCGCTGGTGGCGCTGGCCGCCGAAGACCGCACGCCCGTGCGTGAGCCCGTCGCCCAGCTCGCCGTCCGCGACCGCGGCGCCGGCCGCCCCACCAAGCGCGAACGCCGCGACATCGACCGCCTGCGCGGTCGCGAGCAGTAGCCGCGTGGCCGGCTGCGCTCAGTTGCCCGCGCCGCCGTGCCGTCGGATCGCGGCGCGGCGGACCGCGGCATCCGCCGCCACCAGCACCACCGCCGTGACGGCGTAGACCGCCAGGTCGCGCGGGTCGAAGACCGTCCCGAGCACGAGCATGATCGGCGGAAACCCGGATCCCCACGCCATCGGAAGACCCGTCAGCTGGAAGAACTCGACGGCGACGCACCACGCCAGTACCAGGGCGCCGACGATCACCGGTCGCGCCCGCGGCGCGAGCACCACCGCGCAGGCGTAGACCGCGGCGACGTACAGCGCATCGCCGGCGATGTCTGTGGCCGCCGAGTCGGGCAGCATCAGATGCACGCCCAGCCCGGCCGCCACCACCGCGAGCAGCACGACCGCCGCGGAGATCCGCCGCACCGGCGTCATCGCGCCGGCAGCTGCCCGCGCAGCCACGAGACCGGCCGCACGGCGGCGCCGGCACCCGCCGCGCGCTCGCCGAGACCCCGGTCGCTGGTGACCACCGTCACCGCGCGACCCGCGGCGATCAGCCGCTCGGCGACGGTGACGATCGCGTCGTCGCCGTGGCCCTCCGCCCGCACGACCTCTACTCCACGACCGTTGGCTCCACGACCGTTGGCTCCAGGGACGTCGGCTCCAGGGACGTTGGCTCCAGGGGCGTCGGCCGCTGGGACGTCGGCTCCAGGGACGTTGGCTCCAGGGGCGTCGGCCGCTGGGACGTCGGCCGCGCCACGCGCCGCGCCCTCCAACACGACGTGCACCTCGGGGAACCAGGTGCGCTCCGGCAGGTCGAGCACCCCGGCATCCATCCCGCGCGAGGCGAGCGCGCCGACCTCGGTCAGCAGCCGCGCTGCGGCGCCGGCGCGATCCTTCCACCACCCGTCGGGCACCGAGCCGACGACGTTCGCCGCATCGACGACGACCGCGGGACGCACCGGCAACAGGACTCGCAGTCGCGGCCACGACGCGGCGAACCCCGGATGCAGGGGGTAGGAGTCGACGGCTTCCACGGGCACCCAGGCCAACTCGCGGCTCTCCGGGTCGCTGATGACCGGCTCGAACGACTCCACGACGTCGGCGACCACGGTCGAATACGTCCACGCCTCGGCGTCGAAGACGCTGATGAGCCGCGGGCGGACAGCATCGGCGGGCACACCGGCCTCTTCGGCCGACTCGCGCAGCGCGGCGGCGCGCGCTGTCTCGCCCGCGTGTCGAGCGCCGCCGGGCAGCCCCCACGTGTCGCCGAAGTGGCTCCAGGCCACGCGGTGCTGCAGCAGCACTCCGCGCTCGGGGTCGACCGCGAGCAGCCCGGCCGCACCGAACCGGCCCCAGTACCGGGTGCCGTCGGAGGTCACCACCCAGGCGTCGCCGGGGTCGCGCGGCCCCTGCGGGCGACGGGGCTCACCGGGCGCGGGCGGGACGATCGTCACCCTGCCAGCCTGTCACACGTGCCGCCGCCGTGAGGCCTGCGGCGTCACGGCACGTACGGTTTCATCCGTCGCACAGCGCGCTCACCGCGCCGGATGGCCGCACTTTGCGACGGACGAATGGAGCGGCAGCCCGTTCATCCGTCCCAAACCATCGCCACACGCCGGGATGAGGGCACTGTGCGACGGATGAAAGAGCCGCCCCGCCCGGCGCGCGCGACACCCGCCGCGCCGCCGCCGCCCGCATCGCGCCGCACCGCGCCCCCGGCATGCGCCATGCCCCGGCATCCGCCACCGCGCCATGCCCCGGCATCCGCCACCGCGCCATGCCCCGGCATGCGCCATCCCCCGGCATGCGCCATGCCCCGGCATGCCCCACCCGCCGGCATCCCCGTGTCGCGAAAAACGGAAGAATCGCGAGAAACGGATGCCGACGGCCCCAACCGTCCGTATTTCGCGACATATCCGTTTTTCGCAACGCGCGCCGACCCGCCAAAGCGCCACCACACCGACACGCCGCCGCACACACGCCGCCGCCGCACACACGCCGCCGGCGTCGCACCCGCGCCGCGTCAGCGCTGCCGGCGCTCGCGCACCCGCATGTTCAGCACGATGGGCGTGCCCTCGAAGCCGAACAGCTCGCGCAGGCGCCGCTGGATGAAGCGACGGTAGCCGGGGTCGAGGAACCCGGTCGTGAACAGCACGAACGTCGGCGGCCGGGTCGCCGCCTGCGTCCCGAACAGGATGCGCGGCTGCTTGCCGCCGCGCACCGGGTGCGGGTGCTCGGCGACCAGCTCCGCCAGGAACGCGTTGAACTTGCCCGTCGAGATGCGCTGATCCCACGATTCCAGCGCCGTCTCGAGCGCGGGCACGAGCTTGTCGAGGTGCCGCCCGGTGCGCGCCGACAGGTTCACCCGCGGCGCCCACGCGACGTGCGCGAGATCCTGCTCGATCTCCCGCTCGAGGTACCGGCGCCGATCGATGTTCTCCATGTCGAGGTCGTTCAGCCGGTCCCATTTGTTGAAGGCCAGCACCAGGGCACGCCCCGACTCGAGCACGAGGTCGATGATCCGCACGTCCTGCTCGCTCACCGGCTGCGTCACGTCGAGCACGACGACGGCGACCTCGGCCTTCTCCAGCGCGGCCGACGTGCGCAGCGACGCGTAGAAGTCCGCGCCCTGCTGCAGGTGCACCCGGCGACGGATGCCGGCGGTGTCCACGAGCCGCCAGAGCTTTCCGCCCAGCTCCACGATCTCGTCGACCGGGTCGCGCGTCGTGCCGGCCAGCTCGTTGACGACGACCCGTTCCTCACCGGCCGCCTTGTTCAGCAGCGACGACTTGCCGACGTTGGGGCGCCCGAGGATCGCGACGCGGCGCGGCCCGCCCAGCTCGTTCTTGGCGACCGCCGAGACCTCCGGCAGCACCTTCATGACCTCGTCGAGCAGGTCGGCGACGCCGCGCCCGTGGATCGCCGACACCGGATGCGGCTCCCCCAGTCCTAGGTTCCACAGCGCCGCGGCCTCGGGCTCCTGCCGGGCATCGTCGATCTTGTTCGCCACGAGGAACACCGGCTTGCGCGTCTTGCGCAGCAGCCGCACGACGGCCTCGTCGGTCGCCGTCGCGCCGACCATGGCGTCCACGACGAACAGCACGACGTCGGACAGGTCGATCGCGACCTCGGCTTGCGCCGCGACCGAGCGGTCGATGCCGCGCGCGTCGGGCTCCCACCCGCCGGTGTCGACGAGCGTGAACTTCCGGTCCATCCACTCGGCCTTGTAGGTCACGCGGTCGCGCGTGACGCCCGGCGTGTCCTCGACGACGGCCTCGCGGCGCCCGAGGATGCGATTGACCAGCGCGGACTTGCCGACGTTCGGCCGCCCCACGATCGCGACGACCGGCAGCGCCGGCAGCATCTCGACGACCTCGCCTCCGGCGGTGAGCCCGGCCAGCAGGTACGCGTCGTCGTCGTCGAGGTCGTAGTCGGCGAGCGACTCGCGCAGCGCCGCCGCGCGCTGGTCGGCCAGTTCCTCGTCGAGGTCCGCGAGCTTCTCTTCGAGGTGGTCGGCGCCACCCTCGTACTCGTCTTCAGCGCTCATGCGAGCCTCCCTGCTGCTGTGACGCGGCCGCGACGATGTCCAGGACGGCATCCACGGTCTGCGTGAAATCGAGATCGGTCGAATCGACCACCGTCACGCCTGCCGCGGCGGTGAGGAAGTCGACGACCTGGCTGTCGGCGGCATCCCTGCGGTGCAGGGCGTCGGCGACGGATGCCGCATCCTGCGTCGTCAGCTCGGCGCTGCGCCGCGCCGCGCGCACCGACGGCGACGCCGTCAGGAGGATGCGCACCGGCGCGTCGGGGGCGACGACGGTCGTGATGTCGCGGCCCTCGACCACGACGCCCGGGCGGCCGGAGTCGTCGACGAGCGCGCGGAACAGCGCGTTCACCTGCTCGCGCACGGCGGGCACCCGCGCGACGCCGCTGACGGCGGCCGACACCCGCGGCTCGCGGATCGCCGCGGTCACGTCGGCCCCGCCGACCCGCACCCAGTAGTCGTCGGGGTCGAGCGAGATGGCGTACGGGAAATCGGCCGCCGCGGCCCGCACCGCATCGGCATCCGCGGTGTCGCCGCCCTGCTCGATCACATGCCAGGCCAGGGCGCGGTACGCGGCACCGGTGTCGAGGTAGCCGAACCCGAGCCGGCGCGCGGCCTGCTTCGAGACGCTGGACTTGCCCGACCCGGCCGGGCCGTCGACGGCGACGGTGAACGTCATGACGGGATGCTCGCAATCTTCCAGCCGCGGGCCACGAGACCCTCCTGCGCGTGATGCAGGACGCTCGGTGCGACGCTGATCTCGGCGAGGCCGAACTGGGCGCCCGGCGAGTGCTCCAGCCGCAGATCCTCGACGTTGATGCCGAGGTCGCCGAGTTCGCCGAACAGCCGGCCCAGCTGGCCGGGGGTGTCGTCGACCATGACGACGAGGCTCTCGAAGCGACGGTTCTGCCCGTGCTTGCCGGGCAGACGCTCGACGCCGTCGTTGCCGCGACGGATCGTGTCGGCGACGGCGCGCCGTGCTCCGGGCGTGTCGGGGGCGCGCAGCGCGTCGGCGACGTCGCGCAGGTCGTCGGCGAGCGCGTCGAGCACATCGACCACCGGTGCCGAGTTCGCACCGAGGATCTGCACCCAGAGCTCGGGCGCCGATGCGGCGATGCGGGTCGTGTCGCGCACGCCCTGCCCGGCCAGGCGCAGCAGGTCGTCGGGGGCGTCGACGAAGCGCCCGGCCAGCAGCGACGCCACGAGCTGCGGCACGTGCGACACGAGCGCGACGGCGCGGTCGTGCTCTTCGGGCGTCATCTCGATCGGCGTCGCACCGAGATCGAGCGCAAGCCCTTCCACGAGGGCGAGGTCGGATGCCGGGGTCTCGTCGTCGCGGCACACGACCCACGGCCGGCCGACGAAGATGTCGGCGCGCGCCGAGATCGCCCCGCCGCGCTCACGCCCGGCCATCGGATGCGACCCGATGTAGTGCGTGAGGTCGATGCCGCGCCCTCGCAGCGCGGCGAGGGGGTCGAGCTTGACGCTCGCGACGTCGGTGACGACGGCATCCGGGTAGGCGGCGAGCTCGCGTGCGACGACGTCGGCGACGACGTCCGGCGGAACGGCGACCACGACGAGCGCGGGACGGTCGTCGCCGTGCGCCGCGCGTCCGGCGCCGTAGTCGATCGCCAGCCGCAGCTGCGCGGGCGAGGCGTCGGCGAGCACGACGTCGACGCCCAGCGCGCGCAGCGCGTGCCCGATGCTCGACCCGAGCAGGCCCGCACCGACGACGCGCACCGTACCGGACGTGCGTGCCGCACGGGTGCGCTGGTCGGTCACTTCTTCTCCGCCTCGGGGGTCGTGGGCGCCTCGGGGCTCCGGGAGGGAGCGGCAGCCTCGCGCGCGATGGTCAGCAGCGCGCCGCGTTCCACTGTAGTCAACTCGCGCGCCCCGCCCGCCGGGAGGGTGCCCAGGTGCAGCGGCCCGAACTGGCGCCGCACCAGCTCGACGACCGGATGCCCCACCTCCGCCATCATCCGCCGCACGATCCGGTTGCGCCCCGAGTGCAGCGTCAGCTCGACCAGGCTCGTGCCGCCCGAGGTGTCGAGCAGCCGCGCCCTGTCCGCCGCGATCGGCCCGTCGTCCAGCTCGATCCCCTTCGTCAACCGCGAGATCGTCGCGGGCGTCACGCGACCGGTCACCTTCGCGATGTACACCTTCGTGACCCCGAACGACGGATGCGCCAGCACATGCGCGAGGTCGCCGTCGTTCGTGAGGACGAGCAGTCCGCTGGTCTCGGCATCCAGTCGTCCCACGTTGTAGAGGCGCTCGGGCCAGTCCTTCGTGAACCGGCGCAGGTCGGGACGGCCCTGCTCGTCCTTCATCGACGAGACGACCCCGGTGGGCTTGTTGAGCATGAGGTAGCGCTTGGTCGCGTCGAGCTGGATCGCCGTGCCGTCGACGTCCACGAGGTCGCGTGCCGGGTCGATCCGCGTCCCCAGTTCGGTCACGACGGCGCCGTTGACCCGCACGCGCCCCTGGGCGATGTACTGCTCGCACACCCGCCGCGACGCGACCCCCGCGTTCGCCAGCACCTTCTGCAGGCGCACGCCCTCGGGCTCAGAGGCCGTCACCGGAGCACCTCCGTGTCGAAGCCGTCGGATCCGTCGTCGAGCAGCGGAGAGATGTGCGGCAGCTCGTCGAGGGAGTTGATCCCGAGGTTCACGAGCAGCGCGTCCGTCGTGCCGTAGTTGATGGCGCCGGTGTCGGGGTCGGTGAACAGTTCGGTGACAAGGCCCCGGCCGACGAGTGTCCGCACGACGGAGTCGACGTTGACGGCGCGGATGGATGCCACCTGGCTGCGCGTCACCGGCTGCTTGTACGCGATGACGGCCAGGGTCTCCAGTGCCGCCTGCGACAGGCGAGTGGGAGCCTGCGCGTTGACGAACTCCGACACGACGTCGTCGTGCTCCTCGCGCACGTACAGCCGCCAGCCGCCGCCGACCTCGCGCAGCTCGAACCCGCGGCGCGGGCCTGCGGCCTCGCCGTCGTAGTCGGCGACGAGCCCCTCGACGGCCTGCCGGACGGCGGGCACGGGAGACCCGACGGCGGCGGCGAGCGCGACGAGGCTCTGCGGCTCGTCCACGACGAGCAGGATCGCCTCGAGCCGTCGCGCGACGTCGACCGGCTCCTGCGAGCGCTGCGGCTCGGACGTTTCGTCTCGCCGCGCCTGTTCGACGTCCGGGAACACGGTCCCCGGGCTCGTCGAGGAGTCGGCGGTCGGCTCATCGGTCATAGTCGGCTCCCAACGTGGCGAGGTTCTCTTCGGACCAGCGCTCGGCGGTCCAGCGCAGCGTCAACTCGCCGAGCGGCTCCAGCTGGTCGAACGAGATGGCGGCGTGCCGGTACAGCTCCAGCACGGCAAGGAAGCGCGCCACGACGATGCCCGCCTGCCCCACCCCCGCGATCAGCTCGCGGAAGTTCAGGGTGCCGGCATCCCGCAGCAGCGTCACGACGACGGCCGCCTGCTCGCGGATCGAGATGAGCGGCGCGTGCAGGTGGTCCAGGCCGACGTGCGGGATCTCCTTCGGCGCGAAGGCGAGCATCGCGATGGCGGCGAAGTCGTCTTTCGACAGCGTCCAGATGAGCTCGGGCACGGCGCGGCGGTACTTCTCGTCGAGGCGCACGGCGCGCACGTGCCGGCGGTCTTCCCGGCGGATGCTGCGCTCGAACCACGCCGACACCTCCTTGAACGCGCGGTACTGCAGCAGCCGCGCGAACAGCAGGTCGCGGGCCTCGAGGAGCGCGACCGACTCGGCATCGACCAGCTCGCCCTGCGGCAGCAGCCCCGCGACCTTCATGTCGAGGAGGGTCGCCGCCACGACAAGGAACTCGGATGCCTGCTCCAGCTCCTCGTCGGCATCCAGACCCCCCAGGTACGAGATGAACTCGTCGGTGACCTTGCTGAGCGCGATCTCGGTGATGTCGAGCTCGTGCTTGCCGAGGAGGGTCAGCAGCAGATCGAACGGCCCGTCGAAGTTGCCGAGCGAGACGCGGAAGCCGCCGGCATCCGGTTCTTCTTCAGGCGACGGCGCCACGAGCGACCAGCTCCCGCGCGAGGCGCAGGTAGGCCTGGGCGGCCGCGTGCTCCGGCGCGAACGTCGTGATGGGCACCCCCGACACCGACGCGTCGGGGAACTTCACCGTACGGCCGATGACGGTCTCCAGCACGTCGTCGCCGAACGCCTCGACGACGCGCTCCAGCACCTCGCGGGAGTGCAGCGTGCGCGGGTCGTACATCGTGGCGAGCACGCCGTCGAGCTCGATCGACGGGTTCAGCCGGTCGCGCACCTTGTCGATCGTCTCGATGAGCAGGGCGACGCCGCGCAGGGCGAAGAACTCGCACTCCAGCGGGATCAGCACGCCGTGGCTCGCCGTGAGCGCGTTGACCGTCAAGAGGCCGAGCGAGGGCTGGCAGTCGACGAGGATGACGTCGTACTCCCCCGCGACCTTGCGCAGCACACGCGAGAGGATCGTCTCGCGGGCGACCTCGTTCACGAGGTGCACCTCGGCGGCCGACAGGTCGATGTTCGCCGGGATGACGTCGAGCCCGTCGATCGCGGTGTGCACGATGACCTCGTGCGGGTCGCGCTTGGTGTCCAGCAGCAGGTCGTACACGGTGGGCACGTCGTGGGTCGCGATGCCGAGTCCCGCCGACAGCGCACCCTGCGGGTCGAAGTCGACCGCGAGCACCTTGCGCCCATACTGCGCGAGGGATGCCGCCAGGTTGATCGTCGTCGTCGTCTTGCCGACGCCGCCCTTCTGGTTGCAGAGGGAGATGATGCGGGCGGGGCCGTGGCTGGTCAGGGGGGCCGGGGTCGGGAAGCCGTGATACGGACGACCCGTCGGGCCGATCGGGGTGTCGCCCGAGGCCTTCTTCGTCCCCCGCGTCTTGTCCGCCACCGGTGCTCCTGCTCTCTGACCCGGGCTGTCTCGCCCCGGCTCTCTCACCTGGGCGCCGCACGCACCCGGTTCGATCGATTCTCGCACAGGCGCCGCATCGGCACCCGCCGCCACGCGTCGATCGTCACCGGCCGCGGGCGCAGGGGATGCAGCATCCCCCGCCGTGAGAAACGGATATGTCGCGAGAAACGGATGCCCGGAGCACCATCCGTCCGTTTTTCGCGACATTTCCGTTTTTCGCGACGGCGCAGCGGGCGGGCGGCGGCGGCGGGGCGGCGGAGCGGCCGGGCGGCGGGGCGGCCGGCCGCCGGCCGCCGGGGGTCACCGGGCGCGGGGGTGGGAGGTGAGGTAGACGTCGCGGAGCGCGTCGACGGTGACGTGCGTGTAGATCTGGGTCGTCGCGACGGAGGCGTGGCCCAGCAGCTCCTGCACGACGCGTACGTCGGCGCCACCTTGCAGCAGATGCGTTGCGAACGAGTGCCGGAAGGTGTGCGGGGACACGTGCGCCGACAGCCCGGCGCGCTGCGCGGCGCCCTGGATCACGAGCCACGCGCTCTGCCGCGACAGCGGCGCCCCGCGCGCACCGAGGAACAGCCGCGGCGTCGCCCTCCCGCGCCGCGACAGCTCGGGCCGCGCCCGGGCGAGGTACGCGTCGACGGCGGCACGGGCATACGAGCCGACCGGCACGATCCGCTCCTTCGACCCCTTGCCGCGCACGCGCAACACATCGCCGTGCGCGAGGTCGTCGACGTCGAGCTGCATGACCTCCGACACCCGCGCGCCGGTCGCGTACAGCAACTCCAGCAGTGCCCGGTCGCGCAGGCGGATGATGTCGGTGTCGACGGCGTCGCCGGGCACCGGCCCGGCGGCGTCGAGCAGCGCTTCGATCTGCGCGATCGACAGGGCCTTCGGCAGCCGCTGCGGCGCCTTGGGCGGGCGCAGCCGGTCACTGGGGTCGGCATCGGCGACG
This sequence comes from Microbacterium sp., assembly GCF_047602155.1. Lineage (GTDB taxonomy): Bacteria > Actinomycetota > Actinomycetes > Actinomycetales > Microbacteriaceae > Microbacterium. The sequence continues at coordinate 2,224,272 of NZ_JASGHZ010000001.1, read as the reverse complement.
CCCTCCCGCACGAGGAAGCGGTGCAGCCCGCGCACCGACGACTGCAGCCGCGCGAGCGACGTCGCCGCCGGCGGCGGCTGGGCCGACGCCCGCTCGGCCGCGAAGGCCGCCACGAGCGCCGGGGTGACGGCATCCGTGTCGGACGCGTCGTGCGCCGCGAGCCACGCGCAGTATCCGGCGAGGTCGCGCCGGTACGCCGCGACGGTGTGCGCCGACAGCCCGCGCTCGATCGTGATGTGCCTCAGGTAGGCGTCGACGGCGCGGTCGAGCTTCACGGGGCGGGCTCTCCCGCCTCCTCGACGGCCTCCCCCGCGGCGCCCGCACCCTCACCCATCCGGCGCGAATCGGCGTCATCCGGCGCGATAGCCCCGATTTGTGACGGATCAGCGGCTCCACCCGCACCCATCCGGCGCGAATCGTGGCCATCCGGCGCATTGGGCGTGATTCGCGACGGATGAAACTCGTGGCCCGCACCCATCCGGCACGAATCGTGGCCATCTGACGCGATGGGCGTGGTTCGCGACGGATGAGCACCGTCGTCGCTCTCGCCGTCTCCGATGGCGCGCGGTCGCCGCGGCCACGGGGCGTCGTCGGGTGCGAGCGTCGCCCAGCCGCGGGCGCGCGACGCGTGGGCGGCGAGCGCCCCGATCACGAGCGACGGGTTCTGCACCCGGCGGGCGAGCACGGCGTCGACGACCTCGTCGAGGGGCGCCCAGCGCACCTCGATGTCGGCCTCCTCGGCATCCCGCGCGAAGGCGGATGCCGTCGGCGCGAGCTCGCGCGCGAGATAGATGCGGATGGCCTCGTCGCTGCCGCCCGGGGTCGTCCAGAACTCCGCCAGCACGTCCCAGCGGCCGGCGGTCAGGTCGGCCTCCTCGGCCAGTTCCCGCTGCGCGGCGGCGAGTGCGTCTTCCTCGGCGATGTCGAGCAGGCCCGCCGGGATCTCCCAGTCACGCATGCGCACGGGATGGCGGTACTGCTTGATCAGCAGCATCCGCTCGTCGTCGTCGAGCGCGAGCACCGCGACGGCGCCGGTGTGGTCCATGTACTCGCGGACGATGGTCTCGTCGTTGTAGTCGAACTCGTCGCGGCGGATGTTCCACACCTTGCCGACGAACGGCGTCGATGTCCCGGTGACCCGGACCTCGAACGCGTCGTCCCGCAACGCCCCCGCGGCATCCGGGCCCGCGCCCGGCTCACTCATCCTCGACCTCGAACAGCTCGCTCGCGCGGTGCCGCTCGAGCGCCGCCGCGACGAGCCCGCGGAACAGCGGGTTGGCCTCGGTCGGCCGCGAGCGCAGCTCGGGGTGCGCCTGCGTCGCGATGTAGTACGGGTGCACCGCGCGCGGCAGCTCGACGTACTCGACGAGGCCCTGGTCGGGCGACAGGCCCGAGAACGAGAGGCCGGCCTCCGCGATCTGATCGCGGTAGCGGTTGTTGACCTCGTAGCGGTGACGGTGGCGCTCCGACGCGCGGGTCGCGCCGTAGACCTCCGCCGCGACCGACCCCTCGACGAGGTCGGCCGGGTACAGGCCGAGGCGCATCGTGCCGCCCAGGTCGCCGCTTTCGAGGATGTCGACCTGCTCGGCCATCGTCGCGATGACGGGGTGGGCCGTGTCGGGGTCGAACTCGCTCGACGACGCGCCCTCGATCCCGGCGACATTGCGCGCGTACTCGATGACCATGCACTGCAGGCCGAGGCAGATGCCGAGCGTCGGGATCCCCTGCTCGCGCGCGAACCTGAGCGCGCCGAGCTTGCCTTCGATGCCCCGGATGCCGAAACCCCCCGGAACGACGATGCCGTCCAGCGCCCCGAGGGCCTTCTCCGCGCCCTCCGGCGTCTCGCACAGGTCGGACGGGATCCACTGGACCGAGACCTTCGTCTCCTGCGCGAATCCGCCGGCCTTGAGCGCCTCGGTGACCGACAGGTACGCATCGGGCAGATCGATGTACTTGCCGACGAGACCGATCGTGACCTCGTGCTTGGGGTTGTGCACGGCCTGCAGCACCTTGCTCCACCGCGACCAATCGACCTCGGCGGCCTTTGTGAGCCCGAGCGCGTCGACGATGTACGCGTCCAGGCCCTGCTCGTGGAGCATCGTGGGGATGTCGTAGATCGACGGGACGTCGACGGCGTTGACGACGGCATCCTCGTCGACGTCGCACATGAGCGCGATCTTGCGCTTGTTCGACTCGGTGACGGGGCGGTCGCTGCGCAGCACGAGCGCATCGGGCTGGATGCCGATCGACCGCAGCGCCGCCACGGAGTGCTGCGTGGGCTTGGTCTTCTGCTCGCCCGAGGCGCCCATGAACGGCACGAGCGAGACGTGCACGAAGAAGACGTTCCCCCGGCCCAGTTCGTGGCGGATCTGGCGGGCCGACTCGATGAACGGCTGCGACTCGATGTCGCCGACCGTGCCGCCGATCTCGGTGATGATGACGTCGGGCTTGGGGCTCTCATCGGCCTGCAGGCGCATGCGGCGCTTGATCTCGTCGGTGATGTGCGGGATGACCTGAACGGTGTCGCCGAGGTATTCTCCGCGGCGTTCGCGCGCGATGACCTGCGAGTAGATCTGGCCCGTGGTGACGTTGGCGGCCTGGCTCAGCTCGATGTCGAGGAAGCGCTCGTAGTGCCCGATGTCGAGGTCGGTCTCGGCGCCGTCGTCGGTGACGAAGACCTCGCCGTGCTGGAACGGGTTCATCGTGCCGGGGTCGACGTTCAGATACGGATCGAGCTTCTGCATCACGACGCGCAGGCCCCGCGCGGTGAGCAGGTTGCCGAGACTCGCGGCGGTGAGACCCTTCCCCAACGACGAAACGACACCGCCCGTCACGAAGATGTGCTTGGTGGTGCCGTTCTGAATGTCCGCGTTCGAAGAAGTGTCCGTCACGGGCTTTCATCCTATCAGGCCGCGCCGAGGGCGAGCAGCTCGCGGGCGTGCTCCAGCGCCGTCGCCGAGTCGGACAGCCCCGACAGCAGGCGCGCCATCTCGGCCTCACGCTCGGCGCCGGCGAGGGCACGCACGCTGGAGGCGGTCACCGACCCGTCCGAGCCCTTCACGACCGACAGGTGGTTGCCGGCGAAGGCTGCGACCTGGGCGAGGTGGGTGACGACGATGACCTGGCTCGTCTCGGCCAGCCGGGCGAGGCGCCGCCCGACCTCGATCGCGGCGGCGCCCCCGATGCCGGCGTCGATCTCGTCGAACACGAACGTCGGCACGCTGTCGACGCCCGCGATGACGACCTCGATCGCGAGCATGACGCGGCTGAGCTCGCCGCCCGAGGCGCTCCGCGCGACCGGACGCGGCTCGGCTCCGGCGTGCGGCGCCAGCAGAATCGCGACGTCGTCGCGCCCCGCGGCGGTCGCGGCCCCCGGTTCCACGGCGACGACGACGCGCGCGTCGGGCAGGGCGAGCGCCCGCAGCTCGTCGGTGACGGCGGCGGACAGGCGGTCGGCGGCCGCCGTGCGCGCCCGGGTGAGCGCGTCGGCCGCGTCGTCGAGGGCGGATGCCGCGGCCTGGGCCTCGGCCTGCAGCCGCTCGACGCGGTCGCCGTCGTCGTCCAGCTCCGCCAGGCGCAGCGCGCCGTCGCTGCGCAGCGCGAGCGCGGCGTCGAGGCTGCCGTGCGTACGCACGAGCGCGCCGATGGCGGCCCGGCGCTCCTCGACGGCGGCCAGTTCGTGCGGACCGGACTCGTCGAGGTCGGCGAGGTAGCCGCTCAGCTCGGTCGCGAGGTCGGCGACGCGGTAGCCGAGGTCGTCGAGCGTCGCGACGTGGGCGGCGAGCGCCTCGTCGGAGCGCGCGACCCGCTCCAGTGCGCGGCGCGCCTCGGCCAGCAGGATGCCGGCATCCGGTCCATCGCCCTCGCCCGACAGCGCCCCGCCACCCGAGAGCGCGCTGTGCGCGAGCGTCGCGGCGTAGCGCAGCTCTTCGGCGTTCGCGAGCCGCTCGGCGCGCTGCGCGAGGTCGACGTCCTCCCCCGGCTGCGGGTCGAGCTGCTCCAGCTCGGCGAGGGCGGCGCGCAGCTGCGCCGCCTCCGCGGCGCGGGCGTCGCGGTGCGCGACGAGGTCGGCGAGTTCGGCCGACAGCGCCTTGGCGTGCGCGAACGCATCGCGGTACGTGGCGAGCGCCCCGTCGATGTCGGCCCCGCCGAACCGGTCGAGGGCGTCGCGCTGCGCGGCGGCCGACCGCAGCCTGAGCTGGTCGGACTGCCCGTGCACGACGACCAGCTGCTCGGCGAGGTCGGCGAGCACGCCCGCCGGCGCCGAGCGTCCGCCGACGCTGGCACGGCTGCGGCCCTCGGCGGTCACCGTGCGCGCGAGGTACAGCTCGCCCCGCCCCGCGCCGATCGGCTCGACCTCTCCGCCGGCGTCGGCGACGCGGTCGGCGACGGCGCCGGCATCCGGCACCACCCACACCCCCTCGGCGACGGCCTGCGCGGCGCCGGAGCGCACGACGCCGGAGTCGGCGCGCGCCCCCAGCAACAGGCCGAGGCCGGTCACGACCATCGTCTTGCCGGCGCCGGTCTCACCCGTGATGGCGGTGAACCCCGGACCGATCTCCAGCGTCGCCTGCGCGATGACGCCGAGATCGCGCAGGGTGATCTGCTCGATCACGCGCCCGACTCCGGTGCGCCGGCATCCATCGTCGAGATCGCGTCGGTCGCGAGCGCCACCGGCCCGCGCCACCCGGCGACCGGCAGCTGGAACTTGCGCACGAGCCGGTCGGTGAACGGCGCCGGATGCAGACGCGCGAGGCGCACCGGCTGCGGCGCGCGGCCGACGACGACGCGGGCGCCGGGCGGCAGGTCGTGCGAGCGGCGACCGTCGCACCACAGGATGCCGGTGCCGTCGGTGCGCGCCAGCACCTCGATCGCGACCGTCGCCTCGGGTCCGACGACGAGCGGCCGGGCGAACAGGGCGTGCGCCGACAGCGGCACGACGGCGATCGCCTCCACGGTGGGCCAGATGACGGGGCCTCCGGCGGAGAAGTTGTACGCCGTCGACCCGGTCGGGGTCGAGACGACGACGCCGTCGCAGCCGAAGCTCGACAGCGGGCGCCCGTCGACCTCGATGACGACCTCCATCATGCGCTCGCGCGAGGCCTTCTCGACGGTGGCTTCGTTCAGCGCCCAGGTGTCGTAGATCGTGGTGCCCGCGGCATCCTTCACGCGGACGGCGAGGGTCATGCGCTCTTCGACCTGGTAGTCGCGGTCGATGACGCGGCGCATCGCATCGTCGATGACGTCGGCCTCGATCTCGGCGAGGAATCCGACGTGACCCATGTTGATGCCGAGGATCGGCGCCGTCCCGTCGCGCACGAGCTCCGCGGCGCGCAGGATCGTGCCGTCGCCGCCCAGGACGATCGCGAGTTCGATCCGGTCGACGGGGACGTCGGCGCCGAGCACGGCGATCGACCCCAGGTCGGCGAGGGCAGCGACCAGGCCCTCCTCGTCGGCGGGCAGGACGGCGCGGGCTCCGGCCGCCGTGAGGTCGGCGATGACGCGCCGCGCGGCGGTGACCGTGTTCTCGCGCCCCGCGTGCGCGACGACGAGGATGTCGCGCTGCGTCGCCTCGCTCATCTCACTCCCGCCAGTCGGTCGATCGTCTGCATCCATTCTGTCGGATTGCCCGGCCGCTCTGGCCCCGCCACGGGGCGCAGCTGCACGAGGAACTCGCTGTTGCCGTGCGTGCCGACGATCGGCGAGGCGATGACGCCGAACGTGCCGAGGTTCGCGTCCCACGCCGCCCAGAGCACGCCGGCGACGGCGTCGGCACGGGCCGCGGGGTCGGTCACGAGCCCCTCACGCACCCCGGTGCGGCCGACCTCGAACTGCGGCTTGACGAGCAGCACGATCTCGGCATCCTGCGCCGCCACCTCCGCGATCGCCGGCAGCACCAGCGTGAGGGAGATGAACGAGAGGTCGCCGACCACGATGTCGGGCGGCGTGTCCACACCGGCGGCGTCGGCGAGGGACGCCGAGGTCATGTACCGCACGTTGAAGCCTTCGACGGCGACCACTCCCCCGTCGACCGCGACCTGCGGCGCGAGCTGGCCGTGGCCGACGTCGACCGCGACGACCTGCGCGGCGCCCCGTTCGCGCAGCACCTGCGTGAAGCCTCCCGTCGACGCACCAAGGTCGAGGCACGCGCGCCCGGCGACATCGAGGCCGAACGCGTCGAGCGCCGCGAGAAGCTTGTACGCGCCGCGGCTGACGTAGTGGTCCACCCCTGCGACGACGATCGCCGCGTCGTCGCCGACCTGCGCCGACGGCTTCACGACCCCGACGCCGTCGACCGTCACGAGGCCGGCCTCGATCTGCCGGGCGGCCTGCGTGCGCGAGCGGGCGAGGCCGCGCGCGGCGATCGCCGCGTCCAGTCGCATGCCGACGCCTACGCCGACGCGTCGCGCGGGCCCGACTCCAGCCGCCGGGTCAGTTCATCGTGCAGCGCGCCGTAGGCAGCGGCGCGCTCGGCGAGCGGCTGCGCCTCGATCACCTCGAGCACAGGGATGACCTCGAGCGCGGACAGCAGGTCGTCGCGGTTCCGGTCGTCGTGCAGCTCGTCCACTGCTCCAGGATAGGCGACGGCGCTCGGCCCGGCGCTGCAGTGGGCGCAACTCAGGCAGAATCGGCGTTTCGGGCCGGATCCGGGGCGCGAGCGCCCGTTCTGCCTGAGTTAGGCGCCCTGCCCGAGGTGCGCGCGGCGCGCTACGGCCGGTGGAAGGGGTCGGCGTAAAGGCGCTCGGGCACGCGGAAGCCGTAGATCGCACGGCCGGTCGCCCAGATCGCGGCACAGCCGGCGCGCACGAGGTCGATGGGGCGCGTGCCCGCCGAGACGATGTGGATGTCGGGGCCGTCGATGCGCACGGCGGCGTCGCGCACCGACGTGACGTCGCCCGCGACGACGGTGTCGGGGTACTCCTCGTGCAGCTCGCGCAGGTCGCCGAGGATGAACGTCGGGCGCGAGTTCGGCGGAGCCGCCAACAGGTGCTTCGGCCGATCGATGCCCGTCAGCACGAGCACCGAGTCGATCCCAGCGGCCTGTGCGCCGGCGATGTCGGTGTCGAGGCGATCGCCGATGAACAGCGGATGCCGCGCCTCGAACCGCGCCACCGCCTCGTCGAAGATCGGGCGCTCGGGCTTGCCGGCCACGACGGCGAGGCGGCCGATCGCGGTGTGCACCGCCGACACCAGGGTGCCGTTGCCCGGCGCGATCCCGCGCGCCTGCGGGATCGTCCAGTCGGTGTTGGTGGCGATCCACGGGATGCCGCCCTCGTCCTCCGGCGTCGCCAGTGCATAGGCGGCCTCGGCCAGCTGCGCCCAGCCGACCTCGGGCGCGAAGCCCTGCAGGACGGCGGCAGGCGCGTCGTCCGCGCTGCGGGTGACGGTGTAGCCCGCCTTCTCCAGCTCGTGCACGAGGCCGTCGCCGCCGACGACGAGGATCGTCGCGGGCGCTGCGACCCGGGCGCGCAGCAGGCGCATCGCTGCCTGCGGGCTCGTCACGATGTCGTCGGGCCGGGTCGCGATCAAACCCAGTTCACGAAGGTGTTCGGCCACCGCCGCGTCGCGGCGCGAGGCGTTGTTGGTGATGTAGCCCAGCCGCCGGCTCTCACCGGCGCGGTTGAGGCTCTCCACCGCGTACGGCAGTGCGCCCGGCCCGGCGTACACCACGCCGTCGAGGTCGGCGAGCACCACGTCCACGTCGTCGAGCGGGGTGCGACCAGCCGCCGCCGCGTCACGGCGCGCGAACAGCGCCATCAGGCGTCCGTCCGCGCGGGCGCCGCATCGCCTTCCGGCGCGTCGTCGTCGAGCACCAGCTCCTCGATCTCGTCGATCTCGAGCACTTCACGGTCGGCGTCGACGGCATCCAGCGCCTGCTCGGCGACCTCGGCGCGGTGCTGCCACTGCGCCGCCTCGTCGGTGCGTCCGAGCTCTTCGAGCACGGCGGCACGCGCCGCGAACAGGCCGGGGCTCCAGCTGAACGCGCGGTCGGGGTCGAGCTCGGGGATGTCGAGCTCCTGCAGCGCGCGCTCCGTCTCGCCGAGGTCGAGTCGGGCTCCCGACATCGCGATGGCGAGCTCGACGCGCACGTCGACCGGCAGGCTCGCGCGGTCGACCGCGCGACCCACCTCGAGGGCACGGTCGGGGCGTCCCACGCCGCGCTCGCTGTCGACGAGCAGCGCGATCTGGTCGTCGCGCCCGGAGATGCGGCGGTACGTGCGCAGTTCGCGCACGGCCAGGGCGAAGTCGCCGAGCGCGTAGGCGGTGATCGCGACCGTCTCGCGGACGATCGCGATGCGCCCCGCACTGCGCGAGGCCGCCAGGGCGTGCTGGTGCGCGAGCTCGGGGTCGTCGTCGATCAGGCGCGCGGCCATCGCGAGGTGGCGGGCGACCTGCTCGGCGTTCTCTTTGCTGAGCGTCTTCAGCTCATTGCGCGCCGCGCCGTTGAGGTCGCGCGGCGTGACGTCGTCGGGGACGACCGGGCCGGCCGGCAGCGCACGGCGATCGGAGCCCTGCGGCGGGCGCGAGGTGCGCGGCGGACGGCCCGCGGCCCCGGCATCCCGCTTCGCATAGGGCGTCTTGCCGTCGCCGTCGCGCTTCGCGTACGGCCGCTTGTCGCCGTCGCGCTTCGCGTAGGGCTTCTTCTCGCCGTCTGCCCTCGCGTACGGCCTCTTCTCGCCATCTCGCTTCGGGTACGGCTTGCTGTCGCCGTCGCGTTTTGGGTACGACTTGCTGTCGCCGTCGCGTTTCGGATACGGCCGCTTGGCCTCGCCGTCGCGCTTCGCGTAGGGCTTTCCTTCGCCGTCGCGCGGAGCGTACGGCTTCTTCTCGCCGTCGCGTTTCGAATAGGGCTTCCTGCCGCCCGGGGTCGACCCGCTCCGGAGGCGTCGCTCCTCAGCCATCGCCGCATCCTCTCCTGCACAGCGCGTGCGCGTTAACGAGAAATGGCCACCCAACTCTGGGTGGCCATTTCACGAAAGAAGTCCGGCGGTGTCCTACTCTCCCACAGGGTCCCCCCTGCAGTACCATCGGCGCTGTGAGGCTTAGCTTCCGGGTTCGGAATGTAACCGGGCGTTTCCCTCACGCTATGGCCGCCGAAACACTATTGATGTTTCAGTCTGCACAACGAATCAACGTTGTGCGGTTCTCGACCGTACATCGAGAACCACTCAGTGGACGCAAGCATCTTGTGATTCAAACAAGAAGTGTTATCAAGTCATCGGCTTATTAGTACCGGTCAGCTTCACGCGTTACCGCGCTTCCACATCCGGCCTATCAACCCAGTAGTCTGGCTGGGAGCCTCTCGCCCGAAGGCATGGAAATCTCATCTTGAGGCCGGCTTCCCGCTTAGATGCTTTCAGCGGTTATCCATCCCGAACGTAGCTAACCAGCGGTGCTCTTGGCAGAACAACTGGCACACCAGAGGTTCGTCCAACCCGGTCCTCTCGTACTAGGGTCAGATCCTCTCAAATTTCCTACGCGCGCAGCGGATAGGGACCGAACTGTCTCACGACGTTCTAAACCCAGCTCGCGTACCGCTTTAATGGGCGAACAGCCCAACCCTTGGGACCTACTCCAGCCCCAGGATGCGACGAGCCGACATCGAGGTGCCAAACCATGCCGTCGATATGGACTCTTGGGCAAGATCAGCCTGTTATCCCCGAGGTACCTTTTATCCGTTGAGCGACAGCGCTTCCACAAGCCACTGCCGGATCACTAGTCCCGACTTTCGTCCCTGCTCGACCTGTCAGTCTCACAGTCAAGCTCCCTTGTGCACTTACACTCGACATCTGATTGCCAACCAGATTGAGGGAACCTTTGGGCGCCTCCGTTACATTTTGGGAGGCAACCGCCCCAGTTAAACTACCCACCAGGCACTGTCCCTGAACCGGATTACGGTTCGAAGTTAGATATCCAGAGTGACCAGAGTGGTATTTCAACAATGACTCCACAAGAACTGGCGTCCCTGCTTCAAAGTCTCCCACCTATCCTACACAAGCCACACCGAACACCAATACCAAGCTGTAGTAAAGGTCACGGGGTCTTTCCGTCCTGCTGCGCGTAACGAGCATCTTTACTCGTAGTGCAATTTCGCCGAGTTCGCGGTTGAGACAGTTGGGAAGTCGTTACGCCATTCGTGCAGGTCGGAACTTACCCGACAAGGAATTTCGCTACCTTAGGATGGTTATAGTTACCACCGCCGTTTACTGGGGCTTAAATTCTGAGCTTCGCTTGCGCTAACCCGTCCTCTTAACCTTCCAGCACCGGGCAGGCGTCAGTCCGTATACATCGTCTTGCGACTTGGCACGGACCTGTGTTTTTAATAAACAGTCGCTACCCACTAGTCTCTGCGGCCTCCAAACGCTTTCGGAGCAAGTCCTAATACGTCGAAGGCCCCCCTTCTCCCGAAGTTACGGGGGCATTTTGCCGAGTTCCTTAACCACGATTCTCTCGATCTCCTTGGTATTCTCTACCTGACCACCTGAGTCGGTTTGGGGTACGGGCGGCTAGAACCTCGCGTCGATGCTTTTCTTGGCAGCATAGGATCACCCACTTTTTATCCGCATCGTGTCTCAGCCTGTATGAGAGACGGATTTGCCTATCTCTCGGCCTACGCACTTGCCCCGGGACAACCATCGCCCGGGTTGGGCTACCTTCCTGCGTCACACCTGTTAATACGCTAACCGCACCAGCATGGGGTCGTGCGCTAGCCCTTAAGCTCTCACCCCGAAGGGATCGATACGAAAGGATTCGGGCACTTAGCACCACTGGATTGATTGGGGCGGTTCTTCGCCGGTACGGGAATATCAACCCGTTGTCCATCGACTACGCCTGTCGGCCTCGCCTTAGGTCCCGACTTACCCAGGGAAGATTAGCTTGACCCTGGAACCCTTGGTCTTTCGGAGGACGTGTTTCTCACACGTCTTTCGCTACTCATGCCTGCATTCTCACTCGTGTAGCCTCCACGGCTGGTTTACACCGCCGCTTCGCTGGCCACACGACGCTCTCCTACCCATCAACACGGCTGGACCACGAAGGCCTACCAATAATGTCAATGCCACAACTTCGGTGGCGTGCTTGAGCCCCGTTACATTGTCGGCGCGGAATCACTTGACCAGTGAGCTATTACGCACTCTTTCAAGGGTGGCTGCTTCTAAGCCAACCTCCTGGTTGTCAGAGCAACTCCACATCCTTTCCCACTTAGCACGCGCTTTGGGACCTTAGTTGGTGGTCTGGGTTGTTTCCCTCTCGACTATGAAGCTTATCCCCCACAGTCTCACTGCTGCGCTCTCACTTACCGGCATTCGGAGTTTGGCTGACGTCAGTAACCTTGTAGGGCCCATCGGCCATCCAGTAGCTCTACCTCCGGCAAGAAACACGCAACGCTGCACCTAAATGCATTTCGGAGAGAACCAGCTATCACGAAGTTTGATTGGCCTTTCACCCCTATCCACAGCTCATCCCCTCAGTTTTCAACCTAAGTGGGTTCGGCCCTCCACAGGTTCTTACACCTGCTTCAGCCTGGCCATGGATAGATCACTTCGCTTCGGGTCTAGGACACGCGACTGAATCGCCCTATTCAGACTCGCTTTCGCTACGGCTACCCCTCTCGGGTTAACCTCGCCACGTATCGCTAACTCGCAGGCTCATTCTTCAAAAGGCACGCTGTCACAGCTGCTAGGGCTGCTCCAACGGTTTGTAAGCAAACGGTTTCAGGTACTATTTCACTCCCCTCCCGGGGTACTTTTCACCTTTCCCTCACGGTACTTGTCCGCTATCGGTCATCTGGGAGTATTTAGGCTTATCAGGTGGTCCTGACAGATTCACACGGGATTTCTCGGGCCCCGTGCTACTTGGGATACTCTTCGCGCCAAGGGAGGCATTTCGACTACGGGGTTGGCACCCTCTATGACCTGGCTTTCAATCCAGTTCGTCTATACCTTCTTGTAACGCCGACTGCTCGGCAGAACAGTCTGAAAAGTCCCACAACCCCGAATACGCAACTCCTGCCGGATATCACACGTACTCGGTTTAGCCTGTTCCGGTTTCGCTCGCCACTACTAACGGAATCGCGGTTGCTTTCTCTTCCTGTGGGTACTGAGATGTTTCACTTCCCCACGTTCCCTCTACCCGCCCTATATATTCAGGCGGGAGTCACTGGGTCGGCACGCCGCCCAGCGGGGTTTCCCCATTCGGAGATCCTCGGATCAAAGTGTGCTTATCGACTCCCCGAGGCTTATCGCAGATTGCTACGTCCTTCTTCGGCTCCAGATGCCAAGGCATCCACCGTTTGCTCTTAAAGACTTGATTACATGAGTTTGAATCGTCAATTGAAATTGACTAATGATCTTTAAGATCATCTAAACGAGATGATTGCTCATCTCGAAGATGCTCGCGTCCACTGTGTAGTTCTCAAAGTACGGGCGGTACCTTCCCCGCTGCCGGCTCCGCCGGCATCAGAAAAGGTCCTGAGGTTGGTTGCGCTTTCGCGCATCCGGTCCCTCAGGACCCAACAGCGTGCATGTGCCGTCTCTCTCCGCCCGAGCGTTCCAGACCCGAAGGCCGTACTGACTCGAGGTTCGATCCTCGGCACCTCGTCAAATGTTCCACCCATGAGCTCCCTGCAGAGACATTCGCTCTGATCAGGGTTCTGGAAGCCCGGAGGCTTCAGATGCTCCTTAGAAAGGAGGTGATCCAGCCGCACCTTCCGGTACGGCTACCTTGTTACGACTTAGTCCTAATTACCGATCCCACCTTCGACGGCTCCCTCCACAAGGGTTGGGCCACCGGCTTCAGGTGTTACCGACTTTCATGACTTGACGGGCGGTGTGTACAAGACCCGGGAACGTATTCACCGCAGCGTTGCTGATCTGCGATTACTAGCGACTCCGACTTCATGAGGTCGAGTTGCAGACCTCAATCCGAACTGGGACCGGCTTTTTGGGATTCGCTCCACCTTACGGTATTGCAGCCCTTTGTACCGGCCATTGTAGCATGCGTGAAGCCCAAGACATAAGGGGCATGATGATTTGACGTCATCCCCACCTTCCTCCGAGTTGACCCCGGCAGTATCCCATGAGTTCCCACCATTACGTGCTGGCAACATAGAACGAGGGTTGCGCTCGTTGCGGGACTTAACCCAACATCTCACGACACGAGCTGACGACAACCATGCACCACCTGTTTACGAGTGTCCAAAGAGTTCTACATTTCTGCAGCGTTCTCGTATATGTCAAGCCTTGGTAAGGTTCTTCGCGTTGCATCGAATTAATCCGCATGCTCCGCCGCTTGTGCGGGTCCCCGTCAATTCCTTTGAGTTTTAGCCTTGCGGCCGTACTCCCCAGGCGGGGAACTTAATGCGTTAGCTGCGTCACGGAATCCGTGGAATGGACCCCACAACTAGTTCCCAACGTTTACGGGGTGGACTACCAGGGTATCTAAGCCTGTTTGCTCCCCACCCTTTCGCTCCTCAGCGTCAGTTACGGCCCAGAGATCTGCCTTCGCCATCGGTGTTCCTCCTGATATCTGCGCATTCCACCGCTACACCAGGAATTCCAATCTCCCCTACCGCACTCTAGTCTGCCCGTACCCACTGCAGGCCCGAGGTTGAGCCTCGGGTTTTCACAGCAGACGCGACAAACCGCCTACGAGCTCTTTACGCCCAATAATTCCGGATAACGCTTGCACCCTACGTATTACCGCGGCTGCTGGCACGTAGTTAGCCGGTGCTTTTTCTGCAGGTACCGTCACTTTCGCTTCTTCCCTGCTAAAAGAGGTTTACAACCCGAAGGCCGTCGTCCCTCACGCGGCGTTGCTGCATCAGGCTTGCGCCCATTGTGCAATATTCCCCACTGCTGCCTCCCGTAGGAGTCTGGGCCGTGTCTCAGTCCCAGTGTGGCCGGTCACCCTCTCAGGCCGGCTACCCGTCGACGCCTTGGTGAGCCGTTACCTCACCAACAAGCTGATAGGCCGCGAGCTCATCCCTGACCGAAATTCTTTCCAGCTGCTGAAGATGCCTTCGCAGCTCGTATCCGGTATTAGACGCCGTTTCCAGCGCTTATCCCAGAGTCAGGGGCAGATTGCTCACGTGTTACTCACCCGTTCGCCACTGATCCAGAGAGCAAGCTCTCCTTCACCGTTCGACTTGCATGTGTTAAGCACGCCGCCAGCGTTCATCCTGAGCCAGGATCAAACTCTCCGTAAAGAAATGTTGCTGCGACCAGCCGGAAATTGACTGGAGCAGCGAGTTTGATCTGACCAAAGTGGATGTCATTGCTGACTTATCCGTTTGCCGACCCGAAGGCCGGACTTTGATCCAAAGGAATCTCACTCAGCCGAAGCTGAGTCGAGGTTTTTTGGCATTTGACAAGTGCACGCTGTTGAGTTCTCAAGGATCGGATGCTCCTGCTGCTCGGCCTCTCGACCTCACCCGCAGGGCAACTTCTCTATCTTAATCCCCCTCGTTTCGTCTGTCAAAATCGGCTGGCCGGGATCTTCAGATCCTCGGAAGCAGTCGATGACCGCGATCCACGAGGTGGATTTCCCATCCTAGACCAGAAGGCCTTGTTCTCTCTACCGAGAGGTTTGGGATGGAGGTGGTTCTCCGCTTGAGGGGGCGAGGCCTTTCAGGCCTTTCGCTCTTCCCTGTGGGGCGAACAGGTAATAACTTACGTGGGTTGCGACGGGTGGGCAAATCGGGCCTGCATCCCGGGCGTGTCGCACTTGCTCTCCGCGGATTTCTGCGGGCAAAGACGCCGATGGCCTCCGCGCAGACGCGGAGGCCATCGGCGTTGCGCGCCGTGCGTCAGGGCACCATCAGCGCCCCGCCGATGCCGGAGACGACCATATAGATGCCGGTGCCGGCGGCAAGCAGCCACACAGCGATGCGGGTGGCGCCGGGCCGGTTGGCAGGCTTGTCTGAACGCGTCACGACGTGTCAGTGTCCGGAACGGCGCTTGTTGTAGACGTCGAAGGCAACCGCCAGCAGCAGCACGAGTCCCTTAACGGCCTGCTGCCACTCGATGCCGATGCCCATGATCGACATGCCGTTGTTGAGCACACCGATGATGAGGCCACCGATGATCGCTCCGCCGATGGTGCCGACACCGCCCTGCACGGCTGCCCCGCCGATGAAAGCCGCCGAGATGGCCTCAAGCTCGAAGCCGTCGCCGGCCTTCGGGCCCGCAAGGTTCAGCCGCGCCGTGAAGATGAGGCCAGCAAGAGCTGCAAGAACCCCCATGTTGACGAAGAGCCAGAAGTCGACACGGCGCGTTTTGATGCCGGACAGCTCAGCGGCGTGGCGATTGCCGCCGATGGCATAGATGTGACGGCCGAACACCGTCCGGCTCATCACGATGCCGTAGATCAGTACCAGCGCCGCCAAGATGATCAGCGTCACCGGGATGCCCTTGTACGACGCCAGCGCCCAGGTGAACCATCCGATGACGAGGGCGACGAGGGCGAGCTTGACGTAGAACCAAGCGACCGGTTCGACCTGCTGGTCGTATTTCAGCCGCCCCGAACGCGTGCGCAGCTGCTGGGCGATGAGCGCGACGATCGCGCCGGCGCCGACCACGAGCGTGAACAGGTCGGGGTCTGATTCGCCGAAGACGCCGGAGAGGAATCCGTTTCCGATCGCACGATATTCCGTCGGGAAGGATCCAATGTTCGCGTTGCCGAGCACCACGAGGGCGAGCCCCCGAAAGATGAGCATTCCCGCGAGGGTCACGATGAAGGCGGGGATGCCGACGTAGGCAACCCAAAATCCCTGCCACGCACCCACCAGCGCACCGATCAGCAGCGAGAGCACGATGGACAACCACCACGGCACGCCCATCTTTACCGCCAGCACACCGGACACAGCCCCGATGAAGGCCGCGACGGACCCGACCGACAGGTCGATGTGCCCGGCGATGATGATCATCACCATGCCGATCGCGAGCACCAGGATGTACCCGTTCTGCACGACGAGGTTGGAGATGTTTTGCGGCCGCAGCAGGATGCCGTCCGTCAGAATCGCGAACAGCGCGACGACAGCGATCAGTGCCAGGAAGATGCCGTTCTTGCCGAGGTCGGACAGGACGTGGCTCAGCCACGAGGCAAAGCGGTTTTCGGGCGGGGTGAGACCTCCCGCGGGAACAGTCGGGGATGCGGTGGTGTCGTTTGACATGTCTGTGATCTCCTGCGCGGGCCCGTCAGCGGGCCTTTTCCATGGTCATGAGCTTGAGGACGCTTTCGGGTGTGGCATCCTCGATCGGCAGTTCTCCGGTGATCCGACCCTCGGAAAGGGCGTACACCCGGTCGGAGATGCCGAGCAGCTCCGGCAGTTCGGAGGAGATCACGATGATCCCCTTCCCTTGGGCTGCCAACCCGTTGATGATCGTGTAGATCTCATACTTCGCCCCGACGTCGATCCCGCGGGTCGGCTCATCCAGAATCAGCACATCCGGGTCGGCGTAGATCCATTTCGACAGCACCACCTTCTGCTGGTTTCCCCCGGACAGCTTGCCGACCGGAACGAGAACGCTGGGCGCCTTGATGTTCATGCTCTTGCGGTAGTCGTTGGCGACGCGATATTCCTCGTTGTCGTCGACGAGTCCGCGCTTCTGCAGGCGCCTGAGCGATGCCATCGAGATGTTCCGCTTGATGTCTTCGATCAGGTTCAGCCCGTACGTCTTGCGATCCTCGGTCGCGTAGGCGAGCCCGGCTCCGATGGCTTCGGCGACGGTGCGGGTCTTGACCTCCTTGCCGCGGAGGTAGACCTTGCCCGAAATGCGCGAGCCGTAACTGTGGCCGAACAGACTCATCGCGAACTCGGTGCGGCCCGCTCCCATCAGGCCGGCGATGCCGACGATCTCGCCGGCGCGGACGCTGATCGACACGCTGTCGACCACGACGCGCGACGGATCCTGGGGGTGATGGGCCGTCCAGTTCTCCACCCGCAACAGCTCTTCGCCGATGTTCGGCTCGTGGTCGGGGTACCGGTGCTCCAGATCGCGACCCACCATGTCCTTGATGATGCGGTCTTCGGTGACCTCGGCCTTCGCGATCGTCTCGATCGTCCGCCCGTCACGGATGACGGTGACGGTGTCGGCGACCTTCTTGATCTCGTTGAGCTTGTGGCTGATGATGATCGATGTGATGCCCTGCTCGCGCAGGCTCAGGATCAACTCCAGCAGGTGATCGGAGTCCTCATCGTTGAGCGCCGCGGTCGGCTCGTCGAGGATCAGCAGTTTCACCTCTTTCGACAGCGCCTTGGCAATCTCGACGAGCTGCTGCTTTCCGACGCCGATCTGATTGACCTTCGTCGTCGGGTTCTCTTTGAGTCCGACCCGCTGCAGCAGCTGCCCGGCTTCGAAGTTCGTCCGGTTCCAGTCGATCAGACCCCCGACGCCCCTGCGCTCATTGTTGAGGAAGATGTTCTCGGCGATCGAGAGGTGGGGGCTCAGGGCGAGTTCCTGATGAATGATGACGATCCCCCGCGCCTCGCTCTCGCGCAGGTTCTTGAACTCGACCACGTCGCCGGCGAAGTGGATGTCGCCCTCGTAGGTGCCGTGCGGATACACACCCGAGAGCACTTTCATGAGCGTCGACTTGCCCGCGCCGTTCTCGCCGCAGATCGCGTGAATCTCTCCGCGTTGCACCGCGAAATTGACGTTTGACAGCGCCTTCACACCGGGAAACGTCTTGGTGATGCCGCGCATCTCCAAGATATGTTCGGCCATCGTGACTCCTTGTTCGAGGGTGTGGCCGGACGCCGCAAGCGGCATCCGGCCACACCTGGTTCCTTCTCAGCCGTTGATTTCGTCCTCGGTCCAGTAGCCACTGTCGACGAGAACCTCGGTGATGTTGTCCTTGACGACGATCTGCGACTCCAGCAGGTACGAGGGGACGACCTTCACACCGTTGTCATAGTCCGTGGTGTTGTTCACCTCGGGCTCCTCGCCCTTCAACAGTGCGATGGCCATGTCCACCGCAACCGCCGCCAGCTGACGCGTGTCCTTGAAGATCGTCGAGAACTGCTCACCCCGGTTGATCGCCTTCACCGAGTCGAGCTCGGCATCCTGACCCGAGATGATCGGCCACTCGTCGCCCACGGTGTAGCCGGCGTCGGTCAGCGCCGAGATGATGCCACGCGAAAGCCCATCGTAGGGCGAGAGCACCGCGTTGACCTTCGAGCCGTCGGAGTAGTTCGCCGTGAGGATGTCCTCCATGCGGCTCTGCGCCACCTCGCCGTCCCAGCGCAGCGTCGCTGCCTGCTGGAAGTCCGTCTGACCGGACTTGACGACGAGAGTTCCCTCGTCGAGATAAGGCTGGAGCGTGTCGATCGCGCCGTTCCAGAAGAAGGTCGCGTTGTTGTCGTCGGGTGAACCGGCAAACAGCTCGATGTTGAACGGGCCAGCCGGAGCGTCGGAGGCGGCGACGCCCTCCAGGTCGGTCAGGCCGAGGCCGGCCAGCAGCGAGGTCGCCTGCTGCACGCCGACCTTGTAGTTGTCGAACGACGCGTAGTAATCGACGTTCTCGCTGTCGCGGATCAGGCGGTCGTAGGCGATGACGGGGATGTCGCTGTCGGCCGCCTGCTGCAGCACCTCCGACAGCGTCGTTCCGTCGATCGAAGCGATGATCAGCGCCTCGGCGCCCTTGGTGATCATGTTCTCGATCTGCGAGACCTGGGTGGGGATGTCGTCCTCGGCGTACTGCAGGTCGACGGTGTAGCCCTCGGCTTCGAGGGCCGCCTTGACGGCGTCACCGTCCTGGATCCAGCGCTCGGAGCTCTTGGTCGGCATCGCGACACCGATCAGGCCGCCGTCGCCCGAGTTCTCACTCGAGCCGCTGTCCGTGCCGCCGGAGCAGGCGGTCAGCAGCAGTGCCGCGGTCGCTACGCCCGCGACGAGAATCTTCTTGAACTTCACTGTGGTTCCTTCCAAATGGACATCGGTGTCTTGGTGGTCTGTGTTCAGTTTTCGTGGTGATCGCTTGCGCGCTGCGAAGGCAGCGTCACAACCGGCGACCGTCGGTGGCACGTGCGCAGACCTGTCGATCACGGTTGCCGCGGGAGCGAATCGCCAGCGCCTCGACGCCCCGTCGCGACGCGATACCCGCAAACATCACCACTGTGACCCCTTCGTCTGTGTAGTCGTCCGCCGCGTTGGCGGGGCTGCGATCGGTCAATGTGACCGTTCACATTGCGTCACTATAGCGAGACTTTCGACCCGCCTGTCAATCGCCACGCATCTCAGGTTGGTAACAACATCACCTGCGGCGCGTGCGGCCTCACACGCCCGGCACCGATGCGGTGGAACCGCGCACGATCAGTTCCGGATGGATCATCCCCGCGGCGCCCTGCTGCCGAGGAGCACCGAGCAGAACCTCGACGCAGCGACGACCCAATTCGGGAAAGTCCTGCCGCACCGTCGTCAGCGGCGGCCACAAGTGCGCCGCCGCCGGAATGTCGTCGAAGCCGACCACGCTCACATCACGCGGGCAATCCACCCCACTTTCACGAATCGCGTGCAGCACACCGAGAGCCATCTCATCGTTCGAGGCGAAAATCGCCGTGAAATCGCGCACCCGTAGCAGCTCTCGACCGGCGTAGTAGCCGAACTCGGCCGTCCAATCTCCGAGGATCGGGGCCGTCGTGGCGACGTCCCAGGCTCCCATTTCGTCGAGGAAGCCACGCATTCGGGCCTCGGCTTCGATCCAGTCCTGGGGGCCCGCCAGGTGGTAGATCGCGCGATGTCCACGCTCCAGCAGGTGACGGGTGGCCATCCGCGCGCCGGCGACCTGATCGACGGCGAGCGCGTGATCGCCGGCGATCTCGACGGACTGCAGCGTGACGTACGGGATATCGAGCCGCTGGGCGGCGATCGCCCGCACCACGCGCACCTGCGGGGCGATGACAATCAACCCCTCGATCGCCTGACCGATCAGATGAGACAGCGTGGCCGGGATCGATTCCGGATCCGCGGGATCGATGTTGGCCGTCGTGACGCCGTAACCGTGTTCGCGCGCGGCCACGCTGATCGCTGCGATCGAGGCGGCCGGGCCGTAGTGGCCGCTGGATTCGGCGAGGATGCCGATCATCTGCGAGCGGCTAGTGACGAGGGCTCGCGCGGCGCGATTGGGGCTGTAAGACAGATCGTGCATCACTCTGCGCACCCGCTCGCGCGTTTCGGGGCGGATGCTGGGATGGTCGTTGAGTACTCGCGACACCGTCTGGTGCGACACGCCGGCGAGCCTGGCGACATCGCGGATGCTGGGGCGACGGCGTGCGCCTGCGTCGTCCATAATCCCCCACCTGTCGATGTGCACGGTCACATCCGCGCCTCCATTATGTCCCTCCGTGTACGCATGCGACATCGGAATGTGACTGTCACACGCACCGACGACACGTCGATGTGACAGCCCCCCACCGTCACATCCGTCGGGGCGGGCGCCCCGCGCGGCGCCCAACGGCGGGCGGCTACGCTGTCGGCATGTCCGACATCGCACGCCACCTTCCGCTGAGCAACGGTCCGCGCCGCGACGAGGCAAGCATCACTTCCGACCGGCGCGAAGACCTCGCGATCGTATGCGAGCGGGCCGCGGCGCTGGCCCGTCCGGGCGATGCCGAAAGGTTCGCGGCGAGCGTGCGTATCGAAGTTCCGCCCAGCGGCAACGACACCGACCGGCTCCTGGCCGCAGCGGCCCTCGTGCGGGCCGGGCGGAAACGGGCCGTCCGCCAACTCGCGGCGGCCGTCCGCGCGCTGATCGACCTCGCCGGCTCCCGTCCGCTGGAGCTTCCCGACGCCCTCACCGGGCGCGTCGCCCTGTATGCCGCGACGCGCACCTCGTTCGATCGGCGCGCCGCTATCGCCGGTCACACGGTGCGTGCCGCCGACGCCGACTGGCAGTTCGGCCACGGCCCCGTGATAGAGGCGGATGCCGCGCAGATCGTCGCGTTCCTGCTCGGCACCTCCGATCTGCCGCCGCGATCGGTCGGCGCCTAGCGCGGCATGGACGCCATCCCTCCGCCGCCCCTGCTCGCGCACCGAACGGCGGCTGCGGCGCACCCCGCCGGGATGACGCGCCCTGTGCCCGGGTGAACGCCGGTTCCGCCTCGGGCGCGATCTCCTTGATCGCCTGAGGCACCGAGGCGACGGCGTGCGCGGCACCCCTCAGCGACCCGAACGGATGCGGCCGATGATGACCGCCAGGCACAGCAGCAGGGTCACGATGCCCCAGCCCCCGCACACCGGCGGCAGCACGGCGTACGCGAGGTGCTGCGCCGTCCAGGTCGCCGTGAGCGGCCCGTGCACGGCGAGCCCGACGAGCCAGGCCGCCGCGAGGGCGGCGGGCAGCGAGAGCCACCACGTCCACCGCATCCACCCCGGCAGCACGCGTTCGACGGATGCCGCGGGCACGCGCCGCGCGAGCCAGACGACGGCGTACACGGCAAGGATGCCGATGCCCACGAGACTCGACGCATGCTGCAGCCACTTGTAGCCGGGCAGCGGCCCCCACTCCTGCGCGAGTGCCGGAACGAGCAGCGTGCCCCACCGGGACTCGTGGGTGAAGGCATCCCACACAATGTGCGTGATCACGCCCAGCAGCAGCGACACGATGACCAGCAGCGCGCGCAGCCCGGCGTCACGGACTCGCAGGTGCAGCACGGACGGCAGGCGATCCCACTCGGGCGGGATTCTGCGGGCGACGGCATCCGGTGCCAACTCACGCACGGCCGGTCGCAGCAGCAGCCACCACACCAGCAGCAGTCCGAGCGCGATGGCCGTCGACAGCACGAGGTTCGTGTGCGTGGCCTGGTAGGTCACCGGGGTCGCGCGCAGGAACAGCGGCAGGTCGGGCGTCATCGCTCCGATGGCGATGGCCGCCGGCACGAGCGGCGTGCGCACGAACGGGAGCGCGACGACGGCGTGGGATGCGGTGAACGGCATGCGTGCGCCGGATCAGGCGACGATGACTCCGGCGAGGGTCTTCTTGCCCCGGCGCAGCACCGACACTCCCCCGGGCAGCGCGCCCGTGACGACCGCGTGCTCGTCGGCGACCTTGACACCGTCGAGCGACACCCCGCCCTGGGCGATCGCGCGGCGCGCGTCGCCCAGGCTCGCGCACAGCCCCGTGTCGACGAGCGCCTGCGCGACGGAGGTGCCGGCATCCATCGTCGCGTTCGGCAGCTCTTCGAGCGCCTGACGCAGCGTTCCCGCGTCGAGCGCCGCCATATCGCCCTGGCCGAACAGGGCCTCGGATGCCGCGATCACGGCACCCGTCGCCTCGGCACCGTGGACGAACGTCGTCACCTCGAGCGCGAGCCGGCGCTGCGCAGCACGGCGGAAGGGCTCCGCCGCGACGAGCGCCGCGTACTCCTCGATCTGCGCACGCGTGAGGAAGGTGAAGATCTTCAGGCGCTCGATGACATCGGCATCGTCGGTGTTGAGCCAGAACTGGTACATCCGGTAGGGGCTGCACATGGCGGCATCCAGCCAGATCGCGTTGCCCTCGCTCTTGCCGAACTTGGTGCCGTCGCTGTTGGTGATCAGCGGCGTGCCGATCGCGTGCACCGAGACGCCCTCGACGCGATGGATGAGGTCGGTGCCGCTCGTAAGGTTGCCCCACTGGTCGGACCCGCCGGTCTGCAGCACGCAGTCGTACTGCCGGAAGAGCTCCAGGTAGTCCAGGCCCTGCAGGATCTGGTAGCTGAACTCGGTGTAGCTGATTCCGGCTTCGGAGCCCAGGCGCGCCGCGACGGCGTCTTTTTTGAGCATCGTGCCGACGCGGTAGTGCTTGCCGATCTCGCGCAGGAAATCGATCGCGCTCAGCGGCGCGGTCCAGTCGAGATTGTTGACCATGCGCGCCGCATTCGCGCCGTCGAAGCTGAGGAACCGCTCGACCTGCGCGCGCAGGTATCCGACCCACTCCGCGACGGTGTCCTTCGTGTTCAGCGTGCGCTCTGCGCTCGGCCGCGGGTCGCCGATGAGCCCCGTCGAGCCGCCGACGAGGCCGAGCGGGCGGTGACCGGCCAGCTGCAACCGGCGCATGAGCAGCAACTGCACGAGGTTGCCCAGGTGCAGGCTCGGCGCGGTCGGGTCGAAGCCGCAGTAGTACGTGATCGGGTCGCCGGACAGCAGCGCGCGCAGCGCCTCTTGGTCGGTGGACACGTGCACCAGGCCGCGCCAGACGATCTCGTCCCACACGTTCTCGAACGTGGGGTCGTTGGCGGGCGCTGCGGCGCTCACGGCGGAATCAGACACGCGCTCCAGGCTATCAGCGGGGTGCGTTCGCCTTGCGCCGCCGTGGCGCCGCGCATGTCGGCGCTGCGTGCGAAACTGGCGGTATGGTGATCGACATTCCCGACGTGCTGCTGACGGCGGTGCTGTCGATCTTCCTGTTCCTCGCGCTGTGCGCGGCGCTCGTGCTGGTGACGGTGGCGCTGCGGCGACCGAGCGCCGCGGTGCTGGGCGTCGCGGGTGGCCTCGTCGTGCTCGCGCTGATCGTGGTGGCGGTGCTCCCGCGCAACGTGCCGTCGCTGTTCGGTGCCGTGCTCGCACTCCTCGGCGCGGCCCTGGCGGTGGCCGGCGGCAACCCCGTCGTGCGATGGGTGCTGTCGGCGGCCGACGGCGGGCGGACCGCCGAGGGGCCGCGTGGCGGCATCCTCGTGGAACTCATGACAAACCGCGGCACGACCGCCGCGGGCCCGCCCGCCCCGCAACAGGAGGAGATCCTGCGCGGCGGCACGACGATCGGCTACCTGGAGCGGCTCGCCGCGGCCCTCGCGATCTTCGCCGGCTTCCCCGCCGCGATCGCGGTGATCGTCGCGCTCAAGGGCATCGGCCGGTTCACCGAGTTGGCCACCCCGGCAGCACGCGAGCGGTTCATCGTCGGCACGCTCGCGAGCCTGCTCTGGGCGTGCGCGGTCGCCGGCGTGGTGTGGCTCGCGATCTGGTAGTTTGTTTAGCTTCAGGGCTTACTTTCTCTGAGTTAAGCATTTAGACTTATCTGGTGTTCGTGCTGACGATAGACCAGAAAGCGAGCCGGGATGGTGCCGACCTCGTTCCGGCCGCGCTGGCGCACCTCGCGCAGGGCTCGGCTGAACGCCTGCTCCTCGCACCCGAGCGCACCGTCGGCGACGAGATCCAGGTCGCGTGCCGCGACGCCGCGACCGCGCTCTCGATCGCGCTGGACTTCTCGCGTCGTCGGCACTGGAGCATCGGCATCGGCGTCGGAGCCGTGGACGCGCCGCTCCCCGACACCATCCGTGCGGCACGCGGCACCGCCTTCATCCGCGCACGGGATGCCGTCGAGCGCGCCAAGCGCACCCCCACACGCCTCGCCATCACAGGGAACCCGGGGCAGCCCGCCGAAGCGCTCGTGCGACTGCTCATCGAACTGCGCGACCGCCGTTCCGAGAAGGGCTGGCAGATCTACGATCTGCTCGAGTCGGGACTCACCCGGCAGCAGGCGGCGGATGCCCTGGGCATCAGCGCCGCCGCCGTCAGCCTGCGCGCCAAAGCAGCGGCTCTGGCCGCCGAGCAGGACGCGCTCCCGGCCCTCGCCGACGCGCTGGCGTCCGCCTAGACTCCGAGCATCTGCGCCGCCGCCTGCGCGCGCGCGATCAGTTCGCCACGCTGCTCGTCGACGCGCACCGGCGCCGTCCCGCCCGCGCCGGTCCGGCTGGCGACCGAACCCTGGATCGTGAGCACGTCGCGCACCGCGGGGGTCAGGTGCGGCGAGACCTGCGCGAGCAGCAGGTCGTCGGCATCCTCCAGTCCGATGCCGCGCTCCTCGCACGCGCGCACAAGCGCACCGGAGATCTCGTGCGCATCGCGGAACGGCACGCCCTGCTTCACGAGCCACTCCGCGACGTCGGTCGCGAGCGAGAACCCGGCGGGCGCGAGTGCCGCCATCCGCGCGGTGTCGAAGCGCATCGTCGCGACCATGCCCGCGAAGGCGGGGAGCACGACCTCGAGCGTGGCGACGGAGTCGAAGACCGGCTCCTTGTCCTCCTGCAGGTCGCGGTTGTACGCGAGCGGCAGAGCCTTGAGCGTCGCGAGCAGACCCGACAGGTTGCCGATGAGGCGCCCCGCCTTGCCGCGGGCGAGTTCGGCGATGTCGGGGTTCTTCTTCTGCGGCATGATGCTCGACCCGGTCGAGTAACCGTCGTCGAGCGTGACGAAGCCGAACTCGCGGGTGTTCCAGATGATGATGTCCTCGGCGAAGCGCGAGATGTCGACGGCGATCATCGCCGCGATGAACGCGAACTCGGCGACGACGTCGCGCGCGCTCGTGCCGTCGAGGGAGTTCTCCGCCGGCCGTGCGAGCCCGAGCCGGTCGGCGACGAGCTGCGGGTCGAGGCCGAGCGTCGCACCGGCGAGCGCTCCCCCGCCGTACGGGCTCACGCGGGCGCGCGCCGACCAGTCACGCAGGCGCTCCAGGTCGCGCACGAGGGGCCAGCCGTGGGCCTGCAGGTGGTGGGCGAGCAGGATCGGCTGGGCGTGCTGCAGGTGGGTGCGGCCCGGCATGATCGCCGTCTCGTGCGCCTCGGCCTGCGCGACGATCGCGTCGACGACGCGCAGCAGGTCGCGCGCGATGACGGCCGCGTGGTCGAGCAGGTACAGCCGCACGAGGGTGGCGATCTGGTCGTTGCGGCTGCGCCCGGCGCGCAGCTTGCCGCCGAGCTCGGGGCCGACCTCGGCGATCAGCGCCGCCTCGAGCGCGCCGTGGACGTCTTCGTCGCCGGGCTGGGCGACGAGCTTCCCCGCGCGGATGCCGGCATCCAGCGCATCCAGCCCCGCATGCATGCGCTGCTCTTCGTCCGCCGTGAGGTAGCCCGCGGCGGCGAGCGCCGCGGCGTGCGCGTGCGAGCCGGCGAGGTCGTACGGCGCGAGCACCCAGTCGAAATGCGTCGACCGGCTGAGGGCGGCCAACTCGGGCGAGGGTCCGGATGCGAAGCGCGCCCCCCAGAGGGCGCCCTCGTTCGTGCCGTGCGTTGCGGATTCCGTCACCGCACCAGCCTACCGACGCCGCCGGCGGGGCCGGTTCGGGCTGCGGCATCCATCCCGGTGCTGTCGCGTCATTCGCCTCGCCGCGTCCTTCATCCGGCGCACATCGCGGCTATTCCGCCGTTTCGGCGTGATGTGCGACGGATGAGAGGGATGCCGCCGTCGCCGCGTCCTTCATCCGGCACAAACCCTGGCCATCCCACCGTTTCGGCGCGATGTGCGACGGACGAGCGCGATGCCACCGTCTCCGATTCCTTCATCCGGCACAAACCCTGGCCATCCCGCCATTTCGACGCGATGTGCGACGGATGAGCGGGAGGCCGCCGTCGCCGCGTCCTTCATCCGGCACATATCACGGCTATTCCGCCGTTTCGACGCGATGTGCGACGGACGAGCGCGATGCCACCGTCGCCGCGTCCTTCATCCGTCGCAAACCCTGGCCATCCCACCGTTTCGACGCGATGTGCGACGGACGAGCGCGATGCCACCGTCGCCGCGTCCTTCATCCGGCACAAACCGTGGCCATCCCACCGTTTCGACGTGATGTGCGACGGATGAGAGGGAGGCCGCAGCCTTCATCCGTCGCATATCACGGCTATTCCACCGTTTCGACGCGATGTGCGACGGATGAGGCTGGGGCTCAAAACCTCCTCCCCAGGTGGCCGATGTCGCCGATCTCTCCACAGATTGCCCTGGCGGCCCCCACACCACCGCGCGAAGGGGGATGGTGGGGGGATGCCGCGACCACCTCACCCCCTCCCCACCACGCTCGGACCGATGTTCTCCGTCGCGCAGGCGCGCGAGGCGGGCGTGGGCGCTTCCCGATTGCTGCAACCGGACCTTCGCCGGCCGTTCCACGGTGTGCGGATGCGGGCCGCGCCGCCGAGCGACACCGGTCCGCGCGACGCGCTCTTCGACGAGAGCCCCGTCGCCGCTGAGGCACGCATCCTGCGCGCCGAGATCCAGCTCTTGGCACGGGCCCTTTCGACGGTGTGGGGCGACGGCTGGTTCCTCTCCCACACGACGGCCGCCGTGCTCTGGGAGTTGCCCCTGCCGATCCGTCTGTTGCGCCGGTGCGTCGAGAACCTCGATGTCGCCGTGCGCGGAGCACGGCGTGCGCCGCGAGGCCGCGGCATCCGTGGTCACCAACTCGCACCCGAACTCGTGAACGTGCGTGGCCGCGACGGCCTGGCGATGGCGAGCCCGGCATCGGTGTGGGCACAGCTGGCACCAGACCTCTCCATCGGGGAACTGATCGAGCTCGGTGACGCGATCGTCTACATCCCGCGTCGTCGTGGGATGGAACGCGGCGACGAGGGCGATGCGCTCGGCACCATCGACCAGCTGACGGCGGCGATGGATGCCGGTCGGCGCACCGGCGCGGCACGGCTGCGGGCGGCGCTGCCGCACATCTGCGTCGGTGCTGCGTCACCCGGCGAGACGCGCATCCGGCTCGGCGTCCTCGCCGCGGGGCTCCCCCGACCGGAACTCGACTATGACGTGGTCGCACGCGACGGCAGCGGCATCGGGTTCACGGAACTGGCTCATCCGAAGTTCCGGCTGCTGCACGAGTACGAGGGCGACCAGCATCGCCTGGACCGGCGCCAGTGGAACCGCGATATCGAGAAGCACGCGGCATGCGTCGCGGAGGGGTGGGACGTGACCCGGCTGACTGCCGCGCACGCGTATCCCACGACGGCGCCCGCGGTCGCGAAGATCCGCGGTGCCCTCGTGCGTGCGGGGTGGCGGCCCTGACGCACGGCCGCGGCACGCGACCGGCATCCACCCCGCGCCGCGGCGGCGCGGCGGCGCGGCGTCGCGTCGCGTCGCGTCGGCCACGAGGCATCCCTCATCCGGCGCAAATCACTGCTACCCCACCACTTCGACGCGGTTTACGACGGATGACGCGGATGCCGCTGCCCTCATCCGACGCGAATCACGGCGACCACGCCACTTCGGCGTGGTTTGCGACGGATGACACCGCCGCCGCGGCGTCGCGTCGCAGCATCGGCCACGAGGCATCCCTCATCCGACGCGAATCACGGCCACCACACCGTTTCGACACGGTTTGCGACGGATGAAGCGGATGCCGCTGCCCTCATCCGACACGAACCACGGCAACCACGCCACTTCGGCGTGGTTTGCGACGGATGACACCGCCGCCGCGGCGTCGCGTCGCAGCATCGGCCACGAGGCATCCCTCATCCGGCGCAAATCACGGCTACCGCACCACTTCGACGCGGTTTACGACGGATGAAGCGGATGCCGCTGCCCTCATCCGACGCGAATCACGGCTGCCGCGCCGTTTCGACGTGGTTTGCGACGGGCGGGGCGGGCAGGGCGGGCGGGCGGGGCGGGCGGGCAGTGCGGGCGGGGCGGGCGGGCAGGCCGGCCGGGAAGCCCGCACCCGCACCCGCACCGACGCTCATTGCTGCCGGAGCAGCCAGACCAGCAGCGCCTTCTGCGCGTGCAGACGGTTCTCGGCCTCGTCCCATACGACCGACTGCGGTCCGTCGATGACGTCGGCGTCGACCTCGTAGCCACGGTCGGCGGGCAGGCAGTGGATGAAGATCGCGTCGGGTTTGGCGAGCCCCATCGTCTCCTGCGTCACCTTGTAGCCGCCGAGGTCGCGCAGGCGTGCGGTCTTCTCCTCTTCCTTGCCCATCGACACCCAGGTGTCGGTGACGACGACGTCGGCGCCGGCCGCCGCCTCGACCGGGTCGGTGTACAGCGTCACGGATCCGCCAGTCGAAGCGGCGATGGCGTCGGCGTCGGCGACGATGTCCTCCCGGGGCGCGTAGGCCTCGGGCGAGGCGACGCGCACGTGCATGCCCGCCGTGACCCCGGCGAGCACGTACGAGTGGCCCATGTTCGACAGCCCGTCGCCGAAGAAGGCGAGCGTCAATCCCTGCAGGGAGCCCTTGTGCTCGCGGATCGTGAGCAGGTCGGCCAGCAGCTGGCACGGGTGGAAGTCGTCGCTCAGCGCGTTGACGACCGGCACGGTCGTGCCGCGCGCCATCTCCTCCAGCCCCGCCTGCGCGTAAGTGCGCCAGACGATGGCCGCGACCTGGCGCTCCAGCACGCGTGCCGTGTCGGACGGGGTCTCCTTGCCGCCGAGCTGACTGTTGGCGGTCGAGATGATCAGCGGCGACCCGCCGAGGTCGGCGATGCCGACCGCGAACGACACGCGCGTGCGGGTGGAGCTCTTGTCGAAGATCACCACGACCGTCTGCGGCCCCTCGAGGGGCTTGAGCTTCCAGCGGTCTTTCTTCAGCTCGATCGCGAGGTCGAGGATCTCGGCCTGCTCGGCCGGGCTCAGGTCGTCGTCGCGCAGCAGGTGGCGGGTCATGCGGAAACCTCCGGGGTGTCGATGGTGGCCGCCACCGTATGCAGGGCGCGGCCGAACAGGTCGGTGAACTCGTCGATCTCGACGTCGCCGATCGTCAGCGGCGGGGCGAGGCGGATGGTGGACGGATTGGCGGCGTTGACGACGAGGCCGAGCTCCTGCGCCGCCGCGACGACGTCGCCCGCGACCGGATGCCGCAGCGCCACGCCGACGAGCAGTCCCTGCCCCCGGCATCCGTCGACCAGCGGCGAGCCGATGCCCGCGATCGCCGCGCGCACCTGGGCGCCGCGCACGACGGCGTTCTCCAGGAGACCGGCCCGCTCGATCTCGGCGAGCACCGCCGACGACACGGCCGTCGCGAGGGCGTTGCCGCCGAAGGTCGAGCCGTGCGTGCCGGGGTAGAACAGCTCGGCCGCCGCGCCGAACGTGATGAGCGCCCCGATCGGGAAGCCGTTGCCGATGCCCTTGGCGACCGTGATCGCGTCGGGGGTGATGCCGGCGTGCTGGAACGCGAACCAGGCGCCGGTGCGCCCCGCGCCGGTCTGGATCTCGTCGATGATCAGCAGCGCCCCGTGGCGGGCGGTCAGCTCGCGCGCCGCCTGCAGGTAGCCGTCCGGCAGGTCGATGACGCCCGCCTCGCCCTTGATGGGCTCGACGAACAGCGCCGCGACCCGGTCGTCGAGCGCCGCCTCCAGCGCCTCGATCGTGGAGTCGAGGAACTCGACGCCCGGCACCATCGGCTCGAACGGCTGCTGCATGTACGGCTTGCCGGTGAGGGCGAGGGTGCCCATCGTGCGGCCGTGGAACGCGTCGTTCAGGGCGAGGATGCGCGGGCGCGCTGCACCCCCGTGCAGGCGCGCGAGCTTGAACGCGGCCTCGTTGGCCTCGGCGCCGGAGTTGCCGAAGTACACCCGGCCCGCCTCCCCCGCGCCGGCGAGCCGCTTCAGACGCGCCGCGAGCTCGAGCTGCGGCGGCGTCGCGAAGTAGTTCGACACGTGCGCGAGGGTGGCCGCCTGGCGGGCGGCCGCCTCGACGAACACCGGATGCGCGTGCCCGAGCGAGATGACCGCGATGCCGCCGAGGAAGTCGAGGTACCGGCGGCCGTCGCCGTCCCACAGGTACGCGCCCTCGCCACGGACGAACAGGGCGAACCGGTCGCCGACGTTGCGGGTGAGGTGGCGGCCGGCATCCGTCTGCCAGAGTGCTGCGT
The DNA here is from genome assembly GCF_047602155.1 of Microbacterium sp. Classification (GTDB taxonomy): domain Bacteria; phylum Actinomycetota; class Actinomycetes; order Actinomycetales; family Microbacteriaceae; genus Microbacterium. Next base: position 2,193,719 of record NZ_JASGHZ010000001.1, on the reverse strand, counting down.
CGGTCATCCTGCCACCACTTCCGTTCCGATTCCCTGTTCCGTGAAGACCTCGACCAGCACCGAGTGCGGCTGACGTCCGTCGATGATCGCGGCCTTGTCCACGCCCCCGTCGACGGCGTCGAGGCACGCCTGCATCTTCGGGATCATGCCCGATTCGAGCCGCGGCAGCATGTCGCGCAGCTCGGATGCCGTCAGGTGCGAGACGAGCGAGTCGCGGTTCGGCCAGTCGGCGTACAGCCCCGGCACGTCGGTGAGCACGACGAGCTTGGTCGCCCCCAGCGCGATCGCGAGCGCCGCGGCGGCGGCATCCGCATTGACGTTGAGCGAATGGCCGGGGTTGTCGGCGTCGGGCGCGATCGACGAGACGACCGGGATGCGCCCGGACGCGAGCTGGTCGAGCACGGGCTGCGGGTCGACCTGCACGACGTCGCCGACGGCGCCCAGGTCGTGTTCGACGCCGTCGACGACGACGCCGCGGCGCCGGCCGGAGAACAGGCCCGCATCCTCCCCCGACAGGCCCGCGGCGAACGGGCCGTAGGCGTTGATGCGCGCGACGAGCTGCGGGTTGACCTGGCCGGTGAGCACCATGCGCACGACGCTCATCGCCTCGGTCGAGGTGACGCGATAGCCGCCCTTGAACTCGCTCGGGATCGACAGGCGGTCGAGCATCTGCGAGATCTGCGGGCCGCCGCCGTGCACGACGACGGGCTTGACGCCGACGAAGCGGAGGTAGGCGATGTCCTGCGCGAACGCGTCTTGGAGCTCTTCGGAGACCATCGCGTTGCCGCCGTACTTGACGACGACGATGCGGCCGCGGAACTCCTGCAGCCACGGCAGCGATTCGATGAGCACGGCGGCCTTCTCGGCCGCCTGCGCGGGGGTGGTGTGCTGGAGCTCGCTCATGACGCCTGGATCCTCATGATGAATATGCGCTGTTCTCGTGGACGTAGTCGTGCGTCAGATCGTTGGTGAGGATCGTCGCCTCGGCGTCGCCGGTCTTCAGGTCGATGAGGATGTGGGTCGCCCGCGGCGTGAGGTCCACCTCGTCGCGCGGCCGGTCGGGGCCGCCCGCCGTGCACACCCGCACGCCGTTGAACGACACGTCGACGTCGTACGGGTCGAACGACGCCCCGGTCGTGCCGATCGCCGCGAGCACGCGCCCCCAGTTGGGGTCACCTCCGAAGATCGCCGCCTTGAACAGGTTGTTGCGCGCCACCGAACGTCCGACCTCGACGGCCTCGTCGTCGCTTGCCGCGTGCACGACCTGGATCGCGATGTCGTGGCTGGCGCCCTCGGCATCGGCCTGCAGCTGCTGGGCGAGGTCGCCGCACACCTCGGTGAGCGCCATCGCGAACTCGTCGAGGTCGGGCGCGATGCCGGAGGCGCCGCTGGCGAGCAGCGTCACCTGGTCGTTGGTCGACATGCAGCCGTCGGAGTCGAGCCGGTCGAAGCTCAACCGGGTGGCGCGCCGCAGCGCGGTGTCGAGGCCTGCCGCATCGACGACGGCATCCGTCGTGATCACGACGAGCATCGTCGCCAGGCCCGGCGCGAGCATGCCCGCGCCCTTGGCCATGCCGCCGATCGTCCAGCCGTCGCGGGCGGCGACGGCGCGCTTGGCCTTCGAGTCGGTCGTCATGATCGCCTCGGATGCCGCCACCCCGCCGTCGGCGGACAGTGCCGCGACGCCCTGCACGACGCCGTCGAGCACCTTGGCGCGGAACTCCTCGCCGCCCTCGCCGATGAGCCCGGTGGAGCAGACGATGACGTCGCCCGCGCTCACGCCCAGCAGCTCGGCCGCCTTCTCGGCGGTCTGGTGCGTCGTCTGGAAGCCGAAGCCGCCGGTGAAGCAGTTCGCGCCGCCGGAGTTCAGCACGACGGCCTCGACCACCCCGTCGCCGATCGCCTGCTGCGACCACAGGATCGGGTTGGCCTTGGCGCGATTGGAGGTGAACACGGCGGCGCCGGCCTTCAACGGCCCGCGGTTGACGACGACGGCCACGTCCCTGTTCCCGGAGGACTTCAGCCCGACGGCGACGCCGGCCGCCTCGAATCCCGCCGCAGCCGTCACTCCCTGGTCACTCTTGCCGGCTGCGTTTCCCGACGCTGCGGCTGCGTTTCCCGACGCTGCGGCTGCGTTTCCCGACGCTGCGCTCATGGCGCGACTCCGTTCACGGTCAGGCCCGTGGCTTCGTCGAAGCCCAGGGCGATGTTCATCGACTGGATGGCGGCGCCCGCCGTGCCCTTGACGAGGTTGTCGACGGCGGTGACGACGACGACGCGGTTCGCCGCGCGGTCGATCGCGAGTCCCATGAGGGCCGTGTTGGCGCCGACGACGTCGGCCGTGCGCGGGAACGACCCCTCCGGCAGCACCCGCACGAACGTCTCGTCGCCGTAGGCGGCGTGCCAGGCGTCGCGGAGGTCGGAGTCGGTCGCGCCGGCGGCGATCGGTGCCGTGCTGGTCGCGAGGATCCCGCGGGCCATCGGCACGATGACGGGGGTGAACGAGACCCGCACGTCGGTGCCCCCGGCATCCGTCAGCGCCTGCTGGATCTCCGGGATGTGCCGATGGATGCCGCCGACGGAATATGGGTTGGCCGACCCGAGGATCTCCGCCGCGAGCAGGTTGGTCTTGAGGCTCTTGCCCGCTCCCGACGGCCCCACCGCGAGCACGCTCACGATGTCCGACGGGTCGATGACGCCCGCCGCGACACCCGGCGCGAGGCTGAGGCTGACGGTGGAGGCGTTGCACCCCGGGGCGGCGATGCGGGTCGCGCCGACGAGGGTGCCGCGCTGCCTGCCGCCCGGGGCGCCGATCACCGGCAGTTCCGGGACGCCGTAGGTCCACGGGTCGTGGAAGGGGCCGCCGTAGAAGGCGTCCCAGGCATCCCGCGAGGCGAGCCGGTGGTCGGCGCCGGCGTCGATGACGAGGGGCGTGTCGGCGAGAGCGTCGGTGTACTGCCCCGACTGGCCGTGCGGCAGTGCGAGGAAGACGATGTCGTGGCCGGCGAGCACCTCGGGCGTCGTGGGCTGCAGGGTCAGGTGCGCGAGCGAGCGCAGGTGCGGCTGATGCACGGCGAGCGACTCGCCCGCGGAAGAGTGGGCCGTGACGGTGCGGATCTCCACCTCGGGGTGGGCGGCGAGCAGCCGCAGGATCTCACCGCCGGCGTAGCCGGAAGCGCCGGAGACGGCGACCGAATAGGTCATTGTTCAACCTTATTGTCTGGGGGTGGCGCCCTTCGACGGGCGCGGGACGAAGCGAGGACGAAGCGGCGACACCGGCGGCTCCACCCGCGAATGCGGGGAGCTCGCGGGGTCGCCTAGAGTCGGCGGCCGGCCAGACGTCGGCGCGCGCGGAACACCGTCGAGACGGTGACCGGGGCCGAGTGCATGCCGCGACGTTATCGCGCCCCCGGCATCCATCGCAAATCGGGCCGCATCGACCCACCGGCATCCGTGGATTCGGAGATCGCACGCAGAATCGGATGTCGGAGGCCGAGCCCTCCGATTCTGCGAAGGTTTTCCGATTCTGCGGGGGATGCCGGACCATTGACACATCCGGTCTTGACGCAAACCACTTTGTAATGCAAAGTAGTTTGCATGAACAACGCCATCGACTCCACGCCCGACCCGCGCGGCATGCTCGACCTGATGAGTCAGACCCGGCGGGCGACGGTGCGCCGCCAGAACCGCCGCTACGCTGGGCTCGTCGCGCTCTGGGCCGTCGCCTGGGCCGTCGGCTTCGGCGCCCTCTGGGCCACCCGCGACGTCGGCGCGCTGACGCTGCTCTCCCCCGCGGCGGGATGGATCGCCTTCGCGGCATCCCTCGTCGTGGCCATCGTCGTATCGTTCATCGTCGGCGTCGCCGCAGCGCACGACGGCGTCCGTGGCCCCTCGCACCTGCAGGGCGCCCTGTACGGCTGCTCGTGGCCGATCGCGATGATCGCCGCCTCCCTGCTCCTGGGCGGACTGCAGCGCAACGGGATGCCGCCGGAGCTCGCGAACCTCGCGTATCCGGGCATCTACATCTTCCTGGTGGGCGTGATCTACCTCGTCAGCGGAGCCCTCTGGCGGGCCGTGCCGATGTACCTCCTCGGCGCCGCGCTCATCCTCACGACGGTCGTCGCGACCTTCGCGGGCACCCCGACGCACTACCTCATCTACGCGACGGTCGCCCCCGCGGCGATGCTCGTCGTGGCCGCCCTCATGCTGTGGGGGCCGCTCCGGGGCGACGGGCAGGGTGCGGCATCATGACCGACCTCGACCCCGTCATCCACACCGCCGCCCGGCTGCGGATCATGACGACGCTCTCCGAGACGCTCGACGACGGCGACGAGATCACGTTCCCGGCGCTGCAGAGACTGCTCGACATGACCGCCGGAAACCTCACGACGCACCTCGGCAAGCTCGAGGCCGCCGGATACGTCGAGATCACCAAGACCATCGCGGGACGCAAGCCCGTGACCTACGTCGCGCTCACCCTGGACGGCCGCGCCGCCTTCCGCACCTACCGGAAACAGCTGCTCACCCTGCTCGGAGAAACCCCATGAAAGCTCTCATCCACACCGACGGCCTCACGAAGCGGTTCGGTGACACCGTCGCCCTCGACGGCGTGACCCTCGACATCCACGCCGGCGAATGCGTGGGCCTGCTCGGCCCGAACGGCGCGGGCAAGACGACGCTGCTCACCCTCGTCGAAGGGCTGCGGATGCCGACCTCCGGCACCGTGCGCCTGTTCGGCGACGACCCGCGCGACCCCGCGGCGCGGACGCGGCTCGGCTCGACGCCGCAGGCGACGGCGCTGCCGGATGCGCTCCGGGTGCGCGAAGTGCTCGACGTCGTCGCCGCGCACTACCCGCGCGCCGCCTCCCGCGACGCGATCGCCGCCGAGTTCGGGCTCGGGCCCTTCCTCGCACGGCAGTGCGGGGCGCTCTCCGGCGGCGAGCAGCGACGCGTCGCGCTCGCGCTCGCCTTCGTCGGCGACCCCGACCTCGTGCTCCTCGACGAGCCCACCACGGGGCTCGACGTCGACGCGCGCCGCGCGCTGTGGGATGCCGTGCGCGCCCGCAACCGCTCCGGCACCGCCGTCGTCGTCACGAGCCATCACCTCGAGGAGATCGAGCAGCTCGCCGAGCGCGTCGTCGTGATCGACCACGGCGTCGTCCGGACCGACGACACCCTCTCGGCGGTCGTCGCGGGGGTCTCCCGGCGGCGCGTGACGCTGCGCGGCGCATCGGCCGACGACGTGCGGGCGCTCGATCCCGCAGCCACCGTCACCGAGGACGGGGGCGCCGTCACGGCCGTCGTCGCCGACTCGGATGCGCTCGTGCGCGCGCTCGTGCAGCATGGCACCCCGTTTACCGACCTCGCCGTCCGCGGCGCCACCCTCGAAGAGGCCTTTCTCACGATCACGAAGGGAGCCGCGTGATGTCGACCCTCGCTCTCGCAGCCGTCCATGCGAAGTACAACCTGATCGAGACGATGCGCGTGCCGATCGCGATCGTCGGCACGATCGTCTTTCCGACGCTGGCGTTCTGCCTGTTCGTCCTGCCGCAGAGCGTCGTGACGCAGAACCCCGAGTACGCCACCGCCGCCATCGCCTCGATGGTCGTGTTCGCGTTCATGTCGGCGTGCCTGTTCAGCATCGGCCTCGACGTCGCCGACCAGCGCTCGAAGCCGTGGTGGCCGTATCTGCGGACCCTCCCCGGCTCCCCCGCGGCACGCATCATCGGGCTCATGGGCACGACGCTCGTGCTGTCGCTCGTCGCGATGGTGCCGCTGCTGGTCGTCGGCGCCCTCTTCACGAAGGCCGCGGTCTCGCTGCCGATCGTGCTCGCCGCGATCGGGGTCGTCGTCGTGACGGCGGTGCCGTCGGCGCTGCTCGGCATCGTGATCGGCACGACGGCGGGCCCCAAGGCCGCGATCGCGATCGCGCAGGTCGCGATGTTCCTCCTCGCGTTCGGCGGCGGACTGTTCCTGCCGCCGCTGCTGTTCCCCGACTGGCTCGACCTCGCGTCGAAGTTCCTCTGGGTGCGCGAAGCGCGCGAACTCGTCGTGGCCACGGCGCTCGGCCAGCCGCTCCCGCTGTGGGCGCTCCTCGGCATCGCGGCGTGGACCGTCGTGCTCGGCGTCCTCGCCGTCTGGTTCTTCACGCGCGACGAAGGACGCCGCTACCGCTGAGTCGGCGGACGACACCGCGCCGCCGGCATCCGCAGAATCGGAGATCGCACGCAGAATCGGATGCCGGCGGCCGAACCGTCCGATTCTGCGAGGGTTTTCCGATTCTGCGAGGATGCCGCCGGCATCCGCACACGGCGGATGTCTCAGCTCGTCGGGAACGCCTTGATGCGCGCGAGCAGGTCGGGGCCGGTACGGTCGAGCACACGGCCGCCGAGGTGCACCCCGAGGGCGATTGCTCCGACCCCCACGGCGAGCGCGACGACGAGCGACAGCCAGCCGAGCAGCTCCACGCCGGTCGACAGAGCCGCCACGGCGAGGCCCAACGCGGGCGCGCCGACGACGAAGCACGCGCCGAGCACCGCGAACACGAGCAGCCCGGTGACGAACGTCTGGCCGGGCACGGTCTTGAACGGGCTGTCGCCCGGTGCCGCCACCGGCGTGACGATCAGCGCCGACGACACCGCGGCGACCCCGTAGCCGGCCAGCAGAAACCCGAGCGCGCCGCCGAGGATCGCGGGCAGCGACGCCAGGTGCCCGCCGATCACCGCGGTGACCACCGCGATCAGCGTCACGAGCGGCACCCCGACGCAGGCGGCGCCCAGCACGCGTCCGAGCCGGTCGGCACGACCCGGGATGCCGGTGGCCAGCACCGACGCGAACGCCGTGCCGTCGTAGGAGATGTCGGTGTAGCAGGCGATGGCCAGCACGAACGCCGCCAGCACCGCCGAGGCGGCGAACATCATGCCCTCGACGCCGCCGGTGATGGCGAACAGCACCGGGAACAGCGGAATGACGAGCAGCTGACGCAGGTACCGGGGGTCGCGGAGCCAGGCCGTCAGCGACCGGGCCCACGTCGCTCCGATCCCGCCGGTGGGCATGCGGCCGAACCAGCCCAGCGATCCCGCCCGCACCGCGCGGACGGCACGGCGCGGCGGATGCGTCGTGGCCGCAGTCAGGGCGCTCGCCCACAGCACCCACAGGAGGGCGAGCGTCGCCGCCGCGATCGCGAACCGCGCCGCCGCGAGAGCCCAGGCACCGGCGGCGACGTCGGCCGGCACCGCCCAGGCCGCGCCGAGCGGCGTCCACGCCACGGCGCCGGCCACCTCCCGCAGCCGGCCGCCGAGGTCCCCGGCCGAGCCGAGCACGGCGATCACGCCGCCGATGAGCGGACCGGACAGGACGACCAGCACGAGCACGAACGTGCCGATCAGCTCGCGCCCGCGTCGATTGCCGCCCAGGCCGCGGGAGACCGTGGCGACCAGCCGCGAGGCGATGACGCACGTGAGCACGGCCAGCGCCACCGCGGGCAGCGCGGCGAGCACGGCCAGCGGCCAGCGCAGCCACAGCACGACCGTCGACAGCGCGGCGAGGGTGGTCGCGATGCCCGGGACGCCGGTGAGACCGGTGGCCGTGAGGACGGTCATGACCCGCGTCGTGGTGAGCGGGAAGGGTGCCAGGCCCGCGGCATCCACCGTCGACTCCGTCCCGGCGACCAGTACCGGTCCGATCACCCAGCCCACGAGCAGCGCCGCGCCGCCCAGCACGGCGACCGTCCGGGCGACCTCCGGCCCCGTCAGCTGCGCGACGCCGATGAGCGCGACGAGCACGGTGCCGAGGATCGTCAGCGCCCACAGCACGCCGACGCAGAAGCCCACGAGCTGCCACGGGTTGCGGGCGAGGGTGTTCCCGAGGATGCGGTAGCGCAGCCTCAGGACTGTCGCAACCACTGCGGCCCCTCCGACACATGCCGCCCGCCGACGAGCGAGAGGAACCGGTCTTGCAGCGTCTGCGCGCCGCGCACCTCGTCGACGGTGCCGGCGGCCAGCACCCGGCCCGCCGCGATGATCGCGACGTGGTCGCACATGCGCTGCACGAGATCCATCGAGTGACTGGAGACGATGATCGACCCGCCCGAGGCGGTGTACGAGCGCAGGACGTCCTCGATGTTCGCCGCCGACACCGGGTCGACCGATTCGAACGGCTCGTCGAGCACGAGCAGGCGCGGCGCGTGCACGAGCGCGCACGCCAGCGCGATCTTCTTGGTCATGCCGGCCGAGTAGTCGGCGACGATGGTGCCCGCGGCATCCTGCAGATCCATGAGCGCGAGCAGGTCGGCGACCCGTGGGGCGATCTCGGGCCGCGGCAGCGAGAACATCATCGCGGTGTAGGTGATGAGCTGCTCCCCCGTCAGCCGGTCGAACAGCCGCACGCCGTCGGCGAGGTTGCCGATCATCGCCTTCGCCGCGGCGGGGTCGGCCCACACGTCGACGCCGTGCACCCACGCGCCGCCCGCGTCGGGGCGCAGCAGCCCCGTCGCCATCGACAGGGTCGTCGTCTTGCCGGCGCCGTTGGGCCCGACCAGGCCGAAGAACGAGCCCGGCGGCACGGTCAGATCGACGCCATCGACGGCCGCACGGCCACCGAAGCGCTTGACGAGGCCCGCGAGCTGCAGGGCGGGCGATGCGGAGGTCACCCTGTCGAGCCTAGCGGCGCGAGGTCCGGCCGCAGATGTCGCGATCCGCCGTTGCACCCGCGGCCGGGGGGCGGTTTGCGACACGTCTGTGCGGCGGGTGACGGGTATGAGGGAGTCGGTGGAGCGGGATCCGAACGCGATGCGGGTGATGAGGCGGATCTTCGCGTTGACGGACTCGATGCGCCCGTTGGAGGGGCCGTGCTCGATCGCGGCGAGGATCCGGTCGCGGTGTTGGCCCGGAGCGGCACGGATCTGGCGGCATCCGGGCGCAAGCGCGCGCATCACCCCGGAACCTGACACATTCGCGTACGGTCAGCACGCCCTCCGCCACCTGCGCGTAGCGCCACACGGATCAGCCCTACTCGCGGATGGCGGCGCCGAAACGCTCCGCCGCGACGGCGACCCCGGCGAGCTTCGCCGCGGTCGCCTCGGCGGCCGTGAGGGTGCGGTCGGGCGCGCGGAAGCGCAGCGCGAACGTCAGGCTCTTCGTCCCCTCCGCCAGGCCCGCTCCGCGGTAGTCGTCGACGAGGCGCAGCGACTCGAGCAGCTCCCCCGCGCCGTCGACGAGCGCGGCGCGGACATCGGCCGCCGGCACGTCGTCGCCCACGACGAGCGAGACGTCCTGCGTCGCCGCCGGGAGGCCCGACAGCGACGCCGCGACATCCGGCCCGGTCGACAGCGACAGCAGCAGGTCGAGGTCGAGTTCGGCGACGTAGACGCGGCCGGGCAGGTCGGCGGCGGCCGACACGGCGGGCAGCACCTCTCCGACGTAGCCGACCTCGGTGTTCCCACCATCGGATCGTGACACCGAGACGATGCCGGTGCGGCCCGGGTGCAGGGCGGCGCGCAGGCCCTGCGCGACGTCGAGGCGCACTCCCGCCGCGACCGCGATGGTCTGCACGGCGGCGAGGGCGTCGGTCAGGTCGTACGCGACCGGGGCGACACCGGGCTGCTTCGCGACGAGGCTGCCCGTCAGCAGCACCGCGACATGGCGCGGCTGCGGCGGGATCGACGCGTTCAGCGCGGCGAGCGTCGCCTCGTCGGGCAGGGCGCCCAGCGGCGGCACGACGTCGGTGCCGTAGACGACGTCGTCCTCGGGTGCGAAGACGGCACCCGTCTCGAAGAGTGCCAGGTCGGCGAAGCCGCGGGACTGATTGCGGTGCGCCACCTGCAGCAGCCCCGGCACGAGCGAGCGGCGCAGGTACGGCGCCTGGCCGTCGATCGGGTTGGCCAAGCGCACACTCGCGGTGTGCGCGCCCCAGGCGGAGCCGTGCAGGTCGTTGTCCTCCGCCGTCGCGAAGGGGAACGAGTGCGTCTCGACGAAGCCGGCGGCGGCCAGCGCGTTCGCGACGCGGCGGCGGCCGCGCTGCGGCGCGGTGAGCCCGCGGCCGGCGCTGCCCGGCGGCGGCGTGGGCACGATCGAGGGGATGCGGTCCAGCCCGTGGATGCGGGCGACCTCCTCGGCGAGGGTCCACTTGTCGGTGAGGTCGGGGCGCCACGACGGCGGGATGACCTCCCAGCCCTCGCCCGTCCCGCTGACCTCGCAGCCGATGGTCTGAAGGGCACCGGTGATCTCGGCATCCGTGTAGTCGACGCCGACGAGAGCCGGCACGAACTCGCGCGGCAGGACGATGGATGCCAGGAACACCTCGCCGTACAGCGCGCCGCCGTACTCGGGGTCGAGGGTGCCGCCGGCGAGCTCCACCATGAGGTCGGCGACCCGGCGTGCCGCGACGAACGGGATGAGCGGGTCGACGCCGCGCTCGAAGCGCCGCGAGGCCTCGCTGGGCAGCTTGTGCCGGCGGGCGGAACGCGCGATCGTGACGGTGTCGAAGGTCGCCGCCTCGATGAGCACGTTGCGCGTGGTGTCGCTCATCTCGGTCGTGCCGCCGCCCATGACGCCGGCCAGGCCGATCGGGCCGGACTCGTCGGTGATGAGTAGGTCTTCGACATGGAGCGTGCGCTCCTTGTCGTCGAGGGTCACCATCGTCTCGCCCGGGTGCGCACGGCGCACCGTGATGCCACCGGCGAGCGTGTCGAGGTCGTACCCGTGCACGGGGTTGCCGAGTTCGAGCATGACGTAGTTCGTGATGTCGATGAGCACGCCCAGCGACCGGATGCCGGCGAGCGTGAGGCGCGCCACCATCCACGGCGGCGTCGGGCGCGAGGGGTCGACGCCGCGCACGACGCGCGCGACGAACTCGCTCGCACCGGCGCGCCCGCGCAGGGGTGCGGCGTCGTCGACGGCGATCGGGAATCCGCTGCCCGGCTGCACATCCTCCCAGGCACGCAGCGCGGGGTCGCGGAAGACGGCGCCGGTGGCGTGCGCATACTCGCGCGCGATGCCGCGGATCGACAGCGCGTAGCCGCGGTCGGGCGTGACGTTCACGTCGACGGCGACGTCGTCGAGCCCGAGCAGCGCGATCGCGTCGGTGCCCGGCTCGGGGTCGAGGCCGAGCTCGGCCAGCCGCAGGATGCCGCTGTGCTCGTCGCCCAGGCCCAGCTCCTTCGCCGAGGCGATCATGCCGTCGGAGACGTGGCCGTAGGTCTTGCGCGCCGCGATCGGGAACGGCCCCGGCAGCACGGCGCCCGGGAGCGTCACCACGACCTTGTCGCCCTCGAAGAAGTTGCCCGCGCCGCACACGATGCCACGGATGCCCCCGTGCGCGCCGCCGACATCGACCTGGCACCAGCGGATCGTCTTGCCGCTCTTCTGCGGTTCTTCGACGAACGAGACCACGCGGCCGACGACGATCGGACCCTCGAGGTCGAAGCCGATCGCCTCCTCCTCCTCGAAACCGACCGAGACGAGCGCCGCGAAGACGTCATCCGGGGTCGCGTCCGTGGGGACGTCGACGTACTCACGCAGCCACGACAGAGGGACGCGCATCAGACCACCATTCCGAACTGCTCGCTGAAACGGACATCGCCCTCGGCCATGTCGCGCATGTCCTGCACGTCGGCGCGGAACATGAGGCACCGCTCGACGCCCATGCCGAACGCGAACCCGCTGTAGACCTCGGGGTCGATCCCCGCCGCGCGCAGCACGTTGGGGTCCACCATGCCGCAGCCGCCCCACTCGATCCAGCGCGCCCCGCCCTTGAACGAGGGATGCCAGAGGTCGAGCTCGGCGCTGGGCTCGGTGAACGGGAAGTAGTTGGTGCGCAGCCGCGTCTTCGCCTCGGGTCCGAACATCTGCCGGGCGAAGTGGTCGAGCGTGCCCTTCAGATGCGCCATCGTGATGCCCTTGTCGACGACGAGGCCCTCGATCTGGCTGAACACCGGCAGGTGCGTCGCATCGAACTCGTCGGTGCGGTAGGTGCGCCCCGGGCACAGCACGTAGATCCCGCGACCGTCGTCGACGAGTGCTCCGCGACGCTCGAGCATCGAACGCACCTGCACGGGGCTCGTGTGGGTGCGCATCACGAGGTGTCGCGCCGGCGGATCGACGTAGAAGGTGTCCTGCTCCTGGCGGGCCGGGTGGTCCACGTCGAAGTTCAGCGCGTCGAAGTTGAACCACTCGTGCTCCAGCTCGGGGCCTTCCGCGATCTCCCAGCCCATGCCGACGAACAGGTCGGCGATCTCCTCCTGCAGCAGCGAGATCGGATGCCGGGCGCCCGTGCGCACCCGCGGCGCGAGCGCCGTGATGTCGACGCGCTCGGCCTCCAGGCGCGCCGCGCCCTCGGCGGCGGCGAGCTCCTCCTCGCGGGCGGCGAGGGCCTGCGTGACGCGCGCCCGCGCCTGGCCGACAAGCTTGCCGAACTCGGCCTTGCGCTCGTTCGGCACGTGCCGCAGCTGCGCGTTCAGGCGCGCGAGCGCGGACGCCTCGCCGCTGTGCGCGGCGCGTGCGGCCTTGAGGTCGGCGATCGAGGAGGCCGCGGCACCGGCCGACAGGGCGGCTGCAACGGCGGCATCCACCGCATCCGGGGTGATTTCGAGGTCGTCAGACACAAGAGACGAGTCTACCGGCGGCCCGCGCCGCCGCGCGGCCGGCTCGCGCCCGCGCGAGCGGAGCGGTCAGGTCGCAGCGCGCTGGGCGAACGCCGTCTCGTAGAGGCAGACGCTGGCCGCGGTGGCGAGATTCAACGACTCGGCGCGCCCGTAGATGGGCAGGCGCAGGGCGAGATCGGCGTGCGCCAGCGCGGCCTCGTCGAGGCCGCGCGCCTCGTTGCCGAACAGCCACGCCGTCGGCTCACGCAACACGGCGCGCCGCGCGAGGAAGTCGTCGCCGCCGACGTCGGCGGCGACGATGCGCAGGCCCTCGGCGCGGGCGCGGTCGGCGACGACCGCGAGGTCGGCGCCGACCGCGACCGGCACGTGGAACAGCGATCCCGTCGTCGCGCGCACGACCTTGGGGTTGTACGGGTCGACGGTGCGGCCGGTGAGGACGACGGCATCGGCTCCGGCGGCATCCGCGGCACGGATGATCGTGCCGAGGTTGCCGGGGTCGCGCACCTCCTCGCAGATCGCGATGAGCCGCGGCGACGCGGCGAACACGTCCCGCAGCGCCGTCGGCGACTGGCGCGCGACGGCGACGATGCCCTGCGGGGTGACGGTGTCGGCCATCGCGTCGAGCACCGGCTCGGTCGTGAAGACGACCTCGACGCCGGCATCCTGCGCGGCCTCGCGCACGTCCTGGTGACGCTCCATCGCGGTCGGCGTCGCGAACAGCTCGACGAGCGTGTCGGGGCGGAAGGCGAGCGCCTCGCGCGCCGCCTGCGGCCCCTCCAGCAGGAACAGCCCGGTCTCCTGCCGGGCGCTGCGTTTGGTCAGCTTTGCAACCGCGCGCACGCGGGGGGAACGCGGGTTCTCGAGCACGCTCCGACTCTACTGGGAGTGGCGACGGATGCGCCGACACGGGGACGCGAAAGGGCGCCCTCCCGGAGGAGGACGCCCTTTCGGATGACGGGTTACGCGCGGGGCGCGTTGACGTCGGCGGGCAGCGCGGCCTTGGCCGTCGCGACGAGGCTCGCGAACGTCTTGGGCTCGTTCACGGCGAGCTCCGCCAGCATCCGACGGTCGACCTGCACGCCCGCCAGTCCGAGCCCCTGGATGAAGCGGTTGTAGGTGAGGCCGTTGGCGCGGCTCGCGGCGTTGATGCGCTGGATCCACAGGCGGCGGAAGTCGCCCTTGCGCTTGCGACGGTCACGGTACGCGTAGACGAGCGAGTGGGTAACCTGCTCCTTCGCCTTGCGGTACAGGCGCGAACGCTGACCGCGGTATCCGGATGCGCGCTCGAGGATGACGCGACGCTTCTTCTGGGCGTTGACGGCCCGCTTGACTCTAGCCATTTTCTTGTATTCCTAACGTGCGTCGGCGCTCAGCGGCCGAGGAGCTTCTTGGCGACCTTGGCGTCACCCGGGGCGAGCACCTGCTCCTGCGAGAGGCGGCGGGTGCGACGGGTGGGCTTGCCCTCGAAGTTGTGGCGGAGGTTCGCCTGCTGCTTCATGATCTTTCCGCTACCGGTGACCTTGAAGCGCTTCTTGGCACCCGAGTGGGTCTTCTGCTTCGGCATGTCTTCATCCTTCGTTGTGTTTCCCGCGGAGCGGGAGCTGTGGGGTCTACTCCGCCGCGGCGGTCTCGGCGGAAGCGTTCGCGTGGGCGCCGCGCGCCTGGCGGGCCGCCTCCTTGTTCGCAGCGCGCTGGGCGTTCTGCTCGGTCTTGACCTCGGACTTGTTCTTGTGCGGCGCGATCACCATCACCATGTTGCGGCCGTCGATCGTGGGGTTGGACTCCACGGTGCCGAACTCGGCGACATCCTCCGCGAACTTGCGCAGCAGACGCACGCCCTGCTCGGGACGCGACTGCTCGCGACCGCGGAAGAGGATCATGGCCTTGACCTTGTCGCCCGACTGCAGGAAGCCCTCGGCGCGCTTGAGCTTGGTCGTGTAGTCGTGAGCTTCGATCTTCAGGCGGAAGCGGACCTCCTTGAGGACCGTGTTGGCCTGGTTGCGGCGCGCTTCCTTGGCCTTCTGGGCGGCTTCGTACTTGTACTTGCCGTAGTCCATGATCTTGACCACGGGCGGCTTCGAGTTGGGCGCGACCTCGACGAGGTCGAGATCTGCCTCCTGCGCGAGGCGCAGGGCGACCTCGATGCGGACGACGCCGACCTGCTCACCCGCGGGTCCGACGAGGCGGACCTCGGGAACGCGGATGCGGTCATTGGTGCGGGGATCGCTGATGCGGAACTCCTTAGTCGTACGGGGGTGGCCACCGCGGCACAGGACTGTGCCTCGGGCGGAAGAGCCTCGCATCCACCCCGCACGACGCGCACGTCGGCTTCGTTCCTGCACCCGGCATCCACTGCGTGGACTACCCCTGCGACGGGGCGGAGTGCGTGACCCGGTAGCCTGGAGCGGCAAGCGCGGGTGGGATGTGATCCTCTTTCGATCCGGAGCAGAACACTCCGGTGCCCGTTCACTCTAGCAGAGAGCAGCCCGTGGCCACGATTCCCGCCTCCCCCGACCCTTCGCACGCCCACGACGAGACCGAGGATGCCGGGCGCCTCGCGCGCTGGGAGGAGCAGGAGCGCGCCGCGGCCGCGGCCACCCGCGACATCGCCGACGTGCCGGCGGTCGAGGTCATCACGACCGCGGCGGTGCACCTCATGAGCGCCGCCGCCGTCAAGGTGGGGCTGGCGGACGACCCGCAGCAGCAGCTCGATCTCGACGAGGCGCGCAAGCTCATCAACGCCCTCGCCGGGCTCATCACGGCCGGCGCCCCGGAGATCAGCGACATGCACGCCCGGTCGCTGCGCGACGGGCTGCGGTCGCTGCAGCTCGCGTTCCGCGAGGCGTCGGTCATCCCCGACCCGATCGGCCAGGCCCCGGCGAGAAGTGGACCGGCCCCGTCACCTGACCTCCCCCGTCGCCGGGCGCTCCGACGCAGCGCCCCGGCCCCGCGCTCAGGCGCGGATGAGCTTGACGGTCAGCGAGTCCACGAGCACGGCGATGCGGTCGTCCGCGGCCCAGCGGGCGGCGAGGCGCTGCAGGATCGCGTCGAGCTCGAGCTGATCGAGCCCGTCGACGAGATGCAGGCGCACGACGAGCTCGGGCCCGCGCAGCCGGGCGCCGGGGTCACCGGAGGCGACCGACAGATCGAGCACGCCGAGCTCCGACCCGATCGACTCCTGCAGCCCCGCGAACACCTCCGGCGAGAGGTGCGCCGGTTCCCACGGCTGGCCCTGACCGATCGCCCACACGGCCGGGCGGCGCAGCACGAACTCCGTCTCGGATGCCGGATCGATGACGATGAGGTCGGTGTCGTCGGCCGCCGCCGACAGCGCCGTGCGGATGCCGCCGGCCGGCACCGGCCGTGCCCGCGGATCCCACGCCGCCATCGCGGCCACCGAGGTGAACACCGGCAGCACGCGCCGCCCGTCGGGGGCGGCGACCGTCACGATCGACAGCTCCTGCGTCTTGTCGACCGCGAGCCCCGACGGCGCGACGCCGACGACGCCTGCCTCCGCGACGAGCGGGATCAGCAACCGCGCCCGGCGGTACGCCTCGACGACGGCGACCTCGTCGCCGCGGCGGGCGTGGAACGCCACCAGCGCGGCCAGCAGCGCCGGGTCGGCGGAGCCGTCATCGCCCGCGTGCGGATTGGGCTCGAAGCTGCGCCCCGCCCACGGCACGCCGGCCGAGTCGGCCTGCGGGCCGCACGCGTGCACGGCGCCCCCGGTGTCCGCAGCGCCGGCATCCGTCATACCGCCGGCATCCACGCCGGCGTCCGCGGCGCCTTCGGCACCCGCAGCGCCACCGGCGTCCGCGGCGTCAGCCGCCGGCGACATCCAGCGCCTCGGCGAGCGTGAACGCGCCCGCGTACAGGGCCTTGCCGACGATCGCACCCTCGACGCCGAGGGGCACGAGCTCGCGCAGCGCCGCGATGTCGTCGAGGTTCGAGATGCCGCCCGACGCGACGACCGGCTTGACGGTGCGCGCCGTGACCTGGCGCAGCAGGTCGAGGTTCGGCCCCTTCAGCGTGCCGTCCTTCGTGACGTCGGTGACGACGTAACGGCTGCAGCCGGCATCCTCCAGTCGCTGCAGCACCGTCCACAGGTCGCCGCCCTCGCGCGTCCAGCCACGCGCGGCGAGCGTCGTGCCGCGCACGTCGAGGCCGACCGCGATCGCGTCGCCGTACCGGCCGATGACGTCGGCGGCCCACTCCGGGTTCTCCAGCGCGGCGGTGCCGAGGTTGATGCGCGCGGCGCCCGATTCGAGGGCCGCCTCCAGCGTCGCATCGTCGCGGATGCCGCCGGACAGCTCGACCTGCACGCCGCGCAGCTGCTTGATGACCTTGCGGAGGAGGTGCGCATTGCTGCCACGCCCGAACGCGGCGTCGAGGTCGACGAGGTGAATCCAGCTCGCGCCGTCGCGCGCCCACGCGAGGGCCGCCTCGACGGGGTCGCCGTAGCTCGTCTCGGTGCCGGCCTCGCCCTGGGTGAGGCGGACGGCCTTGCCGTCGGCGACGTCGACGGCGGGCAGCAGGATCAGTTCGGGGGTCGACGCGAAATCGTTCATGGCTCCAGGGTGGGTCGGCGGGCCCTCGCGGGCACAAACAGAGAGACTACTCCGCCTGCGGCAGGGTCGAAATCCAGTTGCCCAGCAGACGAATGCCGGCGGCCCCGCTCTTCTCCGGGTGGAACTGCGTCGCCGACAGCGGGCCGTTCTCGACGGCCGCGAGGAACGGCTCGCCGTAATCGCACCACGTCAGCACCGGCTCGCGGAACGGGCGGATGACCTCGAGCGACCAGTGCTGCGCCGCGTAGGAGTGCACGAAGTAGAAGCGCTCGTCCGCGATGCCGGCGAACAGCCGCGAGCCCTCTCCCGCGCGCACCGTGTTCCATCCCATGTGCGGGAGGACCGGCGCGTCGAGCTCGGTGACGGCGCCCGGCCACTGGCCGAGACCCTCGGTGTCGTCGCCGCGCTCGACACCGTGTGCGAACAGCACCTGCATGCCGACGCAGATGCCGAGCACCGGCAGACCGCCGGCGAGCCGCCGCTCGATGGCCTCGTCGCTGCGGCTGGCGCGCAGGGCGTCCATGACGGCGCGGAACGCGCCGACGCCGGGCACGACGAGGCCCGCGGCATCCTGGATCAGCCCGCGGTCGGAGGTCAGCCGCGCATCGGCGCCGGCCGCGACGAGCGCCTTGACCGCCGAATGGACGTTGCCCGACCCGTAGTCGAGCACCGCGACGACCGGATCGGTCACAGGGCGCCCTTCGTGCTCGGGATGCCGTCGACCTGCGCGTCGAACGCCTTGGCCTGACGGAACGCGCGGGCGAACGCCTTGTACTCGGCCTCGGCGATGTGGTGCGGGTCGCGGCCGCCGAGCACCGTCACATGCACGGTGAGCCCGGCGTGAAAGGCGATCGCCTCGAACGTGTGCCGCACGAGCGACCCGGTGAAGTGGCCGCCGATGAGGTGCAGCTCGAAGCCGGCCGGCTCGCCGGTGTGCACGAGGTACGGCCGCCCGCTGATGTCGACGACCGCCTGCGCGAGCGCCTCGTCGAGCGGGACGAGCGCGTCGCCGTAGCGGGAGATGCCGGCCTTGTCGCCGAGCGCCTGGCGGATGGCCTGACCCAGCACGATCGCGACGTCCTCGACGGTGTGGTGCGCGTCGATGTCGGTGTCGCCCGAGGCGCGCACCGTCAGGTCGGTGAGCGAATGCTTCGCGAACGCGGTGAGCAGGTGGTCGAAGAACGGCACCGTCGTGTCGATGTGGCTGCGGCCGGTGCCGTCGAGGTCGAGTTCGAGTTCGACGGTGGATTCGCTCGTCGCGCGGCGGATGGCGGCCGTGCGGGGCGCGGGGGTGCTCATGCCCTGAGTCTACCGAGCGCCGCCGATGCTGATCGGCGCGGGCCTACCGCGCCCCGCCGTCGCCGAGCGACGCAAGGGCATCCAGGAACGCCGTCGACTCCTCGGCCGTGCCGGCCGTCACCCGCAGGCTGTGCGCGATGCCGACGTCGCGGATCAGCACCCCCCGGTCGTACAGCGCCTGCCACGTCGCTCGCGGGTCTTCGACGCCGGAGAACAGCACGAAATTCGTCCAGCTCTCGAAGGGCGTGTAGCCCAGCGCGTCGAGCGTGGCCGAGATCCGGTCGCGCTGCGCGACGATCTCGTCGACCATCGCGAGCATCGCCGGCGCATGCCGCAGCGCCGCGACGGCGGCGGCCTGCGTGAGGGCGCTGAGGTGGTACGGCAGTCGCACGAGGCGCAGGGCGTCGACGATCGCGGGATCGGCGGCGAGGTAGCCGACGCGGGCGCCGGCGAACGCGAAGGCCTTGCTCATCGTGCGCGACACCACGAGCCGCTCGCGCCCCGGGAGCAGGGTCAGCGCCGACCGCGAGTCGCGCGGCGCGAACTCCTGGTACGCCTCGTCGACGATCACGATGCCGTCGGTCGCCGCGTACACGGCCTCGACGACCTCGAGCCCCAGCGGCGTTCCGGTCGGGTTGTTCGGCGCGCAGAGGAACACCACGTCGGGCCGGGCACGCTCGATCTGCTCGGCGGCGTCCTGCGCCGTGAGGGTGTAGTCGACGCCACGGATGCCGGAGACGTACTCGGCGCCGGTCGCCCGGGTCAGCAGCGGGTACATGGAATACGTCGGTGCGAAGCCGAACGCGGTGCGACCCGGACCGGCGAAGGCCTGCAGCAGATGCTGCAGCACCTCGTTGGAACCGTTGGCCGCCCAGATCTGGTCGGGAGTCAGTCCGTGGCCGAGGTACCCGGCGAATCCCTCGCGGAGTGCGGTGAATTCGCGGTCGGGGTAGCGGTTGACGTCGCGCAGGGCGCGGGCGATGCCATCCAGGATGTCGTCGGCGACCTGCTCCGGAACGGGATGCGTGTTCTCGTTCACGTTCAGGGCGACGGGCAGGGGTGCCTGCGGGGCTCCGTACGGCTGGAGCCCGCGCAGGTCGGGTCTGAGGGGAAGGTCTTCGAGACGAGCGCTCACGGAGCCCATCGTAGACGGCACGCCTACTTGCCCGTCGCGTACTCCAGCGGGATGGCGATCGTCTGCCCGGCATCCAGCGCACCGGAAGACAGCGCGTTCAGGCGCGCGATGGCGTCGACGACGTCGCGCGGATCGGCGCCGGGCGCGACCGTCTCGGCGATCGACCACAGCGTGTCGCCGGGCATGACCGTCACCTGCTCGAACGTGCCGGCCGGGGCGCCGCTCTCGTTCGCCGCGAGGGCCCCGCCGCTGAACCCGATCGCGATGCTCAACGCGACCACGGCGGGCAGCGAAGCCAGCACGGCGATCACCCGGCGACCGCGCGCGGTCAGACGCAGCCGCGGCGCCGGGGCGGCCGGCATCCGGATGGCGGTGCGAGCCATGCGGGCCGTGCGAGCCGTGCAAACCGAAGGGCCGAAGGTGTCGATCGTGGTCATGGGTTCCTCCTCAGGACGCGGCGCCTCGGGATGTCGAGAGATTCGCATCCGGTTCTCGGCCGGGAGGACCGGATGCGAATCTCTCTTCCGAAGCTATCTTCGATGTATGGTGATTGTCAAGAGCATCCGGATCGGAATCGAATCGAACGCGACACGCGAGCGCCTGATCGATTCATGACCCGAGACCGGATACGGTTTCGATAGGAAGACCCCATCACCAACCTCCGACATTCGAAGGCACCGCCTTCCGGAGGCACCCGCGAAGGAGCGCGCGACATGGCCGAAAGACCTCAGACCCGCAGGCGCCGCAGCCTCAGCGAGAAGCAGCTGGCGATCCTCGAGGTGATCCAGACCTCGATCGCCCGGTACGGCTATCCGCCGAGCATGCGCGAGATCGGCGACGCGGTGGGGCTGAAGTCGCTCTCCAGCGTCACGCACCAGCTCAACCAGCTCGAGCTCAGCGGATATCTGCGCCGTGATGCGGGCAAGACGCGCGCCATGGAGGTCCTCATCGACCTGCCGGGACTGGCGACCGAGAACCCCGCCGATCACGGCGCCTCGGTGGGCGACGCCGCCCTCGTGCCGCTCGTCGGCCGCATCGCCGCCGGTGTGCCCATCACCGCCGATCAGCAGGTGGAGGAGATCTTCCCGCTCCCCCGCCAGCTCGTCGGCAAGGGCGACCTGTTCATGCTGAAGGTCTCGGGCGAGTCGATGATCGACGCCGCCATCTGCGACGGCGACTGGGTCGTGGTGCGCTCTCAGCCGACCGCCGACAACGGCGACATCGTCGCCGCGATGCTCGACGGCGAGGCCACCGTCAAGACGTTCCGCCAACGCGACGGCCACACGTGGCTGCTCCCCCGCAACTCGGCGTTCGAGCCGATCGTCGGCGACGACGCCGTCGTGCTGGGCAAGGTCGTGGCGGTGCTGCGCGCCGTCTGACCCCCCGCGAAACCTCGCAAATGTCGCGCGACACGCCGCGATCGGCCCCAGAAACGGGACATCTTTGAGGTCTCGCGAAACCTCCGAGATGTCCGCGGCGACTTGCCGCCATCGAAGCAGCCCGGCATCCGACACAATGACGGTATGAACGACCCCGTACTCGACGACGTCCTCGCGCGGGAAGAACGCGTCCGCGAGCTCGAGGCCGAGAATGCGCGCCTGGCCGGGCCGGCTCCGGCGGCATCCGGCCCCGCAGGCTCTCGCTGGCGTGCCGTGCTGTCGGCGGTGTGCATCGTGCTGGCGTCGATCTTCGTCCCGGTATCGATCGTCGGCGCGTGGGCCCAGGTGCAGCTCGTCGACGAGGACTCCTTCGTGAATACGCTCGCGCCGCTCGTGGACGACCTGGCGGTGCAGGATCTCGTGATCGAGGAGACGATGGGCGCCATCACGGCGCAGATCGACTTCGCCCGGTTGACCGACGACGTCTTCGACGGCATCAATCAGCTCGGCCTGTCGCCGCGTGCGGCGGCGGCGCTGAACCTGCTGCGCCAGCCGGCCGCCCAGGGTCTGGAGAACCTCGTCAGCCAGACGGTCACCGATCTCGTGCGTTCCGACGCGTTCTCCGGCGTCTGGGCGACGACCGTCCGCGGCGCCCATCGCGCCCTGACCGTGGCTTCCACCTCCGACGGCGGCGGGGTGGTCGTCATGACGAAGGATGGCCTCGGCATCCAGCTCGGGACGATCGTGGCGCAGGTCAAGCAGGATCTCGTCGACCGCGGCATCGGGGTCGCGTCCCTGATTCCCGCGGTCGACCGCGTCGTCATCATCGGCTCCGGTGCAGCGCTCTCGATCGTCCGCACGTCCTACGCCATCGCGACGATCGCCGGCTGGTGGCTGCCCGTCGTGACGCTCGCGCTGTTCGCGCTCGGCATCGCGATCGCACGGCGGCGCAGCGTCGCCGTGCTCGGCACCGGGCTGGGCCTCGCAATCGGCGCGGCGTCGCTGGCGGCGGGCCTCGGCGCGGGGGCCGCGGCGGTCGGCGGCGCGGCGGGGCGGCTCGACCTCTCCGCCACGGCGCTCGACGTGATCTACCAGCGCATCGTGGCCGACATGACGCAGACGGCGTGGGTGATGGTGCTGCTGGGCGTCATCGTCGCGATCGCCGGCTGGTCGATGGGCCGCTCCACGGCGGCGCGCCGCACGCGCGCGGCGACCGAGGCCGTCAACTCCTCCGCCCGCCGAGCGATCGCCGCATGGGGCGTGGACACCGGAGGTCTGGGCCGGTGGCTCGCCCGGAACCGCGTTCTCGTCCGGGTCGTCATCGCCGCCGTCGGCGTGCTGTGGCTGTTCGCCCTGCGCCCGCTGAGCGCCGGCGACGTCGCGCTCGTGCTCGTCGTCGCGCTGCTCGTGGGATGGGCCTTCGAACTGCTGCAGGCGCAGGACGCGACCGCGAGCGCCGCCGACCCCACCGAGTCGCCCACGGCACCGCCCCGCAAGCGCTGACACCCGCCCCCGCGAAACCTCACAAATGTCCCGCGACACGCCGCGGCCGGCCCGCCGAGCCGGACATTCGTGAGGTTTCGCGAAACCTCAGAGATGTCTGCGACACGCCGGGAAAGCCGCGAAAAGGCGGACATTTGCGAGGTTTCGCGGGGGGAGGGACGGGGCGGAGTGAGGGGTCAGGCGGTGAGGCGCTCCCGCACGCGGTTCGTCGCCTCGACGAGGTGGCGCAGCGAGGCCACGGTCTCGTCGTAGCCGCGCGTCTTCAGCCCGCAGTCCGGGTTCACCCAGACCTGGCGCAGCGGCAGCGTGCCGGCGGCCCGATCGAGCAGCTCGGTCACCTCGTCGACCGACGGCACGCGGGGCGAGTGGATGTCGTAGACACCCGGGCCGACGCCGTGCGAGAAGCCCGAGGTCGCGATGTCGTCGATGACCTCGCCGCGGCTGCGCGCGGCCTCGATCGAGGTGACGTCGGCATCCAGCGCCGCGATGGCGTCGATGACGACGCCGAACTCCGAGTAGCACAGGTGCGTGTGCACCTGTGTCGCGGCGGCGGCGCCGGCCGTCGCGAGCCGGAACGACCCCACCGACCAGTCCAGATATGCCGGCTGATCGGCGAGCTTCAGCGGCAGCAGCTCACGCAGCGCGGGCTCGTCCACCTGGATGATCCGGATGCCGGCATCCTCCAGATCGGCGATCTCGTCGCGCAGGGCGAGCGCGACCTGGTTCGCCGTCTCGCGCAGCGGCTGGTCGTCGCGCACGAACGACCACGCGAGGATCGTGACGGGGCCGGTCAGCATCCCCTTCATGAGGTGGTCCGTGAGGGACTGGGCGTACGTCGACCAGGCCACCGTGATGGGCGCCGGCCGCGACACGTCGCCCCACAGGATCGAGGGGCGCGTCGCGCG
Source organism: Microbacterium sp. (assembly GCF_047602155.1). GTDB lineage: Bacteria > Actinomycetota > Actinomycetes > Actinomycetales > Microbacteriaceae > Microbacterium. The sequence goes on along the minus strand of NZ_JASGHZ010000001.1, from coordinate 2,170,329 downwards.
CGAACCGTACGACTGCACCCAGCCGTGCTGCGTCACGGCGAAGCCGTCGAGGTGCTCGGCGAAGTACTGCACCATGTCGTTGCGCTCCGCCTCTCCGTGCACGAGCACGTCGAGGCCGAGATCCTCCTGCAGGTCGACGACGCGGGCGATCTCTTCGCGCAGGAACCCCTCGTACTCGTCGGTCGTGAGCTCGCCGCGCCCGTGGCGGGCCCGCGCGCGGCGGATGTCGCCGGTCTGCGGGAACGATCCGATCGTGGTCGTCGGCAGCACGGGAAGACCGAGCGCCTCCTGCGCCGCGACGCGGACGCCGTAGTCACCGCGGTCGAAGTCGGCGGCGGTCAGCGCCGCCTCCCGCGCCCGCACGGCGCCGTCGCGCACTCCCGGCGCGGCGAGGCGATCGGCCAGGGCCGCCGAGGCCGCGGCCAGGTCGGCGTCGATCGCCGCGCGACCGGCGACGAGTCCGCGGGCGAGAGTGGCCACCTGCTCGACCTTCTGGTCGGCGAAGGCGAGCCACGACACGAGGCGCCCGTCGAGCGCGGTCTCTTCGGCGACGTCGTGCGGCACGTGCTGCAGCGACGTCGAGGTGCCCGCCGCGACGGCCGCGGCGCCGAGCCCGCGCAGCGCGTCGAGCTGCGCCCAGGCGCGCTCGAGGTCGCCGCGCCAGATGTTGCGGCCGTCGATGACGCCACCGACGACGGTCTTGCCCTCCAGCCCCGCGGCCGCGGGCGGCACCTGACCGCGGTGCAGGTCGAGCGCGAGCGCCTCGACGGGCGCGGCGGCCAGCACGTGCCACGCCTGCGGCGAGAGCTGCGCGTAGCCGGCGGCGACGAGGATCGCGGGGCGATCGGTCGCGCCGCCGAGCACGGCGTAGGCGCGCTCGGCCGCCGCAGCCAGCGTCGCGGCATCCAGGCTCTCGCTCACGAGGGCCGGCTCGTCCAGCTGCACCCACTCGGCACCCGCGGCGCGCAGCGCGGCCAGCAGGTCGACGTACACCGGCAGCAGGTCGTCGAGACGGCTGAGCGGGTCGAAGCCCTGCGGCGCTTCGTCGGTCGCCTTGGCGAGCGCGAGCAGCGTCACGGGCCCCACGACGACCGGGCGCACCGTGAAGCCGTCGGCCTTCGCCTCGGCGACCTGCCGGGCGAAGCGGTCGCTCGACAGGGCGAACACCGTCTCGGGGCCGATCTCGGGCACGAGGTAGTGGTAGTTCGTGTCGAACCACTTCGTCATCTCCAGCGGGGCGCGCTCGCCCTCGCCGCGCGCGGCGGTGAAATATGCCGCCAGCGGAATGGAACCGTCCGCGGCGCGCAGGTCGGCGAAGCGGGCCGGGAGAGCGCCCACGACGAGCGCCGTGTCGAGCACCTGGTCGTAGAACGAGAACGACTCGGGAATCGACGAGTCGTCACGCCCGAGCCCCAGGCTCGCCAGGCGCTCGCGGGTCTCGCGGCGCAAGCGGGCCGCTTCGGCCTCGAGGCCGGCTTCGTCGAGGCTGCCGGCCCAGTGCTGTTCGACGGCGCGCTTGAGCTCGCGCCGGCGGCCGATGCGCGGGTAGCCGAGGATCGTTCCGGCAGGGAAGTCGGTGGTCATGTGGTGATCTCCTCTCGGGTCGACGTCTCGACGCCGGCCGCAGCCAGCACGTCGAGCACCGTCGCGTGATTGTTGAAGGCGTAAAGATGGATGCCGGGGGCTCCCCCCGCCACGACGGCGCGGGCGAGGTCGGCCGCATGGGCGATGCCGACGGCGCGGGCGGTGGCGGCATCCGCCGCCGCGTCGAGGGCGGCCCCCAGTGCGGCCGGGCGCGCATCGCAGGTCAGTTCCAGGACGCGCCGCAACCGCGCGGGCGAGGTGATCGGCATGATGCCGGGGAGGATCGGGATGCGCACGCCCTCGGCGCGGGCGCGCGCGACGAAGCCGAGGTACTCGTCGGCGTCGAAGAACAGCTGCGTGATCGCCGACGTGGCACCGGCGGCCTGCTTGGCCAGCAGCGCGTCGATGTCTTCGAAGCGGTGCCGCGACCGCGGATGCCCGTTCGGGAATGCGGCGACCGAGATCTCCACGCGCTCGCCCGCGGTCACGCTCGCGGCGCCGGGAACCCCGGGGATCTCGCGCTCGCGGTAGGGCGAGCGCTCGGCCTGCACCCGCCCGATCAGCTGCACGAGCTGCGCCGCCGACTCCAGGTCGCCGAGGAACACGTCGTCCTCGGCGACACCGGCCGGAGGGTCGCCCCGCAGCGCCAGGAAACGCCGGATGCCGGCGTCGAGGAACTCGCGGATGACGGCGGTCGCGTCGGCGTAGGTGCTGCCGACGCACGTGAGGTGGGCCACCGGCGGCACCGACGTCTCACGCAGGATGTGCGTCAGCACCGCGAGCGACCGGTCGGTCGTCGAGCCGCCGGCCCCGAAGGTCACCGAGATGAACCGCGGGCCGGCATCCGCCAGCACGCGGATCGTCTCGTACAGCGCGGGCAGACCCTCGGCAGTGCGCGGCGGATAGATCTCGAACGAGAACGGGATGGCAGACATCGGGGCTTTCGGGTCAGGACGATCAGGGCCGGTTCGGCCGCGAACGCGCACGAGGCGTGGCTTCGTGCGCATCGCGGGCGGGTGCCGGGCTCGGCTGTCGCTCCTGCCCGGGAGCACCCCGGGCGTCGATGTGTCCAGTGTAGGCCGCGGCGCCGGCGGCCGCGCACCGTGTGACAATCTGTGACGCAGCCTCACGCGGCTAGCGTGGAGGGTATGGTCGACGTTCTGCCGTACGGTTCCTGGCCGTCCCCGCTGTCCGCTTCGTGGGCCTCGGCGGCCGCGCCCCGCTTCGAGGGGGCCGCGTTCGTCGGCGACGAGATCTGGTGGGGCGAGTCGGTGCCCACCGAGGGCGGGCGCACGGCGGTGCGTCGGCTCGTCGAGGACGGCATCGACACCGTCCTGCCCGCACCGTGGAATGCCCGCTCACGCGTCCACGAGTACGGCGGCGGCTCCTGGGCCGCGGACGGGGACGGGCGCCTGTTCTTCGTGGAGAAGACCGACCAGCGCGTGTGGCTGCGGGCACCGGGCGCCGCGCCGCGGCCCCTGACGCCCGCCGATCCGAACACGGCGTTCGGCGGGCTGCGCTGGCAGCACGGCGTGCTTCTGGCGGTGCGCGAGCGGCAGGTGCCCGCTCACGCGGCCCGACGCGACCTCGTGCGGATCGACGTCGACGGCGACGGCTCGGATGCGTCGGTGACGCCCCTCGTCGGCGGCAGCGACTTCGTCGCGCAGCCCGCGCTGTCGCCGTCCGGAGCCCGGCTCGCCTGGGTCGCGTGGAATCACCCCGACATGCCGTGGGATCGCACCGAGCTCCGCATCGGCGAGCTCGTGGACGGCCGCGTCGCGTCGTGGCGCACGGTGTCCTCCGGGCAGACCGCGGCGCTGCAGCCGGAGTGGGTGGGCGACGACCTGTTGTACGTCGACGACCCGACCGGACGGTGGAACCTGTGGCGAGCGGGCGCCGACACGCCGGCCGTGCTGGTCCGCCCCGCCGATGCCGACACCGGCGGACCGCTGTGGGTGCTCGGCCCCCGCTGGTATGCGCCGCTGCCGGGCGGCCGCGTCGCCGCGGTGCGCACGAACGGCTGCGACGAGCTGGTCGTGATGGATGCCGGCGGCACGGCGACGCGGCTCGACGTGCCGCCCACGGCCCGCATGCTCGTCGAAGACGCCGACGGCGACCGCCTGCTGATCAGCGGCGCGGCGCGCGGCGCGAACGGCGTCTGGCTCGTCGAGGTCGACTCGGGCGCGGTGAGGCAGGTCGCGGGAGGCACAGGCACCACCGCCGACACCACCACCGACTGGTTCCCGGTCGGCCGCCCGGTGACGTTCACCGGCATCCACGGCGAGGTGCACGCCTTCGACTTCCCGCCCACGAACCCCGAGGTCGCCGGACCCGGCGACGAACTGCCGCCGTACGTCGTCTTCGTGCACGGCGGGCCGACCGCTCACGTCGGCGGCGTCGCCGACGCCAAGACGGCGTTCTTCACGAGTCGCGGCATCGGCGTGCTCGACGTCAACTACGGCGGCTCGACCGGCTACGGACGCGCCTACCGCGAGCGGCTGCGGGGGCAATGGGGCGTCGTGGACGTCGACGATGTGGCCACAGCGGCATCCGGGCTCGCCGCGGAAGGCCGCGCGGATGCCGGCCGCCTCGCGATCGAGGGCGGCTCGGCCGGCGGCTGGACGGTGCTCGCGGCGCTCGCCACGACCGACGTCTTCGCGGCCGGCATCTCACGCTACGGCGTCGCCGACGCCCGGGCGCTCGCCGCCGACACGCACGACTTCGAGTCGCGGTATCTCGACGGGCTCATCGGGCCGCTGCCCGAGGCCGAGCCGGCCTACCTCGACCGCTCACCGCTGAGCCGCATCGACGGCTTCACCGTTCCGGTTCTGCTGCTGCAGGGGTCGGACGATGCCGTCGTGCCGCCCGCACAGTCCGAGGCCATCCGCGACGCACTGCGCGCGGCGGGCGTGCCGCACGCGTATGTCCTGTACGAGGGCGAGGGCCACGGCTTCCGCCGTGCCGAGACGATCGTCCACGCGCTGGAGAGCGAACTCGCGTTCCTCGGGCGGGTGTTCGGCTTCGAGACCCCCGGCATCCCGCCGATCGCGCTCGGCTGACGCGTGGCCTCCGGCACCGACCGTCGCACGCGCACCCGTTCATCCGACGCACACCGGGTCTTCCACGGCGAATAGCCACGACATGCGCCGGACCAACGCGGCCGCCGCTCGCTCATCCGGCGCACACCGGGTCTTCCGCGGCGGATAGGCGCGTTATGCGCCGGATGAAGCGCCGGGGCCGCGTCAGCGGGCGAACGGGGCGAGCTCGGCGGCGAGGCGCTCGGAGACGTGGGCGTGCAGCGCCGTGCCGCCCTCCTCGTGGGCCGTCGAGACGATGTGCCCGCTCTCGTGCACGGCGTTGACGAGATCGCCGCGGTCGTAGGGCACCAGCGCCCGCACTTCGACCGCCGGCAGCGGCAGCGCCGCCTCGATCGCCGCACGCAGCGCCTCGATGCCCTCACCGGTGCGCGACGAGACGAACAGGGCCGACGGCTCCAGCCCGCGCAGCAGCAGCCGCGCATCGTCGTCGACGAGGTCGGCCTTGTTGAACACGACGAGCTCGCGCGCGGCGCCGGAGCCCATGCCCACCTCGGCGATGACCTCGCGCACCGTCGCCAGCTGCGCCGCCGGATCGGGGTGCGAACCGTCGACGACGTGCACGAGCACGTCGGCGTCGCCGACCTCCTCCAGCGTCGAGCGGAACGCCTCGACGAGCTGGTGCGGCAGGTTGCGCACGAACCCGACCGTGTCGGTCAGCGTGTAGACGCGGCCGTCGGCGGCCTCGGCGCGGCGAACGGTGGCATCCAGGGTCGCGAACAGCGCGTTCTCCACGAGCACCCCGGCGCTCGTGAGCCGGTTCAGCAGCGACGACTTGCCGGCGTTGGTGTACCCGGCGATCGCGACCGACGGGATGGCGTTGCGCTTGCGCTCGCCGCGCTTGGCCTCGCGGGCGGGCGCGAAGTCGCGCAGCTGCTTGCGCAGCTGCGCCATGCGGGTGCGGATGCGGCGGCGGTCGAGTTCGATCTTCGTCTCACCCGGCCCGCGCGAGCCCATGCCCGCGCCGCCCGCGCCGACCTGGCCACCGGCCTGCCGGCTCATCGACTCGCCCCAGCCGCGCAGGCGCGGCAGCAGATATTCCAGCTGCGCGAGCTCGACCTGGGCCTTGCCCTCGCGGCTCTTCGCATGCTGACTGAAGATGTCGAGGATGACGGTCGTGCGGTCGATGACCTTGACCTTGACGACGTCCTCCAGCGCACGGCGCTGGCTCGGGGCCAGTTCGGTGTCGGCGATGACGGTGTCGGCGCCGACGGCCGCGACCAGGTCGCGCAGCTCGGCGGCCTTGCCGCGCCCGATGTACGTCGCCGGATCCGGATGCGGACGCCGCTGCAGCACGCCGTCGAGCACGACGGCGCCCGCCGTCTCGGCGAGCGCGGCCAGTTCGCGCAGCGAGTTCTCGGCATCCTCCTGCGCACCCTGCGGATACACGCCGACGAGCACGACGTTCTCCAGCCGCAGCTGGCGGTACTCGACCTCGGTGACGTCTTCGAGTTCGGTCGACAGGCCGGGCACGCGGCGCAGGGCCGCCCGCTCTTCGCGGTCCCACTGGTCGCCGTCGTCGGCGTACGACACCGTGGACTCGTCCTGCAGCGCCTGCGCGGCGCCGAACACCTGCACGCCGGCCGACGGCGTCTGCGCGCGCGAAAGCACCCGGTCGACGGGGTCGAGCGGCGTCTCGGCGGTGCCGTCGGGGCGGGTCGTGTCGGTCATGCGGTCCTTTCGAGGTCAGCCTTGCAGTCTAGCCTCCCGCGAGGGCGGGTGGCTCCGGTACGCTCGCAGAGTGGGGAGCGACCATTACTTCAGTGCGTCCCCGTCCAGTGCCGAGAATCTCCGCCGTATCTCCGTGTCTCTCGCGGGAAGAGCGGGCGAGGTCACGACCGCGGGCGGAGTCTTCAGCCCCGATCACGTCGATGCGGGCACGGCGGTGCTGCTCGCCAACACCCCGCCCCCGCCGCCGGGCGGCAACCTCCTCGACCTCGGATGCGGATGGGGTCCGATCGCGCTGAGCCTGGCGCTCCAGTCGCCGCGGGCGACGATCTGGGCCGTCGACGTCAATGAGCGCGCGCTCGACCTCGTCCGCCGCAACGCGGCCGAGTGGGGCCTGGACAACGTCAGGGCGGTGCTGCCGGACGAGGTTCCGGACGACGTCGTGTTCCGCGGCATCCGGTCGAATCCGCCGATCCGGGTCGGCAAGCACGAGCTGCACGGACTGCTGGAGCGCTGGATTCCGCGCCTGGACGAACGCGGCGACGCCTGGCTCGTCGTGCAGCGCAACCTCGGCTCCGACTCGCTGCAGCGTTGGCTTGCCGCGACCTTCGAGAGCGGCTACACCGTCACCCGAGCGGCCACCGGCCGCGGATTCCGGGTGCTCAAGGTGCGCCGCCACGGCGCGGGCACCGGCGGCACCGGACCCGTCCCGGTCCCCTGAGCCGCACGCCCGGTGCCGGCATCCTTGTTCGGTCGCGGCATCCTGCGGGTCGGCGACCTGCGCACCCGCACTTCGCCGCGACCGAACCATCGGCCCAGCCGAGCGTGCTTCCGAGGCCGTCGTCAGGCCAGGGCGACCTCGCCGGTGTACACGAGCGTCGCGGGGCCCGACAGCAGTACGTGCGCGCCGCCCTCCCCCGCGACCATGCGCACGCCGAGCGTGCCGCCGGGAACCTCGACCGTCCACCGGTCGGGCGCTGCGGAGCCCGCCCAGTGCCGCACCGCGAGGGCGGATGCCGCCACCCCCGTCCCGCACGACAGCGTCTCGCCGACCCCGCGCTCGAACACCCGCATCCGGATCGCACCGACGCCGTCCTGCACCAGCGGGTCGGCGGGCACGACGAACTCGATGTTCGCGCCGGCGGGCGGCGCGGGATGCAGCTGGGGCTGCACCGTGAGATCGAGCGCCTCCAGCTCGGCGACGCTCGACAGCCCCACGACGACGTGCGGGTTGCCGACGTCGACGTGCTGCCCGGGGCGCGGCACGTCGAGCCCGCGGGCACGCACCACGACGTCGGCGTCGTCGACGACGAACCGGCCGAGGTCGACTTCGAAGCCGAGGTCGCTGCGGGTGAGCGTCTTCACTCCATCACGGGTGCCGATGCGCAGCGGCGCGTCGATCGTCGCGCGCGCGGTCTCGACGAGGTACTTCGCGAACACGCGGATGCCGTTGCCGCACATCTCCGCCGCCGAACCGTCGGCGTTGCGGTAATCCATGAACCACTCGGCATCCATCGCGGCGCCCGCGCCGATCGCGCGAGAGCGCACGACACGAAGGATGCCGTCGCCCCCGATCCCGAACCGGCGGTCGCACAGGGCGGCCACCTGGTCGCAGCTGAGGTCGAGCGCGCCATCGTCGTCGGGGATCAGGACGAAGTCGTTGCCGGTCCCGTGGCCCTTGGTGAACGCGATCGTCGGCATCGGCCCAGTCTACGGGCGGCGCCCCGACCACGCGCGAAACCTCCCGAATGCACGCGACACGCCGGGCGACGTGTGCATGTGCGCGGTTTCGTGAGCGAGGGACGCGGGCTCAGCGGTGAGCCGCCACGAGCGCGGCCGCATCCACGTCGGGGGCGACGCACTGCACGCCCGGATAGCGGCGGAACCACGACACCTGGCGGCGCGCGTAGCGGCGCGTGAGCGCCTGCGTCTGCGCGATCGCCTCTGCCTCGGTGAGCTCGCCGTCGAGCTGCGCGAGTGCCTGCGCATAGCCGATGGCCCGCCGCGCCGTGACGCCCTCCTCGAGTCGGCGCTCGCGCAGCGCGCGCACCTCGTCGAGCAGGCCATGCCGCCACATCTGCTCCACCCGGCGGTCGAGGCGCTCCACGAGTTCGGCCCGGTCGAGGTGCACGCCGATGATCGTCGTGGGCTCGTGCCACAGCACGGGCTCGGCGGGCAGCGCGGCACCGTGCGTGTCCTCGCCCTGCAGCACGACCTCCAGCGCCCGGACGATGCGCCGCCCGTTGCGCGGATCGACGCGGTCGGCGGTCGCGGGGTCGAGCTCGCGCAGCCTCGCCAGCAGCATGCCGGGGCCTTCGCGTGCGAGCTCCGCTTCGAGCTCCGCACGCAGGGCGTCGTCGTGCGGCGGAAACCGGAAGTCGAACAGCACGCTCGACACGTACAGCCCCGACCCGCCGACGAGGATCGCGTCGCGCCCGCCCGCGAAGATTGCCGCGATCGCCGCCCGGGCGTCGGTCTGATACGCCGCGACGGCGGCCTCGTCGGTCACCTCGAGCACATCGAACAGATGGTGCGGGATGCCGCGGCGCTCCGCGACGCTCAGCTTGGCGGTGCCGATGTCCATGCCGCGATACAGCTGCATCGCGTCGGCGTTGACGATCTCGGCGCCGCGACCGCCGGCATCCAGCGCCGCGGCGAGCCGCAACGAGAGGTCGGTCTTGCCGGTTCCGGTCGCCCCGACCACCGCCCACAGCCGCTGCGCGCCATGGTCTCGCGCTGTCGTTTCTGGCACGCGCTGCTCAACTTTCGACAGCGCGTGCCGATTTCGACAGCGCGAAGCGCGCGGACGGCGCGAGACGCGACGCCACGGGCCTACTCGCCGATGCGCAGGGTGGGGATGCCGAGGCCCACGGCCCGGCGCCCGTCCGCCGTCACCGCAACCACCGGCGCGGGCACGCCGCACGACTCGGCCTGCGTGCGGTCCCACGCGTCGCCGGCGCGGGTGCGGCGGATGCGCAGCGCAGCGCCGTCGGCGCTGTCGGCGAGCAGGTGGAAGGGCGCCGCGTGCGTGATCTCGACCGACACGACATCGCCGGGCCGGGGCGTCGCGGAACCGGCCGGCAGCTCGAAGTGCACGAGGCGGTTGTCTTCGGCGCGCCCGGTGAGGCGGTGGGTGGCGGCATCCTTCTTGCCCTCGCCGGTGGAGACGAGCACCTCGACCGTGCGGCCGACCTGCGCCTGGTTCTCCTCCAGGGAGATGCGCTCCTGCAGGGCGACGAGGCGCTCGTAGCGCTCCTGCACGACCGCCTTCGGCACCTGACCCTCCATCGTCGCGGCGGGCGTGCCCTCGCGGATCGAGTACTGGAACGTGAACGCCGACGCGAACCGCGCCTGCTCGACGACGCGCAGGGTGTCCTCGAAGTCGTCGTCGGTCTCGCCGGGGAAGCCGACGATGATGTCGGTCGAGATGGCGGCGTGCGGGATGCGCTCGCGCACGCGATCGAGGATGCCGAGGAACCTCTCGCTCCGGTACGACCGCCGCATCGCCTTCAGCACCCGGTCCGAGCCCGACTGCAGCGGCATGTGCAGCTGCGGCATGACCTGCGGCGTATCGGCCATCGCCTCGATGACGTCGTCGGTGAAGGCGGCCGGATGCGGCGACGTGAACCGGATGCGCTCCAGGCCCGGAATCTCCCCCGCCGCCCGCAGCAGCTTGCCGAACGCCTGCCGGTCGCCGAACTCGACGCCGTAGCTGTTGACGTTCTGCCCGAGCAGGGTGACCTCGAGCGCGCCGTCGTCGACGAGCAGCCGGATCTCGTTCAGGATGTCGCCGGGCCGGCGATCCTTCTCCTTGCCGCGCAGCGAGGGGACGATGCAGAACGTGCACGTGTTGTTGCAGCCGACCGAGATCGACACCCACCCGCTGTACACCGAGTCGCGCTTGGTCGGCAGCGTCGAGGGGAACACCTCCAGCGACTCGAGGATCTCCAGCTCGGCGTCGCCGTTGTGGCGCGCCCGTTCGAGCATGCCCGGCAGCGAGCCCATATTGTGCGTGCCGAACACGACGTCGACCCACGGAGCCTTCTGCTGCACGACGTCCTTGTCCATCTGGGCGAGGCAGCCGCCGACGGCGATCTGCATGCCCTCGTGCTTGTCCTTGCGGCTCTTCAGATGCCCGAGCGTGCCGTAGAGCTTGCCGGCGGCGTTGTCGCGCACGGCGCACGTGTTGATGACGACGACGTCGGCATCGGTGCCCGCCTCGGCGCGGACGTAGCCGGCGCTCTCCAGCGAGCCGGACAGCCGCTCGGAGTCGTGCACGTTCATCTGACAGCCGAACGTGCGCACCTCGTATGTGCGCGCCCGGCCGTCGGCGGTGAGCGCGGCGGGCGACGGCGCGATCAACGTGGGGGCGTTGGACAGCGAAGACATGATGCGTTCATTCTACGAGCCCGTGCCCGGGCGCGGTCCCTGCCGGCACCGCCCTGTGCCGCCCTGTGCCGCCCCGGGGCGGCACGTCGCCACCAGCCAGCCGGGCCTCGTCCGCGACGATGAGGTGATCGAACGTCGGCAACCTGCTCCCTGTTCGGCTCCGATGGCCTGACGATGCAGCCGGTACTCACTCGAACCGCACGCCGCGCGCGGGCGGGCGGTCGAGCTCGTCGAGCGCCTGCCGCGCCGCGCTGAGCGCCGTCGCGGCGTAGCCCCGGCGCGCCAGCTGCCCGGACAGCCGCCGCAACGCCGCGTCGCGGTCGAGCCCGCGCATCGATCGCGCCTTCTGCCGGGCGAACTCCAGCGCGCGCTCGGCGTCGTCGTCGGGCAGCTCGGCCAACGCCGCATCGATGACCTCGCGCGGGATGCCGCGCTGCGCCAGTGACTGCGCCAGCGCCCGCCGCCCCTGCCCCTTACGGGTCGTGCCGGAGTGGATCAGCTGCTCGGCGAGCCGGGCATCGTCGAGGTAGCCGTGACCGAGCGCTACGGCGACGATGCTCTCGACCGCCTCGGGCGAAAGCCGCTGCTCGCGCAGGAAGGCACGGGCTTCACGCTCCGACAGCGATCGGGTGCGCAGGCGCTTGAGCAGGGCCTGTTCGGCGGATGCCGCGACCTCCGCCTCGTCGGCGGTCAGCGGCTCCGTTCCCGGGGCATCGTCGAGCCACGTCGCGTGCCATTGCTGCGTTTCGTCTCGGCGCTGCGCGCCTCGCTCAACGTCCGGAAAGACCGCTGCCCGTGGGGCGCCCAGGGGCACCGCGGTGTATGCCGTGCCGCGCGGGGCTCCCGGGGATGCCACGTCGGCTACGTCTTCGAGGCCGCCGCCGATGCGGCCTCGCGGGGCGTGCGGCGACGCCTCGGCCCGCGGGGCGCCGGGCGACGCCTCGGCCCGCGGGGCGCCGGGCGACGCCGCGGCGCGCGGCGTGGCTCGCCGGGCGCCCGGAGCGGCCGGCGATTCGCCACCGAACAGCGGGATCACGGGGGCGAGTCCCTCCCCGCCCCCGCCGAACTCAGACATCAGACGGTCTCAGGCATCGGGCCGCGACATCAGGCCGGGACGCGCGCGGCCAGATCGTCGGCGGGAACGGCGACGGCATCGACGAGCTTCGGCTGGCCGACGCCGAGCTTCTGCTTGATCTTCGTCTCGATCTCGGCGGCGATGTCGTCGTTGCGGATCAGGAACGTGCGGGCGTTCTCCTTGCCCTGACCCAGCTGCTCGCCGTCGTAGGTGTACCACGAGCCCGACTTCTTGACGATCCCGTGGTCGACGCCGAAGTCGATGAGCGATCCCTCGCGCGAGATGCCGGTGCCGTACAGAATGTCGAACTCGGCCTGCTTGAACGGCGGCGCCATCTTGTTCTTGACGACCTTGACGCGGGTGCGGTTGCCGACGGCATCCGTCCCGTCTTTCAGGGTCTCGATCCGACGGATGTCCAGGCGCACCGACGCGTAGAACTTCAGCGCCTTGCCGCCGGCGGTGGTCTCGGGCGAGCCGAAGAAGACGCCGATCTTCTCGCGCAGCTGGTTGATGAAGATCATCGTCGTGTTGGTCTGGTTGAGGCCACCGGTGAGCTTGCGGAGGGCCTGCGACATGAGGCGCGCCTGCAGACCCACGTGCGAGTCGCCCATCTCGCCCTCGATCTCGGCCTTGGGCACGAGAGCCGCGACCGAGTCGATGACGACGAGATCGATCGCGCCCGAGCGCACGAGCATGTCGGCGATCTCGAGCGCCTGCTCACCCGTGTCGGGCTGCGAGACGAGCAGCTGGTCGATGTCGACGCCGAGCTTCTGCGCGTAGTCGGGGTCGAGGGCGTGCTCCGCATCGATGAACGCGGCGATGCCGCCGGCGCGCTGCACGTTGGCGATGGCGTGCAGGGTCAGCGTGGTCTTGCCCGACGACTCCGGCCCGTAGATCTCGATGATGCGGCCCCGCGGCAGCCCGCCCACGCCGAGGGCGACGTCGAGGGCGATGGAGCCGGTGGGGATGACCTCGACCGGCGCGCGTTCGTCGCTGCCCAGTCGCATGACCGAGCCCTTCCCGAACTGGCGGTCGATCTGGGCGAGGGCCGATTCGAGAGCCTTCTCGCGGTCGGCGGGTGCGGGCATGTCCTGCTCCTTCGTTCAGCGCGGCGATGCCGCGGGGTTCCGTCGCCTGTAGGCTGTCGCGCCCCGGCCCCGAACGGGGACGGATGCTGCGACAAGGCGGAGGTGTCGTTCGACGCTGTTCACGATAGAGAGGGCCTCCGACATCGGTCGGCGGATTCCGCACATCTGTGGACAGTCATCGAAATTCACCTGCTGTGCAGGAGCCTATGCGAATCGAACACACATTCGACTAAGACACGCCGCGCGGCGGCATCCCTCATACAGTCGATCTAGCGAGCACGTCCCCGCACAGACCTGGCAGCATCCGGGCCCACAACCGGCCAAGACCCCGAATCCCGCCCACTTCGCACACCACCGTCGTGCACACCTGGCAGCATCCGGGCCCACCGGCTGAAATCACCCCAATACTTGCCCACTTCACACAGGATGCCGACACCGCACCGCACACACCTGGCAGCATCCGGGCCCACCGACTGAAATCACCCCGATACGTGCCCACTTCCCACAGGATGCCGACACTGCACCGCACGGACCTGGCAGCATCCGGGCCCACAACCGGCCAAGACCCCGAATCCCGCCCACTCCGCACACCACCGCCGTGCCCGCCCAGCCCGCAGACCCGCGCCGCGGCCGCGGTTCACCGCCGGTGCGGCTCGATGAACCCCACACCGTGGCGACGGCTCTCCGGGACGTCGGTCTCGGCGCACAGCGCGAGCCACACGTCGCGGGCGGGCACACCGGCATCCAGCGCCTGCGCGGCCGTCCGATGACCGAGCGACGACAGGCTCAGGTCGACGATGAGCGACGCTCCCCGCGCGCCGAACTCCGCGTCGACCGCGCGGTCGAACTCGCTGCGTCGCACGTCAGCGCAGAGACAGCTCGGACTGGATGTCGCCGAGCGCGGCGAGGTCGTCGGGGACCACGGCGACGAGGTCGTCCGGAACGACGTCGGGGAAGACCTGCAGACCCTCGAGCACCGAAATGCGGTCGCTGACCTCGCGCATGATGGTCGAGATCGGCACGTCGAGCGCGTCGGCGACGGATGCGAGGATCTCGCTCGACGCCTCCTTCTGGCCCCGCTCGACCTCGCTGAGGTAGCCCAGCGCGACGCTCGCACGGCCCGCGACCTGACGGAGGGTGCGTCCCTTCTGCAGGCGGAAGTCGCGCAGGACTTCGCCGATCTCTTGACGAACCAGGATCATGTCGGAACCCCTCCTCACTGGCAGTAGTTGCGTATCCCCGGGTGGACAACAGTACCCGATGTGAGACCCACGATAGTCCTCAGGCCTGGGGAATCATTGGGAATCGCTCAGACGTAACCCGCGTGTCACACGCGGTATTCCCGGCGTCACAGCGCGTCGAGCGCGAGCCGGATCGCGAGGGCCACCGACTCGGCCCGGATGTCCGCGCGGTCACCGGACAGCTCCAGCGATTCGACCCGCGAACCCAGCGGCGTGGAGACGGCGATGTGAACGGTGCCGACCGGCTGCCCGTCCTCCGAGACCGGTCCCGCGATGCCGGTCGTCGCGATCCCGACATCGGTCGGCACGCCGTCACGGCCCAGCGCGCGACGCACGCCTTCGGCCATCTGCCCCGCGACGCGCGGGTGCACCGGTCCGTGCGCGGCCAGCAGCGTCTCGTCCACCCCCAGCAGACTCGCCTTCAGATCGGTCGCGTAGGCGACGATGCCACCGCGCAGCGCCTGCGAGGCGCCCGGGACGGCGACGAGGGATGCCACGACCAGTCCCCCGGTGAGCGACTCGGCGACGGCGACCGTCCACCCCAGCTCGACCAGCCGGTCGACGAGCTGCTCGGCCTCGGTCCGCCGCCCTTCGCGGCCGGTCGAGACGAGGGTGTTCTCCAGGTCTTCGGGGAGGTCCGGATAGCTCATGACGTCCTCCCGGTCGCCGAGCTCGTCGCGGCGCGCACCGCCGTGACGACGTAGTCGATGCCGCTGGTCACCGTCAGGAGCACCGCGATCCACATCGCGACGGTGTCGACGCCGTGGATCCAGTCCCCCACGACGGTCCACAGCGGCAGCAGGGCGAGCGAGAGCGCGACGGCCTGCGCGACGGTCTTGAGCTTGCCCATCCAGGCCGCGGCGACGACATGGTCGGTCGCGACGATCAGCCGGTGCACCGTGATGCCGACCTCGCGCACGAGCACGAGGATCGTGACCCCCCACGGCAGCTCGCCGAGGATCGACAGCCCGACGAACGCGCAGCCGGTGAGCGCCTTGTCGGCGATGGGGTCGAGGAGTTTGCCGAGGTCGGTGACGATGTCGTGCCTGCGCGCGAGATACCCGTCGATGCCGTCAGTCGCGATCGCGACGATGAACAGGACCGCGGCCCACCAGCGCAACGGCCCGTCGGCGCCGCCGTCGGCGAGCAGCATCCAGACGAACACCGGCGCGCACAGGATGCGCACGATCGTGATCGCGTTGGGAAGCTGTCGGGGGATGGCCACGTGCCGAGCCTATCCGTCCCGCGCGGGTCGGCACACACGCGAGACCGCCCGCGTGCCCGGCACGACCTCGCCTACGCCGAAGCCGACACCTCGGTCGAGGGCAAGCTCGTGGAGTGAGCGCGGGCGTCAGTCGCGGCCGGTGAGCCCCCACGCGTCTTCCGAGCCCGCGTCGCCGTCGACGACCTCGTAGCCGTCGTACTGCGAGTCCACGGCATCCGTCCCGTACTGATCGCCGGGCGCCGCGGGCGGGTCGTCGCCGCGCAGGCGCGCGAGCACCTCGGGCAGCTGCTCGGGCGTGACGAGCACGTCCCGCGCCTTCGACCCTTCGGAGGGGCCGACGATCTCGCGCGACTCCAACAGGTCCATGAGGCGCCCGGCCTTGGCGAAGCCGACGCGGAGCTTGCGCTGCAGCATCGACGTCGAGCCGAACTGGGTCGAGATGATCTGCTCGGCGGCGGCCAGCAGCAGTTCGAGGTCGTCACCGATGTCGGCGTCGATCTCCTTGCGCTCGGCCACAGCCGCGACGTCGGCGCGGTACTCGGGCCGCGCCTGGTTCTTGACGTGGCTGACGACCTTCTCGATCTCGCTCTCGGCGACCCACGCGCCCTGCACGCGCAGCGCCTTCGAGGCGCCCATCGGCAGGAACAGGCCGTCGCCCTGGCCGATCAGGCGGTCGGCGCCGGGCTGATCGAGGATGACGCGCGAGTCGGTCACGCTCGTCACCGCGAAGGCCAGGCGCGAGGGCACGTTGGCCTTGATGAGGCCGGTGACGACATCGACCGAGGGGCGCTGCGTCGCGAGCACCAGATGGATGCCGGCGGCCCGAGCGAGCTGCGTGATGCGCACGATCGAGTCTTCGACGTCACGCGGGGCGACCATCATGAGGTCGGCGAGCTCGTCGACGACGACGAGCAGATAGGGGTAGGGCTTCAGCACCCGCTCGCTGCCGACCGGCAGCTGGATCTGCCCCGCGACGACGGCGCGGTTGAAGTCGTCGACGTGCCGGAAGCCGAACGACGCGAGGTCGTCGTACCGCATGTCCATCTCCTTCACGACCCACTGCAGCGCCTCGGCGGCCTTCTTCGGGTTCGTGATGATGGGGGTGATGAGGTGCGGCACGCCCGCGTAGCTCGTCAGCTCGACGCGCTTCGGGTCGATGAGCACCATGCGCACCTCCGACGGCTTGGCGCGCATCAGCAGCGAGGTGATCATGGAGTTCACGAAGCTCGACTTGCCCGACCCGGTCGAGCCCGCGACGAGCAGGTGCGGCATCTTGGCGAGGTTCGCGATGACATACCCGCCGCCGACGTCCTTGCCGACGCCGATCGTCATGGGGTGGGTCTGGCTCGTCGCCGCCTGCGAGCGCAGCACGTCGCCGAGGGTCACGATCTCGCGGTCGGTGTTGGGGATCTCCACACCGATCGCGCTCTTGCCCGGGATCGGCGCGAGGATGCGGACCTCGTTGGATGCCACGGCATAGGCGATGTTGTTGGTCAGCGCCGTGATGCGCTCGACCTTGACGCCGGGGCCGAGGGCGATCTCGTACTGCGTGACCGTCGGGCCGCGCGAGAAGCCGGTGACGCGGGCGTCGACGGAGAACTGCTGAAAGACGCCCATGATCGCCGCGACGACCCGGTCGTTCGCCTCGGAGCGTTCCTTGTGCGGCGAGCCCTGCGCCAGGGCGCTCACCGACGGCAGGCGGTACGGCGGTGCGGGCGGGCGGCCGTCGTGGTCGTCGCCGAGCGCCGAGATGCCCGGCAGCAGGCCGTCGTCGAGCACGATCTCGCCGCTGTCCTCGCGGATGCCGGTGTCGGCGCGCCCGGCGCCGCGCGCCGCCTTCTTCGCGTTCGCGATGACGGCCGGGTCGATGATCTCGGTCGGGGCGTCCGGAAGCGGCGGCGCGGCGGGCACGACCTGATCGAACCCACCCGCGTCGCTCTGGTCGAGCAGCGCCGTGAGGTCGTCCGGACCGAGGTGCCCGTCGGCATCCTCTTCGCGCCCCGACTTGTTGCGGCGCCACCACGGCAGGCCCTTGTCGTCGGGCTCGTCGGCGCCGAAGGCGACGGTCGGCGCCGTGGCGGCGGCATCCGTCGCCTGTTCGGGGCGCTCGGCGCCGAACATCCAGGCGTACAGGTCGCCCAGGCGCCGTCCGATGCGGTTCGGCGGGGTCTTGGTGAGGATGAGGACGCTGAGGATCGTCAGCAGCCCCAGCACGACGTAGGCGCCCACCTCGGTCAGGAAGCACAGCGGCTCGCCGATCACCCAGCCGAACAGACCGCCGGCGTCGCTGAGGGCGAGCGGACCCGCCTTGGGCTGCGGGCGGCCTCCCGCGACGTGGCAGAAGCCCGCGATCGCGAGCGTGAACATGCCGAAGCCGATGCCGATGCGCCCGTTATCGTGCACCGACGGCGGATGCCGGAACAGCCACCCGGCCAGCAGCAGCAACAGCACGGGCATGATGAACGCGGTGCGCCCGAGGAGGAAGCCGACCGTGTAGGCGCTGATGCGGGTGCCGGTGTCGGTGCCGATGAGGAACCACTCCACGACCGCGCCGGCGATCGCCAGCAGCACGAGGAAGAAGGGGAAGCCATCGCGGCGCTGGTCCTTCTCCAGGGTCTCGGGTCCGAAGGCGCGGAACATGCCTCCGGTGCCGTGGGCCAGGCCCATCCACATCCGCGCGACGACCGGCGGCTTCTCGACGTCGTCGACGTAGCGGCGCGGGGCGGGGGCGGGTTTCGCGGCGCGCGACGAGGAGCCCTTCGCGGACGCGCGGGCGTTCGTGGGCGTGCTCGTGGAACGTGGCATTGCTCCACGGTAGGCCGCGACACCCCGACTTCCGCGGATTGACGCGGCTTTTCGGCCGTCCGGGCCGCCACATCCCGCGGGCGGGGTCGCCGGAGCGCCGGGTGGGGTGCCGGGATCTGAGGATGTGACGAATTCTGAGGATGCCTCGGGGCAGAATCCTCCTCAATACGCCACATCTCCTCAGATTCCGACGTCGCGTGGGATGGATGCCGGCGAGCCGCGGGCGCGTCAGCGCAACCGCTTGACCATGGTGTCGCGGCCGAAGCCGGCGTGCGTCACGGCGAAGCCCTCGCTGCGGTACAGCGTCTGGGCGAAGTTGCCACGCTCGACCGACAGGCTCAAGCGTGCAAGACCCTGCGCGCGGGCGTGCTCGCACAGCGCCTGCAGCAGCGCGCGTCCAACGCCGTGCGCACGCCAGATCGGGCGCACGCCGATGATGAGCTCGGGAACACCCGTCCCGACGTAGCCGAAACCCGGTTCCGAGCGCGGCAGCGTGCGGTACCAGGCCGCGCCGATCGGCGCGCCGTGCGTGTCGACGGCGACGAAGCCGGCGTCGCCCGACCGCATCCACCCGGCGACATAGCGGGCGTGGAACGGGTGGGACAGCACCTCGTGCCGCGGCCGGATGCCGCCCGCCCGCCAGTTCGCCGCCTCGACGACCATGTCGCCGAGGAACGCGCCGTCCGACTGCTCGGCCGGGCGGAGGTGGAACGCAGCGGGCACGTCGCGATGCTAGCGGAGGATTGTTACGCCTCGATGACGAGGGGAACGATCATGGGCCGGCGGCGCAGCGACTGGTTCACCCAGCGCCCGATCGTGCGGCGCACGATCTGCGACAGCGCATGCGCGTCGCGCACTCCGGCCTGCGCGGCCTCGGCGAGCGCGGCGGCGATCTTCGGCTTGACGGCCTCGAACACGGCGTCGTCCTCGGCGAACCCGCGGGCGTGGATCTCGGGCCCCGTGATGATGCGGCCGGTGGCGGCGTCGACCACGACGATGACCGAGATGAAGCCCTCCTCGCCGAGGATGCGGCGGTCTTTGAGGTCGGCATCCGTGATCTCGCCGACGGTCGACCCGTCGACGTACACGAACCCGAGGTCGAGCTGGCCGACGACCCGTGCGACGCCGTCCTTGAGGTCGACGACGGTGCCGTTCTCGCCGATGATCGTGTTCTCCGGCGGGATGCCGGTGTCCTGCGCGAGCCGGGCATTCGCGATGAGGTGCCGGTACTCGCCGTGCACCGGCATGACGTTGCGCGGCTCGAGGATGTTGTAGCAGTAGAGCAGCTCGCCGGCAGCGGCGTGGCCGGAGACGTGCACCTTGGCGTTGCCCTTGTGCACGACGTTCGCACCGAGCTTGGTGAGCCCGTCGATGACCCGGTAGACGGCGTTCTCGTTGCCCGGGATGAGGCTCGACGCGAGGATCACGGTGTCACCCGGGCCCGGCTCGATCGCGTGGTCGAGGTTCGCCATGCGAGAGAGCACCGCCATCGGCTCGCCCTGCGAACCGGTCGACATGTAGACGATCTTGTCGTCGGGCAGGTCCTGCGCCCTCTTGTAGTCGATCAGCACGCCGTCGGGCACGCGCAGGTAGCCGAGTTCCTCGGCGATCGTCATGTTGCGCACCATCGACCGGCCGAGGAACGCGACACGGCGCCCGTGGGCGGCGGCCGCGTCGATCACCTGCTGCACGCGGTGCACATGACTCGAGAAGCTCGCCACGATGACGCGGCGCGGCGCCTTCGCGATGACCTGGTCGAGCACGGGACCGATCGCCCGCTCCGCCGGCGTGAAGCCCGGCACGTCGGCGTTGGTCGAGTCGACGAGGAACAGGTCGACGCCCTCCTCGCCCAGCCGGGCGAAGGCGCGCAGGTCGGTGATGCGGCCATCGAGCGGCAGCTGGTCCATCTTGAAGTCGCCGGTGGCCAGCAGCAGGCTCCCGGGCGTGCGGATGGCGACGGCGAGCGCGTCGGGGATGGAGTGGTTGACCGCGATGAACTCCAGGTCGAACGGACCCACCCGCTCCTGCTGACCCTCCGTCACCGTGAGGGAGTACGGCCGGATGCGGTGCTCCTTGAGCTTCGCCTCGACGAGCGCGAGGGTCAGCTGGGATCCGATCAGCGGGATGTCGCCCTTGAGCCTGAGCAGGTAGGGCACGGCGCCGATGTGGTCTTCGTGGCCGTGCGTGAGCACGAGGCCGACGACGTCGTCGAGGCGGTCGCGAATGGGCTCGAAGTCGGGCAGGATGAGGTCGACGCCGGGCTGGTGCTCTTCCGGGAAGAGCACACCGCAGTCGACGATCAGCAGCTTGCCGTCGTACTCGAAGACGGTCATGTTGCGGCCGACTTCGCCGAGGCCGCCGAGCGGGATCACCCGCACGGCACCCGGCTCGAGGGCGGGCGGGTCGTACACGTTCGACGCCATCAGCGGGTCGTGCCGTGGACCTTGGGCAGCGCGCCGCCGGCGGCGGCGTTGCGGTCGGGCCGGAAGTTCGAGAAGTCGGCGCCTTCGACGCCCTTCACGAGCGCGAGCTCGTCTTCGATGAGCGCGGCCTCCCACTCCTCCGGGCCGACGAGCGGCAGGCGCACGCGCGGGCTGCCGATGCGGCCGAGCCCGTGCAGGATGTACTTCGCGCTCACCGTGCCGGGCACGTGCGTCATGACGGCGCGCACGAGCGGCTCGAGGCGCTGGTGCGCCGCGGTCGCCGCGGCGAGGTCGCCACGGTTGACGGCATCCACGATCACCCGGTAGGGAGCGGCCGTGATGTTGGCGGTCACGCCGATGAGGCCCGCGGCGCCGATCGCGAGGTGCGGCAGCACGTTCGCGTCGTCGCCGGAGAAGTACATCAGGTCGGTCTGGTTGAGTACCCGGCTGACCTCGCTGAAGTCGCCCTTGGCGTCTTTGATGGCGAGGATGTTGGGGTGTTTCGCGAGGCGCAGGATCGTCTCGTACTTGATCGGCACGCCGGTGCGGCCGGGGATGTCGTAGAGGATCACCGGCAGGTCGGTCGCGTCGGCGACGAGCCGGAAGTGCGTGAGGATGCCGGCCTGCGTCGGCTTGTTGTAGTACGGCGTGACGATCATGATGCCGTCGGCGCCGGCCTTCTCGCTCGCCTTGTACAGTTCGATGGCGTGCGCGGTCTCGTTCGAGCCGCCGCCCGTGATGATCTTCGCACGGCCCGCCGCGACGTCCTTGCCGACCTCGACGAGGCGCAGCTTCTCGGCGTCGGTGAGCGTGCTCGTCTCGCCCGTCGTGCCGGTGACGACGATGCCGTCGGCGCCGGCCGTGATGACGTCGTCGATGTGCTTCTCGACGGCGGGCCAGTCCACCTCGCCGTCGGCCGTCATCGGAGTGACCAGCGCGACCAGGACCTGTCCGAAGGGGTTGCCCGTGTGCGTCATGGCTCCAGGCTATCGCCTCGGCCCGCCGCCGCCGGTCTCACCCGTCTCCCCCGACAGCGCCGGCGGGGACGAGGGTGAGGAAGCGATAGCGGATGCCGGTGCGCGAGGTGTGCCAGCCCGCCGCGTCGGCCGGGTCGGCCGCGGCCGGGTCCAGGGCGACGACCGTCCAGCCGTCGCGCGGCGGGGCGTGGGTGTCGCCGGCGACGTCGAGGTCGAGCTCCGTGACCTCCAGCACGTCGGCGCGGGCGATGGCCTCGCGGTAGAGCTGTCCGCCGCCGATGACCCACGCCTCCGGCGCATCGGCGACCAGCGCGAGGGCGTCGTCCAGCGACGCCGCCCGCTCCGCACCCGGTGCGGCCCAGTCGCTCTGCCGCGTGACGACGATGTTGCGCCGCCCGGGCAGGGGACGGAAGCGGTCGGGGAACGACTCCCACGTGCGCCGGCCCATGATCACGGGATGCCCCGTCGTGATGGCACGGAAGTGCGCCAGATCCTCGGGCACATGCCACGGCATGCCGCCGGCGGCGCCGATGACGCCGCCGCGCGCCTCGGCCCAGATCAGCCCGACGCGCATCGCAGGACTCATACTGCGACGGCCGCGCGGATCGCGGGATGGTGCTGGTAGTCCGACACGACGATGTCCTCGAACGTGTAGTCGAAGATCGAATCGGGCCTGCGCGCGAACGACAGCGTCGGGTACGGGTACGGGTCGCGTGAGAGCTGCTCGCGCACCTGCTCGAAGTGGTTGTCGTAGACGTGGCAGTCGCCGCCGGTCCAGACGAAATCGCCGGGCTCGAGCCCGGTCTGCTGCGCGATCATGAGCGTCAGCAGCGCGTACGAGGCGATGTTGAACGGCACGCCCAGGAACATGTCGGCGCTGCGCTGATACAGCTGGCAGGACAGCTTGCCGTCGGCGACGTAGAACTGGAACAGGGCATGACAGGGCGCGAGCGCCATGCGCGGGATGTCGGCCGGGTTCCACGCCGACACGATGAGCCGGCGCGAGTCGGGATCGGCTCGAATCTGCTCGACGACCTGGCTGATCTGGTCGATCTGCTCCCCCGACGGCGCCCCCCACGAGCGCCACTGCACGCCGTACACGGGGCCCAGCTCGCCGTCGGCGTCGGCCCATTCGTCCCAGATCGTCACGCCGTGCTCCTGCAGCCATCGCACGTTCGACTCGCCGCGCAGGAACCACAGCAGCTCGTACACGACCGACTTCAGGTGCACGCGCTTGGTCGTGATCAGGGGGAACCCCTGCGACAGGTCGAACCGGATCTGCCGGCCGAACACGCTCGTCGTGCCGGTGCCCGTGCGGTCGTCCTTGTGCACGCCCTCGGCGAGCACCTCGCGCAGCAGATCCTCGTACGGAGTGGGGATGGTCGTCACGACTGCCACCCTACCCGCGCGCCGAGGGACACGGGCCGTCATATCCGCGGCATCCCGCCCGTGGCGGCGGCGCGCGCGATATCGTGGACGATTGTGAATCTGACGGATGCCGCTCTCCTGCTCGCCGCGCTGCTCGCGGTGACGGTCGGCATCGGCGCGTACCTGCGCTGGCTGCAGAACCGGCCGCGCCGGTATCACCCCTCAGAGGTCGTCGAGCCGCTGCGGCTCGGTGCGACCGAACTGGGCACCGAGGCGACGCTGCTGCAGTTCAGCACCGAGCTGTGCGCCCGCTGCCCCGGCATGCATCGCACCCTGACCGCGATCGCGGACGCGCGGCCCGGGGTCGTGCACCTCGATGTCGATCTGACGCACCGCCCCGACATCGCTCAGCACTTCCACGTGCTGCAGACCCCGACGACGTTCATCCTCGACCGCGACGGCGTCATCCAGACCCGCTTCGGCGGCACGCCCAGCCGCGACGTCATCGAGCTCGAGCTCGCCCGCATCACCTCGGAGGATGCCCGTGTCTGATGCCCCACGGTCTGACGCCCCACCCACCACACTGCGCGGCATCGACCCGCGCGGTCCGCGCGTGGCCGCCGGCATCACCGCCGTGCTGCTGCTCGCCGCCGCCTTCCTCGGGCTCACCGGCGTCTCGGTCGCCCGCTACGGCGCGTCGTTCGGCTGGTTCGCCGACGAGCCGCTGCCGGGTTCGGTTTTCGCTTCGCTGGCAGGTTCGTGGCTGCTGCCCTCGCTCACGATCGCCGAGCGGGCCGCCGACCCGGGATTCCTGCTGCTGCTCGTCGTCGCATTCCTGTTCCTGTGGGGCGTGCTCTCGCCGCGCACGGCGCCGTGGGGCGCGCTGTACCGGTCGGTCGTGCAGCCGCGCCTCGCCCCGCCGAAAGAGCTCGAAGACCCCCGTCCGCCGCGCTTCGCGCAGGGGGTGGGCCTGTTCGTGACCGGGCTCGGCCTCGTGCTGCACCTGCTGGGCGTGCCGCTGGCGCTGCCGATCGCGGCGGGGATGGCGTTCATCGCCGCGTTCCTCAACGCTGTGTTCGGCCTGTGCCTGGGGTGCCAGCTGTACCTCGTGCTGCAGCGTGCCGGCCTCGTGGGCCGCGCGACAGCCTGACGCCCTCCCGCTGCGCCGCCGCGCCGTCTAGGCTCGACACCGGGCGCGAGCGCGCCGCCAGCCGAACGAGGAGGACCGTCATGAGCGTCACGAGCGAAGCCAGCACCGCGTGGAAGGGGAGCCTCGCGGAGGGCTCCGGCGAGGTCGCGTTCGAAAGCTCCAACCAGGGACCGTTCCCGGTCGACTGGAAGGCGCGCAGCGAGGGCTCCACGTCGGTGACGACGCCCGAAGAGCTGCTCGCGGCGGCCCACTCGGCGTGCTTCAGCATGGCGCTCTCGCACGCGCTGACCGGCAACGGCACGCCTCCCGAGAGCATCGAGACGACGGCATCCGTCACCTTCATCCCGGGCACGGGCATCACGGGATCGCACCTGAATGTCAACGCGGTCGTCCCCGGCCTGTCGGCGGAGGAGTTCGCGACCCTCGCCGAGGGTGCCAAAGCGGGCTGCCCGGTGTCGGCGGCGCTCGCGGGCATCGAGATCACGCTCGAGGCGACGCTTGCCTGAAGCCCGCCCGGGTTCACAGCCGGGTCATGTCGTCGTCGCGGGCGCGTCGGGGCTGATCGGCCGGGCGCTGGTGGCATCGCTGCGCGCCGACGGCATCCCCGTCGTGCGGCTCGTACGCCGCGAGGCGCGGGATGCCGATGAGGTCGGCTGGGATCCGGTGCGCACCCGCCTCGACCCCGAGGTGCTGGCGGGAGCGCGCGCCGTCGTGGGGTTGAACGGCGCGACGCTCGGCCGGTTCCCGTGGACGAAGCGCTACCGGCACGACCTCGTCTGGTCGCGCATCGCGCCGACGCAGGCTCTCGCCGCGGCGGTGCGCGCGCTGGGCGACGACGCACCGCAGTTCGTGTCGGCATCCGCCGTGGGCTACTACCCCTCGCGGCGCGGCGCGGTCTTCACCGAGCAGTCGGCGCGCGGCGACGGGTTTCTCGCCGACCTGTGCGGCGAATGGGAGCACGCGGCACGGCAGGGCGCCGGCGACCGGGCGCGCGTCGCACTGCTGCGCACGGCGCCGGTCGTGCACGCCGACGGCGTGCTGAAACCGCTGCTGACGCTCACGCGGCTCGGGGTGTCGGGCCCGATCGGCGGCGGCAGACAGGCGTGGCCGTGGATCTCGCTCGACGACGAGGTGCGGGCGATCCGGCACATCGTCGACCGGGGCCTCACCGGCCCGGTGAACCTCACCGGGCCGCAGCGCGCGACCGCGAACGACCTCGGCTTCGCGCTCGCGGTGCGGATGAACCGCCCCTACCTCGTGCCCGCCCCGGCGTGGGCGCTGCGGGCCGCGCTCGGGCCGGATGGCGCCGACGGGCTGCTCACGAACGACGCGCACGTCGTGCCCGAGGTGCTCACGGCATCCGGGTTCGCGTTCGCGCACCCGACCGTGGAAGACGCCGTCGCGGCCGCCGTGCCCTCAGCGGACTGAGCCGGCCTTCTCCAGCGCGATCGCCGTGCGCACCGCCTGGCGCGCCCGCGTGCGGTCGCCGGCGCCGTCGTAGGCCATGCCGAGGCGGAACCAGGCCCGCCAGTCGTCCGGGTGCTCCTCGACGTCGGTGCGATAGGCCGGGAACAGCGCGTCGGCCTGTGCGCGGTCGGGGCGGCCGCTCTGGCGCACGTCGAGCTCTTCGTCGGGGATGGCACCCTCGGCCTCGAGGAGCTTCGCGAGCCGCTGCGCCGAGATCCCGAATGCCAGTTCGCGCCACAGCGCCCACGCCGCGACGACGGGGAGCACGACCAGCGCTGCGCCCATCGCCACCCCGACCGGCTCGCCCGAGACGAGAAGCAGCCACGCGCGCTGCGCGACGAGGCCGATGTACAGGGCGAGCAGCACCGCCATGACGACGGCGCCGACGCGTGCGTTCATGCGCCGGTGGCGCGGGCGACCTGGCCCGACACGCCGCCCTCGTCGACGGGTGCTTCCGCGGGCGAGGACGCATCCGCGCCGACCTCCGGGCCGAGGCCCAGGTCGATGAGCGCGTCGAGGCCGACGATCACGCCGCGCACGTCGCGAGCGACCGCCAGGCCGACGCGGATGCCGGCGGCATACGCGAGCGCCGGATCGATCGTGTCGTGGACGATCGTGAGCGACTCCCCCGATCCCGACAGGATCGTCTCCTGCCGCGCGACGACCCCGGGCCGGCGCAGCGAGTGGATCGGGATGCTCGCGACCTGCTGGCCGCGGGCGCGCTGGTCGGCGTGCGGCGCGTCGACGGGGCCGACCTCCGAGCGGGCCTGAGCGATGAGCTCGGCCGTGCGTACGGCGGTGCCGCTGGGCGAGTCGACCTTGGTCTCGCGGTGCGTCTCGACGATCTCGATCGACGGGAAGTGCGTCGCCGCGGCGGCCGCCAGCGCGGAGGCGATGACAGAACCCAGCGAGAAGTTCGGGATGAACACCGCGCCGGTGCCGGCGGCATCCACCAGCGGACGCACCAGCGCGATGCGCTCGGCCGACCAGCCCGAGGTGCCCACGAGGACGTTGATGCGCCGCTCGATCGCGGCGCGCACGACGTCGATCGAGACGCCCGGCGTCGAGGCGTCCACGACGAGGTCGGCGCCGTCGAGCTCGCTGAGGTCGCTCGACGAGCCGAGCACGGCGACCACCTCGAAATCGGCGGAGGCCTCGATCACCCCGGCGATGATCCTGCCGAGCTTGCCCGTGCCGCCCACGAGGGCCACTCTCGTCGTCATACCTCAAGCCTAGATGCGGCGCCTGGGTGTCACCCGTCGAGTACCGTGGTCGCGGCACCACGTGCCAATCACAGGGCGGATCGACCATTCCGACGCGGATGAGCAGTCCAGGTGCCGTTTCACCCTGCGTTTGGCACACCCCCGGCGCCTGAGTCGAGTCGGGTGCCGCCCGCTCGGTATGCGCAGGCCTACGCTGGCAGGCATGGTCCGACTCGAACCCGTCGCCGCCGACGCCCCACGCGCGCGGGCGCTGCTGACCGAGTACTTCGCGATGCGGGGCGAGGCGTTCCCGGCCGGGCAGGCCTACACGCCCGTGTTCCCCGCGCCGCCGGTGTTCGACCCGCCGGCGGGCGTGCTCCTCGTCGTCGTGGACGACGAGGGCACCGAGCCGGCCGACGTGGGATGCGGCGGCATCCGACGGATCGACGACTCCCCGGCCGGCATCCGGTACGAGGTGAAGCACCTCTACCTGCAGCCGCGCGCCCGCGGTCGCGGCTGGGGACGGCTGCTGCTGAGCGAGCTCGAAGCCCGGGCCCGCGCGTGGGATGCCGCCGAGCTCGTGCTCGACACCCACCACACCCTCGATGCGGCCGGCGCCCTCTACGCGCGCAGCGGCTTCGTCCCGGTCGCCCGCTACAACGACAACCCCAACGCCACCGTGTGGCTGCGCAAGGCTCTGGGCTAGCGGCCGCCGCGCAGGGCGGTGACCGGCTCGATCCGGGCGGCGCGGCGTGCCGGGAAACCGCCGGCGATCAAGCCCACGACGGCGCCCAGCGCCGCGCCCGCCACCGCGATCCACGGGTCGACGACGGGCGTCCACTGCTGCGCGACGCTCACCCCGACGACGGCGAGCACGGCGACGGCCGACCCGATCAGGCCGCCCAGCAGCCCGATGACGATCGACTCGATGACGAACTGGCCCGCGATCTGCCGGCCCGAGGCGCCGAGCGCCCGCCGCAGGCCGATCTCGGGGATGCGCTCGATGACGTTCAACATCGTGACGTTGGCGATGCCCAGCGCGCCGGCCAGCAGCACGATGCCGCCGAGGATCAGGAAGACGACGTTGACGTCGGCCTGCACGTTCTGCCCCAGCGACGACCCCGCGCGGGGAGCGCTGACGTCGAGACCGGACGGATCGTCGGGCCGCAGCGCGAGCGGCGCCTGCTCGGCGACCTGCGGCCCCGTGCCGGGCTGAATCCGCACCTGCAGGTCGCTGGGAGCGGCGAGCGCGCGGTCGTGCCGCGCGGTGCTCAGCGGCATGACTACGGCATCGAGCAGGTCGCTGCGCGCCTGCAGGTCGTTGTAGATGCCGATGACGGAATACGGCACATCACCGATGAAGATCGCGGGCTGGCCGCCGACGCGGTTGATCCCGAGCCGTTCGGCGGCACGCTCACCGAGCACCACGACGCGATCGGCGCGCGCCTCGTGACCGGAGTCGTACATGCGGCCGGAGATGAGGGTCGCGCCGAGCACGTCGAGCAGCTCCGGGGTCGCCGCGAGGAGTGTCGGCGGGGCCGTCGCCGGCGCGGACGGGTCGTTGACCGGCACGGCGGTCACGGTGTCGGACCCGAGCGCGAGCTCGGCGGTCAAGGCGGCCGCCTCGACGCCGACGAGCCGCTCGACCCGCTCGACCGAGTCCCACGGCAGTCGCGAGGTGGCGGCGCTGCCGCCCCGGGTCTGCGCCTGCTGCGGCTTGACGACCACCTGGGTGGAGGATGCCGCGTCGAACTGCAGCGCGATCTGGTGCGCCGCGGTCTGCGCGAACCCGACCGTGGCGACCAGCGCGCCGATGCCGAGCACCGTGCCCACGATCGTCATGAACAGGCGCCCGGGCCGCGAGCCGATGTCGGCGGTGGCCTCGACGAGCAGATCCTGGAAGGTGAACCGGTCGGCCCGCGGCACGGGGGGCACAAGCGCCGACGTCTCGGACGCCCCCCGTCGCCCCCGGCGTCGCAGCCGCGGCAGGCGCCACCGCCGTGCCATCACGCCACCTCGCTGAGCCGGCCGTCGGCGATGCGCACCGACCGCCCGGCGCGGGCGGCGACCACGGGATCATGCGTGATGACGACGAGCGTCAGACCGTCGGCGCGCAGCTCGTCGAACAGCGCCATCACCTCGTCGGAGGTGGCGGCGTCGAGGTTGCCGGTCGGCTCGTCGGCCAGCAGCACGCTCGGCCGGCTGACGACGGCGCGGGCCACCGCGACCCGCTGGCGCTCCCCGCCGGAGAGCGTCGCGGGCAGGAACTCGGTACGGTGGGCGAGCCCGACCTGGTCGAGCGTGCGCCGCGCGCGCTGCTCACGCTCGGCGCGCGGAACGCCGCTGTAGAGCATGGGCATGAGCACGTTGTCGAGCACGGTGCGGCGCGGCATGAGGTGGAACGACTGGAAGACGAATCCAATGCGCCGCGCGCGCACGGCCGCGCGCTCGTCCTCGCCGAGGCTCCCCACCAGCATGCCGTCGATGCGGTACTCCCCGACCGTCGGGCGATCGAGCAGGCCGAGGATGTTCAGCATCGTCGACTTTCCCGATCCGCTCGGGCCGACGATCGACACGTAGTCGCCGGCATCCACCGTGAAGTTCACGCCTTTCAGCGCCTGCACCTCGGGCGGCCCCGGGAACGACCGCGTGACATCGCGCAGTTCGAGCAGACTCACCCGCCGACCACCACGAGGTCGCCGGCGTCGAGGTCGCCGTCGAGCGGGCTGATCTCGACCTGTCCGCCCGCGGCCAGCCCGGTCTCGACGACCACGAGCCGCGTCTTCGCGTCGGCTCCCTCGCGCGGGTCGGAATCGACGACCTCGACCCGCGCCTCACCGCCGGGGCCGGCCGTCAGCGCCACCACCGGGACGAACAGCACGTCTCCGGAGGTCGCCTCGACGGGGATCGTCACCCGGACGTTGCTCCCCTGCAGCTGCTGTTTCTGTTCCGTCGTCAGCTCCGCGGGCTCCAGCGTCACCGTCCACCGATCGGAACTGGTCTTGCCCGCGGTCAATGCGCTGATCGTCGCGGTGTGCTCATCGCCGTCGGGCAGATCGAACACGGCGGTGTCGCCGACCTTCAGAAGGGTGGCATCGGCCGGTGCGACGGAGCCGGTGAGGGTGATGGTCGCCCCCGACACCGTCATCGCCGCGCCCTGGAGCACCTGGCCGCGGGTGACGTTGACGGCATCGACGCGGCGCGGCAGATCGGTGAGGTAGAGCACCTCGCCGGCGGGGAGCGTCGGCAGGGCGTCCTGCCGGGCCTGAGCGAGGGCGCGCTCGGCGTCGGCGAGCTGCTGGCGCGCGGCATCGACCGCGGCGCGCTGCGACGACGTGTCGGGCGCGGTGTCGAGCTGTGCGCGACGGAGCCTGGCGAGCCCGAGCGCATCTTCCAGATCGGCGACGGCGGCGTTGAACTCGGCGACGGTCTCGCCCTCCCGCGGACCCTGCGTGCGGCGCACGTCGAGCGTCCGCTGGGCGCTCGCGATGGCGTTGTCGGCCTCGCGAATCGCGACCGGGTCGGAGCCCGCGCTGGCCTGCGTCAGCTCGGCGCCTGCGGCGGCGAGCGACTGCTGCGCCCCGCGCACGCCCGCCTCCGCGGCCTGCACGCTCTCTGCCGTGCTCGCCGGCGCCGCCGGGGCCGCGTAGCCCACCTGCGCGTACAGCGCGGTCACCGCATTCGCCGCCTGCGCGTCGAAGACGTCGGATGCCGGATCCCCGGCGTCGATCCCGACCGCGCGCATCGCCTCCTTGAACTGGACCACGTCGGGGCCGCTCATCCCGACCGCGAGGCTGCGGTACGACGGCAGCTGACCGGGGAGCACGATGACCGGCCGCCCCGCGACGGCGAGTGCGACCGACAGCGGGCCGAACGTCGCCCCGACCTCGGGCACGTTGCCGGTGACCACGGCCGGCCCGGACAGGCCCGACGTGTCGATCGTGACCTCCACGGCATCGGCGTAGCCGACCTCGCCGCGGATCGTGACATCGTTGCTGAGCGTGCCGAACTCCACCGGCACCGTCACCAGGCCCGCCTCGGGCGGCTCGCCGGAGGCGGCGGCATCGGCCGGCGACAGCACGAACTTGCCGACGAGGAGCCCCGCGACCAGGCTCAGGACGGCGACCGCCGCCACGATCCACAGCGACCTGTTGCTGCGGAAGACGCGGCCCCACCCCTGGACCCGCGCGAGGTCGACGGCCTCGTCGCCGGGCGCGGCGGCATCCGTCGCCGCGGGCTCGACGGCATCCCCGGAGACGAGGTGGGCGAAATCGTCCCCGTCGTCACTGCGCGCCATTCAGCGGCCCTGCTCCGCCGCAGCCTTGAACGCCTCCAGCTCGGCCTTGTGGTCCTCGATGAACTGCTCTTCGAGGGTACGCTGCACCTTCGCCTGCTGCGCACGGAAGTCGGTCTTCTCGCGGCAGTCGAGGTCTGCCAGTGCCAGGTCGACCTCGGTCTCGGCGAGCTCGGCGAGCTCCGGGTCGTCCTCGACCCACTCGGTCTGGTTCTCGTAGTACGCGTTGAGCTCGTCGGAGATGGAGGTCTGCGCGTCCTCCTGCTTCGCGAAGCCGGGGTAGCCGGCGTCAGCCATGCAGTCGGCCCACTCCTTGTTAAGGGCCGACAGCTCGGGCGCGTTGCCGGCGTCGGTGTACAGCTGGCTGATCGCCTCCATCAGCGGCACGAACTGCTCATCGCTCCACGGGCTGTCACCGTCGACCTCGTGCGAGGCCTTGCCGCTGCAGCCCGCCGTCTCCCAGTTCCACTCGTAGCTGCCGTCCTCGTTCAGCTCTTCTTCGGTCGGGCCGGCACCGTACAGGTCGGCGTAGTAAGCGGTCTGCTCCGACTCGGACAGGCTCATGACGTAGTCCTGATTGGGGTCGGTGTACTCCTCGGTGCCTTCCGTCTCCGTCTCCTCCTGCCCCGGCCAGTTGATCATGCCGTAGCCGTACTGGGCCACCCATTCCCGGTCGTCGGGCTGCCACTCCTCGCCGCTGCTGACGGTGACGGTGTTGTCGACGTTCGGCACGTATTCCCAGCCGAGGTCCGACATGCACGCGGCGGTGATCTCCTCACGCTTCGTGTTCTGCTCGGACCAATACGCCTGCTGCTCCTCCTCGCTGAGGTCGCCGCCCCAGGCGGCGGACAGGTAGGCGTTCAGGGGCGAGTCCTCCTCCGCCGAGCTCTGCGGCGACGATTCACCGCTGCACGCGGTGAGCGGGAGGGCGAGGACGGATGCCGCGGCAAGGGCGATGGCGATGCGGTAACGATTCATGATTCTCCGTAGACGATCGGATTTCCAGCCTGGCGTATCCATAGCGCGCACACATCCTCCGGAAGGCTGATGTGCGGACGCCTTCACTGAAGATGTGTCCGCTGGCGCCGGATCCTTACCGCCAGAGACGCGATCGTTACCGGATCGAGATGCGCGGGCGGGGCTCACACCGGCAGCGACTCGGGCAGCCCCGTGCGTAGCTCCATCGGCAGGTGGGCGAGGTCGTTGTGCGCCACGAGCGTCCACGGCCGTCCCGGACGCTGCCCCAGCACGGTGAGCCCGCAGTGCGCCTGGCTGATCGTCATCCACCGCCACTCCGGAGCATCCAGCACCTCGCGCACGAACCAGGCGATGACGAAATTGTGGGTGATCAGCAGCTCGTGGGTGTCGCCCTTGCGCACCAGGAACTCGGCCACGGCGTCGTCGAGCTGCGCGCGACCGGCCTCGATCTCGGCGGCGGTGTACGACCCGAAGAACGGCTCGTAGACGGCCGGCGTGTCGGGCAGCATCCCGGTGGGGATGCAGTCGAACAGCAGCGCCGACGGCTCCGGCGTCACCGACGGCAGGCGCTCGGCGACGGCGCGGGCGGTCTCGGCGGCGCGTTCCAGCGGCGAATGCCACACGGCGTCCAGCGGCACGCCCGACAGCCGATCGGCCAGCCGCGCCGCCTGGCGCCGGCCGCGGGGCGAGAGCGGGCCGTCTTCGAGCCCGTGCTCGGCGTCGAGGTGCTCGCCATGGCGCACGAGGTAGAGATAGTGCGTCATGTCGTCTCGCCGTCGCTCGCGGGTGGGGGGTCTTTCCACCCTACGTCAGCGGTTACTGCGCCGCGCGGGCGATTTCGGCGAGGTGCGCACGGCTCAGCCGGGCGCCGATGCCCTGCACGATCTCGTCGACGTGGCCGACGGCGTACACGTTGACGATCGGCGCGACGACGGCGCGCTGCGCCAGCAGCCAGGCGATCGCGACGGCGGCGGTCGGGATCGACAGTTCGGCGCCGATGCGGTCGAGCGCACGCAGGGTCCGCGTGCCGCGACGGTTCATGGATGCCGCGAGCTGGACGCCGCGCACCGACGCGGCGACCCCGGAGCGGTTGCGGAAGGCACCGGCGAGGTAGCCGTGCTCGAGCGCCTGCGACGGGGTCGCGGCGATGCCCTGCGCCCCGGCGACGAGGCGCAGGTCTCCATCGAACGCCTCACGGCGCAGCACGTTGTAGGGCACGTCGAGCACCGTCAGGCGCGGGTATCCGGCGGAGGCGAGGATGCGCGCCTCGACCAGCTGCGTCGCCGTGTGCCCGTACGAGCCCAGAGCGCGCACCTTGCCCGACTCGACCAGCCACTCGGCGGTGGCGAGGGTGTCTTCCAGCGCCGTCGTCGTGTCGGCCGTCGCGTCGAGGTACAGGACGTCGATGCGGTCGGTCTGCAGCCGGGTCAGCGACGACTCGACGGCGCGGATGAGGTTCACGGGGCCGAGGCCCGGGTGGTCGGGACTCGTGCCGATGCGCACCCCGAGCACCGTGTCGTCGCGCACGCCGCGCGCGCGCAGCCACTGCCCGATGATGTGCTCGCTGCGACCCGCCGCGTAGCCGTCGGAGGTGGCGATCGCGTTGCCGCCGCGCAGGAAGTAGGCGTCGAGGATCGCGTGGGCGGCGGCGAGATCGACGTGCCAGCCGAACTCGCCCCCGCCGAGGATGAACGGGAACACGCGCAGGCCGGTCTCGCCGAGTGCGACCCGCACGGCGGCGCCGAGCGGCATCCCTTGAACGGGGATCGGCTCGGAGGGGTGGGCGGACCGCCACTCGGCGCGCGTGGTCGCCGGCGCTGTGTCTGCGTCGGTGAAAGCCATGCGTCACCCCCGTTACGTAGTACCGAGGGTAGGGCAGCGCCGGAAACACGTGGCCGATTGAGGCGGCCCGGCGGTAAACATTCCATAACGCTTTGGCCACGGCATCCCTCGGGACCGGATTTTGTCCCCCATCTGGGGGACAATGCCGCGAAATGACGGATGCCCGTCCCCTCCGAGACGGGAGAGGGACGGGCATCCGTTTCGCTTCGACCGAGCGGGTCAGCCCTCCGCGGGCGCGTCGCCGGGGCCTTCGCTGGCGGCAGCGGAGCCCTCCTGGTCGGCGGCCTCTTCGAGCACCGGCTCGAGCGACAGCTTGCCGCGGTCGTCGATCTTGGTGATGCGCACGAGCAGCTTCTGGCCGACCGAGAGCACGTCGCCGACGTCCTCCACGCGCTTGCCGCCGGCGAGCTTGCGGACCTCGCTGACGTGCAGCAGGCCGTCCTTGCCGGGCAGGAGCGAGACGAACGCGCCGAACGTCGCGATCTTCACCACGGTGCCGAGGAACTGCTCGCCGACCTCCGGGTTGGTGGGGTTGGCGATCGCGTTCACCTGGGCGCGGGCGGCCTCGGCCGACGGGCCGTCGACGGCGCCGATGTACACCGTGCCGTCCTCCTCGATGGAGATGTCGGCGCCGGTCTCGTCCTGGATCGCGTTGATCGTCTTGCCCTTGGGGCCGATGAGCTCGCCGATCTTGTCGACCGGGATCTGCACGCTGATGACGCGGGGGGCGGTCGGAGCCATCTCGTCCGGGCCGTCGATGGCGGCGTTCAGGACGTTCAGGATCGTGAGGCGCGCCTCCTTGGCCTGCGTGAGCGCGGCCGAGAGCACCGACGACGGGATGCCGTCGAGCTTCGTGTCGAGCTGGATCGCCGTGACGAACTCGCTCGTGCCCGCGACCTTGAAGTCCATGTCGCCGAGGGCGTCCTCGGCGCCGAGGATGTCGGTCAGCGCCGCGTAGCGGGTCTGGCCGTCGACCTCGTCAGACACGAGGCCCATCGCGATGCCGGCGACGGGGGCGCGCAGCGGCACGCCCGCGTTCAGCAGCGACAGCGTCGACGCGCAGACCGAGCCCATCGAGGTCGAGCCGTTGGAGCCCAGCGCCTCGGAGACCTGGCGGATCGCGTACGGGAACTCCTCGCGGCCCGGCAGCACCGGCACGAGGGCGCGCTCGGCGAGGAAGCCGTGCCCGATCTCGCGACGCTTCGGCGAGCCGACGCGGCCGGTCTCACCGGTCGAGTACGGCGGGAAGTTGTAGTGGTGCAGGTAGCGCTTGTGCGTCACCGGCGACAGCGAGTCGATCTGCTGCTCCATCTTGAGCATGTTCAGCGTCGTGACACCCAGGATCTGGGTCTCGCCGCGCTGGAAGATCGCCGAACCGTGCACGCGCGGGATGACCTGGACCTCGGCATCCAGCGGACGGATGTCGGCGAGCCCGCGGCCGTCGATGCGGACACCCTCGGTGAGGATGCGGCCGCGGACGATCTTCTTCGTCACCGACTTGTAGGCGGCGGAGAACTCGGCGGCAGCCGAGGCCGGCAGCTCCCCCGCCTCGACGGCGGCGGTCAGGTCGGCCTTGACGCGGTCCTTGACGGCGTCGTCGGCGTTCTGGCGCTCGATCTTGTCGGCGATCTGGTACACGCCGACGAGGTCGTCGTACGAGCGGCCGGCGACGAAGTCGTAGACCTCCTGGCTGTACGCCGGGAAGACCGGGTACGGCTGGATCTCCTTGGCCGCCGTGTTCGCGACGACGTTCTGCGCGGCGCACAGTTCCTTGATGAAGGGCTTGGCGGCCTCGAGACCCTCGGCCACGACCTCTTCGGAGGGCTTGACGGCGCCGGAGCGGATGAGGTTCCAGCTGCCCTCGGTCGCCTCGGCCTCGACCATCATGATCGCGACGTCGCCGTCGGGCAGCACGCGGCCGGCGACGGTGAGGTCGAACACGGCCTCTTCCAGCTGCGTCACGTTCGGGAACGCGATCCACTGGTCGGCGTGCTCGCCGTGGCCCGGGATGAGCGCGAGGCGCACACCGGCGATGGGGCCGAGAACGGCAGACCCGAGATCTGCGTCGACAGCGACGCGGCGTTGATCGCGAGCGCGTCGTAGAACTCGCCCGGGGCGATGCTCAGGACGGTGACGACGATCTGCACCTCGTTGCGCAGGCCCTCGACGAACGACGGGCGCAGCGGGCGGTCGATGAGACGGCAGACGAGGATCGCCTCGGTCGAGGGGCGGCCCTCGCGGCGGAAGAACGAGCCGGGGATCTTGCCCGCGGCGTACGAGCGCTCTTCGACGTCGACGGTCAGCGGGAAGAAGTCGAAGCCCTCACGAGGGTGCTTGCCGGCGCTCGTGGCCGACAGGAGCATCGTCTCCTCGTCGAGGTAGGCGGCGACCGAACCCTGCGCCTGCTGCGCGAGGCGTCCGGTCTCGAAGCGGATGGTGCGGGTGCCGAAGCGTCCGTTGTCGAGGACGGCTTCGGCGGCGGTGATTTCAGGACCTTCCAAGAGGTCTCTCCTTCTTTGTTTAGACTCGCACGCGCGTTTCGCGCACGAGATCGTGCGAAGGAGCAGGAACAGGCAGATCCAGACGCGCGACGACACCGCGGTGCGGTGTCTTGCGAGGGTCAGCGCTGGTCACCAGTCGAAGATCACTATCCGAGATAGGAACCCACCACAGGGGACCAGCTTCCTGCCGGCCTGCTCCAGTCGCCGCGGAAGATCCACGGCAACCTGCACAAGCCTACCAGCCGGCCGCCAGGGGAGGCTGAGCGCGCCCCGCATCGCGGTGCCCGCCCGCCTGTCGCCCGCCGACGGGGCCGCTGCCTCCGCCGCGCCGGTGCGCTCGGTGGCGTCGCGGTCGCGCGTGGTGCGTGCCAAACGCAGGGTCAACCGCACCGAAACCGGCCCGGAGCGCACCGCGACGTCGTCTCACCCTGCGTTTGGCACGCGGACGGGGCGCAACCGGCGGCTACTGCCCCGGAACCGCAACGTCCTGGTACGGCGCGGGGCCGGCGAGGTTGTCGCCGCGGTTGGCCCGGGGGGTCGCCTGCCGGGCCGGGCCGTCGCCGTAGGCGGCGTTCACGCGGCCCGCGTGCGTGGGCGCGTCGGGCACCGATGGGGGCCGGTTCTGCGCGAGCTCCGTGCGCAGCACCGGCACCACCTCGCCCCCGAGGAAGTCGAGCTGCTCGAGCACCGTCTTCAGCGGGAGCCCCGCGTGATCCATGAGGAACAGCTGGCGCTGGTAGTCGCCGAAGAGGTCGCGCATGCCGGCATAGCGGTCGATCACCTGCTGCGGCGAGCCGACGGTCAGCGGCGTCAGCTCGCTGAAGTCCTCGAGCGAGGGCCCGTGGCCGTAGACCGGGGCGTTGTCGAAGTAGGGCCGGAACTGCGCGACGGCATCCTGCGAGGTGCGCGCCATGAACGCCTGACCGCCGAGGCCCACAATCGCCGTCTCGGGCGCGCCGTGGCCGTAGTGCTCCCAGCGCTGGCGGTACAGCGCGATGAGGCGCTGGTAGTGCTCGGCGGGCCAGAAGATGTTGTTCGCGAAGAACCCATCGCCGTAGTAGGCGGCCTGCTCCGCGATCTCGGGGGTGCGGATCGAGCCGTGCCAGACGAACGGCGGGACGCCGTCGAGGGGCCGAGGCGTGGCGGTGAAGCCCTGCAGGGGCGTGCGGAACGTGCCCTCCCAGTCGACGACGTCCTCGCGCCACAGCTTGTGCAGGAGCGCGTAGTTCTCGATCGCGAGCGGCAGTCCCTGGCGGATGTCCTTGCCGAACCACGGATACACCGGGCCGGTGTTGCCGCGGCCGAGCATGAGGTCCATGCGTCCGCCCGACAGGTGCTGCAGCATCGCGTAGTCTTCGGCGACCTTGACCGGGTCGTTCGTCGTGATGAGCGTCGTCGAGGTCGACACGATGATCCGGCTCGTCTGCGCGGCGAGGTAGGCGAGCGTCGTGGTGGGCGAGCTCGACCAGAACGGCGGATTGTGGTGCTCGCCGAGGGCGAAGACGTCGAGTCCGACCTCTTCGGCGTGCCGTGCGATCGTCAGGGTCGCCTGGATGCGCTCGGCCTCACTCGGCGTGTGCCCGGTCGTCGGATCCTGCGTGATGTCGCTGACCGACATGATGCCGAACTGCATCTGCGGGGCGGTGGTCTCGCTCACTTCTCTGCTCTCCTCCGGATGCCACGGCATCCAATGTATTCATTTGAATGTATCTCATGAAACGCGGCCAGCCCCAGGTTATTCCCGGCAAATGTCGCGAGTAGGGTGACTGGCGACATGAGCGATCCGGCACACCCCCGCACCGGCACGACGGCGACCCGCCGCGTGCCCCTGTGGGACAACGCGCGCTTCGCGTGCATCGTGCTGGTCGTGCTCGGCCACGCGATGCAGCGCCTCACGTACGACAGCGACATCGCACTCGGGCTCTACCTGTTGATCTACGCCTTCCACATGCCGGCGTTCGCGATCATCTCGGGGTACTTCTCGAAGTCGGACTCGCCCGGCCACCGCCAGATGGCGCGGATCCTCACCGACATCGTCGCGCCGTACATCGTCTTCGAGGGACTGTGGACCCTGACGAAGTGGCTCGTCGAAGGCGCCGCCAACCCCAACCCGACCCAGCCGTCGTGGACGCTGTGGTTCCTGATCGCGCTGGCGATCTTCCGCCTCGTGCTGCCGTACCTCGCGCTGCTGCGCTGGCCGCTGTTGTGGACGGTCGTCATCTCCATCTCGGCCGGCTACTGGACCAACATCGACTCGACGCTCTCGCTGTCGCGCACGCTCGGGCTGCTGCCGTTCTTCACGCTCGGCTGGTGGCTCGCCGACCGCGACATCGTGCGGCGGTTCGATCTCATCCGTCGCGGCCGGCTGTGGGTGCGTGTCGGCGCGGTGGCGCTGTTCGCCGTCACGGGCTTCGCCGCGTGGTACTTCGCCGATCTCTGGCGCACGGCGGGCCTGCGCCAGTGGCTGTTCTACGACGCGAGCTATCAGGACCTCGGCGGCCCCTGGTGGTCCGGGGCCGTGCGCCTCGCGCTCATGATCGTCGCCCTCGTGCTCAGCGTGGCCTTCTTCGCGCTCGTCCCGCGCAGCGGATACTGGTGGACCCACTTCGGGCAGTTCACGATGTACGTCTACCTGCTGCACTCGTTCGTGCTGTACCCGTTCCGCGAAACGGGACTGCTCCGCAGCGCCGAGCCGACCTGGCTGTGGCTGCCGGCCGTGATCGTGGCATCCGTGCTCATCGCGCTCGCCCTCGCCACCAAGCCCGTACGCACCGCGTTCCGCCCGCTCATCGAGCCGCGGCCCGCGTGGCTGTTCGCCGACTCCACTCTCGCCGGTCGCGAGGGCCGCCGCAGCGACCCCACCGGTTCGCGCCGCCCCCGCGACGCCCCGCGCGCCTGGTGAGGGGAGACCGGCATCCTTCGCGCGCCTCCGTGCGCGGCGCGTGGGGAACCGGTCTTACGCGGAGAGCTCGACGACCGTCGCCTGCTGCGGATTCTGCACGGGCGGGCGGATGCCGGCCACGGCCAGCTGCCGACCGGTGAGCACGGTGTCGTGGTGCGCCCAGCGCAGCGGCGACTGCGCGGGCTGGTGCACGATGCCCCCGGGCGTGACATTGCGCACCCGGTAGGCGCGGTCGGGGTCGAGACCGGGCAGGCGGATGCGCCCGCTCGGCGACGCGGGCAGCGTCTGCAGCTGGGTGAGGGTGAAGAAGGCCGCGGTGCGATCGGGCGAGACGACACCCCGCACGTCGAGGCCCGCGTCGGCGACATCGACGTTCACGAGGCGCCCGGTCGCCACCAGCGGGCGCACGCGCCGCGCGAGGGCGACCCACTGCGCGATGGCGCTGCGCTCGTCGGAGGTCAGCGTCGTGACGTCCCACTCGATGCCGAAGTGGCCGAACAGCGCCACGGCTCCGCTGAGCGCCAGCGACACGGTGCGCCCCGACGAGTGCACCGTGGGCGTCGTGAGGTGCATGCCGATCATCTCCGGCGGGACGACGAGCGCCGTGTAGCGCTGGTTGGCGAGGCGCTCGTTCGGGTCGAGGCTGTCGCTGGCCCAGATGCGGTCGGTCCGCTCCAGGATGCCGAGGTCGACGCGGGCGCCGCCGGACGCGCAGCTTTCGATCTCGAGCCCCGGATGCCGGTCCTTGAGCTCGTCGATCAGCCGGTACACGGCCTGCGTGTGCGCGTGGACCCGTGACGAGCCTCCCGGCCCCGATCCGGCGTCGACCAGGTCGCGGTTGTGATCCCACTTGAGATACGCGATCGGATACTCGTGCAGCAGTGCGTGCAGTCGCTGCGCGATGTGCGCGTAGGCCTCGCCCCGCGACAGGTCGAGCACCTGCTGCTGGCGCGCGGAGGGCGGCAGCTCCTCGCGCCCGCGCAGGATCCAATCGGGGTGCGCCCGGGCGAGTTCGCTGTCGGGATTGATCATCTCGGGCTCGACCCAGAGGCCGAACTCCATGCCCAGCGCGGTGACCCGATCGGCGAGCGGATGAAGGCCGGCGGGCCACAGCTCGCGGTCGACCTCCCAGTCGCCGAGGCCGGCGGTGTCGTCACGCCGCCCCCGGAACCAGCCGTCGTCGAGCACGAATCGCTCGACCCCGATGTCGCTGGCGGTCGCGGCAAGGTCGAGGAGCTTAGGCAGCGAGTGGTCGAAGTACACCGCCTCCCACGTGTTGATCGTGATCGGACGGGGGCGACGCGGGTGCTGCGGGCGCGCGCGCCACTCTTCGTGGAATCGCGCGGCGAGCTGGTCGAGCCCGTCGCCCCACGAACCGAACAGCCACGGGCTCGCGTACTCCTCGCCCGGCCCGAGCACCAGCTCGCCGAGCGCGAGCAGTTCGCCGCCGGCCAGGAACGCCTCCCCCGTGGTGACGCGTTCGGCGAGCACGCGCTGATTGCCGCTCCAGGCGACGTGGATGCCGTGGACCAGGCCGCCCTCGAACCCGAACCCGGCCCGTCCCGCGGCCAGCAGCACCGTGGCATCGGCGCCCGGGCGCCCGCGCCGGCTCTCCCGCAGGTGCGTCCCGAAGGTGAATTCGTGTCGCTGCGGCGAGCGCTCGCGCAGGTGACGCCCGGTCGTGTCGAGCAGCTGCGTGGCATCCCACGGAACCGGCAGCGACGGCAGGAGCGCCGAGACGGCGAACGGCGCGTCGTGCTCGTTGCGCACGACGAGGCGGTGCCGCAGCAGCCCGCACGCGCCGATCGCGAACTCGGCCCGCAGGCCGACGCCGGCCTGCTCGTCGAGGAGGGCGATGGTCGCCGAGGATGCCGAGCTGTCGATGGCCGCGACGGAGAACCGCAGGCTCACGGCGGCGCCGCCGCGTCCGCCCTCGATGGCCGGTGTCCCGAGCCAGCCGTCGGCGGCGGTCGCGGCGATCGACAGGCGAGCGGTCTCGTCGAGTCCGCCCGAGACTCGCTGGGGCAGGGCCGCGATCGCGAGCGACGCCAGCTGCGCGGCATCGGCCGGTCCCAGGTCCGGCCCCCAGTGCACGAGGGCGGGGGCGCCCGGCGAGGACGCATCGATGACGAGGCTCGTGCCGCCTCGGCGCAGGTGCAGCACGGGGCGATCCGGCACCGGGCCGTGCTCTCGGGGGCGACTGCTCGTGGAATCAGACATAGATCGATGGTTACACGAGTAACAGCATTCGGGCAACGACCGGTTCCGTCGACGTGCGATCCCGGGCCGGCGCGCGGTCCGGCGCCGGACCGCGGGCCGGCCACTCGCCTAGGATGATCCCGTGGACCGCGCTCCCCGTTCCGGCAGGCCCGCCGCCAAACGCAGCGACGTGGCCCAGCTCGCAGGGGTGAGCACGGCCGTCGTCAGCTACGTCGTCAACGGCACCAAGAACGTCTCGCCCGAGACGACCGCGCGCGTGCGCGAGGCGATCGACCTGCTGGGATACCGGCCCAATCGGACCGCGCGCGCACTGCGCCTCGGGGCGAGCGAAATGCTCGGCATGGTGCTGCCGGATGCGACGAACCCGTACTTCGCGATGCTCGCGCGCGCCGTCGAAGAGGCGACCGCCGAGCGCGGGCTCACCGTGCTGACGGCGAACGCGAACGGCTCCCTCGAGACCGAGAACCGCCGCCTCGAGCACCTGGTCGATCGCGGGGTCGACGGCGTCGTGCTGTGCAGCACCGTCCTCGACCCCGATCTGCGCCCGCTCGTCGGGGCCGGCATCCCCACGGTCCTGCTCAATCACTGGGCCGACGTCGCCGGCGTCAGCACCGTCGGGGTCGACCTCTGGGAGGGCGCTCGACTCGCCGTCGAACACCTGGCCGGTCACGGCCTCGACCGCATCGGCCTGGTGATCGGCACGAACGTCGGGCACGTCCTCGACCCGCGCGAGGCGAGCTGGCGGCACACCGTCGCCCGGCTGGGACGGGGCGAGGGGCCGATCGTGCGCGAGCCGTTCACGCCGTGGGGAGGCTACGCGGCCGGCACGAAGCTGGTGACGGGCGGCGACCTGCCCCCGGCGCTGTTCGTCAGCTCCGATCGCCAGGCCCTCGGACTGCTGCGGGCGCTGCACGAGGCCGGCATCCGAGTGCCCGAAGACGTCGCGATCGTCTCGCTCGACGGCTCCGACGACGCCGCCTTCAGCTGGCCGCCGCTGTCGACGGTGGCGGCGCCCGTCGAGGAGATGGCGCGCGTCGCCGTCGCCGCGCTCATCGAGGGCGCAGGGGCGACCGCGCGACATGTGCTCCTGCCGACGCTCGTGTGCCGCGCCTCGTGCGGCTGCACGCCCGCACGCCGCGCGACGGCCGCCGCGCGGTAATCCTGCGCAACACTGCACGACACAGACCCGGCATCCGCCTAATCTCGACGCATGTCGCACGCACGCCTCGATGTGAACCTGCCCGTCCTCGACCTGTCGCAACTCGACGCCGGCCCGCAGGCCGCGGCCGCGTTTCGCGACGACCTGCGCCGCGCGACGCACGAGGTCGGCTTCTTCTATCTCACCGGCACGGGTGTCACGCCCGAGCTCGAGGCGCGGCTGCATCGCACCGCGCGGGCCTTCTTCGACCTGCCCGAGAACGACAAGCTCGCGATCGAGAACGTCAAGAGCCCGCACTTCCGCGGCTACACGCGCATCGGCGGCGAGCGCACGCAGGGCAAGGTCGACTGGCGCGAGCAGATCGACATCGGGCCGGAGCGGCCGGTCGTGACGGATGCCGGGGCACCCGACTTCGCCCGGCTCACCGGACCGAACCTGTGGCCGGAGGCGCTGCCCGAGTTGCGCGAGGTCGTCGACGAGTGGCAGGACCATCTCGCCGGCGTCGCCCGCACGCTGCTGCGGGCGTGGGCGCTCGCGCTGGGGGCGGCGGAGAGCTACTTCGACGAGCACTTCGGCGAGCCGTCGACGCTGCTGAAGATCGTCCGCTACCCCGGCTCCGCCGACCCCGAGCCGCAGCAGGGCGTCGGCGCGCACAAGGACTCGGGCGTGCTGACGCTGCTGTGGGTCGAGCCCGGCAAGGGCGGCCTGCAGGTGCAGCGGGACGGCGAGTGGGTGGATGCTCCCCCGGTTCCCGGCGCGTTCGTCGTCAACATCGGCGAGATGCTGGAGTACGCCACCGGCGGCTACCTCATCGCGACCAACCACCGGGTGGTCTCGCCGCGGTACCCCGACGACCGCATCTCGGTGCCGTACTTCTTCAACCCGGCCCTCGACTCGCGCCTGCCGCTGATCGACCTGCCCGCCGAGCTGGCCGCCCAGGCCCGCGGCGTGACACAGGATCCCACCAACCCGATCCACGCCCGCTACGGCGAGAACGCGCTGAAATCACGCCTGCGCGCGCACCCCGACGTCGCCGAGATCTGGCACGCCGACCTGCTCGCCGGCCGCGGCTGACGGCGCCGGCATCCGTCGGCTGACGGCGCCGGCATCCGTCGGCGAAAACAGGAGATCGTTCCAGAACAGGACGCCTGCCCGGGGTTTCGTCCTGTTTTCGCACGATCTCCTGTTTTCGTGCGCGGATGCCGGTACACCGGAAGCCGCGGGCGGCATCCCCCGACGACGAAGGCCGCCCCACCGGGGGCGGCCTTCTCAAGAATGTTTTGCGCGATTGAACGCTGAGCGCGGTGCTTAGCGGCGCAGCCCGAGACGCTCGATGAGCGAGCGGTAACGGTTGATGTCGACCTCCTGCAGGTAACCCAGCAGGCGACGGCGCTGACCGACGAGCAGGAACAGGCCACGACGCGAGTGGTGGTCGTGCTTGTGCTCCTTGAGGTGCTCGGTGAGGTCCTTGATGCGCTGCGTCAGCATCGCGACCTGCACCTCGGGGGATCCGGTGTCACCGGGGTGCGTCGCGTACTCTTCGATGATCGCCTTCTTGACGTCTGCATCCAGTGCCATAGGTGATCCCCTTTCTCCTTGTTGCGCGGTGCCCGACGCCTGATGCGTGGGCTCTCTTTCTCCGCGGCCGATCCAACGGCAACCTGAAGAGTCTACCAGCCCCTCGCCCCGCCCGCCGACCCCGCGCGAACCCGTAGGCTCGACGCGTGCAGCTCTCCGTTCGCGTCAAACCCGGCAGCCGCAAGGGGCCACTCGTCGAGGAGGATGCCGAGGGTCTCGTCGTCTTCGTGCGGGAGCGTGCCGTCGACGGCGCCGCCAACGACGGGGTGATCGCGGCGCTGGCCGCCCATTTCCAGGTGCCGCCGCGCGACGTCGAGATCCTGCGCGGACATGCCTCTCGCCGCAAGCGCGTCGAGGTGGACCTGTGATGGCGCGCCTGCGCCGTGACCACTTCATCGACCTGCGGCCCCTGACGACGAGCCCGCCGTTCGCCCGCATGTGGATCGGCTCGACCCTCGCGGGCCTCGGCGGGCAGCTGACGCTCGTCGCGATCATGCTGCACATGTACGAGCTCACGACCTCCACCTTCG
The DNA here is from genome assembly GCF_047602155.1 of Microbacterium sp. Classification (GTDB taxonomy): domain Bacteria; phylum Actinomycetota; class Actinomycetes; order Actinomycetales; family Microbacteriaceae; genus Microbacterium. The sequence continues at coordinate 2,125,568 of NZ_JASGHZ010000001.1, read as the reverse complement.
CGGTGTCGATGATCGCCGTCGCCGGGCTCGTCCCGATGATCTTCGCCGGGCTCTACGGCGGCATGCTGGCCGACGCCTTCGACCGCCGCCGCGTCGCGCTGATCGCGGCGACCGTCACGTTCACCTCCACGACGCTGCTCATGGCGCTCACCTGGACGGGAACCGCATCGGTCGCGTGGCTGTACGTCCTCGCGGTCGTCAACTCCGCCGCCAATTCGGTCGTGATGGCGGCGCGGTCGGCGATCGTCCCGCGCCTGATCCCCGCCGAGCTGCTGCCGGCGGCATCCGCGCTCGGCGGCATCACGTCGGGGATCATGGTGTCGGTCGGGCCTGCGGCGGCGGGCCTGCTCGTCGCGTTCACCGGCTACGGCTGGACGTACACGATCGACGTGATCATGATGTCGGCGCTGTTCCTCGGCCTGTGGACGCTGCCCCCGATCACGCCCGAGGGCGAGATCGTGCGGCCCGGGCTGCGCTCGCTCGCCGACGGCTGGCGGTTCCTGCGCCGCGCCGGAAACATCCGGCTGCAGTACATCCTCGACATCACCGCGATGACGTTCGGCCAGCCGATCGCGCTGTTCCCGGCGATCGGGGCGCTGCTGCTGGGCGGCGGGGCGATCACGACCGGCATCCTGACGGCGGCGTTCGCGGTCGGCGCGTTCTTCTCGAGCCTGTTCTCCGGCCCGGTCGGGCGGTACCGCTGGCACGGCCGCGGCATCGAGCGGGCGATCATCGTCTACGGCGCGGCGATCGTCGCGTTCGGCGGCGTACTGGCGCTCGCCGCACTGGGCGTGTTCGCGCCCGCCGTCGTGGGCGAGACCTCGGCGAACATCGCGCTGCTGCTGCTGGCCGCGCTCACGCTCGCGATCGCCGGCGGCGCCGACAACGTCAGCGCGATCTACCGCAGCACGATGATGCAGGCCGCCGTGCCCGACACGATGCGCGGCAGGCTGCAGGGCGTGTTCATCGTCGTGGTGGCCGGCGGCCCGCGCGTGGGCGCGCTCTATGCGGGCGTGCTCTCCACGTTCACGGCGCTGTGGTTCCCGCCGCTGCTGGGCGGATTCGTCATCATCGCTCTCGTCGCGCTGCTCGTGCGCCTGAATCCGCGCTTCCGCGCCTACGACGCAGCACACCCGGAGCCCTGAGGCCCCGGGTGCGCTGGCATCGCCGGATCAGGACTGCAGCGAGCCCTGCAGGTCGAGGGTGATGGTGACGTCCTTGCCGACGAGCACGCCGCCGGTCTCCAGCGCGGCGTTCCAGGTCAGGCCGAACTGCTCGCGGTCGACGACGGCGGTCGCCGTCGCGCCGGCCTTGTAGTTGCCCCACGGGTCGGTGCCGAAGCCGCCGAACTCGACGGTGAACGTCACCGGCCGGGTGACGCCGTGCATCGTGAGGTCGCCGTCGACGAGGAAGTCGCCGCCCTCGTAGCGCACGCCGGTGGAGACGAAGTCGATCGTCGGGAACTGCTCGGCGTCGAAGAAGTCGGCCGAGCGCAGGTGCGTGTCGCGACCCTCGTCCTTCGTGTCGATCGAGGCGACATCGGCGGATGCCGTCACGCTCGCCTCGAGCGGGTTCTCCGGTGCGACGATGGTCGCGCTCTTGATCGCGAACGCGCCGCGCACCTTCGAGATCATCATGTGGCGCACGCTGAACGACACCTCGCTGTGGGCGGGGTCGAGCACCCAGGTGCCGGTCTTGTAGCCGGGGATGTCGAGGGCGGTGGTTTCGGTCATGGGTTTGTCCTTCCGGGATCGGTCTCCCCGGCTTCAACGCCTCCCGCGGTGGTCTATTCCCGCGAATACAAAAAGCCGCTCGCCTGTCATGAATCGCGCCCTGAGGCGACAGTTCGTGACAGGCGAGCGGTGTCGCGGAGGGTGGCTCAGCCGACGGCGAGCAGGTCGATGATGAAAATGAGGGTCTTGCCGCCGAGGAAGTGGCCGCCAACCGGGCCGTAGGCCAGGTGCGGCGGGATGACGAGCTCGCGGCGGCCGCCGACCTTCATCCCCGGGATGCCGTCCTGCCAGCCCTGGATGAGCCCGCGCAGCGGGAACTGGATCGACTCGCCGCGACCCCATGACGAGTCGAACTCCTCGCCGGAGTCGTACTCGACGCCGGCGTAGTGGACGGTCACGGTGTCGCCGGGCTTCGCCTCGGCGCCGTCGCCCACGATGATGTCGCGGATGACGAGGTCGGCGGGGGCGGGGCACTCGGGCGCGTCGAACTCGGGCTTGGTGCGGTCGTCAGTCATGTCTCCATCCAACCATGGCGGGGTCTTGACGACGACGGCCGACCTTTGGCACCCTGGATGCAGACCAGCTCAGCGCTCGGGAGACACGCCGGCATCGCCGCGGCACCGAGCGCTGAGTTCTGTTCATGCCAGGTATCAGCAGAGCCACCCCGTGCCGCGAGATAGCCTGGATCAATGCGTTTCGCCCATATCGTGCTGCCCGAGACGGACGAACCCCAGCTCGTCGCCATCCGCGCCGACGAGGCGATCGCCGTCGCGGCGCTGTTCGACGGGGCGCCGCGCACGCTGCAGGCGCTCATCGACGGCGGCGACGACCTGCTCGATCGGGTGCGGTCGGCATCCGCCTGCGCCACCGGCGTCCCGTGGGCGGGGCTCGCCTTCGGCCCGGCGGTGCCGACTCCCCCGGTCATCCTCGCGATCGGCCTGAACTACGCCGCACACTCCAGCGAGCTGGGTCTCACGCTCGACACCGCCCCGACCGTCTTCGGGCTGTGGCCGAACTCGCTGTCCGGCCATGAGGGCACGACGACGTGGCCGCGCAGCCTCAGCGAGTCGATCGACTACGAGGCCGAGCTCGGCGTCGTCATCGGCCGCCCGGCACGGGATGTGGCGGCATCCGACGCGCTCTCGCATGTCTGGGGCTACACCGTGGTCAACGACATCACGGCGCGCGACATCCAGTTCTCCGAGGCCCAATGGTCGCGGTGCAAGTCGTTCGACGGGTTCACGCCGAACGGACCCTTCGTCGTGACGGCCGACGAGATCGACGACCCGCAGGCGCTGCACATCTGGACCGTCGTCGACGGTCGCACGGTGCAGGATGCGTCCACGGGCGGGATGATCCGCTCGGTGGCGACGCTCGTCTCCTACCTGTCACGCTCGGCGACCCTGCTGCCGGGGACGCTCATCTCCACCGGCAGCCCCGGCGGCGCGGGCTACTCGCGCGACCCGCAGATCTTCCTGCGCGACCGGTCGACGGTCACGGTCGGCATCGACGGCATCGGCGAGCTGACGACCCACTGCCGCATCCTCGGCTGAGGCGGCGCTCGAAGCCCGGCCCCGACAACGACGAAGCGCCGACGACCGAGGGCGCCGGCGCTTCGCGCACGCGGTCAGTCGCAGGTGATGGTCGCCCCGTTGTCGAGCTGCCACACGCCGGTGCCCAGCTGGTTGCAGGCCTCCTGCACCGAGTTGACGGCGACGACGGCGGTCACGATCACGCCGATGATGACGAGGGTGCCGATGACGGTGAAGATCCACCCGAGGATGATCGCGACCTTCGCCGGCGTGTTCGGCACGCCCGCCTTCTTGCTCTGCGAAGCGGCGACATAACCGAGGATGAGGCCGATCACGGACGAGAAGAACGTGACGATGAGCGCCACGATGCCGAGCGTCTTGCCCGGAACGGCGGCCGCGGGCTGGCCCGCGTAGGCGGAAGCCGCGTTGTACCCGGAAGCCTCGTTGTAGGCGGGGGCGGCCGGGGGCGCGTACGCCGGCGGAGCGACGGGCGGCTGGTAGGCGGGCGGCACGGCGGCCGCGGGGTCGACGGGCGGCTGGGGGGCAGCCGGGGTGTTGGGATCGGTCATCGTGGGCCTCTCTCTGGTGTCGTGATGACGGTCCCCTCGACCGTACCGGTACCGGCACCCCGCCCGCGAGTGCCGGGCCCGGCGCGCCCCGGCGCGAGACTCAGACCGCGGGGTCGTCGGCGAGGAGGTCACTCGGCGGCCTGCACGATCGGGATGGCGGCCGTCACGGCCTCCAGCCCCGACAGACGCGCGGGCGAGAGCTGCTTGTCGACCTCGTCACGCGACATGAGCCCGGCCTCGACGACGAGGTCGGCGACGCTGCGGTGCGTGAGCAGCGCCGTCTTGGCCAGCGCCGCCGCGGCGGCGTAGCCGATGAACGGCGTCAGCGCCGTCACGACACCCACCGACGAGCCGACCATGGCGCCGAGCCGCTCGCGGTTGGCGGTGATGCCGTCGACGCAGTTGATCCGCAGGGTCCGCATCCCGCGGCGCATCCAGGTGATCGACTGGAAGATCGAGTGCGCGATGATCGGCTCGAACGCGTTCAGCTGCAGCTGCCCGCCCTCCGCCGCCATCGTGACCGTGAGGTCGGCGCCGGCGACGGCGAAGGCGACCTGGTTGAGCGCTTCGGGGATGACGGGATTGACCTTGCCGGGCATGATCGAAGACCCCGCCTGCATCGCCGGGAGGTTGATCTCGCCGAGCCCGGCCTGCGGACCCGAGGAGAGCAGGCGCAGATCGTTGCAGATCTTCGAGAGCTTGATGGCGTTGCGCTTGAGCGACGCCGAGAACGACATGAACGAACCCGTGTCGCTCGTGGCCTCGACGAGGTCGTCGGCCGACTCCAGGTCGAGGCCGCTGATCTCGCGCAGCTGGCGCACGACCGCGGCCCGGTAGCCCGCGTGCGTCGTGATGCCGGTGCCGATCGCGGTCGCACCCATGTTGACCTCGATGAGCAGGCGCGCGTTCTCGGTGAGCCGCGTGTGGTCCTCGCCGAGAGTCGTCGCGAAGCCGTGGAACTCCTGGCCGAGCGTCATCGGCACGGCATCCTGCAGCTGCGTGCGCCCGATCTTCAGCACGTCGTGGAACTCCACCGCCTTGTTCAGGAACGAGCCGCGCAGCAGGTCGAGCTCTTCCAGCAGCGACTTCAGGTCGAGGCTGAGCCCGATCTTCACGGCGGTGGGGTACACGTCGTTGGTCGACTGCGAACGGTTGGTGTGATCGATCGGCGACAGGTAGGCGTAGTCGCCCTTCTCGCGGCCGGCGATCTCCAGCGCGATGTTGGTGATGACCTCGTTCGCGTTCATGTTCGTCGAGGTGCCGGCGCCGCCCTGGATGACGCCGACGACGAACTGATCGTGGAACTCGCCGTCGATCACGCGCTGCGCCGCGCGATCGATGAGGTCGGCGCGTCCGGCGTCGAGCACGCCGATCTCCTTGTTGGCCCGCGCCGAGGCCTGTTTGACCATCGCGAGCGCGACCACGAGGTCGGCGTACACCGAGATGGGACGACGCGAGATCGGGAAGTTCTCCAGCGCCCGTGCGGTATGGATGCCCCAGTAGGCATCGGCGGGGATCTTCATCGATCCCAGGGAGTCGGTCTCGGTGCGCGTCGTCGCGTCCAGTGCCATGGGTGTCCGTCCTCGCGGGTCGTCATCGTCGCCGGGCGTCTTCGAGCCTATCCGCTCGCCGCCGGCCCGGGACTGTACACGGCGTACAAGAGGTACGGGAGCACCGCCGCTGCGGCCAGCACGTCAGCGCTTGCGCGAGAAGCGCTCGAGTCGCTCCCGCGGGCTGAGCGCCGCCAGCTGCTCGTACCACTCGGGTGAGAAGACGTCGCCGGCATCCGCCGCGACGACCGGGACGACGGCGTGCGTGATCGTGTCGTCGTAGACGTGCACGAGGTGGAACGACTGGCCGGCATCCATGCCGTTGACGGATGCCGGCGGCCGCGCGAGGTCCATCGTGTAGCACGTGGCGGCCGCGACGCTGACCGGAACCCCGGCGAAGGTGCCCGACGTCGAGTAGTGCAGGTGCCCCGCGAGGATCCCGCGCACGTCGGTGCCCGCGATGACCGCGGCCAGCGGCGCGGCGTCGCGGAGCTCGAGGATGTCGAACAGCGGCACGTGGCTCGGCAGCGGCGGGTGGTGCAGCGCGAGCAGGGTGCCCAGCGGCGCTCGCGTGGCGAGCTGCTCGGCGAGCCAGTCGAGCTGCGCCGCGTCGAGGTCGCCGTGGTGCCAGCCCGGCACCGTCGTGTCGAGGGCGATCACCCGCAGCCCGCCGAGGTCGTGCACGCTCGTGACGGGCGCCTGGGTGGGCGCCGCATCGAACAGGCCCTCCCACAGCGCCGGACGCTCGTCGTGATTGCCGGCGACCCACACGATCGGGGCGCCCAGGCGCCGGGCGACCGGCTCGACGGCGGCGCGCAGGTCGCGGTAGGCATCCGGCTCGCCCAGGTCGGTGAGGTCGCCCGTGAAGACGATGGCGTCGGGACGGATGCCGAGGCGCTCGACGGCGGCGAGGGTCGCCCGCAGGTTCGCCGCCGTGTCGTACCGGCCGCCGAGGAGACGATTCCGTCCCAGGAGGTGGGTGTCGCTCACGTGCACGATCGTGCGCAGCGCGGGGGCGTGACGGCCGAATTGCACAGGCATGGCGTCAGCCTACGACTCCCCTCCGACGCGGGTCGGCATCCGTGCGGTCAGCGCCCGGCGACGATCAGCACGAGCCCCGCGATGACGGCGACGCCGCACAGGCCGAACGAGGCGCAGGCGCCGGCGAGCGCGAGCCGCTTCTGGCCGTCGGTGAGGGGGCTCTTCTTCGCCGCCTTGGCGGCGGCCTTCGCGGCCTTGCGGGCCTCGGCCTCGGTGATGACGGTGATGGCGTCGGTGAACTCGGCGGGGGCGACGACGGGCGCCCGGCCCGCGCGCACGAGCATCCGCAGCCCGATCGCATAGAACCCGACGACGAGCACGGCACCGGCTAGCGCGGCGGCGAACACCTGTACGAAGGCGAGCCAGTCGATCGTGATGTCCATCACCGGCCGCCCTTCTTGCCGGCCTTCGCGGCCGCCTTCTGCTCGGCGGCCTGCTTCGCCGCCGCCTTCTGCGTCGCCTTGCGCTCGGCGCGCTCCCGCGCCTCCTGCTCGGCCTTCAGGCGCGCCTGCTCGCGCGCGATCGCGCGCTGACGGCGGGTCGGCGGCGCCTTGCGCGGCACCTTGACCGCGAGCCCCGAGTCGGCGACCTCGCTCATGGCGTTCGACGAGTCGACGTGGGTGTGGCGCGACCGCAGGAACAGCCCGACGATGATCGCGACGGCCAGCACGGCGTCGATGAGCACGCCCCATCCGCCGAGCCAGACCACGAGCAGCGCCGCCAGCGCGCCCACGGCCGCCGACGCCGGCAGCGTCAGCACCCAGCCGATGGCGATGCGCCCGACCATGCCCCAGCGCACCTTCGAGCCGCGGCGCCCGAGCCCCGAGCCGATGACCGAACCCGACGCGACCTGGGTCGTCGACAGCGCGAAGCCGAGCGCGCTGGAGGCCAGGATGGTCGCCGCCGTCGAGGTCTCCGCCGAGAAGCCCTGCGCCGGCTTGACGTCGGTGAGACCCTTGCCGAGGGTGCGGATAATGCGCCACCCGCCCATGTAGGTGCCGAGCGCGATCGTGAAGGCGCACGCGAGAATCACCCAGAGGTGCGGATCGGTCTGATCCGAGCTCTGCCACCCCGCCATGATCAGGGCGAGGGTGATGACGCCCATCGTCTTCTGCGCGTCGTTCGTCCCGTGCGCCAGCGCCACGAGCGACGACGTGAAGATCTGCCCCCAGCGGAAGCCGTCGCGCCCGTCGGGCTTGCTGTCGTAGCGCCGCGTCAGGGCGTACGCGAGGCGCGTGACGACAAACGCGATGACCCCGGCCGTGAACGGCGCGATCAGCGCCGGCAGCACGACCTTGCTGAGCACCATGCCGAAGTCGATCGCCAGGACGCTCGCCCCCACCAGGGTCGCCCCGATGAGACCGCCGAACAGGGCGTGCGACGAACTCGACGGCAGCCCCAGCAGCCACGTCAGCATGTTCCAGGTGATCGCGCCGATCAGGCCCGCGAAGATGATCGGCAGAAACGCGAGCGGCTCGATCTGATCTTCGCGGATGATGCCGTGCGAGATCGTCTTCGACACCTCCGTCGACAAAAACGCGCCGACGAGGTTCAGGCCGGCGGCGAGCATGACGGCGACCTTGGGCTTGAGCGCACCGGTCGCGATCGGAGTCGCCATCGCATTGGCGGTGTCGTGGAAGCCGTTCGTGAAGTCGAAGAACAGCGCCAGCGCGATCACCAGCACGACGATGAGGGCAGCGGTTTCCACAGTTCGCTTTCGTCGGAGTACGTGTGAGGGGGCCGATGCGATCGGCGGTGCGAACGAAGAGTTCACCGTGGGTTCATGCTCCGGCAACCGGGCAGGAAAATCCTCCCACATCCCGGACGCGGCGCAGAACAGGGAGAACCATGAATCCCCTATGCGACGCAACGCCCTGTGCGACGCAATGCCTCGGCGTGCCGGTCGGTCGATTACGGTTGCCGTGTGACCGATACTCCCGTCGCCGCCGTCCGCCCGACCACCCGCATCCATCACGACGACGAGTTCGTCGACGCGTACGAGTGGCTGCGCGCGAAAGACGACGCCGAGGTCATCGCGCACCTCGAGGCGGAGAACGCGTACACGGAGGCGCGCACCGCCCACCTCGCGGGGCTGCGCGAGCGCATCTTCGGCGAGATCAAGGCGCGCACGCTCGAGACCGACCTGTCGGTGCCGACCCGCCAGGGCGCCTGGTGGTACTACGGGCGCACCGTCGAGGGCAAGCAGTACGGCATCCACTGTCGCGCCCCCCTCGCCTCCCCCGACGACTGGACGCCGCCGGCGCTGGCGCCCGGCGTCGAGGTGCCCGGCGAGTCGGTGCTCCTCGACGGCAACGTCGAGGCCGAGGGGCACGAGTTCTTCTCGCTCGGGTCGTTCGACGTGTCCTCCGACGGCACGCGCCTGCTGTACGGCGTCGACACCGAGGGCGACGAGCGCTACACCCTGCGCATCCGGGATCTCGCGACCGGCGAGAACCTGCCCGACGTCATCGCAGAGACCTCTGCCGGAGCCTGCTTCTCGCCCGACGGGAGCCACGTCGTCTACACGACCGTCGACGACGCGTGGCGGTCCGACACGGTCTGGCTGCACGAGGTCGGGACAGATGCCGCTTCCGACATACAGCTGTTCCACGAGCCCGACGAGCGGTACTGGGTCGGCGCCGGCTTCACGCGCAGCGACCGCTACCTGGTGATCGAAGTCGGCTCGTCCATCACCACAGAGGAATATCTCGTGGATGCCGGTGACCTGCGCGCACAGCCGCGGTCGATCTGGCCGCGGCGCGAAGGCGTGGAGTACTCCGCGACGCACGCCGTCGTCGACGGCGAAGACGTGCTGTACATCCTGCACAACGACGGGGCGCTGGATTTCGAGCTCGTGCGGGTGGCGGCATCCGACCCCCTCGGCCCGCGTCAGGTCGTGCTGCCGCACCTCGCCGGCCGGCGCCTGCTCGATGTCTCCGCGTTCCGCGATTGGGGTGTCGTCTCCTACCGGCGCGAGGGCCTTGCCCGCCTGGGGATCCTCTCCTACCAGACCGGCGCCGTGGACGAGCTGGCCTTCGACGAGGAGCTCTACACCGCCGGATCGGCCGGAAACCCGGAATGGGCCACCCCGCTGGTGCGCCTCGGCTACGGTTCGTTCGTCACTGCGGGCACCGTCTACGACTACGTCGTGGCGACCGGCGAGCTGCTGCTGCGCAAGCGCCAGCCCGTGCTCGGCGGCTACGACCCGGCCGACTACGCGCAGCGGCGGGAGTGGGCGACGGCACCCGACGGCACGCGCGTGCCGGTGTCGCTGGTGTGGAAGCGATCGTTCGGCGCCCCCGGGGAGGGGGTGCGGCCGGTGCACCTGTACGGGTACGGGTCGTACGAGCACTCCATCGAGCCGGGGTTCTCGGTGGCGCGGCTGTCGATGCTCGACCGCGGGGTCGTCTTCGCCATCGCGCACGTGCGCGGCGGCGGTGAACTCGGCCGGCAGTGGTACGAAGACGGCAAGCTGCAGCACAAGCGCAACACCTTCACCGACTTCGTCGCGGTCGCACAGCACCTGGTTTCGGCGGGCGTGACCTCGCCTTCCGTGCTCGTGGCGGAGGGCGGCTCGGCCGGAGGACTGCTGATGGGCGCGGTCGCCAACCTCGCGCCCGAGCTGTTCGCCGGCATCCTCGCCGACGTGCCGTTCGTCGACGCACTGACGACGATCCTCGACCCTTCGCTGCCGCTGACCGTCATCGAGTGGGATGAGTGGGGCGACCCGCTGCACGACGCATCCGTCTACGCGTATATGAAGTCGTACTCGCCGTACGAGAACGTGCGCGCCGACGTCGCCTACCCGCGCATCCTCGCGGTGACCTCGCTCAACGACACCCGGGTGTACTACGTCGAGCCCGCCAAGTGGGTCGCGCGCCTGCGCGAGGTCGGCGCCGACGCACTGCTGAAGTGCGAGATGGTCGCCGGCCACGGCGGCGTCAGCGGTCGCTACAACGCCTGGCATCAGCGAGCGTTCGAGCTCGCGTGGCTGCTCGACGTGCTCGGCCTCGCCGACTGACCCGGCCGGCGCCGTTGCGGTTGCCGTTGCGGCCGCAAATCCCCCGGCATCCGGCGTCGCGAGTCTCCGGCATCCAACCTCCGGCATCCGGCGTCACGAGTCTTCGGCATCCAACCTCCGGCATCCGGCGTCGCGAAAAACGGAGATATCGCGAAAAACGGATGCCGTGGCGCCGTCGCGTCCGTTTTTCGCGTCATTTCCGTTTTTCGCGGCGGGTCACGCGACGTGCATGAGCTGCGCGAGCGCCATGCGGACGGTCGCGATGACCTCATCGGGGCAGAAGAGGATCTGGTAGTAGTCGAAGCGCAGCACGATGTACCCGCGCAGGGCGAGCCGCGCGTCGGCGCGCAGGTCGCGGCGACGATCGGCGGCCTGGTGGTGCGCGAACCCGTCGATCTGGATGGCGAGCAGATCGCCGATGAGCCCGTCCACCGGATGCCCGTCGATCCACGCCTGCTGGCGCACGGCGACGCCGATCGAGCGCATCAGCTCGACGAACCGCGTCTCCAGCCCCGAATCCGACAGCTGCGACGCGACCGCGGCCAGGCGCCGGGCCACCGGTGAGCGCCACGCCACGCGGGCGAGTTCGGCGGCATCCGCCTGCCCCTTGCGGATCGCCGACTCCCACACGCACAGGGCGTCGACGAAGGGCACACAGCGCGCCGCGTGGGCGAGCGTGTTGAGCATCGGATCGACCAGCTCCCGGCGCCCGGCCGGCACCGGCCCCTCGGCCCAGTGCAGCACGACACCGTCGCGACGCTGCCGCGACCACGTGGACGGAACCGACAGGTGCAGCTCGCGCTGCTCGGCCGGTGGCACCCACAGCCCGGCCCGCTCCGCCGCCGAGACGCACGTGAGGCGCCCGCCGACCTCGGCGGCGCGCCGCAGCGCGAGGTCGCACTGCGGCGAGGCCAGCCACGACCGCCCGACGCGCTCCACGGTGCCACTCGCGACGGCCACGCGCAGCGCCCGGTCGCCGAAGCCCACATCGCGGAGGGTGGTGCTGTGCGCGATGCCGCCCCGCGAGCGGATCTCTTGCGCGATATCTCCTGTTCGCATGCGCGACAGTCTGGCCCGTACCGATGGCCACCGGGCGCCGTCATCGGCGATCTGTGGACAGATTCCGGAATTCGTCCCCTGGGGAGGAGGTTATGGGCGCCGTTCGGCCGCCGCGAAAAACGGAGGAATCGCGAAAAACGGACGCCTCAGGCCGACGGCATCCGTTTTTCGCGACATATCCGTTTTTCGCGACAGGGATGGGAGGTGTGGCCGACGGCGATGGATGCCGGCGGATGCCGGTGGCCGCGGCGAGGCCGCGGCTCAACTGACGCGGCGGGCCGCGGCTGAGTCGACGCAGCGGGGCGGCTGGGGCTCAGCCGAACAGCGCGGCGGCCTCTTCGTAGCGGTAGAGCGGCACGGTGTTGAGCTCGCCGAGAGCGTCGGCGAACGGCACGCGCACGATGTCGGTGCCCTGCAGCGACACCATCTGACCCCAGGCGCCCTCGTACACGGCGTCGGCGGCGTGCAGGCCCAGGCGCGTCGCGAGCACCCGGTCGAACGCCGACGGAGAGCCGCCGCGCTGGATGTGGCCGAGCACGGTGGCGCGGGTCTCGATGCCGGTCAGGCGCTCGATCTCGGGCGCGAGCACCTCGCCGATGCCCCCCAGGCGCGGACGGTTGAACGCATCCAGGCCCTTGTCGCTGTACGCCTGGTCCTGGCCCTTCAGCGTGAAGCCCTCCGAGACGACGATCAGGGGCGCGCGGCCGCGGTCGTGGGCCTTGGTCACCTGGGCGACGATCTCGTCGATCGACATGGGCACCTCGGGGATGCAGATGACGTGCGCGCCGGCGGCGATGCCCGAGTGCAGGGCGATCCAGCCGACGTGGCGTCCCATGACCTCGGCGAGCATGCAGCGCTGGTGCGAGTCGCCGGTGGTGCGCAGGCGATCCATCGCCTCGGTGGCGATGTTGACGGCGGTGTCGAAACCGAACGAGTAGTCGGTCGCCCGCAGGTCGTTGTCGATCGTCTTCGGCACGCCCATGACGTTGATGCCGTCGGCGTGCAGCCGGTTGGCCGCCGCCAGGGTGCCCTCGCCGCCGATCGCGATGATGCCGTCGATGCGGTGCCCGTAGAGCGTCTTGGCGATGTTCTCGGCGCCGCCGCGCGGACCCTCATAGGGGTTCGTGCGCGAGGTGCCGAGGATCGTGCCGCCGGTCTTGGCCAGACCCTTCACCTCGTGCCGCGTCAGCGGGAAGAAGTCGCCGTCGACGACACCGCGCCAGCCGTCGCGGATGCCGACGAACTCGATGTCGTAGTTCATCGTGCCCTTCAGGACCGCGCCGCGGATGACCGCGTTCAGGCCGGGGCAGTCGCCGCCGGAGGTGAGGATGCCGATCTTCATGATTCGACCCTAGCGCTCCGGCAACGATCACACGCCGCCCAGCGCCTGCCGCAGCAGGTGCATGAGCGCCGACAGCTGCACCGAGTCGCTGGATGCCGGATCGAGCTGTTCGCCGTCGAGCGCACGCGCCGCCAGACCCTGCTTCGAGTCGATGAGCTCGGCGATCTTCGTGTCGATCGTGTGCGCCGCGATGATGCGCCACGCCGTGACCGGCTCGTCCTGCCCGATGCGGTGCACGCGGTCGATGGCCTGCGTCTGCTCGGCCGCCGTCCACGACAGCTCCGCGAGCACGACGTTGGAGGCCGCCTGCATGTTCAGTCCCACGCCGGCCGCCGTCAGCGAGCACACCGCGATCGCCACGTCGGGGTCGCCGTTGAACGCGTCGATGGCCTGCTGGCGCGCCGGGGTCGACTGGTCGCCGCGGATCGAGATGGTGCGCAGGCCCGCAGCCGCGAAGTGGGCTTCGGCGGCATCCATCACATCGATGTGCTTGGCGAAGAAGACGACCTTGCCGACCGAGCGCTGCAGCTGCACGGCGTAGTCGGCGGCGAGGAGGCTCTTTGCCTGGCCGATCTTGCGCACCATCGTGAAGACGTTGTCGGCACCGGCGCCGGCCGCCTTCGACTCCTCCAGCTCGCCGTGGGCGACCAGACGCACGATGTCCTCGTCGTACTCCCCCAGCCGCACGGTGTCGCCGCGCGCCTCGATGATGCGGCGGTACTTCGCCGCGAGGCGCTGGCCGAGCTCGTGCTCGGCCTGGCGGATCGAGCGCCCGAACTCGTCGTCGAGCTCGACCGGCAGGTCGGCGATGAGCTTGTCGGGCAGGTCCGCCGCGACGTCCTTCTTCTTGCGGCGGACGATGCCCATCGAGATGACGGCGTCGCGCGCCTCGGGGTAGAAGGCCTTGTCGGCCGGGGTGAACCCGGTCGCGTCGAGCTTGGCCATCAGCTCCGGCCCCGGCTTCTCGCCGTTGGTCCAGCCGAGGAACCGCCAGATCGCGTCGAAGTCTTCGACGTCGTTGATGAGCGGCGTGCCGGTGAGGGCGAGCATGAGGGGGCTGCGCACCTGCTCGCGGATGCGGGCGGCCAGCGCCAGCACGTTCTGCGAGCGCTGCGACGTGAGGTTCTTGATGAAGTGCGCCTCGTCGACGACCATGCCCTTCGGCCCGAGGCTCGACAGCCACGACAGGTGCCGGTCGAGCACCTCGTAGTTGACGATGAAGACGTCGGCGAACGCGTCGACGGCGTCGCCGTCGCCGTGGATGACGGTCGCGCGCCGCTGCGGCGTCCACCGTTCGACCTCGCGCGCCCAGTTCATCTTCACGACGTTGGGGACGACGGCCAGCAGCGGGTAGGCGCCCGCGACGGATGCCGCGAGCACCGACTCCGCCGTCTTGCCCAGGCCCGGCTCGTCGGCGAGCAGGAACGAGCGGTGCCCGGCGCGGACCGACTCGAGGAACCGCGACTGGTGCGGCATGACCTCGAGCCCCTTGGGCGACAGGCGGTCGAACTCGGGCACGGGCGGCAGCTCCATCGAGGCGGTGGCGCCGCCGGCGCCGGTCTCGAACGCCTTGTACAACGGGCCCATGAGCTCCCAGCCGTCGAGCCGACGGCGCGCCGTCGACACCGGCGCGCGCAGCGTGAGGTCGGGCGCGAGGAACGGGTTGGCCTCGCGGCGCGCCTCGACCTGCGGCGGGGTGACCTGGCGCTCGGCGAGCGCGGCGGGCACGACGGGCGCCTGCACGGGCGCGGTGTCGGTGATGATGAGCTCGTCCTCGGGCAGTTCGGCACCGGATTCGAGCAGCCAGTCTCGGCGCATGCGCTTGGCGACGGGCGAGGTGGCGGCATCCACCTCGAGCAGCTGGATGAGCGAGGTGTCGCGGGCGGCGGTCTTGGCGAGGATCGTCGCGACGCCGTCGAGGCGCTTGAGCAGCTCGGCCCGCGCCGCGGTCGGCACGTTCTCGTCGGAGCGCACGCGGGCACGCTCCTCGCGCACGAGGAACGCGATCACCTGGAACTTGACGCGATTGGTGGGGCCGAGCTTGCCGCGCTGGGCCTTGGCCTCGACCTCGCGCACCTTGCGGGCGAGGATCGGGATGAGGGGCGCGTCGTCGTCGCGACGTGCCGATGAGCCCCGGGTGGTCTTGGTGCGTCGCCTCGACGCCGGGGCGGTGGATGCCGTGGTCGGCATGCTCCTCCTGAGCGGGATGGCCGGCGCGAGCCGGCGTGGGAGTGGCCCGGTGCTCCCGGCTGCAGGCACTCGCTTCTGCGAGCTGCGGCGACGGAAGGCGGAGGCCTCGCACCCAGTCTAGCGGGTGGACCGCAGCCGCAGGCTGTTCAGCACGACGAACACGCTGGAAAACGCCATCGCGGCCCCGGCGATCATCGGGTTCAGCAGTCCGAGGGCGGCCAGCGGAATGGCGGCGACGTTGTAGGCGAACGCCCAGAACAGGTTGCCTCGGATGATCCGCATCGTGCGGCGGCTGAGCCGGATGGCGGTGAGCACCGGGGCGAGACCGTGGCCCGTGAGGGCGATGTCGCTCGCGTGCAGGGCGGCGTCGGTGCCCGACCCCATCGCGATGCCGAGGTCGGCGGTCGCGAGCGCGGCGGCGTCGTTGATGCCGTCGCCGACCATCGCGACGCGGCGCGGGCCGTCCGGCCCTGTGCCGTCCGGGTCTCGGCCTTGCAGCCGCTCGATCTCGGCGACCTTGCCCTCCGGCAGCACGCCCGCGATGACGCGACGGATGCCGGTGGCTTCCGCGACGGCGCGCGCGGCGCCCTCGTTGTCGCCGGTGAGGAGGACGACCTCCATCCCGAGCCCCTGGAGAGCTGCGACCGTCGCGGCGCTGTCGGCACGGACGGCATCGGCGACGGCGACGACGGCGTGCACGGCCCCGTCCCAGCCGACGACGACGGCGGTGGCCCCCGCCGCCTCGGCCGCCTCGGCCGCCGCGACCGCCACCCCGACGGGGGCCGCGAGCGGCGCCCCGGTCTGCTCCCGCGCGAACGCCGCCCGCCCGGCGAAGACGGCGTGCCCGTCGACGACCCCGGTGACGCCGCGCCCGGCGAGCCCGGCGAAATCTGTCACCGGCAGCGGTACGGGGGCGAGAGCGGCGAGCGCACGCGCGAGCGGGTGCTCGCTCGCGGCTTCGAGCGACCCGACGAGGCGGCCGATGTCGGCATCCGTCGCATCGATCGGCGTCACCGCGGCGACCGTCATCCGGCCCTCCGTGACGGTGCCGGTCTTGTCGAGCACGATCGTGTCGAGCTTCTCGACCGACTCCAGCGCCTCGGGGCCGGTGATGAGCACCCCGAGCTGCGCGCCCCGGCCGGTGCCGACGAGGATCGCGATCGGTGTCGCGAGCCCCAGCGCGCACGGGCAGGCGATGATGAGCACCGCGACGGCCGCGGTGAAGCCGTCCGCCACCGGGTGCCCCGTGACGATCCATCCGATCAGCGTCAGGACGGCGAGCGCGATGACGGCAGGGACGAACACCGCCGAGATCCGGTCGGCGAGGCGCTGCACGCGGCTCTTGCCGGCCTGCGCGTTCTCGACGAGGCGCGCGAGCTGCGCGAGGCGGGTGTCGTCGCCGACCGACGTGGCCTCGACGATGAGCCGCCCGTCGGCGGCGATCGTGCCGCCGGTGACGGCGGCGCCGGCCTCGATGTCGACCGGGACGGACTCGCCGGTGATCATGCTCTCGTCGACCGACGCGCGGCCGTCGACCACCCGCCCGTCGGTGGCGATCTTCTCCCCCGGTCGCACGACGAAGACGTCGCCGACGCGCAGCCGCTCGATCGGCACACGCGTGCCGTCGCGCAGCTCCACCTCGCGGGCCGACAGCTCCATCAGCGCGCGCATCGCGGCGCCGGCGCGGCGCTTGGACCGCTGCTCGATGACCCGCCCCAGCAGGAGGAACACCGTGACGGCGGCGGCGGTCTCGAAGTAGTAGTGCGCCATCCCGTGGTGCACGAACAGGACGGCCCACGCGCTCCACAGGTAGGCCGCCACGGTGCCCAGGGTGATGAGGGTGTCCATCGTCGCGGCGCCGTGCCGCGCGTTCGCCCAGGTCGCGCGGTGGAACGGCCAGCCGCCCCACGCGACGATCGGCGTCGCGAGCGCCCACGACACCCACTCCCAGCCCGGGAACTGCCAGGCCGGCACCATCCCGAGCGCCACGACGGGGACGGCGAGGATCGCGCTGACGATCAGTCGCGTCGCGAGGGTGACCCCTCCCGGGGCGTCGCCGTGCTCGTGCGCGGGGCGCGCTCGCACGTGCGCGTCGTATCCCGCTTCGCGGACGGCGTCGACGAGGAGGTCCGGGTGCAGCCCGCGCGGATAGTCCACGCGCGCCGACTCGGTCGCGAGGTTCACCGTGGCGGTGACGCCGTCGAGCCGCTGGAGCCGTTTCTCGATGCGGGCGACGCAGCTCGCGCAGGTCATCCCCTCGATGTCGAGGACGGCCTCCTCACGGAGCGTGCTCACCGTGCGGCGACGAGCGTGTAGCCGGCCTCGTCGACGGCCGCGGCGATGGCCGCCTCGGGGGCGTCGCCCGCGAGCGAGAGGATGCCGGTGCTCACGTCGACGGAGATGTCGCTGACGCCGGCGATGCGGCCGACTTCGCGGGTGACGGCGGCGGCGCAGTGCGCGCAGGTCATGCCCTGGATTCGGTACTCGTGCATGCTCACGTCAACAGGATACCCCCATGGGGTATTCCGCGCATGTCGGCGGGATGTCAGCCGCTCGCCAGCCCGCGCTGCCAGTCGTGGAGCAGGGCGGGGTCGTCGGTCACGATGCCGTCGACGCCGAGACTGGTGACGGCGTTCCACTGCCGGTCGGTGTTGAGCGTGTAGACGATGACGCGCAGGTCGGCGGCGTGCAGCGCACCGACGATCTCGGGCCGGGCCGCGAGCGCCCGGCGGTCGACGACGACGCCGCGGGCACCCACCTCGAGCGCCGCCTCGACGACGTCGGCCGGAAGCATCTTCAGGATCACGAGCCGCGAGATCACCTCGGAGCGGGCCTGGATGTACGCGAGCGTGCGCGCGTCGAAGCTCGCGACGGCGACCTGCCGATCGAGGCCGAGTGTCTGCAGTTCGTCGACGAGGGTGCCGGCGGCATCCGCCGTCCACACCCCCTTGAGGTCGAGGATCGCGCGCCCGTTCTCGCGGGCGAGCACGTCGAAGAGCTCCTGCGCGGTGGGCACCCGGGTGCCGGCGAAGGCGGGCGAGAACCACGACCCGGCGTCCAGTTCGCGGATCTGCGCGAGGGTGAGGTCGGCGACCCTGCCGGTGCCGTCGGTCGTGCGGTCGACGGTGGCGTCGTGCATGAGCACGGCGTGGCCGTCGGCGGTGAGCGCGAGGTCGACCTCGACGTAGTCGAAGCCCCGATCGAGCGCGCTGCGCACGGCCGGGAGGGTGTTCTCGGGGGCGGTGGTCGAGCCGCCGCGATGGCCGGCGATGAAGGCGGCCTCGCCGGGGACGCGCTCGGCTCCCATCAGCTCCTGCGCCGACACGCGCGCCGTCGTCGTGCCGAGCATGCCGATGACGAGGCTGACCGCGGCGAGCGCACAGACGATCAGGAGAGCGGGGAGCCGGTCGGCCTGCCGCGACGGGATCATTCGGGTGGGTCCCTTCGGGACGGTGACATCGTCGTCACCCCCACCCTAGCGGCTCGCGTTACCTTTTCGTTATCTCTTTCTTACCTTTTCGTTATCTTCGCCCGCGCAGGGCCACGACGGCGTCCCACAGCGCCTCCGCGACGGCGCGCTTCGTGCCCTGTGCCGCGCCGACGACCTCGCCGCCGGCGTCGACGAGCACGACGGCGTTGTCGGGCCGCTCGAAGCCCCGGGCCCAGCCGACCTCGTTCGCCACGAGCAGGTCGGTGCCCTTGCGCTGCGCCTTGCGGCGCGCCCGCGCCTCGAGCGTCTCCCCCGCGCCGGGGGTCTCGGCGGCGAAGCCGACGATCGTCTGACCGGCGCGGCGGCGACGGGCGAGCCCGGCCAGGATGTCGGCGGTCTCCACGAGTTCGAGGGTCAGACGCTCGCCCACGGCATCCTTCGTGAGCTTGCGTTCGGCGACGGCGGCGACGCGGTAGTCGGCGACGGCGGCGGCCATGACGACGACATCGGCGCCTTCGGCCTCGGCATCCATCGCGGCACCGAGCTCGGCGGCGGTGCCCGCGCGCACGATCCGGATGCCGGCGCGCTGCGCGTCGTCGAGCGCGCGCTGCTCGACGTGCGCGACGACGAGGGCGACCTGCGCGCCGCGCGCGGCCGCCGCGACCGCGACGGCGACGCCCTGCGCGCCGCTGGAGCGGTTGCCGATGAACCGCACCGGGTCGATCGGCTCGCGCGTGCCGCCGGCGCTGACGACGACGCGCAGCCCGGCGAGGTCGCGCCCGGCAGCACCGGACGCGGCGGCGAGCGCCGCCGCGAACAGCGCCTCGGGCTCGGTCATGCGCCCGGTGCCCGAGTCGCCGCCGGTGAGGGGGCCGTCCTCCGGGCCGACGACGACCACGCCGCGCCCCCGCAGCACGCCGAGATTGTGCTGCGTCGCGGGGTGCCGCCACATCTCGGTGTGCATCGCCGGCGCGACGACGACCGGCGCCGTGGTGGCCAGTAGGGTGGTGCCGAGCAGATCGTCGGCAAGCCCTGCGGCCATCTTCGCCAGCGTGTTCGCCGTCGCCGGCGCCACGACGACGAGGTCGGCCGCCTGGCCGAGAGCGACGTGACGCACGCGCGCGACGTCGTCGTGGACCGAGGTCGTCACCGGGTTGCGGCTGATCGACTCCCAGGTCGGCGTGCCGACGAACCGGAGGGCGTCCGCGGTCGGCACGACGTGCACGTCGTGACCGGCGAGCACGAACAGACGGACGAGCTGCACGGTCTTGTAGGCGGCGATCCCGCCCGAGACACCCACGACGACGAACACGATCCGATCCTCCCACGCCCCACCCTCCAGGAGTCCACCGCATGTGCACCGTCATCATCCGCGTCCCCGCCGCCCGGGGCGAAGCCGTGCACCTGCTGGCCGTGCGCGACGAGGATCCGCAACGCGCGTGGGATCCGCTCGGTGCGCGGTGGCCCGAGCTTCCCGGCGTCGTCGGGGTGCGCGACGCCCGCGCCGGCGGTGCGTGGCTGGCCGCCGACCCGGATGCCGGGCGGCTGGCGGTGCTCCTCAACCGCGCCGACGTGTCGAGGCGGCCGGAGGAAGAGCTCGTCTCGCGCGGCGGCATCGCGCTGGCGTCGGTGGCGGGCGCCTCCCCCGTCGGCGAACCGGCCACCCACGGCTTCAACCTCGTCGAGGTCGACGGCTCCGCGGCGCGCGTGGTGACCTGGGACGGTGCCGTGCTGCGCACGACCGGGCTCGCCCCCGGAACGCACATGATCGCCCACGACGACGTCGACGACCCCGGCACGGCGCGCATCGCGCGGTGGCTCGGCGCGTTCGCGCGTGCCGCACTGCCGTCGAGCGCGCAGTGGTGGGCACCGTGGCTGGAGATCCTGGCGGGCTCCGCAGCGCTGCCCGCCGACGACGAACGGGCCATCGTCCGCGACAACCGCCCGCTCGGCTACCCCACCCTGTCGACGCTGCTGTGCGTCGCCGCCGTCGCACCCGGCACGGCCGACGTGCGCTACGCCGCGCTGCGCGAACCCGGGCGCTGGGATGCCGTGACGCTCGCCTGAGCCGCCCTAACTGAGCAGCCGCCGCACCTCGGCGACATCGGCATCCATCTGCGCGATCAGCGCGTCGATGCCCTCGAACGCGACCATGCCGCGCACGCGGTGCGTGAACTGGACGTGCACGCGGTGGCCGTACAGCTGAAGGCCGGTCTCGTCGAGCACGTACGCCTCGACCTGCCGCACCGGCACGTCGTCGAACGTCGGGTTCGTGCCCACCGAGATCGCCGCCGGGTAGCGCGTCGTCGAGGGGGTCGGGGCGCCAGTCGGCCCGAGATCGATGAGCCACCCGGCGTAGACGCCGTCGGCGGGCACGAAGCCCTCGGCATCCGTGGCGAGATTGGCGGTCGGAAAGCCCAGCTCGCGGCCCCGCTTGAGGCCGTGCACGACCTCGCCCTGCACGCCGTGCGGGCGGCCGAGCAGCCGCGCCGCGCCCTCGACGTCACCCGCGGCGAGGAGGTCCCGCACCCACGACGACGACACGCGCCGCCCTCCGCCCTGCACGTCGCCGACGACGTCGACGGCGAACCCGTGCTCGGTGCCGAGCGCCGTCAGCAGCGCCGGGTCGCCGGCGCCGCCGCGCCCGAACCGGAAGTCGTCGCCCACCATGACGCGCCGGGCGTGCAGCGCGTGCACGAGCACCAGCTCGACGAACTCTCGCGGCTCGAGGGCGGCGAGCGCGTCGTCGAAGCGCAGCACGAGGGTGGCATCGACGCCGGCGTCGGCGAGCAGCCCGAGCTTCTGGTCGAGGCTCGACAGCGGTTCGGGGCACAGGCCGGGGCTCAGCAGGCTGAGCGGATTGCGGTCGAACGTCACCGCCACGACGCGCGCACCCGCCTCGGCGGCGCTCACCCGCGCCCGGTCGATGACGGCACGGTGCCCGGAGTGCACGCCGTCGAACTTGCCGATCGCGACGATGCAGGGGCCGAATCCGGGTGGCACCTCGGAGGGCTCGTGAAAGACGATCACCAGCTCGACCTCCCGGCGAGGGACGACTCGGGTGCCCGCTCGCGCGCGACGCGCCCGGCCGAGGTGCGCAGCCACCACAGGCCGACGAGCGGCAGCACGAGCGGCACCCAGAAGTAGCCGAACCCGAAGCCCGACCACACGGTCGCGTCGTGCAGGAACAGCTCGGGATGCGTGAGGCTCAGCGTCCCCACGACGAGCACGCCGGCCAGTTCGACACAGATCGCGATCCAGGCGACGACCGCCCACGCCCGCGACTGCGACTTCACGAGCGCGACGGTGGCGATGAGGTAGACGACGGCGGCGAAGGCCGACAGCAGGTACGCGACCGGCGCGTCGTCGAACCGCTCGATGATCTGCACGAGCGAGCGCCCCGTCGCCGCGAGCGCCATGATCGCGTAGACGACGACGAGCACCCGGCCGATGCCGGTCATGCGGGGTCGGAATTCAGCCATGACCCGTCAATCCTAGGCGGCGGGCGCGGTCCAGATCACCTGCATCCGCCACACCATCACCGCGATCGCCAGTGCGGCGATGCCGAGGATGACGGTGCTCCACCGGCTGCGCTCGACGAGCGCCCAGAACACCGCCGCGGGCGGGATCAGCAGCGCCGAGACGAGGTACACCCAGAACTCCAGCACGCTGCCGGTCGGCGGATTGCCGGCCAAGGGAGCGACGATCGCGATGACGACCTGGGCGACCAGCAGCACGAACACGAGTGCCATGCCGCCGACCGTGACGTCGCCGGGACGGCGGCCGGCGAGCCCCGCGACGATCGCGACGAGGCCCGCGGCGACGGCGACGGCGACCTGCGCGATCGCGAACCACGCGATCACGACGCCTCCTCGGCGAGGTTCATGACGCTCTTGACGTCGTCGCCGCGCCGCTCGACGATGCCGACGAGGCGGCCGTCGGGATCGATCGCGGCGGGGGTGGCCTGCACTGCGGATACGCGGTGCGCCGCGCCCGCGAGCCGCTTGCCGTGGCGCAGGTCGCGGGCCTCGTCGGCGGTGACGGGGAACGTGCCGAGCACGGATGCCGCCACCTCCGCGGGCGCGCGCAGCGGCAGCCCGGGCGCGAGCTCGATCACCGCGTCACGAACCTCGAACGGCCCGATGCGCGTGCGGCGGAGGGCGGTGAGGTGCCCGCCGACGCCGAGTGCGGCGCCGAGGTCGCGCGCGAGCGCCCGGATGTAGGTGCCGCTGGAGCAGTCCACGACCACCTCCAGGTCGATCCCGCCGGGCACGGGCCGCAGGCGCGAGAGCGCGAACCCGCTCACCGTGACGCGCCGCGCCTTCAGCTCGACCCGCTGCCCCGCCCGCGCGAGGTCGTAGGCGCGCTTGCCACCGACCTTGATCGCCGACACGGTGCTCGGCACCTGGTCGATCTCGCCGGTGAGGGCGGCGATGCCCGCCCGGATGGCGTCGGGGGTGACGGCGGCGAGGGCGGCGGCATCCGCCGTGTGCGTCACGGTGCCGTCGGCGTCGTCGGAGGCGGTCGCGACCCCGAGCCGGATCGTCGCCTCGTACGTCTTGTCGAGGCCGACGAGGTAGGTCAACAGGCGCGTGGCGGGCCCGACGCCGAGCACGAGCAGGCCCGTCGCCATCGGGTCGAGGGTGCCGGCGTGGCCGATCTTGCGCGTGTTCAGCGCGCGCCGCGCGCGGGCGACGACGTCGTGGCTGGTCACCGCGCCCGGCTTGTCGACGAGCAGGATGCCGTTCGGCTGCGGCACGGGTTCGAGCATCCCCCCAGCCTAGGCCGGGCGGCCCGCCCGACCCGGCCTAGGCTGGTCGGGTGCCCGACCTCGCGACCCCGCTCATCGCGTGGTACCGCGAGAACGCGCGCGACCTGCCGTGGCGGCGGGCCGAGTTCACGGCCCGGTTCGGCGGGTGGGGGACGCTCGTCAGCGAGTTCATGCTGCAGCAGACACCGGTCAGCCGCGTCATCCCGCACCTCGAGGCGTGGCTGGCGCGCTGGCCCACGCCGACCGCCCTGGCCGCCGAGGCGCCGGCCGCGGCGGTGGCGCAGTGGGCGAACCTCGGGTATCCGAGGCGGGCGCTGTGGCTGCACCGCGCGGCGGTGGAGATCCGCGACCGCCACGGCGGCACGGTGCCGCGCGACGTGGACGAGCTGCTGGCCCTCACCGGCATCGGCGACTACACGGCGCGGGCGGTGGCGGTGTTCGCGTACGGCGACCGGCATCCGGTCGTCGACACCAACACGCGCCGCGTGCTGGCACGGGCGCTCGACGGCCGCGCACAGCCGGGGCCGCCGTCGCGACGCGACCTCGAGGCGATGGCGGCGCTGCTGCCGGCAGGCGCCGCGGATGCCGCCGTCGTCAACGCCGCGACGATGGAGCTCGGCGCCGTCGTCTGCACGGCCCGCTCGGCGCGCTGCGACGCGTGCCCGATCGCGCCGCTGTGCGCGTGGCGCGCGGCCGGATACCCCGACACCGGCGACGCTCGCCGCAAGCAGGCCCGCTACGAGGGCAGCGACCGGCAGGCGCGCGGGGCGATCCTGCGCGCGCTGCGCGCGGCATCCGGCCATCGCCTGCCGCAGGAGGCCGTCGCCGCCGACTGGCCCGACGCCGCTCAGCGCGACCGGGCGATCGACTCCCTCGTCGCCGACGGCCTCGTCGAGGCCTGCGACGGCGCGCTGACTCTGCCCCGCTGAGCGCGCCAAAAGCAGGCTGAACTGATCGTTGACGGGCCGCGGGGGGCCGGCAGAGCCGTTTCAGCCTGCTTTTCGTACGCGAGAAGTGCGGGGTCGGGCGCGAGGGCGCCCGCGACGACGATGGCCCCCGCCAGAAGGAGGGGGCCATCGTCTCACGACGCGTCAGTCCGCGTCGTCTTCGCGGGGCTTGAGGTACGGGTCGGCGTCGCCGGCGTAGGTCGCGCCGGCGGCCAGGCCCGCCACCGCGGCGTCGCGCTCCTGCGCCTCGCGCAGGAGGTCGGCGATGTGACCGGCGTTGTCCGGCAGCGCGTCGGGGATGAACTCCAGCGACGGCGTCAGCCGCACGCCGAGCTGCTTGCCGACCTCGCTGCGCAGCATCCCGGTCGCCGACTTCAGCGCCTCCGCCGTGTCGGTGCGCTCCTTCTCGTCACCGAGCACGGTGTAGAACACCGACGCGTGCTGGAGGTCGCCCGTGACGCGCACATCGGTGATCGTCACGAACCCGAGGCGCGGATCGCGCAGCCCCTTCTCCAGCCGCTCCGCGATCAGCACGCGGATGCGGTCGGCGAGCCTCGCCTGTCGTTCTGAGCTCATGAGCGCGGCTTCTCCACCATCTCGGTCGTCTCGATCTCGTCGCCGACCTGGATGTCGTTGTACTTGCCCAGGCCGATACCGCACTCGAAGTCGGTGCGCACCTCGGTGACGTCGTCCTTGAAGCGGCGCAGCGACTCGATGGCCAGACCATCGGCGATGACGACGCCGTCTCGGATGACGCGCGCCTTGGCGTTGCGCGTGATCGTGCCGGACCGGACGATGACACCGGCGATGTTGCCGAACTTCGACGAGCGGAACACCTCGCGGATCTCGGCGACACCCGACTGCACCTCTTCGAACTCCGGCTTGAGCAGGCCCTTGAGCGACTGCTCGACGTCGTCGATCGCGTTGTAGATGACCGAGTAGAACCGCACGTCCACACCCTCGCGCGCAGCGCGCTCGCGGGCCTTGGTGTCGGGGCGCACGTTGAAGCCGATCACGATCGCGTTGTCGATCGTGGCGAGGTTGATGTCGCTCTCGGTGATGGCACCCACGCCGCGGTGGATGATGCGCAGCTGCACCGAGTCGTCGACCTCGATCTTCAGCAGCGACTCCTCCAGCGCCTCGACGGCGCCGGAGACGTCGCCCTTGATGATGAGGTTGAGCGACTCGACCTTGCCCTCCTCGAGGGCACGCGTGAAGTCCTCCAGCGAGATGCGCTTGCGGGCCTTGGCCAGCTGGGCGTTGCGCTCGGCGGCCTCGCGCTTCTCGGCGATCTGGCGGGCCATGCGGTCTTCGTCGGTGACGATGAACGTGTCGCCGGCGCGCGGCACCGAGTTGAGGCCCTGCACCTGCACGGGGCGCGACGGGAACGCCTCGGCGACCGCGTCGCCGTTCTCGTCGATCATCGCGCGGACGCGTCCGTAGGCGGTGCCCGCGACGATCGCGTCGCCGACGCGCAGCGTGCCCGACTGGATGAGCACGGTCGCCACCGAACCGCGGCCCTTGTCGAGCTTCGCTTCGATCGCGACGCCGCGCGCGGCCTTGTTCGGGTTGGCGGTGAGATCCAGGCCGGCATCCGCCGTCAGCAGGACGGCATCGAGCAAATCCTGGATGCCGATCCCCTCGCGCGCCGAGACGTCGACGAACATGACGTCGCCGCCGTACTCCTCGGCCACGAGGCCGTACTCGGTCAGCTGCTGACGCACCTTGGCCGGGTTGGCGTCGGGCTTGTCGATCTTGTTGACGGCGACCACGATCGGCACCTCGGCGGCCTGCGCGTGGTTCAGCGCCTCGACCGTCTGCGGCATGATGCCGTCGTCGGCGGCGACCACGAGGATCGCGATGTCGGTGACCTGCGCACCACGGGCACGCATGGCGGTGAACGCCTCGTGACCGGGGGTGTCGATGAAGGTGATGGCGCGCTCGATGCCGTCGTGCTCGGTCCACACCTGGTACGCACCGATGTGCTGCGTGATGCCGCCGGCCTCGCCCGCCACGACGTTCGTCTGGCGGATGGCGTCGAGCAGTCGCGTCTTGCCGTGGTCGACGTGGCCCATGACGGTGACCACCGGAGGACGGATCTCGAGGTCGTCCTCGTCCTCGTTCTCCAGCTCGGCCTCGAGGTCGAGACCGAAGCCTTCGAGGAGTTCTTTGTCCTCGTCCTCGGGCGAGACCATCTGGATCTTGTAGCCGAGCTCGGCACCGAGCACCTCGAACGTGGCCTCGTCGAGCGACTCCGTCGCCGTGGCCATCTCACCGAGGTTGAAGAGGATCGTGACGAGCGTTCCGGGCTGAACGATGTAGCCGTTCATCGCCTCGAGCTTGTCGGCGAAGTCGGCGATGGATGCGCCGCGACGCAGGCGAATGATCTCGCCGTTGCCCTTCGTGACGTTGACGCCGCCGACGACCGGCGCGTCCCGCATCTCGAATTCCTGCCGCTTCGCCCGACGCGACTTGCGCTGCTTGCTCTTGCCGCCGCCCTTGCCGAAGGCACCCGCGGTACCACCGCCGGGGCCACGACCGCGGCCGCCGCCACCACCGGGGCGGCCGGCGAAACCGCCGGGCGCGCCGGCGCCGGGGGCGCCGGGACGCTGGAAGCCGCCGGCACCGCCGGGACGACCCGGGCCGCCCGGACGCTGCTGGAACGGCGCACCGGGACGGCCGGCGCCACCGGGGCGACCGGCACCGCCGGGACGGGGGGCACCCGGGCGCGGGGCACCGGGGCGCGGCGCCTGCGGGCGCGGGATGTTGCCGGGCGTCGGGCGCTGGCCCATGCCCTGGCTCGACGCGAACGGGTTGTTGCCCGGACGGGGGCCGGCGGGGCGCTGACCCATGCCCTGGCTCGACGCGAACGGGTTGTTGCCCGGACGCGGGGCGCCGGGGGCACCGCCGGGGCGGGGCGCCGCGGGCACGTCAGCCGGTGCCGACGGCGCGGCGGGCGCCGCCGCGGGCGCGGCAGCAGCGGGTTCGGCGAGCGCCGCGGCGGCCGGTTCGGCGGGCGCCGGGGCGGCGGGTTCGGCGGGCGCCGGGGCGGCGGGCCGGGCCGGGCCGGGGCGCGGGCCGGCGGGCTTTGCCGCGGCCGGTGCGGCGGGTGCCGCCGGCGCGGCCTTGGCCTCGGCGGGCTTGCTCGCACCGTCGGCCTCGAGGGCCGCACGGAGCTTGCGAGCGACCGGCGGGGCGATCGTCGACGAGGGGCTCTTGACGTATTCGCCGAGCTCCTTCAGCTTCGCGAGGGCGACTTTGCTGTCGACGCCGACCTCGGAAGCGATTTCGTGCACGCGTGGGTTTGCCACAATTCTCCTGTCTGAGGTCTCCCCCGGACAGGGCAGACCGTTACTTGCGGACGGGTCTCATTTCGAGCCGTTCACTTTGTGTCCATAGCCGTTCAGCCGTTTCGCTGGTGGGTGTTCTGAAAGGTCTGCGTGTCGAGCGGGCCCGACACACGCAATGCTCGTCCGAAGGCGCGGCGCCGGATGGCGAGGTCTACGCACGCATCCGTGTCATGCACCCACGCCCCCCGGCCCGGAAGGACGGCCTTCTCGTCGGGGACGAGTTCACCGCCCTGGGCGACGACGCGCAGGAGCGCGGATCGCGGGGTGCGCGCGCGGCATCCCACGCACGTTCGAACGGGTTCCATCCTACCCCCTTGCCAGGTCGCTGCGTTTCGTCTCGTCGCTGCGCTCCTCGCTCAACGACCGGTTGACCCGCGGTCGTTGAGCGAGCGAAGCGAGACGAAACGCGTCAGGAGTCTTCCAAGATGCTGTCGGGCTGGATGTCGATCTTGGCGCCGGTGAGCTTGGCCGCGAGCCGTGCGTTCTGGCCCTCCTTGCCGATCGCGAGCGACAGCTGGTAGTCGGGCACGAGCGCGCGCACGGCCTTGATGTTCGCATCGAGCACGAAGCTCGACGTGACCTTCGCGGGCGACAGCGCGTGGGCGACGAAGGTGGCGAGGTCGGCGTCGTAGTCGACGATGTCGATCTTCTCGCCGCCGAGCTCCTCGGTCACGGCGCGCACGCGGCGGCCGAGCTCTCCGATGCAGGCGCCCTTCGCGTTGATGGCCGGGTCGTTCGCCTTGACGGCGATCTTGGTGCGGTGACCGGCCTCGCGGGCGAGCGAGGTGATCTCGACGAGGCCCGAAGCGATCTCGGGCACCTCGAGGGCGAAGAGCTTGCGCACGAGCCCGGGGTGGGTGCGCGAGACCGTGATCGACGGGCCCTTCAGCCCCTTCGACACCGACGTCACGTACACGCGGATGCGGGCGCCGTGCGGGTACTCCTCGCCCGCGACCTGCTCCTCGGGCGGGAGGATCGCCTCGACGGTGCCGAGGTCGACGTGCACCATGCGGGGGTTCGGCCCCTGCTGGATGACGCCGGCGACGATGTCCCCCTCCTTGCCGCGGAACTCGCCGAGGATCGCGTCGTCGGCGATGTCGCGCAGCCGCTGGCTGATGACCTGCTTGGCCGCGAAGGCGGCGATGCGGCCGAAGTCCTCCGGCGTCGACTCCTCTTCGCCGATGACGGCGCCCTCGTCGTCGAGCAGCGGCACGTAGATCGCGACGTGGCCGGTCTTCTGGTCGAGCTGCGCGCGCGCGCCGTCCGGGAGCTCCCCCGTGGGAGACGTGTGCTTCGCGTACGCGGTCAGGATCGCCTGCTCGATGATCCGGACGAGTTCGTCGAACGGAATCTCCTTCTCGCGCGAGACGGTACGCAGCAGTCCCATGTCGATGTCCACGGTGGCCTCCCTATTCAGCTCTCGCCGCGCGGGTCGACGCCGCGGCATCCCTTCAGGGTACCGGATGCCGCCCCGCTGGAGCTGATCCGAGCGCGCCCAGCGCGCGGATGAGCCGGTGCAGCTCCCCCACCCGGTGCTGGTCGAGGGTCAGCACGATGCGCGGCAGGTCGAGCCGGTCACCGTCTTCGCGTTCGGCCTGCAGCGGCGCGGTGCGCTCGATGCGGCCGGATGCCAGCAGGTCGCCGAACCGGGCGGTGAGGTCGTCGAGCTCCGCATCGGCGGGCTCGTGCCGCAGCCGCAGCACGAGCCGCTTGCCGACCCATCGCAGCGAGTCGTAGTTGCGGTAGAAGCCGGTGATCTCGCTGACGGCGGCATCCACCGAGTCGGTGATGACGACGCGATCCAGGTCCTCCGGCGAGATGACCCCGGCCGGGATCAGCTGCTCGTCGACGAAGCGCTGCAGGCCGGCCCAGAAGGTGCCGCCGGGGGCGTCGAGCAGCACGATGGGCGTCGGCTCGGCCTTTCCGGTCTGCTGTAGCGTCAGCAGCTCGAACATCTCGTCGAGGGTGCCGAAGCCACC
Source organism: Microbacterium sp. (assembly GCF_047602155.1). Taxonomy (GTDB): domain Bacteria; phylum Actinomycetota; class Actinomycetes; order Actinomycetales; family Microbacteriaceae; genus Microbacterium. The sequence goes on along the minus strand of NZ_JASGHZ010000001.1, from coordinate 2,096,054 downwards.
CGGTACGCAGACGAATCCGGCCGATTCCTTCACGAGCATGAGCTTGCGCGTGAAGAAGTACTTCATGACCACGTTGCGGGCGTGCGCGGCGATGACCGCGTTGGGCTTCTCCTCGAACGGCAGCCGGATCGACACTCCGAGGGAGTGGTCGGGGCCGGAACCCTCGGCCGCGGCCTGCATGATCCCGGGGCCGGCTCCGGTCACCGTCATCCAGCCCTGCTGCGCGAGCGCGTGCGTCAATTCGACGGTGTGGCGGTAGAGCACGGATTCGGGTCTCGTGCGGGCGGAGCCGAAGACCGTGACCTTCGGGATGCCGCGGTAGGGCGCGAACAGGGCGAACGCGGCGCGCATCTCGGTGAGCGCGGCCGCCGTGATCTTCAGGTCGAGACGCGTGCTGTCGTCGCGCCCGAGCCCGATGCCGGTCGCGAGGATGCGGGCGATGAGGTCGACGTCTTCCGTGACGCCGGCATCCGCGATGATCCTGCGGATGTCGTCGGTCACGGCGGACGGAATCGGGCCGGTGGTGCTGCCTGTCATGCTCCTCAGCCTGGCACGCGCCGGCGCACGCCGCGCGGCACGCCGGGCTCGCGAGAAACCACTTCCCGCGCGAGAAACCACGGGTGCAGGTGTTTTTCGCGCAGAATGTGGTTTCTCACCGTCGCGCGGCGCCGGCGATGGTGCAGGATCGCCTCATGGCCCGCTTCTTCGTCACGGCGATGCCTTTCACCGGTCACGTCGTGCCCGTGCTCGCGGTCGCCGGCGCACTCGTGGCGCGCGGCCACGACGTGCGGGTCTACACCGGCAGCGCCTTCCGCGCCCGCGTCGAGGCGACCGGCGCGCGGTTCGTGCCGTGGCAGGCGGCGCCGGATTTCGACGAGCAGAACCTCCCGGCATCCTTCCCCCGGCTCGTGGGCAAGAAGGGCTTCGCGCAGCTGCTGATCAACATGGAGGACCTGTTCATCGCCACGGCGCCGCAACAGCTCACAGACGCGCACGCGGAATGGCTCCGCGACCCGTGGGACGTCCTGGTGGGCGACGAGGCCTCCCTCGGCCCGCGGCTCATCGCGGATGCGCTGGGATGCCGGTGGGCCACGATCGCGGTCCTGCCGCTGCAGTTGGTGGGACCGCACGGCCCGCCACCCGGGCTGGGCTTCCGGCCGGGGCACACCGCGGTGACCAGGGCGCGCGACGCCGCGCTGCGCGCCCTGGTGCCCGCACTCGAGCGGCCCCTGACCCGGGCTGCGCGGCGAGCTCGCCTCGCGGCCGGTCTCGCGCCGGGCGACGAAGGCTTCTCGACGATGGTGTGGTCGCGGCGGCTGATCCTCGCCAGTGGCGTCGCCGCCCTCGACTTCGACCGCACCGACCGGCCGGAGCACCTGCACTGGGTCGGCCGGCTCACGGCGCCGGCGGCATCCACCCCGCCGGAGCTCCCGCCGTGGTGGAGCGACCTCGACGGCCGGCGCGTCATCCACGTGACGCAGGGCACCCAGAACGTCGACCCCGAGGATCTGCTGCGCCCAGCGCTCGAAGCGCTCTCCGATGTCGACGCACTGATCGTGGCGACGACCGGCGTCCGGGGCGTCGACGAGCTCCCGTTCCCCGTGCCGCGCAACGCGCGCGTCGCGAGCTTCGTGCCCTACGAGCAGCTGCTGCCGCGATGCGACCTCGTCGTGACCAATGGCGGGTGGGGTGGTGTGCTGGCGACGCTGGCGCACGGCGTCCCGATCGTCGCGGGCGGCGGCGACCTCGACAAGCCGGAGTCCGCCGCACGAGTCGCCGGCTCCGGCGCCGGCATCAATCTGCGCACCGGGACGCCGTCCGCGAAGGCGGTGCGCGAGGCGGTCGACCGAGTGTCGGCGGATGCCGGGTACCGCAGCGCGGCTCAGCGGGTGGCCGTCGCGCTGGCGGCCGCGGGCGGCGCCCCGCGCGCCGCCGCCCTGCTCGAGGAGTTCGCGGCCTGACGCGCGCGCAGCCGACCGCGCCCCGCGCGCTCGGCGTTCTCATCTCTCGCGCTGCAGAAATCTGCACGCGCTATCGAAACTTCGACAGCGCAAGCAGGATTCGACAGCGCGAGCGGATGCCGCGGCCGCGGCGCGGGCCGGGGCCGCGGCGCGGGCCGGGCCGGGCCGGTGCGGCGGGTTCAGCGCGTCAGGCGCGTGACGGCATCCGCGGCGGGCACGACCTCGCGATCGCCCGTGCGACGGTCCCACAGCTCGACCTCGCCGGCGGCGGCGCCGCGGCCGACGATGACGATCTGCGGCACGCCGACGAGCTCGGCGTCGCCGAACTTCACCCCGGGCGACACCTTGGGGCGGTCGTCGTACAGCACGTCGAGCCCCGCCGCCTCCAGCGACGCCGACAGCGACGCCGCGAGCTCGAAGGCGACGTCGTCCTTGCCGGTCGCGACGACGTGGACGTCGAACGGTGCGACGGATGCCGGCCAGACGAGCCCGCGGGCGTCGTTGTTCAGCTCGGCGATGATCGCGAGGATGCGCGTCACGCCGATGCCGTACGAGCCCATCGTGACCGTCACGAGCTTGCCGTTCTCGTCGAGCACCTTCAGGCCCAGCACCTCGGCGTACTTGCGGCCGAGCTGGAACACGTGCCCGATCTCCATGCCGCGCGCGAGCGTCACCGGCCCGGAGCCGTCGGGCGCCGGGTCGCCCTCGCGCACGTTCGCGACCTCCACGAAGCCGTCGGCACCGAAGTCGCGGCCCGCGACGAGCGCGTGCACGTGCTTCTGGTCGATGTTCGCGCCGGTGATCCACGCCGTGCCGTCGACGACCCGGGGGTCGAGGAGGTACCGGATGCCGGTCGCCGACTCCTCGCCGAGGATCGCGCCGGTGGGCGACCACGGACCGATGTAGCCCTTCACGAGCAGCGGGTGCTTCTCGAAGTCCTCCGGCGTCGCCGCCTCGACCGCCGCCGGCGCGAACGCCACCTCGGCGCGCTTGTCGTCGACGTCGCGGTCACCCGGGATACCGACGATCACGAGTTCCCGCGTTCCGTTCAGGTGCGTGAGCGCCAGCACGACGTTCTTCAGCGTGTCGGCGGCCGTGTACGACCCGTCCAGCACCGCGTTGGAGTGCGCGACGAGCGTCTCGATCGTCGGGGTGTCCGGCGAGTCGAAGATCACCGGCTCGGGCAGCCCGTCGAACGCGACCGGCTCGGGTGCGACCGTCGTGAACGCCTCGACGTTGGCCGCGTAGCCGCCGGCCGAGCGCACGAACGTGTCTTCGCCGACCGGGGTCGGGTGCAGGAACTCCTCCGACTTCGAGCCGCCCATCGCGCCGGCGTCGGCCTGCACGATGACGTACTCCAGGCCGAGGCGCTGGAAGATACGCTCGTAGGCGTCGCGCTGCGCCTGGTACGACGCGTCGAGGCCGGCATCCGTCGCGTCGAACGAGTAGGCGTCCTTCATCGTGAACTCGCGGCCACGCAGCAGACCCGCGCGCGGACGCGCTTCGTCGCGGTACTTGTCCTGGATCTGGTAGATCGTCAGCGGCAGATCCTTGTACGACGAGTAGAGGTCCTTCACCAGCAGGGTGAAGGCCTCCTCGTGCGTCGGCGCGAGCAGGTAGTCGGCATCCTTGCGGTCCTTCAGGCGGAAGATACCGTCGCCGTACTCCTCCCACCGGCCGGTCGCCTCGTAGGGGTCGCGCGGCATGAGGGCGGGGAAGTGCACTTCCTGCGCACCGGCGTTCGTCATCTCTTCGCGCACGATCTTCTCGATGCGCGCCTTGACGCGCAGGCCGAGCGGCAGCCACGCGAAGATCCCGGGCGCCTGACGCCGGATGTACCCGGCGCGCACGAGCAGCCTGTGGCTCGTGACCTCGGCATCGGAGGGGTCTTCGCGCAGCGTGCGAAGGAACAGGTGCGACAGACGGGTGACCACGAGGGTCAAGTCTACGGATGCCGCGGACTCTCACGGTGTCGGCGACGCCCGCGGAGTAAACTAAGTCACATGACTAAGTCGGATGCGCCGATCGTCGTCGGGGTGCACGAGGCCAAGACGCACCTGTCCCGGCTGCTGCACGACGTCGAGAGCGGCACCGAGGTGCAGATCAACCGCGGCTCGACCCCGGTCGCCCGGATCGTGGCGGTCGAGCAGCCGCCGCGCACGCGGCAGCTCGGCATCGACAAGGGAAAGATCTGGGGCCCGGATGACTTCGACGACATCGACCAGGGCATCATCGACGCGTTCGAGAACAGCGAGATCTTCCCGGAATGAGCGCCTTCCTACTCGACACGCATGTCTGGATCTGGATGCTGGAAGACGACAAGCGGATGCGTGGACGCGTGCGGGCCGCCGTGGAGAGTGAGGACAACCAGCTCTTTCTCTCCATCGCAAGTCTCTGGGAGATCTCCATCAAGATGCATCGCGGTCGGCTGCAGCTCGCCGGCACGACAGAGGAGTACCTGCGGGATCGGCTGCGCGCCACGAGAGTCGAGACAGTGCCTATCGACCTCTCCCATGCGGTCGCCGCCGGCGCGCTGCCACCGCACCACGGCGACCCGTTCGACCGGATGATCGTCGCTCAGGCGCAGGCTCTGGACGTCCCCGTCCTCAGCGTCGACGCGAAGCTCGCCGCGTACGACATCGACGTCATCGGCCGCTGAGAGCGCCGGCCTCGTACACTGGCGCCGTGCCGCCTCGTCGCTCCCGCATCGTCCCCAGCGCCGCACGGGGTGAGCTGGCCGCGTCGCTGCAGACCCTGCGCACCGCGCTCGAGGTTCCGTCGGCCTTCCCTCCCGACGTGCAGGCCGCAGCGGAGCGTGCGGCGCGCGACGTGCCGGCCGACCCCGCGACCTCGGGGCTGGCCGACCTGCGCGACATCGCGTTCCTCACGATCGACCCGGCGGGCTCGACCGACCTCGACCAGGCCCTGCACCTGGAGCGCACGGCATCCGGCGCGATCTTGCACTACGCGATCGCCGACGTCCCGGCCTTCGTCGAGCCGGGCGGCGCGCTGGATGCCGAGACCCGCCGCCGCGGCCAGACCCTCTACGCGCCCGACGCGCGCGTCCCGCTGCACCCGACGGTCATCAGCGAACACGCCGCGTCGCTCCTGCCCGGCGCCGACCGCCGCGCCTTCGTCTGGCGATTCACCCTGGATGCCGGCGCCCGCCCGACCGAGACGACGCTCACGCGGGCGATCGTCCGCTCGCGGCAGCAGTGGGCCTACGAAGACGCACAGCGCGCGATCGACGACGGCACTGCCCCCGAGACCCTGCTGGCGATGCCCTGGTTCGGCGCACGGCGTGCGGACCGTGAGGCCGAGCGCGGCGGCGCGAGCCTGAGCCTGCCCGAGACCCGCATCGTGGCCGAAGGCGACGGCTACCGCCTGGAACGCAGCTACGGCGTGCCGCTCGAGGACTGGAACGCGCACGTGTCGCTGCTGACCGGCATGGCCGCCGCCGACCTCATGCTGCGCGGGCGCATCGGCATCCTGCGCACGATGCCGCCGGCCGCGCCGGAGGCCGTCGCCGACTTCCGGGCTCGGACGGTCGCCCTCGGCATGCCGTGGCGGCGGGGCGTCGACTACGGCGACTACCTGCGCGGGCTCGACCGGTCGCCCGTCGCACGCGCGATCCGCGAGTACGCGGGCGGGCTGTTCCGGGGCGCGGGCTACGTCACGTTCGACGGCTCCGTGCCCGACGACGTGACCCAGGCCGCGATCGGCGCGCCGTACGCGCACACGACCGCTCCCCTGCGGCGCCTCGTCGACCGCTGGGTGCTCGTGATCTGCGACGCCCTCGCGAACGGCCGCGAGGTGCCCGCGTGGGCACGCGACAGCCTCTCCGACCTGCCGAAGCTGATGGCGCGCAGCAGCGCCCTGGCGAGCCGCCTCGACGCGGGTGCGCTCGACCGGATCGAAGCCGCCCTGCTGCACGGCAACGAGGGACGACTCTACGAAGCCGTCGTGCTCACGCAGCGCGGCGACGGCGCCCGCGTGCAGGTGCAGCAGCCGCCGGTCGAGGCGAACGTCGCCGGCCTCGACCAGACGCCCGGCTCTCGCGTGCGGCTGCGACTGGTGGCGGCATCCATCGCCGAGGGCACCGTGGAGTTCGCACCTACAGTAGAGCCATGAGACTTCACGAGTTCGAGCGCTACCCGCTCACCTTCGGCCCGAGCCCACTGCAGCACCTGAAGCGCCTCAGCCAGCATCTCGGTGGCGCGCAGGTGTGGGCCAAGCGCGAAGACGTCGCCAGCGGGCTCGCGTTCGGCGGCAACAAGGTGCGCAAGCTCGAGTACATCGTCCCGGACGTGCTCGCCTCCGGCGCCGACACGCTCGTCTCGATCGGCGGATACCAGTCCAACCACACCCGCCAGGTCGCCGCCGTCGCCGCGCACCTGGGGCTTGCGGCCCGCCTCGTGCAGGAGAAGTGGGTGCCGTGGGACGACCCGGTGAACGACAAGGTCGGCAACATCCTGCTCTCGCGGATGATGGGCGCCGATTCGCGGCTGGATGCCGCGGGCTTCGACATCGGCATCCGCGACTCGTGGAAGCAGGCTCTCGCCGAGGTCGAAGCGGGCGGCGGCACGCCCTACCCGATCCCGGCCGGGGCGTCGGAGCACCCGCTCGGCGGGCTCGGCTTCGCGAACTGGGCGTTCGAGGTCGCCGAGCAGGAGAAGCAGCTCGGCGTGTTCTTCGACACGATCATCGTGTGCGTCGTCACCGGCTCCACCCACGCCGGCATGATCGCCGGCTTCGCGGCGCTCGAGGATCTCACCGGGGTCAAGCGCCGGGTCATCGGCATCGACGCGTCGGCGACGCTGGAGAAGACCCGCGACCAGGTGGCGCGCATCGCCCGCAACACGGCGGCGCTCATCGAGCTCGGCCGCGACCTGCGCGACGACGAGATCCAGGTGCTCGAGGGCTGGGCGGGCGACCTGTACGGCATCCCGGTGCAGTCCACGATGGATGCCATGGCCCTCGGCGCGCAGCTCGAGGCGATGATCACCGACCCGGTCTACGAGGGCAAGTCGCTCGCCGGGCTCATCGACCTCGTGGGCTCGGGCGACATCCCGGCCTCGTCCACCGTGCTGTACGCGCACCTGGGCGGGCAGCCGGCGATCAACGCCTACCATTCGCTCTGGGATCCGACGGCCTGAGCACAGCCCGACGGGCTTGATGACCCGGGACCAGCCCCCGCCCCGCCCTGGCCCCGCCGCGCCCCCGCCCCCGCCCCGCCCGAAGACGAAGTGCGTCTCGGTCGTGCGCACCGGGGGCGGCCGCTACCGCACGATCGTGCGCCAATCGCAGGGTGAAATGCGCTTTCCGGCCCCTCAGCCGCCCCGAACGGCCGTTTCACCCTGCGTTTGGCGCGTCGCGCGGCCGTGACGGAGCGGTGACCGTCCCGCTCACCGACCGGATGTACTGCCGGCAGATGTAGACGCGCCGGTATCGCGCGCGCAGTTCGGCCTCGTCGTCGATCCTGCCGTGCAGGTAGGCGGTCACCGGCGTGCTCAGGCCGTCGGGCGTCTGGAACCCCCGGTCGTCGTCGCCGTCGGAGAGGTACACGTGCGGGTATCGGAAGTTCTCGACGAACCCGTTGCCCAGGTACCACCGGTTCGCGGCGATGTCTTCGCGCGTCCAGGCATCGAGGGTCGTGGCGCCTCGGGCGCCCAGCTGCGGCAGCGCCGCGTCGAGCAGCGCCGTCGCGATGCCGAGGTGCTGATGGTCGGGGTGCACGGCGACGGTGTCGATGGTGGCGGCATCCCCGTCGATCTCGATGTCGAGGATGCCGATGACCTCCGCCGACGGCGCGACCGCGACGAGTGCGATCGCGGGCTCGACGAGGTCGACCCTGCGCGGCCGCACGTCGTCGTAGTACTGGGTGTCGAGGAAGGACAGGACGCGGCAGCGCAGCCAGCTGCGCTCATCCGCGGGGTGGTAGACGCGCACCGCGAAAGGTGCGGAAGAGGTGGTCACAGAGGTTCCGATCGTCGAGAGCGACCGCGCGGCAGAACAGCACAGAACAGCATTCTGGGGGGCGGATCGCGGGTGGGTGAAGTGAGCGAAACGGCTCATCTCGACGTCATGTGCCCACTATAGGCGTCAGCCGTTGCGCCAGCACGCTGGGGCGGGCGAGTTGCACGGCGCGGGCGCGTGCGGCGGCGAAGCGGCCGAGCCCCCACGGGGTGCGGAGGACCACCTCGTCGCGGACACGGCATCCCTCGCCGTCTGCCGTGATGTCGTAGCGGTACCAGACGCGGATGCCGCCGGGGCTCACCACCTCGCCATGCACGACGTAGGCGTCGGCCTCGTGACGCGCGAACAGGGTCACGACGAGCGGGTTGTCGACCGTCCAGCCCGCCACGATCGGCACGCGTTCGACGGCGCGGTAGCGGTATCCGTCGGCGATCTCCTCGATGTCGCCCACCGACACGACGAGGGGCGAGAGCCCGACGTAGCTCTGCGGATCGCGCACGTGGTCGAACACGGTATGGGCGGAGGCGGCGAGCGCGAACTCGCCCAGCAGCGTGCGGGTGGGCATGAGGACCATGCTCGCACGCCCGCCGGAGGGCACCCGACACCTCTGACGCCTGCCTTCGAGCGCCGATGCCGGCTACTTCCCCCGCACCCGCGCTCGAACCGCGAGAAGCTGCCGCGTGATCGTGTGCCAAAAGCAGGGTGAAATGCGCTTTCCGGCGCCTCCGGCGGCCCGAACGGCCGTTTCAGCCTGCGTTTGGCACGTCGCGCGGCCGTGACAGGGCGGTGAACGTCCCGCGCACCGAGCGAACGGGCTGCCGTGCATCTCAGCGCGCGACGACCTCGGCCTTGAACCCGGCGGAGTTCTCCAGCCAGCCGGCGTAGTGGTCGGGGCCGCCCGCGTGCGGATAGCGATCCGCGTACAGCGGCCGCCAGCCGTGCTCCGCCGCCTCCGACATCAGGGCGTCGACCTCGCCGCGCGCGCCGCCGTGGAAGGCGAGGTGGTTCAGCCCCGGCGTCCGCCGGTCGTGCACGTCGCCGCGGAGGTTCGGCGACGTCGTGATCGTCAGGTAGGTCTCCCCCGCGACCCAGGTCGATCCCTCGGCCCACGAACCGTCGAACGTCCAGCCGAGGCGCTCCAGCAGCCAGCCCCACTCGGCGCGCGCCGCCGCGAGATCGGCGACCCACAGCTCCACGTGGTGGAGGCCGGCCATCAGACGGTGACGACCTGCGCCGTGCCGACGGCGGCGTCAGGCCCCAGTTCGTCGGCGATGCGGTTGGCCTCGGCGATGAGGGTCGCGACGATCTCCGACTCGGGCACGGTCTTGATGACCTCGCCCTTCACGAAGATCTGGCCCTTGCCGTTGCCCGACGCGACGCCGAGGTCGGCCTCGCGCGCCTCGCCGGGCCCGTTGACGACGCAGCCCATGACGGCCACGCGCAGCGGCACCGTCATGTCCTTCAGCCCCTCGGTCACGTCGTTGGCCAGGGTGTACACGTCGACCTGGGCGCGCCCGCACGAGGGGCACGACACGATCTCGAGCGTCCGCTCGCGCAGGTTCAGCGACTGCAGGATCTGGTGCCCGACCTTGACCTCTTCGGCCGGCGGCGCCGACAGCGACACCCGGATCGTGTCGCCGATCCCCTCCGACAGCAGGATGCCGAACGCGGTCGCCGACTTGATCGTCCCCTGGAACGCGGGCCCCGCCTCGGTCACCCCCAGGTGCAGCGGCCAGTCGCCGCGCTCGGCGAGCAACCGGTAGGCCTTCACCATCACGATCGGGTCGTTGTGCTTGACCGAGATCTTGAAGTCGTGGAAGTCGTGCTCCTCGAACAGCGACGCCTCCCACACGGCACTCTCCATGAGCGCCTCGGGCGTCGCCCTGCCGTACTTCTCCAGCAGGCGCTTGTCGAGCGACCCCGCATTCACGCCGATGCGCAGCGACACGCCCGCCGCCGTGGCCGCCCGCGCGATCTCGCCCACCTGGTCGTCGAACTTGCGGATGTTGCCGGGGTTCACGCGCACCGCAGCGCACCCGGCGTCGATCGCCTGGAACACGTACTTCGGCTGGAAGTGGATGTCGGCGATCACCGGGATCTGGCTCTTCGCCGCGATGATGTGCAGCACGTCGGCATCGTCCTGCGACGGCACGGCGACGCGCACGATCTCGCAGCCGGATGCCGTCAGCTCCGCGATCTGCTGCAGCGTCGCGTTGATGTTCGTCGTCGGCGTCGTCGTCATCGACTGCACGCTGACGGGCGCGTCGCCGCCGACGAGCACCTTGCCGACCTTGATCTGACGGCTCTTGCGGCGGGGAGCGAGGATGTCCGGCACGCGCGGCATCCCGAGGTTCACTGCTGGCACCGCACCAGCCTACGCTTGCAGACATGACACTTCCCCGTGTGCTGGTCCCGATGACCGGACGCGACCCGCACGAGCAGCACCGCACGGCCACCCCGCTCGACCTGCTGTTCGACCTCACGTTCGTGATCGCGTTCGCGCAGGCCGCGAGCCAGGCTGCGCACTACCTCGAAGAGGGCCACACGACGACGGCCATCGCGGGCTTCGCGATCGCCGTGTTCGCCGTCACCTGGGCGTGGATCAACCTCTCCTGGCTCGCCTCGGCCTACGACACCGACGATGTCGCGTACCGCGTCGCGGTGTTCGTCGAGATGGTCGGCGTGCTCATCATGGCGCTCGGGCTGCCCGCCTTCTTCCATTCCCTGGATGCCGGGGAGCACATCGACAACGCGGTCATGGTCGCGGGCTACATCGTCATGCGCGTCGCGACGATCGCCCTCTGGCTGCGCGCCGCCCGGCAGGACCGTGCGCGCTCGCGCATCGCCCTCACCTACGCCCCGGGCTCGGGATCGCGCAGGTCGGCTGGATCGCCGTCGTCTTGGCAAATCCCCCGGTACCGGTCGCGCTCGGGCTCATGATGGCGCTGAGCGTGTTCGAGATGGCCGTCCCCGTCGTCGCCGAACGCCGCGGCGACGGTGGAACGGACGGCACCCGCGGCACGCCATGGCACGCGCATCACATCGCCGAGCGCTACTCGCTGCTGGTCATCATCACGCTCGGCGAGGTCATCACCGGCACCGTGCTCGCCATCTCCGCCGTCGTGCAGGAGCACGGCTGGTCGGTGGAGGCCGTGCTCGTCGCCTTCGGCGGCACGCTGCTCGCCTTCGGCATGTGGTGGGCGTACTTCATCGTCCCCTCCGGGCGCGTCCTGCACCGCTATCGCGAGCGCTCGTTCTGGTGGGGATACCTCCACATCGTCCTCTTCGGCTCGGTCGCCGCCGTCGGCGCGGGGCTGCACGTCGCCGCCAACGTGCTGGCCCATGAGGCCCACGAGATCGACGCCACCTTCGCCCTGTGGACGGTCGCGGTTCCCGTCATCGTGTTCCTCGTCATGCTGTCGGTGCTGTCTGAGCTGCTCGTGCGCCGCTTCGACGCCTTCCACCTCGGGATGCTGGTGGCCGCCCTCGCCATCGTCGCCATCGCGATTGCGGCATCGGCCGCCGGGGCGACCCTCGGCACGACGATCGTCGTCGTCGCCCTCGCCCCGCTCACGGTGGTCGTCGGCCACGAGACCGTCGGCTACCGCAAGTCCGAGGCCGACCTGGAACGCCTCGGCGTCTGAGGCGTACGTGGTCTGCTATCGTGGCGGCATGTTCGCGAACACCACGTGGTGGCCCACCCGCTGAGGCGGTGTGTTCGCAAACCTGACGAAGACCGCCCGCAGAGGCGGTCTTTTCGTGCCACGACGAGCCCGCCCGACCTCACGAAAGGCCCGGCGATGACCCCGAGCCCCGCCCTCACCCGCGTCGTGCACTCCGGACGCCCGTTCGCGCTCATCGCGCGCGACGGGCAGACGGTCGAACTGCTCACGGGCGACGTCGTCGACGTGCCGCTGCTGGCGGACATCCCCCTGACCGATACCGCCGGCACCCCCCGCGAGGTCTTCGCCCTCGTCCCCTACCGTCAGATCGTCGAGCGCGGTTTCGAGTGCCACGACGACGAGGCGCCGCTGCGCTGCCTCGTCGTCGACGCGCACGAGCACCTCCCCCTGAGCGAGGTGCTCGCCGCCCTGCCGACCGCCCCCGTTCCCTTGACGGATGCCGGCTTCGACATCGCCGACGCCGACTACGCCGACATCGTCCGCCGTGTCATCGCCGACGAGATCGGGCGCGGCGAGGGCGCGAATTTCGTCATCCGGCGTGACTTCACGGCATCCGTCGACGTCGACCCGCTCACCGCCGCACTCACCTGGTTCCGGGCGCTGCTGGAGCACGAGCGCGGCGCGTACTGGACGTTCCTCGTGTCCACGCCCGGCCACCTCGCCGTCGGCGCGAGCCCCGAGGCGCACGTGAGCGCCGCGGGCGGAGTCGTCACGATGAACCCCATCTCCGGCACCTTCCGCCATCCCGCGGGCGGCGCGACCGCCGCGACGCTGACCGAGTTCCTCTCCTCGACGAAGGAGACCGAGGAGCTGTTCATGGTCGTCGACGAAGAGCTCAAGATGATGTCGGCCGTGTGCAGCGACGGCGGCCGCATCACCGGCCCGCACCTCAAGGAGATGTCGCGCCTCACGCACACCGAGTACATGCTGCGCGGCCGCAGCACGATGGACCCGCGCGACATCCTCCGCGAGACGATGTTCGCCCCGACCGTCACCGGCTCGCCGATGCAGAACGCGTGCACCGTCATCCGCCGCCACGAGCGCGCGCCGCGCGGGTACTACTCGGGCGTGGCGGCGTTGTTCACCCCGACGGATGCCGGCACCCACGACCTCGACGCCCCCATCCTCATCCGGACGGCGTATCTCGTCGACGGCACGCTGCGTGTGCCCGTCGGCGCGACGCTCGTGCGCCACTCCGACCCCGATGGCGAGGTGAGCGAGACGCACGGCAAGGCGGCCGGCGTTTTGGGCGCGATCGGCGCGATCCCGCGCGACGAGGCCGCCGAAGCCGCCGCGGCTGACGAAGACGCCCCGACCGCCGCGCCGAGGCGCCTGGCCGACGTCCCCGAGATCGGGGCCCTGCTGGCGGCGCGCAACGAACGCCTCGCGCCGTTCTGGCTGAACCCGCAGCACGCGCCCGGCGGTGAGGCCGACGGCCCCCATAAGGGACGCACCGCCGTCGTCGTCGACGCCGAAGACCGCTTCACGACGATGCTCGCCCACCAGCTGCGCCACCTCGGCTTCGCCGTCGAGATCGTCCCGTGGCACGCGGCCGGCGCCGCGACCCTGGATGCCGCCGACCTCGTCGTCGCCGGCCCCGGCCCCGGCGACCCGCGCGACGAGGCGAGCCCGCGCATCGCGGCGATGCGCCGCGTCGTCGGCGCCCGCCTCGATGCCGGGCGGGCGCTGCTGGCGGTGTGCCTGAGCCACCAGATACTCGCCGACCGGCTCGGCATCGCGCTCGCACCGCTGGCCGCGCCGCACCAGGGGCTGCAGAAGTCGATCGACGTGTTCGGGGAGCCGGCATCCATCGGCTTCTACAACACCTTCACGGCGCGGGTGGATCCCGGCACCACCGCGCAGGGCGAGGCGCGCATCGCCGCCGACTCGGTGACGGGCGACGTCTACGCACTGGAGGGGCCGGGCTACGCGTCGATCCAGGGGCACCTGGAGTCGATCCTGTCGCGCGACGGCCTGCACACGCTGCAGCGCCTCGTCGCCCACGCCCTGGGTGCGCCGGTTCACGACGACGCGCGCTGACGTCGACCCCGCCGCTTGCGCACGACCCTGCCTCCTGCACACCGCGTCCAACCGGCAGGCTCGACAGGAGGGCACGGGGTCGACGGCGCCGCGCCCGCCGTGAGTGCGCACGCGAGCGTGCGCGGACTCACGCTCGCTAGCCGAACAGGTTCACCGGGTTGACGATGTCGGCGAGGATCAGCACCGCGCTCATGCCGATCAGCGCGATCACGACGACGAAGGTGACCGGGACGAGCCGGGTGGCATCCACCGGTCGCGGCGCGCGACGACCGGTCAGCTTCGCCCACGCGCGCTTGAGGCCGTCCCACAGGGCGACGACGATGTGCCCGCCGTCGAGCGGCAGCAGCGGGATGAGGTTGAAGACGAACAGGGCGATGTTGAGCGACCCCAGCAGCGTCAGCAGCCCCGCGACGCGGTTCAGGATCGGTGCATCGGTCGCGGCGACCTCGCCGGCCAGGCGGCCGACGCCGACGACCGACAGCGGGCCGTTCGGGTCGCGCTCGGCGCCGGTGACCATGTCGGCCGCGGTCTGGTACACCTTCGCGGGCAGCTGCCAGATGATCCCGACGACCTGCCCGGCCTGCGCGATCGCCGCCTCCGGACCCGACCAGATGGGCTGCGCGACGTAGGCGACCTGGGCGGTCATGCCGACGAACCCGACCTCGGCGGTCGTCACCTCGCCGTCCGCGCCGAGCACCTGACGCTCGGCGAGCATCGGCGTCACGTGCAGCGTCTGCTCCGCGCCGTCCCGGCGCACCACGAGATCGAGCGTCCGGTTCGGCGCGGCCTGGATGATCGCCGACGCCTCGGCGAAGGTTCCCACCGCCGTGCCGTCGACCGACACGATCTCGTCGCCCGGGAGGACGCCGGCCGCCGCCGCCGGCGACGCCGGGTCGTCGGCGGCGCACTCGGTCTGCGTGGAGTCGGCCGGCAGCACGCACTCGTTGACCGACGCGATCGTCGTCGTCGCCGTCTGCACGCCGATGCCGCTGAACACGATCGCGAACAGCACGATCGCGAACAGCAGGTTCATGACCGGCCCGCCGAGCATGATCACGACACGCCGCCACACCGGCAGCTCGTAGAACGCCCAATGCTCCGCGGCATCCGCGAGGGTCTCGTCGTTGGCGGTGCGGGCGTCCTGCACCATCGTCGCGAAGAATCCGCCGCCGGCCTTGCCGTCGGCGCCGTCCGCGGCGCGTGGCGACGGCGGGTACATCCCCGCCATCGAGATGTAGCCGCCGAGCGGGATCGCCTTGACCCCGTACTCGGTCTCGCCGAACCGCTTCGACCACAGCGTCGGCCCGAACCCGATCATGTACTGGCCGACGCGCACCCCGAACCGCTTCGCCGGCAGCAGGTGGCCGAGCTCGTGCAGGGCGATGGATGCCGCGAGCCCGACGACCAGCAGCACGACGCCGATGAGGAAGGCGATGACCGTCACGTCGGCCCACGCTACCGGCGCCCGCTTTGAGTTTGCCGAGCCACGGCGTCCGCCACACGGGCGCGACTTGGCGTTCATCCGTCCCACACCACGGCTATACCCGCGCGTGGCCGCGATTTGCGACGGATGAAGAGGGCCTGACGCCTCATCCGGCGCAAACCACGGCCATCGCCGCGCGCGGAGCCCCGGACGCCGCCAACTCCACAGCAGCACCACACCCCAAGCTGGCAACATCCGGCCCCACCCGGCGCCATAACCCCGGATACCGCCAACTCCACAGCAGCACCACACCCCAAGCTGGCAACATCCGGGCCCACCCGGCCCCATAACCCCGGATGCCGCCAGGTCCGCACGGCGCCGACGCGCGGCAGCGGGGCGGCAGTTAGGCTCGTGACCATGGATGCCGGCCGGTCGAGCGCGCGGCGCACCCGTGCGCTGCGCGGCGTGGCCGCGGCATCCATCGCCACGATGCTCGCCGCGACGGCGCACACCCTCTCCGGCGGCGGCGCGCCGCCGCCCTGGCTCGTGCTGGCCGTGACGGCGCTGACCGCTCCCCTCGCGGTCGCCCTCGTCGGCCGCCGCCGCAGCATCGTGCGCCTGGCGGCCGTGGTCGCGGTCGCGCAGGGCGGGCTGCACCTCGCGTTCGCCGCCGTCGGCCCGGCAGAGCTCGGTGCGATCGGCCATGTGCACGGCGGGGCGGTGCTCGAGGCGACGGCAGCGCTGCCCGGCGCCGACCCCATGACGATCGGCCACGCGACGGCGGCGATCGTCACGACCGCGATCCTCGCGTGGGGCGAGCGGATGCTGGCCGCCCTCGCGCACGGCATCGTCCGGCTCCTCGGGCGGATGCCGGCGCCGACACCGCCGCCCTCGTTCACCGCTCCCGCGACCGCGCGCCTCGACGTCGTGCCGGTGCGCGTGCCACTTCTCTCCCTCACCCGGCGGGGTCCGCCGGTGCTCGCCCGCTGAGCACCGACCCCACCATCACAGAGAGAGAACCCATGACCAGTACGACCTCGCGCGCGCGCACGCGCACGCGCATGCTCCTCGGCGTCCTCGCCGGCGCCGTCCTCGCCGTCGGCATGCCCCTGGCCGCTTCGGCGCATGTCCACGTGACGCCCGACGAATCCGATGCCGGAACCACGACCCGCCTCACCTTCTCGTTCAGCCACGGCTGCGACGACTCCCCCACGACGTCGATCGTCGTCACGATCCCGGACGGCATCGACGGCGCGACGCCCGTGCTCGACGGCGCCTGGACGATCACCCGCGAGGTGGGTTCCGACGGCATCCCGACGAGCGTCACCTACACGGCGGTGGAGCCCGTCGAGTCGGGGATCGCGGCATCCGTCGCGCTCGACGTGATCTTCGCGTCGACGGCGGCGCACACGTCGGTGGTCTTCCCGGTGCGGCAGACGTGCGTGGCCGGCCAGACCGACTGGTCACAGGTCGCCGCGGACGGGCAGACCGAAGACGACCTCGCCACCCCCGCGCCCGTCGTCACGGTCGGCGCCGTCGCGGCCACCGACGAGCACGGCCACGGCGAGGCGTCGACCGACCACGCCGACGCGCACGCGGCCACGACCGGCGACACGGACCCGGTCGCGCGATGGCTCGGCGGCGGCGCGCTGGTGGCGGGCCTCGCCGCCCTCGTGGTCGCCGTGACCGGCCGCCGGCGCAGAGCCTGACGGCGATATATCGCCACTACTCACGCCATTCATAGGATGAGGTGGGAGGATACTGGGAGATGACTTCCGGTTCGAAACTCCCACCCGTGCTTCGTCCCGAGCATCCGCCACGGCGTCGGCTTGCCGATCTTGTGGCGCGCCTCGGCACAAGTAGCGGAGTCCAGTTGCACGGTGTCGCCCACCCCGGCGACGCCGACGACGTCGTGCTCACCGGCATCACGCTGGCCACCGGCGACCTGCGACCGGGCGACGTGTTCGTCGGCATCCGCGGTGTCCGCGAGCACGGCGCCCGGTTCGCCGCGGACGCCGTCGCGCGCGGAGCGGTGGCGATCGTCACCGACGAGGCCGGCGCGGCGATCGCCGCGGATGCCGGCGTGCCGATCGTCGTGGTCGACGACCCGCGCGCCCGCCTCGCCGACCTCGCGGCCTGGGTGTACGGCAACGACGAGGCCATGCCGGTGCTGCTCGGAGTGACCGGGACCAACGGCAAGACCTCGACGGTGCACCTGCAAGACGCGCTGCTGCAGCAGCTCGGCATCCCGTCCGGAATGTCGTCGTCGGCTCGGCGGCACATCGACGGCGACGTCATCATGGCACGGCTGACGACGCCCGAATCGACCGAGCTGCACGCGCTGATCGCCCATATGAAAGAGCGCGGCGTGCGCGCCGTCGCGCTCGAGGTGAGCGTGCAGGCGATCGTGCGCCACCGCGTCGACGGGGTCGTCTACGACGTCGCCGGGTTCACGAACCTGCAGTACGACCACATGGACGACTTCGCCGACATGGACGAGTACCTCGCCGGCAAGCTGCAGATGTTCCGCTCCGACCGCGCACGCCGCGCGGTCGTCTCGCTCGACACGCCGGCCGGCCGCGCCGTCGTGGACCACGCCGACATCCCCGTCGTGACCATCGCGACGCCGCAGATCGCGGTCGACCCCGACCTCGCCGCGACCGCGCAGTGGACCGTGCACATGCCGGAAGAGGCCATCAACGCGTCTCGCATGGCGCTCAGCGGCCCCGACGGCCGGTATCTGGAGACGACGGTGCCCGTGACGGGGCCGCACATGGTCGCCAACGCGGGGCTCGCGATCGTCATGATCCTCGAGGCAGGGCTGGCCACGTGGGACGAGATCGTCGCCGTGCTGGAGCGCGACGGCGGCATCCGCGGCGTGCTTCCGGGACGCACCGAGATCGTCACCACGGGTCGCGGACCCACCGTCTACCTCGACTTCGCGCACACGCCCGACGGTTTCGAGATGACCGCCCAGGCGGTGCGGCGGCAGACTCCCGGCACGCTCCTGATCATGTTCGGCGCCGACGGATCACGCGACACGACCAAGCGTCCGGCGATGGGCCTGGCCGCGGCACGCAACAGCGACATCGCGATCGTCACCGACCACCACCCGCGGTGGGAGGATGCCGCCGTCATCCGCGACGGGCTCTACTCCGGCGCCGTGCAGGCGCCCCCGCCCGGTGGCCTGTACAACATCACGCCGCCCGAAGACGCCATCGTGAAGGCCGTCTCGCTCGTCGGCGAGGGCGACGCCATCCTCTGGTTCGGCCCCGGCCATCAGGATCACCGCGAGATCCGGGGCGTGCGCCACCCCTACAATCCGCGGCAACTGGCGCTGGACGCGCTCCACGACGCCGGTTGGTGACGCAGCGCCGGTCACGCGCGGGCGATCGCCGCGTCGGCTTCCGCGCGGGCCCAGCGCTCCGCTTCGGCGAGCGCGTCGCGGGTGAGCGCGGCGGGCGCCTCGTGCGCATCGACGACGCGAGCGACGGTGTCGAGGATGCCGAGGAAGCTCAGCCGCCCCTCGTGGAACGCATCGACGGCCTGCTCGTTGGCCGCGTTGAACACGGCCGGATAGGTGCCGCCCGCCCGGCCGACCTGCTTGGCCAGCCGCACGGCGGGGAAGGCGTCGTCGTCGAGCGGCTCGAAGGTCCACGACTGCGCCGCCGTCCAGTCCAGCGGTGCGCCGACGCCGGGAACCCGGTGCGGCCAGTCGAGGCCGAGCGAGATCGGCAGCCGCATGTCGGGCGGCGAGGCCTGGGCGATCGTCGAACCGTCGGTGAACTCGACCATCGAGTGCACGATCGACTGCGGGTGCACGACGACGTCGATCTCGTCGTAGCCGACGCCGAACAGCAGGTGCGCTTCGATCACCTCGAGCCCCTTGTTGACGAGTGTCGCCGAGTTGGTGGTAACGACACGACCCATGTCCCACGTGGGGTGCGCGAGCGCCTGGGCGGGAGTGACCGCGCCGAGCGCCGCGCGGGAGCGGCCGCGGAACGGGCCGCCGGAGGCGGTCAGCACGAGCCGGCGCACCTCGGCATCCGTTCCCGCGCGCAGCGCCTGCGCGATGGCGGAGTGCTCGGAGTCGACCGGCACGATCTGTCCGGGTGCGGCGAGCGCCGTCACGAGGTCGCCGCCGACGATGAGCGACTCCTTGTTCGCCAGGGCGAGGGTGCGCCCGCACTCCAGCGCCGCGAGCGTCGGGCCGAGCCCCACCGAACCGGTGATGCCGTTGAGCACGACGTCGGCCTCGACGCCCCGCACCAGCTGCTCGGCCTCGACCGCGCCGAGCGCGGTGTGCGCGACGCCGAACTCGGCGGCCTGGGCCGCCATCGCCTGGCGATCGCGGCCCGCGGCGAGCCCCACGACCTCGAACCGGTCGCGGCGCGTGCGGATGACGTCGAGCGCCTGCGTCCCGATCGAGCCGGTGGAGCCGAGGATCAGGACGCGCCGCATGCCGTCAGCATATCCGCGGTCCGCTGCCGGCATCCGCGGCGCCGGCCGCCGCACGAGAACAGGAGATCACGCGAATACAGGACGTTGGAACGATCACACGTCCTGTTCCGGGTGAATCTCCTGTCTCGCGCGACGGGTCATCGCGCGACGGGTCATCGCGCGGCGGGTTACTGCGTCGCCGTCTGCGCGCCCAGGATGTCGATGACGAACACGAGCGTCTCGCCCGTCAGGTCGGTCGTGTTGATCTCGCCCTCGCCGTAGCCGTCGGCGGGAGGGATCACGACGAGCACCTGCGAGCCGACCGTCTGGCCGACGAGCGCCTTCGAGAAGCCGGCGACGAAGCCGGAGGTCTGACCCGAATACGGCGTGCCGCCGTCCCAGGTGTCGCCGCCGTCGAACAGTTCACCGGTCGACCAGCGCGCGCCGCGGAACTGGATCAGCACGTAGTCGCCGTCGGCGACGGTGTAGCCGTCGCCCTTCTTGAGCGTCGCGACCTCGGTCTCTGCGGGCGGGGTCGCCGAGGTGTCGATGCTGATCGTCGGCGTGCCGTCGTCGGCGAGGGTGACCGTCGGCATCCCGGCGACCGGCTCCTGCGGTTCTCCCCACGCGGCGGTCGGGACGATCGACAGAACGTCGATGACGTACACCGCGGTCGGCGTCGTCTCGTCGCTGGTGGCCAACGCGGCGGTCAGGCGGGAGCCGACCGTCGCGCAGCCGAAGAGGGTGCCGCCGCTGTCGGCCGAGATCTGCTGGGGAAGCATCGTGCCCTGCTCGTAGCCGGCCTGCTCGAGGAGCTCGCCGGTCGTGCCGTCGTAGATCGAGTAGGCGAATCCGACGAAGTCGCCCGCGGTGAGCTCAGGGCCGGTGCCCTCGACCGTGACGGTGCGCTCGAGGGTCAGCCCGTCGGCGGCGATCGGCGTGTCGAAGCTCACCGTCGGCGCGGTGCCGACGTCGCCGGTGACGGTCACGGCCTCGGAAACCGGACCGCTGGCGGCGGCCGCGTCGCAGAGGTCGACGGCGGCGGTCTCGGTCGGGTCCGCGCTCGCCGTCGCGCCTCCCCCTCCCAGGCCGGAGCAGCCGGCGAGCAGGAGGGCCGACACGGCGGCGACGGACAGGGCGGCGAACGGGCGCAGGCGCACGGAAGACCTCACAGGTGAAGGGAAGGGATCGCTCCATCCTCGCCTATTTTCTTCTGCGCCGCCTGGGAGCGCACGCCCAGCGCGGATGCCGCAGCGAAAACGTGCAGCGCGGTCATGCCGACGAAGGCATGAATCCGGGAGTACCCTCGATGGGTGACCGATGCCACGCCCGTACCCGAAAACGGCGGCGAGGACAGCGGCGTCGTGCCCGGCATCGGCGTGACGTATGTGCTCGGCCGCTGGGTGCTCGCCCCGCTCGCCCGCCTCGTCTACCGGCCACGCATCGAGGGGCGCAAGAACTTCCCCCGTAAAGGCGCGGTGATCCTCGCCAGCAACCACCTGTCGTTCATCGACTCGTTCGTCATCCCGATGGCCGCGCCCCGCCCGGTGCGCTTCCTCGCGAAGTCGAGCTACTTCGACGGCAAGGGCATCAAGGGCTGGTTCTCGCGCGAGTTCTTCTCCGCCGTGGGCGCCTTCCCCGTGCAGCGCGGCGCAGGGCAAGCGGCGCTGGACGCCCTCGATCAGCAGCGACGGATGCTGGAGGCGGGCTGGTCGACCGCGCTGTACCCCGAGGGCACCCGTTCTCTCGACGGACGGCTGTACAAGGGGCGCACCGGCGTCGCCTTCCTCGCGCTGCAGACCGGCGCGCCGGTGATCCCGGTGGGGCTGGTCGCGACGAACGAGATCATGCCGGTGGGGGCGAAGTTCCCGCGGATGCGGCCGCGCGTCACGGTGCGCTTCGGCGAGCCGATCGACCTGTCGCACCACGGCCCGGCCGAGTCGGGCAGAGCCCGGCGCCTGGCGACGGACGAGATCATGGCCGCCATCCACGCCCTCTCCGGACAGGAGCTCGCGAACGCCTACAACGAGTCCCCCGCCGCGAACCCGGTCGAGCGGCTCAAGCAGGTCCTTCCGCACGAGCGCCGCTGAGTCCACGCCGGCCGCCCGCTGCGCCCCATCCGGTGCGAACGCTGGCCTTCGTGTGCGAAAAGCAGGCCGAAACGGCGTCTACAACAGTCTCGACGACGTTTCGGCCCCATCCACCCTGCTTTTCGGACGGCTTGTCGTCTCAGCATCCGTCGGTCCGGCCGATGCAACACCTCCTCCCCAGACCGCCGATTTCCGAAACTGTCCACAGATATGGGTATCTGGCCACCGGAGGTCCGCCGACGAGGCGATGCTGAAGGCATGGTCGATCTGGACGGTGGCAACAAGGGTGATGGCCCGCGCCTACTGCGCACCAGCGACCTTGCGGCGGCCGGCTGGCGCGCCCGCGATCTGCGTGCAGCGGTGGCACAAGGCCGGCTGACGCGTGTGCGGCAGGGTGCCTTCTGCGCGCCCGATGCCGACGCCGAGTGTGTTGCGGCCGGTGCGACACGAGCACGGCTCGCGTGTGTCTCCGAGCTGCAACGCCGTGGCGTTTTTGTGCTCTCTCACGCCGACAGGCACGTGCATGTCGATCCCGAGGCCGCCAGGCTGCGCACGTCGCCGATGAACGGCAGAGTTCATCGCGAACGGCTCGTTCGCGAGCCGCACCCGCGATCGTTGAGCGTCGAACCCATCGATGCCGTCCGGCAGGCCGTGCTGTGCCAACCCCCACGGGCAACGATAGCCACGATCGATTCCGCCCTGCATCTGGGCGTGCTGCCGGCGGATGACCTCGAAGAGTTGTTCGGCGCACTGCCGCGCCGGTTCCGGCGGCTGCGACGCCTGCTCGACGGGCGCGCCGAGTCGGGGCCGGAGACACTGATGCGCCTCATCCTGCGTTCGCTCGGCTGTGGCTTCGAGGTCCAGGTCGTGATCGTCGGCGTCGGCAGGGTCGACTTCGTCGTCGACGGCTGGCTCATCATCGAGTGCGACAGCGAAGCCCACCACTCCTCATGGCCGGAACAGAAGCGCGACCGACGACGCGATCAGCACGCGGCCGTCCTCGGCTATGCCACGTACCGGCCGATCGCCGAGGACATCATGTGGCACGCCGGCGAAGTACGCGCCGCAATCGCCGGTCTTCTCGCCAGTCGCCACCGCTGACTGCGTCGCCCCTTCACCGCACGGTGCGGTCAGACCGGCCTGTTGCCGTCAGCGTCTGTGTGTGAAAAGCAGGTTGAAACGCACTGGCGGCCGCCTGGCGGCGCCGCATGGCCCACTTCGCCCTGCTTTTGCGACACGAACGGGAGCCCGCGGCTCGGGACGTGCCGCAACCCCGTCTCCACATGTCATTCAGCAACACGGACCGTCGCCTCGTGGCGCACCGGGAAGTTGACCGAGTTCGCGATGAAGCACCACTCGTGCGCCTGGTGGTGGGCGGCGAGCGCCGCGGGGATCATCGCGTCGTCCGCCACGACGACCCGCGGATGCAGGATCACCTCAGTGAACGCTCCCCCGCCCCGGCCGTCCTCGACCATCGTTCCGGTCGCCTCGTCGTCGTACGAGACGACGACGACGCCCGCCTGCACGCACGCGTGGAGGTATGACAGCAGGTGGCATTCCGACAGCGCCGCCAGCAGGAGGTCTTCGGGGTTCCACTTCGACCCGTCTCCGCGGAACGGCCGGTCGCTGGAGACGTCGACAGAGGGCTTGCCGTCGATCGAGATCGTGACCGACCGGTCGTAGTCGCGGTACCCGCTGGTGCCGGTGCCGCGGTTACCGGTCCAGCGGCTGCTCAGCGCATAACGGTGCTCCCCGATCATGCGGCCAGTCTAGGCGGGCCTCACGGGACGACGGCGGCGCGCAACTCAGGCGACTCCGCCTACTCAACGCGGGAGATGAGCTCGGCGTGAAGGACCGAATACCAGCCGTCCTCGTGCTCGGCCCATTCCTTCCACGCATCGCTGATCTCCCGCAGATCGTCGGGGGTTGCCAGGCCAGACCTCGTGAGCTGCTGCGCGATCGCTGAATTGAGGATCCGATCGGCCCACATCCCGCCCCACCACGCGCGCTCTGCGGGAGTGGCGTAGCACCACGTGCTCGACGTAGCGGTCGCCGCGCCGAGACCGGCGGCATGGGCCCAGGACAGCAGACGGCGCCCGGCGTCCGGCTCACCGCCGTTGGCCCTGGCAGCGGTCCGGTAGAGGCGTAGCCAGGTGTCCAGCGCGGGAATCTCCGGCCACCAGCAGAACCCGGCGTAGTCGCTGTCGCGGACCGCGACGACACCGCCAGGTTTGGTGACTCGAGCCATCTCGCGCAGTGCCTGGACCGGGTCGGCGACGTGCTGCAGGACCTGGTGTGCGTGGGTGACGTCGAAGACCGCGTCAGCGAAGGGAAGAGAGTGGATGTCGGCGACGCGGAAGTCGACGTTGCCTGCGCCTCGCTCGGCCAGAGTCGCGCGGGTGATCGAGAGCTCGTCCGGACCCATCTCGGTTGCCGTGACGTCGCGGACGATCTCTGCCAGATCGGCAGTGATCGTTCCGGCGCCGGCGCCGACATCCAGGAGATGGTCGGTGGGCTTCAACAGCGGGAGGAGGTACGCGGCCGAGTTCTCCGCCGTGCGGGAACGATGGGAGCGCAGCACGGACTCGTCGTAACCGTGGGTGTACACCGTCATGGGGTCTCCTCGGGATGTCGCAGACAGATCTTCACTCAACGAGACTTCCCGGATTCGGTGGGGGCGAGAAGACCGGGTTGTTCATAGGAGTCCGACACCCACCCTCGCGTGAGCGAGAATCTCCCCATGCCCAACGAGCTCGGCGAATTCCTTCGCGCCCGCCGCACCGACGCAGGTTTGGCGCCACCCCATCACGACGACGCCAACCGCCGCCGTAGCACCGGGCTCCGGCGAGAGGAGGTCGCCGCGGCATCCGGGATCAGCGTCGACTACTACACGCGTCTCGAGCAGGGACGGGAGGCGCACCCCAGCGACTCCGTGCTGAATGCGCTCGCACGCGTGCTCTGCCTCCCACCCGATGCCTGCGAGCATCTCTATCGCCTCCGCGGCCCCCACCCGTTGACGGCTCGAGGCCAGCGGGATGACGCGGGACTGCTGCGAGAACGCATGACGGCGATCGTCACGGCGGTCCGGCCCAACCCGGCGTATGTCCTCGACCGGCTGAGCAACATGGTGGCGGCGAATGCTGAAGGGCTCGATCTGTACAGCGGATTCGCCGACAGAGAGCCGCAGGACCGAAACACACTTCGGTACCTCATGACCGACTCCCGTGCGCAACAGATCTTCGTCGAATGGGAGGAGATCGCGCGTGGCGCCGTCGCTCACCTCCGAGCGGCGAATGCGGACGATCTTCAGGACCCCGAACTGCACACGTTCGTCACGGAGCTCCAGGCCCGGAGTCCACTGTTCGCGGAATGGTGGAGCGGGCACCTCGTCGAGCGAAGAAGAACATCGATCACACACATCCGCACAGGCAAAGGCATCGTCGCCCGGCGACACGAGGTCTTCTATCTCCCCGAAGACGGCCTCCGGATGACGCTCTGGATCACCGGCACTTCGTCGGAATCTCTCTGATCGAGACTCAGCAACTCCCCGGCGGCGGCCGGTCGCGGCGATAGGCTGGGCACGTGGCACAGACCATCTCTGTGACGGGGGCAGTGGAGCTGGCCGTCGTCGTGCGCAGCGGCTTCGTCGAATCGCGCCATGCCGGCGCCGCGGTCGTGCTCGACCCCGAGGGCGCCGTGGCGCTGCGCCTCGGCGACATCGAGACCCCGATCCTCCCGCGCTCCAGCCTGAAACCCCTGCAGGCGCTGGGCTGCCTCACCGCGGGCGCGCCCCTCGACGGCGAGCGCCTGGCGCTGGCGACGGCAAGCCACGCCGGCACCGACCGGCACGTCGCGGTCGTCCGCGACATCCTGGATGCCGCCGGCCTCGACGAGTCGGCGCTGCAGTGCCCGGCATCATGGCCCGGCGACGCCGCCACCCGCGACGAGCTGGTGCGCGAGCTGGGGCAGCCCTCCCGCATCCGGATGAACTGCTCGGGCAAGCACGCCGCCATGCTGCTGGCCTGCACCACCAACGGCTGGGACATCGCCACCTACCTCGACCCGCAGCATCCGCTGCAGGTGCACATCCGCGAGGTGATCGAGCGCCTCACCGGCGCAAAGGTCGCCGCGACCGCGGTCGACGGATGCGGGGCGCCGGTGCACGCCATGAGCCTCGCCGCCCTCGCACGCGCCGCGCACCGCATCGGCACGTCGTCGGAACGCTCCCCGTTCGCGCTGCACCGGCTCGCCGGCACGCTCGTGCGCGCCGTGCGCGAGAACCCGTGGGCCATCGACGGGCCGGGGCGGCCCGACACGATCGCGATCGAGCGCCTCGGGGTGTTCGCGAAGGGCGGTGCCGAGGGCGTCATGATCATGTCGGCGCCGAACGGGGCGGCCGTCGCCCTGAAGGTGCTCGACGGCAGCGGCCGCGCGACCACCGCGATCGCCCTCGCGCTGCTGGAACGCGTCGGCGCCCTCGACTCCGCGGACGTCGCCCAGGCGATGACAGAGCTTCCGCTGACCGTGACCGGCGGCGGCAAGGATGTCGGCCTCATCCGGCCGACCGGATAGCCCGCCTCCACAAGAGGCGCAGAAAGGATCCGCATGCGCATCAGCGTCCCCACCGAGATCAAGAACAACGAGTATCGCGTCGCGCTCACCCCGGCGGGCGTCCACGACCTCGCCGCGGCGGGCCACGAGGTCTTCGTGCAGCGCGGCGCGGGCGCCGGTTCGTCGATGAGCGATGCCGAATACGCGGATGCCGGCGCCACGCTGCTCGACGACGCCGCCGAGGTGTGGGCGCGCGCGGAGCTGCTGCTCAAGGTCAAGGAGCCCATCGCCGCGGAGTACGGCTATTTCCGCGACGACCTCGTGCTGTTCACGTACCTGCACCTGGCGGCCGACCGTCCGCTGACCGATCGGCTGTTGGCCGACCGGGTCACCGCGATCGCCTACGAGACCGTGCAGCTGCCCGGGGGCGGCCTGCCGCTGCTCGCGCCGATGAGCGAGGTCGCGGGGCGGCTTGCGCCGACCGTGGGCGCCGCGACGCTGATGCGCTCGGCCGGTGGCCTCGGGCTGCTGATGTCGGGCGTGCCCGGCACGCGGCCGGCGACCGTCACGGTGATCGGCGGCGGCGTCGCGGGCGCGAACGCCGCCTACATCGCGGCGGGGCTCGGTGCCGACGTCACGATCTTCGACACCAGCATCCAGCGCCTGCGCTTCCTCGACGATCACTTCCAGGGGCGCGTGAAGACGGCGGCATCCAATCCCCTCGATCTCGACCGCGCCGTCGTCGCCTCTGACCTCGTGATCGGGTCGGTGCTCATCCCCGGCGCGAAGGCTCCCAAGCTCGTCACGAACGACATGGTCGCGCGGATGCGACCGGGTTCGGTGCTCGTCGACATCGCCGTAGACCAGGGCGGATGCTTCGAGGACACCCACCCCACCACCCACGCCGACCCCACCTTCGAGGTGCACGGCAGCGTCTTCTACTGCGTCGCCAACATGCCCGGCGCCGTTCCGAACACCTCGACCTCGGCCCTCACCAACGCGACGATGCCGTACGTGCGGCGGATCGCCTCGGCCGGCTGGCGCGCGGCGCTGCAGTCCGACCCGGCACTGGCCGGCGGCCTGAACACGGCGGGCGGCCACGTCGTCAACCCCGGCGTCGCCGCCGCGCACGACCTGCCCGCGCCACCCTTGGCGGAGGCGCTGGCGGCGAGCTAGAATCGGCATGAGGGCGCACACCCCGGGGTCTATGTACCTGGGCGAAGCGCCCTCGTCCCTTGGTGGAGCTCTACCTCGACAAGCTGGCCCTGCCGCCATATGAGTAGGCGAGAGATGGATGCAAGCGGGTGCGTGAGGTTGTAGTCCGCGACTTGCCGCAGCACGCTATCCGTGATCGGGTGCTGCCTCGAATAGACGAGGAAGATGTCCTTCGTCACGCCCCACTTCTGGGCGATGCCCACGGATCGGGCGATCTCGGCCTTGATCCTGGATGCCTTCGGCGATGCGAACGACTTCGCCTCGACGGGTGACGCGTTTACGAGCACACCGGGGAAAGCGAGGGTGGCATCGTTCGATGCGAGCCTCTCCCATCTCCCATGCGGCATGAGCACCTTCGCAGGTCTTGCGATCAGCGTGATCTTGCCGCCAGCATCGAAGACTTCCTCCCAAAGCCGAATCTCGTGCGGCTCCAGAAGATGGTCGATGTCGCCGGCGCATAGCCCCTTCTGTCTCGCCCACCAGTATGCGTCCGAGGCCTCCTTGTCCGACGGATCGGGCGGGTCGCCGAACCCTCCGCGCCTCGACGGCTTCGGTGGAACTGTTCCCCCGCCAGCAGCTGCTCCGCCCGTCGCGGTCATGGGCCGGAGCACGTGGGAGCTGGCGGGGGCGACATGGCGATCTGCCGCTCACGCTGCGGGCAGCAGCGCGCGCTCGACCTCGCCCGCGGCGGTGATGCGCCATCCTCGCCCGGCTCCCGGCCGTGCGTACGGCGGCAGGTCGCGGCGGCCGGTGACCTGCCGGTACTCGGGTGCGCACTCGGCGGCGACGACGAACTCGGCCGCGCCGCGGGCTGCGGCGAGCAGCCGCCACGCGGCGAGCCAGGCCTCCGGAGTGCCGTGCACGACGGTCGCCGGTGGCAGCGCCGCGGACGGGGCGAGGGATGCCGTCGCCTCCTCGACGCCGATCACGTGCGCTCCGGCGGCCCGGCACGCCGCCGGCACCCGCCCGGCGGCCGGACCGGGCGGGAGGACCAGCGCCACGGTCGTCCGGCCGGGCAGCCACGGGCGCGGCGCGGCCGGCGCGGGTGCGGCGACGGCCGGCACGTGCGCGAACTGCACCGGTCGGCGCCCCCAGCGACCGCGACCCGGCGGCGTGTCGGCCACGTGGTCGGCGGCTTCCCCGCCGGCGGCGACGTGGTCGGCCCGCGAGGCGACGGCGAGAATGGCGCGGTGACCCAGCAGATCGAGCGTGCGAGCGAGCGGCCCCGCCGCCCGCGCCGCGGAGACGACCACCAGCGTGCCCCGGCCCCGCGCTTCGCGCGCGGCGCGCTCCAGCCGCGCGAGCCACTCCGCGGCGTAGTCGCCCGGAAGACGCGCCGCGATGGCGTCGGCGTCGTCGACGAGCACGGCCGTGCCGGCGGGGGCGTCCTCGAGCGCCGCGACGGCGTCCCAGGCGCCCTCGGCATCGCCGGGCACCCACACGTGCGGCCGCTGCGCCGCGACGGCGCGCAGCAGCGTCGTGCGGCCGCTGCCCGCGCCGCCGATCACGGCGAAGCCCGCGGCGCCGGCCGGCAGCTCGAGTGCGACCTGACGCTGCTGCTCGGGCTCGTCGACGAGCCCGAGCAGCACTCCCCCTGCGGCCGGGGCACCGAGGGCGCCGAGGGCGCTCAGCGGCACGACGGGCGGCAGCGGGGGCAGCCACGGCGCGCGAGCGCGCCGCGGCCCGGCGCCGTCTGTCTCGACGGCGCCGGTCTCTGCGGCGCGGGTGTCCGCGGCGCAGGCCTCGGCGGCGCGGGCGACCGCCGCGATGGCCGTGGGCGCGCACAGCGCCACCCGCATCCGGCGTGCCCCGCCGTCGGCGGCGCGCCGCACCAGCGCCGTCCCGCGTGCGGCGGCATGGCCGGGCAACTGTGCGGCGTCGTCCGAACCGAGCACGGCACGGGAGTCGGCGGCATCGGTCACCCGAAACGCGATGCGCAACGGCGCGTTGGCGAGCACGGCGTCGCGGAACGACCCCGCCGCCCGCTGCGACGCGAGGATCAGGTGCATGCCCAGCGCCCGCCCGCGCGCCGCGATGTCGGCGAACAGCTCGTGCAGGCCGGGATGGGCGGTCACCAGAGCGGCGTACTCGTCGACCACGACGACCAGGCGCGGCAGCACTCCGGGCGCCTCGGCGAGTTCGCGTGCGCCGTGCGCGGCGAGCACCCGTTCGCGGTGGCGGACCTCGGCGCGCAGGCTCTCGACGGCGCGCAGCGCCTGCGCGTCGTCGAGATCGGTGAGCACGCCGACGACGTGCGGCAGCACCAGGAGCGGGTCGAACGTGCGCCCGCCCTTGAAATCGACCAGCAGCAACGAGACCTCGTCGACCGAGCGGCCGCGGCACATGCCGACGGCCCAGGTGGTCAGCAGCTCGCTCTTGCCCGAACCGGTCACCCCGATCACGACGGCGTGCGGGCCGTCGGCGACGAGGTCGAGCACGACCGTCTCGCCCCCGCTGACCCCGACGGATGCCGCGAGCACCCCGGCGCCCGGCAGCGCGAGGTCGTCGGCCGCGACGGTGTCGTCGGGGCGCTGCCCGAGAGCCGCGGCGCGCGCGGAGAGCACTGCTGCCGCCGCGTGCGCCTGCTGTGTCGACACGGCCTCGGTGCGCACCTCGCGCGAGGTGCCCGCGTGGTCGAGCCGCGCCGTGCCGGCAGCGGTGACCGTCAGCACCGCCGCGCAGCGCGGCGGCGGCGCCGTGCCGGTGACCTGCACGATCGGGATGTCGGCCTCGGCCGGGAGCGGATGGGTCGCGCTGCCGACGAACAGCACGTCGCCCTGGGTGGAATCCTGGTGCGGTAAGGGCGGCAAGGCGGGCACACCCGGCCCGCCGGCTCCGAGCGTGACGCGGACCTCCCCGGGCGGATGCGCGAGGCACACCTGCAGGGCCAGCGCCCGCACGACGGGCGCCGTCAGCGCGGGCGGACCGCAGACCGCGATGCCGGCGTGCAGCGGCACCGTGACCGGCACGTCGTCGAGCCGGCGGGCGCGGCGGCGCAGGTCGCGCGACGGCTCGTCGTGCGGCTCGCCCTCCAGCCGCACCGTGCTCGTGCCGACGCCGCGCCCCACGACGACGACCTCCTCCCGCCCGGGCACCCGCCGCCAGATCTCCGCCGGGTCGGCGTCGTAGCCGGCGACGTCGGGCGTGGTCGCCCACGCGCGACGTCGCTGGGCCGCGTGGTGCCGTTCCACCCCTGCCGCCACACCCTCCAGCTGCGTCGCGGCCTCGCGCCGCGCGCGACGGGCTGCGCGGCGCACGCCGCGCAGCCCGTCGATGAAGCCGGCCGCCGCCAGCAGCGGGCCGAGCGCGGCGAACCACAGGGCGTAGACCGACCCCGTCAGCTGCCACAGGACGACCGCTCCGGCGACCGGGACGATCGCCGCGAGCATCGGCACGGGCGGCCGCGGGGTCGCGGCGGGCGCCGCCGGCATCCGCAGCGGCTCGTCGAACTCCCCGGAATCCCACTCGGCCGGGTCGAGTTCGGCCGGGTCGAGGTCGGCTGCAGGACGATTGCGCATGCGGGCCAGTCAAGCGCGTCCGGCATCCCGTCGGGCGCGATTGCCGGAATCTGTGGATGAATCCGCGTCAGTCCGCGTCTGGGGAGGAGGTTTCGGTCCCGGCAGAGGCAAACGCCCCCGTGCGCGTGGCGTTGAGCACGATGATCGTGATGTTGTCGCGGCCGCCGTTCTCCAGCGCGGCTTCCAGCATGTCGTCGGCCGCCTCGGTGGGGTCGTCGTGCTGCAGCAGGAAGTGCAGGATGCCGTAGTCGGTCAGCTCCTTCGTGAGCCCGTCGCTGCAGATCACGAAGCGGTCGCCGTCCTGCACCTCGAGGCGCACGTAATCGGGCGTGACGCCGTCGGAGGGTCCGACGGCGCGCGTGATGACGTTGCCGTAGGGGTGGCTTTCGGCCTCTTCCGGGGTCAGCCGACCCGCGGCGATCAGCTCCTGCACGACGGAGTGGTCGGTCGTCACCTGGGCGAGCCCGCCCTCGCGGAACAGGTAGACGCGCGAGTCGCCGATATTGAGCGTCACCCACGTCGGCTCGGGCATCGACAGGTCGAGGTAGACGCCGGTCACCGTCGTCCCGGTGCCGTCGTCGGTGGCGCCGGGGTTCGACGCGATGTCCGAGACGGCACGCGCGAGCGCCTTCTCGATCGTCTTCGGGGTGACCTCGCCCTTGTCGGCGATCGCGCGCAGCCGCTCGATGGTGCGGGAGCTGGCGATCTCGCCGCCGATGTGACCGCCCATGCCGTCGGCGACGACGAACAGCGGATACAGCGACAGCATGGCGTCTTGATTGACCTCGCGCCGGCGGCCCCGATGCGTCACCTCCGACCAACGGAGCTCGAGCGAACCGTCGGCGAGAGGGACGGTGCGCGACTGGGTGGCGGCTTCGGGCACGCTCACACTCTAGTCGCCTCATCCCCCAGGGCCGATTCATCGCCCATCGGTGCCTCGAATTGCGCGTCGTACAGCCGCCGGTAGGCGCCGCGCGCCGCGAGCAGCTGCTCGTGCGAGCCCTGCTCGACGATTGCGCCGTTGTCCATGACGAGGATGAGGTCGGCATCGCGGATCGTCGACAACCGGTGCGCGATGACGAACGACGTGCGGTCGGTGCGCAGTCTGGACATCGCGCGCTGGATGAGCAGTTCGGTGCGCGTGTCGACCGAGCTGGTCGCCTCGTCGAGGATGAGGATGCGCGGATCGGCGAGGAAGGCGCGCGCGATCGTGACGAGCTGTCGCTCGCCCACCGACAGGTTCGTCGCCTCGTCGTCGAGCATCGTGTCGTAGCCGTCGGGCAGCGCGTGCACGAAGCGGTCGACGTACGCGGCCTTCGCCGCCGCCACGATCTCCTCCTCGGTCGCGCCGGTGCGCCCGTAGGCGATGTTCTCCCGGATCGTGCCGGCGAACAGCCACGTATCCTGCAGCACCATGCCGGTGCGCGAGCGCAGGTCGTCGCGCGCCATCCGCAGGGTGTCGACGCCGTCGAGGGAAATGGTCCCGGCATCCACGTCGTAGAAGCGCATGATGAGGTTCACGAGCGTCGTCTTACCGGCGCCGGTCGGGCCCACGATCGCGACGGTGCTGCCCGGTTGTGCCCGCAGCGACAGCGCGTCGATGAGCGGCTTGTCGGCGACGTAGCGGAACGAGACCTCCTCGAACGACAGTTCCGCCGCGTCGCCCTTCGCCGTGAGCGCCGGGTCGGCGTCGGGAGTCTGCTCGGGCTCGTCGAGCAGCTCGAACACGCGCTCCGCGCTCGCGACCCCCGACTGCAACAGGTTCGCCATCGAGCCGAGCTGGCTCAGCGGCTGGGTGAACTGGCGCGAGTACTGGATGAAGGCCTGCACGTCGCCGATCGACAGGAGCCCGGCCGCCACCTGCAGTCCGCCGGCGACGGCGATCGCGACGTAGACGAGGTTGCCGATGAAGCCCATCGCCGGCATGATCACGCCGGAGAGGAACTGGGCGCCGAAGCTCGCCCGGTACACCTCGTCGTTCTCGGTGGCGAAGTCGGCCTCGACGCGACGCTGGTGACCGAACACCTTGACGACCGCGTGGCCCGAGAACGTCTCCTCCACGCGGGCGTTGAGGATGCCGGTGGCCTTCCACTGCGCGACGAACAGCTTCTGCGAGCGCCGCGCGACGAGCATCGTCACGACGACCGTCAGCGGGATCGTCACGAGCGCGATGGCCGCCAGCAGCGGCGAGATGACGAACATCATCACGAGCACGCCGACCACGGTCAGCAGCGACATGATCACCTGCGACAGCGTCTGCTGCATCGTCTGGCCGATGTTGTCGACGTCGTTGGTGACGCGGCTGAGCAGCTCACCGCGCTGCACGCCGTCGAAGTACGACAGCGGCAGCCGGTGGACCTTGTCCTCCACCCGCACGCGCAGCCGGTGCATCGCGCGTTGCACGATGCCGTTGAGCAGCAACGCCTGCAGCCAGTTGAACACCGACGCGAAGACGTACACCGACAGCACCGCGATCATGATCCAGCCGAGGTGCGTGAAGTCGATGCCGGCGCCGGGCGTGACGTCCATCGCCGCGATCATGTCGGCCTGCTGCTGGTTGCCGCTCGCGACGAGCTGATCGATCACCTGCTGCTTCGTGCCCCCTTCGGGCACCTGCAGCGAGATGAACCCCGCGAAGACGACGTTGGTGCCCTCGCCGAGGATCTTGGGGCCGAGCACCGACAGGCCGACCGACAGGATGCCGAGGACGATCACGATGACGAGCTTCGCCGCGTCGGGGCGGAGCGTCCCGAGCAGGCGCTTCGCGCTCGGGCCGAAGTTCTGCGCCTTCTGGGCAGGCCCGCCCATGCCGCGCATGGGCCCGGGACCGCCACGACCGGGGCCGCTCATGACGCCTCCTTCGCCGCGAGCTGCGAATCGACGATCTCGCGGTACGTCTCGCAGGTCTGGATGAGCTCGGCGTGCGTGCCGCGCCCCACCATCCGGCCGTGATCGAGCACGACGATCTGGTCGGCGTTCTGGATGGTCGACACCCGCTGCGCGACGACGATGCGGGTCGCCTCGGGCAGGTGGGTGTCCAGCGCGTGGCGCAGGGCGGCATCCGTCTGCAGATCCAGCGCCGAGAACGAGTCGTCGAAGATGTAGATCTCGGGGTTCTTGGCGAGCGCCCGGGCGATCGCGAGGCGCTGGCGCTGGCCCCCGGACACGTTCGCGCCGCCCTGCGCGATGGGCGCGTCGAGCCCGCCCGGCAGCGCCTGCACGAAGTCCTTCGCCTGCGCGAGTTCCAGTGCGCGCCACAGGTCGTCATCGGTCGCGTTCTCGTCGCCGTAGCGCAGGTTCGAGGCGACGGTGCCGGCGAACAGGAACGCGCGCTGCGGGACGAGCCCGACCCGGTCCCACAGGTCGTCGGGGTCCATCGTGCGCACATCCACGCCGTCGACGGTGACGGTGCCGCCGGTGACGTCGAACAGGCGCGCGACGAGGCCGACGAGCGTCGACTTGCCGGCGCCGGTCGAGCCGATGATCGCCGTCGTCGTGCCGGGCTCGGCGCGAAAGCCGATGTCGCGCAGCACGGGCTCTTGCGCACCGGGGTAGGTGAACTCGACGTTGTGGAACACGACGCGGCCACCCGCCCGCTCGGCGGTCTGGGCCGCCGCCGGCGCCTGCACCGACGGCTCGGTGTCGAGCACGGCGCCGATGCGGTCGGCGCACACTGCGGCGCGCGGGATCATGACGAACATGAACGTCGCCATCATGACGCCCATGAGGATCTGCATCATGTAGCTGAGGAACGCGAACAGGGTGCCGATCTGCACGTCGCCGTTTTGCACCTGGAACGCACCGAACCAGATGATGGCGACCGACGAGACGTTCATCACGAGCATGACGGCCGGGAACATCAGCGCCATGAGGTTGCCCGCCCGCAGCGCCGTCTCCCTGACGTCTGCGCTGGCACCGGTGAAACGCGTGCGCTCCTGCTCCTCGCGCACGAACGCGCGGACGACCCGGATGCCGGTGAGCTGTTCGCGCAGAATCTGGTTGACCCGGTCGATGCGCGCCTGCATCTTGCGGAACGCCGGCACCATCCGCACGACGACCAGCGAGACGATGAGAAGCAGCACCGGCACCGACACCGCCACGAGCCACGACAGCTGCGGATCCTGCTGAACCGCCATGATGACGCCGCCGATGGCGAGCATGGGCGCCGACACCATGACCGTCGCCGACATCTGCACGAGCATCTGCACCTGCTGCACGTCGTTCGTGTTGCGCGTGATCAGCGACGGCGCGCCGAACTGCCCCAGCTCGCGCTGCGAGAAGGCGACCACACGGTGGAAGAGGTCGCTGCGGAGGGTCCGCCCGAGGCCCATCGCCAGGCGCGAGCCGAAGTACACCGCCACCAGCGCGCACACGACCTGTGCCAGGCTCACGCCGAGCATGACGGCCCCGGTGCGCCAGATGACGGCGATGTCGCCCGTCACGACGCCGTCGTCGATGATGTCGGCGTTGAGCCGCGGCAGCAGCAGCGAGGCGATCGACTGCCCGAGCTGGAAGACCACGACCACCAGCAGCAGCGGCCAGGCGGGCGTGAGGTACCGCACGAGGATTCTGCCGAGCACGAGTGCCCCTTCCGCGACCTTGAGGCGCCCTGAAAGAAGGGCGCGGATCGACGCTACGCCTGCCGCAGCGGTGCGCTCAACCGGCATCCTGCGCTGTCAGCGAACGCCGCCGGGGTCTGGGCCGCGCGAGCGCCCGGCACCGTTGCACGTGCGATCCCGGCGGCGGTATTTTGTCGCTGTGCGCGCAGACACCGTCCACACAGACATCGTGCGCACAGAGCGCGCACGCGCCCGCAGCACCCAGACGAAAGGCACCCGCGATGAGCGACCCGAATGCACCGCAACCCGAGGACGCGGCCGCACCTCAGCCCCCGGCAGCGCCGGTGCCTCCCGCACCTCCCGCCGCCGCGCCGCCGACCGCCGTCCCGCCGCAGTACGCCACCCCGCCGCAGTACGCGCAGCAGCCGCCGCAGTACGCCGCGGCCGCCCCGCAGCCGCTGACGGCCGAGTCCGATCGGCAGCTGGCGATGTGGGCGCACATCGGCGGCATCGTCGGGTTCATCCCGTCGCTGGTGATCTGGCTGATGTTCAAAGATCGCGGTCCGCGCGTCGACACGGAGGGGAAGGAAGCCCTCAACTGGCAGATCACCTTCACGATCATCTACACCGCGCTGTGGATCGTGACGTCGATCATCGGCGGCTTCCTCTGGGTGCTGTCGCTGGTCGTCGGCCTGGTTCCCCTCGCCTGGTGGATCCTCAACGTCGTCTGGTCGATCATGGGCGGCATGAAGGTCAACGCCGGCGGCAGCTACCGCTACCCGCTCAACTTCCGCTTCATCACGTAGTCACACCACGAGATCGAGCTCGCCGGCCGCGCCGGAGGCGCTGGGCCGGAGCGTCCAGCCGTGCCCGCCCGCCCAGCGCTGCAGCGCCGCGCCCGTCGCCACGCGCGGACGTGACAGCGCCAGGGCGCGCACGAACGCGCCCTTGGCGTGCTTGTTGAAGTGGTTGAGGGCGCGCACGGCGCCGCCGGAGTCGTGCGTCACGACCCGCAGATACGCCGACCGGATGCCGGCCGGCACCGGCCCGAGCGCCGCATACGCCTCGGAGCGCAGATCGAGCACGAACCCCGGGCCGGCCGCCGCCAGCGCCGCCGTCACGGCATCGGCCCACAGCCGCCGCAGCGGCGGCAGGCCCGGCAGCGACGTCCCGGCGGCGAGCCGGTACGCCGGGACGGCATCGAGCGCCGAGACCGGGCCGAACGGCGCGCTGTGGATCAGCGCGTGCGCGCCGAGCCAGCGCCGGGCGGGCGCGGGGAGCGTGCCGGCATCCAGCGCGTCGAACAGGACGCCGGTGTAGCGGTCGACCGCGGGCAGGGTGGCCGCCGTGCGCAGCGCCGCGTTGTGCGCGATGTCGTCGCGCTGGCGGGCCGACAGCTTCAGCACGCGGGCCGCCTCGTCCTCGTCGGCGGACAGCGCGACGAGGGCGTCGATCACGGCCTCGCGCTGTGGCCGCAGATGCGGCAGCGCGAGGCCGTCGAGCGCGAGGGGCGCGCCGGCGCCGCCGACGCGTTTCGTCTCCGACGGCGGCAGCAGGATCAGCATGGCGCTCCAGACAGTGAGAAACCACTTCGCGCGTGAGAAACCACCGTAGAAGTGGTTTCTCGCGCGAGAAGTGGTTTCTCGGGAGGGATCAGGTCAGGCGACGAGGGTGGCGTGGCCGGCGACGATCGTCAGCTCGTTGCCCTCCATCGACACGAACCCGTCGTCGGCCTTCGCGATCACCTTCGTGCCGTCGGCACGGGTGATGCGCACCTGGCCCTCGGCGAGAATCGCCAGAACGGGCTCGTGGCCGGTCATGAAGCCGATCTCGCCCTCGACGGTCTTGGCCACGACGAGGGTCGCCTCGCCGGTCCAGACCTCCGCCTCGGCGGAGACGAGGGTGACGGTCAGCGCCATGTCAGCTGTTCTCCTTCTGGATCTGCGCCCACTTGGCCTCGACGTCGGAGATGCCGCCGACGTTGAAGAACGCCTGCTCGGCGACGTGGTCGTAGTCGCCGCGCACGATCGCGTCGAACGACTCGATGGTCTCCTTGATCGGCACCGTAGAGCCCTCGACACCGGTGAACTTCTTCGCCATGTAGGTGTTCTGCGAGAGGAACTGCTGGATGCGGCGGGCACGCGCCACGACGACCTTGTCCTCCTCGGAGAGCTCGTCGACACCGAGGATCGCGATGATCTCCTGCAGTTCCTTGTTCTTCTGCAGGATCTGCTTCACGGCGGTGGCCACGCGGTAGTGGTCGGCGCCGATGTAGCGCGGGTCGAGGATGCGGCTCGTCGAGGCGAGCGGGTCGACGGCGGGGTACAGACCCTTCGACGCGATCTCACGCGAAAGCTCGGTCGTCGCGTCGAGGTGCGCGAACGTCGTCGCCGGCGCCGGGTCGGTGTAGTCGTCGGCGGGCACGTAGATCGCCTGCAGCGAGGTGATCGAGTGACCGCGCGTCGAGGTGATGCGCTCCTGGAGCACGCCCATCTCATCGGCGAGGTTCGGCTGGTAGCCCACCGCGGAGGGCATGCGGCCCAGCAGCGTCGAGACCTCGGAACCGGCCTGCGTGAAGCGGAAGATGTTGTCGATGAACAGCAGCACGTCCTGCTTCTGCACGTCGCGGAAGTACTCCGCCATCGTCAGGGCCGACAGGGCCACGCGCAGACGCGTCCCCGGCGGCTCGTCCATCTGACCGAAGACGAGGGCCGTCTTGTCGAAGACGCCGGCATCCTCCATCTCGTGGATGAGGTCATTGCCCTCACGGGTGCGCTCGCCGACACCGGCGAACACCGACACACCACCGTGATCCTGCGCGACGCGCTGGATCATCTCCTGGATGAGCACGGTCTTTCCCACGCCCGCGCCGCCGAACAGGCCGATCTTGCCGCCCTGCACATAGGGGGTCAGCAGGTCGATGACCTTGATGCCGGTCTCGAACATCTGCGTCTTCGACTCGAGCTGGTCGAAGTTCGGGGCCGCGCGGTGGATGCCCCAGCGCTCGGTGATCTCGATCTTCTCACCCGGCTCGCCGTTGAGGACGTCGCCGGTGACGTTGAACACCTTGCCCTTGGTGACGTCGCCGACGGGCACCGTGATGGGACCGCCGGTGTCGCGCACCTCCTGGCCACGGACCATGCCGTCGGTGGGCTTGAGCGAGATGGCGCGCACGAGGTCGTCGCCGAGGTGCTGAGCGACCTCGAGCGTGATCTCGGTCTTCTCGTCGCCGATGGCGATCGTCGTCTTCAGCGCGTTGTAGATGTCGGGGATCGAGTCGTGCGGGAACTCGATGTCGACGACCGGTCCGGTGACGCGCGCGACGCGGCCGGTGACCGTCGTCGCGGCCGTGTCGGCAGTGGCGGTGGCAGTCATTGTCTTCTCTTTCGTGTGGTCTTTACTTGCCCGATGCCAGAGCATCGGCGCCGCCGACGATCTCGGCGATCTGCTGAGTGATCTCGGCCTGGCGCGCGTTGTTGCGCAGGCGGGTGTAGTCGGTGATGAGCTTGTCGGCGTTGTCGCTCGCGCTCTTCATGGCCTTCTGCGTCGCGGCGTGCTTGGCGGCCGCCGACTGCAGCAGCGCATTGAACACGCGGCTTTGCACGTAGACCGGCAGCAGCTCGTCCAGCACGGCCTCGGGGCTCGGCTCGAACAGGTACAGCGGGAACGCCTCGTGCGGCGGCGGAACCTGATCGGCCTCGAGGATCTCCAGCGGCAGCAGGCGCACCGTCTCGGGCTCCTGCGTCATCATGCTGACGAAGCGGTTGTACACGAGGTGGATCTCGTCGACGCCGCCGTCCTGCTCGCCGCCCTTTTCATAGGCCGCCAGCAGCGCCGCGGTGATCTCCTCGGCCGTCTGGAACTGCGGCGAGTCGGTGTCGCCCGTCCACTCCCCCGCCGACGGCATACGGCGGAACTGGAAGAAGCCCACCGCCTTGCGCCCGACGAGGTAGTACTGTACGGCTTTGCCCTGCGAGCGCAGCAACTCGCCCAGCTCCAGACCCTCGCGGAGGATCTGGGAGTTGAACGCGCCGGCAAGGCCGCGGTCGGAGGCGAAGATGACGACCGCGGAGCGGTGGATCGTCTCACGCTCCGTCGTCAGCGCGTGCCGCACGTTCGAGTGCGTCGCCACGCCGGAGACGGCTCGCGTCACGGCCTTCGAGAACGGCGACGACGCGCGCACGCGCGCCATCGCCTTCTGAATGCGCGAAGCCGCGATGAGCTCCATCGCCTTCGTGATCTTCTTGGTCGTCTGAGCAGAGGAGATCTTCTGCTTGTAGACCCGCAGTTGTGCGCCCATAGGTATGTGTCCTCAGGCGCTCAGCGGCGCACGCCCTTGACGATCTGCTCCTGGTCGACGTCTTCGGCGGCGGCCGCGGCGAACTCCTCGTGACCGGGGTTGTCGATCGCCTGGCCCTTGCCGCCCTGGAACTCGAGGAGGAACGCGTCGGTGACCTTGTCCAGCTCGGCGGCGGTGTCGTCGTCGAGCACGTTGGTGTCGCGCAGCGTGTCGAGGATCGAGGTGTTGCGCTTGAGGTGGTCGAGCAGTTCGCGCTCGAAGCGCAGGACGTCCTCCACCTCGATGGTGTCGAGCTTTCCGCCCGTGCCGGCCCAGATCGACACGACCTGCTCCTCCACCGGGTACGGGTCGTACTGCGGCTGCTTGAGCAGCTCGGTCAGGCGCGCACCGCGCGCGAGCTGACGACGGCTGGCGGCGTCGAGGTCGCTCGCGAACATCGCGAAGGCCTCGAGCGAGCGGTACTGGGCGAGCTCGAGCTTGAGCGTGCCGGAGACCTTCTTGATCGACTTGACCTGGGCGTCACCGCCGACGCGCGAGACCGAGATGCCCACGTCGACCGCGGGGCGCTGGTTGGCGTTGAACAGGTCGGACTGCAGGAAGATCTGGCCGTCGGTGATCGAGATCACGTTGGTCGGGATGTAGGCCGACACGTCGTTGGCCTTCGTCTCGATGATCGGCAGGCCCGTCATCGACCCCGCGCCGAGCTCGTCGCTCAGCTTGGCGCAACGCTCGAGCAGACGCGAGTGCAGGTAGAAGACGTCGCCGGGGTAGGCCTCGCGGCCCGGCGGACGGCGCAGCAGCAGCGACACGGCGCGGTAGGCCTCGGCCTGCTTGGACAGGTCGTCGAAGATGATGAGCACGTGCTTGCCGCCGTACATCCAGTGCTGGCCGATGGCCGAGCCGGTGTAGGGCGCGAGGTACTTGAAGCCGGCCGGGTCGGATGCCGGGGCCGCCACGATCGTCGTGTACGCCATGGCGCCGGCATCCTCGAGCGCACCCTTGACCGAGGCGATCGTCGAGCCCTTCTGACCGATGGCGACGTAGATGCAGCGCACCTGCTTGTCGACGTCGCCCGACTCCCAGTTGGCCTTCTGGTTGATGATCGTGTCGATCGCGATGGCCGTCTTGCCGGTCTGGCGGTCGCCGATGATGAGCTGGCGCTGACCGCGGCCGACCGGGATCATCGCGTCGATGGCCTTGATGCCGGTCTGCATCGGCTCGTGCACGCTCTTGCGCTGCATGACGCCGGGCGCCTGCAGTTCGAGCGCACGACGACCCTCCGTCGCGATCGCGCCGAGGCCGTCGATGGGGTTGCCGAGCGGGTCGACGACGCGACCGAGGTAGCCGTCGCCGACGGCGACCGACAGCACCTCGCCGGTGCGGGTGACCTTCTGGCCGGCCTCGATGCCGGAGAAGTCGCCGAGCACGACGACGCCGATCTCCTGCTCGTCGAGGTTCAGCGCGAGGCCCT
Organism: Microbacterium sp.; assembly: GCF_047602155.1. GTDB lineage: Bacteria > Actinomycetota > Actinomycetes > Actinomycetales > Microbacteriaceae > Microbacterium. The sequence goes on along the minus strand of NZ_JASGHZ010000001.1, from coordinate 2,054,827 downwards.
CGATGCCGTTGTCGAAGCGGACGAGCTCGTTCGCCATGACGCCGGGAAGACCCTCGACGTGCGCGATGCCGTCGGCGGCGTCGACGACGGTGCCGACCTCGGTGGCGGCGGCGCCGGCCGGCTCGTAGGCGGCGACGAAGTCTTTCAGCGCGTCACGGATGACGTCGGGGCTGATGGTCAGATCTGCCATGGTTTTCCTTTGTGTGTACGTGAGTGGACGCGGATGCTCCGCGCAGAATTCTGAATCAGCCCGCCAGCCGCAGCCGCAGGTCGGAGAGGCGTGCCGCGACGCTGCCGTCGATGACGTCGTCGCCGATCTGCACGCGCAGGCCGCCGACGAGCGCCGGGGTGAGCACGACGTTGAGCGCGACCGGAGAGCCGTACCGACGCGTCAGCGTCTCGCGCAGCCGGGTCGCCTGCGCGTCGGACAGGGCGGTCGCCGTCTGCACGGTCGCGACGAGCCGGTCGCGCTGGGCCGAGACGATGCGCATGGCACGGTTCAGCAGCCGGTGCACCCGCCGTCCGCGCGGGTGCTGCACGAGCGACGAGACGATGAGCGTCGTCGCCGCACCGGCGCGGCCGCCCAGCAGCTTCTCGACGAGGGCCGCCTTGGCGGCGCCGTCGCCCAGGCGGCTGCCCAGCGCCAGTTCGAGCTCGGGGTTGCCGGAGATGATCCGCGTCACCGCGAACAGCTCGCCCTCGATGTCGGTCTCGGGCGCGGCGATCGCCGCCGCGCGGATGCCGAGCTCGCCAACGGCGTCGACGAGGTCGGAGGGCGACGACCAGCGCTCGGCGGCGACCTGGGCGATGACCGACCGGGTGACGGCGCCGAACGAGGCGAAGACGTCGGCGGACAGCTTCTGCCGCACCGGCGCACCGGCCCCGGGGTCGGCGAGCGCACTGCTGAGCGCGGGGTTCTCATCGAGCAGCGCCGCGGCGGTGAGCAGTTCGCCGGCGGTGCCGAGCGTGACGCCCTTCGCCTCGGACAGCGCCGCCGCCGATGTCGCCAGCGCTCGCGTGGTCGCGCTTCCCATTACGACTCCTGCGTCTTGCCCGCGGGCGCGGCCTCGAGCTCCGCGAGGAAGCGGTCGACGACGGCCTGCGCCTTCGTGTCATCGCTCAGCGACTCGCCGATCACGCCGCCGGCCAGGTCGAGGGCGAGCGTGCCGACCTCGGTCTTGAGCGACGAGAGGGCCGACAGACGTTCGGCCTCGATCTGCGAGTGCGCGTTCGCGGAGATGCGTGCGGCCTCGGTGGCGCCGATCTCGCGCGCCTCGGCGACGATCTTGGCTCCGTCGGCGCGGGCCGCGTCGCGGATCTCGCCGGCCTCACGCCGGGCATCGCTGAGCTGTGCGGTGTACTGCTCGAGCGCCGCCTCGGCGCGCTGCTTCGTCTCGGCGGCACGCGCCAGTTCGCCCTCGATCGCGTCCTTGCGGGCCGCGAGCATGGCGTTCATCTGCGGCAGCGCCGCCTTGAGCACGACGACCAGCACGATCACGAAGCAGATCGTGCCCCAGATCAGGTCGGGGGTCGAGGGAAGAATCGGGCTGTGCGTCGACTCTTCCGCCGCCACGACGAGTGCGGTGTTCATTCAGACTCCTTGAGGGCCGGGGGCCTGATCAAGACGGGAAGGGGATGAACGCCACACCGATCGCGATGAAGCAGAGGGCCTCGGTGAGCGCGACACCGAGGAACATCAGGCTGCTCAGCGGGCCGCGCATCTCGGGCTGACGGGCCACCGACTCGATCGTCTTGCCGATGACGTAGCCGACGCCGATACCCGAGCCGATGACGGCCAGACCGAAGGCGAGCGGGGCGAGTTGTCCAGTGATATTCACGGGTGGTTCCTTTCAGGGTGGTCGTGCAGCGGTCGCCGTCAGTGCTCGTCGGCGACCGAAAGCTGAATGTAGATGGCGGAGAGGATGGCGAAGACGTACGCCTGCAGTGCGGCGACGAACAGCTCGAGCACGGTGAAGACGATGCCGAAGGCGAACGTCCCGACGCCGAGCAGACCCAGCAGGTTGCCGTCGGCGAGCACCGTGAAGAAGAAGAACTGGGTCGCCGTGAAGCAGAGCACGAGCAGGATGTGCCCGGCGATCATGTTCATCGTGAGACGCAGTGTCAGCGTGACGGGGCGCACGATGAAGGTGGAGAGGAACTCCAGCGGCACGAGCAGGATGTGCAGCACGGGCGGCACGCCGGGGATCACCAGCGCGTGCTTCCAGTATCCGGCGCCCTTTTCGCGCAGCCCCGCGTAGATGAACATCACCCACGCCACGAGGGCCATGATCAGGGGCAGGCCGATCGCCGCGGTTCCGGCCAGTTGCAGGCCGGGGATCGTGCCGGTGAGGTTCATGCCGAGGGTGACGAAGAAGATCGTCATGATGATCGGCTCGTACCGGCGTCCACGCTGTTCGCCGAGGGTGTCGTAGATGATCCCCTGGCGCACGAACATGAAGATCGACTCGAACGCCGCCTGTGCCTTCGTGGGCACGATCTGCAGGCGACGGGTCGCAAGCCACAGCCACAGCACGAGCACGATCGTCACGAGGATGCGGATCGCCATGAGGCGGTTGATCTCGAACGGCGTGCCTTCGAACAGCAGCGCCGACGGGAAGAACTCGTCGATCGACGGACCCTCGAAACCGCTGTCACCGTCGCTGGCTGCGAATCGGGCGATCAGCGAGGCGGCATGTATCAACTGGATCGGCTCCGTTGTCGGGGCACTGGCACAGGCCGGTGCGACGATGGGTTACACGTGCGTGCGGTGGGAAAGGATGCAACGATTCTCAACCCGATGGGCCTGGGCAGGCCGGGGCGGTTGAGGCTCGCGCTCGCCCCTCCACACTACCAAGAATCGGGTGCGCCCGCGCAAATCGACGGACCTACTCGTCGAGCTGATCCGGCCCCGGCAGGGGCACGTCGCCGACATACGGGACGCGGGTGCGCACGAAGGCGACGACGTCGACGATCAGGGAGGCCAGCACCGCGGCCACGAGCGAGAAGATCAGCACGTACGGGCTCACCCACGTCTGCATCCGCAGCACGATCATGATGCCGACGAAGACGAGCAGCTTGACGAGCCAGCCGCTGATGAAGATCACGAAGAAGCGCGGGTCGCCCTGGGGCGTGCGCTCGGCGATCACGACGATGAGCGCCGTCAGCCCCAGGAACAGCCCCGACACCACGACGCCGGCCACGCCGCTGAGAAGCCCATTCGTGCCGTCGACCAGCCAGCCGACGAGCGCGGCGATCACCGCGAGGGCGCCCACGACGATGACGGACCACGTCAACGTGGCGCGCATCACGGGGCTCGGACCGGGAGAGGTGGTGGTCATGTCAGGCCTCCTTGGCGGCGGGGGTCGAGGGAGAGTCGTCGGGGCGGGAGCCGGCATCCGTCGGCGATGGCAGCAGCGTGACGACGAGGCACGCGGCGACGCCGATCAGCACGTACACGATGCCGATGAGGTAGCCGCCGGGCCAGTCCTGCGCCGTGCCGATGTACATCAGCAGCACGCCGATCGAGACGACCGCGGTCCAGGCGTAGAACGCGAGGACGGCATCGCGGTCGCTGTGACCCATGTCGAGCATGCGGTGGTGCAGGTGCCCGCGGTCGGGCGAGAAGGGCGAGGAGCCGCGCGCGAGCCGGCGGACGACGGCCATGGCGAAGTCGAGCAGCGGCAGCAGCACGACCACCACCGGCAGCAGGATCGGGATGAAGGCACCGAGCAGCTGCGAACGGCCGAACAGATCGTTGTTGCCCAGCAGGTTCGGGTCGAGCCCGCCGGTGAACAGGATGGCCGAGGTCGCCATCAGCAGGCCGATGAGCAGGGCTCCGGAGTCGCCCATGAACAGCTTCGACGGGTTCCAGTTCAGCGGGAGGAACCCGATGCACACCGCGACGAGGGCGACCGCCAGGAACGAGGCGAGGTTCGAATAGCTCGCGTAGCCCTGGTCGCGCATGACGAGGTAGGTGTACACGAAGAACACGGCGTTCGCGATGAGCGCGACCCCGGCCACGAGTGCGTCGAGTCCGTCGATGAAGTTCACCGCGTTCATGACGATGACGATCGCGAACACCGACAGCGTGAAGCTGATCCAGCTGGAGACGACGATCTGCCCGCCGAACGGGAGGAAGAAGATCTGCACGCCGCCGAGCCCCACCACGATGCCGGCGGCGAGGAACTGGGCGCCGAGCTTGACCATCCAGTCCAGATCCCACAGGTCGTCGGCCAGGCCCACCGCGACGATGAGCGCGGCCGCGCCGAGGATCGACCAGACCGTCGCGGGCTTGCTCCACAGGATCGAGAACCACTCGCTCTGCGTCGACATCGCGAATGCCGCCAGCAGGCCGAAGAACATCGCGACGCCGCCGACGCGGGGCTTGGGCGTCGTGTGCACGTCACGCTCGCGGATCTCCGGGTACAGCCTGAACCGCAGCCCGAGACGCCACACCACCCAGGTCAGGCCCAGGGTGATCGGTGCCGTCAGCAGGACGATGACCAGCGAGGCCGTCACTCCCGCGCCCCGTCGCCGGGCAGCGGCGCGTCGGCGGCGGCGGGCTCGAGCAGGTCGCCGAGCACCTCCGACAGCGCGGCGCGCGAGACCGCGCCCTCGCGCAGCACCCGCACCGGGCGATCGCCGCCGACTGCCAGGCCCGTGGCGTCGATGATCGTGGACGCCACGCCGTGCGTCGACGGCCCGCCGTCGAGATACACCGCGACGGCGTCGCCGAGCATGTCGACCGCGTGATGCACGTCGATCGCGGCGGGCATGCCGGTGAGATTGGCGCTGGAGACCGCCAGCGGTCCGCAGTCTTCGAGCAGTTCCACAGTGAGGCGCTCCGCCGGCATCCGCACTGCCACCGTGCCGCCGGTCTCGCCCAGATCCCACGACAGCGACGGCTGGGCGGGGAGCACGATCGTCAGGCCCCGGGCCAGAACCGCGCGACGAGCCGTTCGACCGGTTCGGGCACCTCGGCCACGAGCGCCCGCATCGCGCCCAGGCTGCCCACGAGCACCGGCGGCGGCGACTGCCGGCCCCGGCCCTTGGCCGCCAGCAGCGCCGCGACGGCACCGGGGCTGAACGCGTCCGCGGCGACGCCGTACACCGTATCGGTGGGCAGGACCACGAGCTCGCCGCGAGCGATGGCCTGACGGGCTCGGCGCATGCCGGGCAGCAGCTGCTCCGAATCGCGGCAGTCGAAGAGGTCGGACATAACCGTCCCAGTCTACGGCGGGCTCCCCTCAGGGCCGCAGCGCCGTGGTCGCGCGGTCGCGCAGGGTGAGGTCGAGGTGGGTCGCCGCGGCGCGCCAGCCGTCGGCGGTGAGGAGCTCCCGCACGGGGCCGCCCTGCCACTCGCCGTGCTCGATGACCAGCGTCCCGCCGGGGCGCAGCAGCCGCATCCCGACGCCCGACAGCACCCGCACGACGTCGAGCCCGTCCACTCCGCCGTACAGGGCGGCGGGCGGGTCGAACAGCCGCACCTCCGGGTCGCGCGGGATCGCGTCGTCCGGGACGTACGGCGGGTTGGAGACGACGACCGCGACCGTCCCGTCGAGGTCGGCGAACGCATCGGCGAGGTCGGCGAACGCCAGGTGCGCGTGCGGTGCGTGCGCGGCGAAGTTGCGCTGCGTCCAGCCGAACGCGTCCGCCGAGCTCTCGGCCGCGTACACCCGCGCGTGCGGCACCTCGGTCGCCATCGCCAGGGCGATCGCCCCCGAGCCGGTGCCGAGATCGACCGCGACGGGGGCGGCATCCGGCACCGCCAGGAGCGCGTCGATCGCGAGCTGCGCGACGAGCTCGGTCTCGGGCCGCGGCACGAAGACGCCCGGCCCGACGGCCAGTTCCAGATGGCGGAACGGCGCGAGCCCGGTGAGGTGCTGCAGCGGCTCGCGCGCAGCGCGCCGGGCCAAGAGCTCGGCGAACGCCGCGGTGTCTGCGGGGGCCGCGTCGCCGCGGATGGATGCCGCCGCCACCTCGCCCCGGCTGAGGCCGAAGGCGTGGGCGGCCAGCAGTTCCGCGTCGACCTCCGGGGTCGGCACGCCGGCGTCGGCGAGCGTCGCCGCGGCGGCGCGCAGCAGGGCGGACAGTGTCGAGGTCATGAGCCTTGCCAGCCTAGCCGTGATGATTCGTCACATTCAGCGCGGGAATAACCGGGCCGCATAGGCTGGTTCGACTTGTCATCCCGATGAAAGGCAGGCCATGTCCGGCATCCACTCCGACATCACGAGCGCATTCGGCAACACTCCCCTGGTGCGCCTCAATCGCGTCAGCGCGGGCCTGCCCGGCACGGTGCTCGCCAAGCTCGAGTTCTTCAACCCCGGGTCGAGCGTGAAGGACCGCATCGGCATCGCCATCATCGACGCCGCCGAGGCGTCGGGGGCGCTGCAGCCCGGCGGCACGATCGTCGAGGGCACGAGCGGCAACACCGGCATCGCGCTGGCGCTCGTGGGTGCCGCGCGCGGCTACAAGGTCATCCTGACGATGCCGTCGTCGATGTCGATCGAGCGCCGCCAGCTGCTGAAGCGCTTCGGCGCCGAGCTCGTGCTCACCGACCCGGCCGGCGGCATGAAGGCCGCCGTGGCCAAGGCCGAGGAGATCGTCGCCGAGACCCCCGGCGCGATCCTCGCGAAGCAGTTCGAGAACGCCGCCAACCCGGCGATCCACCGCAAGACCACCGCCGAGGAGATCTGGCGCGACACCGACGGCGACGTCGACGTGTTCGTCGCCGGCATCGGCACCGGCGGCACCATCACCGGTGTCGGCCAGGTGCTGAAGGAGCGCAAGCCCGACGTGCAGGTCGTCGCCGTCGAGCCGGCCGCCTCTCCCCTGCTGTCGACCGGCACCCCGGGCCCGGCGAAGATCCAGGGCATCGGCCCGAACTTCGTGCCGCCGATCCTCGACACCGGCGTGTTCGACGAGATCGTCACGGTCGAGTTCGACGACGCGATCGACACCGCGCGTGCACTGGCGGCGCAGGAGGGCATCTTCGTCGGCATCTCGTCGGGAGCGGCCGCCTGGGCCGCGCTGCAGATCGCCGCGCGCCCCGAGAGCGCCGGCAAGAACATCGTCGTCGTCCTCCCCGACACCGGCGAGCGCTACCTGTCGACCGCGCTGTTCGACGACCTGCGCGAGGACTGATCCCGGCCGTGCCCGGCATCCACGAAGACATCACCACCGCGTTCGGCGAGACGCATCCGGTGCGCCCGCACGCGCACACCGCCGGGACGGATGCCGAGGTGCTCGCGCATCGTCGTGATCTCGTGCCGGATGCCGGCGAACGTCATCTGTCCACGGCGCTGTACGCGCACCTGCAGGAGGAAGCCACGAAATGAGCGAACGGATCGGCGCGTACGCGCGCGTGCGCGAAGACCTCGCGGCGGCGAAACTGCGCGACCCCGCGGCCCGCAGCGAGTGGGAGATCGCGGTGCTGTACTCGGGGCTGCACGCGATCTGGTCGTACCGCCTCGCACACGCGCTGTGGACGCGGGGCTTCCGGTTCGCCGCGCGTGCCCTGTCGCAGGTGACGCGGTGGCTGACGGGCATCGAGATCCACCCGGGGGCCACCATCGGGCGCCGGTTCTTCATCGACCACGGCATGGGGATCGTCATCGGCGAGACCGCCGAGGTGGGCGACGACGTCATGCTGTACCACGGGGTGACGCTGGGCGGTCAGACGCGTGACGCCGGCAAGCGGCATCCGACGCTCGGCGACGGCGTGGCCGTGGGCGCGGGCGCGAAGATCCTCGGCCCCATCCACATCGGCTCGGGCACGGTCGTGGGCGCGAACGCCGTCGTGACGCGCGACGCGCCGGAAGACTCCGTGCTCGTGGGCGTGCCCGCCAAGCCGCGCAAGCGCGCGAGCGGCGACGACAACCCCGCACTGCTGCAGGCGCCCGAGTACGTCATCTAGCCGCCCGGGCGTCCGCCGGGCTCATCCGGCGCAAACGACGTCCATTCCGCCGGATCGCCGCGATTCGCGACGGATGAAGGCGGCGCGCCCCGCCTCATCCGGCGCAAACAGCGTCCATTTCGCCGGATCGCCGCGATTCGTGACGGATGAAGGCGGCGCGGCGTCAGGCGGCGCGCTTGGCTTCCACCTTCTTCTTGATGAAGAGGGCGGGCAGCAGCCACGTGGCGAGCGCCGTCACGAGCCACACGATGACGGGGGCGAGCACCCACGTCCACCACGGGGTGCCGATGGTCAGCCCCGCACCCGGGACGATCACGACGATCAGGAGCGCGACGAACGACGACACGATGCCGATGCCGCCCAGCAGCGCCGGGGCCTTGCGGCGCGCGACGGTCGCCAGCCACGGGGCGAGGACGCTCTGCAGGATCGCGAAGATCACGATCGCCAGGATGAAGCCGACCGGGTTGCTCCACTCGATCGTGAAGCCGGGCAGCACGAGGTCGGCGACGATGAGCCCGACCGCCGCCGACACGAGGAAGATCAACGCACGGATGAGAAACATGACCATACCGCGAGCGTAGCGGCATCCCTCGTTCGCGCTGTCGTTTTCGGCACGCGCTGCTGAACTTTCAGGCGCGCGTGCCGAAAACGACAGCGTGAGGATGCCGGCGCCGAGCCGCCGGCGGCGTGCTCAGGCATCGGAGCCGAGGGCGGCCAGGCGCGCCTCTTCGTCGGCGGCGATCGCCGACTCGATGATCGGGGCGAGCGCGCCGTCCATCACCTGATCGAGGTTGTAGGCCTTGTACCCCGTACGGTGGTCGGCGATACGGTTCTCCGGAAAGTTGTACGTACGGATGCGCTCCGACCGGTCCATCCCCCGGATCTGCGACCTGCGGGCGTCGGATGCCGCGGCATCCCGTTCCTCCTGCTGCTTCGCGAGCAGGCGCGCACGCAGCACGCGCATGCCCGCCTCGCGGTTCTGCAGCTGGCTCTTCTCGTTCTGCATCGACACGACGATGCCGCTCGGGAGGTGCGTGATGCGCACCGCCGAGTCGGTCGTGTTGACCGACTGCCCACCCGGACCCGACGAACGGAAGACGTCGATCTTCAGGTCGTTCGCATCGATCTGCACCTCTTCGGGCTCGTCCACCTCCGGGAAGACGAGCACGCCGGTCGTCGAGGTGTGGATGCGCCCCTGCGACTCGGTCGCGGGCACGCGTTGCACGCGGTGCACGCCGCCCTCGTACTTCAGGTGCGCCCAGACTCCCTGTGCGGGGTCGGACGACGTGCCCTTGATCGCGACCTGGACGTCCTTGTAGCCGCCGAGGTCGGACTCGTTGCGCTCCAGCAGTTCGGTCTTCCACCCCCGCGAGGCGGCGTACTGCAGGTACATCCGCAGCAGGTCGGCCGCGAACAGCGCCGACTCGGCACCGCCCTCGCCCTGCTTGATCTCCATGATGACATCGCGCGCGTCGTCGGGATCGCGCGGAATGAGCAGCCGCCGCAGGCGCTCCTGCGCCAGGGCGAGCTGCTCTTCCAAGACCGGGATTTCGGCGGCGAAGGCCTCGTCCTCCCGCGCGAGCTCGCGCGCGGCATCGAGGTCGTCGGATGCCGCCACCCAGTCCTCGTGCGCCTTCACGATGCGCGACAGCTCGGCGTAGCGCCGGTTGACGCGCTTCGCGCGGGCGGCGTCGGCGTGCACGGCCGGGTCGGAGAGCTCCTCCTGAACGGCGCGGTGCTCGTCGATCAGCCCCTGGACGGACTCGAACACGCGCTCAGCGGATGTTGTTCTCGTGCCCGTGGCTGTGCCCGCCGGAGTGGGTGTCACGAGCCGGAGCCGGGATCGACTTCTGCATCTGGAGCAGGAACTCGACGTTCGAGCTCGTCTCCTTGAGCTTGCCGAGGATGACCTCCAGCGCCTGCTGCGGGTCGAGCCCGGCGAGGGCGCGGCGCAGCTTCCAGCTGATCTTGACCTCGTCGGGGCTCATCAGCATCTCCTCGCGGCGCGTGGACGACGCGTTGACGTCGACGGCCGGGAAGATGCGCTTGTCGGCGAGCTGGCGGGAAAGGCGCAGCTCGCTGTTGCCGGTGCCCTTGAACTCCTCGAAGATGACCTCGTCCATCTTGGAGCCGGTCTCCACGAGCGCCGTCGCGAGGATCGTGAGCGATCCGCCGTTTTCGATGTTGCGCGCCGCGCCGAAGAAGCGCTTCGGCGGGTAGAGCGCCGAGGCGTCGACGCCGCCCGTGAGCACGCGACCGCTGGTGGGCGCGGAGATGTTGTAGGCCCGGCCCAGGCGCGTGATCGAGTCGAGCAGCACGACGACGTCGCGGCCGAGCTCGACGAGGCGCTTGGCGCGCTCGATGGCGAGCTCGGCGACCGTCGTGTGGTCTTCGGCCGGACGGTCGAAGGTCGACGCGATGACCTCGCCCTTGACGGTGCGCTGCATGTCGGTGACCTCTTCGGGGCGCTCGTCGACGAGCACGACCATGAGGTGCACTTCGGGGTTGTTGATCGCGATGGCGTTCGCGATCTGCTGCAGCACGATCGTCTTGCCGGCCTTGGGCGGGGCGACGATGAGGCCGCGCTGGCCCTTGCCGATCGGGGCGACGAGGTCGATGATGCGCTGCGTCAGCTTCTCCGGCGCGGTCTCCAGACGCAGGCGCTCCTGCGGGTACAGGGGCGTGAGCGCGCCGAACTCGACGCGGCTCGCCGCATCGTCGACGGACAGGCCGTTGATGGCGTCGACCTTGACCAGCGCGTTGTACTTCTGGCGGCTCGACTGCTCGCCCTCGCGCGGCTGCTTGATGGCGCCGACGACCGCGTCGCCCTTGCGCAGGTTGTACTTCTTGACCTGGCCGAGCGACACGTACACGTCGCTCGGGCCGGGCAGGTAGCCGGTGGTGCGCACGAATGCGTAGTTGTCGAGCACGTCGAGGATGCCGGCGATCGGGATGAGGACATCGTCCTCACCGATCTCGGTCTCGAACTCGTCGCCGGTCTGGTTCGGGCCGCGGCGCTTGTTGCGCTGACGCCCGCGGGCCGCGCCCTGCTGCTCGTCGTCGGCGTCGGCGGGCTTGGTCTCCTCGACGGCGCTCTGAGCGTTCTGGTTGCCGTCGGTCTTCTGGCCGCGGTTGCGGTTGCGGCTGCGCGAGCGGCTGCGCGAGCGGGTCGGCGTCTCGCCTTCCGCGGGCGCCTCGCCCTCGGCGGGCGTGTCGCCCTCGGCGGATGCCGGAGCCTCAGCACCCTCGGCAGGCTGCGTGGCGGCATCCGTCGCGGGTTCGGCCGGCTGCTCGGCGGCGGCATCGGCGCCCTCGGCGGCCTGGTCGGCGGCAGGCTGGTCGGCGGCCTGCTCGGCTGCGGCGACGTCGGTGCTCTTCGCGCGGCGCGGCGCACGCTTGCGCGGCGCCTTGACGGGCGCGGCCTCGGCGGCGGGCGCTTCCTCGGCGGCGGCCTCTGTCGGCACCTGGACGAGCTCGGGGCTCTCCGAGGCGACCTCGACCGGCGCGTTCGCGGCGGCGAGCTCGGCGACGGCCTCCACGGCGGCGACCTCGTCAGCGGCCTCCTCGGCAGCCTCCGCGGCCTCCTCGGCGGCTTCCGCGGCCTCCGCGGCGGCCTCTTCGGCCGTGTTCTCTTCGGTCACCGGCGCGGCATCGTCGAGCGCGGCATCGGTGTTCTCAGTCTGGATCTCGGAGACGGACTCCACGAGTTCTCCCTCTTGCTGTGTGGAAAGGACAGGTCCGCATGGGCGCCGTCCACGACGGACGCCGGCCTTGCCGCGCGCGTCGCGGTCGCCCGGAGCGGGCAGCCGAAGAAGGCGTGGAGGTTATGCGGGGGTTCGCAGAAATGCGATGGAGGCCAGATTCACGGTCACGCCGTGGCACCCTCCGTATGGTTCTTCACTGTACCACCCCTGACGTCCACGGCGAGCATGAGCGGCTCCCACGGGGTGTCCGACACCGTGCGCGCGACCTCGGCGGCGTCGACGCGTCGGCCCGGACCGTCGGCGAGCACGAGCACGCTGGCCCCGCACCCGAGACGACGGCGGCGAAACCGCGCGCGCGCAGCGCCCGCACCAGTTCATCGGTCGCCGGCATCGCCGCGGCGCGGTACGACTGGTGCAGCTTGTCCTCCGTCGCGGCCAGCAGCAGCTCGGGGCTCTGGGTGAGGGCGGCGATCAGCAGCGCGGAGCGCGAGACGTTGAACACGGCATCCTCGCGGGTCACCTGCAGCGGTGCGAGCCCGCGGGCGACCGACGTCGACATCGTGAACTCCGGCACGAACACGAGCGGCGACACCCCGCGGTGCACGAGGAGCTTCTTGTGCTGCGGGCCGGTCTCGTCCATCCACGCGATCGTGAGGCCGCCGAACAGCGCGGGCGCCACGTTGTCGGGGTGTCCCTCCAGCTCGGTCGCCAGGCGCAGCAGCGTCTCGTCGCTGAACTCGACCTCGCCCTCCAGCAGCCCCTTGGCCGCGAGCAGCCCCGCGACGACGGCGGCGCCCGACGACCCCATCCCCCGGCCGTGCGGGATCGTGTTGTGCGCCACGAGCCGGATGCCGGGAAGCTGCCGCCCGACCGCCTCGAACGCGTACGCCATCGAGCGCACGACGAGGTGCGAGCCGTCCAGCGGCACCTCGCCGGCGCCCTGGCCGGCGACGATGATCTCCAGCCCGGGACCGGGCAGCGCCGTGACGGTCAGCTCGTCGTACACGCTCAGCGCGAGGCCGAGGGTGTCGAACCCGGGGCCGAGGTTGGCGCTGGTCGCCGGCACGCGGACGGCGACGGTGCGTGCCACGCTCATGCCAGGTCGAGCACGGCAGCGACCTCGCTGGTCGTCGCGTCGACGACGGTCGGGCTCACCTCGGTGCCGTCGGGGTTGCGCAGCGCCCACTGCGGGTCTTTCAGGCCGTGGCCGGTGACGGTCAGCACGACCTTCGCGCCGGCCGGGAGCTGACCGGCCTCGGCGCGGTCGAGCAGACCCGCGACGCTGATCGCCGAGCCCGGCTCGACGAAGACGCCCGCCGTCGCGGCGAGCAGCTTCTGCGCCGCCAGGATGCGGTCGTCGTCGATGGCGCCGAAGTATCCGTCGGTCGCCGCGCGCGCCTCGAGCGCGAGATCCCACGAGGCCGGGTTGCCGATGCGGATCGCCGAGGCGATCGTCTCGGGGTTCTTGACGACCTCGCCGCGCACGAGCGGCGCCGAGCCCTCGGCCTGGAAACCGAACATCCGCGGCACCCTGGTGGCGGCGCCGCGGGCGGCCTCCTCGCGGTAGCCGCGCGAATACGCCGTGTAGTTGCCCGCGTTGCCGACCGGGATGAAGTGGAAGTCGGGCGCGTCGCCCAGCTGCGAGACGATCTCGTACGCGGCCGTCTTCTGCCCCTCGATGCGATCGGGGTTGACCGAGTTGACGAGGTGCACGGGGTAGTTGTCGGCCAGCTCGCGCGCGATCTCGAGGCAGTCGTCGAAGTTACCGCGGATCTGGATGAGCCGCCCGCCGTGGATGACGGCCTGACTGAGCTTGCCCATCGCGATCTTGCCCTCGGGCACGAGGACGGCCGCCGTGATCCCCGCGTGCGCCGCGTACGCGGCGGCAGATGCCGAGGTGTTGCCGGTCGACGCGCAGATGACGGCCTTGGCGCCGTGCTCGACGGCGCGCGAGAGCGCGACCGTCATGCCGCGGTCCTTGAACGACCCGGTCGGGTTCATCCCCTCGAACTTCACGTACACGTCGGCGCCGGTCATCCGCGACAGCGCCGCCGCCGGGATCAGCGGCGTGCCGCCCTCGCCGAGCGTGACGACGGTCGACGCGTCGGTGACGCCGAGCCGATCGGCGTATTCGCGCAGGACGCCCTGCCAGAGATGTGCCATTTCCGTCTCCTTCTTCCGGTGTACCTTCTCAGTCGCCCTCGACCCGAAGGACCGAGACGACGCGCGCCACGACGCCGCTGGCGGCGAGGTGGTCGACGGTCTCGCCCAGATCCTGTTCGAGGGCCCGGTGGGTTCCGATGACGATCCGGGCCGTTCCCGGTGCGCCGTCTGCTGCGGTGATGACGGTCTGCTCGACCGTCGCGATCGACACGTTGCCGTCGCTGAGGATGCCGGCCACCGTCGCCAGCACGCCCGGCTGATCGGCGACCTCCAGCGTGATCTGGTAGCGCGTCGTGAGGGTGCCGATCGGCAGCACCGGCAGGTTCGCCCGCGTGGACTCCCCCACGCCGACGCCGCCGGCGAGGTGCCGCCGCGCGGCCGAGACGACGTCGCCGAGCACGGCCGACGCGGTCTGCACGCCGCCGGCCCCGGCGCCGTAGAACATGAGGTCGCCGGCCGCCTCGGCCTGCACGAAGACGGCGTTGTTGGCGCCGTGCACGCTGGCGAGGGGGTGGTCGCGGTCGACGAGCGCGGGATACACGCGCACCGAGATGGCGTCACCGCCGCCCTCCGCGCCGCCGACGACGCGCTCGCACACGGCGAGCAGCTTGATGACGTAGCCGGCGTGACGGGCGGCATCCATCGTCTGCGCGTCGATCTGCGTGATGCCCTCGCGGTGCACGGCATCCAGCGGCACGGCGGTGTGGAACGCGAGCGACGCGAGGATGGCGGCCTTCTGCGCCGCGTCGTAGCCCTCCACGTCGGCGGTCGGGTCGGCCTCGGCGTAGCCGAGCGCCTGCGCGTCGCCGAGCACCGCGGCGAAGTCGCTGCCCTCGCGGTCCATCCGGTCGAGGATGTAATTGGTCGTGCCGTTGACGATGCCCATGATCCGCTGCACCCGGTCGCCGGCGAGCGAGTCGCGCAGCGGGCGGATGATGGGGATCGCACCCGCGACGGCGGCCTCGTAGTACACCGACGCCCCGACCTGGTCGGCGGCGTCGAAGATCTCCGGGCCGTGGGTGGCCAGCAGCGCCTTGTTGGCGGTGACGACGTCGGCGCCCGAGCTCAGCGCGAGCAGGATGCCGGTGCGCGCCGGCTCGATGCCGCCCATGAGCTCGATGACGATGTCGGCGCCGACGATCAGCTGCTCGGCATCCGTCGTGAACAGCTCGCGCGGCAGCGGGGCGTCGCGCGGGGCGTCGAGGTCGCGCACGGCGATGCCGACGAGGTCGAGCGCGGCGCCGGCGCGGCCGGCGAGCTCGTCGCTGTGCGCGCGCAGCAGGTGGGCGACCTGGGAGCCCACGGCGCCCCCGCCCAGGAGAGCCACGCGCAGGCGGCGGGTGTCGGTCACAGGGAGTCCTCCGGGGTCGGGACGGGTCGGGAAGCGGCGATGCCGGCGTCGCGCGCCAACAGGTCGTCGATGCTCTCGCCGCGCACGATGACGCGCGCCTGCCCGTCGCGGACGGCGACGACCGGCGGCCTGGGCACGAAGTTGTAGTTGCTGGCCAGGGCGAAGCAGTAGGCGCCCGTCGCGGGCACCGCCAGCAGGTCGCCGGGCGTCACGTCGCCGGGCAGGTACTCGGCCTCGACGACGATGTCGCCCGACTCGCAGTGGCGTCCGACGACGCGGGCGAGAGCGGGGGCGGCATCCGAGGTGCGCGACGCGAGCCGCGCGGAGTACTGCGCGCCGTACAGCGCCGGCCGGGCGTTGTCGCTCATGCCGCCGTCGACGCTCACGTAGAGGCGCTCGAGGTCGTCGGTCACGCGCACCGGCTTGACCGTGCCGACCTCGTACAGGGTGACGCCGGCGCGGCCGACGATGGTGCGGCCCGGTTCGAACGCGAGGTTCGGCAGCGCGATGCCGCGCACCTCGCACTCGCGCGCCACGGCGTCGACGATGCCGTCGGCGAGCCGCTCGATCTCGACGGGCTCGTCGGCGGAGGTGTAGGCGATGCCGAATCCGCCGCCGAGGTTGAGGACGTACACCTCACCGCCGGCCAGCAGCTGCGCGTGCAGCTCGACGAGACGGGCGGCCGACTCCTCGAAGCCGCGGGTGCCGAAGATCTGCGAGCCGATGTGGCAGTGCAGGCCGACGAAGCGCAGGCCCGGCAGTTCCCGGATGCGGGCGACCACGGCGGGCGCGTCGTCGAGGGCGAAGCCGAACTTCTGGTCTTCGTGGGCCGTCGCGAGGAAGTCGTGGGTCTCGGCGTGCACCCCGCTGTTGACGCGTACGAGCACGTTCTGCGGCTCGATGTCGCCGGCGTCGCGCGACGTGCCGGCGCGCTCGATGATGGCGGCGAGCCGCTCGAGCTCGATCATCGAGTCGAGCACGATCGAGCCGACGCCGAGGTCGACGGCGCGCTCGAGCTCGGCGACCGACTTGTTGTTGCCGTGCAGGCCGATGCGCCCCGGTTCGGCGCCGCCGGCGAGGGCGACGGCCAGCTCGCCGCCGGTGGCGACGTCGACGGCGAGCCCCTCCTCGGTGACCCACCGCACGATCTCGGTCGACAGGAACGCCTTGCCGGCGTAGTACACGCGCGCCTGCACGCCGTGGCGGGCCGCGGCGGCCTGGAACGCCTCGCGCACCCGGCGGGCACGCTCCCGCACCCCGGCCTCGTCGAGGACGTACAGCGGCGTGCCGAAGCTCTCGCGCAGCGCCGACGCCGCGATGCCGGCGATCACGAGTTCGCCGTGCTCGTCGCGGTGGGCGGATGCCGGCCACACCTTCTCGACGAGGTGGTTCGCGTCGTCGGGCACGCGGAGCCACTCCGGCACGAGCGGGCGGTCAGGGGCGGCGGACACGTTCGGGCACCAATCGGGCGGGTTCGGAGAATCGGGCGGGTTCGGACGCCGGCGGTCGCGTCACGCCGGGCATCCTGAAAGTCTATGGCACCCGCTCATGCCGCCCGGCGCATGCGTCGGCCGCTCGCGGGGAGGTTCGGCATCCGCCGCCCGGCTGCGCGCGTCGCCCGGCTGCGCCCGTCGCCCGGCTGCGCGCGCCGCTCCTCTCACGCTGCCGAAACCTGCACGCGCTGCGGAAATTTCAACAGCGCGTGCCGAAAACAACAGCGCGAGCAGACGGGCGACAACGCGAGCGGGCGGGCGGCAGCGCGAGCGGGCGGGCGACAGCGCGGGGCGGGCGACGCGAGCGCCGCGGCGACGCGAGCGCCGCGGGTCAGCTGCAGGTGCCCGTGGCCTGGGCGGCGGCGTCACGCAGGATCGCGCTGTCGATCTCGACGGTCGCGGTGAGGCCATCGCGCGTGACTTCGACGCCGGTGAGCGTGACCCCGGCCGGGTAGTACTGCGCGATGCACACGTGCCAGTCGCGGATGACGGTGGTGGCAATCGCGCCGAACTGGTCGACGAGGGCGGATGCCTCCACCTCGGCGCCGGCCACCCGCAGCGTCTGCGGGGTGAGCACGAGTTCGCCGTTGTCGACGGTCGGAGTCAGGTCGACGCCGACCGGCACCGTCAGCGCCCACAGCTGGAGCTCCATCGAGATGCCGACATCGGGCGGGTCGAGCGTCACGGTGTCGATCGGGAAGCCGTCGATCGTGCCGAGCAGCGTGTTCAGCTGGGCCTCGTCGATCGTGATCGTCCCGGTCGCGCTGCTCCAGTCGACGCCGCCGCGGATCGGGACGTCGTCCACGACGATGCGGACATCCGCCGCGAGCGCAGCCCCGCTGTCCGCTCCGCCGAGCGGTACGTCGTCGGACGAGACGGTGACCTGCCCGAGGCTGCCCGCGATCAGCTGCGGCAAGATCGCGCCGGGAACGTCCACATCGATCTGCTGGTCGGCGGGCAGGTTCAGGTTCTCGATCAGCTGCTCACGGATCGTACGCTCCACGATGCCCCGGGCGATGTACTCCCCCACGACCCACGCGCAGGCGGCGAGCGCCGCGACGACCACGAGCGCGACGATCCAGGGCCACCGGCTGCGCCGGCGCGACGCGGGCTGCGTCGGCGCGACGAGCGTCGGCGGCGCGGCCGGAGTCTGCAGCATCCACTGCGTGTGCGGATCGGGCAGCGTCGGGTACTCGTCGGGGGTCGCGCTGTTCATGCCGGCATCCGTCACATGCGCTCGGGCGCGCTCACGCCGAGGAGGGTCAGTCCGTTGCGCAGCACCTGGCCGGTGGCGTCGCTCAGCCACAGGCGCGTGCGATGCAGATCGGTGACCTCCTCGTCGCCGAGCGGGGTGACCCGGCAGTTGTCGTACCAGCGGTGGTAGAGGCCGGCGAGTTCCTCGAGATAGCGCGCGACACGGTGCGGTTCGCGCACCTCGGCGGCGAACGCGACCACGCGCGGGAACTCCTGCAGGCCGCCCAGCAGCGCCGATTCGGTCTCGTGGTCGAGCAGCTCGGGCACGAAGGCACCGCGGTCGACGCCGAGGGATGCCGCGTTGCGCGCGACGTTGTGCGTGCGGGCGTGCGCATACTGCACGTAGAAGACCGGGTTGTCGTTGGTGCGCTTCTGCAGCTGATCGAGGTCGATGTCGAGGTTCGAGTCGGCCGAGCTGCGAGTGAGGGCGTAGCGGGCGGCATCCACCCCGACGATCTCGACGAGGTCTTCGAGCGTGACGACGGTGCCGGCGCGCTTGGACATCCGCACCGGCTGGCCGTCTTTGACGAGGTTGACCAGCTGCCCGATGAGGATCTGCAGGGTGACGTCCGGCACGTCGCCGAACGCCGCGCACATCGCCTGCATGCGGCCGACGTAGCCGTGGTGGTCGGCACCCAGCATGATGATGCAGCGGTTGAAGCCGCGCTCGCGCTTGTTCAGGTAGTACGCGAGGTCGCCGGAGAAGTAGGCCGGCTCGCCGTTGGAGCGGATGATGACGCGATCGCGGTCGTCGCCGAACTCGGTGCTGCGCAGCCACACGGCGCCGTCGAGCTCGAAGATGTGGCCGAGCTCACGGAGGCGCTCGACGGCGTGCGCGACGGCGCCGGAGTCGTGCAGGTCGTTCTCGTGGAAGTAGACGTCGAAGTCGACGCCGAACTCGTGCAGGCTCTGCTTGATCTCGGCGAACATGAGGCCGACGCCGATCTCGCGGAACGCCTCCTGCTTCGCGGCAGGGTCGAGGGCGTCGATGTCGGCGTCGTAGGCCGCGACGACGCGCGCGGCGATGTCGTGGATGTAATCGCCGCCGTAGCCGTCTTCGGGCGTCGGGAGGCCCTCGTGGGCGGCGACGAGGCTGCGGGCGAAGCGGTCGATCTGCGCGCCGTGGTCGTTGAAGTAGTACTCCCGCGTGACCTGGGCGCCCTGACTGGCGAGGATGCGGGCGAGCGCGTCGCCGACGGCCGCCCAGCGCGTGCCGCCGAGGTGGATGGGGCCGGTCGGGTTGGCGCTCACGAACTCGAGGTTGATGACCTCGTCGGCGCGGCTGTCGTTCGTGCCGAAGGCGGCGCCGGCATCCACGATCGTCTTCGCCAGGGCACCGGCGGCGCCCGCCTCCAGCCGGATGTTGATGAAACCGGGGCCGGCGACCTCGACGCTCGCGATGCCGTCGGTCTGGGCGAGCGCGTCGGCGATCTGCTGTGCGAACTCGCGCGGGTTCGCGCCCAGGCTCTTGCCGAGCTTGAGCGCGGCGTTGGAGGCCCAGTCGCCGTGGTCGCGATTGCGCGGGCGCTCCAGCGGGAGGTCGTCCGCCGTCAGTGCGTCGCTCGCGCCGGGGCGCCGCGCCTCGGCGAGCGGGGCGATGACGGCGAGCAGGGCGGCGGAGAGCGCATCAGGGTTCATAACCCGACAAGTCTACGGGCGCCGCATCGCGGCGCCCGCGGCATCCGCCTCGGCGCCTGCGCGCGGCATCCGCCCGCGAGACAGCATCCGTGCACCGAGACTGCTGCTGCCGATTGCTGTCTCGGTGCACCGATGCAGTCTCGACGGGGAGTGCGGTGGGCGGAGGGCGGCGGGCGGCTAGGCGAGTTGGACGAGTTCGGTGGCGTCGTCGAGGGTGGGGTCGGACGCGGCGAGCCCGACGGATGCGGCGGGCGACGCGGCGAGCCCGGCGGATGCGGCGGGCGACGCGGCGAGCCCGGCGGATGCGGGAGAACCGGCGGCATCCATCGCCTCGGCGACATCGCCCGGCACGACGCAGGCGTCGACGCGCATGTGCTTCAGGCTCACGTGGCCGCCGTGGTAGCTGAGGAAGGCGCAGTCGGCGGCGTCACGGCCGGTGGCGATGCGCACGAGCGAATGCCGGTTGGCCAGGCGCGTCGCGTCGATGACGTACCAGCTGCCGTCGACGTACGCCTCGGCCACGGCGTGGAAGTCCATCGGGCGCAGCCCCGGGGCATAACAGGCGGCATAGCGGGCGGGCATGTCCATCGCGCGCAGCAGGGCGATGACGACGTGCGCGTAGTCGCGGCAGACACCCTGCCCGGTCATGAGCGTCGTGACGGCCGAGTCGGTCCCCTGGCTGAGACCGGGCGTGTACGTCGTGCTGGTGGCGACGAACTCGCTCACGGCGGCGATGAGGTCGAATCCGGCGAGTGCGCGGAACTGGCGGCGGGCCTGGGCGAACACCTCGTCGGACTGGCAGTAGCGGCTGGGGCGGAGGTACGTGATGGCCTCGAGGTCGCTCGTGGAGCGGGCCGCGACGCTGCCGTCGATGAGCGCTTCGTACCGCACCTCGAGCACGCCCGACTCGCCGAGCAGCCGGTGCAGGCGACTGCCCGACTGGTCGATGATCTCGGTCGGCGTGTACACGCGGTCGCCCTGCGTGAACGTCAGCTCCTCGCGCAGCACGGGGGCCGGCTGCGCCGCCGCGATCTGGAAGATGAGGTCGACGGATGCCCCCAGATCGAGGTCGAGTTCGGCGGTCACGAGGCGTTGCACCGAAGTATCCTCGCATGCCCGCGGGGGTGCACGCGCAGCGGATGTGCGGCGGCACGAGTCGGCGCGCGAAAGACACGTTTCCGTTTTGTGGGAAAGCTGACTTACCCTCGACCCATGCACGCCGACGCACGCTCCCACACCCGCGTGCTGGCGTGGGCCGCGACGGCCGTCGCGGCGACGGCCGCAGTCGTCTTCGCGCTGTGCCTGTGGCGGCCGTGGACCGTGCCCGCGGCGACCGTCGCCGCCGGCCCCGGGAGTGCGGCCCTGCCGCTCGTCCCGGCATCCTTGGACCTGCCGGAGAACCCGACCGTCCTGATCTTCGGCGACTCGTGGACGTACGGGTCGGCCGCCTCGACGCCGGCCCTGGGCTACGCCTACGTCGTCGCCGAGCTGGCCGGGTGGACGACGATCGTCGACGGGGTGCGCGGGTCGGGCTACCTCAAGCCCGGCATCGACGGGCCCGACTACGGCGCCCGCATCGCGACTCTCGACCCGAGCCTCGATCCCGACCTCATCGTCGTGCAGGGATCGATCAACGACCGGCGGCTTTCGGCATCCGGATACCGCGGGGCGGTGGATGCCGCCTGGGACGCCCTGGCGCAGAAGTATCCGCGCGCGCAGATCGTGATCCTGGGGCCGGCGCCGCAGGTGCTGCCCGTGCAGAAGGCCACCGCCCGCATCGACCGCGACCTCGCGGCCGCGGCGGCCGCGCGCGGCTGGTGGTACATCTCTCCCGTGCAGGAGAACTGGATCACCGACGAGAACTACGCGGCCGTCATCGACACCGGTCTCGGACGCGATCACCCGTCGACCGCCGGGCATCGCTACCTCGCCGAGCGGCTGGCGGCGGCGATCGCGGCGATCACGGGGTGATACCCTCGATCGGTACGCCTCCGTAGCTCAGGGGATAGAGCGCTGGTTTCCGGTACCAAAGGTCGCAGGTTCGATTCCTGTCGGGGGCACAGTAAAGACAACGGCAGTCGCCCTCTTCGCGCACACGAAGAAGATCGCCCCGGGGCCGAAGCCCCGGGGCGATCATCAGTGCGGTTTCGGTCTCTGTCTCCGAGTCCCTTTCGGGTCTCTTCCGTCTCCGTTTTCCTTCGCAAGACCCAAGATACTCAGCCCGCATCCGAGGTCAAGAGTTCACCGCGAAGTCACCTCGACGTCAGGTTGAAGGTGAGACTCTACGCCGCGAAAACGGCGAGACGCCGAAGAGCCCGCCCAGCATCCCGGGTTGTACGCGTTCACGATCCGGCGCGGCGGTAGGCGAGGTCGCGGATCTCGCGCCCCTTCGCGAGACCCTTGCGCTCGAACGCCGTCATGACGCGCCCCTCGAAGCGCGGCGCCCACGCCCCCTCCGACGCCGGGAACGCCGGCGCGAAGCCGTCGGCATCCGTCATCACCTCGCGCATCTGGCGCGCGTAGTCCGCCCAGTCGGTCGCCAGCCGCAGCACGCCGCCGGGGCGCAGCGCCCGCGCCGCGAGCGGGGGGAACACGGGTGCGATGAGGCGCCGCTTGTTGTGCTTGGCCTTGTGCCACGGGTCGGGGAAGAAGATCCACAGCTCGTCGACCGACGCCGCCGGCAGCAGGTGCTCCAGCACCTCGGGGGCGTTCGCCTCGACGAGCCGGAGGTTGCGCACTCCCGCCCGGTCGGCGTCGAGCATCGTGCGGGCCAGGCCCGCCCGGAACACCTCGACGGCGAGGAAGTCGGTGTCGGGTGCCGACGCGGCCGCCTGCACGATCGCGTGCCCCTGCCCGGACCCGATCTCGACGATGAGCGGCGCCGCGCGTCCGAAGACGGCGGCCGGGTCGATCGCCGTGCCGGGAAGGATGCTGGTGGCCGCAGCATCCCGCTGCACCTCCAGCAGATACCGGGGCGACAGTTCGGCCCACGCCCGCTCCTGCCCGTCGCTCATCCGGCCGCTGCGGCGCACGAACGACACCGGCCGGTCGCGGAAGCGCAGCGTGTCGGAGGCGTCGGAAGGCACCCCACCAGGCTAGCTTCTGCGCCGGCCGGCGTGCGCGCGAACCGACCTGCCGCCACCCTGGATCCCGGCACCGCGGCGCGACTGCGGGACGTCTCCGCGCAGCTCCCCCCGACCCGTTCTCCCCCCGCGCCGGATGCCGCGGGGCTACGCTGAATCGACGGGAGCGCGGCAGGCGCGCGCCCGAGAACAGGGGTGTGACCGTGGGAGTTCCGGGCTGGCTGGCCGACGGCGCGGCGAAACTGATGCAGCGCGGTCCGGGCAGCGCCCGCACGGCAGAGGAGATCGCCTTCGCCGAGATTCCGGCCGCGACCGCGGACGTGACCATTCCGACCCGGCACGGCGAGGTCGCCGCGACGGTGTACGCCCCTCCCGGAGGCAGCGCCGGCCGGGGCGTGCACGTCAATCTGCACGGCGGCGGCTTCGTGCTGCGGCATCCCGAACAGGACGACCCGATCTGCCGCTATCTCGCCGCGCACGCCGGCGTGACCGTCATCAACGTGGACTACACCCCGGCCCCGCAGCTGCGCGCCCCCGGCGCGGTCGAGCAGGCCCTCGACGTGACCCGCTGGGCCGCCGCACCCGAACGCCCCTGGGACGGATCCCGCCCCACGGTCGGCGGCGCATCCGCCGGCGGCGCACTGGCGGCGGGCGTCGCCCGGCTGGCCTGGGAGGAGGGTGCGCCCCCGATCGCCCTCCAGGTGCTGCTGTACCCGCCGCTGGATCTGACCGTCCCGGCCCGCACGAAGTTCGGCCCGGGAAGGGAGCGCTATCTCGTGCCGCTCGGCCCGTTCTTCGACAAGGCGTACGCCCCCGACCCGCACCGTCGCGGCGACCGGCTCGTGTCCCCCGCGGGCCCGCAGGACACCGTGCCGCTGGGCGGCATCGCACCGGCCCTCGTCATCACGTGCGAGAAGGACATCCTCCGCGCCGAGGGCATCCGGTACGCCGAGAGGCTGGATGCCGCGGGCGCGCTGCGCGAGCACGTCGACGTGCCCGGAGTCGGGCACGGCTTCAACATCCTCGGGAGCCCCCGCGCGCTGATCGTCGACGTGTACGACCGCATCGCGGCACACCTCAGGGCCGCCGGAACCCCCGACGACGACACCGCGAGGTAGGCTCAACGTCCCGCACGGTCCTCGAACGCACCCCCAGGGAGCCCCGCCGATGCCGCACCCCGGCAATCCCGTCACCCGATCGCTCACGCGCGTGCTCGCGGACGTCCGCGCGCAGGATCACCCCGGCCGCGTCGCCGACTACATCCCCGAGCTGTCCCGGGCCGATCCCGAGGCGTTCGCGATCTCCGCGGCATCCGTCTCCGGACACACCTATGCGGCCGGCGACAGCACGACGCTGTTCACGATCCAGTCGATCTCCAAGGCGTTCGTCTACGCGCTCGTGCTCTCGGAGCACGGCGCGGATGCCGTCACGGCGCGCGTTGGGGTCGAGCCGAGCGGCGAGGCGTTCAACGCCGTGAGCTTCGACGACCGCGGAAGGCCGCACAACCCCCTCGTCAACGCGGGCGCGATCGTGACGACCTCCCTCGTCCCCGGGGCGAGCGCCGAGGAGCGGTTCGCGCGCATCCGGCGGGGTCTGTCGGCGTTCGCGGGCCGCGACCTCGACTGCGATGAGACCGTCGCGGCGTCGGAGTCGGCCACGGGCGACCGCAATCGCGCCCTCGCGATGCTGGCGCGGTCGTCGGGCGCGCTCACCGAGCCCGTCGACGACGTCGTCGAGGCCTATTTCCGGCAGTGCGCGCTGCGGGTCGACACCACCGACATCGCCGTCATGGGGGCGACCCTCGCAGGCGACGGCATCAACCCCCGCACCGGCGAACGCGTCGTGCCCCCCGCGGTCGCCCGCGACACGCTCTCGGTGATGGCGTCGTGCGGCATGTACGACCGCTCCGGGCAGTGGCTGTTCGAGGTGGGGATGCCGGCGAAATCGGGCGTCGGGGGCGGCATCGTCGCCGTGGCCCCCGGCGAGTACGGCATCGGCGTGTTCAGCCCGCCGCTGGACGCCGTCGGCAACAGCGCCCGGGGCGTGGCGACGCTGCGCACCCTGTCGCAGGAGTTCGGACTGCACCTGTTCCGCCACCCCGAGCGGCCGGCCTCGCCCGTGCAGGCCATCGACGTCGAGCCGGGCGGCACGGTCGTCATCCGGCTGCGCGGCATGCTCGATTTCGTCGCGGCCGAACAGGTCGCCCACCTCACCGCCTACGGCCCGGAGACCACCGCCGATGCCACGACCCGCGTCGTCCTCGATGTCAGCGCGGTCACGGCATCCACCCGTGTCGCGGCCAGGCTGCTGGCCGATGTCGCCGCCGAGCTGCGCCTTCAGGGCCGCGACATCGTGCTGGTCGACCCCGACGGTGTGATCGACATCGCCTGAGGTGCAGCGTGCCGGCACCGGCGAGCGCGCAGTCGTACCAGACTGGGCACATGGCCGGCTACTCCTGCTCCGCGTGCGGTTCGTTCCTCATCCTCGAAAGCCTCACCTGCCCGGGATGCGGTGCGGTCGTCGGCTTTCACCGTCAGTCTCGCGCGTTCTTCACCCTGCCCGACGAAAAGGCGAGCATCGACATCGGCGGCGAGGAGTTCCGCGCGTGCAGCCGACGCTCGTGGGAGTGCAACTGGCTCGTCGGCGAGAGCGAGCAGTCCGGCCGGTGCTTCTCGTGCCGCCTCACGCGGCGCATCCCGCCGTCCGACGACACGCTCGCGCTGGAGAAGCTCGCCGACACCGCCGTGGCCAAGCGTCGCCTGCTCGTGCAGCTGTTCGAGCTGGGGCTGCCCGTCACGCCGTACGACGAGCAGGAGGGCGGCCTGGCATTCGACCTCGTCTCCAGTCGGTCGTCGGGCGAGAAGGTGATGATCGGCCACGCGAACGGCGTCATCACGATCGACCTCGCCGAATCCCTCGACGACCACCGAGAGCGGCTGCGCGTGCAGCTCGGCGAGCCGTACCGCACCATGCTCGGCCACCTGCGCCACGAGGTCGGCCACTACTTCCAGAACGTTCTGGTCACCGACTGGGATGAATGCCGCGACCTCTTCAGCGACGAGCGCGCCAGCTACCGCGACGCCATCGCGCGGCACTACCGCACCGGCGCGCCCGAGGGATGGCGGGAGAACTACCTCTCCGAGTACGCGACGATGCATCCGTGGGAGGACTTCGCCGAGTGCTTCGCGCACTACCTGCACATCACCGGCACCCTCGGCACGGCCGCACGCGCCGGGCTGGAACTGCACGCCGAGCATGCGGAGGACGTCGCCGTGAGCATCACCCCTCGGCTGAGCTACGCCGACGCCGAGATGCAGACGATGCTCGACGACTGGGCGCTCGCCTCACTCTTCTTCAACCAGATCAACCGCGCGATGGGCCACCGTCCCCTCTACCCCTTCACGATCTCGGCGGCCGTCGCGACCAAGCTCACCTACATCCACCGCCTCGTCACGGGGCACGTGTAGTCCGTCAGGGCGCCGTGACGAAGTCGATCAGCTCCTCGACGCGTCCGAGGAGGGCGGGGTCGAGGTCGCGGTAGGAGTGCACGGCGCCGAGGATGCGCTGCCACGTCCGTGCGAGGTCGGCCTGATCGCGCGCCGGCCAGCCGAGGGCGCGGCTGACGCCGACCTTCCACTCGATGCCCCGCGGCACGTCGGGCCAGGCCCGGATGCCGAGCGCGCGCGGCAGCACGCACTGCCACACGTCGATGTGCGGGTGGCCGACGATGCGCACGTGCGCCGCGTGCGGGCCGCGCTCGACGGCGGCGGCGATGCGCGACTCCTTCGAGCCCGGCACGAGGTGGTCCACGAGCACGCCGTACCGCCGGTCGGGGCCGGGCGGCTCGTCGCGCAGCATCGACTCGAGCAGGTCGACGCCCTGCAGGTACTCCACGACGACGCCCTCGGCGCGCAGGTCGTCGCCCCACACCTTCTCGACGAGTTCGGCGTCGTGCCGCCCCTCGACGAGGATGCGCGAGGCCCGCGCCACCCGCGCCCGCGTCTGCGGCGCCGCGAAGGACCCGGATGCCGTCCGCGCCGGTGCGGCCGCGACCGTGCGGGGGACGACCAGCTCGACCGCCGCGCCGTCGATGAGGAACCCGCCGCCGAGCGGGAACAGCCGACGGCGCCCGAGCCGGTCTTCGAGCTCGACCGTCCCGGACTGCACGCGGGTGACGGCGCCGCAGAAGCCGTCGCCGGCGACCTCGACGACGAGGTCCGCCGTCGCGTCCACCTTCGGCACGAGGCGGCGACCGGCATCGCGCCATCCGGGCGCGAGCACGTCGGCGCCGTACCGGTCGGCGCCGAATCCGTTGTCGCTCATGTGTCCTCCGAAGCCGCCACCCTACCCGGCGACGACGGCGCCCCGCGCGAGCGACTCCCCCTTCGGCGCAGTTCTTCTGCGCACCGACCTTGTGCGCACCGGCTTTTCCGTACGCTGGGCGAATCCATCGGCAATCCGTGCCACCGGCGTCCTACCGTCGCATGCGCGCCGAGGCATAGGATCGGGCGGAGGGGGGACGAGAGCGACCCTCGCAGGAGGGGAGTCGGCATGCATCTGCGTCTCAGAACGGTCGGTGCGGTCGTGGCGACGGCGCTGCTCGTTCTCGGCGGAGCATCGGCGACGCTGGCCACCGACCCCGTGTCGCTCGGCAGCACCCGGGTCGTCGACCAGTCGGGCGTGCTGTCGTCCGCGGAGGTGTCCGCCGTCGAGAAGCGCCTGGCGACGCTGTCGTCGACGGACGGCGTCGACCTCTGGGTCGTCTACGTGCCCGAGTTCACGAACCCCTCCGACAGCGAAGACTGGGCCAACACGACGGCCGACGACAACGGGCTCGGCCCGAACCAGTACCTGCTCGCCGTCTCGACCGACGGGCGGCAGTACTACCTGTCCGGCTACTCCGAGGGCCCGGTCACCGAGAGCCAGCTCGCCGCGATCGAGCAGCAACGCATCCAGCCGAAGCTGACCGACGACGACTGGGCGGGCGCCGCGACCGCCGCCGCCGACGGACTCGCCGACGCCGTCGGCGGGGGCACCGGCGGTGCCGACAGCGACACGGGCGGATCGTTCACCGGCATCCTCGTGGTCGTCCTGCTCATCGTCGCGGCGGCCCTCGTCATCTGGCTCGTCGTCCGCGCGCGTCGCAAGGCGAAGCAGCCCGCCGTCGCGGGCGGCGCGCCCTCGCCCGACGAGCTCGGCCAGCTCAGCACGAAAGAGCTCGCGCGTCGTGCGGCGTCGGCGCTCGTGCAGACCGACGACGCCATCAAGACGAGCGAGCAGGAGCTGGGCTTCGCCAAGGCGCAGTTCGGCGACGAGGCCGCGAAGGAGTTCGACGAGACCCTCGCGACCGCCAAGCAGACCCTGAACCAGGCGTTCTCGCTCCAGCAGCAGCTCGACGACAACGTTCCCGACACCGAGGCCGACACCCGGCGGTGGAACGCGCAGATCATCGACCTGTGCGCCCACGCGAACGCCGACCTCGACGCCAA
The DNA here is from genome assembly GCF_047602155.1 of Microbacterium sp. GTDB lineage: Bacteria > Actinomycetota > Actinomycetes > Actinomycetales > Microbacteriaceae > Microbacterium. Next base: position 2,026,737 of record NZ_JASGHZ010000001.1, on the reverse strand, counting down.
GGCCGCCGCCTTCGACGAGCTGCGCCAGCTCGAGCAGAACGCGCCCGAGGCCCTCGCCCGGGTGCAGGAGCTGCGCAACACGGTCGGCGCCGGCGCCGCGTCCGCGACGGCGACGCTGACCGCCCTGCGGCAGTCGTACGCGCCGGAGGCCCTCGCCACCGTCGCCGACAACCCGGCGCAGTCGCAGCAGCTGCTCGCCTTCGCCGACGAGCGCCTGGCAGCGGCGCAGCAGCAGATCGGAGCGGGCGACGGCGCGGCGGCGGCGGTCGGCATCCGCGCCTCGGAAGACGCCGTGGCCCAGGCGCAGCAGTTGCAGACGGCCGTCGGGAAACTCGGCGCCGACCTGGCGAAGGGCGAGCAGGAGGCCACGGCCCTCGTCGCCGACATCGAGGGCGACCTCGCGGCGGCGGCGACCCTGCCCGACCCCGACGGACGCCTCGCGCCGGTCGTCGCCGCGACGCGGCAGCAGGTGGATGCCGCCAAGGCGCTGCTGGCCGCCCCCGCCAAGCAGCCGCTGGTGGCGCTGCAGACCCTCGAGAAGGCCAACACCGAGATCGACACGATGCTCGCGGGCGTTCGCGACGCCCAGCAGCAGGCCCAGCGCGCCGCGCAGCAGCTGAGCGCGCTGCTCACCCAGGCGCAGGGCCAGGTGTCGGCCGCGGAGGACTACATCACCTCGCGTCGCGGGGCCATCGGCGCCGAGGCGCGCACGCGCCTGGCCGAGGCCGGCGCCTCGCTCGTGCAGGCCCGGCAGCTCGCCCCGACCGACCCGGCCCAGGCGCTGCAGTACGCGCAGCGCGCGAACGACCTCGCCGCGCAGGCGATCCGGTACGCGCAGAACGACGTCGGCGGGTTCGGCGGCGGGTCCGGCACCGGCGGTGGCGGCGGGGGCAACGTGATGGGCGCCGTGCTCGGCGGCGTTCTCATCAACTCCATCCTGAACAGCGGCGGCCGCGGTGGCGGTGGCTTCGGCGGAGGCGGCTTCGGCGGTGGCGGCGGTTTCGGCGGAGGTGGCGGCCGCGGTGGTGGCGGCGGCTTCGGCGGCGGTGGCGGCCGGAGCCCCGGCAGCTTCGGCGGCGGCGGTACCCGCTCACGCCGCGGAGGGGGACGCTTCTGAACCGCCGGCATCCGCTCTCTCGACGCTCTGATCCCGCGGCATCCGCCGCCTTCGACCCCGCAGTTTCCCGTTAGGAAAGGAAAAACGATGGCAAAGCAGTCCATCTTCGGCCGCATCTCGACTCTCGTGAGGGCGAACATCAACGCGATGCTCGACTCCGCCGAGGATCCGCAGAAGATGCTCGACCAGCTCGTGCGCGACTACACGAACAACATCGCCGACGCCGAGTCGGCGATCGCCGAGACGATCGGCAACCTGCGCCTGCTCGAGCGCGACCACGAACAAGACGTCAAGGACGCCGCCGAGTGGGGCAACAAGGCCCTCGCCGCCAGCCGCAAGGCCGACCAGCTGCGCGCGGCCGGCAACACGGTGGATGCCGACAAGTTCGACAACCTCGCCAAGATCGCCCTGCAGCGTCAGATCGGCGAGGAGAAGGAGGCGAACGCCCTCGCTCCGTCGATCGCGGCGCAGACCGAGGTCGTCGACAAGCTCAAAGACGGCCTGAACGGCATGAAGCAGAAGCTCGAGCAGTTGAAGGCGAAGTCGGCCGAGCTCGTCGCCCGCCAGAAGACCGCCGAGGCGCAGAGCAAGGTCGTCGACGCCGTCAAGTCGATCGACGTGCTCGACCCGACGAGCGACCTCGGCCGCTTCGAGGAGAAGGTGCGCCGCCAGGAGGCCCTCGCGGCCGGCAAGACCGAGCTCGCCGCGTCGTCGCTCGACGCCCAGTTCAGCCAGCTCGACGACCTGGGCGAGCTGACCGAGGTCGACGCGCGCCTGGCCGCGCTGAAGGCCGGCGGCTCCGCCGCTCCGGCCATCGAGCAGTAGGTCCGCAGACCTCCTGCGCCTCCTGCGCCTCCTGCGCCTCCTGCGCTGAGAAACCACATTCCGCCCGAGAAACCACTGCAGAAGTGGTTTCTCGGGCGCGAAGTGGTTTCTCGGCCGGCGTAGTTCCCTGGGCGATGGGGGGCGCCGCGCGCGAGAGGCGCGAGAGGCGCGAGAGGATGGAGCCATGACGCGATTCGTGGTCGTGCCGCAGTGGCAGGGCTCACCCTCGAGCCGGGCGATGCAGTTCATCGACGGCGCCGAGGCGATCGCCGGCGACCTGCCGCGCTCGGCGACGACGCGGGTGGACGTGCCGGTGGAGGCGGGCGAGGCGCTGGGGACCGGCATCCATCGGTTCAGTGCGCTCACCCGCATCGCCGAGGCCATCCGCGCCGCACTGACGGATGCCGGTGCGGACCAGCCCGCCGTGGTCGTCGGCGGCGACTGCGGCGTCGCCGTGCCGGCGATCGCGCAGGCGGCGGCGCAGCACCCCGGGCTCGCGGTCGTGTGGCTCGACGCGCACGCCGACCTCAACTCCCCCGCGTCGTCGCCGTCCGGCGCGTTCGCGGGGATGGCGCTGCGCGCCGTCGTCGACGAGCTGGCGCTGCCCGGCAGCGGCGCCGTGCCGGGCGAGCGGATCGTGCTCGCCGGTGCGAGGGAGTTCGACGACGCCGAGGCGGCCGTGATCGCCGAGCGGGGGCTGCGCACCCTGACCGTCGACGACCTCGGCTCCCCGGGGGCGCTTGCCGACGCCGTCGCGGCGACCGGAGCCTCGGCCGTGTACGTGCACGTCGACCTCGACGTGCTCGACCCGGCGGTCATCACGGGCCTCGCCCTGCCGCTGCCGTTCGGGCTCGCGCTGAGCCAGCTCACCGACGCGATCGGCGCCCTGCGGGCGCGACTGCCGCTGGCGGGTGCGTCGATCTCGGGGTTCGCCCCGTCGAGCCCCGCCGCCGCGGTCGACGACCTCGGCACGATCCTGCGGGTCGTGGGGGCGCTGGCGTGATCGCGACGCCCCCGGCCGGGTGGCGGGAACGCGCCCAGCGCTGCGTCGACCGCGGCGCGCGTCTGGACCGGTTCATCCCGCCGGTGCTGCTCGACTCGCCGATCAGCCGCGTCGGCTACTGGTGGGGCACCGCGGTGGGTTTCGTCTGGGGCGGACTGTGGTCGACGGGCCGCGTGCGGCGCCGCGCCGGTCTGTGGGTGTTCACGGGCATGCCCGGCTGGACGTTCGGCCGTGGCGGCGTGTGCGTCGGCGGGTGCTACCTGACCGGATCGGCCGTCGTCACCGACGCCGTGCTGCGCCACGAGGCCGTGCACGCGCGGCAGTGGCGCCGCTACGGATTTCTCATGCCGGTGCTCTACCTGCTCGCCGGACGCAACCCGCTGACCAACCGCTTCGAGATCCTCGCCGGGCTCGAAGACGGCAACTACGTCCCCCGCGGCGCCTGACCGGCGCGCTGCCGGCATCGTGCTGCGGGGGTCTCACGCATCCCTCAGCACCGCCGCAGCCGGGCGCATCGCCGTCCTCGTCGCAGAATCGGAGATCCGTCGCAGAATCGGACGATGCGGCGCAGCGCTTCCGATTCCAGGGGCGGTTTCCGATTCTGCACGCCCGCGACGGGCTCAGGCGGTCGCGGCGAGCCCGAACTGCGCGGGCGTGTGCACCTCGTCGGCGGCGATGTGCAGGTCGTCGACCAGGTGGTCGAAGATGTCGGCGGTGCCGAGGTATCCGCCGAGGAGATGGATGCGGGTGCCGCCCGCGCACGTCGCGTCGCGGCCGGCATCGGGCGCGCACAGCATCTCGTCGGCCCACGCGGTCACGGCGCGGGCGAGAGCCTGGCCGGGGGCGCATGCGCGGCCCGTACCGGGGGCGCCGCTGCGGCGCGAGCGGTCGAGCCACGTGACGGTCATGCGCACCGGAACCTCGATCGGAGAGATCCAGCCGGCATCCGGCACCTCGATGAACACGCGCCCGGTCGAGCAGATCGGCAGCGTCGCGATGAGGGCCGCGAGCTCGGCGAGCGCGTTCTCGTCGGCGGTGATGAGGTGCTGCACGCGCGCGTGCCGAGAGGCCTTGCAGGCCGTCTCGTCGTGCGCGGGTGCCGCGGAAGAGCTCATCACGACACCCATCATACCCCCGATTAAGGGGAGCCTAACCTCAGTGGGGCGAGGGCCGGCGTCGTCAGGGCGCGACGAGCACGTCGCGCAGGCCCGCGATCTCGCCGTCGTCGAGACCTCCCGCGCGCAGATAGTCGGCCGCCGAGCCGAAGCGCGCGTCGATGTCCTCGAGGAGCCCGCGCATGATCGGGGCCGGCGAGCGCGTCGCGAGGTCGACGAGGTTCGTCGAGTCCGGATGCCGGCTCTGCAGGAACGCCACGACGCTCGCGTTGCGCTCGGGCGGCAGCAGGCTCTCGGTGCGGGCGTAGTCGGCGATGACGGCGTCGGTGTCGACCCCGGCCGCCGCGAGCATGAGCGCGACGGTCACCCCGGTGCGATCCTTGCCGACGGTGCAGTGGATGAGCACGGGCTGATCAGCGAGCACGGCGCGGACCGCGCCGACGATGCGGTCCGCCGCGGTGTCCACCAGTTCGCTGTACAGCTGCGCCATCGTCAGGTCGGCACCGAGAAACGACTCCGTGGAGCCGAGGAACAGCGGGGCGTGCACCGTCTCGATCCCGAGGCCGTCGACGAGGCTCGGCTCGTGCGCAAGCTCGAACTCGTCGCGCAGATCGACGATGCGACGCAGGCCCAGCGCGGCCAGCGTCGCCCGCCCGTCGTCGTCGAGGTGGGCGAGGTTGCCCGATCGGTACAGCACGCCCGAACGGGTGAGCCGCGAGCCCGCGGGCAGCCCGCCGACGTCGCGGAAGTTGAAGGCGCCCGAGACGGCGATCATGCCTGTGCCCCCTCGGGGTCTGCGGCGGGCTCGGTGCGGCGCGGCGGCACCGGGTATTTGCCGGCGATCGTGACGCGGTTGAAGGCGTTGATCGACACGAGCAGCCAGCTGAGGGCGACGTATTCCTGCTCGGAGAGGATGCCTCCGACGTGGTCGTACACGTCGTCGGGAATGCCCTCCTCGTGGATGAAGACGTACCGTTCCGCCAGCTCCAGCGCGGCCCGCTCGCGCGCCGTGAACACGCCCGACTCGCGCCAGGCCGGCAGCTGCCCGATCTCGTCGGCGCCGACGCCGGCCGCGACGGCGCGGTCGACGTGCACGCGCACGCAGTACGCGCAGCCGTTCAGCTGCGAGCTGTGGATGAGGGCGAGCTCCTTGAGCCGGTCGTCGATGCCGGCATCCCTCGCGATCGCGCCGACCGCGTGCGAGAAGGCGTCGAGCGCGTCGTAGGCGGCGCGTGCCGAGCGGGAGAGATGGACGCGGCGTTCGGTCATCCCCTCAGCCTACGACCCCGATAGATACGGTCGTTGAGCGAGCGAAGCGAGACGAAACGCCCCAGGCGCCTGCGCGCAAGGACGTTTCGTCTCGTCGCTTCGCTCCTCGCTCAACGACCGGTCGCGGGTGGGGCCAGCCACGCGGTCGTCTCGCCGGGCAGCACGCCGGACGCGGCGGAGCCTGCGGCGCCGCTCGCGATCAGCACGACGGCGTCGCCGAGCGCGAACGGCTCGGCGCCGAAGTTGGCGACGACCTCCCAGCCGTTCGGGCGGCGCAAGCGCAGCACGTCGTCGCGGCCGGTCTCGACCCACTCCAGCTGCTCGCCGGTCTGCAGCCGGCGCCGCAGCGCGAGCGCCTGGCGGTACCGGTTCAGCGTCGATGCGGGGTCGGCGTCTTCGACGTCGACGGCATACTGGGCGAACCAGGCCGGCTGCGGCAGGTGCGCGCCGCCGGCGCCGAAGCCGAACGACGTGCCCGAGGCGGTCCAGGGCAGGGGCACCCGGCATCCGTCGCGGCCGTACGCCGCGCCGCCGGTGCGGAAGAACGTCGGATCCTGCCGCTGGTCGGCGGGGATCTCGGCGACCTCGTGCAGGCCGAGCTCTTCGCCCTGATACAGGTACGACGAGCCGGGCAGCCCCAGCATGAACAGCGTCGCCGCCGCGGCACGCCGCGCACCGCCCTGCCGGTCGAGCAGGGTCTCGTCGGCGCCCGACTCGAGCCAGCCGCCGCCGTGCCGGTTGGGCACCTCGCCCTCGACGGCGGGCAGGTCGAGCCCGTAGCGCGTCGGGTGGCGGAACACGTCGTGGTTCGACAGCACCCACGTGCTCGACGAGCCCGACCGGGCGGCGAGCTCGAGGTTGTGGGTCACGATCGCGCGGAACTGCGCCGCGTCGAAGGCCGCCGTCAGCAGGTCGAAGTTGAACGACTGGCCGAGGCTCTCGGGGGCGGCGTACTTCGGCACCCGGTCCGAGGCGACCCACGCCTCGGCCACCGCCGTGCGCGGCGGATCGTACGAATCGAACACGGCGCGCCACTCGGCGTAGATCTCGTGCACGTCGTCGCGGTCCAGCAGCGGGTGGTTGCCGTCGACCGGGATGCGGGCGAGCTCGTCCCGTGACGGCAGCGGCTCGGTGAGGTCACTTCGTCAGCATGTGGGCGACGTCGATGCGGAAGCCGTCGACGCCCCGATCCGACCAGAAGCGCAGCGTCGTGAGGAAGTCGGCGCGCACCTCCGGGTGGGCCCAGTTGAGGTCGGGCTGCTCCGTCGCGAAGCTGTGCAGGTACCACTGCCCGTCGTCGACGCGGGTCCAGGCCGACCCGCCGAACGCCGAAATCCAGTCCGTGGGCGGCTCGGAGCCGTCGGCTCCCCCGCCCTCGCGGAAGAGGTACCGTTCGCGCGCCGCCGAGCCGCGGCCGGCGGCGAGCGCCTCCTGGAACCACGCGTGCTGGTCCGACGTGTGGTTCGGCACGATGTCGACGACGACCTTGATGCCCCGGGCATGCAGAGCCGCGACCAGCTCGTCGACGTCGGCGAGCGTGCCCAGCCGCGGGTCGACGTCGCGGTAGTCGGCGACGTCGTAGCCGCCGTCGGCCAGCGCCGAGGGGTAGAACGGGCTCAGCCACACGGCATCCACCCCCAGCGCGGCGAGGTAGTCGACCCGCGACGTGATGCCCGGCAGATCTCCCAGGCCGTCGCCGTTGCTGTCGGCGAAACTGCGCGGGTAGATCTGGTACACGACGGCTTGGCGCCACCACGGCGAGAGAGCGGATTCGGTCACGAAGACTCCGTTTCGGTTCGTGATCGTCAGCCTAGGACAATGGGGCTGTGAACGAATTCGACTTCCTTCCCGCGCAGGCCGCCGGCCTCGGGGTCGCCGCGCCGCCGGTGCGCCGCCTCACCGCCGGGCTCCCCGACGGGCGCACCGTCAGCGCGCTGCGCTACGGCGACGCTCCCCCGGTCGTCACCCTCCTGCACGGCGGCGGGCTGAACGCCCACACGTGGGACACCACGGTGCTCGCGCTCGGGCTGCCCGCCCTCGCGGTGGATCTGCCCGGACACGGCGACTCGTCGTGGCGAGAGGATGCCGCCTACACCGGTCGCGTCCTCGCCGCCGACATCGCCGACGCCGTCGCCGCCTGGGCCGACGGCCCGCAGGTGCTCGTCGGCCAGTCCCTCGGCGGGCTGACCGCCGCGGCGCTGGCCGCGACCCACCCGGGGCTCGTGCGCGACCTCGTCGTCGTCGACATCACGCCCGGCATCGACCCGAACGGCGGTGCCGCGGCGCTCGCCGCCTTCTTCGCCGGCCCGACAGACTGGGCCACGCGCGACGAGCTCGTCGACCGGGCGCTCGCGTTCGGCCTCGGCGGCACGCGGGAGGCGGCCACCCGCGGCGTCTTCCTCAACTCGCGTGTGCGGCCCGACGGCCGCGTCGAGTGGAAGCACCACTTCGCCCGCCTCGCCAACGCCGCCGATCCGTCCGCCGCCGTCGACGCGGCCGCACCGGGGAAGACCGCACAGGGGAACATCCTCCGCGACGTCGTGACGGCATCCGGCTGGGAGGATCTCGCCGCCGTGACCGCGCCGATCACTCTCGTCCGCGGCGACCACGGCTTCGTGACGGCGACGGATGCCGACGAGTTCGCGCGACGCGTGCCCGCGGCATCCATCGTGACGATGGCGTCGGGGCACAACGTGCAGGAGGAGCAGCCGGTCGCCCTCGGCCAGTTCATCGCGGCGATCGCCGGGAACAGCTGACGCGCGGTGACGGTTGATGACATCACCGCCTGCCCTCGATGAGGCTCGGGCCGCGCGCAAAGCCTAGGCTGATACGCGCACCCGAGTCAGCGGATCGTGCGAAGCCAGCACGTCTGCACGTCCGCGCCCTTGCGAAAGGACACACCCATGCTTCGCCGCACCGCCGCCGCAGCACTGCTCACCGTCGGCGCCCTCCTGCTCAGCGCCTGCACGAGTGAGCCCGAGCCCACCCCCACCAAGACGGCGGCCGCGGCCGACCCCGACGCATCCGTCAGCGTCCGGCTCGTGCTCGAACCGACCAACCTCGACCTGCGCGAGACCGCCGGCGCGGCGCTCGACCAGATCCTCATCGACAACGTCTACCAGGGTCTGGTCGCCCGCACGCCCGAGCAGGAGATCGTACCGGCGCTGGCGAGCAGCTACGACGTCTCCGCCGACGGTCTGACCTACACGTTCGCGCTGCGCGAGGGCGTGACCTTCCACGACGGCCAGAACCTCACCCCGCAGGACGTGGTGTGGTCGCTGACCGACCTGAAGGCCCACCCCGAGTACCGGGAATCGGCCCGGCTCGCGAACGTCGCGTCGATCACCGCCGAGGGCCAGACGATCACCCTGACCCTCAGCGCACCCGACTCGACGCTGCTGTGGAACCTCACCGGCCGCGCCGGCCTCGTCTACAAGGAGGGCGACACGACCGACCGCAAGACGAAGGCCAACGGCACCGGGCCGTTCACCCTCGCGAGCTGGAAGCAGGGCGACTCGATCACCCTCGAACGCAACGACGCCTACTGGGGCGACAAGGCCCAGGTCGGCGAGGTCGTGTTCCGCTACATCCCCGACACCCAGGCCGCCCTCAACGGGGCCTGGCCGGCGAGCTCGACGTCGTGACCGGCTTCGACGCCACGCTGAAGGACCAGATCGAGGCGAACGGCGACTTCGCCCTCGTCGTCGGCGCCTCGACCGACAAGGGCACCCTCGCGATGAACTCGACGAAGGGGGCGCTCGCCGACAAGCGCGTGCGACAGGCGATCCGCCAGGCGATCGATCACGACGCGATCGTCGAGGCCCTCGGCGCCGGGCAGACGCTCTACGGCCCGATCCCCGAGCTCGACCCGGGCTACGAAGACCTCGAGTCGACCGCCCCGTTCGATCCGGATGCCGCCAAGGCGCTGCTGGCCGAGGCCGGCGTGAGCGACCTCACCCTCACGCTGACGATCTACAACGGCTACGGGACGACGGTGTCGCAGATCCTCGTCTCCAACCTCAACGACGTCGGCATCACGCTGAAGGTCAACGCGGTCGAGTTCGGCACCTGGATCAACGACGTGTACTCCAACCACGACTACGAGCTCAGCTTCGTGCTGCACCCCGAGGCCCGCGACTTCGAGAACTGGGCGAACCCCGACTACTACTTCACCTACGACAACGCCGAGGTGCAGAAGCTGTACGCGCAGTCGGTCGCCGCGACCGAACCCGACACCGCCGCCGACCTGCTGAAGCAGGCCGCGCGCATCGTCGCCGAAGACCAGGCCGCCGACTGGCTGTACAACGGGGCATCCATCGTCGCGGTCGGCTCGAACATCACCGGGTTCCCGTCGGTCAACGTGAACGAGCGCATCGACCTCGCGAGCCTCGTCAAGAGCAAGTAACACGAGAGGGTGATCCGCTACGCGCTGACGCGACTGGCCCTGCTGGTGCTGGGCCTGTTCGTCGCCAGTGCGCTGATCTTCCTCACCCTGCGGGTTCTTCCCGGCGATGTGGCCCAGCTCATCGCCGGGATGAACTCCAGCCCGGGGCAGATCGAGGCCCTGCGCGAACGGCTCGGGCTGAACGAGCCGCTGCTCGTGCAGTACGCCACCTGGATCGCGGGCGTCGTGCGCGGCGACCTCGGCACGTCGCTCGTGACCGGCACCCCGGTCGCGGCCGAGCTCGCGCAGAAGGCGCAGGTCACGATCCCGCTGGGCCTTCTCGCCATGACGATCGCGCTGCTGATCGCGCTGCCGTTCGGGGTGCTCTCCGCCCTGCGGCGCGGGCATCCCGACGGCACGGCGCTCAGCGTCGGCGCACAGACCCTCGCCGCCGTCCCGGTGGTGTGGGCGGGCATGATGCTCGTGCTCGTGTTCGCGGTGTGGCTCGGCTGGCTGCCCGCACAGGGGTTCCCGCGCGGTGGCTGGAGCGATCCGTGGTCCGCGGTGCGCGCCCTGCTGCTGCCGGCGATCACGATCGGCGTCATCGAGGGCGCCATGCTGCTGCGCTTCGTGCGCTCGGCGACGCTGCAGGCCGCCGGAGAGGACTTCGTGCGCACCGCCGCCGCGAAGGGTCTCACCCGCGACCAGGCTCTCATCCGGCACGGCCTGCCGACGGTCGGCCTGTCGATCGTCACCGTGCTGGGGCTGCAGGTGGCCGGCATCATCGTCGGCGCGGTCGTCATCGAGCAGTTGTTCAGCCTGCCCGGCATCGGGCGGATGCTGGTCGCCGACGTCGGCGCACGCGACCTGCCCAAGGTGCAGGGCGAACTGCTCGTGCTCACCGGGTTCGTGCTGATCGTCGGATTCGTCGTCGATCTCGTCCACCGGGTCATCGACCCCCGGCAGCGGGAGGCGGAATGAGCTGGCTGCGCCGCCTCTGGTCGCTGTCGACGGGACGCTTCGGCCTCATCGTGGTCGCCGTCATCGCGCTCACGGCGCTCGTGTCGCTGTTCTGGGTGCCGTTCGACCCGCAGCACGTCGACATCTCCGGGCGCTGGGCGCCGCCGGGCTGGCCGCATCTGCTCGGCACCGACGGCTCGGGGCGCGACATCCTGAGCCTGCTCATGGCGGGGGCACGCACGACCGTGCGGGTCGCGCTCGGCGCCGGTGTCGTCGCGACGCTCCTCGGCCTCGCGCTCGCCGCCCTCGGCGCGCTGACCACGCGCGGGATGCGCGAGTCGATCGCGGTGCTGGTCGACATCCTCGTCGCCTTCCCGGTCCTGCTCATCGCCATGATGATCTCCGCGGTCTGGGGCGGATCGCTGTGGGTCGTGATCGTCTCGGTGGGCATCGGCTTCGGCGTCAGCGTCGCCCGCGTGACCCGGCCGGAGCTGCGCCGCGTGCTGCACAGCGACTTCGTCCTGGCGGGGCGCGCGGCCGGCCTCACCCCGTTCGAGAACCTGTGGCGACACCTGCTGCCGAACGTCGCGCCGGTGTTCATCGTGCAGCTCTCCTGGGGCATGGCCGTCGCCGTGCTCGCCGAGGCGGGCCTGAGCTACCTCGGCTTCGGGGCGCCGGTGACCGAGCCCAGCTGGGGCCTGCTGCTGGAGGAGCTGCAGACCTACACCTCCGTGCATCCGCTCACCGTCGTCTGGCCGGGGCTCGCGATCACCCTCACGGTGCTCGGGCTCAACCTCCTCGGCGACGCCCTGCGCGAGGCGACCGATCCGACCCTTTCGCGACGCGGCGCGGCAGCGCAGGCGCACCAGCCGGTGGTGGTGTCATGAGCCTGTCGGTCCAGGGTCTCACGATCGACCTCGGCGGTCGCCGCGTCGTCGACGGGGTGTCGTTCGACGTGCCCGACGGCGCGCGGGTGGGGCTCATCGGCGAATCGGGGTCGGGCAAGTCGCTCACGGCGCTGGCGGTGCTGGGCCTGCTGCCCGCCGGGGCGACGGTGGGCGGCAGCATCCGGTGGAACGATCGCGAGCTCGTCGGCCTGAGCGATCGCGAGCTCGCGCGCCTGCGCGGCGACGAGATCGGGATCGTGTTCCAGGAGCCGCAGACGGCGCTGAACCCGATCCGCACGATCGGGCGGCAGATCGCCGAGTCGGTGCGCATCCACGAGCGGGCGCCGCGCCGCGCCGCCTGGGCGCGCGCCGTCGCCGAGGCCGAGCGGGTGCGCCTGCCCGATCCGGCGCAGCTCGTGCGCCGCTACCCGCACCAGCTCTCCGGCGGGCAGCGGCAGCGCGCGGCGATCGCCATGGCCCTGGCCTGCCGGCCGCGGCTGCTCATCGCCGACGAGCCGACGACGGCGCTCGACGTGACGATCCAGGCCGACGTCCTGCAGCTGCTGCACGGCCTCGCCCTGCAGGACGGGATGTCGCTCGTGTTCATCACGCACGACCTCGCCGTGCTGTCGCAGATCGCGACGGATGCCGTCGTGCTCGAACACGGCCGCGTCGTCGAGCACGGGCCGCTGCGCCGCCTGCTGACGACGCCGGAGTCGGCCGTCACGCAGGGTCTGCTGCGCGATGCCACCGCGACGCTGTGGCGCCCGGGAGGCGAGTCGTGAGCGCGCGACGGGACTGCGCGGCGGGCGCGGGCAGCGGAGACCGCGGGGGGCTGGTGCGCGCCCGCGGGCTCACCCGGCGCTTCGCGCAGCCGCGGAACGGGCTGTTCGGGCCGAAGCGCTGGACGACGGCGCTCGACGACGCCGACCTCGACGTGCGCGAAGGCTCGGCGGTCGGGGTCATCGGCGAGTCGGGCTCGGGCAAGTCGACCCTGATCCGCCTGCTGCTGGGACTCGACGCGCCCACGGCCGGCACCGTCGAGTTCGACGGGCGCCGGGTCGATGCGCGCGCCGGCGCGCGTGCGCTGCACTGGCTGCGCCGCGAGACCGGCATCGTGTTCCAGGATCCGTACGCCTCGCTCGACCCGCGCATGAGCGTCGGCCGGATCGTCGCCGAGCCGCTGTGGGCGCTGGGCCTGGATACCGCCGAGCTCGGCGTCGACCGGCGGGGACGGGTGCGCGAGGTGCTCGCCGCCGTCGGCCTCGAGCCGGAGACGACCGGCCGCTACCCGCACGAGTTCTCCGGCGGGCAGCGGCAGCGCATCGCGCTGGCGCGGGCGATCGTGCACCGCCCGCGCCTGCTCGTCGGCGACGAGCCGCTGTCGGCGCTCGACGTCACGGTGCGCGCGCAGATCCTCGACCTGCTGCGCGAACTGCGCACGGCACAGCGCCTGACGCTCGTGATGGTCTCGCACGACATCGGCGTCGTGCAGAACCTCTGCGACGAGGTGGTCGTCATGAAGGACGGTCGCATCGTCGAGGAGGAACCCACCGAGAAGGTGCTCCTCGAGCCGCAGGTCGCGTACACGCGGCGGCTGCTGGCATCCATCCCCACGATCGACCCGGCCCACGGCTGAACCGCGTGTCCCGCGGGTTCCGCGGGTTCCGCGGGTTCCGCGGGTTCCGCGGGTTCCGCGGGTTCCGCGGGTTCCGCGTGATGCTCCCAGAGGTTGTCAAGTGGTGGCGAACCCTTGGCGGTAGCGGTTGGTGCGGTCGTCGTCGCGGCGTTTGCCGCGTTCGATGGTGGAGATGTGCCGGGGCCAGCCGCCGAAGTGGTCGGCGACGCTCTGGAGCGAGAGCCCGCGCCGGCCACGCCGTGGTGGCGCGCGCTGCGCGCCGACCGCGCCGTGCGCGATGCCCTCGACGAGCTGTTCCTCCTCGAGGCGAGCACGCCGCCCCGCGAGTGACCGGCATCCTGGACCCGTCGGCGCCGCGCGCCGCGCGCGCCGCGCGCGCCGCGCGCCCTGGCTCCGCGCGCCCTGGCTCCGCGCGCCCTGAGCTTCGGACCCGAACCGCTGAGTTTCGGACGCCTGAAGCGCCCGAAACTCGACCCTGGGCAGTTTCGGACGCTTGGAGCGTCCGAAACTCGATGCGGGTGCGCGCCGTCGGCGGCCATCCGCGTCCATGAAGCCGGAACGTGACACGTCGGCACCGGGCAGCCGCACCCGCGCCGCGCGGCGCGCAAACCTGGCGGCATCCGGGCCTATCTCCAGGAATACGCCCGGATCGTGACAGATCCGCAAACGAGCGCGGCGTCGACCTGGCAGCATCCGGGCCCATCCGCGTCAATGAAGCCGGAACGTGACACGTCGGCACCGGGCAACCGCACCCGAACCACCCCGGCGCGCAAACCTGGCGGCATCCGGGCCTATCTCCAGGAATGCGCCCGGATCGTGACAAATCGGCAAACGAGCTCAGGACAGACCTGGCGGCATCCGGGGCCATATGCGTCTGAAACTCGATGAGGGACAACGTCGGAGGGGCGGCGTAGTGTGGCCGCCATGCACGCGATCGTCCCTCCATACCTGCTCGCGCGGCTCGCCCAGGCGGACCAGCCGCACCTGGCCGTCGCCGCCGAGGCGGCCCGCGCGACGCTGGCGCTGCCCCGCAGCTATCGTCGCCCCACCCGCGCCCGCATCGACCTGTCGGTCGACGGGGATGCGCTCGTGCTGCAGGGCTCCCCCGCGCCCGATCGGGTGATCTCCGACGCGCAGCACCGCGAGCGGCTGCCGGGCGTGCGGGTGCGCGGCGAGGACGACCCGGCCACGGGAGACGCCGCCGTCGACGAGGCCTTCGACGGCCTCGGCGCCAGCTTCGACTTCCTCTGGGACGCGTTCCGGCGCCTCTCCATCGACGGCGCCGGCGGCGCCCTCCCCGCCACCGTGCACTACGGCGAGAAGTACGACAACGCGTTCTGGGACGGCGAGCGCATGGTGTTCGGCGACGGCGACGGCGAGGTGTTCACGGGCTTCACGGCATCGCTGACGGTCATCGCGCACGAGCTCGCGCACGGGGTGACCTCGCACTCGGCCGCCCTCGTCTACCAGGGCCAGTCCGGCGCGCTCAACGAATCGGTCTCCGACGTCTTCGGGGTGCTCACCGAGCAGCATGCGCTCGGCCAGACCGCCGACGCGGCGACCTGGCTCATCGGCGCCGGCATCTTCACCGAAGCGGTCGAGGGCGAGGCGCTGCGGTCGATGAAGGCGCCCGGCACGGCGTACGACGACGACGTGCTCGGCAAGGATCCGCAGCCCGCCCACCTGCGCGACTACGTCACGACCGACGACGACAACGGCGGCGTGCACATCAACTCCGGCATCCCGAATCACGCGTTCTACCTCGTCGCGACCGCGCTGGGCGGCCACGCGTGGGAGCGGGCCGGGCTGATCTGGTACCGCACGCTCACCGGCGGCTCGCTCTCGTCCACGGCGGACTTCGCCGCCTTCGCGCGCGCGACCCTCGACACCGCGACAGGCGAGTACGGTGAGAAGTCGGAGGAAGCCGCCGCGGTGCGCGCCGCGTGGACCGCGGTCGGCGTGCTGGAGGATGACGCCGCAGACGGATGATGCACCGCTCGTCGAGCCGGAGGTCGAGGTCACCGTGACCCGTACCGGAGGCTTCGCCGGTCTGCGGCGCGAATGGCATGCCGAGCCGCCGGCATCCGACGCGGCGGAATGGGTCGAGCTCATCGCCGACTGCCCCTGGGAGGAGACGGCGCCCGAGCCGTCACACGAGCCGTCACCCGGCGCCGACCTGTTCGTCTGGCGCATCCGCGCGCGCTGCGCCACGACCGCCGGCACGGTGCGTCACGACGCCGAACTGCACGATCCGCACGTGGCGGGCCCGTGGCGGACCCTCATCGACGCGGTGCGCGACGCGGCCGACTGAAACGGGGCGGCCGCGCGGCGCTCACGTGCGCCGGAGCAGCCCCCGGCGCTTCGGCTTGAGGCCCAGCTGCATGTTGATGACGCCGAGCCAACGACCGAACTTGAACCCCACCCGTCCCATGCGGCCGGTCTCGACGAAGCCCAGCCGCTCGTGCACGGCGACCGACGCCTCTGCGCCCTTGTCGCTGATGACGGCGATGATCTCGCGGATGCCGGCTTCGCGGCACGCCTCGACGAGCGCTTCCAGCAGCGCACGGCCGAGGCCCTTGCCCGCGGCGGCCTGCCCGAGGTAGATCGAGTCCTCGACCGTGTACCGGTACGCCGACTTCCCCGACCACGGCGAGACGAGCGCGTAGCCGAGCACGTGACCCGACGGCGAGACGGCGACGAGGAACGGCAGCTTGAGCTTGCTCAGATGGTCGAACTTGTCGAGCCACTGCTGGTGCGGCCACTTCTTCTCGTCGAAGGTGACGACCGAGTTGGTGACGTAGTAGTTGTAGATCTCGCGGATGTCGGGGATGTCGCTGCGCCGGGCGGCCCGGATCTCGTACGCGAACGGCTGCTCGGGCGCCGGCTCGCGCCGCAGGTGCCGCGGCAGCCGGCGCCGGTCCCGGTTGTATTCCTCTTCGAGCATGTATCAGCCCACCCTCCAGTCGACGGGGTCGGCACCCTGCTGCCGGAGCAGGGCGTTCGCCCGCGAGAACGGCTTCGAACCGAAGAAGCCGCGGCTCGCCGACAGCGGCGACGGATGCGCCGACTCGATGGCCGGCGTCGCACCCAGGAGGGGCTTGAGGTTCGCGGCATCCCTCCCCCACAGAATCGCGACGAGGGGCTTGTCGCGCGCGACGAGCGAGCGGATGGCGTGCTCGGTGACCCGCTCCCACCCCCAGCCGCGGTGGGATGCCGGAGCGCCCGGCGCGACCGTCAGCACCCTGTTCAGCAGCATGACGCCCTGGTCGCTCCAGGCGGAGAGGTCGCCGTGCGCCGCAGGCGGGATGCCGAGGTCGGCCTCGAGCTCCTGGTAGATGTTCGCGAGGCTCCGCGGGAGGGGCCGCACGTGCGCGTCGACGGCGAACGACAAGCCGATCGGGTGGCCCGGCGTGGGATACGGATCCTGCCCGACGATCAGCACCCTGACCTCGTCGAGCGGGCGGGCGAACGCCCGCAGCACCGTGTCGCCCGCGGGCAGGTAGCGCCGGCCCGCGGCCGTCTCGGCCCGCAGCCGCTCACCGAGCGCCGCGATGTCGGGGCCAACCGGCTCGAGCGCCGCGGCCCAGCCGGCGTCGATGAGGCCGGCGTCGGCCAGTTGCGGCAGCGTCATCGCCATCAGGCGCTCGCCTCGCCCCCGGCATCCTCCTCGACGACGGATCCTCGCGCCGACCAGGGGAAGTCGATCCACAGGGCGGTTTCGCGCCAGGAGTAGTCGGGGCGGGCGATGGCACCGGGCTTCGTGTAGACGCACACCGAGCGGACGTCGGCGCCGACGTCGGCGAGCATCCCGACGGCGAGCGCGAGGGTACGGCCGCTGTCGGCGACGTCGTCGACGAGCAGCACGCGCTTGCCGGGGAGGTGGTCGAGGTCGAGGTCGGGCGGCAGCAACTGCGGCGCGTCGAGGACGGTGCCGATGCCGGTGTAGAACTCGACGTTCAGAGCACCGCAGCTCTTGACCCCGAGGCCGTACGCGATCGCGCCGGCCGGCAGCAGTCCGCCGCGCGCGATCGCCACGACGACGTCGGGCACGAAGCCGTCGGCGACGATCGCCCGCGACAGCTCGCGGGTCGCGTCGCCGAACCCCTGCCAGGTCAGGATCTCGCGGTGGGTGGGGGCGTCGTCATGCGTCACGGTTACAACCTAGACCGAACGCACCCCCGACGCGGCGAAGGCCGTGGCTTCGAGCGCGAAGCCGCCGCTCGGCGAGCCGAGCCGGGCGAACAGCGCGTCGCGCAGCCGCGCCCGGACGGCGTCGCCGAGGCTCACACAATACGTTCCGGCGGGCCCGATGCCGGCCAGATACCCCGCCCACAGCTCGTCGAACGAGTCGTAGTGCGAGCTGACCCGCAGGACGCTCTCGCGCACCGACGCGCACCCGGCATCCCGCAGCAATGCGGCGATCTCGCCCCTCCGGCCGAACCGGAGCCGGTCGCCCTCGTCGGGCGCGTGCGGATCGACGTCGGTCGCCGCCTGCCAGAACACGCGCAGCATCTGCATGCCGCCGCGGAGATCCCACATGCACGCCGCCGCGACACCCCCCGGGCGCAGCACCCGCAGGAACTCCCCCACGGCCGCCTCGGGGTCACTCGTGAACGGCAGCACGAGCTGAGCGAAGACGGCATCCGCAGAGGCATCGTCATAGGGCAGCGCCTCGGCCCTGCCCACCTCGACCGCCACGCCAGGATTGCGCCGCGCGCAGTCGGCGGCGAACGGCGGCGACGGGTCGACGGCACGCACGTGACCGGCGCCGACGCGTGCCACCAGTTCGGCGGTCAGGGCGCCCGGCCCGCATCCGACATCGACCACGTCCGCGCCGGCCACCAGCTCGACGGTGTCCGCGAACGGCGACGCGAGCTGCCTCGAATAGCGCCCCATGTACAGGTCGTACGCGTCGCCCGAGTGCAGGAACGCCCGCGCTCCCGGAGCCTCTTCGTCATCCATCGCGCACCTCCAGGGTCGTCTCCGATGAGGAGGCGTGTCCCGCTCCCGTGATACTCCGATCGGGGCGGCGGCGCCAGGGGTCTGCCGTCGAGGTGCGAGGTGCGAGCGCGCGCTACGCGCCGGCGCGGGGCGCGAGGGGTCCGCGGGCGAGCAGGTGCTGCGCCGACTGCGCGACCGGGCGCATCGTGACGAGGTCGAGGTTGACGTGCCCCGGGGCGTTCAGCGCGTAGGCGATGACGTCGGCGACGTCGGATGCCGTGAGCGGCTGCTCGACGCCCTGGTAGACCTTGTCCGCCCCGGCCCGGTCGCCGCCGAGGCGGTTGAGCGTGAACTCCTCCGTGTAGACCATGCCCGGCGCGACCTCGGTCACCCGGATCGGCTCGCCGTTGAGCTCGAGCCGCAGGGCGTGCGCGAGCATCGCCTCGCCGGCCTTGGCCGCGTTGTACCCCGCGCCGCCCGGATAGGCGGTCTGGGCCGCCGTCGAGGTGAGGTAGAGCGTGTCGGCGTGGCCGCCGTCTTCGATCGAGGCCCGCAGCAGCGGCAGCAGCGCCGCCGTCACCAGCTGCGCCGACAGGACGTTGACCTCGAACATCCAGCGCCAGTCGGCGGGCGTGCCGTCTTCCACGCGGTCGGCGCCGCGGGCGCCGCCGGCGATGTGCACGAGCGCGTGCACCGGCCCGGTCGCCGCGACGTGCGCGGCGAGCGCCGCGACGTCGGCCTCGTCGGTGAGGTCTGCCGCGAAGGATGCCGAGCCCGCCTGCGCGTCGAGGGCGGCGAGGCGCTGCGCGCGCCGCGCGACGCCGACGACGTCCCAGCCCGTCGCACGCAGCGCGCGCACCGTCGCCTCTCCGATCCCGGAGCTTGCTCCCGTCACCACGGCACGTCTGGTCATGGTTCCACGGTACCCGTCTCCCCCGCGCCGGGCGGCGCGCGGGGAGGGGACGGGGCGGGTTCATTACGTCACATGTCCGGCTCGTTGTTGACAGCGGGCGCAATCCGTACTATCGGTGTGGTCGCCGGCATCCGTCGCCGACCAGTACCGACGAAAGACGATGGGGAACCCGCCATGACCGCTCCCGAGAACTGGCGCTTCGAGACCAAGCAGATCCATTCCGGCGCCGCTCCGGACCCGGTCACCAAGGCACGCGCGACGCCGATCTACCAGACGACCTCGTACGTCTTCGACAACGCCGACCACGCCGCGAACCTGTTCGCCCTCGCCGAGTTCGGCAACATCTACACGCGCATCCAGAACCCGACGCAGGACGTGCTCGAGCAGCGCCTCGCGGCGCTGGAAGGCGGCACGGGTGCGCTCGTGGTCTCCAGCGGCCAGGCGGCGGCGACGTTCGCGGTGCTCAACATCGCGGAGGCCGGCGACCACATCGTCTCGTCGAGCTCGATCTACGGCGGCACCTACAACCTGTTCAAGTACACGCTCGCCAAGCTCGGCATCGAGGTCACGTTCGTCGAGAACCAGGACGACCCCGACGAGTGGCGCCGTGCCGTGCGCCCGAACACGAAGCTGTTCTTCGCCGAGACGATCGGCAACCCGAAGATCAACATCCTCGACATCCGCACCGTCGCCGACCTCGCGCACGAGGCGGGAGTACCGCTGATCGTCGACAACACGATCGCGACGCCGTACCTCATCCGTCCGTTCGAGCACGGTGCCGACATCGTCGTGCACTCCGTGACGAAGTTCCTCGGCGGCCACGGCACCACGATCGGCGGCGTCATCGTCGACGGCGGCACGTTCGCCTGGTCGCAGAACGTGGAGAAGTTCCCCGGGCTCACCGTGCCCGACCCGTCGTACCACGGCGCCTCGTACACGGCGGCGGTCGGCGACGGCTTGGCCTTCATCATCAAGGCGCGCGTGCAGCTGCTGCGCGACCTCGGCTCGTCGATCGCGCCGCAGAGCGCGTGGAACCTCATCCAGGGCGTCGAGACCCTGTCGCTGCGCATCGAGCGCCACGTGCAGAACGCGCAGGAGGTCGCGGAGTGGCTGGAGAACCACCCCGACGTTGCGTCGGTCAACTACTCCGGTCTGCCCACCTCGCCCTGGTACGCCGCCGCCAACACCTACGCCCCCAAGGGCGTCGGCGCGGTGCTCTCGTTCGAGCTCAAGGGCGGTGTGGACGCCGGCCGCGAGTTCGTCAACAGCCTGACGCTGTTCAGCCACCTGGCCAACATCGGCGACGTGCGCTCGCTCGTGATCCACCCGGCCTCGACGACGCACTCGCAGCTCACGCCCGAGCAGCAGCTCACGAGCGGCGTCACGCCGGGCCTCGTGCGCCTGTCGGTGGGCCTCGAGAACGTCGACGACCTCAAGGCCGACCTCGAGCAGGCACTCGCCGCCGCGCGCGCCCTCTCGGAGGCCGCCCGCGCCTGAGCGCTGCGCACGGATGCCCCGCCCCGCACCCCGGGTCGGGGCATCCGTGCGTTCGCGCTGTCGAAACCTGCACGCGCTGTCGAATATTCGATAGCGCGTGCAGCTTTCTGCCGCGCGAGCGGCGGAGCGGCGTGCGATGGATGCCGTGAGAGAGCGCCGCGGAGTACCGCGCCGCGTAACACGGCGGCGGCGGGCGGCGACAGCCGCGATAATCGACGGATGGACTGGCAGATCTCCGAGGACACGGTGCCGAGCGCACCGATCACGGAGGCCGATGCGCGCCTGCTCGGCGGGCGCCCGCCCGCCACCGGCGCCTGGCGCGACGGCGACCCGGCCGGCGACCGCCGCTTCGCCGCCCTGGGCGCGTTCACGACCGAGGGCGGCCGGAGCCTGCCCGGCATCCGGCTGGCGTACGAGACGTGGGGCGAGCTCTCGCCCGCGCGCGATAACGCCGTGCTCATCCTGCACGCCCTCACCGGCGACAGCCACGTGCGCGGACACGCCGGGCCGGGGCACCCCACGGACGGCTGGTGGGGCGACGTCGTCGGGCCGGGTGCGGCGATCGACACCGACCGCTGGTTCGTCGTCGCCCCGAACATGCTCGGCGGATGCCAGGGCTCCACCGGCCCGTCGTCGATCGCTCCCGACGGGCGCGAGTGGGCCGAGCGCTTCCCGTACCTGACGATCCGCGACCAGGTCGCCGCCCAGGCGGGCCTGGCCGATGCCCTCGGCATCGATGCCTGGGCAGCCGTCATCGGCGGCTCGATGGGCGGCATGCACGCCCTGGAGTGGGGCGTCGGGCATCCGGAGCGCGTGCACCGCCTCGCGGTGCTGTCGTCGCCGCCGACGACGACCGCCGACCAGATCGCGCTCAACGGCGTGCAGCTGGAGGCGATCCACGTCGATCCGCGTTTCGCGGGCGGCGAATACTACGACGCCGCCCCCGGCGAGGGGCCGCACCGCGGGCTGGCCCTGGCCCGCCGGATGGCGCTGCTCAACTACCGCAGCCCCACCGAGCTGAACCAGCGGTTCCAGCGCTCGTGGCAGTCGGACAAGAGCCCGATCGGCCGCGACGGCCGGTTCGCCGTGGAGAGCTACCTCGACTTCCACGGCAACAAGTTCACGCGCCGCTTCGACGCCAACAGCTACATCACCCTCGTCGAGGCGATGAACTCGCACGACGTCGGTCGCGACCGCGGCGGCGTCGAAGACGCCCTCGCGCGCGTCACCGCGAAGACCCTCGTGCTCGGCATCGACAGCGACCGGCTGTTCCCGGTCGAGGGGCAGCATCGCATCGCCCGCGGCATCCGCTCGACGATCGACGACGCCGTGGTGCTCGCCAGCGACTTCGGCCACGACGGCTTCCTCATCGAGACCGCCGCCGTCGGCATCCACCTGCGACGACTGCTGCAGGCCTGAGTCAGACCGCGACGGATGCCGGCTGCCGCGCTTCGACGGCGTAACTGACGGCGGCCAGCGCCAGACCCGCCGCCGCGAGCAGCACGCCGACCCAGATCGGGGTGACGAACCCGAACCCGCGGGCGATGACGAGGCCGCCGAGGAAGGCGCCCAGCGCGTTGCCGATGTTGAGCGCGGAGTGGTTCAGCGCGGCGGCGATCGACTGGTTGTCGCCGGCGACGCTCATGAGGCGCGACTGGATCGTCGGGCTGAGCGCAGAGGCCACCAGCCCGATCGCGAAGACGAAGACGCCGACCGCGACGATCCACTGCGCCGTGAGGGCGAGCAGCATCTGCACCGCGATCAGGACCACGAAGCCCACCATCAGCGTGCGCTTCAGGTCGACGTCGGCGAGGTGCCCGCCGATGAGATTGCCGACGGTCATGCCGAGCCCCATCAGCACCAGGATGACCGGCACGATCGCCTCGGGCGCGCCCGCGACCTCGGTGACGACGGGGGCGATGTAGCTGTAGGCCGCGAAGAACCCGCCGAAGCCGATCGCGCCGACGCCGAGGGCGAACCAGACCTGGCCGATGCGGAACGCGCGGAGCTCTGCGCGCAGCGTCCGGCCGGGGTCGCCGGCGTGCGCCGGGACGAACAGCGCGATGCACAGCGCCGTCGCCGCGAAGATCGCCGCGACGATGACGAAGGCGACCCGCCAGCCCAGCTGCTGCCCCAGGAAGGTGCCGACGGGAACCCCCACGACGTTGGCGACGGTGAGCCCGGTCAGCACGAACGCGACGCCCTTGGCCCGGTTGCCGGGACCGAGGACGTCGGCGGCGACGAGCGCGCCGATGCCGAAATACGCCCCGTGCGGCAGGCCCGCCAGGAACCGGGATGCCGCCACCAGCTCGAAGGTCGGCAGCACGAAGGTGAGGGCGTTGAACAGGGTGAGCGCGATCGCCAGGGCGAGCATGACCCGGTGCCGCGGATACTTGGCGACCGATCCCGCGATGGTCGGCGCCCCGACGACGACGCCGAGGGCGTACATCGTGATCAGCCACCCGCACTGGGCGATCGCCGCCTCGGGGTCGCGCGCCGACAGCGCGGGCAGCAGATCGGCGGAGATGTTCGGCAGCAGTCCCATCACGACGAACTCCGTCATGCCGATGCCGAACGAGCCGATCGCGAGCGACAGCAGCGCCCGCCTCGCGGTGCGGGGCGGGATCGATGGCGCGTCGGTCGTCGGGGGCGGCGTGGAGGTCACGCGGCTACGTTACTCGTCAATCGTCGTCCGGCCGAATCGATTCGATCGCGCGCTCGAGCCGTTCGAGCTTGCCGTCGAGCTCACCCGTGCGGCCGGGGCGGATATCGGCCTTCAGCACGAGGGACACGCGCGACCCGAACGGCATGACGGCCTCCGTGGCGCGCTTGACGACCTCCATGACGGTGTCCCAGTCGGGGCCTTCGACCTCGGTGAACATCGAGGTCGTGCGGTGCGGCAGGCCCGACGCGCGCACGACGGCGACCGCCGCGGCGACGGCATCGTGCACCGAGCCGTCGGTGCGGCCGGTGCCGGACGGGGCGACGGAGAAGGCGATGAGCATGGGTGTCCTCCCGTTTCAGGCCGCGACGCGCTCGTGGCGGGGACGGATGCCGGCTGTCACCGGCATCCGGACGATGCGGATCAGGCGCACCAGCATCCAGACGAACATCGCGACGAGCACGACGTTGCGCACCGTGAGGATCGTCACGGCCGCCGGCGCCGGAACGAGGATGCCGTAGTACAGCACCGGGTAGACCAGCTGCGTCAGCAGCGCGGCGACGAGCGTCACGGTCGCCGGCGCGATCCACCGGTGCCGGTCGATGACGAGCCCGAGCAGCACCGACGGCACGAGCCAGCACAGGTACTGCGGCGAGCCGACCTTGTTGAACACGATGAAGCCGAGCACGAGCGCGAGCGACAGCGGCGGGAACAGCGTCACGTACCGCACGCCGCGCACGGCGGCGAGCGCGCCCAGCCCCGCGACGGCGGACATCGCCACCACCAGCAGCGGGGTCATCGCCGCGATGACGGCGTCGATGTCGCTGCCCGTCACCTGGAACGTGAGCATGTCGGCGTCGTAGAACACCCAGAAGCCCGGCACCTGCAGCAGCGCGCCCCACAGGAAGAACATGCTGACCGGCGCCTCGACCTGCAGCCCGCGCGCGGTCTGGTCGCCGATGAACCCGAACGCGTTGGCGGCTCCCCCCAGCGCGGCCACGACCCCGAGGGTCGCCACGCTCACGAAGAGGGCGCCGCCCACGACGGCGCCGCGCCGACGCACCGCGACGACGCCGGCGGCCAGCAGCGCCGCCGGCCACACCTTCATCCACGTGGCGATCGCCAGCAGCGTCGAGGCGAGCCAGGGCCGGCCGACCAGCCACAGGCAGCCGAGAATCGCGATCGGCACGGTGAACCCGTCGAGCCGGTACACGCCGACCGGCCCGAGCAGCGCGATGAACGACAGCCAGAACCACGCCGCCGTGACGCGGCCCGCAGAGCGGGCACGACCGACGAGGACGGCGAAGGCGACCGCGTCGGCCGCCGTCACGAGCAGCGCCCAGGTCAGCGTGTAGCCGGCGATCCACGAGAACGCCTGCACGATCACCATCGGAATCAGCGCGAGCTGCGGATACACCCACGGCTCGGTGATCCCGACGATCCCGTAGCCCTCGAGCGCCTGCCGCGACCACGGATCGTAGACGCGATACACGTCGCCCATCGGCTCGTTCGGCATGAGAAAGCCGAGCCACGCGACCCCGACGTGCACGACGGCGAACGCGACCCACAACACCGCCCGCCTCGACACCCTTCCCATCCTACGGAGCGGGTCGGGCCAGGAGCGTGCCCACCTCGGCGGCCACGGCCTCGGCGACCTCGAGCGCGACGACGGGGCCGCCGGAGTGCGCCGCCGACGCCGCCGCGGCGGCACGTCCGTGCAGCAGTGCGGCCGTGGCCGCGGCGAGATCGAGCCGGCCGGCGTCGGGCTGTCGCGCCCCCAGCCCCGCCAGGACCGCACCGAGGATGCCGGCGAGCACATCGCCGGTGCCCGCCGTCGCAAGCCACGGCACCCCGGTCGTGACGGTGCGCACCCCGCCGTCCGGAGACGCCACGACCGTCACGGCGCCCTTGAGCAGCACGACGGCATCCAGGGTCGCGGCCGTGTCGAGGGCCGCGGCCGCCCGGCCCGGCCCGGCGGCGAGCCCCAGCCGCGACCGCAGGGCGGCGTGCTCGCGGTCGTGCGGTGTCAACACGAGCGGGGCGCGCTGCGCGCCGGGCACGGGCGGGGCGACGAGGTCGAGGGCGCCGGCATCCACCACGACGGGCGCCTCCCCCGCCAGCAGCGACCGCAGCGCGGCGGACTCCTGCGCCGTGCGGCCGGCCGACGACGTGCCCGAACCGATCACCCACGCCTGCACGCGGCCGGGCACCGTCACCGTCTCGGGGCGGCGCGCCAGCACGAGGTCCCGGGCGGGCCCCACGTAGCGGACCATCCCGGCGCCGGTGCGCCACGCCGCCTCCACGCCGAGCACCGCCGCGCCGGGGTAGAGCGCCGAGCCGGTGCGCAGTCCGACGACGCCCCGGGAATACTTGTCGTCGGCGGCGGTTGGCACACGCAGGAGCGCGGCGGCCTCGGCGGCCGTCCACTCCCGCGTCTCGTCCATGGCGCCACTGTACCGGCGAGCGTCCGAACCGACCCGAAAGCGACCGATGAGCCTGCTGTTCACCCCCTACGACCTCGCCGGACGCACCGTCCGCAACCGCCTGTGGGTCGCGCCGATGTGCCAGTACTCCGCCGTCGCGGGGGTGCCGAACGACTGGCATCACGTGCACCTCGCGCAGTTCGCGTCGGGCGGTGCGGGCATCGTCATCGCCGAGGCGACCGCAGTGCTGCCGGAGGGACGCATCTCGCCCGAGGACACCGGCCTGTGGAACGACGCCCAGCAGGCCGCGTGGGCGCCCATCGTCGCGTCGATCCGCGCCCGCGGGGCGCTGCCCGGAGTTCAGCTGGCGCACGCGGGGCGCAAGGCCTCGACGTGGTCGCCGTTCTCCGGCGGCCACGGGTCGGTCCCGGCGGATGCCGGCGGCTGGACGACCCTCGCGCCCTCCGCGATCGCCTTCGAGGGGTTCGCGGCGCCCGTCGCGCTGGATCGCGCCGGCATCGATGCGATCGTCGACGCCTTCGCCGCGGCGGCCGGGCGCGCCGTCGCGGCGGGCTTCGAGGTGCTGGAGATCCACGCCGCGCACGGCTACCTCCTGCACCAGTTCCTCTCGCCGCTGTCGAATCTGCGCGGCGACGAGTACGGCGGGTCGCTGGAGAATCGTGCCCGCCTGCTGCTGCGCGTCGTCGAGGCGGTGCACGCCGCCGCACCGGATGCGGCGCTGCTCGTGCGGTTCTCCGCCTCGGACTGGGCCGACGGCGGCTGGGATGCCGCCCAGACCGCGACGGTCGCCGGCTGGGCGGCCGAGCGCGGGGCCGGCTTCTTCGACATCTCCAGCGGCGGCCTCGTCGCGCACCAGCGCATCACGACCGGCCCGGGCTACCAGGTGGCGCTGGCCGCGGAGGTGCGCCGGCGCAGCGGCCGACCGGTGAGCGCGGTCGGCGAGATCACGTCGGGCCCGCAGGCCGAGGCGATCCTCGCCTCGGGCGCCGCCGACGTCATCCTCGCCGGCCGCGAGTGGCTGCGCGACCCGCACTTCGCCCTGCGGGCCGCGACCGAGCTCGGCGAGCCCGCCGCAGCTGCCTGGCCGCCGCAGTACGTCCGCGCCCGCCCGCGGGCCTGAACCGCGCCCGAGCGGCCGGCTCAGTACCCGCGGCGGGTGGCGTCGCGGACCTCGCCGACGAGTTCCTCGATGATGTCCTCCAGGAAGAGCACGCCCGTCGTCCGGCCCTCGGTATCCCGCACCTGCGCGAGGTGGCGCCCGGCGCGGCGCATCAGCGCGAGGGCGTCTTCGAGGTCGGTCGCCTCGACCACCGGCACCATGTGGTGGATGCGCTTCGGGTTGATCGGGACGGTGACATCGGCATCCGGCCCCTCGGCGGCGCGCAGGATGTCCTTCAGGTGCACGTAGCCGACCGGCATCCCGTCGGCGCCGGTGATGACGTAGCGCGAGAAGCCGTGCTTCGCGACCGCACGCTCGATCTCGTCGGGGGTCGTCGTCTCGGGCAGGCTCACGAGCTCCGCCAGCGGCACGGCGACGTCGCGCGCCTTCTTGTCGGTGAACTCCACGGCCGCGGCCACCGCGCCCGACGCATCGTCGAGCACGCCCTCGATGCGCGACTGGTTCACGATCGTGGCGACCTCGTCGAGGGTGAACGTGGATGCCGCCTCGTCCTTCGGCTCGACCCGGAACAGCCGCACGATGTGGTTGGCGGTCCAGTTCAGCGCGACGATCAGCGGATGGAACACCTTCGAGACCCACACGAGCGGCGTCGCGAGCATCAGCACCGCCCGGTCGGGCAGCGAGAACGCGAGGTTCTTGGGCACCATCTCGCCGAACACGACGTGCAGGTACGACACGAGCAGCAGCGCGACCGCGAACGCGACGCCGCCGATGACCGCGTCGCTCCAGCCGGTGAGGCCGAGCGGCACCTCGAGCAGGTGGTGGATCGCCGGCTCCGACACGTTCAGGATCAGCAGGGAGCAGATCGTGATGCCCAGCTGACTCGTCGCGAGCATCAGCGTCGCGTGCTCCATGGCGTACAGGGCGGTCTTCGCCGCGCGCGATCCGCGTTCGGCGAGTGGTTCGATCTGCGAGCGGCGTGCCGAGATGACGGCGAACTCGGCGCCGACGAAGAAGGCGTTGAACGCGAGCAGCACGACGAGCCACGCGAGGCCGGCCCAGTCGCTCATGACTGCTCACCGCCCTCGGCGCCGTCCGGCAGCGGATGCGGGGTGAACCGCACGCGGTCCACGCGCCGGCCGTCCATGCGCTGCACCGTGAGGGTGCCGTCCTCGAGGTCGACGGTGTCGCCGACGGCGGGGATGCGCTCCAGCGTCGACATGACGAAGCCGCCGACGGTGTCGTAGACATCGCTCTCCGGAACCCGGATGCCGGTGCGGTCGAGCACCTCGTCGGGCCGGAGGTCGGCGGGGAACGTCACGGCGCCGGCCGTACCGGCCACCCGCACGACCCCGGCGCGGCTGCGGTCGTGCTCGTCGAGCACCTCACCGACGATCTCCTCGACGAGATCCTCCAGCGTGACCACTCCCGCCGTGCCGCCGTACTCGTCGACGACGATCGCCATCTGATACCCGCGAGCGCGCAGCTCTGCCATGACGGCGTCGAGGTGCACCGCCTCGGGCACGCGCAGCGGCTCCTCGGCGATGGCGGCGGCGGGCACGTCGGCGCGGCGGTCGCGCGGGACGCTGACGGCCTGCTTGAGGTGCACGATGCCGGTGATGTCGTCCATCGAGTCGTCGTACACCGGAAAGCGGCTGTGCCCGGTGCGACGGGCGAGCTGGATGACCTCGTCCACGCTGTCGCCCGCGGCGACGGCGTGGACGCTCGGCCGCGGGGTCATGACGTCGGCGGTGGTCAGCCGGGAGAAGGTGAGCGTGCGGTCCAGCAGCGACGCGGTGTCCTCCTCCAGCACGCCGGCGCTCGCCGAGCGGCGCACGAGGCTCGACAGCTCCTCGGCGGTGCGGGCGCCGGACAGCTCCTCCTTGGGCTCGACGCCCAGGCCGTGCAGCACGGCGTTGGCGCTGCCGTTGAGCACGGCGATGGCGGGCCGGAACACCATCGTGAAGCCCACCTGGAACGGCACGACGAGCTTCGCGGTCTGGCGCGGCACGGCGAGCGCGAAGCTCTTCGGCACGAGTTCGCCGAGGATCATCGAGAACGTCGTCGCGATCGCGATCGCGACGACGGTGGCGATCGCGCTGACCGCGGCATCCGGAACCCGCCAGGAGGTCAGCACGGGGCTCAGCAGCGTCGACAGCGCCGGCTCCATCGTGTAACCGGTGAGCAGCGTCGTCAGCGTGATGCCCAGCTGCGCGCTGGAGAGGTGCGTCGAGGTGATCTTCAGCGCGTCGATCGTCAGCGACAGCCGCGACTCGCCCGCCGCCCGGCGGGCCTCGAGGTCGGCCCGGTCGAGGTTCACGAGCGCGAACTCGCTCGCCACGAACAGCCCGGTCCCGATGGTCAGCAGCAGCCCCACGCCCAGCATGACGAACTCCATCACGCATCACCCCCGGTCAGGCCGGGTTCGGGTCGGTGGGGCGAGTGTCTACAACTGGGAGGGTCGTCCATCGTGCACAGAAGTTTACGGCACCGCGCCGACTGCGCGCCGCTGCCCGCGGCATCCGCCCGCACCGTGCGCTCCCCCGCGCCCGCCGCATCCGCCCGCGCCGTCGAAATCGGCACGCGCGGTCGAAATCGGCACGCGCTGCTGAAGTTTCGATAGCGCGTGCAGGAAACGGCAGCGCGAGTGGGCCGCACGGATGCCGGTCGCAACCTCCTCCCCAGGACGCGAGTTCGGCGATCTGTCCACAGATCGCCGCGCGGGCCGATTCCGCGACGCCGTGACGTGCCAGGGTCGGAGCATGACTCCGACACCCGACGTGCAACTGGCGCGGACGCGCGAGTTCGGCGACACGCCCGACTACCGCCGACTGCGTCGCCACGTGCGCTCCGGCGCGTGGACCCGTGTCGCGCCCGGCGTGTACGCCTCGACGCCGCAATGGCGCGCGCTCGCGCCGATCGCGCGGCACCGCCTGCGCGTCGACGAAGTGTCGGCGCGGCTGGACGGCCCGGCCGTTCTCTCGCACTTCGCCGCGGCGGCCGTGTGGGGCATCGACATCCTCGGCGCGTGGCCCGAGCTCGTCGATGTCACGATCGAACGCGCGAGCGGCGGGCGCTCGGGCGGCGCGGTCCGGCGGCGCGCGCTCGGGTTGGCGGGCGTTGCTCGCGTCGGCTTCGGCCGGCATGAAGTGACAAGTCCGGCGCAGACGGTGCTCGATCTTGCCCGGATGCTCCCCTTCGTGCGCGCGGTCTCGGCGATCGACCAGGCCATCTGGACCGGTGGCCGCGGCGGCGCTCTGACGACGAAAGCCGAAATCCTCGCGCTGCTGGATGCCGGTCCGCCGCGCCGCGGCGATGCCCGCGCGCGCCGGGCCGTCGCTGCGGCCGAGCCGCTCGCGGCCAACGTGCGCGAAACCCAGATGCGGCTGCTCGTCATCGCCTTGGGATTCGGCGAGCCCCGACTGCAGGAGCGGCGCGTGCTCCGCAGCGGGCGGCTCGTGTACGGCGACGCCTATTTTCCGGAGCAGGACCACTGGCTCGAACTCGACGGACGCGGAAAGTACCTCAGTCCCGAGTTCGGCCAGTCCCGCGCGCCCGCCGAGATCGTCATCGATGAGAAGAACCGCGAGAACGAGATCCGCCGCGAGGTGCGCGGGTTCTCACGCCTCGAGGCGGCGGACCTCGATCACCCGAGGCGCGTGTACGACATCCTCACCGGCGACGGGCTGCACAGTTCGAAGCCCCGCCCGTCGCACTGACCGCCGCCGGCGCTGTCGCCGCCGATGCCCGACGCGCTTGCGCCCGTCGCGCTCGGCGCTCGTCGCGCTTGCGCCCGTCGCGCTTGCGCCCCGACGCGCTCGCGCTGTCGAAATCGGCACGCGCTACTGAACTTTCGATAGCGCGTGCCGAAAACGACCGCGCGAGCCGAGCGGGCGGGGACACGCCCTGCCGAACGGGCGGGGGCGCGCGAGCCGAGCGGAGGACGCGAGAATGGAGCCGTGAGCGAGACGATCGGCGAGAGCGCGGGCGTCATCGTGCGCCCGTTCATCGAGTCCGACATCGAGGACTATCGCCGCTGGCTGCAGCCCGACCAGGAATGGCACCGGTGGGACGGTCCGTACTTCGCGAAGCCGGATGCCGCCGCCATCGCCGCCGCGTGCCGACGCTTGTCGACGGCGCTCGCCGACGGCTCGTACGCCGCGCAGTCCCCGTTGCAGCGCGCGGTCATCGCGACCGCGGAGAACCCCGACGTCATGCGCGGCACGGTGTCGTGGCACTGGGAGGGCGAAGAGTCGGACTGGCGCCGGATGGGGATCACGGTTTACGACCCGACGCTCCGAGGCCGCGGCATCGGCACGGCGGCGCTGCGCATCTGGACCGACTACCTGTTCCGCACGACGCGCGTCGTGCGACTGGACTACTCGACGTGGTCGGGCAACACGCGCATGCTCGCCGTCGGCCGGCGCCTCGGCTTCACCGAAGAGGCCCGGTTCCGCGACGCGCGCGAAGTGCGCGGCATCCGCTACGACTCTGTCGTGATGGGCATCCTGCGTCACGAGTGGGAGGCCGCGGCTCACGCCTGACGCGCTTCGCGCTGTCGAAACCTGCACGCGCTGCTGAAGTTTCGACAGCGCGTGCAGGAAACGACCGCGCGAGCGGCGGGGTGGATGCCGGCGCCAGTGCCGAGCGGCGGACGAGCCGCCGAACTCCCACCCGACCGGCTGACCGCGCGCCGCCACCAGCTGACCGCCGAACCCCCACCCGAGCGCCTGACCGCGCGCCGCCACCAGCTGACCGCCCGCCGCTACCAGCTGACGGGCAGAGCCTTGCCCTCTTCGTAGCCGGCGGCCGACTGCAGGCCGACCGTCGCGCGCACGTGGAAGTCGGGCACGGTCGCCGCGCCCGCGTAGGTGAACGACGAGCGCACGCCCGAGGTGATCATGTCGACGAGATCCTCGACCGACGGCCGCAGCGGGTCGAGGTAGATCTTCGACGACGAGATGCCCTCGGCGAACAGCTCCTTGCGGGCGCGCTCGTACGGGTCGAGGCGGCCGAAACGGCCCTGCACGGCCTTGGTCGAGGCCATGCCCCACGACTCCTTGAACACGCGGCCGTCCGCGTCGGCCTGCAGCCCGCCCGGCGCCTCGATCGTGCCGACGAACCACGAGCCGATCATGACGGATGCCGCTCCCGCCGCGAGGGCCAGCGCCACATCGCGCGGGTAGCGCACTCCCCCGTCGGCCCACACGTGTGCGCCGAGCTCGGTCGCCGCGGCCGCCGTGTCGAGCACGGCGGAGAACTGCGGCCGCCCCACGGCCGTCATCATGCGCGTCGTGCACATCGCGCCCGGGCCGACACCGACCTTGAGGATCGAGGCGCCGGCATCCACGAGGTCGCGCGCGCCCTCGGCGGTGACGATGTTGCCCGCCGCGATCGGGATGCCGAGCTCCAGCTCCGACACCGCGCGCAGGGCGCGCAGCATCCCCTCCTGATGGCCGTGCGCGGTGTCGACGACGAGCACGTCGACTCCCGCGGCGGCCAGCGCCCTCGCCTTCGCGGCGACGTCGCCGCCTATGCCGACGGCGGCGGCGACGATCAGCCGTCCCGAGGCGTCGACGGCCGGCCGGTACAGCGTCGAGCGCAGCGCCGTGCGGCGCGACAGCGTGCCGACGAGGTAGCCGTGGTGCAGCACGCACACCGTCTCGGCGTCGGCGGCGACGATGAGGTCGAACGCGTGCCGCGCGTCGTCGACGTCGTCGGCGTCGATGGATGCCGTGCGCCCCCGCGCAAGGTCGCCCAGCCGCGCGTCGGGCAGCGCCGTGCCCAGGCGCGTCGCCGGCACGACGCCGAGGATGTCGTCGACGTGCACGCGCTCGCGGGCGCTCGACACCACGACGATGCCGTGCCCCTCGGTCGCCGGCAGCAGCGCCGCCGCCTCGGCGACGGTCGCGTCGGCGGGCAGCACCTGCGGCGTGTCCCACGGCACCGGCTGGTCTTTCACCCACCGGATCGCGGCGTCGATGTCCTGCAGCGGCATGTCCTGCGGCAGCACGCCCAGCCCGCCGCGGCGGGCCAGGGCCGCGGCCAGCCGGGGGCCGGTGACGGAGTTCATGTTGGCGGCGACGAGCGGGATCGTCGCGCTCGTGCCGTCGCGCGGCGACAGGTCGACGTCGAGGCGGCTCGTGATGCCCGACCTGCGCGGGACGAGGAAGACGTCGGAATAGGTGAGGTCGACGGTGGGCTGCGCGCCGGAGAACTGCATGCGTCCACGGTAGCGACTCCAACTGGGATAACCTTGACGGGTGTGCGCGAGGGCTCTTGCAAGCCCCGTACGATCTGAACTTCATCGACGAAAGCAGGCACAACCGTGTCCAGTCAGTTGACCGGCGTGGGTACATCGAGCGATGGCGAATTCGGGGCCAACGAGTGGCTCGTCGCCGAGATGTACGACCAGTTCGCGAAGGACCGCAACTCCGTCGACGAGTCGTGGTGGCCGGTCCTGGAGGCCTACGAGCGCACGCAGCGGAACACGGATGCCGCACCGCCGGCCGAGCGGGCTCCGGCATCCTCGCCCGTCACGACCCCTGCCGCGGCGGCCGAGGCGCGCCCCGTGACCGCCCCCGTCCCGGTCGTCGGCGCCCAGCCGGTCGCACGCACGACCGCCAGGCCCGCCGCTCCTCAGCCGGTTCCCGCGCAGGCTCCGAAGTTCGAGCCCGGCCCCGTCGCCGCGACGCTCGACGACGTCGTCACGCCGCTGCGCGGCATGCCGAAGACGCTCGCCGCCAACATGGACGAGTCGCTGACCGTGCCCACCGCGACGAGCGTGCGCACGATCCCGGCGAAGCTCATGATCGACAACCGCATCGTGATCAACAACCACATGTCGCGCACGCGCGGCGGCAAGGTGAGCTTCACGCACCTCATCGGCTGGGCCATGATCCGGGCGCTGAAGGACTTCCCGAGCATGAACGTGTCGTACGCCGAGGTCGACGGCAAGCCGTCGGTCGTCGCGCCCGCGCACATCAACCTCGGCATCGCGATCGACCTGCCCCGCCCCGACGGGACGCGCTCGCTCCTGGTGCCGAGCATCAAGCAGGCCGAGACGCTGACCTTCAACGAATACCTCGTCGCGTACGAGGATCTCGTCAAGCGCGCCCGCGCGAACAAGCTCACCGCGGCCGACTTCCAGGGCACGACGGTGTCGCTGACCAACCCGGGCGGCATCGGCACCGTGCACTCCGTGCCCCGGCTGATGAAGGGCCAGGGCTGCATCCTCGGCGCCGGCGCCCTGGAGTACCCGGCCGAGTTCCAGGGTGCGAGCGAGAAGACGCTCGCGGAGCTGGCGATCGGCAAGACCATCACCCTCACGAGCACCTACGACCACCGCGTCATCCAGGGTGCCGGGTCGGGCGAGTTCCTCAAGATCGTCCACGAGTACCTGACCGGTCAGCGCGACTTCTATTCCGGCATCTTCGCGGCGCTGCGCATCCCCTACGACCCGATCCACTGGGCCGAGGACGTCAGCGTCGACCTCGCCGAGCGCGTCGACAAGACCGCCCGCGTGCAGGAGCTCATCAACGCGTTCCGCGTGCGGGGCCACCTCATGGCCGACATCGACCCGCTGGAGTACGTGCAGCGCACGCACCCCGACCTCGAGATCGAGAACCACGGCCTGACCTTCTGGGATCTCGACCGCGAGTTCGTCACCGGGGGCTTCGGCGGCAAGCGGGTGCTGAGGCTGCGCGACGTCCTCGGCGTGCTGCGCGACTCGTACTGCCGCACGATCGGCGTCGAGTACATGCACATCCAGGATCCCGCCCAGCGCCGGTGGTTCCAGGCCCAGGTCGAGGTGAAGTACCAAAAGCCCGACCACGACGAGCAGCTGCGGATCCTCGACAAGCTCAACCAGGCCGAGGCGTTCGAGACGTTCCTGCAGACGAAGTACGTCGGTCAGAAGCGCTTCAGCCTGGAGGGCGGCGAGTCGCTCATCCCGCTGCTGGATGAGATCCTGCAGGGCGCCGCCCGTGCGAACCTCGACGGCGCCGCCATCGGCATGGCGCACCGCGGGCGCCTGAACGTGCTGACGAACATCGCCGGCAAGACCTACAGCCAGATCTTCCGCGAGTTCGAGGGCCAGGTCGCGATCGGGTCGAAGAGCGGGTCGGGCGACGTCAAGTACCACCTCGGCACCGAGGGGACGTTCGTGTCGGATGCCGGCACCGAGCTGCCCGTGTACCTCGCCGCGAATCCGTCGCACCTGGAGACGGTCGACGGCGTGCTGGAGGGCATCGTCCGCGCCAAGCAGGACCGGATGCCGATCGGCTCGTTCTCGTGGCTGCCGATCCTCGTGCACGGCGACGCGGCCTTCGCCGGTCAGGGCGTCGTCGTCGAGACGCTGCAGATGTCGCAGCTGCGCGGTTACCGCACCGGCGGCACGGTGCACGTCGTGGTCAACAACCAGGTCGGCTTCACGACGACGCCGCAGGACGGCCGCACCTCGGTGTACGCCACGGATGTGGCCAAGACCATCCAGGCTCCCATCCTGCACGTCAACGGCGACGACCCCGAGGCGGTCGTGCGCGTCGCCGCACTGGCGGTCGCGTACCGCCAGGAGTTCCAGCGCGACATCGTGATCGACCTCGTCTGCTACCGCCGCCGCGGGCACAACGAGGGCGACGACCCGTCGATGACGCAGCCGCTGATGACCAACCTCATCGAGGCCAAGCGCTCGGTGCGACGCCTGTACACCGAGGCGCTCGTCGGCCGCGGCGACATCACCGAGGAGGAGTACGACAAGGCCAAGCAGGACTTCCAGAACCGGCTCGAAGATCGCGTTCGCCGAGACGCACGCCGCCGAGACGGGCGCGAGCGGCATCGTGACCCCGACCGGGACGACCGAGGTCGCCGTCGGCGAGCCCGACACGACCGGGGTGGCGCTGGAGGTCGTTCACCAGATCGGCGACGCCTTCGTGAACAAGCCCGAGGGCTTCACGGTGCACCCGAAGCTCGATCAGCTGCTCGACAAGCGCCTGGACATGAGCCGCAACGGCCAGATCGACTGGGGCTTCGGCGAGCTGCTCGCCTTCGGCTCGGTGCTCATGGAGGGCACCAACGTGCGGCTCGCCGGCCAGGATGCCCGCCGCGGCACCTTCGTGCAGCGCCACGCCGTGCTGCACGACCGCGTCAACGGGCAGGAGTGGCTGCCGCTGGCCAACCTCTCCCAGACCCAGGGGCGCTTCTACGTCTACGACTCGCTGCTGAGCGAATACGCCGCGATGGGCTTCGAGTACGGTTACTCCGTCGAACGCGCCGACACGCTGACCCTGTGGGAGGCGCAGTTCGGCGACTTCGCCAACGGCGCGCAGTCCGTCGTCGACGAGTACATCTCCGCCGCCGACCAGAAGTGGGGCCAGCAGTCGAGCGTCGTGCTGCTGCTGCCGCACGGCTACGAGGGTCAGGGGCCCGACCATTCGTCGGCCCGCATCGAGCGGTACCTGCAGCTGTGCGCGCAGGACAACATGACCGTGGCGCGCCCGTCGACCCCGGCATCCTATTTCCACCTGCTGCGGCGGCAGGCCTACGCGCGCCCGCGCCGGCCGCTGATCGTGTTCACGCCGAAGGCCATGCTGCGCCTGCGCAGCGCCACGAGCCCGGTCGGGGACTTCACGACCGGGCGGTTCGAGCCGGTGCTCGACGACGACCGCGGGCTCGACAAGGCCGCCGTCAAGCGCGTGCTGCTGCACTCGGGCAAGATCCACTGGGATCTGAAGGCCGAGCTGGAGAAGAACCCGAACCCCGAGATCGCGCTCGTGCGCGTCGAGCAGCTGTACCCGGCGCCGCTCGACGAGCTGGGCGCCGTGATCGACGGCTACCCGGACGCGCAGCTGGTGTGGGTGCAGGACGAGCCCGAGAACCAGGGCGCATGGCCGTTCATCGCGCTGGAGGTCGCCGGGCACCTGCACGGGCGCACCATCCGCCGCGTCTCGCGCGCGGCCGCCGCCTCGACGGCGACCGGCTCGCCCAAGGTGCACGCGCGCGAGCAGGCCGCCATCCTGGAGACGGCGCTCACGCTCTGAGGCGGCGCATGAGCCCTCGCGGAGCGCATTCCGCCCCGTCGGCATCCGGGGCCGGTTCCTCAACGGTCATGCCCGACGCCTCGTGCGCCCGGCGCAAATCGCGGCTATTCGCACGAATGACCGCGATCTGCGCCGGATGAGGGGCGAGGCATCCGCGTGGTCCGGCGCAAATCGTGACGACCCGCGCAGTTCGACGCGATCTGCGACGGATGAGGGGGGTGACGCCTCGGCGTCGGGCATCGCGCCTGACCCCCGCCCGCGGGACGAAGCGCAGCAACACCCCCACACCGCAGCCCCGACCGAAGGACGACATGGACGTCGCACTCCTGACCAACCCCGCCGCCCGCGCGGGCGCACACACCGGCGCGGCGCCGCGCGCCGCCGCGCGGCTGCGCGCGGCCGGGCACCGGGTCACGGTGATCTCCGGCGGCAGCGCGGCGGAGTCGTCCGAGCTGCTGCGCACGGCGCTGCGCCTGGGGGCGGGTGCCGTCGTCGTCGCGGCCGGCGACGGCACCGTCGCCCTGGCCGTCCAGGAGCTGGCGGGCACCGGCGTGCCGCTGGGGATCGTCCCCGCCGGCACCGGCAACGACCTCGCGACGGCGCTGGGGCTGCGCGACCTCGACGCGGTCGGGGCCGCGGACGCCATCGTCGCGGGGCACACCCGCACGATCGACCTCGCCCGCATCACGCGCCCCGACGGGTCGGGGCAATACTTCGGCACGGTGCTCGCGAGCGGGTTCGACTCGCAGGTGAATGACCGCGCGAACCGGATGCGGTGGCCGCGCGGGCACCTGCGCTACACCATCGCGATCCTCATCGAGTTCGTGAAGCTGCGCGGCATCCCGTTTCTCGTCGAGGTGGAGCGGGCCGACGGCTCGACCGAGCGCGTCGACGGCGACCTGGTGATGGCGACCGTGGGGAACGGGCCGACCTACGGCGGCGGCATCCCGATCTGTCCCGACGCCGACCTTTCCGACGGGCTGCTCGACGTGACGCTCGTCCGCCCCGCGGGGCGTCTCAGGCTGCTGCGGCTGCTGCCGCGCGTATACCGCGGAACGCATATGACGGTTCCGCAGGTCTCGACGCACCGCGTCCGCGCCGTGCGGCTCGCATCGCCGGGCGTGACGGCGTACGCCGACGGCGACCCGGTCGGCGCGCTGCCGCTGTCGGTCGAAGTCGTCCCGGCCGCGCTGACCGTGTTCGTGCCGGCCTGAACCGGCCGCAGCCTCAGTGCCGCACGGCCGGCAGGGTGATCCGGACGCTCGTGCCCTGCCCCTCGCGGGACGTGATGTCGGCTCCGCCGCCGTGGCGTTCGACGATGGTGCGCACGAGCGCCAGCCCCAGCCCGCTGCCCTGCCGATCGCGGGCGTTGGACGCACGCGCCAGTTCTTCGAAGACGGTGCCGAGCTCCGCCTCCGGGATGCCGCGCCCCGTGTCGGCGACCTCCAGCACCACGGTGCCGTCCCGCTCCGAACCGCGCACCTCGATCGTGTCGCCGGGTTCGCTGTACTTCGCGGCGTTCGCCACGACGTTGAACACGGCGACGAACAGCAGGTCGGGGTCGCCGGCGACCCGCGGCAGCGGCCACGGCGCCGACGGCAGCGTCACCGCGATCTCGCGCCCGTGCGCGTCGCGGACCGCGTCGACGACGTCGCCGACCAGCGTGTCGACATCGACGGATGCCGCCTCCAGCGCGATCGTCCGCAGTTCCGCGAGCTTGCGCAGGTCGCCGACGAGCCGCGCCAGACGCTCGGTCTGCCCGTCGATGACGTCGAGCTGCGGCGTCGACGGCGTGCTCGCGGCGACGGCCGCGCGGATCGCGGTGACCGGGTTCTTCAGCTCGTGGTCGAGGCGGTCGAGGAAGCGCCGGTGCTCGCGCGCGGCATCCTCCGCGGCGGCGGCGCGCGCCCGCTCGGCGGCACGAGACCGCGACCGCATCCAGAGCACCGCGGCGGCTGCGGCCGCCGCCAGCACGAGCGCGACGACCGCCGCGACCAGGGGAACGGCCGCCCCCACGACGACCGTGCGCGCGTCGCCGAGCGCGACGACGGCCACCACCAGCGCCACGGCGGCGGGCAGGAACAACAGCAGCCGGCCCCTCATCCGCGACTCACCTCGGCGCGGAAGCGGTACCCGGCGCCCGGCACGGTCTCGATGTAGCGCGGGTCGGTCGCATCGTCGCCCAGCGCCGCGCGCAGTTCGGCGACACGGTGGTCGACGGCGCGCGTGTGCGC
Source organism: Microbacterium sp. (assembly GCF_047602155.1). Lineage (GTDB taxonomy): Bacteria > Actinomycetota > Actinomycetes > Actinomycetales > Microbacteriaceae > Microbacterium. The sequence goes on along the minus strand of NZ_JASGHZ010000001.1, from coordinate 1,987,690 downwards.
GGCGAAGTCGAAGCCCCACAGCGCCGACAGCAGGCGCTCGCGCGTGTGCACCTCGCCGGGCCGGGCCATCAGATACTCCAGCAGCTGAAAGGCCTTCGGCGTCAGCGTCACCTCGGCGCCGTCGCGCCAGAGGCGCCGCGCGGGACGGTCGATCCGGATGCCGTCGGCCCGCAGCACCTGCGACGAGACGAGCGGCGCCGCGCCGGCGGCGACCCGCCGCAGCACGGCCCGCACTCGGGCGACGAGTTCCTGCGGGTCGAACGGCTTGTTGAGGTAGTCGTCGGCGCCCTCCTCCAGCGCGGCGGAGCGTTCGCCCGACTCCCCGACGTGCGTCAGCAGGATCGCCGGCGTGGTGACTCCGCCCGCCCGCAACCGCCGGATGACCTCCCGGCCGTCGACGCGCGGCATGACCACGTCGCTGACGACGATGTCGGGATGCCACCGCGCCACCTCGTCGAGCGCCTGCGCCCCGTCGGCCGCGACCCGCACCTCGAAGCCGCTGCGCGACAGGAACGGCGCCAGGCTGTCGGTGATCGACGATTCGTCGTCGACCAGCAGCAGCCGGGGCAGAGCCTCGGAGTCCATGCCTCGACGCTAGCGGCTGATGGGAGTCGTCGCGTTCAGCGTGCCCTGGTCGTGGATCGCGGGTGTGCCGCTCTCCCAGCCCACGGCCCACGCGCTGCCGGTGATGGTGATCGTCTCGGCCGAGGCCACGATGACGATGCCGCCGTCGCCGGTGATCGTCAGGTTCTTCACGGCGGGCAGCAGCGTCACCCCGGCATGCGCCTCGATCGTCACGTCGGTGCAGTCGCCGGTGACGTCCACGACCATCGCATCGTGGACGTGGTCGATGACGTAGTCGTCGGACGTGCAGGTGAAGTTGCTGGTGACCGAGTCCGTCCAGCGGTCGCGCCGCAGGCGGTCGCGCACCTCGTCGCTGACGATGACGCTCGAACCGTCGTCGGCGGCGTCGCCGGTGGCCTCGTCCGTGACGTCCGTGGTCGGTGTGGACCCGGCATCCGTCGCCGGCGTCTGCGACAGCGACGCCGAGGGGCCTCGGCGACGGTGACGGTGCAACCGGCGAGACCGACCGCGGCGAGGGCTGCGGCCAGGCCGACGGTGGCGATGCGGAGCGGGGTGCGTGCGGCGGTGTTCATGCCCTCCACGCTACGGGGCCGATGTCGCAGGCGTGTCGCGAGCATGTCGCAGTCTCGCGACAGCTCCGGCGTCGCGCGGATACGGCCGGCGCGGCTCGCCCGTCACACACTGCCGGTCCGGCCGGCAGATTCCGACAGCGACCAGAGAGCGGCGACGGCCCGCGGCCTGCGGCCTGGGCGAGTTCAGTCGCGGCATCCTGCGGGTCGCGGACGCCGGCACCCACAATTCGCCGCGACCAAACCACACGGGCGGGCCACGCCCCACCCTCAGCCACAGCCCAGGCGAGTTCAGTCGCGGCATCCTGCGGGTCGCGAATGCCGGCACCCACAATTTGCTGCGACCGAACCACACGGGCCCACCACGCCCCGCCCTCAGCCGCGACCCGGGCGAGTTCGGTCGCGGCAATCTGCGGGTCAGGGGAAGACACACCCACGTTTCGCCGCGACCGAACCAACGCGGCGAAACGGATGCCGCGGCGCGGTCCCCGCCCTGTCGCCAGGGGCCCGCCGGGTCTAGCATGTGGCCGAGCGCAGGCGGCGCGGAAGGCGGGGTGGCGGACCCATGATCGGCTTCGCAAAGATCGTCGCGAAGAGCGAGCCTCACGTGCTCGAGCTGCGGGTGCACGGCGTCAACAACACGGCACCGCAGGATCTGCTCGACCTGCCGAAGGATCAGGTCGAGCTTGCCGCCGGCGACGAACTCGGGTCGTTCTGGCGACCGACGGCCGCGGCATCGGGCCCCTCGACCCGTCCGCGGGGTGCGATCCCGCCCGGCATCGTGCGCGAGGCGTACTCGTGGGGCGGGATGGTGCGGACGACGCCCGGCGTCGGCGGCACCGGCGTCGCGGGCAAGATCCTCGCCGTCATCGCGCGCATCGGCTACGCGCTGCTGCTCCCGTTCGCGCTCGCCAACACCGTGCAGTGGGTGCGGCGGCTGAAGCTCCCCGACCCGGAGCAGGTGGCCGTCGACGAAGCGACGGCATCCGCGCTCAGCGAGGCCGCGGCCGGCAAGAACGGCCAGGCCGGCGCCTCCGGAGCACCCGGAGCCCCCGGCGCGACAGCCCCCCGCCCACGCCGCAACGCGATCCCTATGACGGCGCAAGAACGCGCGCTCTCACTGCTCTCCGAGCGCGGCCACCTGCTCGCCGCGGGTGCGACGCGGGTGTTCGGGTTGCTGCTCACGCTCGTATTCACGACGACGGCGGCAACGGTCGGGCTCGGGATCGGCGCCGCGCAGTGCGCCGCCAGATCCACCCTCTGCGGCCCGCTGGCCGGCGTGTTCGCTCCCCTCGAGGACGCGACGCCGGGTCAGCGCTTCGGCCTGCTGGGCCTCGTGCCCGTGGCGGCGATCGTCGTCCTGTGGGGGTTGTCCGCGATCTCCCGTCAGCGCTACGGATCCCGGCCGTCGATGGCCTCGCACACCGAGCGGCCGACCCCGAAAGACCGGCTGGAGCGCGCGCCGCAGGCGTCACGCGCCCTCCTCGGTCAGCGCGGATTCTGGTCCACGCGCGGCTCCCGCGACCTGGCGCGCCTCAACCTCGCGGGCGGACTCCTGCTGTCGGCGGGATTCGTCTCGGTGCACGCCGCGGCATCCGACTGGGGGCGCGACTGGGCCGGATGGCATGTCGCCTGCGCCTGGATCGTGCTCGCCGGCCTCGTCGTGACGGCGGCGCTGACGTTCGCGGTCCCGACCACGACGGTGCTTCCGATCGGCTCGGCCGGCAGCCGCTGGCCGAGCCGCGCCAGCGCCGCGATGCTGATCGCGGCGTGCGCCGTGGCGGCGGCGATCCTGCTCGTGATCGCCTTCGAGCCGTATGCCGGCGAGCCCGCCGACGTGCCGCCGACGCCTCTGACGTGGGCCAACGAGGTGCTGCTCGTCCTCGTCGCGCTCGCCACCGCGATCGCGCTCACGGGATGCGGGTGGCGCCGCGCCGACCGCGCCCGGCGTTCGTACCGGGCGTGGCGAGGCAGGGCGCCGGCCGTCTTCATGATGCTCGCGCTGGCGGTCGCGGTGGGCACGAGCGCCATCGTCGTCGCCACGACGGGCAACGTGCTCAACGGGTCGGCGAGCTCGTCCCAGCTCGTCGACCCGGATGTGGCTCCCGCCCCCGTCACGACCGCGCCCGCGCTCGTCCCGGAGGGCTTCGAGTCGATCGGCCAGGCAGAGATCGTCACGCCGTCCGGCCAGGCAGACGGCGCGACACTGGTGGTGCCGACTCCCGTCGATCCGCGACCGGTGTCGCTCCAGGTCCCCACCGGTTTCCTCGCGCTCGGCACGACGATCCTCGCCGGGGGCCTTGCCGCACTGCTGATCCTGGGGCTGTTCCTCCTCCCCCGTCGAGACGTGTCGCCGCGCGCCGCCCGATGGCAGCAGACCTGGAAGCCCGGAGAGCCCCGGGTCGGTCCTTTCGCCGAACTGGACTCGGACGACGGCGTCCTGCCGCTCGACCCGGTCGACCTCTACGCCCAGATCACCTCGACGCGCGCGGCCGCCGCCCGGTTCCACCTGGTCGAGCCCGTCCTGGGCATGCTGTCGGTCTTCTTCGGGCTCGCCATCGTCCTCGGCATCGTCTGGACGATCGCCGGCAGCGGCGCGTTCGGTGCTCCCGGAGCGTTCCCGGCGAGGCTGTGGCCGGTCGAGAACGGCCTCGCACCCGGAGCGATGCACCGCATCCTCGACATCGCCATCGCGGCGCTCTCGTTCGCCGGCCTCGCCCTCGTCGCGGCGCTCGCGGCGGATGTCCAGCGTCCCCTGGGGATCGTGTGGGACGTCGTGTGCTACCTGCCGCGCACCGGCCAGCCGTTCGGGCCGCCGTGCTACGCGGAGCGGGCCGTCCCCGAGATCGCCGGAAGGATGTATGCCTGGCTCAACGATCGCGACAACGACCCGCGCCGGCGGCGCACGGTCGTGCTCGCCGCCCACAGCATGGGCGCCGTGCTCAGCGTGTCGGCGCTGGCCCTGCTCGCGAGCACCGGCAAGGGCGACGAGCTGCTCGGCCGCATCCGGCTGCTGACGTTCGGCGTCCAGTTGCGCGCGTACTTCGGCCGCGTGCTGCCGGAACTGCTCGGCCCCGAGGTTCTCGGCATCCAGTCATGCCTCGCGCCGCGGCTGCGCAGTCGCGACCCGTGGCAGGCGGATGCCGATGCCGCACCGGCCGCGGACGATACGGCATCCGGAACCCTCACGGGAACCCTGCTGCCGGAGCCGGGCGTGCCGTGGCGGAGCCTCTGGCGCCTGACCGACTACCTCGGGTTCCCCGCGCGGGCACCGCGCGAGAACCCGGTCGACCGCTACGCGCAGGAGCTCGACCTCACGGGGTACATGATCGCCATCGGCACGCACGGCGACTACTACCGCAGCCGGGCCTACGAGACCGCGCTGCTCGAACTGCGCGACCTGAACCCGCGCGATATGAACTGAGCCGCGTACGGGGTCAGTGGTGCGTGGCCTGCTCGGCGCGCAGGCGGGCGAGCACCTGGTCGCGCAGCTCGTCGGGCGCGGTCTCTTTGCAGGCGCGCGCGATGACGGTGGTGAGCGTCGTCGCGACGAGCACCTCGTCCTGGCACTCCGGGCAGTTCTCCAGGTGCGCGCGGATGTCGGAGTGCTCGGTGCGACACATCTCGTGCCGCAGGTACTCTTCGAGGTCTTTGCGCGCCTTGTCGCAGCCGCAGTCGGTCATTTCTTGCTCCTCGAAGCGAGGGCGGATGCCGGCACGTCGATGCCGCGCTCTCTCGCATAGTCGGCCAGCTGCTCACGCAGCATCCGCCTGCCACGGTGCAGGCGACTCATGACCGTTCCGATCGGGGTCTTCATGATGTCGGCGATCTCCTGGTACGCGAATCCCTCGACGTCGGCGAGGTAGACGGCCAGGCGGAAGTCTTCGGGCAGCGCCTGCAGCGCGTCTTTGACGACGGATGCCGGCATGTGGTCGATCGCCTCGGCCTCGGCCGAGCGCGAGCTCGTCGCCGTCGTGGACTCGGCGCCGCCGAGCTGCCAGTCCTCCAGGTCGTCGATCGTCCCCTGATAGGGCTCACGCTGCTTCTTGCGGTACGTGTTGATGTACGTGTTCGTGAGGATGCGGTACAGCCACGCCTTGAGGTTCGTCCCCTGTGTGAACGAGGCCCACGACGCGAACGCCTTGACGAACGTCTCCTGCACGAGGTCGGCGGCATCGGCGGGGTTGCGGGTCATCCGCATCGCGGCGGCGTACAGCTGGTCCATGAACGGCAGCGCCTGCTGCTCGAACTGGGTGCGCGCATCCTGCGGGGTCTGCGGCTCGGGGTCCGCCTGCTCGTCCATCACGCGCCAGTCTACGGGGGCGAGCCCGCCCGGCCGAGGGGGCGCCAGGGTCACGGTCACAAGACTCCTCTGCTGATGGCGATGCCCGCGCGTGCGCGGCGGATGCCGCACGGCGAGCGTGTCGCACGGGTTCGTTAGGGTAGAACCCGATGACCACGACCGGCTATTCCCTCACCGATCCGGCCACGGGCCCCACGCCGTGGCCGGCGCCGCACGCGACCAGCGCCGTGCAGGCGACCGTCGCGGTGCCCGGTTCGAAGTCGCTGACGAACCGCAAGCTCGTGCTCGCCGCGATCGCCGACGGCCCGAGCACGCTGGCCGCTCCGCTGCACTCCGACGACTCGGCCCGCATGATCGGCGCACTGCGCGCGCTCGGCGCCGAGATCGACGAGGTGCCCGGCACGGGGGCGTTCGGACCCGACCTGCACGTGACTCCCCCGGCATCCTTCCGCGGCGACGTCGTCATCGACTGCGGCCAGGCGGGCACGGTCATGCGCTTCATCGCGCCGTTGGCGGGCCTCGCGACCGGCGACGTGACGCTCACGGCGCACGAGAGCGCGCTGCACCGCCCGATGGGCGAGATGATCAAGGCGTTGCGCGACCTCGGCGTCGACATCGACGACGGCGGTCACTGGGCGCTGCCGTTCACGGTGCGCGGCCACGGCCACATCCGCGGCGGCGAGGTCACGATCGACGCCAGCAGGTCGAGCCAGTTCGTGTCCGGGCTGCTGCTGGCAGCTCCCCGCTTCGACGTCGGGCTGCACCTCATCCACTCCGGCGAGCGCCTGCCGTCGGTGCCGCACATCGACATGACGGTCGAGACGCTGGCGCGGCGCGGCATCCATGTCGAGCATCCGTCGCCGAACGAATGGGTCGTGCCGGCCGGCACGCCGCGCGGGCGCGACGCGGCGATCGAGCCCGACCTGTCCAACGCGGCGCCGTTCCTCGCGGCCGCCCTGCTGACGCACGGGACGGTCACGGTGCCGGCGTGGCCGGCCAGTTCCACCCAGCCCGGCGCGCTGCTGCCGGAGATCCTGTCGCTTCTCGGCGCCCGCGTCTCCCGGCGCGGCGGCGCCCTCACCGTCGCGGGCGGCGCGCAGATCGCCGGCGTCGACCTCGACCTCACGGCCGCGAGCGAGCTCGCGCCGACGCTGTTCGCCCTCGCCGCCTTCGCCGACGCTCCGACGGTGCTGCACGGCATCGGGCACATCCGCGGGCACGAGACCGACCGCATCGACGCCCTCGTCGGCAACCTGCGGGCGCTCGGCGGCGACGCCCGGGAGCTGCCCGACGGCATCCACATCACGCCGGCGCCGCTGCACGGCGGACTGTGGCGCGCCCACCACGACCACCGCATCGCGACGGCCGGGGTCCTCATCGGCCTGCGCGTGCCCGGCGTCGAGGTCGACGACATCGGCACGACCGCGAAGACCATGCCCGAGTTCCCCGCCCTGTGGCAGGGGATGCTGGGGCAGGGGATGCTCGACCCGGCTCCATCCGGCGGCGCGAGCCGCGGATGAGCTGGCTGGACGACCTCGACGACGACGAACCGGAGTTCGACGAGTCCGACGTCCGGGTGCGCCCCAACCCCAAGGCGAACCGGCCGCGCACCAAGCGTCGCCCCGCCCACGCCGACGCGCAGCTCGCCCGCGTGCTCGGCGTCGACCGCGGCCGCTACACCGTCCTCGTCGACGAGGACGGCCCGGGCGAGCGGCAGGTGCTCGCCACCCGCGCGCGCGAGGCGCGCCGCCGCCCCGACGCCGACGGCGACCCCGCTCAGGAGCTGCGCAAGCAGCCCATCGTCACGGGCGACCGGGCGCGGGTCGTGGGCGACACGAGCGGCGTCGAGGGCACCCTCGCGCGGATCGTCGGCATCGAGGAGCGCACGTCGCTGCTGCGCCGCAGCGCCGACGACACCGACCAGGTCGAGCGCGTCATCGTCGCGGGCGCCGACCAGATGCTCGTCGTCGTCGCGGCCGCCGACCCCGAGCCCCGGCCGCGGCTGGTCGATCGGTATCTCATCGCCGCGCTGGATGCCGGCATCCATCCCCTGCTCGTGGTCACCAAGACCGACCTCGCCGACCCGGCGCCCTTCCTCGCGCACTTCGAGGGGCTCGACGACCTGGAGGTGTTCACGAGCAGCCGCGGGCAGATGCCCGTCGACGAGATCGGGGCGCGGCTGGCGGGACACTCGACGGTGTTCGTCGGGCACTCCGGCGTCGGCAAGTCGACGCTCGTGAACGCGCTCGTGCCGACGGCCGACCGCGCCACCGGGCACGTCAACGAGGTCACCGGGCGCGGGCGCCATACGTCCAGCTCGACGGTGTCGCTGCGCTACGAGGGGCCGGCCGGGCGCGGCTGGGTCATCGACACCCCGGGGGTGCGCTCGTTCGGCCTCGGGCACGTCGACCCGGCCAACATCCTGCGCGCCTTCAGCGACCTCGCCGTCGTGGCCGAGGAGTGCCCGCGCGGGTGCACGCACCTGCCCGACGCCCCGGACTGCGCGATCGTCGAGGCCGTCGCCGCGGGCGAGCTCGGCGAGCGCGGCGCCGCCCGCCTCGACTCGCTGCAGCGCCTGCTCGCGACGTTCGCGTAACCCGCCGGGGAGACACGTAGGGTGGGAGGATGCCGCACCTGGAAATCGGAGACACCGCCCCCGCCTTCACCCTCGTCGATCAGGACGAGCGACCGGTATCGCTGAGCGACCTGCGCGGCGCACCGGCCATCGTCTTCTTCTACCCGGCGGCGATGACGCCGGGGTGCACGAAGGAGGCGTGCGACTTCCGCGACAGCCTCGCCCCGCTGCAGGCGGCCGGGTATGCCGTGGTCGGCATCTCGCGCGACGAGCCGGCGAAGCTGCGGGCCTTCCGCGAGCGCGACGCGCTGACCTACCCGCTCCTCAGCGACCCCGACCACGCCGTGCACGACGCCTACGGCGCGTGGGGCGAGAAGATGAACTACGGCAAGCTCATCGAGGGCGTCATCCGCTCGACGTTCGTGCTCGATGCCGATGGCGTCGTGACCCACGCGCTGTACAACATCACGGCGACCGGTCACGTCGCCCGGCTGCGCAAACTCCTCGGCGTCGGCTGATCAGGGATGCCGCGGCTCACTCGCGCCGCTGCGCGGCGCGGCGGGTGACGACGACGAGCACGACCAGCCCGGCGATGGCGGGCACCGCCAGCAGGAGCGCCGTCGCCGGCGACGGCGTCGGCCCGGTGGCGGCGCCGAACGCCACGGCGAGCAGCAGCAGCTGCGCCACCACCCCGCCCGAACGCCCCCACGACTGTCCCCGCGCGACGGCGACGGCGAACGCGGCCAGCGCCACCGCGCCGATCGTGGTGAGCACGATCAACGCGAGCGAGCTCACCGCGTCGTCGGTGTCGCCCCCGGCGAGGGCGACGACCTCCCAGCCCGCGACGACGAACAGCGCCAGCGCCTCGACCGCGAGGATCGCCGCGGCCCAGCGCTGGGCGGCAGGGCCGGGGACGCTCGTCGGCATGCTTCCCTCTCGTTCGGCGACGGCCGCTGCGCGCCCGTCGGATACAGGCGATGCACAGCAACTCGAACAGGAAATCCCGTGTTCACCCTTGATTCATCGGAATGCACATGGGACGATTGATTCATTCGTGTGCTCCCACAGCGAGGTGGGGCGAGCGCTCGCTCGCACACCCACCAGGGTAGTCGATGCTCCGCGTCGCACCCACCCGAACGTTTCATCCCGCATCAAGGAGCACCACACTATGGATTGGCGCGACAAGGCCGCCTGCCTCACCGTCGACCCCGAACTGTTCTTCCCGGTAGGGAACACCGGTCCCGCCGTGGACCAGATCGAGAAGGCGAAGTCGGTGTGCGCCCGCTGCACCGTCACCGAGATCTGCCTGCAGTACGCGCTGGAGACCGGTCAGGACTCGGGCGTGTGGGGCGGCCTGTCCGAAGACGAGCGCCGCGCCCTCAAGCGCCGCGCCGCGCGCGCCCGCCGCGCCGGTTGACGCCGAGCACCCTCAGTCCTCCGGCCGGGTTCCGTCCTCCATCGGGCCGAGGTAACGCATCGGGATCTCGATCGTCACCTCGGTGCCCGAGCCGACCTGCGTGTGCCAGTCGATCGTTCCGCTGAGCTCGCCCTGAATGAGGGTGCGCACGATCTGGGTGCCCAGCCCCCGGCCCACCTGGCCTTCCGGCAGGCCGACGCCCGTGTCGCGCACGCGGACCTCGAGGTGTTCGTCGGTGCGGGAGGCGTAGATCTCGACGTCGCCCTCCCGGTCGGCGAGGCCGTGCTCGACGGCATTCGTCACGAGTTCGGTGAGGGCGAGCGCGAGCGGCGTGGCGTACTCGCTGGGCAGCGTCCCGAACGTGCCCGTCTTGACCGTGCGCGCGCGGGTGCTCGGCGATGCGGCCACCTCGGCGATGAGCTTGAGCACCCGGTCGAACACGTCGTCGAAGTCGACGTTCTGGGCCAGCCCCTGCGAAAGGGTGTCGTGCACGACGGCGATGGCCGACACGCGCCGCATGGCGTGCGTCAGGGCGTCGCGCGCCTCGTCGGAGTGCGTGCGGCGCGACTGGATGCGCAGGAGCGAGGCGACGGTCTGCAGGTTGTTCTTCACCCGGTGGTGGATCTCGCGGATCGTCGCATCCTTGGTGATGAGCTCCTGCTCCTGGTGGCGGATCTCGGTGACGTCGCGGCAGAGCACGATCGCGCCGATCCGGGTGCCGTGGTCTTTCAGCGGGATCGTCCGCAGTGACACCGTGACCCCGCGCGCCTCGACGTCGGCACGCCACGGTGCGCGCCCCGCCATGACGATCGGCAGCGACTCGTCGAACTGCCGCTTCGCCGGCAGGATGCCGGTGGCCACCTCCAGCAGCGACTCGCCCTCCAACTCGTCGTCGAAGCCGAGCCGGTTGAACGCCGACAGCGCGTTGGGGCTCGCGAAGGTCGTGACGCCGTCGACGTCGATGCGGATGAGCCCGTCCGACGCGCGCGGAGCGCCGCGGCGCGGCGAGGTCGGCGCCGACAGATCGGGATAGTCGGCCGACGCGATCATGCCGAACAGGTCGTCGGCGCAGTCGTTGAAGGTGATCTGCTGCCGCGACGGCGTCCGCGCCTCGCCGAGGTTGGTGTGCCGGGTGAGCACGCCAACGACGACCGGCGGCTCGTCGCCGACGGCGAGCCGGCGCACGATCGGCACCGCGCGCACGCGGGTGGGCGTCTCCTCGAACCAGTCCGGCGACGCGGAATCGATGATGAGCACCCGGGTGAACGCCTCGCGCACCTGCGTGCGCCACTGCGGCCGCACGAGGTCGCCCACGATGTCGCGGTAGAACAGCGTCGCCGCCCCGGACGGCCGCGTGTGCGCGACGGCGATGAACGAATCATCGGCCGTCGGCACCCACACCACGATGTCGGCGAAGGCGAGGTCGGCCAGCAGCTGACCGTCGCCGGCGAGCCGATGCAGCCACTCGACATCGGCCGCCGTGGCACGGCCCTGGGCATAGACGAGATCGCTGAGCGTCGACACCCTCCCAGCCTATGGGTGCGCACGCGCCGTCGCCGCCCCGCCGGCTGTCGTCCGGGCCACCGGCTTCTGTGCACGTGAGTCCTGGCGGCTCGTCCGCCGCGTGGCGGCTCGCGGGGTGCGCGGTGCCGTGCGGGCGGCGGGCGGCTCGATCGCCGCGCCGACGAACCGGCGCATCGCCCCGGCGAGCGCCGACCGGCCGGCGATGTGGGCGATCGGCTGCGCCGCGAGCATGGCGGCATCGGTCGCCTTCGGATCCCACGGCACGAACCACTGATCCCGGATGCCGGCGTAGCGCTCGATCGCGCGCCGCACCTGGCCACGGGCATCCATCCCCAGCGCGGACGCACGGGACTTGTTCACGAGCACCCGCACGGGCGTGGCTCCGACGGCCGCACGCAGCTCGGCGTGGGCGCGGACGAACCGCGACACCCCCACGGGGTCGGCCGCCACGACGGCGACCACGAGGTCGGCGGCGCCCAGGACGCCGAGCGTGGCGGCGTTGCGGCGCGGGCCGTCGAGATCGCTCACGATCTCCTCGTCGCGCTCCAGGGATGCCGCGACATCCACGACGACGTCGTCGACCCAGTCGCGGCAGCGTTCCAGCGCCGCCGTGACCCGCGCGCCGGTCAGCTCGGGCCACCGGCCGGGACGGTTGAGGCCGGTCAGCACCTCGACGGTGCCGAGCGGGACCGCGATGCGGGCGAGCTCCGCGACGGTGAGCGTGCCGCGTTCGGCCTGGCGGCACGCGGCGGCGAACCCCGGTCCCTCGTCGGCGAGCCCGGTCATCAGCGCGATCGACGGCGCGTGCGCGTCGGCGTCGACGAGGGCCACGCGGCGCCCGTCGCGGGCCAGCTCGCACGCCAGCTCGATCGCGACCGTCGTGCGGCCGGGCGACCCGGCCGCACCCCACACGGCGATGACCCGGCCCCGGGGCTGCGCCGCCGCCGGCGCCGCCCGCGGTGCGACGACCTGTGTCACGGCCTCGTCGGCCGTGGATGCCGCGAGCCCGAACATCGCGGCGAGCCGCTCGTCGGCGTCGCCGTCGCAGACCGCGACGATCCGCACGCCGAACCGGTCGCACGCCGTCACCACCTGCGCGGTGAGGGTGTGCCGTGCGACAGCGAGCACGACGACGTCGGCGCGGGCGAGCTCACCCAGCAGCACGGCCGCGCTGACGTCCCCGTGCCCCGTCATCGTGTCGGCGACGGCGTCGGCCGGGGCATCCGCCGTCACCGTCACGGGCACCTCGACGCCCTCGGCCCGCAGCGCCTCGGCCAGGCGGCGCCCCGCCGCGCCGTCGACCGCGACGATCGCCCTCACGGCGTCACCGCCGTCGTGGGCACGATCGACAGACTCGAGCCGTCGGCGATCGCCGTGAGCGCGGCGGAGACGTCGGCGCGGGCGATGACCAGTTCGACCGCGGTGCCCGACGAGCCGAGCATCGACTCGTCGCGTGCGACGGAGACGACCACGGCGGAGGCGACGAGGATGCGCGGCGTGTCGTAGACGCCGCGTTCGCGTAGCGCGGCGGCCCACACCTCCACCGTCGCGCCCGCACCCACCGCCGCCGGGATCTCGGTCGCACTGTGCAGCACGACCGTCGTCGTGCGCACCGAGGTCGCCGCCCCCAGGGCGTCGGCCGGCACGAGCTCCCCGGCCGCGATCGTGCGCGTCGCGACGGCGCCCGGGGCGAGGGTCGCCGGCGTCGCGTACGCCTCCTCCACCTGGCCGAGGGCGACCTCGACGACGCGCAGGTCGGCGGCATCCACCACCTCTCCGGGGACGATCGTGCGCGTCGCGGCGAAGACCGGCGCCGTCTGCCGCGCGGCGGCCACGACGAACCAGACGCCGGCGATCGACACGACGATGAGGGCGATGCCCAGGAGGAAGCGGGCATCGGCCCAGAAGGCGCGGGGGCGCGGACGCGCAAGATCGCTCATGCCCACATCGTGGCCGATCTCGCGGCTCGCCGTGCGAGTTATCCACAGGTCGGCGTGGACCGTGTCGTCGTCCGTCACGGACGCGCATAATGGCCTCATGCCCGATTCCACCGCCTCCGACGCGCGCCTGCTGACGCCCGCCCAGGTCGCGGAGATGCTGCAGCTTCCCGTGGACGAGATCATCGCGCTCGTCCTGGACGGACGGCTGCGCGGGGTCAAGGCCGGGTCGCCGGCGCGGTGGCGCATCGAGGCGGATTCGGTCGCTGGATACCTCGACGACCAGGCGGAGGAGGCCCGGCGCATCGCCCTGTGGCACGAGTCCAACGCCGCGAGCTTCCCCGAGCTGTGGGGGCGCGGTCCGGTGCGCAACCCGGACTGACCCTCGCCCGCGGATGATCCGGCCGCGGAAGGCCGCGGAAGGTCAGGGCAGCTCGGTCGGCGCGTCGATCCGCACCGCGGCGAGCGCGGCGAACGGCACCACCCGGTATCCGCTGACGCTGCCGGCGCGGCGCGGCACCCCCGCCTCGTGGAGGGCGAGGTCGAAATGATCCGCGCCGGCGCGGTCGAGCGTGCCGCCCAGGATGCGTCCCGAGGTCAACCGCACCGTCACCGGCACGCGCCGACGGACGAGGTCGCGCAGCACGAAGCCGAGGCTCATCCGCTGCCCGAGGGGGCTGCCCGCGGCGGCATCCCGCACACTCGCGAGCATGTCCGGGGCGGCGAGCGTCGCCGCCGCGACGGCCGTCAGCGGCACGATCCACATCGTCTTGGCGCGCCGCGCCGCCTCGCCCGGGCAGGCGACGGCGAGCCAGTCGGGACCGACGCGGGAGAGGATGCCGGCGAGCACCGTCCCGTCGGCGAGCTCGAACGACGCCTCGTGCTCCCCCGCCGCCTCCGCGACGGCGACCAGTCGGTCGTGCAGCGGGATGCGCGACTGACGCAGCCGTTCGGCCTCGGTGTCCAGCGCCGCCCGCTCGGCCTCCCACTCGGAGTCGAGCTGATCCTCCAGGTCTTCGAAGAAGCGATCCCAGCGCACGGCGAGAGCGTACGCGACCGGCGCGGGGCCGCGTGCGGGTTTTCCACAGGCCCGCCGTTCGCGCGACGAGCTTTCCACATGTTGGAGGATTCTCATCCCACCGCGTACGCGGCTGTGCTGTACTCAACCCACAGCGCGACCCGAGTCACCGATCCGCAATGCAAGGAGGTCCGCACGATGGCTCCCCCCTCGGCCGGCAGCGGGCAGGCCTCAGCCCGTCGCACCACGGCGCTCGACGTCGAGGAGTACTTCGCCCCGCAGCGCACACCGAGCGACGACCTTCCCCAGCCCGAACCGCTGATGAAGAATCTGACGCTCGGCGTGCTGGAGGTGCTCGCGGGCGTGCGCGAGGTCGACCAGCTGGCGCGCTGGCTTGGCGAAGACGCGTTCCGCGTGCTCGTGACCCGGGCCAACCTGTCGGCGCGGGCGCGCAACGCGCGCGGCGTCCTTCCGACCCGCCCGGCCTATCGCATCCTCTCCACCCACTGCTTCTCCCCCGCGGACGGGGTCGTCGAAGGCGTCGTCATCGCCTCCGGCCCCGCCCGCACCCGGGCCATCGCGATGCGGCTCGAGGGCTGGGACGGGCGCTGGCGCGCCACCAGCGTCGGGCTGCTCTAGCTACTGCCGGTACGACGACAGGAAGTTGCCGAGTCGCTCGATGGCCTCGGTCAGCACGCGCGCCTCGGGCAGGGTCACGATGCGGAAGTGGTCGGGGGTCGGCCAGTTGAAGCCGGTGCCCTGCACGAGCAGCACGTGCTCGGCGACGAGGAAGTCGTAGACGAACTTCGCGTCGTCGCGGATCTCGTGCACCTCGGGATCGAGCCGGGGGAAGGCGTACAGCGCGCCCTGCGGCTTCGTGCACACGACGCCGGGGATCGCGGTCAGGGCGTCGTAGGCGGCATCCCGCTGCTCGTGCAGCCGGCCCGTCGGCGCGATGAGCGCGTCGATCGACTGCACGCCCGACAGGGCCGCCTGCACGGCGTGCTGGGCGGGGACGTTCGGGCACAGGCGCGTCGAGGCGAGCACCTGGATGCCCTCCAGGAACCCCGCGGCGTGCTTCTTCGGGCCGGTGATCACCATCCAGCCGGAGCGGAAGCCGGCGACCCGGTAGGTCTTCGACAGCCCGTTGAAGGTGAGGCAGAGCAGGTCGGGAGCCAGGGTCGCGAGCGGAATGTGCACCGCGTCGTCGAACAGGATGCGGTCGTAGATCTCGTCCGAGAGCAGCAGCAGCGAGTTCTCCCGCGCGATCTGCACGATGCCCTCGAGCGTCTCACGGTCGTAGACGGCGCCGGTGGGATTGTTCGGGTTGATGACGACGATGGCCTTCGTGGCCGGCGTCACCTTCCCCCGGATGTCGTCGAGGTCGGGCTGCCAGCCGTGCTCGCTGTCGCAGTGGTAGTGCACCGAGGTGCCGCCGGCGAGGCTCGTCATCGCCGTCCACAGCGGGTAGTCGGGCGAGGGGACGAGCACTTCGTCGCCGGTGTCCAGCAGCGCCTGCATCGTCATCGTGATGAGCTCGGACACGCCGTTGCCGAGGTAGACGTCGTCGGGGTCGAAGGCCGGAAAACCGGGCTCCTCCTCGTACCGCGACACCACGGCGCGGCGTGCCGACATGATGCCGCGGCTGTCGCTGTACCCGTGCGCCGTGGGGATCGCCTCGATCATGTCGCGCACGATCTGGTACGGCGCCTCGAACCCGAACGTCGCCGGGTTGCCGGTGTTGAGCTTGAGGATGCGATGCCCGTCGGCCTCGAGCCGATCGGCCTCGACGAGCGCGGCCCCGCGGATCTCGTAGAGGACGTCTTTGAGTTTCGACGACTGATCCAGGATGCGCGGGCTCATCGGAACAGGATATCCCCGTGCCGTGGCCGCCTCGCCCGGAGGCCGCATGCCAATCGCCCCGCCGTGGCCCGCGGCCGGGGCGGCATCCGTCCGCCGCACCAGAACAGGAGATCGTTCGGCAACAGGACGGATGCCGGGGATTTCGGCCTGTTCTCGCACGTTCTCCTGTTCTCGTCGACCGCTCCGGTGAAGCCGTGTCGATGGCGCAGACGCTAGGCGAACGCCCGCAGCACGGCCGCGCCCGCACGGGCGAACACGGGGATGCGCTCCAGCGGCGCCTCGACCGTGACGGTCGTGCCGCCGGCGACGATCGCGCCGGTCCAGACGTCGACCCAGTCGCCCGCGTCCGACGCCGGAAGCAGCACCCGCCGCGAGGTCGCGCCGGGCTCCAGGATGGGCGCGACGAGCAGGTCGTCCCCCAGCATCCATTCGATCCCCGTGCCCTCCAGCGCGGGGTCGCCGAGCAGCTCGGGCTGTGCGAAGAACAGCGGCCGCAGGAGCGGGCGGTCGGTCGCGAGGGTGACGCGCGCCTGCGCCGCGAGGTAGGGCAGCAGGCGTTCCCGCAGCTGCACGAAACGGCGCGTGACCTCCAGCACCCGGTCGTCGCCGGTGCGTTCGGCGATGTTCCACGGGGTGCGGTCGCGTGACGGCGTGCGATGGTGGTTGAACTCGGAGTGGTACTGCATGATCGGCACGAACACCGACG
This sequence comes from Microbacterium sp., assembly GCF_047602155.1. Classification (GTDB taxonomy): domain Bacteria; phylum Actinomycetota; class Actinomycetes; order Actinomycetales; family Microbacteriaceae; genus Microbacterium. Next base: position 1,971,193 of record NZ_JASGHZ010000001.1, on the reverse strand, counting down.
CCTGCATCGCGCGGATGTACAGCTCGGCATCCGGGATCTCGCCGGAGAACCCGGCGATGTCCCAGCCCCAGTAGACGATCCCGCTGGATGCCGCCGACAGCCCCGCGTTCATCGACCACCGGAACGCGTCCCACGTGGAGTTCTCGTCGCCGGCCCAGAACGCGCCGTGCGCCTGCGATCCGGCGAACCCGGCGCGGCTGAACGTGACCGGCGCCTTGCCGGCCGAGGCCAGCAGCTCGCCGTAGGCGGCCGCGTACGCGACGGGGAACGTGTTGTTCTTCTCGTCGCCGCGGCGCCCGTCGAGGTACTCCAGCTCGGCGCCCCACGCGTGCTCGCCGCCGTCGGTCTTGAAGCCGTCGACGCCGATCTCCTCGACCAGGTAGCGGCGCTTCTCGGTCCACCAGGCGGCGGCGCGCGCGTCGGTGAGGTCGGGCATGAGAGCCAGCGGGAACCACCAGCCGCGGTTGCGGTAGGGGCGCAGGCCACCCCGCGGGTCGGGCTCACGGATGAGGACGTCGGCGGCGACGGCGGCACGCGCGTCGGCGGCGAGCTGACCCGACGGATGCGGCCGCATCTTCAGCAGCGGGATCTGCCACAGGTGCAGCTTGACGCCGCGCCGGTGCAGCTCGTCGGCCATGCCCTTGGGGTCGGGCCAGGCGCCGTCGGCCGGGAAGGTGAAGTCGGCGAGCCGGTGCGGCGCGCCGTCTTCGGTGACCTCGTACCGGGCGTCGCGGAACGCCGTGAACGTCGACTCGTCGCTCCACGCCTCGATCACGACCGATCCGACCGGGATGTCGTGCGCGGCGTGCAGGTCGATCTGCCGCATGACCTCGGCCTGCGTGTTCCATTCGTTGCCGCTGGCCCACAGGCGGAACACCCAGTCGGGCAGCTCGGTCGCGCGCCCGACGCGGTCGAGGAACGCGCCGAGCACCTCGGTGGGCGTGCCGTCGAACAGGCGCACGTCGAGGCGGCCATCCGGGCCGGTCTCGGCCTCGATCCCCAGGCGGCCGGGTCGACGCGCGCCGAGGTCGAACCACACGCGGCGGGTCGTGTCGACGTGGAACCCCCAGCCCGCCCCGCCAACGACGTGCGCGAACGGCATCGGCAGATAGGTCTTGCGCTCCGCGCCCTGGCTCTTGTACTGCTCGAACACGACGGCGTCCAGCTCGGTGCCGGTCTGGTCGAGCCGGTCATAGCGCTCCCCGAAACCGGCGACGCGCTCCCGGGGTGCCAGCGGCAGCGCGAAGCGCACGCGCCACGCGCGCCGCCCGTCGTGCAGCTGCTCGACGGAGCCCGGGAGGATGCGCGGGGCGCCGTGCTCGCTCACGGCATCGGGCGCCGGCATCCAGGCGGCGGCGCGGAACGAGAAGGAGCGCGTGCGCTCGATACGGCCGTCGTCGCGCACGCCGGTGAAGCGGTAGGTGTATGTGCCGCCGGCGCGCAGCGCGGGCGTCTCGGCCTGCCAGCCGCCCGCGGCCCGCGCCAGCCTGCTCGCGGCCGAGGCCAGGTGGCCGCCGTCGGTGACCCGCCCGCGCGAAGTGGAGGCCACGCGCTGCAGCGTGAGGTCGACCTGATCGGCGGGCGCCCCGTCGTCGGGCGCGAAGACGAGCACGGCGGCGACCGCGGTGATGCGCGCGTCGGCGCGCACGCCGAGCACGGTGGTGCTGCCCGCCTCGGGGATCACCGGCCAGCGCTGCTCGGTGTCGACCGAGTAGGGGTGGCCGGAGCCGGCGGGACGGTGACGGATCATCGGGCGGAATCCTCTGCGTGATCGGGGGTGAAGGCGGATGCGTCGGCGTCACGGGTCAGCGACGCGGGGTCGAGGCGGCCGAGGCCGAGCCCCAGTCGCAGCAGCATGGCGTGGCTCCACAGCAGCGGCGTCGCGACCGGACCCCACCGATCGACCCACCTCTGACGCATGCCCGGAGCGATGAGGTGCTCCCCCACCTGCTCGGGCAGGTCTCCGCCGGCGGTCGCGGTGCCGACGGCCCATTCGTACAGCGCCGTCGCGGCGTCGCGGTCGCCCGCCGCGAGGTGCGCGAGGCCGAGGAAGCAGCTGAGCAGCGGCCACTGCCCGCCCCCGAAGAACGTGTCGCCGAGGTAGCGGTGCACGCCGCCGCCGACGTTCAGGTGGGCGTCGAGCACGGCGATGGTGCTGCGGCCGACGCCGCCGGCGGCGTCCACGAAACCCAGCGGGGCGATCGCGGCGGCGAGACTCCCGTCGACGCCGGTGCTGCCGAGCCACTTCGCGAGGTGCCCGTCGACGAGGCCGCGCTCGTCGATCAGGGCACGGATGCGGTCGACCGTGACCGAGATGCGCGCGGCGCGCGGCGCCGATACCCGCGGTGCGACGGCTTCGAGCCCCGCTCCGATGCAGGCGAGGGTCGACACGTGCACGTGGGCGGCGTGCTCCTCCCACCAGTCGTAGCAGGGGCGGTCCCACGAGGCCAGCAGGTAGTCGACCGTGAGGTCGACCGCCGGCTGCCAGCGCGCGAGGTCGCCGCCGTGGCGGCCCGCGTGCGCCACGAGAGCCCACAGCCAGGTGCCGTACCCGTCGAGCTGGAAGTCCCACCAGTCGTCGTCGCCGTCGCCGCCCGTGAAGGTGAAGCGCGCCGGAAGCATGCGTTCACCGGCGGGGGGCCGACCCGCCTCGGTCTCGGCGACGATCCACCGGATGTGATCGCCCCGCCGCTGAAGCACGCGGGCGCACCAGTCGAAGAACCGCTCCGCCGACTCTGCGCAGCCCGCCGCCGAGACGGCGTCGGCGATGAACGCGCCGTCGCGGAACCAGCAGTACCCGCGGTAGGCGGAGAACGTGGGGCTCGCCGGATACGCCCCCTCGGGGGTCTGGAACGCGAGCATCAGCCGGAGACTGTGGCGGGCGAGCGCCTGCTCGGAATCGATGGGGAAGGGCACAGAGGGATCCTTCACGACAGGAGTGGTCGTGTCCGCGGCGACGGGCGCATGGCGGGGTACGGGGGAATTCGCCGCCGCGGACACGAGTGCGGGTGGTTACTGCAGCAGCCCGTCGACGGTCGTCGCGAGGGCCGGAATCGCGTCGTCGACGGTCGCCCGGCCGGCGGCGATCTCTCCGAGCGCGTTGCCGACGGCATCCTGGATCTGCGTCGCGTTCGCACCCAGCTGGGGGGCGACGGCGACATGCTCGAGCGAGTCGAAGACGGCGATGCGGTTCGCGGGCGGCGTCTTGTCGAGGTACGGCGCCAGGAGCGACTCGTCGCTGATGGCGGGCAGCTCCCAGCCGGCGTTGAGGCGCACGTCCACCATCTCCTTCGAGCTGGTCAGGAACGCGGCCCACTTCTGCGCCGCCTCCTGGTGCTTCGAGGCGGCGGAGACCACGACGGCGTTCGAGAACGTGGCGCTGGCCTTCTGCACGTCGCCGGGCTCGACGGCGATGTCCCACCCGAACGGCAGGTCGCCGACGAGGCTGATCATCCAGATGCCCGTGTGCCACATGGCGAGCTTGCCGTCCTTGAACAGGTTGGTGTCGAAGTCGGCCGTGCCCGCGCCGTCGGCGGCCGTGGGCATGACGGTGCCGGACTTGCCGGCGAGCCACTCGGCCGCCGCCTTGCCCGCGTCGGAGTCGATCGCCGAGGCGGTGCCGTCGGCCGCGATCACGTCGCCGCCGGCCTGCTGCACCGCCTTGTAGTACTCGTAGTACGAGATGGGCTGGTAGTCGCCCCAGACCCCGGCATCCTTGTCGGTCAGCTTCTGCGCCGCCGCCTGCTCGTCCGCCCACGTCCAGTCCGAGGTCGGGTAGTCGACCCCGGCCGCGTCGAACAGATCCTTGTTGTAGAACAGCACGACGTTCGAGAACGAGGTCGGCAGCCCGTACTGCGCACCGTCGACGGCGTAGCCCTCGAGCACGCCCTGCCGGTAGGCGGACGCGTCGTAGTCCGTGAACGGGGCGAGCACGCCGGACGCCTGGATGTTGGCGAACGCGCCGGCATCGACGTCGAACACGTCGGCCTGCGTGCTGGCCGCGAGATCGGTCTGCAGCTGCGTGAAGTAGTCGCCGTAGGCGCTCGTGGTGACGTCGACCGTGATGCCGGGGTTCGCGGCCTCGAACGCATCGACGATCGTCTGCAGGTTGTCTTCGTTGCCGCCGTTCGAGATGAAGTTGGCGTAGGTGATGGTGACCGGCTCGTCGCTCGCGGCGGGCTCGGCCGTGCCGGCTGAGCAGCCGGTCACCGCGATCAGCGCGGCGGCGGCGACGGCGGCGGCGACGGCGCCGGCCGCCAGGTGCTTGCTGTGCATGGGGATCTCCTTCGATTCGGGTGGGTGGTACGGAGTGAGCCGGCTATTTCAGGCCGGCCCCGGCGACGCCCTGAACGATGTATTTCTGGGCGAAGACGTAGAGAGCGAACATGGGCAGGATGCTGATGACCGAGCCCGCCATGAGCACGTCCCACTGGGTCGAGTACTGACCCTGCAGGCTCGTGAGGGCGACCGGCAGCGTCTGCATCAGCGGGTCGCGCAGGATGATGAGGGGCCACAGGAAGCTGTTCCACGTGTTCAGGAACGCGAAGACGGCGAGCGTGGCCAGCGCGGGGCGGACGAGGGGCAGCACGATCTGGAAGAAGATCCGGAAGTGCCCCGCGCCGTCGAGGGTCGCCGCCTGGTCGAGGTCGTAGGGGACGGTCGTGATGGCCTGCCGCAGCAGGAACACGCCGAACGCCGTCGCGATCGTGGGCAGGATCGCGCCCGCGTAGGTGTTGATCAGCCCCAGCGTCTTCATCTCGGCGAACAGCGGCACGATCAACACCTGGAAGGGGATCATCATGGTCGCGAGATACACGACGAACAGGGCGCCGCGCCCGGGGAACGGCATCCGCGCGAACACGTAGGCGGCCATCGCGCTCGTCGCCAGTTGCAGCAGGGTGCTGACGACGGCGATGAGGAGGGAATTGACGATGACGCGCGCGAACGGCACGCGCTGGAACAGCTCCAGGTAGGGCGAGAGCGAGGCGTCGTCGGGGATCAGCTGCGGCGTCGACGTGAGCGTTGCGCCGGGGGTGATCGAGGTCACGACCGTCCAGACGAACGGGAACACCATGATCAGCGCGCCGACGGCCAGGACGACGTACAGGAGGACGCGGCGCATCGCGAGGCTACTCATAGTTCACCCACCGCTTCTGCCCGTAGAACTGCACGAGGGTCACGAGCATGATCACCAGGAACAGCAGCCACGAGAGGGCGGATGCCATCCCCGCCTGGCCGTACCGGAACGTGAGGTCGTACACCTGCTGCACGACGACCTGGCTGGAGTTGTTCGGGCCGCCTCCGGTCATGACGTAGACCTGGTCGAACACCTGGAAGCCGTTGATGAGCGACAGCACGATCACGAAGAACGTGGACGGCGACAGCATCGGCAGCGTCACGCTGAACAGGCGCCGCCACCAGCCGGCGCCGTCGAGAGCGGCGGCCTCGTACAGGTCGGGGTTGATCGACTGCAGGCCCGCCAGCAGGATCACCATGACGAATCCGAGATCCTTCCACGCCGAGGCGAGGATGATCGACGGCATCGACCACGCCGGGTCGGACCACCAGCCCGGGCCGGCGATGCCGAACCACGCCAGCACCGTGTTCACGACGCCGTTGCTCGGGCTGAGCAGCCAGCGCCACACGAGCGCCACGACGACCCAGCTGGTGATCACCGGCAGGAAGTACATGCCGCGCAGGAGCGCCCGTCCGCGCAGCCTGGCGTTCAGCGCGAGCGCGAGGGCGAGGCCGCCGACGTAGACGATCGGAAGATAACCGACGATGTAGTACACGGTGTGCCCGAAGGCGTCGCGCGTCGCCGCGTCGGTGAGCAGGTGCGCGTAGTTGTCGAACCCGACCCACGTCATCGTGCCGATGAGGTTCCAGGAGTGCAGGCTCGTCCACGCGGCCGAGATCATCGGGGCGAGGACGAACGCGACGAGCGGGACGAGGCTCGGCAGCAGGAACACCGCGACCGTCAGCGCGTAGCGTGCCCGACGGCGGCCGGGCGTGCCGCGACGGGGGATGCCGGGAGCCGAGGGCGTCGACGTCGCAGCCGGCCGGGCGGACAGGGCCGTGGTCATGACCGGCCGTCGATCGCCGCGACGAGCCGCTCGCGCACGAGCCGCCCCTGGTCTCCCGCGACGCCCTGCGCGTCGAACGGCGTCGCCAGCACGAGGGCGGCGGCGCCCTGCGCCCAGCGGTCGTCGTCCCAGCGCTCGACCTCGACCGCGATGCCGCGCTTGCCGGGGACCAGGGCGCTGCGCAGAGCCCGGTCGAAGGCGGCCGCCCAGTGCGTCCACGCGGCGACGCCCTCGCCGAGCAGCACGACGGCCTCGGGGTCGAGCAGGTTGACCGCTCCGGCGAGCGCCCGGCCGAGCTGATGACCGGCGTGCGCGAAGATCTCTCGCGCCTCGGCGTCGCCCCCGTCGGCGAGGGCACGGACGGCGTCGATGCCCTCGTCGGGGCCGATGAGCCGGATCGAGCGGGCGTCGTTGACGAGCGCGTTCTGGCCGATGATGGCCTCGAGGCAGCCGCGGTTGCCGCACTGGCACAGCGGGCCGTCCTCGCGCACCGGGACATGCCCGAGGTCGCCGGCGCCGCCGGCGCGACCTCGTACGATCGCCCCGTCGGCGATCAGCCCGGCGCCCACGCCGTTGCCGACCGTGACGACGAGGACGTTCTTGAGACCGCGACTGCGCCCGAACAGCTGCTCGGCGACGCTCAGCGCGTTGACGTTGTTCTCCACGACGACCGGCAGGTCGAGCGCGCGACGCAGCTGGTCGCCGAGCGGCACCTGCACCCAGCCGAGCTGCGTCGAGTCGACGACCCCGATGCCCTGCTGCGCGACGTTGCCGGGCAGGCCCACGCCCACCCCGAGCAGTCCCTTGACCGAGCCGGCGGAGATGAACTCCCGCAGCAGGGCGACGAGCGTCGAGGTCGCCAGCGGCGACACGGCGTCGAACGCACGCGTGTCCGTCCGCCGCACGACGCCGTCGATCCCGACCTCGACGAACGCGACGTGGTCGGGGGCGACCTTGACGCCGACGGCGGTGGTGTCGCGCGAGACGAGGCCCAGCATCCGGGCCGGACGCCCGCCGCTGCTGGCGGCATCCAGTTCTTCGATGAGACCGTCCGCGAGCAGATCACGCGTGAGCTGGGTGATGAGCGCCGGCGAGACCTCGAGCGCCCGTGCCAGGTCGGCGCGCGACGCGGGCTGTGCACCGAGATGCGCCAGGATCGCCGTGCGGTTCACGTCGGTCTGCGGTCGCGCGCCTGCCACTCTTCACCTCTTCGTCAGGAGTACTTTGTTCAGGATTGAATAAACCATAAAAGTAACTCCGCGGCGTTGTCAAGCGCGGACGCCGAGGAAGCTCACGGGCCACTCGCATCGGCTCACTTCTGGCAGACTGACGGCGATGTGGATCGGATGGGTCGAGTTCGACCTGCTACTGGGCGACGTGCACTCCCTGAAGGAGAAGCGCGGCATCCTGCGCCCCCTCATCGCCGATCTCAGCCGTCGCACCGAAGCGACTGCCGCCGAGGTCGGCGCGCATGACCTGCATCGGCGCGCCACCGTCGGCGTGAGCGTCGTCGCCTCGCACGCCGGTCACGTGCGCGACGTGCTCGAACGCGCCGAACGCCTGGTCGCCGAGGAGCACCCCGAGGTCACCGTGCTGTCCGCGCGGCCGAGGATCGTCTCCGCCGACGATCTGTGAAGGTGTCCGCGCAAAACGGAAATGGCGCGAATAACGGACGGCAGGGGCCGCCGGCATCCGTTTCTCGCGGCATTTCCGTTTCTGGCGACGATCCGCAAGACAGGAGCTCCGGCCCCTTGTTAGTCAACAAGTCCGGCTATCTGTTAGATAAGATATCCGCTATCTGTTAGTTATTGATACCGCTATCTGTTAGATTTAACGACATGGACGGCTATCGGCAGCGCATCGTCGACCGTACGCTCGATGAGGTGTTCCCGCATTTGGCGGCGATCGCACTCGAGGGAGCCAAGGCCGTCGGAAAGACGGCCACCGCAACCCAGCGCGCCCGAACCGTGCTCTCCATGACGACGGCCCCACAGCGAGCCGCGCTCGCCGGCAACCTCGACCTGGTCACTGCCGTCGACCCACCCGTGCTCGTCGATGAATGGCAACTCGTTCCCGACGTATGGGATCGCGTCCGCGACGCGGTCGATGCCGACCGTTCCGGAGGCCGATTCCTGCTTACGGGTTCGGCATCGCCAGCGCCGGGACTTCGTGTTCATTCGGGCGCCGGCCGGATCGTCAGCCTTCGAATGCGGCCGCTCACGGTCGCCGAACGCGGAATCAGTGATCCGACGGTGTCCGTGCGCGAACTGCTCCGCGGATCCTCGCCGAAGATCTCAGGACACACGAGTCTCGCGGTCGGCGACTATGCCGATGAGATCCTGCGTTCCGGATTCCCCGGCATCCGAGATCTCCCGGAACGGGCGCGGGATCTGCAGCTCGACGGCTACGTTTCGAGAGTCATCGACCGCGAACTACCCGAGAACGGGATGACTGTGCGCCGCCCGGCTGCCCTGCGTGCCTGGCTCGCCGCCTACGCGGCTGCCACGGCGAGCACCGCGAGCTACACCACGCTCTTGGATGCCGCAACCGCGGGGGACGACGACAAGCCCGCACGCCAGACGGTTGCGCAGTACCGCGACTATCTGCAACGGGCCTTCATCCTCGACCCCGTGGAGGCGTGGATGCCGGCTTTCGCTCCATTGAAGCGTCTCGGCGCCAGCCCGAAACACCATCTCGTCGATCCGGCGATCGCCGCACGCCTGGTCGGAGTCGGCAAGCAAGGACTGCTGGTCGGGGAGGGCGCGCCGAACCCCGCCACCGGCACCTGGCTTGGGGCGCTCTTCGAGTCGCTGGTGACGCAGTCGGTGCGGGTATATGCGGAAGCGGCCGACTCCCGGATCGGGCATCTGCGCACGAGGGACGGTGACCACGAGATCGATCTGGTCATCGAGTCGCCCGACCGATCGTGCATCGCGATCGAAGTCAAGCTGTCCGACACCGTTCACGACACAGATGTACGCCACCTGGCATGGCTCCAGCGCGAACTCGGCGATCGCCTGATCGACCGCATCGTCGTCAACACCGGACCGTACGCGTACCGCCGCCCGGACGGCATCGCCGTCGTGCCTCTCGCTCTGCTCGGACCGTAGGCGCCGCAGACTGTCGGTCGCGAAATACGGAAATGCCGCGAGAAACGGACGGCGGGGGCCGCCGGCATCCGTTTCTCGCGGCATTTCCGTTTCTGGCGACGGACCGCGTCAGCTCACTTCTTCTTGCCGGCGGCGCGGCGCTGGGCGCGGTTCTGCGGGGCGGGCGCGGCACCGGATGCCGCGGACTCGGTCCGCTGCCCGAACGCGCCGCGCGCTGCTTCCGCCGGAGCGGCGGCCCCGCCGACGCCCCCACCGGCACCGGCGGCCTGCGCGGCCGCCGCCTGCGCGGCGGCGGTGCGCAGCTTCGACGTCGCGGCCTGCTGCACCTGGCCGCGGTCGTTGCGCACCTCGACCTCGCCGGCGTCGTTCGCGGCGGTGTACTGCAGCTTCTGCGCCTCGACCGACGGCGCGGTCAGGCCCTTCGCCTCGACGCCGTCGCCCGCCGCGCGGACCTCGACGTCGAGGTTGTAGAGGAAGCCGACCGACTCCTCCTTGATCTGGCCCATCATGGCCTGGAACATCTGGTAGCCCTCGCGCTGGTACTCGATCAGCGGGTCGCGCTGGGCCATCGCCCGCAGGCCGATGCCGTCCTTGAGGTAGTCCATCTCGTAGAGGTGGTCGCGCCAGCGGCGGTCGAGCACCTGGAGCACGACGCGGCGCTCCAGCTCGCGCATGGCCGGCTCGCCGAGCTTCTCCTCGCGCGCGGTATACGCGATCTTCGCGTCGGAGAGGATCTCGCGCCCCAGCACCTCGGCGGTGACCCGGCCCTTGCTGCCGCTCTCGGCGACGACCTCGTCGATCGTGACGCTCACCGGGTAGAGCGTCTTCAGCTCGGTCCACAGCGCGTCGAAGTCCCAGCTCTCGGTGTGTCCGGCGCCGGTGTGGTCGTCGATGACGGCCGCGATCGCATCCTCGATGAAGTGCTGCACGCGATCGGAGAGGTCGTCGCCTTCGAGCATGTGCCGGCGGTCGGCGTAGATCGCCTCGCGCTGCCGGTTGAGCACGTCGTCGTACTTGAGGACGTTCTTGCGGATCTCGGCGTTGCGCGCCTCGACCTGGCCCTGTGCGCTCTTGATGGCGCGCGAGACCATGCCCGACTCGATCGCGACGTCGTCGGGGAAGTTCGTCCGCGCGAGAATCGCCTCGGCCGCGCCCGACTGGAACAGGCGCATGAGGTCGTCGGTCAGCGACAGGTAGAACCGGCTCTCGCCGGGGTCGCCCTGACGGCCCGACCGGCCGCGCAGCTGGTTGTCGATGCGGCGCGACTCGTGGCGCTCGGTGCCGAGGACGTAGAGGCCCCCGGCATCCACGACCTTCGTCGCCTCGGTCGCGACGGTCTCGCGCATCGCGGTGTAGACGTCGTCCCACGCGGCCTCGTACTCGTCGGGCGTCTCGACCGGGTCGAGGCCCCGCGCCTTCATCTCCTGCACGGCGAGGAACTCGGCGTTGCCGCCGAGCATGATGTCGGTGCCGCGGCCGGCCATGTTGGTGGCGACGGTGACGGCGCCGAACCGCCCGGCACGGGCGACGATCTCGGCCTCGCGCGCGTGGTTTTTCGCGTTGAGCACCTCGTGCTTGATGCCCTTCTTGGCGAGCAGCCGCGACAGGTACTCGCTCTTCTCGACGCTGACGGTGCCCACGAGCACCGGCTGGCCGGTCTCGTGCCGGCGGGCGATGTCCTCGACGACCTGTGCGAACTTCGCCTGCTCGTTCTTGTAGACGAGGTCGGCCTGGTCCTTGCGGATCATCGGCCTGTTCGTCGGGATCGGCACGACGCCGAGCTTGTACGTCGACATGAACTCGGCCGCCTCGGTCTCGGCGGTACCGGTCATGCCGGCGAGCTTCTCGTACAGGCGGAAGTAGTTCTGCAGCGTGACGGTGGCGAGGGTCTGGTTCTCGGCCTTGACCGGCACGGCCTCCTTCGCCTCGATCGCCTGATGGATGCCCTCGTTGTAGCGACGGCCGACCAGGATGCGGCCGGTGTGCTCGTCGACGATCATGACCTCGTCGTTCATCACGACGTAGTCGGTGTCGCGCTTGAACAGGGCCAGCGCCTTGATCGAGTTGTTCAGGAACGAGATGAGCGGCGTGTTCGCCGACTCGTACAGGTTGTCGATGCCGAGGTAGTCCTCGACCTTCTCGATGCCCGGCTCGAGCACGCCGATCGTGCGCTTCTTCTCGTCGACCTCGTAGTCGACGCCGGCCTCCAGGGTCTTCGCGATCTTCGCGAACTCGACGAACCAGCGGTTGGCCTCACCCGACGACGGGCCGGAGATGATGAGCGGCGTGCGCGCCTCGTCGATGAGGATCGAGTCGACCTCGTCGACGATCGCGAAGAAGTGGCCGCGCTGGACGAGGTCCTCCTTGCGCCAGGCCATGTTGTCGCGCAGGTAGTCGAAGCCGAACTCGTTGTTGGTGCCGTAGGTGATGTCGGCGTCGTACTGCGCGCGGCGCACGTCGGGGGTCTGCCCGGCGATGATCGTGCCCGTCGTCATGCCGAGCGCCCGGTAGACGCGGCCCATGAGCTCGGACTGGTACGACGCGAGGAAGTCGTTCACCGTGATGACGTGCACGCCCTTGCCGGCGATCGCGTTGAGGTACACGGCGAAGGTCGCCGTCAGGGTCTTGCCCTCACCGGTTTTCATCTCGGCGATGTTGCCGAGGTGCAGCGCCGCGCCGCCCATGATCTGTACGTCGTAGGGGCGCTGGCCGAGCGTGCGCTGGGCCGCCTCACGCACGGCCGCGAAGGCCTCGGGCATGAGCTTGTCGAGGGTCTCGCCGGCCTCGTAGCGGGCACGCAGTTCGGCCGTCTCGCCGCGCAGCTCTTCGTCGGTGAGCTGGGCGTAATCCTCTTCGAGGGCGTTCACGGCCTTCACGACCTGCTGAAGGCGCCGGAGGATGCGTCCCTCACCGGCGCGGAGCAGTTTCTCGAGCGGATTGGCCACGGACGATCTCCATCTGTCGGATGCGGGCGGCCTCGGATGCCGCCCGTGCCGCGCGCGACAGGCACAGCACAAAGTGCTATGTTACCGGGCCGTGACCATCGCTTGCTGTGTACGCCGCTGAATCGCCTGTGGACCGGCATCCGCCCCGCCGTCGGGTCACCGGCGCCGCATAGGATCGTGCCATGGCCGGATTCTGGAGCGCCCGCAAGCGAGAGCGCGAAGAACTCGCGTCGCACGACGCACAACAGGGGCAGCGCGCCGACGCCGCCCTCGTCGCCGTGGACGAGCGCGTGCGCACGACGACCGACGAACTCGTCTTCGCCGAACTGGAACTGGGGCGCGACGCCACGCGCGAACTGCGCGAGGCGCTCGCGGCGGTGCGGCACCACCTCGGCGAGGCGTTCCAGCTGAATCAGCTCAACCACGACCACCTCCCCGACACGGCGGACGAGCTGCGCACCCGCAACGCGCGCATCCTCCAGCTGTGCGACTGGGCGCAGGATCTGCTCGATGACCGGCTGCAGGCGCTGGCCGAGCCGATCTCCCGCGCCCGGCGCGCGCCGGAGATCGTCGCCGGCATCCGCGCCGACGTCGCCTCCGGCACCGCACGCATCCCCCGCGCCGAGGCGACCCTGGCGCGCCTGGGCGCACGGTACGCCGACGAGGCGGTGCGCAAGATCGCCCGCAACCCGGCCGAGGCCGCGCAGCTGCTGGAGTTCGCCATCCACGGTGCCGACGTGTCGGCGGCGCGCCGCGAGTCGGGGCAGCGCGAACAGGCGAACCTCGCGCTGGAGACGGCGATCGAGGCGGCGCGGCGCGCAACGACGCTGCTCGACGCCGTCGACGCCTTCGAGATCGAGGCGCTGCGCGCCGAGTCGACGCTGGACGCCATCGTCGACGACTCCCGCGACGACCTCGCCGCGGCGAGAGACCTCGTGCACGTGCCGGCCGTCACGGCGGCGATGACGGCGCTGGAGCAGGAGCTCGCGGCGCTGGCACCGGCCGGCACCCGGCCCGATCCGTTCGCCGAGCTCACCCGGCTGCGCGAGGCGAACGCCGCGCTGGATGCCGCCGTCGACAAGGCCCGCTACCGGGCCACGCACCCCGCGCCGCCCGAGTCGCACGTGCGGCACGCGATCGAGGATGCCGACCGCCAACTGGGCGTCGCCCGCGGCGTCATCTCGGGGCACCGCGGCTGGATCGGCGCCGACGCCCGCACCCGCCTCGCCGAGGCCGAACGCCTCCGGCTCGACCTCGCCGCCGTCGGCGGTCAGCCGATCGTGGAGGACGACCGCGAGCGGGCGCTGGCCGATGCCCGCCGCTGCGGCGCGCTGGCCGCCGAAGCGCTGCAGCTCGCCCAGCGCGACATCGACGCGTCGCGCCCCCGGGACGACGACTGGGGCGGACCGGGGCGGGGAGGCCAGGGCGGCCGCGGACAGCGCGGCGGCAACGATGTGCTGGGCGGCATCCTCGGCGGGATCGTGATCGGCAGCATCCTCGACGGCATCTTCGACTGATCCGGCTGCGCACCGCCGTCGGGCCGGTTCGCCGCCGCAGACGACCCCTGTCCGCGCGCGGCGGCCACCCGCGACGGCGGAGCCCCTATCGGGGGCATCCCCGATTCCACCCTGAATTGCCACCGCGGCGGCATCCGACCCCGTAGGTTCGGAGAAATCCCGTCCCTGCCTGGAGGACCCTATGCTCGTGTGGCGCCGCTGGATCTTCCCGATCCTCATGCTCGTCGTCTGTGGCGCGATCGCCGCGGCGCTCGTCAAACTCGCCTTCTTCCCCGACGAGGCGCAGGCCGCGACCGTCGTCCCCGGCGGGGAGGTCACCGCGCCGACGGTCGCGGTCGAGCGCGGCGCCGTCACCGACGAACTGACCATCGACGGCACCGTCGCCCGCGACGACGCGATCACCGTGCGCTCGGGGGTGGATGCCACCATCACGAGCGTGGCCGTCGGCCAGGGGCAGGCGGTGACCGCCGGCCAGGTGCTGTTCACCGTCAAGGCGAACGAGTGGCCGAACACCGTCACAAACATCGTCGCGCCCGAGGCGGGCGACGTCACGTCGTTCGAGCTCGTCGCCGGGCAGAGCGTGTCGATCGGTGGCGAGGTCGCCAAGATCTCGCCGGCCCGGTTCCACCTCATGGGCACCATCGAGCCCGTGCTGCTGTACCGGCTCGTGGGCGCACCGACCGAGGCGCAGGTGACGATCCAGGGCGGACCCGCCCCGTTCACCTGCACCGGGCTGAAGGTGCAGGTCTCCGAGGACGGCACGACGAGCGTCGTGTGCGCCGTGCCCGGCGACCAGCAGGTGTTCGCCGGGCTCAAGGCGTCGCTCGCGGTGCGGGTCGGGTCGGCCGACGACGCGCTGCTCATCCCCACGACGGCCGTCAAGGGCGGCGCCGGGACCGGCGTCGTCTGGGTCGATGTCGACGGCACCGCCGAGCAGCGCACGGTGAAGCTCGGCGTCACCGACGGCACCGTCGTGCAGGTGACGGAGGGGCTCGCCGAGGGCGACGTCGTGCGCCAGTTCGTGCCCGGCCAGACCTCCGGCGACGAGCCGGTCTGCTACGACGACGGCGCCGGCGGCCAGTACTGCGAACCCGCGGGAATGAGCTGGTGAGTCTCGTCGATCTGCGCGGCGTCACGCGTCACGTCACGCTGCCCGACGACACGCGCCTGGACATCCTGCGCGGCGTGGACCTGTCGGTGGATGCCGGCGACCACGTCGCGATCGTCGGCCGCAGCGGGTCGGGCAAGTCGACGCTGCTGAACATCCTCGGCATGCTCGACCTGCCCTCCACCGGCGAGGTCTTCTTCCGCGGGCGTCCGGTGTTCCACGACGGCACCCGGATGCGGCGCGGCACGCTCGACCGCCTGCGCGGGAGCGAGGTCGGCTTCGTGTTCCAGCAGTTCAACCTGCTGCCCGGTCGCACCGCGACCGAGAACGTCGCGATGCCGCTGGGGTATGCGTCCGGCGCCCAGTTCTGGCGCCGGCGGAGGCTGGCCGAGGAGATGCTCGACCGCGTCGGCCTCAGCCACCGGCTCGACTCGGTGCCCGAGCAGCTGTCCGGCGGCGAGCAGCAGCGCGTCGCCATCGCGCGCGCCCTCGTGCGGCGCCCGGCGCTGATCCTCGCCGACGAGCCGACCGGCGCGCTCGACGTCGAGACCGGCGCCGCGGTCATGACGCTGCTCGACGAGGTCGCCGGCAAGACGGCGGCGGCCCTCGTCACCATCACGCACGACCTGCACGTCGCCGCTCGCGCACGCCGGCACTACCGGCTGGATGCCGGGGTGCTCGCACCCGTCGCGCTGGATGCGGCATCCCGCGAGACCGCCCTCGGCGCCGTCACCGCGCTCGACGCGGGGGTGGACGCGTGAGCGCCGTCGTCGGCGCCCTGAGCGAGGCGTGGGCCGAGCTGCGCCACCACAAGCTTCGGGTGCTGCTGAGCCTCGTCGGCATCGCGGTGTCGGTCGCGGCGATCGCGGCGGTGCTCGCGTTCGGCGACTACATCCGGCAGCAGACGATCGAGCAGTCCGACCGCTACGGCGGCCGGGAGGCGACCATCTCGATCAGCGCGACCCGCACCGACGGCGGCACGCTCGACGGGGCGGCCTTCGACGCCCAGGTGCGCGCGGCGGCCGAACGATTCGGGATCGACCACCTCACTCGGCGCGCCGACCAGCTCGCCGAGCCGGCATCCGTACAGCTGACGGACTTCGTCCGCCCGGTCTCGGTGCGCCTGGCCGACGAGGACTATGCGGTGATCCACCGCACGACGCTGCACGCCGGCCGGTGGTTCACCGACGGCGACGCCGAATGGCTCGCGCCGCCGGTGATCGTATCCGAACCGCTGTGGCAGGCGCTGGGTGCGCCGTCCCTCGGCGCGAACCCCACGCTGCAGCTGCTCGGCGCCCTCGGCGGCACCTACCGGATCATCGGCGTCACGCCCGCGGAATGGGCGGGCGACAACCAGAAGACGATCACGCTCCTCACCGACACCTACCTCCAGCGCGCCGAGACCCTGTCGGCGAACGACTCGATGTCGTGGGAGCTGTGGGTCTCCCCCGACACCGTCGACGCGATCGGTCCCGAGCTGGCGGCGCAGCTGCGGGCGGGGGCCGGCTCCGACGTGCAGGTGAGCCTCAACCGGGCCGACTGGGGCTCGCGCCCGGAGTATCAGCAGCAGGTGGCGATCTTCGAGCTCGTCACGGGGCTCATCGCAGGCCTCGTGCTGCTGCTGGGCGGGCTCGGGCTCGTGAACATCCAGCTCGTCGCGATGCGCCAGCGCATCCGTGAGATCGGCGTGCGCCGCAGCTTCGGCGCCACCAGCGGCCGCATCTTCACGACGGTGCTGCTGGAGAACGTCGTCGCGACGGCGGTCGCGGGTGTCATCGGCATCGCGCTGGCGATCATCGTCATGCGCACCCTCTTCGCCCTGGGCGTCGTGCCGCCGCTGCAGGACAACCCGCCCTTCCCGCTGCGCGCCGCACTGGTCGCCCTCGCCGCCGCCGTCGGCATCGGCGCCGTCGCGGGGTTCCTCCCCGCCCTCGCCGCCGTCCGCGCCAGGGTCATCGACACCCTGCGCTTCTAGACACCGCCGTGCCCGCCTCCCGCCCCCTCGAATGCGTCGCCCCGCGCCCCGCGCCCCCCGCGCCCCGCGCGCCTTCGCGCTGTCGAATCCTGCACGCGCTATCGAAATTTCTGTAGCGCGAGCAGGATTCTGTAGCGCGAGCGGGTTTCTATAGCGCGTGCCGGTATCTGTAGCGCGAGCGGGTTTCTATAGCGCGAGCCCGATTCCGCAGCGGGTGCCGGATTCCGCGGCGCGGCCACCGCGCGGGCCTTCGCGCTGTCGAATCCTGCACGCGCTATCGAAATTTCTGTAGCGCAAGCAGGATTCTGTAGCGCGAGCGGGTTTCTATAGCGCGAGCCGGATTCCGCAGCGGGTGCCGGATTCCGCGGCGGGTGCCGGACTCCGCGGCGCGGCCGCCGCGCGGACCTTCGCGCTGTCGAATCCTGCACGCGCTGTCGAAGTTTCTGTAGCGCGAGCAGGATTCTGTAGCGCAAGCCGGAATGCGCGGCGCAAGCCGGACTCGGTGGCGGGCGCGGACGCGGGCGGGGGCGGGGGATGCCGAGACGACGAGGGGACGGATGCGCGCGGCATCCGTCCCCGTGTCACGGACCCGTCAGGAGGCGAGCTCCTCCTCGACCGGCGGGGCGACGGCGGTCAGAGAGATGACGCCGTAGTCCCAGCCCTTGCGGCGGTAGACGACGCTCGGGTGGTCGCTGCGCGCGTCGATGAACAGGAAGAAGTCGTGGCCAACCAGCTCCATGCGGTCGACGGCCTCTTCGACGGTCATCCACTCCGCGTCGAAGTTCTTCGTGCGGATGACGACGGGCGTGTAGTCCTCTTCGCCGTCCTCGGCGACGATCGGCACCTCGCCGGTCGCGACCGCGCGCAGCGTGTCGATGGACGCCGGCTGCACGTCGATGCCCTCCAGGTCGCCGTGCGCCTTGTCGAAGCGGGCACCCCGCGGGTGGTTGCGCGCGTCGACGCGCTTGTCCTTGGCGCGGCGCAACTGCTCGGCGAGTTTGTCGACGGCGAGATCGAGCGCCGTGAACTTGTCGGCATCCGTGGCCTCGGCACGCACGACGGGCCCCTTGCCGGTGACGGTCAGCTCGACCGTCTCTTCTTCGCGGGAGCCGTTGTGATAGGCCCGATGCGTGACCTTGACATCCAGGCGCTGCGCGCGCGGTGCCAGATTCTGGATCCGGACGGACTTCTCTTCGGCGACCGTGCGGAAGCGATCGGAGATGCTCACCCCGACGCCGACGATGCTGGTTTCCATCCTTGACCTCCTTGTTCCGGTCCGCCCGGTCAAGGGCGGACCCTGAGTTCGCCTTGGTGCCCCCAACGCTAGTGGTGCGCGGGCCCGGTGTCACCTGCGAAATGCCGGGACAAACCGATTGCTCAGGGTTTCGAGGGGGACTTCATCGGCGTCGAGGCGACGGTCGCCGCCGCGACCACGATCGCACCGGCTTCCCGCAGCGCCCGCACGGCCTCGCGGAGGGTCGCGCCGGTCGTGACGACGTCGTCCACGACGACCACCGGCACCCCTCGCACGCCGCGGGCGCGCATCGTCCCGGCGACGTTGCGTGCGCGCTCCGCACGGCCGAGGCTCCGCTGGTCGGCGTGCCCGGCGGTCGTCAGCGCCGCGACCGGCCGCAGGCCGCCGCGTCGCGCGATGAGCCCGGCGACCTCGTAGCCGCGCCGCCGCAGCGCCGCCGGGGACGAGGGCACCGGGACGACGACCGGTTCCGGAGACACCGGCACGGCGCCCCCGGCCGCAGCGAGCGCGCCGCACAGTGCGCCCTCCACCGCACCGTGTACCGCCCCCTGTACTGCCCCGCGCAGTGCCGCACCGAGTGGCCGCGCCAGCCCGGTACGGCCGTCCTCCTTGAACGACCGCAGCACCCGGGCCGGCACGCCGTCGAACACGAGCGCACTGTGCACGGCGACCCCGCCGACGTCGGCCCGCGTCACCCGCACCTCCGCCGCCAGCGCGCCGCGGCACGCCGCGCACAGCGCGACGTCGGGCGCGTCGCATCCCGCGCACCACGTGGGCAGCACGAGCGCGAGCGCCTCTTCGACCGCGTCGCGCACGACGCACACGAGGGATGCCGCTGCCATCCTCCGATCATCGATCATCGCGCCGGGCCGAAAGCGGCGCTGCGCCGATCTGTGGACGGATCGCCCGGATCCGCGGGCTGTGCAGGAGGTTCCGACGACGGCGTGGTGCGCGTCAGTGCGGCATCCCCTGCTGGATGGCGAGCACGAGCACGCCCGACCCGAGGTGCTGCCAGTTCGCGCCGCTCTTCGTGTACAGCTCCCCGTCGGCGTCGCGCAGGCGCACCCCGCCCGACTGCGAGCCGCCGGCGACCGCCGTCGCGGCCGGCGGCGTCCGCAGCATCGAGCCGAACCCGCCGACCTCGTGCGTGTAGAGGTTGTCCTCGCCGTCGTCGGTCGTGAGCACGCCCAGGGTGGCGGCATCGAGCCACGTCAGGGCACCAGCGGGCCCCGGCAGCACCGCCAGCACCTTGGGAGTGCCGAGCGTCACGGGGGCGTGATCCCGGTCACGCTGGATGCCGGCGACCCACAGGGAGTAGTCCTCGCCGTCGCGCACGACGGCGGCCACCTGCGTGCCGTCGCGCGAGACCCGCTGTGCGACGATCTGCGTCGCCCCGGGCCAGCCGCCCGCGACCTGCACCGCCGCGCCGCTGTCGGCGGCGTAGGCGACGACGCCGGCCGGGTCGTCGACGGGAGCGGTCCAGACGAAGCCGAACGGGTCGACCGAGGGGGCGACCAGGCCGCTGCGCGGATCGAGCTGCGACGTCGACCCGTCGGCGCGGGCGACGAGCACGGCGCCGTCGGCGTCGCGGACGGCGGCGAGCGTGCGTTCGGCATCCGTCTCGATCGCGACCACGCCGTTCGCGGCGAGGCCGGTCACCGCGTCGGACAGTCCGGGGATCTCCTCGATCGTGCTGCCCGCGACGAATCCGAAGGCGTCGGCGGTCAGCACGAGGGGGCGCGAGTCGACACGGGTGGAGCGCACCGTGACCGCCTCGGCGGCCAGCCGCTGGTCGCCGACGGTCAGCATGTCGACGCCGGCGATCCCGCCGGTGCCGACCAGGCTCGCCTCCAGCTGCGTCTGCATGCGGTCGAGCACGAGCTGATCCAGCGCACCGGCGCCGTCCTGCAGCGTCACCTCGGCGACGTTGGAGCGCACCGGCACCGCCGCCTGCGCGAGGCGCGCGTCGTCGGTGAACGCCGTGGCCACCGACCCCGCCAGCCACGGGCTCGGCTCGCCGTCGACGAGGGCCTGGGCGATGCGCGTGGCCGCGTAGGCGCGCGGGAACCACCGCTGGTCGGGGACGAGGTAGGTCCACGTCGGGTCGAAGTACATGATCGAGGAGGCGGCGAACACCGCGGCGAAGCGGGTGCGGTCGAGCACGATCCCGTCGGGCGCCTGGCTGATGCGCCACTGGCCGTCGGCCTGCTGCTCGAGCTTGAAGGTCAGCCGGATGTCGCCGGTGTCGCCCGCCGTCGTCAGCTCGCCCGCGGCATCCACCGTCGCGACCGGCGTGACGGTGAGGACGAACTCGTCTTCGGCGACCTCCGCGATCGTGCGCAGGCCCGGGCTGTACACCGTCACCCCGTCCTGCGGCTTCCACTGCCCCGTGAACTCGGGGGTGAGGAACGTCTGCGCGGTCTGCCAGTTGTTGCTGGGCCCGGAGCCGGCCGCGATGAAGCCCTCGACGATCTGCTGCGGCGTCGCGTCCTCCACGGGGCCGTTGGGGATGAAGGCGAAGTCGCTGGTCGTGTCGGCGTCGGCGACGGCGTCGCCGGCGTTGACGGCGCCGGAGGTGGGCAGGCCCGCGCACGCCGTGAGCGCGAGAGCCGCCAGCGCCGACACCGCGGCGGCCAGCATGCGACGGCCGATCATGGCGCCTCCCCCGTCTTCGCGGATGCCTCGGGAATCGTGATCGGCTGCGTCAGGCCGAGGTCTTCCAGCGCCGCGTCGTCGCCGGGGTCGACGGGGATGGGCGAGGCGCCACCGAGATCCTGCCCGCGGCGGGGCAGCGTGAGCACGAAGTTGGTGCCGCGGCCGAGCTCCGACCACACCGCGAGCGTGCCGCCGTGCAGCCGCGCATCGCCCAGCGCGATCGACAGGCCGAGGCCCGTGCCCCCGATCGTGCGGGTGCGCGACGGGTCGGCGCGCCAGAACCGGTCGAAGACCCGCTCGGAGTCGGCCGCGCTCATGCCCAGGCCGTAGTCGCGCACGCCGATCGCGACGGCGTCGCGGTCGCTGTCGACGGTGACGACGATCGGCCGGCCCTCGCCGTGCTCGATCGCGTTGCCGAGGAGGTTGCGCACCACCCGGCGCACCCGGCGCGGGTCCATGTCCACCGGCGAGTAGCCGCCGGGCGCGACCAGGCGCACGTCGGTGCCGTGCTGCTCGGCCAGCTGGTGCATCGAGGCGATGACGTCCTCGGCGAGGTGGGCGAGGCTCGTGGGCTCGTACTCCAGCTGCACCGATCCGGCGTCGTAACGGCTGATCTCCAGCAGGTCGGTCAGCAGCGTCTCGAACCGCTGCACCTGCGCGTGCAGCAGCTCGGCGGCCCGCGCCGTCGCGGCATCGAAGCTCTCGCGCCGGTCGTTGAGCATGTCACTGGCCAGGCGGATCGTCGTCAGCGGCGTGCGCAGCTCGTGCGAGACGTCGGACACGAACCGCTGCTGCACGAGCGAGAGCTCGGCGAGCTCTTTGATCTGCGCCTCGATGCTGTCGGCCATCGCGTTGAACGAGCGGCCGAGGGTCGCGAACTCGTCCTCGCCGCGCACCGGCAGCCGCACGCCCAGATCGCCCGCCGCCAGCGTCGCGCTCGTCTCGGCCGCCTCGGCGATCGGCACCGTGACCGAGCGCAGCACGAACCACGAGATCGCCCCGATCAAGAGCACGAGCCCCGCCCCGACGAGCCACAGCGTCACCTGGACGAACTGCAGCGTCTGCTGCTCGGAGCCGAGGTCGTACGCGAAGTAGAACTCGTACGCGCCGACCTCGGGAAACACGAGCTGCTGCCCGATGACGACCCCGGGCAGCCGCCCGCCGTCCTCCGTCGGCAGACCGATCGACTGCCACCACAGCTTCTCTCCGTCGCCGCGCACGCTGTCGCGCAGCTCGGAGGTGACGAGGTCGGCGATGTCGCCGGATTGGATGTTCTGCGGGGCGATCGCCGACGGCACGCTCGACACGCGGAACGCGGCGATGAGGTCGGTGCCCGCCTGCCGCGACATCGCCTGCACCGAGTTGTCCCACAGGGTCTGCAGCGCGACGGCGTCGCCGGTGACCTGCGCGGCATCCAGGGTGCGCTGCGTGGATGCCGTCGCACGCTGCACCGCCTCCTGCACCTGCTGCACGCGCGACTCGAACAGATCGTTCTGGATGGCCAGGGCCATCGCGACGAACGCCGCGAGAATCGCCAGCGCGGTCAGCCCGAGCGTCACCGCGACCGTGCGGAAGCGCAGCGAGCGCTGCCAGGAGTGCACGACGCGCCGCGGCCACGACCGCCAGTCGGTCAGGGTCGGCACGGTCGCCACGCGCGACGTCACGGCGGTCCGATCAGACGACGGCGCCGGCGCGGTAGCCGACGCCGCGGACCGTCATCACGATCTTCGGGTTGTCGGGGTCGATCTCGACCTTGGCGCGCAGGCGCTGCACGTGGACGTTCACGAGCCGGGTGTCGGCCTTGTAGTGGTAGCCCCAGACCTGCTCCAGCAGCATCTCGCGTGAGAACACCTGCTGGGGCTTGGAGGCCAGCGCGACGAGCAGCTCGAACTCCAGGGGCGTCAGCGCGATGACCTCGTCGCCGCGGCGCACCTCGTGCGCGGCCACGTCGACGACGATGTCGCCGACGCGCAGGAGACCCCCCTCGACGGTCGCCGACTTGGTCGCCGGACGCAGCCGGGTGCGGATGCGGGCGACGAGCTCCTTCGGGTTGAAGGGCTTGACGATGTAGTCGTCGGCGCCGGACTCGAGCCCCCGCACGACGTCGGCGGTGTCGGTGCGGGCGGTGAGCATGATGATCGGCACGCCCGACTCGGCGCGGATGCGGGTGCAGATCTCGATGCCGTCGAGCCCCGGGAGCATCAGGTCGAGCAGCACGAGCTCGGGACGCTGCGCACGCCACACGTCCACCGCCGCGGCGCCGTCGGCGCAGAAGACCGGCTCGAACCCCTCGGTGCGCAGCACGATGCCGATCATCTCTGCAAGTGCCGTGTCGTCGTCGACAACGAGGATGCGGGAAGTCATGGAAACGCGTACGTCCTTTGCGTCGGGCTCACACACCGGGGGCGACTCGCATCCCCAGCGCACTCCACACAGTAGCCGACGAAGCCGCACAGAACGATGAAGCCGGCCCGACCGGCGCCCGAGAGGCACCGTGCCAGGCCGGCATCCAGCGTCGACTACTCCGCGGCGGGCAGCTTGTCGTGCGCGTTGAGCACGCGGAACACGACGGCCGCGACGGCGGCGCCGACGATCGGGGCGATGAAGTACAGCCAGTACGACGCGAAGTCGAACGCGCCGGTGATCGACAGGCCGAGCGCCACGGCCGGGTTGAAGCCGCCGCCCGAGATGGGGCCGAGGCCGACGGCGCCGACGAACACGGTCGAGCCGATGGCGAGGCCGTAGAACGAGTTGTTCGGGTGGTCCTTGCTCGTGGCCACGTTGAGCACGACGAAGGCGAGGGCGAACGTGCCGAGCGCTTCGGCGAGGAAGGCGGGGCCCACCTCGATCGCGGCCGGCGCCTCGGCGGCGGGCCACAGCGCGAAGCTCAGCGCGGCGGCGAGCGCGCCGCCGATCAGCTGCGCCACGATGTAGACGCCCGCTCCCGCGACGTCGATCGCCCCGCGCAGCCACACCGCGACCGTGACGGCCGGGTTCAGGTGCGCGCCGGAGATGTGGCCGGTGGCGAAGACCATGACCATCAGGGCGAAGCCGATGGCCAGCGGCGTGAGGGCGCTGCCGCTGTTGACCGCCGCGATGATGGCGGAGACGAAGACGAATGTGCCGACGAGTTCGGCAACCGCACTGCGAACAATGCCGGTCATGGGGTACTCCTTAGGTTGAGGGCCGGGAACGTCGCCCCGGCGCATCAAGGGTAGAGCACGTTCAGCTTTCTCCCAGGTATTCCACGCCGTGTCGCCCTGCTCAGTACCGGTAGTGCTCCAGTTTGTACGGCCCCTCGACCGGCACGCCGATGTAGGCGGCCTGCTCGCCCGTCAGCGTCGTGAGCCCGACCCCGAGCGCGGGCAGGTGCAGGCGGGCGACCTTCTCGTCGAGCACCTTCGGGAGCACGTGCACGCCCACCGGGTACTCGTCGCGCTTCGTGTACAGCTCCAGCTGGGCGAGCACCTGGTTCGTGAACGACGCGCTCATGACGAACGACGGGTGCCCGGTCGCGTTGCCGAGGTTCAGCAGGCGGCCCTCCGAGAGCACGAGGATGCTGGTGCCGCCCGGCATCCGGTATTCGTGCACCTGGGGCTTGATCTCGATCTTCGCCACGCCCGCGAGGGATTCGAGCCCCGCCATGTCGATCTCGTCGTCGAAGTGGCCGACGTTGCCGACGATCGCGAGGTGCTTGAGCGCCGCGAGGTGGTCGACGGTGACGACGTGCCTGTTGCCGGTGCCGGTGATGAGGATGTCGACCTGGCCTACGACGTCGTCGAGGCGGGCGACCTGGAACCCGTCCATCGCCGCCTGCAGGGCGCAGATCGGGTCGATCTCGCCGATGATGACGCGCGCACCCTGGCCGCGGAGGGCCTCGGCGGCGCCCTTGCCGACGTCGCCGTAGCCGACGACGAAGGCGACCTTGCCGCCGATGAGCACGTCGGTGGCACGGTTGATGCCGTCGGGCAGCGAGTGGCGGATGCCGTACTTGTTGTCGAACTTGCTCTTGGTCACCGAGTCGTTGACGTTGATGGCGGGGAACAGCAGCGTGCCCTCGGCGGCCAGCTCGTACAGGCGGTGCACGCCGGTGGTCGTCTCTTCCGTGACGCCGATGATCTGCTCCGCCATGCGGGTGAACCGCTGCGGGTCGCGCGCGAGGCTCGCCCGCAGGGTGTCGAGGACGATGCGGTACTCGGCGGAGTCGCCGTCGGTGGCCGCGGGGACCGCGCCGGCGCGCTCGAACTCGACGCCCTTGTGCACGAGGAGCGTCGCGTCACCCCCGTCGTCGAGGATGAGGTTGGGGCCGTCGTAGCCCTCGGCGGACCAGTCGAAGATGCGGTCGGCGAGCTGCCAGTACTCCTCGAGCGTCTCGCCCTTGAACGCGAACACCGGGATGCCGGCGGGGTGGGCGGCCGTCCCGTGCGGGCCGACGGCGACCGCCGCGGCCGCCTCGTCCTGCGTGGAGAAGATGTTGCAGCTGGCCCAGCGCACCTGGGCGCCGAGCGCCACGAGCGTCTCGATCAGCACGGCCGTCTGCACCGTCATGTGCAGCGAGCCCGCGATGCGGGCGCCCGCCAGCGGCTGAGCGGGCCCGAACTCCTCGCGCAACGCCATGAGACCCGGCATCTCGTTCTCGGCCAGCCGCAGCTGGTGACGACCGGCCTCGGCGAGGCTCAGGTCGGCGACGACGAAGTCATGGGTGGCGGTAGCAGTCGGCATCCCCCCATCCTCCCACGCGGGCGCCCGGGGCGCGTTCCCGCGAGACAGCATCCGTGCACCGAGACTGCTGCTGCCGACTGCTGTTTCGGTGCACCGATGCCGTCTCGCGGTGGGTGAGGGGGTGGCGGCGAGTTAGACGCGGAGCGTCTCGTGGCGGACGACGACCCAGCCCTTGGGGACCGACAAGCGGTCGGTGTGGACGGCGCACAGGTCGTGGGCGTGCGGGTCGGCCGCGGCGCCGAGGGGGCCGAGCGCCGCCATCTGGTCGCCGTAGTCGTAGGTCAGGGTCGTCACGGCCTCGCGGGCGCAGCCCACCTTCGAGCACAGTCTGGATCGCATCGGCTTCACCGTAGCCGTCGTCGGCCAGGCGGCCGCGCTGCCGCGCCGGTCGTGTGCTGATTGCGGCACCGACCGCCTGCCCATTCCGCGCCGGTCGACAGCCGAGCGCGTGCCAAAAGCAGGGTCGATCGGCACTTCGCACCCGAAAACGGCCCCCGAACGCCACTTCAGCCTGCGTTTGGCGCACGACTTGGTGGTTCCGCCGATAGTTCGCCCCGCGACGAGCGCAGCGAGGAGACGAAACGCGGTTCTCTGCCGATCACGTCGTTTCGTCTCGCTACGCTCGCGGGGCGACCGGCGCCTATCGGCACACGACCTAGACTGGACGGCATGATCCGGCGCCGCGTCCCCTCCCGGTCGGCGAGCGCCGCCGTACGGCGCCCGGCGCGTCACGGCCGGCACGGCCGCGAGGGTCGCAGCCCCGTCGTCCGCCCGCCGCTGCTGCCGCTGGAGACGCGCGACGAGCGGTTCGATTTCGCCGTCGGGACGGCGGCGGAGTTCTTGCGCAGCGCCTGGCCCGAACTGCGCGAGGTGCGCTTCGAAGTCGCCGGGATGCCGATGGCCGCGGACGACGACGGCATCCCGCGGTGGAGCGTGCACGCCGACGAACAGCGCATCGTGCTCTACCGGCTGCCGATCGAGCGGCTCAGCCACCTGCATCGCGAAGACGACCTGCACCGCCGCATGGTCATCGAGGGATGCGTCTTCCGCGCCGCCGCCGAGTACCTCGACCGCGACCCCTGGGATCTCGGCCCGGAACGCTTCCGGTACTTCTGAGCCGTCAGCGCGGATAGACCGTGAAACCCGCGGCGGCGGCGTCACCGGCAGCGACGGGGTAGCCGGCGATCGCGCCGTCGGCGCCGTAGGTGACGGCCGCGCGGATCGGCCCGGCACCGTCCGCCGGCTCGATCCGGTACACGACGCCCTGCTCGACCGGCACGGTCGCCGCGCCGCCGGCCGGCACGGCGACCTCGATCGCAGACCCCGACTCCGCCCGCACGGTGACCGTCTGCGCGTCGCCGTCGGAGAACAGCGTGAGGACAGGGTTCGCACCGTCGGCCACCGCGACCAGGCTCGCCGCCGTCAGCGCGCCCGCCGCGGCGAACCAGCCGAAGTCACTCCCCGCGCCGAAGCCGCTCGTGGCCCACACGGCGCCGGTCACGGGAGCCGTCGCCTCGACGACGACGGTGTAGAGGCCGATGTCGAGCCCGGCCAGATCCAGCTGCAGCGGCACCCCGGCCAGCAGCGGCACGGTCTGCGGCGAGCCGACGACGGCCCCGCCGCGGTACACCGTGACGGTCGCCGTCGCGGCGGCGGCCGGCGCGAGCAGCCGCAACAGGGTCGGCACGTTGCTGTCGCCGGCCTCGCCGGGGGCACTCGTGACCGGCACGCCCGGGATCACGATCCGCGACCCCGGCACGACGCTCGCACCCACCTGGTCGACCCCGCCGGGGGTCAGGACCCGCGTCAGGCTCGCCTGCAGCGAGGCCTGCACGGGAGCCTCGGCGGCGGTGATGCGCAGCACGGGGCTCTCCTCCCCGAGGGCGAGCGAGGCCAGCGGAATGACCCGCTGGGTTCCCGCGGCCACGACGATCCCGTCGCCGGCGGTCGGGACGACGGGGCCGGTCGCACCGTAGACGGTGATCGTGACCTGTGCGGCGACGTCGCCGGGGTTGGCGAGCACGACGAGGTCGGCGGCGCCGGTGGTGCCGGCTCCCCCGACGAGCCAGGACTCCATCGCCGCACGCGTGCAGGCGGATGCCGCGAACCCGCGCAGATCGTCCGCTTCCAGCGCCGACGAGCCTGCGGCCGCGATGTCGGTCGGCTCGTCGCCGGTCGGCGCGGCGCGGAACGACGCCGGCCCCGTGCCGTCGGCGACGTCCGGCGCGGCGAGCCGTCGTGCGGAGCCGGCCGCCTCGGACGCGGTGACCGCCTGTGCGGCGGCGTCGCTGAGCAGCGCGGCCTGCGCGGAGTCGCGCGCGGTGGCGAGCACCGGGCCGGCACAGGTGGCCACCGAGGTCGTCGCCGACGGCTGCGCCGCGACGGTGACGGCATCGCGGGCGTGCCCGGGCAGCGGCGCGAGCACGGCGCCGATTCCGATGACGACCGCGGCCGCCGTCACGACGGCGCCGGCGATGAGCCGACCGGTGGTGGTCAGCGCGCTCATGAAACACCTCCGGGGCGGCCGACGACACGCGGCATCCGCCGGCTGCGGGCGAGCGAACGTCGCGTCGGCAGCGCCAGCAGGAGCGCCACCACGACGACGCCCCACTGCAGCGCCGCGACGCGGGCGGCCTGCGACGTGGCCGACGTATCGCGCGGGGTGACCGGCACGGCGATGCGCCAGAGCTTGCCCTTGCCCGTGTCGCCGACGATCTCGAGGTCGTCGCGCTGGTCGAGCGAGGTCTCCGCCTCGATGCGGATGGCGCGGGCCGCATCGCTGTCGCCGCCGGCGGTCGTGCCGAGCAGCACGAAGGCGACGCCGTGCGCCGCGAGGTCGGAGACGACGTCGCCGGTCGGGTCGGCGATGAGTTCGGCGGCGGCTC
Organism: Microbacterium sp.; assembly: GCF_047602155.1. Lineage (GTDB taxonomy): Bacteria > Actinomycetota > Actinomycetes > Actinomycetales > Microbacteriaceae > Microbacterium. Next base: position 1,942,938 of record NZ_JASGHZ010000001.1, on the reverse strand, counting down.
GTGCCGCGTCGGCGTCGCCGGCATCCGCCGTCAGGCGCGCGGAGCGCAGGGTCGTCTGCCCGCCGAGGGCGGAGGTCTCGCCCCAGACGACTTCGGCGACGACGCCCCCGTCGGATGCCGGCGTCACGACGAACGTCGCCGTGCCGAGCCCCGACCTGCCCTCCTGCTCGACGTACGCGGGGAGGGTGCTGCTCGGCCCGTCGGTCAGCGCCGACGCGCCGCGCGGCAGTGCCGTGAGCGCGGGCACCGCACTCACGGCGAGCACGACCATCGCGAGCGCGGCCAGCGGCGTGCGCACCCGGAGCCGGCCGGGCAGGGCGTCGAGCGTGAGCGCGGCGGCGCCCAGCAGCGCGAGCCAGTACAGGCTCAGCGCGGCCCCCGGCCACACCGGGACCGGGGTGGCGACGTCGACCGTGACCGTGATCCCGACGGCGAGGCTCGCCACCCCGAGGCCGAGCACCGCCGCGAACAGCAGCACGGCGGCCGCCGCCCCGCGCGCGAGCAGGGGGGCCGCCAGCGCGAGCAGCAGGACCGGCAGCGTGAGGAGCACCATCCACTGCGCGACGGACGCGTCGGCGAACCCGGTCCAGCCGGAAGAGCTCGGGAAGCCGAGCGCGAGCAGCATCCGCCGCGCGGGGTCCGTCGCGGCATCCCCCGCGAGCGGAACACCGGGGTCGGCCAGCAGCGCCCACGGATCACCGGTCGTGAAGCGATGCCACGCCAGCGGCGCGAACACGACGACCGCCGGCACGGCGAGCCAGACGACCTGGGCGATGCCGTGCCCGCGCACGCGCACCGCGGTGAGCACGACCGCGACGAGCCACAGGATGAGCAGCGCGGGCGCGAGCGAGGGCGCGCACGCGAGGATGACGGCGGCGGCGAGCGAACCGACGGCGGCGGCGCTCCACGAGCGGTGCGCGACGGCGCCGGTCCACAGCAGCCAGGGCAGCGCGAGGTGCGCGATCACGACGGTCGGCCGCCCCGACACGAGGGCGTCGAGCAGGCTCGGCGCGAGCGCCCAGCCGACCGCGACGACGGCGCGCACGCCGCTGCGGTCGGTGAAGCGGGTCGCGGCGAACCAGCCGCCGAGGGCGGCCAGCGGCAGCGCGCAGACCCACAGCACGACGATCGTGCGCGAGGGCTCGAGCGGCCACAGCGACCCGAGCACGGCGATGACGGCGCTGAACGGGTCGGCGGGGCCGCTGGTCGCCCAGCCGAGCGGGCGCCAGCCCGCCGCCGCGTCGGCCCAGAGCTGACCGAGGGTGGCGCGCAACGGCGCCAGCGCGCCGCCGCCGAGCACGGGCCAGGTCAGCAGCGACAGGAACGCGATGACCGAGACGAGGAGGGCACCCAGGACGATCCAGGCGCCCCCGCCGCTGAAGAACCGCAGCTCGCCGCGGCCCGGTCCGAGCACGACGTCGTCGTCGAGGCGCTGCCGCAGCTGACGCCCCGTCACGCGCAGGGGGGCCAGCTGCGCCCACGAGACACGGCGCCCGCTGCGGATGCCGCGGCGCGCCCGCGCGACCGATCCGAACCGCGTCATGGCGACCGCCGCTGCGCCCCACTCCGGCAGGATCTCGGCCGGGTGCTTGGCCAGCAGCAGCAGGGCGGTGCGCAGCAGGGCGAGCGGCAGGAACGACAGCCAGTGCAGCGGCACCGCGGCCGCCGGCGCGTAGACGAGGCGCCGGTGCAGCTGCGCGGTGCGCTTGGCGTACGCGCGACGCATGCCGCCACGGGGCGGGCCTGCGACGGCGATGAGCGCGAGCGGCGCCAGCACGATGCGGCCGCCCCGCAGGCGTGCGCGCACCCCGAGGTCGAGGCCCTCGTCGGCGCCGGCGAGCGCGGGGTCGATCCCGTGCAGCTCGCGCCAGGCGTCGGCGCGGACGAGCAGGCCGCGGTGGTCGGCGCCGAGCACGTCTTCGCGACCGTCGTGCTGCCCCTGGTCGTGCTCGCCGTCGGCGAGGCCGACCGCGCGCCCGAGCGCCGTCATCGACATCCCGAACGAGACGATCCGGTCGTTGTCGTCGGAGCGGACGAGCTTCGGCACGGCGACGGCGACCGACGGCGAGCTCTCCAGCGCGGCCGTCAGCCGCAGCAGGGCATCCGCCCCCGGCGTCGACTCCTGGGTGAGCAGCCACACCGCGTCGCCGTCGAGCCGCAGGCCGCCCATCGCGAGAGCCTGCGCGAACGACGTGCCGCGGTCGGCGGCGATGACGCCCTCCGCCGTGGATGCGGCCGCCACGCGATGGGTCTCGGCATCCGCTCCGCAGAGCACGATCGTGAGCGCGTCGATCGGACGGACCTGCGCGGTGAGCGCGGTCAGCGTCCGTTGCAGGTGAATGTCGGTGTTCGCGCGCCCGTCGGGGCGCACGACCAGCAGCGCGTGTACTCGGGCGGGCATGACGTCGTCAGCCTAGGCGCGGGCGCCGCCGCGCCGCGCAGGCGCGCCCGGAGGTCCCCGATCGGGCCGCCGATTCGCCGCACCGGCGGCATCCGTTCACCTCATTCGCCTGGCACTCGTTGCGGAATGCCGCACCGCGAAGCCACAACAACTGCCACCTCTCCACGAGGGTTAGGGACGTCACACCCATTCACCTGGCACTCGTTGCGGAATGCCGCACCGCGAAGCCACAACAACTGCCACCTCTCCACGAGGGTGGGAATGCCACGCCCGTTCACCTGGCACTCGTTGCGGGATACCGCGCCCCGAGGCCACACCAATTGCCAGCCCTTCGCGATGGCTCGGGATGGCACGGCGTCCATCTGGCACTCATTGCGACATCCCCCGACGCGAAGCCATGAGGGCAGGGGGCGAGGATGCGCGCGCTCAGGCGCGGCGCTTGAGCTTGCGCCGCTCGCGCTCGCTGAGGCCGCCCCAGATGCCGAACCGCTCGTCGTTGCGCAGCGCGTACTCGAGGCATTCGCCGCGCACGTCGCACGAGGTGCAGATGCGCTTGGCGTCGCGGGTCGAGCCGCCCTTCTCGGGGAAGAACGCCTCGGGATCGGTCTGCGCGCACAGCGCGTCGGCCTGCCAGGCCAGTGCGCTGTCTTCGTCGGCGGGGGCGGGGCGACGTACCCCGGGGACGCCGAGATTGACCGGGTCGACAAACCAGTTGTCGGGGGCGCCGGAGCGGTAGCCCGTCATATCGCTGTCTCCCTGAATTCGCGTCACGCCGATGCGCGTGTTGGAATAATTACACCCTTGTCATTCCCCGCGGTCAAGTCGCAGATCGTAAACCCTCAAGGCCTGATTGAAGCTTTCTCGCGCCGCTCCGGCGTGTCGCACCCCGCACACCTGTCACATTCCGGCTTCGCTGCCGCGCATGACCCCGGATGCCGCCAACTCCGCCGCGCCCGGCAGCCCCGGCATCCGCGGCGTCGACACCCTGTACCCGGTACCCGGTACCCGGTACCCGGTACCCCCAGCCTCCGCAAACTTGCCACAACTCGGGCCCAACAGCACCCCGTCACCCCGGATACAGCCAACTCCGCCACCGCCCCGGGCACCCCCAGCATCCGCAACGTCGACACCCGGCATCCCCAGCCTCCGCAAACTTGCCACAACTCGGGCCCAACAGCACCCCGTCACCCCGGATACCGCCAACTCCGCCACCGCCCCGGGCACCCCCAGCACCCGCACACCTGCCACGTTCCGGGCCCAACACCACCCCGTCACCCCGGATGCCGCCAACTCCACCGCGCCCGGCAGCCCCCAGCACCCGCACACCTGCCACGTTCCGGGCCCAACACCACCCCGTCACCCCGATACAGCCAACTCCGCCGACACCCCGCACCCCCCAGCACCCGCACACCTGCCACGTTCCGGGCCCAACACCACCCCGTCACCCCGGATACCGCCAACTCCGCCGACGCCTACACCCCCAGCACCCGCGCACCTGTCACGTTCCGGGCCCAACACCACCCCAAGACCCCGGATACAGCCAACTCCGCCGACGCCGGGCACCCCCAGCATCCGCACACCTGTCACGTTCCGGGCCCAACACCACCCCGTCACCCCGGATACCGCCAACTCCGCTGATCGGGGCGGGGCGGATCGGGTGAGGCCGGGCTGGGAGAGGCGGAGCGGATGAGGGGAGGCCGGGTGAGAGCGGGTCAGGGGAGGCCGGGCTGGGCGAGGAACAGCTCGCCGGCACCGTCCGCGCGCACGACCGGCTCCCCCACGAGGCACACCGCGTCGCCCGGGGCGAGCGTCGCCGACGCACCACCCGCCGACACCGTCACCTCGCCGACGGTCGCCAGCACGATGGCGGGACCCCGCAGCGCGAACTCGACCGGAGCCGACACGTCGGCGTGCGTGAGGGCGAAGTCGGGCACCGGCGGCACGAACTCGACGGCACCGGGCGCCACCGGCCGGGGTTTCACGACCGGCGCCGGGCCGGGGCGCGCGTCGAGCACGTGCAGGAGCTCGGGCACATCGACGTGCTTGGGCGTGAGACCGCCGCGGAGGACGTTGTCGCTCGCGGCCATCAACTCGACCCCGAGCCCCCGCTGGTAGGCGTGCAGCACCCCCGCGGGGGCGAACAGCGCCTCGCCGCGACGCAGCGTGACGAGGTTCATCAGCAGCGCGACGATGAGCCCGGCATCGCCGGGGAAGTCGGCCGCCGCCGCCCGCAGCACGGCGACCTCGCCGAAGCCGCCGAAGTCATCGAGGACGCCGACGCCACCAACCTCGCCGCCACCACGCGCACCGCCGCCACCGCCAACCTCGCCGCCACCACGCGCACCGCCGAAGCCGCCGGCCTGCCCGCCACCGCCGCCAGCGGGCCCATCGACACCGCCCGCACCAACCCCGCCCCCGTCGACACCGCCCGCGCCAACCCTGCCCGCGGCATCCAGCGCCGCGACCAGCCCCGCGACGACCCCGGCATCGGCCTCGGTCAGCGCCCACGCGACCGCGTCGCGGAGCACCGCCTCGTCCTCCCGCCCGTCGTCGGCGAGTCGCGCCGCGATCGGCGCCGCCCCGGGCCCAGAGCCTCCACCAGCCGCCGCGTGTCCTCGAGCGGGCGCAGCCCGACCAGGGCAAGGAACTCGTCGCTCAGCGCGACGATGATCTCGGGTTTGTGGCGGGCGTCGCGGTAGAGGCGGTCGGCGGCGTCGCGCGGGATGCCGGCATCCTCCTCGCGCGCGAATCCCTCCAGGGCCTGCGCGGCCGTCGGGTGCGCCTGGATCGACAGCGACGACCCGGCGGCGAGGAGCTTGAGCAGGAACGGCAGCGGCTCCTGACCGGCCGATGCGAGGGCATCGGCGAGCGTCCGACCGTCGGCGGTCACGGCCGGGCTGCCCGGGTGGTCGCCGTACCAGATCTCGGCCTCCGGGGCACCGGTCGGCACGCGTCCCACGAGCGCCGGGATCAGCTCCACAGAGCCCCACGAGTAGTCGCGCGGGGTGTTCGAGATCGGGATCAGCACGCCCCCAGCCTAAATGCCTCGCCACGGTACCCTGATCTGACAATGGCCATCCACACGCAGCATCCCGTCGCGGCGCCGCCGTCGGCGCCGATCCGGGAGAAGACGGCGCACCTCTTGCTGCGCGGCTGGTGCATCTTCGTCGTCGCCGGCGCGCTCGCGGGCACGTCGTGGCTGATGGTGCTCGGCGAGGCCGGCACGGCGATCGTCGCGTACGGCTCGGGGCTGGTCTCGCTGGCGCTGTGGTTCGTCGTGCGGCCCGAGGTCCAGTGGCGCCGGCTGCCCTGGTTCGCCGTGGCCTATGTCGGCTGGGCGGCGTGCTCCCTGCTGTGGACCGCCTACGCCGCAGCCACGCTGCTGACGCTGCTGCTGCTCGTCTCGACGACCGTGCAGGCGATGTTCGTCGGTTCCGTGCTGACGTGGCGCGAGCTCGTGCGCGCCACGGCGTCGGCGCTGAAGTGGATTCTCGCGCTGTCGATCGTGTTCGAGCTGTGGGTCTCGCTCGTGTGGGGCGGGCCGATCCTGCCGCAGTTCGTCCGCCCCGACGGGCCTGTGGGCGACCCCATCGTCTACTGGTCGCGCGACAACCTCTTCGACGGCGGCCGCATCCAGGGTCTGTTCGGCAACGCCAACCCGCTCGCGTACGTGGCCCTGCTCGGCATGATCGTGTTCGCGATCCGGTTCGCCGCGCGCGCCCCGCGGCGCACGCTGTTGGCGGCGTGGTTCGCCCTCGCCGCGTTCCTGTTCGTGCGGGCGGGGTCGGCGACGGCGTGGCTGGCGGCGGCCGGGGTCGTCGTGGTGCTCGTCACGGCGCTGCTCATGCGCACGACCGCCCGCCCGGGCGGGCGGCTGCGGTTCTCCCTCGCCTACCTCGCCGTGGGCGCCGGCGGACTCGCCGCCCTGTGGTTCGGCCGCGACACGGTCTTCGCCGCGCTGGGCCGGTCGTCGGATCTCACCGGCCGGGAGCGGATCTGGGGCGCCGTGTGGGACAGGGCGATCGAACGCCCGGTCACCGGATGGGGATTTTCCACGCCATGGATGCCGGCCGATCCCGCGTTCGACGGCTGGATCGTCGATCACGGCCAGACGGTCATGCAGGCGCACAACATGTGGCTCGACGTCTTGTTCCAGCTCGGGGTCGTGGGCCTGTTCCTCGTCGGGCTGACCTTCCTCGCGTACCTCTGGCGGTCATGGTTCTTCGCGATCGACCGGCCGCGCTGGGATCTCGTGGCCGACCGCCCCTACTCGGCCATCACGCTGCTGCCGACCCTCGTCGCGGCGGTACTGCTCGTGCAGGGGCTCACCGAATCGGCGCCGCTGCTGGCGTGGGGATGGTTGTTCCTCGTCATGCTCGCCTTCAAGATCAAGCAGGCGCCGCTGGTCGGCCGCGGCCCGTCGGAGCAGCGTCTGACCGGCGAGCAGGGCGAGCGGCTCGGATGACCCCATGACACCCGCCGCCACCCAGCCCGCCGACGGCGCACCCGGGGCGCCCGGCACCCTGACGCGCGTGCTCGGCTCCGCCGACCTCGCCCGCGCGTTCACGCTCGCGACCTTCGCCGCACTCGTCGGCACGCACCTGATCGAGCGCGTGGCCGGCATCGTGACCCTGCGGACGGTCGTCACGGGGCTGTGCGCCATCGCGCTGGCGATGCTGGTGGCCCGCCGCGCGGAGATCGCGTTTCTGCGACTCGTGCCGATCACGCTGCTGGCGCTCGTGACGTGGGCGCTGGCGAGCGTGTTCTGGAGCACCGATGCCACGATGAGCTTCGGCCGCTGGCTCGCGATGCTCGCGGTCGCCCTCCTCGCCGTGACGGTCGGTCACGTGCGCGACACGCTGCAGACGGTGCGGGCGCTCGGCGACGTGCTGCGCGTCGCCCTCGGGCTGTCGCTGGGGCTCGAGATCCTGTCCGGCATCCTGCTGGACATCCCGTTGCGCTTCCTCGGCATCCAGGGCAACATCGCCGCGCTGGGACCGATCCAGGGCATCTTCGGCACGCGCAACATGCTGGGGTTCGTCGCCGTCGTCGCGATGATCACCTTCGCCATCGAGATGCGTACGCATTCGGTGCGGCCCGGCACCGCGGCGGCCTCGCTGACCCTCGCCGCCGCGCTCGGGCTGCTGTCGGCGTCGCCGACGGTGCTCATCCTCGCGGTCGTCGTCGGCGTCGCGACGGCCGCCCTGACGCTCGTGCGTGCCGTCCCGCCTCAGCGGCGCACGCGCGTGCAGTGGATGCTGGCCGCCGCCGTGGCCACGGCATCCGTCGCGATGTACCTGCAGCGCAGCCGTGTCATCGAGATGCTCGGCGCGACCGACGATCTGCGGATGCGCACCAACCTGTGGGCGCTCGCACAGTACTTCGCCGGGCGGATGCCGGTGCAGGGCTGGGGCTGGTACGGGCCGTGGGAGCGCAGCGAGCAGCCGTTCTTCACGATCAACCAGCTGCTCGGGCAGAACCACACGACGGCGCTGAACGCCTACGTCGACGTGCAGCTGCAGCTGGGCTGGGTGGGCCTGCTGCTGCTCATCGCGTTGGGCGGCATCGCGCTCGTGCGGTCGTGGATCATCGCGAGCCGGCGACGCTCCATCGTGTACGCCTGGGCGCCCCTCATGCTCGTCACCCTCGCGACCACGAGCGGCTTCGAGTCGGTCGCCCTGTTCGGGCTGGGCTGGATGCTGCTCGTGCTCTGCGCCGTGCGCGCCGGGCAGTCGCGCTCGTGGCGCGATCGCCTGGGCGGACCGGAACGGGCGGGCGGCCTGCCCACGGGCGCCGTCAGCCTGCCGGGGTAGGATGTTCGGGTCATGACCCTCCCCGCCTCGCGTCCCGCCGCAGCCCACGACGAGCAGTTCGCGCCCGCCGACGCGACCATCGCGATCGTCACGTTCAACCGCTCCGCGCTGCTGACGCGCCTGCTGACGAGCATCACGGCAATGGACCCGAAGCCCGGCCACGTCGTCATCGTCGACAACGCGTCGACCGACGACACGACGGATGTGGTGGAGTCGTTCCGCGACGGCATCGGCACCGAGATCGTGTACCGGCGGCTCGACACCAACACCGGCGGCTCGGGCGGGTTCAGCGAGGGCATGCGCATCGCGTACGAGTTGGGCTCCACCTGGATCTGGGTCATGGACGACGACGTCGAGGTGCTCCCCGACGGTCTCGCCAAGATGGGCAAGTGGGCGCCGCGGTTCCGCTCCATCCAGGGGCGCCGTTACGACTTCGACGGCAGCGAGTTCTACTGGCAGTACCGCATCGCCGAGCGCCTCGGCATCCCGATCCCGTTCGCCCCGTCGGGGTTCGACGCGTCGGGGTACAAGGAGATGAACTCGGGCTGCTTCGAGGGCATGTTCATCCACCGCGACATCGTCGCGCAGATCGGCCTGCCCGACCCGCGGTTCTTCATCTACTGGGACGACCAGACCTACGGCTGGCTCGCCTCGCGCGTGACCACCTCGGTGATCGTGAACGAGTTCGTGCTGCGCCGCACGCGCGAGATCAAGCAGTGGGACATGGGCATCCGCCACATGAACGCGTCCTCGAACGCCTACCGGTACTACATCATGCGCAACCGGGCGCTGATCAAGCGCTACTACCGGTCGCTCGGGGTCTATCAGCCGGTGCTGTTCGGCCTGGGTACGGCGCTGACCTTCACCAAGGAGCTCATCCGGCTGCTGTTCGTCGAGCGCACCGTCCGCGGCACGTCGAACCTGTTCCGCGGGCTGCGCGACGGGCGCGCCATCGCCCGCGACCCGCAGTGGCAGCCGATGCCGCCGCTTGCGGTCGGCTGACTGAGCGCGACACTCTCGGTTCGCGTCGATCAGCCGCCCGCGTGGTCGGCGTTGTAGGCGTCGAGCACGTCGGCGATCGGCGCATCGAGTTTCAGCACGCCCTTGTCGAGGTACAACCCACGGGTGCAGAACCGGCGCAGATCCTTCTCGTTGTGACTGACGAAGAAGAGCGTCCGCCCCTCCGCGAGCAACTCGTCGATGCGGCGGTAGCACTTCTCGCGAAACGCCTTGTCGCCGACCGCGAGCACTTCGTCCACGAGCAGCGTCGGTTCATCCAGCTGCGAGACGACGGCGAACGCGAGGCGTACCTTCATGCCGTTCGACAGGTGCTTGTAGGGCATGTCGACGAAATCGGCGATCTCGGCGAAGGCGATGATGTCGTCGAAGCGGCGCGCGACCTCGGCCTTCGACATCCCGTGCAGGCCCGCCGTCAGCCGCACGTTCTCCCGCACGGTCAGGTCGCCGACGAAGCCGCCGGTGATCTCGATCAGCGGTGCCACTCCCCCGTGCACCGTCACCGATCCCTCGTCGGGCAGCAGTACACCGGCCACGAGTTTGAGCAGCGTGGACTTGCCCTGTCCGTTGCGGCCGACGACACCGATGGCCTCGCCCCGCCGCACCGTGAACGACACATCGCGCAACGCCCAGAACTCGCCGGGCAGGGTGCGGCGCGCCCGCCCGGCGAACAGATCCTTGATGCTGCGTCGCCCGCGCCGGTTGCGCCGGAAGCGCACACCGAGCCCGGTGACCGTGATGGCTGCGTCCGTCATCACAGCTCCTTCAGCACGGCGGGTTCGAGGCGCCGGAAGACGACGACGCCGAGCAGCAGGATGCCGATGCTCATCGCCGCGCCGACGACCACCGCGAGCGTGTCCCACTCCTGCGGGAACAGCCCGACGCGGTACAGCGTGAAGATGCCCGCGAGAGGGTTGCACACGGCCAGCTCCCGGAACACGCCGGGCAGGTCGGTCACGCCGTAGATGATCGGGGTCGCGTAGAACAGCGCCCGCAGCACGAGCCGGGTCGTGCGCTCCAGGTCGCCCCACAGCACGCACAGCGGTGCGACGAGCAGCCCGAGCCCGACCAGCAGGACGGCCTGCAGGACGACGGCCACCGGCAGCAGCAGCAGGCCCCACCCGGCGCTGCCGCCGGCGAAGACGGCGAACAGGGCGAGCACCGGCAGCGAGAAGAGGAACTCGACCCCCTTGCTCAGCACGATCCGGTTCACCCAGATCGAACGCGGTATGGCGGTCGAGCGCACCAGCCGCGCATCCTTGTTGAAGGCCCGGGTGAAGTCGGCGACCGCCGAGTTGAACCACATCCAGGGCAGCAGCCCGGAGACGAGGAACACGATGTACGGCTGCGCGCCGATGTCGCCGCGCTGGAAGACCTGCGTGAAGACGAACCAGTAGATGGCGCTCATGACGAGCGGGTCGAGCACCGACCACAGATATCCGAGCGCGCTCGTCGAATAGCGCACGCGCAGATCGCGCGCCGACAGCAGCCACAGCGAGTGGAGGTAGCGCCGGGGCGAGCCCGGAGCGCCGACGACGGCGGTGGTCACGATGTCGAGTCTATGAGGTGTACGTCACCCGAGCTGGTTGTGCCACATCGACAGCGCGGAGCCGATGGCCATGTGCATGTCGAGGTACTGATAGGTGCCCAGGCGCCCGCCGAACAGGACGCCGTCCTCCCCCTTGGTGAGCTCGCGGTAGGCGAGCAGGCCGGCCCGGTCGCCGGCCGTGTTGACCGGGTAGTAGGGCTCGTCGTCGCGGGTCGCGAACCGGGAGAACTCTCGCATGATGACGGTGCGGTCGGTCGGGTACCGGTCGGCGCGTTCGGGGTGGAAGTGCTTGAACTCGTGGATGCGGGTGTACGGGATGCCGGCATCCGCGTAGTTCATGACGCTCGTGCCCTGGAAATCGCCCACCTCGAGCACCTCTTCCTCGAAGTCGAGGGTGCGCCACCCCAGCTCGCCCTCCGCATAGTCGAAGTACCGATCGACCGGGCCGGTGTACACGATCGGAACCTGCCCGACGGTGGCCCGCTTGTGCAGCGGCTGCGCCGCGTCGAAGAAGTCGGTGTTCAGCCGGACCTCGATGTTGGGGTGATCGGCCATCCGCTCCAGCCACGCGGTGTAGCCGTCGGTGGGCAGACCCTCCCACGTGTCGTTGAAATAGCGGTTGTCGTAGGTGTACCGCACCGGCAACCGGCTGATCACCTCGGCCGGCAGATCCTTCGGGTCGGTCTGCCACTGCTTGGCGGTGTAGTCGCGGATGAACGCCTCGTACAGCGGCCGGCCGATCAGTCCGATCCCCCGCTCCTCCAGGTTCTGCGCCGTCTTCGGGTCGAACTCGCCCGCCAGTTCGTGCACGAGCGCGCGCGCCTGGTCGGGGGTGTATGCGGCCTGGAAGAACTGGTTGATCGTCCCCAGGCTGATCGGCAGCGGGAACACCACCCCGTTGTGGTTCGTGTACACCCGGTGCACGTAGTCGGTGAAGGTCGTGAACCGGCTGACGTACTCCCAGACCGCGGCGTTGGAGGTGTGGAACAGGTGCGCGCCGTAGCGGTGCACCTCGATGCCCGTGGTCGGCTCGTCCTCGCTGTAGGCATTGCCGCCGATGTGATGACGGCGGTCGATGACCGTGACCTTCCGGCCGGCCGACGCTGCACGCTCAGCGATGGTGAGTCCGAAGAAACCCGAGCCGACGATGAGGAGGTCCATAGGTGTCAGGCTTCCGATCCCGAGGCGAACATCCGATCAGTGTACTCAGTCTCCTGCTGCGGGTTCCCCCGCCGCCGCGTCTTTGCGGGGCGCACACGGGAATGCGGTGGATCACGCGTGCGTCTTCAGGACCGCGCAGTTCACGAGCATTCCACCGAACCAGGTCGGAGAGGCTCCGAGGTTGGCTACGGCGTCTGCGTTCGGTTGGTCGGCGCACCATTCGCGCGCGTGGGCGATCGCGCTGCGCCACGGCCAGTGGTCCTGCCTCGGCGTCGCGGCGCGCAGATCCACGAGCATCGGGATGAGCACAAGGGCGAGCACGCCCCCGGCCAGGTTCCTCCGGCTGACGGTGGCGGGCACTCGGGCGACGAATGCGTCGACGGCGATGAGCACCGCGATCATCATCAGCGCCGCCGGCACCACCGCGTATCGCATGCCCACGAGCACGGCTTCGGTGGGCGCGTCCGCAATGGCGTACCACTGCACGTAGTAGATCACGACGGCCGATGCCAGCGACCCCGCGAAGAAGAGGACGATCCCCCATCGGCGCAGCCTATCGACGCGGGCGGCCGCGACCAGCAGGGCGACGACGGCAAGCAACGCCGACCATCCCGCCGCCTGCCCGAGGAGAGACCAGGCGTGCTGCGAGCCGGACACGCCGGTCAGCCCGGTCAATGCGACCCGGATCGAGTAGGTCTCGCCGAACTCGATGATGCTCGGATGAGTCTGACCGATCTGACGCGCGTCCGATGCTCCGAGGAGCCCGCCCACGACGGCGCACGCCTGGACGACTCCGGCGGCCAGGGCCGCGCCGACGACGCCGCGATCCCGGCCGGACGGAAGCAACCACCACCGCACGACGAACAGGGGGATCAGGAGCAGCCCTAGCGCGTCGCTGGTGATCGCGGCGAAGATCGCAATGGCCTGCACGATCGCGATGCGACGGGAGGTGGATGCCGTCAGCAGCACACAGACGGCGGTGATGAGCAGATACCAGTGCAGATTCGCGAGGTTGTTCGGCACCTCGCCACCCATCGTCGGCAGCACGATGCAGACCAGCCACGCCGCGAGCCGCAGGGGCACCGCCGCGATCCGCGACTCGAGCATGATGTAGCAGAGCACGGCGAGTGCGGCCGTGATCACGGCCGCCACGAAGGTGATCGCCACCGGGAGCACCTCCAGCGGCACCCATGCCACGGCGAAAGCCGCGACTCGCGGCACCAGGTGGAAGTATCCGGAATAGGGCGCAATCAGCGACGCCCAGGAGTCGTTCAGGGCACCGCTCGCGAAGATCGTGCCGTCCTCAGCCCACAGGACATTCCACTGTGAGCGCGGAGTACGCGCCAGCGACAGCACGGCGCCGAGAACGAGCAGCACCCCCAGCAGCGCCCGGCGCTGCACGCCGGTGAATGTCGGCGGGTGCGGTCGAGGGTAAATCGCCTGTGCAACGCGCGCCATTCGGATCCGCACAAATGAAGAGCGTAGTACGAACCCACCATGACTCTCGACATGCGCATTGCCCACTGGCGACCCCTCGGTTCGTCCTTCCCGAGGTGCGCGCGCGGGGCACCGTATGATCGTCTCCATGAGCGATGCACATCGCGGTGGGCGCCGCCTCGCAGCGGCCGCCGTCCGCCGGGTGCGACGCGCAGCGGAACGCTCTCGCGCCCGCCTCTCGCGAAGCTCACGCATCCGCCGCGGGACGCTCAACTGGGCTCTCAAAATCAGTTCACCGGCCGATGCTTCTGCGTTTCGCTGGGGCGACACGGCGTTCGCCGCTGACCTGGCCGTTGCTCTGCGTGCGCGGGGACAATCCGTGTCGATCGACCACCTCGGCGCGCCACAGCGTCCGGACTCGCACCAGGACGACGTCGTCCTGGTGCTGCGGGGTCTGCACCGCATCGAGCCAACCGCTGGCGCGATCAACTATCTCTGGATCATCAGCCATCCGGACGCCGTAGGTGATGAAGAACTCGCCCTCGGCTGGAACCGCATCTTCGTCGCCAGCGAGAGCTGGAATCGCTCAGCCGAGGTCGGTGCCACGCCCCTCCTGCAGGCCTCCTCGGCATCCCGGTTCTCCTTGCGTCCCGAGCCGACCGACATTGCCGAGGACGTCCTGTTCGTGGGGACATCGCGGGGTGTGGTGCGCCCTGTGGTGCGCGACGCGATCCGGGTTGGTGCGCACCTGGCGGTGTACGGCCACGATTGGGACCGCTTCATCGACGAACGTTTCGTCCGCGCTGATCATCTCGACTTCGCCTCGGTGCCGGGCGCGTACCGCGCCTCGCGCATCGTGCTCAACGACCATTGGGAGGACATGCGGGCACACGGATTCCTGTCGAACCGGCTGTTCGACGCTGCCTTCGTCGGCGCGCGTGTGATCTCCGATCGCGTCGATGGTATCGATCGCATCTTCGGCGGTCTCGTGCAGACCTACGACAGTCCGGAGAGCCTGCGGCGGCTCCTGACGGAAGAAGCGGCCTGGCCAAGCCTCACCGAGCGGCGCGACCTCGCACGGCGCGTGCGCGCCGTGCACTCCTTCGATGCGCGCGCCGAAACGCTGGTGGATGCCGCCATCGCCGACATTCGCACGCGACGGAACAACTGAGCGTGTCGCGACGCGACCGACGTCGCGGTGAAGCTGGCCCACGCCCTGAAGCACCCCGAGTGTCGATCATCGAGCGTCCCCCTGCGGCCGGCGAGCCCATGCAAACGGACGCGTATCCGTTTCTTCCTGAACTCAGCGGATTGTGCTGTCCGTCTGGACCGCCTGATCGGAGCCGTGCCGCTGCGCGTACGTGAACCCGGTGCGCATCGTGGAGTCGGTCATGATGCTCCGATCTACAGGCCGTGCCCACCTCGTCACGGCAACGAGGCGCTGCCGTGACGACGGTAGACTGCTGGCGACATGCGCCCTCCCTCGACACCTTGCACACCGTGAACCTGATCCATCAGGGTCGTTCCGCCGTGCGACGTGTGGGTTCTGTCGTGCGCCACCCGCGCGCATCGCTGCGGCGGGCTCTCGCGCGTTACGGTGGATTGCCACACTCGGTCGGTACGATCGACAGTCCCACGCCCGAGACGGCGCGGCGCGTGCGCCGCCTCTGGCTGCGCAACGCGTTCTCGCGTGCGCCGATCGTTGATGCCCGCGCCGCTGAGGTCGTGACCATGACCAGCTACGGCCCGCGGCTGGGCGACGCCTGGGTCGCCCTGGAGTCGATCGGCGACGGCACTGCGCTGCCACGTCGGATCATGCTGTGGCTCGACGCACCGCTGGACCGCACGCCCTGGCGCCTGCGCCGGCTGCAGCGGCGCGGGCTCGAGATCCTGCACACCGAACCGGGCTTGGGGGTGCACACCAAATACTGGCCCTACCTGACCACCGCCGCGCTGGAGGGTCCGCTCGTGACGAGCGACGACGATGTCCTCTACCCCGCGCACTGGCTGGCTGCACTGCGAGCCGCCCACTCCCAGGAACCCGAACTGGTGCTCGCGCACCGGACCAAGACGATCCTGATGTCCGGACCGGACGATTTTGCACCCTACATCGAGTGGCCGGTGACCACCGAGACCCTCCCGAGCTATGCGATCTTCGCCACGTCGGTGTCGGGCCAGCTGCTGCCGGCCGCACTGCAGCAGGCCATCCGCGACGACGGCCCGGGTTTTCTCGATGCCGCCCCGGCGGCCGACGACGTGTGGATCCACAGCGCGGCGGTGCGGCACGGGTACCGCACGCGGCAGCTCACCGCGGTCGCCGAACATTGGCCCTTCGTGCCCGGCTCGCAGAAGGTGGCCCTCAACTACAGCAATGTCTTTGGCGGAGAAAACGACCCGCAGTTGCGCAATTCGCACTCCGCGGCAACCCGCGCGCGGATCTGGGAAGACCTCACCCGCGAGAGATGACGCCTCACGCGATCGACGCGACCGGGGAATTGCTGGCACAATCGGGTACCATGCCCTCTCGACCCACGAAAACACCCCGAGTGTCGATCATCGTGCGAACGCGCAACCGTCTGGACCTGCTGGCGCGGGCAATCGACGACATCTTCGCGCAGACCTTCGACAACGTGGAAGTCATCGTCGTCGACGACGCGGATGATGCGGATGACGGCGCCGCGTTCGTCGCCGCGCTGCCGCAAGGTCGCGCTGAGCGCGTTCGCCTCGTCTCACGGGCGGGACAGCAGCACGGCCGGTGGTTGGCCGCGAACTCCGGTCTGGAGGCGGTACGCGGCGAGTTCATCTCCCTCCACGACGACGATGACTACTGGGATCCCGAGTTCCTTGCCCGGACGATCGACTTCCTCGACGCGAACCCTGGTACGCCCGCGGTCTGCTCGCGGACAACCATCGTCATCGAGCGTCCCAATGCGGCCGGCGAGCTCACGCAAACGGACGCGTATCCGTTTCTTCCTGAACTCAGCGGCATCAGCCTGATCGACATGCTGCGCGCCAACCGCATTCCGCCGATCTCGATGCTCTACCGTCGCTCGCTCCACGACGAACTCGGCCCCTACGACTCATCGCTGAGGTACCTCGGCGACTGGGCGTTCTACCTCGCGATCGTCGCGAAACATCCGATCGGACTGCTGGAGGGAGCACCCCTCGCCTTCTGGAGTCTGCGCCCCGAGTCTGTCGGAGACGACAGCAACAGCATCTCCGCGGAGCGCTCGCGCGCCGCGACAGACGACGCGATCCGCGACGCGTTCGTGCGACGCGGCATCGACGACCACGGCATGGCACTGTTCGTGCACGTCGCCCACGAGAGCAAGTGGCTGGACCATCGCCTGACGGGCAGGATCGAATCTGCCCGCGGCTCCCTCGCCGAGCAGTCCGACGGGCTGTCGCAGCAGATCGAATCGCTGGGTGAGCAGTTGTCCGCGATGCAGGCGGAGCTGAGCGCCCTCCGCGAAGAGGTGCACCGTCGCACGAGCGTCACAGACATCCTCACCCGTCCGTTTCGCGGTTTTCGCGCCCGTCCGCGGGCATGACGCCGCCGGGCCGCGTTCTGGCCGGATGGACAGGCGGCAGGATGCTGCACAACGCCGCCGCGGCGGCAGCGGCAGCCGCCGGCGCGATTCTCGCGATCTTCATCTGCTTCCACGGAGTGTCCTCTCTCAACATCAACGGTGACGAATACATCTACGTCAACGCCGGCTGGGACTATGTGCACGGCGATTTCACGGCGAACCTCGAGCATCCTCCGGTGGCGAAGTACTTGTTCGGCCTGGCGCAGCTCGTCGGCGGTCAGGGCGTGGTCGCGCCGCGGGTGCTCGTGGGCATGCTCGTCTTCGCGGGCGCTGCGATCATGTTCGTCTGGCTCCGCCGCGAGCGAGGCCTTGCCGCCGCGACGGTGGCGGCCAGCCTCTGGCTGCTCTCCCCGCGGCAGCTCGACGGATACCGCATCGATCGGGTCGCGCTCTTAGAACCGGTCATGATGTTCTTCGCGATCCTGGCGATGTGGCTCGCGTGGCGCTGGGCGCGACGCCAAAACGGTCATTGGGCGGCGCTCGCTTCCGGCATCGCGATGTCGCTATCGATCACCTCGAAGGTGTCTTCTCTTGCGATCCTCCCGGCATTCGCCGTGCTGCTGGCGATCTTCGCCCGCGGGCGCAGGGCTCTCGTGGGGGCCGGCTTGTTCGCCGCAGGCCTGACCGCGACGGCGGTGGCCGTCTACGTGGGACCCCGACGCGCCGGCCTGCTGTATCTCATCCAGTTCCAAAGCGCGCACAACGCGAACGGCCACGTCGTGTGGATCGCGGGAGCTGCGTACGAGAGCGCACCGTGGTGGGCGCATGCGTGGTATCTGTGGCTCGGCGTGGGGACGCCCATGGTCGTCGTGCTCGCGGTGGGCGTCGGTGCCGCGATCGTCCGGTTGCGCGAACCTCTTGTGCTGTTCCTGGCGTCCGCACTTGCGGGACTGCTCGTCTTCTACCTCGCGGTCGCTCATGTCGCTTTGGCGTTCTACTACTACGCGTTCATGCCCTTCCTCGTCATGCTCGCAGCCATCGGGTTCGCACGGTTGCTGAGCACGCGCCCCGCGCCCCGCATCGGATGGCGCGGCGTGAGCGCATTCGCGCTCGTCGTGCTCACCGCGGTCGGCGTGATCCGGCTCGCCGAGCAGACCGGCGCGATCCGCCCCACCGGCATCGCCGTCGTGCCGGACGTGCTGCGGGAACACGATGCCTCAGGCTCGGTGCTCGTGCTGGCGATCACGCCGAACGCGTACCTTCCGTACCTCGGCGCGGCCGGAACCCAGGATGAGAGCGCCGGCCCCTTCTCCGCGATCGTGATCGGCACAGATCCGCGGTTCCCCCCAGACCAGGCATTGACGAGCGCCCTCGAAGACGAGGCAGGGCTCTACACACTCGTCGTCGAAGACGGGGTCGAGATCTGGTTGCCTCCGTCACCGGTCGTCTACGGCGACGGATCCTTCTCCACCCCTCGCTGAGATCCGCCGATCAACCGGGCCGCGGCGGGGCGACCTTCGCATCGACGTACACCGTGCCGGTCCTCTCCTCGCTCAGCGGGACGTAGAACCGGGCGCCCTGCCAGAGGATGTCAGCGCCGACGCCTTCTTCATCCATCACCTGTGCATTGACGAAATACTGTCCGCCGCCGAACGTGACATCGGGCAGCGAGTAGAGCACGACGGCGGGTCCGGCGGCGGCAGGTCCATGCGTGTCGCCCGTCAGCCTGCGGACACTGGTACCGAGGACCTGCTGCCCCGTGGGCGTGTCGATGCTGAACGACGTCTGCCAGTCGCGATGCGCAACCGCGTGGTTGACGGTGATCTCGATCTGGATGTCGTCGCCCGGGTTCACGTCCTGCACGGGCTCGCCGACCGAATTGAGAACGCGCACGCCCGTCACCGCATACTCTTGCGGAGACTCCGGCTCCGCGGCATTGACCAGCGACTGCCGCTTGCCTTCCATGATCTCGCGGTGCATCTTTGTGGCCTCGGCCGCCGGGCCGATGAACGCCACTCGTCCGTGCTGCAGGACGACACCCTGATCGCAGATGTCCATCACCTGAGCGGCCGAGTGGGAGACCAGGACGATCGTGCGGCCCTCACGCTGGAATTCGCGAATCTTGTCCATGCACTTGCGCTGAAAGGCCTCGTCACCGACGGCAAGTACCTCGTCGACGAGCAGGATATCGGGATCGGTGTGCACGGCGACGGCAAAGGCGAGTCGCACGTACATTCCCGACGAGTAGAACTTCACCTGGGTATCGATGAAGTCGCCGATCTCCGAAAACGCGACGATGCTGTCGAACCGCTCGTCGGTCTGCTCTCGCGTGAGCCCCAGAATCGCGGCATTGAGGTACACGTTGTCACGCCCGGACAGATCCGGGTGGAATCCGGCGCCGAGCTCCAGCAGCGCCGCGAGCCGGCCACGTCGGCGCACTTCTCCGTTCGTCGGCTCGATGATCCCGCCGATGACCTTGAGCAGCGTGCTTTTGCCGGAACCGTTGGGGCCCATCAGAGCGATCGACGCGCCGGCGGGGATCGAGAAGGAAACGTCTTGCAGCGACTGGAACTCCTCCTTGTGCTGCCGCCCGCGACGACCGAGCGTAACGATGCGCTCCTTCAGCGAGTTATCCCTGCGCAGCGCGAATGTCTTGGAGACGCCCTCGATGACGATGATCTCGGGAGCATCGCCGGTGGATGCCACAGTCATGTCACAGCTCCTGTGCAAAATTGCCCTGCAGGCGGGCGAACCCACGCTGGCAGAGGATCAAGAGGATGAGGCCGATAACGAAAGCGATGCTCATGCGCAGCAGCAGGTGCTCCGGAAAATCGGCCGGCGTCGCGGCGGTCCAGAAGGCACGGTGGAACCCGAGCACCGACAAGGTGAGCGGGCTGGCGGTATACACCTCGAGCACCCACGCGGGCAGATGCGCGCGCGCGACGAGATTACCCACCATCGTCCATGCGTAGACGATCGGCGACGCCCACATCGCGAGCATGAGCAGCACCTGGGTGAGGTACTGCACATCGCGCAGGTAGACGTTCAGCGCGGACAGCAGCAGCCCGAGTGCCAGTGCCCACACCAGGATCAGCGCGACGGAGGGGACGACGTACAGCAGATCCCACGACAGCGGCGGTGTGCCCAGCGTAAAGGCCGCCACGCACAGGACGAGCAGTTGCACCCCGAAGGTGAACAGCGCCGATCCGGTCGCTGCGAGGGGGAACACCTCGCGGGGCACGTAGACCTTCTTCACGAGGCCGGAGTTCGCGACGATCGACCCGGTGGCTCCCGAGAGCGTCTCGGAAAAAAGGCCGTAGATGGTGAGGCCAGAGAAGATGTACACCGCGAACCCCGAGATGTTGCCGGCTGCGCCGAGAACCTGCCCCATCACGAGGTAGTAGACCGCCAGCTGAACGAGCGGGTTGATGAGCGTCCACAGCATGCCGAGCACGCTGTCCTTGTATCGCGCTTTGACGTCGCGGCGGACGAGGAGTCCGAGCAACTGGCGATGATCCCAGACGTCGCCAACGGTGCGGAAGAACCCGCCCACGCCCAGACGGGTGGGGGTGACGGGCTGGAGGGGCTGGTCGGCCAATCGATGGAATCGAAGGACGGCGCTCTCGTTCACGTGCTGCTCACAGTGTTTCGCTCAAGACGGAGTGTCGATCATATCGTGCGGGTCTGCGAAACTGCCCGACACGACGCATCCGCTCGTGCGTGGTGAGCCGTCGGTGAGCCAGGAGCCGGGCACGATCGGCGGGTGCGGCGGCCCTCAGCGTCTGCGATGCACGGTGAGCCGGTACACCCTCACCTCGAGCCGCCGGATCGTGTGGAGCAGCCGACACCGCCAGCGCTGGCCGGCGCTGAGCCGCGCCATCTGGGCGGCGACATGGTCCTCATCGGCCCGGTACAGCGCAGCCTCGTCGACGTTACCCACGCTTCGCCGTTCGAGGTCGAGCGTCATCATGCCACCGTACGCACGAGCGGGGGTGATGCCCGCGGCGAGCGAGAGGTCGAATGCGTGCGAGTGCGCCGCAACGATGTCATGGAAGTACGCGGTGCGGCGCGCATCGTGCGACACGCTCTGAGGGTGCTGGATCCAGTAGTACAGGACGTCCGAGCAAGAGGCCACCGTGCGCATTCTCAGGTAGAGGTCCATGGCGACCGCGACATCCTGCGCGAACACGCCCTCCGGGAAGCGGATGCCCTCCCACAGGGCGGCGCGATAGAGCTTGCCCCAGTTCGCCTCACTGAAGTACTGCAGTTCACGGCGCGCAAGCCGCCGGTGCGCGAGGCTGAAGACCTCTTGATAGTGGCGCGCCGGTGCGTCGAAGACAAGGGTGTCCCCGATCGGATCAACGGCGTGCCGCCGCAGTTCGGTCGCCGCCGTGCTGGCGCCGATGTTCCGCCAGCGGCAGCAGCTCATGTCGGCATCCGCGTCGACCAGGATGTGGACCAGACGTTCGACGAGCGTGGGGCGCATCAGATCGTCATTGTCGCAGAACGTGATCAGTTCGCCCGATGCGACGTCGAGTCCGGCGTTCTGCGCGGCCCCGATCCCGGCGTTGGGCTGGTGCACGACTCGCACCCGTTCGTCGCGCTCGGCGAGCCGGTCGCACATCTGTGCGGAAGAATCGGTGGAGCCGTCATCGACGAGCACCACCTCGAGGTTCCGGTACGTCTGACTGAGGATCGACTCGACGGTTGCGACGAGGAACCCGGCGGCGTTGTAGACCGGCACGATGACGGAGACCAGCGGCGACGGCACGCCCGGGATCCCGCCCGCCTCGTGATCGGTCACCCCTCAGCGCTTCCGGGCCAGTCGCCGCTTGACGGCGCGCGCGCGCGCGAACAGACCTCGGATGCGCGGCTGCCACTGCGGTCGGCGCAACCGAGAGAAGATCAGCGCGAAGTCCTCCAGGCTGCCCCGCCCCAGAGGGCCGAGCCGGCGCAGAAACTCGATCTGGTGCATCGTGGTGTCGGGCATCGTGCTGGAGAACTGGTCGAGGTCGTAATCGAGTGCGGTGTAGCTGGAGGCCAGGTAGTCCGTGTTCGCGATCGTGCGCGTGATGTAGCCCGACTCCCCGGCCACGTAGGAGGGCATGCGTTCGAGCACGTGCGCGAGACCGCCGTCCTGATAAGCCTCCGCGCCGCCGAAATCTTCGTACTTCCACTCGTGCGAGGTCAGCAGAGTGAGCGCCTCGGGTCGGGCGACGTACATCGAACCGTACGGTGCGAGCGGTGAGGTCTCGTCGACGGGCACGCGCACGCCGAGACGCTCGGCCATCTCGACGAAGCCCGGGCGGTTGGCCCACCACGCGTGGCCGACGGTGCCGTACCCCAGATGCACCATCGGCGGATATGCAAGGCCCAGCCACGGTTCACGCTGGAAGAGAGCGACGACACTTGCGACATAGTCGGGAGAGCGCAACAGATTGTCAAACTGTTGGCTCTGAAAATGGGCGCCCGCGTTGGCCGCGTCCTGGAGCGTGCGCTTGGAGTGGACCTTGACGACGAGGTCGTAGCCGCCGTCGACAAGGACGTCTCGGCATTCGATCAGGAAGGCGCTCTGGTCGCGCCCGTCGTTGGACCCGACGACCCGCACCTCGGCGCTTCCGCGTAGCGCGCGCCCGTCGAGCACTCCGCGGATCCGCTCGGCCTTGTCCTCGCTACTCGTGGTCACCACGAGGTCATACGCGCCGGGGAGGTAGTCGAGGCGGTCGAGGATCTCGGTCGTCATCTCGTCGTAGAAGATATGGGCGATCGCGACGATGCGGAGCCGCTGCTCGGGGCGATACCCGGTCCCCGTGTCGCCGATCGCCTCAAGCAGCGCGGCGTCCGCGTTGAGCGTGTGCGGCTCCACGTTCCGCGCGAGGTCGGTGTAGACGAGTCTCATCGGATAGCCATGCCGCTCGGCGGCATCCAGCGCCCAGCGCCCGATGACGCCCAGGTGGTCGAGGTACGGCGGCCACTGGAAGAAGGCTCTGCGCTTGAGCGTCGGGCAGCCCTGCTCGATGAGCTTCTCGGCGTACAGCACCGAGTGATTCTCGACGCGATCGGTCAGTCCGGGGAACGCGACCTCGCCGACGAAGCCCAGCGACGAAAGCCACTCCGTGAAGGTGGCTTCGTGCAGCGCCACGGCGTCCTCGTATCCCGGCAGCGGGGGGAGGTCTCGCCAGTACGCCTGCCACTGCTCGGACAGGAAGAGCTCCCGACGCACGGCAAGCCAGTACGACTGCAGGTGATAGGGCAGATATCCGGTGCGCGTGAACGGGTTCGGCTCGACCCGCGGATGGTCGGTCATGCCCCAGAAGTGCAGCGGCTGCGCGTCCATCTGCTCGAACACGGGACCGAAGGGACGCACCGGCCCGAACCAGGTGTCGTTGGCGAGGATGATCTCGTCGTACTCTTCGAGCCGCGCGGCGGCGGTGTCCAGGCCCGTCTTGTATCCCCAGATGTCATATCCGGTGTTGGCGCGCTCGACGATTTCGTCGGCGACCGGGTCCAGCGCGGCACGCCCCTGGTCGGTGAGCTGCCCGTTGACGACGACGAGGATGTGCTCGCAATGAGCGCGCAGGCTGGTCAGCGCGTAGGGAATGTACTCCTCGACGTCGCCGCGGCGGTCGTAGACGACGTAGATGAGCAACCGTCGTCCACCCTCGGGGAAGCCGGCGGCCGAACGCGGATTGGTGACGATGAGTTCTGTAGTCTTCATGCTTGCCGCTCTTCCCGCAACGCCCGAATCGCGCGACGTGCCGCGGCGCGGGCTCGCAGACCGCGCACACGCAGGTAGCCGCGCTCGGCCAGGGACATCGCCGGCAGCAGCGCAGCCGAAAGACGCGGGTGGTTGCCACGCAGGTACATCCGAGACAGCCCGACGGGGCCACCACGTCCGGTCGGGCCGAGGCGGTGCATCAACGTGATCTGGTCAACGGGGTAACCGGTCGATGTCGAAGTGAGCTGATCGGCCTTGAACTCGATCGCAGTGTGGCTGATCGCCGCGTGCTCCGCCGTGAGCACCGTGCGCGCGTGGAAACCGTCCTCTGCAGCGGATGCAACGACGATTCTCTCCTGGATGCGTGCGAGCGCCCTCGACTTCTTATAGTCCCCGTACGTCCATCCCGCGGCGGCCAGGCGCCGCAGCGCCGCCGGGCGAGCGATCCACGTTGCGCCGAAAGGCGCGAGCGGCGAGATGAGGTCGAACGGGACACGGATGCCGAGCCTCTCGGCCAGCCGCAGCGTCTCGCCGCGGTAGGGACCCCAGCCGCGCCCCATCGTCGCATATCCGATGTGGATCATCGGCGGGAAGACGATGCCGAGTCCCGGCTCCCGTTCGAACAGCTGCAGGAGGTTGGCAACGTGTGCGCGCGACCCGAGTACGTTGTCCCACTGGTAGCGACGGAAGTAGTGCCGCACGTTTGCCGTCTTCGCCCGTTTGCGGCGGACATGGATCTTGACGATGAGGTCGTAATGGTCGCCGGCGATCACGTCGCGGCATCCGACGAAGAAGTCGCCCATGTCGCCGCCACCCCCGGTGGGAGTCACCCGGATATCCACCGTACGTGCTCCCAAAGACTCGCGGGATCCGAGTGACGAGCGCAGTCGCGCCGCCTTCACACCGTCGGTGGTCGTGACGAAGAGGTCATACCCGGCCGGCACGTTCTCGACGTAATCCAGCAGTTCGTCGGCCAGAGCGACGTCCGAGATGTACGCGACCACCGCGATGCGCCCGGACGGCGCAACGGCCTCGTGCTGCTCGGGGAAGATCTCGAGCATCGCGGCGTTGGTGTTGAGCGCCTTCGCCGGCACCGTGCGCGCCAGATGCGGCCACATCGCCGACGGCGGGTAGCCGGTCTTCTCCACGGCAGCGACGATCTCTCGACCGAGGATGGCGTGCTGCTGCAGGAACGGTGGGTAAAGAGAGAACGGGAGGACGCTCAGCACAGGGCATCCTGCCGCCAGCAACCGGACCGGGCAGTACAGCGCGGGGTTCCCGTAGGGGAAGTCCGCGCTGCGGAAGGCGAAGTCGACACGGTGGCCGGCCTCCGTCAGATGACGGGCAAACTCGACCTCTCCGGCGGGCGTGGCCGGTTGATCTGCCGCCCAGTACTGGCGCCACGCGGCCGAGTCCAGCACTTCCCGCCGCACGACCGTCCAGCTCCACGGCAGCCGGGGCGCCGGGAACCCCTGCGCCGTGAAGTCGCGGGGAGCGCCGTCGCGGTTCTCGACCATCTGCCATGCCCCCGCCGACGTTCGACCCATCCGGTCGAGAACGGGGGCGATGTCGGCAACCGGACCGAACCAGCAGTCCCCCGTCAGCAGCAGTTCGTCGGCTGAGGCGATGTCCGCACGCAGGGCACGGATCGCCTGCGCGTAGCAACCCGGCGTGAAGTCACTGCTTGTCGCAGTGAAGACGTGGTCGGCGAGCGCTCCAAGTCCCCGACGAGTGCGCTCGCCGACACCCGACGTCGTGACAACGGCGAGGGACCGCACGGACGGACGTAGCGCCGCCAAGGCGATGCGGACGTGCTCCGGGACGTCATCACCGCCACGCGTGACGACGTAGACGGCGACGCGCTGCACAGCGAAATCCGTCTCGTCGTGGGTGCCGCTAACTTCTTCGCTGCCCGCCATATATCCCTATTGCTCCTGTGACCATCGCACGGCACACGCTCACCGAGCGTCCGCCGCCGACGACGTCAGCGCGCGCCCTGCTGAAGCGCCTTCAGGAGGTACTGCCCGTATCCGCTCTTCACGAGCGGCTCGGCGCGAGCCCGCAACTCGTCGTCGGAGAGGAAGCCCATCCGCCACGCCACCTCTTCCGGACACCCGATGGACAGCCCCTGCCGCTTCTCCACCGTACGGATGAAGTCTGTGGCCTCGCTGAGCGAGTCAAAAGTGCCCGTGTCGAGCCACGCCGTGCCGCGCGGAAGCAGCTCGACCCTCAGATCCCCACGCGCGAGATATTCCTTGTTGACGTCGGTGATCTCCAGTTCCCCACGCGCAGACGGCTTCAACCCCTTCGCGATCTCGACGACGTCATTGTCGTAGAAATAGAGGCCGGGCACGGCATAGTTGCTCTTCGGCACCGCCGGCTTCTCCTCGAGAGACACCACCCGACCGGACTCGTCGAACTCCACGACGCCGTAGGCGGATGCGTCATCAACCCAATACCCGAATACGACCCCTCCGGTCAGGTCGTTGTACTGCCGCAGCCGCGTCCCCATCCCCTGGCCGTAGAAAATGTTGTCGCCGAGGACGAGCGCGGCCGTATCCGAGCCGATGTGCTCCTCCCCCAGGACGAAGGCCTGCGCGAGACCATCCGGGGAGGGCTGGGCCTTGTAGGTCAGGGACACGCCGAACCGGGAGCCATCGCCCAGCAACGACGTGAACTGATCGGCATCCTTTGGCGTGGTGATGACGAGAATGTCGCGGATGCCAGCGAGAATGAGCGTCGCCAGCGGGTAGTAGATCATGGGCTTGTCGTACACCGGCACGAGCTGCTTCGAGACGCCGAGCGTGATCGGGTGGAGTCGGGAGCCGGTGCCTCCCGCGAGAATGATTCCGCGCATGATGTCAAGTCTTTCATTGCGCACCGCCGCCGTCCAAGTTTCCCGGGTCGCGGACGCGTGCGACAATCGATGGGCTCGTCTCCAGAGCCGCGTCCGCCCGCACCGTCCCGGAAGAGGGCCCATCATGAGTTCCGTCGTGTCCGAAAATCGGCCATGGTCCCGGTTGGCGTCAGGGAGCACCGGCGTGCTTCTGACGGCCCTGATCGGCGTCGCGGCGGCAGCAACGGCCTTTTTCCGCCTCTCTCCCACGGCCCGAGGGACGGTGTGGGCCGAGGACGGCGCACTGTTCCTGTTCCGCGCCGCACATCCCGAGCAACTGACCGCCTGGATCTTCACACCCTACGACGGCTACACGCACGCGTTACCGCAGTTGATCGGCGTCACGATCTGGGCTCTCGTGCCGATCGCCTGGATAGGCATCGCGACAACCGTGGCGGCATGCGCGGTAACGGGAGCCGTGGCCGCAGGCGTGTTCGCGTTCACCTCTCGATGGAACCTCAACCTCGCGGGACGCCTCTTCCTCGCAGCGACCACCGTGCTCGTCCCCGACCTCACCTTCGAGGTTCTCGGGAACCTGGCCAATCTGCACTGGTTCCTGCTCTGGCTGACCCCGTTCGTCCTGCTCACCCGTGCGCGCACGTGGTCTGGTGCAGTCGGTCTCGCCTTCCTCATGTTCGTCATCGGGACGTCGGAGATCCAATCGTTTCTGTTTGCGCCGCTGCTGCTGTGGCATCTTCGAGACCGCCGACGCTGGCCGATCGTGGGCGGCGTCCTCGCGGCGGGCGTGATCCAGGCTCTCGCACTCCTCGGGGGCAGTCGCGATCGCGGGAGCCGGCCCTCGATCTCCTCGACGATCGACGGCTATTTCCTGCAGGTGCCTCTCACCGGCCTCGCCGGGACGGGCCAGGGGGCATCCGGCCTCGTCGCGCACTCCGGCTGGCCGATCGCCTACGCCGCCGCGGTGCCGTTCATCGTGTGCGGCGTGTGGTTCGCGTGGCGCTCGCACCGGCGAGCGGCACTCGTAGCGTTGATCGTCATCGCGTCGGGGACGCTGTGGGTCGCCGGGTTCGCCGTCAACTACGCCGACTCCTGGAACTATTCGCACATGGACGCATCGCAACTTGCCGCAGGCATCGCGCAACTGCGTTACGCCGTCGTTCCGACGATGCTCCTCTTCGCATTGGTGGGGCTCGCGATCGGTGGGGACCGCCCACGTCGCGAACGCCGTGGGCCGTCCCCTCAGGCTGTGGGCGTGCTCGTGATCGCCGTCTGCACGCTGCTGGCGTCATTCACCGTGTCCAACGGCGGCGCACGCGCGCAGGGTCCGACCTGGCGCGATGCCGTACGCACCGCGGCGGAAACCTGCGGCACGGACGGATCGGCGGTGGTGCAGGTGATGATCGCCCCCGCGGGCTGGATAGTGGGACTGCCCTGTGACAGCGTGACCCGCTGACCGCCGGACCTTTCCGCCTCGGTATCCTGGACGAATGCGCAAACTGCTCGTCACCGGCGGCGCCGGCTTCATCGGCTCGAACTTCGTGCACCACGTCATCGAGCACACCGACGACCACGTCACGGTGCTCGACAGTCTCACCTACGCGGGCAACCTGGCCTCGCTCGAGGGACTGCCGGCCGACCGCTTCACGTTCGTCCAGGGCGACATCGCCGACCCCGAGATCGTCGACACGCTCTTCGCCGGCACGGATGCCGTCATCCACTACGCCGCCGAGTCGCACAACGACAACTCGCTCAACGACCCGCGGCCCTTCCTGGACACCAACATCATCGGCACCTACACGCTGCTCGAAGCCGCGCGCCGGCACGGCACGCGGCTGCACCACATCTCCACCGACGAGGTCTACGGCGACCTGGAGCTCGACGACCCGGAGCGGTTCACCGAGAACACCCCGTACAACCCGTCGTCGCCGTACTCGTCGACCAAGGCGGGCAGCGACCTGCTCGTGCGCGCGTGGGTGCGCTCATTCGGGGTGCAGGCGACGATCAGCAACTGCTCGAACAACTACGGGCCGTACCAGCACGTCGAGAAGTTCATCCCGCGCCAGATCACGAACGTGATCCGCGGCATCCGTCCCAAGCTCTACGGCGCGGGCGAGAACGTCCGCGACTGGATCCACGCCGACGACCACTCCTCCGCCGTGCTGACGATCCTGGAGAAGGGCCGCATCGGCGAGACCTACCTCATCGGCGCCGACGGCGAGAAGGACAACAAGACCGTCGTCGAGCTGATCCTGACCCTCATGGGACAGGATGCCGACGCCTACGACCACGTCACCGATCGCGCCGGGCACGACCTGCGCTACGCGATCGACTCCACCAAGCTGCGCACCGAGCTCGGCTGGCAGCCGCAGTACCGCGACTTCGAGGCGGGCCTTGCCGCCACGATCGACTGGTACCGTGCCAACGAAAACTGGTGGGCGCCCGCGAAAGACGGCGTCGAGGCGTTCTACGCCAGCAAGGGACAGTAGTGACCGAGTACAGCAAGCCCCTCGCCGCGCACGAGACGACGATCCCGGGGCTCGTCGTGTTCGACCTGCCCGTGCACGGCGACGCCCGCGGCTGGTTCAAGGAGAACTGGCAGCGCGAGAAGATGACCGCGCTGGGCCTGCCCGACTTCGGGCCGGTGCAGAACAACATCTCGTTCAACGATGCCGTCGGCACGACCCGCGGCATCCATGCCGAACCGTGGGACAAATGGGTCTCCGTCGCGACCGGCCGCATCTTCGGCGCCTGGGTAGACCTGCGCGAGGGGCCATCGTTCGGCGCCGTCTACACGACCGAGCTCGACCCGTCGAAGGCGATCTTCGTGCCGCGCGGCGTCGGCAACTCGTACCAGACGCTGGAGCCCGACACGGCGTACACGTACCTCGTCAACGACCACTGGTCGCCGACGGCGGAGTACTCGTTCCTGAACCTCGCGGACGAGACCGCCGCGATCGACTGGCCGATCCCGCTGTCCGACGTGGAGATCTCTCCGAAGGATCTCGCCCACCCGCGTCTGGCCGGCGTCGTGCCGATCCCGCCGCGCAAGATCCTCGTGGTCGGCGCGAATGGGCAGCTCGGCCGCGCGCTGCGCGCCTCTTACGGCGATGCCCCGCACGTCGAGTACGCGACCCGCGACGACCTGGACCTCGCGTCGCCCGACCTGACCGCGGCGCGCCGCTGGCGCGACTACGGCACGATCATCAACGCCGCCGCCTACACGAAGGTCGACCTCGCCGAGACCGCCGACGGACGCCGCGACGCGTGGGCGGCCAACGTCACCGGGGTCGCCGCGCTGGCGCGCGTCGCGACGGAGAACGGCATCACGCTCGTGCACGTGTCCAGCGACTACGTCTTCGACGGCTCGCTCGACCGCCCGTACCGCGAGGACGACCCGGTCTGCCCGCTGGGCGTCTACGGCCAGACGAAGGCCGCGGGGGATGCCGTGGTCGCCACGACAGCGCGCCACTACATCGTGCGCACCTCGTGGGTCATCGGCGACGGCAACAACTTCGTGCGCACCATGGCCTCGCTCGCTGAACGCGGCATCGACCCGAAGGTGGTCGACGACCAGGTCGGGCGTCTGACCTTCACCGACGACATCGCCCGCGGCATCCGTCACCTGCTCGAATCCGGCGCGGCGTACGGGACGTACAACCTCACCGGCTCCGGCGATCCGCAATCGTGGGCCGACATCGCCCGGCGCGTGTTCGCGCTGACCGGCCACGATCCGGCGCGCGTGACGGGGGTGTCGACGGACGAGTACTTCGCGTCGGCATCCGGCCCGATCGCGCCGCGGCCGCGGGGTAGCGTCCTCGACCTCGGAAGGCTCGTCGATACGGGCGGCCTCACGCGTACGGCGGACGAGGCACTGGCGCGCTACCTGGGATGACCACCGCCGCACTGTGAACGGGGCTCGGCGGCATCCTTATTCGTCACCCCCGGCAACACGATCCGCAACCGCACCGCCGGCACCACCCCGGGTCTGCACAGCTTCTTCTCGTAGACTTTGCTGGGCGGCGAACGCGACCGACGTTCTGGTGTGCCCGAGAGACAGGTCAGGAGCACCCCGCATGGACTTAACGGTCGTCGTCCCCACGTTCAACGAATCGATGAACGTCGAGGAACTGGTCAGGCGCCTCTCCGGCGCGACAGCCGGCATCGACGCCGAGGTGATCTTCGTGGACGACTCCACGGATGACACGCCCGAGGTTATCCGTCGAGTGGCGGCGGTATCGAAGATGCCCGTGCGGCTCATCCATCGCGAAAAACCGTCCGGCGGGCTCGGTGGCGCCGTCCTGGAGGGGTTTCGCAGCGCATCCGCGGATGTGTGCCTCGTCATGGACGGCGATCTGCAGCATCCACCCGAGGACGTCCCCGTACTGTTCCGCCGCTTCCAGGAGGGCGGGGCCGACGTCGTCGTTGCGTCCCGCTACACGGGCGAGGGTACCGCGCACGGTCTGTCCGGCGCGATCCGCACGCTCGTCTCGCGGGCATCGACCCTCGTGACCAAGGCGATGTTCCCCATCCGGCTGCGGGCGTGTTCGGATCCGATGACCGGCTTTTTTCTGGTCGACCGGCGAGCGATAGCGCTCGAGACCTTGCAACCGCGCGGATTCAAGATCCTCCTCGAAATCCTCGCGAGGCAATCGCTGCGGGTCGCCGAAGTGCCCTTCCATTTCGCGGAGAGATACGCGGGCGCCTCGAAGGCGTCGCTGCGGCAGGGCATCAACTTCCTCAGCCAGCTCGCTGCGCTCCGCTTCGGAAAGATGTCGGCATTCGCTCTGATCGGCGCATTGGGGGCCATCGCCAACATCGGCATCGTCTGGGCGTTGAGCGCGCTCGGACTGGACTACATCTGGGCCGCGATCATCGCCGCGGAAGTCACAATCATCGCGAACTTCCTTCTGATCGAGCACTTCGTCTTCCGCGAGATGCGCGATCAGGCCAGCGGGGCTTGGGTGCGATTCGCGAAGTCTTTCGCGTTCAACAACACGGAAGCAGTGATCCGGATCCCGGTGATGGCGCTCATGGTAGAGAACTGGCATATGTCGAGCGTGTTCGCCACCGCGCTGACTCTCATCGTCGCGTTCTTCGCACGGTTCGTGTTCCACTCGCTGATCGTGTACGCGCCGCGCAAGGAGCTCGCTCCGAACCTGGAGCGGATCGTCTCCGATCTCGATGACGAGCTCACCGTCCCCGGCGAACTGTGACACCACCGCACGATCAGCGTCATCACGGCACCGTGACGACCCCGCACCCGAGGAGCGTATTGGCGCCGGGTACGGTGTTGATCCCGTACGCGCAGACCGTGTGTTGACCTGACGTCGCGACGACCGTCGCCGAGAATCCGTGCAGCGAACCATACCCCGGGTACGCCGCGGCCACGTCCGGTCGGGACTCGTCAGCCGTCAGAGACACGCCGTTGCCATCGACGTAGAGGTGGACGGCGATGGACTGCGCGACGTCCGGGTCGATCGCCCAGCCCTTCACCTGGATCTTCCCCGAGATCTGCCCCGAGGACGTCGTTGCGACATCGAGGCTGCCGACCGGCGCGCGCCCCATCTCGAGCGGCGACATCTTCGCGGATACGGTCCGGCACCCGAGGGTCGTGTTCGTCCCTCCATTGCTGTCGATCGCGTATACGCACACCGATGACGTTCCCGCGGGTACGGTCACCGTCGCGGTGTAGCCGTGCGCTCCGCCGTACGCAGGATAGGCGCTCGCGATGTCCGTTCGCAGCTGATCTGCGGTCGTCGAGGTCCCCCGTGAGCCGACGTAGACGTGGACTTGCGTCGAACCGGTGGTGTCGGGGTCGAGCGCCCACCCCTTGAGCGTGACCTGCTGCCCGTTTACCGAGACGTCATCCAGCGATCCCCGGGGCGCCGTCTGGGCGTTCCCGTCGCCGGGGAAGAGGGTTCTGACACAGCGGAACGTGACGTTCGATCCTGCGCCGACGTTGATGCCGTACACGCAGACGGTGTGCTCGCCTGCCGACACGGGGATCGTAGCGGAGAAACCATGCGCCGCACCATAGACGGGATACTGGACGGCGACGTCGGGTCGAGCATTGTAGGCGTCGATGATCCGCCCGACGCCGTCAACGTAGACATGCACGTGACCCGACGCCGTGGTATCGGGATCAATCAGCCAGCCAGTGATCGAAACGCCGCCCTTGACGTATGCGAAGCTGTCCAGGTTGCCGACGGGCGACCCACTCATCGCGGTGAGCGTCTTGCACCCCAACAGGCGATTCGAGCCGGCACCGGTGTTGATCCCGTACGCGCACACGGTCGCGTCCCCGGCGCCGGTCGCCGCGATTGTGGCGTCGAAGCCGTGCGCGGCGCCGTATGTGGGATAGGCCGTACCGACATCGGCGCGCGCACTGCTGGCCGTCACAGCGGTGCCCGTCGTTCCGACGTAGAGATGGACCGCGATCGGCGCCGCCGTGTCGGGGTCGATCGCCCAACCCGTGACGTGGAAAACGCCTGGCGCGGCCTCGACCGCGTCGAGGTAACCGAAGGGCGAGCTCGCAGAGTCCGAGTACTGGGTAGAGCCGAACCAGGCCGTGTAGTAGCTGTAAAAGTTGCGATTGCCGTAGCTGGAGCAACTATCTCCCAGAGAGAACCCCGCCGCGAGCGCGGCCGCATTCGGCTGGTACGGGGTGTAGTTGTACAGGGCGGCGGTCGCATAGTTCTGGATGTTGAGGTACGTGCCGCCGCAGCTGGTCGAGGGGTTGTAGCCGATCCAGTTGCGACCGGGCTGCTTGCCGAAGGCGGTCGCCTTGTACTTCTTGAGCTGCTCGGTGCCCTTGTAGATCTGCAGCACCGGTCCGGCGACGGTGGAATCGCAGCTGCCCGTGTCGGGACAGTCGTGGCCCATCGCGGCCAGCAGGTTCCAGTCACTCGGCGCCTTGCTCGTCGTGAGCCCCTGCTCTTTCTGAAGGGTCACCAGAATCACTTTGGCCGAGATGCCGCATGCGACCTGAACGCGATAGATCCATTCCGAGATCAGCATGTTCCCGCCGGCGATTGCGGAGCACACGAGGTTTCCTGTCGTCTGCGAGTAGTAGGCATCTTTCGTGACGCCGTCGACCCGCAACACGTTGAGGCACTTGCCGTTCGTGCACGTGCCGATCTTCGCGTCGAGGAAGGCCTGGATCTCGGCCGACGTCATCGCCAGCGAGTCGTAGAACAACGAGTCGTTGATGATGTTCTCGGGGTCGAACCCCACGACGGCGGCGGCCTTGACGATGCCGGAGTCGACCGCCGCATCCACGGGCGCGGCGGTCGCCGCGGGGGCGCTCAGACCGGCGAACAGAACGGCGCAGACGGCGATGGCCGCTGCGAGGACACGGGGGCGCCGGGGGGAATGGCGTCGGGTACGCATGTGTCCATTGTTACTGAAGTTGCCTCCCGTTACCAGCGAGACGTCAAAATCACTGTGAAGACACGCCGTTTCCCGGTCGCATTCAGGTTGCCTCACAGGTCGGCGTGGAGCTGCCAGACCCGCTCCGCCGAGCTCAGCCACGAGAACGCCCGGCCTCGGTCGCCGGCGAGCACGGCGTAGCGCTCCACGGCCGCCGTCGAGGCCAGGACGTCGGCGAGCGCGCCGGCGAGCGCATCCGCGGACTCACCCGCACCGCGCTCGGCGGCCGGGCGGCTCGCGTCGGCATCCGTTCCGCCCACGAGCAGGCCGCCGTCGATGACGACGTCGCGGTGCGAGGTCGTGTCGGCGGCGATCACCGGCACGCCGACAGCGAGGGCCTCGACGACCCGCCACGGGAATGCCGTCCGGGTCGCGGGGGCGAGGAAGGCCACCGCGCCGCCGAAGACCGCCGCACGATCCGCATCCTCCAGCGCGCCGCGCACGTGTACGCGCCCCTCACCGAGACCCGCCGCGGCGGCGAGCTCCACGACAGCCGGCTCGTCACCGTCCGGCGCATCGAGCACGACGACCGGCAGATCCGCACCCGCCCGGGCGATCGCCGCGAACGCGTCGACCAGCCGCGCCGACCCTGCCGAGGAACCGGCGACGAGAAGGAAGCCGTCCGGCACGCCGAGCGCCCGGCGCCGACCGACCTCGTCCGTCGGCACGGCGAACCCCGCCGGCGCGGCGCCCGCGATCACGCGGATCCGGTCGCCCAGCGCCGCGGTCGCGCTCGTGAGGCCGGTCAGACGCTCCGCGAAACCGTGCGTCGGGACGACGACGGCATCCGCATAGCGCACCGCGCGCTTGAGCATCGCCCGCTGCCACGCGACCGCCGTGCGGCCGAGCTCGGCGGGGTGCTCCCACGCCGTGAGATCCCACAGCGTCACGACCGTCTGGTCGTGGTCGTGCACCCGGTCGTGCTTGACGAGGGGCGCGAGCAGCGTCGGCGAGTGGATCATGCCGCCGCCCACGCCCGAGACGACGCCCAGCTGCCACGCGGCGGCCAGTTCACGCCGCGCCAGCGACGTGCGCGTCAGGTCGGCGAGCCCCGGCGCGGCGCTCTCGACGAGGCCCGCGGCATCCGCGACGGCCGGCACGATCGCCGCGACCTCGCACCCGGCGGGCGCCGTCGCGACGAGCGCCCGGGTCAGTTCGCGCGACGCCGTCGCGAGGTCGGCGTCGGTCTGCGCGACCACCTGGTCGAGCACGACCCGCAGCGTCGCCGGCACGCTGTGCCCTCAGCCCTCGGGAGTCGGGGTCGGCGACGGCGGATACAGCGCCTGCTGGATGAGCTCCCTCACGTGCGCGTACGCCTCGGCGCTCGGCTCGTCGGTGTCGATGCCGGCGCCATCGGGGGTGAGCTCGAGGGTCTGCACCGGCTGCTCCTTCGCCTTGGCCGCGAGCTCCACGAGGAACGGCAGCAGGGAGGCCGGGATGTCGGTCTGCACGAGATCCTCGCCCGCCGCGGCCACCTGCTGGAAGCGGGTCAGCACGTTGGCGGGGTTCGCCTGCGCGAGAATCGCCTCCTGCAGCTCGCGCTGCCGCCGCATCCGGTCCCAGTCGCTCGTCGTGTACCGCGAACGCGCGTACCACTGCGCGGTGTCGCCGTCCATGTGCTGCGCGCCCACCTCGATCCAGCCGGTCGCCCAGTCCTCGACGGGCTGGCCGTCGTATGCCGGCCCCCCGCCCTCCGGCAGCCGCTCCTGCACCGTGATGTCGACGCCACCGAGCGCGTCGACGATGTCGGCGAAGCCCTTCATGTCGACGAAGACGTAGTACGGGATCTCGATGCCGAGGATGCCCTCGGCGGCATCCTTGGTCGCCTCGATCGCGGGCGTCGAGCCGTTTGCGGCGGCATCCGGATACAGATCGGTGCCACCGCCGTCGCGACAGATCTCGACCGCGTTCATCAGCTGGTTGATCCCCGGACCCCATCCGCACGTGGCGGACACGTACCCCTGCAGCCCGTCGGGATACAGGTCGTGCATCGGCCCCTCGGAGAACGGCACGTGGGCGAGATCGCGCGGGATGCCGGTGATGTGCACCGCGCCCGTCTCGGCGTTGACCGACACCACCGAGATGCTGTCGAAGCGCATCGAGTCGCGGCCGAGGCCGCTGTCGGCGCCCAGCAGCAGGAAGTTGTAGTAGCCGTTGGACGGCGGCACGCTCGGGCCGCTGTTGCCGAAGATCGCCGCGATCGCCTCGCGCGCCGGGGCGAGCAGCTGCTGCGCGGCGTAGGCGGCCCCGCCGCTGCCGAGCACGAGACCGACGATCGCGGCGACGGCGACGGCCGGCCGCGCGCCCGGGCGCGTCTTGACGAGGCGCACGAGGCGCAGCGTGTCGACCGTCAGCACGACCCACAGCACGGCGTAGGCCAGCAGCAGGATCTGCGCGACGAGGAGGAAGACGACGTTCGTGCCGAGGGTGATCAGCAGGCCCGGCCACACGAGCGCGGCGACGGCGGCCAGCACGACCAGCGTCCACAGCGTCAGCGTCGCCGCCAGCCCGAAGCGCCCGAGGCGGCGGTTGCCCGACAGCGTCTGCGCCGAACCCGGCACGAGGAAGTTCATCGCGACGAGCCACCAGGCGCGGCGCGTCATCACCTGCGCAGACCGGGTGTCGGGGCGGCGCAGCGGCTGGTCGCCGAGCACCGGCGACTCGGTCGTCGTCTGGGTCTTCGCCGTCGGCCGGGGGGGCGCGCTCACGCTCACAGCGACTCCTTCAACCGGCGGTTCTTCTCTTCGACCTGCTCTTCGAGGGCGCGCGCGTACTGCTCGACGCGGTCGGCGAGGCGAACGTCGCTCGTACCGAGGATGCGGGCCGCGAGCAGGCCGGCATTTTTCGCGCCGTTGATCGACACCGTCGCGACGGGGATGCCGGCCGGCATCTGCACGATGCTCAGCAGCGAGTCGAGACCCTCGAGCGTCGCCAGCTGCACGGGCACGCCCACCACCGGCAGCGCCGTGACCGACGCGAGCATGCCGGGCAGGTGCGCGGCTCCCCCGGCACCGGCGATGATGACCTTCAGGCCCCGCCCGCGCGCTTCACGCCCGTAGCGCAGCAGCTTGTCGGGCGTGCGGTGCGCGGAGACGACCTCGACCTCGTGCGCGATCGTGAACTCGCTCAGCAGTTGCGACGCATCGCTCATGACGCGCCAGTCGGAGTCGGAGCCCATCACGACCCCCACGAGGGGCGATGCCGAGGAGTGCAGAGGCCGGGTCACCCGTCAAGGCTAGGCCGCGCGCCTGAAAGATCCCCGGAGCGCCACACCCTGCGGCGGTTGCCGGGCGGCATCGTCCGATGCTCGAGTTGACCCGTGCGCGGCCGCGCAGAGCGCACGCGGATTCGCCCCGCGAGCCCGTCGCGGGGCGCCCATCCGGGACGTTGAGCGAGCGGCGCAGCCGCGAGACGAAACGCCCCGAGCCTTCCGGCGCTCAGTCGGTGAAGAAGGCGGCGGCGGCGCGGGCCTCGTAGGCCACGGCATCCAGGTCGGCACCGGCGGCGGTGACGTGACCGACCTTGCGGCCCGGCCGCGGCGCCTTGCCGTACGTGTGCACCTTGACCGCGGGGTGCGCGGCGAGCGCCGCCGGCCAGCGCTGCTCGAGCCCGCCCTCGGCCGGCCCGCCGAGGATGTTGACCATCACGGCCCAGGGCTGACGGGGCGTCGGTTCGCCCAGCGGCAGGTCGAGCACCGCGCGCAGGTGCTGCTCGAACTGCGAGGTCACGGCGCCGTCCTGGCTCCAGTGCCCGCTGTTGTGCGGCCGCATCGCCAGCTCGTTGACGAGCAGCCGCTCATCGGTGGTCTCGAACAGCTCGACGGCGAGCATCCCGGTGACGCCGAGGCCTTCGGCGATCGTCGCGCCGATCTGCTCGGCCACCTCGGCCAGCCGCACCGTGCCGTGCGGAGCCGGAGCGATGACCTCGGCGCAGACCCCGCCGCGCTGCACCGTCTCGACGACGGGGTAGGCGACGAGCTCGCCCGACGGGCGCCGGGCGATCTGCTGCGCGAGTTCGCGCGTGAAGTCGACGAGCTCCTCGACCAGCAGCGCCCCGCCATCGAGCCAGTCGGCGACCTCGGCCGGGTCGGACACGACGCGCACGCCCTTGCCGTCGTAGCCGCCGCGGGGCGTCTTCACGACGGCGCGCCCGCCGTGGTCGTCGAGGAATGCCCGCAGGTCACCGGCATCCGTCACCGCCGCCCAGTCGGGCTGGGGCAGGCCGAGCTCGGCCAGGCGCCCGCGCATGAGCAGCTTGTCCTGCGCGTACTGCAGCGCGTCGGGGCCGGGGTGCACCCGGATGCCGTCGGCAACGAGCGCGCGCAGCACCTCCTGCGGCACGTGCTCGTGGTCGAAGGTGAGCACGTCGAGCCCCTGCGCGAACGCCCGGACGGTGTCGAGGTCGCGATAGTCGCCGACGGCGGATGCCGCGAGGGCTGCGGACAT
This sequence comes from Microbacterium sp., assembly GCF_047602155.1. Classification (GTDB taxonomy): domain Bacteria; phylum Actinomycetota; class Actinomycetes; order Actinomycetales; family Microbacteriaceae; genus Microbacterium. The sequence continues at coordinate 1,904,582 of NZ_JASGHZ010000001.1, read as the reverse complement.
GGCGGGCTCCTCGGCGAGCACCTGGATCTCGATGCCCAGCTCGACCGCCGGCGCGATCATCATCCGGGCCAGCTGCCCGCCCCCGACGACTCCGACCCGCAGCGCCATGTGCTCCCCTTCGCGTTTGCTTCCGGCATCCATCATCCCCCACCTCCTCCCCCTCCGCGAAACCTCACAAATGTCTCGATCTGCGGCCCATTTCGCCGCGAAACCCGACATTTGCGAGGTCTCGCGAAACCTCACAGATGTTTCGGTTTGCGGCCAGATTCGCCGCGAAAGCCGACATTTGCGAGGTCTCGCGAAACCTCAGAGATGTCGGGGCGGGCGGGGCGGCGGGGACGAGGCCGGGAGTGGGTCAGGGCAGGGGCGGCTGGTCGCCGACGACCGGGATGCTGTGCGAGTCGCGGTGCGCGAGGATCTGACTGACCTCGACCTGATCGGCCAGCGCCTCGTGCATGAGACGCACGGCCGGGATGTTCACCATCCGCAGCGGCGCATCGACGCCGTTGGACAGGATCAGGGTGCCCGCCCCCCACATCCGCTGGATCGGCCCGCGGCGCTCGGAGATCGTGTAGCCGCGGGCGTGCGTCAGCTCGACGCGACGGCGCCCGAACACCCCGGACTCCTCGATCACCCGGCGCGTGGTCACGGTGTAGGTGTGCGAGAACCACCGCAGAAACGGCACGACGACCAGGAGCAGGACGATGAGGCCGGCCACCGCCCACAGCATCCAGTCCTGCAGCCACGCGCTGACCGGTGCGGGCGGGTTGCCGGTGACGTAGCCGGTCGCGCCGGCGACGGCGACGAGCACGAGCGCCGGCCAGAACAGCCGCCGCGCGTGCGGGCGCACCCGCGCGACCCGCAGCTCGGGCGTCGCCGCACCCGGAGCGGGCGTGGCGGGGCGCCCGAGGTACGCGGTCGGCTGAGTCACCCCTCCATTGTGACGGCGCGCGTGCCAAATGCAGGCTCAACCGGCCATGAACCGCCGTTTCCAGGGGTGAAACGTCGATTCACCCTGTCTTTGGCACACCCCGCCGGGGTGTGTCAGCGCACGTGGACGACGTCGCCGGCGCCGACGACGGTCTCGACCCCGCCTGTTTCGCCCCCGTCGGCTTCGCCGCCCCGGGCCTCGACGACCAGGCGCCCGGCCTCGTCGAGCCGCCGTGCGACCCCGCGCAGGGACGCACCGCCGGGAAGCGACACGACGACCTCCGAGCCCAGCGTCGCGCAGCGCGCGGCGACCCCGGCGGCCACCGCCGCGCCGCCTCCGACCGCGAGCGCGGCGATGCGGTCGCGCAGCCCGGTGAGGAAGCCTTCCAGCAGCCGATCGTCGCGGCAGTCCCGGCCCAGCGCCGCGAACGACGTCGCCGTGGGCACGGGCAGCTGCTCCGCCGTCATCGCGGTGTTCACGCCCGCCCCGAGCACGACGGTGTGCGGGTCGCCCGGCAGCACCTCCGCGAGGATGCCGCTGATCTTGCGCCCCTCGACCAGCACATCGTTCGGCCACTTCACGGTCACCTCGAGCCCGCCCAGCTGCGCCGCCACCGCCTCGGCCATCGCGACACCGGCCAGGAGCGGGATCCAGCCGCGATCGGCGGGCGCCACCGCGCCCACCCGCAGCAGCACCGACACCGCGATCGCCGACCCCGGCGGCGTCGTCCAGGTGCGATCGAGCCGCCCGCGCCCGGCGCGCTGGTCGTGCGTGAGCACGACCGACAGGTGTGGATGCCCGTCGGGATCGTCCTGCGCATCGCGCGCGAGCTTCGCGTTCGTGGAGTCGACGGCATCCATCACATGCAACCGCGGCGAGACGGCCGCGGCGAGGGGATATCCCCGCATCTCGTGGGTCATGCGTCCACGGTACGCCGCCGCGACCCCTCCGCCGCCCCGGTGCGCCGCGCCGAGACGCCGCGGCTCGGGCGGAAGGGGGTGGCCCGGCGGAGGGGGGAACGTACAGCAGATCGGCGGTCGCGTTGTCGGTGTCCCCCAACGCGGCGGCATCCGCGGTCGCTAGGGTGGAACGCGTGACCGACACGCCCGACCTGTCCACGACCGCCGGCAAGATCGCCGATCTCCGCTCCCGCTTCCAGGAGGCGGTGGTGGATGCCGAGGCCATCGCTCGCGACAAGCAGCACGGCAAGGGCAAGCTCACCGCCCGCGAGCGCATCGAGTCGCTCATGGACCCGGGATCGTTCGTCGAGCTCGACGAGTACGTGCGCCACCGCACGACGGCCTTCGGCATGGACCGCTCGCGCCCCTACGGCGACTCGGTGGTCAGCGGAGTGGGCACGATCCACGGCCGCACCGTCGCGGTCTACTCGCAGGACTTCACGACCTTCGGCGGGTCGCTGGGCGAGGTCGCGGGCGAGAAGATCATCAAGGTCATGGAGTTCGCGCTGCGGGCCGGCTGCCCGATCGTCGGCATCCTCGACTCGGGCGGCGCCCGCATCCAGGAGGGCGTCGTGGCCCTCGGCAAGTACGGCGAGATCTTCCGGCTGAACACGGCGGCATCCGGCGTGATCCCGCAGATCTCGATCATCATGGGGCCCGCCGCGGGCGGCGCCGTGTACTCCCCCGCCCTCACCGACTTCGTCGTCATGGTCGATGGGACCAGCCAGATGTTCGTCACCGGCCCCGACGTCATCAAGACGGTCACCGGCGAAGACGTCAGCATGGAGGAGCTCGGCGGCGCCTACACGCACAACACCCGTTCGGGGGTCGCGCACTACCTCGCCGAAGACGAGGACGACGCGATCGACTACGTCCGTACGATGGTCGGGTTCCTGCCCGACAACAACATGGCGGACATCCCGGTCTACGAGCACGAGTTCGAGTGGGAGACGACGGATGCCGACCGCTTCCTCAACACCGTCATCCCCGACTCGCCGAACCAGCCGTACGACATCCACCAGGTGATCGGGCACATCGTCGACGGCGGCGACTTCCTCGAGGTGCAGCCGCTGTTCGCGCCGAACATCGTGATCGGCTTCGGACGGGTCGAGGGGCGCACGGTCGGCATCATCGCGAACCAGCCGAAGCAGATGGCCGGCACCCTCAACATCGAGGCCGGCGAGAAGGCGAGCCGCTTCGTGCGGTTCTGCGACGCGTTCTCGATCCCGATCCTCACGCTCGTCGACGTGCCCGGATACCTCCCCGGCACCGACCAGGAGTGGACGGGCGTCATCCGCCGCGGCGCCAAGCTGCTGTACGCGTACGCCGAGGCGACGGTGCCGCTCGTGACCGTCATCCTGCGCAAGGCCTACGGCGGCGCCTACATCGTGATGGGCTCGAAGCAGATGGGCGCCGACGTCAACCTCGCCTGGCCGACGGCCGAGATCGCCGTCATGGGCGGGCAGGGCGCGGTGAACATCCTGTATCGCGGCGAGATCCGCAAAGCGGAGGAGGCCGGCGAGGACGTCGCCGCCGTGCGCACGCGCCTGGCCAACGAATACACCTACAACGTCGCCTCCCCGTTCCTCGCGGCCGAGCGCGGCGAACTCGACGGCATCATCGAGCCGGCGGCCACCCGCGTCGCCGTCGCCAAGGCACTGCGGGCTCTGCGCGGCAAGCGCGCCAGCATGCCGACGAAGAAGCACGGTAACATCCCGCTATGAGCGACGAGGGCCGCACCGGGGCAGGGGATGCCGCGGCGATGGATGCCGCCCCGGATGCCGGTCCGCCCGCCCTGCGCGTCGACGTGCTGCGCGGCGAGCCGACGCCGGAAGAGCTCGCCGCCGTCATCGCCGTCGTCACCGAGTCGTACCACCGCGAGGCGGCGTCGGCCCTGGCCGAGGATGCCCCGCGCCTCTCGGCCTGGCAGGTCTCGGCGCGGGCGCTGCGCCCCGAGCTGCGCCGCGAGATCGGCTGGGGCCGCTACGCGGGATAGCCGCGCGAAATCTCCGACTTCTGGCGGAGGGCTTGTCCCCCAAAATACCTACAGACAACTCATAGGCTCGGTGGCACACTAGAACTGCTGGAACGCTTTCTGCGTTCGGCCGGTTGCGCTGTCCGGTGCCGCCGGCCCTGGTGCGAGCAGGTTTTCGGGTAACCGCTCGCCCGGCGAGGGGCGGCACAGCCGCCCCTCGCCCCCAGCTCACTCCTCGGCCGGCCGCCGCGGGATCTCGCGCCACAGGTCGACCCGGTCTTCGCCGTCGTCGCCCGCGGAGCGACCGACGACGGTGACGGCGACCTCGTCGTGGCGCGACGCCCGCACGTACAGCCGTTCCGAATCGGCCCCCGCGAGCACGGCCGCCAGTTGCTGCCGGATCGCCGTCCGCGCCGCGGCGGACAGCTCCTCCAGCCCGCCCTCGTCGAGCACAGAGACCAGGGTGCCGCGGGCGCGGGCGGCCGCGAGCGCTCCGCGGACGACGTCGTCGAGCAGGGCCGCCGCGCGCAGCTCGTCGCGCAGCGCCGCCTCGGCGATGCGCGCCGCGTCGCGCTCGGCGTCGTCGAGCCGGCCCTGCGACTCGATCGTACGGGTGAGCACAGGGCCGGCGAGCGCGAGCGCGCGCTGCACCAGGGTGCGGCGCTCGACGCGGCGCCCCTCCTGCGCCGCCAGCCACTCCGAGGCCGCCCGTTCCACCTCCGCGAGTTCCGCCGTGTCCTGCGCCGCACGGTCGACGAGCCACATCAGCAGCTGGGCGACCCCGACCCACAGCACGGCCCCGACGACGCCGAGCGCCAGCGCATCGGCGATGCCGATCCACGCCGCGGCCTGCACCGCGAGGACGGCCACCCCGGCCCACGCCACCCGCGGGCGACGCCGCACCATGACGATCGCCATGAGCGCGCCGATCGCACCCATGCTCCACGTGGCGTAGTCGCGCAGGCGATCCTCGGGCGCCACCGCGAGCCACGACGCGTTCGGCATCACGACGGCGGTCGCCAGCGCCAGCGCCGCGGCCCACCCCGGCAGCAGGGGGCTGCGCCCCAGCTCGCCGGTGATCGGGTCGCCGGCGACATCGGGCCGGGCCTTCCAGAACGTGCACAGCCAGGTGGTCACGAGGTAGCAGGCGACGGCGGCGATCTGCAGCAGCGGCCGGGCCGGCGGGGTCGTCCACAACAGCGCCCCCACCGCGAGGTAGGCCGTGAAGGCCACCGTCAGCACCGACAGCACGGAGCGGATGCCGACACTCATCGCGGGCGCTCCCACTCCAGTTCGATCGCCGTGCCGCCCGCCCCGGTCTGCACGCGCGCACGGCCGCCGACCGCGGCCGTGCGCGCGACGATCGAGCCGCGGATGCCGAGACGGTCCTCCGGCACCGTCGCCGGGTCGAACCCGGCGCCGCGGTCGTCGACTCGCACCCGGATGCCGAGACGGTCGGCGTAGACCGCCACCGCCAGCCCCTCGGCGGCGGCGTGCTGCACGGCGTTGGCGATGGCCTGCGTCGCCGCCAGCACGAGTGCGCGCGCGACCCGGCCGGGGAGGGTGCCGGCATCCACGGTGATCACCCTCGTCACCTCCGGCGAGGACGCCCCCGTCTCGGCCAGCACGGTCTGCAGCTGCGCGACGATCGCGTCGGCGCAGACGGGTTCGTCCGATCCCTCGCCCGCGTCGCGATCGGCGTTCGCCAGCCGGGTCAGCGCCTCGCGGGCCATGGTGGCGGCAAGGGCCTGCTCGCGCGGCGCGCCGGCGCGCTCGGCGGCGATGAGTGCGGCCAGCACGCTGTCGTGCATGAGCGCGGCGACGGCGACCCGCTCGGTCTCCGCCGCGGCCGCCGCGGCGGCGGCGGCATACGATCCGCGGGCGTCGCGGCGCGCGCGATCGATGCCGATCGCGGCGGAGCGCAGCATCCAGGCGAGGGCGATCAGCACGCCGGCGAGGATCATCGCGAAGGCCGCGTCGAGCACGACCTCGACCGCCTGCTGCGGGTCGGCGTGGAGCTGCAGGATGCGCACGACGGCGTACAACGCGGGGATCGCTCCCGCCCACACCACCTGCAGCGGCAGGCGAAACGCCATGACGGCGGCGACGGTGGCGACGTTGAGCAGATACCAGACCCCCGGGGCGACGCCCGAGTACTCGGTGTGGCCGGCCGTCGCGACGGGCCACACCACGAGCACGAGCGGAAACACGATCGCGAAGGCGGCCGACATGGTGCGCACCGCGATGCCGCTCGCGCACGCGAGGATCATGAGCGCGAGCGGCACGAAGACCGCAGCGATCAGCGGCTGCCGCCACTGCTGATCGGCCTGCGGAGAGGCCAGCGCGTTGATCAACGCCTGCACGCCGAGCACGGCGCAGCCGAGCGCCACCACGATGCCGAGGATCCGCTCCACACGGGCCTGGGTGAACGTCTCCGTGCCGAGCCTCGGTTCGGCGGCGACCGGCGCCCCGTCAGCTGTCACCGGTGTGCTCGGACACGAGGCCGTCTTCGATGGCGCGGTGCAGCAGCTCGATCTTGGTGCGCGCGGGACGGCCGACCTCGACGTACTTCACCCGCACGCGCGTGATGTTCTCCTTCGCGGTCGAGTACGCCACCCCGAGCCGCTCGGCGACGGCCTTCAGCGGCAGGCCCGCCGCGTACAGGCGCAGCACCTCGCGCTCGCGCGCCGACAGCTGCGCGTCGGCGAAGGCGCGGTCGCCCTCGACGGCGCTGGCCCATTCGATGTTGTCGAGGGCGTCGCCGCGCGCGATCGTGCGAATGGCGGCGAGCACGTCGTCGGTGCGCGAGGCCTTGCTGATGACCCCGGCGGCGCCCGCCGCGAGAGCCTCGCGGACCGCGACCGGCCGATCGGCGACGCTGTGGATGAGCACGGGCGATCCGTCGCCGACGAGGCCGCACACGTTCTCGCTCGGGGTCGTCCCGTCACCCAGGGTCAGGTCGAGCACGACGACGTCCGCCGGGGCCGCGCCCGTGTGCGCGCGCCACTGCAGGTACGAGCGCACCGTGCTGCCGGAGAAGGCGATCGCGATCTCGCCGGTGCGCGCACACGCCGCCTCGAGCCCGAGACGCACGGACTCGTGATCGTCGATGAGGGCGACGCGCGTCATGCCGCCAGCCTAGCCAGCCCTCACGCCGGCGCCAGTACCGCGACCGCCTCGACATGGTGCGAGTGCGGAAACAGGTCGAGCGCATGGATGCGGCGCGGCTCGTACCCCTGCGCGCGGAACGTGCCGAGGTCGCGCGCGAGCGCGACCGGGTCGCACGCCACGTACACGACGGATGCCGGCCGCAGCGCGGCGACCTGTTCCACGACCTGCCGGCCGGCTCCGGCCCGCGGCGGGTCGAGCAGCACGACCCCGCGCGCCAGGCGCTCCCGCTCGGCGCCGCCGGCCTGCGCGAGCAGGCGCGCCAGGTACCGGTCGGTACGGTCGGTCTCGGCGCGCGCACCGACCCAGTCGGCGAGGTTCTCGCCCGCGTGCGCGGTGGCGCGCGGGTCGGATTCGACCGTCGTGATGCGGGTACCGCCGAGGCCGGCGATCGCGGCGGCGAACAGCCCGACGCCGCCGTACAGGTCGAGATGCTGCGCATCCGGGTCGACGGCGCCCTCGATCATCGCCGCGGCGGTGCTCGACAGCGAGGGCGCGGCGAGACGGTGCACCTGCCAGAAGCCCCCGGCATCCACGCGGAACGCGCGGTCGCCGACCCGCTCGATCACCGTCTCGCGGGCGGGGTCGTTCGCAGGGCGCCGCGCGGGGCCGCGAGGGCGCCGCCGGGCCTCGGGCCGCGGGATCACCCGCACGCGCCCGTCGGCGGGCTGGACGAGATCGATGCGCCCCGCGGGCAGGGGCGGCCCCGCGCGGAGGGCGTCGGCGGCGGCCTCGATCTCGGCGGTCGCGAGCGGCAGGTCGTCGGTCTCGACGACGCGGTGACTGCGGGCGGCATAGGGGCCGACGCGGCCGTCGGCGTCGACGTGCAGACTGACCCGGGTGCGCCAGCGCGTGGCATCCGGGGTCTCCTGCGCGACGATCTCGCCGGCCGGCGACAGCAGCGGCGGCGCGCCTTCGATCGTGGCGGCCGGCTGCGTCATGCCGCCGAAGCGCTCCAGGGCGTCCAGGAGCACCCGCAGCTTCAGCTCCCGCTGGTGGGCGAGGTCGATGTGGCCGAAGTCCGCGCCGCCGGGGCGGTCGGCCACGCCCACGTCGGCCGCCGCCCAGACGTGCGGGCGGCGGTGCGGCGAGGCGGCGAGCACCTCGACGACATCGCCCCGCCAGAACGCCGGCTTGGCGGTGTCGGTCAGCTGCACCCGCACCCGCTCGCCGGGGATCGCGTCGGCGACGAAGACGACGCGCCCGTCGTGGCGGGCGACGAACACCCCGCCGTGCGCGACATCGGTGACGTCGAGGTCGAGGAGCTCGCCGGTCTGCATCCTCCTATCCTCGCCCCTTCCGCGACCGCGTGCCTTCCGCGTCGGCGCGGGGTGCGCACCGGCCGGGATAGCGTGAGGACATGCGCGTGTGCCTGGCCTCGACCTCCCCCGCCCGACGGATGCTGCTGCGCCAGGCCGGCATCGAACCGCTCCTGCGGGCGCCCCAGGTGGACGAAGAGGCGGTGATCGCGGCGGTCGAGGCCGGCGAAGGGCGGGTGCTGGCGCCCGACGAGCACGTCCTGCTGCTCGCGCGACGCAAGGCCGCCGACGTCGCGGCGCGGCTCGCGGCCGACGAGCCGGGGTTCGACGGCATCGTCATCGGCGGCGACTCGATGTTCGAGCTCGACGGCCGGATCCTCGGCAAGCCCCTCCTGCCCGAGGTCGCCACGACCCGCTGGCACGAGATGCGCGGCCGCACGGGCATGCTGCACTCCGGGCACAGCGTGTGGCGGCTCGGCCCCGGCGCGGCGCCGCGCGAGGCGCACGCGGTGGCCGCGGCATCCGTCACGTTCGTCGACGACCTCACCGACGCCGAGATCGACGCCTACGTCGCCTCCGGCGAGCCGCTGCAGGTCGCCGGCGCTTTCACCGTCGACAGCCTCGGCGGCGCGTTCATCGAGCGCGTCGACGGCGACCCGTCCACCGTCGTCGGCATGTCGCTGTCGACCGTGCGACGCCTCTGCGGCGAACTCGGCGTCACCTGGACCGACCTGTGGGATGCCGGCATCCCCGCGACGGCGTAGCCTTCCAGACGATTCCACACACGATTTCCCGCGGATCTTGTGCGAGTTATCCAAAGGCGACCCCCGAAGGCTCGGTAGGCTGGCATCCATGCCTGAGATCGTGCCGCAGCAGATCACCAAAGTGCTCGTCGCGAACCGCGGGGAGATCGCCGTGCGCGTCATCCGCGCCGCGCGCGACTCCGGCAAGGGTTCGGTCGCCGTCTACGCCGACCAGGACCGCGACGCGATGCACGCGAAGCTCGCCGACGAGGCGTACGCCCTCGAGGGGGCGACGAGCGCCGACACCTACCTGTCGATCGAGAAGATCCTCTCCGTCGCCCGCCGCTCCGGCGCCGACGCCGTGCACCCCGGCTACGGCTTCCTCGCCGAGAACGCCGACTTCGCGCGCGCCGTCATCGCCGCCGGCCTCGTCTGGATCGGCCCGAGCCCCGAGGCCATCGAGGCTCTCGGCGACAAGGTCACGGCTCGGCACGTCGCCGAGAAGGTCGGCGCGCCGCTGGCCCCCGGCACGCCCGGACCGGTCGACGGCGCCGAGGAGGTCATCGCGTTCGCGCAGGAGTACGGCCTGCCCATCGCCATCAAGGCCGCCTACGGCGGCGGCGGTCGCGGCCTGAAGGTCGCCCGCGAGCTCGACGAGGTCGCCGAGCTGTTCGAGTCGGCCACCCGCGAGGCGATCACCGCCTTCGGCCGCGGCGAGTGCTTCGTGGAGAAGTACCTCGACAAGCCGCGTCACGTCGAGACGCAGTGCCTCGCGGATGCCGCGGGCACCGTCGTCGTCGTGTCCACCCGCGACTGCTCGCTGCAGCGCCGCCATCAGAAGCTCGTCGAAGAGGCGCCCGCGCCGTTTTTGACCGACGCGCAGAACCGCGTGCTGTACGAGGCGTCCAAGGCGATCCTGCGCGAGGTCGGCTACGTCGGGGCCGGGACCTGCGAGTTCCTCATCGGCGCCGACGGGACGATCTCGTTCCTCGAGGTGAACACCCGCCTGCAGGTGGAGCACCCGGTCTCCGAGGAGGTCACCGGCATCGACCTCGTGCGGGAGCAGTTCCGCATCGCCGAGGGGGCCTGCTCGACGACGACGACCCGGTGGCCGTCGGCCACTCCATCGAGTTCCGCATCAACGGCGAAGACCCCGGGCGCGGGTTCCTCCCGCAGCCGGGCCGCATCCACCAGTTCAAGACGTTCGGCGGGCCGGGGCTGCGCCTCGATTCCGGCGTGACCGCGGGCGACAGCGTGAGCGGCGCGTTCGACTCGCTGCTGGGCAAGCTCATCGTCACCGGCCGCGATCGCGCCGAGGCGCTGGAGCGCTCACGCCGCGCCCTCGACGAGTTCGAGGTCTCCGGCATGCCGACCGTGCTGCCGTTCCACCGCAAGGTCGTGCGCGACCCCGCCTTCACGGCGGAGGACGGGCGCTTCGGCGTGTTCACGCGGTGGATCGAGACCGAGTTCGTGAACGACATCCCGCCGTGGGACGGTGAGCTGGAGTCGCCCGCCGAGGCCGAGGGACGCCACACCGTCGTCGTCGAGGTCTCGGGCAAGCGCCTCGAGGTGAGCCTGCCCGACCGCATCGTCACCGCTCCCACCAAGATCGGCCGCCCCGCCGCCGTGCCGCCGTCGCGGCGCTCGCACGCGCCGACCGTCATGGCGGGCGCGTCGGGCGATGCCGTGAAGGCGCCCATGCAGGCCACGATCGTCAAGGTCGCGGTCGAAGACGGCCAGCACGTCGTCAAGGGCGACCTCGTCGTCGTGCTCGAGGCGATGAAGATGGAGCAGCCCATCCAGGCGCACAAGGACGGCGTCGTGGGCGCGATCAACGCCGCGCCGGGCACGACCGTCTCGGCCGGGCACCAGCTGCTGACGATCAGCTGAGCCCCCCACGCCTCCCCCGTCGCGCCACCGCCGCACCGCCGTCGCCGCCCTCCCCCGTCGCGCCGCTGCCCTCCCCCGTCGCGCCGCCGCCCTCCCGCGTTGCGCCGCCGCCCTCCCGCGTTGCGCCGTCGCCGCCGCCCCGCCGCACCGCCGCCGCCGCCCTCACCCGTCGCGCCGCCGCCCTCCCGCGTTGCGCCGTCGCGGCTCTCGCGCTGTCGTTTCCTGCACGCGCTATCGAAATTTCGACCGCGCGTGCAGGAAACGACAGCGCGAGCAGAGCCGCGCGTCAGCTGACGACGTCGGCGCCGTGCCGCACGCCCCATCGCGCCACCGTCGCACCCGTCGCGCGACGCGCCGTCGAAATGTGCACACGCTATCGAATCGGCGCCGGCCACGTGCCGTCCGTCATGCGCAGACCACCCGCGGCTGCCGTGCCAAACGCAGGGCGAAACGTCCCTTCCGGCCGTCCACCGGCTGCAGATGCGCAATCGGCCCTGCGTTTGGCACACCGCCGACGTCAGAGAAGCCGCGCCGCATCGGCCGGTACGCGCAGGCGCTGACCACCGAAGCCTGCAGCGACCGGCACGCGTGCTGGATCGGTTCGCAGATCTGGCAGCATCCGGGCCCACACTCGCGCATCACCCCGAAACCCGCCACATTCGGTGAAACCCACCGCGCAGACTTGGCGACATCCGGGCACAAACGCACACGTCACCCCGGATTGCGCCAGCTCTGCCGCTGCTGACCGCGCGTCCGAGTGGCATCCGCCGCGTGGCGGCCGACCACCTCACCGGCCAATCGCTGGACGTGCCGCGCGGCCACACCCGGCATCCTCACGCGCGTCGCGCTGTCGAAACCTGCACGCGCTGCCGAAAGTTCAGCCGCGCGTGCAGGAAACGACAGCGCGAGCAGGGCCGCGCGAGCGGGAAACGACAGCGCAAGCAGAGCCGCGGGAGCGGGAACGACAGCGCAACCAGGAAACGGCAGCGCAAGCAGAGCCGCGGGAGCGGGAAACGACAGCGCGAGCAGGGCCGCGGGAGCGGGAAACGACAGCGCAAGCAGAGCCGCGGGAGCGGGAAACGACAGCGCAAGCAGAGCCGCGGGAGCGGGAAACGACAGCGCAAGCAGAGCCGCGGGAGCAGGGCCGCGGGAGCAGGGCCGCGCGTGCGGGAAACGACGGCGCGAGGAGGAAACGACGGCGCGTCAGCTGACGACGTCGGCGTCGCGCGTGACGAGGTGCATCGCGCGGGTCGCGTCGGTGATCGAACCCGACAGCGACGGGTACACCGCGAACACGCGCGAGACCTGATCGACGGTCAGGCGGCGTTCGACGGCGATCGCGATCGGGTAGATGAGCTCCGACGCGCGCGGCGCGACGATGACGCCGCCGAGGACGGTGCCGCTGCCCCGATGGCCGATGATCTTGATGAAGCCGTCCTTGATCCCCAGCATCTTCGCGCGCGGGTTGGCCGCCAGCGGCAGCTTGTACACGTAGCCGCTGATGCCCTCGGCATCCAGATCCTGCTCCTGCAGGCCGACCGTCGCGATCTCGGGCGCCGTGAAGACGTTCGCCGTGATGCGACGGCGACCGAGCGGGATGACGATGTCGCCGAGCGCGTGGAAGACGGCGGTGCGCCCCTGCATCGACGCGACGGATGCCAGGGGCACGAAGGTCGTGCAGTCGCCGGCCGCGTAGATGTTCGGCACCGACGTGCGGGCGACGCGGTTGACCTCGATGTGGCCGGAATCCGCGAGCTGGATGCCGGCCTCCTCCAGCCCGATGCCGGCGGTGTTCGGGATCGAACCGACCGCCATGAGGCAGTGGCTGCCCGAGACCGTGCGGCCGTCCGCGAGGGTCACGACGACGCCGTCGGCGGTGCGCGCGACCGACTCGGCGCGCGATTTCGACAGCACCGTCATCCCGCCGCGCTTGAAGACCTTCTCGAGCACGGCGGCGGCATCCTGGTCCTCGCCGGGAAGCACGCGGTCGCGGCTGGAGACGAGCGTCACCTTCGCGCCGAGGTTCATGTACGCCGAGGCGAACTCGGCGCCGGTGACGCCGGAGCCGACGACGACGAGATGCTCGGGCAGCGCCTGCATGTCGTACAGCTGGGTCCAGGTGAGGATGCGGTCGCCGTCGGGCTCCGCCGTGGGCAGCTCGCGCGGCGACGCGCCCACCGCGACGACGAGGGTGTCGGCCTCGACACGGTCGAAGTCGGTGCCGCCGGGGCCGGTCGAGACGACGATGGCGTTGCGGTCTTCGAGCCGCCCGTGCCCGGAGATGATGCGCACGCCCGCCTCGACCAGCTGCAGGCGCATGTCGTCGGACTGCTGACGCGCGAGCGAGAGCAGCCGCTTGTTGACGGCGGCAAGGTTGATCGCGACCTGGGGCTTGAGGGGCTTGCCCGCGGCATCCTTCGCGAACAGCTGCACGCCGAGGTCGGATGCCTCGGCGATCGCGACGGCGGCGTCGGCCGTGGCGATGAGGCTCTTCGACGGGACGACATCGGTGATGACCGCCGCTCCCCCCACGCCGGCGCGCTCGACGAGGGTGACCTCGGCCCCGAGCTGGGCGGCGGCCAGCGCCGCCTCGTAGCCGCCGGGCCCGCCGCCGAGGACGGCGACGGACTGGGTGTTGACGAAGCTCGAGGACATGGCGACCATTCTTTCAGTAGCGCGGTCTAGTCGTGATCGCCGCCGAGTTCCTAGAGTGGGAGCATGTCCAACGAGAACCCCCTCGGCGCACCTGACGCCGACGTCATCGCCATCGCCGCCGACGCGGCAGCCGACATCGCACGCCTGACCGGCGTCGAGCGCCACGACATCGCCGTGACCCTCGGCTCGGGCTGGGGAAAGGCGGCCGACCTCATCGGCGAGACCGTCGCCGAGATCCCCGCCACCGAGGTCACCGGCTTCTCGCGCCCCGCGGCCGAGGGCCACGTGGGAACCCTGCGCAGCATCGTCACGCCGCGCGGCAAGCGCGTGCTCGTGATCGGCGCGCGCACGCACTACTACGAGGGCAAGGCCGTGCGCTTCGTCGTGCACAGCGTGCGTGCCGCGGCGGCCACCGGCGCGAAGATCATGGTGCTCACCAACGGCGCCGGCTCCATCCGCCCCGCCTGGGGGCCGGGAACGCCGGTGCTGATCAGCGACCACATCAACCTCACCGGGTCCTCGCCCGCGCAGGGCGCCAAGTTCATCGACCTCACCGACCTGTACTCGCGGCGGCTGCGCGACATCGCGCAGTCGATCGACCCGTCGCTGCCCGAGGGCGTGTACGTGCAGTTCCCCGGCCCGCACTATGAGACTCCGGCGGAGGTGCGCTACGCCAAGATCATCGGCGGCGACCTGGTCGGCATGTCGACGGCCCTCGAGGCGATCGCGGCCCGGCAGTCGGGGCTCGAGGTGCTCGGCATCTCCCTCGCGACCAACCTCGCCGCCGGCGTCAAGACGACGCCGCTCAGCCACCAGGAGGTCCTCGAGGCGGGGCGTGCCGCCGAGTCGGTCATCGGCCCGCTGCTCGCGCGGATCATCGGCGCGATGTGACCGGCGCCGTGGGCATCGGGGGCATCGCGCGGGCCTGGCTCGCGCAAGATCCCGACGACGTCACCCGCACCGAGCTGGCGGGCCTGATCGCCCGGGCCGAGGCGGGTGAGACGGATGCCGTCGCGGACCTCCACGACCGCTTCGACACCCGTCTGCAGTTCGGCACGGCCGGGCTGCGCGGTGCGCTCGGCGCCGGCAGCAACCGGATGAACCGGGTGCTCGTGTCGCAGGCCGCCGCCGGGTTCGCGGCGTACCTGCGTTCCCGGGCGACGGGCGCGACGCCGGTGGTCGTCATCGGCTACGACGGGCGCCGCAACTCCGACGTGTTCGCGCGCGACTCGGCGGAGCTGTTCGCCGGCGCGGGCCTGCGGGCGATCCTGCTGCCGCGGCTGCTGCCGACGCCCGTGCTCGCCTTCGCGGTGCGCCACCTCGGCGCCGACGCGGGCGTCATGGTGACCGCCTCGCACAACCCGCCCGACGACAACGGCTACAAGGTCTATCTCGGCGGTGCCGACGAGGGGTCGCAGATCGTATCGCCGGCGGATGCCGAGATCGCAGCGCACATCGAGGCGGTGGCTGCGGCATCCGTCGTCGGCGATATGCCGCGCGGGGAATACGAACTGGCGGACGAAGCGGTCGTCGAGGCCTACGTCTCCGCGACCGCCCTGGTCGCGCCCGCCCCGCGCGGTGCCGGGGAGCTGAACTGGGTCTACACGGCCATGCATGGCGTGGGCTACGAGACGCTCGCGAAGATCGTGGAGCGCGCCGGATACCCGCTGCCCACGGTCGTCACGGCGCAGATCGACCCCGACGGGCGCTTCCCGACGGTGGCCTTCCCCAACCCGGAAGAGCCCGGCGCGATGGATCTCACCTTCGAGACCGCGCGTGCCGTCGGTGCCGAGTTCGCGCTCGCGAACGACCCCGACGCCGACCGTCTCGCCGTCGCGATCCCGGATGCCGCCGGCTGGCGCCGCCTGACCGGGAACGAGGTCGGGCTGCTGCTGGGCTGGCAGGCCGGGGCACGCGCTTCGGGCTCGGGCTCGCTGGCGTGCTCGCTGGTCTCGTCGCCCGGGTTGCAGGCGATCGCCGAGCACTACGGCCTCGGGTTCCACACGACGCTCACGGGATTCAAGTGGATCTCGCGCGCGCCGGGCCTGATCTACGGCTTCGAGGAGGCGCTCGGCTACCTCGTGAACCCGTCGACGGTGCGCGACAAGGACGGCATCTCGGCGGCGGTCGCGATGCTCGGGCTCATCGCCGAGGCGCGCGAGCGCGGGCAGAGCGTCGCCGATCTGCTGGCGCAGTTCCAGGAGACGTTCGGGTACTTCCAGTCCGGGCAGGTGTCGCTGCGGGTCGACGACGTCTCGATCATCGGGCGGATCATGGCCGCGCTGCGCGCGGCACCGCCCGCCGCGCTCGGCGAGGTCGCGGTCGACCGCTTCGACGACCTGCTGACGCCCGACGCCTCCTCGACACCCGGCGACGGCCTGCCGCCCAGCGACGTGCTGCGACTGTGGCTGGCCGACGGCTCGCGCGTCATCGTGCGCCCCAGCGGCACCGAGCCGAAGCTCAAGGTGTACCTCGACGTGCGCGGCACGTCGGCGCCCGATGCCGACGCGCGCCTGGCCGCCCTCGATGCCGCCGCGCGTGGCCTCGTCGCCACCGCGCAGGCGTGAGTACGCTCGAGGGATGCTGCTGAACGACCCCGTCGTGCTGGAGAACGCCCACGTGCGGCTCGAGCCGCTCACACCCGCGCACACCGACGACCTCACGGCGGCCCGGGAGGGGCTGGACTACGCGTGGTACACGTCGGTGCCGGCATCCGTCGGCGAGGAGATCGCGCACCGGCTCGGCGAACATGCCGCGGGGCGCATGAACCCCTTCGCGGTCGTCGCGGGCGGGCGCGCCGTGGGCATGACGACCTACTGCAACATCGACGAGGCCCATCGCCACGTCGAGATCGGCTACACGTGGCTCTCGCCCGCCGTGCAGCGCACCGGCGTCAACACCGCCGCGAAGCTGCTGCTGCTCGGTCACGCGTTCGAGGCGTGCGACGCGATCGCGGTCGAGTTCCGCACGCACTGGCACAACCGTCAATCGCGCGCCGCGATCGAACGGCTCGGCGCGAAGCTCGACGGCGTGCTGCGCAACCATCGTCTCGGCCCCGACGGCACCATGCGGGACACCGTCGTCTACTCGATCCTCCCGCACGAGTGGCCGGCCGTGCGGCTCGGCCTCCAACGGCGCCTCGCGCGCGGCTGAGCCCGCGCATCCCCCGACCAAGTCCGCAGAATCTCACGTACTCCGCAGGATTTCGGCCGAATCCTGCGGAGTACGTCGCATTCTGCGGACTTCGCAACCATCGGCGCGGATGCCCCACGCGCAGTGCCGGAGCGCGAACTACCCGTCGACGACGGCGACCAGTTCGTCGAGGAACGCGGCGAACGTCGTCGCGCGGCGCACGATCCGCTGCACGCTGTCGCGCTCGCTGAACACCTCGACAAGCTGCTCGAAGACGGTCTGGAACGCCTCGCGGTCGCTCTCCGAGAAGGCCACCATCGCGACCACCTGCACGCGGGCGTCGCCGCCTCCCCAGGCCATCGACGGGTCGGCGATGGCGACGGCGATGGCGGTGCGGGTGGCGGTCATCCCGAGGGCGTGCGGTACGGCGAGGGCGTCGGTGAACGCCGTCGACGACAGCCGCTCGCGCTCCAGCGTGCGCTCGACGTAGTCGTCGTCGATGACGCCCTGCGCGACCAGCAGCGCCCCCAGCATCCGGATCGTCTTCTCCTGGTCGGCATCCGACGGCGCCGGGGCCACGAACGCGGCGGCGGAGAAATAGCGCTCCAGCTCGGCGCGCAGCCGCGCCAGGCGCCGCCCGCGGCGCACCCGGCCGGCCGCCGCCTGCACCCGCTCGATGTCGCCCTCGGTGAGGAACGGCTGGATGCGCACGATCCGGTCGCTCGCGACCGGCGGGTCGATCGTCGTGAGCACGAGGTCGGTGTCGATCGACTCCCAGTCGGGGTCGGCGCGGGTGTCGACGCCGACGACGTCGACGGCCTGGCCGAGGGAGCGGTCGATGCTCGAGCGCAGCAGTTCGTGCAGCTCGTAGTATCCGGGGCACACGATCGTCGCGGTCAGCATGGCGCTCGCGCGGCGGCTGCGCTCCAGGCGCCCGCCGACGTGCATCGCGATGTAGGCGATCTCGTCGTCGAGGATGGGGATGCCGAGGAGCCCTCGCAGCCCGTCGGCGATGAACACCGCCACCTCGAAGATCATCGGATGCGTCGCCTTCAGCGACCGGGTGAGGGGGTTGCGCGACCACGCCTGCTCCTGCGCGCGCAGTCGCAGGTTCTGCACGTGCAGCGCGAGGCGCAGCAGGAAGTCGTCGTCTTCGAGGTCGACGAGGAACTCTGCCGAGGCGCGGTGCACGACATCGCGCACCGCGGCCTCGACATCGGGCTGCAGCCGCTCGCGGATGACGGATGCCGCCTCCGACGCCCCCGGCGCCACGACGCGCCCCAGCACGAGCGCGGCGAGATGGCGCCGGTCGCCCTCGCCGAGCCGCACGTCGAGGTGCTGCGCGCACAGCCGGTCGATGAGCTCGGCGATCTGCTCCTGCGCGGGCGGGACGGTGCCGGCCAGGGTGGCCTCCAGCGCCCGCCCGTGCGCGACGCGGTCGGCGGTGATGGCGATGTGCATCATGACGTCGCCGATGCCGAGCTCGTTGACGAAGTAGCCGAGCGCGCCGAGCCCGGCCACGAGGTCGGCCTTGAACGGACCGAACACGGCCTCGCCGATGGAGCCCGCGCCGAGGCTGCGCCGCAGGGCCTCGAGGTCGAACGCGCCGTCCTCGGTCTCCTCGTGGGCGAGCCGGCTGAGCAGGCGCCGCTGCGCCATCTCGGTGCCGCGCAGCCGCGCGCGTGCGCCGCTGCGCTCGAGCGTCAGGTCGGTGTCGCCGAGCAGCGCCCGCACCCGGGCGAGGTCGCCCTCCAGCGTCGCCGGGCTCACGAAGAACTGCTGCGCCACGTCGTGCACGTCGACGCCGTCCGGCGTGTCCAGCAGCGCGCGCACGAGCCGGTGCACGCGCTCGCTCGGTGTCGCCGCGTCGCTGGCGGCGTGGAGCGCGGCCGAGGCTTCGGCGCCGGCGCGGTATCCGGTCGGGCCCGACTCGACGGCGGCGCCGCCGGGCACGCGCGCGTTCAACGCCGTCACGTAGCTGCGGATGCTGCGCGGCGTCACGCCGACGATGTCGGCCAGTTCTGACGCCGTCACCCAGTCGCCCTCCCGGATGAGCAGCGCGATGACCCGGTCCTGGCGCGCTCTGCTCACGGCATCCAGTCAACCACGCGCGGCGCGCGCGTCTGCGACGGGTTTCCGCCCCCGCGGAAACAGGAATGGTTGTCCGCTCCCAGCGTTTTCACAAGAATGGCCACAAAGGAGGCGGATCGATGAGGATCCTGGTGGTGTGCGGGGCGGGAGCGTCGAGCACGTTCGTGGCGCAGCGCATCCGGAGTGCCGCCGAGGCGGCCGGCCGCGAGGTGACCGCGGCGGCGGGCACCGAGACCTCGATCGCCGCCGGCGTCGCCGACGTGATCCTCCTCGGCCCGCACCTGGCGGCCGCGCTCGCCCGCATCCGCGACGAGGCGCGCGGCACGACGGTCGCGCTGCTTCCGCCCGATGTCTTCGCCGACCGCGACGGCACGCGCACCCTGGCCCTCATCGACGCTCTATCCGCCACCGCATCGCCCCCATCCACGGAGAGGAACCCCGCATGACCGAAGTGTCTCGCACGGTCCGCATCGGATCGTCGCACGGACTGCACGCCCGCCCGGCGAAGCTGTTCACCCAGGCGGTGAAAGACGCCGGGGTTCCGGTGACGATCGCCAAGGGGGCCGGCGCACCGGTGAACGCCGCCAGCATCCTCGGTGTCATCGCCCTCGGCGCCGAGAAGGGCGACTACGTCACCCTCACCACCGACGGGGAGGGCGCGAACGAGCTGCTCGATGTCCTCACCGAGCTTCTGACCACTGATCACGACGAGAACTGAGACGGGAACATCGACATGACTGAACTGCGCGGAGTCGGAATCGGCCTGGGCGTCGCCCAGGGGCCGGTGGCACGGATGGCCGAGCCCCTGCCCGCCCCGGACGATGTGGCGAGCACCCTCACCCCCGACCAGGAGCAGGCCCGCGTGCGCGAAGCGGTCGCGGCAGTCGCCCGCGAGCTGGAGGAGCGCGGCGCGAAGGCCGGCGGCCTGGCTCGCGAGGTTCTCGAGGCGCAGGCCATGATGGCCGAGGATCCGACCCTGGATGCCGAGGTCGCCACGCGCGTGAACGCCGGGAAGACCGGCGAATACGCCGTGCACGCGGCGTTCGCGAGCTTCCGCGACACCCTCGCCGCGATGGGCGGCTACCTCGGCGAGCGCGCCGCCGACCTCGACGACGTCGCGCAGCGCGTCATCGCCCGACTGCGCGGCCTGCCCGCGCCGGGCGTGCCCGACCCCGGCCACCCGTACGTGCTCGTCGCGCGCGACCTGGCGCCCGCCGACACCGCGCTGCTCGACCTCGACCAGGTGCTGGCCCTCGTCACGACCGACGGCGGCCCGACCTCGCACACCGCGATCCTCGCCCGCGAGAAGTCGATCGTCGCCGTCGTCGGCGTCGCCGCCGCGAAGGATCTCGTCGACGGCGAGACCGTCATCGTCGACGCCGCGAAGGGCATCGTCACGAGCCGGCCCACGGCCGGCGACCTGGAGCAGGCGCAGCACCGCGCCGACGCGCGGGCGGCGGCGGCGTCGGCCCCCATCACTCCCGGCGCGCTCAAAGACGGCTCGGCCGTGCCGCTGCTGGCCAACCTCGGCAAGCCCGGCGGCGCCGCCGAGGCCGTGGCGCTGGGCGCCGAGGGCGTGGGCCTGTTCCGCACCGAGTTCCTGTTCCTGTCGTCGACGCAGGCGCCGACCGTGCAGGAGCAGACCGCGGCGTACACCGAGCTGCTGCAGGCGTTCCCGGGCAAGAAGGTCGTCGTGCGCGCGCTGGATGCCGGTGCCGACAAGCCCCTCGCCTTCCTCAACGACGCCCACGAGGACAACCCCGCCCTGGGCCTGCGGGGCCTGCGGGCCCTGCGCGCCAGCGAGGACATCCTGCGCGAGCAGCTGACGGCGCTGGCGAACGCGGATGCCGCCACCGAGGCCGACCTCTGGGTCATGGCGCCGATGGTCGCCACCGTCGAGGAGACCGAGTACTTCACGACGATCGCGCGCGAGTACGGCATCAAGACCGCCGGCGTCATGGTCGAGGTGCCCTCCTCGGCGCTGCTGGCCGATCGCGTGCTCGCGATCGCCGACTTCGCCTCGATCGGCACGAACGACCTCACCCAGTACACGATGGCCGCCGACCGGCTGCTCGGTTCGGTCGCGTCGTTCCAGGACCCGTGGCATCCGGCGGTGCTGCGCCTCGTGAAGGCGACCGCCGACGGGGGGCGCGCCAACGGCAAGCCGGTGGGCATCTGCGGCGAGGCCGCCGCCGACCCGCTGCTGGCGGTCGTGCTCGTCGGCCTCGGCGCGACGACGCTGTCGATGGCGCCGACGGCCCTCGCCGACGTGCGCGCATCGCTGCTGAACCACACTCGCGCCGATGCCGAGCGCATCGCCGCCGCCGCACTCGCTGCCGACGACGCGGCAGCCGCCCGCGCCGCGGCGCAGGCGGCTGCCGAGACCTCCGCGGCCTGACCGCGGATCACCCGAAGGAGAAGACACACATGACAACGGCCTCGACCCCCGCGACCGGGGTGAACCGGGCACGGGTCGGAGTACAACGCTTCGGCACGTTCCTCTCGGGCATGATCATGCCCAACATCGCGGCGTTCATCGCCTGGGGCTTCATCACGATGCTGTTCATCAGCGCGGGGTTCTTCGGTGCGAACAGCCCGTTCGGCTGGCACTGGTTCCCCGTCGCGGAGATCATCGGGGGCGGCGGCGACTCGTCCGTCATCAACTGGCAGGGCGCGATGACGGCTCTCGCCGAGGCGAAGGACGACGACGGCAACGTCGTCGGCCACTTCCTCGCCTATGTCGGCCTCGTGGGACCGATGGTCACCTACCTCCTGCCGCTGCTGATCGCCAACACGGGCGGACGCATGGTGTACGCCGAGCGCGGCGGCGTGGTCGCCACGATCGCGACGATGGGCGTCATCGTGGGCACCGACATCCCGATGTTCCTCGGCGCGATGATCATGGGCCCGCTCGCGGCGTGGATCACGAAGCAGATGGACAAGCTGTGGGACGGCAAGATCAAGCCCGGCTTCGAGATGCTGGTGAACAACTTCTCCGCCGGCATCCTCGGCATGATCCTCGCGATCGTCGGCTTCTTCGCCTTCGGCCCCGTCATGCTCGGCATCAGCGCGTTCCTCGGCGGTGTCGTCGGCTGGCTCGTCAACCTGCACCTGCTGCCGCTGCTGTCGATCATCGTCGAGCCCGCGAAGGTGCTCTTCCTCAACAACGCCATCAACCACGGCGTGTTCACGCCGCTGGGCATCCAGCAGGCCGACGAGGTCGGCAAGTCGATCCTGTTCCTCATCGAGGCCAACCCCGGCCCCGGTGTCGGTCTGCTGCTCGCGTTCACGTTCTTCGGCGTCGGCGCGGCGAAGGCGTCGGCTCCCGGTGCGATCATCATCCAGTTCTTCGGCGGCATCCACGAGATCTACTTCCCGTACGCGCTGAGCAAGCCGATGACGATCCTCGCCCTCATCGCGGGCGGCGCGACCGGTGTGACGACGAACATGCTCCTCGGCGGCGGGCTCGGGTTCCCGGCCGCGCCGGGCAGCATCATCGCCGTCTCCGCGGCGGCGATCGGCGGCGGGGTCGGCAACCTGATGGTGGTCTATCTCTCCGTGATCCTCGCGGCGACGGTCACCTTCCTCATCGCCGGCGTCATCCTGCGCGCCTCGCGGGGGCGCGACCTGGCTGCCGAAGGCGCCGCCAGTGCGTCGTTCGAGGCGGCCATCGCGCAGACCGAGGCGAACAAGGGCAAGAAGTCGGATGCCCTCGCCGGCCTGCACGCCAGCGCGACCGCCGCGACCGCCCCGATCCGCAACATCGTGTTCGCGTGCGACGCGGGCATGGGGTCGTCGGCGATGGGCGCGAGCGTGCTGCGCAACAAGATCAAGAAGGCGGGCGTCGAGGACGTCTCAGTCACCAACAAGGCGATCGCGAACCTCGACGGCACCGAGGATCTCATCGTGACGCAGCAGCAGCTGACCGATCGGGCCCGCGAGCGCAACGGCAAGGCCGTGCACGTGTCGGTCGACAACTTCATGAACGCGCCGCAATACGAGGAGGTCGTCGCTCTCGTCGTGAAACAGCACGAGAACGGCGCCTGAACCCCGGTGGGACGGCGGTGGGGCCGGGGTGTGCGCAACACCCCGGCCTCGCCAGAACCCTGCCTCAGCCCGCATCCGCCGTCCCGCCCGGGCGCGGGTGAACAATACGAAGACACCCCAGAACAAGAAGAGGTCGCCATGTCACGCAGTGTGCTCAACGTCGGTCAGGTCCGGATCCACTCCGGCTCGGTATCCAAGGAGGATGCGATGCGCGAAGCCGCCGACATCCTCGAGGCGGCGGGAGCGGTCACCTCCGCCTATTTCGACGCGATGCAGCAGCGCGAGCAGGCGGTCTCGACGTACATGGGCAACGAGCTCGCCATCCCGCACGGCACGAACGAGACGAAGAACGCGATCCTCGACTCGGCGCTGTCGTTCGTCCGCTACGACGGCGGGGTCGACTGGGACGGTGAGCGCGTGACCTTCGTCGTCGGCATCGCCGGCAAGGGCGACGAGCACCTGGAGATCCTGTCGCAGATCGCGCTCATCTTCTCGGAAGAGGACGAGATCGCGCGGCTGAAGTCGGCGCAGACCCCCGAAGAGCTGTTCGGCCTGCTGTCCGCCGTCAACGAGTGACGGACAGGGCGATGAAGGCAGTGCATTTCGGCGCCGGCAACATCGGGCGCGGGTTCGTCGGGCTGCTGCTGCACGAGGGCGGCTACGACCTCGTCTTCACGGACGTGGCGGCGCCCCTCGTCGATGCCATCAACGGGGCCGACCACTACACCGTGCACGAGGTCGGCCAGGGCGGCGTCGACACGGTCGTCACCGGATTCCGCGCCATCAACAGCGCCACCGACCCGCAGGAGCTCGCCGACGAGATCGCGACCGCCGAGGTCGTCACCACCGCCGTCGGGCCCACGGTGCTGCGCTTCGTCGCGCCGCACATCCTCGCCGGGCTGGCCCTGCGCTCGCCCGCCCTGCCGCCGCTGCAGGTGATGGCGTGCGAGAACGCCATCGGCGCGACCGACCTGCTGCACGGCGAGCTGCGCGCGCAGGCCGGCGACGCCTGGGACGGGCTGTCGGGCCGTGCCGTGTTCGCAGGCACCGCCGTCGACCGCATCGTGCCGGCACAGCCCGCCGGCGCCGGAGTCGACGTCACGGTGGAGCCGTTCTTCGAGTGGGCGATCGAGCGTGCGCCATTCGGCGAGAACCCGCCGCACATCCCCCGGGCGCATTTCGTCGACGATCTCGCGCCGTTCATCGAGCGCAAGCTCTTCACCGTCAACACCGGCCACGCTACGACCGCGTACTTCGGGGCGCGGGCGGGGATCGACAAGATCTCCGACGCGCTCGCCGACCCGGCGATCGCGGCGCAGGTCGCCGCGACGCTGGAGGAGACCTCCGCGCTGCTGTCGGCCGTGCACGGGCTCGACCCGGCCGATCTCGCGCAGTACCGCGCGACGATCCTGCGGCGCTTCGCGAACCCCGCCCTGCCCGACACCGTCGGCCGCGTCGGCCGCCAGCCGCTGCGCAAGCTGTCGCGGCACGAGCGCTTCGTGGGACCTGCCGCGGCGGCGGCCGAGCGCGGGCTGCCGGTGACGGCGCTGGTGGCCGCGATGGGCGCCGCGCTCGAGTTCGACGAGCCCGACGACGAGCAGTCGGTCGAACTGCAACGGCGCCTGCGCACCGAGGATGCCGCATCCTTCACCGCGTCGGTCACCGGGCTCGAGCCCGGCCACCCTCTCTTCGCCCCGATCGAGGAGGTCGTGCGCGCCCGCCAGTCCCCCCTCTAACCCGCCCCACCCCTCCCCTCCCCCACCCCGCGTCGAGCCCACCCCTTCGACACGACCCGGCCCCCTGCGCACCGTGCGCAAGGGGCCGGGTCGTGTCTATCCGGCTGGCTCGACGGTACGGTGGTCTCATCCCGTACCAAAGACGTCGGCGGGTTGTGGGGATGGGAACATGCACAAGCTGCGCGTCGCCGTCATCGGCGCGGGGCCGTCGGGGCTGTCGGCGGCGCGCGCGCTGAGCAGAGCCGGGCACGACGTCGTCGGCTACGAGGCCTCGCGCGGGGTCGGCGGCCTCTGGGACATCGAGAACCCGCGCTCGACCATGTACGAGTCGGCGCACCTCATCTCCTCGCGCACGACCACCGAGTTCACCGAGTTCCCGATGACGACGGATGCCGACTACCCGAGCCACCGCGTCCTCCTCCCGTACTTCCGCGCCTACGCCGACCGCTTCGGGCTGACCGCGCTGTACCGGTTCGAGACCCAGGTGACGGCAGTGACGCCGGCAGAGGCGACAGAGGCGACCGGCGGCTGGGACGTCACCGCAACCGGTCCCGACGGCGAGTCGGCCGAGCGGTTCGACGCGGTCGTGCTCGCCAACGGCACCCTCGCCGAGCCGCAACTGCCGACCTTCCGCGGCGAGTTCGACGGCGAGATCTTCCACACCTCGGCCTACAAGAACGCCCGTCAGCTCGACGGCCGGCGCGTGCTCATCATCGGCGCCGGCAACTCCGGGTGCGACATCGCCGTCGACGCCGTGCACCACGCGGCATCCGTCGAACTGAGCGTGCGCCGCGGCTACTACTTCGTGCCGCGCTACCTCTTCGGCAGACCCTCCGACACGCTCAACCAGGGCCGCCCCCTCCCGGCCCGGCTCAAGCAGTTCGTCGACAAGCGGGTGCTGCGGGCGTTCACGGGCGACCCGGTGCGGTTCGGATTCCCCCAGCCGCACTACCGGATCTACGAGTCGCACCCCATCGTCAACACGCTCATCCTCGACCATCTCGGGCAGGGCGACCTGCGCATCCGCGCCGACGTCGACCGGTTCGACGGGAACACCGTGCACTTCCGCGACGGCACGAGCGGCGAGTACGACACCGTGCTGCTCGCGACCGGCTACACCCTCGACTACCCCTTCGTCGACCGCGCGGCGCTGAACTGGACCGCAGCCGCGCCCGACCTGTTCCTGAACATCTTCCCGCCGTCGTTCAACGGCCTGTACGTGATGGGGATGATCGAGGCGTCGGGCATCGGCTGGCAGGGGCGGTACGAGCAGGCCGAGCTCATCGCGGCCTACCTGTCGGCATCCGCGCAGGCGCAGGCCGAGTTCCGGCGCCGCGTCGCCACAGAGCCCTGGCCCGACCTCACCGGCGGATACCACTACCTGGGCCTCGATCGCATGTCGTACTACGTCAACAAGGACGCCTACCGCGGCGCCGTGCGCCGGGCCGTCGCCGCGCTGCGCGGCGACGCCAGCGGCGCACAACTCAGGCAATTCGCGCGGGTTGTCGGGCCGCACCCGCACAATTGCAGGGATCGCGACCCGCAGCGTCGGCAAACAGCCTGAGTGGGAAGCTCCGCCGATAGATACGGTCGCCCCGCGACCGGGAACCGCGTCTGCCCCGTTGCACGTGCCAAAAGCAGGGCGAAACCGCCTGAGACCGCTCTGCAGAGCCACTTTCGGTCGGTTGGCCCTGCTTTTCGCACGCCCTCGCGAGTATCGGCGAGGCGACCGATCGGCGGAACAGCCTATTCGCCGCCTCGCGGCGTACCTCGCCACGCACCCGGGCGTGGCGAGGGGCTGACTCACACCAGGCTCTTGGTGTGCCAGACCGTCTTGGTCTCGGTGAACGCCGTGATGCGGTGCAGGCTCGGCGCCGCGGCATCCGGACCCCGCTCGGGGCGCAGCACCCGGGTCAGGGTCTCGGCCGCGGCGATCTCGAGGTCGACCCAGTCGAGATCGCCCGCGCCGACGAGGTCGAGCGCGTGCACCTCGGGGTGCGAGGCGAGCCACGGCGCGATCTCGGCCGGCGACCCGGTGAGGACGTTCACGACACCCCCCGGCACGTCGCTGGTCGCGAGCACCTCGGCGAGGCTGATCGCCGACAGCGGGTACCGCTCGGAGGCGACGACCACGACCGCGTTGCCCGCCACGAGCGCCGGCGCGACCGCCGACACGAGACCCAGCAGCGCCGAGTCCTGCGGCGCGACGATGCCGACGACGCCCGTCGGTTCGGGCACCGAGATGTCGAAGTAGGGGCCGGCGACGGGGTTGAGCGACCCGGCCACCTGCGCGAACTTGTCGCACCAGCCGGCGTACCAGACCCAGCGGTCCACGGCCTCGTCGACCTCGGCGCCCGCGACGGCCGCCGACACCCCTGTCTGGGCGACGATCTCGTCGACGAACTGCGCGCGCCGGCCGTCGAGGATCTCGGCGACCCGGTACAGCACCTGACCCCGGTTGTACGCGGTGGCACCCGCCCACTTCGCGCCGGCGCCGACGGCCGCCTTCACGGCATCCCGCGCGTCTTTGCGCGAGGCGAGTGCGGCGTTGGCGAGGAACGCGCCCCGCGCCGAGCGCACCTCGTACGTGCGCCCCGATTCGCTGCGCGGGAAGGCGCCGCCGACGAACAGCTTGTAGGTCTTCGGCACGGTCAATCGCTGGGTCATTTCGTGGCTCCTGCCGACGGGGCGAGGTAGGCGAGCAGGCCGTGACGGCCCCCCTCGCGTCCGTAGCCCGATTCCTTGTAGCCGCCGAACGGCGACGCGGGGTCGAACCGGTTGAACGTGTTCGCCCAGATGACGCCGGCGCGCAGCCGGTCGGCGACGGCGAGGATCTTCGACCCCTTGTCGCTCCAGATGCCGGCCGACAGGCCGTACGGCGTGTTGTTGGCCTTCGCGATGGCCTCGGCGGGCGTGCGGAAGGTGAGCACCGACAGCACCGGGCCGAACACCTCCTCGCGGGCGATGCGGTGGCTCGCCTGCACGTTCGTGAAGATCGTGGGCGCGAACCAGAACCCGGTGCCCGGGATCGCGCAGTCGGCGCTCCAGCGCTCGGCGCCCTCGTCCTCGCCCACCTGAGACAGCGCGCGGATGCGGTCGAGCTGCGCGCGCGAGTTGATCGCGCCGATGTCGGTGTTCTTGTCGAGCGGGTCGCCCAGCCGCAGCGTCGACAGTCTCGCCTTGAGCCGGTCGACGACCTCGTCGTGCACGTTCTCCTGCACGAGCAGGCGCGAACCCGCGCAGCACACGTGCCCCTGGTTGAAGAAGATGCCGGTGACGATCCCCTCGATCGCCTGGTCGATGGGGGCGTCGTCGAAGACGATGTTCGCCGCCTTGCCGCCGAGCTCCAGCGTGAGCTTCTTGTCCGAGCCGGCGACGGCCTTGGCGATCTCGCGGCCCACGCCGGTCGAGCCGGTGAAGGCGATCTTGTCGACATCCGGATGCCGCACCAGCGCCGCGCCGGTGCTCCCCGCCCCGGTGAGGATGTTGACGACCCCCGGCGGCAGGTCGGCCTGCTGCAGGATCTCGGCGAACAGCAGCGCCGTCAGCGGCGTCGTCTCGGCGGGCTTGATCACGACGGTGTTGCCGGCGGCCAGCGCCGGGGCGATCTTCCACGCCAGCATGAGCAGCGGGAAGTTCCACGGGATCACCTGGCCCGCCACCCCGAGCGCCCGCGGGTTCGCGCCGTAGCCGGCGTAGTCGAGCTTGTCCGCCCAGCCGGCGTAGGAGAAGAACCAGGCCGCGACGAGCGGCACGTCGACGTCGCGGCTCTCCGTGATCGGCTTGCCGTTGTCGAGCGACTCCGCGACGGCGAGCTCGCGCGCTCGCTCCTGCACGAGCCGCGCGATGCGGAACAGGTACTTGCCGCGGTCACGACCGCTGAGCCTCGACCACGTCTTGTCGTACGCGCGGCGGGCGGCCGCGACCGCACGGTCGACGTCGGCCTCGGTCGCCGCGGCGACCATCGTGATGGGCTTCTCATCGGCCGGCGAGATGGTCGCGAACGGGGTGCCGGAGCCGGCGACGAACTCGCCGTCGATGAACAGCCCGTACTCGTCGCGCAGGGTCAGGATCGCGCGCGACTCGGGCGCGGGAGCATATTCCAGAAATGACATTTTCCGCCTCAATCGATCGTCACGTAGTCGGCGCCGGAGTAGTGGCCGGTGCGCAGCTTCTGCCGCTGCAGCAGCACGTCGTTGAGCAGGCTCGACGCGCCGAACCGGAACAGGTGCGGCTGCAGCCACTCCTCACCGGCGGTCTCGGCCACCGTCACGACGTACTTGACGGCATCCTTCGAAGAACGGATGCCGCCGGCCGGCTTCACGCCGATGCGCTCGCCGGTCGTGCGGTACCAGTCGCGCACCACCTCGAGCATCAGCAGCGTGACCGGGAGCGTCGCCGCGGGGGCCACCTTGCCCGTCGAGGTCTTGATGAAATCGCCCCCGGCGAGGATGGCGAGCACCGAAGCCCGCTTCACGTTGTCGTAGGTGTTCAGCTCGCCGGTCTCCAGGATCACCTTCAGCGCCGCCGAGGTGCCGTCGGCGCGGCGGCACGCCTCTTTGACGCGGGCGATCTGGTCGAACACGACCCCGTAGCGGCCGGCCAGGAACGCGCCGCGGTCGATCACCATGTCGATCTCGTCGGCGCCGGCGGCCACGGCATCCCGGGTGTCGGCCAGCTTGACGTCGAGCGACGCGCGCCCGCTCGGGAACGCCGTCGCGACGGCCGCGACCGACACCAGCCCGTCGTCGGGGTCGCCGTGCGCGGAGCCGAGCGCCTCGACCGCGTGGGGCACCATGTCGCCGTACACGCAGACGGCCGCCACCCGGGGGCACGTCGGGTCGGACGCGTCCGGATGCAGCGCCTTGGCGACGAGCGAGCGCACCTTGCCGGGGGTATCGGCGCCCTCCAGCGTCGTCAGGTCGATGAGCTCGACGATGCGCTCGAGCGCCCACGCCTTCGAACTCGTCTTGATCGACCGGGTGCCCAGGCCCGCGGCCCGCTGCTCGAGGCCGACGGCATCCACGCCGGGAAGGCCGTGCAGGTATCGGCTGAGGGTCACGTCGTCGGGCTCGCCGCCCAGCAGCGCGACGACCCGGCCCGGTGCGGGCACGAGCGAGGTCGCTGTCATGTCGTGGTCCATCCTTTCGCTTGGTCACTCACCGTCGGGTCCGCCGCCCAGCAGGTGCAGAGCGGTCGACTCGTCGGTGATGAGGATCTTGCACAGCCCCGACGCCACCATCGCGCGGGTGACCGCGTGCTTCGCGGTTCCCGCGGTGACCGCGATCGTGACGGGCGCGCCGCGCAGGGCGTCGAGCGGGTAGCCGACGGTGCGGGCGTCGAGGTCCGGATCGACGATGTCGCCGTCGGCGTCGACATACCGGCCGACGACGTCGCCGACCGCGCCCCTGCGGGTGAGCCTCGCGATGTCGGCGTCGTCGAGGTAGCCGCTGGCCACGTGCACCGACCGCGCGTCGGCCGCACCGGCGCTGAACAGGTAGGCGTCGGCATCCGCGGCCTGCCGCAGCACGCTCGCGACGACGCGATCGGCCTCGATCGCCTCTTTCGTCTCGCGGCGCTCGAGAATCGCCGGGATGGGCAGCAGCGTCGCCTGCCCGCCGCCCTTGTGCGCGATGCCGACGGCCGTGGCGGCTGCGGCGCCCCGGTCGTTGACGCTCGCACCGCCGTTGAGCTGCACGACGCTCGTGCC
Organism: Microbacterium sp.; assembly: GCF_047602155.1. Classification (GTDB taxonomy): domain Bacteria; phylum Actinomycetota; class Actinomycetes; order Actinomycetales; family Microbacteriaceae; genus Microbacterium. Next base: position 1,874,286 of record NZ_JASGHZ010000001.1, on the reverse strand, counting down.
CGCCGACCACCCCTCGCGCAGCTGCGCCGCGACCTGGGACAGGGTGCGGCCCCAGCTCACGCCGAGCAGTCGCGGCACCGGCCGCAGGTCGGTGAGATAGTCGGCCGCGGCCTGCGCGACGCGGCGCTGCAGCTCGTCCTCGCTCTCGACGCCCGCGCGCGAGACGACGACGGCGTCGAGCAGTCCGCGCTCGTGGCGCAGCCGGCGCTCCAGGGCGACGCGGCGGGCGCGGGAGTGGCGGATCTCGATGCGGATGAAGCCCTCGTCGCGCGCCTGGGTGAGCAGGCGCCCGACCTTCCAGCGGGTGATGCGGAGGGCCCGGCCGATCTCATCCTGCGTGAGGTTCTCTTCGTAGTAGAGCTCCGCGGCGCGGATCGAGAGCAGTTCGTCGACGGCGTCCACGGTCCTCCTCTCGAGCCTTCCCCTCCAGGCTCGCACAGGTTCGCGGCCGTCTCAACATCTGCACACGAGTTTGCTCATATGAGCATGCCGCGGGTTGCCGCTGAGGCCGCGGCGCTGGCGCGCCGATTTGGCGAGGTACAGAGTTGGCGAGGCGCCGAGTTGGCGGCATCCGGGCCCAAGAGGCGACGATGACCCCGGATGCCGCCACATCCGCAGCGACAAGACGCACAGAGTTGGCAGCATCCGGGCGCAAAGGCGACGTTGGCCCCGGATCCCGCCACATCCGCAGCGCCAACGCACAAAGCTGGCAGCATCCGGCCCCAAAAGGCGACGATGACCCCGGATACCGCCACATCCGCAGCGACAAGACGCACAGAGTTGGCAGCATCCGGCTCCAAAGCGCAACCAAGACCCCGGATACCGCCAACCCTGCAGCGCTCATCCGTCGCCGACGACGACCCGCGGGGCAGGGAGCGGGGAGCCGGCTCAGGCCGCAGGCCCGGCGATGAGCGTCACCGTCGCGGAGTGCTCGGCGCCGGCGGCGTCGGTCCACGTGATCGTGACGCTGTCGCCGGGCGCGTGGCCGGAGAGAGCCGCGGACAGGCCGCTCGCGTCGGCGATCGCCGTGCCGTCGACGGCGGTGATGGTGTCACCCGCGGTCAGCCCGGCCGCCGCGGCGGGGGTGCCCGAGACGACGCCCGCGATCGTGGCGCCGCTGGTGGTGGCGCCGGTCGAACCGCGCTGCCCGCGCGGGCCGTCGCTCGACGACAGGTTCGACTGCCCCAGTTCCACGCCGAGGAAGGCCGGGTAGCCGAGCGTCACGCCGTTCGACTCGTCGCCGTCGAGGATCTCCTGCACGATCGTGAGCGCGTCGTCGATCGGGATGGCGTACGCGGTGACGTCGGCGCGGCCCGACGAGGCGGCGGTGTTCATGCCGATGACCTCACCCTCGTCGTCGAGCAGCGCGCCGCCCGAGTCGCCCGACACGACGTCGGCGGAGATCTGGATCATGCCGTCGAGCGTCTCACTCGCCGACGCACCGTCGGAACTCGTGGTCACGCTGGTGTCGAGGCCCGTGATCGTGCCGTCGGCGGCCAGCAGCACTCCCCCGCCCTCGGCGTTGCCGACCGCGGTGATCGCGTCGCCCACCGCGGCGTCGTCGTCCTGGTCGACCGTGACGGTGGCCAGTCCGCTCGCCCCCTGCAACTGGAGCAGGGCGACGTCGTCGTCCACGTCGACCCCGACCACCGTCGCGGTGTAGGTCTCACCGGTCGAGGCGATCGTGACGGTGATCTCGGTGGAGTCCGCGATGACGTGGTTATTGGTCAGCACGAGCCCGTCGGAGGTGAGCACCATCCCGGTGCCGGCGGCGGCGCCGTCGTCGTAGCCCAGGACGGTCTCGACGAGCACCACGCCGGTCGATTCGCCGGCGTCCGCCGTGGTCGCCGCCGCCTGCGTCGTGCCGGTCCCCGTGCCGGTCCCCTGGCCGCCGGAGCCGCTGCCCGCCCCGCCGCCCCCGCTCGATCCGGCCCCCGAACGCCCGCCGTCCCCCGAGAACGCCGGCGCCGCGACGGTGGTGGAGCTGCCGCTCGCGACGGATGCCGCCGAGGCCGACAACGGCACCGCGACCCCGAGGGTCGCGGCCACCACGACCGCCGCCGCGCACGTCAGCGGCGCCGCTCGGCGGTACCAGGGGCGCTTGGTCGCGGTCGGCTCGGGCTGGGCGGTCGGGGTCTCGGGGTGCATGGCGGTCTCCTTTTCGTCACCAGACAGGTCACCACCCGTGCCGATGCGCCCGGCATCCATCGGGTGTGCGGAGCCTATGAGTGCCTATGCCCCACCTTCATCCGTCGCAAATGACGGCGAAACCCGGGGATGGGCACGATATGCGACGGATGACCCAGCGGCCGGCTCCCAGAGTTGGCAACATCCGGGGCGAAAGCGCGAGATAGCCCCGGATGCCGCCAAGTACGCAACGCGGGGACACGCTGAGTTGGCAACATCCGGGGTGAAAGGGCGAGGATGACCCCGGATGCCGTCAACTATGCGACGCGAGACGGCGACGCGACGCGGCGGCGCTCAGTCGCCGAACCCGTCGCCGATGAGCTCGATGAGCTCCTCGCGCTCCTCGACGGAGAGGAAGGCGCCGGCGGCGGCGTTGAGCTGGAAGGCCTCGAGATCCTCCAGCCGGTAGTCGAAGGTCTCGGCCAGCAGCGCCAGCTCGCGGGTGAGCGACGTGCGGCTCATCGTGCGATTGTCGACGTTGACGGTGACGGCGAAACCCAGCTGGTAGAGCAGGTCGAAGGGGTGGTCCTCCAGGGTCGTGCCCCAGCGCGCGATGGCGCCCGTCTGCAGGTTCGACGAGGGCGAGAGCTCGAGCGGGATCTCACGGTCGCGCACCCACCGGGCCAGGTCGCCGAAGGTGACGAGCACCTCCTCGCCCTGCTGCTGCACGATCTCCAGGTCTTCCGCGAGGCGCACGCCGTGCCCGAGCCGCAGCGCGCGGCCGTCGAGCAGCGCCGAGCGGATCGAGTCGAGCCCGGCGGCCTCGCCGGCGTGGACCGTGACGGGGAAGAACTCCGACGCCAGGTAGTCGAATGCGGCACGGTGGTTCGACGGCGGGAAGCCGTCTTCGGGTCCGGCGATGTCGAAGCCGACGGCGCCGCGGCCGCGGAAGTCCACCGCGAGCCGGGCGATCTCCAGCGACCGGTCGGTGTGGCGCATCGCGCTGATCAGCTGCCCGACGCGGATGTCGCGCCCGGCGCTCTCGACGGCGTCCTCGCCCTCCTCGATGCCCTCCTGCACCGCCTCGACCACCTCTTCGAGCGAGAGCCCGCGCGACAGGTGCTGTTCGGGCGCCCAGCGCACCTCGCCGTAGATGACGCCGTCGGCGGCGAGATCCTCGACGAACTCCTTCGCGACGCGCCGCAGACCCTCGGCGGTCTGCATGACGGCGGTCGTGAGGTCGAACGTCTTGAGGTATTCGACGAGCGATCCGGAGTCGCTCTGGTCCTCGAACCAGTCGGCGAGGTCGCCGGCGTCGGTCGCGGGCACGTCGAGGCCGATCGCGTCGGCGAGCTCGATGATCGTCTGCGGGCGCAGCGCACCGTCGAGGTGGTCGTGCAGCGACACCTTGGGAAGGGAACGGATCGAGACCCCTTCGAGCTTCGCGTCGCCGTGCTGATCGATGGCCATGGTGCTTCCTTCGGGTGGGGATCGGGGTGTCGGGGCAGTCCTCGACGGGGTCGGGTTCAGGCGGTGATGCGTTCGCGCACGAGGGGCGCGGATGCCGGAGCCTGCGCACCCACCTCCCACGCGCCCTCGAGGGCGTCGAGGGCGCGTGGGAACCGCTCTGGATCATCAGCCAGCAAGGTAAACAACGGCTGACCGGCGACCACCGGGTCGCCGGGCTTCACGTGCAGGTCGATGCCGGCGGCGTGCACGACCGGGTCCTGCGCCCGTGCGCGCCCCGCGCCCAGGCGCCAGGCCGCGACGCCGAACGGCAGCGCCTCCATCCGCGCGACGACGCCCGCCGCCGGAGCGACGACGGTGTGCGTCTCGCGCGGGGTCGGCAGCGCGGCATCCGGATCGCCGTCCTGGGCGCGGATCATGGCGCGCCAGGCATCCATCGCACGCCCGTCCTGCAGCGCCGCCTCGACGTCGGCGTCGGGGTGCCCCGCCAGCGCCAGCATCTCGCGGGCGAGGGCGACGGTGAGCTCGACGACATCGGCCGGGCCGCCGCCGGCGAGCACCTCGACCGACTCGCGCACCTCGTTCGCGTTGCCGATGGCGCGGCCGAGCGGCGTGTTCATGTCGGTCAGCAGCGCCGTCGTCGCCACGCCGGAGTCGGTGCCGAGCGCGACCATGGTCTGCGCCAGTTCGCGCGCACGGGAGAGGTCGCGCATGAACGCGCCGGAGCCGAACTTCACGTCGAGCACGAGCGCGCTCGTGCCCTCGGCGATCTTCTTCGACATGATGCTCGACGCGATCAGCGGAATCGCCTCGACGGTGCCGGTGACATCCCGCAGGGCGTAGAGCCGCTTGTCGGCGGGGGCCAGTCCCGAACCGGCGGCGCAGATCACGGCGCCGACGCCCTGCAGCTGCGCGAACAGCTCGTCATTGGTCAGCGCCGCGCGCCAGCCCGGGATCGACTTCGAGCTTGTCGAGCGTGCCGCCGGTGTGACCGAGCCCGCGGCCCGACAGCTGCGGCACCGCGACGCCGAACGAGGCCACCAGCGGCGCCAGCGGCAGCGTGATCTTGTCGCCCACTCCCCCGGTCGAGTGCTTGTCGACGGTGGGCTTGCCGAGCCCGGCGAAGCTCATCCGCTCGCCGGAGGCGATCATCGCGTCGGTCATGACGCGGATCTCGTCGCGCGTCATCCCGTTCAGCAGCACCGCCATCGCGAATGCCGCCATCTGCGAATCGGCGACGTATTCCCGGGTGTAGGCGTCGATCATCCAGCGCAGTGCGTCGTCGGGCACGGCGCCGCCGTCGCGCTTGATGCGGATGACGTCGACGGCGTCGAAGGGCTCGGTCATCGGGCGGCATCCTCCAGGTCGCGCGGACCGAACGCGTCCGGCAGCACCTCGTCGATCGTACGGATGCCCGAGACGGTTTCCAGCAGCATCCCGGGAACGGCGAACTCGTACAGCAGCTGGCGGCACCGCCCGCACGGCATGATCGTGTCGCCGTGCCCGTTGACGCAGACGAAGGCGACCAGTCCCCCGCCGCCCGACAGCTGCAGGTCGCTGACGAGTCCGCACTCCGCGCACAGGCCCACGCCGTACGACGCGTTCTCCACGTTGCAGCCGGTCACGATGCGCCCGTCGGTCACGAGGGCCGCGGCGCCCACCTTGTACCGCGAGTACGGCGCATAGGCGCGCTGCATGGCCGCGGTGGCCGCGGCGCGCAGGTCGTCCCAGTCGATGTCGGTCACCGGCGTCACCCCTTGATGTACGCCACGCCGTCGGCGGCGGGGGCGCGCGATTTGCCGACCACCCCGGCGACCACGAAGATCGTGACGAGATACGGCAGCATGAGCATGAACTCGCTCGGCACGGGCGACCCGATGACGCTGAGCGTGTTCTGCAGGTTCGAGGCGAACCCGAACAGCAGCGCCGCGAGCGTCGCCTTGATCGGATCCCACTGGCCGAAGATGACGGCCGCCAGGGCGATGAAGCCGGCACCGGCGGTCATCTCCTTGTTGAAGGCGATGCCGTTGCCGATCGTGAACACCGTGCCGCCGATGCCGGCGATCGCGCCGGCCAGCAGCACGTTCCAGAACCGCGTCGCGTTGACCTTGATGCCGACGGTGTCGGCTGCCTGCGGGTGCTCGCCGACGGCGCGCAGGCGCAGGCCCCAGCGGGTCTTGAACATCCCGACCCACACGAGCACCACCGCCAGGTACATCAGGTACACGATGATCGTCTGGCGGAACAGCACCGGCCCGAGCACGGGGATGTCCGAGAGCAGCGGGATCGGGATGCGGTCGAAGCGCGGCGGCGTGTTCAGGGTGGCCGCGTTGGGCTGCAGCACCTGCGAGAACAGGAAGCTCGTCAGCCCCGCCACCAGCACGTTGAGCACGACGCCGATGATCACCTGGTCGACGAGGTACTTGATGGCGAACGCCGCCAGGACCGCCGCGACGAGCACGCCGGCGAACGCGGCGGCGATGAGCCCCAGGATCGGCTGCTGCGTCAGGGTCGCGACGACCGCCGCGGTGAAGGCGCCCGCGAGCAGCTGGCCCTCGATCGCGATGTTGACCACGCCCGCGCGCTCGCCGATGACCCCGCACAGCGCGCCGTAGATGAGCGGCACGGCCAGGCCCAGCGAGCCCGCGAGCAGGCCCGTGACCGGGACGGTGCCGCCGGATGCCGCCCACGTGAGGAAGCCGACCACCAGCACGACGAGGTAGACGATGACGATCCACAGCGGCGAGCGCCCGAAGGCGCGCACGAAGTATGCGGATGCCGCGGCCAGCAGCACGCCGAGGACGACACACGTCCACGCCGTCGCCATGACGGGGGTGACGAGGTCGGGCAGTTGCACGACGTCGCTGCCGCTGGACAGACGGAACGTCGTCTCGTCCTGCCGGGGAGCTGCCAGCAGGAGGATCGCGAACAGCACCGCGAACACGGCGAGCGCGATGGGCGCCTTCCAACTGCGGATGATCACGGTCTCGGGCAGGACGGCATCCGTCGAGGCCCGCACGGGAGTCGCGGCGCTCACGGTGCCGCCTCCCCGACGAGGGCCTCGGCTGTGACGGCCTTGGCCCGCGCCTTCTCACGCCGGCGCTGGTCGCGTTCGGGGGACGGCAGGAAGAAGATCGTCCGCACGAGCGGGGGCGCCGCGATGAACAGCACGATGAGCGACTGCACGACCGTCACGATCTCGATCGGGATCTGCTGGCTGGCCTGCATCGCGAAGCCGCCGGCCTTGAAGGCGCCGAACAGGATGCCGGCCGCGAACGTGCCCCACGGCGTCGAGCGGCCGAGGAGGGCCACCGTGATCGCGTCGAAGCCGATGCCGGCGTCGATGCCCGACGTGAACCCGGTCGTGATCGTGCCGAGCACCTGGTTGACCCCGGCCAGGCCCGCCAGGGCGCCGGCGATGAGCATGCCGTAGACGTACATGTTCTTCACGTCGATGCCGGCCACGCGCGCCGCATTCGGGTTCTCGCCGACGGCGCGGAACTTGAAGCCGAGGCTCGACCGGCTGAGGATCCACCAGACGAGGATCGTGGCGAGGATCACCAGGATGAAGCCGAAGTGCAGGTTGTAGCCCGAGCCGAGCAGCAGGGGGAAGATCGCCGTCTCCTTCATCGCCGGCGACTTCGGGTTGCTCGACCCGGGGCCTGCAGCAGGCCCGGCGTGCGGAGCATCCAGGAGATGAAGTAGTAGGCGATGTAGTTGAGCATGATCGTGACGATGACCTCGTGCGCGCCGGTGCGCGCCTTCAGCAGCCCCGCGATGCCGCCCCAGACCGCCCCGCAGAACAGGCCCACGGCGAGGGCGAGGACCATGTGCAGCGGGAAGGGCAGGTCGAAGCCGAAGGCGATCCACCCGGCGCCGGCCGAGGCCATGAGCATCTGCCCGCGACCGCCGATGTTGAACATGCCGATGCGGAACGCGAGCGCGACGCCGAGCCCCGCGGCGATGAGCGGCGTCGCGAAGGTCAGCGTCTCGGTGAGGGGACGGATGCCGCGGGCGAAATCGGGCGCGTTGACGTTGTAGATCGCGCCGCGGAAGAGTGCGGCGTAGGCGCCGCCGACGGCGTCCCCGACCGCGGCGAGCATGTCGCCGGGCCGGGCGAAGAAGTAGCCGGCCGTCTCCTGCACGTGCTCGTCGGTGGCGGCGATCATGATGCCGCCGACGATGAGGGCGAGGACGACGGCGAGCACCGAGATGAACCAGTTGCCCTGCGTGATGCGTAGGAACGTCTCGTGCCACTTCGACGGCGGCGGGGTCTCGCCGGCCGTTCCCTGAGCCGCTGGACCGGTCACGCAGCCACCTCCTCGGGCCGTTCGCCCGCCATCATGAGACCGAGCACGTCGCGCGGTGTGTCGCCGGGCACGATCCCGACGATGCGGCCCCGGTACATCACCATGATCCGGTCGGCGAGCGCGCTGACCTCGTCGAGCTCGGTGGAGACGACGATCACCGGGATGCCGGAGTCGCGCGTGGCGACGATGCGCTTGTGGATGAACTCGATCGAGCCGACGTCGACGCCGCGCGTCGGCTGGGCGGCGACGAACAGGGCGAGGTCGCGGCTGAGCTCGCGGGCGAGGACGACCTTCTGCTGGTTGCCGCCGGACAGGCGCCCCACGGGGGTGTCGATGCCGGGGGCCCGCACGTCGAACTCGGCGAACTTCGCCTGCGCGAACGCCTCGAGCGTGCCGCGCTGGATCGTGGCGGCTCTCACGAACGGCGCGCCGTCCGAGCGGTCGAGCATGAGGTTCTCGGCGATCGAGAACTCGCCGACCAGGCCGTCGACCTTGCGGTCTTCGGGGACGAACCCGACGCCCTCGTCGAGGATGCGGCGGATGCTGCGCCCCACGAGCTGAGAGCCGCCGAGGGTGATCGAACCGCGCACCTGCGGCTGCAGCCCGAGCAGCGCCTCGGTGAGCTCGGTCTGCCCGTTGCCCTGCACACCGGCGATCGCGAGCACTTCGCCGCCGCGCACGCGGAAGCTCACGTCGTTGACGACGACCTGTCCGCGCGGGTCGATGACGCTGAGCCCGTCGACGATGAGGGCCTCGTCGCCGAGCACCGGCGGGTTCTTGTGGACGGTGAGCTCGACGGCGCGACCCACCATCATCGAGGCGAGCTCGGCGTTCGAGGATGCCGGGTCGGCCGCGCCGACGACCTTGCCGAGCCGCACGACGGTGATGCGGTCGGCGACCTCGCGCACCTCGCGCAGCTTGTGGGTGATGAAGACGATGGAGGCGCCGGATGCCTTGAGCTGGCGCATGATCCCCATCAGCTCGTCGGTCTCCTGCGGGGTGAGCACGGCGGTCGGCTCGTCGAAGACGAGCACCCGCGCGTCGCGCGAGAGCGCCTTGATGATCTCGACCCGCTGCTGCACGCCGACCGGAAGGTCTTCCACGACGGCATCCGGATCGACGTCGAACCCGAACCGGGCGGAGATCTCGCGCACCTTCGCGCGCGCCGCCGGAAGGTCGAGGATGCCGCCGGCCTTGGTCTGCTCGTGACCGAGCATGACGTTCTCGGCGACCGTGAACACCGGCACGAGCATGAAGTGCTGATGCACCATGCCGATGCCGGCGCGCATCGCGTCGCCCGGGCCCGTGAAGTCCTGCACGCGGTCGTCGAGGAGGATCGTCCCCTCGTCGGCGGTGTACAGGCCGTAGAGCACGTTCATCAGCGTGGACTTGCCGGCGCCGTTCTCGCCGAGGAGGCAATGAATCTCACCGGACTCGACGACGAGGTCGATGTGATCGTTGGCGACAAGGCTTCCGAACCGCTTGGTGATCCCCCGGAGTTCGAGCTTCATGACCCCGATCCTAGTAATGGGAGAGCGGGGAGGCCGGATTCGACCTCCCCGCTCTCGTGCGCTGGTGCGGAACTCAGCCCGCGAGGTAGGACGTGACGGGGATCGAGCCGTCGATGATGCCGGCCTTGATCGCGTCGAGCTCGCCCTGCAGGTCGGGCGAGACCTTGCTCTCGAAGTCGTGGAACGGAGCCAGGCCCACGCCGTCGTTCTCGAGCGTGCCGATGAACGGGGTGGCGTCGAACTCGTCGTTGCCGGCCGCCGTGACGGCGTCGTAGACGCCGACGTCGATCAGCTTGCGGATCGAGGTGAGCAGCAGGTCGCTGACCGACGGGTCGGTCTCGAACACGTCGGCGTCGACGCCGATGAGGGCGATGTCGCGGCCCGAGTCACGGATGACCGACGCGGCCGACTGGTAGATCGGGCCGCCGACCGGCAGCAGCACGTCGACACCCTGGTCGACGATGCCCTGCGCGGCGTTGATGGCGTCCTGGTTGGCGGTGAAGGCGCCGGTGAAGACGCCGTCGGTGCCGTCCCAGCCGATCACCTCGACGGTGTCGTCCTTCTGCGCGTTCCAGTAGTCGACGCCCTGCTTGAAGCCGTCCATGAAGATCGTGACGGTCGGGTAGGCCGCACCGCCGAAGGTGCCCACCTTCCCTGCGGTCGAGTACGACGCCGAGGCATAGCCGGCCAGGAACGCCGCCTGGGCGGCATCGAACAGGATCGGCTTGATGTTCGGCGCGTCGGTCTTGCCGTCGTAGTCGGTGTCGGCCATGTCGTCGATCATGACGTACTCGATCTCGGGGTTCGCCTTGGCCGATTCGACCGTGGCCGAGGCCAGCGCGAAGCCGACCGAGATGATCAGCGTGCAGCTCTGGTCGACCAGGGTCTGCAGGTTCGGTGCGAAGTCGGACTCGGAGCTGGACTCCACCTTGACGAGATCGACGCCGAGTTCGGTGGCGGCCTTCTCCAGGCCTTCGAGGCCGAGCTGGTTGAACGACTTGTCGTCGAAGCCGCCCTGATCCGAGACCATGCACGGCTTGAAGCCGTCGATGGCGCCGCCCGCGGCGTCACCCGTGCCGGTGGAAGTGGTCTCGGGTGCCGAGCCACAGCCGGCGAGAGCGATGATGAGCGCGGCGGCCGTGCTGACGCCGGCGAGCTTCTTGGTGGTCGAGATGGTCAATGCAGCCTCCACATTGATAGGCCCGCGGATTTCGCGGGCGCACGCAACCGAAGTTACCGACTATGACGCGGAATGTGCACCCTGCACGGCACTGGCGGGCGAATGGTTACAAAGACGCAATCTTGCGGTGCCGTGCGTGGTCGTGGTGCGCTGTGCGTTTCGTCTCGCTGCGCTCGCTCAACGACCGGTCCTATCCCCGGTCGTTGAGCGAGGCGCGCAGCGCCGAGACGAAACGCGGCTCAGAGCACGTCGCCGCGGCCGGTGAGCTTCAGCGCGTCGACGACGCCCTTGACGCGCTGGGCGTGCTCGCTATTGGTGACCAACAGCGCATCCGGGGTGTCGACGACCACGATGTCCTTCACGCCGATGAGGCTGATGACGCGCGTGGTGTGACTGACGACGATGCCGCTGGCGGCATCGGTGAGGATGCGGGCGTTCTCGCCGAGGATGGCGAGATCGTTCTTGCGGCCGTGCGAGTTGAGCTTGGCGAGGCTCGCGAAGTCGCCCACGTCGTCCCAGTCGAAATGGCCCGGCACGACCGCGAGGCGACCGCGCTCGGCGGCGGGCTCGGCGACGACGTAGTCGATCGCGATCTTCGGCAGCTTCGGCCACACCCGGTCGACGACGGGGCCGCGCCGCTCGCGGTCGTCCCACGCCTCGGCCAGCTCCACAAGACCGGCGTGCAGGTCGGGGCTGTTCGCCTCGATCTCGGCCAGCAGCACGTCGGCGCGCGCGATGAACATGCCCGCGTTCCACAGGTAGTCGCGCGACTGCAGATACTGCTTCGCGGTGTCCAGGTCGGGCTTTTCGATGAACCGCTCCACGAGCGCGGCGTCGCGTGCGCCGTCGACGACCAGCTCCTCGCCGCGCTTGATGTAGCCGAAGCCGACCGCCGGCTCCGACGGCGTGATCCCGACGGTGCAGACGTAGCCCGCGCGCGCCACCTCGACGGCATCCCGCACCGCGAACTCGAAGACGCGGGTCCCCCGGATCACGTGGTCGGCCGCGAACGAGCCGATGATGACGTCGGGCTCGCGGCGGTGCAGGATCGCCGCGGCCAGGCCGATCGCCGCGGCCGAATCGCGCGGCTCCGACTCGAGGAAGACGTTGCGATCGGGGATGCCGGGCAGCTGCTCCTCGACGGCGGCGCGGTGCGCGCGGCCCGTGACGACGGCGATGCGGTCGGCCCCGGCGAGCGGTTCGAGCCGGTCCCACGTGTCGCGCAGCAGCGAATGCCCCGACCCGGTGAGGTCGTGCAGGAACTTCGGCGCGTCGGCGCGGGAGAGCGGCCACAGCCTGCTGCCGACACCGCCGGCGGGGATGACGGCGTAGAAGTCCTCGATGGGTGCGACCATGCCTCCGAGGGTATCCGAGGCGAGGCGCCCGGCCGGGAGAACGCGGCGGCGCTCGTCTCCATCTCGAACGAGGTTTCTCTCGACATCGAGAGAAGTTAGGCTCGCCTTCGTCGCCCGCGCCGCGCGGCGACGCCTAGGATGAGACCGTCGGATTCATCAAGGAGGACGACCGTGAGCGCACCAGCACGCATCACACCGTCGGTGGCCGAGACCACGTCCAAGACCCCGCGCGGCACCCTGTACCGCGGCAACGAGGGCATGTGGTCTTGGGTGCTGCACCGCATCACCGGCGTGGCCATCTTCTTCTTCCTGCTCGTGCACGTGCTCGACACGGCGCTCATCCGTGTCTCGCCCGAAGCGTACGACGCCGTCATCGGCACGTACAAGAACCCGATCATGGGCATCGGCGAGGTCGCGCTGGTCGCCGCCATCGCCTACCACGCATACAACGGCCTGCGCATCATCGCCGTCGACCTCTGGCCGTGGGCCACGCGACACCAGCGGCAGCTGTGGTGGGGCGTCATCGGCCTGTGGGCCGTCACGCTCGCCGGCTTCGCCCCGCGCCACCTCATGAACGTCTTCGCGAACGTCGGAGGGGGGCACTGATGACCGCGACCATCGAAGCCCCCCGCACCCCGGCGGTGCGCAGGAAGGGCGCGAACTGGGAGAAGGCCGGCTGGCTCTACATGCGCATCTCCGGCGTGATTCTCGTCGTGCTGATCTTCGGGCACCTGTTCGTCAACCTCATGGTGGGCGACGGCATCCATGCGCTGGACTGGGGCTTCGTCGCCGGCAAGCTCGCGAACCCGTTCTGGCAGGTGTGGGACATCCTCATGCTGTGGCTGGCGCTCATCCACGGCGCGAACGGCATGCGCACCATCATCAACGACTACGTCACCGGCGAGCGCGTGCGCAAGACCCTCGTGTGGGCCGTGTTCGCCGCGGCGGGACTGCTCATCGTGCTCGGGACGCTCGTCGTCTTCGCGTTCGACCCCTGCAACGGCGTGACCCCCGACAGCGCTTTCTGGGAGACGTGCCAGGCGCTCTGACGCGGCACCGCCCTGATATTCGACGAGTATTCGACGAGACGAGACGAAGAGGCATCCTGACGTGACCACCACGTACCCAGACGCCGTCCTCAAGGACGGGGTCTACTACCACGAGTTCGACATCGTCATCGTCGGCGCCGGCGGCGCCGGCATGCGCGCCGCGATCGAGGCCGGCCCCGGCGCGAAGACCGCCGTCATCACCAAGCTCTACCCGACGCGTTCGCACACCGGTGCCGCGCAGGGCGGCATGGCCGCCGCCCTCGCCAACGTCGAAGAGGACTCGTGGGAGTGGCACACCTTCGACACCGTCAAGGGCGGCGACTACCTCGTCGACCAGGATGCCGCGGAGATCCTCGCGAAGGAGGCCATCGACGCCGTCATCGACCTCGAGAACATGGGGCTGCCGTTCAACCGCACCCCCGAGGGCAAGATCGACCAGCGCCGGTTCGGCGGCCACACCGCCGACCACGGCAAGACGCCCGTGCGCCGCGCCTGCTACGCCGCCGACCGCACCGGCCACATGATCCTGCAGACGCTGTTCCAGAACTGCGTGAAGCTCGGCATCAACTTCTTCAACGAGTTCTACGTGCTCGACCTCATCACCACGACGGATGCCGCCGGAGCCACCCAGGTCGCCGGCGTCGTCGCGTACGAGCTCGCCACCGGCGACCTGCACGTCTTCCACTCCAAGGCCGTCATCTTCGCCACCGGCGGCTTCGGCAAGATCTTCAAGACGACCTCCAACGCGCACACCCTCACCGGGGATGGCGTCGGCGTCATCTGGCGCAAGGGCCTGCCGTTGGAGGACATGGAGTTCTTCCAGTTCCACCCGACGGGGCTCGCCGGCCTCGGCATCCTCCTCACCGAGGGCGCGCGCGGCGAGGGCGCGATCTTGCGCAACGTCTCGGGCGAGCGGTTCATGGAGCGCTACGCCCCCACCATCAAGGATCTCGCCCCGCGCGACATCGTCAGCCGCTGCATGGTGCAGGAGGTCGCCGAGGGACGCGGCGCCGGCCCCCACCGCGACTACGTGCTGCTGGACTGCACGCACCTGGGCGCCGAAGTGCTGGAGACCAAGCTCCCCGACATCACCGAGTTCGCCCGCACCTACCTCGGCGTCGACCCGGTCGTCGAGCCGGTGCCGGTCATGCCGACGGCGCACTACGCGATGGGCGGCATCCCGACCAACAACGACGCCGAGGTCCTCAGCGACAACACGACCGTCGTGCCGGGCCTGTACGCCGCCGGCGAGTGCGCGTGCGTCTCGGTGCACGGTTCGAACCGCCTCGGCACCAACTCGCTGCTGGACATCAACGTGTTCGGCAAGCGCGCCGGACGGGGCGCGGTCGAGTACGTCAAGACCGCCGAGTTCGTGCCGCTGCCGGACAACCCCGCCCAGGGCGTGCGCGATCTGCTCGAGGGCCTGCGCAACAACCCCGGCACCGAGCGCATCGCGGTGCTCCGCAAGACACTGCAGGACGAGATGGACCGCAAGGCCCAGGTGTTCCGCACCGACGAGTCGCTGGCGCAGGTGATGGACGTCATCGCCGACCTGCGCGAGCGTTACAAGAACGTGCACGTCGACGACAAGGGCCGCCGCTTCAACACCGACCTGCTCGAGGCCGTCGAGCTCGGGTTCCTGCTCGATATCGCCGAGGTCGTCGTCGTCACCGCCCGCAACCGCAAGGAGAGCCGCGGCGGACACATGCGCGACGACTATCCGAAGCGCGACGACGAGAACTACATGCAGCACACGATGGCCTACCTCTCCGGCGACGCGCACTCGTCGCACCCCGAGGACCACATCCGCCTGGGGTGGAAGCCCGTCGTCTTCACGCGCAACGAGGCCGGCGAGTTGCGCTACCCCCCGCTGGAGAGGAAGTACTGATGTCGAGCGCGCTCGTCGAACCGGATGCCGTCGCCGCGATCGAAGACGCGGCCAACGACACCGGCATCCAGTCGTTCCTCGTCACCTTCATCATCCGTCGCTTCGACCCCGAGACCGACGCCGAGCCGCGCTGGGTCGACTACGACGTCGAGCTGTACTCGACCGACCGCGTGCTCGACGCGCTGCACAAGATCAAGTGGGAGGTCGACGGCTCGCTCACCTTCCGCCGCTCGTGCGCGCACGGCATCTGCGGTTCCGACGCGATGCGCATCAACGGCCGCAACCGCCTCGCCTGCAAGACCCTCATCAAAGACCTCGACATCTCCAAGCCCATCTACGTCGAGGCCATCAAGGGTCTGCCGCTGGAGAAGGATCTCGTCGTCGACATGGATCCGTTCTTCGCCGCCTACCGCGAGGTCAAGCCGTTCCTCATCGCGAACTCGACGCCCGAGCCGGGCACGGAGCGCATCCAGTCGATCGTCGACCGCGAGATCTTCGACGACACCACCAAGTGCATCCTGTGCGCGGCCTGCACCTCGTCGTGCCCGGTGTTCTGGACCGACGGCCAGTACTTCGGGCCCGCCGCGATCGTCAACGCCCACCGGTTCATCTTCGACTCGCGCGACGACGCGGCGGGCGTGCGCCTGGACATCCTCAACGACAAGGAGGGCGTGTGGCGCTGCCGCACGACCTTCAACTGCACCGAGGCGTGCCCGCGCGGCATCGAGGTCACGAAGGCCATCGCCGAGGTCAAGCAGGCGGTGCTGCGCGGAGCGCGCTGAGACCGGATGCCGCGGCATCGGCTCGATAGTCTGACTCTGTGAGCGACGACCAGCGGGCACCCGACGACCTGCGCGCCCGGCTCGACGCCCCGTTGGCGCGGGCGACGGAGCTGACGCGCCGCGCCGTCGCCAGCTTCCCCGTGCGGGTGTGGCGCCGCTTCCTGCAGCGCAACGGGTTCCTGCTCGCCGCCGGCGTCAGCTACCAGTCGCTGTTCGCGGTGTTCGCGGCGCTGTACATCGTCTTCGCGGCGATCGGGCTGTGGCTCGGCGGCAGTCCGGCCGCGGTGGCCCGGGTCATCGAGATCGTCAACTCCTACATCCCGAACCTCATCGGCGAAGACGGTCTCGTGCACCCCGACGACGTGCAGCAGGTCGCCGCAAACAGCACCGGCACCCTGACGGTCACCTCGGTCATCGCCGCCGTCGTCGTCATCTGGGCCGCCATCGGGTTCATGACCTTCGCGCGCCGCGCGATCCGCGACATCTTCGGGCTGCCGTACGACGCGCGCAGCTACGTGCTGCTCAAGGCCGGCGACCTCGTCGCCGCGCTCGCGTTCGGTGTCGCCCTGCTCGTGGCGGCCGCGTTCGGGCAGGTCGCCACCTGGGCGTTGACGGCGATCTTCGACCTGTTCGAGCTGCCGCATCAGTCGTTCTGGTACAGCACGGCCACCCGCGCCGCGGTGCTGCTCGTGGGGTGCGCGCTCAACGGGTTCGCCCTCGCCGCCCTCTTCCGCTTCCTCACCGGAACGCACCTGAAATGGCGGACCATCCTGCCCGGCGCCTTCCTCGGCGGCGCCGCCCTCGTGGTCCTGCAGATCGGCGCGGGCCTGCTCCTCGGGTACTCGCCGTCCAACCCGCTGCTGGCGACCTTCGCCGTGCTCATCGGGTTCTTGCTGTGGTTCCGCCTCGCCGGCATCGTGATCCTCGTCGCGGCGTCGTGGATCGCCGTCACGACGGAGGACCGCGGCATCCCGCTCGTGCTCCCGTCGGCCGACGAGAAGGCACGCGCCGAGCACGCGGCGCTGGTCACCGCGGCGGGCGTGCGGCTGCGGCGGGCGCGCCAGGCCCGGGCGAGCGCCCCCTGGTTCGGCCACTGGAGCGCCGACCGCGCCGTCCGCCGCGCCGAGGACGAACTGCGCGAGATCGAGGATGCCGCGCCCCCGCCGCCTCGGCGCGGCATTCTCGACGACTGACCTGGCGCGGGGCTGGCTAGGGTGAGTGCTATGACCGCGCGCGACGTTGCGACCGGCTCCGCCGACCGCTCCACCGGCCCCATCGCGCGCGCCGGCGCGATCACGCAGCGCACCCTCGCCTCGTTCCCCGTGCGGGTGTGGCGGCACTTCCTCGACCACAGCGGGTTCCTGCTGGCCGCCGGGGTCAGCTACCAGGCGATGTTCGCGGTGTTCGCCGTCATGTACGTCGCCTTCGCCGCCGCCGGCATCTGGCTCGGTGCGAGCCCGTCCGCCATCCAGGCGCTCATCGACGGGATCAACAGCTACATCCCCGGGATCATCTCCGACGAGGGACTGTTCAGATCGGCGCAGGTCGTGGCGATCGCCTCGGGCGCCCGGCGGCTGCTGGTGGTCACGGGTGCCGTCGCGTTCATCGTGGCCATGTGGACGGCGATCGGCTTCATCTCGTTCGCCCGTCGCGCCGTGCGCACGATGCTCGTGCTGCCGCCCGACCGCCGCAACGTGCTGGTGCTGAAGCTGCGCGACCTCGTCGCCGCCGTCGTCCTGGCCGTCGCCCTCGTGCTGGGGTTCGCGGTCGGCTCGGCCGGCACGTGGGCGCTGGGGACGATCCTCGCCGCGCTCGGGTGGGACACGCACGAGGCCGTCCATGCGTTCCTCATCGCGGTGGCCTCGGTCGGCATCTCGTACGTCGTCTACACCCTCACCCTCGCCGCCCTGCTGCGGTTTCTCACCGGCACGGCACTGGGGTGGCGGCTGATCCGCACCGGGTCGCTGCTGGCCGCCGCCGGCATCACGCTCCTGCAGCTGGCGACCGGCTACCTCCTGGGCGCCGTTCCCCGCACGCCCCTGCTGGCGACCTTCGCGGTGTTCGTGGGGCTGCTCATCTGGTTCCAGGTCACCGGGGTGTTCCTGCTGAGCGCCGCCGCCTGGATCGCGGTCTCCGCCCGCGACAGCGACATCCCGCTGCTCACGCCGAGCGAGGAAGAACGTCGCCTGGCCGCACACGAGGCACGTGTGCGCGCCGCGCGCGACCGGCTGCGGGCGGCGCGCGATGCGCGGGCGGCCACGCCGTGGTGGCGCGCGCTGCGCGCCGACCGCGCCGTGCGCGATGCCCTCGACGAGCTGTTCCTCCTCGAGGCGAGCGCACCGCCGTCCCGCGAGTGACCGGCATCCTGGGCCCGTCGCCGCCGCGCGCCGCGCGCCGCTGGCTCCGCGCGCCCTGGCTCCGCGCGCCCTGAGCTTCGGACGCCCTGGCTCCGCGCGCCCTGAGCTTCGGACCCGAACCGCTGAGTTTCGGACCCGAACCGCTGAGTTTCGGACGCCTGAAGCGCCCGAAACTCGACCCTGGGCAGTTTCGGACGCTTGGAGCGTCCGAAACTCGATGCGGGTGCGCGCCGTCGGCGGCCATCCGCGTCCATGAAGCCGGAACGTGACACGTCGGCACCGGGCAACCGCACCCGAACCACCCCGGCGCGCAAACCTGGCAGCATCCGGGGCCATCCCCAGGAATACACCCGGATCGTGACAAATCGGCAAACGAGCGCGGCGTCGACCTGGCAGCATCCGGGCCCATCCGCGTCAATGAAGCCGGAACATGACACGTCGGCACCCAGCAACCGCACCCGAACCACCCCAGCGCGCAAACCTGGCAGCATCCGGGCCTATCTCCAGGAATACGCCCGGAACGTGACAAATCGGCAAACGAGAGCGGGGCAGACCTGGCAGCATCCGGGCCCATCTGCGTCCATGAAGCCGGAACGTGACACGTCGGCACCGGGCAGCCGCACCCGAACCACCCTGGCGCGCAAACCTGGCGGCATCCGGGGCCATCTCCAGGAATACGCCCGGAACGTGACAAATCGGCAAACGAGAGCGGGGCAGACCTGGCGGCATCCGGGGCCATCTGCGTCCGAAACTTGATGAGGGACAGCGATGTCGGCGGCTCTCGTTAGGCTGGAGCGCGTGTCACGCACCCTCCGCATCGCCTCCGTCAACGTCAACGGCATCCGCGCCGCCGCGCGGAAGGGGATGCTGCCGTGGCTGGAGACCGCGGGCGTCGACGTCCTGACGCTGCAGGAGGTGCGCGGCGAGGCCGTGCACCTGGCCGCGGCGCTGCCGGGCTGGCACCTCGTGAACGACGAGGCGCTCGCCAAGGGGCGGGCCGGGGTCGCGATCGCGACGCGCGAACCGGTCGCGGCATGGCGGATCGAGCTGGGCGACGGATCCCTCGACACGCGCGGGCGCTGGATCGAGGCCGACCTGTCGGTCGAGGGCACGCCCGTCACGGTCGTCAGCGCGTACGTGCACACGGGTGAGGCCGACACCGACCGGCAGCTCGCCAAGTACGCCTTCCTCGACGCGATGGAGGGACGGATGCCGCACCTCGGCGACCACGCCCTCATCACCGGCGACCTCAACGTCGGGCACCGCCAGCTCGACATCCGCAACTGGCGCGGCAACCTGAAGAAGGCGGGCTTCCTCCCCCGCGAACGCGCGTACTTCGACCGGTTCCTCGGCGAGGCCGGGGCCGTCGTCGACTGCGTCGACGGCACGGCCGGCACCGGCCTCGGCTGGGTGGATGTCGGCCGGCGCTGGGCGGGCGAGGTCGACGGCCCGTACTCGTGGTGGTCGAACCGCGGTCAGGCGTTCGACAACGACACCGGGTGGCGCATCGACTACCACCTCGCCACCGCGCCCCTCGCGGCGCGGGTCGTGGACTACCGCGTCGTGCGTGCGCCCTCGTGGGACACCCGCTGGAGCGACCACGCCCCCGTCGTGGCCGACTACGCCTTCTGAGTCCGCGGGTCGCGGACGTCCTTTCTCGAGTCCGCGACGCGGGATGCCGCGCCGCCGCGCGACGGCCGAGCGTCGGCGTCACCCGGCGGCGAGCCGCATCCAGGTCTCCACGACCGTGTCGGGGTTCAGCGAGATCGACTCGATGCCCTGCCCCACGAGCCATTCGGCGAGGTCGGGATGGTCCGACGGTCCCTGCCCGCAGATGCCGATGTACTTGCCGCGCCGGCGGCATGCCGCGATCGCCAGCTCCAGCACCTTCAGCACCGCGGGGTTGCGCTCGTCAAACGTGGCGGCGACCAGCGCCGAGTCGCGGTCGAGCCCCAGCACGAGCTGCGTCATGTCGTTCGAGCCGATGGAGAACCCGTCGAAGTGGTCGAGGAACTCGTCGGCCAGCAGCGCGTTGGAGGGGATCTCGCACATCATGACGATCTCGAGCCCGTTCTCGCCGCGGCGCAGGCCATTCTCGGCGAGCAGTGCGACGACGGCCTGACCCTCCGCGACGGTGCGTACGAACGGCACCATGATCTTCACGTTGGTCAGGCCCATCTCGTCGCGCACGTGCCGCAGCGCGGCGCACTCCATGTCGAAGCACGCGCGGAACTCGGGCGAGACGTACCGGGCGGCGCCGCGCCAGCCGAGCATCGGGTTCTCCTCGACGGGCTCGAACAGGTCGCCGCCGAGCAGGCCCGCGTACTCGTTCGACTTGAAGTCGCTCATCCGGACGATCACGGGCTCGGGCGCGAACGCCGCGGCGATCATCGAGATGCCCTCGGCGACCCGCTCGACGAAGTAGTCGCGCGGCGACGCGTACGCGGCGACGCGCTCGTCGACCTCGCGGCGTGCGGCATCCGGCAGCGTCTCGCGTTCGAGCAGGGCGCGAGGATGGATGCCGATCTGCCGGTTGACGATGAACTCGAGGCGCGCGAGCCCGACCCCGCGATTGGGGAGCTTCGAGAACGAGAACGCCTGATCGGGGGTGCCGACGTTCATCATCAGCCTGACCGGGATCGGCGGCATGGCGTCGAGCTTGGTCTCCTCTTCGACGAAGTCGAGGAGCCCCGCATAGACCAGCCCGTCGTCGCCTTCGGCGCACGACACGGTGACCGGTGTGCCGTCGTGCAGGTCGGTCGTCGCACTGCCGGTGCCGACGACGGCCGGGATGCCGAGCTCGCGCGCGATGATCGCCGCGTGACACGTGCGCCCGCCGCGGTTGGTGACGATCGCGGAGGCACGCTTCATGATGGGCTCCCAGTCGGGATCGGTCATGTCGGCCACGAGCACGTCGCCGGGACGGAAGTGCTCCATCTCGGAGATGTCGGCGAGCACCCGCACCGCGCCCGCACCGATCTTCTGCCCGATGGCGCGGCCGGTGACGAGCACCTCGCCGCGTTCGCGCAGCACGAACCGGCGGATGACGTTGCCGTCGGCGCGGGAGACGACGGTCTCGGGGCGCGCCTGCAGGATGTACAGGCGCCGGTCCACGCCGTCGCGCGCCCACTCGATGTCCATCGGCCGGCCGTAGTGCTCCTCGATCGTCAGCGCGTGCCGGGCGAGCTCTTCGACCTCCGCGTCGGTGATGCTGAAGTGCAGGCGGTCGGCGTGCGGGACGTCTTCGAACGCGGTGGAGGCGTCGACGCCGGTGGCACCGGTGTAGCGCATCGCGATGGCCTTCTCGCCCAGCTGCCGCTTGAGGATCGCCGGGCGGCCCGCGCGCAGCGCCGTCTTGTAGACGTAGAACTCGTCGGGGTTCACGGCCCCCTGCACGACCGCCTCGCCGAGGCCGTACGAGCTCGTGATGAACACGGCGCCGTCGAAGCCCGACTCGGTGTCGACGGTGAACATCACGCCGGACGCGCCGATGTCGGAGCGCACCATGCGCTGCACGCCGGCCGACAGCGCGACGTCGTGGTGCGAGAAGCCGTGGTGGGTGCGGTAGGCGATGGCGCGGTCGTTGTACAGCGACGCGAACACGCGGGCCACGGCGTGCAGGATGTTGTCGATGCCGCCGATGTTGAGGAACGTCTCCTGCTGCCCGGCGAACGAGGCGTCGGGCAGGTCTTCGGCGGTCGCGCTGGAGCGGACCGCCCAGGTGACGGTATCCGGGTCGGGATCGCGCGCGATCAGCTCGGCGTACGCGTCGCGGATGTCGCGCTCGAGGTCGGCGGGGAAGGCCTGCTGCTCGATCCAGCCGCGGATCTCGGCGCCGACACGGGCGAGCTCGGCGACATCCTCGATGTCGAGCGCGCCGACGGCCGCCTCGATGCGCGCGTCGAGGCCGCCGCCCGCGAGGAAGCGCCGGTAGGCATCGGCCGTCGTGGCGAATCCGCCCGGCACGCGCACGCCGGAGTGGGCCAGGCCCGACACCATCTCGCCGAGCGAGGCGTTCTTGCCGCCGACCTGCGGAAGGTCGGCCATGCCGATCTCGTGGAACCAGAGGATGTTGCTCATCGGGAGCCCTTTCGGTGGGTCAGGCACGCAGCTTCATGGTCTGCATGATGACGGCGGACATCTCCTCCACGCTCTTGGTGGCGGAGTTGAGGAACGGGATGTGGTGGCGCCGGTACAGATCCTCGGCGCGGCGCAGCTCGACGGTGCACTGCTCGAGGCTCGCGTAGCGCGACGCGGGGCGGCGTTCGTGGCGCACCTGGCTCAGCCGCAGCGGTGTCGTCGTGAGGCCGAAGCAGCGCGCGGCGTACGGGGCGATGGTGCGCGGCAGGCGCTCGGAGGGGAAGTCGTCTTCGGTCAGCGGATAGTTGGCGACGAGCAGCCCGTACTGCAGCGCGAGGTACATCGTCGTCGGGGTCTTGCCGCACCGGCTCGGCGCGATGATGATCACGTTCGCCGCGTCGAGCGCGCGGCTGGTCTGGCCGTCGTCGTGCTCGATCGCGTACTCCACCGCCCGCATGCGGGCGAGGTACGCGTGCATGTCGCCGACGCCGTGGTACTGACCGAGCTGTTCCGACGCGGTGACCCCGAGCGCGCGCTCGACCTCGGTCAGGTGGCCGGCGAGCAGGTCGACGATCGATCCCCGCGCCCCGGCGAGGATGTCCCGCAGCGCGGGCTGCTTCACCGTCGTGAAGACGATCGGCGGGCCGCCCGCCGCCGCGTCGATCTCGGCCGCGACGGCCCGGGCGCCGGCTTCGGTGTCGACGAAGGGGATCGTGCGGCGCACGAACCGGATGCCGGGAAAGTTCGCCAGCAGGGCATTGCCCAGCGTCTCGGCGGTGATGCCGGTGCTGTCCGACACGAAGTACGCCGCGCGCGACGCCGTGGGCGGGGAAACGCTCGGTTCGCTCATGCTCCGGTACCTCGTCGATGCGGAAAGACTCGTCCTGTCTGCGACGCTACGCGGCTGTTCTCGGCTATTTCTGTCGAGAAGCGTCGAAGATTCTGCTGTTCTTTCGTCTTCGGCAAATTCGCCGGGCCGCGGAGGCGGCATCCGTCCCGCCCGTAGGATTGAGGGATGACCAGGCCCCGCCTCTACTCCGGCATGCAGCCCTCGGCCGACTCGCTCCAGGTCGGCAACTACATCGGGGCGCTGTTGCAGTGGCGCGACCTGCAGGAGGCCTACGAGGCGTTCTTCTCGGTCGTCGACCTGCACGCCCTGACCCAGCCGAACGACCCGGCGGAGCGGCGCGAGAAGACCCGCCGCACGGCGGCGCAGTACATCGCGGCGGGCATCGAGCCCGAGCGCTCGACGCTGTACGTGCAGTCGCACGTGCCCGCGCACGCGGAACTCGCCTGGGTGCTGTCGACGATCACCGGGTACGGCGAGGCGAGCCGCATGACGCAGTTCAAGGACAAGTCGGCCCGCTACGGCGCCGACCAGACCAACGTCGGGCTGTTCACCTACCCCGTGCTGATGGCGGCCGACATCCTGCTGTACCAGGCCGACATCGTGCCGGTCGGCGACGACCAGAAGCAGCACGTCGAGCTCACCCGCGACCTCGCGGAGCGGTTCAACGGGCGCTTCGGCGAGGCGTTCCGGGTGCCGATGCCGATGATCCAGCAGGACACGGCGCGCATCTACGACCTGCAGAACCCGACCGCGAAGATGAGCAAGTCCGCCGAATCGGATGCCGGGGTGCTCTGGCTGCTCGATGACCCCGCCGTCTCGGCGAAGAAGATCATGCGCGCCGTCACCGACAGCGAGGGCGCCGTCCGCTACGACCGGGAGGCCAAACCCGGCGTGTCGAACCTGCTCGTGATCTACGCGGCGCTGACCGGACGGCAGATCCCGGCGATCGAGGACGAGTACGCCGGTCGCGGCTACGGGGACTTCAAGAAGGGGCTCGCCGAGGTCGTCGTGAACGAGTTCGGGCCGGTGCGCGCGCGGGCTCTCGAGCTGCTGGCCGACCCGGCCGAGCTCGACCGGGTGCTGGCGGCCAATGCCGACCGGGCGGCGGAGGTCGCCGACGCGACGCTCGCCGACGTGTACGACAAGGTCGGGCTGCTGCGCCGCCGCTGAGCCCGGTCCGCGGGCACGGTGCGCCCGCGCGCGTCGAAAACTGAGGAGATACCGGGTTCTGAGGAGGCATCCAGGCGAAAGGCCCCTCAGAAACCCGCAGGCTCCTCAGACTTCCACGGCGGATGCCGCGACAGCCTGACCGGTGGGAGGATGAGGGCATGCCGGAGATGCCGGAGGTGCAGGGGCTCGTCGACTTCCTCGGCGAGCGCGCGACGGGGCTGACGGTCACCACGGTGACCGTCGCGAACATCGCGGCGCTGAAGACCTACGACCCGCCGATCGACGCCCTGAAGCGCACGACGGTGGTCTCGGCCGCACGCCACGGCAAGTTCGTCGACCTGAGGATGGATGCCGGCATCCATCTCGTGTTCCATCTCGCCAAGGCGGGATGGCTGCGCTGGTACGACCGGCTTCCGGCGACGACGCTTCGCCCCGGAAAGACGCCGATCGCGCTGCGCGTCGGCTTCGACGACGGTTCGGGGTTCGACCTCACCGAGGCCGGCACGAAGAAGTCGCTCGCGGTCTATGCGGCCCGCGACCCGCAGGATGTGCCCGGCATCGCCCGCCTCGGCCCCGACCCGCTCGATGCCGCCTTCACCCGCGACGCCCTTGCCGGGCTGTTGGCCGGTCGCCGCACGCAGATCAAGGGGGTGCTGCGCGACCAGTCGATCGTCGCGGGCATCGGCAACGCCTATTCGGACGAGATCCTGCACGCCGCGCACATGTCGCCGTACGCCCTCGCCGCGAGCCTCGACGACGCCGAGATCGACCGCCTGTACGGTGCGATCCACGCGACGCTGACCGAGGCGGTGACCACGGCATCCGGCAAGCCGCCGGCGGAACTGAAGGATGCCAAGCGCCGCGGGATGGCCGTCCACGGTCGTCGCGGCCAGGCATGCCCCGTCTGCGGCGACGAGGTGAGATCGGTCTTCTTCGCCGACAACTCGCTCGAGTACTGCCCGACGTGTCAGACCGGCGGCAAGCTGCTCGCCGACCGGCGGCTCAGCCGGTTGCTGAAGTAGGAACGCCGCGGCTCAGTCGACGGTGTCCAGCAGCAGGTGGGCATCGTCGTCGACCCAGTCCAGCGACTTCGAGACGGCCTTCTGCCACTGGCGGTAGCGGCGCTCGCGCTCGTCGGCATCCATCCGCGGTTCGAAGCGCCGGTCTTCCCGCCAGTTCGCGCGCAGCTCGTCGAAGCCCGACCAGAAGCCGACGGCGAGCCCCGCGGCGTAGGCGGCGCCGAGCGCCGTGGTCTCGACGACCCGCGGTCGCACGACGGGCACGCCGAGGATGTCGGCCTGTAACTGCATGAGCACCTCGTTGCGGGTCATCCCGCCGTCGACGCGCAACTCGGCGAGGGCGACGCCGGTGTCGGCGACGACGGCATCGATGACATCGCGCGACTGGAACGCGGTCGATTCCAGCGCCGCCCGGGCGATGTGCGCCTTCGTGACGTACCGCGTCAGCCCGACGAGCGCGCCGCGCGCATCCGGCCGCCAGTACGGCGCGAACAGCCCCGAGAACGCCGGCACGAAGTAGGCGCCGCCGTTGTCGTCGACGGATGCCGCCAGCCGTTCCACGTCGGCGGACGTCTCGATGATGCCGAGGTTGTCGCGCAGCCACTGCACGAGCGATCCGGTGACGGCGATCGAGCCCTCCAGCGCGTAGTGCGCGGGCGCGTCGCCGAGCCGATAGGCGACCGTCGTGATGAGCCCCGCGCGCGAGCGCACGATCTCGGTGCCGGTGCCCACCAGCAGGAAGTTGCCGGTGCCATAGGTGTTCTTCGATTCGCCGGCCTCGAACGCGGCCTGCCCGAAGGTCGCCGCCTGCTGGTCGCCGAGGATCCCCGCCAGAGGGATGCCGCGCAGCGGCCCGGGCAGCGACGTCGAGCCGACGACCTCGGAGGACGAGCGGATCTGCGGCAGCATCGCGCGGGGAATGCGCCACTGGGCGAGCAGGTCGTCGTCCCAGTCGAGGGTGACGAGGTCCATGAGGAGCGTCCGGCTGGCGTTGGTGACATCCGTGACGTGGATGCCGCCGTCACGACCGCCGGTGAGGTTCCAGATGAGCCAGGTGTCGGGCGTGCCGAACAGGAGGTGGCCGGCATCGGCCGCCGCGCGGGCGCCGTCGACGTGGTCGAGGATCCAGGCGACCTTGGAGGCGGAGAAGTAGGCGGCCAGCGGCAGCCCGGTCTGCTCGGCGAAGGCGTCGGCGCCGCGCTCGGCGATGAGCCGGTCGATCTCGGGCTGCGTGCGGGTGTCCTGCCAGACGAGGGCGTTGTGGACGGGCCGCCCGGTGCGCTGGTCCCAGACGATGACAGTCTCGCGCTGGTTCGTGACGCCGATCGCCGCGATGTCGCCCGCCGCGAGCCGGGCCGATTCGAGCACCCGCGAGAGCACCCACTGCGTGTTGGTCCAGATCTCCACCGGGTCGTGTTCGACCCGGCCGGCGCGCGGGAAGATCTGCTGATGCTCACGCTGCGCCGAACCGCGGATCGACCCCGACCGGTCGAAGACGATCGCACGCGTCGAGGTCGTGCCCTGGTCGAGGGCGATGACATGCTCTGCCACGTCTCCTCCTTGAGATCGCGATGGAGTTTGCGGGATGAACGCCACGCTACCGGTCACCGCATGACGGCGGGCCCGGTGACCGCGCCCTCGGCGGCATGCACGGCGGCGAGCGCGCGGTCGACCTCGGCGGCGCAGGTCGCGGCGTCCCACCCCAGCACGGGGGCGATCGCGGCGGCGACCTCGGCGGCGGCCTCGGGTGTCGCGAGCCCGAGGAACGCGAGCGCCGTGCGCCGCATGAGCACGTCGTCGAGGTGCACGACCTGCTCGGTCGCGGCGAGGTGGCGCAGTTCGTCGCGGCTGTAGCCGGGGGCGGTGGCGAGCGGCTCGTCGTCGGGCGCGAGCGCGGCGATGACGTCGGCGGCGACCGTGCCGTAGCGGTCGAGCAGTGTCGCGGCGCGGGCGAAGCCGACGGCATCCGCGTGGATCGCGATCCACTGCCGCCGCGCCCGCTCAGAGGTCGGGTAGCCCGCACCGCCGCCGATCGGCAGCCCCTTCGTGCTGCGGATGCGGGGGCGCGCGAGGAGGTCGAGAACGCGGTCGGTCAGGTGCGCCGCCGACGCGCGGAACGTCGTCCATTTGCCGCCGACGAGGCTCAGCACGGTCGCGGCATCCGGCGCATCGCCCAGCCGCTGCGCTTCGATGCGGTAGTCGCGCGAGACGAACCCGGGCGCGAGGTCGCCGTGCCCCGGCAGCGGCCGTACGCCCGCGAAGCGGTACGCGATCTGCGAGCGGTCGACCGGGATGCCGGGGAACACATGCCCGATCAGGTCGAAGAAGTAGTCGACCTCCGCCTCGGTGCACACGATCGGCTCGCGCATGTCGTGCTCCAGGTCGGTCGTCCCGACGAGGACGCGACCCCCCAGCGGGTAGATGAGCACGATGCGCCCGTCGGAGTGCTCGAAGAACAGCTCGCGGCCGCCGGTGGCGGCCAGCAGCTCGTCGTGCTCGAGCACGATGTGCGAGCCCTTCGTGCCGCCCATGTAGCGCGTGCGGTCGCCGAGGGCGGCGTTGGTGAGGTCGGTCCACGGGCCCGAGGCGTTGACGACGACGGATGCCGCGAACACGAACTCGCCGTCGCTGTCGCTCAGGACCACCTTGCCGCCGGCGGCTCCGACCGCGGCCGTGTAGTTCGCGGCGCGCGCGGTGCCGCCGCGCTCCCCCGCCCGCAGCCCGTCGCGCAGCACGTCGAGGGCGAGGCGCTCGGGGTCGTGGAGCGAGGCGTCCCAGTAGGTCGCGGTGTACTTGACCGCCGGGTTCAGCTGCGGCAGCTGCTGCAGCGAGCGCTTGCGTCCGTGGAAGGCGTGCCGCGGCACGGAGCCCTTGCCGAAGAGGCCGCCGCCGCGGGAGAACGAGTCGTAGATCACGAGCCCGATCTTGATGAGCGCCGCCCCGCGCTCGTGCGCGGGGCCCTTGCCGTGGCGCAGGAACCGCAGCGGCGCCGACAGCACACCGGAGAACGTCGTGTAGATCGGGATCGTCGTCTGCAACGGCCGGACGTAGTGCGGCGCGGTCTTCAGCAGCGCGCCCCGCTCGGTGACCGCCTCGTGCACGAGCCGGAACTCGCCGTTCTCCAGGTACCGGATGCCGCCGTGGATCATGTGGCTCGACGCCGCCGACGCCCCGCTGACGAAGTCGCCGCGCTCGACGAGGGCGACGTCCACGCCCTGCAGCGCGAGGTCGCGCAGCGTCGCGAGCCCGTTGATGCCCCCGCCGATGATCAGCACATCGGCATATGGCCTGTCGCGCAGCGCCCCGGCACCCGTGGTCATCGTTCCCCTCTCCCGTACCAGGCTAAGCCGTGCAGGAGAACGACAGGCGGATCGCCGCGGAGTCTGTGACCGGCAGAGCATGACGACCCCGAGCGCCCTCGGATCGCTCCTGCGAACGGTAGCCCAGAAATCCTGCTAACGGTAGCCTAGATCATCTGCTAATGGTAGCTTAGGGACGTGACCGCCTATCTCCCGCGCGCAATCGACGACCAGCTCGACGTCGCTCTCGCCGAGTTGCCGGCGGTGGCGATCAATGGCCCCAAGGGGGTCGGGAAGACGGCGAGCGCGCAGCGCGTCGCCACGACGGTGCTGCGCCTCGACGACCCGGTCCAGCGGGAGTTCTTCGACGCAGACCCGGGCCGGCTGCGCACCGCCGCCCGACCCGTTCTGCTCGACGAATGGCAGCGTGCACCGCGCGCGTGGGACGACGTGCGCCGCTGGGTCGACGACGGCGCGCCGAGCGGCAGCATCATCCTCACCGGCAGCGCCAGCCCCCGCGGTGCGACGATCCACTCGGGCGCGGGCCGTATCGCGGCCCTCCGCATGCGACCGATGTCGCTCGCCGAACGGGCACTCGTGGCCCCCACGATCTCACTCGATTCACTGCTCGGCGGCACGGCCGACATCACGGGAGAGAGCCCCGTCACTGTGCGCGGCTATGTCGATGAGATCACCGGTTCAGGGTTCCCCGGCATCCGTCGCCTCAGCCCGCGCGGTCGTGCGCTGCAACTCGACTCCTACATCGACAACGTCGTACAGCGCGAGTTCGCCGACCAAGGACGTGCCGTGCGTGCCCCCGAAACCCTTCGGCGCTGGCTGCGCGCCTACGCCGCCGCGACCAGCACGACGGCGAGCTACGCAAAGATCCTCGATGCCGCGACGCCCGGCGAGACGGACAAGCCCGCCAAGACGACCACCATCGCGTACCGCGATGTGCTGCAGAGCCTGTGGCTGCTCGACCCGGTCGAACCGTGGGCGCCCGGAGCCACCGACCTCGGACGACTCGGTCAGAGCCCCGTGCACGCTCTCGCCGACCCCGCGCTGGCATGTCGGCTGCTGGGGATCGACACCGACGATCTCCTGGACGGCGCTCCCGAGGCAGACCCGATCGTCACGCGCGTCGGGGCCGGTCATGGGACGGTCCTCGGCCGGATGTTCGAGGCGCTGGTCGGTCTGAGCGTGCAGACGTACGCCGTGCACGCTGGCGCGCGAGTGGGCCACCTCCGTACCCGCAACGGCGACCACGAGGTCGATCTCATCGTGCATCGCGCCCGCCGCACGGTTGCGCTCGAGGTGAAGCTGACGCCGTCCGTTTCCGACGAGGATGTCCGTCACCTGCGCTGGCTCCAAGGTCGCATGGGCGCCGAGCTCACGGATGCCGCCGTGATCACGACAGGTCCGGTCGCCTACCGGCGCCGCGACGGCATCGCCGTGGTCCCGGCCGCGCTGCTGGGCTGGTGAGCGCCGATGTGCCTCATTCATGAAATGCCTCACTTGCTGAGATCAAATTCGGTGACGAATCACCTCTCGCCCGCGCAAGAGAACGCCGGTGCTATCCTGGATGCGTGCCTCCCCCCGAGGGGTGTGAGGAAGGAAGGGCCGAGACTCCCGCGTCGTCGTGGGACTCGGCCCTAACGCCATCAACGGACCTGAATCGGCACCGGCACGGCCTTCCCCGCCGACGCCAGAGTGTTGACTACTTCCTGCTGCGCTTCAGCAGGGCAGTAGGTAGCTCCTCCTCGACCAGCAACTGATCCGGTCGAGGCGAAGCCCATAGCACCGTTACGTACGCGGCGCAGCGGCCAGCCCTTCCCCGCCCGTAAGCTCACACCATGGAAGCGAGGGTTCGCTGGATCATTGCGGGTGTCGTCGGTGTCGCAATGATGGCAATCGCGCTTGCAATGGCGTGGAGCTTCTTAATGCCCGTCGGTGATCTCACAGGCTACAGGTCAGACCGAATCGCGTTCGACATCGTGGCGGCGGAGACCGGCGGGAGCTATCGAAGCGTACTTGTTGACCATCATGTAGAGGCAGAGTGGGAGTACGTGACGATCGCGCTCACAGGCGCCGATTCAGCTAAGGTCCATCTCCGCTTGACTGAAGGCAACGTCAGAGGCGATGCCGATTGGTACTGCGGGTCGGGGGTACAAGCTGCTGCCGGAGGGAGCCCTGCTTCGTACCGTTCGCTTCGTGACGGCGTCGAGCTTGTGATCACCGCGGGTGAGTCGTACAGCCTCTCGGAGGCGCTTCAGGCCGAAGGCGTGGCCTTCAAACGAGCAACGATGACGAGCAACGCGATCGGTATATCTTGCCAGCGAATCGGAACGACGTTCGAAAGGCGATCGCAGGGGCTGGTGCTTCTCGCATCCTCCTCGATATGGGCGTCCTTGGAGCATCAAGTACAAGCGAATCTGTCCCAGTCATTGGAGCTCCCCTTGGGTTGGGAGATTGCAGGTCGCGTGAAGCAGGTCAGCACCAGGGAACACTTCGGGGGTTCCTCGGCACGAGATCCCAGCGACAGGTACATATTCGTCTCCAGCCCAGAGCGGGCGAGTCAGACGGAGTCGGCGGACCAGATAGACGGTGTGCAGCTCGTGAGAGACAGTGCGGCGGCCTCAGACGAGGCTACCGGCCCTTGACCCCTGATCTTGGACACGCTGATTCCAGCACGGCGCTGGGGAAGCGAGAATCCAAGGGATGGCAAGGAAGAACTACACGGATGATTTCCGGCAGCGGGCGGTGGATTTGTATGAGTCCACGCCTGGTGCGACGGTGAAGGGCATCGCGGCGGACCTCGGGATCTCCCGCGGCGCGTTGCGGGAATGGGTCGAGAAGCACGGCACCGGGACAACGACTGCTTCGACGTCGGTGCCGGCGTCGGGGCGGTCGGAGTCGCAGGCGGCACGGATCATCCGGCTCGAGGCCGAGCTGGCCGCGTCCGAGGCGGAGAAACGCAAGCTGGAGACGGAGCGGGACATTCTCCGTCAGGCGGCGAAGTATTTCGCCGGGGAGACGAACTGGTGAACCGCTTCCAGTTCGTTGAGGACCACAAGGACGCCTATTGCGTGAAGCGGTTGTGTGAGGTCATCGAGATCGGAAGGTCGTCGTACTACGCGTGGCTTGCCGCAGCGCCGGGACGCGCCGCTCGCGCGGCCGACGACGCGGCCCTCGCCGATCGCATCCGGGTGCTGCAGGACCCCGGCCAGGGCGGCGACCGCGCCTACGGGGCACCCCGGATCACCGCTGACCTCAACGACGGCGTCACGCCCGCCGAGCGGGTGAATCACAAGCGGGTCGCCCGGGTGATGCGCGAGCACAAGCTTGCCGGGATCCGGCTGCGCCGGCGGGTGAAGACGACGATCCCTGACCAGTCTGGCCGTCGCTTCCCTGACCTCATCGGTCGGGACTTCTCGATCGGTGAGCCGAACCGCCGGTACGTCGGCGATATCACCTACCTCCCGATCGCGGATGGCACGAGTCTCTACCTCGCGACCGTGATCGACCTCGGGTCGCGGAAGCTCGCCGGTTGGCAGATCGCCGACCACATGCGCACCGAACTCGTCGAAGACGCCCTGAACGCAGCGGCCCGTGATCGCGGGTCGCTGGCCGGCACCGTGTTCCACAGCGACCACGGATCGGTCTACACCTCGAAGGCCTACGCCGAGCTCTGCGAACGGCTGAAGGTCACGCAGTCCATGGGCGCGGTGGGGTCGAGTGCCGACAACTCACTGGCGGAGAGCGTCAACGCCGCACTGAAACGCGAACTCCTCGAAGGCGCTACCGCGTTCCCCGAGCAGGCCACCGCCTACCGCGCCGTGTTCCGCTGGGCAAACCGCTACAACACCCGCCGACGCCACTCCGCGATCGGCCAGATCACCCCGAACACCTACGAAACCGCCTACGCGGCCGCGAAGTCAGCTACCCTCACGGAAGCGGCATAAACGAAACGACACCGTGTCCACGATCGAGGGTCAAGGCCCACCCGTGCCTGGCTATCCGCATTACTTGCAGGTGCCGCGGTGGCGCTGCTCGTTTCGTCCGTCGAGCATGTGCTCACTCGGCGGGACAGTGACACAGAAGCGGTCACCTCCGCACCATCGGATCGCCCCGAGACGCCTACGCGACGCTCAGCAGTTCCGATCTGGGCTGCCGCAGTAGTCGGATTCACTGCGGCAATGGTCCTGAACTTGTCGCGGCGCAGGCTCCGTCTGTAGGTCGCAGCCACAGCCCATGTAGTGGCTGCCTGATGCAGATCCTCAAAGTTCCCGAGGCGTAGGTAGAGCAGCAGGTCGACGTATCCATCCCCACCCATCCACGTCCTCGTCACCAATATTCGTCTCAAGATCCTCGATGGCGGCGGTCAACTGGCAGCCTCAGCAGCGGCGATGTGTGCCTCGAAGACGTCCAGCGCATCCGGATCGAACTCGAACAACGACTGCACGTGCGCGGGATCTTCGACGAGTTCTGGATATCCCCAGGTGGCGACCCCGGGTTCGGCCCACAGTTCCCGTCCCGTCGCGCGTATTCCCAGCTCCAGACCAAATCGCCAGCCCTCCGGGATCGGTGCCGTGAACAGCTCGAAGAAGCCCGCGGGCACGAAGCTGGGGCCACCTGAATCGTCGCGGACGAGGAAATAGAGAGCCCGCTCAGCGATCGTCATGCCGACGGCAACGTAGACCTTCCCGACCGTAAGCGGATAGACGCCCTCGAAAGGCACAGCCCGGCTCTGCTGGTGGTCAGCGAGCGCCTTCGGATCGTTGGCAACGCAGTTGACTCTCATCGCGGCATCACGAACTTGAAGTCATCGACCGCACCCGTCACCACGTTGCGCACATAGTGGACATTCACGCCGTTGACGATCTGCTGCATCTTCACCCATCCTTCCGACGCAGACCAACGAGGGTCAGCCATCGTGACACGCTGAATCTGCGCTCCGGCGGGCGCCGAACGCACCTCAGTCATCGCAAGTTGCTCAGTCAGATTCTTGGGCTCCATCCGCCCGGTCGACCCGAGACCAAGGGGTTTTGGCGCGGATGGAGGCAACCCTGGCAACAGGTTGTCTGCGGTCTTTGCTGCGTCTGTGCCGCCGCCGGCGAGTTTTTCGCCGAGTCTACCGATCCTGGCCATCGCCGGGACGACGCCGGCTCCGGGGGCCATGCTGCTGGCGCCGAGAAGGGCGCCGACGGTGTCTCCCTCGACGAGGCTGACAACGGAGTCCAGCCCGTCGCAGGGCTCACCGGCCCCGGGCAGCAGACCACACGCGATCAACGCCCCGTGCACGCCCGTGCTGGACGCGGCGAACTGCGCAGCCCGCAACGCCGACGTGTCACACGCCCCGCCGCACGCGCTGACGTACTCCGGGATCGAGAACGTCCAATACGCCGCCGTGCCCCCGCCCACACCGATCACCGGCACCGTCGAGACCGGAACCACCGGCGGACCCGACTTCGGTGTCGGCACCGTCTTGCCCGCCGACGCAGGCGCGGAAATCGTCATGCCGGGGTGACGGAACCTCCCCCCGTCGGGGAGCTTGTTGATGCCGGGCATCAGCCCCGACGGATCCGAGAACGTGACGGGGTTGTTGTCGGCGTAACCGTACGCGTTGAACTGGGCCGTGTTCAGTCGATCCAGCAACGGATCCACCGACACGAACCTCCCCGACGCGGCGTCGTAGAACCGCGCGCCCAACGCGGTCAGGGTCGACCCGTCCACACTCGCCCCCAGGAACCCGTGCCCCTGCACCGTCCCACCCGTGGACCGTGGCGCCCCGAACGGGTCGTTACGCACCCGCGTCACCCCCGCCGCCCAGTTCGTGTTCGGCACCCAGCCCACCGGCGACCCCTGAGGATCACAGACCACAGACGACACGCCCGCCATGCCCGTCCCGGTCCGCACCGCCACCGTCCGGCCCGCGAACGAATACCACCGCGACGCCGACACCGCCCCCGCGCTGGTGACCTTCACCTCCATCCCGCCCGGCAGGAACACCGTCGCCCCCGCACTGTCCGTGCGGATCACCCGATCCCCCGCAGCGTCGAACACGTTCGACCCCGCACCGGGACCGGTCGAGGCGACCAGCTCACCCTCCGCATCCCACGACAACGTCCCCGTCGAAGCCCCACCGATGAACGTGGTCTGATTGCCCGCCGCATCCCACGTCACACTCGTCGTCGTCGCCGAGCCCGACGGCGGCGTCACCTTCACCTGCGACACCCGGTGCGAACCCGCCGCCACCGTGTACGCGGTCGTCGTCGCCCCCGCCGCCGCACGCACCACCTTCTGCGTCCGGTTGCCGACCGTGTCATACGAGAACTGCTGCCAGTACGGCGCCGGGCCGGTCACGACCGACTGCGTCACCGAACCCGCCGCCTGTGGCGAAGACCGAACCGTGGGCGATATCGCGCATCGAATGCACCCGGGCGTGTCGCGACCTCTGAGGGGTGGCTGTGACCGGCTCTCGAAGAAGATTCCGGCGTCGGTGTCAGGAATGTGCCCTCTGGAGTCACTTTATCTCCAGGAGGGTTCACGAAGAGCCCATCGTCTCAGCGTGGAGGCCGTCGTGGGCGTTCTGTTCGGTTCGTCGTCGTCATCGTCGGGTGGGGGTGGGGTGCGGATGCCGCCGCGGTATCGCGCTCGAGGGCGTGCGGCGGCGGCGACTGCGGTCGTTGCGGCTCTGGTCGTGACGTTGGCGGTGGGGTCGTCGGCTTCGGCGGCGACCGCGGAACCGGTCGCGGTCAGTGCGGCGGTGAAGGCAGCGGCGTGTGCGACCGCGTCGGCGAAGTCGGTGGATGCCGCGGGCAGCCTTGCCGTGCTGTGCGACACCCGGGTGGAGGTGCTGGACGAGCGGACTCCGTGGGCGTCGTCGTACGTGCTGCCGTCGGGCGAGTCGGTGCTGGAGGTGTCCGCGGTTCCGACCCGCACGGAGGTGAACGGGTCGTGGGAGCCGGTGGACACGTCGATCGTGGCGTCGCGCTCCGCGGAAGGGTTGATGGATGTCGCGGCGCCGGTGGCGCGGCTGCAGGTCTCGGGCGGTGACACGGCCGACACGACCGATGCGGCGGTGCCGTTGGGCACGATCACCTCGGAAGCGGGGCAGACCTTGACAGTCGGGTTCCCGCTGCCTCTGCCGCAGCCGACGGTCGACGGGAACAGGGCGACGTATGCGCTGCACGACGGCGTGCGGGTCGTGACGTACATCTCGCCGTCGGGCATGGGCTTCACCCCGGTGATCGAGTTGGACGACCCGGAGGCTGCGACATGGTTCCGTGATGCTCTCGCCCAGGCGCGCGAGGATCGTGGGCTGCCCGGCGACGGGTTCGAGATTCCGTTGTCGTTCGCTTTCTCCGACGGCCTGACCGCCCGCGCGCTGGATGACGGCACGGTGCAGGTCACCGACGACGGCGGGAACATCGTGTTCCAGGCGCCGCCGGCGTACATGTGGGACTCGTCCGGTGCGCTTCCGATCGATCCGGTGCTGCCGGGTGAGAAGAAGCCCGCTGCGCTCGACGGCGACCGCGCCGAGTGGGCTTGGCCGGGCGACGTGGTGGCACAGATGCCCGTCCGGCTGGAGGGGTCTGCGCTGGTGCTCAGCCCCGACGAAAGCGTCCTGGATGCCGAAGACACGTCCTGGCCGGTTCACATCGACCCGGGGTTCAGCGGCCACGGTGCGGCGGATTGGACGATGTTGCGGACGGGCGGCTACACGAGTTCGATGTACCGGTTCACCGATCTCAGCCCGTCGTATCCGGGCGGTGGCGTCGGCCGATGCGTGGGTGTGTCGTCGTGCGGGGTGAGCTACTACGTCGGCCGGCTGGTGTGGCAGTTCACTGGTCTGTCGAGCATCGCTGCTCTCGTCGGCTCGGACATCGACTCGGCGACGCTGAGCGTCTACGGGGTCAGCTCGTACAACTGCAACGCCGCGACGACCGAGCTGTGGCACACGGCCCCCATCACCTCCGCATCGACGTGGAGCACTCTCGGCTATCTCTCGAATCAGTCCTCGAACACGAGTGCGCAACGCGACGGGTGCGCACAGGGGCAAGGCTGGCGCGATTTCAATGCGCTTGGCATGCTGCGTCTCATCGCCGACGTCGACGCCGACAATATCACGATGGGACTGAAGGCCAGCGACGAGTCGTCTATGGCCGGATGGAAGAGGTTCCGCAACGACGCGAAGCTCGCCGTCACGTATAACCGGCCGCCGACCGCTCCGACGAACGTGCGGCTGACCAACCCTGTCGCCGCCTGCGTGTCGGGCACCAGCCGGCCGGCGATCAACACCGCGACGCCTACGATCACGGGCACGCTGTCCGACCCGGACGGCGGCACGGTGTACCCGAGCTTCCAGGTGTTCAACGTGTCCACCGTCACCCAGGTCTGGGCGGCGACGCCGGCAGGCGTCGCCGCCGGGTCGTCGGTCAGTGCGACCGTGTCGCCGGCGCTCTCGGATGGCGTCGCGTACGGGTATCGGATCAAATCGAACGATGGCGCAAAGTGGTCGAACTGGAGTTCGCCGCTGTGCGAGTTCACCGTTGACACGGTCAAGCCGGTCGCTCCGACCGTGACGGCGGTGAGCACGGGCATGCAGGCCGTGTACCTGTCTACCGGCGTCAACGGCGGCGTCGGACGCACAGGACTCTTCACGCTGAGCAGGGGTACGTCGACGGACGTGACGCAGTTGCGGTACAAGTTCTCCACGGCGACGGTGGCCAGCACCGTGACGCCCGACGCGAACGGCAACGCGCAGGTGACGTATGCGCCTCCGATCTATGGGCCCGTGACCCTTACCGTCGATGCGAGAGATGCCGCGGGCAACTGGTCGAACCAGACGGTGTACGCGTTCACGGTCGCCGCGCCGAAGGCGTCGGCGGTGTGGCTGCTCGATGACGGCGCAGGGACCGTCGGCGCGGACACGAGCACCACCACGCCGGCGAATCCCCTGACGATCTCCGGCGCGACGTGGACCGACGGGGCTCTTGCCGACTTCGGTATCAACGGATCCGACCGCGCGCTGGCCTTCGCCGGCACGACCGGCTACGCCACCGCTGCCCCCGCGGTGGACACCTCGGCAGGCTTCGCGGTGTCGGCCCGCGTCTGGCTCGACGCGACAGCATCCGGCACGGGCACCTTCGTCGCCGTCTCACAGGATGGCGCGTCGCAGTCGGCATTCACGCTCGGCTACAAGCCAGGCTGCGCCGGCGGCAGCGGGTGCTGGTCGTTCGGCATGGCCGACGCGGATACGTCGACGGCGACGGTCACCTCCGTCGACTCCGCGGCGGCGGCGCAGCGCGGACGCTGGATGCATCTCGTGGGCGAATACAACACGGCCACGCCGGGCTCACCCAAGCTCCGGCTCTGGGTGTGCGATATCGGCAACCCGGACGATCCGGGCGACCTCGAGCCGGTGTCGTCGCAGCAGTCCAGGTCGGCGACACCGTGGAAGGCGTTCGGCTCATTCACGGTCGGCCGAGCCAAGGCGGCGGGAACGTCAACGGCGCCGTGGCGCGGCAAGGTCGACGACATCCAGGTCATCGGCGGCCCGGCCATCGACACCACGAAGGTGCTGCACCTCTGCCAGGAAGGGACCGGTAACGACTGATGTCCCCCATGACGACCCGACCCCGATCGCGTCGGACCCGCCCGCTGCTGGCGGCGCTGCTGGCCGTGATCCTGGCGATCGATCCGTTCGGCATCGCCGCCGTCGGCGCCCAGGCAGCACGCCCCGACGACGCCCGATTCGACGAGTCCCGTGACGAGAACTTCGATGCGGCCGTCGACCGGCTCACCGCCGAGCCGGTCTTCGATGCGGCCGACCTGTCGGCACCCGGTTGGGAGGTCGCGTCGTCGGGCAGTCTGCGAGTCGCGAGTGCAGATGTGCCGGCGCCGAGCGAGGCTACTGTCGAGTTGTCCGGCGACGAACCCGCCGTCGCCGACCTCGACGGCATGCGTGTCGAGATCGCGGCCGTCGACGGCGAGGCCGCCCCGCAGCAGGTGCAGGTCGGCGTCGCCGACGCGAAGACGACCAAGGATGCCGGCGTCACCGGTGTCGTGCTCGATCTGCAGGCCGCCGTCGACGACGCCGAGACCGTCGACGACGCCGAGAAGACGGTGCGCGTGACGGTCTCGTATGCCTCGTTCGCGGGGCTCGTGAACGCGGATTGGGCATCGCGGCTGCAGCTCGTGCAGTTGCCGGACTGCGACGCGGGACCCGACTGCCGCCCGATCGTGCTGGGGTCCACGAACGACCCGATCGCGCAGACCGTCACCGCCGACGTGCCTCTGGCCGCACGGCAGGACGAGGGCGCACAACCGGGCGAACAAGCGCCGGCGCAGCCGAAGGCTTCTGCCGCGACCGGCACCTCGTCGACGTCGGCTCCCGCGGCGATGGCCGCCACGACACTCGCGCTGACCGCGGGAGCGAACCCGTCGGGCGCGGGCGGCAGCTGGACGGCGACGAACCTGTCGCCGTCGTCGACGTGGGGCACGTCGGGCAACTCCGGCGCCTTCACGTGGTCGTACCCGCTGCAGACCCCCGGCGTATCCGTCGGCCCGGTCCCGGACCTCTCACTCGGCTACTCGTCGGCCGTGTCGGACGGCCGCACCCCGTCGAGCAACAACCAGTCGGGCTGGATCGGCGAGGGCTTCGACCTGACGAGCGGCTTCATCGAGCGCACCTACACGCCGTGCCAGAACGACACCGGCGCCGGTGCGAACAACATCGGGCTTTCCACGGGCGACCTGTGCTGGGGCAAGGACGCCATGACGCTCACCTTCAAGGGCTCATCGACGACCCTGATCAAAGACGCGACGAGCGGCAAGTG
This sequence comes from Microbacterium sp., assembly GCF_047602155.1. Taxonomy (GTDB): domain Bacteria; phylum Actinomycetota; class Actinomycetes; order Actinomycetales; family Microbacteriaceae; genus Microbacterium. Next base: position 1,835,001 of record NZ_JASGHZ010000001.1, on the reverse strand, counting down.
GTACGCGAAGAGCGACGACGGCACGCGCGTGGAGCGGTTGACCGGCGGCTGGTCGGGCGGCACCGACGGCGAGTACTGGAAGCTCACGACGACCGACGGCGTGCAGTACTTCTTCGGGCGCGGCAAGCGGTCGGCATCCGACCCGACTGCGCTGAAGTCGGCATGGACGGTGCCGGTGTACGGAAACCATGCCGGCGAGGCCTGCTATCAGACACCCGCGAACGGTGGGTTCTCCGCTTCGCGGTGCACCCAGGTGTGGCGCTGGAACCTCGACTACGTCGTCGACACATCGGGCAACACGATGACCTACGTCTACGAGACCGAGACCAACAACTACGTGCCCGACTACGGGCAGAACGCGACCGGCACGGCGATCCCGTACGTGTCCGGCGGGCGGCTGGCGCGCATCGACTACGGCACGCATACGTCCGGGTCGCTGTCGACGCCCGCTCCGGTTCAGGTCGTGTTCGCGTCGGCGCCGCGCTGTCTGACCGATCCCGCGAACGGGCTGTCGCTGTGCACGACCGCGACGACATCGCCATCGACGAAGACCTGGCCCGATACGCCGAAAGACCTGCAGTGCGCCGCGACGACCGGCTGCCTCAACGTGACGCCGGTGTTCTTCGACACCACCTATCTGCAGTCGGTCACGACGCAGGTGCATGACGGCACCACGTACCGCAAGGTCGATCGGTGGGATCTCGGCTATCGGTTCACCGGCGAGGGCGACGGCGGCAGCGTCCAGTACGCGACAAATCCGATCCTGCGGCTCGAGACGGTCACCCGCACCGGCCTGGGCGGCACCGACGCGACGACCGACGACATCACGCTGCCGCCGATCCGGTTCGGTTACCAGTTCTTGCAGGGGCGCGTCGACGCGCCCAACGACGGCGTGGCGCCGCTGTGGCGGCCGAGGGTGATCCAGGTGATCACCGACGTCGGCGCGAACATCTCGGTCGCCTACCGCACCGAGTGCTCGCCGACCGATCTGCCGGGCAGCAGCGACGCGGCTCAGCAGGCGAACACGAGGCTCTGCTACCCGGTCAAGTGGGCGCCGCCGGGTGAGGGCGTGCGCCTGGATTGGTTCCACAAGTACGTCGTCGAGTCGCTGCGCGAAGACGGCGCGGCGCCGGTGAGCCCCGGCTCGCCCGAGCTGGTCACCGGCTCGGTCGGCCGGGTCACGACCTACGAGTACACGAAGCCCGGCTGGGCCAAGCCCACCGGCGCCTTGGTCGACCCGGCGACGGTGACGTATTCGGAGTTCCGCGGCGCGCAGACGGTCGTCACAACCGTCGGCGACGGGCCGAGCGCGATGAAGACCAGCACCGTGTACTTCCGCGGGCTGGGTGGCGCGATGCCCGCGGCGGGGCCGGCCGGCGCGCAGGTCAACGCGACCGACACGGAGCAGTTCGCGGGCCGGGTGTTCGCGTCGACGACGCTGAACGGCACGACACCCGTGGCGACCACCGTGACCGTTCCGGGGGCTCCCGTCACCGTCGCGACGAACGCGGCCGGCTTGAAGTCGACGCGGTCGCCGTCGGCGACGGTCACGGGCTTCTCGTTCCGCGCGAACGGCGCGCTCGACAAGCAGACGAAGACGGTGACGACGCTCAACGCTGCCTCGCAGGTCGTGTCGATCGAAGACCTCGGCGATGTGGCGATCGCCGCCGACGACGTGTGCACGAAGATCGAGTACGCGACCGACGCCGCCTTCATCGCCGCGAACATGCTCGCCTTCCCGACCAAGACCGAGAAGTTCGCGGCGCTGTGCGCGACGACCCCGACCACGGCGCAGCTGATCTCCCGTGACCTCACCACGTTCGACAGTGCCGGCCGGGTGCTCACGACGAGCGCGCTGAAGCCCGACGGCAGCGGTACCTTCCAGACCTCCGCCGTGTTGTCCTACGACGCCCGGGGTCGTGTGCTGCAGACGTCGGATGCGCTGGGCAACGTGACGACCACCGGCTACACGACGGGAGCCGGCGGCCAGGTGACGGCGATCGCGCAGACGACGCCCGACCCCGACGGCACGGGGCCGCTCACGGGGTTCATGACCACGAACACCTACGATCCCGTCACCGGGTGGCTGCTGAAGACGACCGATCAGAACGGCAAGAAGACGACGGCGACGTACGACGCCCTCGGCCGCGTGCTGACCGTGCGCTACCCGCAGCACCAATCCACGAGTGCGCCGTCTCTCGCGTACCAGTACGTGACCCAGGCGAACGGCCTGAACGCGGTGGTCACGCGCAAGATCGCCGCGGACGGAGTCGGCCAGTACGTCAGCGTCGAGCTGATGGACGGATTGCTGCGCACCTTCCAGACGCAGACCGAGGGGCTCGACGCCGGCCCGGACAACATCGCGACCGCCGCCGAGCGCGGGCGGGTCGTCACGCACACCTTCTACGACTCCGCCGGCCGCGTGGTGGTCAAGACCGGTCAGTGGCACGCGACCGGCGCCCCGTCGAGCACCCCGATCGTCGCGGAGCCGAGCCCGCCGTCGCAGACCACCTACCAGTACGACGGCGCGGGCCGCGTCGTGCAGGAGACGCTGTGGAACGGCACCTACTCCAACCCCGCCTACGAGGTGTGGCGGACGGTCACGACGTACGACGGGTCGACCACGCTGACGATCCCGCCGGTCGGCGGCGTGCCGACCGAGCAGATCGTCGATGCCCGCGGCCAGCTGGTGCAGCTCAAGGAGCATGCGCGCAACCCCGTGACGCAGGCGGGAGTCACGTCGCCGGCTGCCGTGCTGGCGCTGCCGGCGACGACGACCACGTATGAGTACAACGCGGCCGGTCAGTTGACGAAGATGACCGATCCCGGTTCGCGCGTCTGGACGTATGCGTACGACAAGACCGGGCGCCAGGTGCAGGCGGTCGACCCCGACAGCGGCACGACCACCACGACGTACACGAAGCTCGGCCAGGTCGAGACCCGCACCAACGGCAACGGTCAGACCCTCGCGTACACCTACGATCCGCTCGGCCGTTCGCTGACGGTCCGCGACGGCTCCATCACCGGCACCGTCCGCATCCAGTGGTCGTACGACCAGGCGACGGATGCGGCGGGCAACGCACTGCGCGGCCCGATGTCGGCGGCGACCCGCAAGACGGCGAACGGCGATCTCGTGCGGACCGTGACGAAGTACGACGACGCGGGCAACGCTCTGCAGGTCGATACGAAACTGCCGAACGACACGGCGAATCTGAAGTCGCTCGCCGGCAAGACGTTCACCACGAAGTACGGGTTCACGGCGGGCGGCTGGCCGTCGCAGGTGACGTATCCGGCGGTGGCGAACGCGGCGGGTACGACGGTGCTCGGGACCGAGCTGGTGTCGACGAAGTACGACAGTGCCGGCATGCCGTCGTCGATGAACGGGCCGCTGGGTTGGGGCCTTTACGTCGCGCGGTCGGACTATGACGCGTACGGGCAGCAGTGGGCGCTGGATCTGGGGAACACGAAGGGTGCGGTGATCACCTTTGCGTGGGATCCGGTGACGCACCGGTTGAACGGGATGTCGCTGGATCGTGAGGACATCTCCGGTTCGGAGATTGCGTTGTCGTACGGGTATGACCCGGGCGGGAACGTGACGAGCGTCGCGGATGCGCCGACGAACACGGCGGTGTCGGCGCAGGCCGAGCGGCAGTGCTTCGTGTACGACGGGATGCGCCGGTTGACGGACGCGTGGTCGACGACGGCGGCGGCGTGTCAGGCGGCGGGTTCGGTGACGCAGTCGGTCGTGACCGGCCCGGCGCCGTACTGGCAGCAGTTCTCGTATGACACGGTCGGCAACCGGACGCAGAAGGTGGTGCGTGCGGCGGCGGGGGCGACGACGACCGCGTACACGGTGGCGGCGGGTTCGCACCGGGTGTCGCAGGTGAAGGTGACGCCGCCGTCGGGCTCGGCGACGACGACGAGTGTGACGTGGGATGCGGCGGGCAATCAGACCACGTTCATCGGTGGGGCTTCGACGGGGACGTTGTCGTGGGATGCGGAGGGTGAGCTGGTCGCCTCGACCGGTCCCGGTGCGGGGTCGAACGTGTTCGACGCTGCGGGGGATCGGGTGATCCGCACGGACAGTGCGGGGGCGACGGTGTTCCTGCCGGGCGGGATGGAGGTGAAGGTCACCAGCGCGGGGGCGGTGTCGGCGTCGCGGTGGTATTCGTTCGCGGGCCGGACGGTGGCGGTGCGGACCGGGACGGGCATGGCGGGCGTGTCGTCTGTGGTCTGCGATCCTCAGGGATCCCCGGTGGGCTGGGTGCCGAACACGAACTGGGCGGCGGGGGTGACGCGGGTGCGTAACGACCCGTTCGGGGCGCCACGGTCCACGGGTGGGACGGTGCAGGGGCACGGGTTCCTGGGGGCGAGTGTGGACGGGTCGACCCTGACCGCGTTGGGCGCGCGGTTCTACGACGCCGCGTCGGGGAGGTTCGTGTCGGTGGATCCGTTGCTGGATCGACTGAACACGGCCCAGTTCAACGCGTACGGTTACGCCGACAACAACCCCGTCACGTTCTCGGATCCGTCGGGGCTGATGCCCGGCATCAACAAGCTCCCCGACGGGGGGAGGTTCCGTCACCCCGGCATGACGATTTCCGCGCCTGCGTCGGCGGGCAAGACGGTGCCGACACCGAAGTCGGGTCCGCCGGTGGTTCCGGTCTCGACGGTGCCGGTGATCGGTGTGGGCGGGGGTACGGCGGCGTATTGGACGTCCTCGATCCCCGCGTACGCCAGCGGGGGCGGTGGTTGGTCTGCGCCGCCGCTGACAGGTGAGCAGTGGGCCGGGATCGGAATCGGGGTGCTCAGCGTCGCCCTTATCGTCGCGGGGGTCGCATGCATCGTCGCAACCGTGGGGATCTGTGCGGCAGGTATTTCGGTCGGTGGAGGTTTCGCGTTTGCCGGCGGTGCGGCGGTGGCGACCGCCGAGGTCACTGTCTCTGCGGGGGCGATCATCGGCACGAGCGCCGTCGCAGGGGGTGCTGCCGCGGCAACCGCGGGCGCCGGAATGCTGTTCAACGAATCGGCCCAATCCCCGCATGGAATCAAGGCCGGCTCCAGAGGCGGGCCGAGCGCAGGGAGGAACTTTCCACGCTCAGTCAAGAATGAGGTAATTGAGGACAATCCGAGCACGTGCGTCTATTGTCGAATGGAGACGGATAGTCCCCAGATCGACCACGTGATCCCGCGCTCGCGAGGTGGTAACGCAACGTTCGAGAATGCGCAGACCGCTTGCCCGTGGTGTAATGCGTCGAAGGGAGCACGGGATTACCCGGTCAATCAGCCGCCGGGATACAGAGGTGTCTGGCCGCCGGAGTGGTGGAGGTGAGTGCTGTGTCCGTGCGAGAGGCCGTTCATCGAGATCCGGTGTGGCGTGACCGGGCCAATTTCATCATCGCCACCGCGATCGACCCGGGCGATACCGGGGTGACAACGGAGCAGTTGTGGGCACGAATGGTGGATGACCGCCATTTTGAGCTGTGCTGCATCCCCTTCTTTGCGTACGACCTCGCGCTCGGGGACGTTGTCGAGGTGGACGACGATTACCTCGTGCGCCGCGTATCTGAGCCTTCGGGTCGTTACGTCTTCAGGGTCTACTTCGACCGAGACAACTTCGGTTTGCGTGACGAGGTGGTTCTCGAGTTGATCGGGCTGGGCGCGCTGGTCGAGTGGTCCTCGCCGAAACTGCTTGCGGTGGACGCGCGCAACGCGACACACGGTCAAGAGATTGCTGACTATCTCTTCAGCGAGGAGAACAACGGCAGGCTGATCTACGAGACCGGCAAGACGGAACCGTGAGAGCTGCCGTGAGTTCAGCCGCTGTAAAGCGCGTGATCGGGCCGCTTTCACCGCCGCCGTCCGCGTATACCGAGAATGCTGTGTTCACCCACCCCGGCGGCGATGCCGTACTCCGGTGCATCTATGAGCGGGAGGGCTCCATGTTCGGGGGGCGGCCTGCGGTTCCACCGCGTGCGCGCTTACCGGTTCCGAGCGGAGGGGCACTGCACGCTCTGGCACATCGAGGACGCCTACGACACACTCGTCGAGGTAGAGCAGTCTGAGTGGGTCGGCGAGTTGCTCGCGGCCGAGCCAAGTGAGACCGGGGGGCTGTGGAAGATGCGGCATTTCCTGATCTACATCGATGGGGCCGGGGCATACGAGGTTGCGGCGGAGGGGGTCGAGTGGCTGCCGGAGGTATCCGTTTCGTGACCCTGAGCGATGCGGACTTGAGCCGCGCTGTTTCTCACGCCCTTCGTCACGACCGTGGCTCTATGAGCTTGAGCTGGACGGCGTCGTTGATACGGAGTTCATGCCACAGGAGAACCTTTGGGACTACGTTCTCGACGAACAACCCCAATGATCACCGGATCGTCGGCGAGGAGTACTTCAGTGACCAGTCATTTCGTGTGTCCGGTGTGCGGATATCGGGGTTTGATGGAGGAGCCGCGCACCAGCAACGGGGCTCGTACGAGATCTGCTGGAGTTGCGGCTTCGAATTTGGCGTGACCGATGATGATCTTGGCTATGACTACGCTGGCTGGCGCCGCCTTTGGATTGAGCGTGGGATGCTGTGGGATGGGTCGCCGTTGCACTCGGTCCCGAAGGGCTGGAACCCGCGGGGGCATCGATATCGAGGTTCTCATCCGCAACAACCAGATCTGGACCGGCTACCCCACGAACGTCATCAGGAACGCCCCATGACCCCCGAGGAGTACCTGGGCCGCGTTCGCACCACGGCGCGGCACGCTGCCGACTACCTTCCGGCAGAACGACTGGATGAAGTCCACCGACTCATCGATCACGGCGAACCTGCCGAAGGTCTGTGTTCGCTTGCATGGGTGATCGCCGGAGAGCAGATCCAAGTACCCGGAAGCGTCGTCGACGCGATCTACGAGTACACCGCTGGACTCATCGACGACGAGTTCATGCCAACCGACCTACGTGATTATGCTAAACGCGAGGACGACCAAGCATGAACTGGGTCTGAATCGCCCTGAATTTCGTTGCAGGCGAAGTTCAAACACGCTGGTGACTTCGGTGTCGATGGGAACTACAGCAAGGCCAACGCGGCGGAGTTCAGCGCGGCGATCCATCAGCACATCAGTTCTGCGGGCACGCAGGCGATCCAGGGCACTTACCGAGGGCAATCGGTGACGCACTACCTCGATCTACCGACTAGCCTGAACGTGATTTCACGCAATGGCGAGTTCGTGAGTGGCTGGAGGCTGAGTCCAGATCAGCTTGCGAACGTGCTCAGGAACGGGAGCCTTGGCGGTGGCTGACGAGGTCTTGATCGGACTGTCCCGTGAGCAGGCGTTGGTGCTCTTCGAGTGGCTGACACGGACTGGCGTGGGTGGACAGCCCGCGGTGTTCGAAGACCAGGCGGAACAGCGTGTCCTGTGGGACTTGGAGTCCACGCTGGAGTCGTTGCTGACCGAGCCACTGCGGGAGGACTACCGCGAGCTCGTGGCTGACGCGCGAGCCAGACTCCGCGATGCCGTGGACTGAGTCGAATGAGACTGGTACGCAAGACTCGCGAGGCGCCGCACCTCGAAGTTGCGGCGCAGGTCTTGTATCCTCACTGCCAAGTTGCGGCAATCCTCAAGGTCTATGGATCATCAACCACATCCGGAGGCCTCCGCAACGAGAGCGGGGCCGTGGAGCCTGCGGTGGTTGTACTGTCGCGCACTACACCCTCGATCGTGAAGAGCCGATAAAGTGACCCCAGAGGGCACATTCCTGACACCGACGCCGGAATCTTCTTCGAGAGCCGGTCACAGCCATACCTCAGAGGGTCGCGACACGCCCGGGATGCACGTTTCCGCGAAAAAACGCATCTCCCCTGTCAGGAATCGGCCGCTGCGGTCACTTCGTTGGTGAAGGGCGTCACACATCCGCCGCTCGTGAGGAGTCCGCCGGTGCCCACACGCCAAGAGGCATTCGAGGCGGTGTACCGCGCGCACCGACACAGCATTCGCGGCTATCTGTGCAGCAAAGTCGGTATCGAAGACGCGGACGATCTCACTTCGCGGGTGTTCATCATCGCCTGGCAGAAGTTCGACCCCGATGACCCCTGTGGCATCGGATGGCTGATCGAGACCGCGAAGTTCATCGCCATCGAATACCGGCGCAACGAACAGCGGCGACGAACTGCCCAAGACACCCTCGAGACCTTCGTCGCCGGAGCATCGCCCGGGATCGACATCGACACCCGCGCCACGCTGGCGCAAGAAATCCGGAAGCTCGCCGCCCGCGAACAGGAGATGATCCGACTCACGTACTGGGCCCACGTGCCGGCAAAGGACATCGCCCGCCTGTTCCACATGAACGAGAACGCCGTCAACGCGGTGCTCAGCAGAGCCCGCAAGAAACTCAGACTCCGCCTTCAAGACGACCCCGCCGAGGAGGTGAGCGACCATGACGCACGCTGACGACCCGCAACTGCCGGGCGACGACACCGATGAGGAGCAGCGGTTCGTCGAACTCCTCATGCGCGCCTACCCGGAGCTGCACGACGACGAGCCCGACGAGCTCACCGCCGCTGACCTTGAGACCCTTGCCCGCATCACGGCCACCCCGGTCGATCCGCGCGCGCGAAAGGGCACCCGCGTCTCACCCCGGAAGGCCGTCCGAGACTGGAAACGCCACGAACGGCGGCGGCAGGCTGCCGTCCCGCGGCGTTCGCCGGCGGTCGCTATCCCCGCCGTCGTCGCCGTCGTCGCCATCGTCGTCGGGCTCGTCGCCGTCGGCACTTTCCTGGCGCCGGAACGTGCGGCCGCGGTGACTCCCGCGCCCCTGATGTACACGAACGACAGCCGGAGCGTGGCGCAGGTGCTGGATGACGCGGCATCCGCCCTCGCACACGCACCCGCGGGGCAGGTTCCCCGGCGGGAGTCGGTCAGCACCGGCTGGTACTACGAGGTCACCGAGAACGCGAACGGCACGACACGCACCGTGATCGCCCCGACCACGACGACCGTGACGTGGGCGGAAGACCTTTCCGGCAACACCCGGACGGTCGCCGCACAGCCGTACTGGGCCGACCTCGGCAACGATGCACTGCCGGCCGACACGCCGGCACCGGGAACTCTGCTGTGGGAAATGGCATACGGCCCGGGCGAGTTCTCCACCTGGTACACAGCCGTCCCCGGCGACACCGAGGACGACGTGCTCGCACTGCTGCGCGCATACGGACTGACCGACCCCGCGTCGGCAGCCGACGTGATGACCGCTATCGATGGCGTCCTCGCCGCGTGGACACTCACCGACGCGCAAGAGGCCCAGGCGCTGCGGATACTGGAGGATGCCGGCGGCGCACGCGTGCTGGGCACCGCCAGCGATCGCGCCGGACGTCCGGTCGTCGGCGTCGCGGCACCGCTGCCGGGCGGCACGGCGGAAGAGCATCTGCTGATCTCGGCGGACACCGGCCGGATCGCGGGATTCGAGACGTACACGACCGCGTCCGACGGAACCTTCCCCGCGAACGCGATCATCTCCTACCGTCTCTGGGATCTTCCCTGACGATCCGCACCCACCCGACGCTTACCCTCCTTCACCCACCTACGAGAGGACCACTCCCATGAAGAAGTACCGCCTGATTGTCACGGCCGCGGCCGCACTGTTCCTGCTGGGAATCGCAGCCCCGCCCGCCATGGCGGCGACGACCGTCGCCCCCGAAATCCAGGCGGTCCTCGACGAGGTGCCCGGCGGTGTCGTCGTCGACTACTTCCACGCAGAGTGGCCCGACCGCCACATGAGCATGTCCATCGAGATGACCCTCACCGTCGGCTCCTGCGCCACCGGCACGTACTGCGCCTACAACACCGCGGGCCTGACCGGTACCAAGCTCAGCTGGACCACCTGCACCACCCAGACCCTGCCGACGAGTTTCATCCTGCGGTCGTTCGCGAACGGCCGAACCAGCGGCACCGTGCAAGCCCGCAACGGCACCACCGTCGTCGCCACCGTCGGCGCCTCGGCCTGGGCGAACGTGACCGCCACCACCACGAACCTGCGCTGCAGCTGACGAGCGGGCGGGCGCCGCGTCACACGACGCCACGGAATGAAACGGGAGATGGCGCGTTGGATAGGATCGGAAGCACAACGTGCTCCGGGGTCGGTGAGAATCCGAACCGGCGGTGACAGTCCGCGAGCCGGCCGGGGAGACCCGGGCGGTTGACCCGGTGGAACTCCGGGACCGACGGTGATGCGACAGTGGCGACACTACGCTAGTCCGGATGGGAGGCAGCACGGGCGACGCCGGTCGATTCCGGTCCGTCGCCTGCGGTGTCGATCGGTTCCGGAGCCTCATCGAAGGACCACGGATGACTGCGACAGACCGCGAACGGGGCGCCATGCGTCGCGCGCTGGCGCTCGCGTCGAACGGGCCGCGCGGGGTCAATCCGCAGGTGGGCGCCGTCATCCTCTCCGCCGCCGGCGACGTGCTCGCCGAGGGCTGGCACCGCGGTGCCGGCACCGCGCACGCCGAGGTCGACGCGCTCTCGCACCTCTCCGCGGATGCCGCGCGCGGCGCGACGGCCGTCGTCACCCTGGAGCCGTGCAACCACACCGGACGCACCGGTCCGTGCGCGGTCGCGCTCATCGAGGCGGGCATCGCACGCGTCGTCTACGCCGTCGACGACCCGGGCGTCGAGTCGGCCGGAGGCGCCGAGCACCTCCGCGCCGCGGGGGTAGACATCGAGGCGGGGGTGCTCGCCGACGAGGGCCGCGAGCTGCTCTCCTCCTGGCTGACCGTGCAGCGCCTGGGGCGCCCGCACGTCACCGTCAAGTGGGCGCAGTCGCTCGACGGGCGCGCCGCGGCCGCCGACGGGACGAGCCAGTGGATCACCGGCCCCGCCGCCCGCGCCGACGTGCACCGGCGGCGCAGCGAGGCCGACGCGATCGTCGTCGGCACGGGAACGCTGCTGGCCGACGATCCGGCGCTGACCGCACGACGACCGGACGGAACGCTCTACGACGAGCAGCCGATGCCGGTCGTGCTCGGCGCGCGCGGCATCCCCGACGACGCCGCGGTGCGGCGGCATCCGCGCCCCGTCCTGCATCGGGACGGCGAGAACCTGGGCGGCGAGACCGAGAACGCCCCGTCGGTGCTGGAGGAGTTGCGGGGCCTGGGCGTGCACCGCGTGTTCGTCGAGGGAGGCCCCACGATCGCGAGCGCGTTCCTGCGCGAAGGGCTCGTCGACGAGGTGCTCGTCTACCTCGCGCCGACGCTCATCGGGTGCGGGCCGGACGGGGCGGACCACCCGGCCCTGCGGATGCTCGGCGTCGAGACGATCACGCAGCAGCTTCGGCTCGGGGTGCAGTCGGTTGAGCGGCTCGGCGACGATCTGCTCGTCGTCGCCCGATTCGGGGAGGGTGCGGGCGTTTCGTCTCGCTTCGCTCGCGAGGCGACCGGAGGCGAGACGACCGGGGAGGGTGCGGGCGTTTCGTCTCGCTTCGCTCGCGAGGCGACCGGGGGCGAGACGATCGGGCTGGCACCGGTCGTTGAGCGAGCGCCGCAGGCGCGAGACGAAACGCCCACGCTCCGGAGAGAGGACTGACGCATGTTCACGGGAATCGTCGAAGAGCGCGGCGCGGTCGTCGCGGTGGAACCGTCCGGGGACGGCGTGCGGCTCACCGTCCGCGCGCCCGTGGCCGTCTCGGATGCCGCCCAGGGCGACTCGATCGCCGTCAGCGGCGTCTGCCTCACCGTCGTCGACCAGGGCGACGACTGGTTCACCGCCGACGTCATGCGCCAGAGCCTCGACATGTCGACGCTCGGCTCGTTCGGCGTCGGCACGCCGGTCAACCTCGAGCGCGCCATGGCCGCGCACGGCCGCCTCGGCGGCCACATCGTGCAGGGGCACGTCGACGGCACCGGCATCGTGCTCGAGGTGCGGCCGGGCGCGCAGTGGCGCGTCATCCGCATCGGGCTGCCGACAGGCCTCGCCCCGCTCGTCGTCGACAAGGGCTCCATCACCGTCGACGGGGTGTCGCTGACGGTGTCGGCGGCATCCGAGGCCACCGACGACACCGACTGGTTCGAGGTGTCGCTCATCCCCGAGACCCTCGAAGTCACGACCCTCGGCGCCCTCGCCCCGGGAGACCGGGTCAACCTCGAGACCGACATCCTCGCTCGCCACGTCCAGCGACTGCTCGCTTTCCATCCGCACAACGAAGGGGGCTCCCGATGAGCCTTGCCACCATCCCCGAGGCCCTCGACGCGCTCCGCGCGGGGCGCCCGGTCATCGTCGCCGACGACGAAAGTCGCGAGAACGAGGGCGACATCATCCTGTCGGCCGAGCTCGCGACGCCGGAGTGGCTCGCCTGGACGATCCGCTGGTCGAGCGGGTTCCTCTGCGCGCCGATGCCGGCGGAATGGGCCGACCGCCTCGACCTGCCGCCGATGGTCGCCGTGAACGAAGACAGCCGCGGCACCGCGTACACGGTGAGCGTGGATGCCGCCGACCGCGTCTCGACCGGCATCAGCGCCGCCGACCGCTCGCACACGCTGAACGTGCTGGCCGACCCGGCATCCGTGCCCACCTCGGTCATCCGTCCGGGACACGTGCTGCCGCTGCGCGCCGTCGACGGTGGCGTGCGCGAGCGCGCCGGGCACACCGAGGCCGGCGTGGAGCTGATGCGCCTCGCGGGTCTGCAGCCGGTCGCCGCGATCGGCGAGGTCGTCGCCGAGGACGGCTCGATGATGCGTCTGCCCGGGCTGTTGGAGATGGGCGAGCGCGAGGGCGTTCCGGTCATCACGATCGAGCAGCTCATCGCCCACCTCGACGGCGAGGCGCCCGCGACGACCGACACCCACGACAGCCGCCGCCGGGTGAGCCTGCGCGCCGAGGCACAGGTGCCGACCTCGCACGGGTCGTTCCGCTTCCTCGCGTACAAGGACCGCATCACCGGCACCGACCACATCGCGGTCGTCGCCGGCGACCTGTCGGAGGGCACCCCGCTCGTGCGCGTGCACTCGGAGTGCCTCACCGGCGAGGCGTTCGGGTCGCTCAAATGCGAGTGCGGCCCGCAGCTCGACGCGGCGCTCGACGCCATCGAGCAGGATGGCGGGGTCGTCATCTACATGCGCGGGCACGAGGGGCGCGGCATCGGCCTCATCAACAAGCTGCGCGCGTACAGCCTGCAAGAGCGCGGCCTCGACACCGTGGACGCCAACCTCGCGCTCGGGCTCCCCGCCGATGCCCGCGACTACGCGGCGGCTGCCGGCATCCTCGCGGATCTCGGGGTGTCGCGGATCCGCCTGCTGACCAACAACACCGACAAGGTCAGCCAGCTGCGCAGCCTCGGACTCGAGGTCGCCGAGCAGGTGCCGCTGCTGGTCGGCGTCGGCGCGAACAACCACCAGTACCTGGCCACCAAGCGCGACCGCATGGGCCACATCATCGACGCGGGAAAGCTGGATGCCGCCCTGCACGACAGCGAGGAGACCGCCCGATGAGCGGACACGGCGCCCCCGAGACCGCCCCGATCGACGCGACGGGCCTGCGCGTCGTCGTCCTCGCCGGCACATGGCACGAGGTCATCACCGACGGCATGATCGCCGGGGCCGAACGGGTGCTGCAGGCATCCGGGGCGACGTGGAGCCTCGAGCGCGTGCCCGGCTCGTTCGAGTTGCCGGTCGCGGCCCTGGCGGCATTGCAGGGCGGGGCGGATGCCGTCGTGGCGCTCGGCGTCATCATCCGCGGCGGCACGCCGCACTTCGAGTTCGTCTCGTCGGCGGCCACCGACGGCCTCACCCGCGTCGCGCTCGACACCGGCAAGCCGGTGGGCTTCGGCGTGCTCACCCTCGACGACGAGCAGCAGGGCCTCGACCGCGCGGGCCTGCCCGGCTCGAAGGAGGACAAGGGCGCCGAGGCCGCCGACGCGGCGCTGCGTACCGCGCTGCTGCTGCGCCGGCTGCGCGCGCCACGCGGCTGACGCGAGCCCGAGGCCAGGCGCACCACCGGCCCGGTGCGGCACCCTCCCCCACGGAGCGCTCTCTCCCGCCACAGCACCCTCCCCCACGGAGCGCTCCCTCCCGCCACAGCACCCTCCCCCACGGAGTTTCGGACGCTTGAAGCGCCCGAAACTCTTCACCACGCCGTTTCGGACGCTTCAAGCGTCCGAAACTCGCGCGGGGCCATGCCACGGACGGCGATCCGGGGAGTGGCGCAGCGCTGTGCCACGGAGGGCGATCGGAGGCTGGCGCGGCACGCCCGAGGCCGGACGCACGACGAGGCGGGGGCGTCCTCGCCCGACGGAGCAGCGGCATCCTCGCCCGACGCGGGGCTGTTTCGGACGCTTGAAGCGCCCGAAACTCTTCACCACGCCGTTTCAGACGCTTCAAGCGTCCGAAACTCGCGCGGGGCTGTGCCACGGACGGCGATCCGGGGAGTGGCGCGGCACGACGAGGCCGGACGCACAACGGGGCCAGACGCACGACAGGCCGGACGCACGACGAGGCTGCGGCATCCTCGCCCGACGGGGCAGCGGCATCCTCGCCCGACGAGGGGCTGTTTCGGACGCTTGAAGCGCCCGAAACTCTTCACCACGCCGTTTCGGACGCTTCAAGCGTCCGAAACTCGCGCGGGCGCACGGGGGCGGGCGGCGAGCGGTGACCTGGGGGCTGTCGCGCCGGGGGCGGGAGTGTGGGGGGTCGGGAGCGTCGCGCGTGGCCGCCGCCGATGCGGATCAGGCGGAGGCGCGCACGACCAACCGGGGCGCCAGCAGGGTGCCGGAGGGATGCCGGCCCTCGATGGCGGCGATCAGTGCGGTGACGGCGGCGGCGCCGAGGGCGTCGAAGTCCTGGCGGACGGTGGTCAGCGGCGGCTGGTACTGGGCCGCATCGTCGACGTCGTCGAAGCCCACGACGGCGACGTCGGCGGGGACGCTCCGGCCCGCGTCGGCGAGCGCGCGCAGCGCGCCGAGCGCCATCTGGTCGTTCGCGACGAACAGCGCCGTCGCCTCCGGCGGCAGCGCGGCGGCGGCCCGGAACCCCGACGCGGCGGTCCAGTCGCCCCGCAGGACGGGCGGGGCGGCGATGCCGGCGGCATCCATGGTCTCGCGCCAGGCCCGCTCGCGCTCGGCCGCGGCATACGAGCCGTCCGGGCCGGCGAGGTGCCACACGTTGCGGTGCCCGGCGGCGATCAGGTGCGCGACGGCGGCCCGCGCGCCGGCGGCGTGGTCGGTCTGCACGACGATGTAGCGGTCGTCGGCGGGCGAGTCGACGACGACGAGGGCGAGACCCGGCGGCACCGCGGCGTCGCGGGCGAGGGCGGTCGCCTCGTTCAGCACGATCGCGCCGTCGACGCCCTCGTCGTGCAGGCGGGCGAAGCCCCCGGCGATGCCGGCGGCGCCGTCGGGGGCGGGGACGGTCACGAGCGCCAGCGCGAAGCCGCGCTGGGCGGCGGCGTCGGCGATGGCCTCCAGCATCCGCGAGTTGCCGACGGAGGCGAGGGTCGACACGATGACGCCGATCGTGTCGGTGCGGCCGGTGCGCAGCGCGCGGGCGGCGCGGTGCATGCGGTACCCGAGCGCGGCCATCGCCGCCTCGACCTTGGCGCGGGTCGCCGGGTCGACGCGCGGGCTGCCGTTGACCACGCGCGACACCGTCTGGCCGGACACGCCCGCGGCGGCGGCGACGTCGGCCATCGAGACGCGGCGACGCGGCGGTGGGGTCACGGGTTCTGCGGCCACTGTTCACGACTCCGGAGATCGACGGCGTATGTTGACGATAACATGTGTCTGCGTTACCGTGTTCCCGTGAACATACCGGAGTTCGGCACGGATGCCGCGGCCACCACCCCCGAAACGCTTCGCGCCGCCCCCGAAACCCTCGGCGCCGGCGTCGTCAAGCGGCCCACACGCCTGGCCGACGGCCGTGAGCTGATCTACTTCGACGACCCCGGCACGACGCTCGGACCCGCCCGAGCGATCGACGCGCGCGACCTCGACCCGCGCCCGGCGACCGCCACGATGCGCCAGGACGTGCTCACCGGCGACTGGATCTCGGTCGCCGCCGCACGGCAGAACCGCGCATTCCTGCCGCCCGCCGAGCTCGACCCGCTCGCGCCGCAGTCGGCGACCAACCCGTCGGAGATCCCGTCGGAATACGACGTCGCCGTATTCGAGAACCGCTCCCCCTCGTTCGGCCCCGCCCTCGCCGCCGGCGACGCCCCCGCGGCCGACGACCCGCCGCGCGGGCTCGACGATCTCGCCCGCGTCGGCCTCGGCCGCACCCGCACGAGCGTCGGCCGGTGCGAAGTCGTCTGCTTCTCCCCCGCGCGCACCGGCTCGTTCGGCACCCAGACGGTCACCCGCGCCCGCACCGTCATCGAGGCGTGGGCCGACCGCACGGCGGCCCTGTCGGCGCTGCCCGGCATCGAGCAGGTGTTCCCCTTCGAAAACCGCGGCGAGCAGATCGGCGTCACCCTGCATCACCCGCACGGGCAGATCTACGCGTACCCGTACATCACCCCGCGCACGACCCGACTGCTGGCGCAGCTCGACCAGGCCGGCCCCGACCTGTTCGCCCGCATCCTGGAGTTCGAGCAGGCGGGCCCCCGCGTGCTGCTGCGGGGCGCGCACTGGACCGCGTTCGTCCCGTTCGCGGCGCGCTGGCCCCTCGAGGTGCACCTCATGCCGCACCGCCACGTGCCCGACCTCGCCGCCCTGAGCAACGACGAGCGCGACGAGCTCGCCCCCCTGTACCTGCGGCTGCTGCGCGGCGTCGACGCGCTGTACGACACGCCCACGCCCTACATCGCGGCGTGGCACCAGGCCCCCGTGCACGTCGGCCGCGACACCGTCCGGCTGCGGCTCGAGCTGACGAGCCCGCGGCGCGCCGCCGACAAGCTGAAGTACCTCGCCGGTTCCGAAGCCGCCATGGGCGCGTGGATCGGCGACGTCCCACCCGAGACCGCCGCCGATGCCCTGCGCGCCGCCATCGCCCGCGCGGATGCCGCAGCAGCCGATGCCGCAGAAGTCCACGCCGAGGGAGAACCCGCATGAGCGCCACCGCCACCGCCGAGGCCCGCACCCTGCTGCACGAGCTGACCGGCCGGGCGCCGGCCGGCGTGTGGTCGGCGCCCGGCCGCGTCAACCTCATCGGCGAGCACACCGACTACAACGACGGATTCGTCTTCCCGTTCGCGATCGACGCCCGCACCGTCGTGGCCCTCGGCGCACGGACCGACGGCCGCATCCGCGTCGTCTCCACGTTCGACAAGACCCCGGTCGAGGTCGCCCTCGCCGACCTCGATGCGCTGTTCCCGGGGCGCCGCGACGAGGTCGTCGAGTGGGCGCGGTACCCGCTGGGAGTCGCCTGGGCGCTGCTCGACGGCCGCGATGCGGCAACGGCCGGCGTCGACCTCGCCATCGCCTCCGACGTGCCCGTCGGGGCCGGCCTGTCGTCGTCCGCGGCGATCGAGGAGGCCACGGCATCCGCCCTCGACGACGTCTGGGGGCTGGGACTCGACCGCATCGCGCTCGCGCACGCCGGCCGCCGCGCCGAGAACGAGGCCGTCGGCGCACCGACCGGGATCATGGACCAGATGGCGTCGGTGCTGGGACGAGCGGATGCCGGCATCTTCCTCGACTGCCGCGACTTCCACGCCGACACGATCCCCCTCGGGTTCGCCGCGGCGGACCTGGAGGTGCTCGTGATGGACACGCGCGTCGCGCACGCCCACTCCACCGGTGGCTACGGCGAGCGCCGCGCCGCGTGCGAGCGGGGCGCCGCCATCCTCGGCGTACCGGCCCTGCGCGATGTGCGCGTCGACGACCTGCCGCGGGCGCAGGAGCTGATGGACGACGTGACCTTCCGCCGGGTGCGTCACGTCGTCACCGAGAACCAGCGGGTGATCGACACCGTGCGGGTGCTGCGCGGGCAGGGGCCGCGGGCGATCGGCGCGCTCCTCGACGCGTCGCACGCGTCGATGCGCGACGACTTCGAGATCTCGGTTCCCGAGCTCGATCTCGCCGTCGAGACCGCGCGGGCGGCCGGGGCGATCGGCGCACGGATGACCGGCGGCGGATTCGGCGGCGCCGCCATCGCGCTGGTCGACCGCGAACGGGTCGGCGAGGTGTCGGCGGCGGTCACGTCCGCGTTCGCCGCGGCCGGGTACGCCGCGCCGCACCTGTTCACGGTGCAACCCTCGGACGGCGCCCGCCGCGACGCGTAGTCGCGTCGTTTCGTCTCGCTGCGCTCGCTCAACGACCGGGGCCGCGCGGCCCGCCCCCGAGCCATCAGTTAGGCTGAAGGCATGGAGATCCTGCGCCACGTCGTCGTCCTCGTCCACCTCGTCGGTTTCGCCGTGCTGCTCGGCGCGTGGGTGGTCGAGGCGGTCGGCACACGGCGCATCACGCGGCTGATGACCTGGGGCATGGCGATCGCCGCCGTCGCGGGCATCGCCCTGGCCAGCCCGTGGGGGATCTCGTACGAGCTGAACTACGCCAAGCTCGGCGTGAAGCTCGTCGTCCTGCTCGCGATCGGGGCGCTGCTGGGCATCGGCACGGCGCGCCAGAGGCGGACGGATGCCGTACCGCCGGCGCTGTTCTGGCTCATCGGCATCCTGACCCTGCTCAACGCGGGCATCGCCGTCATCTGGCGCTGACCCCGCGTCCTCAACCCGTGGGAGCGATGACCGCCCCGCACCCCCTCAATCGAGGAACAGGGCGCGCAGGCGCTTGGTCGTGAAGACCAGGCCGACGCCGATCATCACGACGTAGTACAGCACGTGCCAGAACATGTCCGCCGATAGGATGCCGGTCGTCAGCCCCCGGATGAGCTCCACCCCGTGCCACAGCGGGAAGGCCATGACGATGTGCTGCACCCACTCGGGGTAGACCGTGATCGGGTAGAAGGTGGCCGAGAACAGGAACATCGGCAGCAGGACGAAGTTGATCCAGTCCATCTGCTGGAACGTCTTCATATAGCTCGTGACCGCCATGCCGAGGCTCGCGAACCCGAACGCGATCAGCAGCACCGCCGGCAGTGCCAGCACCGCCGTCCAGGCGAGGTTCAGCCCGAGCAGCTGCATGATGATCATGAACCCGGTGGCATACAGCAGGCCGCGCAGGAGGGCGTAGAGGATCTCGCCGAGCGCGACGTCGAGCGGACCGAGCGAGGTCGCCAGCATCCCCTCGTAGAGCTTGCCGTAGTTGAGTTTGAAGAAGACGTTCCAGGTCGAATCGTAGATCGCGCCGTTCATCGCCGAGACCGCCAGCAGGGCCGGGGCGATGAATGCCGAATACTCCACCTCGACGCCGGCCGAGGTCTGCACCGTGCCGATGAACGCGCCGAGCCCGATGCCCATCGACGCCAGGTAGAACACCGGCTCGAAGAAGCCCGACACGACGATCGCCCAGCTCGACGAACGGGCCGCGATGAGCCCGCGCTGCACGACGGCGCCGGGGTTGCCGGCCCACAGCGCCCGCACTCCCCCGCGGCGCACGGCGACGGCGGCCTCGGTCGTCACGGCGCTCACTTCGCAAGCCTCTCGATGAACACGCGCCGGCCCCACAGGTAGCCCGCGACGACCAGCACGACGAGGTACCCGACGTGCACCGCGACCATGACCGGGTCGACGTCGGCGCCGTAGGTCGCGACGCGGCCGAGCTCGGCGCCGTGCCACAGCGGCGAGACCCAGCCGATCCATTGCAGCCACACCGGGAGCGTGGCCAGCGGATAGAACGTGCCCGAGAACAGGAACATCGGCATGAAGATGAACCGCTGCACGAGGGCGAACTGCCCCTTGTCGTCTTCGATCGACCCGGCATATGCCATCAGCGGAATACCGAAGGCGAGCCCCGCGAGGACGGATGCCGGCACCGCCAGCCAACCGGTCGCGGGGTGCGCGACGGCGCCCAGCGGCATGAGCCACACGAGGAGATAGTAGGCGGCCGCCGCGACGAGCATGCGCGCCGTCGCACCGGCGATCACGCCGTTGGCGATCTGCGGGCTGGACAGCGACGACGCGTTGAACCCGTAGAAGTAGCGCCGCCACTTGAACCCGGCCATGACCGGGTAGGTCATCTCCTCCGACGCGACCGAGATCGTCGCCGTCGCCAGCAGCGCCGGCGCCACGAACATGAGGTAGCTGACCTCCTGGCCGTGGTCGACGATCGGCACCCGGATGAGGGCGGCGAGCCCGACCGCGAGGCCCAGCAGGTACAGGATCGGCTGCCCGACGGCGCCGACGATGATCGTCCAGCCGTATGCGCGCATGGCGCGCACCATGTGCTCGGTGACGTACCAGCTGCCCCGGCGGCGGGCGCGCCGGCCCCACTGCATCGCCTCGGCGCGCAGTTCGTCGAGGGAGGGGTGGGCGGGCGCGCCCTCGACGAGGCCCGGGACCACGACGGGCGAGCTCATTCGATCAGCGACCTTCCGGTCAGGCGCAGGAAGACGTCTTCCAGCGACGACCGCCGCACGAGCGACGTCAACGGCTCGAGGCCGGTCGCGGTCACGCGCTCCAGCGCGGCCTCGCCGTCGTCGGCGTAGATGAGCACGCGGTCGGGCAGCACCTCGACGCGGTCGCCGATGCCCTGTACCTGCTCGGCGGCCTGCGCGTTGCGGTCGGAGCCGAAACGCACCTCGAGCACCTCGCGGCTGGAGTGCTCGCGGATCAGCGACGCCGGCGTCCCCTCGGCCATGATGCGGCCCTTGTCGACGACGATGAGGCGATCGCAGAGCTGCTCGGCCTCGTCCATGTAATGGGTCGTCAGCACGAGGGTCGTGCCGCGCTCCTTGAGGCGGAAGAGGCGATCCCACAGGACGTGCCGCGCCTGCGGGTCGAGGCCCGTCGTCGGCTCGTCGAGCAGCAGGATGCGGGGGTCGTTGATGAGCCCGCGCGCGATCGTCAGGCGGCGCTTCATGCCACCCGACAGCTGGTCGACCTTGTTCTTGGCCTTGTCCTCCAGCGCCGCGAAGGCCAGCAACTCGTCGGCCTTCTGGTGGCAGACCCTACCGGGGAGGCCGAAGTAGCGCCCGTAGATGTAGAGGTTCTCGCGGGCGTTCAGCTCGCCGTCGAGGTTGTCCTGCTGCGGCACGACGCCCAGTCGCGACCGGATCTCCGGACCGTACTGGTCGGGGTCGAGCCCCAGGATGCTCAGCGACCCGCCCGTGCGCGTCGACACGGCGCCGATCATCTTCATCGTCGTCGACTTTCCGGCGCCGTTCGGGCCGAGGAGGCCGAACGACTCCCCCGGCGCGACCTCGAAGCTCAGGTCCGCGACGGCGACGAAGTCGGGCTTCCCCTTCACCTTGTACGTCTTGACGAGGTTCTGCGCGGAGATGACGGGTTCGGACACCGCACCACCCTAGCGCGCGGCTCCGACACGGCGGGGGCACGGCATCCGCCCGGCGCCGGTCTTCGACGATCAGCGTCAACAGAAGTTGACAAGCGGATGCCGCGTCAACTACAGTTGACGCGCGAGACCCCGCACGGCCACCCAGAGGAGGCGCCATGAACGACACCCGCACCGCGCTCGGCGCCGCCGAGCACGAACCGCCGCTGCACGCGATCCAGGAGATCGCGCGCCGCCGGAAGGAGCTGGAGCGCGACGAGGAGATAGCCGTGCGACGCGCGCGCGTCGCCGGGTACCCCTGGGTCGCCATCGCCTGCGCCCTCGGCGTGAGCAAGCAGGCCGCGCACAAGAAGTACGGTCGGAGCTAGCCCGGCTCGGCCCGCCGAGCACCAGACGAGGAACCCCATGTCGAACCCCCGCACCTCCACCCGCCCCGCCCGCCCCACGCGCCGCGCGAAGGACGACGGCCCGCGTGCGAGCTTGCGCCACCTGCTGCCCTTCCTGCTGGAGCACAAGGGCGTCCTCGCCGTCGTCGCCGCGCTCAGCATCCTCGCCGCCGGCGCGACCCTCGCCCAGCCGCTGCTGGTGGGACAGGTCATCGAGCGGGTGCAGACCGGCGCCGGCCTCGGGATGCTGGTGTGGGCGCTCGTCGGGCTCGTGATCGCGGCATCCGTCATCAGCGGACTGCAGCACTTCCTGCTGCAGCGCACCGGCACGGCCGTGGTCTATTCCAGCCGGCGCCGTCTCATCGCGCAGCTGCTGCACCTGCCGGTGCAGGAGTACGACGCCCGCCGCACCGGCGACCTCGTCTCGCGCGTGGGCACCGACACGACGCTGCTGTACGCCGTGCTGACGCAGGGGCTCGCCGACTCGATCGGCAGCGCGCTCATCTTCGTCGGCGCCGTTGTCGCGATGCTGCTCATCGACCCGGTGCTGCTCGTGCTGATCCTCGTGGTGGTGGGGGCGTCGGTCGCCGTCGTCGGCGTGCTCAGCGGGCGCATCCGCGCGGCCACCGCCGATCAGCAGGAGAAGGTCGGCGCGCTGGCCTCGGGCGTCGAGCGGGCGGTCGGCTCGATCCGCACCATCCGCGCGGCGGGCGCCGCCGAGCGCGAGAGCGCGGAGATCGACCGCGCCGCCCGCGGGGCGTACGACGCGGGCGTTCGGGTCGCGAAGGCCTCGGCGTTCGTGCTGCCCATCGCCGGCATCGCGCTGCAGCTGTCGCTGCTGGTTGTGCTCGGCGTCGGCGGGTTCCGCGTCGCCTCGGGCGCCATTTCGATCGCGCAGCTGGTGACCTTCGTGATGTTCCTCTTCTTCCTCGTGCAGCCGCTCGGCTCCTTCTTCGGCGCCATCACCTCGGTGAACCAGGCGCTCGGCGCGCTCGGGCGCATCCAGGAGGTGCTCGACCTGCCCACCGAGACCGCGCGCGACGCGGAGCTCGCGGCATCCGTCCCGGTGACGGCGTCGCTGACGGCTCCCGCGATCGAGTTCCGCGACGTCCATTTCGCCTACCCGGATGCCGTCGTCGCGGCCCGTCGGGCATCTGAGACCGAGGCGGCGGCGCTCCTCGCCGAGGCGCACGCCGACGCGGCCGTCGCGGTCGCGGACGGCGACGGCGAGGTGCTGCGCGGGGTGTCGTTCCGCGTGCCGCGCGGGGCGCGCGTGGCCCTGGTCGGCCCGTCGGGGGCGGGCAAGTCGACGACGCTCGCGCTGATCGAGCGGTTCTACGACCCGGCATCCGGCGCGATCCTCGTCGACGGCGTCGACGTGCGCGCGATCGACCGGCCCCGGCTGCGCGCACAGCTCGGCTACGTCGAGCAGGACGCCCCGACCCTCGCCGGCACGATCGTCGACAACCTGCGCCTGGCCGCGCCGGATGCCACCGACGACGAATGCGTGCGGGTGCTGCACGCCGTCAATCTCGGCGAGGTGCTCGAGCGCAGCCCGCTCGGCCTGCAGGCGCCGGTGGGCGAGGCCGGCGTGATGCTCTCGGGCGGCGAGCGCCAGCGCCTCGCGATCGCGCGGGCACTGCTGGCCGCGCCGCCGATCCTGCTGCTCGACGAATCGACGTCATCGCTCGACGGGCTCAACGAGCAGCGGATGCGCGAGGCCATCGACGCCGTCGCGACCGGGCGCACGCTCGTCGTCATCGCGCACCGGCTGTCGACGGTCGTCGACAGCGACGTCATCGTCGTGCTCGACCACGGGCAGGTCGCCGGCATCGGCACCCACGCCGAGCTCGTCGAGCAGGTGCCGCTGTACCGCGATCTCGCCCGGCATCAGCTGCTCGTGTGAGCCACGGCATCCGGCGCCTCGTCGCCGAGACCGCGTCTGCGCGTCGAGACCCTGCGGTGATCCGCAGACCTGACGGAATCCGGGCTCACACGGTGGCCTTGAGCCCCCATTGCGGCAAGTCTGCGGATGCCGGGGGCACCGACACCACAGACCCGGCGGAATCCGGGCCCACACAGTGGCATTGAGCCCCAATTGCGACAAGTCTGTGGATGCCGGCGGGCGCGGGACACCGCAGACCTGACGGAATCCGGGCCCACACAGTGGCATTGAGCCCCAATTGCGACAAGTCTGTGGATGCCGGCGGGCGCGGGACACCGCAGACCTGACGGAATCCGGGCCCACCCAGTGGCGTTAAGCCCCAATTGCGACAAGTCTGCGGATGCCGGGGCGCGGACACCGCAGAACTGGCAGAATCCGGGCCCACACGGTGGCCTTGAGCCCCAATTGCGGCAAGTCTGCGGATGCCGCCGGGGTGCGCGGACACCGCAGACCTGGCAGAATCCGGGCTCACGTGGTGACATTGAGCCCCCATTGCGACAAGTCTGCGGATGCCGTCAGCGGCGCAGCCGGAAGGTCGCGACCTCGAACGGATGCAGCTCGAGCTCGAACGCGGATGCCGGCCCCGCGACAGCGGCATCCGCGGCAGCGACAGCGGCATCCACCGCGTCGAGCTCCACCGTCTCGCCCGGGCGCTCCAGCAGATCGGCGCGCACGGCGCCGACCCACGGGCCCGCCACCTCGATCGCGGTGCGCGTGCGCGCCCCCGCCGACTCGTACACCCGCACGACGAGGTCGCCCGACCGGTCGTCGGCGAGCTTGACCGCACTCGTGAGGACATTGGGCGCCGAGATCGTGACCAGCGGCGCGACGGGCCGCCCCTCGGCCGCGCGCGGCGGCACGTTGAGGCGATAGCCGGACTCGGTCGCCCGCGCCGTGTCGGCGCCGAAGACGACGGCGACGCGCATCGTCTGCACGCCCTGGTCGGTCTCGGGGTCGGGGAACCGCGGCGCACGCAGCAGCGAGAACCGGGCGTCCTGCGTGATGCGGCCGCCGCGCGGCACGCGCGTCACGTCGAAGCCGTACAGCGAGTCGTTGACGAACGCGACGCCGAAGCCCGGCTCCTGCACGAGGAACCAGCGCTGCGTGTGCGTCTCGAACCGCGCGACGTCCCACGACGTGTTCTCGTGGGTGGGTCGGCTCTGGAACCCGAACTGGGTCTCGGCGATCGCCGTGTCGGCGAACACGTCGACGGGGAATGCGAGCTTGAGGAACTTCTCGCGCTCGTGCCAGTCGACGCGGTGATCGATGACGAGCGACCGCCCGTCCTCCCCGACGGACAGGCGCTGCTCGATGGTCGAGTCGCCGAACGCGCGCGTGACGACGAGCGTCTCACCGTCCACGGCGATCTCGGCGGGGCCGCCGAGGTCTTCGCGCATCGCGCGGTAGTGCGCATCCACGTCCCACGCGTCCCACATGTTCGGGAAGTCCTGGTGCAGCTGCAGCACGTTGCCGACGGCGCCCTCGGGGATCGCCTCGCGACCCGAGTCGCGGTCGATCGCCGAGGTGACATGGCCCTCGGCATCCACCGTGATCTCCACGTGCGCGCCGCGCAGCACCCAGCCGGCGCCTGCGGCCTCCAGCGAACTGGTCGAGGTCTCGGAGACCGCGACCTCGCCGGGCCGCACGCCCGCGCGCGCCACGGGCGCGGAGTTCACCTGCAGCGGCCCGTCGTCGGTCAGCCGGATGCCGAGCGCCGCCAGCGCATCGCCGATGACGCCCTCGAGCGTCGCCGCCAGCTCGCGGTATCGGTCGCGCGCCTCGCGGTGCACCCAGGCGATCGACGAGCCGGGGAGGATGTCGTGGAACTGCAGCAGCAGCACCTGGCGCCACGCGTCGTCGAGCACGTCGTACGGGTACTCGTAGTCGGTGCGCAGCGCCGCGACGGCCGCCCACTGCTCGGCCTCGGCGAGCAACGCCTCGCTGCGGCGGTTGCCCTGCTTCATCGCGTGCTGAGTGGTGTAGGTCGCGCGGTGGATCTCGAGGTACAGCTCGCCGCGCCACACCGGCGGATTCGGCAGCTCGGCCTTGGCCCGGTCGAAGAAGTCGTCGGGCTTCTCCCACTGCACGCGGGCGCTGCCCTCGAGGTCGTTCATGCGCGTGGCACGCGCGATCATCTCGCGCGTCGTTCCGCCGCCGCCGTCGCCCCAGCCGGTGGGGGCGAGCGACGACGAGGCGATCGCCTTCTCGTGGAACTGACGCGCGGCGAGGGCCACCTCGGCACCGGAGAGCTGCGCGTTGTACGTGTCCATCGGGGGGAAATGCGTGAAGATCCGGCTGCCGTCGACGCCCTCCCACAGGAAGGTGTGGTGCGGGAAGCGGTTGACCTGGTTCCACGAGATCTTCTGCGTCAGGAACCAGTCGAAGCCCGCGCCCACGAGCAGCTGCGGCAGCGCGCCGGAGTACCCGAAGCTGTCGGGCAGCCACGCGCCGCGGCACTCGATGCCGAACTCCTCGCGGAAGAACCGCTGCCCGTAAGCGAACTGGCGGATCATCGCCTCGCCGCCGGGGAGCACGGCGTCGGCCTCGACCCACATGCCGCCGACCGGCACGAAGCGCCCCTCGGCGACGGCCTGCCTGACGCGGGCGTACACCTCGGGACGGTGCTCTTTCAGCCACGCGTACTGCTGCGCGCTCGACATCGCATAGATGAACTCGTCGTGCTCTTCGAGCAGGGTCACCATCGAGCTCGTCGTGCGGGCGACCTTGCGCACCGTCTCGCGCAGCGGCCACAGCCAGGCCGAGTCGATGTGCGCGTGGCCGACGGCGGCGATGCGGTGCACGGTCTCGCCGGCGGGCGCCGCGAGCGCCTCGGCGAGGGGCGCGCGGGCCGCCGCGGCGGTGCCCGCGACGTCCTGCAGGTCGAGGCGGTCGAGGCTCCGGTCGAGCGCGTAGAGGATGCGCGCGCGGCGGGCCGAGTCGACCGGCAGCTGCTCGGCGAGCTGCAGCAGCACTTCGACGTCGTGCACGAGCTCGAACACCTCGGCCTCGAACACGCACAGGTCGACGCGGCGGATGCGGTACAGGAGCTCGTCGCTGGAGGTGTCCCAATCGCCCTCCCGCGTGGGCTGGAAGGGCACGTAGTCGAGCAGGACCGGGTTCGACGACGCCTCGACGTACAGCTCGATCGGCTCGCCGGCGACGGCGTCGCGCGACACCGGGATCCACTGGGCGCGCGGGTGCAGCGAGCGCACCGGCTCGCCGTCGGGGCGGTAGACGAGGCCTTCCGCCTGGAAGCCCGTCATGTTGACGTCGAACCCGAGGTCGAAGACGATCTCCACGCGGCGACCGGCGAGCGCGTCGGGCACGGCGCCGGTGACGCGAAACCATGTCGTGTCCCACGCGCGGCCCCAGCGGTCGCCGACCGCGGCGGGCGCATAGTCGGCGGACAGGCCCTCGGCGACGGCGATCGGCTCCCCGCCGACGCGGAAGGCCTCGAGGGCGAGCGGATGCGGCTGCGAGTGCACGGCAGGACGGATGCGCTCCTCCAGCACGCGGGTGGCTCGGCCGATGGTCAGTTGCTGGGAGTCGTGCATTGTGGCGAGCCCGCGTCGTCGAGCACGATGCGCGGATGTCCTTCCGATTGTGCGAGGGTCATGTAGCGGTCGAACAGGGTGCCCCCGGGGGCGCAGGCGGCGCGGCCGCCGTCGGCGAGGCTCCAGTGCAGTTCCGGCTGCACCGCGGTCGGGGTCTGCTGAACCCCGGAGCGCGACGCGGCGATCGCCTCAGCGAATGCTACGCCCGCGGGCTTGATCCGGCCGCCCGCATCGATCAGCCCCAGGTCGTATTCGAGCTCGGGGAAGTCGGCGAGCTCGCGGCCGACGTCGTGCGAGCACCACCACGTGACGCCGAACAGCTCGGGCGCGTCGACGAGCTGGGCCATCGTGTGCTCGATGAACGGCACCACCGACGCCTCCGGCAGGACGTTGCGCGGCGCGCCGACCTCCTGCATCCAGACCTCGCGCGCGGGGTCACGATGGAACGCCCGGGCGAGTTCGACGAGGTAACGGGCATGCGCGCGGGTCTGGAACGAGTCGGCGCCGTAGCGCTGCGCCGTGCCGTTGAACACCCAGGAATGAACGACGGTGACGTCGCCGAGTTCGGCGGCGTGCGACGGTGTGAACGGCTGCGCATCGTCGTACCACGTCGCGTCGTAGCAGGCGTGCAGGGCGAGCGCCGCGGGCGCCGCGGCGCGGATGGCGCCGATCATCGCGTCGAGCCACGCGGTGACATCGGCCTCGTCGGCGGCATAGGGCTCGGGATGCACGCCGCCGGTGAACTGGTTCACCTCGTTGCCCACCGTGACGGCGAAGGTGTTCGGGTGCCGGCCGCACACGCGTGCGAGCTCGCCGAGATAGGCGGCCGTCGCGGCGATGACCTCCGGGTCGCGGAACAGCTCGCGCCGGTGCCAGCTGGTCAGCCAGCTCGGGACGAAATCGAAGCTCGACAGGTGGCCCTGCAGGCCGTCGACGGCCACGTCGAGGCCGCGTTCGCCGGCCAGCTCGACGACGCGCTCGACATCGGCCAGCGCCGTGCGCCGGATGAGCGTGCGGTTGGGCTGCACGAGCGGCCACAGCGGGAAGACGCGCACATGATCGACGCCGAGTTCGGCGATCGCGTCGAGGTCGCGCGCGACGTCGCTCGCGCAGAAGTCGAGCCAATGATGGAACCACCCGACGCGCGGCGTGTAGTTGACACCGAACCTCATCGTCCTGTCCCTCGGCTCATTCGCTGTACGCACCGGATGACCACGACGCAACTATACCGATTGAGCGGGAATCTGCAACGATGTAGCAACGCGGCGAAAGGCCGTAAGATGGCCGCACGATTCTTCCGGGAAGGGGCGCGGATGCCGGCTCAGGGTGCACCGTCGGACCCCGCCCGGCGGGGCCGCGTCACGATCGCCGACGTCGCTCGGCGCGCGGGGGTGACCACGGGCGCCGTGTCGCTCGCGATGAACGGCAAGCCGGGCGTGTCCGACGCCACGCGCGAACGCATCCTGCGCATCGCCGACGAGTTGAACTGGCGTCCCAACCACGCCGCCAAGACGCTGCGCGGCAAGCGCCCCCAGTCGATCGGCCTCGTGCTGGCACGCCCCGAAGAGGTCGTGGGCGAGGAGGCGTTCTTCGCGAAGTTCCTCACCGGCGTGCAGTCCGTGCTGAGCCAGCAGGGGTATTCGCTGCACCTGCAGATGGCGTCGGACCTGGCCGCCGAGTCCGAGATCCACACCGAGTGGATTTCGGACGGTCGCGTCGACGGCATCCTCGTGCTCGATCCCCGCGTCGACGATCCCCGGGTCACGCACCTCGAGCGGCTCGGCTACCCGACGATCGTCGTGGGCGGCGACGCCGACAGCGCGGCGCTGAGCAGCGTGCGCGCCGACGATGGGAAGCTCCTGCGCACGATCGTCGACCATCTCGTGGGCCTCGGTCACGAGCGCATCGGCTACATCACGGGCGAGCAGACCTTCACTCACATCCGGCGCCGCATCGACGCGTTCGCCGACGACACGATCGAACGCGGCGTGTGGGGCACCGTGCTGGCCGGCGACTTCGTGCCGCAGCAGGCGAAGGCGGCCACCCGCAAGCTGCTGTCGTCGCCGCGTCGCCCGACCGCGCTGGTGTACGACAGCGAGGTCATGGCGATCGCCGGCATGGCCACGATCGCCGAGCTCGGGCTGCGCGTGCCGACCGACGTGTCGGTCGTGTCCTGGGAGGATTCGGCGACCTGCCAAGTGCTGCATCCCACGATCACCGCGCTCAATCGCGACGCCGTGACGCTCGGCAAGCTCGCCGCCACCGAGATGCTCCAACTGCTCGCGCACGAGCCGATCGAGCACCCGGCGGTCGACGCCGTCGTGATCCAGCGCGAGTCGACCGCCCCGCCGCCCGCGTAGACACGGTTTGATCACGGCTGCATATCAACCTCTTGTCATTTACTCAATCGTTGTAGTAGTTTCCTCGAAACCGAGTATGCCGCCGCCCGGCGGCTCGATCGATTCAAGGAAGAGTCTCCGATGAAACGCACCGCACGCCTCGTCCCGCTGCTCGCCATCTCCGCTCTTGCGCTATCGGCCTGCGCCGGTGGCTCGAGCCCGACGTCGTCGGGAAGCAGCGATGGTGAGCTCTCCGGCACCATCACGTTCCAGAGCTGGTCGCTCAAGGGCGACAAGTTCTCCCCCTACTTCGAGGCGCTGTTCGACGCGTTCACGCAGGAGCACCCCGACGTCACGATCGAGTGGCTCGACCAGCCCGGGGACGGGTACCAGGACAAGGTCCTCAACCAGGCCAACTCCAACACTCTGCCCGACGTCATCAACCTGCCGCCGGACATCGCGTACCCGCTGGTCGAGGCCGGCGTGCTGCTCGATCTGGCCGGAGCCGATTCTTCGCTCAGCGACATCTACCTGCCCGGCGGGCTCGAGGCCTACCAGTATCCGGGCATCGACGGCACCTACGGTCTGCCGTGGTACCTCGGCACCGACCTGGCCTGGTGGAACACCAAGGCCATCGCCGACAACGGCGGCGACCCGGACAACCTGCCCACCACGACCGAAGAGCTCATCGAGCTCGCCACGACGGTGGGCAAGGCATCCGGCGGCACGATGCCGGTGCTCTCGTCCATGCCCACGCTCGACGTGTTCGAGTCGGCCGGCATCGCGACGATGAACGACGACGGCGAGTTCGTCTTCAACACCCCCGAGGCGGCCGAGATCGTCGACGAGTACAAGGCGGCCTACGACGCCGGCGGCATCCCGGCCGAGGCGCTCACCGGTGACGCCGGCGGGAACGCCGACATGTTCAAGCAGGGCAAGGTGGCCTTCACGACGGCGACCTCGGTGTTCGCCAGCGACCTGCAGCGCGACGCTCCGAGCCTCGTTCCCGACGTGAAGGCGACTCCCCGCATGGGGGATGCCCCGCTGTTCGTGCAGGGCGTGTCGGTCGCGGCGAACTCCAAGAACCAGGCCGCGGCCATCGCGTTCGCGAAGTTCCTCACGAACACCGAGAACCAGGTCGCGTTCTGCAAGCTGGCCGTCGGCTTCATGCCCGGCACGATCGACGGCAGCGCCGACACCGCGGCTCTGGCCGCGGACGTCACCGACCCGCTGCAGCTGGAAGCCATGGACATCGTGTCCGAGGCGATGAAGACGGCGCGCATCCTCACGCCGTTCCAGTGGTCGAACGCCATGAAGGTCTACATGGACCAGCAGCTGGCGCTCGCACTCAAGGGCGAGATCGGGTCGCAGGAAGCCCTCGACAAGATCGTCAAGTACGCCAACGACAACCGCATCGACAACTGAGTGACGCCGGCACCCAGATCATGAAAGGCAACCCATGACATCCCATAAGTGGTACACACCCTGGCTTCTCGTGGCGCCCGCCGTGATCTGGGTGCTGGTGTTCGCCCTCTGGCCGTTCCTGAACACCATCTACCTGAGCTTCACGAACGCGCGTCCACTGAGGGCGGGAGAGTTCGTCGGCCTCGACAACTACCTCAAGGCGTTCAGCGACGAGCAGTTCGGCTACGCGCTGCAGACGAGCCTCATCTACTGCGTCGTCTGCATCCCGCTGCTGACCATCCTGCCGCTGCTGGTGGCCCTGCTGGTGGAGAAAGCGATCCCCGCGATCACCTTCTTCCGCACGACGTTCTACTTCCCGGTGATCGCCTCGGTCGTCGTCGTCGCGCTCATCTGGACGTGGCTGTTCGACTCGCGCGGCATCGTCAACGAGGCGATGGCCGCCTTCGGGTGGATCTCCAAACCCCTGCCGTTCCTCGTCGACCGCTGGTTGCTGCTGGCCTGTTCGATCCTGCTCACGGTGTGGAAGGGGCTCGGCTACTACATGGTCGTGTACCTCGCCGCCCTCGGCAACGGCACCAAGGAGCTGCACGAAGCGGCATCCATCGACGGAGCCGGCAGCTTCCGCCGGTTCCTGTCGGTCACGATCCCCAGCGTCCGCGGCGCGATGATCCTCATCGCGGCCCTGGTCGCGGTGTCGGCGATCCGCGTGTTCACCGAGCTGGAGGTGCTCTCCAAGGGCACCGGCGGCCCCGGCGGTCAGGACATGTCGATCGTCATGCTCATCAAGATGGTGGGCTCGGGCCTGAACGGCAACGTCGGGTACGCCTCCGCCATCTCCGTCATCCTGTTCCTGATCACCGTGATCCCGCTGGCGGGCATCGCGCTGGCCAACCGTGAGAAGAAGGCGAAGGCGGCCTGATGAGCACGACAGCATTCGACACCGCAAAAGACCTCGTCGAACTCGAATCCGCCACCGGCGGGCGCAAGCGCACGCGCACCCCCAGGGTGAAGGAGCCCGCGTTCCGGCGCGCCGGTTCGAGCGACTTCACCAAGCCGACGCTCGGCGGCCTCGTCCTGCGCTACGTCCTGCTCGCGTTCATGACCCTGATCGTGATCGGGCCGCTCGTGTGGCAGCTCTCGACCTCGTTCAAGGGCGTGGGCGACGACATCTACTCGTTCCCGCCGAACCTCATCCCGACCGACCCGACGATTCAGAACTACATCAAGGTCACCGACTACATCCCGGTGTACCTGTACGCGTTCCACTCACTGCTGGTCGCAGTGGGGACCGTCGTCAGCAACGCGGTGCTCTCGATCTTCGCCGGCTATGCGCTGGGCTGCATGAAGTTCAAGGGCAAGTTCATCGTCCTCGGCATCCTGCTCTCGACGATGCTGTTCCCCGGCGAGGTCACGGTCACGAGCCAGTTCCTCACGATCAAGAACCTGGGTCTGGCCGACAGCCTGTGGGGGGTGTTCCTGCCCGGCGCGATCGGGGCGATGAACGTGCTGCTGATCGCGACGGCGTGCCGCACGATCCCGCCGGACATGCTCGACGCCGCCACGATCGACGGCGCCACGACGTGGCAGCGCATCCGTCACATGGTCTGGCCGAACATCAAGGGCATGGTCAGCGTCGTCGCGATCTTCTCGTTCATCGGCGCGTGGGATGACTACCTGTGGCCGCTGATCGTGCTGAGCGACCCCGCGAAGTACACCCTGACGGTGGGTATGGCCTACCTGAACGGCACCTTCTCGGCCGACCCGCGTCTGATCGCGGCGGGTACGATGATCGCACTGATCCCGCTCGTGCTGCTGTTCTCGTTCACGCAGCGGTTCTTCTTCGAAGGCGTGCAGGAGGGGGCTGTCAAGGGGTGACCGCGCACCTGGTGCCCGCGGCGGGCCCGACCGACCCGCCGTCATCGCGCCCCCGAGCCGGAGTGCTCGGGGGCGCGGTCTGCGCCTACCGGTTCGACCCGCGCCAGGGCGTGCAGCGCGTGCGCCTGCCGATGGATGCCGACCGGCCCGTCGCCGACGACGACCTGCTGGAGTGGGCCTTCTACACCGACGACGCCACCGCCCCGCCGTGGGCGTCGTTGGCGGTGTGCATCGACGTGCTCTTCGACGACGGCAGCCGGCTGACCGAGACCGCGCCCGTCGACCGGTACGGGTTCACCGTGACCCCCGCCGCGCAGTTCGCGGCGCGCTGGAGCATGCCCGAGCAGTGGAACGCGAACGCCGTCGCGCTCGCGCCGTGGGCCGGGCGGCGCATCGTCGCCGTCGAGTGCGTGCTCGGCGACGCCTCTCTCGCCGCGGCGGGCCCGACCGCGCAGGGGTTCGTCGAGGTGCGCATCACGCAGCGCCCGGCACTGCCCTCCTCCCCCGCCGAGCGGGTCGACACCCGCCGCGGCACGCACTCCGGGTCGCGCCTGTCGCGCGGCAACACGATCCCCGCGGTGGGCATGCCGCACGGCTTCGTCTTCGTCACCCCCGCCACCGACGCGGGCGACTGCGAATGGCCCTACCGGTATCACGTCTACGACACCGAGGCCGGCCGGCCGCTGGAGGCCGTGCAGCTCTCGCACCAGCCGAGCCCGTGGATCGGTGACCGCGGAGTGCTGCAGTTCATGCCGTTCCGCGACGTGCCGCACGCCGATCGCCGTGAGCGCCGCCTGTTCGTGCCGCCCGGCGCCGAGCACACCCGCCCGCACCGGTACGCCGCGCACCTGGTCGACGCAGGCGGCGCCGACGCCCTCGACGTCGAGGCGACCGCGACCGCGCGCACCGCCGTGCTGCGCGTGCGCGGGCCGGGCCCGGTGGGCTTCGTCATCGACCAGCACACCGACCACGGCCGGCTGCAGTTCGCCGCCGCCGGCGACGACGTCATCGTCTCGGGCTGGGTGCCCGAGGGCGACCCCTCGTGGGGCAACGCCCCGCGCATGTACTACTACAGCGTGCTGCGGGCGGCATCCGCCTCTTCGGGTTCCCTCGGCGGCGCCGGCCGCGGCAACGTCGCCGGGTTCGTCGCCGGGGCACAGACCGCCGAGTTGCGCGTGGCCACGTCGTTCCTGTCGGTGGAGCAGGCGCGGCGGACGCTGCACGAAGAGGCGCCGTGGACGATCTCGTTCGACGAGCTCGTCGAACGCAGCCGCGACGCCTGGGACCAGGCGTGCGCCGCGATCGAGCCGGTCGGCGACGACGCCTCCCTCGCCGCCGACGACCTGCGCGCCTCGATCGCCGCCTGCCTGTATCGCCTGCGGCTGTACCCGAACGCGGCCTGGGAGCGCACCGACGACGGCGATGCGTACGCCGACCCCGCCGTGCCGGCCGCCGCGCACGGCGAACAGCACACCGGCGCCCCCGTCCGCGCGGGCCGACTCATCGTCAACACCGGCTACTGGGACACCTATCGCACCGCCTGGCCGCTGCTGTTCCTGCTCGATCCGGACGGCTCGGCCGACCTCGTCGCGGGGTGCCTCGCCCAATCGGCGTCGACGGGATGGATGCCGCGCTGGGCGGCGCCGGGCCCGGTCCCCTCCATGGTCGGCACCTCGTCGGATCAGGTGTTCGCCGATGCCGCGGCCTGGGGCATCGGCGGCTTCGACGAGGAGGCTGCGTTCGAGACCGCCTGGCGCAACGCGTGCGAGCCGAGCCCCGACCATCGCACCGGCCGCGCGGCGGTCGCCGTGTCGCGGTTCACCGGGTCGGTGCCGTCGGAGGTGCCCGAGTCGTTCGGCTGGACGATCGAGGGCGCGATCAGCGACGCCGCCGTCGCGGCGTGGGCGGCGCGGCTGAGCGAGCGGCATCCGTCCTCCCGCGCCTTCGCGCGCTCCTTCGCCAACCGGGCCCGCGCCTATCGCGGGCTCTGCGACGGGGCGGGCTTCTTCCGCAGCCGCGACGGCGAGCAGCGCGCGCCGCGCACCGTGCTCGACCCGGCGGTGTGGGGCGGCGACTACGTCGAGACCAACGCCTGGGGCATGTCGGTGTCGGCCGTGCACGACGGCGACGGCCTCGCGGCCCTGCACGGTGGGCCGGCCGGGCTGCGCCGCCACCTCGACGCGCTGTTCGCCGCACCCGAGACCGCCGATGCCCGGTTCGCGGGCACCTACGGTGAGGTCATCCACGAGCAGCGCGAGGCGCGCGCCGTGCGCGCCGGGATGTGCGCCATGTCGAACCAGCCCGCCCACCACATCGCGGCGATGCACGTGTTCGGCGACGAGCCGTGGCGGGCGGGGCCGCTGGTGCGCGAGCTGGCCGCGCGGCTGTTCTGCGGCGGACACATCGGGCAGGGGTTCCCCGGCGACGAGGACAACGGCGAGATGAGCGCGTGGTGGCTGTGGGCGCTGATCGGGCTGTACCCCCTCGTGCCCGGCTCGGGCGAACTGCTGATCACCTCACCGCTGATCGACGAGGTCGTGCTGCGTCCGCACAGCGACACCGCGTTCCGCATCGTCTGCGACCGGCCCGGCCCCGACGCGCACTTCCTCGCCGCCGCCGAACTCGACGGTGCGGCGCTGCCGGGCCCGTGGGTGCCCGTCGCGGCGCTGGCGCGCGCGGGGACGCTGCGGCTCCGCTTCGCGGCGGAGCCCGATCCCGATGCGCTGCTGTGGCGGCGCGACGAGACGGTGACGCCGTGGCGGCCCGACCTCGCGCGCCGTGACCGGACGGTCGCGGCGCCGGGCGTCGTCGGCGCGGACGGCGTGTTCGACGACCGCGGCATCCATGACGTCCCGCTCGCGGCCGGCGCGTGGATCGGGCAGCGCTTCGCGGACGAGACCCGCATCACCGACGTCGCCGTGACGCTTTCGGGGGCGGCCGAGCCCGCGGCGCTGGCCATCGAGGCGAGCGCCGACGGCATCGACTGGATGCCGGTCGGCAGGACCGGCCCCGCCACGCTGCCCGCCGAGCGCACCACGCCGTTCGTCCTCGACGACGCGCCCGCCCGGCGGTGGTGGCGGCTGCGCGCACTCGCGCCCGTGCGCCTGCGCCAGCTCGAGCTGTTCGACCTCTCCGGCCTCTTCGGCGGCGGGGCGGGCTGAGTGCGCTGGACCCCGCCGTGGGATGCCGACGCCACCGTGCGCCCTCATTCATCCGTCGCGAAACCCGGCTATCACGCCGGGTGACCACGATTCGCGACGGATGAAGCAACCGGCATCCCGTCCATCCGGCGCAAAACACGGCGACAGCACCGGATAGGCGCGATTCGCGACGGATGAGCGCGCAGCGCCAATCCGTGCGTCGGCCCGATTGAGGCGGCCACTCGACCCCACCCCTTACACTCGACCGGGCCGCTTGCGAACGGTTCGCAAGCGGCCCGGTCGTGCGCAACCGGCGGGGTCAACGCCACCACCTCCGCCGCCGCGCGCCGCCGGGCTCAGGCCTGCTGGGCGAGCTTGAGGCGGTAGCGCAGGGCGGCGAGCTCGGCGTAGAGCGGCGCCGGGACGCGGCCCTCGAACTCGCGGTAGAACTCCTCCGTGAGATCCGCCTCCTGCAGCCACAGCTCGGGGTCGACGGCGAACAGCTCGTCGAGATCCTCGGCAGGCACGTGGATGCCGGTGAGGTTCAGGTCCGACACCACCGGCAGGCGGCCGATCGCGCTCTCGACGGCGGGCACCTGGCCCTCGATGCGGCGGATGATCCAGTCGATGACGCGCGCGTTGTCGCCGAATCCGGGCCACAGGAACCGTCCGTCGGCGCCCTTGCGGAACCAGTTGACCTGGAAGACGCGCGGCGCGCGGTCGAAGCGCAGCTTCTGCCCGACCTTGAGCCAGTGGCCGAAGTAGTCGGCCATGTTGTAGCCGCAGAACGGCAGCATGGCGAACGGGTCGCGGCGGAGCTCGCCCACGGTGCCCTCGGCGGCGGCGGTGCGCTCCGACGAGATGTTCGAGCCCATGAAGACGCCGTGCGTCCAGTCGGTCGCCTCGACGACGAGCGGCACGTTGGTGGCGCGGCGCCCGCCGAACAGGATGCCGTCGAGCGGCACGCCCGCGGGCGTCTCCCAGTCGGGGGCGATCTGCGGGCACTGGCCGGCGCTCACGGTGAAGCGCGAGTTCGGGTGCGCGGCGGGACGCCCCGACGACGGCGTCCAGGGCTTGCCCTCCCAGTCGGTGAGCGCGGCGGGCACCTCGTCGGTGAGGCCCTCCCACCACACGTCGCCGTCGGGGCGCAGCGCGACGTTCGTGAAGATCGTGTTGCCCCAGAGGGTGTCGACGGCCGTGGCGTTGGTCGACTCGCCCGTGCCCGGCGCGACGCCGAAGAAGCCCGCCTCGGGGTTGATCGCCCACAGCCGCCCGTCCTCGCCCGGCCGCAGCCACGCGATGTCGTCGCCCAGCGT
Organism: Microbacterium sp.; assembly: GCF_047602155.1. Classification (GTDB taxonomy): domain Bacteria; phylum Actinomycetota; class Actinomycetes; order Actinomycetales; family Microbacteriaceae; genus Microbacterium. The sequence continues at coordinate 1,797,706 of NZ_JASGHZ010000001.1, read as the reverse complement.
CTCGACGCGCCAGCCCGGGATCGTGGGGCGCAGCATCGCGAGGTTGGTCTTGCCGCAGGCCGAGGGGAACGCGGCGGCGAGGTGATACGCCTTGCCGGCCGGGCTGATGACGCGGATGAGCAGCATGTGCTCGGCCAGCCACCCCTCGTCGCGGCCGATGACCGAGGCGATGCGCAGTGCGAAGCACTTCTTCGCGAGGATCGCGTTGCCGCCGTAGCCCGACCCGAACGACCAGACCTCGAGGGTGTCGGGGAAGTGCACGATGTACTTCTCGTCGTTGCACGGCCACGCCACATCCTCCTCGCCGGGGGCGAGCGGCGCGCCGACGGAGTGCACCGTCCTGACCCACGCCGCCCCGGCGGCGATCTGCTCCAGCACCGGCGTGCCGACGCGGGTCATGATGCCGATCGAGCTGACGGCGTACGCACTGTCGGTCACCTGCACGCCGATGTGCGACAGCGGCCCGCCGACGGCACCCATCGAGAACGGCACGACGTACATCGTCCGCCCGCGCATCGAGCCGGAGAACAGGGGCGTGAGGGTGGCGCGGAGCTCGGCGGGGGCGACCCAGTTGTTGGTGGGGCCGGCATCCTCCGCGCGCTCGGAGGCGATGAAGGTGCGCGCCTCGGTGCGGGCGACGTCGCTCGGGTGCGAGCGGGCGAGGTACGAGCCGGGCCGCCACTCGGGGTTGAGCTTGATGAGCTTGCCCTCGTCGACCTGCTGGCGCAGCAGCGCCTCGTTCTCGGCGCGCGACCCGTCGATCCAGTGGATGCGGGCCGGCTGCGTGAGCGCGGCGATCTCGTCGACCCAGGCGTGCAGCTCTTCCAGCCCCTCGCCGACCGGACGCACCCCGTAGCCGCGCGCGACGGCGGGCGCGGCCGGCGCGGTGGCGCGAGCGGGGCGGGTGAAGAGGTCGGCGATGGCCATGTCAGCTCCTTGCGTATGACGAGCGCGTGCGTCGTTCGACTCCACTCTCATCCGCGGATGCCGCCTCTTACGCCAAAACAACGCGTTAAGAAACCGACTTCTTTCGCTATGCTCAAGGAATGCCGTCGTCGCCCCCGTCGTCCACAGCGCTCCAACTGTCGACTCTGGGCCACCGCATCCGTCATCAGCGCGTCTCGCACGGCTACACGCTCGACGACCTGGGCGCGATCGTGGGGGTCGCGGGCAGCCAGCTGAGCCTCATCGAGAACGGCAAGCGCGAGCCCAAGCTGTCGCTGCTGCAGGCCATCGCCACCGCCACCGGCACCGAGGTCGGCGACCTGCTCTCCCCCGAGCCGCCCAACCGCCGCGCCGCGCTCGAGCTGGAGCTGGAGCGCGCGCAGTCGTCGACGCTGTTCCGCAGCCTCGGCATCGCGCCGGTGCGCGTGACGAAGTCGACGACCGACGAGACGATCGAATCGGTGCTCGGCCTGCACCGCGAGCTGCAGCGGCGTGAGCGCGAGGCGATCGCCACCCCCGAAGAGGCCCGCCGCGCCAACACCGAGCTGCGCCTGCGGATGCGCGAGACCGACAACTACCTGCCCGACATCGAGAAGCTCGCCGAGAAGCAGCTGCGCTCCGCCGGCCACGGCTCGGGCGCCCTCACCCACCGCACGGTCAGCATCATGGCGTCGCAGCTCGGCTTCGAGCTGATCTACGTCGACGATCTGCCGCACTCGGCGCGCTCGGTGACAGACCTCGAGAACGGCCGGATCTATCTGCCGCCGGCATCCATCCCCGGCGGGCACGGCCTGCGCTCGATGGCGCTGCAGGCGATGGCGCACCGCCTGCTCGGGCACACGCCGCCGACCGACTACGCCGACTTCCTGCAGCAGCGGCTGGAGATCAACTACTACGCCGCGTGCTGCCTCATGCCCGAGACGGCGTCGGTCGCCTTCCTCGTGCAGGCCAAGAAAGACCGCAATCTCGCGGTGGAAGACTTCCGCGACGCGTTCGGCGTGACGCACGAGGCGGCGGCGATGCGGATGACGAACCTGTTGACGCGGCACCTCGGCACGCGCCTGCACTTCCTGCGCGTCGACGGCGCGGGCGCCATCAATCGCGTCTACGAGAACGACGAGCTGCCGCTGCCGATGGACGTCACCGGCTCGGTCGAGGGCCAGATCGTCTGCCGCCGCTTCGCCGGGCGCGCCGCGTTCGCCGAGCAGAACCGCACCGTCGAGCACTACCAGTACACCGACACCCCGGCGGGGACGTTCTGGTGCTCGGCGCAGACCGGCAAGACCAGCGACGGCGAGTTCTCCATCACCGTCGGGGTGCCCTTCGACGACGCCCGCTGGTTCCGCGGCCGCGAGACGCAGAAGCGGGAGACGTCGACGTGCCCCGACGAATCGTGCTGCCGCCGACCGGATGCCGAGCTGACGCAGCGCTGGGCCGGCAAGGCCTGGCCGAGCGCGCGCGTGCACATGCAGATGTTCTCACCGCTGCCCCGCGGCGCCTTCCCCGGGGTCGACGACGGCGAGGTGTACGGCTTCCTCGACCGCCACGCAGTGCCGTAGACGCGGGGATGGGTAGTTCTCCCCATTGTCAGGTGCCCCCGGTCGTCGTTTACGCTCGTTGAACGGAGGTGCGTTCATGGGCATGATGCTGCCGAACGAGCTCGTCTGGATCATGCAGAAGCTCGGCTTCGAGTGGCCTGACGTCGACGAAGACGAGGTGACCAAGGGTGCCGCGCTGGTGCGAACCCTCGGCACCGACCTGGAGGACGTGATCCAGTCGGTCGACCGCAAGATGAACGGCGACGTCATCGGCGCCATGCGCGGCCAGGCAGGCCCGGCGACGCTGGGCGCGTGGAACACGAACCGGTCGCAGAACCTGCAGAAGCTCGTCGACATCATGCCGCCGGCGGCGACGGCGATGGACGTCACGGCCGGGGCGATCACGGCGCTCAAGATCAAGGTCATCTTCGATGTCACGACCACCCTCGCGACGCTCGTGGCGATGCTGACCAACCCGGTGACCGCGCTGGGTGCGGGACCGATGCTGATCATCAAGAAGCGACTGCTGAACGCGGCCGTCGACATCGCGGTCGAGCAGCTGCTGGGTCAGGTCGCACCGATGCTGATCGAGCCGATGGCCGAGCACCTGCCCGCCGTGCTCGACGCGATCCTGGATGCCCCGATGGTGGAGGGCGCCGTCGGCGACTCGGACGAGTTCTACGCCGACCTCGAAGCCCTCGAAGACGCCCGCTCCGCCATGAAGCTGCACGGCGATGACATCCAGGCCGTGACCACCGCGTTCTTCACCGAGTTCTCCGCCCTCAACTTCGGCGGCGACTGATGAGCGGGCTCAAGCCCATCATCCGCGAGGCGCGCGAGGCTGTCGTGGATGCCGCACAGCACATGCGGGACAAGCTCCCGCGCCTCACCCACAACATCGACGAGCATCTCGACGACGTCGTCCGCCAGGTGAAGGCGAGAGACAAGTTCGACGACAAACCCGACCTCGCCGGCACCCCGACCACGCACCGCCCCGGTACGGGCAGGTCGCCGGCGTCGCCCGTGGCGGACACACGACGGCACGGCGTCGACCGGGGCGACGGCCGCGACGACTTCGGGAAGTTCGTCTCCGGCGACAACCGCCAATGGGTCGACAAGGAGAAGATCGGACTGGACAACGTCGCCAGAACGCACCGCGGCGAGCTTCACCGAGTCCACGTGCGGGCGGTGATCGAGGGGCGTCGTCTGGACGGCGCGTCCGCCGACCAGGGACGCTACTACGATGGGCTCATACGGAACGCCGACGGCACCTACACCGGCATCGAGGTGAAGAGCGGCACTGCGACACGGAACGCCGCGCAACGCGGGTTCGATGACGCCGTGAGCGTCGAGACACCCGCCATCGCAATGCTCGACGAGAAGCCAATCCGCATCGTCCGAGTGATATTGGAGACAGTCCCATGACCCCCATAACACATCTCAGGGAAGTGAACGGCTTCAGCCGCGGGCCGTTGCTTGACAGCTTCGAGCCCTACCCCGATCAGATTCGCTATTCGCTGAACCAGATGGACGGAACCTCCTTCTGGGCGTACAGCCTCTGGCGGGCGCCGGAGGGCGCGGACCTCCTCGAGGACATCCCGTTCTCGGAGGACTACATCCAGTGCGCCGGATCAGCATCGGCACTCACCGTCGAGCTGCGCGTCGTGGATGCCGACGGCGTCGCGCACCAGTACGTCATCGGCACACCCGGCACCACCCCGACCGGCGAACCCTCCGAGACCATCCCGTGGGACGACGGACGCCGCAGCACCCGCGTCTACCCGAACGAAGTGTTCACCGCCGACGAAGCCGCCGACATCTTCTACGCCTACTTCCTCACCAACACCATCCCCGACACCTACCAACGCCGCGAACTCCACCTCGGATAAGGCCCGCCCGCCCCATGACCGTAAGAACCCACATCCGGCAAATGAACGGCAGCGGCGGCGGGCCCCTTGATGACCTCATTCGCCCCTACCCCGACCAGATCCGCTACGCACTGAACCAGATGGACGGCACCTCCTTCTGGGCGCTGAGTATCTGGCGCGCCCCGGAGGGCGCCAACCTCCTCGAGGACATCCCGTTCTCGGAGGACTACATCCAGTGCGCCGGGTCAGCCGAAGCACTCACCGTCGAGCTGCGCGTCGTGGATGCCGACGGCACCGCTCACCAGTACGTCATCGGCACACCCGGCGCCACCCCCACCGGCGAACCATCCGAGACCATCCCATGGGACGACGGACGCCGCAGCACCCGCGTCTACCCCAACGAAGTATTCACCGCCGACGAAGCCGCCGACCTCTTCTACGCCTACTTCCTCACCGACACCGTCCCCGACACCTACCAACGCCGCGAACTCCACCTCGGATAAGGGGTTCCGCCGATGAGTGGCGCCTCTTGACACCCATCGATCGGCGGAACCTCATGCACCGGCATCGCGGGATGCGGACCTCGACAACGTCTTCATGAACGTGACCTTCCGGTAGGCAGAGCGCCATGGCGGATGTCGCCGACGTCGTCGCGCACGGGCCGGTCGACCCCGAGGTGATCGACCGGTACCGGGATCGGGTTCCCGACCATGGTGACCGGCCTCGGCAGCCTCACGGCATCCCTCTTCCTCCCGGGGCTGGACGGCGCCGAGCACCTGTCCGACGAGTTCGATGGGGATCTGTTCCCCGACGCCGTCGCCGCACACGGAGAACTCCCGTACGACCAGTCGTTCATCTTCGCGCCGCTGCTCTCGCTCGGCGGCACCGCCCCGGAAGCCCGCCGCGCGTTGAGCGGGCCCGGCGGCGGGTGTATCGTTGGTGCGTTGTGAGGGTCGCCTAACCTAAGGCGAACGGCGTCGCGACGCGATGGCCGCGCTCCCTCACGCAGCGACCGGGGGCGGAGCTCCCTCGGGCCTCCCATCCGAAAGACACCGTGCTCGCGACCTTCCTCATCGGCCTTCGCGAAGGCCTCGAAGCGGCGCTGGTCGTCGGCATCCTCGTGGCGTATCTCAAGCGGGTGGGCCGGCGCGACGTGCTCCCGCGGCTGTGGATCGGCGTGGGGCTGGCGGTCACGCTCGCGGTCGTGATCGGGGCGATCCTGACGTTCGGCGCGTACGCGCTGACGTTCCAGGCGCAGGAACTGCTCGGCGGGCTGCTGTCGCTGCTGGCCGTCGCGATGGTCACCTGGATGATCTTCTGGATGCAGCGCACCGCCCGCGACATGAAGCGCTCGCTCGAGGGCGAGGTCGACAAGGCGCTCACCGCCGGAGGCCTCTGGGGCATCGTCGCCATCGGGTTCGTCTCCGTCGCGCGCGAGGGCGTGGAGACGACCCTGCTGCTGTGGTCGATGGTGCAGACCTTCGGCGACAAGCCCGCGACGCTGCTGGGCGCACTCCTCGGCATCGCCGCGGCCGTCGTGATCGGCTGGCTGCTGGCCCGCGGCATGGTCCGCCTCGATCTGCGCCGCTTCTTCGCCTGGACCGGCGGCTTCCTCGTGATCGTCGCCGCCGGCGTACTCGCCTACTCGATCCACGACCTCCAGGAGGCGGGCGTCCTGCCCGGCCCGTTCTCCGCCGCCGCGACGATCGATCCCGCCACCGGCGCCGTCGGCGTCGGCTGGGTCGGGTTCCCCTTCGGCTGGGCGTTCGACGTGAGCGCGCAGTTCCAGCCGGGCGGACCGCTGCACGCCGTCCTGCAGGCCGTCGTCGGCTTCATGCCGCAGATGTCGTGGCTGCAGGTGATCGCCTGGGCGCTGTACCTCGCGGTCGTCGGCACGTTCTTCGTGCGCGGGCTGCTCCGCCGGCCCCGCACGATCGCCGCGCGCCCCGCTTCCGTTCCCGCCGCGGATGCCGCGGCATCCGTCCCCGCTGTGCCTGCACCATCGTCCCCTGACATCCAAGGAGCATCATGACCCGCACCCGTCCCCTGGCCGCCGCCGCGGCGCTCGGCGCCACGGCGCTGATCCTCGCCGGCTGCGTCGCGAAGACCGACGTCGCGGCCGCCGACGCTTTGACGGTCACCTCGACCGATTCGTCGTGCGACGTGTCGGCGGCGACCGCCACCAGCGGCACCCTGACCTTCGAGGTCGCCAACGAGAGCTCGCAGATCAGCGAGTTCTACCTGCTCGCCGACGACGGCCTGCGCATCGTCGGCGAGGTGGAGAACATCGCCCCCGGCGCCTCGCGCACCCTCACCGTCGTCGCCCAGCCGGGCGACTACTTCACGCTGTGCAAGCCGGGCATGGTCGGCGAGGGCGTCGGCCGCACCGGGTTCTCGGTGACCGGCGAGGCCGTGCAGGCCACCGGTGACGACGCCGAGCAGAAGCAGCAGGCCGTCGCGCTGTACGCCGCGTTCGTCAAAGACCAGGTCGAGCAGCTCGTCCCGGCCGTCGACGAACTCGTCGCCGCGTACGAATCGGGCGACGACGAGACCGCGCGCGACCTCTTCCCGACCACCCGCGCGTTCTACGAGCGCATCGAGCCGGTCGCCGAGTCGCTCGGCGACCTCGACCCGCGCATCGACTACCGCGAGGTCGACGCCGTCGCCGAGGGGCTCGACTGGACCGGCTTCCACCGCATCGAGAAGGATCTGTGGGTGCCGGCGCAAGACGCGCTGAACGCCGACGACGAGACCCCGGCGTGGCAGGACTGGCAGCCGTCGACGACCGAGGAGCGCGCCGCGTTCGGCGACCAGCTCGTGGCCGACGTCGCCGAGCTCAACACCTACGTGCACTCCGACGACTTCCTCGAGGCCCTCGACGCGCAGGGCATCGGCGGCATCTCCAACGGCGCGATCGGCCTGCTCGACGAGGTCGCGACCGGCAAGATCTCCGGCGAGGAGGACTGGTGGAGCGGCACCGACCTCTGGGACTTCGCCGCCAACGTCGAGGGCTCGAAGATGGCGTTCTCGCTCGTGAAGGACTTCGCCGTCGCGCAGGGCGACGAGGGCAAGAAGCTCGCCGACCAGATCGACACCGGCTACGCCGACCTCGAGGCGGCGCTGGCCGCCTACGGTTCCCTGGATGCCGGTTTCGTCAACTATCGTGAACTCACCGAAGACGACAAGCGTCAGCTCACCGACCTCATCAACGCGCTCGCCGAGCCGCTGTCGAAGCTGACCTCGACGATCCTGGAGTGACCACGGACACCAGCCCGACCCCGGATGCCGGTGGCCCCTCCCCCGCGGAGGCGTCACCGGCATCCGTCGTGAGCACACCGGCATCCGTCTCGAACACAGGAGATTCGGCGAAAACAGGACGATCTGCCGCGGATCGTCCTGTTTCGGGTGAATCTCCTGTTCTCGGTGACGGGATGCCGGGGGGCTCCGGCACGGGGCTGAGCCGGCGGGGCCTGCTGGGACTCGCGGCGGGCGTCGGCGCCGCGGGCCTCGCCCTCGGCGCCGGGGCGGGGGCCGCCGCGGGCGTCGCGGTGGGGCGCGCCCGGGCCTCGGAGGGGGCGGCATCCGTCCACGAGTTCTTCGGGGCGCACCAGGCGGGCATCACGACTCCGGTGCAAGATCACCTGCACTTCGCGTCGTTCGACATGATGGCGCGCACCTCGCGCGACGACCTCGTCGAGCTGCTGCAGGACTGGTCGTACGCCGCGTCGCGCATGACGCAGGGCCTCGACGTCAGCGCAACCGGCGCCGTCGGCGGCGACCCCGAGGCGCCGCCCGACGACACCGGCGAGGCCCTCGGGCTGCCGGCCAGCGCACTGACGATCACCTTCGGGTTCGGGCCGACCCTGTTCGTGGCGAGCGACGGCACCGACCGCTACGGCCTGGCGGCACAGCGGCCCACCACGCTGGAGCGCCTGCCGTCGTTCCTCGGCGACGATCTCCTGCCCGGCATGTCCGACGGCGACCTGTGCATCCAGGCCTGCGCCGACGACCCGCAGGTCGCGGTGCACGCGATCCGCAACCTCAGCCGCATCGCCTTCGGGCGGGCGCGGCTGCGCTGGTCGCAGCTCGGGTTCGGGCGCACGTCGAAGACCACGACCGGCCAGGCGACGCCGCGGAACCTCTTCGGATTCAAGGACGGCACCGCCAACATCCTCGCCGACGACACCGCCGCACTCGACGCGCACGTCTGGGTGGCAGACTCCGACGAGCCGGCGTGGCTGGCCGGCGGCTCGTACCTCGTCGCCCGCAAGATCGCGATGCGCATCGAGACGTGGGACCGCGTGCGCCTGAGCGAGCAGGAGCGCATCGTCGGCCGCGACAAGGCGCACGGCGCTCCCCTGTCGGGCGGAGTCGAGCAGACCACCCCCGATTTCGAGGCGACGGATGCCGCGGGCTCCCCCGACATCGACGTGCGCAGCCACGTGCGGCTCGCGCATCCCGAGTTCAACGACGGCAACCGCATCCTGCGTCGCGGCTACAACTACGTCGACGGCAACACCGACCTGGGCCAACTGGATGCCGGCCTGTTCTTCCTGTCGTACCAGCGCACGCCCGACCAGTTCGTCGCGCTGCAGCGCACGCTGTCGACCGACCTCATGAACGAGTACACCCAGCACATCGGCTCGGGCATCTGGGCGATTCCCCCCGGCGCCCGCGCCGGCTCCTACGTCGGCGCCCCCCTCTTCGCCTGACGCGGGGTCAGCGATGCCACGCCCGCGCGGCCGGGTGTTCTCGACGACGCGCCGCGCGCCGGCGTCCGACGCCCCGAGTCGCAGGCACCGCCCCCGAATCGCCAGCCACGGCACGACGCCACACGAGTTTCGGACGCTTCAAGCGTCCGAAACAGTCCGGGAGCGAGTTTCGGACGCTCGAAGCGTCCGAAACTCGGCGGGTGAGGGGTGCGGCGGCGGGTGAGGATGCCGCGGCGGGTGGGGATGCGGCAGGGGGTGAGGGTGCGGCAGCGGGCGACGGGTGCGGTAGCGGGCGACGGGTGCGGCGAAGGGCGAGGATGCCGCGGCGGACGAGGATGCGGCGGCGGGCGGCGTCCTGGTTCGACCGAGACAAATGTCCCATCCGCTCCTTCTTTCGTCTACAATAGTGGAATAACGAAGGAGCGGCTGTTGTGAGCGACGATGTGGTCCTGATCGGCGGGGCGATCCGCCTGTTCGACGATTCCGGGACCACGGCGCGCGCACTCGCGATCCGGGGCGGCGTCGTCGTCGCGCACGACGCCGAAGCCGAAGCCCTCGCGGCCGGCGCGTCGCGGGTCATCGACCTCGACGGCCGCACCGCGATCCCGGGCATCAACGACGCGCACCTGCACGCCGCCTGGCTGGGCGCGCGCTGGCCCTCGCTGTTCTTCGGCGACCACGAGGCCTCGCACGACCACGACGGCGCGCTCGTGACGACCGCAGCCGAGCGCCGCGCCGCGCTGCAGCGCGCGTGGCGGCTGTTGGCGTCGTTCGGCATCACGAGCTACACCGAGCCCGGCATCGGTCCGGGCGAGGACGACGGACCGACCGGATGCTTCGGCACCGGCATGCTCGACGCGTACCTTCAGCTGCATCGCGAGGGCGCGCAGACCGCGCGCGTGACGCTCCTGCGGCTGTTCGGCACGATCGACGGCGAGAGCGACCTCGACGCGTTCCGGCGCGGGCTGGAGCTCCCGGTCCCCGCGACCGACCCGCGCTGGCTCGCGATCCCGGGCGTCAAGATCTTCGCCGACGGCATCCCGCCCATGCGCACGGCGTGGGTGCGCGAGCCCTACGTCGACGGCGGTGTCGGCGAGCTGCTCACGCGCGGCGGCGACGCGCCGCTCGACGCGTTCACGCAGATGGTGCGTCTCGCGCACGAGCGCGACCTGCAGATCGCCGTCCACGCCACGGGCGACGCCTCCATCGACGCGTTCCTGAGCGTCCTGGAGGATGCCGCGCAGGAGAATGCCGCGACACCCCGGCATCCGCACTACGTCGTGCACGCCGACCTCGCCTTCGACGACCTGCTCGCGCGCATGGCGCGCCTGGGCGTCGGGGCGGCCGTGCAGCCGCTCATCGCCGCCTTCACGCACGCGTGGGCCAGCGCCCAGCTCGGCGCGGAGCGCGCGAGCCGCGCCTGGCCGCTCGGTGCGATGCTGGAATCCGGCGTGCTGACGACGATCACGAGCGACGCCCCGATCGCGACGCCGGACTGGCGTGCGAGCATCGACGCCTCCGTGCGCCTGCTCGGCGATGCCGGCACCGCCGACGACGAGGCGCTGCGGGCGGCGCTGCTGCGCCGGCTCACGGTCGACGCCGCGCGCCAGGACGGCGCGGCGGACTGGAAGGGCGCCCTCACGCGCGGTCAGGCCGGCGACGTGTGTGTGCTGTCCGGCGACCCGCTGCGCGCGGGCACCGTGGTGTCGGAGCTGACGGTCGACCACACGATCGTCGCCGGCCGGGCCGTCTTCGAGCGCGGCGTCACCCCCGACGTCGACGCCGCCTGACGCGCGGGGATCTCGTCGCCGTCGGCGAAGACCTGACACTCGTTGCGGCCTCACCGCGCGCGAAGGCACGACTACTGCCAGGTCAATGGACGCCGCAGGACCCCGCCCGCCAAAACCTGGCACTCGTTGCGACCTCACCGCGCGCGAAGGCACGACTACTGCCAGGTCAATGGACGCCGCAGGACTCCGCCCGCCAAAACCTGACACTCGTTGCGGCCTCGCGACCCGTCAACCCACAACCACTGCCAGGCAAGTGGATGCCGCGAGATGCTGCCCGGGCAGCGCGAAAGGGGTGGATGCCGCATACCCGCGGCATCCACCCCCAGCGACGTCGTCAGACGGCGGTCGCGACGAGCACGCGCGGGCTGCCGGGCAGCGCCACCTTGTCGCGGACGTCCCAGCCGGCCTCGGCGAGCCACGAGCGCACCTCGGCCTCGGGGTAGACGACGGTGCCGTCGATCACGAGGTACTCGCCGGCGTGCACGGCATCCAGCGCGCGCTGCTCGGCGTCGTCGTCGAGGAAGAAGTCCAGCACGGTGAGCGTCGCACCGGGCACGGCGGCCGCCCGCAGGCGCCGGAAGATCTGCCGGTTCTCGTCGGCCGAGAAGCGGTGGATGACGTGGTTCGCGAACACGGCGTCGTACGCGCCGGCGGGCTCCGCCGTCGCGGTGTCGGCGAGCTCGATCGACGTGCGGTCGGTGAGCCCCGCCGCGGCCACGGCGTCGACCAGACCGTCCTCGAAGCCGGGCGCGTAGACGAACGTCGTGCGCAGGCCGGGGGTGGCCTGCATCGCCGCGATCGCAAACGCCGCCGACAGACCGCCGAAGTCGAGCGCGTTCGTGGCGCCCGTCAGGTCGATGTGGCGGCCGAACTCCTGCCCGTGCAACCGGTTGTAGGTCATGACGCCGGCCATGAAGGTCGCCCAGCGAGCGTCGTCCATCTGCAGGTCGCCCGGCTCGGTCGTGTCCACGGTGTGCCCGAACTGCAGCCAGTGCGGGTAGCTGATCTCGCTCAGGAACGTGAGGAACGGCGCGAGGTCGATGACGGCGGCGTCCCCGGTGAGGTACGCCGCGGCATCCGGGGCGAGCGCGTACGCGCCGTCCGTGCGGGTCAGCAGACCCTTCGCGGCCATCGCGTCGGCGAGGATCCGCGCCATGCGGGCACTCACGCCGGTCGCGGCGGCGATGCCGTCGGCGGTCTGCGGGCCGCCCTCGAGCGCGGCGAACAGTCCGATGCGGCTGGCTTCGAACAGCTGCTTGGCGGCCATGTAGCCGGTCGCGATCTCGAGGATCCGCCCGGCATCGGGAGTCGTGGACATGAGGTGCCTTTCTCTCGGTGGTGTCGTGGAAAAAATCGATGGATGCCGGCAGAGACGGCACGTCGGCGCCTACTCCGCGAGGAACTCGCGCACCGCCTCGCGCAGCTCGGGGCTGCGGAGGGCGCCGAAGTGATCGCCCGGCACGTGCTCCAGCCGAGCGCCGGGGATCGCGGCGGCGAGCGCATCGATGCCCTGCATCATCTGGTCGTCGGCGCCGGCGAGCAGCAGCGTGGGCACGCGCGGCGGCGACACGGCCGGATCGAACGGCTCGGCGCCGAGCCCCGCGACGACGTCGAGCAGCGCCCGCGGGTCGCCGGACTGCCGGGCCATCGCGAGGATCATGCCGGTCAGGGGGTCGGCGGGCGCCGGTCCCCCGTCCGCGGCCGCACGCGCCGCCGCGACGTCGACGGCGCCGAACGGTTCGACCGGGCTGATGCCGCCCAGCACGAGGCGGCGCACCGGCACGGCCGAGGTTCCCGCGAGATCCCACGCGAGCCGCGCCCCGAGCGAGTAGCCCACGAGGTCGATCTCGGCGTCGCCGACGGCCGCGCGCACGGCATCCGCGAGGGCCGCGAGCACGGCGCCGGTCGGCAGGGCGGCACCGGGGGCCGGGCTGTCGCCGTGGCCGGGCAGATCGATCACGACGACGTCGCGGCCCGCCGCCGACAGGGGCTGCGCCCACTGCTCGGCCGGCCAGTCTGCCGCTCCGCGCGAGGCGAAACCGTGGATCAGCACGACCGGCGGCCCGGAGGGCGTCTTCCGGGCGGGCGTGTGCTGCGCCGAGAGGATCAGCGAGTCGGTCATGCGAGGTCGTCCTTTCGGGTACGGACCGCGCACGTCGTGCTCAGCCCAGGCGTGCGAGGAATCCGTCGAGGTACCGGTCGTAGGCCGCCACGCGCGATCCGTCCGGATGCATGAGGTTCACGACGGCGGCGCCGATCACGACCGAGGTGTACTCGTCGATCAGCACGTCGTAGGGAGGCTCGACCGCGATGGCCCCGGCATCCTTCGCCGCCGTCAGATACCGGTCGAACGCGATGCGCCAGCGGTCCAGGAACCCCCGGTACAGGTCGGCGAGCTCGTCGTTGGACATCGCATGCTCCCACAGCGCCAGGACGACCCGGCCGCTCGCGATCTCCTCCTCGGTGCGCGGCAGCGGGGTCCGCAGGAAGTGCCGCAGCCGCTCCCCCGCATCGTCCGAGACCGGCGCGTAGGCCGCCGCCTCCATCTCGGCGAGGATCGACTCGAACGTTGCCGCGACGATCGAGTCCTTGCCCGGGAAGTAGTGCTTCAGCGCCCCGTTGGCGAACCCCGCCTCGGTCGCGATCGAACGCATCGTCGCCGCTTCGAAGCCGCCCTTGAGAATGATCTGCTTGGCGACCTCGACGATCTCGCGTCGCCGCTCGTCGTGATCGATGACCTTCGGCATCCGTATCCCTCACCCTGCGCTGCACCTCACCGAGCGTGTTCTCGGTCACCGTGCTACCGTACCGGGGCGCCCGCATCGGACACCTCCCGGATCGCCAGCCATTCCTGGCGCCGCCGTCGCTGGGCCACCGGGTCGGCCACCGGCGAGGCCAGCCGCAGGCGCTCGGAGTACGGGTGCGCGGGCGATCGCGTGACCTGCTCGCCGTCGCCGGTCTCGACGAGCTCGCCGCGGTACATCACGGCGACGCGGTGGCAGATGCGGCGGACGACGCCGAGGTCGTGTGAGACGAACAGGTACGAGACGCCGGTGTCGCGCTGCAGCTCGATGAACAGGTCGATGATCGTCGCCTGCGTCGTCAGGTCGAGCGCGCTGACCGGCTCGTCGCAGACGATCAGGCGGGGCTTGCGCACGAGCGCCCGGGCGATCGCGATGCGCTGGCGCTGACCGCCGGAGAACTCGCTGGGGTAGCGCTGCGCGGCCGTGGCCGGCAGCTTCACCCGGTCGAGCATCTCCGCGACCCGCGCCCGCGCCTCGCCGCGGCCGATCCCGGCGGTGGTCAGCGGCTCGGCCAGGATGTCGCCGATCGTCATCGCCGGATCGAGCGATCCGTACGGATCCTGGAAGACCACCTGGATGTCGGCGGCGAGTGCCCGGCGGCGAGCGCCGCGGGCGCGGGTGATGTCTTCGCCGTCGAAGCGGATGGTCCCGGATGCGACGGGGGCGAGCCCCAGCACGGCTTTGCCGAGCGTCGACTTGCCCGAGCCGGACTCTCCGACGAGCCCGAGGCACTCGCCCGGGGCGATCTCCAGCGAGACGCCGTGCAGGGCGCGGAAGGCCCGGCGGCCGCCGCCGTACTCGACGACGAGATCCTCGACCTGCAGCAGCGGCGCGGTCACGACGTCACCTCCGCGCCCGATCCGCCCCACGCGGCGTCGAGTTCGGCACGACCCAGGGCCGTGTCCAGGGACGCGTCGATGAGTTCGCGCGTATAGGGATGCTCCGGATGCCGGAAGAGCCCGTCGACGTCGCCCGTCTCCAGGATCGTGCCGTGCCGCATCACGACGACGCGGTCGCAGATGTCGGCCACGACGCCGAAATTGTGCGTCACGATCAGCAGCGCCATGCCGTACTCCTCCTGCAGCTCGCGCAGCAGCTCGAGCACCTCGGCCTGCACCGTCACATCCAGCGCGGTCGTCGGCTCGTCGGCCACGAGCAGCGACGGCTTGCCGGAGATGGCGCCGGCGATCAGCACGCGCTGCGCCATGCCGCCGGAGATCTCGTGCGGGTAGCTGCGCAGCACCCGGTCGGGGTCGGCGATGCCGACGCGCACGAGCACGTCGCGCGCCGTCTTCCTCGCCGCGGCCCGGCTCTTCCCGTGCACGAAGCGCAGCGGCTCGATCAGCTGGTGGCCGATCGTGTAGGAGGGGTCGAGGTTCGACATCGGCTCCTGCGGGATGTAGCCGATCTCGTGGCCGAGCAGCGCGTGGCGCTGCTTCGTGTCCAGGCGCGTGACGTCCTTGCCGCCCACCCAGATGCCGTCGGCGAAGGCCTCGCCGGTCTCGGGCAGGAGGTCGAGGATCGAGAAGACCGTCTGCGACTTGCCCGAACCCGACTCCCCGACGATGCCGACGACCTCGCCCGGGCCGACGTCGAGCGAGATGCCGTGCACGACCTCGACGAGGCCCGCCGGCGTCCGGTACGCGACCTTGAGGTTGTCCACGCGCACGGCGGAGTTCTCGGCGATGTGGCGCAGGGTGCCGGTGGCGAGGGTCGGCGGATGCGGCTCGACGTCTTCGGGCGTCACGATCTCGACGCCGGCCGCGCCGCGGCGCGCCCGGCGCGCCAGTGCACGGTCTTTCTTCGCCTCGGGCGTGCGCACCCGCACGAGTTCGGCCAGCGTCGACCCCATGATCGCGAGCACCGCGATCGTGATGCCGAGCGCCATCGACGGCCACAGCAGGATGAGCGGATTGGAGAGCATCAGCCGGAAGCCCTCGTTCATCATCGCGCCCCAGCTCGGGGTGTTCGAGTCGCCGATGCCGAGAAACTGGAGACCCGCCTGCATGCCCATCGCGATTCCCGCGGTGAGGGCGGTCTGGATGATGACCGGCGCGTAGACCGTCTTCACGATGTGCGTGGAGATGATGCGAGCGCTCCCGAGGCCCGAGACCCGGGCGGCGTCGATGTACGGCTCGCTGCGCACCGCGAGCGTCGTCGAACGCGCGATGCGGAAGTAACCGGGCGCCAGGAACACGCCGACCGTGATCATCAGCAGCGTGAAGTCGGAGCGCGTGCCCGCCGCCACGACGAGGAGGATGATCATGCCGGGGATCGACTGCAGCGCATCGCTGACCCAGGTCGCGACGCGGTCGAACGCTCCGCCGAAGTAGCCGGCGGCGACGCCCGCCGGCACGCCCAGCACGAGCGCGGCGACGATCGTGATGAGTGCGCCCCACAGCGTCGTGGTCGTGCCGTAGATGAGGCGGCTGAGGATGTCGCGGCCGAACGAGTCGCCCCCGAGGAGGTGCGCGGCGCTCGGCGGGGCCTTCGTGATCGCCAGATTGACGAAGTTGGGATCCTGCGGGGCCAGCAGCGGTGCGAACACCGCCACGAGCACGATGAGGACGAAGACCACGAACGGGATGAGACCGGCGGGCCGCAGCAGGAACCGGGCGAACAGGCCGGAGCGGGCGGTGCGCTCGGGATCGATCGCCCCCGTCAGCGTCGTGGCGCTCATGAGACGCGCGCCTTCGGGTTGATCCAGCCGAGGACGAGGTCGAGGAGGAGGTTGATGATCACGACGAAGACGATGGAGATCACGGTGATGCCGAGGAGCATCGGGATGTCGCCGTTCTGCGACGACGTGTTCATCTGCTGGCCGATGCCGGGGAGGGCGAAGATGGCCTCGACCACGATCGCGCCGGAGAGCAGACCGACGAACATGAGGGCGATGACCGTCAGCGCGGCCGGCGACGAGTTGCGCAGGATGTGGGTGCTGATGCGCCACTGCGCGAGGCCGCGGCTGCGGAGCGTGCGCACGTAGTCCTGCCGCTTGACGGAGAGCACCGCGTTGCGCAGCTGCTCGGCCACCGCGACGATGCCGCCGAGCGCCAGCGAGATCGCGGGCAGGGTGATCGAGCGCAGCCATCCCCCGACGGACTGCGTCGGGGGGACGTAGCCGACCGCGGGGAACCACTTCAGCTGGACCGCGAACCAGATCACGAGCACGAGGCTCACCCAGAAGCCGGGCAGTGCGAACAGGACGATCGATGCCGTCTTGGTGATGCGGTCGAACCAGCTCCCAGGATTGAGGCCGGCGACGAGCCCGAACACGGTGCCGACGACGGCGGTGATGAGGGTGGCGAAGGCGACGACGGAGAGGGTCACGGGCACCTTGGTCGCCAACTGCGGCCCGACGGGCTGGAAGTTGCGCCACGAGTCGCCGAAGTCGCCGACGATCAGGTGCGAGAACCAGTCCCAGAACTGCACGAGAAGCGGACGGTCGAGTCCGATCTTCTCGGCCAGTGCCGCCTGCTGCGCGGGGCTCGCGGTGGTTCCCAGCAGCGCCGCCGTCGGGTCGGAGATCGCGAAGTGCGCCAGGAAGAACGTGGCCACCGAGACGATCACGAGCAGGACGACCCCGCTCAGCAGCCGCTTGGCGGTGAACAACAGCATTGTCACTCGCTCCCTTCACAGAAAAGTCGGGGATGGAGCGCGAACCGCGCCCCACCCCCGAACGTGTCAGCCCTGGGTGATGTAGCGCAGCGTCGGGAACATCATCCCGATCACCGGCTGCACCTGCACGCCCTTGACGCTGTAGTACGTGTTGTCGGCCTGGTACCACACCGACCACCACGCGAGCTCCGTGAGCTTCTTGTTGAGGTCCTTCACGGCGGCGAGCTGCTCGTCACCGCGCGTGCTGTTGATCGTGTCGACGATCGACGTCACCTCGGGCACCTTCGTGTAGTCGGGCTCCGGGTTGAACCACTGCACGCTCGTCACCTGACGGGCGACCGTGGCCAGCGCGTTGCCGTCCATGGCGAGGAAGGCGATGAACACCGGGTACGAGGCCGCGTTCAGCTGGTAGTCCGGCTGCTGCATGTCGTCCCACGTGACGGTGATCCCGGCATCCTTGAAGGCCTGCTCGGCGGCGGGCTGCCACTGCGCGAAGATCGGCGACATCGGCATCGTGAGGGCGAGGTCGGACTCGCCGGCCGACGCCAGCAGCTCCTTCGCCTTGGCGACGTCGTACGCGTACGTGTCGTTCAGCGACGGGTCGTTGACGTCGCCGCCGTCGGGGAACACCTGGTTGGTCGCGACACCCGCGCCGCCGCCCACGGCCGCGAGCACGCCCGCGCCGTCGAACGCGTAGTTGAGCGCCTGCCGCACCTCGACCTTGCCGAGAGCCTCGAGCTTCGCACCGGTGTGGTCGGTGAACTGCAGGCCGACCCAGCCCGACACGCGCTGAGCGACGTTCCACCCCTGCTCCTCGGCCTGGTCGAGGTTCGCCTCGTCGCCGTAGTTGACGTTGATCTGACCGGAGAGCATGGCGTTGTGACGCGCCGTCGCATCGAGGATCGGGAAGATCGCGAGCGACGTGAACGGGTAGCTCGCGGCATCCCAGTAGTCCGCCACCTTCGTGAAGTGGTACTCGGCGCCGGCGACGGAGGTCGCGGTGTCGAGCGTGTACGGGCCCGATCCGACCGGCTCCGCCGCGAGCGTGCCCGCGTCGATGGCCGCGGGCGACATGATGTAGCTGCGGCCGAGGCCCATGAAGTACAGGATCGTGTCGTCGCGCTCGGTGAGGTTGATCTTCACCGAGTCGTCGTCGACCTTCTCGAACGATGCCACGTGCGTGTACGCCTCGCCGGAGCGGGCGCCCTGCTGGAGGTACTCGAGGCTCTTGACGACCGCGTCGGCGTCGACATCGCTGCCGTCGCTGAACGTGACCCCGGTCTTGAGGTCGAGCGTGATGCTGAGGTCGTCGTCGGCGACGGTCCAGTCGGTGGCGAACGACGGGATGGGGTTGCCGTCCTTGTCGAGCGCGATGAGCGCGTCGTACACGGCCGACAGGTAGGGGCCGTCGAAGCCGATGTCGGCCAGCGACGGATCCCACGACGTGACGTCGAGGAAGTTGCCGATCTTCAGATCGGTCACCGCCTCGGCGGGAGCGTCGGTCGAATCGCCGGTACCGCTATCACCGGTGCAGCCGGACAGGAGCAGCCCGACGGCGGCGAGAGCCGCGAGGGTTGCCGCAAGGGTCTTCTTTTTCATAATTCCTTCTCTCGGTGCGAGTAGTGAAGAAGGTCGGAGAAGCTTCCTCCGCTACGGGAGCCGGAGACGACGCCACTCCGATGTGCCGTGCTGGTTAGTCTACATATGTGGAAAAAGAGGTCAAGACCTTTTCCGATTATTTTCCACACGCGTAGAGAAATCGTTACACGCCCGTAACGATCACCAGGTGCCGTCGGCGGCGACCTCGCGGTCGAGCCAGAGCCCGGCGACCGCCGCGCGCACGGCGTCGCCGTGCTCGGCGGCCAGCCGCATCGCGGCCAGGTTGCCCTCGAGCTGAGCGGGACGCGACGCGCCGAACAGCACGTTGGCGGTCGGCGGGTAGGCCAGGCAGAACGCCAGCGCGAGCTGTGCGGGGGTCGCGTCGAGCTCGGCGGCGACGCGCGCGACCTCGGGGGCCGCGGCGACGATCCGTTCCCGGATGCCGCCGACGTCGGCGCCGATCTTGCGCTGCGGCACAAGGTTGCCCGCGAGGATGCCGCCCTCGAAGACGTCCGAGGCCTGCAGCGCCAGCCGGCCGGCGCGGAACAGTTCGCCGTACGGCTCGCCCTCGGCCATCGACCGGCGCACGATGCTGTACTTCAACTGCGCGAAGGTCGGGGCGGCGACCCCCGCGCGTTCCGCGGCGGCGAAGGCGGCGTGCGTGTCGCCGACGACCCAGTTGTTGATGCCCCAGACGTCGAACAGGCCGTCGGCGATCAGCTCTCCCACGTCCGCGACGAGGCGGTCCAGGTCGGGCGCGTCCCGGTAGTCGCCCACCACGACGGCGTCGAAGCGGTCGAGGCCGGCGCGCTCCAGGCTCTCCTCCAGCTGCGCGCGGAAGCCCTGAGCGGGCCAGTCCCACAGCCACAGCTTGCCGCACAGGACGATCTCGTCCCGGGCCACGCCCGAGGCGCGCAGCGCCTGCCCGAACAGGATGTCGGTCTTGGAGTTCTCGGCGTGCGGACCCATGTTGTAGTAGGCGACGTCGAAGAACCCGGCATCCCCCGCGACGGCGGCGTGGATCATCGCCACGGCCTCGTCCTCGCTCATGCGGTCCCAGGTGTTCCACGACCCCAGGGCCAACGGCGGGACGAGCGGGCCGCCCGGTCCGAGCGGGCGGGGGAAGGGTGATGCGGGCATCGTTGCCTCCTGGTTGTGTTTTTCTACATTTGTATAATAACGTCTCTTCAGGCGCCACGACAGAGCGCCGGCTCAGAGAGGTGCACGCATGGCCACCCGTTCCCGGCAGATCCTCATCACCGGCGGTGCCGGCGGCATCGGACGCGCGCTCGCCGACGCCTTCCTCTCGGCGGGCGACACCGTCGTGCTGACCGACCTGCCGAGCGACCGCCTCGACGCGCTCGGCGCCGAGCTCGGCGTCGGCACGCTCGGCCTCGACATCACCGACGCCGACGCCGTCTCCGCCGCCGTGGCAGAGGTCGCCGCGCAGCACGGGCCGATCGACGTGCTCGTCAACAACGCCGGCATCCTGCACCTGCACGGCCCCGTCGTCGACCTGCCGGTCGCCGACTTCGAGACGACGATCCGCGTCAACATCCTCGGCACCTTCGCCGTCACGCAGGCCGTCGCGCGGCACATGATCGCCGCGGGAACGCGCGGCGCCATCGTCAACATCTCCTCGATCGGCGGGCGCCAGCCCACCTCCGGCATGGGCGCCTACGAGTCCAGCAAGGCCGCCATCGACGCGCTCACCCGATGGGCGGCGATCGAGCTGGCGACCGCCGGCATCCGCGTCAACGCGGTCGCACCGGGCCCGGTCGACACGCCGCTGATGCGCGAAGGGATGCCGGAGGGCTCGCCGATGCGCGAGGCCTGGCTCGCCCGCATTCCGCTCCGGCAGTTCGCCGACCCGGCGCAGGTCGCCGCGGCCGCCGTCTTCCTCTCCTCCCCGAACGCCGCCGACATCACCGGGGTCTCGCTCCCGGTCGACGGCGGCCAGCTGCTCGTCTGAAAGGACCGTCATGGCGACTCCCACCACCACCCGCGCGGCCGTGCTCACCGCCCACGGCGCGCCCCTCGACCTGCAGGAGCTGGAGCTTCCCGCGCCGGCGCCGGGCGCCGCGATCGTGCGCATCGCCTGCGCCACGCTGTGCGGGACCGACATCGAGATCTGGGAGGGCAAGATGAGCTTCCCGGGCATGCTGCCGATGA
The DNA here is from genome assembly GCF_047602155.1 of Microbacterium sp. Classification (GTDB taxonomy): domain Bacteria; phylum Actinomycetota; class Actinomycetes; order Actinomycetales; family Microbacteriaceae; genus Microbacterium. Next base: position 1,776,660 of record NZ_JASGHZ010000001.1, on the reverse strand, counting down.
TCCTCGGCCACGAGATGGTCGGCGAGATCGTCGCCGTCGGCGAGGGCACGCACGACGCCCTCGGCGGACAGCTCCGCGTCGGCGACCGCATCGGCTGGTCGGAGTCGACGTGCGGCGAGTGCTTCGGCTGCGTCGTGCTGCGCCAGCCGGTGCACTGCTCCCGCCGCGGCTACGGCTTCCTGCAGCGCACCGACGTGCCGCCGTTCGTCACGAGCGGCCTCGCCGACTACGCCTACGTCTCCCCCGGGTCGGCGAAGCTGAAGCTGCCCGACAACGTGAAGAACACGTGGGCGTCGATGGCCGGCTGCGCCGCCAAGACGGTGCTGCGGGCGTTCGACCGCGCCGGCGGCGTCCGCACCGGTTCGCGCGTCGCGATCCAGGGATCGGGTGCGCTCGGCGTGTTCGCCACGGCCGTCGCGAAAATCTCCGGCGCGGCGCAGGTCATCACGATCGGCGCCCCGGCCTCGCGCCTCGAGCTGGCGACGCGCTTCGGCGCGGATGCCGTCGTCGACATCGCCGGCGGCGATGTCGTCGAACGCGTCATGGAAGTGACCTTCGGCCACGGCGCCGACCACGTCTTCGACTTCGCCGGCGCCGCCAGCGTCGGCCCCGAGGCGATCGGCATGGCCGCCCGGCGCGGCACGTTCACGATCGTCGGCTCGACCGGCCTCGCCGGCGACGTGTTCCCGCTGAGCGCGATCATGGGCAAGGAGCTCACCGTCACCGGCTCGCTCAACGGCGACATCTCCGACTACGCCCGCTCGATCGAGTTCTTCGCCGCCTTCGCCGACCGCTACCCGTGGGACGACCTGTTCAGCGCCCCGGTGGGGCTGGCCGCAGCGTCGGAGAAGATCGCGTCGATGGCGCACCTCGGCGAGGTCAAGGCCGTCATCGACCCCCGACTGGATGCCGCATCATGACCCTCCCCCGTCGCCGCATCGGCGAGAGCTCCCTGTACACCTCCGTGTTCGCGCTGGGCTCGTGGCACACCTACGACCGGATGGACTTCGGCGACGCCGTCGCGATGATCCGCGCGGCCGTCGACGCGGGCGTCACCCTCTTCGACGTCGGCGTGTACACGTTCCCCGGCGCCGCGCCGGTGTTCACCGACGTGCTGTTCTCGGCGATCGTGCGGGCCGCCGGCATCCGTCGTGACGAATGGATGCTGTCGAGCAAGCTCTGGATCGAGGGCTTCGGCGACGCGGGCTTCCGCCCCCAGCTGGAGAACGCGCTGTTCCGCGTCGGCCAGGAGCGCGCCGAACTCGTGATCCTCGGCGACCTGCGCGATTCGACCGTGGCGCTGCGCGACCTCGTGCTCGACCTCGCGGGCCTCACGCGCGCCGGACTCATCGCCGCGTGGGGGGTCAACAACTGGTCGGCGGGCTCCATCCGCGCCCTGAAGGAGATCGCCGCGGCCGAAGGCGTCGACGGCCCGCAGATCGCCCAGCTGAAGTACTCGGTCGCGCGTCGGGCCATCCCCGACGGCGAGCCGTTCGCGGCGCTGTGGGCGGAGGGTCTCAGTCTGCAGGCCTCCGATGTGATGGAAGGCGGCATCCTCGCCGGCAAGGTCGCCCCCGAGCGCGGCATCGGCCGCGACCCGGGCGAGATCCGCGAGCGGATCGTCGCCGGGGTGCCCGCATACGTGGCCCTCGCGGAGCGCCTCGGGGTGACGCCGGCGCAGCTGAGCATCGCGTTCACCCTCACGCATCCGGCGCTGGCGACCACGCTGTTCGGCGCGACGAGCATGGAACAGCTGCACGGCAACCTCGCCGCCCTCGACGTGGTCGACCGCGTCGGCGCCGAGGAGCTGCGCACGCTGGTCGAGCCGTTCTGGGCCGACCGCGGCGTCGTCGACCCCGAGGGCCCTGACCGCCGCGCGGCGCCTGGAGCCCGGTGCCCGGAGCCCGGAGCCCGGTGTGGTCGTCGCCGGCGCCGACGGCGCCGTCGGACACGCGCACGAGAACAGGAGATCACGCCAAAACAGGACGTTGGATCGTGCAAACGTCCTGTTTTGGCGTGATCTCCTGTTTTCGGTGACGACGACCTACCGGCCGGGCGCTAGTCGAGCAGCCGGGCGCTGATCTCGTCGACGGCCACCATCACCTCGTGGTTGTACGACGCCTTGGCGCCGGGCTCGTAGCGCACCCACTGCAGCGACCCCGAGTGGCGGAATACGCCGTGCCGCTCATGCAGCTCCCAGTCCACGGGCCCGGCCCCGTCGAATCCGACGCTGACACCCGTGAAGGGCGCCATCCCGATCAGCATCGGCACCGTGCCCAGGTCGAGCACGACCTTCCCGTCGATCTCCACCGTCACCGCCCACGCATAGTCGTCGAGCGCGGCGAACCGCGTCGTCACCAAGTGCACGGCATCCGCGCCGATCGTCGCCGCCGCCCGGTGCATCGCGCCGTAGGCGTTGTAGGCGAGCACGAGCTGGCCCGCCTCCGCGTACAGCACGTACCCGCCGCCCTGGTCGCCGTGCGAGAAGAGCACGCCCTCCCCGAGCGCGCCGCCCAGCGACGCGACGACCGTGAACGAGCGCAGGCCGATCAGCCGCGCCGATCGCCAGCGCTCGAGCGTCGGGGTGCCGGGACGGATCACGACGGGCTGCGAGTACTCCAGGTCGGTCGCCGGCCGCCGCCCGAACAGCGAGAAGTCATCGCCGAGCGGATAGACCGTGTTGTGCCAGGCGGCGCGTCGCCAGCGTTCGGCGAGGTCCGCGACGACCTCCGGATGCGCGGCGGCGACGTCCCGCGTCTCCGCGGGGTCGGCCTCCAGGTCGTACAGCAGCCAGTCGGACAGGTCGTCGTCCGTCGCCCCGAGCGCGGGGGCGACCGCTTTGAAGCGGCCCGCGTAGAACGCGCGCTGGTCCACGAGAGCCAGGTACTGCGCGTCGCGCGCGGCCGCGGCATCTCGGTCCTGCAGCACCGCGGTGAAGCTCACGCCGTCGGCGGGAGCGCACGGCGTCCCGCGCAGCGTCGCGGGCCGGGTGGCGCCGGCGAGCTCCAACAGGGTCGGCGCGAGGTCGGTGATGTAGGCGAACGCCGAGCGCACGCCGTCATCGTCCGCGGCGCGCGGCAGCCCCGCCGGCCACGACACGACGAGCGGCGTGTGCACGCCGCCCTCGTACACCGACCCCTTGTACAGGCGGAAGGGGGTGTTGGAGGCGTGCGCCCAGCCGGCGGGGTAATGCCCGTGCACGCGCGGGCCGCCGAGCTCGTCGAGCGGCCGTTCGACATCTCGCACCCAGTCGGCGGGAAGGCCCGGCACCTGCAGGAACTGGCTGAAGTAGCTGCGGGTGCCGCTCGGTCCGCCCTCGGCGGTGCCGCCGTTGTCGCTCGTGAACACGATGACGGTGTTCTCGTACTCGCCGATCTCCTTCAGCCGGGCGACGATGCGCGCCAGCGACTGGTCGACGCCGTCGACGGCCGCCGCGTACACCTCCATGTGCCGGGCGAACAGCGCCTTCGAGGCGTCGTCGAGGTCGTGCCAGGCGGGCACTCCCCCGGTGTTCTCCGGGGTCGAGGCCGACAGCGGCGTCGCCGGCGGGAACAGCCCGGAGTCGAGCTGCCGGGCGAAACGCGCCGCCCGGGCGCGATCCCAGCCGGCATCGTACGCGCCGCGATACTTCTCGATGTCGGCGGGCTTGGCCTGCACCGGGCCGTGCACGGCCTGGTGCGCGAAGTAGAGGAAGAACGGGCGCGAGGCGTCATTCGCGCGCAGCGCGTCGATCATCGTGATCGCCTCGTCGGTGAGGCGGTCGGTGAGGTAGTCGGCGTCGCCCTGCTGCTCCGTCACGACCGTGTTGTCGCGCACCAGCCGGTGCGGGTGATACAGGGTCGTGAAGCCGTCCATCGAGCCGAAGTAGTGGTCGAAGCCGCGCTGCAGCGGCCACGAGGAGCGGTCGGCGCCGTCGTGCATGAGCGATTCGAGCGTCAGGTGCCACTTGCCGACCATGAAGGTCGCGTATCCGTTCTCGCGCAGCGACTCGGCCATCGTCGGCAGGTCGTCCGGCAGCAGCATCCGGTACCCGGGATAGCCCGGGTCGGCGTGCGCCACCATCCCGAATCCCGCGCGATGCGGGTTGGCGCCGGTCAGCAGCGCGGCGCGCGACGGCGAGCACAGCGGCGTCGCGTGGAAGTTCGAGAACCGGTACCCGGTGTCGGCGAGCGCCTGCACGGCGGGGGTGTCGATCTCGCCGCCGAACGGCGAGACGTCGCTGAAACCCATGTCGTCGACGAGCACGACGACGATGTTCGGGGCGCCCTCGGGAGCGCGCCGGGGACGCGGCCACCAGGGAGTCGACTGCGACGACCGCGTCGCGACGACGCCCTCGAACCCGTCGTAGCCGCGCGGGTCGGCACCGTCGACCCCGCGCAGGCCACCGGCGTCGGAAAAATCAGGTGCGTCCACGACATCCTCCCCGATAGTCTACATTCGTTGAATATACGCGATCCCTGGCGCCGCCGGGCGACCGGCCATCCGAAGGGAGAACCATGACCCAGCCTGCACTCGGCCGTCCCGCGCTGCCGCCGGTGCCGTTCGCGCCCGAACTGGAGCCGGCACTGGCGGCGCTGGCCGCGATGGGCCAGCCGCCGCTCGCCCGCGACACCCTGGCGGCCAGCCGCGTCGGCGCCGACACGTTCTTCCCCGACGATGACACCGTCATCGGCGACCGGGCGATCGACGGAGAGGACCGCGTCATCCCGGGGCCGCCCGGCGCACCCGACCTCGAGGTGACGATCTACCGCCCCCGCGGACGCGCGGGCGAGGCGCTGCCCGCCGTCTACAACATCCACGGCGGCGGCATGATCGTCGGCCATCGTTCGTGGGAGTCGGCCCGCGTAGTCGACCTCGTCGACGAGCTCGGCGTCGTCGGCGTCAACGTGGAATACCGGCTCGCGCCGGAGAACCCCTACCCGGCGGGCGTCGAGGACTGCTACGCCGGATTCGTCTGGCTCGCGCAGCACGCGACGGAACTGGGCGTCGACCCCGAGCGCATCGTCGTCATGGGCGGCAGCGCCGGCGGTGGGTTCTCGGCCGCGGTCGCCCTGCTGGCCCGTGACCGGCAGGGGCCGCGCATGGCCGGTCAGCTGCTGCTGTGCCCCATGCTCGACAACACCAACTCGACGATCGCGAGCCTGCAGTACGACGGCATCGGCACGTGGCAGCGCGACGCGAACCTGCTCGCCTGGTCGTGCGTGCTGGGCGACGACCTCGCCTTCTCGATGGATGCCCCGGCCTACGCCGCCCCGGCCCGGGCGACGGATCTGTCCGGACTGCCGCCGGCGTTCATCGAGGTCGGTTCCGCGGAGATGTTCCGCGACGAAGACGTCGACTACGCCGCCCGCATCTGGGCCACCGGCGGCCAGGCCGAGCTGCACGTGTGGGACGGCGGGTTCCACGGCTTCGACATGTACGCACCCGACACCGAGCTCACCCGCGCAGCTCTTGCCAGCCGCAGCTCGTGGCTGCGCCGTAGGCTCGGATTGTGAGGATGCCATGACCGTCACCCCGGTGCCGTACGACCCGGAGCTGGAGCCCGGCCTGCAGGCCTTCCTCGATCTCGTCGAGATCATTCCGCTGCGCGCCGACACGATCCACGCCAACCGCGATCACTTCGCGACGATCATCCCGCCGATCCAGGCGCAGGCCGAGGGGCGGGCGGTCACGTGGGAGGACCGGACGATCCCCGGCCCCGCCGGCGCCCCCGACGTCGAGATCACGATCGTGCGACCGGATGCCGCGGCATCCGTCCCCGCCCCCGCCGTCCTGTCGATCCACGGCGGCGGCATGGTGCTCGGCACGCGCTTGTTCGGCACGCCCGAGGTCATCGACCTCGCCGAGCGCTACGGCGTCGTCGGGGTCGCCGTGGAGTACCGGCTGGCGCCGGAGCACCCCGGCCCCGCCCAGGCCGAGGACTGCTACGCCGCACTGGAGTGGATGGTCGCGCACGCGGAGGAGCTGGGCATCGATCCCGGCCGCATCCTCGTGTCGGGCGCGAGCGCGGGCGGCGGGCTGTCGGCCGCGGTCGCGCTGATGAGCCGCGACCGCTCCGGGCCGCCCCTGGCCGGCCAGCTGCTGAACTGCCCCATGCTCGACGACCGCAACGAGACGGTGTCGGCCCGGCAGTACGACGGCATCGGCGCGTGGGATCGCAACAACAACGACACCGCCTGGGATGCCATCGCCGGCGCCGACCGCTTCACCAACCGCGTCTCGCCCTACACGGCGCCCGCGCGGGCGACCGACCTCTCCGGGCTCGCCCCGGCGTACATCGAGGTCGGGGCGGCGGAGACCTTCCGCGACGAGGCCGTCGCCTACGCCACCCGCATCTGGGCGACCGGCGGGCCGGCCGAGCTGCACGTGTGGGCCGGCGCGTACCACGGCTTCAGCGGATTCTCACCCGATGCGATCGTGTCGCAGGCGGCCAACGCCGCCCGCGACAGCTGGGTGCGGCGCATCCTCGGTCTGTCGTGACGGCCACGCCTGGGGTGCGGATGTCCGCGCTGCGGGCGATGCTCGTGCTCGGGCTGCTCGAGGCGTTCGGTCCGCTGTCGATGGACCTGTACCTGCCGCTGCTGCCGCAGCTGGGCACCGAGCTGGGGGTGTCCGACACCCTGGCGCAGGCGACGATGTCGGCCTGCATGATCGGGCTGGGGCTGGGACAGCTCGTCGCCGGCCCGCTCAGCGACCGGTTCGGCAGGCGCCGCCCGCTCATGATCGGGGTCGCCGGCTTCGCCGTGCTGTCGGCGGCGTGCGCGCTCGCACCGACGGTCGAGGCGCTGCTGGTCGCGCGGTTCCTGCAGGGCATGGCCGGTTCGGCCGGCATCGTGATCGCCCTCGCGGTCGCCCGGGATCTGTTCCAGGGCGTCGAGCTCTCGCGCATGCTGTCGCTGCTGATGCTCGTGTCGGGCTTGGCGCCGATCGTGGCGCCGCTGCTGGGCGGGCAGCTCGCGTACCTCATGGACTGGCGCGGCATCTTCTGGGTGCTCGGCGGCGTCGGCGTCGCCCTGCTGGCGCTCGTCGTGTTCGCGCTGCCCGAGACCCTGAGCCCCGAGGCCCGGCATGCCGGCGGTGTCGCCGAGCTCGGCGGCCACGTGCGCGAGGTCGTCACCGACCGCCTGTTCGTCACCGTGCTGCTGGCGGGGGCCGCCAGCGGCGTCGCGTTCTTCGCCTACCTGTCGATGTCGAGCTTCGTGCTGCAGGGCGAGTTCGGTCTGACGCCGCAGGCGTTCAGCCTCGTGTTCGCCGGGAACGCGGTGGCGAGCATCGGCGGCGGCCAGCTCAGCCGCGTGCTCGTCGTGCGCCTCGGGCCGCTGCGGATATACCTCACCGGCGTCACCGCCACCTTCTGCGCGACGGCGTTGCTGCTGACGTTGTGCCTGGGCGGCGCCGGGGTCGCCGGCGTGATCGTCGCGCTCGTGGCGTTCATGTTCCTCGGCGGCACGAGCGGACCGAACGGCTCGACCCTCGCCCTGTCGCGGCACGGCGCCCGCGCCGGCACGGCCTCGGCGCTGCTGGGCACCTCGATGTACGTCGTCGGCCCGGTCGTCGCGCCCCTCGCCGCCCTGGGCGGCGCGTCGGCGCTCACGATGGCGGTGACGATGGCCGCCGCCGCGACCCTGGCCGCCGCGATCGCCTGGCTCGGTGTGCGCCCCGCCGCCCGCGCCGCCCGCCCCTGACCCGCGCCGCGCCGCGGCCCCGGCATCCCTCACCGAAAACAGGAGATTCGGCGAGAACAGGACGGATGCGGGCGGTTTCGTCCTGTTTTCGAACGATGTCCTGTTTTCGATGACCCTGTTTGGATGGCGACGGATGCCGGAGACCGGCGACGGATGCCGGAAGCTACCGCGCGAGGTGCAGCCCCTGCGCCATGGCCATGGTGATCGTCGCGATGACCTCTTCGGGGCAGAACAGGATCTGGTAGAAGTCGAACCGCAGAATCGTGTAGCCGCGGAGCACAAGCCGCGCGTCCGCGCGCAGGTCGCGTCGGCGGTCCGCCGCCCGATGGTGCGCGAACCCGTCGAGCTGGATGCCGAGACGCTCGCCGATGAGGCCATCGAGCGGATGCCCGTCGATCCACTTCTGCTGCTGCACCTCGACCCCGATCGACCGCATGAGATCGACGAACCGGGTCTCCAGACCCGAGTCGGACAGCGACGACGCGACGCTCGCATAGCGCGTCGCCGCCGTGCTGCGCCACTGCACCCGGCGCAGCACGTCGGGGTCGACCATGCGCTTGCGCAGCGCCGACTCCCACACCGCGAGCGCGTCGGCAGGTTCGAGGCAGCCTGCGACGTGGAAGAGCACGTTCACGAGGCCGTCGACAAGGGCGTGACCTCCCATGGGCGCGGGCCCCGGCGCCCAGTGCAGCACCATGCCGTCGGCCGCAAGCCGGGAGGCGGTCGACGGCACCGCGACATGAAGCCGCCCGGAGTGCTCCGGTGTCCACAGCCCCCGCCGCTCGGCCTCGGTGATGCACGTCAGACGACCGCCGACCGCCGCGGCAGCCCGCACCTGCGGATCGCACGTCGGCGCGACCAGCCATGAGCGCCGTACCCGCTCGGCGCGTCCGGCGGCGATCGCCAGGCGCATCGCATGCGGCGAGTATCCCGCCGCGCGCAGGTCGGCGCTGTGCACCGCGCCACCGCGCGCATGGAGGGTGTGCTCAAGATCTGCCGTGGTTCTCACCCCGCCATCGTGGCCCCGGCATCCATCCCGTGGGGGCCGCGGACCCGATCTGTGGACAGATTCCGGCAATCGGCCGCCTGTGGAGGAGGTTATGACGTCACCGAAAACAGGAGATCACGCGAGAACAGGACGGATGCCGGTGGTTTCGTCCTGTTCTCGAACGATGTCCTGTTTTCGATGACGGAGGATGCCGGAGACGGACGGAGGATGCCGGAGACGGATGACGGATGCCGCAGCCCGGCGAGACGGCGGCACGCGGCATCCTGAGTCACGAGCCGTGCACCCGCCGTCAAGCGCGGGCCGGCCGAAGGGAGCAGACTGGACAGCGACTCTGGAGGAGACTGCCATGACGCACCACGACCACTCCCACCACGATCACGCCGACGCGCCCGCGGGCCTGCTGCCGGTGACCGACGTCACCGGGCAGACGGCGCGGCATCCCCGCGATCCGCTGACCGCCGCCGAGATCGAGCGCGCGCGCGAGATCCTCGTCGCGGCGGGGCTGCTCGGCGACGCCGTGCGGGTGCCGTCGCTGCTGCCCGACGAGTACGACAAGGCCGAACTGGCCGCGTGGCGGCCGGGCGACGAGATCGACCGCCGCGTCGAGGTGACCCTTCTGGAGACGACGACCGGCGCCGTCACCGAGGCGCTCGTGTCGATCACGAAGGGCGAGGTCGTCGCCCAGAGCCCCCACGACCCGACCACCGCGCCGTATGGTCAGCCGCAGTACCTCTTCGAGGAGTACGAGCGCGCCGCACGCATCGTCAAGGCCTCGCCCGAGTGGCAGGCCGCGATGGCGCGCCGGGGTCTGGCCGACCGGATGGAGCTGGCGTTCTGCGGGCCGCTGGCCCCCGGATTCGTGGGTCGGGCGAACGAGGTCGGCAGGCGCGTCATCCGCTCGCTGACGTTCCTGCGCGACAGCGAGGATGACCTCCCCTGGGCGCATCCGGTCGAGGGTCTCATCGTGCACATCGACCTCGTCGCGAACACGGTGATCGGCATCGAGGACGAGGGCGACATCCCCGTGCCGGCCGGCAGCGGCAATTACACCCCGGATGCCGTGGGCCCCGCGCGCGAGACGCTCAAGCCGATCGAGATCACCCAGCCGGAGGGGCCGAGCTTCCGCGTCGACGGCCACCGCGTGCAGTGGGAGAACTGGTCGCTGCGCGTCGACTTCAACGCCCGCGAGGGTCTCGTGCTGCACGATGTGCGCTTCGACGACCGCCCGGTGCTCAGCCGCGCGAGCGTGCCCGAGATGGTCGTCCCCTACGGCGACACGAGCAACACCCGGTTCTGGATCAGCTACTTCGACGCCGGAGAGTACCTGCTCGGCAAGAACGCCAACCACCTCGAGCTCGGCTGCGACTGCCTCGGCGTCATCCGCTACTTCGACGGCTACGTCGCCGACGACCACGGTCACGCCGTGAAGATCCCGGGCGTCGTGTGCATGCACGAGGAGGACTACGGCATCCTCTGGAAGCACACCGAGCCGAGCATCGTCGGTTCGCACGTGCGCCGCTCGCGGCGCCTGGTGATCTCGTACTTCGCCACGATCGGCAACTACGACTACGGGTTCTACTGGTACCTGTATCTCGACGGCTCGATCCAGGTCGAGGCGAAGGCGACCGGCATCGTGTTCGTCGGGGCCGGCATCCCCGGATCGAGCAACCCGCACGCACCCGAGATCGCACCGGGGATCTTCGCTCCTGTGCACCAGCACCTGTTCAGTGCGCGCCTGGACGTCGCGATCGACGGCGAGGACAACCGCCTGTTCGAGGTCGACGCGGTGCGCATCCCGATGGGCGAGCGCAACCCCTTCGGCAACGCGTTCACCTGGAGCGCGACGCCGCTGCGCACCGAGAGCGAGGCGCAGCGCGAGGCAGACACGTCCGTCGCTCGCGTGTGGGAGGTCCAGAGCGCGTCGAAGACCAACTACATCGGCAAGCCGACCGCATATCACCTGATCCCCGAACCGACGGCGCTGCTGATGGCCGACCCTGCGTCGTCGGTCGCGGCGCGCGCCACGTTCGCGACCAAGCATCTGTGGGCGACGGCGTACGACAAGCAGGCCCGCTGGCCGGCCGGCCGCTACCCGAACGCCCATCAGGGCGGCGCCGGGCTGCCGGCCTACGCGGCGGGCGATCGGTCGATCGACGGCGAGGACTTCGTGCTGTGGCACACCTTCGGCCTCACGCACATCCCGCGCCCGGAGGACTGGCCGATCATGCCGGTGGACTACGCCGGGTTCTGGTTCAAGCCGTACGGCTTCCTCGACGTCAACCCGGCGATGGACGTGCCCGAATCGAGCCAGGCCGGTCACGTGCGATCGGGAGATGCCGGTTGCTGCGGTGAGGGCTGCGCCTGCGACCACGGGCACTGATCGCGTCCACCCGACCGTCGGCGACCCACGTCGCACCGCCGGCCGCGAGGAGTAGCAGATTCTCCTGCGATCGTATACGGTGCAACAAATAAGTCCAGGGAAATGAGACGCCCGTGCCGACGACGATTGACAACGACGTGATCCTCACCACCGTCGCCGAGAACATCAGCGAGTTCCGTGCCGCGGTGAACGACTCGTTCGTGCCCCTGCAGGTGACGAGCACGCATGCCGACCAGTTTCGCGGCATGATCCGCTCGGTCGGTGTCGACGGGGTGCACGTCACCGACGTGCACGCAACGGATCACGTCGTCGAGCGGACACCCGAGCTCATCGCGCGAAACGACAAGGCGTACTTCAAACTGGGGATCATGCTGGCCGGCACCGGCCTTCTCATCCAGGACAATCGAGAAGCCGTGCTCTCCCCAGGCGACCTCGCCGTCTACGACACCAGCCGGCCGTACTCCCTCGTCTTCGACGAGGACTTCCGCACGATGGTCGTGATGTTCCCGCGCCACTTCATCACGCTGCCGCCGGAGCAGGTCGGCCAGCTCACCGCCGTGCGCATCCCCGGGAACGAGGGTCTCGGCGTCGTCGTCGCGCCGTTTCTCGCGCAGCTCGCCGCGAACCTCGACCGGTTGCGCGGCACCACGGGCGCCATGCTCACGCACAGCGTGCTCGACCTGGTCACGACCGTCTTCACCCACGAGCTCGGACTCGACACAGCCGCCGCCGACCCGCATCGCGCGCTCATGCAGCGAATCTACGGCTACATCGACCGCGACCTCGCCTCCACCGACCTCGGCCCCGCCTCGATCGCCGCGGCGCATTTCATCTCGACTCGCCACCTGCACGGCCTCTTCCAGGAGCAGGGCACGACCGTCTCGACGTGGATCCGCACTCGCCGTCTCGAGCGGTGCCGTCGCGACCTCGTCGACCCGGCGCTCGCCGACCGGCCCGTGGCCGCGATCGCGGCGCGATGGGGTTTCGTGGATGCCGCGCACTTCAGCCGTGCGTTCAAGGCCGCATTCAACGTGTCGCCCAGCGAATACCGGGCGATGCACTGACGGTCGCGGGAAACGCCGGAGGCCGGCGCACGGGAGCCCGCCGTGTCCTATGGGCCGTGTCCTGCGGGCCGTGCGGACCGACGCCATCTTCACCTTCCGTCACGGTCAACGACCGTGCCCGAGGAGTCAACCGGCACACGGCCTCCGACGGAGATGATGTCAATTCGAGGGGGGAACATGACATCAGAGGAAGATCCACACGCGCAACCGATGACGCAAGAATCGGCGGCGCGCCCGACGCGGGTGTCGAGATGGCGAGCCGGCGGCACGCGGTTCGTGCTCGTGCGCGCGGCGCAGGGTGTGCTCACCCTGCTGATCGTCTCCATGTTGATCTTCTTCGCCACGCAACTGATGCCGGGCGATGTCGCACTGATCGTCCTCGGTGAGAGCGCCACCCCGGAACAGCTCGCCATCCTGCGCGAGCACCTCGGCCTCGACCAACCGGCCTGGCTGCAGTACCTCCACTGGCTGGCCGGCGTCGCGCATCTCGACTTCGGCACCTCGTTGGCCTCCGGCGCGACCGTGTCGAGCATGATCGGCGCGCGGTTGACGAACTCTCTCACCCTCGCAGCCGTCGCGCTCGTGATCATGTTCCCGCTGTCCCTGGTGACCGGCATCACCGCCGCGCGCATGAGAGACCGGCTCGCCGACAAGGGCTTTCTCACCCTCTCGATGATTGCCAACGCCACGCCGGAGTTCGTGATGGGAACCGTGTTCATCGCCCTCCTGGGCACCACGGTGTGGCCCGTTCTGCCGCCCGTGTCGCTCATCCCACCCGGTGACAGCCCGCTGGCCCATCTGCCGGAGCTCGCACTTCCCGTGCTCACCCTCGTGGTGGGCGGGAGCGCGTACCTGTCGCGGCTCATCCGGGCGTCGTTCATCGACGTCATGAGCAGCGAATACATCCAGATGGCGCGGCTGAAGGGTCTCTCGGAACGCAGGATCGTCTACCTGCACGCGCTGCCCAACGCGCTGGGGCCGGCGATCCCCGCAGCGAGCCTCGTCGCCGCGTTCACGATCGGAGGCGTCGTCGTCGTCGAGTTCATGTTCGCCTTCCCCGGCATCGGGACGCTCCTGGTCGAGGCGATCACGGCCCGCGATGTGCCGGTGATCCAAGCCGTCGTGCTCATCATCGCCGCGTCGTATTTCGTGCTCAATCTCGTCGCCGACCTGCTTTCCGCAGGCCGCCGGAACCCGACCCGGTGAGGACCGCATGACCCACACAACGCGAACGCAGGCACCCGTTGCACCCGCGCGGACGAGACCGGCCGGGTTCTCGCGATTCCTCCGGTCCGGGCAGGTCCGATTCGGCACCCTGCTTCTCGTCGCGACGACCGCGTTCGCGCTCGTCGGCCCGCTCGTCACGCCGTACGACCCGCTCAAGTCGGTGGGGATGAGCTACCAGCTCCCCGGTGCGGAGCATCTCCTCGGCACCGACCACCTCGGCTACGACGTGTGGTCGCGACTTTTGGCCGGCGGCATCCACCTCGCCTGGATGGCACCGACAGCGACGATCCTCGGCGTCACGGCGGGTTCGTTCATCGGACTCGTGAGCGCCTATCGCCGCGGCTGGGCAGACGTGCTTCTCATGCGCAGCATGGATGTGCTCCTCGCGTTTCCCGGCATCCTCTTCGCATTGCTCTTCGTGTCGATCGTCGGCCCGCAGCCCTGGCTGCTCGTGCTCCTCGTCGCCCTGGCCATCATGCCCGGATGCGCCCGCGTCATCCGCGGCGCGACCTGGCCCCTCACGTCGAGCGAATACGTGCTCTGGGCACGGGCCGTCGGGATCCCCGGTCGCCGAATACTGCTGGGCGAACTGCTTCCGAACATCACGTCACCGCTGATGGTGGAGTTCGGCGTGCGGCTCATGGTCTCGGTGGGGCTGCTCGCCTCGCTGAGCTTCATCGGATACGGCATCCAGCCCCCCACGGCAGATTGGGGTCTCATGGTGAGCGAGAACCGCGCAGGACTCGCGATCCAGCCGATCGCAGTGCTCGCGCCGATGGTGTTCATCGTGCTCTACACCGTCGGAGGCAACCTCATCGCCGAGGGCACGGCGCGCATCATCGCCCGGACCGAAGGGAAGGCGTGACATGGCGAAGGCGATCGAGGTCACCGGGCTGACAGTCGCGGTACGCGGCGGCGCACCCATCATCTCCGATGTCTCCCTGCACCTGGACAGCGGCGAGGTGATGGGCGTCGTCGGCGAGTCCGGGTCGGGCAAGAGCACGCTCGCGCTTGCTCTGCTCGGGTTCGCGCGACCTGGCGCGTCGATCACGAGCGGAAGCGTCACGATCGACGGCAGAGACCTGCTCTCTCTGCCCGATGCGCAACTGCGTGCGATGCGCGGACGCACGGTCGCCTATGTTCCGCAGGATCCCGCCACCGCGCTCAACCCCAGTCTGAGTCTGGCCACGCAACTCACCGAGGGCCTGGACGCGGACCGCTCCCGTGCTCTGGCCACCGTCCGGGAGTTGCTCGTCGCGGTGGGTCTGCCGAGCGACGACGCCTTCCTCCGCCGTCGTCCGCGGGAACTGTCGGGCGGTCAGCAGCAACGTGTGGCGATAGCGATGGCGATGGCCGCCGCACCGCGGCTCATCGTCTTCGACGAGCCCACGACGGGTCTGGACGTGTCGACCCAGGCCCGCGTGCTGGAGCTGGTGCGCGATCTGTGCCACAGCCGCCGGATGGCGGCGGTCTACGTTTCCCACGACCTCGCGGTCGTCGCAGAGGTGGCCGACGCCGTGACGGTCATGTACGCGGGCGAGATCGTGGAGAGCGGACCCAGCATGCGGGTGATCACGCGCCCCACCCACCCCTACACGAGAGCGCTGCTCGACGCCGTTCCGTCGATGGCGGCGCGTCACCGCCTCGTACCCATTCCGGGTCGGGCAGCCGGAGTGGGCGAGATCGACCAGGGATGCCGATTCGTGTCACGGTGCACCTTCGCCGTCGATGCCTGCCACCACACGCATCCCCCGCTCACCCTGGTGGATGCGGACACCGACGTGCGCTGCCTGCGCGCGACGGACGTCGCCGCTGCCGCACGCACCTCGCAGCGCATCAGCGACGAGCGGGTCGACGTGCCCGGCGAACAGCCCGCGCTCGCCGTCTCCCGTCTCGCCGCCGGATACGCCGGAAGGCAGATCCTGTTCGACGTCTCGTTCGAGCTTGGCCGCGGCGAGTGTCTGGCGGTGGTCGGAGAGTCGGGCAGCGGCAAGACGACGATGTCGCGTTGTCTCATCGGGCTGCACGAAGAGCAGACCGGCGAGTTCCAGTTCGAGGGCGCGCCGATGCCGGCGCTGGCGAGCCGGCGCAGCGACGACATGCGGCGAGGGTTGCAGTACGTCTTCCAGAACCCGTACGGCTCGCTCAACCCGCGCAAGACGATCGAGGCCAGTCTGACGCTGCCGCTCCAGCATTTCTTCGGCGTCGACCGGGATGAGGCACGGCAGCGAGCCGCGGATGCGCTGGAGCGGGTCGAGATTCCGGCACGCTACGCGCAGCGGTATGCCGCTGACCTCTCCGGCGGCCAGCGTCAACGCGTCGCGATCGCCCGCGCGCTGGTCTGCGAGCCGCGGGTGCTGTTGTGCGACGAGGTGACCTCCGCCCTGGACGTGTCGGTGCAGGCGTCGGTCATCGAACTGCTGAGGTCACTGCTGGACGAGGGTCTCTCGATGGTCTTCGTCACGCACAACCTGGCCGTCGTGCGCAGCATCGCCGACAAAGTCGTCGTGCTCAACAAGGGTCACCTCGTGGAGTCCGGACCCACCGAGGCGGTCCTGTCGGCACCGACGCACGACTACACGAGGGCGCTCATGGCAGATACGCTCGACGTACCGGAAGCGCGGAGCGCGTGAGAGAGATGTCACGACGCCTTCCTGCGCTCGGGGAAGA
Source organism: Microbacterium sp. (assembly GCF_047602155.1). Lineage (GTDB taxonomy): Bacteria > Actinomycetota > Actinomycetes > Actinomycetales > Microbacteriaceae > Microbacterium. Next base: position 1,760,625 of record NZ_JASGHZ010000001.1, on the reverse strand, counting down.
CCCGTTTGCGCTGTCGATCAACAGTCGCTCCTTCGCCGCGAAACAGAATGGTCACATGAGTTCAGCAATCCAGGATGACCGCCAGCCGGCGCAGCCGCAGGGCGAGAGCACGAGCAACGCCGACTGGGTGGAAAAGGACATCCGGTACGTCGTGCATCCCGTCACGCCCGCCGACGGCGAGCGCGTCGTCCTCAAAGACGGTCACGGGTGCACGCTCGTGGCCGAGGACGGGCGGGAGTTCCTCGACGCACACGCGGGCGCATGGCTCGTGCAGGTCGGTCACGGTCGGCGCGAGATCGCGGATGCCGTGCATCGGCAGCTGAGCGACTTCGCGCACTTCTCCCTCCGCTTCGGCATCAGCAACAAGCCGGTCATCGCACTGTCGGAGCGTCTTGTCGCGCTCGCACCGGACAACATCGCGAAGGTGCGCTACTGCACCAGCGGATCCGAAGCCGACGACGAGGCCCTGCAGATCGCGCGCTACTACCACGCCGCCTCGGGACATCCCGAACGCACCGTGATCATCACCTTGCGCGGCGCGTATCACGGCCGGACCGTCGCGGGCGGCGCGCTGGCGGCGCATCTGCCGCTGGGAATGGAAGATCAGTTCCCCGGCATGGTCGTCCAAGTCGCCGCGCCGACTCCGTACCGCAACGACTGCCCGCCCGATGAAGACCTGACCGATTACTGCATTCGTGACCTGGAACGCACGATCGCGCAGGTCGGACCGGAGCGCATCGCCGCGATGTTCGGCGAGCCCGCACTCGGACCCGCCGGAATGATCCCGCTGCCCGCCGACTACTGGCCTCGTGTGCAGGAGGTGCTGCACCGCAACGGCATCCTCCTCGTGATGGACGAGGTCGTCACGGGCATCGGTCGCACCGGGCAGTGGCTGGCCAGTTCGGCGCTGGGTCTTCGACCCGATGTCATCCTGCTGGCGAAGGGGCTCGCGAGCGGCTACATGCCCATCGGGGCGATCCTGCTCTCCGGGGATGTCGCGGCGGTCGTGGACCCACTGCCCAGCGGAGGCTCGTACGGGGGGCACGCCGCGTCGTGCGCTGCCGCGGTGGCGAACCTCGACATCATCGAACGCGAAGGCCTGCTGGAGAACGCGCGGGCCCGCGGCGCCCAGTTCCTGGCAGAGCTGCAACCGCTGCTGGAGCTCCCCGTCGTCGGAGACGTCCACGGGGTGGGCCTGATGCTCGGCATCGACCTGGTCGCCGACAAGGCGACCAAGCAACCCCTCGACGGGATCGATCTGCCGCTCACGCAGGCCATCCGTGACGAGTCCGGCGTGCTCTTGAACGTCTCTCACGGCACCATCGTGATCATGCCGCCGCTGGTGATCACCGCCGAGGAGGTCACTCGTGTCGTTCAGGCGATCCGCCTCGCGGTCGAGCGGCTCGACCCCGACGGCACACTGCATCCCCCGGCCCCCACCTCTCAGCCCCGCAAGGAGAACCCCATGCACGAAGAGATCGTCGCCGCCGTCACGGCCTACGTCGAGGGCGTGCGCACCGCTGACCCGACCCGCGTCAAGGACGCCTTCCGCGCGGACGGCACGATGTGGGGCTACCTGGGCGACCAGTTCGTGACGATGTCGGCGGGAGAGTTCGCCGAACAGGTGGTCGCGACCTCACCGGCACCGGACGACTCCTACAGCTACGAGATCCACAGCGTGTCGGCGACCGGCGACGTGGCGTCGGCCGTTCTCGACGAGAAGGCCTATCTCGGAGCGAACTTCCGCAACTACTTCGGTCTGGTCAGGTCGGAGGGCACCTGGCGGATCGCGAGCAAAGTGTTCACGACGGTCGGAGCATGAACGCCGACACCGTCTTCCTGAACGCGACGATCTTCACCTCCACGACCGATCGGCCGGTTCCGGGCGCCTTCGCCCTGCGGGGCGGAACGCTGCTGGCCGTCGGCACCCGGGAGGACGTCGAGGCGACGGCGGGCCCCGACACCGACTTCGTGTCGTTGGAGGGCGCCTTCGTCATGCCCGGGTTCGTCGACGCTCACAACCATGTCTCCCTGCACGGACAGGCGGAGCTGCACGAGGTCGTCGTACCGCGGGAGTTCACGCTCGACCAGGTGCTCGACGCCGTCGATCGTCATGTCCGGGCTGACCCGTCGGAAGACTGGGTCGTCGTGGCCGCCTACGGCTCACAGCTGCTGGGAGAGCTCGGCTCGCACCGCACGCTGGCCCGGTTGGATGCGGTCTCGGGCGGCCGGCCGGTGATGATCCGCGAGAGCAGCCGTCACAACCGGTGGGTGAACTCCGAAGCCATGCGACGGGCGGGCATCGGCGACGACAGCCCCGATCCCCCGCACGGTCGCATCGTGCGCGACCCCGACACGGGAGGCCTGACCGGGCTTCTCGTGGAGTCCGCCGGAATCCCCGTCGAACACGCCTATGCCGCCACTCGCGCGTTCACCCTCGCGGACCACCGTGAGCGCATGCGGGCCGGCATCCGCCCGCTGAGCCGACTGGGCGTGACGGCGATGCACGATGCCGGCGCCTCGGAGGCATCGATGTCCGGGGCTGCCAGCCTCGACGCCGACGGGCAGTTGGACGCCTGGGTCGTCAGCGCGATCCCCGTGCACGAGCAGATCTTCGGCTTCCTCCCGCGCGGCGAGGACGTGTTGGCCAGAGCCGGCGCGCTGCGCAGCGAACACCACCGGCCGTCTTTCATCAAGATCTTCATGGACGGCATCCCGCCCACCCGCACCGCCTCGTTCCTGGATCCGTATCAGCCGTCCCCCGACTTCCCGCACGGCGTGCACGTGGGCCCTCTGCTGGGCGAGGAGGAGCTCGTCTGCATCCTCGAGGATGCTGCCCGGCTCGGGTTGTCGGCGAAGTTCCACTGCACGGGAGACGGCGCAGTGCATGCTGCACTGAACGCCGTGGAGCGGGTGCGCGCGGACGGCTTCGAGAAGACCATCTACCAGATCGGCCACTCGCAGTTCATCTCCGAGGGCGATGTCGCCCGGTTCACCGCGGTGGGTGCCGTCGTCGAGATCTCGCCGTACATGTGGTACCCGGGGGCCATCCCGTCGATGATCGACGATCTGGTGCGCCCCGGGCTGGCCCGCCGGATGCACCCCAACCGGGAGCTTCTCGACGCGGGCGCGACCGTGTCCGTCGGTTCCGATTGGCCCGCCGCGGCCAATCCCAACCCCTGGCACGCCGTGCACGGGCTGGTCAATCGCACCGACCCGACCGGGACGCGTCCGGGCGTATCCGCCCTCGACCAGGCCGTCACCGTCGCGGAGGCGCTCACGATGACGACCCTGCACGGGGCCCGGGCGCTGGGGATCTCCGACCGCACCGGGTCTTTGGAGCCGGGCAAGTCGGCGGATTTCATCGTGACGGACGCGAACCCCTTCGACATCGCCCCGGAGGAACTGCGCCGGATCGGCGTGACGCAGACCTGGTTCGCCGGACGACGTGTCGCCTGACCGCGGAGCGCTCACTGCCTGAGCGCACGGACGAAGAGGACAAGGATGACGAACATACTGATCGATGCCGAACAGCTCGGGGATCTCGTCGGGGGCGGTGCCGGGCCGCGTCTGCTCGACGTGCGATGGCGACTGGACCGTCCGGACGGTCGTCCGGACTTCATCGCCGGACACATTCCGGGTGCGGTATACGTCGACCTGGACGCAGAGCTGGCCTCCCACGGGCGCGCCGACGAGGGCCGGCATCCGCTGCCGCGTCGGGAGGACCTCCAGGAGTCGGTCCGGCGCTGGGGCATCAACGACGGCGACACCGTCGTGGTCTACGACGATCTCGGATCGATGTCGGCGGCGCGCGCGTGGTGGGTGCTCACCGATGCCGGTCTGGACGTGCGGCTGCTGGACGGCGGCCTGGGTGCGTGGACGAGCGCCGGACTGCCGCTGGAGACGGGCGAGGTCGTGCCCGCCCGCGGCGCGGCGACCCTCACCGGCGGCCTCCTCCCCCGTCTCACGATCGACGAGGCGGCCGCACTGCCCGACCGTGGCGTGCTGCTGGATGCGCGGGCGGCAGAACGCTATCGGGGGGATGTGGAGCCCATCGACCCCCGAGCCGGACACATCCCCGGGGCGGTGAGCCTGCCGACGGCGGGAAACATCGACGCCTCCGGGCGCTTCCTCCCGCCCGACGTCCTGCGGCGACGGTTCGAGCATGCCGGCGCCGGCACCGGCGAGGTGGGCGTGTATTGCGGTTCGGGGGTCACCGCGTCGCACGCCTACGTCGCACTGACGATCGCAGGCTTCTCCCCGCGTCTGTACCCGGGATCGTGGAGCCAGTGGTCCAACATTCCCGACCGTCCCGTCGCGACGGGCTCCGAGCCGGGCGGAGCGCCGTCCGATGGCTGAGAAGACGGGACGGTACCTGATTGTCGGTGCCGGTGCGATCGGTGCGTTCCTGGCCGCTCAATGGACCCTCGCCGGCGTGGCCACCGTCCTGGTCGCGCGCGGGCGTGCGCTGGAGGCGATCGCGCGCGACGGCGTGCGCGTGCGACGGCCGCACGGCGATGAGATCGTGCGCGTGGAGGTCGTCGGCGCGCTCGCCGACGCGCAGCCGACGGCGGCGGATGTCGTCGTGCTGGCGGTGAAGTCGCAGGATGCGGAGAGCGCGCTCACGCAGATCGCCTGGCTACCCCTCGCCGACGGCACGGGACTCGTGGCAGACCTGCCCATCCTCACTCTTCAGAACGGCCTGGCCACCGAAGACCTCGCCCTTCGCCGGTTCCGGCGGGTGATCGGCGTGTCGGTTGCGATCGAGGCGAGTCACTTGGAGCCCGGCGTCGTGGTGGCGACCTCGTATCCGCTCGTCGGCCTCGTGTGGCTCGGTGCGTATCCGTTCTCCGATCCCGATGCGGAGGCAAAGCACAGCGCCGCCTTCCGCGCCGGCGGTTTCGCGACGTGGGTGGAGCCGGACATCGCCGCCGCCAAGCGCCGCAAGCTGATCGGGAATCTGCACAACGGTGTCGAGGTGTTCGACAGCGAGCCGGACGAGTTGGAGGCGGCGCTGCGCGCGGTGCGCGCAGAGGCGCGCGCGCTGTTTGACGAGCTCGGCCTGCCCGTGGCGCCGCCCACCGCGGATGCGCGCCTGGAGATCGAGACTGTTCCGGGCCACTCCTCCGGGCTGTCCACGTGGCAGTCCTTCGCGCGCGGAGCATCCAGCGAGGGCGACTACCTCAACGGCGAGGTGACCTGGCTCGCACGCCGGCACGGCCGTACGGCGCCGCTGAACGAGGCGGTGCAGCGCGGACTCGGTGCACTCGCGGCACGCGGGGGAAAGCCGGGCGAGATGTCGCTCGCCGACGTGCTGGGCGGACGGGTTTCGGTCGGATGAGCTTGTCCGAACTCGTCGAGGCCGGGGTCGTCACCCTCGATCGGCGCACGCGCGACGGCGCCGCGGCAGACCGCTCGGGATGGCCGGGCGCGGGCGCGCCGCGGGCGGTGGCCCGTCCGCGGCACATCGAGGAGGTGCAGCGGCTGATGGCCTGGGCATCGGCGACGGCGACACCGGTCATCACGCGGGGCGCCGGCTCGGGACTGGCCGGTGCCGCATCCGGGACGGCCGAGGCTCTCGTGCTGGATCTGAGCAGGATGGACCGCATCGTCCAGATCGATGCCGACGAGCAGCTCGCCCGCGTCGAGCCCGGAGTGATCACGGCAGACCTGGATCGTGCCGCCGCCGAGCACGGGCTGATGTACGCCCCCGACCCGGCCAGTGTGGGCATCTCGACGATCGGCGGCAACATCGCCACCAACGCGGGTGGGCTGCGCGGGGCGAAGTACGGCGTCACGAGAGATCATGTGCTGGCGTTGGATGTCGTGCTGGCGGACGGCACCGTGATCCACGTGGGTCACGACACGATCAAGGGCGTGACCGGCTATGACCTCGTCGGCCTGTTCACCGGATCCGAGGGGACGCTGGGTGTCGTCGTCGGTGCGACGCTGCGGCTCCTGCCACGGCCGGCGCGCACCGCGACCGCCGCCGTCTTCTTCGCCGACGTCGCCACCGCCGCCCGCGCGGTGACCGCGATCACCCGCTCCGGCGCGCGGCCGGCCGTGCTCGAGATCCTCGACGGAGCGACCCTCGGCGCCATCGACGACGCCGAAGGCACGCGGTTGCGCGAACTCGGCGACGCATTCCTCCTCGTGCAGACCGACGGCTACGGGGCGGAGGAGGAGCTGACGGTCATCCGCGAGGCGGTCGGCGCCCTCGCGACATCCTTCGACGTGGCCACCGACGCCGCCGATGCCGACCGGCTGCTGTTCGCCCGACGTCAGGCCCTTCCCGCCCTCGAGGCAATCGGGCGTCCCCTCATCGAAGACATCGCCGTGCCGCGTACGCGCCTCGCGGAGGCGGTGGAGCGGATCTCCGCCATCGCCGCAGAAGAGGACGTACCGGTCTTCGTCTTCGGCCACGCGGGGGACGGCAACCTCCACCCGATTCTCGTCACCGAACCGGCACCCGCCGGAGCACCGATCCCTCCTCGAGCGCAGATCGTCGCCGACCGGATCTTCGCGCTGGCCCTGGAACTCGGCGGCACGATCACCGCCGAGCACGGCGTGGGCCGGCTCAAAAGAGAGTGGGCCGCACGGGAGTTGGGCCCCGACGTGCATGCGCTGCAGACGAGGATCAGGTCGCTGTTCGACCCCGATGGCATCCTCAATCCGGCGAGTTCCCTGTGAGCGCCCGCCGGGCGCATCGACCTGGCCGTCGCCCCACACCACCGTGGCGGGACGAGCCGGACTCGGCGCTGCGATGATCTGCGCCGCCACCGCGATGCTCGCCGTCCTGTTCATGGTCGGCGGGGGAACGAGAAGGGAATCACTCGAATGACCAGCAAGGATGAACGTGCCCAGGACCGTCGCAACGTCCGCATCTACAAGGCGGAGACTCCCGACGTGCTGCAGCGATGGGCCGAGTTCAACGCGGCGGTGTTCTCCCCCGAGCAGAGGGAGATCCCGTTGAAATACCTCGAGCTGATCGCGCTCGGTGTCGCACTGACGACGCAGTGCGCGTATTGCATCGAGTCCCATTCGCACAACGCCGTCGCCGCGGGGGCGAGCGATGCGGAGCTCGCGGAGGCGGCGTGGGTGTCTGCCGCGCTGCGCGCAGGCGGCGCCTACACGCACGGGTTGCTGGCCTTCTCGGCCACCCGGCCCGCGGAAGGCCAGCCCGCCCACGCGCACTGAGACGACGGGCCGGCCACCGCGCGACCAGCGTGCGCCGGGGAGCAACGTTCGTGCGCAGTGGATCATGTCCGCTCACCTGCACCCCGGGATGCTGAGTCTGGGATCAGAGAAGCGCGATGCACCAAGCGCCATCGGCCGGTCGTGCCAGAGCGACCCGGTGGAGTGTCCCGCATCCAGGGCACGGTTCTGCCTCGGCGGGCCGGCCAAAGCCAGAGAGGACTGTACGTGAAGAAGATCCCGAAGACCAGAATGAGCGCGAGCTCGTCTCGTCTGCTCCGCAGAGTCACCGCCGTCGCCGCAAGCCTGACGCTCGTCGTGGGCCTCGCGGCCTGCGCCGGCTCGACGCCCGACGGCGATGTCACCGAGACGGCGGCGCTGGCCGACTCCCTGACGTTCGGCAGCATCGGCGGCAGCACCGACAGCATCAGCCCCTACCCCAACAAGACCTCGGCGATGACACTGGCGATGGGGGCACAGCTGTACGAGGGTCTGACCCGGATCGCCGCCGACGGATCCGTGGAGATGGCGCTCGCCGAGTCGATGGAGCCGAACGAGACGCTCGACGTGTGGACCGTGCACCTGCGGTCGGGCGTCAAGAAGCACGACGGCACGGACTTCGGCGCCGACGACGTGCTGTGGAGCCTCGGCTACATCCTCGACGCCGACAACGCCTACGGCGGGGCGAGCGAGATCAGCTTCGTCGACCCGGACAAGATCACCAAGATCGACGACCTCACGGTCGAGATCGGCCTGACCCAGCCCTACGGTCCCTTCCCCGCAGCGATGGCCTCCAAGAGACTTCTGATGGCCGGCGCGAACTGGTCGGAGGATGCTCCCGTCGGCACCGGGCCGTTCGTGCTCGACACGTTCACGGCCGGCCAGCAGGCGACGTTCACCCGCTTCGACGACTACTGGGGGGACAAGCCCGGCTTCACCGACCTGACGATGATCACGTTCCAGGATCAGTCGGCGCTCAGCAACGCCCTGCGCGGCGGGCAGGTGCAGGTCATCTCCACGCTGCCGTTCGCTGAGGTGGAGGCGATGAAGGCCACCGCCGGGATCGAGGTGCTGGAGAGCGAGAACGCGACCAAGGCGTTCCTCTCCTTCCGCGTCGACATCGCCCCCTTCGACGACGAACGCGTCCGCGAGGCCATGCGCCTCATCGCGGACCGCGAGCAGATCGTCAGCAACGCCTACGGCGGCTATGCGACCGTGGCGAACGACATCAACGGCAACAATACGTCGTGCCCCGCGCCGGATGTCCCGCAGCGCGAGCAGGACCTCACCCGAGCCAAGGAACTCTTGGACGAGGCGGGGGTCGAGAATCTCGAGATCGAGATCGTGACCGACAACGGTTTCGCGGGAATGCTCGAGTTCGCACAGCTGTATGCGCAGCAGGCGGCCGAGGTCGGGGTGACCGTCAAGGTCACGCAGCTGGACTCGGCGGCGTTCCTGGCGAAGTGGAGGGAATGGCCGGCGCTGGTGAGCTTCGCCTCGCAGCCGTACATCACGCTCGCGAAGCGGTACTACATGGAGGGCGGCGAGAACAATGCCAGCCACTGGGCCGACCCCGAGTACGCCGAGCTGGCCGCGAAGCTGTACGCCACCGCCGACGAGGACGAGCAGTGCACGTACATCCAGCAGATGCAGGAGATCGAGTACGAGCGGGGCGTGGACATCGTCGCGGCCTTCCCCAAGACGCTCGTTCCGTACTCCTCCAAGGTGCACGGGCTGAAGGCCGACCTGTACGGACGTTCTTCGTACACCTTCACCGGAGTCACCGTCGAGAAGTGATCTGACCGCAGGAAGGAGGATGCCCGGGCTCGAAAGGCCCGGGCATCCCCCCTTTCCTGCTGCGGCTATTCGAGGATGCCGTCGCCGTGAAGAGCGAGGAGGGTCTGCATGCCCCCGGAGAGGGTGGCCGAGTCCAGCCCCGCCGCGGTGAGGATGCGATGAGCGAGGTAGGAGCGCACCCCCGAGGCACAGTGCACGCGGATCGGGCGTCCCTTCGCGGCCGCGCGAATCTCGTCGAGCCGTGCGCGCACCTCGGTGTGCGGCACGAGGAGCGCTCCGGGCAGGTGCCCGCGCTCCCACTCGTCGGGTCGCCGGACGTCGAGGATCAGCGCCGCCCGGCGCACCTCGTCCAGCTCCCAGGCCTGCCAGTGCCTGGTCACGCCGTCGAGCACGTTCTGGCCGACCAGGCCCGCCATCGTCACGGGATCCTTCGCCGAGCCGTACGGCGGGGCGTAGCAGAGATCGAGGTCGATGAGGTCACCGATGCCCAGCCCGGCGCGCATTGCGGTGGCGATGACGTCGATCCGCTTGTCGACGCCGGCGGCGCCCACGGCCTGCGCGCCGAGAATCCGGCCCGGTGCGGGCGACGAAGCCGCCGCGAAGTGCACGACGAGATGGATCGGCGTGGCGCCGGGAAAGTAGCCGGCGTGATCGTTGGCGTGGAGGTGGATCGTCTCGTATGCCGTCCCGGCGGCATCCAGTGCACGCCGCGACGCACCGGTGAGGGCGGCGGTGAACCCGCAGACGCGGACGATGGCCGTGCCCACGGCGATCGGACGGGGCCGCGCGACGACCTGCCCGTCACCGAGCATCGCGTCGGCGAGGAGCCGCCCGTCGCGGTTCGCCGGGCCGGCCAGGGGAACCACCCGCGACCGTCCGCCCAGGGGGTCGGGGTGGGCGACCGCGTCACCCACCGCCCAGATCCGCGGCACGCTCGTACGGCCGAACCCGTCGACGAGTATCGCCCCGTTCTCCAGCGTCGCCCCCGCCTGCTGCGCCAACTGCGACTGCGGGGTGACCCCCGATGCGACCACGACGACATCCGCGGGCACCGCATCGCCGTCGGTGAGGTGGACGACGACCCCCTGCGCGGCCGGATCGATCCGCGTCGCGGTGCAGTGCGTGCGCACTCGGATGCCGGCACCGCGGAGCTCGGCCTGGACGAGGTGGGCAAGTTCCGCATCCAGCGGCGACAACACGTGCGGCCCGGATTGCACGAGCTCGACGTCGATCCCCCTCATCCGCAGCGCCTCGGCGACCTCCACTCCGATGAAGCCGCCGCCGAGCACGACGGCGCGGCGCCCGTCGCCCACGGCATCGACGACAGCACGCAGCCGGGTGGCCTCGGCCACCGTGCGCAGCGTCTGCACCTGCGGCAGGTCGACGCCGGGGATGTCGGGGCGCAGGGCGGCGGCGCCGGGTGCGAGGACCAGGTCGTCGTAGGAGAACTCCGCTTCTCCGTGGGCGGTCGACGCCGTGACGGTGCGCCGGTCCGGGTCGATCGCGACGACCTCGTGGCCGACGTGCACCGTGATGTTGAGCGCCGCTCGCAGCGATTGCGGTGTCTGCACGAGCAGGCTCGCCTCGTCCTCGATCTCACCGCTCACGTGATAGGGGAGCCCGCAGTTGGCGAACGACACATGATCGCCGCGCTCCAGGACCGTGATCGCCGCGCTCTCATCGAGGCGGCGCGCCCGTGCCGCGAAACTCATCCCCCCGGCGACACCGCCCACGACCACGATGCGCCGCGGATCCGTCCGCTGCGCCCGCCCGTCTTCGTCCGATGGTGGGGTGGTGTGCGGGGCATCGGGCATCGCGGGCATCCTTCGTCTACGGGGGCGGTCGACGCCATTTTCGCGCCGGCGGATGCCGGTCGCGTTGTCGTGCAGTGCGGTACGGATGTCCCGGCGCGTACGATCGCGAGAGCGCGTCGAGCGCCGCCCTCCTACCGCAACACGGGTTCCGCGGCCCGCGCGGCCACCGCGGCCTCGACGGCATCCACATCGCGCACGGCGCCCTTGTCGGCCGACTGCGCCATGACGGCGTAGGCGCGCAGCGCCGGGGAGACGACCCGTTCGCGCGTGCGCGGACGATAGCCGCCGGTGGCGAGCAGGCGCTCCCGGCGCTCCTCGAGCACCGCCTCCGGAACATCGAGGGCGATCTCACGGGTGGGGATGTCGATGCGGACGATGTCGCCGTCCTCGACGAGGGCGATGAGCCCGCCCGAGGCCGCCTCCGGGGAGACATGCCCGATGGACAGTCCCGACGTGCCGCCGGAGAAGCGGCCGTCGGTGATCAGTGCGCACAGCTTGCCGAGCCCGCGACCCTTGAGGAACGACGTCGGGTACAGCATCTCCTGCATGCCGGGGCCTCCCTTGGGGCCTCGTAGCGGATGACGACGACGTCGCCGGCGGCGACCTTCTTGGCGAGGATCTTCTCCACCGCCTCTTCCTGCGACTCGCACACCACGGCGGGGCCGGAGAAGGTCCAGATCGACGGGTCGACCCCGGCGGTCTTGACGACGGCACCGTCGGGGGCGATGTTGCCGCGCAGCACCGCCAGGCCGCCGTCGACCGAGTAGGCGTGGGCGGCGTCGCGGATGCAGCCCGTGGCGGCATCCGCGTCGAGATCGGCCCAGCTCTCCGATTGCGAGAATGCCGACGAGGAGCGTCGCCCCGCGGGGGCGGCGTGCCACAACTGCAGCGCCTTCTCGGTCGCGGCGCCGCCGCGCACGTCCCACTCGTCGAGCCACTCGGCGAGCGAACCGGCGTGGACGGCGTGGACGGCCTCGTCGAGGAGCCCGGCGCGACGCAGTTCGCCGAGGATCGCGGGGACGCCGCCGGCGCGGTGGACGTCCTCCATGTAGTAGGTGCGGCTGCCTGCCACGTTCGGCGCCACCTTGGCCAGGCACGGCACGCGGCGCGACACCGCGTCGATGTCGTCGAGCCCGAAGTCGATGCCGGCCTCGTGCGCCGCGGCGAGCAGGTGCAGGATCGTGTTGGTCGACCCGCCCATCGCGATATCCAGCGCCATCGCGTTGCCGAACGCGGCGTGAGTGGCGATGTTGCGCGGCAGCACCGACGCGTCGTCGTTGTCGTAGTAGCGGTGTGCGAGCGCGACGACCAGTGCTCCCGCGTCTTCGTAGAGCGCGCGGCGTGCGGTGTGGGTGGCCAGGGTCGACCCGTTGCCGGGCAGCGACAGCCCCATCGCCTCGGTGAGGCAGTTCATCGAGTTGGCGGTGAACATGCCCGAACACGATCCGCACGTCGGGCACGCCGACTCCTCGATGCGCTGGATGTCGGCGTCGGAGACGTTCTCGTTGACCGCCTCGGAGATCGCGTCGACGAGGTCGAGGGTGCGCACGGTGCCGCCTGTCAGCGTTGCGCGACCCGACTCCATGGGCCCGCCGGAGACGAAGACGGTGGGGATGTTCAGCCGCAGCGCCGCCATGAGCATGCCGGGGGTGATCTTGTCGCAGTTGGAGATGCACACCAGGGCGTCGGCCTGGTGTGCGTTGACCATGTACTCCACGGAGTCGGCGATCAGGTCCCGCGAGGGCAGGGAATACAGCATGCCGCTGTGCCCCATCGCGATGCCGTCGTCGACGGCGATCGTGTTGAACTCGCGCGGAATGCCGCCGGCGGCCTTGACGGCATCGGAGACGATGCGACCGACCGGCTGGAGGTGGGTGTGACCGGGCACGAACTCGGTGAAGCTGTTGGCGACCGCAACGATCGGCTTGCCGAAGTCTCCGGCGTCGACGCCGGCGGCGCGCAGCAGTGCACGTGCGCCAGCCATGTTGCGGCCGTGGGTGACGGTACGAGAGCGAAGATGGGGCATGGCACCACTGTGCCCCATGGCGGCGGATTCGCAGAGGCTTCTCCGGTGCTAGTGCTCAGAGCACTAGCACCGGGGAACGAGCAGCGGGTACTACCATCGGAGGATGCCGCAGGAGCACGAGCGTCGCAAAGAGCTCGGCGCATTTCTGCGCGCGCGCCGCGAGCAGTTGTCCCGCGAGACGCTCTCGCTGCCACCCGGGACGCGCGGCACGCGCGTCGGCCTGCGCCGCGAGGAGGTGTCGGTCGCCTCCGGCGTGAGCATGACCTGGTACACGTGGCTGGAGCAGGGGCGGGACATCACACCGTCGCGTCAGGTGCTCGGCGCCGTGGCCGACGCGCTGCGGCTGACCGACGCGGAGCATGCCTACGTGCTGTCGTTGGCGGGGTACGCCCCGGCCCTCCCCGTGCACGTCGAACCCGCACCCGCGCACGTGCAGCGACTGCTCGACGCTCTCGACCACCCCGCGTACGCGCTCACGCCGGACTGGGGCGTCGCGGGGTGGAACGGCGCCTACGAGCTGCTGTACCCCCGAATCGCCGAGGTCGCCCCGGCCGAGCGCAACCTGCTGTGGCTGCTGTTCACCGACCCGCACCTGCGCGAGCTGCTGGACGACTGGCACGTCACCAGTCGACGCTTCCTGGCGGAGTTCCGCGCCGAGACCGCGCATCGGCTGACCGATCCCGCCTTGACCCAGCTCGTGACGGCGCTGTCCGAGCGCAGCGGGGAGTTCCGGGAGTGGTGGCGCAGCTACGACGTCGGCGGCTTCGCATCGCGCGCACGGATATTTCACCTCGACGCGGGCGCAGTGACCTTCGAACACCACCAGGTCCGCCCCTCCGACCGGCCGGACCTCCAGCTGGTGCTCTACACCCCGGCCAGCGAGGCGGATGCTGCGCTTTTCCACGCGGCCTCCGCCGTCGCCCCCACCGGCGGTCTTCTGTCGCGGGACATCGCTGATCCTGCCGGTGATGTCGGTGGCGACACTTGCCACGCACGGCACGGCGGTTGACTGAACACGCGGAAATCCTCCCGGCCCCTTGAACGACGCGGGCGCCCGACTCAAGATGGCCAGCACCACCCATCCCGAGAGGATTCCCGCACATGAAGGCACGGACCCGCACAGCAGCAGTGGCAGCCGCCGCCCTGATGGCCCTCACCGCCCTGACCGGATGCTCGTCCGACGGCAGCGGCGGCACGGACGACGCGACCGGCGACGCCGCCAAGGGCGCGATCGCCTGGAGCTTCGCGTCGCAGGACGTCGCGATCTGGGCGTCGCAGCTCGAGCTCATGAAGCCGCTCGTGGAGGCGGCCGGTTACGAGTTCCTCACCGACAACCCCTCCTTCGACGTGCAGACGCAGGTCAACGACTGGCAGTCGTGGATCTCGCGCGGCGACGTCAAGGCGATCGGCGGCTTCCCGGTCGACGCCGCCTCGATGGCCAATGTCACCGCCGACGCGACGACCGCCGGCATCCCGATCGTCAGCTACGCGGTGACGTGGGACGGCGTGACGGCGACGACCGAGATCTCCAACTACGACGCGGGCTTCGCCGTCGGCGAGGCCGCCGGCAAGTGGATCGCCGACGAGTACGGCACCACCGAGGTCTCCGTCGCCCTCCTGGCCGACACGCAGACGCAGCTGGGCATCGACCAGCTGAAGGGCCTCACCGAGGGCGTGCAGTCCACCGACGCGAAGGTGAAGGTCTACCCGCTGGAGGCGACGACCCGCGACGTGGGGTACAGCGTCGCGCAGAGCCAGCTGACGGCAGACCCCGACACCAAGGTGTGGCTGGGTATCGGCGCCGACATGGTGCTCGGCGCCCGCCAGGCGCTCATCGACTCGGGTGTCGCCGCGGATGCCGAGGGCTACTACGTCTCGGCGACCGATGCGAACGCCGAGGTGCTGCAGCTCATCGAGAGCAAGACCGACATGTGGAAGACGTCGTTCGCGTGGCGGGCCGAGGGCCTGGCCCAGGCCAACGTCGATCTGCTGCTGGCGGTCGCCGCCGGCGAGAAGCCGGACAACATCACGGTCGGCGTGACGCAGGTGACGGCCGACAACGTCGGCGACTTCGCCAACAACGGCTGAACGGCCGGGCGGGGCGTCCCGGCATTCCGGCGACGCCCCGCCCGCACCGCACCACACCACACCGCACCATCCCGCAGCGTCATCCGCACCGGAGGAGCATCATGGCACGCATCGCCTTCCGCGACGTCACGGTCGACTTCGGCGCGACCCGCGCGCTGGACAGCATCGACTTCGCGATCGAGCCCGGCGAGATCGTGGGCCTGCTGGGCCACAACGGCGCCGGCAAGTCCACCGTCATCAACGTGGCCGCGGGGGTGCTCAAGCCCACCGGCGGCTACTACGAGGTCGACGACGAGCGGGTCGTGAACCCGACCCCGGCCGCGGTCGCCGCCCTCGGAGTCACCGTCGTCAGCCAGGAGCCCGCCCTGGTGGGCACGCTGTCGGTGTCCGATAACCTCTTCCTCGGCCAGCGTCACGTGCCCCGCCAGGGCCGCAAGGCGATCGCCCGCGCGGCGCTGGAGCGCGTCGGCCTGGGCGCGCTCGATCTCGACACGCTCGTGGCCGTCCTCCCGGTGGGACAGCGTCAGCTCGTCGACCTCGCGCGGGGTCTCGTGCGCGGCGACATGAAGGTGCTCTTCCTCGACGAGCCGACCGCCGCGCTGGGAGCCGCCGAGACCGAGACGCTGCACGACCTCATCCGCAGCTTCGCGGCGGAGGGCACCACGATCGTGTACGTCTCGCATCGCCTCCCCGACATCCTCGACGTCTGCACGCGCGTCGTCGTGTTCAACGCCGGCCGGCTCGTGCGCGACCAGCCGGCCGCCGAGCTCGGCATCCGCGACCTCGCGATCGCCCTCGCCCCCGACTTCCAGGATCTCGAAGCGCACACCGCGGCCGAGGTCGGCGACGAGGTGCTGACGGCATCCGGACCGGTGTCGATGCGGTTTTGCGCCGGCGAGATCGTGGGCCTGTTCGGCATGGCCGCCGGCGGCCAGTTCGCCATCACCGAGAGCGTCTTCGGCTGGCGGCACCGCGCCGTGGCGGAGCACCTGCACTACACGCTCGACGGCCGCCCGTTCGCGCCCCGCTCGCCCACGGCGGCCATCTCCGCCGGTGTGTTCATGTCGCCGGCCGACCGCGAGTCGGATGGACTGCTGTTCAACCTCAACGCCCGGGAGAACGCCCTGCTGCCGTGGCTGCGCGGGCTGTCGCGCGTCGGCTGGATCGGCGCGAAGACCGGCGAGCAGCCCTACCAGGCGGGCCGCGACGCGATGAAGATGGTCGGCCCGGGCGGCACCGCCCCGATGGGCGCCTTCAGCGGCGGCAACAAGCAGAAGCACCTGCTCGCGCGCTGGATGTTCGCGAAGAAGCCGCGGGTGCTGCTGCTGAACCAGCCCACGCAGGGCGTCGACATCGGCGCGAAGAACGACATCGTGCGGGCTCTGCGGGCCCTCGCCGCGACGGGCGTGACCGTCGTGGTCGCCTCCTCCGAATCCGACGAGATCGCGCGCATGTGCGATCGCGCCTACGTCATCTATTCCGACCGCGCCGCCGAGATCCCCACTGGCCCCGACATGGAGGAGGAGCTGCTGCGCTCGTTGCTCGAGCTCGCCGCAGCGTAGAACGCTATGCCACGTATCACTGCTGAACGAATCCGGCTCCTGCTCGTGCAGAACGGGGTGCTCATCGCCCTCATCCTGCTCATCGTGCTGTTCGCCGTGCTCAACCCGCGCTTCATCTCCATCGGCAACGTGCAGACCATCGTGCTGCAGATCGCCGAGCTCGGGCTCATCGCCCTCCCGGTGGCGTTCCTCGTCATGCAGGCCAACGTCGACCTGTCGGTCGGCTCGACCGCGACGCTCGCCGCGGTTACCGGCGGGCTCACGATGGTCGCGACCGGCTCGGCGCTCCTGGGGATCGTGGTCGGCGTCGTCGTCGGGGCGGTCGCCGGCATCATCAACGGCACGCTCATCTCGATCCTGGGGCTGAACTCGTTCGTCGTCACCCTCGGTTTCATGAGCGCCTGGAGCGGGCTCGCGCTCTTCCTCACGAACGGCAAGACGGTCAGCGGGCTGCCGAAGGAGTTCACGTCGCTCGGATCCCTCGCGCCGCTCGGCATCCGCATCCAGATCATCCTGCTCGTCGTGGCGATCGTCGTCGCGTGGTGGGTGCTCAACCACACCACCCGCGGGCGCGAGATCCTCGCGGTCGGCGGCAACCTGCGGGCGTCGCAGCTGATGGGCCTGAAGGTGCACGACATCCGCGTGAGCACCTACGTCGTCACGGGCGCCGTCGCCGGGTTCGTCGGCCTGCTGCTGGCCGCGAAGCTCGGCGCGGTCAGCCCCGTCGTCGGGTCGGGCATGGAGCTCGACGCCCTCACCGTGGTGCTGCTGGGCGGCGTGGCCTTCGAGGGCGGCTCCGGCCGCATCCGCAGCGTGCTGTACGGCCTCGCGTTCGTCGGCGTGCTGAAGAACGGGCTCGTGATCCTCGGCATCTCGGCGTACGTGCAGACGATCCTCGTCGGCCTCACCCTGGTGCTCGCCGTCGGCCTCGACCGCGGCATCCAGCAGGCGGTCGCCCGCTCGATCGCCTCCAGCGCCCGGCGCCGGCAGCGCCGGGACCAGCAGGAGCTCGCCGGCTGAGAGGATGGCTTCGTGCCACGACTCGTCAACCACGCCGACAAGCGCGCCGAGATCGTTCAGGCCACCTGGCGACTGATCGCCGAGCGCGGCATCGAGGCGATGACCATGCGCGAGCTCGCGCGCGAACTGGGGCTCGCGAACGGGACCATCACGCACTACTTCCCGAACAAGCTCGCGATCCTCACGGCGGCCTTCCAGCACGTGGTCGATGCGACGAACGCCCGCTACCGCGCAGGCGGCGAGGTGACCGGGGCGGCCGCGCTGCGGGCGTTCCTGCTGCAGACCCTGCCGATCGACGAGGAACGGCTGCTCGAGGCGCGCATCGTCATCCCCTTCCTCGAGCACGCGGCGACCAACGAGGACATGGCCGCGCTGTTCCGGGCGATGATGGACCAGTGGCGCGCCCAGTTCGCCGAGCTGCTGGCGCAGGCGCTCGTCGCCGGTGAGGTCCGCCCGGATCTCGATGCCCGGGCCGCCGCCGACGGGCTCATCGCGCTCCTGACCGGCGTGCAGGCGACCGGCGTGCTGCTGCCCGACACCACGCGGCCCGAGCGCATGATCGCCATGCTCGATGCCGCGCTGGAGATGCTGCGCTGACGCGGGATGCCGGCATCCGCCGTCCCCAGCCAAATGTCACATCCCCGTAACAATCCCGACTCTTTGGTCCTACAAGCGTCCGATAAAAAGGATGATGTCAGTCACTGCGACTGCACCATCCGCGACGAGGCGAGGGGCTCCCATGTCGAATATCTCCGCGATCTCCACCGTCAGCACCATCCGAGTCGATGACATCGACCACTTCCGCACGGCCGTCAGCGAGTCGTTCGTGCCGCTCCGGATCGACAGCGACCGGCCCTCCCTGCACGGGGTGATCCGCGGGGCGTGCGCCGACGGCATCCACCTCACCGAGGTCGGCGCGACGGCGCACACCGTCACGCGGACCCCCGAGCTCATCGCGCGCTCGCCGCGCGGCGCCTACAAGGTGAGCCTCCTGCTCGCGGGATCGGGCCTGCTGATCCAGGACGGCCGCGAGGCGGTGCTGCGCGAGGGCGACTTCGCGATCTACGACACGAGCCGCCCGTACACGCTGGGCTTCGACCGCGACTTCCGCACGCTCGTGCTGATGTTCCCGTACGAGGTCACCACCCTGTCGCACGAGGCGATGCACGAGCTCACCGCGACGCGACTGGCCGGCGACACGGGCCTCGGCGCCATCGTCGCGCCGTTTCTCGCGCGCCTGGGCGCGCGCATGGACGAGCTCACCGGAGCGGCCGGTGTCCGCCTCGCGCACACCGCGGTCGACCTCGTCACGACGGCGCTCGTGCACGAGCTGGGGTTCGAGGGCGCGGCGGCCGATCCGCGCCGCACGCTGCTGCACCGCATCCACGGGTACATCGACGAGCACCTCGACACGGCCGATCTGACGCCCGGAGCCATCGCCGCCGCGCACTACATCTCGGTGCGCCACCTGCACTCGCTGTTCCACGAGTCGGGCACGACCGTCTCGGCGGTCGTGCGCAGCCGGCGCCTGGAGCGCTGCCGGCGCGACCTGCTCGAGCCGATGCTCGCCGAGCGACCGGTCGCCGCCATCGGCGCCCGCTGGGGCTTCGCGGATGCCGCGCACTTCAGCCGCGCCTTCAAGTCGGCCTACGGGGTCTCCCCCAACGCCTACCGGCACGCGGCCTGAGGGCGGCGAAGCCGCCTGTGGGCGTGGCGCGTTTCGTCTCGCTCGCTGCGCTCGCTCGCTCAACGACCGGGGGGTGACGCCTTTCGCTCGCTCAACGACCGGGAGTCATCCGGTCGTTGAGCGAGCGAAGCGAGACGAAACGCCCCGGCCTCCCGTCGCTACATGC
Organism: Microbacterium sp.; assembly: GCF_047602155.1. Taxonomy (GTDB): domain Bacteria; phylum Actinomycetota; class Actinomycetes; order Actinomycetales; family Microbacteriaceae; genus Microbacterium. The sequence continues at coordinate 1,741,271 of NZ_JASGHZ010000001.1, read as the reverse complement.
CGGCGTGCTCGAACGCGGTCGTGGGGAGATCGACGATGTGGGCGCCGCCGTCGACGACGAGCACGGCGCCGGTCATGTACGACGACTCGCCCGAACCCAGGAACCGCACGACCGACGCGATCTCGGCGGGGTCGGCGGGCCGGCCCAGCGGCACGTCGCGCGTCACCGTCGCATACGCCGTGTCCCGGTCGTGCAGTCCGGCGTGACCGGCGAACTCGTCCATCTCGGCATCGGCCATCGGCGTGCGCACCCAGCCCGGGCAGATCGCGTTGACCCGCACCCCGTCGCGCCCGTAGTCCCGGGCCAGCGAGCGCGTCAGGCCGATCAGCGCGTGCTTGCCGACCGTGTACCCGGCCACCGAGGGCCCGGCGAACAGCCCCGACAGCGACGACACCACCACGACCCGGCCCCGGCCCGACGCACGCAGCGCGGGCAGCGCCTCACGGGTCATCGTGAACGCCGTCGTCAGGTTCGCCCGCAGCGACGCCTCCCAGTCGGCATCCTCCGTGTCACCCACCGTCGCGAACCCGTGGCCGCCGGCGTTGTTGACGAGCACGTCGATGCGCCCGAACCGCTCCCGCACCTCGGCGACCCCCGCGCGCACCCCGGCGGTGTCGGCGGCGTCGGCGACGACGACGTGCGCGCCGGTCGCGGCGGCGACCTGCTCCAGCGGCTCGCGCCGGCGCCCCACCACGACGACCTGTGCGCCCTCGGCGGCGAAGCGCTCGGCGATCGCCGCCCCGATGCCGGTCCCGCCGCCGGTGATGACGACGACCTCTCCTTCGATGCTGCTGCCTGCAAAAGCCATGACACTGTCCTCCAGATCTAGGCGGGGAAGTTCGACCGGGCGGAATACCCGAAGTCGCTGACGAGCGCCGCGGCATCCACGGCGCGCGCCCGCGGCGAGACGAGGAACGCGATCTCCGCGGCGACCTCCGCCGCCGTCTGCACCGGGAAGTCGAAGCCCGCGAACCCGTCGACGCCGTCGATCCCGAGGTCGCCCCGGCTCATCGGCGTGTCGACGATCGACGGGCAGACCGCGTTGATCCGCACCCGCGGATGCTCCACCGACGCCGCCCGCACGAGCTGCAGCAGCGCCGCCTTCGACGCGCAGTACGCCGCCATCCCGGGTGCGACGACGAGCGCCGAATCGCTCGCGACGAAGACGACCGCCGGCGCGCCCGAGCGCTCGAGCACCGGCAGCGCGGCGCGCAGCAGCAGGAACGACCCCGTCACGTTGACGGCGAACACCTGCTCCCACTGCGCCGGCTCGGTCTCGACCAGGCCGGTGCCGACCGGGCCGGAGATCCCCGCGCAGCCGACCACGATGTCGAGGCCGCCGAACGCCGAGACCACCCCCGCCACGGCCGCCGCGACGGCAGAGGCGGACGTCGCATCCGCAGCCAGCGCGATCGCCTCCGCGCCCGCGGCGCGCAGCCGCGCGGCACCCTCGGCGGGAGCGACGCGATCGACCAGCGCGACCCGCGCACCCTCCGCGGCGAGCTCCGCAGCCACGGCACCGCCGATGCCGCCCGCAGCGCCGGTGATCAGCACCGCACGCCCCGCGATCTGAAGATCCACCGGAACCGTCCTCTCGAAGGCCATCCTGCCGCCGTCGGCGGATGCCGATCGTTCATCCTGCACGCGAACAACATCCTTGTGCGCGGGATGTCAACGCGAGGAGAGTCGTACCTGCGCACAATCGCAGCACAGCATCGTCCGACCACTACTGCGCGCACCCGAAGCGGGCAAAGGAGTCCACCGTGTCAGATCAGCAGTCCCCGACGCAGGGCACCCTGCGCCCCGACGCACTGGGCGTCGCGTCCATCGTCTTCCTCGTGCTCGCGGCAGTGGCGCCGCTGACCGGCATCGTCGTCGTCGCCTCGCTGGTGATCGCACTGGGCAACGGCGGCGGCGCCCCGGCGTCGTTCTTCATCGTCGCGATCATCCTGCTGCTGTTCGCGGTCGGATACGCGCAGATGTCGAAGCAGCTGGCCAGCGCCGGCGGCTTCTACGCGTTCGTCGTGAAGGGCCTCGGCCGCACCGGCGGGCTCATCGCGGGCCTCATCGCCACGATCGGCTACAACCTGTTCGTCGTCGGCACGATCGGCACGAGCGGCTTCTTCATGCAGATCATCATCGCCGAGCTCACCGGCTTCGACATGCACTGGTACCTGTGGGGTCTGCTGTCGATCGCGGTCTGCTTCTGGATGGCCCGCACCGGCGTCGACTTCAGCTCGAAGATCCTCGGCGTCTCGCTCGTGCTGGAGACCGCGATCCTCGTCGTCTTCGACGTGTCGGTGCTCGTGCAGACCGGCTTCGACGTGTCGGCGTTCGGGCCGGCGGCGATCTTCTCCGGTTCGCTGCCGATCGGCCTGCTGCTGGCCGCGACCGGCTACCTCGGGTTCGAGGCGACCGCCCTGTTCAGCGAAGAGGCCAAGAACCCCCTGAAGACCGTCCCGCGCGCGACCTACACCGCCATCGTCGCGATCGCCCTCATCCTGGGCGTCTCGACGTGGGCGGTCGTCAGCGCCACCGGCGTCGCGAACGCGCAGCAGGCCTCGCTCGACCACCTGGATGCCGGCGACCTCTTCTTCTCGCTGGTGGCGCAGTACCTCGGCGAGCCGATGTCGATCATCGCGACGGTCCTGCTGCTGGTGAGTCTGTTCGCCGCCATGCTCGCCTTCCACAACTCCGCGACGCGCTACCTGTACTCGCTCGGTCGCGCCCGCGTGCTGCCGCACGCGCTCTCGCGCACCCGCGCAAACGGCGCACCACAGCTCGCGGGGCTCGTGCAGGCCACGTTCGCCGCGATCGTGGCGGGCTGCTTCGCCCTGGCCGGCCTCGACTCCATCACCGTCGTGGTGCCCGCCATGCTCGGCATCGGCACGCTGTCGGTCATCGTGCTGCAGACCCTCGCCGCCCTGTCGATCGTCGTGTGGTTCCGCCGCCAGCGCGATCCCCGCCTGTGGAGCACCTTCGTCGCGCCGGGCCTGGGCTTTCTCGGCCTCATCTCGATCGCGACCCTGGCGATCTTCAACTTCGACATCGTCGCCGGCACCGACAACCCGGTCATCCTGCTGCTGCCGTGGCTGCTCGCCCTCGCCGTCGTCGGCGGCGTCGCGTACGGCGCGTACCTCAAGAGCGCCAAGCCCGCCGTGTACGACGCCCTCGCCACCGACCTGGAGAAGTTCAACGTGCACGTCGCCCACGGCGATCACGCCCCGCACATCCCCGAACCCAACGTGTAACGTCCACATCCACCCGGCATCCATCATCAAGGAGAACTCATGAGCGTCAATCTGTCCGACACGTCCACCTGGCTGCCGCTGGACGGCCTCGCACCGGGCTTCGACGCGAGCAAGGCCGAGCTGTCGCACGACCTCGACGGACGCACCTTCACCGTCGTCGACGACCGCGGCACGCGCATCGTGCACACCTTCGGCGACGGCACGGTGTCGTGGGACTACCAGCCCGGCGCGGGCGATGACACCGCGGCGACGGCGCAGACCGACGCGTGCGAGGTCATCCGCGTCGACGAGGATCTGTACTACGCGCAGTTCCACCACGACTACCTGCCGAACGAGGCGGTCTCCCTCATCCTCGACCTGCGCAGCGGCTACGCGCTCGCGGTGCTGAGCGTGCTCGGCGAGAAGACACGCGAGCACGTCGCCGTGCAGCACCTGTTCGGCGTCGGGCGCATCCAAGAGCTCGAGCAGAAGGGCGAGCCGCCGGCACCGACCGGCGAGCTCATCGGCCGCCGCGTGCTGTGGGTGTACTCCAGCGTGCACGCCTACGAGCACCTCTACCTCTCGCCGCACTGGTACACGTGGCAGTGCCTCGCCGGCCCCGAGCAGGGCCTGGCCGACACCGACGAGAACACGGTGTGGCGCGTGCGCCCCGGCATCTACGTGTTCACGTGGCGCGAGAAGGTCATCCCGTGCGGGTCTGTCACGATCGCCGACCACCGCGACCAGAAGGCGTTGCGCGCGCACGGCGTGCTGTTCGGTGAGGGCGAGGGCGCGACGGCGACCCATTTCACCTTCGGCGCGCACGGCCGGCTCCTCTCGAACACCGTGCACCCCGCCGAGTACGACCCGGCGCGCGCGCTGGAGCGCTGAGCCGTGGCGGCCGACCTCATCCTCGTCGGCGGCGTCGTGCGCACCGCCGACCGTTCGCGGCCGACGGCGGATGCCGTGGCCTTCGCAGACGGCAAGGTGCTCGCGGTAGGCACCGCCGACGAGGTGCTCGCACACCGGGGCGAGGCCACCGAGGTGCGTGACCTCGCCGGCGCCGCCGTCTACCCCGGCTTCGTCGACGTGCACAACCACCACGCGGTGGCCGGCGTCACCGACCTGTACGAGCTGTCGTTCTCGGTCGCGCTCGGGCTCGACGAGCTCCTCGACGTCGTGCGCGCGTATGCCGACACGCTGCCCCCCGACGCGTGGATCACCGGCGGCTCGTGGGCGAGCACCCTCATGGACGAGCTCAACAGCTCGGCCGTTCGTGCCCGCCTCGACGAGGCCGCCGGCGGCCGCCCGGTGATGCTGTCCGACGACAGCCACCACAACAAGTGGGTCAACTCACGCGCACTCGAACTGGCCGGCATCTCGGCCGACAGCATCCCCGCCGAGGGCGTGACGCTGCTCGACGCCGGCGAGCCGAGCGGCGTGCTGCTGGAGGCGGCCGGCGTCGTCGTCGCGCGGGTGCACGCCGAGGCGGGGGGTCTGACGGCCGATCAGCACCGCCGCGCCTCGCACCGCGGCGTGGAGTTTCTCAGCGGCTACGGTGTGACGGCGTTTCAGGATGCCGCCGTGTCACAGGAGATCCTCGCCGCACTGCAGTCCCTCGACGAGGCCGGCGAGCTCAACGCGTGGGTCGTGTCGAGCCTGACGATCAACGACGAGATCTTCGGCTTCGAGCCGGTCGGCCAGCCGCTCGTCGACCTCGGCGGGAGATTCCGGTCGACGCACCACCGCCCCGACTTCGTCAAGATCTTCCTCGACGGGGTGCCGCCGGCGCGCACGGCGCTGTTCCTCGACCCGTACCTGCCCGACGACATCCACGGCGCGCACTACCACGGCACGACGACGATGGATGCCGACGAGCTCTACGGCTGGCTCCGCATGGTCGCCGAGCGGGGTCTCGGCGCCAAGGTGCACTGCACGGGAGACGGCACGGCGCACCTACTGCTCGACGTCGTCGAGCGCCTGCGCGGCGAGGGCTTCACCGAGACCGCGTTCCAGATCGCCCACGGCCAGTTCCTCTCCGACGACGACATCGCCCGGCTTCCGCGACTGAACGTGTCGGCCGACATCTCGCCGTTCCTCTGGTTCCCGGGCGTCATCGCGCAGGCCCTCACCGACGTCCTCGGCGCCGATCGGGTCGCGCACCTGCAGCCCAACCGGTCGATCATCGACGCCGGCGGGCTGGTCGCGGGCGGCTCCGACTGGCCGGTCAGCGAGTCACCCAATCCGTTCGAGGGCATGCAGGGGCTCGTCACGCGCGCCGACCCGCTGCGCCGCGCGCCCGGCGTGCTGGGGGCCGACCAGGCCATCACCGCCGCCGAGGCGCACGAGGTGTTCTCCATCAACGCGGCCCGCGCGATGGGGCTGGGCGACGTGACGGGCTCGCTCGAGGTCGGCAAGTCGGCCGACTTCGTCATCCTCGACCGCGACTTCGTCACCGGTCCCGCCGACGAGATCATCGACACGCGCGTGCTCGAGACCTGGTTCGCCGGCCGGCGGGTGTTCGCGGCCTGAGGCCTCGGCATCCGTCGGCACCGCGCCAGGATGCAGGATCACCTGTGACAAAACCCGCCGCCGAGGCGGGTCGAGGCAACTTCTGTCACACCCGATCCTGCATCTTGGCGCGTCCGGCCCGGTCGCGCCCCGGCCTCAGCTCTTTCGTCCCGGGCGGCTCACCACCTGGGTCACGGCGACCGACTTGAGACCCTCGACGCCGAACTCCAGGCCGTAGCCCGAGCCCTTGACGCCGCCGAAGGGCAGCATCGGGTGCAGGCCGCCGTGCGAGTTGATCCACACCGTGCCCGACTGCATGCGCGTCGCGTGCTGGGCCGCCTCCTCGGGGTCGCTCGACCAGACGGAGGCGCCGAGGCCCACCTCGGCCGCGTTGGCGCGGGCGAAGGCGTCGTCGACGTCGGAGTAACGGATGACGGGCAGCACCGGTCCGAACTGCTCCTCGTCGACGATGGCGACGCCGTCGGTGACGTCGGCGACGATCGTCGGGCGGTAGAACAGCTCGCCCAGCTCGGCGGCGGGCTCGCCGCCGGTGACGATGCGGGCGCCGTGGGCCTTGGCGTCCTCGACGAGACCCGACACGATGTCGAACTGCGCCTTGTTCTGCAGCGGTCCGAGCACGTTGTTCTCGTCGAGGCCGACGCCCATCGGCATCTGCGCGGCGACCTCGGCGAGCGCGTCGACGACGTCGTCGTAGACCGAGTCGTGCACGTACAGGCGCTTCATGGCGGCGCAGGTCTGGCCGGTGTTGATGAACGCGCCCCAGAAGAGATCCTGCGCGATGGCCTGGGCATCCGTCCCCGGCAGCACGATGCCGGCGTCGTTGCCGCCGAGCTCCAGCGTGAGGCGGGCGAGGTTGCCGGCCGAGCTCTCGATGATCTTGCGGCCGGTCGCGGTCGAGCCGGTGAACATGATCTTCGCGACATCCGGATGCGCGGCCAGGCTCGCGCCGACCTCACGCCCGCCGGAGATGCCGATCAGCACGTCGGCCGGCAGCACCTCGTTCATGATCGACACCATCGCCAGCACACAGAGCGGCGTGTACTCGCTCGGCTTGATGACGACGGTGTTGCCCATGCGCAGCGAGGGGCCGATCTGCCAGATGGAGATCATCATGGGCCAGTTCCACGGGCTGATCGCGCCCACGACGCCCGCCGCCTTGTAGACGAGCTCGGCGTGCAGATTCTCGTCGTCGATAAGGATCTGCGGCTCGAGCACGGTCGCCGCGTTGGCGCGCAGCCACGCCGAGCACGCGCCCACTTCGAAGCGGGCGTTCGGGCCGTTCAGGGGCTTCCCCTGTTCGCGCGAGAGCAGGTGGGCCAGGCCTTCGGCGTTGGCCTCGATCGCGTCGGCGACGGCGAGCAGCAGTTCGATGCGCTTCTCGTGCCCGAGCGCCTCCCACCCGGGCTGCGCGGCCTTGGCGCGGGCGATGGCGTCGTCGAGGTCTTCCGCGGTCTGCACCGGCGCCCGGCCGAGCACCTCGCGGGTGGCGGCGTCGAGGATCTCGCGGCCCTCGCCCTCCGGCGCCTGAACGCGATCGAGCAGTTCGGCCTCGCTGAGGCCGGTCGGGAAGTCGGACATCGGTGTCTCCTTCGGCAGAGCAGCGGGCGCGCCGGACGCGCATCCCTTGCTCTCATTGTGCACCGCGCCGCCGCCGCGTGCTTGACCGCGTGCGCGCTCGGTTTGCCGCAGCGCGCACCCCCGCCCTCGCCCGCCGCCCCGCCCGCCGCCCTCGCCCGCAGCCCCGCCCGCGGCGCCGCCCTCGACCCGCGTGAGAAACCACTTTCCGCCCGAGAAACCACTTCAGCTGTGGTTTCTCACGCAGGAAGTGGTTTCTCACGCGGGAGACGGCGTGACGCCGGCGCGGCGGGAGGGCGGGCGGCGGGGGCGGGGGCGGGCGGGGGCGGGGGCGGGCGGGGGCGGGGGCGGGCGGGGGCGGGCGGGGGCGGGGGCGTAGGATTGAGGGGTCCGGAGGGCGATGAGGCCGCCGGTGCTCGAAAAAGGGGCACACGCAGACATATACGGATCCATCACCGTCTCTGTCTCCGGAGGACCCCATGCCCACCGTCTCCGCGCACGTCGCCCAGACCCTCGCCGCGCACATCGACCACGTCTTCGGGGTGATGGGCAACGGCAACGCCCACTTCCTCGACGCCCTGGAGCGCTCCACCGACGTCCACTTCACCGCCGTACGGCACGAGGCCGGCGGCGTCGTCGCCGCCGACGCCTACCACCGCGCGGGCGGCGGGCTCGCCGCGGCGACCGCGACCTACGGCGCCGGGTTCACCAACACGCTGACCGCGCTCGCCGAGGCGGTGCAGGCGCGCGTGCCGCTCATCCTCGTCGTCGGTGACGAGCCCACGTCGGGCCCCGGCCCTGGGACGTCGACCAGATCGCCCTCGCGTCGGCGGTCGGCGCCCGCACCTACACCGTCGGGCGAGCGGATGCCGCTGCCACCACCGTCATCGCCATCGAGCACGCGCTGTCCTACCGCGTGCCGACCGTGCTCGCGATTCCCTACGACGTCGGGGCGCTCGACGCCGGCCCCGTGCGGCCTGCCGCCCCGCCGACACTGCCCGGATCGCTGCAGCCGGGCTCGCCGTTCGCCGAGCGGACACTCGACGACATCGCCGCCGCCCTCGCGCAGGCAGAGCGCCCGCTGCTGCTGGCCGGTCGCGGCGCATGGCGGGCCGGTGCGGGGCCGGCGCTCGGGGCGCTGGCCGCGGCATCCGGAGCGCTCACCGCGACGACCGCGCTCGGGCGCGGGATCTTCCCCGACGCACGGTACGACCTCGGCGTGACGGGCGGGTTCGGCGCGGAGGGCGCGATGGACATCGCCGGAGAAGCCGACGTCGCCGTCGTGTTCGGGGCGGGGCTCAACCAGTTCACGATGCGGTTCGGGGCACTGTTCTCGCCCGGCACCCGCGTGTTCCAGGTCGACATCGCCCCGACGGCGACGCATCCGCACGTCGGCGGCTACCTTCGCGGCGACGCGCGGCTGGTGGCGGAGGCGCTCGCCCTGCGGCTCGACTCCGACGCGGTGTCTCGCGAACGGTGGCGGGATGCCGCCTCCATCGCCGCGGCGCGCCGGCGCGACGCCGGCGACGCGGGCACGCCGTTCGCGTCGGACGGCCGCCTCGACCCGCGCCCGGTCGCGGCGCGCATCGGCGAGCTGCTGGAGGGGCACGCCTCGACGCGCGACCGGGTCGTCGTCTCCGACGGCGGCCACTTCATCGGCTGGGCGAACATGTTCTGGCCGGTCGCCTCGCCCGACCGCTTGCTGATGGTCGGCACGGCGTACCAGTCGATCGGCCTCGGGTTCCCGTCGGTGCCCGGCGCGGCGCTCGCCAAGCCCGAGTCGACGATCGTGCTCACGACGGGCGACGGCGGCGGCCTCATGGCACTGGCCGACCTCGAGTCGGCCGTCCGGGTCGCCGGCGGCCGCGGGCTCGCGGTGGTGTGGAACGACGCCGCCTACGGCGCGGAGGTCACCCTCTACGGGCTGCAGGGGCTCGCCCGCGCGCCGATGCTCATCCCCGAGGTCGACTTCGCCGGCCTCGCCCGCTCGGTCGGCGCGCAGGGGGTCGTCGTGCGGGAGCTCGCCGACCTCGAGGCGCTCGACGCATGGGCGCGGATGCCGGCATCCGACCGCCCCTATCTCCTGCTGGACTGCCGCATCTCGAACGAGATCATCGCGCCGTACCAGCAGGAGATCATCCGCGTGAACTCCTGACGGGTCGCGCCGTGCGGCGCGGTGCCCGAGTTACGGCGTGGCGGGCTCCGTGGTCGGCTCCACGGTGGCGGGGGCGGTCGGCTCCGCGGTAGCGGGGTCGTCCGCCGCGTCGGAGATCGCCTCGAAGGACAGCGTGCGCGACTCGGTCCACGAGCTGGTCGACGAGGCTCCGGCGAGAGTCCAGCTGCCGTCCGTCAGGATGTACTCCCACGTCGTGAGCGTGTGGGTGACGATGCGGGACTGCTGCGTGACGGGCTGTTCGGCCGACGGCTCGGGGCCCGACCAGTCCGTGTATTCGTAGGTCTCGACGGGGTCGGGCGCGGTCGGGCGCGCGACGGACTGGTCGGAGGGGCCGGCCGCAGCGACCTCCTCGGCCGGGCCGGCGGGTGCGTCGGGACGCGCGTCGGCGGGTGCCGACGCGGGGCCGTCTGCGGCATCGGCGGCGTCCGCGCCCTGCGCCGCCGGCTCGACGACGCTCTGCGCAGGCTCGGCGGCAGGCTCGGATGCCGGCGCCACGGCGGCCGGCGCGGCGAACTCGGCCCGCGTCGCGGTGACGTCATCCGCGACGACGACCGCATCGTCGTCGCGGACCTCTGTCGTCGGCGCGAACGCGAACGCCGCAGCCCCTCCAGCCACAGCCACGGACACCGCGACAAATGCAGCGACAATACCCCTCATGGCGACTCCCCCAGTCGTCCGCACGGTCCGTAGAAGCCCCCCGGCTTCGGCAGCGCCCCCGCGCTGCTCGCCCGTGCGTTGCCCCTACGCTACCGCGCCGACCGCGCCCGTGCCACCCCCGACGCGCCAGAGCGCCCGATCGGCGGGCGCCCGATCAGCGGACCGGGAGGAAGCCGCCCTCCAGGAAGGCCGTCAGCTCGGCGGTCGCGGCCAGCGGCAGCACGTGCGCGACGTACTGGTCGGGGCGCACCACGACGACCGCACCGTCGCGCGACAGCCCGCGCTCGGCGAAGATGTCGGTCGGGCTCCAGACGCTGGGGCCTGCCGCGAACACCTTCTCCCAGTCGGTGAGCCCGAGCGGCCCGGTCTTCGGGCGGAAGATGTCGGGCACGCGGTTCAGGTCGACGCCCTCGATGCCCTGCTGATAGATCACCTTGAGGTCGAAGACGGCATCGACGTCGGCGCCTTCCGGCGTGAACCGCGCGAACGGGGATGCGGGCGACGATGCCCACTCGGCCCACCCGGTCACGCCGGAGGCCTCGCCCGCGGCCGGAGCGTCGGCGAAGACGTACACGCGCCAGCGCCCGTCGGCGCGGGCGTGGTGGCCCAGGTGCACGACGTTGCCGTCGGCGACGAGCGAGACCGTCGAGCTCTTGAAGCGCTTGCCGATCGGGAATCCCTCGGCGAGGTTCTGATGACCGGCATCCCCGGTGATCATCGACGGACCGTACTGCGTCATGAACCCGGACGGGAACTCCGCCGTGCCCAGGTAGTAGTTCGCGAGCTCATCGGGGTCGGAGATCTCCTCGGGCTTGCGCGCCATGAGGCTCGACCATTCGCGGTCGAAGTCGATGAGCTGCTGGGCGACCGGCTGCCGCTCCGACGAGTACGTCGCCAGCAAGGATGCCGGGGCACGGCCGGTGAGCACCGATCCGAGCTTCCAGCCGAGGTTGAAGCCGTCCTGCATCGACACGTTCATGCCCTGACCGGCCTTCGCCGAGTGCGTGTGGCAGGCGTCGCCGGTGAGGAAGACGCGCGGCGCGCGACCGGCATCCTCGTCGCGGTCGTCGAAGTGGTCGGTGACGCGGTGACCGACCTCGTAGACGCTGAACCAGGCGACCTCCTTCACGTCGAGCGTGTAGGGGTGCAGGATGGCGTTCGCCTTCGCGATGATCGCCTCGATGGGGGTCGCCCGCACCGCGTGGTTGTCGTCTTCGGCGACCTCGCCGAGGTCGACGTAGACGCGGCAGAGGTATCCGCCCTCGCGCGGGATGTGCAGGATGTTGCCCGCCTCGGAGTTGATGGCGCACTTGGTGCGCCAGTCGGGGAAGTCGGTGTTGACCATGATGTCCATGACGCCCCAGGCATGCGCCGAGATGCCGCCGAGGTGCTTGCGGCCGATCGCCTCGCGCACCCGGCTGCGCGCGCCGTCGCAGCCGGTGACGTACTTGGCGCGGACGATGCGCTCTTCGCCGCTGCGGGCACCGGCGGTGTACCGGACGCGCACCTCGACGGGGTATTCGCCGTCGCGCACGGTGAGGCCGAGGAACTCGACGCCGTAGTCGGGCACGATGCGGCCGGGGCCGTTGTGCGCGGCATCCGCGAAGTAGTCGAGCACGCGCGCCTGGTTGACGATGAGGTGCGGGAACTCGCTGATCTTGAGGCCGTAGTCCTCGGTGCGGGAGGTGCGGACGATGTTCTGCGGGTTCTGGGGGTCGGGCCCCCAGAAGTTCATCCAGCCGATGTTGTAGGCCTCGGCGACGATGCGCTCGGCGAACCCGAACGCTTGGAAGGTCTCGACGCTGCGGGGCTGGATGCCGTCGGCCTGGCCGAGGGGCAGCCGCCCGTCGCGGCGTTCGATGATGCGGGTCGTCACGTCGGGGAACTGCGACAGCTGGGCGGCCAGCAGCATGCCGGCGGGGCCGGAGCCGACGATGAGCACGTCCATCTCGTCCGGGAGCTCGGCCGGACGGTCGATGCCGGTGCCGGCGGCCGGGAGCACGCGGGGATCCTGAGAGACGTAACCGTGGTGGTGGAACTGCATCTTCGTCGATCCTGTTCTATATTGGAACATAACGTTCTACTATTGAACAGATCGTATACGGTCGCCTCGCCCCCGCGCAAGGCTCCACCCTCCGCGAAACCTCGCAAATGTCCGCTTTTGCGACCGTTTGCGGCGGATTTGGCGACATTTGTGAGGTTTCGCGGGGCGGGCGGCGGGGCGGGAAGGGGATGCCGGTGGTGAGGGAGACGACGGTGCCGGGGACGGCGAGGGAGCAATCGGCTGAGGCGCGGGCGGCGAAGGAGCGGGCGGCCGAGGCGCGGACGGCGAGGGAGCAATCGGCTGAGGCGCGGTCGGCTGAGGCGCGGGCGGCTGAGGCGCGGGCGGCTGAGGCGCGGCCGGCGTCGCAGACGCTCAGTCGCGGCATCCAGATCCTGGAGACGCTCGCCGACGCGCGCGAGCCGCTGACCATCGACGAGGTTGCGCGCCGGCTCGAGGTGCACCGCTCCATCGCCTACCGGCTGCTGCGCACGCTCGAAGATCACGCGCTGGTCATGCGCGATACGGCCGGCCGCGTCACCCTCGGCGCGCGGATGGCAGCGCTGGCCGCCGGCGTCGCGCACGACCTGCAGGCCGAGGCCCTGCCGGAGCTCACCGCCGTCGCGAACGAACTGGGCATGACGTGCTTCCTCGCCGTGCTCGATCGCGACGAGTGCATCACGCTCGCGAGCGTCGAGCCGCGGCACGCCGTCGCATCGGTCGCGCAGCGGCCCGGCGCGCGGCATCCGATCACCGCGGGGGCTCCGAGCAAGGCGATCCTGTCGATCCTGCCGTCGTCCGAATGGCCCCCGATCGAGCTGGCGGCGGATGCCGCCGAGCGCCTGCGCGCCGAGGTCGCCGAGGCGGCGGCCCGCGGGTACGCGACGAGCCACGACGAGGTGATCCCGACGGTGCAGGCCGTCGCCGTGCCGGTGCAGCAGCGGGGCGGCGGCGTGTTGCGCGGCGGCCAGCGGCCGGCAGCGATCGCCGTCGTGCACGTCGGCGCGGCGGTCGACCAGGCCGCCGTCGCCGCCCGCCTGCGCGCCTCGGCCGCCGCGATCCGCGACGCGCTCGGCGGCTGACCGCGCGGCCGACCGGCGCGGTTCGCCATCGAAACGGCATCCGTGCACCGAGACTGCGGTCGGCAGCTGCAGTCTCGGTGCACCGATGCAGTCTCGCGGGATGGGCGGGGCGGGCGGGGCGGGCGAGGCGGGGGCTAGGCCTTCGAGAGCCCGTAGATCGGGCTCACCGACTGCTCGGCCTCGTGGTCGGGGCCGAGCGGGATGCCGCTGCGGTCGCGCAGCATGAGGGTCGCCGCCAGGCCGATGACGGTCATGATCGACAGGTACACGGTCACCGCGCCCGTCCCGCCGGTCGCCGCGACGAGCGCCTGCGCGATGGTCGGTGCGAACGCCCCGCCGAGGATCGCGCCGATCGCATACGAGATCGAGACGCCCGAGAAGCGGATGGATGCCGGGAACAGCTCGGTGTAGAACGCCGACTGCGGCCCGTAGGTGAAGCCGAGGCCGACCGCGAGGATCGCGACGCCGGCGAACAGCATGCCCACCTCGGCGGTGTTCACGAGCGGGAACAGCGTGAGCACACCGATGAACTGCAGGATCCAGCCGATGATGTACGTCGTGCGGCGGCCGATCTTGTCGCAGATCCATCCCGCCGTCCACGTCGACGCCAGCCACACGGCGCCGGACGCCGTCACCGCGAGCAGCACCTGGTCGCGCGGCAGGCCGATCGGGCCGTCGGGGTTCGACGCGAAGCCCGTGATGAAGCCGCCGGTGGTCATGTAGCCGACCGCGTTGTTGCCGGCGAACACGAGCGCAGCGAGCAGCACGAGCGGCGTGTGCCGCCGGAACAGCTGCGCGATCGGGAGCTTGGACTCTTCCTTGCGCTCGGCGATCTCGGTGAACACGGGGCTCTCCTCGACCTTGCGACGGATGTAGGAGCCGACGAGGATCAGCACGAAGCTCAGCAGGAACGGCACCCGCCAGCCCCACTGGCCGAAGGCGGTCTCCTCCAGCGGCGTGTCGGAGCCGGCCACCGGCCCGGGGGCGATGACGGCCATCACCCACATGACGCCCGACGCCAGCAGCAGCCCGAGCGGCACGCCGATCTGCGGCGAGGCGCCGTACAGTCCGCGCTTCTTCTTGGGCGCGTGCTCGACGGCCATGAGCACGGCGCCACCCCACTCGCCACCGGCCGAGATGCCCTGCACGACGCGCAGGAAGATCAGCAGGATCGGAGCGGCGGCGCCGATCGCGGCGTACGTGGGCAGCACGCCCACGAGCGTCGTGGCGAGCCCCATGAGAATCAGCGTCCACATCAGCACGACCCGGCGGCCGAACTTGTCGCCGAAGTGCCCCGCGAGGAAGGCGCCGAGCGGGCGGAACAGGAACGAGATCCCGACCGTCGCGAACGAGAGGATCTGCGCCATGCCCTGGCCGGCGGGTGCGAAGTAGAGCGTGGCGAAGACGATCGCCGCGGCCTGGGCGTAGATGAAGAAGTCGTACCACTCGACGGTGGTGCCGACGACGGTGGCGAACACGACGCGGCGCCGATCGGACTGCGTCGCGATGGTGCCCGTCGGGGTGAATCCGGATGGTTCGGCGGTGCTCATACTGACTCCTTTGTCTGGATCTCCTATCCGTTCGGAAATCCCTTGCCCGCACGCTAGCAGATCGTATACGATGCCAGCAAGAGGGACAGCGAGGGAGCTCATGACCATCGAGAACGCCGGCACGGATGCCGCAGACAGCCGATTCGCCGCCCTGCCCTGCCGCCCGGGCAAGATCATCGCGGTGCACCTGAGCTACCAGTCGCGCGCCGACCAGCGCGGCCGGCGCCCCGCCTTCCCCTCCTACTTCTTCAAGGCGTCGAGCTCGGTGGCCGCCTCGGGGAGCACGATCGAACGCCCCACCGGCACCGAACTGCTGGCCTTCGAGGGCGAGATCGCGCTCGTCATCGGCACGCCCGCCCGCCACGTCACCGTCGACGAGGCGTGGAGCCACGTCGGCTGGCTCACCGCCTCCAACGACCTGGGCCTGTACGACCTGCGCGCGAACGACAAGGGCTCGAACGTCCGGTCCAAGGGCGGCGACGGCTTCACCCCCATCGGCCCCGCGCTCATCGACGCCCGCGGCGTCGACCCCGACGGCATCCGGGTGCGCACATGGGTGAACGGCGAGATCGCGCAGGACGACACGACGGCGGGGCTCATCTTCCCGCTCGCCCAGTACGTCGCCGACCTGTCGCAGCACTTCACGCTGGAGACCGGCGATATCATCCTCACCGGCACCCCCGCGGGGTCGTCGGTCATCGTCCCGGGCGACGTCGTCGAGGTCGAGGTCGACGTGCCCGCCACCGGCGCCACGTCGGGCCGGCTCGTCACGACCGTCGTGCAGGGCGACGGCCCCGCCTACGACGAGGCGGTCGGATCGCTCCCCGCCGTCGACGACACCCAGCGCGAGGAGGCGTGGGGGTCGCGGGAGGCGGCGGGGCTGCCGGAGAAGCAGCCCCCGGCATCCGTCCTCACCCCCGAGCTGCGCGCGAAGCTGCAGCGCGTGCCGGTCGCGGGGCTGTCGGCGCAACTGCGCAAGCGCGGCCTGAACAACGTCTCGATCGACGGCGTGCGGCCGCTGCATCCGGAGGCGAAGCTCATCGGCACCGCCAAGACGCTGCGATTCGTCCCGAATCGTGAAGACCTCTTCACGAGCCACGGCGGCGGCTACAACGCGCAGAAGCGCGCGTTCGACGCCGTGCAGCCCGGCGAGGTCATCGTCATCGAGGCCCGCGGCGAATCGGGCTCGGGCACGCTCGGCGACATCCTCGCGATCCGCGCGCACGCGCAGGGCGCGGCCGGCATCGTCACCGACGGGGGCGTCCGGGACCTCGATGCCGTGGCCGCCGTCGGCATCCCGGTCTACACGTCGGGCGGGCACCCCGCCGTCCTCGGCCGCAAGCACGTGCCGTGGGACCACGACCTCACGATCGCCTGCGGCGGCGCCACGGTGCAGCCGGGCGACATCATCGTCGGCGACAATGACGGCGTCATCGTCATCCCGCCGCGCCTCGTGGAAGAGGTCGTCGACGAGGCCCTCGCTCAGGAGGAGGAGGATGCCTGGATCGCCGACCGCGTCGCCGAGGGTCACCCGGTCGATGGCCTCTTCCCGATGAACGCGCAGTGGCGAGCGACGTACGACGCGGCGCAGGCCGCCGGAGCGCGGGGACCGCTCGCGTGAGCACGATCGTGGTCGAGGCGGCGAGCAAGTCCGAGCGGGCGTACACCTGGCTGCGCGACCGCATCCAGCGGCACGAGTACGCGCCCGGCTTCCGGCTCGTGCTCGCCTCCATCGCCGACGAGCTCGACATGAGCGTCGTGCCGGTGCGCGAGGCCATCCGGCGCCTCGAGGCCGAGGGCCTGGTCACCTTCGAGCGCAACGTCGGCGCCCGCGTCGCGGTCGTCGACGAGAGCGAATACGTCTACACGATGCAGTCGCTCGGCCTCGTCGAAGGTTCGGCCACGGCGCTGTCGGCGCCCCTGCTGACCGGCGCCGACCTCGACCGGGCGTCCGCCGTCAACGAGCGGATGCTGGCCCTGCTCGACGACTTCGACCCGCACACGTTCACGGTGCTGAACCAGCAGTTCCACTCCGTGCTGTACGAGCCGTGCCCCAATCCGCACATCCTCGACCTCGTCCATCGGGGCTGGTCGCGGCTGTCCGGCATCCGGAACTCGACGTTCGCCTTCGTCCCCGGGCGCGCGGCGCACTCGGTCCAGGAGCACGTCGAGATCGTCGACCTCATCCGCACCGGCGCCGACCCGATCCAGATCGAGCTGGCCGCCCGCAACCACCGCTGGCGGACGATGGATGCCTTCATCGCCGCGCTGCATCCCGACCCGCACCGTCCCGCCTCACCCGACACCGACCACTGAATCGCCACCCAGGAATCCAACGGAGGAACCCATGACCGACACTCCCGCTCTCGACCGGCGTCACGTTCCGGCCGACCTGCCCGACCGCATCCGGCACTACATCGACGGCGAGTTCGTCGACTCGATCGACGGCGACACGTTCGACGTGCTCGAGCCGGTCAGCAACGAGGTCTACGTGCAGGCCTCGGCCGGCAAGAAGGCCGACATCGAGCGCGCCGTGGCCGCCGCGGCGCGCGCGTTCGAGGAGGGTCCGTGGCCCAGGATGCTGCCGCGCGAGCGCAGCCGCATCCTGCACCGCATCGCCGACCTCGTCGAGTCGCGCGATGCGCGCCTGGCCGAGCTCGAGTCGTTCGACTCGGGTCTGCCGATCACGCAGGCGCTCGGGCAGGCCCGCCGCGCCGCGGAGAACTTCCGCTTCTTCGCCGACCTCATCGTCGCCCAGGCCGACGACACCTTCAAGGTGCCGGGCCGCCAGATCAACTACGTCAACCGCAAGCCCATCGGCGTCGCGGGCCTGATCACGCCGTGGAACACGCCGTTCATGCTCGAGTCGTGGAAGCTGGGCCCGGCGCTGGCCACCGGCAACACCGTCGTGCTCAAGCCCGCCGAGTTCACGCCGCTGTCGGCGTCGCTGTGGGCGGGGATCTTCGAAGAGGCGGGGTTGCCCAAGGGCGTCTTCAACCTCGTCAACGGCCTCGGCGAAGACGCCGGCGACGCGCTCGTGAAGCACCCGGACGTGCCGCTCATCTCGTTCACCGGCGAGAGCCGCACCGGCCAGATCATCTTCGGCAACGCCGCTCCGTTCCTGAAGGGCCTGTCGATGGAGCTCGGCGGCAAGAGCCCCGCCGTCGTCTTCGCCGACGCCGACCTCGACGCCGCGATCGACGCGACGATCTTCGGCGTGTTCTCGCTCAACGGCGAGCGCTGCACGGCGGGTTCGCGCATCCTGGTGCAGCGCGACGTCTACGACGAGTTCGTCGAGCGCTACGCCGCACAGGCGCAGCGCGTCAAGGTCGGCTACCCGCACGACCCGGCCACCGAGGTGGGGGCGCTCGTGCACCCCGAGCACTTCGAGAAGGTCATGAGCTACGTCGAGATCGGCAAGGGCGAGGGGCGACTCGTCGCCGGCGGCGGCCAGCCCGAGGGCTTCGAGTTCGGCAACTTCGTCGCCCCGACGGTGTTCGCCGACGTGTCGCCCGACGCTCGCATCTTCCAGGAGGAGATCTTCGGCCCGGTCGTCGCGATCACGCCGTTCGACACCGACGAAGAGGCCCTCGCCCTCGCGAACAACACGAAGTACGGGCTCGCCGCCTACATCTGGACGAACGATCTCAAGCGCGCACACAACTTCGCACAAGCGGTCGAGGCGGGCATGGTCTGGCTCAACTCGAACAACGTGCGCGACCTGCGCACCCCGTTCGGCGGCGTCAAGGCCTCGGGCCTCGGTCACGAGGGCGGCTACCGCTCGATCGACTTCTACACCGACCAGCAGGCCGTGCACATCACGCTCGGCAAGGTCCACAACCCCACCTTCGGCAAGAACTGACCCCACCCCCTTCTCGCGAGACCTCGCAAATGTCCGCTTTTCGCCCCAATCCGGCCCGAAAATGCGACATTTGTGAGGTTTCGCGGAGCGACCGATAACGAGAGCAAGGATGCTGACATGACCAACCCGGAAGACCGCACACTGACCTCCTCCGGCTTCTACGTGAGCGCAGAGGCCCCCATCCAGACCGACAACCCGGTGCCGACGCCGTCGAGCCCGGCGCCCGACATCCTGCGCTGCGCGTACATGGAGATCGTCGTCACCGACCTCGCCGCCTCGCGGGCGTTCTACGTCGACGTGCTGGGCCTGACCGTCACGGAAGAAGACGACAACGCCGTCTACCTGCGCTCGCTGGAGGAGTTCATCCACCACAACCTCGTGCTGCGCCAGGGTCCGGTCGCCGCCGTCGCCGTGTTCAGCTACCGCGTCCGCACGCCCGAAGACCTCGATCGGGCCGAGGCGTTCTACCGCGAGCTCGGCTGCGACGTGCGCCGCAACACGGAGGGCTTCGTCAAGGGTATCGGCGACGCGGTGCGCGTCGTCGACCCGCTCGGGTTCCCCTACGAGTTCTTCTACGACACGCAGCACGTCGAGCGCCTCGCGTGGCGCTACGACCTGTACACGCCGGGTGCGCTCGTGCGCCTCGACCACTTCAACCAGGTCACCCCCGACGTGCCGCGCGCCGTCAAGCACTACCAGGATCTCGGCTTCCGCGTGACGGAGGACATCCAGGACGACGCGGGCACCGTCTACGCCGCCTGGATGCGCCGCAAGCCCACCGTGCACGACACCGCCACGACCGGCGGCGACGGCCCGCGCATGCACCACGTCGCCTTCTCGACGCACGAGAAGCACAACATCCTGGCGATCTGCGACAAGCTCGGCGCCCTGCGCATGTCCGACCGCATCGAGCGCGGCCCCGGCCGTCACGGCGTCTCGAACGCGTTCTACCTGTACCTGCGCGACCCCGACGGCCACCGCGTCGAGATCTACACGCAGGACTACTACACCGGCGACCCCGACAACCCGGTCGTCACGTGGGACGTGCACGACAACCAGCGCCGCGACTGGTGGGGCACCCCCGTCGTGCCCTCGTGGTACACGGATGCCTCGTTCGTCCTCGACCTCGACGGCAACCCGCAGCCGGTCATCGCCCGCACCGACTCCTCGGAGATGGCCGTCACGATCGGCGCCGACGGCTTCTCCTACGCCCGTGAGGGCGAGGAGATGCCCGACTGGAAGAAGGGCGAGTACAAGCTGGGCCACCAGCTGTAAAGCGCCGGCCCGGGTCGTTCGCGGCCCGGGCCTGCCCACGCCCCCACCACGACGAACACGACGAAAGCGAGACAGGATGCTCTCACCCGAGGCGATCGCGCAGATCGCCGAAGAACTGGCCGAGGCCGACCGCACGCACGGCGTCATCCCGCGCATCACGGCGCGGCATCCCGAGGCGACGGTCGAGGACTCGTATGCGATCCAGGGTCTCTGGCGCGACCGCATGGTCGCCGGCGGCCGTACGCTCGTCGGCCGCAAGATCGGGCTCACGTCGAAGGCGATGCAACAGGCCACCGGCATCAGCGAGCCCGACTACGGCGTCATGTTCGACGACACGGTCTACCCCAGCGGCGCCGAGATCCCGGTCGACCTCTTCTCGAACGTGCGCATCGAGGTCGAGCTGGCGTTCGTGCTGAAGACCCCGCTGGCGGGTCCGGACTGCACCCTGGACGACGCCCTCGCGGCGATCGACTACGCCGTGCCGGCGCTGGAGGTCCTCAACTCGCACATCGAGCTCGAGGGTCGCACGATCGTCGACACGATCAGCGACAACGCCGCCTACGGCGCGATGGTGCTCGGCGACGTGCACAAGCGCCCGGACGAGATCGACCTGCGCTGGGTGCCTGGCGTGCTCTCCCGCAACGGCGAGGTCGAGGAGACCGGGGTCGCCGCCGGCGTGCTCGGCCACCCCGCGACCGGCGTCGCCTGGCTCGCGAACAAGTTCGCCCAGCACGGCGCCCGACTCGAAGCCGGGGAGATCATCCTCGCCGGCTCGTTCACCCGCCCGATGTGGGTCACGCGCGGCGACGAGGTGCGCTGCGACTACGGACCGATGGGAGTCATCGAATGCCGCTTCGTCTGAGCCCCACCTTCCGCGACGTCCTCGCTGCACAGGCGGCGACCGCCCCGCGCCCCCTCGCGGGCGGCTGGGTGTGCTCGGGCTCGCCCCTCGCGGCCGAGATCATGGCCGGCTCGGGCCTGGACTGGCTGCTGATCGACGGCGAGCACTCCCCCATCGGGCTGGAGTCGATCGTCGCGATCCTGCAGGCGGCGGCCGCCTACCCGGTGACCCCGCTCGTGCGGGTGCCGGCCGGCGACGTCGTCACGATCAAGCAGGTTCTGGATGCCGGTGCGCAGAACCTCCTCGTCCCCATGGTGTCCTCGGCCGCCGAGGCGCGCACCGTCGTGGAGGCCGTGCGCTATCCGCCGCGCGGGCGCCGCGGCGTCGGCTCGGCGCTCGCCCGCTCGGCGCGCTGGAACCGCGTCGACGACTACCTCGTGAACGCCGACGCCTACGTCTCGCTCACGGTGCAGATCGAGACCGCGGATGCCGTCGCCCACGCCGCCGAGATCGCCGGGACCGACGGCGTCGATGCGGTGTTCGTGGGGCCCAGCGACCTCGCGGCATCCATGGGTCTGCTCGGCCAGCAGACGCACCCCGATGTCGTCGCGGGCGTGCTGCGGACCTTCGACGCCGTGCACGCCGCGGGCAAGCCCGTCGGGGTCAACGCCTTCGACCCCGCCGCCACGCAGGCCTACGTCGACGCCGGCGCCGACTTCGTCGCGGTCGGAGCCGATGTGGCCCTGCTGGCCCGCGGCTCCGAGGCGCTCGCCGCCCGCTGGGCGCCGGCATCCGACGCCCCGCCCCGCGCGTCGTACTGACCGCGCGTTCGGGGAGCGCAAATGACTCTCTCCGCGCCGCTTTCGGAGCCATTTGCGCTCCCCAACGCGCCAAGTGGGATGCTGGGGACATGAAGTCACTCGTCGTGCGGTTCCTGTCGCTGTATGCGTTCAACATCGTCGTGCTGCTGGTGATCGGCGTGCTCACGCCCGCCCACGTCGGGTGGCATGCCATCTGGGCGAGCGTGGTCATGACCCTCGCCGAGCTGCTGGTCAAGCCGCTGGCGCTGACGGCGTTCACGCGGAACGCCGCGAAGTCGGCCGAGCAGCGCACGAAGGCCGGTGAGGTGCTCGTGCAGGGCGGCATCGTGCTCGTCGTCGCGGCGATCGTCTGGGCCCTCACCCTGATCCTGTCCGGCGCCACGGCGGGCGGATGGTTCTGGGGCTGGGTGCTGCCGCCCGTGTTCATCGCGATCGGCTGGTTCGTGTACTCCCAGATCGTCGACAAGGTCGAGGCGCGGGCGGGCGCGATCTACGATCAGGCCGAGGCGGGCATCACCGGCAAAAACGCGACGGGCGCCGAGGCTCCGGCGGACGTGCGCGAAGAGCTCAGAGACGGCCTCACCGCCGAGCAGCGCAAGATGCTCGACGACCTCGGCACATGAAGACCTCGTAACAAAGCGTCGCCCGAGGCTCCTGCGCGCCGTGACCTCGGCGAGGATGGATGCGGCGGCATCCTCACAGCTCTCACGGGATGCGCCCCGCACCCACCTCGGAGGATCTCCCATGACGCGTCCCGCCCTGCGCACCGCCTTCGCCGCCACCGCGGCCGTGCTCGCCCTGCTCGCCTCCGGCTGCGCCAGCGGCGGCGCCGAGCCCGACGCGACCATCACCGACTCCGGCGACGCGGGCTATATCACGCCCGGAAAGCTGACGATCGCGACCGGTGAGACGGCGTACGAGCCGTACGTCATCGACGACGACCCCTCGTCGGGCGAGGGGTTCGAGGCCGCCGTCGCCTACGCCGTCGCCGACAAGCTCGGCTTCGCGCACGACGACGTCGTCTGGGTGCGCACCTCGTTCGAGGCCGCCATCGCGCCGGGCCCGAAGAGCTTCGACTTCAACATCCAGCAGTACACGATCACCGACGAGCGCAAGCAGGCCGTCGACTTCTCGACGTCGTACTACGAGGCCAGCCAGTCGGTCGTGGCGCTCAAGGGCGGACCTGCCGACGGCGTCACCGACATCGCCGGCCTCCGGGGTCTCGTCCTCGGCGCGATGACCGGTTCCACGAGCGCCGCGACGATCGAGGAGGCGATCCAGCCGACCGTCGCGCCGCAGCTGTACACGTCGAACGAGGATGCCGTCGCAGCGCTCGGCACGCAGATCGACGCCCTCGTCCTCGATACGCCGACGGCGTACGTCGCCGCGAACTTCTACATCGACAACTCCTTCATCGTCGGCGAACTGCCGGCCGCGGGCGTGCCCGACCAGTGGGGCCTGCTGCTGGCGAAGGACTCGCCGCTGACGGCGCGCGTCTCCGCCGCGGTCGACGAGCTGCGCGCCGACGGCACGCTCGCCGCCCTCGAAGAGAAGTGGCTGTCGGTGTTCACCGACGGCGTCACCCAGTTGCAGTGACCGCGCTCACTCCGGCGCGGGCGGGGCGCGGCATCCCGCTCCGGCGAGTCCGGTAGCGTCGATCCGTGACCCCGCACACCGTCAGCGCGCTCGAGCAGCAGCGCCGCGCCTACCGGCGGCGCCGGCAACAGCGGTCGGTGCTCGTCGCGATCGCCTCGACGCTCGTCGTCGCGGCGCTGGCGTGGCTGTTCGTGTTCAACACGTCGGGCTGGGCGGCCACGCAGCAGTTCTTCTTCGATCCGGCGATCGCGCTGCGGGCGCTGCCGAAGGTCTGGGACGGGTTCCTCGTCAACCTCCAGGTGCTCGGTCTGTCGGTCGTCACCGTCGGAGCCTTCGCGCTGCTCATCGCGCTGCTGCGGACGCTGCGCGGTGCGGTCTTCTTCCCCGCCCGCGTCATCGCGGCGACCTACACCGACCTGTTCCGCGGCCTGCCGTTCATCGTCGTGCTGTACCTGGTCGGGTTCGGCCTTCCGACGATCCTGAACACGCGCATCCCGCCGGTGGTGCTCGGCGTCATCGCGGTGACCCTGACCTACTCCGCGTACGTCGCCGAGGTGATCCGCGCCGGCATCGAGGCGGTGCATCCATCGCAGCGACTCGCGGCACGCGCGCTCGGGCTCGGCCACGTGCAGACGCTGCGGCGCGTCGTGCTGCCGCAGGCGCTGCGCAAGATGACGCCCCCGCTCATGAACGACTTCATCTCGATGCAGAAGGACGTCGGGCTCATCTCCATCCTCGCCGCCGTCGACGCGATCGCCGCGGCGAAGTCGGTGGCGTCGCTGACCTACAACTTCACGCCGTATGTGGTCGCCGGCATCCTGTTCGTGCTGCTCGCGATCCCGACGATCCGGCTGACCGACTGGTACACGGCGCGACTGCGCGACCGCGAGCAGCAGGGGTCGATCCTATGAGCGCGCTGCTGCGAGCCTCCGGGGTGTGGAAGTCGTTCGGCGAGCGCGAGGTGCTGCGCGGCGTCGATGTCACGCTCGGCCGGCACGAGGTGGTGGCGCTCATCGGCGCGTCGGGGTCGGGCAAGTCGACGCTGCTGAGGTGCCTGGGGCTGCTCGAACCCATCGACGACGGACAGATCTTCCTCGGCGACCTCGACATCTCCGACCCGCGGGTCGACGGCAACCGCGTGCGGGCGCGGCTGGGCGCCGTGTTCCAGAGCTACAACCTGTTCCCGCACCTGTCGGTGATCGACAACGTGACGCTCGCCTCGCGCGTCGTACACCGGATGCCGCGCGCTGCGGCCGAGGCCCGCGCCCTCGAGCTGCTCGAGCGCGTCGGGCTCGCGGACTATGCCCGGCAGCATCCCGATCGCCTTTCCGGCGGTCAGCAGCAGCGCGTCGCCATCGCCCGCGCCATCGCCACCGACCCCGAGGTGCTGCTGCTCGACGAGATCACCTCGGCTCTCGACCCCGAGCTCGTCGGCGAGGTGCTCGAGCTCGTGCGCGGGCTCGCCGCCGACGGCGCGACGATCCTCATGGCGACGCACGAGATGGCCTTCGCCCGCGACGTCGCCGACCGCATCGTGTTCCTCGACGCGGGCGTCATCGTCGAGGAGGGTTCGCCCGCGGCGCTGTTCACCGCGCCGCGCGAGGCGCGCACGCGCGAGTTCCTCGCCCGCTTCACCGCCTGACCCGCCCGTTCGGTCGCGGCATCCTGCGGGTGACAGACGCCGCAACCCGCGCATCGCCGCGACCCAACCCCGGCGGAGACACCACCACCCCGTTCGATCGCGGCAAACCGCGGGTGACAGATGCCGCAACCCGCGCATCGCCGCGACTCAACCCGGAGCGGAGACACCACCACCCCGTTCGATCGCGGCAAACCGCGGGTGACAGATGCCGCAACCCGCAGTTCGCCGCGACCCAACCCGGGCGGGGACACCGCCACCCGTTCGGTCGCGGCATCCTGCGGGTGACAGGCGCCGCAACCCGCGGTTCGCCGCGACTCAACCGGGGGCGCCAGCACACGCAGGTTCGGTCGCGGCATCCTGCGGGTGATGGGCGCCGCGACCCGCGGTTCGCCGCGACTCAACCCGGGCGTCAGCGCGCGAGGCGTTCGGCGGCTTCGACGACGTTCGTCATGAGGAGCGCGACGGTCATCGGGCCCACCCCGCCGGGGTTCGGCGACAGCCAACCCGCGACGTCCGCGACATCCGGATCGACATCGCCGGAGACGCGGGACTTGCCGGTCTCGGGGTCGGTCTCGCGCGTGACGCCGACATCGAGCACCGCGGCGCCCGGCTTCACGTCCGCGGCCCGCACGATGTGCTTGACGCCCGCGGCCGCGACGATGACGTCGGCCTGCCGCAGGTACGACGGCAGGTCGACGGTGCCGGTGTGCGTGAGCGTCACGGTCGCGTTGATCGCGCGGCGGGTGAGCAGCAGGCCGATCGAGCGGCCGATCGTCACGCCGCGCCCGACGACGACGACGTGCTTGCCCGTGAGGTCGTAGTCGCCGCGCAACAGCAGCTCGATCACACCGCGCGGCGTGCACGGCAGCGGCGTGTCGATGGGGCCGTTGACGTTGAGGACGAGCCGGCCGAGGTTGACGGGGTGAAGACCGTCGGCATCCTTCGCGGGATCGATGCGCTCCAGGATCGCATCCGTGTCCAGGTGCTTCGGCAGGGGCAGCTGCACGATGTAGCCGTGGCAGGCCGGGTCGGCGTTGAGCTCGTCGATGACCGCCTCGACCTCGGCCTGGCTCGCGTCGGCGGGCAGCTCGACCTGGATCGAGTTCATGCCGATGGCCTCGGACTCGCGATGCTTCATCCCGACGTACAGCTGCGACGCCGGATCGGCGCCCACGAGAACCGTCGCGATGCCCGGCACGATGCCGCGCGCGCGCAGCGCCGCGACCCGCTCGCGCAACTCCTCCTTGATCGCGGCCGACGCCGCACGTCCATCGAGTCGTTGTGCCGTCATGCGCGGCTCCTTTCATTCTCGGCATCCGCCCTTCTCATCCCCGCGAGACTGCATCGGTGCACCGAGACTGCAACTGGCGACCGCTGTTTCGGTGCACGGATGCTGTCTCGCAAGAAGACGGGGGCGGGAGGGGGCGGATGCCGGGGCAGCGCCGCAGGGCTACTGCTGCAGGCCGAGGTAGAGGGGGAAGGCGGCGGTCAGGGCGGCGACGCGCGTGCGCAGCGCCTCGAGGTCGACACCCGCGGCACCGGCCTCGCCGTCAGCCCCGGCGCCGTCGGCACCAGCGCCCGCGCCGCCCACCAGGGCGAGGGCGATGATGTCGGCCACCTCGGTGAACTCGGCGTCGCCGAAGCCGCGGGTCGCGAGCGCCGGCGTGCCGATGCGCAGGCCCGACGTGACCATCGGCGGGCGCGGGTCGTTGGGCACGGCGTTGCGGTTGACCGTGATGTGGATCTCGTGCAGCAGGTCTTCGGCCTGCTTGCCGTCGATCGCCGCGTCGCGCAGGTCGACGAGCACGAGGTGCACGTCGGTGCCGCCCGAGCGCACCGAGATCCCCGCCGCGGCGACATCCGGCTCGGACAGCCGCGCAGCCAGGATGGCGGCGCCGCGCACGACGCGCTCCTGGCGCTCGCGGAACTCCGGGGTCGCGGCGAGCTTGAACGCCGTCGCCTTCGCCGCGATGACGTGCATGAGCGGCCCGCCCTGCTGGCCCGGGAAGACGGCGGAGTTGATCTTCTTCGCGATCTCCGGGTCGTTGGTCAGGATGAAGCCCGAGCGCGGCCCGCCGATCGTCTTGTGCACGGTCGACGACACGACGTGCGCGTGCGGCACGGGCGACGGGTGCAGGCCCGCCGCGACGAGCCCGGCGAAGTGCGCCATGTCGACCCACAGCAGCGCCCCGACCTTGTCGGCGATCTCACGGAACCGCGCGAAGTCGAGCTGGCGCGGGTAGGCCGACCAGCCGGCGATGATGACCTTCGGCTGGTGCAGGACGGCGAGGCGTTCCACCTCGTCCATGTCGATGATCGACGTCGCCGGGTCGACGCCGTACGCGACGATGTTGTAGAGGCGCCCGGAGAAGTTGATCTTCATGCCGTGCGTGAGGTGGCCGCCCTGGTCGAGCGACAGGCCGAGCAGCGTGTCGCCGGGGCGGGCGATCGCGTGCAGCACGGCGGCGTTGGCCGAAGCGCCGGAGTGCGGCTGCACGTTCGCGAACTCCGAGCCGAACAGCGCCTTGGCTCGGGCGATCGCGAGCTCTTCGGCGACGTCGACCTCTTCGCAGCCGCCGTAGTAGCGGCGGCCCGGGTAGCCCTCGGCGTACTTGTTGGTCAGCACCGAGCCCTGCGACTGCAGCACCGAGACCGGCACGAAGTTCTCCGAGGCGATCATCTCGAGGTAGCCGCGCTGGCGGTCGAGCTCACGCTCGAGCACCTGGGCGATCTCGGGATCAACCTCGGACAGCGGGGCGTTGAAGTAGGCGTCGGTCATGACGGGCTCCTGAAGGTGGTGTGGATGCCGCTGCACGCGGCGATGTACCACAGCCGACCCAGGCGAGCGGTCGAATGCACGGTGGTCGCTTCCCGGTGGTGACCCACCTGAACGCCAGTTGCGACTGTACGAGCATATCGGATGCCGGTAGGCTGGACTCCGTCGATTTGTTAAGAGTCTTAACTTGCTCGCGTGCGGGCATCCGGACGCGCAGAATGGAACCATCGTGCCCACACCAGCCGTCGTTCCCCTCCCGGCATCCATCGCCCGGCGGGGCGCCCCGTTCCCCGTCACGGCCGAGACCGCCATCGCCGGCGACGCGGATGCCGCCGCCCACCTCCGGACCCTCCTCGCCGCCCGCACCGGCGCTGCCCCCGGCTCCGCGACGGGCTCGGGGAGCACGGGCACGATCGCGCTGACGATCGCCCCCGGCGGCGCCCCCGAGTCGTACCGCCTCACCGCGGATGCCACCGCCGTCACCGTGACGGGCGCCGACGCGGCGGGGCTGTTCTACGGCATCCAGACGCTCGGGCAGCTGCTCACGAAGACCACGGGAACCACCGGGACGCCCGCAGGCTGGGAGATCCCCGCCGTCGAGATCGACGACGCGCCGCGCTTCGCGTACCGCGGCGTCATGCTCGACGTCGCCCGCCACTTCCACGGCGTCGACACCGTGAAGGCGTTCATCGACCGCGCCGCGAGCCTGAAGTTCAACGCGCTGCACCTGCACCTGACCGACGACCAGGGCTGGCGCCTCGAGCTGCGCAGCCGCCCCGAGCTCACCGCGAAGGCGTCGTCGACGTCGGTCGGCGGCGACCCGGGCGGCTTCTTCACGCAGGACGACTATCGCGAGATCATCGCCTACGCCGCCGCACGGCACCTGATCGTGGTGCCCGAGATCGACCTGCCCGGCCACACGCACGCGATCTCGCTCGCCTACCCCGAACTGTCCGAAGAGCCGGTGATCAGCGACCAGGTGCGCGAGATCATCCGCCGATACGGCGGCGAGCTGCCCGTGCACGGACGACCGTTCGAGTCGATGGCCGTCGGCTTCTCGTCGCTGAAGATCCACGACGAGGCGACCTCCGCGTTCCTCGCCGACGTGCTCGGCGAGCTGGCCGAGCTGACCCCCGGCCCCTACCTGCATCTCGGCGGCGACGAATGCCTGGGCACGAGCCCCGAAGACTTCGCCGCGTTCATGCAGCGCGTCACGACGCTCGTCGCGGGGCTCGGCAAGACTCCGATCACCTGGCACGAGGCCGGCGCCGCGACGGACCTGGCCCCGACGACGGTCGGCCAGTACTGGGGCTTCGTGAGCCCCGTCGGCGGCATGGACGAGAAGGCGCGCGCCTTCGTCCGCGGCGGCGCGCAGCTCATCCTCTCCCCCGCCGATGCGATCTACCTCGACATGAAGTTCGACGCCGACTCCCCCCTGGGGCTCACCTGGGCACGCGGCGTCACGACCGCGCAGCGCGCGTACGAGTGGGATCCGGCGCGCGTGATCGAGGGCGTGGGGGATGCCGGCATCCTCGGCGTCGAGGCGCCCCTGTGGACCGAGACCGTGCGCGACCTCGGCGACATCGACGCCCTGGTCTTCCCGCGCGTCGCGGCGGCGGCCGAGGCGGGCTGGTCGCCGGCGCCCGGCAGCGCGGGCCGCACGTGGGAGTCCTTCCGCGCCCGCGTCGGCGCGCTCGGCCCCCTGTGGACGAGCCTCGGCATCGGGTTCACGCCGCTGCCCGAGATCGACTGGGCCACCGACTGACGCCCCCGCCGAGGAGCCGCCCGCCATGACCACCGTCATCCACTCCGTCCGCCTCGTCGACGACGGGCTCGTGACCGACGATGCCTGGGTCGCCCTCGACGGCGGCGTCGTGAGCGCCGTCGGCACCGGTCAGGGCTGGCGCGCGCACGCGGGTGAGGTCATCGCCGGCGGCGGCGCGTACCTGACGCCCGGCTTCATCGACATCCACGGCCACGGCGGCGGCGGCGCGTCGTTCGACGAGGGCGCCGCGGCGATCGCGACGGCCCGTGCCGTGCACCGCGCGCACGGCACGACGCGCGCCGTGGTCTCGCTCGTCACCGCGCCGATCGACGACCTCGCCGCGCGGGTCGCCGTCGTCGCCGACCTCGCCGCGCGCGACGCCACCATCCTCGGCTCGCATCTCGAGGGCCCCTTCCTCGATCCGGCGCACAAGGGTGCGCACACCGAGAGCCTGCTGCGCCCGGCCGATGCGGCGGCGGTCGAGCGGCTGCTCGCGGCGGGCCGCGGCACCATCCGGCAGGTGACGCTGGCGCCCGAGCTTCCCGGCGGGATGGATGCCACCCGGCGGTTCGTCGCGGCCGGCGTCGCGGTCGCCGTCGGGCACACCGGCGCCACCGCAGAGCAGGCGCGGGCCGCGTTCGACGCGGGCGCCACGCTGCTGACGCACGCGTTCAACGCGATGCCCGGCATCCATCACCGCGCCCCCGGCCCGGTCGTCGCCGCGATGCGCGACCGGCGGGTCACCCTCGAGCTCGTCGCCGACGGCGTGCACGTGCACCCCGACGTCATCGCCCTGACCTTCGCGCAGGCGCCCGGCCGCGTCGCGCTCGTCACCGACGCGATGGCCGCCGCGGGCGCCGCGGACGGGCACTACGAGCTCGGCGCCCTGTCGGTCACCGTCACGCACGGCACGGCACGGCTCGACGCGAACGGCGCGATCGCCGGGTCGACGCTCACGCAGGATGCCGCCCTGCGCCTCGTCGTCGCGGGCGGCCTGCCCCTTTCCGCCGCCGTCGCGGCGCTCACGTCGGTCCCGGCCCGCGCGATCGGGGTTGCGGATCGCTTCGGCTCGCTGCGCGTCGGCGCCGCCGCCGACGCCGTGCTGCTCGACGATGCGCTGCGGGTGACCGGGGTCTGGGTCGACGGCATCCGGATCTGAGCGCCGGGTCGGTGGCGGCCCGTCGTTGACCCCACCCCTTGGCGACGACCCGGCCGCCTGCGCACCGCTCGCACGCGGCCGGGTCGAACGCACAGGGCCGGGTCGACAGCGCGCACCGCCGCGGCCTCGCCGTATCCGCCCGCGTAAACTGGCCGCATGTCCGACGCCCTGCCTCCCGTCCGGCCCACCGCACCCGATGCGCCGCCGACACCGGATGCCGCCGCACCCGCCGGCACGCGCCCCGCGCTGGATGCCGTCGACGTCCTCGCCTTCCTCTGCGAGCTGTTCGCGTTCGCAACCCTCGCCGTCTGGGGGTTCACGGCGTGGCCGTTCCCGGGGAACCTCGTCGCCGGCATCGGTGCGCCGCTGGTCGCGATCGCGCTGTGGGCGCTGTTCGTCTCGCCGCGCGCGATGATCCCGGTACACCCGTTCGTCCGGGCGCTGGTCGAACTGCTCGTCTACGCCGCCACGACGATCGTGTGGTGGACCAGCGGCAGCGCCTGGATCGGCCTCGCCTTCGCCGTCGTCGCCGTCACCGTGGGCCTCATCGCCGGTCGGCGACGCCTGTCGTGACCATCGTCGACCGGCTGCGCGCGGCGCTCGGCGACCGCGTCGACACCGACCCGGCGCTGCGGGAGGCGATGCGCGCCGACAAGTCCGGCCACGCCTGCGCCGGAACGCCGCTCGCGGTCGTGCACGCGGCATCCGTCGACGACGTGCAGCAGACGCTGCGCATCGCCCACGCCACCGGGCACCCCGTCGTCACGCGCGGCGCGGGCTCGGGACTGGCCGGCGGCGCGAACGCCGGTGAGGGCGAGCTCGTGCTGTCGACGCTGCGGATGAACCGCATCCTCGAGGTGCGCCCCGACGATCTGCTGGCGGTGGTCGAGCCCGGCATCCGCAACGCCGAGCTCAACGCGGCGCTCGAGCCGTACGGCCTGTGGTGGGCGCCCGACCCCGCCAGTCGCGAGATCGCCACGGTCGGCGGCAACATCGCCACCGGTGCGGGGGCCTGCTGTGCGCGAAGTACGGCGTCGTGCGCGATGCCGTGCTCGGCGTCGACCTCGTGCTCGCCGACGGGCGGCTGCTGCGCCTCGGCCACCGCAGCGTCAAGGGCGTCACCGGCCTCGACCTCACGGCGCTCGTCATCGGCTCGGAGGGCACGCTCGGCGTCGTCGTCGGCGCGACGCTCAGGCTGCGGCGCCTCGCGCCGGGCCACTCCCGTACGCTCACGGCCCTGTTCCCCGACGTGCGCCTGGCCGCCGAGGCGGCCGCCGCCGTGACGGCGTCGGGCGTGCAGCCGGCGATCATGGAGCTGATGGATGCCGCCAGCCTCGACGCCGTCCACCGGCTGCTCGACCTCGACCCGCCGCCGGCCGGCGCCGCGCAGCTGACCGTGCAGACCGACGGCGTCGCCGCCGATGCCGAGGCCGCAGCGATCACCGCGACCCTCGCCGCCGCCGGCGGCACCGTGCGGCTGGCCGCCGATGACGCCGAGGCCGAACTGTTGTGGCGCATCCGCCGCTCGATGCACCCCGCGATGGAGACCCTGGGCACGACGCTCATCGAGGACGTCTCGGTGCCGCGCAGCGCGCTGCCGGCGATGTTCGACGAGATCGCGCGCGTCGAGCGCGATCACGGCGTCGCGATCCCGACGGTGTGCCACGCGGGCGACGGCAACCTGCACCCCAACTTCGTCTTCGACGGGCCGGAGGTGCCGCAGCACATCTGGGATGCCGCCGACGACCTCTTCCGCTCCGCCCTGCGCCTGGGCGGCACGCTCACCGGCGAGCACGGCATCGGCGTGCTCAAGCGCCGCTGGCTGGCCGAAGAGCTCGGCGACGACCAGTGGGAGCTGCAGCGCCAGATCGTGCGGGTGTTCGACCCGACCGGCATCCTCAACCCCGGCAAGGTCTTCGCGCCGTAGGAGCCCGGATGCGGCCTACAGCCCCTGCCAGGCGGGCTTGTTCGCGAAGGCGTAGCGGTAATAGTCGGCGTGGGCGAGCTGTGACGCGGCGGCCTCGTCGACGACGACGGTCGCATGCGGGTGCAGCTGGATCGCCGAACCGGGCAGCGACGACGTGACGGGCCCCTCGACGGCTCCCGCCACGGCGGCGGCCTTTCCCGTCCCGAACGCGAGCAGGAACAGGTGCCTCGCGTCGAGGATCGTGCCGAGGCCCTGCGTGATGCAGTGCATCGGCACGTCGTCGACCGTGTCGAAGAACCGCGCGTTGTCCTGCCGGGTCTGCGCGATGAGCGTCTTCACGCGCGTGCGCGACGCGAACGACGAGCCCGGCTCGTTGAAGCCGATGTGCCCCGACGTCCCGATTCCGAGCAGCTGCAGATCGATGCCGCCGGCATCCGCGATGGCGCGCTCGTAGTCGTCGCCGGCGTGCGCGATCGTCGCAAGCGCCCCGTTCGGCGTGTGGATGCGCTCGGGGTTCAGCCCCAGCGGCGCCACGACCTCGGTCGTGATGACCGAGCGATAGCTCTGCGGATGCCGGGGATCGATGCCGACGTACTCGTCCAGCGCGAACCCGCGCACGCGTGACACGTCGACCCCGGCCAGCCGTGAGCGCAGCGCCTCGTAGACCGGCAGCGGGGTCGACCCGGTCGCGAGCCCCAGCACCGCGTCGGGACGGCGCGCGATGAGCTTCACGATCTCGTCGGCGACGAGCGCACCGGCCGCCGCGGCGGACGGGACGATGACGACCTCAGCCATGAGTGATGATCTCCTCCGCGTTCGATGCTCCCAGTATCGATGCACCGAGCGCCGCCGCGGGCGAACCCGGGGGCAGCAGCTCGACCCGCTCGGGCAGGCGCAGCGAGCGCAGGAACGGCGACGCCGCCGCGCTGGCCTCGAGCTCGGCCACGACGGGGCCTATCATGCGGCCGCCGAGGGCGGTGATGCCGCCGCCGATGACGACGGCGTCGACGTCGCCCGACAAGACGATGACGCGCACGGCCGCGGCGACGCCGTAGGCGAGGCCGCCCCGCAGTGCGACGGCGTCCGGGTCGCCGGCATCCGCCGCGTCGAACACGTCGCGCACGGGCAGCGCGCCCGGCCTCCCCCAACGCTCGGCGATAGCCGCGCCGCCGCAGAACGCCTCGATGCAGCCGCGCTGTCCGCACTTGCACAGCGGCCCGTCGGGCGCGACCGAGATGTGCCCGACCTCGCCGGCGGTGCCGTGCGCGCCGCGCCAGAGTCGGCCGCGGCAGACGAGCCCGGCGGCGACGCCGGTGCCGAGGTTCAGGTACGCGACGGTGCTGCGCGCGTCGCCGCCCCGGCTCTGCCGAGACAGCGCGTGCGCCCCGAGGGCGGCGGCCTTGACGTCGTTCTCGGCGGCGACCGGCATCCCCAGTCGCGCGCCCACGGCGGCGCCGAGGTCGAGCTCGTCGACGCCGAGGTTGACGGCGTGCGTGACGATCGACGTGCCGGGGGCGACCTGGCCGGGCATGCCGATCCCGATCGACGTGAACGGCGACGCGGCGACGCCCGGCACCTCCGCCAGCTCGTCGACGAGGCCGAGGACCGTGTCGACGACGCCCTGCGGACCCCACGCGGTCGGGCGGCGCGTCCGCGCCACGATGCGTCCCGCACCGTCGGTGACGACGGCATCGGTCTTGGTGCCGCCGACGTCGAACCCGAGCCGCATCAGCCCTTCACCGCGCCCGAGACGAGACCTCCGGTCATCCGCCCCTGGACGAAGAGGAAGAAGATCATGACCGGCAGGGCGATCATCGTCGACCCGGCCATGACGGCGCCCCAGTTGACCGCGCCGCCGACCGACGACGACTGGAAGGCGTTCAGCCACGGCATGAGCGTCAGGTTGTAGCCGCTCATGAGCAGCAGCGCCATCGTGAACTCGTTCCACGCCTGGATGAAGGCGAAGATGCCGGTGGACACGAGGCCGGGTGCGAGCAGCGGAAAGGTGACCTTCCAGAACGCCTGCGACTTCGTGCAGCCGTCGATCATCGCCGCCTCTTCGAGGTCGGCGGGGACGCCGGCGACGAACCCGCGCAGGGTCCAGATGGTGAACGGGATGACGGCGGCCGTGTAGACGATGCCGAGGCCCAGCAGGGTGTTCATCAGGTGCCAGTCGTCGATCATGCCGTAGATCGTGAACATCATCGCCTCACCGGGAATCATCTGCACGATGAGCACGGCGACGATGAAGGTGCGGCGCCCCGTGAAGCGGAAGCGGGCGAGGGCGACCGAGGCGAGGAACGCGAACAGCAGGGTGACGACGAGCACGCCCGCCGTGACGGTGACCGTCGTGGTCAGCGCGTGCGGGAAGTCGGTCTGACCGGTGGCGGCCTCGCGGGTCCACGCCGTGACGAAGTTGTTCACCGTGAAATCCACCGGGAACAGGCTCGGCTCGCGGCTGACGATCTTCGCGTTCGGCGTGAACGCGAGGTTCACCATGTAGTACACCGGGAAGACCGAGCACACGAACACGACGAGCGCCGCGAGGTTCAGCAGGGTGCGGGTGGCGACCTTGCGGCCGGAGGGGCGGCGCGCGTCGATCGAGCCGCGTCGCACCTTCTTGTCCAGCTGCGGGGCGCCGACCGTGCCGACCTGGGTGCTGACGTTCACCTGGCTGCTCACAGCTCCTCCTCCTTGAGCGTCGTGCGCACGTATCCCCAGGAGAGGATCAGCAGCAGGATGACCATGAACACGCCGATCGCCGAGGTCGAGCCGAACTCGCCGACGCCCTGACGGAACAGATAGGTGCCGAGCACGTTGGTGTCGGCGGCGATGCCGCCGCGGGTCTGCAGCGCATAGACCTGGGTGAAGATGCGCAGGTTCCAGATGATCTGCAGCACGAGCACGACGGTGAGGATGCTGCGCAGGTACGGGAACACGATGTAGCGGAAGCGCTTCACGCCGCTCGCGCCGTCGAGGGATGCCGCTTCGAGCACCTCTGCGGGCACCTGGCCGAGCCCGGCGTAGGTCGTGAAGGCGACGAAGGGGATGCCCTGCCACACGACGATGATCGTGAGCACGAGGAAGAACGAGAGGGGTTCCAGGAGCCAGGAGTGGTTGGTCCACTCCGACGTGCCGGTGACGGTGCCCAGGAACCAGTTGACGAGGCCGTACTGCGTGTCGAAGATCCAGCCCCACACGACGGTGGCGGTCAGGGGCGGCATGGCCCAGGCCAGGAGCAGGCCGACCGAGACGATGATGCGCCAGGCGCGGCTCAGCCGCGTCATGAGCACGGCGACGAGCACGCCGAAGACGAGGATGAAGAACGTCAGCACGACCATCAGCGAGAGGCTGCGGACGAGGACGGCGGGAAAGTCCGACGTCGTGAACAGGTCGACGAAGTTCTCGAACCCGATGAAGTCGGGGGCCGTTCCCTGCACCTTGTTCTTGACGGTGTAGTCGGTGAACGCCTGGATGAACATGGTGACGGCGGGGTAGCCGACCATGACGCCGAGGACGATCAGCGAGGGCAGCAGCAGCGCCCAGGCGCCGCGCGTCTCGCGCCAGCGCTTGCGTCGCTCGCGCTGGGTGGCCGTGCCGGCCAGGTCGATCGCGGTCATCGCTCGCCTCCTTTCTTTCTCGACAGGAGAGGGGGTTCCGACCGGCATCCGGCCGGAACCCCCTCCCGGGTGCTGCCTACTTGTTGAGGATCGCCTCGATGTCGGTGTCGAGCTGCGTCGCGATCTGGGTGACGTCGCCGCCCTGCGCGATCTTCACGAGCGCGTCGGGGATGATCTGCGCCGCCTCGACCTCGGCCCAGTGGGGGCTCGTCGGGGTGAACTTCGAGTTGGCCAGACCCTCGGCCTGCGCCTTCGCGATGTCGGTGTCGGGCAGGTACTTCGCCGCCGAGACGATGCCCGGGGTCAGGCTCTGCTCGGCCAGCAGCTTCTGGTAGTCCTCGGAGAGCATGATCTTCAGGGCGGCCTTGGCCTTGGCCGGGGCGTCGGACTTGTAGGCGACGGCGACGTTCGAGCCACCCGCGAAGATCGGCGCGGTCTCGCCGGCCACGGCCCCCGGGAGGGCGAAGGCGGAGAGGTCCTTGGCGTAGGTGTCGGGGCATCCGTTGGAGACTTCCTCACCCGCGGCCTCGTCGCCCCACGGCCAGGCACCGGTCAGGTTGCCGGCGGCCCAGGCGGGGCTGGACAGGAAGCCCACCTCGCCGGCGCAGAACGCGATGTTGCCGAGCCGCTCGTTGCCGTCGACCGGCGCCACCGAGGCCTGCGTGTAGACCTTCTGCAGCAGCTCGAGACCCTTCAGGCTCTTGTCGCTGGACAGCTGCGCGTCCCACGTGCCGTCGCTGTCCTGCACGGCGATCTCGCCGCCGTAGGTCCAGATGTAGGGCAGCGCGTTGTACCAGTCCTTGCCGGGGGCGAAGATGCCCGAGACGGTGTCGGTCTTCAGCGCGATGCCCTTCTCGACGTACTCCTCGAGCGTGGTAGGCAGCGTGTCGCCGACGATCTGCGGGGTGTAGAAGACGACCCGGCCGCCGGCGTAGTACGGGGCCGCGTACAGGCTGCCGTCGAGCGTGCCCGCGTCGACGAGGCCGCCGAGCAGGTCGTCGCCGCCGAGGTCGGCCTTGATGTCGGAGATGTCGAGGAACAGGCCGGCATCCGCGAAGCCGAGCGCCTGCGTGTTGCCGACCTCGACGACGTCGGGCGCGTCGTTCGACGACAGCGCCGCGGTGTACGTGTTCGACACGTCGTCCCACGTCTTCTGCTCGATCGTGAGGGTCCACCCCTCGTTCTCGGTCTCGAACGTGTCCTTCAGGTACTGACGGGCCGTGTCCGGCGTGTCGCTGCCGACGAGCCAGACCGTGAGATCGCCGGTGGCGGCCTCGGACTCTGCGGGGGCAGCGCTGCCGCCCGCACAGCCGGCGAGAACGACAGCCGAAGCGCCGAGGAGCGCGAGTGCTCCGAGCTTCTTGTTCATGGTGACTTCCTTTGTCTCTCTTGGTGGTTCCCGTGGGCCGACGTGGCCGTCCGGGGTGGTGTGGGCGTCAGGACACCCCGAGCTGTCCCGACAGGACCATGACGGCCGCGCCGCGCAGGACGATGTCCTCGCCTTGCGTCGTCATCCGAACCTGCACGCCCTCGTTGAACGGAGCGAGCGTGCGGGTGCGCAGTGACTCGACGCATGCCCCCGCGAGGGGGCCGTCGAGAAGCTCAGGGGGGCCGGAGAGCACGATCTCCGACAGGTCCAGGACCCCCACGACGGGTGCCAGGGCGATGCCGAGGCGACCGCCCGCGTCACGCAGGACGGCGTCGCGCGCCGCGCCCGGCTCGGCCAGGCGCGCGCTCAGCGCGGGCTCCGAGAGCCAGGCCTCCAGGCATCCGACCTTGCCGCAGACGCACACCGGTCCGCCGTCGGTCCCGACCGTGACGTGGCCGATCTCGCCCGCGGCGAAGCGGCTGCCGCGCATGGGCTGACCGCCCGCGAGCAGGCCCGAGCCGACACCGCGGCCGACGCGCACCAGCAGCACGTCGTCGTCGGCGGCGCCGAACGTGTACTCGGCGAGCACGGCGGCGTTCGCGTCGTTGGCGACGAGGACGGGCAGTCCCAGCTCGTCGTGCAGAGACCGTTGCAGCGGGATGCCGGTCCAGCCGAAGTTCGGGGCCGTCAGCACGACACCGGCGTCGTCGACGACACCGGGAGTGCCCACGCCGACGCCGAGCACCGGAGCGTGCGCATCCGCGACGAGGCGGCGGGCGAGGTCGATGACGACGCGGAGGATGTCGGCGGGGTCGGCCGGCACCGGGGCGCTGTGTCGCGCGACGATCTCGCCGTCGAGGGTGAGCACGGCGCCGAGGAAGCGGCCGGTGCCCGACAGGTCGATGCCGACGATACGGTGGCCCTCACGGTCGAGGTCGACGAGGATCGCGGGCTTGCCGGGCCCGGTCGCCTCGCGGGTGCCGAGCTCGGCGACGTAGCCGTCGTCGATGAGCTCGGCGACGAGGTCGGAGATCGTGACGCGGGTGAGGCCGGTCTCGCGCGACAGGTCGGCGCGGCTCATGGCACCCTGGTGGAAGAGGGTCTGCAGCACGAGCGAGCGGTTGTGCGCG
This sequence comes from Microbacterium sp., assembly GCF_047602155.1. Lineage (GTDB taxonomy): Bacteria > Actinomycetota > Actinomycetes > Actinomycetales > Microbacteriaceae > Microbacterium. The sequence continues at coordinate 1,702,645 of NZ_JASGHZ010000001.1, read as the reverse complement.
CGGGCGTGCTCGGGCAGGACCTTTGCGGCGCGGCGCAGGGGGCGCCCGGAGCCGAACGCGCGCGCCGGCAGTGCCATCGCTGCACCGGGGATCGTCGCCTCGGGTGCGCCACGCTGCTGATCTGCTCCGAACATGTTTGTTAGTAGACCTTACGAACAAACCTTGCGCAAGCCCGGCGAGGAATTTGATCGCCGTCTTTACAAAATCGTTACATTCGTCGTCTCGCACTCTCGCCCGTCACGCCGGGCGCATCCCCGTCCGGTCCACGGCCGATAGCGAGCGAGCGCTGACCGCCGTCACCCGGCCGTGCCCCCTCTCCCGAGGGCACTGCGCGCACACCCCGGATTTCCGCGTGCATCGCGTACCATAGAAGGGCGCGGTCTCGCGCTCTTTGCGCTCAATCACGGGGGTGTCGCGGTGACGGATCTCGCCACGAAGGACGATACCGGGCAGACTCCGGCCGTCCCGTCGTCCGTCGACGACGCCGCGGCGACCGCCGTGCTCGGCGCGGCACCGCCGACCGACGCCGGAGCGCCCGTGCAGTGGGCGCCGTCCGAGCCCGCCCCGAAGAAGAAGCGCCTCTGGCTGTGGATCGGCGTGCCGGTCGCCGTCGTCACGGCCGGTGCGGTCGCGGCATCCCTCGTGCTCATCGCGCCGGGCACCTCCGTCGCCGGCGTCCCGGTCGGCCTGCTCACCGAGGGCGCGGCCACCGACGCCGTCGCGCAGCAGCTCGCCGCCACGACCGTCGTGCTCGGGGAGGGCGGCCCGTCCGTCACCGCCGCCGAGCTCGGCGCGACCCTCGACGCCGGCGCCCTGGCGTCGGCCGCGTTCGATCAGCGCCCGATGTGGAACCTCACGCAGTGGTTCGGCGACCCCGTCAGCGCTCCCGTCACCCTCGACGCCGACACGGCGACGGCGGCGCTGCGCGACGCGCTGCCGGGCAGCTACCTCGACCCGGTGGCCGCGACCGTCGCCTTCGACGGCACCGCCTACACCGTGACCCCGGCCGTCGCCGGTCACGGCATCGACCTCGACGTCGTCACGGCGGCGCTGAACACGGCCTTCGCCGCGGGCGAAGAGTCGACGACGATCGACGTCGTCACGAGCCCCGTCGCCTCCCCGGCCACGACCGAGAAGGCGCAGGCCGCGGCCGACGAGGCGAACGCGATGCTCGCGAACATCGGCTTCTACGTCGGCGACGAGCGCACCGTCCCGGTCGACGCCGCCACCGCCGCGAGCTGGCTGACGATCACCGCCGACGCAAAAGGCGGGTACGAGATCACCGCGGATGCCGCGAAGATCCAGCCCGTCGTCGACACGCTCCAGCCGCTCGTCGACCGCGCTGCGGCCAACGGCACAGTCATCACCAACTCCGACGGCACCGTGCTGGAGACGACCATCCCGGGCGCCGACGGGCGCGTGCTCGGCGACACGAGCGAGGTCGCAACCGAGTTCGCGGCACAGCTCGCGTCGGGCAACGGCGTCTACACCCTGCCCGTCGAGGTCACGCCGGCGGTCACGACGACGCTGCAGCGCCTGCTCGAGGTCGACCTGAGCGAGCAGCGGCTGTACCTCAAGGAGAACGGCGCCGTCGTCGACTCGTGGTACATCTCCAGCGGCGAGAGCCGCTCGCCGACCGAGACCGGCCACTACCGCGTCAACAGCCACTACCGCGTGCAGACGATGACCTCGACGTCATCGACCGACGCATACTGGAACTACGACGTCCCCAACGTCGAGTGGATCATGTATTTCAACGGCAGCCAGGCGTTCCACGGCGTGTACTGGCACAACAACTTCGGCACCGCGATGAGCCACGGCTGCGTCGGCATGCCCAACTACCGCGCCGAGCAGATCTACACCTGGGCCCCCACCGGCACCGACGTCTGGATCCACGCCTAACCCTCCCGGCATCCCCCTCCCCCGTCCTCCCCCGTTACCCTGACCGCGAGACTGCATCGGTGCACCGAGACTGCAGCTGCCGGCCGCTGTTTCGGTGCACAGATGCTGTTTCGCGGGAGCGCTGTGGCGGAAGGAGGGGGTGGATGCTGCGGCATCACCCCGTCAGAGGGCGTCGATGACGGCGTTGAGCGTCGCCGAGGGGCGCATGACGGCGGCGACCTTCGCCTCGTCGGGGTGGTAGTAGCCGCCGATCTCGACCGGGTGACCCTGCACACCGTTCAGCTCCGCGACGATCCGCTCCTCGGCGGCGGTCAACGCCGCCGCAACCGGCGCGAAGGCGGCGGCCAGCTCGGCATCCGCGCTCTGGCGCGCGAGCTCCTGCGCCCAGTACAGGCCCAGGTAGAAGTGGCTGCCGCGGTTGTCGATCGTGCCCAGCGCACGGCCCGGCGAGCGGTCGTTCTCGAGGAACGTGCCGGTGGCGGCATCGAGGGTGTCGGCGAGCACGCGCGCCTTCGCGTTGCCGGTGTACTCGGCGAGGTGCTCGAACGATGCCGCGAGCGCGAAGAACTCGCCGAGCGAATCCCAGCGCAGGTAGTCCTCTTCCAGCAGCTGCTGCACGTGCTTGGGCGCCGACCCGCCGGCGCCGGTCTCGAACAGCCCCCCGCCGGCCAGCAGCGGCACGATCGAGAGCATCTTCGCCGACGTGCCGACTTCGAGGATCGGGAACAGGTCGGTGAGGTAGTCGCGCAGCACGTTGCCGGTCACCGAGATGGTGTCCTCGCCCTTGCGCAGCCGCGCCAGGGAGAACCGGGTCGCCTCGTCGGGCGGCAGGATGAGGATCGTCACGTCGCCGGTGTCGACGGTCGCGAGCGCCTGGTGCACCTTCGCGATCAGCTGCGCGTCGTGCGCACGGGTGAGGTCGAGCCAGAACACGGCCGGGGCGCCGGTGGCGCGGGCGCGCGCGACGGCCAGGCGCACCCAGTCGACGACCGCGATGTGCTTGGTCTGCGTCGCACGCCAGATGTCGCCCGCGCCGACCTCGTGCTCGATGAGCACCGTGCCGTCGCTCGCCAGGACCTGCACGACGCCGTCGGACGGGATCTCGAACGTCTTGTCGTGGCTGCCGTACTCCTCGGCGGCCTGCGCCATGAGGCCGACGTTGGGCACGGTGCCGATCGTCGCCGGGTCGAGCGGGCCGTTGGCGATGACGTCGTCGATGACCGCCTGATAGACGCCGGCGTACGACGAGTCGGGGATGACGGCGATCGTGTCGTCCTCACCGCCGTCGACACCCCACAGCTTGCCGCCGTTGCGGATGAGGGCGGGCATCGACGCGTCGACGATGACGTCGCTGGGCACGTGCAGGTTCGTGATGCCCTTGTCGCTGTTCACGTACGACAGGCGCGGGCCGCCCTGCAGGTCGGCGGCGAAGGCGGCGGCGATGGCCTCTCCCCCGTCGACCTCGCCGAGTCCGGCCAGGATCGCACCCAGGCCGTTGTTGCCGTCCAGGCCCGCGGCATCCAGGGTGGCACCGTAGGTGTCGAAGACGTCCTTGAAGAAGGCGCGCACGACGTGACCGAAGATGATGGGGTCGCTGACCTTCATCATCGTCGCCTTCAGGTGCACCGAGTACAGCACGTTCTCGGCCTTGGCCTGCGCGATCGTGTCGGCCAGGAACGCGTCGAGCGCCCGCGCCGACAGGAAGGTCGCGTCGATCACCTCGCGCGGGAGCACCTTCAGGCCCTCCTTGAGCACCGTGACGGTGCCATCGGATGCCGTGTGCCGCACCGACAGGACGTCGTCGTGCGCGGCGACCCAGCTCTTCTCGTTGCTCTTGAAGTCGTCGTGGCCCATCGTCGCGACGCGGGTCTTCGAGCCGACCGCGAACGGCTTGTTGCGGTGCGGATGCTTGCGGGCGTAGTTCTTCACCGACAGCGGCGCGCGGCGGTCGCTGTTGCCCTCGCGCAGCACCGGGTTGACCGCCGACCCCTTGATGCGGTCGTAGCGGGCGCGGATGTCCTTGTCCTCGACCGTCGCCGCGTCGTCGGGATAGTCGGGGATGTCGTAGCCCTGCGACTGGAGCTCGGCGATCGCCGCCTTGAGCTGGGGGATGGATGCCGAGATGTTCGGCAGTTTGATGATGTTCGCCTCGGGGAGCGTGGCCAGGCCGCCGAGCTCGGCGAGGGCGTCGCCCACCTGCTGCTCGGGATTCAGCCGCTGCGGGAACGCCGCGAGGATGCGGCCGGCCAGCGAGATGTCGCGGGTGTCGATCTCGACGCCCGCCTGCCCGGCGAAGGCCTTCACGATCGGCAGGAACGACGCGGTGGCCAGTGCCGGAGCCTCGTCGGTGTGGGTGTAGATGATGGTGGACTCAGGCACGTCTGGTCTTCCTGTTTCGTCGGGTTCCCGAGGGCGTCGCGGATCGATTCTCAGCCTAGCGCACCGGCGAAAGTATCTTGACGTCGAGATATCTCCGGCCGGCCGGCCGCACGGCTGTGCCATTTCATGACGAATCCCTGATGCCGCGGGGCGGACAGGGCGGTACCCTGGAGTCATGACCGCGCTGCGCCTCGTGGAACTGTCCGCCGCGACGATCGTCGCGGTCAACACCATGTCCCTCAAGCCCGGTCAGGAGCAGTTCCTCGCTCCCACCAGTTACGCCGTGGCGGGCGCCGTCGTGAACCCGGCGACGGCGTGGCAGCGCGTCGTGCTCGACGACGACGAGGTCGTCGGCTTCGTCAGCGCGAACTTCGATCCCGACGCGCCGCAGGAGTATTTCCGCTCCGTCCTGTGGCGCATCAACGTGGGCGCCGACGACCAGGGCCGCGGCGTCGGCCGCTTCGCGGTGGAGAAGCTCCTCGAAGAGGCCCGCTCGCGCGGCATGGATCGCGTCGACGTGATCTACGAGGGCGGGCACGACGGCCCCGGGGCGTTCTTCGAGCGCGTCGGGTTCACTCCGGTGGACGAGACCGAGTACGGCGAAGTCGTCGCCGAGATCCGCCTGTAATCAGCAGCGCCGCCCTCCATCGCTCCATCTCACCCGCAGACCGGCGGCGGGGTCTCGAGCCACCCTCCCCCTTCGAGGCCCCGTCGCCCCGGGTCCGCCGTTCGGCCGCGCGTGCCCCCGGCATCCGCCCTCGCGGCGACGGCAGGCCTTTCACCGAGACCCGCTCTGTGCGTCGAGACCCACGTTCTGCGCGTGGGTCTCGACGCAGAATGTGGGTCTCGGCGTCGGCGGATGCGCTAGACCAGCGACTCGCGCCAGGCCGCGTGCAGCTGCGCGAACTTGCCCGTGCCGGCGACGAGGACGTCGGGGGCGTCATCCTCGATGATGCGGCCGTACTCCATCACGAGCACCCGGTCGGCGATCGCGACCGTCGACAGGCGGTGCGCGATGATGATCGCCGTGCGGCCGCCCAGCAGCGTCTGCAGCGCCAGCTGGATCTGGCGCTCGCTGGGGATGTCCAGCGACGCCGTCGCCTCGTCGAGGATCAGCACCGCCGGGTTCGCCAGGAAGGCCCGCGCGAACGAGATCAGCTGCCGCTGCCCCGCCGACACGCGGCCGCCGCGCTTGTTCACATCCGTGCCGTAGCCGTCGGGCAGCCGCTCGATGAAGGCGTCCGCGCCCACCGCGCGGGCGGCGGCCTTGATCTCCTCCAGCGTCGCGTCGGGCTTGCCCAGCGCGATGTTGTCGGCGACGGTGCCGCTGAACAGGTACGCCTCCTGCGTCACCATGACGATCGCGCGGCGCAGATCCTTCGGATGCAGCGCCCGCAGGTCGACGCCGTCGAGCGTGACGGCGCCCCGAGTCGGGTCGTAGAAGCGCGACACGAGCTTGGCGAGGGTCGACTTGCCCGCACCGGTCGTGCCGACCAGCGCGATCGTCTGACCGGCCGGGATGTCGAGTGAGAAGTCGGGCAGGATCGTGCGGTCGCCGGAATAGCCGAACTCGACGCCCCGGAACTCGATGTGCCCCTTCGCCTCCCACAGGTCGACCGGGTGGGCCGGGTCGGGCACCGTCGGCTCCTCCTCCAGCACGCCCGAGACCTTCTCCAGTGCGGCCGTGGCCGACTGGTACGAGTTCAGGAAGAACGCGATCTCCTGCAGCGGCGAGAAGAAGTTGCGCACGTACAGCACGGCCGCCAGCAGCGTTCCGACGAGCAGTTCGCCCTGCGTGACCCGGATGCCGCCCCACACCAGCACGCCCGTGACGGCGAACGCCGACACCGCCATCATGCCAGGCTCGAACGTGCCGAACAGGCGCAGCGAGCGCATGTTCACGTCGCGGTACTGGCCCGCAAGATCGCCGAACTCCTCATCGTTGCGCGGCTCTTTGCGGAAGGCCTTGACGGCGCGGATGCCGGTCATCGTCTCGACGAACTTCACGATCACCTTGGCGCTCACCACCCGCGACTCGCGATACGTCCGCTGCGAGTTGCGGTAGAACCAGCGCATGAGGAGCCCCAGCGGCACGGCGGCCAGCGCCAGCACGACGCCCGACTGCCAGTCCAGCAGCAGCAGCGCAATGAGCGTGAACCCGCCGTACAGCACCCCCGAGACGAGCTCGTTGAGGCCGCCGTCGAGGAGCTCGCGGATCGAGTCGAGGTCGCTCGTCTGCCGCGAGATGATGCGGCCCGACGTGTACGACTCGTGGAACTCCAGGCTGAGCCGCTGCGTGTGCAGGAAGATGCGCTTGCGCAGGTCGAGCATGACGGCCTGCGTGAGGCGCGCCGCCACGACGGCGTACCAGCCGATCAGGGCCGCGCCGCCGATGCCGGCGACGAGGTAGACGGCCACCACGACGATCGTCGGCATCCAGTTCGCATCGTCGATCACCTGCGGCAGCGCCGTGTTCAGGCCGTACGCGATCAGCGCGGGGCCGGCGACACGCAGCGCCGTCGAGATCGTCAGCACGACGCCGGCGAGGATGAGCTGCCGGCGCAGCGGGCCCACGAGCGAACCCAGCAGCCGCAGCGAGCGACGGCGGATGGCGCGCGACTCGTCGCGCGTGTAGTCCGACCGGTCTTCGCCGATCGTTCCGGCGACGGATGCCGTGCTCATCGGTTCACCTCCATGGCGTTCTGGCGGGCTTTCAGCTGCGCATCCTCCAGGCTCGAAGATGACGTGCCGGTAGTGATCCGACGACCGCAGCAGCTCGGCGTGCGTGCCGACCGCCGTGATGCGGCCGGCCTGCAGCAGGGCGACACGGTCGGCGAGCAGCACCGTCGACGGCCGGTGCGCGACGACGAGGGTCGTCGTGTCGGCCATGACCTCGCGCAGCGCGTCTTCGACGAGCGCCTCGGTATCGACGTCGAGGGCCGACAGCGGGTCGTCGAGCACGAGCACCGCCGGTCGCGCCGCGACGGCACGGGCGAGCGCAAGCCGCTGACGCTGACCGCCCGACAGCGACAGCCCCTCCTCGCCGATGATCGTGTCGACGCCGTCGGGCAGGTCGTCGACGAAGCCGGCCTGCGCGACGGCGAGCGCCTCGCGCAGCACGGCCTCGGCCTCGGGGCTGCCCGGTTCGAGGTCTTCGCGGCCGAGCAGGACGTTCTCGCGCACCGACTGCGAGAACAGCGTCGCATCCTCGAAGGCCATGCCGACGTGCGTGCGCAGCTCACGCAGGGTGAGGTCGCGCACGTCCACGCCGTCGATCGTGACGCGGCCGCCGGTGACGTCGTACAGCCGCCCCGGCAGCGTCGTGAGGGTCGTCTTGCCCGAGCCGGTGAGGCCCACGAGCGCCATCGTCTCGCCCGGTTCGAGCCGCAGCTCGATGCCGTCGAGGAGATCCCGTTCGGATGCCGCGGCATCCTGGTACCGGAAATGCGCACCCTCGAAGGCGAGCGCGCCGCGCGGGGTCGCCACCGTCGTCGGGTCGGCGGCGTCGACGATCGTGTTCTCCTCGTCGAACACCTCGAAGATGCGGTCGGTCGCGGTGCGGGCGTCGAGCAGGAACGAGAAGAGGAAGCCGATCGACTCCATCGGCCAGCGCAGCACCGTCGCCATCGCGAAGAAGGCGACGAGCTCGGCGAGGCTCAGCTGGCCGAGCTGCTGCAGCACGATGCCGACGCCCAGGCACAGCGCGAACGCGATGTCGGGCAGCAGCACGAGCCAGAACCAGATCCAGCCCACGGCGCGGGCCTTCTTGATCTCGGTCTCGCGCAGGGTCTCGGCCTGGTGCGTGAACTTGCGCAGGGCGTGCGCGCCGCGGCCGAACGCCTTCAGCACCCGGATGCCGTGCACGCTCTCCTCGACGCTGGTCGCGAGGTCGCCGGCCTGGTCCTGGCTCTGCCGCGCGAGCACGCCGTAGGCGTTCTCGAAGCGGTATCCGGCGTACCACAGCGGCGCGCACACGACGAGAAAGCTCACCCCGAGCGCCCAGTGCCAGCGGAACAGCAGCAGCATGCCGACGAGGATCGTCAGCGTATTGACGACGAGCAGCACGATGCCGAAGGCCATCCAGCGGCGCAGCATGCTGATGTCCTGCATCATGCGGCTCAGGAGCTGACCCGACTGCCAGCGGTCGTGGAAGGCGACCGGCAGGCGCTGCAGGCGCCGGTAGAAGCTCGTGCGCAGGTCGTACTCGACCCTGGTCGAGGGGCCCAGCACGAACCAGCGCCGGAACCACACCATGAGAGCCTCGAGCAGCCCGAGCGCGAGGATCGCGACCGAGCCCCAGACCAGCTGGGCGAGGTCGCCGGAGGCGATCGGCCCCTGCACGAGCACCTCCAGCACGAGCGGGATCGAGAGGGCGAGCAGGCTCGCGACGAGCGCGCTGACGGCGCCGAGGACGAGGCGCGGCAGGACGGGCTTCGCGAACGGGTAGAGCCGCGCGAGCGCGCGCGGGGTGGACAGCCGCTCGGTCTGCGCGGGGGCTGTTGCGGCGGCCGTTGCGGTGGCTGTTGCGGGGGAGTCGCTGACGGAGGTCATGATCCTTGTGGGGTGGTACGGGTGCCGAGGTGATCGCTCGACGGAAAGGGTGGGCGCGCGGCGGCGCCACAGGACGAGCCGTCCTGTCAGGGAGAACACCGCACGCGGCGGGGCTATGCCGCCGGAAGAGAGCGCGCGGGCGTTACCCCCGGGACGATCCGGTGAACCGGGTGACTCCGGCGCCGGAGGCGACCGGGAGGACGGCGGGCTTCGTTGCGACGATGGCCGTGGACATGGCTTCCTCCAGAGAGTCGGTGGGCGGGGACGACAGCCCTCCAGAATATGCCGTGCAGGCTCTGCCCGCAACCAACTTGCAGGATCACCCGTGACAGAAGTGAACTCGGCGGCCCGAAACCGGCCGCCGAGTCACACCCGGTCCTGCAAACTGGCGCGGGTCAGGGCACGACGGCCCAGTGCGCGACGCCCCAGGTCAGCGACGCCGGGGAGTTGCGGGCGGCGACGCCGGTGACGCCCCGATCGACGACCGTGACGACCGGGTTCATCGCGAGCGGGCGCACGACGGCGGCACGCACGATCGATGCCTCGATCTCCCCCAGCAGCTCGCGCGCCTGGTAGACGTCGACGGTCTGGGCGAGCTGCGCGATGAGGTCGTCGCGGTCGGCGTCGGGCGGGGCCAGCCCCGCCGCGCTCCCCCACTGTTCGGCGAGCCGCGCCGGGGTCAGGGGCACCGGCGTCCGGTCGATGAGCGCGTCCCAGCCGCCGGCCGCGACGGCCGCGCCCAGGTCGTCGCTGCCGCAGTCCGCGACGGCCCACCCGGCCTCGGCCGCCGCGTCGCGCAGCGCCGCGAACGCCCCGGCGGCGAACGCGCTGCCACGGTCGTACAGCACGCACACGGCGGTTCCGGCCGGGATGCCGGCGGCCTCGCGGTCGAGCGCCGCGTCGTCGGCGGGCGTGCCGAGCGCCGCCGTGAACCCCGAGTCCTCGGCCACGATGTCGTAGGCGCGCGACCCGGGCACGGCCACCACCGACGTCGTCTTCGCGTACGCCGACGCCCATTCGCCGGCGCCGCGGTCGATCAGGTCGTTCACGGGCGCCATCCGCAAGAACGCCGCCCGCGCCGCCGTGCCCGCGAACACGCCGGCCGGGCGCAGCCGCACGGTCCAGACGCTGCCGTCGTTGGTCGCCTCCGCCGTGGAGTCGAGCCGCTCCAGCTCGTGGATGGGCGCGCGGTTCTCGGCGGTGGGGGCCACCTGCGCGACATCCAGTGTGTCGCCGATGGCCGCGATCGGGTCGTCGCCCGAGGGCACCAGGTCGATCTGGGCGACCTGCGCGGTCACGGCCCCGCGATATCCCGCGTTGGGGACGAGGGTCACGCTCTGCCCGTCGATCCCCCCGCTGACCTCGCCGACCTGATACGGGCCGCTGGAGACGAGCAGGTCCGCGGAGAGCCCGGTCCCGTCGCCGACGTCGAACCCGCTGTGCCAGGCCTCGGCGATCGCGGCGAGGGCCGTGGCGTCATCGTCCTCGATCGCCCGGATCACCGACTGCTTGGCCTGCATGGCGTCGTCTTCGCCGAACGCGAGCCGCCCGACGATGTGCGCCGGCACCTGCGCCGACACGGCCGTCTGCCACCCGATCGTCGGCTGCGGGAAGGTCACCTCGATCGCGCGGGCGAACTCGTCCACCGTCGGGACGGCGTGCGCCGCGTCGGGGCCACCGTCAGGGTCGCCGTCGAGATCCAGGATGCCGGTCGCCGCCGCCCAGCCGAGCAGCAGGTCGGCGGCATCCAGCGGCGTGCCGTCCGACCACGACGGCTCGGCGAGGTCGTAGCGCACGGTGAACGGGTCGTCGCCGACGATCGAGACCGTCCCGAAGCCCGGGTCGGCGACGAACTCGCCGTCGACGACGGCGCCGAAGTCGTCCCGGGTCGCGGCGGCGATGTCGAGGTTGCCGGCGGTCGGATCGGCGAGGGCGTTGAGCGAGGTGAGCTCACCCGGCCACGCCACGACGACGCGCGTGCCGGCGACCACCGTCGCCGGCGCCGACGGGGCGCACGCCGCCAGCGCGACCACGAGCAGCGCGACGACGGATGCCGCGGCAGGTGGTCTCGCGGGGCTCGTCGAGGAAGCCGGCATCCGGATCAGGCGAGGTCGGTGCCGTCGTCGAGCTCGGCGGCCATCTCGCGGAACGGCTCGCTCTCTTCGCTCTCCAGCCAGGCGCGCGCGTATTCGATCAGCACGGCCGGCGACTCCTCGGCCTCCTGGGCGCTCGGGAACGGCCCCAGGCAGTCCTCCGAGGGACGTTCGTCGCCCCGGACGACGGTCTGCGTCGTGAGGTTGTACCAGTAGCTCTGCGACGGTGTCATCGGCGGTGCGCTCCGTTCATCTCCCCGATCCTATTCAACCCGCACATGCGACACGGGCCGTGGGTGATCCGGAGATCACCGCACGACCCGTGTCGACGCCGCGGTCTCAGCCGCCGGCCAGCTCCGCGTCGGTGTCGCGGATGCGGTCGGCCATGCGGTCGAGCGCCTGGGCCATGTCGTTGACCGCCTCGGCGGCGTCATCGAGCGAGGTGGTCAGCTCGGAGTAGGCGGTCGAGTACGCCTCCGACGCGTTCTCGGTCTTGAACCCGTCCTGCACGAGGTCATCGATGATGCCCTGCAGCTCCTTCAGCGTGTCGGTGACGGTCTGACGTCCGTCGCGCAGCCGCTGCGCTGCACTCTCCATCTCGCTGTATGTTGCACCGAAATCGTGTGCCATGAACCCGCCTCCCAGCGTTTCGACTTTGCGCGGGCCACTCGGCCGCTACATGATCGATGCTACCCAAAGATCACGACAGCTCACATGGGGAGAACTACCCATGGTCATCCGCAGTGTCGGCGACGAACGGCAGCTGCATCGTGACGGCGCGGCCCGCCTGCACGAAGATGCCGCGCCCCACGGGGAAGTCCGACCGCTTGATGCGGCCGAACGGCGTCTTGAAGATCGCCTCGCCGTCGTACGTGTCGGGCTTGAGCACAATGCCCTGACGGGCCGACTTCCACTCGCCCAGCACGCCGATCGTGCCGCTCGCGCGCGCGATCTCGGCTTCGCCGACGAGCAGGTGCTCGCTGTCGTTCATCGCCTGCAGGAGCGCCCGCATGGGACGGTCGGCGGCCCCGTCGGACAGGTGCGGCATGTCTTCGATGACGATCATGATGCGCGCCTCGGGAGACTCGCTGACCACCAGCTCGGTCAGCTCCGTCGCGAGATCCTTCTCGTCGTCGGGTCGCGTCGCACTGCGCACCCAGGGCCGGAAGTCCTTGAGCTCCGCACGCCGGCTGCCGAAGTGGTACAGCCGCACGTCTGGATCGAACCGCTCCATCGCGACGATGAGCGCCTTCAGCGCGTTCGTACGCCCGGATGCCGGCGGCCCCGAGACGACGAACGATCCGATCGGCTCGAACCCGCGCGGCGCCAGGGTGTCGTCGGCGACGCCGAACACCGGCATCCCGTCGACGCTCGCGGGCAGGTCGGAAGCGGGCACCATCGTCGGCAGCGCGCCGACCTCGGGCAGGTCGCGCACGCCCTGCGCGCGCAGGCTCTCGCCGAGGGCGCCGAGGAGCTTGGTCTGCTCGACCGCGTTCGAGGTGCCGCCGAGCACGGCGATCTGCGCCTCGTGCCCGTCGATGACGGCGCGCCCCGGGCCCGACTGGTCGTCGAGCACGTCCCGCGGCACGCTGAGGAGCATGTACTGCGACGGGTCGCCCATGCGCAGCACGATCTTGCGCGAGATGTTCGACGCCACGGCGCTGGGCACGGCGTTGCCGCGGTCGGCGGTGAGCACGGTGTGCACGCCCAGCGTGCGCCCCTCGCCGAGGATGCGCATGAACGTGCGGTAGAACGGCCCCCGGCCGGGGGCGACCTCCCAGTCCTTCTTGAAGTCGGGGTAGTTGTCGATCAGCAGCAGGATGCGGGGCAGCTGCGGATCGGCGAGCTCGCGGTACTCCTGGATCGACGCGGCGCTCGCGGCGGAGAACGCCGCGGCGCGGCGGTCCATCTCGGCGTCGAGCGTGCGCAGCAGGCGCTGGATGCGCTCCACGTCGGCCCCGTCGACGACCGAGCCGACGTGCGGCAGCGCGGCCAGGGCGCCCAGGGCGCCGGTGGCGAAGTCGAGGCAGTAGACGTGCGTTTGGCCGGCGTCGGGACGCATCCCCGCCGCCGTCGCGATGGTCTTCAGCAGCGTCGACTTGCCCGACCCCGACGTGCCGTAGACGACGAGCGATCCGTCGCGATCGGGGACGAACACCGCCGCCTCCTGGAGCTGCCGCTCCGGCAGGTCGACGAGCGCGATGGGGATGCGCGTGTCGCCGTCGTTGGGGAGATCGCGCAGGTCGATGAGCGGCGACAGCTCGTCGAGCCAGGGGCGTCGCGGGCTCGGGAGGCCCGCCAGGGCACTGGCCGCCACGAGCGTCGACACGATGCGCTTCTGGTCGTTGGGGCCGAGATCCTCGTCGTGCACCTCCGACTCGGCGGGGCTGTCGTCCTCCCATTCGGGCGTCGCGCCGAAGCGCAGCTCGGCCACCCGGACCTCGGCGGCGGCCTCTTCGCCCGCCGTCCAGGCGCCGGTGTACGCGGACTGGAACGGCACGAGCCGCCCGGGGCCGGTCTTCGCGATGGCGCGCCCCGGCACGCTCGCCGGGAAGCCCGCGGCGACCTCGCTGTCGACGACGTCGCGCGAGTCGGCCTCGTCGGCCATGCGCAGCGCGATGCGCAGGTTGGTGTTCGCCCGGAGGTTGTCTTTGATGACGCCCGCGGGCCGTTGCGTGGCCATGATGAGATGGATGCCGAGTGAGCGCCCGCGCTGGGCGATGTCGACGACGCCGTCGACGAACTCCGGCATCTCCGACGCGAGAGCGGCGAACTCGTCGATCACGAGCACGAGCGAGGGCGGGCACTCGGGATCCTGGCGCTTTTCCAGTTCGAGCAGATCCTTGGCCTTCTTGCGGTTGAGCAGGTGCTCGCGGTGCTGCAGCTCGGCGCGCAGGCTCGTCAGTGCGCGGCGGACGAGGTGCGGGCTCAGGTCGGTGACAAGACCCACGCAGTGCGGCAGGTCGACGCAGTCGGCGAAGGCCGAACCGCCCTTGTAGTCGACGAAGAGGAAGGTCACCCGGTCGGGGCTGTGCGCCGCGGCCATGCCGAGCACCCACGCCTGCAGGAACTCGCTCTTGCCCGAGCCGGTCGTGCCGCCCACCAGCGCGTGCGGACCCTGCCCGCGCAGGTCGAGCGCCATGGCGTCGCTCGCGCCCTGCCCGATGATGGCGCGCAGCGTGCCCGCCTTCTTGAGCCGGGGCCGCGGCGCCGACGACCGATCGACGATGGTGTTGTTCTGCCGCCACCGTTCGATGACGACGCCCGGGTCTTCGGCGATCATCGGGTCGATGAGCTGCAGCAGCATGACCGCGCTCGGGATGTCCGACGCGTCCTGCACGACGGTGCTGGCGTCGACGACCGGCGCCAGGCGGCGGGCGAGCATCTGCATGTACACGTTCGACACGCCCTCGACGCGCACGTGGTCGTGGCTGTGGCCGCTGCGCACGAGGCCGACGTGGGCGTCGGCGAGGTCGCCGGTCACCTCGATGTAGCTGCGGCACACGGCGGGCAGCGACTCGACGGCGTGCGAGACGAAGACGGCGTGGACGCCGTGCTCGGCGCCGCGCTCGAGCACGTCGGTGAGCCGCCCGCGGTCGACGGGCGCGTCGCCGGCGACGAAGACGATGACCGACACCGGCGGCGCGGTCTTGCGGTCTTCGGCGGCGCGCGCGACGTCGGTGCCGTACCACTGCGGGTTCCAGTCGTCCTTGAACGGACCCCGCGGCTCGCTGATCTCGCCGCTCGCCGCGCGGCGCACGTACTCCTCCAGCGCGCTCAGCAGCGCCGCGGCGGTGGGCGCGGAGTCGGCGAGGGCGGCGCCCTGGAAGGGACTGCGCTCGCTGGAGGTGTGCGGCATCCATTTCAGCCAGTCCAGCTCACTCGTCCAGGTGGTGTCGGAGAAGGCGACGGCGACGATGTCGTTGGGCGCGTGCAGCCCGAACAGCTGCACCGCGATGCCGCGCATGGCGTCGGCGGCGAGCACCCGCGGCCCCGCGATGCCGATCGAGCCTGCGGCCGAGAGCGTGTCGAACACCGGGACGTCGTCGACCATCGCGTAGCGCTCACGCAGGCGGTCGACGCGGTCGATGAACTCGGGCAGCCCGTCGGGGGTCTCGGCGTCGTCGATCGCGTTGCGCGCCGGCAGCTGGCAGGCGCCCAGGCGCAGGCCGAGGAAGTTCCAGTGCTCGGGCCGCCTCGTCCACAGCAGCGGCCCGAGGCGCATCGCCTGATCGAAGACCTCCGCGACGGGCGGAGCCTCCGCGTTGCGCGCGCGCTCCTCCTCGGGCTTGCCCCGGAAGAAGTCCTCCTCCAACTGCTCGAACTGCCGCTCGAAGAGGAGGTACTCGTGGTTCTCGCTCTTCTTGCTCTGCACCGACTGGTTCACGAGGTTGAACAGGGCCATGAGCGGCGTCATCACGATGAGCAGGAGCGAGCGCGGGTTGCCGTTGAGCGCGAACAGCGCCGCGCCCATGAGGATCGGGGCGATCAGGATCGGCCAGGGGAAGACCTTGCCGATCTTCTCGGTGGGCAGCCGCGGCGGCTTGAACTTCGCGCCGGGGTAGCGCACCTCGACGCGCGGGCTGCGGTTGAACAGCAGGCCGCCGCCGCGTTCGATGATGGGATCCTCCTCGGCGGAGCCGTCCCACGCGCGGGTGAGGTACAGCACCAGCGTCGTGCCGCCGATCACGAACGGCGTGCCGTCGTCGATGCGCACGCGTTGCATCTGGACGCCGTCGACGAGCACGCCGTTGGCCGAGTTGAGGTCGACGATCTCGACGTACGCTCCCACCTCCAGTCGCGCGTGGCGCTTGGAGACCATGGGGTCGGCGAGCACGACGTCGTTGCCCTCGTCACGGCCGAGCGAGACGTGGCCCGCCGTCAGCGGGAACTCCTGGCCGGTCAGCGGGCCCGCCGTCGCGCGCAGCACGCCCACGACCTCGCGCCGGTCCGCGGCGGCGATCCCGACGCCGTAGTCGACGACGGATGCCGAGAACCCCGAACCGATCGGAGCCTCGCCGATGGCGATGTCGGGGTGCAGCGGCACCGGGCGCGCCCCCGTCGGCGGCGCCACCGCGAGTGTGAGCAGCGCACCGTCCGGGTAGCGGATGGAGCGCGAGGGGTCGGACTCGGCGATGTGGCGCGCCACGTCGCCGGCCGTCGCGGTGGAGTCGGCCGTGATGACGATGTCCACCGGTTCGCCGCTGGGGCGATTCAGGGTCAGCTTCAGTCTCACGCGATTCCTCCCGTCCGCACCACGGTCGCGAGGCGATCGCCGAGGCGGATCGCGTCGCCCTCGTACACGACCGCCGACGATCCGGGGGCGAGCTCGTGCTCGACGCCGCCGCGGATCACCGCGCATCCGTTGGTCGAGTGGCAGTCGACCAGTTCGAGCCCGCCGGCCACGGGTCGCACCAGCGCGTGGGTCTTCGACAGGGTCTTCGTCGTGTCGCCGATCGCGAGCGGCCGGGCACCCGGATGCGCGGTCGGGTCGGGATCGCGGCCGACCAGGAGCAGCCCCGACACGACGATGCTCTCGCCGGTGTCCAGGCGCAGCGCGAGCACGGCCGGCTGCGCGGGAGCCGGCCGAACGGGCTGCGCGGCGACCGGCTGCGGCGCCACGGGCTGTGGGATCGCGGGTTGCTGCGCGGCCACCGGCTGCGGGGCCACGGGCTGCGCGGCCACCGGCTGCGCGGCGGGTTGCTGCGCGGCCACCGGCTGCGGGGCCACCGGCTGCGGGGCCACGGGCGGTGTCGAGAGCTGCGCCGCCGCGGGCTGCGCCAGCGGCGCGGAGCCGCGCGGCTCCGACGAGCGCGAGACGCCGAGCACGCCGGCGCTGATCCGGCCGCCGGGACGATACTCCGGCTGCACCGCCGGGTCGCGCGGCGTCGCCAGCGAGGGCAGCTCCGCCCGCTCCTGCACCGGCTCGACCTTCACCGTCTTGCGCGCGATGCGCATCCGCTTCTCGTCAAAGGGGTTCAGCCCGGCGCGCACGTCGACGAGCCAGACGTTCGTCGCCCGGTCGTGCCAGCCGCGACCGCGACCCTGCGGGTCGAAGGTGGGCGAGAGCAGCACGAGGGTCGGCCCGATCACAGGGACCAGAGCGGATGCCGCGACGATGAGAAAGCGCAGCAGCACGGCGCCGACGCCGGGACGTTCCAGGGTCCGGACGTTCACGCTGCGAAGGCCCAGCATCGCCTTGCCGATCGTCATGCCGCGCAGACCCTGCAGCAGCCACTGGACGAGCGCGCACACCAGCATCAGCACCACCGAGACGGCCGCCATCACGGCGGAGAACACGAACCGCGGATGGTTGACGAACCCGTAGGGCGAGATCGACCCGTCCAGCAGCGTGAACACCAGCGGCATGGCCCCGAGCCACAGCGGCAGCTGCAGCATCAGCCAGATCGCGACGTCGCCGGCGAAGGCGAGGCTCCGCCGGCCGAACGGCGCACGCACGAGCCCCAGCTCCGCGGCGTACGCGGGGTCGGGGCGGCCCTGCGCATCCACGCCGTCGACGCGGGGCACCTCGTCGTCGATCTGCCAGATCATGCCCCGGCGTCTCGGGGTCGCTCGCCCGGCACGAAGTAGCGCGCCGGCGACAGGCCGGTGCGCACGACGGCGTCACCGGCGGCATCCAGGAACTGATCCAGAGTGGCGACGCTGAGCGCGCCGGCCGGGTCGGCGATGATGACGTTGTCCACGACCGGCAGGAGCGTCGCGGTGCCCTGCGGCCAGGTCGCGAAGGTGGTCGTGACGCCGCTTTCGAGCACGCGGATCTTCGGGTCGGCGACGTGGAGGTCGGGGCGCTGCAGCGCGACCGTCTGCGCCTCATACGCGCGGACGCTGAACAGGCGCAGCACGCGCGCGAACCTCAGCTCGAGCGCGCCGAAGCGGCCCTGCCAGGGGAACGGCTGCCAGCCGTCCGACGCGAGGACGATCGGATGCGCGCTCACCAGCGGGCCGCCGCCCTCGAAAAGCTGCTCGGCGAGGTCGAGCACGCGCGCGACGGCGGCCTCGTCGTCGGCCCCCGCCACGGCGACCCGGTCACGGGCCAGCGCGAACACGACGGGCGGGCCGGACAGCGCCAGCCCCGCGAGTCGGGACGGGTCGAGCACTGCGGCGGCAGACGCCTTCTCATCGTCGATCACGGTGAGCCCGTCGACGGGTGCGGGCACCGGCGCCGCGTCGGCGACGATTCCGAGCAGCACCTCACGGAACGGCCGAGGCCATCCCTCGGCCTGTCCTTCCGTGACGGCGGTGTGCTCCGGACCCTGATCGATCCCGACGAACAGGTCGCCGCCGACGTATTCCACACGGGGGTGAGCCGCGCCCGGCGCCGTCAGAGCGAGCACGCCGAGCCGGCTTGCGCCGTAGATGCGCGGCACCGCGCCGTTGCCACCGATCGTGTCGGTCATCCGGCCCCTCCTCGTCCTGTCTGCATGTCAGGCTATCCCGTCCCGCGGGGTGCGTTCATGCGCGGGGTGTTCCGATCACATCGGCGAGTGACCACGCGAGATCGACCTCGACCGCACCGGGCTTCGTTCGCCGCTCATCGACCCAGCTCACCGGAACCACCTGGACCGCCAACGTCAGATCCCCCGCCGACTCATCCCCGCACCACACGAGCGTCACACCCCTCGCACCCGCATCCGCCGGCTCGAAAGCCCACCACAACACCCGCGTCGCGCCCGCTCTCCGCAACGCCGCCGCATACGCGGCGATCCGGTCGCCTCCCCGATACGCGAGGTCGAAGGCCAGCGGCCGCCCCTCGTACTGCTCACACGCATCACTGACATCACTGCCGATCCGGTCGAACCGCCGCCGCTCCTCACCCGGATCGCGCCCACTTCCCGCAGGATTCGACTGTGCGGCCAACGGCAGAATGCGCACATCCCCACGCTCCAGCACATGAATGCCCGGACGAGGACGCCCGCCGCGCACCACCGCCTGAATCGCAGCCATGAGATCACGATCCCCCGCCGCGACGCGCCAGCCCGCGGCCTCCCCGACAGGCTCCCCCCGCACCACCCGACTGTCGGCGAACTCCTTCGCCGCCGTGATCGCATCCCACCCGAACCGCTCGACCACCGGCGGTGCCGACGCGGCCACCAGCGCCTCCCACCGCCCGAACTGCGGAACCGCCACCGTCGGGGCCAGCACGCCGGAAACCTCCCGCACCACGTCCTCCTCCAACGGCGACGACACCGTGATCAGCGCGACGCCGTCCGTCCCGAAGTCCTGCGTCACCGTCACCACACTCATGAACGGCACCCGGCGCTTGGGGTTGCCCTCCGGGTAGAACACGTCGATGACCTGCCGGCACACCAACACGCCTTCGACCGTCGCCCATTGCACCTGCCGCAACGGTGTCTTCTCGGGCGTGTAGAACGCGCCTCTGACGTGGTAGTTGTCACCGTCGAACGTGTCCCAACGGCTGGACATTGCCGTGAAGGACCATGCGGGCGGACGCTCGTTCGGGACGAACGTGATGAGCTTGCCCTCGGAGTAACGCTGCCGCGCTTCCTCCGGAGTGTAGAAGGGGTGGTCCGCCCTCAGCGGCTCCAAGCGGTAGAGCTCGAATCTCCTGGGGTAGAGGACGGATTCGGATTCGGGGTCAGTCATCCGATCACATCGGCGAGTGACCACGCGAGATCGACCTCGACCGCACCGGGCTTCGTTCGCCGCTCATCGACCCAGCTCACCGGAACCACCTGGACCGCCAACGTCAGATCCCCCGCCGACTCATCCCCGCACCACACGAGCGTCACACCCCTCGCACCCGCATCCGCCGGCTCGAAAGCCCACCACAACACCCGCGTCGCGCCCGCTCTCCGCAACGCCGCCGCATACGCGGCGATCCGGTCGCCTCCCCGATACGCGAGGTCGAAGGCCAGCGGCCGCCCCTCGTACTGCTCACACGCATCACTGACATCACTGCCGATCCGGTCGAACCGCCGCCGCTCCTCACCCGGATCGCGCCCACTTCCCGCAGGATTCGACTGTGCGGCCAACGGCAGAATGCGCACATCCCCACGCTCCAGCACATGAATGCCCGGACGAGGACGCCCGCCGCGCACCACCGCCTGAATCGCAGCCATGAGATCACGATCCCCCGCCGCGACGCGCCAGCCCGCGGCCTCCCCGACAGGCTCCCCCCGCACCACCCGACTGTCGGCGAACTCCTTCGCCGCCGTGATCGCATCCCACCCGAACCGCTCGACCACCGGCGGTGCCGACGCGGCCACCAGCGCCTCCCACCGCCCGAACTGCGGAACCGGAAGCCGCAGACCCGCGAGCTCGACCCCCGACACCTCCCGGAACCAATCCTCCTCCAACGGCGACGACACCAGCACCGACAGCACCCCGTCAGACCCCAACTCCTGCGTCACCGTCACGACACCCACGTATGGCACCCGCCACTGCGGATCGCCCTCCGGGTAGAAGACGTCGATGACCCGCCGGCACAGCAGCACGCCGCCGGACGCCTCCCACACCACCTCACGCAACGGCGTCTTCTGCGGCGTGTAGAACGTCAACGAAAACCGATATCCGCGCCGGCTGCCCGAGATATACAGCAGCCAGGCAAGGTCGTCGGCATCCGGAATGACATGCAACCCTTTCCCACTCCGATACGACTCGCGCGCTTCGACAGGGTCGAGATAGGGGTTCGCTTCGGGCACCTTGAGCGAGTAGTAGTCCACCGTCCTTGGGTAGCGGACGGCGCCGTCGCTGAGAAAGGTCTTCACGGAGTGAAACGATTCCACGATCCCCAACTGCCTCCCACGGACGGATCGGATGGGGTCGCTTCGGGATGAACGTCGAACACGGCTTCCGGCAGGCCTTCGGGGAGATAGCCACCGGGGATCCATTGCGCGTTGGCGCCGCCTTCGCTGCCCCGCGGCATCCTCAGGTTTCCGTTCAGCACTTCCTCGTAGCTGAAGTCCGCGCGCATGATGACGGAACCGTCATCGAAGTAGTCCTCGCCCAAGCCGAGCAGCACGCCGAGTGTCTTCTTGTCGCCGCCCGCTTGAGCAACCAAGTTGTCGATCTCAGACGTCGGGAAGACGAAGGTGGTGCCCCCGTTACCCGGGCCGTGACGGCCCAAACTGTCGGCCCTGTAGAACCGGGTCGCGCCGTCCTCGAACCGGGCGAGATGTTGCTTGATATAGTCCGCGTCGAGGTACTCCCCCGGATACGGGCGGTTGGGCTTGCCCGCCCCGACGACCCGGTCGGGCGTGTGCCAGGAGTCCTGCTTCCAGCCGTCGCGCAACGGCTGGGGGACATCCGTCGCGTCGAGGTCTTTGACCCGGCCGCTCGTGTGCGTCTGCTTCTGGCCGTGCTTGCGGAACATCTCCGCCAGCTGCCGGACGTGCACCGGCATGTCGTCGAGCGAGTTCTTCAGCGGGCGGATCACCGCACCCATGATGTGCATCGGTCAGTCCCCTCCGATGTTCAGGCTGGCGAGATCCGAGATGAGCCGGTCGGTCAGCGATTCGACGTCGGCGGCGTGCTGCTCCATCTCGCCCTGCGCCTGCTCCAGCGCCTGCAGGTCGGCGTAGAACTGGTCGGGGTCGCCCGCGACGGCCTCGACGATCGGAGACTCCAGCGCCGCCATCACGATGCCCGGCAGCTGCTCGGCCAGCGGCTCGATGACGAGGGGCAGCACCTGGTTCAGCACCTGCTCGATCGCGATGTCGACCGCCGCGTTGAGCAGCCGCTTCTTGATGATCAGCATCGGGCCGGCGCCGGCGGCCGTGATCGGGTTCGTCAGCATCGCGATGAGCGCGATCATCGTCGTGGTGACGTCCGCGATCACCTTGATCTTGAGGGCCAGCACGGCGCCCGCGGCGATCTCGATGCCCGTGGGCACCGGGCCGAGCAGATCCAGCAGCTTCTGCAGGTTCTGCGAGCGGTTGGTGTTCCACGCGCCCACGTAGGCGGGGCCAGCTTGGCCCTGCAGCGCCGCGGCGAGCTCGCCGTTCACCTTGCGGTCCATCGCCTGCAGCTTCGCCTCGAGCTCGCCGTGGAACACGCCGATCATGTGCCCGCCCCGGCGCAGCTCGTCCTCGTCGACGTCGGGCCAGTCGAACCCGAGCTTCTCCATCACCCAGATCAGCTCGTTCGGCAGCATCATTCCCACGGCGTCACCTCCCCGCATAGACCCTAGTGCAACGTCGTGCGAGGGCTCGATGGGGAGAACTCCCCACGCGATGCGCGCGGCCTCAGGCGGCCACGGCCCTCAAGCGGCAGCGGCCTCGCGGGCGAGCAGGGCGCGCTTGACCTCGACGCCCCACGCGAAGCCGCCCATGCCGCCGCCGGTGCGCAGCACGCGATGGCACGGCACGAACAGCGCCGGCGCGTTGCGCGCGCAGATGGATGCCGCCGCCCGCACCGCGCTCGGCGCCCCGAGGACGGTCGCGAACTCGGCGTAGGTCAGCGGCGCGCCCGGCGCGATGCGGCGCAGCGCCGCCCAGCCCACGAGCTGCCGCGCGGTGCCGGTCTGCGCGACCTCGACGGCGTCGATGGCATGCAGGTCGCCGCCGTAGTAGGCGCGGACGACGGCGGCGGCATCCGTCTCGGCCTCGCGCACCGGCGTCGGCGGGGTGCGCAGCCGCGCGAGGATGGCGGCCGGGTCGGCCGTCCATCCGCTGGACAGCACGCGCTGCCGGTCGTCGGCGAGGATCGTGAACGGGCCGTCGGGGGTCTCGATGGTCTGGATGAGGGCGGCCATGGGGTGCTCCTTCGTTTCTGCTGCAAAGATGCAGGACGGGGTGTGACAGGTGTGACCTCAGCGGGGTGTTTCGTCACTTCTGTCACCGGTGCTCCGACGGTTTTGCGGCGGCGCGCCAGAGGTGCGCCGTGAGGTAGCTGCGCCAGGGCGCGGCACGGACGGCCCAGGACTCGAATCCGCGCGGATCGGCCGGGATGCCGGCCGCCGCGGCGCCGGCGCGCACCGCGACATCGCCGGGCAGGGTGATGTCGGGGTCGCCGAGCACGCGCATGCGCACGTAGTCGGCGGTCCACGGGCCGATGCCGGGCCTCGCCAGCAGCGCCGCCCGCTGCGCGGCGCCGTCGTCGCCGCTCGTGAGCACGAGCGAGCCGTCGGCGAGCGCCGCGGCCGCACCCGTGATCGCGCGGATGCGGGCCGCCGGCCCGCGCAGCACCTCGGCACCGTGCTCGGCGATCGACGCCATCGTGGGGAACAGCCGGTCGTGTCCGTCGAAGCCGTCGACACGCTCCCCCAGCGCGTCGGTCAGCGCCGTCAGCACCGTCGTGGCGGCGGCGACGCTGATCTGCTGGCCCACCATCGCGCGGACGAGCATCTCGTGCGGGTCGGCGGCTCCGGGCACCCGGATGCCGGGCACCCGCGCCACGAGCGGCGCCACCTCGGGATGCGCGGCCAGCGCGGCATCGACCGCGATCGGGTCGGCGTCGAGGTCGAACAGGCGCCGCACGCGGGCGACGAGCACGGGCAGGTCGCGCAGGTGCGTCAGGCGCGCCCGCAGGCGCGGGCGGCCGGCCGCGTCGAGGCGCAGCTCGAAGCACGCGGGGCCGCCGGGCAGCCGCAGCGTGCGGGCGAACGCGTCGGCCGTGGCGCGTTCGACGCCGGCGACGGCGCGGGCGGCCATCCAGCAGAACAGGCCCGGCGCGTCGAACGGCCCGCGGTACGGCAGGACGAGGTCGATGGTCCCGGGGGTGTCGTATGCGTGGCCCGCCGCGATCCGGGGTTCTCCCGAGGTCGCCCCGTCCGTCGCGGGGCGATCCGCCCGGCGGCGGGCGCGCAGCTCGAGCGGCGGCATCCCGAACACCTCGCGAATGGTGTCGTTGAACTGGCGCACGCTCGCGAAGCCCGCCGAGAAGGCCACGTCGGCGGCGGAGAGGTCGGTGGCGACGAGCAGCATCCGTGCCGTGTGCGCGCGCTGCGCGCGGGCGAGAGCCAAGGGTCCGGCGCCGAGCTCGGCCGCCAGCAGCCGGGTGAGGTGCCGCGACGAGTATCCGAGCCGCCGCGCGAGCCCCGGCACGCCCTCGCGCTCGACGACGCCGTCGGCGATGAGCCGCATGGCGCGGCCCGCGACGTCGCCGCGCAGATTCCACTCCGGCGAGCCGGGTGCGGCCTCGGGCAGGCAGCGCTTGCAGGCGCGGTATCCGGCCTCGTGCGCGGCGGCCGACGTGGGGTAGAACGTGACGTTGGACGGCTTGGGCGTGCGCGCCGGGCACGACGGCCGGCAGTAGATGCCGGTCGAGCGCACCGCCGTGACGAACTGCCCGTCGAACCGCGCGTCGCGGGCGTCGATCGCCCGGTAGCGCTCGTCGAAGGTCATCGCCGTCGTGGTCACCTCCCTAGCCTGACACGCGGCATCCGCCCCCACTAGCGGAAATCAGCCACCACGGTAACCCCGACACCCACTCCCCGCGAAACAGCATCCGTGCACCGAGACTGCGACCGGCGGCTGCAGTCTCGGTGCACCGATGCAGTCTCGCGAACGGATGGGGAACGGCGGGTCAGTGGAAGAAGTGGCGCTCGCCGGTGAAGAACATCGTGACGCCGGCGGCGCGGGCGGCGTCGATGACCTCGGCGTCGCGGACCGACCCGCCGGGCTGCACGATCGTGCGGATGCCCGCGTCGATCAGCACCTGCGGCCCGTCGGCGAACGGGAAGAACGCGTCGGATGCCGCCACCGAGCCCGCGGCGCGGTCGCCCGCCCGCTCCACGGCGAGGCGGCACGAGTCCACGCGGTTGACCTGCCCCATGCCGATGCCGACCGTCGCCGACCCCTGCGCCAGCACGATCGCGTTCGACTTGACGGCGCGGCACGCCTTCCACGCGAAGATGAGGTTCTCCATGTGGTCGGGGCGCTCGCCCGAGACGAGCTCCCAGTCCTTCGCGACGGACTCGATGTCGTCGGGGAAGCGGTCGGCATCCTGCAGCAGCAGTCCGCCCGAGAGCAGCCGCACGTCCATCGGCTCCTGGCGCCAGTCGGCGGGCAGGCGTAGCACGCGCAGGTTCTTCTTGAGCGTGAAGACCTCCAGCGCCTCGGGCTCGAAGTCGGGGGCGACGATGACCTCGGTGAAGATGTCGCGGAGGTTCTCGGCCATCTTCAACGTCACCGTCCGGTTGGCGGCGATGACCCCGCCGAACGCCGACACGGGGTCGCACTCGTGCGCGCGCAGGTGCGCCGAGGCGATCGGGTCGAGCGCGTTGGGCGCCGCGACGGCGATGCCGCAGGGGTTCGCGTGCTTGATGATGGCGACGGCCGGCTTGACCATGTCGAACGCGGCACGGAGGGCGGCATCCGCGTCGACGTAGTTGTTGTAGCTCATCTCCTTGCCCTGCAGCTGCTCCGCCTGGGCGATGCCGTGGCCGCCGATGCGGCTGTACAGGGCGGCGCGCTGGTGCGCGTTCTCGCCGTAGCGCAGCGTCGCGAGGCGCTCGGCCTTGATCGTGAGGTGCTGCGGCAGGTCGCCCTCGTCGACGAGCGTCTCGCCGGCGAACCAGGTGGCGACGGCACGGTCGTAGGTGGCGGTGTGCGTGAACGCGCGCGCGGCGAGCTCGCGCCGCTGGGCGAGCGTCGTGCCGCCCTGGCCCAGCGCGTCGATGAGAGCCGGGTACGACTCGGGCGAGACGGCGATCGCGACGTTGGCGAAGTTCTTCGCCGACGCGCGCACCATCGCGGGGCCGCCGATGTCGATCTGCTCGACGACGGCGTCACCGGTGGCCCCGGATGCCACGGTCTCGACGAACGGGTACAGGTTCACGACGACGAGCTCGAACGGCAGGATGCCGAGCTCGTCGAGCTGCCGCTCGTGGTCGGCGAGCCGCAGGTCGGCGAGCAGGCCCGCGTGCACGCTCGGGTGCAGGGTCTTGACGCGGCCGCCGAGCGACTCCGGGAAGCCGGTGACCTCGGCGACGTCCGTGACCTCGAGCCCGGCCTCGCGCAGCAGCGACGCCGAGCCGCCGGTGGACACGATCTCCACCCCGGATGCCGCCAGCGCCTGAGCGAGCGGCAGCAGGCCGGTCTTGTCGCTGACCGAGATCAGCGCGCGACGGATCGGCACGACGTCGCGCGGGCGGTAGAGGGTGGGGTCGATGGTCGGACCGGCCATGCGCAGCTCCAGGTTCGTTTCAGGTCGTGGTGAGGTCGAGTTCGCCCGTCGCGATGCGGCGGACGACGTCGATCAGCAGGCGCCGCTCGACGGGCTTGATGCGGTCGTGGAGGGTGTGCTCGGTGTCGCCGGGCAGCACGGGGACGCGCTCCTGCGCGAGGATCGGGCCGGTGTCGACGCCGGTGTCGACGACGATGACGCTCGCCCCGGTCTCGGTGACGCCGGCATCCAGCGCATCGCGCACGCCGTGCGCACCGGGGAACTCGGGCAGGTATGCGGGGTGCGTGTTGATGATCCGCGGCGACCAGGCCTCGACGACGGATGCCGGCAGCAGCCGCATCAGCCCGCTCAGCACGACGAGGTCGGGGTTCCACACCTCGAGCTGGGCCTGCAGCTCGGCGCCCCAGTGCTCGCGCGTCTCGAACTGCCGGAACGGCACCAGGAACGTGGGGATGCCGAACGCCTCGGCATGCTCGAACCCGTCGGCCTGGCGGTCGGCCCCGACGACGACGACGCGCGCCGGGAAGGCCGGGTCGGCGGCGGCTTCGAGCAGGGCCCGCAGGTTCGAGCCGGTGCCCGAGATGAGGACGGCGACCGTGAGCACCCGCCCAGTCTACCGGCGCACGCCCCCTCCGCCCCCACCCCGGTCCCCGTGCCTGCCCCGCCCCACCCTCCCCTCGCGAAACCTCGCAAATGTCCGCTTTCGACCCGGCTTTCGGGGTATTTGCCGGACATCTGTGAGGTTTCGCGAGACCTCAGAAATGTCCGGGGCGGATCAGGGCTCGTCGTGGGGGAAGCGGGGGCCTGTGGGCGGGAACGGCCGCGTCTCGGCGTCGTCCGGGGGCGCGGCGGGCGCCAGCGCGGCGCTCCCCGGTGCGGCGGGCTCGGCGACGGGGGCCGGCTCGTCCTCCGCATCGCGACGTGCGCGGGCGGGAGAGAACAGGGCGATCGCCGCGCCGACGGCCAGCTCCAGGCCGACCGCGAAGGCGACGGGCCCCGCCGCCGGCCCGACGGCCGCCAGGCGCTCGGGGCCGATCGCGCCCGAGGCGCAGACGGCGAGCAGCGCCGCACCCGCACCGCCCAGCACGGCGACGGCGGCGAGCACGACCAGCCGAGGCGCGCTGCGGCGCACAGAGCCGTCACGCACCAACCGCGCCCGCCCGGCCCACCCGGCGAGAAACCCGACGGCGACGATCGCGAGGGCGAGCAGCAGCATCCACGGCGAGACCGTCTCGGGGATGATCCCGAGCAGGGGGATGCCGGGCACCACCCCGAGCGACGTCCCCGCGGGCGACACGGCCGTGCCGGCACCGACGGCGAACCCCGGCCCGGCGGCGAACGCCGCCCCCCACACGACGAGCGTCGGCAGGTAGGCCAGCTGACCCAGCGTCACGACGGTGGCGCCGAGAGCGTCGACGTGCGCCGCCTCGTAGAGCGCGATGACCTCTCCCCCGCGCAGCACCAGCGCGACGGCGACGAGCAGCGCCCCGACGCCGACCACGCCGGCGACAGCCACCCCGAGCGCTCGTCCCGCCGCCGCGGGCACCGGCGCCCACGCGGGCGATCCGCTGACCCGCGCCCGCAACCCGTCGACGACGCCGTCGTCGCCGTGCCGCCACGCGCCCACGACGGCGCCGCCCAGCGCGGGCAGCGCGAACACGAGGACAGGCAACAGCAGCGACTGCCAGCCGTAGACGAGGGCGACGGTGCCCGCCGACGTCGCCCACAGCCCCGCGGCCACCGCCGCGGCCACGACCGTCCCGCTGGCGACGCCGACGATCCATGCGCCCGCGCGCGCGGCGCGCGCGCCCGACCGCGCCGCGAAGACCGCCGTGAACGCCGCGAATCCCAGCGGCGCCAGTGACAGCACGAAACGAGACGCCTCGGCCGGGATGCCGGCGGCCGCCAGATACTCGTCGCCCAGCACGAGGTGCAACGGCACGAAGTGCCCGAGCTGCCAGACCCGCACCGCCGCGGGCCACAGCGCGCCCCAGTCGGCGGAGCCGCCGAATCCGAGCACCCAGAACACCGTCAGCGGCGCGAGCGCCGCGGCCACGCCGACGGCCGCCGCGATCACAGCGTCGACGGCGGACAGAAGAGCAACGAGCAGGCGATTCATGCGGGTTCGACCCTACCCAGCCCGCCCCGCGTAACACTGCGGACTCGCAGAGCCGGTAGCTTTTGCGCAGAAGACCCATCACGCAGGCGCCCTTTTGCGCAGGAGGATCAATGCCCACGTCATCCGATTCGGCGTCCCGCATCGCCGACGCCGCACCGCAGAACACGCCGCCGAGCGACAAGCCGGGAGGCGTTCTCGACCGCTACTTCGACATCACCCGCCGCGGCTCCACGGTCGGCGCCGAGATCCGAGGAGGTGTCGTCACCTTCGTGACGATGGCCTACATCGTCATCCTGAACCCCATCATCCTGTCCGGAACGCCCGACATCGAGGGCACCGAACTGTCGTTCGCCGCCGTCGGCGCCGTCACGGCGCTGACGGCCGGCGTCATGACGATCCTGTTCGGCCTCGTCTCGCGGCTGCCGTTCGCGTTCGCGGCGGGCCTCGGCATCAACGCGTTCGTCGCGTTCAGCATGGTCGGCGAAGTCACGTGGAAAGAGGCGATGGCGCTCGTCGTCATCAACGGCCTCATCATCGTGCTACTCGCCGCGACGGGGCTGCGGAAGCTGATCTTCGACGCCGTCCCCGTGCAGCTCAAGCTCGCCATCACCGTCGCGATCGGCCTGTTCATCGCGTTCATCGGCTTCGTCAACTCGGGCCTCGTCACCGCGACCGGCGCCGCCTCGCCGCCCGTCGGGCTCGGTCAGGGCGGATCGGTCGCCACCGTCCCGACGCTCATGTTCGTGCTCACGCTGCTGCTGACCGGCATCCTCGTCGCGCGCAAGGTCAAGGGCGGCATGCTCATCGGCCTCGTCGCCGGCACGGTGCTGTCGATCATCGCCGAGGCGATCTGGCACCTCGGGTCCGCGGTCGACAACCCCGGCGGCTGGGGTCTGACCATCCCGGCCCTGGACGGGTCGCCGGTGAGCGTCCCCGACCTCAGCCTCATCGGCGCCGTCGACTTCGGGTTCGACTACGGCAAGGTCGGCATCGTGGCGCTCGTCATGCTCGTGTTCACGCTCGTGTTCTCGAACTTCTTCGACGCGATGGGCACCATGACGGGCCTCGCGAAAGAGGCCGGGCTGGCGAACGAGAAGGGCGATTTCCCCCGCATCACGTCGGCGCTGATCGTCGAGGGCGTCGGCGCCGTGCTCGGCGGTGCGACCTCGGCGTCGTCGAACACGGTGTTCATCGAATCGGGCTCGGGCATCGGCGAGGGCGCCCGCACCGGCTTCGCGAACATCGTCACCGGCGGCCTGTTCCTGCTCGCGATGTTCTTCACGCCGCTCACCTCGATCGTGCCGAGCGAGGTCGCCGCGGCGGCGCTGGTGATCGTGGGCGCCATGATGATGGCGCAGATCTCGCACATCGACCTCAGCGACTTCCGGGTGCTGCTGCCGGTGTTCCTCACCACGACGATCATGCCGTTCACGTACTCGATCGCGAACGGCATCGGCGCCGGCTTCATCAGCTGGGTCGTGCTGCACGCCGTGTCGGGCAAGGGCAAGACCGTGAGCCCGCTGCTGTGGGGCGTCGCAGCCGGCTTCGTCGTCTTCTTCGCCCGCGGCCCCATCGAGGCCCTCATCGGCGGCTGACGCGGCGGCGCCGGCCCCGCAAGCCGGCCCGCCGCAAGAATGCAGGAGCACCTGTGACTGATCGCCGCTCACCGGGGAGGTGAGTGCACTTCTGTCACAGGCGCTCCTGCAAAATGGCGGCGCCGACCTGTGGCGCCGCGCGGCGCCGGGCGCTAGAGGGTCGCGATGATC
Organism: Microbacterium sp.; assembly: GCF_047602155.1. GTDB lineage: Bacteria > Actinomycetota > Actinomycetes > Actinomycetales > Microbacteriaceae > Microbacterium. Next base: position 1,672,727 of record NZ_JASGHZ010000001.1, on the reverse strand, counting down.
TCGCGCATGAGGTCGGCCGTCTCCGACGGCGTCTTGCCCACGCGCACGCCGGCGGCCTCGAGGGCCTCCTTCTTGGCCTGCGCCGTGCCCGCCGAGCCCGACACGATCGCGCCGGCGTGGCCCATGGTCTTGCCCTCCGGCGCCGTGAATCCGGCGACGTAGCCGACGACGGGCTTCGTCACGTTCGCCCGGATGAAGTCGGCCGCGCGCTCTTCGGCGTCGCCGCCGATCTCGCCGATCATGACGATCGCCTTCGTCTCGGGGTCGGCCTCGAACGCGGCGAGCGCGTCGATGTGCGTCGTGCCGATGATGGGGTCGCCGCCGATGCCGATGGCCGTCGAGAAGCCGATCTCGCGCAGCTCGTACATCATCTGGTAGGTCAGGGTGCCCGACTTCGAGACGAGGCCGATCGGCCCTTGCCGGTGATGTTCGCCGGCGTGATGCCCACGAGCGCCTCGTCCGGCGTGATGATGCCCGGGCAGTTCGGCCCGATGATGCGGGTCTTGTTGCCCTTGGACTGCGCGTATGCCCACGCTTCGGCAGTGTCGCCGACCGGCACGCCCTCGGTGATGACGACGAGGAGCGGAATCTCGGCGTCGATGGCCTCGACCATCGCGTCCTTCGTGAATGCCGGCGGCACGAACGCGATCGACACGTCGGCGCCGGTGGCTTCGATCGCCTCGGCGACCGAGGCGAAGACGGGCAGCTCGACGGGGTTGCCGGCGGCATCCGTGTGCACCACCGTCGTGCCCGCCTTGCGGGCGTTCACGCCGCCGACGACCTGCGTGCCGGCCTTGAGCATGAGCGCCGTGTGCTTCGTGCCCTCGCCGCCGGTGATGCCCTGGACGATGACCTTGGAGTCCTTGTTGAGGAAGATAGACATGTTGTGCTTTCTGGTCCCTGAGCTTGTCGAAGGGTGGGTCAGGCGTTCGCCAGTTCGGCGGCCTTGTCGGCGCCCTGGTCCATGGTCTCGGCGAGGGTCACGAGGGGGTGGTTCGCATCGCGGAGGATCGCGCGTCCCTCCTCGACCTTGTTGCCGTCCAGGCGCACGACGAGCGGCTTCGTGGCGGTCGCCCCCAGCTCGGCGAGCGCACCGACGATGCCCTTCGCGACGGCGTCGCACGCCGTGATGCCGCCGAAGACGTTGACGAACACGCTCTTGACCTGCGGGTCGCCCAGGATGACGTCGAGACCCGCCGCCATGACCTCGGCCGACGCGCCGCCGCCGATGTCGAGGAAGTTGGCCGGCTTCACGCCGCCGTGGTTCTCGCCCGCGTAGGCGACGACGTCGAGCGTCGACATCACGAGGCCCGCGCCGTTGCCGATGACGCCCACCTGACCGTCGAGCTTGACGTAGTTGAGGTCGTTCGCCTTCGCCTTGGCCTCGAGGGGGTCGGCGGCATCCTTGTCCTCCAGGAGCGCGTGACCGGGATGCCGGAAGCCAGCGTTCTCGTCGAGCGACACCTTGCCGTCGAGGGCGACGATCTCGCCGTCGGCCGTGAGCACCAGCGGGTTGACCTCGACGAGCGTCGCGTCCTCGCCCTTGTAGACGTTGTAGAGCTTGACGAACACGTCGCTGACCTTGTCGACGAGGTCGGCGCCGAAGCCCGCCGCCTCGGCGATCTCGACGGCCTTCGCCTTGTCGATGCCGGTGCCCGGGTTGACCTCGATGCGCGCCAGCGCCTCGGGCTTCTCGACCGCGAGCTGCTCGATCTCCATGCCGCCCTCGACGCTCGCGAGACTCAGGTACGAGCGATTGGCGCGGTCGAGCAGCACCGAGAAGTAGTACTCCTTGTCGATGCGGGCGCCCGCGGCGACCATGACGCGCCCCACGACGTGACCCTTGATGTCGAGGCCGAGAATCGCCTTCGCCGCCTCGTACGCCTCGTCGGGGCTCTTCGCGACCTTGACGCCGCCGGCCTTGCCACGGCCGCCGGTCTTGACCTGGGCCTTGACGACGACGACCCCGCCGCCGAGCTTCTCGGCCGCTGCCTTCGCCTCCTCGGGGGTGTCGGCGACGATGCCGGCGAGCACCGGCACCTCGTACTTCTCGAACAGGTCTCGTGCCTGGTACTCGTACAGATCCACGGGCAATCCTTCGCTGGCGGCGGTGGGGTTTCGGTGCCGAAAGAATCTCGATGTCGAGATATCGACCGGTTCCCCAGCTTAGTACGCGCGGCTGAGCGCCCGTGCTCGCTGGGGTCGCGGCGGAGCTTCGCCGGTAGGCTTTCAGCACCATGAGTGACGCCCTGCCCACCTCCGCCCGCAACGCGGTCGTCGCCGCCGCGCTCGACCTGTTCGTCGCGCAGGGCTTCGAGGCCACCTCGGTGGAGCAGATCGCCCAGGCCGCCGGCGTCTCGCGGTCGACCTTCTTCCGCCAGTTCGGCGGAAAGGACGACGTCGTCTTCAGCGACCACGACGTGCTGCTGGCCGAGTTGCGGGCCTTCCTCGACACGACCGCGCCCGATCCGCACGAGAATCCCTGGGCCGCAGCCTGCGCGGCATCCGTCAAGGTGTTCCGCCACTTCGCCGCCGAGCCCGAGCTCGCGCGCCGCCGCTACGCCGTCGTGCGGCAGGTGCCGGCGCTGCGCGACCGCGAGATCGTGACGGTCTTCCAGTACGAGCGGCTGTTCGACGACTACCTGCGCGCGGCGCTGCCCGGCCTCGACCCGATCGACGCCGTCGCCTTCTCGGCCGCGGTCACCGCCGTGCACAATCACGTGCTGCGACGCCTCCTGCGCGGCACCGAAGAGGTGCCCGAGTCGGTGCTCACCGATGCCTACGACGCACTCCTGCACCGCTTCGGCGTCCACCCCGACGGCGAGCACGCGCGGGTCGACGACGTCGTCGTCGCCGTCTTCCCCCGCCGGATGCCGGGCGCCGAGGTCGCCCGCCGCGTCCGCGACGCCCTGTAGCCCGCGGGTCAGGTCTTTCTTCCGTGAAACAGCACCCGTGCACCGAGACTGCAGCCGTCGACGGCAGTTTCGGTGCACGGATGCCGTCTCGCTGAAAGGGGCGGGCGGATGCCGGGTCAGGCGGTCTCGCCGGAGGCGACGGTCTCGGCCAGGGCGTGCACGCGCGGCAGGTGGTGCGCGCCGTAGAAGTCGGCCAGCGTGAGGCGGGCCGCATCCGCGGCACCCGCGGCACCATCGTGCGCGAGCACGGCGGCACCATCGTGCGCGAGCGCGGCGGCACCATCGTGCGCGAGGACGGCGGTGACGGCGAGCGCGTGCATCCAGCCGCCGGCCAAGACCCCGAGCAGCATGAGGTACGGCACAGCGACCGCGTGCGCATCCCGCGGCGAACCGAAGCCGACGAGGTCGGCGGTGGCGCGCCGGGCGGCGGCCACGGCGCGCTCGAGGCGGTCGGCCGTGCGTGCCGCGACCGCGGCACCGGCGCCCCCGGCCGCGCCGCCGCCGAGCCCGGCCAGCACCGCGACGGTCTCGTCGATCTGCCGGAACAGCGTCTCGGCGGTGACCCCGCCGTCGCGGATCACCTTGCGCCCGATGAGATCGTTCGCCTGAATCCCCGTCGTGCCCTCGTAGATCGGCATGATGCGGGCGTCGCGGTAGTGCTGCGCGGCGCCGGTCTCCTCGATGAAGCCCATGCCGCCGTGCACCTGGATGCCTTCGCTCGCGACGGTGACGGCATCCTCCGTCGCCCAGCCCTTGAGGATCGGCACGAACAGTTCGGCGAGCCTGGTCAGCCCGGCATCCTGCTCGGCGCGGTCGAACAGGTCGCCGACGTACACGCCGAGGGCCCGCATCGCGAACACCTCGCTGCGCATCGACAGCAGCAGACGCCGCACGTCGGGGTGCTCGGCGATCGGCGCCCCGGCATCCCTTCCCACCACGGCACCTTGTATGCGCTCAGCGGCATACGCTGCCGCCTGCTGATATGCCCGATCGGCGATACCCGTCGCCTGGAAGCCCATCCCGATGCGGGCGGCGTTCATCATGACGAACATGCCGGCGAGACCCCCGCCGAGCTGTCCGACGAGGTAGCCGGTGGCATCCTCGTACGACAGCACGCAGGTCGGCGAGCCGTGGATGCCGAGCTTGTGCTCGATCGCCACCGTCTCGACCGCGTTGCGCGCCCCCAGCGAGCCGTCGGGGTTCACGAGCACCCGCGGCGCGACGAACAGCGACAGACCCTTGGCGCCCTCCGGCGCTCCGGGCGTGCGCGCGAGCACGAGGTGCACGATGTTCTCGGCGATGTCGTGGTCGCCCCACGTGATGAAGATCTTCTGACCCCGGATGCCGTAGCTGCCGTCCGGGCGCGGCGTCGCCAGCGTGCGGATCGCGCCGAGGTCGGTGCCGGCCGCCGGCTCGGTGAGGTTCATCGTGCCGGTCCACCGGCCCGACACGAGCTTGCTCAGGTAGGTCTGGCGGATCTCGTCGCTGGCCGCGGCATCCAGGGCATGGATCTGCCCCGCCGTCAGCAGCCAGCACAGCGCGAAGGCCGCGTTGGAGGCGTTCCAGATCTCGCCGAGCCCGGCCCGCACCGACCCGGGCAGTCCGTCGCCGCCCGCGCTGACGGGGGCTTCGGCTGTAACCCAGCCGGCCTCGACGAAGGCCCGGTATGCCTCGGCGAACCCGTCGGGCATGCGCACCTCGCCGTCAACGAGCCGCGCGCCCTCGCGGTCGCCGACCTCCTGCAGCGGAGCGAGCACGGATGCCGCGAACTCCCCCGCGCCGGCGATCACGTCGGCCCCGTCCTCCGCGGTGAGCTCGCCGCCGGTCGCGCGGGCGACGATGTCGAGCCCGAACGCCTCGCCGTACAGGAACGCGTAGTCGTCGACGGGCGGCTGGTAGGCGCTGGCCATGGTGCTCCTCAGGGATGTGGTGAGACTCAGAGTCAGTTTAGGTGAAACCGCGTCTCAGAGGAAGGCGCCTCGGGCGCCTCGGTCGCGTCGGTCGCGTCGGTCGCCCCGGGACGGATGCCGGATCTCCGCGCGCCCCGCTGCGCCCTCATCCGTCACGAATCACGCCCAAAGCCCCGGATAACCGCGATCTGCGACGGACGAAGCCCCGGCCCCGCCCTTCATCCGTCACGAACCGCGCCGAAAGCCGCGAATGGCCGTGGTTTCAGCCGGATGAACCGCGGCCACCCCGTCACGCCCGCCGGTGAGGAGCGACGGCGGCCACGCGAGGCGGAGGAACCCGGGCCAGGATCGACCCCTGCGCTGCGAGATCGCCGCCCCGATGCTCGCGGGGGTGGTCACGGCCGTGCCCGACCCCGCGAAATCGCCCGGCGGCACTCCGAGTTCGAGCAGCTGCCGGCCGGCATCCCGAGTCCCGTCCCGGTCACGCACGAGACCCGCGATCGCGACCTCGCCGGGCGCTGGCTCGCCCAGCTCGAGGGCGCCGGGCTCGGCGGCGCGGTCGCCAAGCCGCTCGATGCGCCGCGCCCGGCAAGCGTACGATGTTCACGATCACGCACGCGCGCGCCGCCGGCATCGTGCTGCTCGGATACCGCATCCACAATCCCCGCACCCTCGCCACGGATCGCCGAAGCGCTCCGCGTGGGCTCCGCGGCGCCGGGTCGCTGCCGGTCGGACTGTTCGACGCCGAGGGGCGGCTGCACGACGTCGGCGGGGTCTCCGCCGTCAGCGATGCCCGCCGCCTCGACCTCATCGACGAACTCGCCCCCTCGTGGCGATGGATGCCGGCAGCCCCGCCCAGCCAGCCCGAGCGGTTCACGGTTCACGGCGTCGTCCGCGCGGCGCCCAAAGCCCGATACGACCCGGCACTTCGCGTTCGGGGAGCGCAAATGGTTCCGTTCGAGGCCCTATGACGACCAGTTGCGCTCCCCGAAGGCCAGGCGTCGGCGACGGGGCGGTTCGCCGAGCCCGTCGGCCAGGTCGCGCCGCCACCACCCCAGCAGGGTGTCGATGCGCCCCGGCGCCTGCTCCGACGAAGCCAGGAGTCGCCGATCCGCGCCCGCCGCTCGGGCACCGTCCGCACGGTGAACGCCGCCGGGTCGACGTCGTCCCACATGAATCGGCGTCGACACCGTCGCCGTCGACAGGGCGCGCGAGCTGTCGGCGCCCGCCATCGTGCGGTCGCGACCTGCCTGATTGACGTCGACGAAGATGCGCTGACCGCGCTCCTGCTTCCACCCGCTTACGGTGACCTTCTCCGGCATCCGTCGTTCCAGCTCGCGGCCGGCGGCGATGACGGCGTGCCGGACGTCGAGGGTTTCGTGCGTCGGCTCGATCGGGCAGAAGACAGGGATGCCGCGGCTTCCGCTCGTCTTCAGCCACACCTCGAGGCCGGCCTCGCGCAGCACCTCCCGCAGCACCGGGGCCACGACGACGACCTCGGCGAAGGCCGTTCCCGGCTGCGGGTCGAGGCCGATCCGCAGGCCGACGGGGTTGTCGGTGTCGGTCGCAAGCGGGGCCCACGGGTGGAAGACGACCGTGTTCATCTGGATCGCCCACACGATCGCGGCCGCCTCGTCGAGCACCCGCCGGTCGCCCCGCGAGCGAAGCGAGACGAAACGGCGTGAGCCGACGTGGGACGTCTCGTCTCGCGCCTGCGGCACTCGCTCAACGACCGGAGGGTAGTCCCCGGCCGGCATCCCCTTCTCGGCCCGCGAGGGCGAGCACCGGGGCGAGCACGTCACGGTCGAGCTCGATCCACGGCCCGCCCGGGTCGACGACGAGGCCGAGCGCGGGGTCGGCGGCGAGGGCGCGGCCGAGCTGCTCGGGCGTCAGCGGAACCGGCCGGTCGCCGCGCCCGAGTGCGACGACCTCGAGCGGGTGGGAGAAGACCTCCAGCCGGCGCTGCCCGCCGGGCGTGCGCGCCTCGGCGAGGCCGATGCGGCCCTCGGCGTCGGTGCCGGCGGCGCGGTCTCCGCCGGGCGCCGCGGCGGCGGCGGAGCACCGAAGGCCGACACCGAGATGCCCACCTGCGGTACCGCCTCCTCGACCACGTCGGGCGCGGATGCCACATCCTCGACCACGGCAGCGGATGCCGCCTCCTCGACCACGGCAGCGGATGCCGCCTCCTCGACCACGGGCGCGGATGCCGCCTGTTGCGCCCCCGCCGTCGGCGCAACAGGCTCGCCGGGCTCAGCCCGGCCGCGACGCGAGAACAATGCCATTGTCCGAGCCTACGTCGCCGCACGGCTGCGGACACTCGGGTCCGCGAACACACCGCCGCGAGACTGCAACGGTGCACCGAGACTGCAACTGCCGGCTGCAGTCTCGGTGCACGGATGCAGTTTCGCGGCGAGGGAGGCGCAGCGAGGGGCGGGGCGGCGGGCGGGGGAGGCTAGAGCTTGGTGATCGGGGCGACCTTGATGAGGAGCTTCTTCGCGCCGGCGGTGTCGAACCGCACGTGGGCGATGCGCTTGGCGCCCTCACCGGTGACCAGGTCGACGCGCCCGTCCCCGAAGTCGTCGTGACGGATGCGGTCGCCCGCCGCCAGCTCCAGGTCGCTGTTGTCGCGCAGCTTCGCCGGGATGCGGTTCGCGAACTTCGTCACGTCCCCGGCCGGACGCTCGCGGCGCGGCAGCGGCACGAGGTCGTCGCCGTAGCGCGACCCGCCGAAACCCCCGGAGCCCGACCCGCCGAACCCACCGGGCCGCCGGGCGCCGGGCGCCCGCGACGGCATGCCGCCCCGAGAGTTGACGTCGCCCGGCGACTGCCGCCAGTCGATCAGCTCGTGCGGGATCTCCTGCAGGAACCGGCTCGGCATCGCCACCGACACCTCGCCGAACTGCGCCCGGGTCATCGCGAGCGACAAGTGCAGGCGCGTGCGGGCCCGCGTGAGCGCGACGTAGAACAGCCGCCGCTCCTCCTGCGGACCGCCCGGCTCGCCGGCCGAGATCCGGTGCGGGATCAGATCCTCTTCCACCCCGGTGACGAACACGGCGTCGTACTCCAGGCCCTTCGCCGTGTGCATCGTCATGAGCGACACCGAACCCGACGCGTCGTCGAGGTCATCGGCATCCGACACGAGCGCGACCTCGGTGAGGAAGTCGAGCACCGTCCCCTCGGGGTTGTTCCGCGCGAACTCGCGCGTGACGGCGACGAGCTCGTCGAGGTTCTCGACGCGCGCCTCGTCCTGCGGATCCTTCGACCGGCGCAGGGCGTCGAGGTATCCGGACTTGTTCAGCAGCAGGTTCAGCCCCTCGGTCACCGACACCGATGACGGCACCTCCCCGGATGCCGGCAGCAGCACCGCCGTCGCCTCGGTCAGCACGGCATCCAGCTGCGCGATCGCGGCCTGGATCTTCGGGCCGACGCCCAGCGCCGGCGCGTTCGCGAGCGCGTCGCGGAACGTCATGCCCTGCTCCGCGGCGTAGCGTGCGATCGCCGTCTCGGTGACGTCGCCGATGCCGCGCCGCGGCTTGTTCAGGATGCGCCGCACCGAAAGGTCGTCGGCGGGGTTCGCGACGGCGATGAGGTAGGCGAGGGCATCCTTGATCTCGGCGCGCTCGTAGAACTTCGTGCCGCCCATGATCTTGTACGGCACCGCGGCGCGGATGAAGATCTCCTCCAGCGCGCGCGATTGCGCGTTGGTGCGGTAGAAGACGGCCACCTCGCCGTAGGCGAGACCGCGGCGGTGCAGCGCGTCGATCTCGTCGGCGACGAACTGCGCCTCGTCGTGCTGCGAGTAGCCGGTGAACCCGACGATCGGCTCGCCCGCGCCGACGTCGGTCCACAGCTTCTTGTCCTTGCGGTCGAAGTTGTTGCTGATGACGGCGTTCGCCGCGCTGAGGATGTTCTGCGTCGACCGGTAGTTCTGCTCCAGCAGCACGACCTTGGCGCCCGGATAGTCGCGTTCGAACTCGGTGATGTTGCGGATGTCGGCCCCGCGGAACGCGTAGATCGACTGGTCCGAGTCGCCGACGACGGTCAGCGACGCGCCCTCGCTCTCGTCGAGCAGCGCGCCCACGTCCTCGATGGGCCGGGTCAGCTCGTGGATGAGCGCGTACTGGGCGTGGTTGGTGTCCTGATACTCGTCGACGAGGATGTGGCGGAACCTGCGCCGGTACACGTCCGCCACGTGCGGGAACGCGCGGAACAGGTACACCGTCTGCGCGATCAGGTCGTCGAAATCGAACGCGTTCGCCCGCTGCAACGAGCGCTGGTAGTCGGCGAAGATCTCCGCGAACAGCCGCTCGGCCGGGTCGCCGAGGTTGGCGGATCGCGCGAACGACTCGGCATCGGCCAGCTCGTTCTTCAGCTTCGAGATGCGGCTCTGCACGGATGCCGGCGTCAACCCGAACGCGTCCGCCTCGTGCTGCTTCACCAGGCGCTTGACGAGGGCGCGCGAGTCGCCGGAGTCGTAGATCGTGAAGTTGCGGGTGAACCCGAACTGCTCGGCCTCGCGACGGAGGATGCGCACGCACGCGGAGTGGAACGTCGAGATCCACATCCCCTGCGCCGTGTCGCCGATGAGCTGCCGCACGCGCTCGCGCATCTCGCCGGCGGCCTTGTTCGTGAACGTGATGGCGAGGATCTGGCTCGGCCACGCCTCGCGGCCGCGCAGCAGGGAGGCGATGCGGCGGGTGAGCACGCTCGTCTTGCCCGACCCGGCCCCCGCGACGATCAGCAGCGCCCGGCCACGATAGGTGACGGCCTCGCGCTGCGGCGGGTTGAGGCCCGCGAGCAGGTCGTCGTCGAGGCGGGCGGCACCGGGCTGCGGCCCGGACTCTTCGGGCGCGGGCGGCAACGTCCCGCCGGCCCTGCCGACGATGACGGGCTTGAGGGGTTCAGTCATGACCCTTCGAGTGTAGGCGCGGCCGCCGACACCGCGGTCGGCGCGGCGCCGCCCGCCAAGATGCAGGAAGACCTGTGACTGGTGTGGTTTCACCCCGCCCCGACGCCACTTCTGTCACAGGTGCTCCTGCACGTTGGCGGCCGCACCCACACGCCGGCGTTACAGCAGCCGCCGCTCGCTGGCCCACGCGGTCAGCTCGTGCCGCGACGACAGCTGGAGCTTGCGCAGCACCGCCGACACATGCGTCTCGACGGTCTTGATCGAGATGAACAGCTCGCTGGCCACCTCTTTGTAGGCGTAGCCGCGGGCGATGAGGCGCATGACCTCCTGCTCCCGCGCCGACAGGCGGTCGAGCTCGTCGTCGACCACCGCGGTCTCGCCCGACACCGCGCCGAAGGCGTCGAGCACGAAACCGGCCAGCCGCGGCGAGAAGACGGCGTCGCCGCCCGCGACGGCGTGCACGGCGCGGCTGACCTCCACGCCCGACGACCCCTTGGTGATGTACCCGCGAGCGCCCGCGCGGATGACCCGGACGACGTCCTCGGCGGCATCCGACACGCTCAGGGCGAGAAAGCGCGTCGGCGCGCTGGGCGCACTCGGGGTCGAGGCGAGGGCGCTGGAGCCCCGGATGACCTCCTCGCCGCCGGTCGCATCCACCCCCGCCCCGCCCGGCAGGTGCACGTCGAGCAGCACGACGTCGGGCCGGGTCTGCGCGATCACCGCCAGAGCGGACGGCACGTCGGCGGCCTCCCCCACGACGCTGACCGACGAGTCGAGGTCGCTGCGCAGCCCCGACCGGAAGATCGAGTGGTCGTCGACGATCACGACCCGGATGCCGTCACCCACGCCCCTCACCCTCCATGATCCGCTGGTAGTGCAGGTGCACCTCGGTGCCCGCGTCGCCCGAGCGGATCGTCGCGAGGCCCCGGCCCGCCGCATCCGTCCGATGATCGACTGCCGCACCCCGAGCCGGTCACCCGGGATGGCGTCGACCTCGAATCCCGGCCCGCGATCGCGCACGAACACGTCGACCCCGCCCGCCGAACCCTCGATGTACACCGACACCTCGCCGCCGGCGTGGCGCGCCGCGTTGAGCATCGCCTCGCGCGCCGCCGCCGCGACCTCGCCGCTGGCCCGTTCCGACGACAGCCCCGCCGAGACGACGTCGATGCGCACCGGGTAGTCGAGCTCGAGCGCCCCGGCGTAGTCGCGCAGGTCGGTGGGCAGATCGCTGTCGGCGGGCTGATCGCCGTCGTAGAGCCACGCCCGCAGCTCGCGCTCCTGCGCGCGGGCGAGGCGCGCGACCTCGCTCGACGCACCCGACCGGTTCTGGATCAGCGCGAGCGTCTGCAGCACCGAGTCGTGCAGGTGCGCCGCCATCTCGGCGCGCTGCTCCTCGCGGATGCGCTTGATCCGCTCGCCCGACAGCTCTCGCCACTTGTCGATCAGCGTCGACGACAGCACGACGCCGGTCCCCAGCAGCGGCAGCAGCACGACCACGACGCCGTCGTATTCGACCCGCTGCAACGGCACGAGAAAGACGAGACCCAGGATGCCGACCGCCACCAGCCGCACCGCCAGCGCGTGCTTGGGCCCGCGGTTCGGGTCGGCGCGGTCGACGAGCACCGCCCAGACGCCCGCCGCGGTCGCCAGCGCCGAGGCCGCGAGCACGGCGAGCGCGAGCAGCCACGGAAACGAGAACGGCAGCACCGGCGTGACGATCCAGGAGGAGCCGTACGGATCCCAGGGCGCCACCAGCACGCCGAACAGTCCCACGAGGGATGCCGCGATCAGCAGCCACGCGACCGGCACATGCCGTACCGGCGCGGCCTGTCTCGCCGCGACGGCCTCCCACGGCATGAACGCCCAGCACCACAGATACAGCAGCACGCCGGAGCCGCCGAAGAGCACGAGCACGACGAACAGGGCACGCACGGCCCAGACCGGGGCGCCGAGATGCCGCGCGATGCCCGCGGCGACCCCCGCGACGGCGCAGTCGCGGGTGCGTGCGAGGGCGGGCCGCGGGGGCAGGTCGGGGCGCTGCGCCCGCGCCGGGCGCGCGGGCCGCGGCGGTTTCGGCGGCCGCAGCGGCGCGGGCCCGGCGCCCGCAGCCCCCGGCACGCCCCTGCCCGGCACGCCCGCGCCCGCAGCCCCGGGCGCACCCGCACCCGGCACACCCGCGCCCGGCACACCCGGCGCGGGCTCGTGCGCGGCGAACGCCGCCGCGGCGGCATCCGGCGTGAGCGGCGGGAGCGGCGGACGCGGCCCGACGGACGCGACGGAGGTGGACATGCCGCCATCCAATCACCCCGCCCCGTGCGCGCCTACGCCACGGGGCCACAATCAGGGGCGAGTCAGGGGTTCACCCCATGGCAGAGCCCTGCGGGAAGCGGCGAGGATCGAGGCATGACCACTCCCGTGATCGACCCCGGTCCGCCGCCGCCGGTGCCGCCGCTGCCGCCGGTGTCCCCAGGCGCTCCGGGCGCCGTCCCCGCGCGGCGCCCGGGCGTCCGCGAGCGCTTCTTCTCGTGGACGGCGGGACTCGGCGTCGTCCGCGGCGACGGCTGGATCGGCGGCGTCGCCGCCGGCCTCGCGGCGCGGATGCGGATCGACCCGCTGATCGTGCGCGGCATCCTCGTCGTGATCGGGCTGTTCGGTTTTCCGGCGCTGTTTCTCTACGCGATCGCGTGGGCGCTGCTGCCCGACCTCGACGGCCGCATCCCGCTGCAGGAGGCGCTGCGCGGGCGCTTCACGTCGGCGCTCATCGGCATCGCCGCGTGCGCCGTGCTGGGGCTGCTGCCCGCATCGCTCGCGCTGTTCGTCGCGGCGCCGACCCTGTGGTCGGTCGCGGGGGCCGGCGGCGCGATCACGGCCCTGAGCATCCTCTGTCTCGTCGTCGGCGTGATCGCGGTGGTGGCACTCGTGCTGCTCATCGTGCGCGCCGCGCGCCGCACTCCCAGAGGCCTTGCGACTCCGGAGGCAGGTGCGGCGGTCGGGTGGGCCGCCGCCGCCCCGGGCGAGTCCGCGCCGACCGGTTCGGGCCCGGTCGCGCACGCGGACGGGCAGGGGACGGATGCCGCGGGCTTCGCGGCATCCGTCCCCGCCGATTCCGTCGTCGCACCCGCCGAACCCGAGCCGTCGAGTGCGGACCAGGCCGACGAGCCGGAACGCCCCGACCCGGAGCCGGCCGACGCCGCCTACGCGGCGTGGCGCGAGCAGCACGCGGCGTGGAAGGCGCAAGACGACGCGTGGCGCCGGCAGCAGCAGGACGCCGCGCGGGTCGCCCGCGAGCAGGCCCGCCGCGAGCGGCAGGAACGGGCGACCGCGTTCTCCGCCGAGGCGGCCGAGCGTCGCCGCATCCGTCGCCTGACCAAGCCGCGCACGCCGTTCGCGTACGTCGCGGTCGTCGTCGGACTCGCCGCGATCGCTGGGGCGCTGGCCGCACTGCAGCAGGGCGGCGAGACGGCCCCGGCGCTCGGCCTGTTCGTCGGGGCGCTCGTGCTGGCGGGCGGGATGGTCGCGGCCGGCATCCTGCGTCGCCGCAGCGGATTCCTCGCATCCACGACCGCCCTCGCCCTCGCCGGCGGGCTCGTCGCCCTGGCGGTGCCGACGATGGTGGCGCTGCACGTGGGGAGCTACGGCATCTCGAACACCGACCAATCGCCCGCCTTCCCCGCGAGCGCGCCGTTCGTCCAGCCGTGGGGCGACCTCACGATCTATCTGGCGGACACGGGCCGCGACGGCGAGATGTACGTGCGGAAACGCGCCGGTTCGACCTTCGTCACCCTCGACGCGCGAGTCGCGCTCGAGCTCGACGTCACGACGCGATCGGGCTGGGTGACACTGGCGGGGACCGACCGGGAGCAGGTGTACCTCCCGGATCAGCCCGGCGTGGTCACCCAGGTGCTTCCGGACGGCCGGATCCGGTACACCGCGACGATCAGTCCCGAGGGGACGGTCACGACCCGGCAGAAGCTCGTGATCGCGCAGGACTCCGGACCCATCGACCTCTACGTTCAGACGATGACCGACGCGCCCGCCGACCGGGAGGACCCCGTCGCGACCCCGATCCCCACACCCACACCCTCACCCTCACCCGAAGGAGACCAGGGATGACCGAGCCGACGCAGCCCTTCGACACGATGGCCGGCGCGGCAGGGGGCACCGCGGAAGAGGCCACCGTTCCCCTCGCCGACGTCACCCCCGGGGCCGCTGGCGGCGGTACGGACGGCGCCACGAACGACGCCCCGGTGTCGCTGCGGCCGCGCGTCCGCTGGGCCGGCATCGTGTGGGGGCTGGTGTTCCTCGTGCTGGCGGTGGTGGGCATCCGGTTCAGCACCGAGCCGGGGCTCTTCGACGACCTCGCCGCCTGGCTGCAGCACGTCGAGGTGGGCGCCGCCGTCGGCTACGGGCTGCTCGCTATCGGCGCCCTCGCCCTCGTGACGGGACTGGTGGGGCTGCTGCGCCGCGCGCAGCGCGCCCTCGCCGCCCGGCGCGCGGGCTCATAACTCAGGCAGATCTGATCGGCAGCCGCCGTCTGCGGGCGACATCGCCCCGTTCTGCCTGAGTTATGACCACCGATCGGAGACAATGGATGCCATGCGCACACTCCTCAACCTCATCTGGGTGGTCTTCGCGGGGTTCTGGCTGTTCCTGGAGTACGTGCTGGCCGGCATCCTGCTCTGCATCCCGATCATCACGATCCCGTGGGCGATCGCGGCGTTCCGCACGGCGTCGTACGTGATCTGGCCGTTCGGTCGCACGGTCGTGAGCAAGCCGACGGCGGGGCTCGGGTCGTTCCTGGGGAATGTGATCTGGGTGATCCTGGCGGGCTGGTGGCTCGCGCTGTCGCACATCGCGACCGCGATCGCCCTGTGCCTGACGATCATCGGCATTCCGATGGCCATCGCCAACTTCAAGATGGTGCCGATCTCGCTCATGCCGCTCGGCAAGGACATCGTCTCCACCGATCACGGCGCGTTCGACCAGACCCTCGGTGCCTGAGCCGTCACACGCCGACTCACAGGGTAATCATCTGTGACACCCGCTGCGCCGGCGGATGCCGCACGCTAGCGTCGTGGTGTCCCGTCGCATCGGCGGCGGGCATCGCGGCGATCCGGGCGGTCCCGGGCACCGGTTCATACCCGGGTGCGTTGCGGGTTCGACTCCCGCCGTCGCGTCCACCGTCCGCTCATCCGGCGCAAACCGCGCCCAAACCCGGCGGTAGCCGTGGTTTGCGTCGGATGAGCGGCGATGCGCAACTCACGACATCTGTGAGGTTTCGCGAAACCTCGCAAATGTTCGCTTTCGAGGCGAAACAGGCCGTAAAACGCGACATTTGTGAGGTTTCGCGGAGGGTGAGACGGCGGCATCCATTCGTCCGGCGCAAACCGCGCCCAGACCCGGGGATAGCCACGATGTGCGACGGATGAAGGCCGCGCGCTCATCCGGATGCCGGCCGCAGCCCGTACGTGAACGCGCCCGCGTAGCCATAGATCTCCCCGAGGATCGGCGCCGTGATGCGCGCCTCCACGTGCTGCGTGCCGTCGTCGCACGCCTCCTCCCGGATGCTGACGGCCACGACGCGAGGCAGCGGCAGCCGGATGCCCCCGAGTCGCAGCGCGATCCGGCGGCTGTCCAGCCGCAGCCCGCCGTCGACGACCCGGACCGCGAGCTCCACCTCCAGCTCCCCGCGCGCACCCAGCCGGTCGATGAGACGGCCGTCGACGACGCGCATCCGATCGACCATCTCCCGCGGCCAGCCGGCGAAGCGGAACGTGCGGATGCCGCGCAGCGCGCCATCGGCCTCGGGGATGTTCCGCACGTCGAACGGCACGTCGACGCCGCGCTCGGCGAACGCGATGCGCCGCATCCGCAGGATCGCGAACAGCGGCCGGAGCACGCGAGCCCGCAGCCCCGCCTCGCGGAACGTCCCCACCCCGACACCCTCCGCGCCCGGCGGGATCGGCCCGAAGTACGACCGCAGCCGCGGGTCGAGCGCGGCGAAGTCGCCCCCGAGCACGCGCTGGTACACCGAGGCGCCATCGCCCGCGCGCGCCGCGACGGATGCCGGCATCCCGCTCCCCCTCCGACGATTTCTGAACATGTTCAAAAGTGTAGTACCGTGGCGGCATGAACAGGATCGCGGTGATCGCGGGAGCGAGCGGGTTCATCGGGCGCGCGGTCGCGGACGCGTTCGCGGCCGACGGATACGAGATCCGGCTGGTGGGCCGGGACGCCGACGTGCGCTGGGACGACCCGGGCGCGCTGCGCCGAGCCGTGGACGGCGCCGAGGTCGTCGTGAACTTCGCGGGAAAGTCCGTGAACTGCCGCTACATCGACCGCAACCGCGACGAGATCCTCGGCTCGCGCGTGCGCACGACGCGCGCCCTGCGCGAGGCGATCGCGGGGGCCGCGCATCCCCCGCGAGTGTGGCTGAACGCCTCGACGGCGACCATCTACCGGCACGCGACCGACCGCCCGAACACCGAGAGCGACGGCGAGCTCGGCTCCGGCTTCTCCGTCGACGTCGCCACCTCGTGGGAGCGCGAGCTGTTCGCCGGAACCCTGCCCGGCACGCGGCGCGTCGCGCTGCGGATGGCGATCGTGATCGGCGACGGCCCCGCCGCCCGCATGCTGCTGGCCCTCGCGCGCAGCGGCCTCGGCGGCACGCAGTTCGACGGCTGGTGTCCGCCGCACCGCCGCTACCGCGGCATCGGCGAGTGCCCCACGGGCGGCGAGCGCGCGCCGTGGTACCGCACCGGCGGCCGCCAGCGGTTCAGCTGGGTGCATCTCGACGACGTCGTGGCCGCGATCCGCTTCCTCCGCGACGACGACCGCCTCGCCGGCGCGATCAACATCGCCGCGCCGCATCCGACCGACAACCGCACGCTCATGCAGACGCTGCGGCGCGTCGTCGGCGCGCGCGTCGGGCTGCCGACGACGCGATGGATGCTGGAGCTCGGGATGTGGGCGCTGCGCACCGAGCCGGAGCTCATCCTGAAGAGCCGCTGGGTCGTGCCCGAAGTGCTCACGGGCGCGGGCTTCGCGTTCCGGCATCCGGATCTGGAGGGTGCGCTCATCGCCGTGCGCGACGGCGCGGGAGCCGAGCGGGCCGCTACCCTCTGAAATGTCCGCACCCACCGCGTCCGACATGTGACCGTGCCGCCGCCCGCGGACATACCCCGGTGATGGACGAGACCGACGAGGGCATCTGGGCGCGGGTCGTCGCCGGCGACGCGCGGGCGTTCGGGGTGCTCTGGGATCGGCATCACACCCGCGTCTTCCGGCACCTGCGCGGGCAGGGACTTCCGCCGATGGATGCCGACGACCTCACCGCCGCGACCTTCCTCGAGCTGTGGCGCAAGCGCCGCGGCATCCGGTTCGTCGACGGATCGGCCCTGCCCTGGATCATCGTCACCGCGCGCAACCTCGCCCGCAACGCCGCACGCGCCCGGCGCCGGTACGAGCGGTTCCTCGCCGCGCTGCCCGCACCCGAACCGCACACCGACGTCGCCGACCGGCACGACGTCGACGACCGCACGGCCGCGATCCGGCTCGCGCTCGCCGACGCGAAGCCGATGGATGCCGACCTGCTCGCTATGACGGCCCTCGAGGGATTCACCCTGCGCGAGGCCGCCGCCGCGCTCGGCCTGTCGGAGTCCGCCGCGAAGATGCGGCTGTCGCGCCTGCGGGCGCGGCTGCGCGCGTCCGTCGCGCCCTCCGGCACCGGCGCCACCGCGGTGGCCCCTGCCGACCCCGCCCCCGCCGCCGCCGCCCCCGAAGGAGGAACCTGATGGATGCCTTCACTCCCGACCCGGCCGCGCCCGGCTCGGAGACCGCCCGCGCCGACGCGATCCGCGCCGCCCTCATTGCCACGGTCGCGAGTGGCCGGGCGGCCCGCCCGCGCCGCGGCATGTGGACCGCCGCGCTCGTCCTCGCCGGAGCCCTGGTGGGCGCGGGCGGCGCGGCGGGGGCGTTCGCGGCATCCGGAGCATTGGCGCCCCTGCGCCCGGGAGGCGAGGCGACCCCCGCCTTCCCCGACGCCGTGGCGGCGCCGCCCGGCGTCACACCCGGTGCCCCGCTGACCTCCGACCTCGGTACGCCGTTCACGGTTCCGCTCGAAGACACCACCGAGGTGCCGCTGACCGTGCCTGCCGGGGCGACGCACCTGCGCGTCACGATCACCCCCACCTCGGGCGGCCGCCTCTCCTTCGGGATGGATGCCGGGGGGAACAACCCCGGACTCACCACGACCGCCGCGGAGGCCGCCGCCGGGTCGTCCGTCGCGTGGTACGAGTTCCCCGTCGACGGCACCGAGACGGCGCTCTACCTCGATGGCGACCTGGCAGGGTTCGCGACGCTGCAGTGGGAGGTGCAGGTGCCCACCCTCCTCGGCGTCAACGCGCGCGGAGAGACCTACGGCGTCATGGGCGCCATCACCGGCGAGCCCGACCTCGTCGCGGTGAGCGCCACGGCGCCGGACGGCTCGTCGGTCGAGGGCTATGCCCGCGCCGCCGACCTCAACGCCTTCAGCCCCGACCACCCCGGGCAGCCCGGCAACCCCGACGAGGCACTGGCGTGGCAGGCCGAGCGCGACGCGGCCTACCCGAACGGCTGGGACGTCCCGGTGTTCACCTCCGACGGGGTGACCCGGATCGGGGTGTTCCACATCGGCGGGTGACCCTCCGGCGGGTCGCTCCCCGGCGGGTCACCGTCCAGCGGGTCACTGTCCGGCGGGCCGCTCCCCGGCGGGCCGCTCCCCGGCGGGTCACTCTCCGGCGGGCCGCTCCCCGGCGGGTTGCTCTCCGGCGGGTGACTCCCCGGCGGGTCGCTCGCCGGCGGGTCGCTCGCCGGCGGGTCACGGCGAAACCCATCCGGCGCGCGGCGCGGGCTTCGGCATCCGTTTCATCCGTCGCAAACCGCGCCCAAACCCCGCGATGACCGCGATACGCGACGGATCAACGCCACGCCCCTCCGCTCATCCGCCGCAAACCTCGCCCAACCCCTGCGGTGGCCGTGGTTTGCGACGGACGAGCGGCGACGCGCAACTCACGACATCTGTGAGGTTTCGCGAAACCTCGCAAATGTTCGCTTTCGAGGCGAAACAGGCCGTAAAACGCGACATTTGTGAGGTTTCGCGGAGGGTGAGACGACGGCATCCGCTCATCCGGCGCAAACCGCGGCCAAACCCCGCGATGACCGCGATATGCGACGGATGAACGCCGTGCACCACCACCGCGCACCACCGCGCACGCACGCGAGGGAGCAAGCGCACCACCGCGCACGATTCCCCGCGGCCTTGCAGGCACGGCGCCTACGCTCGGGATATCGGGCACGGCGAGGAGGCTCCCATGCGCAGAACCCTGACCCTGGCGGCGACGGCGCTCGCCGCGTGCGCCCTCGCCGCGTGCGCCACGGATGCCGACGGCACGGGCGCACCGGCATCCACCGCGTCGACGCGGCCGCCGTTTCTCACCACCACGCCCGGGACGATCGCGCCCACCGGCACGCCCGCCGACGTGCCCGAAGCTCGCTGGGACGCCCTCGTGGCCGACCTCGCCGCCCGCGGCGTGACGGCCACGCCCGTCCTGATCTCGGCCGAGGAGGTCACGTTCAGCGACGGGTCGCTGGGGTGCGCCAGCCCCGGGCAGTCGTACACGCAGGCGCTGGTCGACGGGATGCGGGTGGTCGTCACCGCCGACGGGCAGATCTATGACTACCGCTTCGGCGAGGGCACGACGCTCACGCTCTGCGAGCGCTGACCCGCAACCTGCACCGGAGGGGCGCCGCGCGCGCCGCCCCTCCGGGAGGAACCGGACGGAGGAACCGAACGGAAGATCCGAACGGCCTACTTCAGCCCGACCAGCAGCGCCTCGCTCGCGCCCGCGGCGTTGTCGTAGACGACGATCATCGAGCCGAGCGGCCTCTGCACCGCCACCTGCGCCGCGTCGATGGCGACCTGCACGTCGGCCTTGCCGAAGCGCGGCACCGTGACGTACTGGCCGTTGCCGATCGCCGGGTGCGCGGGGTCGTACGAGGCCCAGCCCGGGACCTCGTCCTCTCCGCCCGAGATCCCGTACGTCTGCACCGTGTAGTCGAACAGCCCCGTGATGCCGAGGTCGCTCGCGTACACCGGCAGCAGCAGCGTGCTGCTGTCGGTGGGCGCCTGGGTGAGGAATCCGCTGGCGAACGTGCCGCCACCGTGCAGGTCGACGAGGAACACCTCGGCCAGCCCGTTCGTATCGCCCGCGCGCACCGCGCCCGAGTCGTACGACAGCACGATCCAGTCGGGCTCGCCGTCGCGGTCGGTGTCGATGATGACGTCGTACTCGTTGCTCGCGGCATTCGACCAGCGCTTGTGCATGTTGAGGGCGAACACGAGCAGGTGGTCGTCGCCGTCGGCGAACGACTGCACCCCCGCGGCGCGGAGGTCGTAGCCGTTGTCGGGCAGCGACGCGACGGCATCCTTCGCGTCGCTCAGTCCCCACGTGTACACGTCGGCTTCGCCCGGCAGCGCGCCGAGGACGTTGCGCAGCGTGAGCGTCTTGGTCGCGTTCGCGACCTTCTGGTTCCTACCGAACCAGGGGTTCGTCGACGCGGCGGCGACGGTGCTGTTCGAGCGCGGCACGAGCAGGTACGGCACGCGCAGCGTCGAATCGGGCGCGGTGAGCACGATGTCGCCCGAGATCTCGTAGAACGAGAACTGGTCGTCGCCGGCGAGCGAGCCCGGCACGTCCTTCGCCGCGGCGAACACCGTCAGCAGCACCTTCGCGGAGCCGCCCGGCTTGACCGTCACCGACTTCGTCGACAGCACGACCGTCGCCTTCTGCGACTGCGTCGAGGCGGCCGTCGACACCTTGTAGGTGACGGAGGCCGGCCCGTCGTTGCGGATCGTCACGGTCTTGATGCCGCCGACGGCCAGCGGCGACTCCTGGAAGCCGAAGCTCAGCGCCGCCTCGCGTGCCCAGCCGCTCTCGGTGCGGAACGCGTCACCCGTGGCCGTGACCTGCGTCGCGACGGCCTGCGCCGCATCGACGAGGCCCACCCCGCCGAGGGTGAGGCTCTGCCCGGCGACCTTCTCGGGGTTGGCGGTCGAGACGACGGATGCCGCCACCTGCGGTGCCGACCACGTCGGATGCGCCTGCACCGACAGCGCGGCGACGCCGGCGACGTGCGGAGCGGCCATCGAGGTGCCCGACAGGATCGCGGCGCCCGAGCCCGAACCGATGTCGGCCGAGGCGATGGACACCCCGGGAGCCGCGACATCGGGGCTGATCGCGCTGTCGCCCGACCGCGGGCCCGACGAGCTGAACGACGCGTAGCCGCGGAAGCCCGGGTTCGAGATCTGCGCCGCCGCGAGGGTGGCGACCGCCCCCGGCGTGAACGCGGCGCCGCTGGAGGAGCGCACCCCGAGGAACGGGGTGTCGACGACGTACGCCTCGCCCGTGTCGGGGTTCGACGTGATCATGCCCTCGTACGGCGGCAGGTCGTCGGTCGTGTTGACCATCAGCACCGCGGCCGCTCCGGCCTGCTGACCGTAGATGGCCTTGGCCACCCGCGCGCACGTGCCGCGATCGACGACGGCGAGCTGGCCCCCGCCCTCGTGGATGCCGGCGGCCGTGAAGGCGGCCGCCGAGCAGCCCAGCCGGTTGTCGCCGGTCAGCCGCACGACCTCGAGGTCGCCGAGGCCCTCGACCGCCGCGCCGTTGGCGTTGATCGCCTCGACGGTCGCGCCGCCGACGGTCACCGTCGCACCGGGGAAGCTCTCCGAGCTGTCGATCGCGGAGACCGCGATGACGCCGTCGCCGGTGCCCGGCGAGCCGGTGAGGTAGGGGTTGTGGCCGGAGTTGCCGGCCGAGGCCACGACGACGACGCCCGCGCCGACGGCGTTCGCGGCGGCGACGGCGTCCGGGTCGTCCCCACGACCGAACGACGAGCCGAGCGACATGTTGACGACGTCCATGCCGTTCTCGACCGCCCAGTCGAGGGCCGGGACGACGACGTCCGTCGAGCCGTCGCAACCGAAGACGCGCACGGCGTACAGGTCGACCTGGGGTGCGACGCCGGGGCCGACGCGGAACGTGTGCGACGGCGTCGCGGTGTCGTAGGGACCGGGGTAGGTCGTACCGTCGGCGAGCACGCCCGACCCGCCGGTGGTGCCGGCGACGTGCGTGCCGTGACCCTGGCAATCGAGCGGGTTGGCGTCGGGGTGCGGCGTCGGCTGGTAGCTGTCGCTGTTCGGGTCGGCGTTGTAGTCGTCGCCGACGAGATCGATGCCGCCCTTCACGCGCGGAGCGTTCGGCCCGAACAGCGCGGGGTCCGCGGGCTGGTCGGAGACGGCGGCCGCGGTCTCGAACGCCTCGACCGTGCCGGGTCCGCCGAACGTGGCGTGGGTGTAGTCGATGCCCGTGTCGATGATCGCGACCTTGACGTTCTGGCCGGTGTAGCCGGTGCTCTGCCACACGGCGGGCAGGCCGAGGTAGGGCACCGAGACGGCGTTGTCGATCGAGTAGGTGCGCACGGGGTGGATCGCCACGACCCCCGGCAGCGCCGCGACCGCGTCGAGCTGGTCGGCCGGCACCGAGACCTGGAATCCGTTGTAGGCCGACTGCATCTGCGCCTGGATGCGCCCGCCCTTGCCCGTGATGGAACCGCGGATCGCATCCTGCGACTTCTTCAGCGTGTTCTTCACGTCGTTGCGCTCGGCGGACGTGAGGTCGCGGCCCTTCTCGGCCTGGACGACGGCGACCGGGTCGCCGGTCATCTCGATGACGATGGTGACACGACCGTCGGCGCCCACCGCCGCCGAGGCGAACGAGGTGTCGATCGCGCCGCTGGACTCAGCCGCGAGGAAGCGCGACGACGGATCGTCGCCGTCGGGCGCCGCGATTGCGGCGCTGGTGGGCAGCAGGAGCGCGATCGTACCGACCGCGGCCAGGATGCGTCGTCGCACAGGAGGACCGCCTTTCGTGCAGGGGTGTCTGCCACATCCGGATAGGACACAGCTTTCTGAAGGCTATGCACCCGCTGAACATCAGCGAAAGGGGCGGGATGCCGGATGAGAACATCCTCATCCGGCATCCCGCCCCTCGCACCTCACGCGATGCGGGTGCCGGGCGGCAGCCGCCGCGCGGGCGTGCGGGTGCGCGACCACGCCCACCACAGCAGCAGCGCGGCCAGCACGACCTGCACGCCGAGGCCCACGAACCAGCTCGGCACCGTCTCGTCGATGACCTCCCGCGGCGTCGGGTAGTCGCCGTAGTTGCCGTTCACGTCGTAGTTGTGCGGATCGCAGTCGTCCCAGACCGACTCGAGATCGGGCGCCAGCTGCGTCTGTCGCACCATGTACTTGAGCCATCCGAACGCGTCATCCGGGGAGTCTCCCGAGCCGTAGTGCGTGGGCGACGCGTCGGCGAGGATGACGAAGGGGTTGGCCGACAGCAGCCACCACACGCGGTCGAACCGCGGGACCGAGTACGTCGACGTCTGCCACTGGTCGCACACCATCCGGTCGGCGTCTCCCCAGCACTCGCCGGATCCGTCGGTGCACTTCGGGTTGCCGTCGGCGTCGTACGCGACCGATCGTGTCTTCGAGACGACCTCGCTCGTGAAGGCCGACCCGACGAGCCCGAACCCGATGACGGTCCCGATCGACAGCGCCGCGACGACGAGGTAGGTGGTCGCCACCGAGAACAGCGGACGCGCGAGGATGCCCGACAGCGCCACGCCGACCGCGGCGATGACACCGGTCTCGACGACGAGGATCACGAGCGAGACGACGACCGTCCCGGCGTGCACGCCGCCGGCGAGCGTCGCGATCATCAGGAAGGGCGCCGCGACGACGGCGAAGGCGAGCCCGGTGATCCAGGCGGCGACGAACTTGCCGAACAGGATCTCACCCGTCGTCGCGAGGGTCACCTGCACCGGCGCGAGGGTCGCGGCATCGCGGTCGCCGTTGATGCTGTTGCCGCTGAGGGTCGGCGAGACCAGCAGCACGAGCAGCAGCGTCACGAAGACGACGACGGAGTAGATGCCGGCACCGGCATCCGATCCGAACGCGCCGTAGGCGAGGAACGACAGGGCCGTCACGCCGACGAGCACGACGGCGAAGACGCCGAGCAGCACGTACCACGACACCGCCCGCAGGCGCTGCGTCAGCTCGAGCCGGGCGATCGTCCACAGCCGCGACGGGTTCATGACGCCCCTCCTTCGAGGTCGAGGAAGGTGTGTTCCAGGATGCCGGTCGCCGCACCGAACTCGGCCACCGGCAGCCCCGCCGCCACGAGCGCCGCGAGGGCGGCGGCCGCATCGGCATCGGAGGCGAAGGCCACCAGCAGGTCGCGCCGGTCGACGGGGATGAGCGCCGCGTCGAGCCCGAGCGCCTGCGCCACCGCCGGGGCGGCGGCTGGCGCCTCCCGGTCGGCGAGCCGGATGCGCCACGTGCGCTGCCGGTTCGCCGCCGCCGCGACGCGGTCGGGGCTGATCGTCTCACCCTGCACGAGGAAGACGGCGTCGTCGACGACCTCCTCCAGCTCCGACAGGATGTGGCTGGAGATGAGGATCGTCCGCCCCTCGGCGGCGAGCCGGCGCAGCAGCACGCGCAGGTCGATGCGCGCCTGCGGGTCGAGGCCGGATGCCGGTTCGTCCAGCAGCAGGACGCGCGGGTCGTGCACGAGGGCTCGTGCGAGGCCGAGCCGCTGCTTCTGCCCGCGCGAGAGCACGCGGGCCGGCGCGTCGGCGAGCTCGCGCAAGCCGACCTCGTCGAGCAGCCGCGCGGCACCCGCCGCCGCCTGCGCGGCGTCGAGACCGTAGAGCCGGCCCGTCATGACGATGGTCTCCCGGGCGCTGAGCGACGGCCACGCGCCGAGGGCGTCCGGCATCCAGCCGAGGATCGCGCGCACGCCGGCGGGATCTTCGACGGGGTCGATGCCGCCGATGCGGATGCTGCCGGCATCCGGCGCGAGCAGCGAGGCGAGCATGAGCAGCAGCGTCGTCTTGCCCGAGCCGTTCGGGCCGACGAGGCCGGTGACGGCGCCGGGGCGCGCTTCGAGCGTGACGTCGCGCACGGCGTGCACGTGCCCGAACGAGCGGCGCACGCCCGTCACGACGATGGGGGCCGGGCTGGGTGTCATGGCCTCACCCTATGCGCGATCGCCTCGCGACGGTCGACGGTCGCCCCGCGAGCGCAGCGAGACGAAACGCCGCAACGGTCGCCCCGCGAGCGCAGCGAGACGAAACGCCGCAACGGTCGTTGAGCGAGCGAAGCGAGACGAAACGCCGCAACGGTCGCCCCGCGAGCGCAGCGAGACGAAACGCAGCGACGGTCGCCACGCGAGCGAAGCGAGACGAAACGCAGAGACGACAACGGTCCGCATGCCGCGTTTCGTCTCGTCGCTGCGCTCCTCGCTCAACGACCGAGGCTCGACGACCAGGGCGAGACGCACAGACGCGCCGCTCAGCGGAAGGCGGCGAGCCCGAGGTCGGGGTGGTCGACGAAGACGCCGTCGACCCCGGCATCCTTGATGATCCGCCACTCGGCCTCGTAGTCGCCGAACCGCCCGCGATCGCGCCCGCGGCGGAACTGCGGGAGGAGGAACGCGTTCTCGGGCCGGCACGTCCACGTGAACACGCGCAGCCCGCGGGCGTGCGCGTCGACGACGACCGGCGACGGTCCCGTCGCCCGTCCCAGCCGGTCGGGTGCGAGGATCAGCCGCTTGTCGACGCTGATCCCGTCGACGGCGCCGGCGAGCGCGTCGAGCCCGGCCGGCGTCAGCTGCTGGCGGTAGGTCGGCGCGGCCTTGCCCTCGGCGGCGACGCGGTCGAACGGCGCGCCGCCCGCCTCGAGCAGATACACGTACGAACCGCGGATGCCGCGCTCGCGCACGGCGCCCAGCACCGATTGCTCGAACGACTCCACGACCAGCGGCAGGTCGCCGTCGGCCCAACCCGCCGCGCGCAGTTCGTCGGCGACGACGCCGGCGATGTCGAAGCCGAGCCGGGTGAAGGAGGTGGCGTGCTTGATCTCCAGCACGACGCCGATCTCGCGCCCCTGGTCGAGCGAGGCCCGGCGCACGAGGTCGAGCACGTCGCGCAGGCGCAGCGGCGGCTGGGTGTCGTCGAACGTCGCGCTGGAGGGGCGCAGCTGCGGCAGCCGCTCGCGACAGCGCAGCGTCGCCAGCTCGTCCCACGTGAAGTCCTCGGTGAACCAGCCGGTGTGCTCGGCGCCGTCGATGGTCTTGGTCGTGCGGCGATCGGCGAACTCGGGGCGGTCGGCGACGTCTGTCGTGCCGCCGATCTCGTTCTCGTGGCGTACCACCAGCACGCCGTCGGCCGTGAAGACGACGTCGGGTTCGACGGCATCCACCCCCAGCTCCAGCGCGAGATCGTACGACGAGCGCGTGTGCTCGGGGCGGTAGCCGGGCGCGCCGCGGTGTCCGATGACGAGGGGACGGCGGCGCGGCATGGTTCCAGGCTAAGCCGCCGTCGTGCGGGCCCGCGGCCGAAACCGGCGCCGCGGCCCGCTTCGTAGCGGGTTCACAGGACGCCGCGGGCCGCCCGGGGCACCCGTCCGATAGCCTGGAGGTCACAGCACCGCGCTGTGCACGAACCTGGAGTGGAAGAGACCATGGCCTCCGGCAACTTCGCATTCAACAACCCGGCGTTCCAAGAACAGCGCCCGGGGCTCACCCCGCCGTCCGCACAGCAGCAGGCCGGCACCCAGACGCAGTACGCGGCGGCGACGCAGCAAGCGACGGATGCCGCGGTGAGCGCCCAGCTCGAGGGCGCATTCGCGGCGCCCACGGCGGGCGCCCACCAGACCGGCCGGATGACGGTCGAGGACACCGTCGCCAAGACCGTCGGGCTGTTCGCGATCCTGCTGGTGACGGCGGTCGTCGGCTGGCTGTGGACGCTCGGCGGCAACCTCGGTCTCACGGGCGACGCGAACCAGCAGATCACCGTCGTCCCGTGGATCGTGGGCCTCGTCGGCGGCTTCGTCCTCGCGATGGTGATCTCGTTCACGTCGCGCAAGAAGGTGCGTCCCGCGCTGATCTTCGCCTACGCGGCATTCGAGGGTCTGTTCGTCGGCAGCATCTCGGCGTTCTTCGAGGTGCTGTGGCCCGGCATCGTCATGCAGGCGACGCTGGCGACCCTCGCGGTCGTGGGCGTGACTTTGGCGCTGTTCGCCAGCGGCAAGGTGCGCGCCTCGGCCCGCGCCACCAAGATCTTCATGATCGCGATGGTCGGCTACCTCGTGTTCGCGCTGCTGAACGTCGTGCTGATGATGTTCGGCGCGGCCGGCGAGGGCGGCGCGTTCGGGCTGTACAGCAACGTGAAGGTCGCCGGCATCCCGCTCGGCCTCATCATCGGCGTGCTCGTCGTGATCATGGCGGCCTACTCGCTGGTGCTCGACTTCGACATGATCCAGCAGGGCGTGCGCAACGGCGCCGCGCGCGAGTACGGCTGGCTCGGCGGCTTCGGCATCATGGTGACGGTCGTCTGGCTCTACGTCGAGATTCTGCGCATCATCGCCATCGCCCGCAGCAACTAGACCGGCTCCAAGGACACGAACTCCGCAGAATCACACGAACTCCGCAGCTGAAAGCGCTTTCGGCTGCGGAGTTCGTGTATGTCTGCGGAGTTCGAGACGGATGCCGGGGCACCGGCATCCGCCTCACTCCCACTCGATGGTGCCCGGGGGCTTCGACGTCACGTCGAGCACGACCCGGTTGACCTCGCGGACCTCGTTCGTGATGCGATTGCTGATCTTCGACAGCACGTCGTAGGGCAGGCGGGTCCAATCGGCGGTCATGGCGTCTTCCGACGACACGGGGCGCAGCACGATCGGGTGCCCGTAGGTGCGCCCGTCGCCCTGCACGCCCACCGAGCGGACGTCCGCGAGCAGCACGACGGGGCACTGCCAGATCTCGGCATCCAGGCCGGCCGCCGTCAGCTCTTCGCGGGCGATGGCGTCGGCATCCCGCAGAATCTCGAGGCGGGAAGCGGTGACCTCACCCACGATCCGGATGCCGAGGCCGGGCCCCGGAAACGGCTGCCGCCCGACGATCGCCTCGGGCAGGCCCAGCTCGCGGCCGATCGCGCGGACCTCGTCCTTGAAGAGGGTGCGCAGCGGTTCGACGAGCTCGAACTGCAGATCCTCCGGCAGCCCGCCGACGTTGTGGTGGCTCTTGATGTTGGCCGTCCCGGCGCCGCCGCCGGACTCCACGACGTCGGGGTAGAGCGTGCCCTGCACGAGGAAGCGGATCGGTTCGCCCTCGGCGGCCGCCTCGGCGACGAGGTCTGCCTGCACCTGCTCGAACGCGCGGATGAACTCGCGCCCGATGATCTTGCGCTTCTGCTCCGGGTCGCTGACCCCGGCGAGCGCGTCCAGGAAGGTCTCCCGGGCATCGACGGTGATCAGGCGCACGCCGGTCGAGGCGACGTAGTCGTTCTCGACCTGCTCGCGCTCGCCCTTGCGCAACAGGCCATGGTCGACGAACACGGCGACGAGCTGGTCGCCGACGGCCTCGTGCACGAGCGCCGTCGAGACGGCCGAGTCGACGCCGCCCGACAGCGCCGACAGCACGCGGCCGGTGCCTACCTGCTCCCGGATGCGGGCCACCTGCTCGGCGATGACGTTGCCGCTGTTCCAGTCGGCGGCAAGGCCCGCCGCCTTGTGCAGGAAGTTCTCCAGCACGTTCTGCCCGTAGTCGGAGTGCTTCACCTCCGGGTGCCACTGCACCCCGTAGAAGCACTTCTGCGCGTTGCCGAAGGCGGCCACCGGCGTCGCGGCCGTGGACGCGAGCACGTCGAACCCCTCGGGCGCGCGGGCGACCTGGTCGCCGTGGCTCATCCACACGTTCTGCGTCGCGGGCTGCCCGTCCAGCAGCACGCCGCCGTCGCCGGTGAGGGCGGCATCCGTCGCACCGTACTCGCGCAGCCCCGTGTTGGCGACCTCGCCGCCGAGCTGCTGGGCCATCACCTGGAAGCCGTAGCAGATCCCGAGGGTCGGGATGCCGAGGGCCAGCACCCCGGGGTCGAGCGTCGGCGCGCCGGGCTCGTAGACCGACGACGGGCCGCCGGACAGGATGATCGCCACCGGATCCTTCGCCTGCACTTGCGCGGCCGTGACCGTGTGCGGCACGAGCTCGCTGTAGACGCCGGCCTCGCGGACGCGGCGGGCGATCAGTTGCGCATACTGCGCGCCGAAGTCGACGACGAGGACGGGGCGCTGCGCGGTCTCGGTCTGCGTGGTCACCGGGTGCCTTCCGTGGCGGTGTGGGCTGAGGGGACGGATGCGGGCACGGCGGCTTCTTCCCGCTCGCGCTGCGCGAGAAAGGCCCGCACCTCACGGGCGACGCGCGCCTCCATGAAGAACGACAGCAGCGGCACGATGCCGCCGGCAGCCAGCATGACGAACCGGACGAAGCCCCAGCGCATGAGGCTCCACACGCGGAAGCAGGCGAACAGGTACACGACGTAGAACCAGCCGTGCGCGATGAGGGTGCCGAGCGAGAGGTTCACCCCGTCGCCCGTGGACTCGTGGCCCGTGGCCGTCTCGACGATGGGGGCGAACGAGAGCAATCCGCCCGATCCGCCGAGGAAAAGCTCGTAGCCGAGCCCGTACTTGACGATCACCTCGGCGCACAGCAGCAGCAGCATCACACCCGTGATGACGGAGGCCACCTGGTAGAACTTCAGCGCTCCGCGGATCGCCGGAAACGTGGCGAGTTTGGGCTGAGGCATGGGTTCGAGTCTAGTCGGCGCCAACATGCAGGATCGCCCGTGACAGCTGTGACCGTGGCGTCACTCCAGCCACTTCTGTCACGAGTGCTCCTGCATGTTGGCGACGCCGGCGGCCTCGGCGAGCGCCTCGACCTCCCTCTCCCACGCGTCGCGGGCGAGGCGGTACCACATGTAGAAGGCGAAGCCGGCGAAGACGGCCCACTCGACGGCGTAGAAGATGTTGAGCCAGTTGACGTTCGACTGTTCTTCGGGCGCCGGGGAGTCGATCGTCGCGAGTCCGGCGAGCGCCTCGTCGGACACGAGGTACGCCCGATAGACGTTCAGGTCGTCGACATCGTGCCACCAGCCCAAGAGGGCGGCCGGCGACATCCGGGTCATGGTGCGCACGTCGTCGCGGGGCGGCAGCAGCGGCCCCTCGTCGGAGATGAGCCGGCCGGTCAGCGTCGGCGCCGACTGACCGGATGCCGCGACATCCGCGACGGCTCGCGTCCGCTCGTCGAGCCAGGCCACAGCGCGGTCGGCCTCCTCCCGCGTCGCCGCCCAGCCGAGGGCCACCGCGAGCGACGTGGGTCCGTCGTCGTCGCTCGTGCGGGGGTCGACGCGCAGCTGCCCCGTGACCCAGTACCCCTCGACGCCGTCGTTGAACCGCGACGAGACGACGAGGAAATCCCCGGGCACGAACCAGCCGCTGACCCGCACTTTCTGGCCCACGAGCGGTTCGGGCAGATACTCCCCCGGCGCCGTCACCTCGCCGATCGGGCGGACGATCTCGGTCGCGCCCGGCTGCGGCGGGTCGGTGTCGATCGCGCGGGCCAGCTGCCACTGGCCGAGCCACGCGAACAGCGCCGCGACCAGCAGCGCGAACGCCAGCATCCCGATCCACCACGGCCGCAGCATGACCTCGCGCAGCGTCGGGGGGAACACCTCCGGCTCGGCGCCCACGGTCGGGGTGGCCATCAGTGCGTCGCGTACGGCGCGACGACGACCTCGACGCGCTGGAACTCCTTGAGGTCGGAATACCCGGTCGTGGCCATCGACTTCTTGAGCGCGCCGATGAGGTTGGCGGTGCCGTCGGCGACGGGCGCCGGGCCGTAGAGGATGCCCTCCAGCGGAGCGACCTGCGCGACCGAAACGCGGTGCCCGCGCGGCAGGCGGGCGTGATGCGCCTCGGGACCCCAGTGGAATCCCCGCCCGGGGGCGTCGGTCGCGCGGGCGAGGGCGACACCGAGCATGACGGCATCCGCTCCCATCGCGAGCGCCTTGACGATGTCGCCCGACGTGCCGACGCCGCCGTCGGCGATGACGTGCACGTAGCGCCCGCCCGACTCGTCGAGGTAGTCGCGGCGCGCGCCGGCGACGTCGGCGACGGCCGTCGCCATCGGGGCGTGGATGCCGAGGGTCGCGCGCGTCGTGGATGCCGCTCCCCCGCCGAAGCCGACGAGCACGCCCGCCGCTCCCGTGCGCATGAGGTGCAGCGCCGCCGTATAGGTCGACGCGCCGCCGACGATGACGGGGACGTCGAGGTCGTAGATGAACTTCTTGAGGTTCAACGGCGCCGCATCCGAAGACACGTGCTCGGCCGACACCGTCGTGCCGCGGATGACGAACAGGTCGACGCCGGCGGCGACGACGGTCTCGTACAGCTCCTGCGTGCGCTGCGGGGTGAGGGCGCCGGCGACGGTGACGCCGCCCGCGCGGATCTCGGCGAGCCGGTCGCGCACGAGCTCGGGCTTGATGGGTTCGGCATACAGCTCCTGCATCCGCCGCGTCGCCTGCTCGTCGGGCAGCGCCGCGATCTCGGCCAGCAGCGGTGCCGGGTCGTCGTAGCGGGTCCACACGCCCTCGAGGTCGAGCACGCCGAGGCCGCCGAGCTGACCGAGCATGATCGCCGTCTGCGGGCTCATGACCGAGTCCATCGGGGCGCCGAGCACGGGGATGTCGAACCCGAAGGCGTCGATCGACCAGGCCGTGGAGACGTCTTCGGGGTTGCGGGTGCGCCGCGAGGGCACGACCGCGATGTCGTCGAACGCGTACGCGCGGCGGGCGCGCTTGGCGCGGCCGAGCTCGATCTCCATGCTCACGCCCTCAGCCTACCCGCGCCGCCGCTCCCTCACCGCGAGACTGCATCGGTGCACCGAGACTGCAGCCGGCAACCGCAGTCTCGGTGCACGGATGCAGTCTCGCCGGGCGGGGGGTGGGGACGCGGCGGGCGGGCGCGGGGGGCGGGCTACTTCTTGTAGTTGGGGGCCTCGACCACGATCTGCACGTCGTGGGGGTGGCTCTCCTTGAGCCCGGCGGCGGTGATGCGCACGAACCTCCCCCGCGCCTTGAGCTCGTCGATCGTGCGCGCGCCGACGTAGAACATCGACTGCCGCAGACCCCCCACCAGCTGATACGCCACGGCCGACACCGGCCCGCGATAGGCGACCTGACCCTCGATCCCCTCGGGGATGAGCTTGTCGTCGGAGGGGATGTCGGCCTGGAAGTAGCGGTCCTTCGAGTACGACGTCTTCTTGCCGCGGGTCTGCATCGCCCCGAGCGAGCCCATGCCGCGATACAGCTTGAACTGCTTGCCGCCCTGGAACACGATCTCGCCCGGCGACTCGTCGGTGCCGGCCAGCAGCGACCCGAGCATGACGGTGTCGGCGCCGGCGACCAGCGCCTTCGCGATGTCGCCCGAGTACTGCAGACCGCCGTCGGCGATGATCGGGATGCCGGCATCCCGCGCGGCCTGGTACGCCTCCCAGATGGCGGTGACCTGCGGCACGCCGACGCCCGCGACGACGCGGGTCGTGCAGATCGAGCCGGGGCCGACGCCGACCTTGACGGCATCCACGCCCGCCTCGACCAGCGCGGCCGCGCCCTCGCGCGTGGCGACGTTGCCGCCGATGACGTCGATGTGCGCGAACGACTCGTCGCCCTTCAACCGCCGCACCATCTCGATGACGCCCTGCGACTGCCCGTTGGCGGTGTCGACGACGATGACGTCGACACCGGCGTCGCGCAGCGCCTCGGCACGCTCCCACGCGTCGCCGAAGAAGCCGATCGCGGCGCCCACGCGCAAGCGCCCGTGCTCGTCCTTGGTGGCCAGCGGGTACTTCTCGCTCTTGTCGAAGTCCTTGATCGTGATGAGGCCGGCCAGACGCCCCTCGTCGTCGATGAGCGGCAGCTTCTCGACGCGGTGCCGCGCGAACAGGGCGATGACCTCGTTCGCCCCGATGCCGACGTGCCCCGTCACCAGACCCTCGTGGGTCATGACGTCGCGCACCTTCGTGCTCTGGCGCTCGAAGCCCGAGACGAACCGCATGTCGCGGTTCGTGATGATGCCCACGAGCCGCCGGTCGTCGCCGACGACGGGCAGGCCCGAGATGCGGTACTGCGCGCACAGCGCGTCGACCTCGTCGATCGTGGCGTCGGGGGTGGTCGTGATGGGGTCGGTGATCATGCCCGACTCGCTGCGCTTGACCTGGTCGACCATGGCCGCCTGGTCGGCGATGGAGAGGTTGCGGTGCAGGATGCCGAGACCCCCCTCGCGCGCCATCGCGATCGCCATGCGCGCCTCGCTGACGGTGTCCATCGCCGCCGACAGCAACGGCGTCGCGACCGTGATGCGCCGGGTGACCCGCGACGACGTGTCGGCCTCGGACGGGATGACGTCGGTGTGCCCGGGAAGCAGCAGGACGTCGTCGTAGGTCAGTCCGACGAAACCGAACGGGTCGTGCTGGTCCATGGGCTCTCCTTGCGCGCGACGCACTGCTCAGTCCGGGCGCCGACCATCCGTGCGCGACGGACACGCCCCGATCAATTCTAAGCGGCGAGGCGGGAAAGATGTTCCGGATGCCACCCCCCTCGACTCCCCGGGATCGGGCCCGACACTCGATGAGAATCGAAAGACGCCGTTACGAAACACATGCGACACAATAGACGCATAGTGTCCTGGCCAATGACGTCTGACCTCGAAGGGTAGTCGCAGTGACGATCACCGCTCCCACGGGCGTCCATCGCTCTCGAATCTGGGCAAGTGCGATACTGCTCGCCTTCCTCAGCCTGCTCATGGTGCTCGTTCCCGTTCCCGCGCTCGCCGCGACGACCTGCACGCCCGACGACACGACGGGGTGCATCCAGGGCACGATCCGCACGAGCGACGGCGAGCCCGCGGTCAAGGTCGAGGTCACACTCACGTCGCCGGACGGCGATGAGCAGTCGACGCTGACCGACGAGACCGGCCGGTGGGTGTTCACGGTGACCGAGGCGGGCAGCTACGAGCTCTCCCTCGACACCGACACGCTGCCCGAAGGCCAGTTCCTCATCGGCGAGACCAGCCGCACCGTCAGCGCCGGGCCGCACAACAACGTGTCGCAGGCGTTCCGGCTGAGCAGCAGCGAGGGCGGGGAGACCGCTTCGGAATCGTCGTTCTCGTGGTCGAGGTTCTGGCAGCAGTTCGTCTCGGGCATCCGGCTCGGCCTGCTGCTCGCCCTCGCCTCCATCGGCCTGTCGCTCGTGTTCGGCACCACGGGGCTCTCGAACTTCGCGCAGGGCGAGCAGGTCACGCTCGGCGGCCTGCTCGCCTTCACCTTCGCGAACGTGCTGGGCCTCAACCTCTGGCTCGCCGGCCTCATCTCGGTGCTGCTGTGTGCCGCGACGGGCTGGCTGCAAGACGCCGTCATCTGGAAACCGCTGCGCCGGCGGCGCCTGAGTCTCACGCAGATGATGATCGTGTCTATCGGCCTTTCGGTCGCGATGGCCTACCTCTTCCAGATGATCTACGGCGCCAGCACCGTCCGCATCGACACGAGTTCGCCGCAGAGCATCATCATCCTCGGCATCCGCCTCACCGTGCAGTCCTACGTGGCGATGGGAATCGCGATCCTCGTGCTCATCGGGGTCGGGCTTGCGCTGCTCTACACGCGCGTCGGGCGGGCGACGCGGGCGATCTCCGACAATGCCGCGCTGGCCTCGGCGTCGGGCATCGACGTCGACCGGGTCATCCGCCTCGTGTGGACGGTCTCGGCGGGTCTCGCCGGTCTTGCGGGGGTGCTCCTGGGCCTCGTCCTCAACGGCATCAGCTGGTTCACCGGCGGTCAGTTGCTGCTGCTGATCTTCGCCGCCGTCACCCTGGGCGGCCTGGGCACGGCGTTCGGAGCCCTGGCCGGATCGATGATCATCGGACTCGTCGTGGAGTTGACCAACATCTGGCTGCCCGGCGACTTCAAATACGCCACCGCGCTGCTCGCGCTGATCCT
This sequence comes from Microbacterium sp., assembly GCF_047602155.1. GTDB lineage: Bacteria > Actinomycetota > Actinomycetes > Actinomycetales > Microbacteriaceae > Microbacterium. The sequence continues at coordinate 1,638,004 of NZ_JASGHZ010000001.1, read as the reverse complement.
GATTCTGCTGGTGCGCCCGCAGGGCATCTTCGGCAGACGCGAACGAGTCGGATAGGGGGAACCTCATGGACTTCTGGGGTCAACTGCTCAAGCTCCTCACCGAGACCGCGATCTCGCCGACGACGGCGGCCTTCGCGCTGGCGGCGATCGGCCTGAACGTCCACTTCGGATTCACCGGGCTCGTCAACATGGGGCAGGCAGGCTTCATGCTGATCGGCGCCTACGGCTTCGCGATCCCCGCGATGAACGGCGTGGGCTTTTGGACCTCCCTGCTCATCTCGATGTTCGCGTGCACGCTGTTCGCGCTGGTCCTCGGCATCCCGACGCTGCGTCTGCGCGGCGACTACCTGGCGATCGTGACGATCAGCGCCGCCGAGATCGTGCGAATGGTGGGCCGGTCGAGCCTGCTCACCGACATCACCGGCGGCGCCAACGGCATTCCGGGGGGCCAGTATCGCGGCGTGTTCGGCGGCCTGTCGTTCCTGCCCCCGGGCAAGACGACCATCCTGTGGTTCACCTACGAGAACACGGGTGTCAACGACTGGTGGACACGTCTGGTGGCGTGGTCGCTCGTCGCGCTCGGATGCCTGTTCGTCTGGCTCGCCATGCGCAGCCCGTGGGGACGTGTGCTCAAAGGCATCCGTGAGGACGAGGATGCCGTGCGCAGCCTCGGCAAGTCGGCCTTCTCGTTCAAGATGCAGGCGCTCGTCATCGGAGGCATCTTCGGCGGCCTCGGCGGCATCGTCATGACCATGCCCGCCTCGGTGCAACCCGACGGCCTCGGTCGACCGACGACGTTCTGGGTGTGGACGATCCTCCTCCTCGGCGGCGCCGCGACGGTGTTCGGGCCGGTGCTGGGCTCGGTGATCTTCCTCGTGGCGCGCCTGCTCATCGTTCAGGTGACCGGGGAGTTCGTGCCCAGCTGGATTCTCAACACCCAGCAGACCGAGCAGTTCGCCTGGGTTCTCGTCGGAGTCGCACTGATGCTGATCGTGATCTTCCGACCCCAGGGCATCCTCGGCAACAAGAAGGAGCTGTCCTTCAATGTCTGACACGAAGAGCGCCTCGCCGCTCGCGAACCAGAGCGGGTATCTCTACGACCGCGCGGAGCTGCGCGCGGTGCTCGACACGGTCGAAAGAGCCCCCGGATCGGCCAAGCCCGACCCCCTCCTCGTCGTCGACAACATCGTGCGCCGCTTCGGCGGTCTCACCGCCGTGCAGGTCGACCACCTCGAGGTGCAGCGTGGTGCGATCACGGCGCTGATCGGACCCAATGGCGCCGGAAAGACGACATTCTTCAACCTCATCACCGGTTTCGACAAGCCCTCCTCGGCGCCGACCCTGCTCACCCGCGGGCGCGACGATGTCGCCCGCTGGGTATTCGACGGATCGCCGATGGGGTCGACCGCAGCATCCAAGGTCGCGCGGGCGGGGATGGTGCGCACCTTCCAGCTGACGAAGTCACTCACACGCCTCACGGTGCTCGAGAACATGATGATCGGCGGGGCATCGCAACCGGGCGAGAACCTGTTCGTGGGGCTCGTGAAGCCGCTGTGGGCGGCGCGCGAGAAGGCCGTCACCGAGAAGGCACTGAGCCTGCTCCAGCGCTTCAAGCTGTACGAGAAGCGAAATGATCTCGCCGGTGAGCTGTCGGGCGGCCAACGCAAGCTGCTGGAGATGGCGCGCGCCCTCATGAGCGATCCGAAGATGATCATGCTCGACGAGCCGATGGCAGGCGTCAACCCGGCGCTCACGCAGTCGCTCCTCGACCACATCATCGCGCTCCGCGACGACGGGACGACCGTGCTGTTCGTCGAGCACGACATGCATATGGTGCGCCACATCTCCGACTGGGTCGTCGTGATGGCGCAGGGCAGCGTCATCGCCGAAGGGCTGCCGCAGACGGTCATGAGCGACCAGTCCGTCGTCGACGCCTACCTCGGTGCCCATCACGACACGGATCTCGGCGACGACGATGCCGTCAACACCGGCCTCGTCGCCACGATCGAAGCCGAGATCGCGACGGAGATCGCCACGGAGGGAGACGACGATGACAAGTGATGCGACCCCGGCCGAGCCGCTCGTCCACGCCGACAACCTCGTCGCCGGCTATCTGCCGGGCGTCAACATCCTCAACGGCTGCACGCTCGTGGCGTATCCGGGCGAGCTGATCGGCATCATCGGGCCGAACGGAGCCGGCAAGTCGACTCTGCTCAAGGCGCTGTTCGGCCTCGTTCAGATTCGCTCGGGCACAGTCACCCTCGGCGGCGAGGACATCACCAATCAGCGTGCCGACAGGCTCGTGCGCACGGGCGTCGGGTTCGTCCCGCAGACCAACAACGTCTTCCCGAGCCTCTCGATCGAAGAGAACCTGCAGATGGGGATGTTCCTGCGCCCGAAGGACTTCCTGTCGCGACTCGAGCAGATCTGGGAGCTCTTCCCCGTGCTCGCCGATCGCCGCAAGCAGCGAGCCGGATCGCTCTCGGGCGGCGAACGCCAGTCGGTCGCGATGGCGCGGGCGCTCATGATGGACCCCAAGGTGCTGCTGCTCGACGAGCCCAGTGCGGGGCTTTCTCCCGTGCGCCAGGACGAGACGTTCATCCGCACGCGCGAGATCAACAAGACCGGCGTGACGATCATCATGGTCGAGCAGAACGCCCGCCGCTGCCTGCAGATCTGCGACCGCGGCTACGTGCTCGACCAGGGCAAGAACGCCTACGAGGGCCGGGGCCGCGAACTCGCGAAGGACCCCAAGGTCATCCAGCTCTACCTGGGCACTCTCGCCGAGGATGCCGGCTGATCTCTCTCCTGCACGAAGAAGGGGGCGGATGCTGTACGGCATCCGCCCCCTTCTTGTCATCGTCGGCTACTCCGAGACGGTGACGTCCATCTCGACAGAGCTGAACCACACCGGGACGTTGTTGCTGTCGTACTTGTAGACGCTGATCTGGGCGGACGACGGGTCGTTCTGCTCGTTGAACGGGCCGATCGCCGACTTCGCCTTGTAAGCGATGTCCTTGCCTTCGTCCAGCAGCGCCTTGCACGAGGCGAAGTCCTCACACTCCTCGCCGCCGTCGGCGCCCGATACCGCGGCCAGGTTGGCCTGGATCGTCGCCGCGTCCGTGCCGCCGCCCTTCTGCGCCGCGAGTGCGGCCAGCGTGATCGCGTCGTACGACTCGAGCGAGTAGGAGAAGTCGGTCAGGTCGGCGCCCGCCGTGGACTTGTAGAAATCGTTCAGACGCGTGCGGAGCGCCTCGTCGGGATAGTAGCCGGGGATCGTTCCCTGCGCGCCCTCAAGGGTACCGGGCTCGAACGTGTCGGCGTAGCTGGCCGTGTTGCCGTCCGAGAAGTAGAGCTTCGTCATGTCCCAGCCCTGCGCCTGCAGCTCGGGGATGATCTTCTTCGTCTCGTCGAACGCCAGCACGACGATCGCGTCGGGGCCCGAGTCGATGGCCGCCGTCACTTCGGACGAGAAGGTCTCCTGACCGGGGGGGAACTCCGTTCCGTCACCCGATGCGCCGTAGGTGATCTCACCGCCGCCGTCGACGATCGTCTGCTCGACCTGGTCGCGCAGGCCCGTGCCGTACGGGTCGTTGAACACGAGGAAGGCGACCTTCGAGTTGCCGTCGCCGAGCACGACGTTTCCGAGCGCGGGACCCTGCACGCGGTCCGGCGGAGCGGTGCGGAAGAAGTAGCTCGAGTATCCCGACAGCGTGTCGGCGGTGTTCGCCGGCGAGATCTGCACGCGGCAGGCCTCCATCACGGTGTCGATGAAGTTCAAGGTCACACCCGACGACTCGGCGCCGAGAACGACCTGCGCGTCGGAGGAGACGATCTCGTTGGCCGACGCCGTCGAAACGGACATGTCCGCAGCGCCGCCCGAGTCGGTGACCGGGTCGACGACGACGGGCTGGTCGAGCACGCCGCCGGCCGCGTTGATGTCTGCGATCGCGAGACCGGAGCCCGCCTCAGCCGGAGGGTTCAGGTAGGCGAGGTTGCCGGTCTGCGGGAGGATCGTCGCGATCTGCAGGGCACCGGTGCTCGGGGTGCCGGGCTCGCAGTTGGCCGCAGGATCGACGTGTTCCTCGGTGGCGCCGCTGGTCGCCGACTCCGACGCCGCCGGCGTGGTGCTGCTCGAACAGCCCGAGAGGGCGAAAACTCCCGCTCCGACGATCGCGAAGCCGGCCAGGACCGACCGAGCGCGAACGGCGGAACCAGAGCCACGTGTGAAGACGCTCATGTTGCTCCTTGCTATGGATGGACACGGGGCGGGCTCGGGAGCCTCCCCCAGTGCGTCAAACCTAACCGTCCGGCGAGCCCGGGAGTGTTGCGATTGGTTAACGTCGTGTAACGCGACCGAATCGTTATCTAACAGGGATTCTTACGGAGCGGGCTCAGATCAGTTCGGCCACGTCTCCGGATGCCGACCGCGCGCGGCGCGCCGCGCGCACCGAGTCGACGGTCAGCACCGTCAACGCCACCCAGACCAGGCCGAACCCGATCCAGCGCTCCAGCGGCATCGGCTCGTGCAGCAGCCAGGCGCCGGTGATGAACTGCATGATCGGGGCGACGAACTGCAGCAGGCCGATCACGACGAGCTGCGCCCGGCGGGCCCCGGCCGCGAACAGCAGCAGCGGGATCGCGGTGACGACGCCGGCGAGGGTCACGAGCGCGGTGTGGCCGGCATCCTGCGTGCCGAAGACGAGACCGGTCGTGTTCGCGACGACGATGAGCTGGACGACCGCGATCGGGGTCAGCCACAGCGACTCGAGCGTGAGGCCGCTGATGGCGTCGACCTGCGGTCCGATCTGCTTTTTGACCAGGCCGTAGGTGCCGAAGCTGGCGGCGAGGGTGAGGGCGATCCAGGGGAACGAGCCGTAGGCGACGATGATGACGAGCACCGCGAGAGCGGCGAAGCCGATGGCGACCCACTGCGCCGTGCGCAACCGCTCGCCGAGCACGAGCACGCCGAGCAGCACCGTGACGATCGGGTTGATGAAGTACCCGAGGCTGCCTTCGATGACGTGCCCGGTCAGGATGCCGATGAGGAACACCTGCCAGTTCACGTAGATCAGCAGGCCCGCGACGATCGTCCAGAACACCAGCCGGCGGTCGCGCAGGATCGCGAACAGCTTGCCCCACGTGCGCGTCACCGTCAGCAGGATCGCGCAGAAGACGAGCGAGAAGAGGATGCGCCAGACGACGATCTCCCACGGCCCGATCGGCGTCAGCAGCAGGAAGTACAGGGGCATGAAGCCCCACAGGAAATACGCGGCGAAGGCGTAGACCCCGCCGAGCCGCTCTTCGCGCGCGGTCTCGTCGGGTGTCATGAGAGAAAGCCTAGTTCGGTCGTGACGCGCCGGCGTTCACGGCGGGGGCGGCATCCTGCCGATCGGCGTGGTTCTTCTGCCACGGCGTGCCAATGACAGGGTCAATCGGCGTTTTCAGGCGACTGGAACGTTCCAGGTGCCGGTTCGCCCTGCGTTTGGCACGCGGGGGCCGGAGCACCGGGCAACGCAGAAGACCCCCGGGGGCCAGTTGGCATTCCCCGGGGGTCTTCGGTGCGATGGGCGTCAGCGGACGACGACCGCCAGCACGTCGCGAGCCGACAGGACGAGGAACTCGTCGCCGCCGAACTTCACCTCGGTGCCGCCGTACTTGCTGTAGATGACGCGGTCGCCGACGGCGACGTCGAGCGGAACACGGTTGCCGTTGTCGTCGATGCGGCCGGGGCCGACGGCGACGACTTCGCCCTCCTGGGGCTTCTCCTTGGCGGTGTCGGGGATGACGAGGCCACTGGACGTGACCTGCTCAGCCTCGACCTGCTTGATGACGATGCGGTCCTCGAGCGGCTTGATGGAAACCGACACGGTCTACCTCTTTCTTGCTTTGCTTGCTGGGCGTTGTGCTTCAAGACTGATTAGCACCCGCATGTGCCGAGTGCTAACGCAAGTCTAGGGCGCGGCTGGCACTCGTGCAACGCGAGTGCCAATTCCCGGCGCACCCGCCCGTAGGCTGAAGGAATGGAACCCGCCGAGCTCACCGCCCTGCTGACCCCCGAGGGGCTGCGGCTGGTGGACGAGCTCGGCGCCGTCGACTCCACGGCCGAGGTCGCGGCGGCGGTGTCGCGGCTGCGCGCCGCGGGCCTGAGCCCCGACCTCGTCTCGGCGGCGGTCGGTCAGGCCCGGCTGCGCACGCGCGCCCGCGCGAAGTTCGGCGCCTTCGCCGACCGGATGCTGTTCACGCGCGCCGGCCTCGAACAGGCGACGCGCCTGAGCATCGGGGCGCGGCACGCCGGGCGCTTCCGCGACGCCGGGCTCACCCGCATCGCCGACCTCGGCTGCGGCATCGGCGGCGACGCGCTGGCCCTCGCCGGCCTCGGCCTCGAGGTGCTCGCCGTCGACGCCGACGAGACCACGGCCGCCCTCGCCGCCTACAACCTCGCCCCGTTCGCCGATACGGCGACCGTCCGCCACGCCCGCGCCGAGGACGTCGACCTCGCGGGCGTCGACGCCGTGTGGCTCGACCCCGCACGCCGCACGGCCGGACACACCGAGACCACGCGCGTCGGCGCCGGCGACTGGTCGCCGCCGCTGGAGTGGGTGTTCGACCTCTCGAGCCGGATGCCGGCGGGCATCAAGCTCGGCCCCGCGTTCGACCGCGCGCTGATCCCGGCCGATGCCGAGGCGCAGTGGATCACCGTCGACGGCTCCACGATCGAACTCGTGCTGTGGACGGGCGCGCTCGCGCGAGCCGGCATCCGTCGTGCCGCGCTCGTCGTGCGGGGCGAGGCGGCGGCGGAGGTGACGGCATCCGGCGACGCGCCCGATGTCCCGGTGCGCGCGCTCGGCGCGTTCGTGCACGAGCCCGAGGGCGCCGTCATCCGCGCGCGGCTGATCGGCGAGGTCGCGCGCGGGCTCGACGCGGGGATGCTCGCTCCCGGCATCGCCTACCTCACCTCGGATGCGGCCCTCACGAACCCGTTCGTCCAGTCGTTCCGGGTGCGCGAGCGGCTGCCGTTCGACGTCAAGGCGCTGGCCCGGGCGCTGCGCGAGCGGGGAATCGGCACGCTGGAGATCAAGAAGCGCGGCGTCGATGTCGACCCGGCGGCGCTGCGGACGAAGCTCAAGCTGCACGGCCCCGAGTCGGCGACGCTGCTGCTGACCCGCATCGACGACAAGCGCGTCGCGCTGCTCGCCGACCGCGTCTGACCGGCTCAACCGAACAGCGGCCCCTGCGTCGAGGCCCACCACAGCCAGCCGGCGCTGTAGACGATCGACACGAGGCTCAGGCACAGCGCCCAGATCGCGACGCCGCGCGCCTCCCACGGGCGCCGCAGCGCGGCGATCGCGAGGCCGAGGCCGAGCAGCCCGATGAGAAATCCCCACCCGACCAGCAGCGACACGATCAGTCCCAGGATGGCGAAGGTCAGCGCCCACCCCGCGCTGTGCGGCAGCGCCGCGGGCACGGGCGCGGTGGGCCCGACCTCGGTGTGGATCGAGGCCGCGATGGGCACGGGGCCGGTCAGCTCGCGCTGGAATCCGCCGCGGTGCTCCCCCGGCAGCGCCGCCGTCGGAGCGGGCTCGACGTCGTCGGTCGGCGCCTCCAGGCGCGGGGCGACCGGCAGCGCGGCGACGTCGCCGAGCACCACCGTCGCATCTCCCGGCATCCCTGCGGCATCGCCCGGCACGACGGCCGGGTCACCGGCGGCGCCGCGGGTTCCCGGCATCCGCTCGTCGCTCATCGCGCCACCTGGATCTCGGTCACCGGCAGCGTCGAATCGGCGCCGAAGTCGAGCGTCGAAGGGCCGCGGCCGTTCATGATGAGCTCGGCGGCGAGGGCGGCGATCATGGCTCCATTGTCGGTGCACAGGCTCAGCGGCGGAATGCGCACCGCCACGCCCGCCGCGGCGGCACGCTCGAGGGCGACCTCGCGCAGGCGCCGGTTGGCGATCACGCCGCCGCCCAGCAGCAGGCGCGGCACGTCGTGGCGCGCGCAGGCGTCGAGGGCCTTGGCGACGAGCACGTCGACGACGGCCTCGCGGAACGAGGCCGCGACGTCGGGGACGCTCACCTCGGGAGCCTGCTCGACCCACCGCGCGACGGCCGTCTTCAGGCCCGAGAACGAGAAGTCGTAGCGGTGCTCGGCCAGATCCGACGCGCGCGACAGCCCGCGCGGGAACCGGACCGCATCCGGGTCGCCCGCCGCCGCGGCGCGGTCGATCTCGGGGCCGCCGGGATAGGGCAGACCGAGGATGCGGGCGACCTTGTCGAAGGCCTCGCCGGCGGCGTCGTCCATCGTCTCGCCGAGTAGCTCGACGTCGTCCACGAGGTCGCGCACGAGCAGCAGCGACGTGTGGCCGCCCGAGACCAGCAGTGCGACGGTCGGGTACTCCACCCGCTCGCCGGTCAGCACGTCGGCGGCGATGTGGCCGACGAGGTGGTTGACGGCGTACAGCGGCTTGTCGAGGCTCACGGCGAGCGCCTTCGCGGCGCCGACGCCGACCATGAGCGCCCCGGCCAGGCCCGGCCCGCTGGTGACGGCGACGGCATCCAGGTCTTCGAGCCGGATGCCGGCCTCCGCGACCGCGGCCTCGATCGCCGGTTGCAGCGCCTCGAGGTGCGCGCGGGCCGCGACCTCGGGCACGACGCCGCCGTAGCGGGCGTGCTCGTCCATGGAGCTCGCGATCGTGTTGGAAAGCAGTGTGCGCCCGCGCACGATGCCGATGCCCGTCTCGTCACAGCTCGTCTCGATGCCCAGCACGAGCGGCTCGTCGCGGTTCATCCGGCGGCCTCCGCTCGGGCGTGGCGGGCGCGGCGGGCAGGTGCCGGCCGATTCGCGTGCCAAACGCAGGGCGAAACGGTGCTTTCGGGGGCAGAACGGCGGGTTCGGGTCGATTGGCCCTGCATTCGGCACACGATCATGAGCACGCCCCCGCATCGATCGCGGCCGGTGCGGCGTCACGCGCGGCCGCCCACCCCGCCAGGTCGAGCTTCATGACGACCGCGTCGACGTCGTCGGGCTGGTAGTACCGGGGGCGGCGGCCGATCTCGGTGAAGCCTTCGGAGGCGTAGAGGGCGGATGCCGTGGGATTGTCGGCCCGCACCTCCAGGAAGACCTCCCGCGCACCCCGCTCGCGGGCCGTCCGCAGCAGCGCGGCCAGCAGCGCGCGGCCGCGGCCGCGGCCGCGCGCGTCGGCGGCGATCGCGATCGTCTGGATGTCGGCGTCGTGTGCGCCGGAGACGGCGCGCACGCCGCCGTACCCCACCAGCCGGCCGGCCTCGACGTCTACGACGTAGCGGCCGTGGGGCGAGGAGATCTCCGCGCGCATCATGGGCTCGCTCCAGGCGTCGGTGGGAAAGCTGGCGCGCTCGAGGTCCATGATCGCCGCGAGATCCCTGGCGTCGGCGGTGCGCAGCGTCATCGGGTCACCCGCTTCGGCCCCGCCGACAGGGTCACGTCGGGGGCGCGCAGGTAGAGCGGCTCGGGCTCCGCGAGCTCGCGTCCCGCGCTCAGCGCGCGGGACGCGACGAGGGCCACCATCGCGCCGGAGATCGCCGTCACCTCGTGCACCCGCGCACCTCGCGACCGATCCAGCATGCCGTCGAGGACATCCTCGATGTCGGTGCGGAGGGCCAGTGCGGGGCCGGCCGCCCGCACCGGCAACCCGTCGTCATCGAGCCCGTCGTAGACCGAGTACGCGACCTCACGACGTCGGGCGTCGGTGACGACGGCGAACCGTGGCGGATCGCCGAAGGGGTCGGTCAGGAGCATCCCGAGCAGGATCTCCAGCGCCGCCGCGTCGTGGCTCGGCACGGCGACGACCGGCATCCCCCGTCCCAGGGCGAACGCCCGCGCCGCCGCGATGCCCACCCGCAGTCCGGTGAACGGTCCCGGCCCCATGCCCGCGGCGACATGCGTCAACGACCCCGGATGCCGGAGCCCGCCGCCGAGCCCCGCGTCGGCGAGCACCGACTGCAGCAGTGCGCCGATCACCTCTGCGTGGCCCCGCGGGTCGGCGCTGCTGCGCTCGGCGAGGATGACGCCATCGGGTTCGACGACGCCGACGGCCGTGCCGAGCGAGGTGTCGATGCCGAGGATCACCGTTCCAGGGTAGCCGCCGCCTCCGCCGACCCGTTCCGTCGCGGCAAACCGCGGGTGTTTGCATCCCCCACCCGCAAAACGCCGCGACCGAACCACGCGTCAGCCGCGCGGCAGCGCCCGGCGGCGCCCGGCGGCGGCGCCCGGCGTCAGCCGTGGCGGGTGATGGTGACGGTGCGGGGCGCGGCATCCTCCGTCGGCCGAGTCCGCTCGCGCTGTCGTTTCCTGCACGCGCTATCGAAAGTTCAACAGCGCGTGCAGGATTCGACAGCGCGAGTGCGGGTGCCGCGGGCCGGTGCCGCGGGCCGGTGCCGCGGGCCGGTGCCGCGGGCGCGCGCGGGTGCCGGTGCCGGGGGCGCGGGCGGGTGCCCGCATCCCCCACCCGCAAAACGCCGCGACCGAACCACGCGTCAGCCGCGCGGCGGCGCCCGGCGGCGCCCGGCGTCAGCCGTGGCGGGTGATGGTGACGGTGCGGGGCGCGGCATCCTCCATCTCGCGCGCCGCGGGACCGCTCGTGCCGCACGCGTTGTCGACGCCGGTCCCACTCCACCCCCGCTCGATCTCGACCTCCCACCAGGTGTCGACGAGGCCGTCGACCATCCCGCGGCCCCACTCGACGATCGTGACGGAGCCGTCGACGTCGAGGCCGAGGTCGTCGAGTTCGGCGGGCGAGCCGAGGCGGTAGGCGTCGACATGGACGAGGGGGACGCCGCCGACGAGCGACGGGTGGGTGCGGGCCAGCACGAAGGTGGGGCTCTGGATGGGTCCGCGCACGCCGAGCCCCGCGCCCATGCCGCGGGTGAGCGTGGTCTTGCCCGCGCCGAGGGGTCCGGTCAGCACGACGAGATCCCCGGCGTGCAACACGGCCCCGATGTCTCGGCCGAGTTGTTCCATCTCGGCCACGGATGCCACCGACCGCTCCCCCGCGAACGCCTCGAGTCCGCTCACAGCGCGACCTCCCGCCGGGACACGCGGGAACCGATCCGGGTGACGATCTCGTAGTTGATGGTGCCGGCGGCGTCGGCCCAGGCCTCGACCGGCGGCATCCCGAGTGTCGAGTCGCCGAACAGCACGGCCTCATCCCCCACCGCGACGGGGGCGTCGCCGACGTCGACGACGAACTGGTCCATGGCGACGCGCCCCGCCACGGGGAACACCCCGTCGCCGATGCGCACCGCCGCACCCCCCGAGGCGGCACGCGGCACGCCGTCGGCGTAGCCGAGAGGCACGAGCGCCAGGGTGGTCTCCCGGTCGGTGCGGTGCTGGTAGCCGTACGACACGCCCTGCCCGGCGGGCACGCGCCGCACCGCCGCGACGGCGCCGCGCAGCATCATCGCGGGCCGCAGGCCGAGGTCGGCCGAGGTGCGGTCGGCGAACGGCGACAGCCCGTAGATCGAGATGCCCAGCCGGACGCCGTCGAACCGCGCCGACGGCAGCGCGATCGCCGCGTGCGAAGCCGCGATGTGCCGCTGCCGCGGCGCGAGACCGTGCGCGGCGGCGAGGCCGAGCGCGTCGCGGAACCGCGCCACCGCGGCCAGGTCGTCGGCCTCGCTCGTGTTCGACAGATGGCTGAAGATGCCGACGACGCGCAGCCACCCGATCCGCTCCAGCCGCGCCGCCTCGGCGAACGCGACGGCGTAGTCGGCGGGCGCGAGCCCGTTGCGCCCGAGCCCGGTCTCGACCTTCAGCTGCACCGCGACAGGACGGTCCCCGGATGCCGCGGCCGCCGCACGCTGCAACTGCTCCACGCTCGAGATGCCCAGCTCGATCCCCCGCGCCGCCGCCTCGGCGAACGGCGCCCCGGGCGCGTGCAGCCACGCGAGGAGGGGCGCGTCGATGCCCGCCCGCCGCAGCGCGAGCGCCTCGTCGATGTCGCAGACGCCGAGCCGGCTCGCGCCGCCGGCCAGCGCCGCGCGCGCCGACCGCACGGCGCCGTGCCCGTAGCCGTCGGCCTTGACGACGGCGATGACCTCGGCATCCGTCAGCCGCCGCAGGTGCCGCACGTTCGCCGTGATCGCCGCGGTGTCGATGACGGCCTCGCGCAGCACCCCTTCGGGCAGGCGGGTCATGAAGCCGCCTCCGCACCCGCGGCATCCGTCATCGCAGAATCGGATGGTTGTCGCAGAATCGGAGCATTCACGCTCGATTCTCCGATTCTGGGCACACTCTCCGATTCTGCGGATGCCGCCTCCTGACCCTCGGCGACGACGTACGCGGCGGCGAGCCCGGCGTCGTGGGTGAGCGACAGGTGCAGTCGGAGGATGCCGCGCCCCGCGACCGTCGCCGCCGTCTCGCCGCTGAGGGCGAACACGGGTCGGCCCGAGGGCTCCGAAGCGATCTCGATGTCGGTCCAGTGCACACCGTCCGAGCCGCCGAGGGCCTTGATCAGCGCCTCCTTGGCGGCGTAGCGCGCCGCGAGCGAGTGCGGCTTGAGCGCGCGCTCACCGGGCGCGAACAGCCGCTCCAGCAGCCGCGGCGTACGCGCGAGCGAGCGCTCGAACCGCGGGATGTCGACGAGGTCGACGCCGATGCCGATGATCACCGCGCCAGCCTATCCGCCCGCCGCCGGGCCCGCGCCGGAGGCCTCGGCATCCCACCGCCACCCGCCTTGGGCGGCACCGCCCTCCGCGAGAGAACAATGGGCGGACGAGAGAACGGTCAACGCCCGTTCCCTCGTCCTGCAGTTGTTCTCTCGCGGTCAGGGCAAAGCGCCGACGAGCGCGGCGACTACTCGACGGTGACGGACTTCGCGAGGTTGCGGGGCTGGTCGACGTCGAGACCCTTGGCGGTCGCAAGGCCCATCGCGAAGATGTGCAGCGGCACGACGGCCAGCAGCGGCTCGAACAGGGGGCCGGCCAGCGGGATGCGCAGCACCTCGTCGGCGAAGGGCAGGACGGCGGCATCCCCCTCTTCGGCGACCACGATGACCCGGGCGCCGCGGGCGCGGATCTCCTGGATGTTCGACACGACCTTCTTGTGCAGCTCGCCCGACTCCCGCGGCGACGGCACGATGACGAACACCGGCTGCCCCGGCTCGATCAGCGCGATGGGGCCGTGCTTGAGCTCGCCCGCGGCGAAGCCCTCGGCGTGGATGTACGAGATCTCCTTGAGCTTGAGCGCGCCCTCGAGCGCGATCGGATACCCGACGTGCCGCCCCAGGAACAGCACCGACTGGGTGTCGGCCATCCAGCGCGAGAACTGCTCGATGTGCTCCTGCTCGGCATCGAGCACCCACGCGATCTTCGCCGGCACGGCCTCGAGCTCGCCGACCAGCGCCGCCTGTGCGTCCGCCGACAGCGTGCCGCGCACGCGCCCGATGTGCAACGCGAGCAGGTACAGCGCCGTGATCTGCGCGACGAACGCCTTCGTCGAGGCGACCGCGACCTCGGGGCCGGCGTGGGTGTAGACGATGGCGTCCGACTCGCGCGGGATGGTGGCGCCCTGCGTGTTGCAGATCGACAGGGTCTTGGCCCCTTGAGAACGCGCGTACTTGACGGCCATGAGGGTGTCCATCGTCTCGCCCGACTGGCTGATCGACACGACGAGCGTGTCGTCGCCGATCACCGGGTCGCGGTAGCGGAACTCGTGCGCGAGCTCGACGTCGGTCGGGATGCGCGTCCACTGCTCGAGCGCGTACTTGCCGGTCATCCCGGCGTAGGCGGCGGTGCCGCAGGCGATGATGATGATGCGACGGATGCCGGTGAACAGCCCGTCGAGCCCGTCCAGCTCGGGAATGGCGACGGCGCCGTCGCGCGCGCGCCCGCGGATCGTGTTGGCGACGGCCTCGGGCTCTTCCGAGACCTCCTTGGCCATGAACGACGGCCATCCGCCCTTCTCGGCGGCGGAGGCATCCCACACGACCTCGAACGGCTCGACCTCGACCCCGTCGCCGTCGAAGTTCGTCACCTCCACCGAGTCCGGCCGGATGGCGACGATCTCGTCCTGCCCGATGGCGAGCGCGTTGCGGGTGTGCTCGACGAAGGCGGCGACGTCGGAGCCGAGGAAGTTCTCGCCCTCGCCGAGGCCGATCACGAGGGGCGAGTTGCGACGCGCGCCGACGACGAGCCCCGGCTGGTCGCGGTGCATCGCCAGCAGCGTGAACGCACCCTCCAGGCGCTGCACGACCGTGCGGAAGGCCTCGACGAGGTCTCCGGATGCCGCGAACTCGCGGCCCAGCAGCACCGCTGCGACCTCGGTGTCGGTCTCGGAGCGAAAGGTGAAGCCCTGGCTGAGCAGCTCGTCCTTCAACTCGGCGAAGTTCTCGATGATGCCGTTGTGGATGACGGCGAGCTTGTCGTCGTCGGCCAGGTGCGGGTGGGCGTTGGCGTCGGTCGGGCCGCCGTGGGTGGCCCAGCGCGTGTGACCGATGCCGGTGGTGCCGTCGGGCATCGGATGGGCGGCCAGGTCGTCGCGCAGCACCTGCAGCTTGCCGGCGCGCTTGCGCATCTCGAGCTCGCCGTCGGCGTCGATCACGGCGATGCCCGCCGAGTCGTAGCCGCGGTACTCCAGCCGAGCCAGACCCGACAGCAGAATGGCCTGGCTGTCGCGCGGGCCTACGTATCCGACGATTCCACACATGCCGTCAATCGTAAGCGCACCCTCGCCCGCACCCTGGAAGCGGGGCCCTCCGGAGATGAGCCGTGGGGGACGGTCTGACTCGGGAGGACCCCAGCCCACGCTCTCTCGGGGGGTCGGATTGGGGGGAGACCCTTGCCGAATGCCGCCTGGGGAAGCAGCTGAGGAACTGCGCGGACACTTACGGATTCTACCGACGTTCACAGCGTTCCCCCAGCGACGCGCCAGTGCGGTCGTCGGGGTCTGCCCGTCCGTCCCGCCGTCGCCGTCTTGCCTCGACAGCCGAAACCGTGCCATACTAGCTGCACGTCAGCCGCAGGGGTGCGGGGCGGGTACCGCGGGGGCGGTGTTCGCAAGACGGCATCGATTTGGGATCGATGCGATGGTCTCTGGCGTGACCTGATTGGGGAGGGCGGATTTCGATCCGCTCCGTGGGGAATCGCAGGCTCTGCCTGCATCTGGGGAACTGGGGACACAAATGGGGGAACGCATTTACGGATGCGTGGGCGCAGTCATGCGTCCCATCGGCCTGACGCTGCCGCGCTGCATATCACGCAGCACACGCGCTTCGCGCGAAGGCTGGTCCGAACGATGAGCGCCGCGACGTTGTATCTCAGTGATGGGATGAGCGTCGCCGAGGCACCGCGGGTCGTGCCCGTTCTGGAAGAACGGCTGACTCGGGTGCGTCGGCACCGCCTGCGTCAATCGACGCTGGATGCGGCGATCATCATCATGGCCGCGGCGGCGACCGCGACTGCCCAGGCGCTGTCGGGGGGCAGCGCCCGGGATCTCAGTGTCGCAGTCGCCGCCGCAGTTCTCGCGACCGTGTGGGCGGGTGCGTTGGTCGTCCTTCGCACCCGCGCGCACCGCCGCGGGGCGGGTGAGCGCCTCGAGCTCATGCCGATCGTGCACTCGGCGACCATCGGGTTCGCCGTGCTCGCCGCCGTCGCCGTGCTCAGCGGCGCGGAGGTGCTGCGCCCGCATCTCGTGCTCACGCTGCCGCTCGGCGTGGCGGCGCTCGTCTCTGTGCGCGCCCTGCGCCGCGCGCTCACGGCACGCCGGCCCGTCGAGCGCACGCTCGCGCCGCGCACGCTGGTCGTCGGCTCGCGCGCGGGGGTCGAGCAGACCATCACCTCTCTGCTTGCGGACGAGCGCCTGACCCACAACATCCTCGGTACCGCACTCAGTGACACCGCGGTGGCCGACCTGGAGGTCGGTGGGCGCTTGTTCCGCACCCTGGGCACGCCTCAGCAGGTGGCCGATCTGGCCCGCCAGCTGGGCGTCGAGACGGTGATCGTCGCCGACAGCATCGACGACCCCGACTACCTGCGCCGGCTGAGTTGGAGCCTGGAGGGCGCGGCGACCGACCTCATCCTCGCGACCCGCCTGGCCGACGTCGACCGCTCGCGCATCGCGTTCGAGCGCGCGCACGGTCTCGCGCTGACGCACGTGAGCCTGCCGCGCTTCGACCGCTCGACGCAGCGCGCCAAGCGTGCGCTCGACATCGTCGTGGCGACGCTGGCGCTCGTGCCGATCGCACTCATGACGCCGTTCATCGCGCTGGCGATCAAGCTCGACAGCCCCGGCGAGGTGTTCTTCCGGCAGCGGCGCATCGGCCGCAGCGGACGGGAGTTCGACATCCTCAAGTTCCGCACGATGGGGATGGATGCCGAGGCTCGTCGCGCCGAACTGGAGCAGGCGAACGAGGGTGCAGGGCCGCTGTTCAAGCTGAAGAACGACCCGCGCGTGACGCGAGTGGGCGCCGTCCTGCGCCGCTTCTCGCTTGACGAGCTGCCGCAGTTCTGGAACGTGCTCGTCGGTGAGATGAGCGTCGTCGGGCCGCGCCCGCCGCTGCCCTCGGAGGTCGCGGACTACGAGCGCGACGTGTTCCGCCGCCTGTACGTGCAGCCCGGCATCACCGGTCTGTGGCAGGTCAGCGGTCGCAGCGACCTGACGTGGGAGCAGAGCGTCCGGCTCGACCTGCACTACGTGGAGAACTGGTCAGTGGCGACGGACCTGTCGATCATCGCCCGGACGGCGGCCGTGATGGTGCGACCGAAGGGCGCCTACTGACGAAGACGTGGCGGTCTTGCGCGCAGACGCCGCGCCCCGCTCGCCGACGCGGTCGATACCCGCGGCGTACGGAGCCCCTCGGCCTCGCGAGATTCGTCCACCCGGCAGCGCACCCGCCCCTCTCCCCACACAGGCGGGTGCGCTGTCATTTCTCAGGGCATCGTCCCGCCGCGGCGACAGAGCCCGGTCATCGGATGCCACTATGAAGATGACACCAATCTCCGAAGGAGCCTCATGCCGAGCGCGCGCCACGATCCGTCGCCCGACCCCGCATCCTCGCATACCCAGCCAGCGCCGACCCGTGCGCTGACGATCGCGATGATCGGCACTCGCGGCGTTCCAGCCGCCTATGGCGGCTTCGAGACCGCTGTGGAAGAGGTCGGCAGACGACTCGTCGAGCGCGGGCACCACGTCACGGTATACACAAGGGGGTCCGCGAGCCGCGACCGCGAGCACCTCGGTATGTCCGTCGTCCATCTGCCCGCCATCCCGCAGAAGCAGCTGGAGACACTCAGCCATACGGGGATCTCGGTATTGCACGCGGCGGCGCGGAAGGCACCGGATGCGGCATTCGTGTTCAACGCCGCGAACTCCCCGTTCTTGCCGATACTGCGTGCCCGCGGCATCCCTGTGGCATTGCATATGGACGGGATCGAATGGAAGCGCACGAAGTGGGGCCGGCGAGGTCGGGCCTATTATCGGTGGGCGGAGCAGTTCGGTGTGCGCTGGGCCGATGCACTCATCGCCGATGCGCCGGGCATCGCCGACTACTACGACGAACAGTTCGGCGTGCCCACTGAACTCATCAGGTACGGGGCACCGCTGATCGACGCCGCCGCAGACGACGGGGTACGTGCCCTCGGCCTCACTCCCGGCGGCTACCACCTGGTCGTCGCCCGATTCGAGCCGGAGAATCACGTGCTGGAGATCGTGCAGGGCTACCGCGACAGTGCGACGGCTCTCCCGCTGGTCGTCGTGGGCTCGGCGCCATACTCGGCCGACTACACCCGCGCCATCGACGCCATCGCGGCGGCGGATCCGCGAATCCTTCTGCTCGGCGGCATCTACGATCAGGCGCTGCTGGACGCCCTCTACTTCCACGCCTCCACCTACCTGCACGGGCACTCGGTCGGCGGCACGAACCCGTCGCTGCTGCGAGCGATGGGCGCCGGTACGGCGGTGATCGCGTACGACGTCGGATTCAACCGCGAGACGACAGCTGGGGCCGGCTGGTTCTTCGACGATGCCGCCGGCGTCGCGCGGTCCCTGGAATCGGCGGAACAGGATGCCGACCGTCTCCGCAACGCCGCCGCCGCGGTCCGCGAACGCGCGGAAGCGTCGTTCCGCTGGGAGGATGTCGCCCGCGACTACGAACGGCTCGCGACAGAACTGGCGGCGGGCGCATCGATGCATGCGGCCGGGCGCCGGGCGCGCCGGGTCGAGGAGAGCGCTGAAGGCACCGCGACGATCACGAGCCATCGGGCCACAGGAACGAACGAGCGAGCGACCAGCCGTCGCAGTTCCGGCGCCGCATCGCAGCAGCCCACCTATCTGGTGGCGCATCCTGGCGCCGAACTTTTCGGCTCCGACCGGATGCTCCTCGAAAGCGTTCGTGGACTGGTCGAAGGTGCCGCACGTGTCGTCGTCGCAGTGCCCGAGACGGGTCCATTGGTCACCGAGTTGCAGGGCGCAGGCGCGTCAGTGGTGATCATTCCCATGTTGGTCCTGCGGAAGGCGCTGCTTCGCCCAAGCAACTGGGTACGTTTCGCGCGCGACACGATGCGAGGTTTCGCGGCCGCAATGCGGCTCGTCCGGCGCCAGCGTCCGGCGGCCATCTACGTCAGCACGATCACTATCCCCCAGTGGCCACTTGTCGCTCGTCTGTGCGGCGTACGCAGCGTCACGCACGTTCATGAGGCCGAGGCTTCCGCCAACATCTGGATGAACCGCGCGCTCTACCTCCCACAGTTGTCCTCGCAGAAGCTGGTCGTAAACAGCGGCTTCAGCTTGACGACAATGACGTCGGCCATGCCATCACTGGCACGAAAGAGCTCCGTCGTCCTCAACGGAGTACAGCCGCCGCCATTGACGACGCCCCTGCGGGTCGAGCCCGAGCAGTTGCGTCTCCTCTTTGTGGGCCGCCTGTCGCCCCGTAAGGGTCCGGATCTCGTCATCGACGCACTCGCCACTGTCCGCCGGGGGGGACTCGATTGCCGCCTCCAGCTGCTTGGCTCCGTCTTCACCGGGTACGAATGGTACGAAGCTGCGCTTCGAGAGCAGGTCGCGAGCTACGGTCTCGAAGACCACGTGGACTTTCTCGGCTTCAGGACGGATGTCTGGCCCGTGATCGACGATGCGGACATCGTCCTGGTCCCGTCGCGTGTTGACGAGCCGTTCGGCAACACCGCGGTGGAGGCCGTGCTTGCGGAACGCCCAGTGATAGTAAGCGATACAAGCGGACTGCGTGAGGCAGTCGCGGGATACGCGTCAGCACGACTGGTCGAGCCGGGCGACTCAGTGGCGATTGCAGAGGCGCTCGTGCGGCTCGTCGCAGACTGGGAGGAAGTTCGCACGACGACAGAGACCAGCGCGGCCGCAGCGCGGGAGCGGCACTCCCCGGAGCGCTACCGAGAACGAGTCGCCGCGATCGTTCGGGATCTCGCGCGCTGAGCTGGGAAAGGTCCGCCCCTGAGATCAGGGGACTGGACGGTAGAATCGTCCCGACAGGGGAGAGACTGTGGAACTCAAGGACTACATTGGCGCGCTCAGGCGACGTTGGTACCTTCTGGTGGCGCTCACACTCATAGGCGGCGCGCTCGCCTACGGGTATGGGCTCCTTCAACCAGCGCAATATCGCGCACAGGCGAGCGCCTTCGTCTCGTCCCAGCGCGGCGATACGGTGAGCGAGCTTGTCCAGGGAAGCGAGTACACCGCCAACCTCATGCAGTCCTATGCGCGACTGGCGCTGACGCCGTCCGTCTTGAACCCCGTCATCGAGGACATGGGTCTCGACATCTCCCTCGCGACGTTGCAGGCGAAGCTCACGTCGGAGGTGGAGCTCAATACGGTGATCCTCACCATCTCTGCGACCGACACGGATCCCCAGCAAGCCGCAAAGATCGCCAACGACGTCGTTGCTTCGCTCGCCGACGCCGTGGACCGCCTCGCCCCCCAGGACGAGAACGGGAAGCCCTCTGTTGCGCTGACGACTGTGACGACGGCGACAGCCCCGACCGTGCCTTTCTCGCCCGACAAAACGCTGCTCGCGATGACCGGCGCGCTGATAGGCCTGGTGCTTGCCATGGCGTATGCCGTACTGAAAAGCGCCTTCGACACCCGGATCCGCGATGAGGAAGACATCGCGCGGATCGCCGACGTTGCCATCCTGGGCGCGGCCCCGGCCCAGCGCTCACAGCGGCGAGGTGAGAAGATCCGCCCCGCCGCGATCGAGTGGGAAAGATCTGCGAGCACGCGCGAGGCTTTCCGTCGCGTCGCCGCGAACCTCGATTTCGCGCACCTCGACAGCCAGCTCGGGGTCGCTGTCGTCACCTCCGCACTGCCGGCGGATGGAAAGACGATGACCTCCGCTTACCTGGCCCTCGCGCTCGCCGAACGGAACCATCGCGTACTCGTGATGGACGGCGACCTGCGTCATCCTCAACTCGCCCAGAGGTTCGGCGTCTCGGCTGACGTCGGCCTCACGTCGGTTCTTCGGCAACAGTTGCCCCTCGAGGAGGCGGTGCAACCGATCGTCGGGCGGAACGTTGACGTGCTTGCCAGCGGAACCCGCCCGCCGAATCCGACCGAGGTTCATCAACTCGCAGGCGATGCGTGCACTCCTGGCTGAGGCTCGCGAGCGCTACGACTTCGTCGTTATCGACTCGGCCCCCGTTCTCGCGGTCAGCGATACGCTGACCATCTCTCGGATGATCGGCGCGACGATCCTCGTCAGCCGATACAACACGACACGCCGTCAGGATCTCCGGTCGGCGATGGAGGCGGTCGAAGGGGCTGGAGCCCGCCTTCTCGGGGTCGTCATCAACGCCGTGCCGGAGAATCGGCGCTCCCTCAGCTATTACGGCGAGGAACAACTCGCGCTCGAACACGCAGCCGAGGCCGAAGCCGAGGCACACCGCGGACAGCCGCTCATCTCCAGCAAGACGGCTGCGAGCTCCGGCTCGGCGCGGCAGGCCACACCTGGAGCGGGCGACTCGACAGCCCCCGGCAAAGCGGACCCGCAGGTTCTGCGCACCGACGCGGCCGACGGCGACGCAGAAGCGCCCACTCCGCGCGTGCCGCGATAGGACATCGTGAGCGGGGCATATACGCGCGGAACCCGGGCCCGCCGCGGAGATCGGGATGCGTGGCGGGACATCAGTGTCGCGCTCGCCCTCGTCACGCTGTTCATGCTCGCGGCCCGCATCTTCATCGGGCGAGGAGTGTCCATAGGCCACGTCATGGCGATCTTGACGCTTCCACTGTGGATCGGGGCTGTGATCCGATCCGGACGCGGCCGGCTCATCGTGCTGCTGACTATTCTCGCCCTGGTGAACGGCGTCTGGTTGACGGCCTTCTTCGCTCCCACTCACAACATCAGTGATCTGGAGTTCACGACCAACATCGCCGAACTCTTATCGGTCGTCATGATTCTTGGCGTGTTTCTGTGGGCTTCCACGCTTGTCCGGGCCTGGGTCGCGGCTACCGCAGTCGGGCTCGGCCTCGTCGTCAGCGCAGTCAGTCGACCTGCGCTGTTTCTGGAGAACCCATGGAAGTATGCGCTGGGCCTCCCGATTGCCGCGCTGCTCCTCGCCCTCGCTATGGCGTTTCGCCGCCGAGTGGCAGAGTTGCTCGTGCTGATCCTGCTGGCCGCTGTCTCCGCGGCAATGGATTCACGGTCGTTCTTCGGCGTTTTCGCGATCGGCATCGTGCTGACGATCTGGCAGATGCTTCCCGCGCGCCGCCGAACCACCCCCGTCGAAGTCCTCATGGCAGTCACTGCGGTCGCACTCGTGGTCTATGTGGTGGGAACAACACTGCTGCTGGGTGGCTATCTGGGCGAAGCCGCACAAGCCCGCTCCATTATGCAGCAAGACCGTGCCGGCTCAGTGATCGTCGGTGGCCGTCCGGAGATGGCAGCGACCGCCGCGCTGTTCCTCCACAATCCTCTGGGTTTCGGCCCAGGGACGCTTGTGACTCCGACAGAGTTGCTCGCTGTGAAGGCGGGCATGTGGACCATCAACTACGACCCCGACAATGGGTGGGTAGACAACTACATGTTCGGAGATCGGATCGAACTCCATTCGACGCTGGGTGACCTCTGGGCCTACTGGGGCATCGCCGGGATCATGCTCGTCGTCGTCGCACTTGTCATCCTCTTCCGCCGGGCCAGCCTTGACCTTGCCGAACGCTCAGCGAGTGCGCTTCTTGTGTTCACCGTCATCATCTCGGCATGGAACGTGGCCTTCAACCCCACGTACTCGTCTTTGCCCTATTTCGGACTCGCCCTCGGGCTCGCATTGACTCCGAGGAGCATTACTTCCGGCGCCGGCCAACAGCACGCACAGCGAAGTCGACGACGATCACAAGGTCTCGTCGCGCAGACGCCGACAGCCCTGCCACGACGATGAGATAGACGGCCACTGCAAGGAGGCCCGCAGCGATCGTGGGAACAGACGGCCAGCCGAGAAGGGTCACCAGCCACGACACGACGCCCGCGGGAATGCTCACCGTGACGAGGATACGCACCGTATTCATCAGGAGCAGTCGCGGGCGGAGGCCCGCGACGCGGCACGACCAGATCAGCGAGATGATCCAATGCAGCGAGTACGCCACGGTGCTGCCCACCGCCACACCCATTGCCCCCCACGGCACGCCGGCGACGATAACGAGGATCATCAGAGGTCGAGTCACCAGGTACATCTTCAACTGTGCACCCGGGTGTCCACTGGCGAGGAAGATCCAGTACGAGATCTGGGAGACCGCCCGGAGCACCCCGCCGAGCGCCAAGATCGTGAAGATCGGGACAATCGGCAACCAGTCGGCACCGAACACGATGAGCACGATGTCCTTGGCGAGGCTTGCTGCGAGCGCGAACACTGTGGCAGTCACGTAGCCTCCAACGATCTGCGCGCGCAACAAGTACCGCTCGAACCTGACCGGATCATCGTGCACGCGCGAGAGCACGGGAAGCGCCACGCGCGTCATCGGTGCGTTGATCTGCCTGAGGGGCGCCATGAGCAGCTGATAAGCACGGTCGTAGTACCCCAGCGGTGTTGCTCCCCATGCCACGCCGATCGCGATGTTGTCGATGTTCTTGGTCAGGTACGCGATCACCTGAGTCCCGAACAGCGCGACCCCATACTTCATGAAGTGACGAATGGACACATCGCGACGAGGTACGCCGGGCCACCACCGCGCCGCCGCGACAGACAGCGCGAGCAGCACCGCGAGCGACACCAATTGCTGCACAACCAGCGCCCAGTATCCCGCGCCCATGAGCGCCATGACGACCGCGATCCCCAGAGCAATCGTGGGGCTCACCATCTCGATGATTGCCATCTTGCGGAACATCAGCCGGCGGGACATGTCCGCCGTGTACTGCGTGACCATCCCGCTGAGCACAAACGAACCCGCCAGGGCGACCACGACGGGGGTGACGCGAGCGTCTGCATAGAGCATCGCGATCAGAGGCGCCGATACCGCAACCACGACCGCTGACGAAACACCGAGCCCAGTGTTTGCCCAAAAGAGGTTGGTGCGCTCTGCCGTCGAGACGGACTTCGCCTGGATGGCGGCGCTGGACAGACCAAAGTCACGGAAGATCTCAGAGATGCCGATGACCGAGAGAACCATCGCAATCAGGCCGAAGTCGTCGGGCGACAGCATCCTCGCGAGCACCATGGTCGCGACCAGCTGAAGCGCAGCCTTGTAGAGTTGCGCAAACAGCGTGATGCTGGCGCCACGCGCTGCGGCATCACCCAACGCCACCTGTTCTGCCACGCTCTCTCCCCCGAGATCTTCCGCCCCCTCTCAAGGCTAGTGCTTCTGTGCAGACGCTCCAGGCCACCGGTGGTTGCCCGGTAGGCTGGTGATTTGGGTTCAAATCTCATAGTGGCTCGGCGGCGGAGGGCAGCGTGCAAATGGGGACGACGCCGGATTCGGCAAAGTCGATAGTGGTATCGCTCGCGACGTTTCGCCGACCGGCGCAGTTGCGGACGATTCTCCCGGCGCTCATCGCGCAGGCGAGGGAGGTCGGTTGTTCCGCCCGAATCGTGGTCGTCGACAACGATCCTGCCGGCGGGGCGAAGAGCCTGGTCGAGCAGGCAGCGGGTGACACCGCGCTCGTGACCTACCTGCATGAGCCACGACCAGGGATCTCAGCCGCCCGCAATGCAGCGCTTCACAACGCACGAGACGACGACGCCATTGTGTTCATCGACGACGACGAGATGCCAGAGGACGGCTGGCTGAACGCGCTCATCAGCTACTGGCTGACCGAGCGCCCAACCGCTGTCGCAGGCCCCGTCCGGTCGATCTTCACCCGGGAGACACCCGACCCGTGGGTGACCTCGAGCGGTGTATTCTCGCGGCGGCGTTTGGCCACCGGCACCGTGATCCGGGGCGCTGCGACGAACAACCTCCTCATCGATCTCGGGTTTCTCCGCACTCACAGGCTTTCGTTCGACGACCGGTTGGGGCTCGTCGGCGGATCCGACACCCTGCTCACCTACCAGATCACGGCCGCCGGCGGCGTCATTCGCTGGTGCGATGACGCCGAAGTCTCCGAGGTGGTCCCCGAATCACGACTCACCCGGCGCTGGGTTCTCCGCCGCGCAACTCGCACAGGCGCGTCCTGGGCTCATGCCACCCTAGAGGTCTCGACGTCACGCCAACGACCACTCGTCGCTACGAAGATGTTCGCCACTGCGGCGCTGCGGATACCCGAGGGGCTGGCCAGGTACGCCTATGGCACGATTGCGCGCCGCCCGGCGACGGCCGCACGGGGATTGATCCGAGTCGCGTCACACATCGGTGCTCTCGGCCGCCTGCTGAAGGTGCGTATCCACGAGTACAAGCGCTGACCGTTGTGTCACGCGTCACTCCTGCCTCCGGACCTCCCCGCTGAGCGTGTCGAATCGAGGATCTCCGCTCCTGATCCTCGCGGCACCGCCCGGCACGGGTGAGGGTGTGTGGGAACCCCTAGTTCCCACACACCCTCAGGTCAGTCCGTCGGTCGATCAGGGTCCGGGAACCGCGCTCAGCGAAAGGATCCGCACCGTCTGCGGAACGTTCGTGACCCCGGATCCCACGTAGAGTCCGACTCCGACGCCACCGGCCGATTGGAGCGCGGCGGTCGCATCCGTCGTGGTCGCATTCCAGGTGGTCGGCTCGGTCGTACCGGCCTTCCAGACCTTCGCGCGGATCGTCGTCGGACTCGTCCCGAAGACCTGGACTCGCACGTTGACTCCATCATTTGCCGCGATCGTCAGTCCGGAAACGTTGACCGACGTCATGGTCGTGTCGCCGCGGCGCAGTTGCAACTGCACGCTCCCCGCCGCGGCGATCGACAGCCGCGCCTGATAATCGGACGATCCCACCCGACGTGCGGCGAAGGACACAAAGTCGCTGCCACCGGTAGGAAGCGCATCGATCGAGAACAGCGAGGTCAGATCCGTCGACGTCGACGATACGTCGTTCAGGTAGGCCGTGCGGGTGAGGCCCGTGTTGGTGCTGATCACACCAGCGCCACCGGCCACGGAGAACTGCGAGGCCGTACCGCTGAGCGTCCAAGCACCCCCCGTCGTCGCCGAACCCCAGCCGCTGCTCACCGTTCTGTCGAACTCGTCTGCCGCGAGCACCGACCCCACAGCCGGCGCAGTGACCGTGACACTATTGGTCACCGCATTCGTCGCGCCGTCATCATCGGTCACCGTGAGCGTCACGGAATACGTGCCAGCCTCCGAGTACACGTGCGACGCGGTCGCTCCCGAACCCTCCGCCGACTGATCACCCCAGTTCCAGCTGTACGACGCGACCGTGCCATCCGAATCCGTCGAACCCGAACCATCCACCGAAACCGTGAGATCCGCGACCGACGACGTAAACGCCGCAGTCGGAGCCACATTCGGCACCACCACCGTGCCGGGCGTTGTGACCGAGTAGTGATCGAAGCGCACCGAATACGGGGTGTTGGTGATGGTGGAGCTCACATACGTGCCCAGCGCTGCGCCACCAGCCACCTGCAGGCCGGATGTCGAGTCCTGCGTCGTCACGAGCCAGGTCGTCGGCTCCGAAGAACCTGCCTTCCACGCACGGGCACGCAGCGTCGTCGGCGAGGCTCCCTCGACGTCCAGTCGGAGGCTGACAGTATCCCCCGCCGCGATCGTGAACGGCACGGAGCCGGTCGCGAGCGTTGTGCCGTTTCGCCGCAGCTGCAACGTGGTGGCGCCCGTCGTCGTGACGACGGCTCGTACGTCGTATCCGCTGGATCCGTTCTTGCGACTGGTGACCATCACGTATGACGAACCGCCCACCGGCAAGGAGGGGAACGTCACGTCCACCCGAGTTGAGGAGTCTGGCGACGCCAGGGTTGCGAGCGATGCCGTCCGGGTCAGGCCCGCGTTGGTGCTGATCACACCAGCGCCACCGGCCACGGAGAACTGCGAGGCCGTACCGCTGAGCGTCCAAGCACCCCCCGTCGTCGCCGAACCCCAGCCGCTGCTCACCGTTCTGTCGAACTCGTCTGCCGCGAGCACCGACCCCACAGCCGGCGCAGTGACCGTGACACTATTGGTCACCGCATTCGTCGCGCCGTCATCATCGGTCACCGTGAGCGTCACGGAATACGTGCCAGCCTCCGAGTACACGTGCGACGCGGTCGCTCCCGAACCCTCCGCCGACTGATCACCCCAGTTCCAGCTGTACGACGCGACCGTGCCATCCGAATCCGTCGAACCCGAACCATCCACCGAAACCGTGAGATCCGCGACCGACGACGTAAACGCCGCAGTCGGAGCCACATTCGGCGCAGCAACGACCGCTTGGGCCGTCTTCGTACCGGTCGCACCGTCGTCATCGGTCACGGTGAGGGTGACAGTGTAGGTGCCGCCAGCCGCGTAAGTGTGGCTCGCAAGCACTCCGATCGAAGGTTCCGAACCGTCCCCCCACGCCCAACTGTACGAGGCAACCGTCCCGTCGGTGTCGGTCGATCCACTCGCATCCACCGACACTGTCGCGCCCGACACCGAGGAGGTGAATGCCGCAATCGGAGCCGCATTGGGCGCCACGACCGCAACCTGCGCCGACGCGGTGTCGCTCCCGCCATCGTTGTCAACGACTGTCAGCGTGATCTCGTAGCTGCCGGAGTTCTGGTACTCGTGCGACGCCGTCGCGTCAGACGAGGCCACGCTGCTCGTGCCGTCACCCCAGCTCCACTGGTACGACGCGATGGTGCCGTCGGTGTCAGAAGATGCCGAGCCATCGACGCTCACGGTGAGACCGGAGGTCGACGTCGTGAATGACGCTGCAGGCTCCTCGTTCGAGGGCTGAATATTCGCGCCGATCTGGTAGTGCTCGGCGGCGACGGATGCCGACAACTCGACGGGATACACCGCCACTTCATCGATATCGCCAGCGAACTCCCACGCGTTGCCGCCCCATGTGACATCTCCACCGACATGCCAGTATCCGGTGTAACTCTGAGGCGTCGTCGTCGAGTTGGTGCCGACGAGATCGCCGTCGACGTACAAGGCCATGCCATCCGCGCCCTGCGTGGCCAGAACGTGATGCCAGGATCCGTCGTTGTAGGCGCTAGACGTATCGATCGTCTCTGTCTGGCCGGTCCACACCCCGAACGTGAGATGCCCGTTTTTGTTCATGTACACATGGCGGTCATAGCTCGACGAATTGCCATCGGCGCTGTTGCCGAACCCGATGATCTTCCCGCCCGTGGTCGACGTCGTCTTAAACCACGCCTCGAGCGAGTAGACAGTTGGGTTATCGAACGATGTCGCGCTGATCGCCTGCCCACCAGAGAACCGAGTCGCACTGTCGGCCACATCCACGAGCGCACCAGCGACGCCGCGCGACGCCGACCCGACGATACTGCCCGTCACGCCGGCACCGGAGTAGTCGTTGACCGTCGCGCCGGACGCTTCGTCGAGACGCCAGTACAGCGTGGGCTCCAGGCTGTAAACGGCAGCACCGTACGCGTCGGTGGGCGCCGTCGTGCCCGTCAAGGTACGACCCGATGCGATGTAGTGGCCCTGCACCTCGGAGCGGGTCAACGGTGCATCGTAGATTGCGACCTCGTCGATGTCACCGTCGAACCAGGTTGCGCCAGCCCAGGGGGTGTCGCCACCGATCCGCCAGTAACCGGAGTAATCCTGCGCGGATGTGATGTCGGTCCGGGCCGCGACGCGGACACCATCGATGTAGAGCGTCATCCCGTCGGAGCCCAGGCCCGCGACAACGTGGTGCCACTGACCATCGTTGTAGGTCTTCGACGAACTTATCGTCTGACTCGACCCGGGGTAGACGCCAAAGGTGATCGCTCCGCTTGGTTGCATGTATACGTGACGGTCGTAGCTTGTCGACGTGCCCGTGTTGCTGTTGCCGAAGCCGACGATCTTCCCGCCGCTCGTGCTCGTGGTCTTGAACCAGGCCTCGATACCGAAGGTTTGCGGCCCTGCGATCAGCTCGCTGCTCGCAGCGAAGCCGTCGTTGGTCCCCGGGAACCTCGCCGCCGTCGCCGTCTCGTCGACAAGTGCGCCGCTGACCCCACGCGTGACGGGGCTGTTGACCGTCAGGTCGGAGGCTCCCGCCCAGTCATAAGACGTCGAGCCCGCCGTGTCATTGAAGGGCCAGTAGCTCACCGGGTCGTCCGCCAGCACCGCAGTGCTGTATGCCGTGGTCGGACTATCGCCATCTGCGACGGCTGTGATCGTCGCGCTGTTCTGCACGTTGCCTGACGGATCGTATACGCGAATGCGATACGTGTAGGTCTGTCCCTGCACAACGTTTTTGTCGGTGAACGTCAGCCCCGGGAGTGCCCAGTCTGCAGGCTTCGATCGGGCCGTCACTGAGTACACCGGCGAGGCGGTGTTGCCGTTGCGGATCACCTGATACGTCAGGTACTCGTTGTCGCGGTCCCAGTTGAGGGGCCAGCTCACCCGGATAGAACCCTCCGAAATCGCCACCGCACTGGGAATCCAGCTGCTCTGCCCGAGGCGAGGCCCGTCCAGGTTGGGCGCGATCGACTTGACGGCAAAACGCACGAGACCCTGCTGAAGAACGTTGTTCACCCTCGTGAACTCGCCGCCGTACACAACATAGTTGTCGTTGCCAGTGACGCTCCATGGACCCTGTGAGGATCCGCTGACCGTACCCGTATTGAACTGTGGCATGAAGTGCAACATTTCGGGCGCGGGCGTACCGCCCCAGTCGTAGTAACCCAGGTTGAGGCCAGAAGGTGTGATGCGCTTCACGTCATCGCTGAAGGCGACGCCGCGGTAGAAGGTCCAAGGGTTGCTCTGCGGATGACCGTTGATCAGACTGCCACAGTAGTGCGCGTGGGTAGCCGCGTACACGACGCCGTTGACGGCGTAGCTCGAATAGGTGTCGCCGTGGCAGTCCTCAACCCAAACCAGATCCCCGCTGGACCAGTCCGCCTTGAAGGTTCCCTCGAGATTTCCACCGCTTCCATAGACGTAGCCGGTCCCGTAAAAGTAGCCGTCCGCCGTCGACAGCGAGTAGATGGCCGCGTCCGCACCACCATTGCGAACGGCGCTGTTCACCCCGGTCGGCAGCAGCGCACCGCTGCTGGAGTCGAATCGAGCCAGACCGTAGCCCGGGTTGCTCGAACCGTTCGCTGTTGTGAATGCTCCGCCGACGACGACCGCGCCCGCATCCGGGGAGATCACCACAGCGTTGCCACGTCCGCCATCGAGTACCGGAGCAAAGGGGAGCAGCGTCCCCGAGGACGACACCGCGGCGACATGCAGCCGGTCGTTGTTGGACACCCGACCGAAGACACCGGTGAAGAACACGACGGAGTCGGTCGCAGCGATACCACGCACCGATGCGTTCACGTTCGGCGCAAAGGAAGAATCCAGCGTGCCGGCGGGGATGTTGAAGGCGGCCACGCGGTTGCGAGTCGCGCCGTCGACGCTCGTGAAGTCGCCGCCGATGTACAGTCGTGTCCCGTCCGGAGAGGCGGCTACTGTCAGAACCTGACCGTTGATCGAAGGGGCAAACGACAAAAGGTTGCCCGTCGTGATGTCAAAGGCCAGCAAGTTGGTTCGCGTGACCTCATTGCTGCCCGCAACCGACCCGGCGGGCCGTGCGGTCGAAAACGAACCAGCCGCGTACACCGTATTGCCGACGACGACTTGCGACCAGATGATGCCGTTGATCTGCACCGTCGGGAGGACGTCAGTGGTGACGGTCGCCGGAGTGCTGCTATCCGTCGGCGTCGTATCGGCCGACGCCGACTGCGGCAGAGCAATCAGGCTCGTGAGCACGACAAGCAGCGAAACCGCGATCGCCAAGACCCCGGTCGCCGCACCCCGACGCTCTTGGTTGATCGAAACAACAGAGCGCATAACTGCATCCCTCCGATGCATGTGCACTCGGCGAGCCGAGCACATTCCCCAGTAGATGGCTTCAGTCGCTCGCCAACTTCCCCAAGAAGATGACCTGCGATTCCCCAGAAACCAGATCGAGGATAACACGAACTTGCTCCCTCACATCAAGAGGGAGGCTGAACGAATATGTTCCAGTCACTGTCGCCCCATCGGCAACGGTCGCGGGCAGACCCGTAGCGACGGGGTCGCCGATCGCCGGAGCGGGAGTGTGGGCATCGCCGAAATCAAGGTTGAGTGAAGCACCCGCCAAATCGACAGCCTTGCCCGACGCGTTGGTCACCTCGATCGTCACGCTGACCGCCGGACCGGCCAGCTGACCTGGCTCTTCGCTGTCTTCGGCCTCGAAAGACGTGACTTCCGAGATGCGCGCGGTGAGGGTCCCCGCGACAAGAGCCGACTGGTCGATATCCACTTGGATGGGCTCCCCGGGATCGACACCGTCTGTCGCGCCGGGCGTGGGCGTCGGCCATTGGCTCGGCGTCGCGGGAACGGTCTGGCTGTAGCTCCCGGCTGATTCCGTGGCGGCGGGCGAGCCGCTCGCCTGCAGGGACCCCGCCGAACTCCAGATCAGGATCACCACAGCAACTACTGCTATGGCGACTGCGCCGCCAACGACGACCTTGTTGCGCGACATGACGTGGACTCCCCTTCGGACGAGGCGAGGCCAACGGCCCCGCCTCGTCCGAGGTTACTCCCTGAACACGGCGGCGACGAGCAGGCCTGTGGCCTCCCAATAGTTGCCACGCAGCGTCACATCACTGGTGGATGGAATGTAGACGGCACAGTAGCTGATGGTCCGATTCGGTCCGAACAGGTTGTTCTCGAGGAGAACCTGAGAAATGCTGCCGCGCCCCTTCTCGTTCATATTGATGCTGCAATTGCCGCCATCGATGTAGTTATCGCGAATCGTGAGGTTGGAGACGTTCGACTGATCCTGGGTCACCATGATGACGGTGTTCTTCGACCCCGTCATGGTGTTGCCCTCCAGGACGATCTGGGAACCCGCCTGGATCTGGACGATGTCGTCATGACTCGGGGTGTAGTTCTGAACCGGATCCTTCTCGTAGTGCAACGTATCGTGCAGGTAGGAATCGCTCACGGTCACGTTGCCCCCCGTGATATGGACGGGGTCGATCACATCGTGGATGTTGACGCGGGTCGCGGTGAAGTTCGAGCCCAGGATCCCGTTGGCGTACGGGCTCGCCTCCGAAGACCACAGCTCCGAATCGGTGATCGTGAAGGAGTATCCGTAGGGGTAGTTGCTCACGAGCGGGCGACCCGACGTGGACGGACCGAGTACCTTCGTGTTGCGGATGACGACACCTGCCGCACGGACCTGGATCACGCCGTGAATTTCCAGGTTCTCCACGACAGCACCGGCCTGCGTGACGATGAGGTCGCCGTCGTAACGGGTCAGCGTGGTGCCGGCGGGGACGCCGGTCGTCGACGCGTCGGGCCGCTCAGACGCGGTCACGACCGTCGTGTCGGTTGACGCCTTCGTGGTCGCTGCCGCGGTTGCTGTCGGGGTCGGCGTCGCGGTCGCGGTCGGCGTTGCCGTCGCGGTCGGCGTCGCGGTCGCGGTCGGCGTTGCCGTCGCGGTCGGCGTCGCCGTCGCGGTCGGTGTTACCGTCGGCGTTGCCGTGTTGCTCGACGCTCCGAGGTCGGTGACCTTGACCGTCACCGTGCTCTGCGAGTCCGCGCCGGCATACACCGCCGCGACGGCCTTGCCGCCGGAACGAATGCGCTCGCTGCTGGTGTCGGTCGCGTTGACCGCGAAACTGGCATTGCCGACCTGAACCTTGCCGGCCAGCACGACCTTGTCGGAGCCCGAGGCCGACAGCGAAACGCTCACGGATGCCGCGTTCGACACCTTGAGCGAGGTGATGGTCGACTTCTTGAGGTCGGTCACCTTTGAGCCGTTGACGCGCTTGAGGCTGACCGCTACGTCACCGCCTGGCGTGACTCGCGCCTGTACGAAGTACGAGCCGCTGGAACTCGACCGCACGCGTGTCTGCAGATACTCGGATCCGCCTTGCATCGCGCTACGCGTGAACTCGAAGCGCGCCGACCCGGCATTCGTGCCGGAGAGCGCGACGACCGTCGTCTTGCCCGCAGCGGGTGCGACCGACGCGGCATTGGCGGCTTCGGCGCCCGCGAAGAGGAAAGCACCCACGGCGACGGCAATGACGCTGAGGATGGCGAATAGTCGCGTCCGCTTGGGCGCAACGGACAACGGTGGGGTGGCAACAGTCACAGAGGAACCTTCACTTCTGGAGGACACGTTGGGGGATGCAACGAGATCGGGTGAGGCCAGTTTGACGCAACGTGCCCGGATCTCCCAGTCGAGCCCAGCTCGATAACATCCGGATAACGGAAATGAAGCCCCGGTGAATAGCGGTTTTTCGCGCTCGGGCGCCGCGTTGGGAATGAGAGCATTCTCACGCAAACCGCTAGTCTTCTTGCAGAAAACGACCACTCGGGGAGAGGGAAACGGGCCAAAAAGTGACCCCAAAGACGGCAGATGCGCCATTGCGCTGTCTGATTGCCATCCCAACCTACAGACGCAACGAGTTGCTGGACGACCTCCTGAAGGAAGTGGAACAGCAGGCCGAAACGATGACGACAACCTCGTGCGTCGTAACGGTGCTGGTTGTCGACAACGACCCCGCGGAGGGAGCCGCCGCGGTCGTCGCACGACACCGCGCGCAGTACGTCCCCGAGCCGGCGCCCGGTATCGCGGCCGTGCGCAACCGCGCCCTCCACGAAGCTCACGAACACGACGTCCTCATCTTCATCGACGACGACGAACTGCCCGCGCCAGGGTGGCTGGACGCCCTCCTTGCCCGATACCGGCACGTCCGGCCGGCCGCCGTCGCCGGCCGAGTGCTCACACCCTTTCCGGAAGACACCGAGGCCTGGATTCCCGCCAGTGGCGCCTTCGTCCGCCCCACTCGACAGGACGGGCAAATACTGCGCGAGTGCGCGACGAACAACCTCCTGCTGGATGTCGCCGCGGTGGCCGAGTCCGGACTTCGATTCGACGAACGCTTCGGGCTATCGGGGGGCAGCGATAGCCTGTTCAGCCGTCAGCTCACCGCGCGGGGGTACCGCATCGTCTGGGCAGAGGATTCGCTCGTCGTCGAGCGCGAAGATCCCGAGCGGTTCACGCGCGACTGGGTGTTGCGCCGCACCTACCGGTTCGGCAACACGTCGGCGCGCGTCGAGATCGCGCTCGCCCAGGGAACAATCGGCCGGGCAGCAGCGCGCGTGCGCGTGGGCATTCGCGGGCTCGCACGCCTCACCGGCGGGTCGCTGCGTGCGGTCGTCGGTCGCGTCACCGGCTCGCTGCACCACCGCGCCCGCGGTGAACGAACCGCGGCGCGCGGCAGGGGCATGCTTGCCGGAATCTTCGGTCGCGTGTATAGCGAGTATGGATTGCGTCGCGGTGCCGCGGGCTAATTCCCGCTCAGAGCTCGTCCAACGCTCGCACCGAACGGAACCACGAGACTGCGGCAAGAGCGAGAAACAGCGCATTGGCGACCGCGATCGCGGTATACGCCGCCAGGAACGCTGCGGGCCATGCCCATAAGACCATCACAAGACACAGCAAGCCGTAGTCCGTCGGTAGTTTGACGATCGATCGCCAGAACGAGCCGCCACCGGCCGCGGCCGCGGCCGCCACACCTTTCTTGGCCCGGAGCAGGTCGTTGAGGATCATGCCGAAGAAGCTCACATTGGCAATGATCGTGAACATCAACGGAACCAGCATCCACACCTCGGCAATCTCTCCGGTGCGGGCGAGGCCGATCAGAATCGCGATGTGCAGGGACGAGATCTTGAGCGCATCGACGAAGTGATCGAGCCACTCGCCCGCGAGGGAGCCTCCCCCCCGAAGGCGCGCGACCTGCCCATCCGCCGAGTCCCACGCATAGCCGACCGCAAGCAGTAGCCACACGCCGATCCCCGTCGCCGGCGAGACCGGGGCGAGGGCCACAAGGGCGATGCCTGAGAAGGTGAACAGGGCGCTGACCCCTGTCACTTGGTTGGGCGTGAGTCCTGCGCGGTATGCAACGGTTGCGAACACGCGCCCCAGCGGTCGGTTCACATACACGGAGTATGCGGGCGCACCCCGGGCACGTCCCTTCTGAGCTGCCTGGAGCCGCGCGTACACGGCCGAGAAACTTTCCGCCATCGATATGTCTCCCCACACAATCGTCGGGTTGAAAGCTAGCCGCGTCTCCCTCGCGATGCAAACCCGCTCGCCGAACGCGGGGGTCATCTTCTTGAACCTGATGCAGCGATCCCCGGTCCGACGCACCGCGGAGCCGGACGGTTCACCAAAAGGGCGACGAGAGCCGCGTTTCACACGCGCACGGCTCGACCTTTGTCCGCGTGACGATGTGAGCCGACGGGGCGCTGGATGGGTCTGATCACGGCATCAGACGAGTAGCGTTGTGTCGATCTGAGCCGCTGTCGCCGTTCGCGCGGACCATTGACACAGAGCGACCATCGGTCTGTGCACAGCGTTGCGGTGGCCGACCTCACCGGCGGGGAGGGAGCTGAATGGAAATCTTGACGGTGTGCACGGGAAACATCTGCCGATCGCCACTTGCGGCGGTCGTATTGCAGGCACGCCTCGCCGATCTGGACGTCACGGTGCGCAGCGCTGGCACTCGAGGATCGAGCGGCGCCCCAATGACGCAGGAGGCAATAGGCCTTGCTCTTCGATACGGCGCAGCACTCTCTGCTGCTCAGGCGCATCGCTCCAGCCCCCTCACCGATCACCTTCTGACGTCTTCTGACCTCATTCTCACGATGACTCGCGACCACCGCCGCGACGTCACATCGTTGGCACCCACACGACTTCGCGCGACCTTTACGCTCCGCGAGTTCGCCCGGTTGGCCGAGGCGGCAGACGACGCTTCTCTCGTCGCCGTTGCACATACCGTGGCGCCGAGATCTCGCCTGCACGCCGTTGCCGCGTACCTCGCCTCTCTGCGAGGCGCCGTGGCCGCTCCGGCAGACGCGCGCGCGGACGATGTGATTGATCCGTATCGGCAATCGAGCGAGACCTACGCACGTTCTGCCCAACAACTGATCCCGGCACTGGGTCAGGTCGAGCGCATCGTCCGGCTGATCGCATGATCGGCTCCTGCACCAGGCGCCGTTCACACGATCAGCCGGAGCAAGCTATGCTGTAACTCGTCCATCGGTATGGGACGATGGCGCGTGCACCGGAGGGGTCCGGGACACGATGGGGGAAGCAGCGATCGATGATGGCTGCTCGTCAAAGGCTGGGGAGCTCATGACAGTGCGCATTGGTTACGCCGCAGGAGCATTCGATCTGTTCCACGTCGGACATCTCAACATCCTTCGCCATGCGCGCGAGAACTGCGATCTCCTCGTTGCGGGCGTCGTCAGCGACGAGATGCTCCGCCTGGTGAAAGGCATCGATCCCGTCATTCCGACAGCAGAGCGGGCTGAGATCGTGCGCAACATCGGCTATGTCGACCGCGTGCACATCGAGACGACGCCCGACAAGCTTGACGCCTGGCGCGAAGTGGGTTTCACGCACTTCTTCAAGGGAGACGACTGGCGTGGCACGAACAAAGGTCTCCGACTGGAGCAGGAGTTGTCCACGGTCGGCGTGGAAGTCGTCTATTTCCCCTACACCGTGCACACATCGAGCACGGCGCTGCGTCGCACGCTTGAGCTGATGTCGGCGTCCGTGCAGCGCGGCGACGAAGCCGTTCGCTCCAGCCGTTGACCTCTTCCTCGGCGCAACCCGCCGAGGAAGAGAGCGTGCATGGCGGCATCGGTTCCACGGGCATGCCACAGCAGGCGGGATGCCGAGACCGCACGGACGCCGCCGCTACAGCTTGCGCAGCAGCACCGTCTCGACGGCGTGATCGGCGGCCTTGCGCAGCACGAGCTTGGCGCGGTGACGCGTGGGCTCGACGTTCTCGCGCAGGTTCGGCAGGTTGATCGAGTTCCAGAACCCCAGCGCATTGGCGACGGCCTCGTCGTCGGAGATGTCGGCGAACGACCGGAACTCATCTGGCAACACCTGCGACACGGATGCTTCCCATGCAACATATTCAATGCATGCCGCGCAACAACTTCATTGCATGCCACGCAATTTTTGTCAGTCAGCGTGCGAGAAACCAGATTCCGCATGAGGAACCATCGCAGAAGTGGTTTCTCGCGCGCGATGTAGTTTCTCACCCACGGGCACGCCTCGAACGTGTCCCAGCTCGCGCAGCAACACCGTCTCGACGATGTGATCGGCCAGCCTTGCGCAGCACGAACTTGGCGAACCTCGTCGCGGCCACGGCTCAGACGATCAGACGTTCCGCGGTCTCGCGCATGCCGGTGCCCTCTTGCGCGGCCCGCGCGGCGACGGTCGCCGACACCGCCAGCGCGACCCCGTCAAGCACGACCTTGCCGCGATAGCGCCGGATCAACTCGTCGATCGCCCCGAACGCCCGGCCGCGACCGGAGGCTTCGAGGAAGTCGCGGGCGGCGGCTTGGGCGGCGGCATCCCACGCCGGAATTCGCGACCGCGCCGCTGCGGCGCTGAAGGCTGACGAGGAATGCACCCGGTCGAGCACGCCCGCGCCCACTCCGATGACCTGCGCCACAGACGGTTTGCCCGGCTGCGGATCAGACGGGATGCCGTCGAGCACGATCCGGGCGATCGTCTCATCACCGCCGGCGAGCGCTTCGCTGAGCAGCCGCAGCACGGTGACGGCGTGCTCGTGCTGTGCGCCGACGGGCGTCGACAGCTCCATGTTGTGCCGCTGTGTGGCGCGATCGAGCGCAGCTTGGAACGTGTCGAGATCGACGTCGTCGAGGTCGTCGAGGTCGTCGAGGTCGTCGAGGTCGTCGAGGTCGTCGAGGTCGACGCCATCCTCGCGCAGCAGCGGTGCCAGCTGCCGCATCATCTCGTCTGCCATCCCGGGCCTGTGCACAATACCGAGCCGAGCCATCTCGGCTCGCACCGCGGGGTCGCTGAAAGGGTCGAACCGGCCGTCGTCGTCTTCTTCGCCGAGGTCGTCGTCTTCCTCGTCGACGTCGAACATGGTGCGCACCAGGGTCAGCGCCAGCATCACGCCACGCGCGACAGTGCCCGCGAGCGCGTCGGGCACGCTCGGGTCGTCGGATGCCGCATCCTTCAGCATTCCGAGTTGTTCGATCTCCGCCAGCACGCGAGGCACAGCCATGCCCGCGAAGGCAGCCCACAGTTCGTCGCCGTCGTCACCGTCGGCAGGCTCCCCACCGAGGATCTCGATGAGCCGGTCCGCGACGCCACGGAAAATTACCATCCCGATCGGCCCATACCCCCGACGCGCTTCACCGATCAGGAGTTCGGCGAGAGTCATGGCCGCCACCATCTCGGCCGTCTCCAGCGGAGGCAACTCTTCGGCCAGCCACAACGTCGCGGTATCGCCGGGCCGGGCCCGGGATGAGGTCGTCGCGACGAGATCCGCGATATCCAGCGCCTGCCACCATGCGCTGAGCAGCGGCAGATCCCACATCGAGGTCACCGTGCGCGGGCCGCCCGGGTCAGCACGCCAATCGGGGTCAGATGCAACGCCGAGCGCGCTGACGCCGATCATCGCCGCGACCGGCTCGATGTCGGCGCGTCGCAACGCCCGCGTCGAGGTGGTCGGACGCGAAGCGCCGAGCCACTCCAGAAACGGGCGCACACCCGCGACGATCGGCAGCCGGGCGAGCGCGGCGCGCCGTTCGTGTTCGGGGAGCGCGTCCGAGATTGCGACGGCCCGCGACAGCACCTCGCCCGCGGCGACGTCGTCTTCTTCGCCCAGCAGGTCGGCGAGCGCGTCTTCGACGAGGCCGTGCGCGGCGCTCCACCCGGCCACCTCGGGGCTCGTGGCAAGGCGGAAGTGGATGTAGGCATCGAGTTCGACGAGCACGTCAGCGGCATCGAGAGCGAAATTCGGACCGTACACGACGTCGAGCATCGGATCGATGCCGTCCGGCCGCAACAGGTCGATGTTCTCTGCGGCGGCGAGCAGGAACAACTCCTGCAGGCCGGCGATGCTGGCGGCGATATCGGCGGCCGGTAGCCGGCCATCTTGCACGAGCCAGCGCTCGCAGTCGCGCAACGCCACCCGCACCGCGAACGGAATGTCGCGCTTCGCGGGATGGCCGGAGGGGCGTTTGCGTTTTGCCACACAACCAGTCTGTCAGTCGGCGATGGATGCCGCCGCCTCTTCGGTGTTGATCGGGACACCGCGCGAGAAACCAGATTCCGCATGAGAAACCATCGCAGAAGTGGTTTCTCACGCGCGATGTGGTTTCTCACGCGCCGGGGCCGGGGTACCCGCGCGCCGCTACAGCTTGCGCAGCA
Source organism: Microbacterium sp. (assembly GCF_047602155.1). GTDB lineage: Bacteria > Actinomycetota > Actinomycetes > Actinomycetales > Microbacteriaceae > Microbacterium. The sequence continues at coordinate 1,599,238 of NZ_JASGHZ010000001.1, read as the reverse complement.
GCACCGTCTCGACGGCGTGATCGGCGGCCTTGCGCAGCACGAGCTTGGCGCGGTGACGCGTGGGCTCGACGTTCTCGCGCAGGTTCGGCAGGTTGATGGAGTTCCAGAACCCCAGCGCATTGGCGACGGCCTCGTCGTCGGAGATGTCGGCGAACGACCGGAAGAACGAGTTCGGGTTGCTGAACGCCGCCTGCCGCAGCGCGAGAAACCTGTTCACGTACCACGACTCGATGTGCTGCACGTCGGCATCCACGTAGATCGAGAAGTCGAACAGGTCGCTGACGGCGACGTCGTTCGGCGCCGGCGGGGGCTGCAGCACGTTGAGGCCCTCGACGATGACGACGTCCGGGCGGCGCACCGTGACGTGCGCGTCGGGGATGATGTCGTACCGCATGTGCGAATAGAACGGCGCGCGCACCTCGGGCACGCCCGACTTCACCTCGGTGAGGAAGCGCACCATCGCCCGGCGATCGTACGACTCCGGAAAGCCCTTGCGATCCATCAGCCCGCGCCGCTCGAGCTCGGCGTTCGGGTAGAGGAATCCGTCGGTCGTGACCAGCTCGACCCGGGGCGTGCCGGGCCAGCGGCTCATCAGCTCGCGCAGCAGGCGCGCGATCGTCGACTTGCCGACTGCGACCGACCCCGCGACGGCGACGACGAACGGCGTCGTCGAATCGGGCTCGTCGAGGAAGGCGGCGGTCTCGGCGCCGAGCCGCTTGGTCGCGCTCGCGTACAGGCTGAGCAGGCGGCTGAGCGGCAGGTACACCTCGCGCACCTCGGCGAGGTCGAGGCGGTCGCCGATGCCGCGCAACTGCACGACCTCGGTCTCGGTGAGCGGGTTCGGGATGCCGCCCGCCAGCCGCGCCCACTCCGCGCGCCCGACCTCGCGGTACAGCGAGTCGCCGGGAGGTGCGGGGTCGGTGGCAACCATCGCGCCCACTCTATCGGGATGCCGCGCCTGCGCCTCCAGGGCGCCGCGGGCAGGGGTCTCGGACCCGCGCCACGGGCCGCCACGCTCCGCTGTCGGCCATGATGCCGTCATGGCCGCCGGAGCTCGGCGCCCGCCCGCGCGTCGTCATCCGACCCGAATCGCGGATATCCTGCGGCATCGTCGGCTTTTGCGACGGATGAGCGGGCTGCGGCACGCCTCATCCGGCGCACATCACGCCCACCCGCCGAAATAGCCACGATCTGCGACGGATGAACGGGACGACGGCGAAGGCGACGGATGAACGCGACGGCGGCGAAGGCGCCGGATGAAGCGGCCCGCCGCGACACGCCGAGCGGGATGCCACTGGCGTGACGCGCGGCGATGCGCTAGCGTCGCCTCATTGGGGAATGCGGTGGGGGGCCACCGCACGCGTGCTACGCCTCTGGGGGGAAGCCATGGCGCAATTGGTGAACGACGTTGTCGGCGACGTGCTGGCGTGGGTCGGCAGTAGCGAGTCGGTGGGCGGCGGTGTCGCGCTCGCCGGGACGGTGTTCCTGTGTCTCGCCGTGGGGTTTCTCGCCTCGCGGCGCAGCCGTTCGCACTGGTGAGTCACCCGCGGGCGTGAGCCACCGGCACTGGTGAGCCCCCGGTCGGCGTGAGCCACCGGCACTGGTGAGCCACCCGCGGGGGTGAGCCGCCGTCCGGGGCGACCCGCAACCGTCAGCCGCGGACGACCTCGGCGAGCTGCTCGGCGAGGCGCTGCGCGTCGGCTTCCGACGCGGCCTCGACCATCACGCGCACCATCGGCTCGGTGCCCGACGGGCGCAGCAGCACCCGGCCGCTGTCGCCCAGCTGCGCCGCAGCCACCTCGACGGCCGCGAGAACGTCGGCATCCTGCGCGCGCGAGCGCTCGACGCCGCGCACGTTGATGAGCACCTGCGGGAACACCGTCATCACCGACGCCAGATCCGCGAGCGTCCGGCGCTGCCGCGCCATCTCGGCGCACAGGTGCAGGCCGGTGAGCAGGCCGTCGCCGGTCGTGGCATAGGCGCTCATGATGACGTGGCCGCTCTGCTCACCGCCCAGCGAGTATCCGCGCTCGTTCATCCGCTCGAGCACGTAACGGTCGCCGACCCCGGTCGTCTCGATCCGGATGCCGTGCGCGGCCATCGCCCGATGCAGCCCCAGGTTGCTCATGACGGTCGCGACGAGGGTGTCGTCGAACAGGCGCCCGCGCTGCTTCATCGCCACCGCGAGGATGGCCATGATCTGGTCGCCGTCCACCACCCGGCCGTCGGCATCCACCGCGAGGCAACGGTCGGCGTCGCCGTCGTGCGCGATGCCCACGTCGGCGCCGACGTGCACGACCTCGGCGGCGAGGCGGTCGAGGTGCGTCGAGCCGTAGCCGTCGTTGATGTTGATGCCGTCGGGGTCGGCGCCGATGACAGTGACCTTGGCCCCCGCATTGCGGAAGGTCTCCGGCGACACTCCGGATGCCGCGCCGTGCGCGCAGTCGAGCACGACGTGCAGGCCGTCGAGGCGATGCGGGAGCGACGCGAGCAGGTGGATCGCATAGCGGTCTTCCGCATCGGCGAACCGCACGACGCGGCCGACCTCGGCGCCGGTCGGGCGCAGTTTGTCGCCCGCCATGGCGTCTTCGATCCGCTGCTCGACCTCGTCGGGCAGCTTGACGCCGCCCCGCGCGAAGATCTTGATCCCGTTGTCGGGGGCGGGATTGTGGGATGCCGAGATCATGACCCCGAAGTCGGCATCGATGTCGTTGATCAAGAAGGCGGCCGCCGGGGTCGGCAGGGTGCCGGCGTCGAGCACGTCGACGCCGGAGGATGCCAGGCCCGCTTCGACCGCGGCCGACAGGAACTGCCCCGAGATGCGCGGGTCGCGGGCGACGACGGCGGTGAGCCGCTTGCCCGCCGCCTTGCGCGCCTCCGCGATACGCCCCTGGCCCAGGACGACAGCCGTCGCCTGGGCCAGGGTGAGCGCAAGTTCGGCGGTGAGAGGGCCATTGGCCAGCCCCCGCACGCCGTCCGTGCCGAACAGTCGGGTCAACGCTTCGAGTACTGCGGAGCCTTACGGGCCTTCTTGAGTCCGGCCTTCTTGCGCTCCTTGACGCGGGCGTCGCGGGAGAGGAAGCCGGCCTTCTTCAGGGTCGGGCGGTTGTTCTCGGCGTCGATCTCGTTGAGCGCGCGGGCGATGCCCAGGCGCAGCGCACCGGCCTGGCCCGACGGGCCGCCGCCGGAGATGCGCGCGATGACGTCGTACGCGCCGGCGAGGTCGAGCACCGTGAACGGGTCGTTGATGAGCTGCTGGTGCAGCTTGTTCGGGAAGTAGTCCTCGAGGGTGCGGCCGTTCACCGTGAACGTGCCCGAACCGGGGACCAGACGCACGCGGGCGATGGCCTGCTTGCGGCGGCCGACGGCGGCACCGGGGACGGAGAGCACGGGGCGGGGCGCCGCGGCGGCCGGAGCGGCCTCGCTCTCGGTGGTGTAGCTCTCGGGAGCCTCTTCGATGGTTTCAGCGATCTTCGCCATGTTCGTTTCCTTGATGTCCTGGTTCGAAGCGGCGCTTACTGAGCGACCTGGCCGAAGGTGTACGGGGTGGGCTGCTGGGCCGCGTGCGGGTGCTCGGCGCCCGCGTAGACCTTGAGCTTGGACAGCTGCTGGCGGCCCAGGCTGTTCTTGGGGAGCATGCCGCGAACGGCCTTCTCGACGGCGCGGACCGGGTTCTTCTCGAGCAGCTCGGCGTAGCTGGTGGCGGTGAGGCCGCCCGGGTAGCCCGAGTGGCGGTAGGCCATCTTCTGGTTGAGCTTCTGACCGGTCAGGGCCACCTTCTCCGCATTGACGACGATGACGAAGTCACCGGTGTCGATGTGGTTCGCGAAGGTGGGCTTGTGCTTGCCGCGGAGGAGGGCGGCGGCGTGGCTGGCGAGGCGGCCGAGGACCACGTCGGTGGCGTCGATGACGACCCACTCACGGGTCACTTCACCGGCCTTGGGGGTGTAGGTGCGCGTCACAGTAGTGCTGCTTTCTTGATCGAACGGAGAGGTTCGTGAATCCCGCTCCGGGGCTCTTGCGCGGTCAGAACCGGGAAGGCGCCAGTGGAGGGCTCACGTTCGTGGCACCGGATCAGCACCGGCACCAAAGGGATAGTTTACGGCATCCGGATGCCGCCACCAAACGAGCGCGTCGATCGGGAAACGACCGGCGTCGCCGCGACCCGCGCCGGTAGGCTCGATCCCATGCGAATTTCTGTGATCGGATGCGGGTACCTGGGGGCCGTCCACGCGGCGGCGATGGCGTCGATCGGCCACGAGGTCGTCGGCATCGACGTCGACGAACGCAAGGTCGCCGCGCTGTCGGCCGGCCGTGCGCCGTTCTTCGAGCCCGGGCTGCCCGAGATCCTCGCCGAGGGGATCGCGTCGGGACGACTCACGTTCACGACCGACATGGCCGCGGCATCCGGCGCCCGCGTGCACTTCGTCGGCGTCGGCACACCGCAGCAGAAAGACGGCTACGCCGCCGACCTCACCTACGTGAACGCGGCGATCGACGCTCTGCTGCCGCACCTGTCCCCCGGCGACGTCGTGGCGGGCAAGTCCACGGTGCCGGTCGGGACGGCGGCATCCCTCGCACCGCGGGTCGAGGCCACCGGCGCGACCCTCGTGTGGAACCCCGAGTTCCTGCGCGAGGGGTTCGCGGTGCAGGACACCATCGACCCGGATCGGTTGGTCGTGGGGGTCGCCGGCGGAGAGGATGCCGCGGGGGTGCTGCGGGAGGTGTATGCCCCGGCGGTCGCGGGGGGCACGCCGTTCATCGTCACCGACCTGGCGACCGCCGAACTCGTGAAGGTCGCGGCGAACGCCTTCCTCGCGACGAAGATCAGCTTCATCAACGCGATGGCCGAGATCGCCGAGGTCACCGGCGCCGACGTCACCCAGCTCGCCGACGCGATCGGGCACGATGTGCGCATCGGCCGCAGGTTCCTGGGTGCGGGCATCGGATTCGGCGGCGGATGCCTGCCCAAAGACATCCGCGCCTTCTCAGCGCGCGCCGAAGAGCTCGGCCGCGGCGAATCGGTCGCCTTCCTGCGCGAGGTCGACGAGATCAACCTGCGCCGTCGCGACCGCGCCGTGCAGCTGGTCGTCGACGGGCTCGGCGGGCAGGTGTACGAGAAGAGGATCACGGTGCTCGGCGCCGCTTTCAAGCCGCACAGCGACGACATCCGCGACTCCCCCGCGCTCGATGTCGCCGTGCGCCTGCACGGCCTCGGCGCACGGGTCACCGTGACCGACCCGGAGGCCCTGGCCAACGCCGCCCGCGTGCACCCGCAGCTGACGTACGTGCACGACCGCGACGAGGCTCTGACCGGCGCCGACGCCGTCGTGCTCGTCACCGAATGGGACGAGTACCGCCGTCAGCTCTCCCCGTCGCACGCGGCGACGCTGGCCGCCGGGCGGGTCGTCGTCGACGGGCGCAACGCCCTCGACCCCGCTGCCTGGCGCGCCGCCGGCTGGACGTACTTCGGCATGGGACGGCCCTGACCCGGTCGTCAATCCGCCGCGGAAACTGGCGTGTCGCGCGTGATTCGTGATATTCAGGTCTAGAAGAAACCTCTTCCGTCCCCCCCCGGAGGATCACATCGTGACCACTCGCATTGGGCGACGCTTCGGCGTCGCCACGGCGGCGGTATCGGCTCTCGCGCTGCTGCTCGGCGGCGCCGTGACGCCGGCATCCGCCGCTGACACCGCCCTGTCCTGCACCTCGCTGACCCTGGAACAGGTACGCCAGCAGATCTTCAGCGAGGTCAACGCCTCGCGCGCCGCCAACGGTGTCGCGCCGCTCATGCACAACACGAACATGGATGCCGTCGCCACCAGTTGGTCGCAGAGCCAGGCATCCGCGAACAGCATGAGCCACAACCCGAACTACTCGACGCAGATCCCCTCCGGCTGGTACGCCGCCGCCGAGAACGTCGCGTACGGCTATGCGCCCACCAAGGTCACGACGGCGTGGTGGAACAGCGAGGGGCACCGCAAGAACATGCTCAACGCGTCGTACAACTACACCGGCATCGGCGTCGCCTGCAACGGATCCCGGCCCTACTACACCCAGGTGTTCGCCGGATACTCCGGCATCCCGACCGGGTCCACGGCGCCGGGCGAGCGCCTGGCCGGCGCCGACCGCTATTCGACGTCGGCCACCATCTCCAGCTCGGCGTTCAGCGCCGGCGTCGCGGCGGTGTACCTCACGAGCGGGGCGAACTTCCCCGACGCGCTCTCCGGGGGAGCTGCGGCGGGGCTGCAGAACGGCCCGGTGCTGCTCGTGTCCCCGGACAGCATCCCCGACGCCGTCCGCAGCGAGCTCACGCGCCTCAAGCCGCAACAGATCTTCGTGCTGGGCGGGCCGACGACCGTGTCGGATGCCGTGCTGACCGCGGCGAGCTCCTACGCCTCGGTCAAAACGACACGCATCAACGGCGTGGACCGCTTCGAGACCTCGGCAAAGATCTCCGCGGCGACCTTCGACCCCGGGGTTCCGACGGTCTACCTCAGCAACGGCCTGAACTTCCCCGACGCCCTCTCCGGCGGAGCGGCCGCGGCGAAGGACGGATCGTCCGTGCTGCTGGTCACCCCGACCGAGATCCCCACGGCGATCAAGGAGGAGCTGACGCGTCTGAAGCCCGGCCGCATCGTCGTCCTCGGCGGAACGCCCTCGGTGTCGCAGGCGGTGATGGATGCCGCGGCCGCCTACACGACGGGCGGCGTGACACGTCTGTCGGGCTCCGACCGGTATGCGACGTCGGCCGCCATCTCGGCAAACACCTTCTCACCCGGCGTCGACGTCGTCTACCTCGCCAGCGGCGCCAACTTCCCCGACGCCCTGTCGGGCAGTGCCGCCGTCTCGATGTACGGCGGCCCGGTGCTGCTGACCCCGACCAACAGCCTGCCCGACGTCATCCGCGCGGAACTGACGCGCCTGAAGCCGAAGCGGGTGATCGCGCTCGGCGGACCGACGACGGTCAGCGACGGCGTTCTCGCCGAGGCCTCCACGTACATCGTGAAGTGAGAACCGGGCGCGTGGGGCCACTGAAGACAGTGGCCCCACGCGCTGCTCTCCCCAGCTCTCCCCAGCTCTCCCAGAGGATCGTTCTTCAGCGAACGACGGCGGTGACGGTGGCGAGGCGCTGCAGCACCTCGTGACTGATCGAGCCGAGCAGGAAGCGGGCCAGTGCCCCGCGGCCGTGCGTGCCGACGACGGCCATCCGCGCGGTGGCCGCGCGGGCGTTGATGACGTGCGAGGGGTAGCCCTGGGCGACCACCCGCTCGACCACGAGGTCGGGGTAGTCGGTCGCGAGGCCCGCGAGGGCCAGGCTCTGCACCTCCTCGGTCGCGGCCTGCATGTTCTCCAGGTACGCCTCGGGGTACACGGCCAGGTCGTTGCGCGGCGCCTCCAGCGGCGTCCACACGCTGATCGCGATGAGCTTCTCGCCCAGCCGATCGGCCTCGGCGGCGGCGAACCGCAGGGCCTGCTCCGACAGTTCCGACCCGTCGATGCCCACCACGACGCCCGAGCGCCCGTCGTCGCCATCGGAGAGGTCGAGGTCGGGCACCACGACGACCGGGCACTTCGCTGCCGCGGCGACCCGGAACCCGTGCGACCCGCGTGCCGGGCCGCCGTCGGGCCCGCGGTAGTCGCTGCCGATCACCAGCAGCGCCGCGTGCGCCGACGCGTCGACGAGGGTCGAGACGGGATCGCCCGCTTCCATCCGCGTGCTCACGCGCGTGTCGTCGAGACCGCATTCCCGCGCGGTCGTGACGCGGGCGTCGAGCAGCGACTGGGCGGCATCCAGGGCGTCGCTGATGACCGACGCCTCGCCCACCGTCCCGATCGCCCCGCCCACGACCGCCCACAGCTCCAGTCGCTGGTGCCGGGCTGCCGCACGCGTCGCCGCCCACGCGACGGCCCGGTCCGAGACCGGCGCTCCGGTCACGCCGACGATGATCGTGTCGCTCATGGTCCCTCCCCCGTCGGCGGCTCCACCGGTAACACCGTCCACGCTACGCCGATGGCGCGCGCCGGGGGCGACAGGCGGCCGTGTTAAATCCGCCCGGCTCGCCGGCGCGCACCGCCGCCGTGTCCCGGTCGCCCCCGGAGCGGGGTCTGGCACAATCGAGGAAGCGCTACCCCGCCCGACGCCGCATCGGAGGAGATCACCGTGGACGATTCGACGGCACGCACCGCCGTCGTCATCGACGACGACCCCGACGTGCGCGACCTGCTCGTGCAGGTGCTCTCCAGCGCGGGGTTCGAGGTGATCGCATCCGGAGACGGATACGCGGGGGTGGATGCCGTCATCCGCCACCGCCCCGACATCACGACGGTCGACGTCAACATGCCCGGGATCGACGGGTTCGAGACCACGCGCCGCATCCGTGAGCACAGCGATACCCACATCATCCTGATCACCGCCCTCACCGACGAGGCCGATGCGATCCTCGGCTTCAGCGCCGGCGCGGACGACGTCATCACCAAGCCCTTCCGTGCTCGCGAGCTGCGCGCTCGCGTGCTCGCCGCGCAGCGACGCCGGCAGGTCTCGGAGCCCCGCGCCGGGAGCGACGCCGACCGCGCGCCGGCCGGCACCGCAGCGTCTTCCGGCTCGTCGTCCGCCACCGTGCGACCGGCTCTGCGCGGACGCGACGGCTTGGAGGTGCGCCGCGACACGCACTCCGTCACTCTGGGCGGCCAGCCGCTGACGCTGACGCGCACCGAATTCGAGTTGCTCGCCACGCTGCTCGAAGCGGCCCCCGAAGTGCGCAGCAAGGCCGACCTCGTCGCGGCGCTGCGCGACGACGGAGCCGCCTCGACGTGGGTGACCGACGCCGACGAGCGCAGCATCGAGACGCACATGACCAATCTGCGCCGCAAGCTCGGCGACAGCGTCGCCGAGCCGCGCTTCATCGAGACGCTCCGCGCCGTCGGCTACCGCGCACTCCGGCCGGAGGATCCCGTGCGGCCGACCCCGCCGCGCGGGTGATCGGGGCACGATGACGCACGCACCGGTGCGCACGCGGTCGATCTGGCGATGGCAGCTGATCCTGGCCGCCGCCACGGTGGCCATCACCGCGACGATCATGCTGATCGAGCCCGCCCGGCTCGGCGACCCGGCCTTCCTGGGCGGGGCCAGCGGCGTCGTGGTCCTCACCTGCGCATGCCTGTTCGTCCCGTGGCACCGCGTCCCCGCGGCCGGCGTGGCGCTCTTGCCCTATGCCGACATCGCGGCGATCGCGCTGATATCCGTCGCCGGGCAGACCCGCGCGTCGCTGCTGTGGGTCTTTCCCGTCGCGTGGATCGCCACCTACTACCGCCTGCCGTGGCTGGCGGCGGCGATCGTGCTGATCGGCGTCTTCGTCACCCTCGACGCCTTCGTGGGCGACCTGTCGCCGACGCTCTTGCAGCGGGCGATCGTCCTGGTGCTGTGCCTCGGGTTCATGGGCGTCACGATCAACATCGGAGCCCGGCGCACCCGGGCGATCAGCCACCTGCTGCGCCGCCAGTTCACCCAGCTCGACCGCACCCGGGTGCGCGCCCAGTCCGAGGCGCGGCGCACCGCCCTGCTCGCCGACTCGCTGGACACGGGCCTCGCCCGCATCGACCGCGACAGCGTGCTGATCGACGCGAACGCCGCCTTCCTCCGGCTGTACGGGGCCGCATCCATCTCCGAGTTCACCCCGACGGGCGCGGTGGAGTACGACGACCACCGCGGTCGCGCGCTCGGCCCCGACGAGACCCTCATCGCGCGCGCCGCCGCCGGTGACCGATGGGTCGACCGGCGTGTCTGGCTGTTCGACGGCGAGGCGCGGTGGCGTGCCCTCAACGTGACGATGCGCCCCATCACCCCGGACGTCGTCGAGACGGCGTCGAACATCGTCATCGTGAACGACGTCACCGAGGCCGTCGCCGCCGAACGTGAGCGCGCCACCTTCAGCGCCGTCGTCTCGCACGAGCTGCGCAATCCGCTCACGGCGATCCTGGGGCACGCCGAGCTGATGCTCGAACGCGACGACCTGCCCGCCGACATCGCCCGCCAGCTCGGCGTGATCGAACACGCCGGACAGCGCATGGAACGCCTGGTCACGACGGTGCTCGAGGGGCGCAGCCTCTCGGACGAGCCGTTCGAGCCGGTCGATCTGCGCACCGTGGCAGAGGCGTCGCTCATCGGGTTCGGCCCGACGGCGGCGTCGGCGGGGGTGGCGCTGCACCACGATCTGCGCGGGGTGGGCGAGGTGTGGGGCGATGCGTTCCGGCTCCGTCAGGCCATCGACAACGTCGTCGGAAACGCGATCAAGTACACGACGCGCGGGGGCACCGTGACGATGTCCGCCGTCCACACCGCACAGCAGGTGCGGCTGACGGTCGCCGACACCGGGATCGGCATGGCGCCGCACGAGCGCGACCGGATGTTCGACCGCGGCTTCCGCAGCGACGTGGCGCGCGCCAGCGGCATCTCCGGGGCGGGCATCGGCATGTCCGTCGTGAAGGAGGTCGTCGAACAGCACCACGGCGCGCTGCACGTGGAGAGCCTCGTGGGCCGGGGCACGCGGGTGACCCTCGTGCTGCCGCGCCTCGCCGAGACCGCCGAAAGGATGCCGTCGTGATCGTTCCCGACCTCACCACCGCCCTGGTCGCCCTCTCGACGCTGGCGACGCTCCTGTACATCGGGCTCGGCTTCCTCCCGCGCCCGAGCCGGGCGTCTGCCACCTGGTCGCTCTCGTTCGCCGGGACGATGGTCGGTTCCTACGCGTGGGCGGGCGGCAATGCGCTGGATGCCGACGCCCTGCGCGCCGCGGCATCCGGGCTCATGCTCGGGATGATCGCCCTGGTCTGGACCGGTCTGCGGATGTGGCGCGGCGCCGCGCGCTCGTACGCACCCGTGGCCGCCGCGTTCACGGTCCTCGCCGCCGCGGTGCTGGCGCTGCTCGCCGAGACCGACCTGTTCCTCCTGGCGATTCGCGTGATGTTCCTCGGATCGGCGGTGTTCTCGGCCCTGACCATCCTCGAGCTGGCGCGCTTGGGCCCGCTGCTGCGCGACGAGATCCTGCCGCTGGCCCTCATCTCCGCCGGGCACATCATGATGGCCGTGCTCGGGTCGGTCTCCGAAGTGGTGCGCCTGTCGACCGGCGGGCCTGCCGAGGCCGTGCTCGAGACCAACCGCACGCTCAACACGCTCGGGGCGCTGCTGTACCTCTCCTGCGCCGTCGTGACACTGCTGCTGCTCACGCGGCTGCAGCAGCCGTCCGCCGCCGCGGTGCCGAGCTCGTTCCGGACGGTCGCGCTCGACCGGCTGCAGCGCGCGCAGGAGGCGCACGACCCCTGGTGGTCGCTGCTGGTGGTACGGCTCGACGACCCCGAAGCGCTCCGCGAAGCATCGAGCACCAACGCGTACGACCAGATCGTGGGCCGATTCGCGGCGGTGCTGCGCGGTGCGCTGCCCGCCGACGCCGACATCGACCAGCGCAGCGCAAGCGAGTTCGTCGTGCTGCTGCCGCGCCCCGTCGGGGCGGTGCGCCAGGTGCTCGCGCAGCTGCTGGAGAAGGTCGCCGACGCCGGGGCGGATTCGCCGCTCGCGGTGCGCCTGTCGGCCAGCGCCGGCTGGGCCCAGGTCGAGGTCGTCGGGTACGCACTGAGCGACCTCGAGACAGCCGCGGAGCGCGCGGCGGACGAGGCCCAGCAGCGCGGGGGCGACCAGTGGAACCGGGCCGTGGGAGTCGCCTGACCCGGCATCCGGGGCGGATCAGGTGCGGGCGGTCACCAGGATCGGCAGGTGGTCGCTGAGCCCCTGCGGCAGCGTCGTGATGTCGTCGATGTCGAAGCCGACGCTCGTCGCGAAGTCGTAGTGGCCGCGGAAGAACTTGTAGCGCGTGTACGTGCGAGCGTCGCTGAGGGTCAGCTCGTAGCCCGCCGCGCGCACCTTCTGCACGAGGTTCTCCTTGAAGACCGGATAGTTGTAGTCGCCCACCATGAGGATGGGCAGGTTGTCGCCGAGGCTGGAGAGCTCGGCCAGCGCCGACTGGATCTGCTTGCGCCGCAGCGAGTTCAGCGCGGTCAGCGGGGCGGCGTGGAAGCTCGCGACGATCAGCTCGCGCCCGTGATCGATGTCGCGCAGACGCACCGCGAGCATCCGCTCTTCGGCGGGTTTGAGCACCCGGTCGTGCATCGACTTCTTCAACGCGAGCGAGCGCACCTCCAGGGCCGTGAACGTGTTGCGGCGGTAGTAGACCGCCAGCCCGAGACGGTTGCGGGCCGTCGCGTCGGCGAGGTGCAGCCCGGAGATCTCGGCGGGCAGCTCCTCGGTCACCGCCTCCTGCAGGCACAGGATGTCGGCGCCGGTCTCCTCGACGAGCCCCGCGAGCTCGCCCGCCGCCTTGTGCTTGTTGAGGTTGTAGGAGATGACCTTCATCGTGAGGCCAGCCTAGGCCTGCCGCCTATGAGCCGGCCCGTGGAATCGGAAGACCCGCGCAGAATCGGCTGCGGGGCGCCGCAGCATCCGACTCCACGACGATTCCGCGCGGGTTCAGTCGTCGTCGAGCCGGCGGCGCGCCCGGGTCTGCTCGGCGCGGGCGGCGAGCAGATCATCGGCCGGATACCCCACCTCGGTCAGCGTCAGCCCACGGGCCGCGAGCACCTTGACGTCGCTCGTGCGCACGCCCTCGTCGCGGATGTCGGCGACGTCCTCGACGTCGAGCCGCCCCTCGCCGACGGCGACGCACGCGCCGACGAGGGCGCGCACCATGCTGTGGCAGAACGCATCGGCCTTGACGTTCGCGACCAGGATGCCGCGGTCATCGCGCCGCCACCCGAACTCCAGCAGGGTGCGGATCGTCGTCGCGCCCTCGCGCCACTTGCAGTACGCGGCGAAGTCGTGCAGGCCCACGAGCGAGCGGGCGGCGGCATCCATCGCGGTCTCGTCGAGGCGGGCGTTCACGGTCGTCGTGCGGTGCCGCTCGAGCGGGTCGTAGCCGGCGACGCGGTCGGCGACCCGGTACTCGTAGCGACGCCAGACGGCCGAGAAGCGGGCGTCGAACCCCGGCGCGGCCAGCGCCGTGCGGTGCACCGCGATGTCGGGATACTGCCCCAGCACCCCACCTACCCGCGGGCCGAGCCGCTCCGCCGCGTGCGCCCCCGCGTCGGCGCCCGGGCGCACGGCGTGCAGCCGCCGGATCTGCGCCTCGGTGAGGTCGAGGTGGGCGACCTGGCCGGAGGCGTGGACGCCGGCATCCGTCCGGCCCGCGACGACGAGCTGCGGGTCCCCGCCGAGGATGCGGCCGATCGCGGCCTCGAGCGTGCCCTGCACGGTGCGCAGGTCGGGCTGACGCGCCCACCCGCGAAATCCGGTGCCGTCGTAGGCGAGGTCGAAGCGCAGCCGCACCCCGCCAGCCTACTCGCGGGGTTCCGCCGATCGGTCGCCCCGCTGATACTCGCGAAGGCGTGCGAAAAGCAGGGCCAACCGACCGAAAGCGGCTCTTCAGAGCGGTCTCGGGCGGTTTTGCCCTGCTTTTGGCACGCGCAACGGGGCAGACGCGGTTCCCCGATCGGCGGGGCCGGGGCGCATCCAGGTTGGTTTCGTACACTGGAGGGACTGCGCGGCACGTTCGATGGATGCCGCGCCCCCTCGCCTCCTATGACTTCTTCGACTGCGCCACGGTACGCAGGACTCGACGGTCTGCGCGCCGTCGCCGTGCTGCTGGTCGTGGCGTACCACCTGTTCCCGGCGGGGATCCTGCACAGCGGGTTCGTCGGCGTCGACGTCTTCTTCGTCATCTCGGGCTTTCTCATCACCTCGCTGCTGCGGCGCGAACTGACGGCGTCGGGGCGCATCGCGCTGCGCGCATTCTGGGCCCGGCGCGCCCGCCGCCTGCTGCCGGCACTGCTGCTGGTGGTGACGGCCAGCGCGTCGGCCGCCCTGCTCGTCGGCGGCGACGTGCTCGTGAGCCTGGGGCGGCAGGCCCTCGGGGCGGCGACCTTCTCGTACAACTGGCTCGCCGTGTCGGCGGGTGCCTCGTACTTCAGCGGCGGCGAACCCGAGCTGCTGCGCAACCTCTGGTCGCTCGCGGTCGAGGAGCAGTTCTACCTGCTGTGGCCGCTGCTGCTGCCGCTGGTGCTGCTGCTGCCGGGGCCGCGGGCGGGGCTCGCCGTGGGGCTGGCCATGGCATCGGGCGCCTGGGCGGTCGCCGTGGTGGGCGGGGCGCTCGGCGGCGGCCTGACACGCGCGTACTACGGCACCGACACGCACGCCTTCGGGCTGCTGATCGGCGTCGCCCTCGCCCTCGCTGTGCCTTCCGTCCCGGTCGACGTCGCGGCGGGTCCGCGGGCCGGCGGCTGGCGCACGGGGGTCGGGATCGCCGCGCTCGTCGGGATCGTCGCCGTCGCCGCCGTGCCGGGCGGCGCGGCCGCGTACCCGTACATTCCGTTCGCGGCATCCCTTCTCACGGCGGCCGTCATCGCGGCGGCCGTCGCCCCCGGATCCGCCCTCGGATCGCGTCTCGACATCGCGCCGCTGCGGTGGATCGGAGCGCGCTCGTACGGCATCTACCTGTGGCACTGGCCCGTCGTCGTGCTGCTGACGATCGCCGCCACCGGCTCGTTCGCCGACACGGCGGTGCCGGTCGCCGTCGGAGTCGCCGCGTCCCTCGTCACCGTCGCGCTCGCAGCGCTGTCGTACCGGATGCTGGAGCAACCCGTCCGGACGCTCGGCTTCGGCGGCGCGTGGCGCGCGCTCACCGCCCGGCTGCACTCCACCCCGCCCCGCCGGCTCGGCGCGGTCGCCGCCCTCAGCGCGAGCCTGCTCGTCGTCGGGGGCACGGCGGCGGCCATCGGCGCGGCGCCACCGGTGACCTCCAGCCAGGCCGCCGTGGAGGCGGGGCAGCGGGCACTGGATGCCGCGACGACGGGGGTGCCCGACCCGAAGGCATCGCAGGCCGGCGCCACGACAGGAGCCGGCGCCGCATCCGCCCCTGCCGAAGGCGACGCCACGGGATCTGTCGGCGCGCCCGGCCCCGCCGACGGCGCCCGGACGGTGCTGCTGTCGCCCACGCCGGCGACCGCCGTCGTGGATGCGGAGTCTCGCACCGCCGAATCCACACCTCCCTCCGACTGCGCCTCCGGCCCGTGGGCAGGCCGCGCGGCTCGGCCGGCACCCGCATGCGCCGATCCGCATCTACGCCCGCAGCCGCCGGCGACGGTGCCGGTCGACGGCAGCCGGATCAGCGCGATCGGCGACTCGGTCATGCTGGCCTCGTCCGGCGGACTGCTCGCGAGGTTCCCCGGCATCCAGATCGATGCCGCCGTATCGCGCTCGATGTGGGCGGGCGACGACATCGTCAGCGCGCTCGCCGCCGCGGGCGCCCTGCGCGACTACGTCGTCGTCGGGCTCGGCACCAACGGCCCCGTCTCCGCGGAGGCGCTGCAGAGCATCTACGACATCGTCGGTCCGTCTCGCACGCTTGTGCTCGTCAACGCCTTCGCGCCGCGCGACTGGATCGACGGCGTCAACCGGGACCTCGCCGCGTTCGCCGCCGCGCACCCCGGGGTCGTGGTGGCCGACTGGGCGCAGGCGATCGGCGGGCATACCGACCTGCTGGCGGGTGACGGCATCCATCCCGGCGAGGCCGGGGGCGCCGTGTTCGCCGAGGCGGTCGCCGGCGCCGTCGACGGCGCCGAGAATCAGCGCGCCCAGGCGCGCTACCGGATCGAGCTCATCCGCTGGGCCACCGCCCCCGCCCTCGCCCCGCGCTGACGCCCGGCCCGTGATGGCGGTGGATGCCGCCTCAGACGTGCCGGACGAACGCCACCGAGCGCTCGGTGGCGCGGAAGCCGAGCCCTTCGTAGAGGGTGTGCGCACCGGTGGGGCTCGCCGTGTCGACGTCGAGCACGGCCTTCTCCAGCCCCGCGTCGGCGATCGCCTGCAGCGTGCCCGAGATCGCGAGCGGAGCGAGCCCCCGCCGACGGTGCGCGCGCACGACGCCGATCAGGTCGATGTAGGCGTTACTGGCGCCGAGCGATTCCCAGTCGTCCTCATTGACCGAGGCGAGACAGAACGCGGCGATCGCGCCGTCGGCATCGAGCACGAGGCGCGACAGGTCGGCGCGGAAGAACTCCCCGCCCACGAACTTCGCCCAGGTTTCGGGCGCACTGGGCAGGCTCCCCCAGTGATCGCGGAACGCATCGTTGCGCGCGAGCCTCGCATCCTCGTCGCGATCGTGCGTATATTCCACAACGCGCATACCGTCGGGCGCGGCCAAGGTCGGCACCGCCTCCGCCTCCTCGCCCGCGAGGTCGCGGAGCATCGAGGTGAACCAGCGCTCGGGCGCGAACCCGGCCTGCTCGGCCAGACGCGGGATGCCGAGGTTCACCTCGTCGGCGTAGACCTTGAGGTTCGCCTCCCACTCCCCTCTGCCGAAAAGAGCCGGCAGCGTCGGCGCGACCTCGGCGAGTTGCTGCAGCGCTCGCGCGACGAGCCACCGCTGCACCTGCGTCCCGATGCCGCGGCGCCACAGCTCGGGCAGCACCGCGCCGAAGAGGTGCACGGTGAGGGTTCCCTCGCGCGCCGGATGCAGGAACGCGCTGCCGAACGCCACCGGGCGCCCGTCGGCGTGCCACCCGATGATCGTGTCGCGCGAGGGGTCGATGTGCGGCAGATCGAACGTGTCGGCGACCTCTTCGCGCGGACTCGTCCACGTCGGGTGGTCGATCTTCTCGGCGGCCACCATGACGGCGTGGATCGCGTCGATGTCGGCGGGCGTCGCCGTGCGCCACACCGCCACGTCCGGATGCCGCGGCAGCGGCGGCTCGACCGGCTCGCCGACCCGCGCACTCAGGGGAAGCTGCTCACTCACCCCGCCACAGTACCGGTCCGCCGCCACGCCCACGCTCCGCGCCGTGCACAGCACGAGGCCCGCACCCCTGGGGGTGCGGGCCTCGTGCGAAGCGGGGTGCTTACTCGCCCTTGTCGGCGGCGTCGACCTCGTCGGCGGCGTCCTGCGCCTCGTCGGCCTCGGCGACAGCCTCGGTCGCAGCCTCTTCGGCGGCATCCTCGGCGACGGCGGCATCCTCGTCCGACACCTCGGCAGCAGGAGCCTCGTCGGCGACCTCGGCGGCGGGAGCCGCGGCGGCGGCCTTCTTCGCCGACTTCGGCTTCGGGTTCACCGGCTCGAGCACGAGCTCGATGACGGCCATGGGCGCGTTGTCGCCCTTGCGGTTGCCGATCTTGGTGATGCGGGTGTAACCGCCCTCACGGTCGGCCACCAGCGGCGCGATCTCGGCGAACAGGACGTGCACGACTTCCTTGTCACCGATGACCGACAGCACCCGGCGGCGGGCGTGCAGGTCGCCGCGCTTGGCGAAGGTGACGAGGCGCTCGGCGAGCGGACGCAGGCGCTTGGCCTTGGTCTCGGTCGTCGTGATCGAGCGGTGCGTGAACAACGCAGCAGCGAGGTTCGCGAGCAGCAGGCGCTCGTGGGCGGGGCCGCCTCCGAGGCGGGGACCCTTCGTGGGCTTGGGCATGTCAATTACTCCAGATGGAAAGTGTCAGCAGACCTGTCGGGTGCAGGTCAGAGGGTCTCGTCGTCGTATCCGCCGTAGAAGTGCGCACCGTCGAACCCGGGAACCGAGTCCTTCAGCGACAGGCCGAGCGAGATGAGCTTGTCGCGCACCTCGTCGACCGACTTCTGACCGAAGTTGCGGATGTTCATGAGCTGCGTCTCCGACAGGGCGACGAGCTCCGACACGGTGTTGATGCCCTCGCGCTTGAGGCAGTTGTACGACCGGACCGACAGGTCGAGGTCTTCGATCGGCATCGACAGCTCGTTGGTGAGCACCTCGGCGACCGGCGCGGGGCCGATCTCGATGCCCTCGGCCTCGACGTTCAGCTCGCGCGCCAGGCCGAACAGCTCGGTCAGGGTGCGGCCGGCCGATGCGACGGCGTCGCGCGGGGCGATCGAGGGCTTGGTCTCGACGTCCAGCACGAGCTTGTCGAAGTCGGTGCGCTCACCGGCACGCGTCGCGTCGACGCGGTACGAGACCTTCAGCACCGGCGAGTAGATCGAGTCGATCGGGATCTGCCCGGCCTCGGCGTACTCGTTGCGGTTCTGCGTGGCCGACACGTAGCCGCGGCCGCGCTCGATCGTGAGCTCGAGCTCGAACTTCGCCGAGTCGTTCAGGGTCGCGATGACCAGCTCGGGGTTGTGCACCTCGACACCGGCGGGCGCCGAGATGTCGGCGGCGGTGACCTCACCGGCGCCGGTCTTGCGCAGGTACGCGGTGATGGGCTCGTCGCGCTCGGACGAGACCACGAGCTGCTTGATGTTGAGGATGATCTCGGTGACATCCTCCTTGACACCCGGGATGGTGCTGAACTCGTGCAGCACGCCGTCGATCCGGATGCTGGTGACCGCGGCACCGGGGATCGACGACAGCAGGCTGCGGCGCAGCGCGTTGCCGATCGTGTAACCGAAACCGGGCTCGAGCGGCTCGATGACGAAGCGGCTGCGGAATTCGCCGACCTTCTCCTCGGTCAGGGTGGGACGCTGTGCGATGAGCACTATGTGTTCCTTTCGGTCACGTGCCCGCTATATGACACGTGGGTTTCTGAGTGTGTTGAGTTTTTCCAGACGGATGCCGGGCCCACCGCGCGCGGCGGTGTCCCGGCATCCGAAGATCAGACGCGGCGGCGCTTCGGGGGGCGGCATCCGTTGTGCGCCTGCGGGGTGACGTCGGAGATCGACCCCACCTCGAGGCCGGCGGCCTGCAGCGAACGAATCGCGGTCTCGCGGCCCGAACCGGGACCCTTCACGAAGACGTCGACCTTCTTGACCCCGTGCTCGGCGGCCTGGCGGGCGGCCGACTCGGCCGCCATGCCGGCGGCATACGGGGTCGACTTGCGCGAGCCCTTGAAGCCCACGCCGCCCGACGACGCCCAGCTGATGACGGCGCCCGACGGGTCGGTGATCGAGACGATCGTGTTGTTGAACGTCGACTTGATGTGGGCGTGGCCCAGCGCGATGTTCTTCTTCTCCTTGCGGCGCGGCTTGCGCGCGGCGGTCTTGGCCTGTGCCATTGCTCTTGTTCTCCTCAACCTTTGCCGGGGCGCGCTTACTTGCGGCCGGCCTTCTTCTTGCCGGCGACGGTGCGCTTGGGACCCTTGCGGGTGCGCGCGTTCGTCTTGGTGCGCTGCCCGCGCACGGGCAGGCCACGACGGTGGCGCAGACCCTCGTACGAGCCGATCTCGACCTTGCGGCGGATGTCGGCGGCGACCTCGCGGCGCAGGTCACCCTCCACCTTGTAATTGCCTTCGATGTAGTCGCGCAGGGCGACCAACTGGTCGTCGGTGAGATCCTTCACGCGGATCGACTCGTCGATCTCGGTGGCCGTGAGGATCTCGACCGAACGGGTACGGCCGATGCCGTAGATGTAGGTGAGGGCGATCACCACGCGCTTGTCGCGCGGGATGTCAACGCCGGCAAGACGTGCCATGCGGTTTCTCCTAGGAGTTGGTGGAGGTGTGGAGCAGGATCGGTGCCCGGGCCTCCACCCGGGGTGTCCCCGCTGTCGCGGTTCTGATCCTGCCGAAACGTATTGAGTTGTGTGTTCGTGCTGGGGTTTCGACGCGGCCGCTTCGCGGCCTCGCTCAACCTTGACGTTCGCGTGTCAACGCGGCTGCGCCGCATTGACACGTCTCACGTCAACCCTGGCGCTGCTTGTGACGCGGGTTCGACTTGCAGATGACCATGACGCGACCGTGACGACGGATGACCTTGCAGTGGTCGCAGATGGGCTTGACGGAGGGGTTGACCTTCATGATGTTTCCTGTTCGCTGTCTTCGAGTCGCACGGATGCCGGCGGCATCCGTCCGCTCGTTACTTCTCGACCGGTCTAGCGGTAGCGGTAGACGATGCGGCCGCGGGTGAGGTCGTAGGGCGAGAGCTCCACGACGACGCGGTCTTCGGGGATGATGCGGATGTAGTTCTGCCGCATCTTGCCGGAGATCGTGGCCAGGACCTTGTGTCCATTGGTCAGCTCAACGCGGAACATCGCGTTGGGGAGAGCCTCGGACACGACGCCCTCGATCTCGATGACACCGTCTTTCTTAGCCATAGCCTCGCTGTCGCTTGTGCAGACCGGCCGGTCTGCGGTGGGTGGGTTTTCGGTGCGGCGACACGCCAATGAAGGCGCAAGGCACCAAAGATCTAGTATACGTGAGAGGAGTCCGGGCGCCAAACCGCCGGCCGATCCCCGCTCAGTCGGTCAGATTCGCGACGATGTCGGTCTCCGGGTCCATGGTGATGCTGATGACATTCCCGTTGACGAGGAGCGTCGGCGTGCCGGTGGATCCCTCGGGCAGCGACTGCGCCTGCGCGAACTCGAGGTACTTCTGGTCGAGGATGGTCTGCTCCAGCTCGTCGGTCATGTCGACCCCGGCATCCTTCGCGATCTGGATCATCTCCTCGTCGGTGAGGCCGGTCGTCCCTTCGTCGGGCTGGTTCTTGAACAGCGCCTGCATGAAGGCGTAGGAGTGCGCCGGGTCGGCCTCGGCGACCGCGTAGAAGGCGGCCGCGGCGCGGCTGGAGAACTGCGTGCCCTGCGAGCGGCTGTCGAGGATGTGCACGGGGTAGATCTCGAGGGTGATCCGCCCCTCGTCGATCAGCTGCGTGATGGTGGAGCCCGATGCCTGCTCGAACTGGTTGCAGTAGGGGCACATGAAGTCGACGTAGGTGGCGACGACGTCCTGCCCGTCGCCGAACGTGACGGCGCCGGTCTCCTGGTCGATCCCGCTGGCTTGGGGCAGAACCCCCGGGTCGGTCGCCTTGTTGTTCATCATCACCACGAGCGCGATCACGACGGCGATGACGGCCACGACCGCCACGCTCACCCAGATCGCGAACCAGTTGCGGTTGCCCGCCGCTGCCTGCGCCATTCGCCAGCCTCTCTTCGCCGTGCGCCGCCTCAGCGCACCACCCTCCATCCTCCCCCATCCACCTGTGCATCCGCCGCGCGCCCCGCCCCCGCCCTCCCGTCGAGAAACCACTTTCTGCACGAGAAACCACATCTGAAGTGGTTTCTCACGCGCGATGTGGTTTCTCACGGGGCGAGACGGCGGGGGAGACGGGGGCGACGACGGCGGGGGCGGATGCCGGGGCGGCGCGATGGCGGAAGTTCCTCCCCAGCGGGCGATGTGCGCGAGTTGTCCACAGATCGCGGCGTTGGAACCCCACGACGGCGGCGGAGTGAGCACAATCTGTGGCATGCCTCTCTTGCTGTCATCCCGCGCGGCGACGCGCTCGCCCGTTCCGCTGATCGCGGCAGCCGTCGCGCGCGACCTGCACCTCCCGGTCACGACTGCCGCCTACCACCGCGTACGCTCCGGTGTCTACGTCGAGCGGGCCGCCTGGGAGCGCCTGAAGCCCTGGGAGCGCTACGAGGTGCGCGTCCACGCCTTCCTCCTCGCGCACCCCGACGCGATCCTCTGCCTGGAGTCGGCGGCCGTGATCCTCGGGCTTCCCCTGTTCGGCGAGACGCGTGACATCCACGTCTTCGACCCCGGGCGCACCGCCTCACGTCGGTTCGGCGACGTCTGCGTGCACACGAGCGAGAGCGCGCGTGAGGTCGTCGTGATCGCCGGCATCCGGGTCACATCGCTCCTCGACACCGCGGCGGACCTCGCGCGCGTGCTGCCCGCCGCACAGGGGCTGTCCGTGACGGATGCCGCCATCTCTCCCGCGCAGGGCGGCGCTCTCACCGTCGCGGCTCTTCGCGCGCACGTCGCCGAGCAACCCAACCGACGGGGCCGAGCGCGGCTGGAGTGGGTGCTCGGGATGGCAGACCCTCGTGCGGAGTCGCCGGGCGAGACCGTGAGCCGGGCCGTCATCCGCTGGGCGGGATTCGAAGACCCCGAGTTGCAACCCGTCTTCTTCTACGAGGGATTTCAGGACCGCTGCGACTTCATCTTCCCGTCGTCGCGGTCGCTCGGCGAGAGCGATGGCTGGGGCAAATACGACCTCGCCGACCCGGTGGCCGCCGAACGCCACCTCCGGGAGGAGAAGCGCCGAGAAGACCGCCTGCGGCGGGGCGGTCACCCGTTCGGCCGCTGGGATCTGGCCGATGCGTTCCGCGTCGCCCCCCTGTGCCGGGTGCTCGTCGCCGCCAAGGTGCGCCAGGTCCGCCCGATGGACCCCCGCGGCCTGGCCACCCTACGCCGCACGCCACGAACGCTCCCCCGCCCCGGCCACTGAAAAACCACATCCTGCGTGACAAACCACTGCAGATGTGGTTTCTCACGCAGGATGTGGTTTCTCGCGGGAGGTCGGCGGCGCGCGGGGTGGCGACGGATGCCGCCACCGCGCGCGCGATTCAGACCGTGCGCCGGCGCGCGCGCAGCGCGAGCACGAGACCGCCGACCAGCAGGAGGACCGCGGCGAACACGACGCCCCATGCGATCTGGCCACCGGTCACGGCGAGGTCTCCGTCCTCCGACTCTGCCTCCCCCGAACCCGTCCCGGCCTTGAGGACCACGCCCGCGTCCCACGTTGGGTCGATGCCCTCGGAGGCCGTCAGTTCCGCGAAGGAATACTCCTCGCCGGGCACCAGGTGCGTGTTCGAGCCGTTGAGCGTGAACTCGACCGTCCAGCCGTCGGCATCCACGTCGGAGTCGTCGCTGCCGCCGTCGCCCAGAGTCGTGAACTCGTAGAGCTCCTGCTGCTCAGCGGTCAGCACGAACCGGAGCCGGTAGTCGCCCGTCGGGAGCCCGTCGAACACGTAGCGGCCGTTCTCGTCGGTCGTCGTGGTGGCGTACGGCGTGCTCTCGCCCGCGCGGTACAGCTCCACCGTGACACCGGCCAGCGGGTCCTCGTCGGCGTCCTGGATGCCGTCGCCGTCCGCGTCGATCCACACGTAGTCACCGACCGCGTAGGTCTTCACGATGACGCCCGCATCCCACGTCGGGTCGATGCCCTCGGTCGCCGTGATCGGCAGGCCGTCGTAGTCGCCGCCGTCCACGAGTGCCGTGTTCGAGTCGTCCAGAGTGAACACCGGCGTGCGGCCCGTCACCGGGTCGGCGTCCGAATCGGCGGCGCCGCCGTCGCCCACGGAGGTGAACATGTATTCGTCGCCCAGCACGAACTCGACGAAGTAGTCGCCCGCGGGCAACCCGTCGAACACGTACAGACCGTTCTCGTCCGTCGTCGTCGTCGCGTACGGCTCCGTGTCGCCGTCACGGTACAGGTTCACCGTGACACCGGCCAGCGGTTCCTCGTCGGCATCCTGGATGCCGTCGCGATCCGCGTCGACCCACACGTAGTCACCGACCGCGTAGGTCTTCACGATGACGCCCGCATCCCACGTCGGGTCGATGCCCTCGGTCGCCGTGATCGGCAGGCCGTCGTAGTCGCCGCCGTCCACGAGCGCCGTGTTCGAGTCGTCCAGAGTGAACACCGGCGTGCGGCCCGTCACCGGGTCGGCATCCGAATCGGCGGCGTCCGAACCGGCGTTCGCCGACGTGAAGCGGAACTGCGAGGCCTGCTGTTCGGTCAGCACGAACTCGACGAAGTAGTCGCCCGCGGGCAACCCGTCGAACACGTACAGACCGTTCTCGTCCGTCGTCGTCGTCGCGTACGGCTCCGTGTCGCCGTCACGGTACAGGTTCACCGTGACACCGGCCAGCGGCTCCTCGCCGGCATCCTGGATGCCGTCGCGGTCCGCGTCGACCCACACGTAGTCGCCGACCGCGTAGGTCGCCGCGATGAGACCGGCGTCCCACGTCGGGTCGATGCCCTCCGAAGCGAGAACCTCGCCGATCGAGGCGTACTCCTCGGCCGAGACCAGTGCGTCACCGCCGTACTCCAGCGTGAACACCGCCGTACGCGCGATACCCGCGTCGGTGCCGACGACCGCATCCGAGTCGACGGCGTCATCCGACCCCGCGCCGACCTCCGTGAAGCGGTACAGCGCACGCTGCGCCTCGGTCAGCTCGAACTGCACGTAGTACGACCCCGCGGGCAGCTCGTCGAACAGATACAGTCCGTTCGCGTCGGTGGTCGTCGATGCGACCTCCACGCCGTCCGCCGTGTACAGCCGCACGGTGACGCCCGACACCGGAGCCTCACCGGCATCCTGGATGCCGTCGCGGTTCGCGTCGAGCCACACGTAGTCGCCCACCGCGTAGGTGCGCTCGACGACGCCCGCATCCCACGTCGGGTCGATGCCGTGCGACGCCGTCACCGACTCGTCCTGGGCGGAACCCGCTTCGCTGGCGTTGTACGTCGACGACGCGACGAGGGCGGTGTTGTCCTCGCCGAGCGAGAACACCGCGGTGCGGCCGGAGACGCGCCCGTCGACATCGGCCGACGGGGCCGCGTCCGAGTCGGTCGCGGAGCCGTCACCGGTCGTCGTGAAGACGTACTGCTGCGACTGCTCGAGCGTCAGCACGAACTCGACCTGGTAATCGCCCGGCGGCAGGTTGTCGAAGACGTAGTAACCGGACGCGTTGGTCGTCGTCGTGATCGGCTGTCCGTCGCCGTCGAGCACGGGCTCGCCGTCGGCGTCGAGCAGGTTCACGGTGACACCGGCGAGCGGGTCTTCGCCGTCATCCTGGATGCCGTCGCGATCCGCGTCGATCCACACGTAGTCGCCGACCGCGTAGGTCTTGTACGTGTTGGTGATCGTGAAGCTCAGTTCGTCGGATGCCGTGACCTGCACGGGCACCGACGGGCTGATGGCCACGTCGTAGTCGTCGCCGTTGGTCTCGGTGACGGCGGTGATGACGCTGAAGGCGGGCAGCTCGATCTCGTTCTCGCCGCCGACCTCGAGCGTGAAGACGAGGTCGTCCAGCGCGTTGCCGCGGAAGTCCTCGAGCGCGACCGTAATCTCGAACGTCGCTCCCTCAGGTGCCGGAGCGCTGTCCGCGGCGAGAACCTTGGTGAAGTCGACCGGAACCGTCGCGACGAAGCCGGCGTCGATCGTGTGGTCGTTCACCCCGGGGCCGACGACGTTCACCGGCGCCTCGCCGCTGTCGGGGTCGGCGTTGGAGTCGTTCTGCGTCTCATCGGCGTCGTAGTACCGGGTCGTGAACGACAGGTCGGCCCACGTGAGGGTTCCGAGCGCCGGGTGGACGGTGTCGGCCGGCCAGACGAAGGTCACGTTCTCGGTCTCGTCGGCGGGCGTGGAGAACACCACCACGAGCGACGCGGCGGGGTCGTCGAACCGCGAGGCGGTCCACAGTTCCGAGTCGAAGTAGTAGGTTCCGCTGGAGTCGGTGGTCGTCGTCCCCAGCGCCGCACCCGTCGGGTGCCCCTGCGCATCGGCGCGGTAGAGCGTCACGACGGCGCCGGAGATCGCCGGCTCGTCGGGGTCCTGCCGGCCGTTGCCGTCGGCGTCGTACCAGACGCGGTCGCCGATCTGCACGGGCGCAGGCAGCTGCGCGAGCGTCAGGCCGCCGAGGCCGCCGCCCTTCTGGAAGCTCGCGGCCGGCGCGGTGCCGGCCGAACCGGAATCTGCGGTGTGCTCGTAGCCGCGCAGCGCGGTGCCGTCATCGACGTCGAACCAGTTGACGCCGGCGAGGCGGACGCCCGTCAGCGGGTCGAACGTCGTGGACGCGACCTCGGAGAGCCCGGGGTACGAGATGACCGCGCCGAGGGCGACATCCTGGTGCACGTAGCCCGTCGCGGGGCTGTTGTTGTACAGACCCTTCTTCATGTCGTCGTTGTAGAACTCGCGGGTGCTGACGGCATCCGGTCCCTGATCGTTCAGCGCGCTCGTGAAGCTCGTCGTGCGGTCGCCGACCTCACCGTTCTGCTCGAGGGTGAAGGTGCCGTCGCCGTTGGGGCTCGCGATGAGCAGGTCACCGCTGGCGACGGTCTCGTAGCGCTGGGTCTGCGTTCCCGTCATGGCCGCGTGGTTGCGGTTGCCGCCCTGGATCGCGGTGCGGTCGGCGAACCCGAGCGACAGGTAGCCCTCGTCGTCGAAGGTGAGGCCGCTGAGGATGGCCTGCGGGTAGATCTGCACGCCGCCGTTGGACAGGGCGACCGAGTCGGGTGCCGACCCGGCGGTCGCGGTGGCGCCGGAGCCGGTGTTGTACGACGTGGTGTTGCCGTTCCACGACCAGGTGTCGGTCCACGTGTTCCAGCGACGGACCTGCAGGTGGGTGGTGTCGCCGTAGGTCGCGCCGCCCCACTGGCGGACCGAGTTGCCCTTCTGGTAACCGAGGTCGGCGGTGAGCACCTCTTCCCACGCGACGTCGCCGGTCACCGCGGCGGCCAGCGGCGTCTTCACGACGTAGGCGTTCAGCCCCGCTTCGGCGGCGCTCTGGCCCGCGACCGAACCGGTGTCGATGTAGCCGACGTACAGTTCGTCGCGGTAGATCGTCACAGCCCACGGCTGCTGGTCATCGCCCAGCCCGAGCGCGGAGGCCAGCGGGATGCGCGTGGCCTCGGTCGGCTGAGCGCCGCTCGCGTCGACCGCGTACAGGTCGCCGTCGTTCAGGTTGACGAAGACGAGCTCCTGCGTCTGCGGCACCGAGACGATGCCGCCGATGCCGATGCGGCCCGCCCGGGCGAAGCCGTCGATGTCGGCCCCCGTCGCGCTGGCCAAGGCGGGGATGCCGCGCGCCGCGTTGCTGAGCGCCGTGCCGAGGTCGAGGGTGCCGGCGGCGTTCGTCAGCGGAAGACCCTGCACGTCGGCCCAGGCCTCGGTCGTCGGGGTGCCGGCGATCGTGCCGTCGTCGTTGAGGACGTCGGTCATGCGGTAGATGCCGCCGAGGCCGAGGCTGCCGAGGGCCGAGAGGCGCTTGTAGGTGGCGGCCGCGTACAGGTCGTTGCCGGTGCGGTCGTAGGCGAGCCCCCAGATCGCGCCGACCTGGCCGTACGTCGCGATCGTCGTGCGCGTGGGATAGGTCGTGGCCGTGCCCTCGGTGGTCTCCCACGGCGTCGAGACGATCGCGGGCTCGTTCGCGTTCGTTCCCGTGGTCAGCGCCGGCCACTGGATCGCCGTGAACAGCGGCGCGTTGGCCTGCGCGTAGTCGTCGGGGTTGTTGAGGAGGAAGTCGACGTCCTCGGCACCCACCGCCACGAACTGCACGGTCGTCCCGTTGTCAGCGCCGGCCGCCGTCGGCGAGAAGCCGTCGGGGAGGTCGGTGAACTCGACACGGACGGGCGTGCCGTCGGCGAGGGCCGACAGATCCAGCGAATACGTGCCGTCACTGCCGGAGGCGACGCTGTCCACGGCGGTGCCGGATGCGTCGTAGGCGGTGACGGTGACTCCCGCGAGCCCGACGTCGACCTGCGTCCCTGCCAGCGTGTCGTCCGTGTCGACGACGCCGTCGCCGTCGAAGTCGCGCCAGACCGTTCCGCTGACCGTGCCGGTGGCGGCCGCGGCGGGTGCGGCGGCGACCGCGACGCCGGTGAGTGCGAGGGTGGCGGCGGTCAGTGCTGCGAGGGCACGCCTCGCGTATCGGGGGGGATTGATCGTCACTGTTCGTGTCCTTATAAGGTGGAGCGGGCACGCGGGGTGGCGTCGATGCGCGTACTGCGCGATCGAGAGGGATCGCCACCTGCCGGATAGACAGATATATCTGTCCCTCGCGACGTTATCGGCTGGGGCTGGGTGAACGCAAATCGAATGCTGGTTTCGCTCTAAGCTGGAGCGTGTGCGAGCGACCACGACCCTGACGACCGCAGCCCGGGGATCGATGGCGATGCTCGCCGCGCTGCTGTGCGGCGCACTGCTGACGGGCTGCGATGCGACCGGCCCCTCCGGTTCGGGCGACGCGGTCGTGCGCGTGCCCGAGGACACCGCGTCGCTGCAGGAGGCGGCGGACCGCGTGGCCGAGGGCGGGGTGATCGAGATCGCGGCGGGCGTCTACGACCAGACCATGCTCGTGTCGACGCCCGACGTGACCGTGCGCGGCGCGGATCGCAACGAGACGGTCGTCGACGGCGGCGGCATCCGTCCCTACGGCATCGTCGGGATCGCCGACGGCATCACGATCGAGAACCTGACCGTGACCGGCGCCCTCTACTACGGTGTGCTGGTCACCGGCACGCACGACGAGAACGGGCCGAGCGCACACGGCGGCGCCGGCTATCAGCCGTTCGACCCGGCGCAGTTCCCGCCCCTTCAGCGCTTCCTCATCGATCACGTGACGGCCTACAACAACGGGCTCTACGGCATCTACGCGTTCAATTCGCAGCACGGCGTCATCCGCGACTCCTACGCGTCGGGGTCGGCCGACAGCGGCTTCTACGTCGGCCAGTGCGAGGGCTGCGACATTCTCGTGACCGGCAACGTCGCCGAGAACAACGCGGTGGGGTTCGAGAACGCCAACGCCTCGGACTCGGTCGTCATCGCCGGCAACCGCTTCGCGGGAAACCGGGTGGGGATGACGCTGCTGTCGAACTACCAGGAGGCGTTCAGCCCGCAAAGCGGCAACACGATCGTCGGCAATCTCGTCTGGGGCAATGACGCCGGCGACAGCCCGGCCCAGGCCGACGGCGCCTTCGCCCTGGGCATCGGGATCTCCGGTGGCCGCGACAACGTGTTCGAGCGCAACCTCATCGGTGCGAACGCCGCCGCGGGGGTGCAGTTCGCCAACACCGAAGACCTCGCCGCCTCGGGCAACGACCTGCGCGGCAACACCTTCGAGACCAACGGCGTCGACGTCGCGAACACCTCCGCCGCCCGCGCGCCCGCTGCCGCCAATTGCGCGGATGCCGGCATCACGACCCTCCCCGCCACGCTGGGCGACGCGCTCGCCACGTGCGCGGCGACGCAGGAGGCGGCCGAGGTGCTGCCGGCCCCCGCGGCACCGGAGGGGGTCAGCTTCCTGCGGGTGGCGGCGCCTCCCGCACAGCCGCAGTTGGATGCGCCGGCATCCGCCCCCCTGCCGGAGACCGTCGAGCTGCCGGACCTCGCCGCCTTCGACACCCCCACCTCGGCGCTGCTGGCCGACCGTTCGAGGATGCCGTGAGGCGCGCGCTGACCGCGGTGCTGGCCGCGGTGGTCACCCTCTGCGTCTGCGCCTGCGCGCCGGCCGCGGAGTCGGATCCCCGCCCCGTGACCACGGCCGAGTCGGAGCTGCTGGCCGCGATGCGCTTCAAGAACTTCGACGCCGGGACGCGGCCGTTCACGACGACTGTCGTCGAGCAGGGCACGTCGCTGCACCTGAACGGTTGGGTGGACTACGCGTCGCACACCGGCTACGCCGCGGTCACGGGCGAGGGGTTCGAGCCGCAGGCGCTGCTGTGGACCGCCGACACCGTCGCCATCCGCCCGGCGGCACCGGACGACGCGGGCCTGCCCGTCCTGCCGATCCCCGCCTTGTCCGACCAGACGTGGACGAGCCGCACGCTCCAGGCCGACGCCTCCGCCCTTGACGCCACCCTCGCCCTGATCGGCAACCTCGGCGCGGACCGCCCCGAGAACCCCCTGCTCGTGCAGCAGACCGGGGCGCTCTGGCTGCGCGAGGACGAGATCGACGGCACTGCCGTGACCGTGTTCGCCGCCCCGCCCAGCGACGAGGTGGTGGATGCCGACACGCTCGACCCCGACGAGTCGCCGCTGCGGTTGTGGCTCGACGAGTCCGGGCTGTTGCGGCGCGCCCAGGTGCGACAGTCGGACTTCTGGTACGACATCGACTTCGGGCTCGACCCGGGCCCCGCGTTGGCGGTGACCACCGATGGCTGAGGCCGCGGCATCCGGCGGGGTGTCCCGACGCACCCTGCTCACCGGCGGGGCGGGGCTCATCGCCGGCGCGGCCGCGGCAAGCGGCGTGCTCGCGGCGCTCGGCCGCGACGACGCGGCGGCCGACGTGCAGCGCGTCTCGCCGTACGGCGCTCACCAGGCGGGCATCGCCGCCCCCGCCGCCGCGCAGGCGCACGCGCTCATCTCGGTCTTCGACGCATCCGACGTCACCCGCGAGACCCTGCCGACTCTGCTCGCCTCACTCGGGACGGCGGTGGCCGCCCTCACCGCCGAGGGGTACACGTCACGGCTGCTGCCCGATGGCGCGGGCGACCTCACCGTCGTCGTCGGCATCGGCCCGCGGCTGCTCGCCCTCATCGACCCGGACCTCGCCCCGGTCGCGACGCTGCCGGTCTTCGCCTCCGACGACACCGTGGAGGTGCACGGCGGCGACGTGCTCGTCATCGCCGCCGCCACCGACCCCACCGTGCCGGCTGCGGCGACGGAGGCGCTCACGGGCGCCCTCGCGCCGCGATGGGCGCAGCCGGGGCTGCGCGGGGCGGGGCGGCGCAGCGCCGCACGCAACCCCCTCGGGTACTACGACGGGATCATCGTGCCCGACACGACGGCGCTGTTGGATGCCGGGGTCTGGATCGGCGACGGACCGCTGGCGGGCGGGACGGTGTGCACCGTGCGCCGGTTCCGTCTCGACATCCCCCGGTTCCGTGCGCTGGATGCCGAGGCGCAGGACGCCGTGTTCGGCCGCCGCCAGACCGACGGCACGCCGCTGTCCGGGGGCGACGCTTTCGGCGAGATCGATCTGACGGCGAAGTCGCCCGAGGGCGAGTACCTCGTGCCGGCGCGCGCGCACGCGCGCGCCGCGCATCCGTCGTTCATCGGAGCGCCGCTCATGCTGCGCCGCAGCTACAGCTACGCCAACGACGACGACGATCGCGGGGTGGTGTTCCTGAGCTTCCAGAACGACGTGTCGACCTTCAGCCGTACGCTGCAGCGCCTCGAAGAGACCGACGATCTGCTCGGCTTCGCCACCGCGACCGCGTCGGGCGCGTTCGCGGTGCTCCCCGGCTTCACGGCCGACCGCCCGCTCGGCTCCCCCCTCGATCCCGCCTCGGCCACCGCCGACCCGTGAGAAACCACTTTCTGCGTGAGAAACCACTGCAGATGTGGTTTCTCACGCGCGATGTGGTTTCTCACCGGGCGACGGATGCCGGGCGGGCGCAGGGGGCGGGGGGTTAGGTGAGGGGGGTGGGGGTTACGCCGAAGGGGGCGAGGCCCGCGGCGCCGCCGTCGGGCGCCGTCAGCACCCAGATCCCGCCGTCGTGCACCGCGACGCTGTGCTCCCAGTGGGCGCCGTCGCTGCCGTCGACGGTCGACACCGTCCAGTCGTCCTCTTCGACGAACGTCTCGTCCGACCCGGCGGTGACCATCGGCTCGATCGCCAGGCACAGCCCGGGCCTGACGGCCGGACCCAGATCGGACACCCGGTAGTTGAAGACCGTCGGGCCCTCGTGCATCCGTCGGCCGATGCCGTGCCCGACGTAATCGCGCAGGATGCCGTAGGTTGCGCCGTCCTCGGCCGCCGCACGCTCGATGGAGCCCTGCACGGCGTCGCCCACCTCGCCGACCCGCGCCGCGTGCGCCAGCGCCGCGATGCCCGCCCACAGCGACCCCTCGGTCACGTCCGACAGGCGCTGCCGCGCCGCGACCCGCGCGGCATCCGCCGTGGCACCGGAAGCGTCGCCCGGCACGATGACGGTGATGGCGGAGTCGCCGTTCCAGCCGCGGAACTGGGCCCCCGCGTCGATCGAGACGATGTCGCCGGGCTCCAGCACCCGCGACGAGGGGATGCCGTGCACCACCTGCTCGTTCACCGAGATGCACGTGGTGTGACGGTATCCGCGCACGAGCTGGAAGTTCGACTCGGCACCGCGCGCACGCACGACGTCGAAGGCCGCGGCATCGAGCTCCGCCGTCGTCACCCCGGGGGCGATCAGCGCACGGACCGCGTCGAGGGCGGCCGCGGTGATGAGCCCCGGCTCGACCATCGCCCGCAGTTGGGCGGGCGTCTTGTACAGCGAGCGCCGCAGACCCATGAGAACGCCGTCAGACCGCGACGACGATGCCGCGCTCGGCGAGAGCCGCGACGATCCGCTCGAACACCTCGTCGAGCGTGCCGACGCCGTCGACCGTGACGACGATGCCGTGCGCCCGGTACACGTCGAGGATCGGCGCCGTCTCGGACTCGTAGATGGCCAGGCGCTTGGCGATCGACTCCTCGTTGTCGTCGGCTCGCCCCTGCTCGGCGGCGCGCAGCGACAGGCGCTGAATCGACTCCGCGCGCGGCACCGACAGCTCGACGACGGCGGTCAGCGGCTCGCCGCGGCCGTCGAGGAACGTGTCGAGGTCGCCGACCTGACCGAGGTTGCGCGGGTATCCGTCGAGGAGGAACCCGCCCGCCGCGTCGTCCTGCGACAGCCGGTCGCGCACGATCTCGTTCGTGAGCGCGTCGGGCACGAGATCACCGGCGGCGGTGATCGCCTGCACGCGCCTGCCCAGCTCGGTGCCGGCGGCGATGTTCGCCCGGAAGATGTCGCCGGTGGAGATCGCCGGGATGCCGAGGGCGGCGGCGATACGCACGCCCTGCGTGCCCTTGCCCGAGCCCTGCGGCCCGATGATCAGCAGTCGCGGAGTGGTCATCGCAGGAGCCCTTCGTAGTGGCGCTGCTGCAGCTGCGCGTCGATCTGCTTGACCGTCTCCAGACCCACACCGACGATGATGAGGATCGACGCGCCACCGAACGGGAAGTTCTGGTTGGCACCGACGGTGGCCAGAGCGACGAGCGGCAGCAGGGCGATGAGACCGAGGTAGATCGAGCCCGGCAGCGTGATGCGCGTGAGCACGTAGTCGAGGTATTCGGCGGTGGGACGACCCGCACGGATGCCGGGGATGAAGCCGCCGTACTTCTTCATGTTGTCGGCGACCTCGACCGGGTTGAACGTGATGGCCACGTAGAAGTACGTGAAGCCGACGATCAGCAGGAAGTACAGCAGCATGTACAGCGGGTGGTCGCCCTTGGTCAGGTAGGCCTGGATCCAGCTGACCCAGCCGGGGATGTTGCCATCGGCATCCGGGTTCTGGTTGAACTGCGCGATCAGCGCCGGGATGTACAGCAGCGACGAGGCGAAGATGACGGGCACGACACCGGCCATGTTCACCTTGATGGGGATGTACGTGTTGGTGCCGCCCAGCGTCCGCCGGCCCACCATGCGCTTCGCGTACTGCACCGGGATGCGCCGCTGCGACTGCTCGACGAACACGACCAGCGCGACGACCACGATGCCCACCGCGAGCACGAGCAGGAACGTCTCGAAGCCGCGCGACTGCGCGATCGACCACATCGCCGCCGGGAACTGCGCCGCGATCGAGGTGAAGATGAGGATCGACATGCCGTTGCCGACGCCGCGTTCGGTGACGAGCTCGGCGAACCACATGATGAGGCCCGTGCCGGCGGTCAGCGTGATGATCATCAGCAGCTGCGCCCACCAGGCGTCGTTGGTCAGCAGGGAGTTGCACTCCGCGATGCTCGTCGAGCCGAACAGCGCGCCCGAGCGGGCCACCGTGACGAGCGTCGTCGACTGCAGCAGCGCGAGGGCGATGGTGAGGTAGCGCGTGTACTGCGTGAGCTTGGACTGCCCCGCCTGCCCCTCCTTGTACAGCGTTTCGAAGTGCGGGATCACCACGCGCAGCAGCTGCACGATGATCGTCGCCGTGATGTACGGCATGACGCCGAGGGCGAAGACCGACAGCTGCAGCAGCGCGCCGCCCGAGAAGAGGTTCACGAGCGAGAGCAGACCCTCACTGGCCGAACCGGTCTGCGACAGGCACGACTGCACGTTGATGAAGCTCACGAACGGCGTCGGCACGTGCGCGCCGAAGCGGTAGATGGCGATGATGGCCAGGGTGAAGGCGATCTTCCGCCGGAGATCCGGAGTGCGGAAGACCCGCGCGATGGCGCTGAACAAAAGGATTTCCTCCAGTGGGCTTGCCGGTGCCGACGCCCGAATATCGGGATACCGGGGCGGGCACCATCTCCCAGAGTACGGCAACAGGGGCCGGTACCGGGTTCTCGAGCATGTCGAGATTCGGACCGGCCCCTGCCGTGGAATTACTTGACCGAACCGCCCGCGGCGACGATCTTCTGCTCGGCTGCTCCCGAGACCTTGTCGACGGCCACGTTCAGCGCCACGGCGATGTCGCCGCCACCGAGAACCTTGACCTTCTCGTTCTTGCGGACCGCACCCTTGGCGACGAGGTCGCCGACGGTGACGTCGCCACCGGTCGGGTACAGCTCGGCGAGCTTGTCGAGGTTGACGACCTGGTACTCGACGCGGAACGGGTTCTTGAACCCGCGCAGCTTCGGCGTACGCATGTGCAGCGGCATCTGACCGCCCTCGAAGCCGACCTTGACCTGGTAGCGGGCCTTGGTGCCCTTGGTACCACGACCGGCGGTCTTGCCCTTCGAGCCCTCACCGCGACCGACACGGGTCTTGGCGGTGTTGGCGCCGGGAACCGGACGCAGGTGGTGCACCTTGAGCACGCCGGGGCGGGATGCCGCGGCATCCTTCTTCACGGCGTCCTTCTTCGCGGCGGGCTTCTTGGCGGCGGGCTTGTCGGCCTTCTCCGCCGTGGCGGCAGCGGCCTTCGCCAGAGCCTTTTCGGCCTTGGGGGCCTTCTCGGCGGCGGGCTTCGCCGCCTTCTTCTTCTCGACGACCTCTTCGGTCGCCTTCACTTCGGCTCGCTCAGTGCGGCGCTCGGCTTTGTTGTCAGCCATCAGTCGATCTCCTCAACGTTCACGAGGTGTGCGACGGTGCGGACGTACCCGCGCGTCTGCGCGTCATCGGGACGGACGACGGAGTCGCCGATCCGCTTGAGGCCCAGCGAACGCAGCGTGTCACGCTGGTTCTGCTTCTCGCTCACCTTGGACTTGATCTGGGTCACCTTGAGACGCGCGGCCATCAGGCACCTCCCTTTGCAGCGGCCGCGGCCTCAGCCTCGGCACGGATCAGACGGGCGGGAGCCACCTGGTCGAAGTCGAGACCACGACGAGCGGCGACCGCACGGGGTTCCTCGAGCTGCTTGAGCGCCTCGACCGTCGCGTGCACGATGTTGATCGTGTTCGACGAACCGAGCGACTTCGACAGCACGTCATGGATGCCGGCGCACTCGAGCACGGCACGCACCGGACCACCGGCGATGACACCGGTACCGGCAGCGGCCGGACGCAGCAGCACGACGCCGGCAGCGGCCTCGCCCTGCACCGGGTGCGGGATGGTGGAGCCGGCACGGGGCACGCGGAAGAAGTTGCGCTTGGCCTCTTCGACACCCTTCGAGATGGCGAGGGGGACCTCACGCGCCTTGCCGTAGCCGACGCCCACGAGACCGTTGCCGTCGCCCACGACGACGAGCGCCGTGAAGCTGAAGCGGCGACCGCCCTTGACGACCTTCGACACGCGGTTGATCGTGACGACGCGCTCCAGGAACTGGCTCTTGTCGGCATCCCGCGCACCGCGGTCGCCGCGGGTCTGGCTGCGCTCACGACCGCCACGGCGGGGCTCGCGCTCGCGCTCGACGGGGGCTTCGGCCGTAGCCTCTGCAGTCACTTCGTTCTCCACATTCACAGTTGCATCGCTCACAGGTTCAGCCCTCCCTCGCGAGCGCCCTCGGCGATCGCAGCGACCCGGCCCGCGTAGCGGTTGCCACCGCGGTCGAACACGACGTCGGAGACGCCGGCGGCCTTGGCGCGCTCGGCGACGAGCTCGCCGACCTTGCGGGCCTTGGCGGTCTTGTCACCGGCGAACGCGCGCAGATCGGCTTCGAGGGTCGAGGCCGAGGCCACGGTGTGGCCCTTCGCGTCGTCCACGAGCTGGACGAAGACGTGGCGTGCCGAACGGGTCACGACCAGGCGCGGACGCGCCTCGGTGCCCACGACCTTCTTGCGAAGGCGGGCGTGACGACGCGAACGCGCGTCGGACTTCGAGGTCACAGCCATTTTTACTTACCAGCCTTTCCGGCCTTGCGGCGGACGACCTCGCCCGCGTAACGCACACCCTTGCCCTTGTAGGGCTCGGGCTTGCGGATCTTGCGGATGTTGGCAGCAGCCTCACCGACGGCCTGCTTCGAGATGCCGGAGACGGTGAGCTTGTTGTTGCCCTCGACGGTCAGGGTGATGCCGGCCGGAGCCTCGACCAGCACGGGGTGCGAGAAGCCGAGCGCGAACTCGACCGCCGTCCCCTTCTGGGCGACACGGTAACCGGTGCCGACGACCTCGAGGCCCTTGGAGTAGCCCTCGGTCACGCCGATGATGTTGTTGTTGATGAGGGTGCGGGTCAGGCCGTGCAGCGAGCGCGACTCGCGCTCGTCGTCGGGACGGGTGACGAGCACCTGGCCCTCTTCGACGGTGACCGCGATGGGCTTGGACACGGTGAGCGCCAGCTCGCCCTTGGGACCCTTGACGGCGACATCCTGGCCGTCGACCGTGACGGTCACGCCGGCGGGGATGGTGATGGGAAGACGTCCGATACGCGACATGTCAGATCACCACACGTAGGCGAGGACTTCCCCACCCACGCCCTTCTGCTCGGCCTGACGGTCGGTGAGAAGACCGGAGGAGGTGGACAGGATCGCGACGCCGAGGCCGCCGAGGACCTTGGGCAGCTCGGTGGACTTCGCGTAGACGCGCAGACCGGGCTTCGAGACGCGCTTGATGCCGGCGATCGACCGCTCACGGTTCGGGCCGTACTTCAGCGTCAGCGTGAGGGTCTGGCCGACACGGGCGTCGGAGACCTCCCAGCCGGCGATGTAACCCTCCTGCTGGAGGATCTCTGCGATGTGGGTCTTGAGCTTCGAGCTCGGCAGCGACACGGAGTCGTGGTGCGCCGAGTTCGCGTTGCGCAGACGGGTCAGCATGTCAGCGACCGGGTCTGTCATCGTCATTTCGTTTGTTTCCTTTGTTCAGTGGTTTCGGATGCCGTTACACGACAGCCGACCTTCTTGATGGTGGCGTTTCGTCTCGGGCCTGCGGCCCTCGCTCAACGACCGGGGGTTCTCGTCTCTCTGCGCCCGGTCGTTGAGCGAGCGCAGCGAGACGAAACGTGTCAGGCCTCGTCGGACTTGAACGGGAAGCCCAGCTGCTTGAGCAGCGAGCGACCCTCGGCATCCGTCTTCGCCGTCGTGACGATCGTGATGTCGAAACCGCGGACGCGGTCGATCTTGTCCTGGTTGATCTCGTGGAAGACCGACTGCTCCTGCAGGCCGAACGTGTAGTTGCCGTTGCCGTCGAACTGCTTCGGCGACAGGCCGCGGAAGTCGCGGATGCGGGGCAGCGAGAGGTTCACGAGACGGTCGAGGAACTCCCACGCGCGGTCGCCGCGGAGGGTGACGTGCGCGCCGATGGGCTGGCCCTCGCGCAGCTTGAACTGCGCGATGGACTTGCGGGCCTTCGTGACGACCGGCTTCTGGCCGGTGATCTTGGTGAGGTCGTCGACCGCGCCATCGATCACCTTGGAGTCGCGCGCCGCCTCACCGACACCGGTGTTGACGACGACCTTGACGATGCCGGGGATCTGCATGACGTTGCCGTAGCCGAACTCGTCCTGCAGAGCCTTCTTGATCTCGCCCTGGTACTTCTGCTTCAAACGGGGCTGGACTCGTGTCGAAGGCGAGCCTTCGGCCGCAGGGCCAGCCGCCACGTCAGTGGTGGTGCTCATATTCAGAGGTCCTTACCGCTCTTCTTCGCGTAGCGCACGCGGACGGTGCGCTTCACGCCGTCCTTCGTCTGCTCCTCGACGCGGTGGCCGACGCGGGTCGGCTTCTTGGTCGAGGGGTCGACGAGGGCGACGTTGGAAATGTGGATCGGGGCTTCCATCGTCTCGATGCCGCCCGTGCGGGTGCCACGCTGCGACTGGCCCACGCGGTTGTGCTTGGTGACGTAGTTGACGCCCTCGACGATGATCCGGTTCTGCTCGACGAAGATGTCGAGCACCCGGCCCTGCTTGCCGCGGTCGCCGCCCTTGTCCTGCTTGCGGCCCGTGATGACCTGCACCAGGTCACCCTTCTTGATCTTGGCCATGGGTCAGATCACCTCCGGTGCGAGCGAGACGATCTTCATGAACTTCTTGTCGCGAAGCTCACGACCGACCGGTCCGAAGATGCGGGTGCCGCGGGGCTCCCCGTCGTTCTTCAGGATGACGGCGGCGTTCTCGTCGAACTTGATGTACGAACCGTCGGCACGACGGGTCTGCTTGACGGTGCGGACGACGACGGCCTTGACCACGTCGCCCTTCTTGACGTTGCCGCCCGGGATCGCGTCCTTGACGGTCGCCACGATGATGTCGCCCAGACCGGCGTAACGGCGGTTCGAACCACCGAGCACGCGGATCGTGAGCAGCTCCTTGGCGCCCGTGTTGTCGGCGACCTTGAGGCGGGACTCGGTCTGAATCACTTTGCCTTCTCCAGAATCTCCACCAGACGCCAGCGCTTGGTGGCGCTCAGCGGGCGGGTCTCGTTGATGAGGACGAGGTCGCCGATGCCGGCGGTGTTCGCCTCGTCGTGCGCCTTGACCTTCGAGGTGCGACGGATGACCTTGCCGTAGAGGGGGTGCTTCACGCGGTCCTCGACCTCGACGACGATCGTCTTGTCCATCTTGTCGCTGACCACGTAGCCGCGGCGCGACTTGCGGTAGCCACGGGCGTCGGCGTCGCGCACGTCGTGCGCGGCGTGCTCGTGACCGGCGACCTCGGCGGGTGCTTCGACCACAGCGGCCTCGACGACCTCGGCGGCAGCGGCCTTCTTCGCGGGCGCCTTCTTGGCGGGCGCCTTCTTCTCGTCAGCCATTACTCGGCCTCTTCCTTCACAGCGTCGTCGGCATCCGCCTTCTTCGCCTTCGTCTTCACTTCGTCTCGCTCCGCTCGCTCAGTGCGGCGCTTCGCCTTCGTCGCGACCTCGGCGGGCGCGGGCGTGGCACGGATGCCGAGCTCGCGCTCACGGATCACGGTGTACAGCCGCGCGATGTCGCGCTTGACCGCACGGATGCGGCCGTGGCTCTCGAGCTGGCCGGTGGCCGACTGGAAGCGCAGGTTGAACAGCTCTTCCTTGGCCTTGCGCAGCTCTTCGACGAGGCGCTGGTCCTCGAACGTGTCCAGCTCGCTCGGAGCGAGCGTCTTGGTGCCGACAGCCATTACGCGTCGCCCTCCTCGCGCTTGATGATGCGTGCCTTCAGGGGCAGCTTGTGGATTGCCCGCTGCAGGGCCTCGCGGGCCAGCTGCTCGTTGACGCCGGCGACCTCGAAGAGGACGCGGCCGGGCTTGACGTTGGCGACCCACCACTCCGGCGAACCCTTACCGGACCCCATGCGGGTTTCGGCCGGCTTCTTGGTGAGCGGACGGTCGGGGTAGATGTTGATCCACACCTTGCCACCGCGCTTGATGTGACGGGTCATGGCGATACGAGCGGACTCGATCTGACGGTTCGTCACGTAGGCGGGGGTGAGAGCCTGGATGCCGAACTCGCCGAAGGAGACCTTCGTGCCGCCGGTGGCCTGGCCGGAACGGCCCGGGTGGTGCTGCTTGCGGTACTTGACCTTACGCGGGATAAGCATCAGGCAGACGCTCCTTCTGCGACGGGGGCCTCGCTGCGCGGGCCACGGCGGCGGTCGCCGCCGCGGTCGTCACGACCGCGGGGCTGCTTGGGGGCGCCTGCCTGCTCGCGAGCGAGCTCCTTGTTGGTCAGGTCACCCTTGTAGATCCAGACCTTCACGCCGATGCGGCCGAAGGTGGTCTTGGCCTCGTAGAAGCCGTAGTCGATGTTCGCGCGCAGCGTGTGCAGCGGCACCCGACCCTCGCGGTAGAACTCCGACCGGCTCATCTCGGCGCCGCCGAGACGGCCCGAGACCTGGATGCGGATGCCCTTGGCGCCGGCGCGCTGAGCGCCCTGCAGGCCCTTGCGCATCGCACGGCGGAACGCCACGCGGGCGCTGAGCTGCTCGGCGATGCCCTGGGCGACCAGCTGAGCGTCGGCCTCGGGGTTTTTCACCTCGAGGATGTTCAGCTGGATCTGCTTGCCGGTGAGCTTTTCGAGGTCGGCGCGGATGCGCTCGGCCTCGGCGCCGCGGCGACCGATCACGATGCCCGGGCGGGCGGTGTGGATGTCGACGCGGACGCGGTCACGCGTGCGCTCGATCTCGATGCCGGACACGCCGGCGCGGTCGAGCTGCGTCTGCAGGAGCTTACGGATCTTGATGTCCTCGGCCACGTAGTCGGCGTACCGCTGGCCCGGCTTCGTCGAGTCGGAGAACCAACGCGACACGTGGTCCGTGGTGATGCCGAGGCGGAAGCCGTACGGGTTGACCTTCTGTCCCATTACTTGCTCGCCTTCTTGTTCTTGGAGCCGGCATCCGTCGTTGCGACCTCGGGGGTCGCGAGCTCGATCGTGATGTGGCTGGTGCGCTTCTTGATCTGGAACGCGCGACCCTGTGCACGGGGCTGGAAACGCTTGAGCGTCGTGCCCTCGTCGACGTACGCGTTGCGCACGTACAGGTCCTGCTCGTCCAGGAACTCGCCGTCGCGGTCGGCCTTCACCCGGGCGTTGGCCACGGCGGCAGCGACGAGCTTGTAGATCGGCTCGCTGGCGCTCTGCGGGGCGAACTTCAGGATGGCCAGAGCCTCCTGAGCCTGCTTGCCCTTGATGAGCGCGACGACACGACGAGCCTTCTGAGGGGTCACGCGAATGTGCTTGACGCGTGCGATGGAATCCACCATGTCTCTCCTCCTCTAGTCCTCTCTGGAACGCCCCCGCGTCAGCGGCGGCGGCCCTTCTTGTCGTCCTTCTCGTGGCCGCGGAAGGTGCGGGTGGGCGCGAACTCGCCCAGCTTGTGACCGACCATGGTCTCGGACACGAACACGGGGATGTGCTTGCGTCCGTCGTGCACGGCGATCGTGTGACCCAGCATCGCGGGGATGATCATCGAGCGGCGCGACCAGGTCTTGATGACGTTCTTGGTGCCGGCATCGTTCTGCGAGACGACCTTGCGAAGCAGGTGCTCGTCGACGAAGGGCCCTTCTTCAGGCTGCGAGGCATGTTCCTCTACTCCTACTTGCGCTTCTTGCCGGCGTTGCGACGACGGACGATGTACTTGTCGCTTTCCTTGTTGGCGTGGCGGGTGCGACCCTCAGCCTGGCCCCAAGGAGAGACGGGGTGACGACCACCGGAGGTCTTGCCCTCACCACCACCGTGCGGGTGGTCGACCGGGTTCATCGCGACACCGCGGACGGTCGGGCGCACGCCCTTCCAGCGCTTGCGGCCGGCCTTGCCCCAGTTGATGTTCGACTGCTCGGCGTTGCCGACCTCGCCGATCGTCGCACGGCAGCGCGCGTCGACGTTGCGGATCTCGCCCGAGGGCAGACGCAGCTGGGCGTAGGGGCCATCCTTCGCGACGAGGCGAACCGACGCACCCGCCGAGCGGGCCAGCTTCGCGCCGCCGCCGGGGCGGAGCTCGATCGCGTGGATCACGGTACCGGTGGGGATGTTCTTCAGCGGCAGGTTGTTGCCGGGCTTGATGTCGGCCGACGGACCCGACTCGACGATGTCGCCCTGCGACAGCTTGTTCGGCGCCAGGATGTAGCGCTTCTCGCCGTCGAAGTAGTGCAGCAGCGCGATGCGCGCGGTGCGGTTCGGGTCGTACTCGATGTGCGCGACCTTGGCGTTGACGCCGTCCTTGTCGCCTCGACGGAAGTCGATCACGCGATACTGGCGCTTGTGACCGCCACCGATGTGACGCGTCGTGATGCGGCCCTGGTTGTTGCGGCCACCGGTCTTCGACAGCGGGCGAAGGAGCGACTTCTCGGGCGTCGATCGGGTGATCTCGGCGAAGTCGGCCACCGACGAACCGCGACGACCCGGGGTCGTGGGCTTGTACTTGCGAATAGCCATGTTCTCTAGTCCTCTATCCCGACTGTCAGCCGACGGCCGTGAAGATGTCGATGGTGCCCGAGCGCAGCGTGACGATGGCGCGCTTGGTGTCCTTGCGCTTGCCG
Source organism: Microbacterium sp. (assembly GCF_047602155.1). Taxonomy (GTDB): domain Bacteria; phylum Actinomycetota; class Actinomycetes; order Actinomycetales; family Microbacteriaceae; genus Microbacterium. The sequence continues at coordinate 1,557,458 of NZ_JASGHZ010000001.1, read as the reverse complement.
GTGCCGAACCGGGTGCGACGGGCCTTGCCCGCGCGGTTGAGCGTGTTGACCGCGGCGACCTTGACGCCGAAGATCTTCTCGATGGCGAGCTTGATCTCGGTCTTCGAGGCGCGCGGGTCCACGAGGAACGTGTACTTGCCCTCGTCGATGAGCGAGTAGCTCTTCTCCGAGACGACCGGGCGCAGGATGATGTCGCGCGGATCCTTGTTCAGGGCGACGGCGCTCATGCCGAGACCTCCTCGGTGGTGGCGCTCTTGGACGCGACGAACGCGTCGTAGGCGGCCTTGGTGAAGACGATGTCGTCGGAGACGAGCACGTCGTAGGCGTTCAGCTGGCCGAAGGGCAGCACGTGCACGTACGCGAGGTTGCGCACGCTCTTGACCGTCAGCTCGTCGCTCGCGTCGATGACGACGAGCACGTTCTTGGTCGCACCGAGGCCGCTGAGCACGGATGCCGCGGTCTTGGTCGACGGGGCGCCCTCGATGCCGAACGAGTCGACCAGGTGCAGGCGGCCACCGCGAGCGCGATCGCTCAGCGCGCCCAGCAGGGCGGCGGCGATCATCTTCTTGGGGGTGCGCTGCGCGTAGTCGCGCGGCTTCGGTCCGTGGACGATGCCACCACCGGTCATGTGGGGAGCGCGGATCGAACCCTGGCGGGCGTTACCCGTGCCCTTCTGCTTGAAGGGCTTGCGGCCGGCGCCCGAGACCTCACCGCGACGCTTGGTCGAGTGGGTGCCCTGGCGTGCCGCCGCGAGCTGCGCGACGACGACCTGGTGGATCAGCGGGATGTTCGTCTTGACGTCGAACAGCGCCGAGGGGAGGTCGACCGAACCGGCCTTCTTCCCGTTCGCGCCGTGGACGTCGAGTGTCGTGTCAGTCATGGACCTCAGGCACCCTTCACTGCGTTGCGGACGTAGACGATGCGGCCACGGGCACCGGGGACGGCGCCCTTGACGAGCAGCAGACCCTTCTCGGCATCCACGGCGTGCACCGTGAGGTTGAGGACGGTCACGCGCTCGCCACCCATACGGCCGGCCATGCGCATGCCCTTGAAGACGCGGCTCGGGGTCGACGACGCGCCGATCGAACCGGGCTTGCGGTGGTTGCGGTGCGCACCGTGGCTCGCGCTCACGCCCTTGAAGTTGTGGCGCTTCATGACACCCGCGGTGCCCTTGCCCTTGCTGGTGCCGACGACGTCGACCAGCTGGCCGGCCTCGAAGGTGCCGTCCACGGTGAGCTCCTGACCGAGTGAGTAGTCAGCGGCATCCGCCGTGCGCACCTCGGTGAGGTGGCGGCGCGGGGTCACGCCCGCGGCCTCGAAGTGGGCCGTCAGGGGCTTGTTGACCTTGCGGGGGTCGATCTGGCCGTAAGCGATCTGCACGGCGTTGTAGCCGTCGCGCTCGGGCGTGCGCACCTGGGTCACCACGTTGGGGGCGACCTCGATGACGGTGACGGGAACGATCTTGCCGTTCTCGTCCCAGACCTGGGTCATGCCCAGCTTCGTGCCGAGCAGGCCCTTGGAAACCTTGTCGTTGATGTGTGCCATGTCCGTCGTCCTCAGAGCTTGATCTCGATGTTGACGTCGGCCGGCAGGTCAAGGCGCATCAGCGAGTCGACGGCCTTGGGCGTCGGGTCGATGATGTCGATCAGACGCTTGTGGGTGCGCATCTCGAAGTGCTCGCGGCTGTCCTTGTACTTGTGGGGCGACCGGATGACGCACACGACGTTCTTCTCGGTCGGAAGGGGCACGGGGCCCACGACAGTCGCGCCCGCACGGGTCACGGTGTCGACGATCTTGCGCGCCGACGTGTCGATGACCTCGTGGTCATACGACTTCAGGCGAATGCGGATCTTCTGTCCCGCCATTGTCTGCTCACTCTCTTTCTCGCGTCGTACCTGCCCTGGTCTCCCAGGGGGCATTGGACGCACACGGCGCTGGTGGCGCCTGGCACTTCTTCCTCGCACGCTGTTGCGCGCGGGATGCTGCACCGCTGTTCTGATGTCAGTCCCGGCCCCCGCACGCACGCGCACGAACCTGTTTCCAGGTGGAGTCGGGTTGTCGTTGTTCTGCTGCCCGCGGCCTAGACTCCGAGCTTGCGCCGGTCTATGCACTGCCCTGGCAGTGATCCCGCGTCGCGCTGGCGCGCGCACAGGAATGTGGAACCTGACTAGTCTACGTGTCGCCCGGGCGTGTCGCAAACCCGGGCGTGTCGCGCCCTCCGGTTGCCGCTTCGCGCCCGGCGGCTTGCCGCTTCGCGCCCGGCGCGTGGCCTGCGCGTGGCCTGCGCGCGGCCTGCGCGCCGCCTGCGCCCCGCGCACTCCAACGCATACCTGGCACCATCCGGACCCACCCCGCCCCATCACCCCGGATACCGCCAACTCCCCGCGCCACCCCGATCCGCACCTGGCAGCATCCGGGCCCACCATCGTCGATAACACCCAAACGCGCCAGGCTCGCGCGACGGCGCGGCGGCGCGCACACACCTGGCACCATCCGGGCCCACCCCGCCCCATCACCCCGGATACCGCCAACACCCCGCGCCACCCCGATCCGCACCTGGCAGCATCCGGGCCCACCATCGTCGATAACACCCAAACGCGCCAGGCTCGCGCGACGGCGCGGCGGCGCGCACACACCTGGCACCATCCGGGCCCACCCCGCCCCATCACCCCGAATACCGCCAACACCCCGCGCCACCCCGACGCACACCTGGCAGCACCCGGGCCCACCATCGCCAATAACACCCAAACGCGCCAGGTTCGCGCGACGGCGCAGCGGCGCGCGCACACCTGGCACCATCCGGGCCTATCCCGCCCCATCACCCCGGATACCGCCAACTCCCCGCGCCGCACCGATCCGCACCTGGCAGCATCCGGGCCCACCATCGTCGATGACACCGAAACGCGCCAGGTCTGCGCGACGGCGCGGCGGCGTGCGTAACCTCCTCCCCAGGAGGCGATTTCGCGGATCTGTCCACAGATCCGGCACTTCGGCACCCATGGACTCGCGCGAAGTGCCATGGTGGCGGGATGTCCCGCCCGTTCACCGCTCTACCTGCTGAGCTCGGTTCCGCCTTCTGCGTCGAGCGAGCCCGCGCTGCGGGCGTGTCTGCCGACCGGCTTCGCGCCCGCGACCTCAACGCGCCCTTCTGGGGTGTGCGCTCATGGCCGTTCCAGGCGCCGGAGCATGACGGCATCCTCGACGTCGCCGCACTCGAGCACCGTCATCGCATCGACGCGTACGCGAAGCGGATGGCACCGGAGCGGTTCTTCGCCGGTTTGTCCGCGCTGGTGATCTGGTGCGGGATGCTGCCGGTCGCCGCCCCGGTTCTCGAGGTCGGCGTCTTCGCGCCGCACCGCGCACCGCGCGCCGCCGGCGTGCGTGGCCGGCAGTTCGCCGAGCACCTCGCGTCGGTGCGCGAGACGAGCGGGCTGCGGGTGATCTCCCCGGCATCCACCTGGGTCACGCTCGCACCGACTCTTGCGCCGCGGGATCTCATTGCGGTCGGCTCGATGATGATCACACAGCCGCGCGGGCCGGGCGGTCGCGACATCGGTGCGCCGCTGACAACCCTCGAGTCACTGCAGGCCGCCGTCGCCGCGGGCCCTCGGCCCGGAATCGCGACGGCGCGCCAGGCGCTGACGGCGATCCGCCCCGGGGCGCGCAGTCGCGCGGAGGTGCACCTCTGGCTTGCGCTCGTCGCGGCCGGGCTGCCCGAGCCGCTCTTCGATGTGCCGATCCACGACGCGTCTGGAGAGCTGATCGGCATCGGGGACCTCGTGTTTCCCGAACTGAAGGTCGTCGTCGAGTACCACGGCGACTATCACCGCCTGTCGCCGCGCGCGTGGAGCACCGACATCACCCGGCGCGAGCGTCTGCGCGAGGCCGACTGGATGCCGGTGGAGGTCACGCGCTCAGAGCTCTACCCCGACGAGTCCGCAGCCGTAGGTCGGGTCGCACGGGCACTCACGGCGCGCGGGTTCCGCGTGCGCTGACCCGCGGCGCGCGGTCGGCGACCGCAGACTTGGCGGCATCCGGGCCGACACGTGCCCATCGGCCCGAATTGCGACAAGTCGACGCGTGGACGGCGGACAGATCTGGCAGCATCCGGGCCGACACCTGCCGATCAGCCCGAATTGTGGCAAGTCGACGCGTGGACGGCGGACAGATCTGGCAGCATCCGGGCTGACACATGCCCATCGGCCCGAATTGCGACAGATCGACGCGTGGACGACGGGCGGCGGACGACGGGCGGCGGGCATTGGACGGCGGACGGACCTGGCGGCATCCGGCGTTATGCGGGCAGATGCGCCCACAATGTGACAGGTCTGCGCGCGGCTGCTCGGTCGAGCTGGCAAGATCCGGGCCCATCTGCGGCGATAGGCCCGGAAGGTGACAGGTGTGCGTAGCGGGGCGCGGCGGCGCCGGACAGCGAAGGGGGCGGACAGCGAAGGGGGCGGACAGCGAAGGGGGCGGACAGCGAAGGGGGCGGACAGCGAAGGGGGCGGACAGCGAAGGGGGCGGACAGCGAAGGGGGCGGATGCCGCTGGCCGCGGCATCCGCCCCCCAAACGGTCGCGCGGCGGTCAGCTGCCGATCGCGCCGTCGACCTGGTCGCGGACGCTGTCGATCTGCTCGGCGGCGTCGGGCGCCACCTTCTTGGCCGCACCGGCCGCGGCGTCGAGAACCTGGTCGCTGACCTCCTCGACCTTGTCGCTGCCGAAGACCTCCTCGGCCTTGTCCTTGGCGGCCTCGAATCCGCCCTCGACCTTGTCCTTGGCGTCTTCGAAGAGCTCCTTGCCCTTGTTGACGATGTCATCGAAACCCATATGCTCTGCCTTTCCGCGCAGTCAGTGCGTGGCGTACCCACGCACACTCATCATTATTGCGCGGCCGCAAAAGCGAAAGAGGTGCCCGTCACTCGACCGCGTCGGTCGCCGCGGCGTCGAGTCGGCGTGCGCGTGCGCGGGCATCGGTGTATCCACTGCGCCAGAGGAACACGGCAAGCGCGAACGTCCCCGCGCCGAGGACGACGGCCCACCACGGGAACCCGGGGATGTCCGGCGGATCTCCGGCGGCCTCGACATCCTCGACCGGCGTCGGCGTGACCCGCTCGCCGGTGACGAGAATGCGGTGAGAGTTGATCCCGAGCGGGGTGCAGGTGACGAGCGTCACGAGATCCTCTCCCTCGACCGGGCGCAGCGTGTCGGTGTCCTCCGGCTCGACGACGCGCTTCTCGCGCACTCGGTACGTCAGCACCTCTCCGAACACCTCGATCGTGAACGTGTCCCCCACGACGACCTCGTCGAGGTCGCTGAACATCGTGGCGTTCGCCAGTCCGCGATGGGCGGTGATGACCGCGTGCGTGGACGGCCCTCCGACCGGCAGGTGCGACCCTTCCAGGTGGCCCGCCCCGCGCAGGAGCGTGTCGTCCGCGGTGCCATGGTAGATCGGCAGATCGACATCGATCGCGGGGATGCGGATACGCGCCATCGGCGCGTCGGTCCCGACGCTCAGGATCGACCAGTAGTCCAGCGAGTCGTCCGACGAGACGCCGTCGCCGACCGGCACGTGGGCGTTCGCGTCGAGGCGGACGCCCGAGCTCAGCGCGTCGTTGTACTCGTGCGCCAGGCGCAGCTGTTCGGTCGCCGACGGCTCGACCGCGTCGATCTCGTCGGTGTACTCACGGATCAGCAGCGACTGGTTCTGCGACGACAACCAGCTCGCCACCGTCGGGTACATCAGGACCAGCATCCCGATGAACGCCACGACCACGACCGCCCACGACAGCGCGCCGGGCCGCCACCGGGGGGTGGCTCGTGGGTCTGCGTCTGTCACTTCGACTGATTCCTCGACGATGGATGCCGGTCGGGCACGACGACGGCGCCGGACGCAGAGGCATCCGGCGCCGTCGGCCGTGTCACGCTATCAGCGCTTCGCGCCTGCGCGACGGCGGGCGATCAGCAGACCACCGGCGACGGCCAGCAGACCGACACCGCCGATGACCATGGCGATCTGGCCGTTCGCACCGGTCAGCGGGAGGTCGGGAACATCCGCCTGGACGTTGACGACCGTGGCGTTGTAGCTATCCGCCGCGTTCGCTCCGGCCGTCACGGCGATGCCGTGAGCGTTGTTCGACGAGTCAGGCGTCACGAAACCGGCAGGCGCCTGCGTCTCCACGACGACGTAGCAGCGGAACGTGCTGTTCTGGGCGGCGTTCACGCTGTCGCTGACGAACAGGCCGGGGATCGTGACGACGCCCGAGTCGTTCGACGTGAACGTCGTCTGGCCGCCCACGCTGAGCGCGGAGCCGGTGGCGACGGCCGTGGAGCAGTCCGTCGCCGACGCCGGGTACGGCGTCACGGCGGCGTAGACCTCGAACACCGCTCCGGCGAGCACCGTGGCGGTCGTGGCGCTGTCGGTCTTCAGCAGCGTCGCGTCACCCCAGGTGGTCGTCACCTGGTTCGACGTGATGCCCGTCCCGGTCGCGTGCCCGGGCGCATTGATGTACGCCGTGGCCGTGTTGGGGATGGAGCCGTCGCCGACCGACTGCACGGTGCCGGTGAAGGTCGCCACGACACTGCTCAGCGCGTTCGCCTTGAGGAAGGTCTGCACGGCGGGCAGCGCGATGTTGAACGCGACGGTGACGGTCTGTCCGCTGGTGGTCACGGTGTAGTACGTGGGATCGACGGCAGTGCCACCGACCGTCACACTCGACACGCCCGTCGGCGTCAGCCGCGAGTCGAGCGTGTCGACGATGTCGAAGCTCGTGAAGTCGGCGCCCCCCGTGGAGGGGATGCGCACCGTCACGGGGAACGCCACGGCGCTGCCGAGACCGAGGCCCGTCTGCGCGCTGATCGACTTCGAGATCGACGTCACCGAGTTCTTCGGGTAGACGTTCACGTTGTACACCCAGCCGTCCTGGTAGGGCGTCGGGACGGTCACGATGAACGGGGCCGCAGCGGAGGTGACGGAGGCGGGCGCCGCGGTCTCACACACGACGTAGGCGCTGAGGTTCGTCGGGGTGATCGTCGTGAGGCCGCTGGCGTCGGTCGTTCCCTGGCCCACCTGCGCGCCGATCGTGTATCCGGTGCCGCCGGTGACGGCGGTGCACGCCGTGTTCACCGACAGTGCGCTGAGCGTCGTCCACGCGGCGGGGTCGGTGAGATCCACGGCAGTGCCGTTCTGCAGCAGCTGGTAGGCGGTGAACGTCACACCGGCAACGGGAGCAGAAGGGATGGAGGTCGTGCCGTCAGGGTTGGCGGTGACGCTCGTTCCGGTCTGGTACTCGTGCTTGTGGATGATGATCGAGCCCGTGGCGTCGTCGTCGATGTTGCCGAAATCGGGCGCCGCGTTCGCCGCGACGGCCGATCCCAGCACACCTGCCCCGGCGAGGGCGATGACGCCGGCAAGGGCCAGCGCACGCCTGCCCTTGACATGTGAGTTGTTGGTCATTTTCGTGCTTTTCCTTTCGATGTGACGCGTAAGGGGGGTCGCGTCGTTGCTGTGTTGTCTGTGAAGCGATGCGTTGTGCGGTGTCATGGCGATATTCGTGACTGCCTCCTACGCCAGAAGAGGATGCCGAGAGCAGCGATCAGGGCGCCGCTGCCGCCGAACAGGAACCAATCGCGTCCGAGGCCGCCGGTGAGCGGAAGCAGCGGCACGTCCTGCTGCACGTTCACGATCTGCCCGACCGACGCGGTCAGAGCGACCGCCGCGATGGCGAAGGTGCGGGGGGTCGGGTCGAGCACGTATCCCGCCGGGGCCTTGGTCTCGACGAGCGAGTAGCTGCCCCACGCCAAGCCGGTCACGCTGAAGTAGCCCGCCCGGTTGTCCTTGTCGACTCCGGTGCAACCCGCCGCGGAGGCCGCCACGCAGTCGACGACGGCCAGCTCCGTCGTGGCCGGAGCCGGCCCGACGATCTTCCACTCGGACCCCGCAAGAGAGGTCGCAGGAGTCACGGCATCCACCTTCTGCCACGTGACCGCGCCCAGGATGCGGGTGTTGGCGAACGGTGAGCCGCTGACGGTGGGAGTGAGCGAGGTCGCCGAGATCGTGAACGTGTGCTGCGTCGTGCTGAGTTCGTACCCGGTGGGCGCCGACTGCTCCTGCAGCGTGTAGCTGCCCCACGCCAGGCCGGTGAGCTGGAACGCGCCCGCCGCCGGATCGGCGTCGAGGTAGAGGCCGGTCGTACAGGGCGACGCCGTGCAGTCGCTCACGACCGTGTTCGCCGGCACTTCCGGGCCGGTGAGCGTCCAGGTCGAGCCGGCCAACGCCGAACCGGTCGTGGCGTCCGTCTTCTGCCACACCGCGCTGCCGGGCTGCTGCTTGTTGGTGAACACGCACGAGACGGTCGCACCGGGCGTGACGCCGGTGAGGGTGCCGCTCGCGCTGGCCAGGTTCACGGTGGTCGCGCTGCCGGACAGCGGCGTGATGGTGCAGACGCCGCTGACGAAGGCGTACCCGGTCTGCTGAGTCTCCGAGATCACGACGTTCGCCGTCGCCGAGCTGCTCGGGAAGGTGATCGACCACGGCGTCGCCACCGCACCGGTCGCGCCCGTTGTCGCGGTTGCCGGCGTCGTGATCGTCGTACCGGTGGTGCTGCCCGTACCCAGCGCGGCCCCCACGGTCCACCCGACACCGGCCTGTGGGTTCAGCCCGTTCACGTCCTGGACCGTCTTGCTGATCGTCACCGTGGCCGGGGCGATGGGAGTGTTCGTGAACGTGCACACGATGTCGGGCCCGGCCGATGCCTGCCCTGATGGCGTGGGGAACGTGTAACTCAGCGTCGTGCCGGTGCCCGTCGCGACGACGTTCGACGCCCCATCGACGCACACATACGTCGATACGTAGTTGCCGAGCACGGTGGTCCCGGACGCGGCCTCCGCGATCGTGTACGTGGCGTTCGCGACGCCGATCGCGGGACCGGCTATCTGAGACTGGATGCCGGTCGCCGTGCCCGTCGTCGTGGCGGTGGCCTGCGTCGTGGTTCCTCGGGTGATGGACAGGGCGAACTGGTTGCCGGCCGCCACGCGCCCGTCGGGCAGGTTCTTGCGCACCGAGACCGTGCCCGGGTAGAGGCAGCTGGCGAGGTCGGTGCCGGGGTTGCCCGTCGTCGCGCCGCTCAACGTCAGGGTCGTGGGCCCGCCGAGCGTCGCACCGGTGCCCGGGTCGATCGTGCGCACGTACGTCGTGCTGCTCCCGGAGGTCGCATCCTGGGCGAACAGGCGCCCCGAACTGTCGAACGCGATGCCGTTGTACGTCGTCGTCGGGGTGGTGAGCGTCAGAGCCGTCGAGTTCGTTTCGAGCTGATTGGTCGAGCCGGAAGTGCCCGCGGCGAGGTTCGCCGCGGTGACCGTCACCAGCTCGTGGACTGCCGAGGTTCCCGAGTTGCTGTAGGACAGGTACAGGTTGCCCTGGTTGTCGAAGAGGATGTCGCTGTTGCCCGATGTCGTCGCACCGTTCGGCACGATGTAGCCGCGGAGGGTGATGCTGTTGTTCGCGGGGTTGAAGACCCAGACGTAGAAGCGGTTGACAGCGCTCGTGTAGCCGCCGAAGTAGTAGTACCCGTTCACGGGGTTGACCGCACCGGCCACCATGTTGTCCGTCGTCGCCGGCACGATGCTGTAGTTGCTCACGAGCGTGGAGCCCACGCCGGTGGTCGGGTTGTATCCGAGGATGTCGACCTGATTCGTCGCGTGGCGATAGAACGCGTACGCCATCGTTCCACCGGGCGCGATGGCGAGACCATTGACTCCCGTGTAGCTCCACACCGGGCTGCTGGTTCCGATCAGCGTCGTCGTCGCGTTCGGCGTCACCCCGGGGCTCGTCACCTCGTAGAGCCGGCCGTCGTTGGAGACCGTGTAGAAGGTGCCCTGCGTGCAGGACAGCGCCGTGGCCGCGACGACGACCGATCTGCTCTCGTAGTAGCCTGTGCCGGTCCGGAGGCTTCCGTTGGAGTCGTTGTTGTCGCCGATGGTCGCGGCAACGGTGCTGCCGACGGTCGCGCTCGCATCGACCGTGGCCGTGACCGACACGGACAGTCCGGTTCGGTTGAGGGTTCCGAGGGTCCATGTGGCGGTCTTGTTGCCGTTGCTGAGGACGACGCCGGTCGGCAGACTGAGCGAGTTGAACGTGGCACCACCCGTCAGGGTCAACGTCACAACGGCCCCCGTGACCGAGCACGAAGCGGTGTTCGTGCCCCCGCAGCGAGCGTTCAACGTGTACGTCACGGTGCCACTGGCCGCCACCGATGAGCCCGATGACGGCGCGGACTCGGTCATCCAGTACTGCCACGCTCCGGTGGCTGCATCCGTGAAGGTCGTCGTCGCGGTGCCCGAGAGCGCGCCCGTTGCGGTCACGTCGTAGTTCGGCACGTAGTAGTTCGGCAGCGTGAAGACCAGGGCGAGGGTGCCGTCTGCGGCGGCGACCACGTCCTGGGTGAGAGACCAGGTGGCCCCATCGGTGTCGTTCACCACGATCGTGACGGTCTCGCCGGGCTGCCACCCGGTTCCGGTGAGGGTGACGGTGCCGCCCGGCGGGTAGTCTTCGAGGTCGCTGGCGATCGTCGGGGATGCGGCGGCGTCCGCACCAGCCGGTGCGGTCGGAGCCGCGGAGACATCCGTGGCAGCCGAAGCCACGAGCGCGTCCGCGGCGGCCACGCCGCTTTCGTCCGTCGTGGTCGTCGCCTCGGGAGCCACGCCGTCGTCCGCGAAGCTCATCGTCGCGGGGAGGCCGGCGAACAGCAGGGCTCCGCACAGCGCACCCACGAGGGCACGGTGCACGGCGCGGCGCAGCACGCCGCCGCTGCTCGCCCTACCCGACATGCGCTGGTTCCCCCTGGCTCGTCGCACGGATGATCCCACAGAGTCGGCCCCGGTGTTGCGGCGATCGCTCGACGACGCCGCCCGAGTACGGGCTCTGGGGCACCCCGATCGTCCCGGTAACTCTAGCGGTGTTCCCCGCGCGGAGACCACTGCGGGAAACGGCCACGGACGCGGGGGCACCGACGACGTCATCGGCGGCGCGCGCGTCACACGTAGACATGGTTTCCTCCGGAATCACGCGGCGGGAATCGGGTTCCGGCTGCGGCGAGGACGCTGCGGGCGTCAGCGCACCGCCCGGCATCGGCTCTCTATATGAGAACATTTTCATCCCCGCCTCTTGGATTCTTGAGCGACTTGAGGGAGACCCGGGCGGCCCTTGAGATAAATCTGCTCCCGCGTGGCCCCGCGGCGCCGTCTCTCGACCAGCGCCGACCCGAATGTCCACGTCGCGTACCCGAAGAGCACGACGACCGTGAGGGTGATGACGATCATGCGGTGCTCGCCGGTGACCGCTGTGGCCACCCAGCCGAGATACGGCAGTGCGTACCACACGGTGCCGCGCACCTGCACCGGGAGCACCTCGTCGGCGTCGGCCGACGCGTTCGCGTCGCCCTTCGTGACGAAGCGGGTCGCCCCGGTCGTGTCGACGACCTTGGCGGCCACCCGATGGGTGACGAGGGTCGGCTTGCCCGATTCCAGCTGGAAGGTGATGACATCTCCCACCGCGATGTCCTCCGTCGCCACCGGCTTGACGACGACGAGCGAGCCCGGGGGCAGCCCCGGCGACATCGAACCGGTCAGGATCGTCAGCGGCATCCCGCCGACGACCCCGGGGAGGGCGACCACGAGCAGGCCGAGGCCGAACACGATCAGCAGCACGCCGATACTGAGGCCGTGCGCAACGGCGCCGGCGACGCTGCGGATGGGGCCGGCCGCGGTGCTCGTCATCATTGCCACCCGCACCACGTGCGCAACCCCTCGGCCAAGGTCGCCGTACGGAACTTGCCGTACGCGATCTGCGTCCAGGGGCCGCCCGAACCGGCGGTCGACCGTTCGACGAACAGCCACGTGTTGCCCATCGCCCCGTTCGCCGAACTGAGGTAGCTCTGCAGGCTCGCGTTGCCCGGGGCGACCTGCACAGCGGTCCACCACGGGTTCGGGTCGGTCGCCGGGCTGTAGGCCACGCGGGTCGTGGGCGTGCTCTCCCGCGCGAGGAAGAAGCGGTAGGAGATGCCGCTGGTCGGCGTGGCCTCCGTGAACCAGAGATCGAGGTTCCAGCCGTTGTTGTCGTTGCACGTCATCGCCGTGCCGTCCGGCACGAACTGGGACTGCGCCACCTGCTGGGTGAAGGTGACCGCCGCGCCGCTGACGCGCCAGGCATCGGCCGCCGCGTACTCCAGGCCGGTGCGCACACTGAGGCTCGCCGAGGCGCCGCCGTAGGTCGTCACGTCCGCCGCGGTCATCGACGTCTGCAGGCACACGACCACGCTCGCCCCCGCGGCGACCGTGCCGGTGGCCGTGAACGACGAGGCGGTGCCGGTCTGCGCCCCGCTCAGGGTCGCCGTCGTCGTGCAGGCCGCGGCGCTTGCCACGACGGCTGCGGCCACCGTGATGGCGCCGGGCAGGCCGGCGCTGGTCGCCGAGGCCGCGGAGAGCGACAACGAGTAGGCCGCACCGCGGCTGCCGGTGTTCTGGACGGTCACCGCGCCGGCGGCAACCCGCAGGGACGAGCTGTAGGTCACGGTGAGCGGCGTGGACTGCACCGTCTGGACCAGTCCGGTCGAGGCCGCGGCGGCGGTCGCCTCGACCTGCGCCTGCGCACTCCAATAGGCGGCCGCGCCCCCTCCCCCGGCGAGGGTGAGGACGGCCACGGCTCCGGCGAGGACCGACATCCGCCACGACCACCGGGTCATCGCGGCACCTGCTTCCCGTCGAACTGCGCCGTGAAGGTGAGGGTCTGCCCCGGAGTCGCCGCGGTCGTCGCGCGGACCTCGAGGCACACCGTCGTCGAGGCCGAACTCGTCAGCGTGACCCCGAGCGCCTGCGGGGCACCGGTCGCCGCCGCCCCGTCAAGGGGCGCGTCGGGGCAGGTGCCCGCCGCGAGGCGGATCTCGAAACCGCCCGCGACGGCGACGGTCGCGGACAGCTCCAGCGGTGCGGCACCGGTGTTGGTGAGGGTGAGGGGTTGGCGCACCGACTCGCCGGGCAGGAGGTTCGCCCAGGCGGTGTCGGTGTGACCGGACGCCCACTGCGCCGCGAGCGCTGCGTCACCGGCGACGATGGTCCCGGCATCCACGGACTCGACGTCGTTCCACATCGCGTAGCTGCCGCCGACGCCCGACAGCGCGAGCACGAAGAGGCCGAGGCCGGCCAGGGCGGTCAGCGACATGCCGCGCACGCGCCGCACCCCGTCGCGCGGAGTGCGCGGCGGGGTCTGGCGGTGTGACTCGGGCATTGCTGACGCTCGTCTCGACGGGGTTTTCCGGGGTGTGCGGGGTTACGGGGTGGTGACCGCGCCGGAAGCGGCGGTCTGCGTCGCCACGAAGGCGATGCCGGAGAGGTCGACCTCGATGTCCTGCGAATCGTTCTGCGCCGCGGTCTCCAGGTACGGGAACGCGACGGTCACGGTCACCGGAATGGTCGCGGCGGCGAAGGTGCCGTCGAAGGTGAACGCGTTGGTCGCCGCGTCGAACGTGACGCCGCTCGGCAGCGTGCCGTGGCCGATCGTCACCTCGAACTGGTCGGGAACGACGATCGAGTCCTCGTCGAGGGCGATGGTGCCCTGCATGTTGTCACCGGTCGCGGTGAGGACAAGGTTCGCCGTGTAGGTCGAGTGATCGCCGGGAACCCAGAGCGACAGCGCCGGCGACCAGACGCCGGCGGAGGCGTCGGCTTCGAGCTGGAGCACGCCGGTCTGGATGCTGTGGCCGGCGATGTCGGCCTCGTCGTTCCAGTACGCGAGCGAACCGCCCGCGCCGAGGAGGAGGAGCACGGCAGCGCCGGCGGCGATGGTGCCCTTGGTGATCTTGTTCATGATGCTCTCTTGCTTTCGCTGGGGCCGAGGGGCGCCGGGGGACGCGCTCGGGATGGGGGATGGGGGGTATCGGTCCGAACGCTCCGCGGGGGGTCGAAGTTCGTCTAGATGAGAACATTCTCATCTAGAAAACTCGGCAGTTGTGGTGACTTGACGAATCTTGAGGCTGCGTTGAGAGAAGGACCTTATCCCCGATACGGCGAAAGACCCCCGGGAGCGGATGCTCCCGGGGGCCTTTCGAGTGAAGCGGATTACTTCAGGATCTTGGTGACGGTGCCGGCACCGACGGTGCGGCCACCCTCGCGGATCGCGAAGCCGAGACCCTCTTCCATGGCGATCGGCTGGATGAGCTCGACCGTCATCTCCGTGGTGTCGCCGGGCATGACCATCTCGGTGCCCTCGGGCAGCGTGATGACGCCGGTGACGTCGGTGGTGCGGAAGTAGAACTGCGGACGGTAGTTCGTGAAGAACGGGTTGTGGCGGCCGCCCTCCTCCTTGGACAGGATGTACGCCGTGCCCTCGAAGTTGGTGTGCGGGGTGACCGAACCGGGCTTGACGACGACCTGGCCGCGCTCGACGTCGTCACGCTTGGTGCCGCGCAGGAGCAGACCACAGTTCTCGCCGGCCCAGGCCTCGTCGAGCTGCTTGTGGAACATCTCGATACCCGTGACGATCGTCTTCTGCGTCGGGCGGATGCCGACGATCTCGACCTCGGAGTTGATGGCCAGCGTGCCGCGCTCGGCGCGGCCCGTGACGACCGTGCCACGGCCGGTGATGGTGAAGACATCCTCGATGGGCATGAGGAACGGCTTGTCCTTGTCACGCACCGGGTCGGGGATCGACTCGTCGACGGCCTCCATGAGCTCGACGATCGACTGCGTCCACTGCTCGTCGCCCTCGAGAGCCTTCAGGCCCGAGACGCGCACGACGGGGGCGTTGTCACCGTCGAAGTCCTGGCTCGACAGCAGCTCGCGAACCTCGAGCTCGACGAGCTCCAGGATCTCCTCGTCGTCGACCATGTCGCTCTTGTTCAGCGCGACCAGCAGGTACGGCACACCGACCTGCTTGGCCAGCAGCACGTGCTCGCGCGTCTGCGCCATCGGGCCGTCGGTGGCGGCGACCACGAGGATCGCGCCGTCCATCTGAGCGGCACCGGTGATCATGTTCTTGATGTAGTCGGCGTGACCCGGGGCGTCGACGTGCGCGTAGTGGCGCTTCGGGGTCTCGTACTCGACGTGCGAGATGTTGATCGTGATACCACGCTGACGCTCTTCGGGCGCCGAGTCGATCGACGCGAAGTCACGCTGCACGTTGGTCGCCGACGGGTACTTGTCGGCGAGCACCTTCGAGATGGCAGCGGTGAGCGTGGTCTTGCCGTGGTCGACGTGACCGATCGTTCCGATGTTGACGTGCGGCTTGGTCCGCTCGAACTTGGCCTTGGCCACTGGGTCCTCCTCAGGACATTCGTGTAGAGGTTCCGGGCGCTGGATTGCGACCGGTGCTCTACGGGGATGTTTCTAGTTTATGGGTATGAAGTTGTGTGACGCCTGCGTTTCGTCTCGGCCCTGCGGGCCTCGCTCAACGACCGGCGGAGTTTACTCGCCCTTGTTCTTCTGGACGATCTCGTCGGCGACGGCCCGGGGAACCTCGGCGTACGAGTCGAACTCCATCGAGTAGACCGCGCGGCCCGAGGTCTTCGAGCGCAGGTCGCCGATGTAGCCGAACATCTCCGACAGCGGAACGAGGGCGCGGACGATCTTGATGCCCGAACCGTCCTCCATCGACTGGATCTGGCCACGACGCGAGTTCAGGTCGCCGATGACGTCGCCCATGTACTCCTCGGGCGTGCGCACCTCGACGGCCATGAGCGGCTCGAGGATCGCGGGGCTCGCCTTGCGGACGGCCTCCTTGAAGCCCATGGAACCGGCGATCTTGAACGCCATCTCGGACGAGTCGACGTCGTGCGAGGCACCGTCGAGCAGAATCGCCTTCACGCCCACGATGGGGTAGCCGGCGAGCACGCCGACGTTCATCGCGTCCTGGAAGCCCTGGTTGGTCGGCTCGATGTACTCGCGCGGGATGCGGCCACCGGTGACCTTGTTCTCGAACTCGTACGTCTTGTCGGCCGTGACCTCGAGCGGCTCGAGCGCGAACTGGATCTTCGCGAACTGACCCGAACCACCGGTCTGCTTCTTGTGCGTGTAGTCGTGACGCTCGACGGCCTTCTTGATCGTCTCGCGGTACGCCACCTGGGGCTTGCCGACGTTCGCCTCGACCTTGAACTCGCGCTTCATGCGGTCGACGAGGATGTCGAGGTGCAGCTCTCCCATGCCCTTGATGACGGTCTGGCCGGTCTCGGGGTTGAGCTCGGTGCGGAAGGTCGGGTCCTCTTCGGCGAGCTTCTGGATCGCGGTGCCCAGCTTCTCCTGGTCGGCCTTGGTCTTCGGCTCGATGGCGACCTCGATGACGGGCTCGGGGAAGGTCATCGACTCGAGGACGACGGGCTCGTTCGGGTCGGCCAGGGTGTCACCGGTGGTGGTGTCCTTGAGGCCGATGACGGCGTAGATGTTGCCCGCGGTGACCGAGTCGACCGGGTTCTCCTTGTTGGCGTGCATCTGGAAGATCTTCCCGATGCGCTCCTTCTTGCCCTTGGTCGAGTTGATGACCTGCGCGCCCGAGTCGAGGTGACCCGAGTAGACGCGGATGTAGGTCAGGCGACCGAAGAAGGGGTGCACCGCGACCTTGAACGCGAGGGCCGCGAACGGGTCGCTCGCGTCGGGGTGACGCTCGATGATCTTCTCTTCGTCCTTCGGGTCGTGCGCCTCGATGGCGGGCACGTCCAGGGGCGAGGGCAGGTAGTCGACGACGGCATCCAGCATCGGCTGCACACCGCGGTTCTTGAACGCCGAGCCGCACAGCACGGGGTACAGCTCGCCCGAGACGGTGAGCTTACGGATCGCGCCCTTGATCTCGTCGATCGTGAGCTCTTCGCCGCCGAAATACTTCTCCAGCAGGTGCTCGTCGGACTCGGCGACGGTCTCGAGCAGCTTCTCGCGGTACTCGGCGGCGCGGTCGGCGAGGTCGGCCGGGATCTCCTGCACCTCGTACTTCGCCCCCATCGTCACGTCGCCCTTGGCGTCGCCGGGCCACACCAGGGCACGCATCTCGACGAGGTCGATGACACCGACGAAGTCGTTCTCGGCACCGATCGGCAGCTGCAGCACGAGCGGCGTGGCGCCGAGGCGGTTCACGATCGTGTCGACCGTGAAGTAGAAGTCGGCGCCCAGCTTGTCCATCTTGTTGACGAAGCAGATGCGCGGCACGTCGTACTTGTCGGCCTGACGCCACACCGTCTCGGACTGGGGCTCGACACCCTCCTTGCCGTCGAAGACGGCGACGGCGCCGTCGAGCACGCGCAGCGAACGCTCGACCTCGACCGTGAAGTCCACGTGGCCGGGGGTGTCGATGATGTTGATCTGGTGCTTGTTCCAGAAGCAGGTCACGGCGGCGGACGTGATCGTGATGCCGCGCTCCTTCTCCTGCTCCATCCAGTCGGTGGTCGAGGCGCCGTCGTGGGTCTCGCCCAGCTTGTGGTTGACGCCCGTGTAGAACAGGATGCGCTCGGTCGTCGTCGTCTTGCCGGCATCGATGTGCGCCATGATGCCGATGTTGCGGACCTTGTTGAGGTCGGTGAGCACTTCTTGTGCCACGGGGTGTCCTTATCTGTTTCGTTCGGGTGCGGGCGTTTCGTCTCGCGGCTTCGCCGCTCGCTCAACGACCGGATGGCGTCCTGGTCGTTGAGCGAGCGAAGCGAGACGAAACGCCGCGGCGAGCGCTGTTACCAGCGGTAGTGCGCGAAGGCGCGGTTGCTCTCGGCCATCTTGTGGGTGTCTTCACGGCGCTTGACCGCGGCGCCCAGGCCGTTGGAGGCATCCAGGATCTCGTTCTGCAGGCGCTCGGTCATCGTCTTCTCACGACGGCCCTTCGCGTACGAGACGAGCCAGCGCAGCGCGAGCGTGTTCGCGCGGTGCGGCTTGACCTCGACGGGCACCTGGTAGGTCGAGCCGCCGACGCGGCGGCTCTTGACCTCGAGGGTGG
Source organism: Microbacterium sp. (assembly GCF_047602155.1). GTDB lineage: Bacteria > Actinomycetota > Actinomycetes > Actinomycetales > Microbacteriaceae > Microbacterium. The sequence continues at coordinate 1,539,501 of NZ_JASGHZ010000001.1, read as the reverse complement.
GGCGCACGTTGTCGAGCGCCTTCTTGAGGGTGGCGACGGCATCCTGGCCGTTCTTGGCCTCGACGCCCTTGAGGGCGTCGTAGACGATCGACTCGGCGAGCGACTTCTTGCCGTCGACGAGGATCTTGTTCACCAGCTGGGTGACGATCGGAGCACCGTAGACCGGGTCGTTGACGACGACGCGGCGGGGTGCGGGTCCCTTGCGAGGCATTGTGCTTAACCCTTCTTCGCGCCGTAGCGGCTACGGGCCTGCTTGCGGTTCTTGACGGCCTGGGTGTCCAGGGCGCCACGGACGATCTTGTAGCGGACGCCGGGAAGATCCTTCACACGGCCGCCGCGGACGAGCACGAGCGAGTGCTCCTGCAGGTTGTGACCCTCGCCGGGGATGTAGGCGGTGACCTCGGTGCCGTTGCGGAGCTTGACACGGGCGACCTTGCGCATGGCCGAGTTCGGCTTCTTGGGCGTGGTCGTGTAAACGCGGGTGCAGACACCCGCCTGCTGCGGGTTCGCCTTCAGGGCGGGCGCCTTGGTCTTGCTGACCTTGGGCGAACGACCCTTGCGAACCAACTGCTGAATGGTTGGCACGTTCTCTCCTTGTCGGGCTGCGCTCCTGTGTGGCAGGTGCGCAGGGTTGCTGCACGGTGACAGCGATGGTGGTTTCACCACAGATCCACCGCACGCCGGTTTCCGGTGTGCTGCGGTGGTGGATATGCCGTGGGGGTGACCTGTTCGCAGGTCGGTCCCTTCGGTGCCGCTCCTGCCCGCCGCCCCGGTGCCGAGGCACGCACGACGGCGCGCGAAAGCGCACACCCTGCCAATACTACGCCGTATGACGAACGTGGGCAAACGCCCGTAGATGCCGGAGCGTGCGGAGCGAAGGGCGCCGTCCCCCGCCCGCGTTGACACGGCACTGGTTGCGGGTTCACACCTGGACAAGGGGCAACAACTGCCAAGTCTTCGCCGTCGGCGAGCGGCGGCATCCGTTTGCCTGGCACTGCAGGCGGGTTCCCACGCGCGCAAAGGACAACAACTGCCAAGGGAAGGGTGAGGGATGCCGCCGCCAGCCACCGGTTCGCAACCTCCTCCACAGGGCGGCACATCGCGAAACTGTCCACCGATCGCGCAGTTCTGCTCCCACGGGCCGGCGAACGGGTCCATGGTGTGACTCATGCCCATGCCTGCCACCCCCCTGCCGAACACCTTGGGAGCAGCTTTCGGCGTCGGCGAGGCGCGCCAGGCGGGCGTCTCCGCCGGCCGTCTGCGCGCCAAGGACCTCGAGGCCCCGCACCGCGGAGTGCGGATGCGGCGCACGGAGCCGGCGGCATCCGTGGATGACTCTCCGCTGGCGCGCGACCGCCTCGTGCGAGCGAGGGTCATGCGCAAGGTCGCGGCGTACGAGGAGATCCGGCGACCCCACGCTTTTTACCTGGGGCGCACGGCAGTGGCCATCTACGATCGACTGTTCGACGACGACTCCGGCGACGGACCCCTCATGGTCGCCGTCTTCGCACCGCACCGCGCGCCGCGCTGCCGCGGAGTGCGCGGAGTGCAGTCCGTTCCGGGGCTGACGACGCTGCGGCACGTGGGCGGACTGCCCGTCGCCAGTCCCGCGAGTGTCTGGGCGGGGCTCGCCGAAGAGCTGGGCCTACGTGCGCTGATCCGGCTCGGCGACGCGCTGGTCCGGATTCCCCGCGGCGACGGCGGAGCGCCCCTGCCGCATGCGCAATTGGCGACGATCGGGCAGCTGCAGGCCGCGGCCGAAGCGCCGCGACGACGAGCACGGCACGTGCTCGAACACGCCCTGCGTTACATCCGGGTCGGGAGCATGTCGGTCATGGAGACGGACTTCCGCGTCGACGCGCAGGATGCCGGACTGCCCGAACCTCAACTCGATGTGGAGATCCGTGATGCCGGCGGGCGGCTCCTCGGGATCGCGGATGCGGCGTACCCCGAGTTCCGCGTGCTCGTGGAGGTCGAGGGTCAGCAGCACCGCACGAGCGATGATCAATGGGAGCGCGACCTCACCAAGCACGCAGCCTACGCCGCCGCCGGGTGGGAGGTCGTGCGCGTCACCGGCCGGCGCGTGCGGCGGGGTCAGGCGGTGCCCCTTGTCCGCGCAGTGCTGCGCCGGCACGGCTGGGAGGGGTGAGCCGCCACCTCGTCACGTGCCTGGCACTCGTTGTGGGTTCACGCGTGAGGAGGGGACAACACGTGCCAGGTCATCGCGTGGGCGCGGCCCGGCATCCACTTCCCGGGCACTCGTTGTGGGCTCACGCGTGAGCAAGGGGCAACAAGGGACACGGGAGCCGCAGCCAGCGGCCCCTGGGATGTACTCGGCCCCGGAAGCTCAGTCCGGGATGCGCTGGAGGTGGAACTCCTCGTCGCCGAGGAAGAAGTGCTCCCCCACCTCGAGCCCCCCGCCGGGTTCGACCTCGACCTCGTCGCCCATGAGGGTGCGCACGAGCACGCCGTTGGTCGAGCCGAGGTCGGTGACCGTCCACGCGCCGCCCTGCAGCTCGAGCCGCGCGTGCGTCTTGGACACGGTGCGCGCCGCGCCCGGCACGGCGACGAGCTGCGCGGCGGGGAAGGTCGCGTCGCCCGACGGCCGCCGCCCGAGGATCACGACATCCGAGGTCAGCGGAACCGGCGTGCCCGATTCCGGCACCAGCTGCCACGTCGGCTTCTTCGCGCGCCGGGTGATGACCGTGCGGTCGAGGTCGTCCGGGTCGTCGACGACTTTGCGGATCGTGTCGTCGGGCGCGTCGAACCGGCGCTGCTGCGCCGACACCGAGCTCAGCGCCGAGCGCGGCGCGCCGGCGGCCGGCGATCCGATCACGGCGGACACCTCGCCGGACATCTCCGGGAACGCGTCGGGGTCGATCGGCGCCACGGCACGACGACGTGCCGGGGGTGGCGTCACGGCAACGTCGGGCGCTGCGGCAACGTCGGGCGCTGCGGCCAGTTCGGGCGCTGCGACCACCGGCGCCGGAGGCTCGGCGGTGGCGCGACGCCCGGGCACGTGGTCGATCGGCTCGTCGTCGTCGAGCACGGGCGGCACGATGTACGCGCGCCCCGCCGCCGAGCTCGGCGTGAACTGCGAGGGCGCGATGGCCGACACGTCGTCGATCTCGGAGGGCCACCGCTCGTCGTCGCCCGGCACCGCCGGGCCCGGGTAGGCGCGCGGAGGCTGCGTGAGGGGCGCATCCGCGGGCGCCTCGCCCCAGCCCGCCGGGGCGGCGCCGCGGGGCGGGGCGAACGGCGCGGCGGGGGCGATCCCGGGCGGCGTCCAGTCGGGGAGCGCCTCGACCACGGGCGGCGCGAACGCGTCGAGCCCCGACGGGGCGGGTGCGGGCGGCGCGGCATCCATCGACGCGGAGGCCGCGGGGCTCGCCGCGGGCGGCGCGGCAGGCGGCGGGGAGGTCGGGGGCGGAACGAGCCCGGCCGGAGGGGCCGGCAACGGCGGGAGGGGCGGCACGGGAGGGATGCCGGACAGCGCTGCGTACGGCGCCGGCCCGCCGACGGCGGGTGCGCGCGGCGCCTCACGCGGCGTCTCGCTCGGCGCCGCGCCGACCGTCGCCGGTCCGCTCGCGCCCGGGGCCTTGGCGGGCGCCGGCGTCCACGATGCCGCGCGCGCGCCGAGCCACCGCGCGGGGCCGAACCCTAGGATGCTCGCCCAGATCACGAACAGCAGCGCGGCGAGCACGGTCATGCCGCCGCCGTAGCCGAATCCGGGGTTGATGCGGTGGGCCGAGACGATCAGCAGCACCAGGACGATGATCGGCCCGACGACCGGGATCAGGCCCAGCAGGATCAGCCAGGGGTTGAATCCGCCCCACGTCAGCACGGTCGCCTGGTTGAGCAAGGGCACCCAGCCCTTCCAGGGCTCCTCGCCCATCTTGCGGAACATCGCCGACAGCGCCAGCGCCATCCAGACGTAGACCGCGAGCCCGAGCGCGAGCCCGACCAGGCCCAGGAGTGCGGCGAGGGAGTCGTCCACCAATGGGGGGTTCATGACCTGTAGGCTATCCGGTCCGCGCGGCGCCTTCATCCCCGGCGGCACCCGGATGCGGTCCACCCGCGCGAACCCGGCCTGGCGGGCAACCGCCGGGAGGGCGCATAACTCAGGCAGAACCGGTGCCGACGGGGCGGAACCGGGCGGTTCGAGCCGATTGCCTGAGTTGTGATGCCGCGCGACGGACAGTGGCGCCCGACGCGAAGCCGGACACCGCTCAGGAGGATGCCGACGCCGCCGGCTCGGCCGCCCGAGCGGCGCCACGCGGACGCGCGCGCCGCGCGGAGACGCCCCGCGGCGCGCGCGTGCGCAGCGCGGCGGGCAGGAACGACCGCAACGACAGCGCCGCGCGCCAGCGGCGCCAGCCGGCCGGTGCCAGGGCTTCGCGCTCGGCCTCGACGATGCGCCAGAACTCCTCGGCGTCGTCGGCCGTCGCCGGCTGCGACGAGAACACCGCCTCGTCGGCCCGCGCGGCGAGGCCGGCTGCCCCGACCGGCGCGGTCGGCGCAGCGGCGGCATCCGCGGCGAGCTGAGCGTCCGCAGCGGGCTGGGCATCCGCGGCGAGTTGGGCATCCGCGGCGGCAGCGGCATCCGACCCCGCGGCCACAGCGGCCACCGCGGCCACACCGGCCCCCGCCCGCACCGAGGCTTCGAGCGCGGCGGCCACCTCGGTGCGCGTCGCGGCGGCGGGCGCGGCGTGGCCGGCATCCGTCGCGGCGTCGAGATACTCCTCCCACCCTCCCGCGATGCGGTCGACCGGTTCCGGCGCGCGGCGACGGCCCCGGCGGCGCACGGCCTTGGCGACGAGGATCAGGACGAACGGCCCCGCGATCAGCGCGGCGCCCGCGACGACCAGGCCCGACACCCGCAGGGTCGCCCACAGCCACGCCAGGTCGGGACCCTGGTCGGCGGCGGCCGTGCCCGATGAGTCCTCCTGGGTCGACTTGGGCGGCAGCACCTCGTCGACGCCGTCGGGACGCACGGCGGTGCCGATCGTCGGGTCGGGCTGCTCGGTGACCTCACGACTCGGCGCCTGCGTGTGCTGCGGGGTGACGTCGACGGCGATCCACTCGCCGCTGGCGGCGCGCACCTCGACCCACGCCGAGATGTCACCGGCGCGACAGGCGCCGGCCTGGCAGGTCGCGACGCTCGCATCGTCGGAGGTCAGGCGCGCCCCGACGACGATGCGCGCCGGAAAGCCGAGCTCGCGCGCGATGAGGGCGACGGCGACCGAGAACTGCTCGTCGTCGCCGACCGCCGCGACGTAGTTGCCCGACGCCGCTGCCCGCGGGTCGGCCTCGCGCTCGAGCAGGTCGGTGAACAGGTCGTCGATGCGCGCGAGCGAGTGTCCCGACGCGCTGGGGGCGAACTCGTACCCGCCGAGGTCGTTCATCCACAGGGCCGTGCCCGGATCGGTGAGGGCGTGGCTGAGGTAGCCGCGATTGCGCAGCAGCGCGACGAGCTGCTCCAGCGCCGCCCCTCCCGTACCCGACACGTGCTGCTCGACCCACGTGCGCAGGCTCGCGGGAGCCTCGACGCCGTCGAGCTCGCCACCCTGTCCGCTCCCCTGCCCGCCGGGAGCGGATGCCGCGCTCAGCGCGGGCGAGGACGGCTGCACGGCCCGGAGGCGATAGGCGTCCCCGGGCAGCCACGGCGTGGTCTGCACGGCCGCCGACAGCGCATCGCTGACATAGAACCCGTCGGAGAGCGTCGCCGCCCGCGACCCCTGGAACGTGACGGAGGCGAGCGTGCCCGCCGAGGGCATCCAGATGCCGGTGGGGAAGGCGGCCCCGAGCGTGCCGAGCGTCACGTCGATGTCGACGGCCGCGCCGGCCCCGGCATCCCGCGCCGACGCGACCCGCACGAACGGCGCCCCGTCGGGATCGGTGCGGAACGTGGCGCCGTCGTAGTCGTCGAGCACCGCCAGGCGCACCCGCGCGGGCGCATCGTCGCCGGTCACCGTGAACAGCGTCTGCTCGAAGACGTCGTCGGCGAACAGGCCCCGGTAGGCGGTGAGCGGGCTGACCGCCTGCGACAGCTCCATCCGGGGCCCGTCGCGGCCCGGAGCACGGACCGCTCGGTCGGCACGGCCGCCGCCGGCACCGCGAGGGCCGCGATGGCCGCCACGGCGACCATGCCCGCCCCGAGGGCACCGCGACGCACGTCGGCGGCCGACACCGCCGACGCCGTACGACGCGGCATGTGCACGCCGCTGGTGTCGGCGGCGCGGCGCAGCGCCCGCACCCGCTGGTCGCGGCTGCGCCAGGCGAGCCAGAGCACGCCGGCCAGGAGCGTCCCTGCGCCGACGGCGGTCTCGGCGGGGGCGTCGAGGGTCCACGGCCCGATCGCGATGGGCGCGCTGACCGCAGGGCGGCCGAACAGCAGCCCGAAGGCCGCCATCGCGATCGCCACCGGCACGGCGCACACGGCGTAGACGTCGGTCCGCCAGGCGAACAGCAGCAGGCAGGTCGTGCCGACGAGGAAGATCACGAGCGCGGGCACCAGCAGGTTGCGATACGACCCGACCGGCAGTTCGACCGTCAGCAGATCCTTCCACCCGAGCACCGCACCCGTGGCGAGCTCGCCGAGCCCCTGCAGCAGGTCGCTCGGCCCGCCCAGCCGGCTCGGCACGGCCAGGGGCACGCCCACGACGAAGAACACGGCGACGGCGAGTCCCGCGGCGGCCCAGCCGCTCCAGCGGCGCCAGGTCGCGGCGGCGGCGATGCCGGCGCCGAGCACGGATGCCGCGGCCACCAGCACGACGAACGCGCCCGACCGGTAGATCGGCCACGCGGCGACGGCGGCGAGCACGACGGATGCCGCGGCATACAGCCCGCCCGCGAGGATGCGCATGCCGCTCCCCGTGCTCTGCCGTCCTGACCTCCCCGACCCGGCGCGCCCGCTCACGATGCCGACCCCCGCAGGAGCAGCCCGGCGAGGTCGTCGAGCGTGCCGACCGTGATGACGGTGAGCGAGCCGACCACCTGCGAGCGCGGATGCGCCCGCTCGTCGCAGACGACGGCGATGAGCGCCGCGTCGACCGGGAAGGCCAGCGCCGCCTGGCGCAGTCGGGCCAGGCCCACCCGCGACCCCGTGACCATGACGGCGATCGACAGCTGCTCGTTGGCCTCGGCCGTCAGCCGGCAGACGTCGGGGAACGCCATCGTGTTGGCGAGCGCGTCGACGCCGCTGAAGCCGTCGAGGGCGGCGCGCGGCGACGCGGCGGAGATGTGGCGGATCGCGCGGAGCCGTCCGCGCACGACGCGCGGGATCTCGGCGCCGACGACGATGTCGAGATCGCGCGCGTCGTGCACCGCGCGCAGGGCGAGCGAGGCGGCGGCGCTGACGGCGAGCTCGAACTCGCTCGGCGAGGCGTACTCCGCCTCGGCCAGGCCCAGCACGACCGCCATGCGCGAACGGCGCGACTCCTCGTACTGGCGCACCATGAGCCGGCCCGTCTTCGCGGTCGACTTCCAGTGGATCTGGCGGCGGGCGTCGCCGGGCGCGTACTCGCGGATCGCGTGGAACGACATGTCGGCGTCGACGAGCCGGCGCGTGGGGGCACCGTCGAGGTCGCGGATGAGCCCCGCGCTCGTGGAGGGCACCGCGACGGTCCGCGGGTGCACGTAGAGGTCGTGCACGTCGTCGAAGGCGTGCTCGCGCCGCAGCAGGCCGATCGGGTCGGTGCGCACCGTCGTGGCGGGGCCGATCCGCACGATGCCGCGCGGCTGCGGCGGCAATTCGAGCGCCTGCTCCGACACGGCGCCCGCGCGCAGCAGGGGCACGGCGAACTCCACGAGACCCGCGCCGACCGGCACGTCGATGCGTCCGGGCAGGGCGATGCGCGAACCGCTGTTGCGGACGGTCACGGTCGCGCTGACCGCGCTGCCGGCGACGACGCGCTCGTGACCGAGCGCGAGAGCGACCTCGTAGGCGCGGGCGTGGAGCAGGAACGGGACACCGAGCAGCAGCAGGACCAGCGCCGCGACCCCGGCCACCATCGCCTCGACCCACCCGAACACGACGCCCGCCCCCAGGCCCGCCGTCACGGCGGCCAGGACGAGCGCGCCGGCCGGGCGGATCGTCGCCTTGCACCACGCGGCGAAGACGCGCAACCCGGCGCCCACGGCGGCCCACGCACGCGATGCGCGCACCGCGGCGCCCACGAGGGCGCGGCTGCGCTGGCTCGTGACCTCGGTGCGCTCCCCCGTGACATGCGCGGTGGACGTGCGGGTCAGGCGGGTGTCGCCGAGGCGTGACGAAGAACGGGTGTCGGTGGGCGTCACGGCGCCTCCCGGCGGCTCGACGCGCCGCGGCGCGCGCTCATGATTCCTCGCGGCGCGTGGGCGGCTCGACGTCGAGCAGCACCTGGCCGATGACGGCCTCCTGTGTGACCCCGTCGAACTCCGCCTCGGGGTGCAGGATCAGCCGGTGCGCGAGCACCGCGACGGCGAGGCGCTTGACGTCGTCGGGGGTGACGTAGGTGCGGCCGTGGGCGGCCGCCGTCGCGCGCGACGCGCGGGTGAGCGCGAGGGCGCCGCGGATGCTGACCCCGAGCCGCACCTCGTCGGCCGAGCGCGTCGCGTCGACGAGGCGGGCGATGTAGTCGAGCACCAGGGCGTCGACATAGACGCTCGCGGCGAGCTCGGCCATTCCGGCCAGCGCACCGGGGGTGATGACGGGGGCGAGCTCGCCCGTCGCGACGGCCGCCTGGTCGAGGATGCGCACCGTCGCCGCGTGGTCGGGGTAGCCGAGGGAGGTGCGCAGCAGGAACCGGTCCAGCTGCGCCTCGGGCAGGCGATAGGTGCCGGCCTGCTCGACCGGGTTCTGCGTGGCGAGCACGAGGAAAGGCTTGCCGACCGTGCGCGACACGCCGTCGATCGTGACGCGGCCCTCCTCCATGACCTCCAGCAGCGCCGCCTGCGTCTTCGGGGAGGCGCGGTTGATCTCGTCGGCGAGCACGATGTTGGCGAAGACGGGGCCGGCGTGAAACTCGAACGCCCCCGTCTTCTGGTCGTACACCGTGATGCCCGTGATGTCGCCGGGCAGCAGATCGGGCGTGAACTGGATGCGCGTCGTCGTGCCCTGCACCGACTGCGCGAAGGCGCGGGCGAGCGAGGTCTTGCCCGTTCCCGGCACGTCTTCGATGAGCACGTGCCCCTCGCTGAGCATCGCCGTCAGCACCAGCTCGACGATGTGCCGCTTGCCGAGCACGGCGCGCTCGACGTTGTCGGCGAGCTGGGCGAAAGTCTGCTGGAACCAGGTGGCCTGTTCGGTGGAGATCGTCATGGGGTTTCCTCGGCGGGATCGGTCGGAGTGGGTGCGGGGGTGCAGCTGCCGGACAGTTCTGCGGAGGCGGCGTCGAGGTTCCAGCCGCGCGCCGACCAGTCCACGACGACCCGGATGCCGGACACCTGCGTCGCGGTGTCGGGCACCACCCACGGGTCGGAGCCGGTCGGCAGCACCGCTCCGGACGCATCGAGGTAGACGATATCGTCAGCGGAGAACGAGATCGCGGCGAGGCTCCCCGTGGACGATCCGGTCGGGGCGAGGCTGCCGCCTCCGGTGCACACACCCAGCGACCAACTCGCCTGCACCTGATAGGGCGCGCTGCCCGAGGCGGGCGTGACCGTCCCCCAGGCCGACTGCCACCAGCCCGACGTGTGCTCGTACCGCACCCGGATCTGCGGGTCGGTGTCGAAGATCGACGTCGGCCAGCCGCTGAAGGCGACGACGTTGTCGTTCGGGATCCGCTCGCTCGAGGTCGGAGCCGTGTCGATCGTCCAGGTCGACCGGCCCGAGCCGACGTGCGCGGTCGGGCCGACGACGAACCTGTAGCCGGTCGGCGCCTGGCCGCTCTGCACGGCGCGCACCTCGGCGCTGGTCGTCGCACGGCCGTACGAGACGCCGTCGTACCACGACTCGACGCACAGGACGAAGGTGTAGGCGCGGCCGTCCGCCAGGCCGCGGAACACCCGCGTCGGGCCGTCGGTCGAGACCTGGCACTCCTGCCCCTCGCGGACGATGCCGAAGCGCACGGTCGCGCCGTCGCCGCCGGGCGTGGCGGCCCCCGTGGCGGTGATGTCGGCGAGTCCGTTGCCGGTGTTGACCGCGCTGAGGGTCAGCGCGAGCCCCGTCGGCGCACCGATGCCGTTGGCCTGCACGATCGTCGAGCCGATCACCGGCCCGGGCAGCCCCGGCGGCACGTCGTAGCGCGACACCGGCGTCACCGTCACCGGCGTCGCCGTGTTCGATCCCACCCGGAACGTCGGCACCGACACGGTGGTCTGGTCCGCCGCCACGGTCACGGTCTGCGTCTCCCCCGTCGGGCTGGAGATGATGAGCGCACTGGTGTCGGGGACATCCACCCCCGTCATGGTCAACGCGGCCACCCCGCCGTCGGAGCCGGCCACGACGGGCCGCGCCGACACCGAGGTCGGTGCGGCGGGCGGATCGTACGCCCACGCCGTCGTGCTCACCGACTGGCGCGACGTGCCGACGGCGTTGACGGCGAAGGCCTCGTACACGCGCTGCTCGCCGTTGGGCGCGGCCACGGCGGGACACACGCCCTGGGCCGAGCACTGCGCCACCGTCTGTCCGCCCTGGCGCACCTCGAAACCGGTCACGGCCGGATAGGCGGTCTGCGCGGCGCCCGGGTCGACGCGCAGGGTCAGGGTGCCGTTGCCGTAGGCCGATTGCGCGATGCTCGCCGGGGCCAGCGGGTACCCCTGCAGATCGAGCACGAGCCGGCCATCGCGCGAGCCGGCGCTCTGCCGGCCCTGCGCATCGCGCACCGTGAAGGTCGCCGTGCAGGTCGCTCCGGGCGCGTCGGCGGTCCAGCTCGCGACGATGCGGGTCGCGGATGCGACCGAGAACGTCACCCCCGCGCACGTGCTCGTGGCGGCGACCGAGACGACCTGCAGCGGCGTCGCCGGCAGCGGGTTGACCTCGCCGGTCGCACCGATCACGTCGATCGCGCACGACGAGCCGCCGGCCTGGCTGCACTGGTGCGACACCGTCCCGCCCTGCGGCAGCGCCGACGGCGCGGCCCCCACGCGCAGCGTCATGCGGGCAGGGGCGACCCCGGAGTGGCTGGTCACCTCGACCATTACCACCTCGACCGTGCCGGGCAGCGCGTCGTCGCGGCCGCGCACGGTCAGCTGCGTCCCCTCCAGCGTCACGTCGAACGACGCCGCGGTGTCCTCGACGCGATACGCGATCGCCTCGGCGCTGCCGTGCCAGGTCGTCAACGAGGTCAGGTCGTAGACGTACGTCTGCCCCGGCGACACCTCCAGGGAGGCCGGCGCGAGAATCGGCTGCGGGTCGACCGGGACGACGGTGATGGGCACGGACAGGACCGTCCAGTTCGACTGCCCCGCCAGGCGCACCTGCACGAGACACGCATCGACCCAGGGGGCGTCGGCGCCCGCGACATACCGCACCGTCGTGCCGGTTGTGGCCGTGCACGTCGCGTTCGCACGGGCTCCGGATGCCCGCACCGCAGGCCCGACTTCGAGCGTGCTGCCGCGGGGCAGGGCGACGAGTGCGGCCAGGTCGAAGTCGGTCTGCTCGCCCTCGCCCACCGTGACCGGCGCGGCGCCGGCGCGCAGCGCCAGCGCGACGTCGGAGGCAGCCGGGATGCGCAGGAAGGCGTACGTCGTGACGGTGCCCGATGCGGTCTCACCGGTCACCGAGAAGGGGATGATGCGAGCACCGTCGCCGACGTCGCCGCGCAGTTTGCCGCCGACGACGCTGATGCCGTCGGCGGGGGCGCCGTCCCACAGCCCGACGGTCAGATCCGCGGCCTCGCCGCCCGACCACAGCACCTTTCCGCTGAGGACGTCGACCCCGCGCGCGAGATCGTCGCGCGTGTCGGCGGTGAGCACGGTGTCTTCGACGACGGGGAAGTCGGGCACCCGCTGGGCGACGACCCGCACGACCAGCAGACCCTGCGCCGTGTTGCCCGACGAGGACGTGACGTCGTACAGGAACGTCATCGTCCCCGGTGCGTCACCCGCCGCGATCGTGACCGTGTCGTCGGTCATCGAGATGATGCGCTCCTTCAGACGCGCGTACTCCTCCGACGGCGTGCCGTCCTGCGCGTACTCGGGCAGGTCGGGCGTGACGGCGGTGAGCGTGAGCGTGCCGCGCATCGGGTCGAGGTCGTTGGCGAGGGGGTGCACGCGGATGACGCTGTCGGCGCCGGCCTGCACGTGCACGTAGTCGGTGTACGTGATGGGGCTCGGATTCGCGTCGCCGCTGAGCACCCCGATGCGCACGGTGCCGATGCCCGTCGCCCCGTAGGGGTCGACGACGCGGTAGGTGAACGTGTCCTGACCGCTCGTGCCGGCGATGCTCGTGTACACGATCGAGGTGCCGTCGGCCGAGATCATCGCCGTGCCGTGGCTCGGCTGGTCGACGATGCGGTCGAGCCGCACGACGTCGCCGTCGGGGTCCATCCCGAACCCGTCGACGGAGATCGTCGTGGACAGTCCGCTGAGCACGCGCCCCGAGAGCCGTCCCGGCAGGGGTTCGCGGTTGGCGTCGTCGCCGACGACCCGCACCCGCACCGTGGCGATGTCCCCGAGCGCGGGCGACCCGGTCGTGAAGGCCCGGTAGCCGATCGTGTACTGCCCGGGAGTGTCGGGCGCGAGGTAGCGCAGCACGTCGCCGGACGCGAAGGCCAGGGCATCCGCGCTCGACGACTCGATCGACTCGGGGTCGAGCCTCGGACGGGCGCCCGGGGCGGCGACGTCGTTGTCGAGCACCGGGATGTCGATCTGCGCGCCGGCGCGCACCACGACGGTGTCGTCGACCGCGATGGGGGCCTGCTCGGCCGCGGGCGGCAGCAGGTACACGGTCGCCTCGCCGGTGACCTGCGAGCCCTCGTCGGCGGTGCCGTCGCTGACCCGGTACGACACCGTGCCGAGAACGCCCGACTCGCCGGATGCCGTCGACCCCGACACGCGCAGCTGGCTCTGGCCGACGGCATCGGCCTTCAGCGACGAACCCGCCGCCGCGTGCACGACCACGTCGCTCAGCAGCAGCACCCGGCCGGTGGGGTTGGACACCGCCGCGAACACGTCGACCGTCGCGTCGGCCTGCGGGCGCACGAAGGCGACGACCGGCGCCGTGGACAGCCCCGCGGGCGCGTCGGGCGGCAGGAGCGTGATCCGCACCGTGCCGGTGGCCTCCACACCGCCCGCCGAGACGGTGACGGCGACCCGGTAGGCGCCCGCCGCCGCGGCGGCGAAGTCGAACTGCGTCGAGCCCCCGACGACGGTCGCGGTCGCCTCGGCGTCGTCGAGCACGCGCGCCGCCGTGATCGTGAGGTCGCCGGCCGTGCCGGTCACGTGCGAAGCCACGTCGACGGTGAGGCGGTCGCCGGCCGTGTCGACGACGGCGAACGACTGCAACTGCGGCTGGGGAGCATCGCGTACGCGCACGACGAGGTTCTTGCTCGACGCCGCGCCGCGCGTGTCAGCGACCGTCAGCGCGACCGACGCGACCTGCTCGCCGTCGTCACCGGAATCGACGTGCTGGAACACGACATCGCCCTCGGGGGTCGTCGCCACCTGCCCCAGGCCCGACTCGTCGACGGCCGACAGCAGGATGATCGGGTCGCCGTCGGGGTCGACCCAGTCGCCGAGCACGGGCAGGCTCACGGTGCCGCCGGGCGCGACCTCCGGTGACGGCCAGTCCTGCTGACAGCCGTCGACGCCGCACCACACCGGGGCGGAGTTCTCGTCTTCGGGCACCACGCGCAGCGTCACGGTCGCGGGCTGCGACAGCAGCCCGCCGTCGCTCGTCCCGTCGGAGACGGCGTAGGTGAACGTGGCCGTCCCGGTCGCGTCGGCGGCGACCCGCACCGCGAGCCGTTGCCGGTCGTCGGTCGTCGTCAGGGCGCCGAAGGCGGGATCGAGACCCGCGACCGACGACGCCTCCACCGCCAGCACGTCTTCGTTCGGATCGTGGTCGTTCAGCAGCACCGGCAGCGTCACGAGAGCGCCCGCGCGCACGCCGAACGCGTCGTTCTCCGCGACCGGGGGCCGCGGGTCGATGACGGCGGGCGGCTCCTGATCGTTCGTGGTGGCGGCGGTGTCGACACGGTCTTCGAGATCCCAGTCCTGGCTCGAGGGCAGCAACGCGCCGCTCGGAACCGACCACACCCACCCCGAACGGGCGTCGTTGAGGATCATCCCGTCGCCCGCCTGCACGAAGACCGGGCGGCGCTGGGTCGACAGGGTCTGGCCGGCGTAGTCGAGCGTGACGTCGCCCGCCGCGGACGTCCACAGCGTGCCCGGCCCCGCCCCCTCGGCCAGCCACGCGGCATAGACCGTGCCGTCCTGCACGACCGGCCGCGCCGGCGTGCCCCGCGCCGTCGTGCTGTCGCCGAACACGCGCTCGGCGGTGCCGTCGTCGGTGTCGATGCGCACGAGGCCCGTCTCGTCCGCCAGGTACACCGCGGTGCCGTCCGGGTCGGGCCGGCTGACCGCGATCGTGCCGGTCGTGTCGGTCGAACCCTCGCCGTCGGCGGTGACGAACCGTCCCGTCGCGGTGTCGACCAGCACCCAGGCGTCGCCGGCCGCCGTCATCGTCGGCGCGTCGATCGCCGCCGCACTGTCGGTGCCGCGCACCTCACCGCTGGCGATGTCGAAGCGCACCACCGTGCCGGCGTCGGCAGAGTAGCTGAACAGGATGCCGCGGGCGTCGACGGCGATCGCGTCGGAGGCGACCCCGGCATCCGTCCGGTCGCCCTCGGTGTCGCCGGTCTCCTGCGCGTCGGGCCCCTCCATCGGATTGAGCGAACCGGTCGACAGCCGCCCCGCGTAGACGGCGCCGGAGTCGGTGCGGTAGGCCACGAAATCGCCCGCCGTCGCGATCTCCGTCGCCCCCGACGGTGCGGTCGCCGCCGACTGCAGCCGCTCGGTGTCGAGATCGACCGGCACGGCGTCGTCGATGAGGATCCGCTTCGCGTCGCTGTCGGTGAACATGTAGGCACCGGTCGAGGTCGTGACGATCCGGCTCGGGTTGCTCACCGACCGCACCGTGTCGAGTTCGCCGATCGCCGTGTTCACCCGCGCGTAGCGCAGTCCGTCGGCCTGCAGCACCCACGCCGAGGCGACCTGCGGCGGCGTCTGCTGCGCGTCCAGGCCCGGCCAGACGACGCTCGCGCCGGCCACGAGCGCGAGGACCGCCCCCGCCGAGATCAGCCCCGCCGCCGTGCCCCGCCGCATCAGGCCACCAGCGCCCACACCACGGCGATCAGGGCCGCCAGCACGATCGTGCCCCCGATCGCACCGACGATCCACGGCCACGCCCGACGGCGCACCGGCTCGCTCGTCACGCCGTCGCTGTTGTCGCTCGGGCGGCGCACCGTCGTCTCCAGCGGCGCGGCGGCGCGGCGTCCGTCGTGCTCGACGTGGCTGCGCACCGTGCCGCGGGTGGTCACATCGGTGAAGTCGACGGCGGCGGATGCCGGCATCCATTCGTCCGTCGGCACCTCCATCGGCGTCGGCGAGAGCCCCTCGGCCCGCTGCACGGCCCGCACCGCCTCGCCGAACTCGCGCGACGATCGATAGCGACGGTCGGGATCGCGCGTCATCGCCGTCGCGAGGACGTGCTGCAGCGCATCGGGCACGTCGGCGCGGGCGATGGGCACGAACGTCGCGCGCGCGATGCGTCGGCGCATCAGTTCGCGCGTGTTCTGCCCCTGCTCACGGCGCTCGAACGGACTGTGCCCGGCCAACAGCGAGTACACGGTCGCCCCGAGGCTCCACACTTCGCTCTCGACCGTGCCGCCGACATGCTCGGCGACCACCTCGGGCGCGCTCCACGGAATCGACATCGCGAGGACGTCGGGTGCCGCGCTGCGCGCCAGCGACGACGCGATGCCGAAGTCGGCGAGCACCGCCGAGCCGAAGCTCGTGACGAGGATGTTGCTGGGCTTGATGTCGCGGTGGATGAGTCCCGCCCGGTGCGCCGACTCGAGGGCGCCCGCCAGCCGCACGGCGATCGCCATGACCTCGTCGACCGGCATCCGTTCGATGCGGTAGCGCTGCGCGAGCGAGCCGGGACAGTACTCCATGACGATATAGGGGCGCCCGTCGGCGGAGATCCCCGCCTGATACACCGTCACGATCGCCGGATGCGCCGACAGGTGCGCGAGCACGTCGGCCTCGGCGTTGAACATGCGCATCAGCTCGGGGTCGCGTTCGCCCGCGGGCAGCACCTTGACCGCCACCTGGCGGCGCGGCATGTCCTGTTGATAGAGGAAAACGTCGGCGAAGCCGCCCGATCCGAGGGGGCGGACATAGTCCAACCCGGGGAGCAGGGGCGGCGCCGACGGCAGCCTGCGCGTCATGACACCCCTCTCTGCTCTGCGACGGCCCCACAGACGATGATGGGCCGGAGCCTGGGGGGATGGAACGGCCAATGCTAACAAAACTGTTTGTGAGAGTGCTCTAATGTTCCGCTGGGTAATCCGCAGGGCCCGGATCCGGCCCGGAATCGAACGGCGCGTCGAGCGAACGGGTCAGTTCTTCGAGCATCGCCGCGATCTGCGGCTCGACGTACTGCGAGATCGCCGCCTGGATGCGCAGGCGGTGGTGCAGCAGCACCGCGCACGCCTCCCGGCCGATCATGTTCGCGTAGTCGTCGGCGAGACCGACCTCCTGCCGCAGCGCCGCCTTGGCCTCGTCGCTGAGGGGCGGCAGGGCGGGGATGTCGGCATCCACCTCCTCGGCGAGACCGCCGATCGTGAACAGGAAAGGCGCCCCGGGCACGGGTTCGGGATCGAGCGGCAGACCCTCGAACTCGGGGTCGAGCCCCTCGGCGGGCCGGTAACTGCGGGCGCGGTTGCGGGCGGCCTGCTGGTCGAGCTCGGCCTGCAGCATGGGGAGGTTGCGCGAGGTGTACTCCGCGACGGCATGGTCGACGATCGTCTTGATGCGCGTGGACAGCCCGTGCTGCACGCCGTGCGGCACGTCGGACCCGAGGCCCGCGGCCGACAGCACCGGCGAACCGAAGCAGCGCCGGCACGGCGCCACCCGGCCGCGGTGCGTCGACGGCTCCCAGCGCGGCAGCCAGCGCAGCCAGGCGTCCACGGCCTGGCTGACCTGGGTCTCGATCGACCGCTCCACGCTGTCCATTGTCGCGGGCCCGCGCCGGAAATGCCCTGATTGGGCGGTCTACGGCTCGTCGTCGTGCTCCCAGGGCCACCGCGGTCGGGCGGCGCGGGTGCGCACGAGCGCGATGCACGCCCAGCCCGCGACGAGCGCGGCCGCGGCCAGCACGACGGCGAACCACGACGTCGCGAAACCGCCGATCGCGGCGAGGGCGAGGCCGGCATCCGTCCCCGCCAGCACCGCGCCGACCAGGAGCCCCAGCAGGTAGGCGAGAAACGCCGCCACGGCCGCGACGCCCGCCGACGCATACGACGGACGCCGGCGATGCGCCGCGATCCACATGATCCCGCCGAACGCGAGCGTCGCCAGGCCCGTGCCGACGACACCCGGCACCTGTCCGAGGCCGGGCACGGCGAGGATGTC
This sequence comes from Microbacterium sp., assembly GCF_047602155.1. Taxonomy (GTDB): domain Bacteria; phylum Actinomycetota; class Actinomycetes; order Actinomycetales; family Microbacteriaceae; genus Microbacterium. The sequence continues at coordinate 1,521,939 of NZ_JASGHZ010000001.1, read as the reverse complement.
GGCGCCCGAGTACAGGCTCACCAGGCCGAACCCCGCGATCAGCAGGGCGAAGAAGCCGACCACCGCGAAGCCCACCGCCACCGGCGGTGCGACGGAGCGGCCCGGCTCGGACATCAGCCCTGGTGGATGCGCGGACCCGCCTCGAGCGTCCGCTCGTACTCGCGCTGGGCCTCGTTGTTGAGCTCGGTGATGCGCCGGCCGCGGGCGGCGACCCACGCGCCGAACCAGATGGTCAGCTCGCGGCCCAGCACGAACGCGACGATGGCGAGCGGGGCGAGCAGCTGCGCCTCCACGAGGTCGGCGCCCTCGCGCGCCGTGAGCATCCAGAACGGCGCCTGGAACAGCTGGCCCAGGATGTGGCCGCCGTACGCGACGGCGCCGACGAGCAGGCCGAAGATCACCCAGATGCCCCAGCGCCCGCGGTTGATGATCGCGCCGAGCAGCCAGAACCCGAGGAAGAACACGACCACCGGCACCCAGAACCACCACGACAGCAGCGCCGCGGTCGCCTCGGTGCCGACGTTCGACCCGGTGACCTCACCGGTCGAGGCGCGCAGCGCGAGCGCGCCGCCGAGGTACAGCACACCGAACGAGATCGCCGCCAGCAGGCCGATCAGGCCCGCCGCGGCGCGGTTGCCGCGCGGGCGGGGCGCCTCGGGCGCCTGCACGAAGATCGGCTGCGGGGCGGGCGCTGCGACCGGGGCCACCGGCTCGGGCGCGGTGACCGCCACGGCGCCGGCCGCCGCGGCGTCTTCGGCATCGGTCGCGTAGGTCTCGTACGGGAGGGTCAGCTCGGCGTCGCGCGCGTACGACTCGGTGGGAGCATCGGCGGCACCGGAGACCGTCGTGGCGACGGTGCCGGCGTCGGCGGCGGCATCCGCGGCGTCGGTGGCGGCGTCGGCAGCGTCGGAGGCGGCGTCGGCGGCGGCATCCGCAGCGTCGGTGGCGGCGGCATCCGCGGCGGCCTCACGCGAGGCCGCTTCGGCATCGGCCAAGCCCTCGTGCGCGCTCGCGACGGCGTCGTCGATCGACGTCGCCTCGTCGGCCGGGATGTTCTCCTCGACCGGCTCGCCGTAGTTGGGGTCGCTCATGGCGTGTGCTCCTCACGCGGGACGTGTGCCGCCGCACAGCGAGCGTAACGCCGACCGCCGCCGACGACGTGGAGCGAAGCCGCCGTGTCTCGACGCCGCGCGGCACATCGGCGCCTATCGTGGACGCCATGTCCCCGCCCCGCTGCCTCGCGCTCGTCGTCGCCGCGGCGGTGCTCGCCCTCGGTGCGCTCACCGCCTGCGCCGGCACCCCCGACACCGGCGCCGCAACCGGCGGCACCGCGACCGGCGGCACCGCGACGACACCCGCCGCGACCTCGACCACGGCGGCGATCGCCGACCTCGAGGAGTTCCCGATCGGCCCGTCGACCTCGACGACGCCGCTGCCCGCCGACCTTCCGCAGGGATGCCGCGACCTCCTCACCGCCGCCGTGCTCGATCAGCTCGAGGACGTGCCGCTGAATGCCGAGGGCATGGGTGGCGGCATCCGTTCGGACAGCGCGCGGGTCTGCGTGTGGGGGGATCCGGATGCCGCCGCCACGCGCCTGGTCACGGTCATCGGCTATTCGCCCCCGCGCGAGGCGCTCGACGAGCTGTACCGGCTCGGCAACGAGGGCTTCACGTGCTACGAGCCGCAGGACGGCATCCGCTGCGAGAAGGTGTGGGACCACCCGACGTTGCCCGTCGAGCAGGGCCGCACCCTCTTCTACCGCGACGGCGTCATCATCGACACGCAGTACACGAACCTCGCGCCGACCGGCTACACCGACGCCATCATCGCGGCGCTCTGGCCGCCCGGCGGCCGCACCGCGACGCCGACGCCGACGCCGTAGTCCGCGCCGACCTGTCGGCGGCATCGATGACGACGGATGCCGCGATCGTCTGCCGCCCGGTCGCGCGGCGCCGGTCAGCCCCAGACGCGGTCCGCGGTGCGGTTCGCGTAGTCCTCCGGATGCCACCCGGTCTCCGTCGTCGACAGCCACACTCCGCCGCCGGCCTCGATCGTCTCGACGAGGTCGCCGTCGGTGCGCGTGCAGCGGGTGCGCTCGCCCTCGGTCGTGCAGGCGAAGCCGACGCCGGGCAGGGCCGCGGCCGCGATGGCGCCGGCATCCGTCGGGACCGTCGCGAGGGTCGTCGAGACGATGCCCTTGTCGGAATGCCACGAGCACGTCAGCGTCACCTGCGGCTGCAGCGCCGCGACGAGCGACTCGGCCGTGGTCACCGGCGCGGCGGTCGAGGGGGTCAGCACGGACCCGCTGGCGAACCGCAGCGACGCCCACAGCGCCTCGTCGTAGAGCTGGTCGCACTCGGTCGGCGGGCCGGCGGCGCCCGCCCCGTCACCGGTCGCGACGGCTTCCGGAGTCGCCGTCTCGTTCATCGCACTGGACACCCACGCGACGGATGCCGGAATCATCGGCGCCGCGAGCAGCGCGAGCACGCCGACGATCGCCGCGCAGCAGACGCCGACGATCCATGCGAAGGCGGCGTTGCGCCCACCGATCCGAGCCACGCCTCCAGGCTAGGCGGCACTGGCCCGCCGCCGCCGCTCCCCACCCGCGCGCCGCCAGCTTCCCCCGCCACCCCCTTCCCCCGTCCCCCGCGAAACCTCACATATGTCCGTTTCGCGCCGGCGTGTCGCGGCGTGTCGCGTACATTTGCGAGGTTTCGCGGGGTGGGGAGGGCGGGCGCGGCGAAGGCCCCAGGCAATGCCTGGAGCCTTCGCGCTTCGATCAGGTGCTCGCGCCTCGATCAGTTGTAGGTGCCGGGCGTGAAGTCGTCGGTCGTGAAGCTGTCGAAGTCGACGTAGCTCAGGTCGGCGTCGCTGTAGGCGCCGTCCGAGGCGAAGATGCGGTTGGGGTACCGCTCGCTCTTGGCCTCCTCCGTCGCCTCGACCACGACGTTGCGGTACTTCGCAAGGCCGGTGCCGGCGGGGATGAGCTTACCGATGATGACGTTCTCCTTGAGGCCGACGAGCGGGTCGCTCTTGCCCTCCATGGCCGCCTGCGTGAGGACGCGGGTGGTCTCCTGGAACGACGCCGCCGACAGCCACGACTCCGTCGCGAGCGACGCCTTCGTGATGCCCATCAGCTCGGGACGACCCGACGCGGGGCGCTTGCCCTCGGCCACGGCCTCGCGGTTGATCTGCTGGTAGCGCTTGAAGTCCACCAGCTCACCCGGCAGCAGCGAGGTGTCGCCGTGGTCGACCACGGTGACCTTGCGCAGCATCTGGCGCACGATGACCTCGATGTGCTTGTCGTGGATCGGCACACCCTGCGAGCGGTACACGCCCTGCACGCCGCCGACGAGGTACTTCTGCACCTCGCGGGCACCCTGCACGCGCATGACCTCCTTGGGGTCGAGCGTTCCGACGAGGATCGGCTGACCCACCGTGACGTGCTGCCCGTCCTCGACCAGCAGCGTCGCGCGCTTGAGCACCGGGTAGACGTGCGGCTCGTCGCCGTTGTCGGGCGTGAGGATGACCTTCTTCGACTTGTCGGTCTCGTCGATCGTGATGCGGCCGTCGGCCTCGGCGATCGGCGAGGCGCCCTTGGGGGTACGCGCCTCGAAGAGCTCCTGCACGCGCGGCAGACCCTGCGTGATGTCGTCGGCCGACGCGGAACCACCGGTGTGGAAGGTACGCATCGTCAGCTGCGTGCCGGGCTCACCGATCGACTGCGCCGCGATGATGCCGACGGCCTCGCCGATGTCGACGAGCTTGCCGGTCGCGAGCGAGCGGCCGTAGCAGCGCGCGCAGACGCCGACCGCGGAGTCGCAGGTCAGCACGGAGCGGACCTTGATGGACTCGACACCGGCATCCACCAGCTTGTCGATGAGCACGTCGCCCACGTCGTCGCCGGCCGCGGCCACGACCTCGCCCGAGGGCGCGACCACGTCGGCGGCCAGCGTGCGGGCGAACACCGAGTTCTCGACGTTCGCGTCGCGCACCAGCGTGCCGTCGGCACCCGGAGCGGCGATCGTGAACTCGAGGCCCTTCGCGGTGCCGCAGTCGTCCTCGCGGATGATGACGTCCTGCGAGACGTCGACGAGACGGCGGGTCAGGTAGCCCGAGTCGGCGGTGCGCAGGGCCGTGTCGGCCAGACCCTTACGGGCACCGTGCGTCGCGGTGAAGTACTCCGCCACGGAAAGCCCCTCGCGGTACGAGGAGATGATCGGGCGGGGCATGATCTCACCCTTGGTGTTGTTCACCAGACCCCGGATGCCGGCGATGTTACGAATCTGCAGCCAGTTACCACGGGCACCCGACGAGACCATCCGGTTGATGGTGTTGTCGGCCGGGAAGTTGGCCTTCATCGCGGCCTGCACCTCGTCGGTCGCCTCGGTCCAGATCTTGATCTGCTCCTGACGACGCTCGGCGTCGGTGACGAGACCCTTCTCGAACTGGCCCTGGACCTTCTGCGCCTGCTTCTCGTACTTGGCGATGATCTCGCCCTTGTCCGGCGGGGTCAGGATGTCGGAGAGAGCCACCGTGACGCCCGAGCGGGTCGCCCAGTAGAAGCCGGCATCCTTGATGCGGTCCAGCGATGCCGCGACCTCGACCTTGGGGTACTCCTCGGCGAGCTTGTTGACGATCTGCGACAGCTTGCCCTTGTCGGCCTGTTCGCGCACGAACGGGTAGCCCTTGGGGAGGGTGTCGTTGAAGATCGCCTGACCGAGCGACGCGTCGACCAGCCCGTGCCCCTTTTTCTGGACGGTCCCGTCACCGTCAAGGACGTCCCCGTAACCCTCGGGCGCTTCGCCCTCGAGGAACGACAGACCGGGGATGCGGACGCGGACCTTGGCCTGCAGGTCGAGGGTGCCCTCGTCCTTCGCCAGGATCGCCTCGCCGACCGAGCCGAACACGCGACCCTCGCCGCGCGCACCCTCCTTGACCGTGGTCAGGTGGTGCAGGCCGATGATCATGTCCTGCGAGGGCAGGGTGACCGGGCGGCCGTCGGACGGCTTCAGGATGTTGTTCGACGCGAGCATGAGCACGCGGGCCTCGGCCTGCGCCTCGACCGACAGCGGCAGGTGCACGGCCATCTGGTCACCGTCGAAGTCGGCGTTGAACGCCGCGCACACGAGCGGGTGCAGCTGGATGGCCTTGCCCTCGACGAGCTGCGGCTCGAAGGCCTGGATGCCGAGGCGGTGCAGCGTGGGCGCACGGTTGAGCAGCACGGGGCGCTCGCGGATGATCTCCTCGAGCACGTCCCACACCTCGGGGCGCGTGCGCTCGACGGCGCGCTTGGCGGCCTTGATGTTCTGCGAGTGACCGAGGTCGATGAGGCGCTTGATGACGAACGGCTTGAACAGCTCGAGCGCCATCTGCTTCGGCAGACCGCACTGGTGGAGCTTGAGCTGCGGGCCGACGATGATGACCGAACGGCCCGAGTAGTCCACGCGCTTGCCGAGCAGGTTCTGGCGGAACCGGCCCTGCTTGCCCTTGAGCATGTCGCTCAGCGACTTCAGCGCACGGTTGCCGGTACCGGTGACCGGGCGGCCGCGGCGGCCGTTGTCGAACAGCGCGTCGACGGCCTCCTGCAGCATGCGCTTCTCGTTGTTCACGATGATCTCGGGAGCCCCGAGGTCGATGAGGCGACGCAGGCGGTTGTTGCGGTTGATCACGCGACGGTACAGGTCGTTCAGGTCGCTCGTGGCGAAGCGGCCACCGTCGAGCTGCACCATCGGGCGCAGCTCCGGCGGGATCACCGGGACGACGTCGAGCACCATGGATGCCGGGGTCATGCCGGTCTGCAGGAACGAGTTGACGACCTTCAGGCGCTTGATCGCGCGGATCTTGCGCTGGCCCTTGCCCTCGGAGATCTGCAGGTGCAGCGACTCGGCCTCGGCGGCCAGGTCGAACGCGATCAGGCGACGCTGGATCGCCTCGGCGCCCATGTAGGCCTCGAAGTACTGGCCGAAGCGGTCCTGCAGCTCGTGGAAGACGTCGTCCTCCTGCTTGAGCTGGCCGACCTCGAGGCCGCGGAACTCCTCCCACATGCGCTCGAGCTTCGCGATCTGCTCGTCGGCGTTCTTGCGGATGGATGCCATCTCCTTCTCGGCGGCATCCTTGACCTTCTTCTTCTGGTCGGCCTTGGCACCCTCGGCCTCCAGGGCCGCGAGCTCGTCCTCCAGCTTCTGCAGACGCGTCGCCACGCGGGCGTCGCGGCGGTCGCCGAGGTTCTTGATCTCCAGGCGCAGGTTCGCCTCGTGGGTCGGCAGGTCGCGGTGGCGCGCCTCTTCGTCGACCGAGATCACCATGTACGCGGCGAAGTAGATGACCTTCTCGAGGTCACTTCGGCGCCATGTCGAGCAGGTACCCGAGGCGCGACGGGACGCCCTTGAAGTACCAGATGTGGGTGACGGGCGCGGCGAGCTCGATGTGGCCCATGCGCTCACGGCGCACCGACGACTTCGTCACCTCGACGCCGCAGCGCTCGCAGACGATGCCCTTGAAGCGCACGCGCTTGTACTTGCCGCAGGCGCACTCCCAGTCGCGCGAGGGGCCGAAGATCTGCTCGCCGAACAGACCGTCCTTCTCGGGCTTGAGGGTGCGGTAGTTGATGGTCTCGGGCTTCTTGACCTCGCCGTACGACCAACGACGGATGTCGTCGGCGGTGGCCAGGCCGATGCGAAGCTGTTCGAAAGTGGTGGACTCGAGCACTGGTTCTCCTGTGTCGGAATTCTGTAAACGGATGCCGGTGGGTCGCGTCAGATCTCGTCGATCGACGAGGACTCGAACCGGGTGGAGATGTTGATGCCGAGCTCTTCCGCCGCGCGGAAGGCCTCATCATCCGTGTCGCGGAGGTTGACCGCGGTGCCGTCGGCGGCGAGGAACCTCGACGTTCAGGCAGAGCGACTGCATCTCCTTCATGAGCACCTTGAACGACTCCGGGATGCCGGGCTCCTGGATGTTCTCGCCCTTGACGATGGCCTCGTAGACCTTCACGCGGCCCACGATGTCGTCGGACTTGATCGTGAGGAGCTCCTGCAGCGCGTACGCAGCGCCGTAGGCCTCGAGGGCCCACACCTCCATCTCGCCGAAGCGCTGGCCGCCGAACTGCGCCTTACCACCCAGCGGCTGCTGCGTGATCATCGAGTAGGGGCCGGTGGAGCGGGCGTGGATCTTGTCGTCGACCAGGTGGTGCAGCTTCAAGATGTACATGTAGCCGACCGAGATGGGCGCCGGGAAGGGCTCGCCGGAGCGGCCGTCGAACAGCTGGGTCTTGCCCGAGCTGTCGATCAGCCGCACGCCGTCGCGCGTCTTGGTGGTCGAGTCGAGCAGGCCCGCGATCTCGGCCTCGTGCGCGCCGTCGAACACCGGGGTCGCGACCTTCGTGCCGGGCGCGGCCTCGCGGGCCTCCTCCGGCAGGTGCACGGCCCACTCCGGGGTGCCCTCGACCTTCCAGCCCTGCTGGGCGATCCACCCGAGGTGGGTCTCCAGCACCTGGCCGAAGTTCATCCGGCCGGGGATGCCGAGCGGGTTCAGGACGACGTCGACCGGCGTGCCGTCGGCGAGGAACGGCATGTCCTCGACCGGCAGGATCTTCGCGATGACGCCCTTGTTGCCGTGACGGCCGGCGAGCTTGTCGCCCTCGGTGATCTTGCGCTTCTGGGCGATGTAGACCACGACGCGGCGGTTGACGCCCGAGCCGAGCTCGTCGTCGCCGTCCTCGGCGTTGAACTCCTTGACGGCGATGATCGTGCCCTGCTCGCCGTGGGGCACCTTCAGCGAGGTGTCGCGGACTTCGCGGCTCTTCTCGTTGAAGATCGCGCGCAGCAGGCGCTCTTCGGCCGACAGCTCGGTCTCGCCCTTGGGCGTGACCTTGCCGACGAGGATGTCGCCGGGGCGCACCTCGGCGCCGATGCGGACGATGCCGCGCTCGTCGAGATCCTTCAGCAGGTCGGGGCTGACGTTGGGGAGGTCACGGGTGATCTCCTCCTTGCCGAGCTTGGTGTCGCGGGCATCCACCTCGTACTCCTCGATGTGGATCGAGGAGAGCGTGTCGTTCTTGACGAGATCCTGGCTGAGGATGATGGCGTCTTCGAAGTTGTGACCCTCCCACGTCATGAACGCGACGAGCAGGTTCTTGCCGAGCGCGAGCTCGCCGTTCTCCGTCGCGGGGCCGTCGGCGATGACCTCGCCGGCCTCGATGCGGTCGCCCGCGCTGACGATGACGCGCTGGTTGTACGACGTGCCCTGGTTGGAGCGGTCGAACTTGCGCAGGAAGTAGTCCTGCGTGCCGCCCTCGTCGAGCTGGATCGTGACGACGTCGGCCGAGACCTCGGCGACGACACCGGCCTTGTCGGCGGTGATGACGTCACCGGCGTCGATGGCCGCGAAGCCCTCCATGCCGGTGCCGACGACGGGCGACTCGCTGCGCAGCAGCGGCACGGCCTGACGCTGCATGTTCGCACCCATGAGGGCGCGGTTGGCGTCGTCGTGCTCGAGGAACGGGATGAGGGAGGTCGCGACCGACACCATCTGGCGCGGCGACACGTCCATGTAGCCGATCTCGTCGGCGTGGAACATGTCGACCTCGCCGCCCTGGCCGCGGCGGGCCAGCACGCGCTCGGTGGTGAACTTGCCGTTGCGGTCGAGCTCGGCACCGGCCTGCGCGACGATGTAGTCGTTCTCCTCGGATGCCGTCAGGTAGTCGATCTGGTCGGTCACCTTGCTGTCGACGACACGACGGTACGGGGTCTCGATGAACCCGAACGCGTTGATGCGCGCGAACGACGCGAGCGAGCCGATGAGGCCGATGTTCGGGCCTTCCGGGGTCTCGATCGGGCACATGCGGCCGTAGTGCGACGGGTGCACGTCGCGGACCTCGACGCCGGCGCGCTCACGCGACAGGCCGCCGGGGCCGAGCGCCGACAGGCGGCGCTTGTGGGTCAGGCCCGCGAGCGGGTTGTTCTGGTCCATGAACTGCGACAGCTGCGACGTGCCGAAGAACTCCTTGATCGCGGCCACGACGGGGCGCACGTTGATCAGGGTCTGGGGCGTGATCGCCTCGATGTCCTGCGTCGTCATGCGCTCGCGGACGACGCGCTCCATGCGCGACAGGCCCGTGCGCACCTGGTTCTGGATGAGCTCGCCCACGGCGCGGATGCGGCGGTTGCCGAAGTTGTCGATGTCGTCGACGTCCAGGCGGATCTCGGCGGGGGCGCCGCCGCGGATGCCGGGGATCGAAGCGTCGCCGCGGTGCAGCGCGACGAGGTACTTGATCGTCGCGACGATGTCGGCGACGGTCAGCACCGAGTCGCTCAGCGGAGCGTCCAGGCCCAGCTTCTGGTTGATCTTGTAGCGACCCACCTTGGCCAGGTCGTAGCGCTTCGAGTTGAAGTAGAAGTTGTCCAGCAGCGCGCGGGCGGCCTCGGCGGCGACCTGCTCGCCCGGACGGAGCTTGCGGTAGATGTCGCGCAGCGCATCTTCCTTCGTGAGGATCGTGTCCTTGCTCAGCGTGTCTTCGATCGACTCGTAGCCGGCGAACTCGGCCAGGATGTCCTCGCTCGACAGGCCGAGGGCCTTGAGGAACACGGTGACCGACTGCTTGCGCTTGCGGTCGATGCGCACGCCGACCTGGTCGCGCTTGTCGATCTCGAACTCGAGCCACGCACCGCGGCTCGGGATGATGCGGGCGCTGACGATGTCCTTGTCGGAGGTCTTGTCCGGTGTCTTGTCGAAGTAGACGCCGGGGCTGCGCACCAGCTGGGAGACCACGACACGCTCGGTGCCGTTGATGATGAACGTGCCCTTGTCGGTCTGCAGCGGGAAGTCGCCCATGAAGACGGTCTGGGTCTTGATCTCACCCGTGAGGTGGTTCATGAACTCGGCCTCGACGTACAGCGGGGCGGCGTAGGTCTTGCCGCGCTCCTTGCACTCCTCGATCGAGTACTTCTCCGGCTCGAGGTAGGGGTTCGTGAAGCCCAGCTGCATCGTCTCGCCGAGATCCTCGATGGGCGAGATCTCCTCGAAGATCTCCTCGAGGCCGCTGGTCTCGGGCACGTCGGTGCGCCCGGCATCCTGCGCCTGTGCCACGCGAGCCTTCCAGGCGTCGTTGCCGACGAGCCAGTCGAAAGACTCCGTCTGCAGCGCGAGAAGGTCGGGGACCGTCAGCGTGTCGGAGATCTTGGCGAACGACAGGCGCGAAGCGCCGCGGCCGTTCTTGGGGGTGGTGGTGGAGTTGGTTGCGTTGCGCGCAGCAGCCAAGGGAATTACCTCCATGAGCCCGGGCAGGGGCTGGTTTCCTTGTCGTCAGGTGGAGTGCTCCCGATCCGCCCGCGCGACTGATTCAGCGCGGGCACACGCCGACCACCATATGAGGGCATGGGGGAAGGGAGCGCAACTACCCACTATAGCCCGCGCGACGCGCCATGTCCAATCGGTTCCTTGACGCTTCGTGCCTGCTGCGGTATAACCCGCCGCCCGCCCCGCCCTGCACCCCCGCGAAACCTCGCATATGTCCGCGTTCGCACGGCGTGTGACGGCGTGTCGCGGACATCTGCGAGGTCTCGCGAAACCTCGCAGATGTCCGGTTCCGCGGAGCCCGCGGGACCTGCGGGGCGCGGGATCACCACGCCGCCCGCACCTCGATGCCGGCCGCGTCCAGCGCGGCCCGCACGGCGCGCGCCATCGCGACGGCGCCCGGCGAGTCGCCGTGGACGCACAGCGACACGGCATCCGCGGCGACGAGCGAGCCGTCGACCGCCTCGACCACGCCCGCGCAGGCCAGGCGCACCGCGCGCGCCGCCACCTCGTCGGGGTCGTGCAGCAGGGCGCCGGGGGTCTCGCGCGGCACGAGTCCTCCGCCCGGCAGGTAGCCGCGGTCGAGGAACGCCTCGCGCAGGAACGGCAGCCCGGCGCCGGCGGCGGCGCGGGTGATCTCGCCGTCCAGCCCGAGGATCGGGACGGCGCGGCCCAGGCGCTCCGACAGGGCAGCGACGGCATCCGTCACGGCCTTCGCCTGCGCGCGATCGTCGCGGATGGCGTGATAGAGCCCGCCGTGCGGCTTGACGTAGCGGATGTCGGCCCCGGCGTCGGCGAGCGCCGTCAGTTGCGCGGCGACGCTCGCACGCAACTCGGCGACCGGGAGGAGCATGCGGGTGCGGCCGAAGCCGGGCCTGTCGGGATAGGACGGGTGCGCCCCGACGGCGACCCCGCGGGCCGCCGCGCGGGCGACGGCCTCGCGCATCGAGGAGAGGTCGCCGGCGTGCCCGCCGCAGGCGATCGAGGCGCTGGAGACCACGGCGAACATCGCCGCGTCGTCGGCCGTCGGCACCCCGTCGACGGTCTCGCCGAGGTCGGCGTTGAGGTCGATCGCGCGCATGGCCCCACGCTACCGGCCCACCCTGCCCTCACCCCGCCCCCGCCTGCCCCGCGAAACCTCGCAAATGTACGCGACACGCCGCAAAACGCCGTGCGAAACGTACATTCGGGAGGTTTCGCGAGACCTCGCAAATGTACGCGCGTGGGGAGGTCGGTAGCGTGGGGGGATGGCCCGGGCACGCGTGGAGGACGACGCCGCGCAGACACGCCTGTCCGACGGCTCGATCGCCCGCGTCGTGCCCAGCCGCTTCGCCGGCGGCTACGAGCTCGACGTCGACGGCACGCCGCAGTCGCACGTCGACCTCGACGACCCGAGCCACCTGCACTTCGAATACGTCGCGCGGATGGGCGCGGTGATCGACCGGCTGCGGATGCCGGGGCAGCCCCTCACCGCCGTCCACCTCGGCGCCGGCGCGCTGACGCTCCCCCGCTACGTCGCGCACACGCGGCCCGGCTCGCGCCAGCAGGTGATCGAGCTGGAGCAGCCGCTCGTCGACCTCGTCCGCGACCGGCTGCCGCTGCCGCGCGGCGCCCAGGTGCGGGTGCGCATCGGCGACGCGCGCACCGTCGCCGAACGGCTGCCCGCGGGGCTTCGGGGCACCGCCGACCTCGTCGTCTCCGATGTCTTCGCCGGAGCCCAGACCCCCGCGCACCTCACGACCGTCGAGTACTTCCGGACGCTCGCGGGGCTCCTCGCGCCCGGCGGCGTGCTGCTCGTCAACGTCGCCGACGGCGCCGGCCTCGCATTCGCGCGCCGCCAGGTCGCGACCGTGCGCGCCGTGCTGCCCGAGGTGATCGTGCTCGCCGAGGTGCAGACGCTCAAGGGCCGCCGGTTCGGCAACCTCGTCATCGCCGCCTCGCCCGCCCCGCTGCCCGTCGAGTGGCTGCCACGGCTCATGGCGGCCGGACCGCACCCGGCGAAGGTGGCGCAGGGCGCCGAGCTCGACGAGTTCGTGCGCGGCGCGCGGGTGGCCACCGACGCCGATGCGACGGCGTCGCCGAAGCCGGCGGCATCCGTCTTCGAACGCTGAACCGGCGTGGCCTGTCCGCATGCGGCGGATGCCGGGCGACACTGGTTACGGGCGCGCGCCGCACGACGGAAGGGGATGCCGGTGAGCTACATCAAGGGATACGACCCGGAGACCCTGCGCGAGATCGTCGACGCGCACCAGTGCCGCGAGCGCCTGGACGAGCTGGGCGACCAGCGCAGCCTGCCGGCGCTGCTGGAGCGGGTGTGGCTGCTCAAGGTGCTCGGCCGGCTGGAGGACGCCCTCGTCGTCTCGGAGCAGTCGGTGCGCGTCGCCCGGATGGGCGGCACCCGCAAGGATCTGCTGCGCGCACGGATCCTGCACGCCAGCGTGCTGCAGCTGCGCGGCGCGTACGCGGCGGCGCAGCAGGAGCTCACGACGTGCGCGGAAGAGGCCGAGGGCCAGGGCTGGGCGTCGCTGGCGGCGTTTGCCTACCAGCACCGCGGCAAGGTCAGCTTCGACGCCGAGGAGTATCTGCAGGCGCGCAGCGACTTCAAGCGGTGGCTGCTGCTGCGGCAGGAATCCGGCGCGCCGGACGACGAACTGGAACCGGCGATCGTCGCGATCGAGGCGGCGGAGCGGCGCCGTTCGTCCGCCGTCGCCAGCTGAATGTCGGACGTCCCGCGTAGCGTTTCGCGCATGCGCAAATGCCGGGGGGTGAGGTGCGATGTCTGATCGGCTGTGGGTCGTGATCGCCGCCGAGGCGCTCATCGCCCGGCACCTCGACGACTCGTGGACGTTCGCGTTCGACAATGCGAAGCGCCGTGCCGGCGCGTGCGACTACACGCGCAAGCGCATCACGGTGTCGCGGTACCTGTCGGCGCGCTACGACGACGAGACCAACCGGCAGACGCTGCTGCACGAGGTCGCGCACGCCCTCGCCGGGGCGCGCGCCGGACACGGCCCGGTGTGGAAGCGCATCGCCCGGTGCCTCGGGTACACCGGCGGCACGACCCACCACGGCGAGACCGCCGTGGAGCTGGCGCCGTGGGTCGGGACGTGCCCGGTCGGCCACGTCGTCTACCGGCACCGCCGGGCGACCCGCGCGACCTCGTGCGCGCGCTGCTCGCGCACCTTCGACGAGCGGTTCGTGTTCGCGTGGAGCCGCCGCGAGATCACGCCCGCCACCCGGCGCGCGGCGCTGACCCCGCGGGAGTTCAGTACGCCGTGAACACGCCGTCGCGCAAGACGGGGACAGAGGCGGCCGCATCAAGAGCTGCCGCCGCCAGCGCCTCGTCGCGGGCACCGCGGTCGATGAGCTCCTGACCCGAGCCGCTCGCGGTGAGGAGGTGGCGCGTCGCGCCGCGGAGCCCGCGGAACGCCTCGCCCGCGGCAGCAGCCTCGGGCGACGTGTGGTCGAGGCCGAGGGCGCCGAGCGCGTCGATGACGGCGCCCGCACCGAGCAGGTCTTCGACGGCGAAGCGCAGGGCGCCGGCCGTCATCGCCGCGGCATCCGCTGCGGGCACCGACCCGACCGGCGCCGCCCGGTGCTCGCGCTCGCCGCAGGCGATGACGGCGACGCTCGTGCGCGCGGCCCGGCGGCGCTGCTCGGCGAGCACGACGCCCGCGACGGCCGACGCGTTGCGCAGGCATCCGAGCAGTACGGTCGCACCGGTGGCCGCGGCCGCGCGCGCGACGACCGCGCCGTCGACGGACCTGCGGGCACCGTCGCCGGCAAGCGGCACGGCGTGCCCGGCATCCACCCGATCGGTGACGGCCGTCGAGAACCGCAGGACGTCGACGACGACCACGAGGTCGCTCGGCGCGAGCCGGGCGAGCCCCGCCGCACCCCACTCGAGACGCACCTGATAGCGGGACTGGTCGAACGGCGAACTCACCCGACCAGGCTACGACCCGCCCCACCCGCGCCCCGCGTGCCAAACGCAGGCTCAACCGACCACCCAGACCCCCACAGAGCTCCCTGAGGGCGTTTCACCCTGCATTTGGCACAACCTCTCGGCGTGCCCGCCGACCGCGCCCGCCCCGCCGGCCCTGCCGGTGCCGGGCGGCCGCGCCGCCCGGTACCGGCGGGTGCCAGACTGGCGGCATGCGCATCATGCTCAAGCTCGTCTTGGACTGCGACGCCGACGCGGCGTGGCGCGCGCTGCACTCGCCGCGCGTGGTTGCCGACCTGTACGGACCGATCCTCGACCTCGAGCCGATGGCGGCGGGCGGGATGCCGGCCACCCTCGACCGCGGCGCGGACATCCCCGTGCGCCTGCGCCTGGGCGGGGCGGCATCGGGCGTGGCCCGCGGGGTCACGCTGGGGAGCCAGCTCATCCACATCAGCGAGCGGACGGCGTCCGACGACGGCGAGGTGCGGATCCTGCGCGACAGCGGCATCCCGCTCACGGGCCCGCTGGCCGCCCTGGACGTGTGGGACCACCAGATGGCCGTCGCGCCCGCGCCCGGCGACCCCGCCCGCACGCTGTGGCGTGAGCGCCTCGTCATCGGCGGCGCCGCCGCCCTGCCGCTGTGGCCCGTGCTGTGGACGACGTGGCAGTGGCGCGGGGCGCGCCTGCGCGCCCTCGCTCCCACCTGGGCGTACGACCCGGAAGCCGAGCAGGTCGGGGACTGAGGCCGGCGCCGCCGCTGTCACGACGAGGGCGCCCCCGGAATCCCGGCGGCGCCCTCGTGGCATGCGGGATGCCGTCAGACGACGAGTCCCAGGAGCAGCACACCGGCCAGGCCCACGACCGAGACCGCGCACTCCATGAGCGACCAGGTCTTGAAGGTCTGGGTGACGGTCATGCCGAAGTACTCCTTCACCAGCCAGAACCCGGCGTCGTTGACGTGCGACAGGAAGACGGATCCCGCGCCGATGGCGAGCACCATGAGGGCGACGTGCGTGTCGCTGAGCTCTCCCACCAGCGGCGCCATGATGCCCGCCGCGGTGATCGTCGCGACGGTCGCCGAGCCGGTCGCGATGCGGATGGCGACCGCGACGAGCCAGCCCGCGAGCAGGAGCGGCATGCCGGACCCGGCGATGCCGCTGCCGATCACCTGACCGACTCCGGAGTCGACGAGCGTCTGCTTGAAGCCACCACCGGCACCCACGATCAGCAGGATCGAGGCGATCGGAGCGAAGGATGCCCCGGTCTCGCTCGCGACCTCGGCTGTCGAGCGTCCGAGGCCGAGACCGAGCACCCACATCGCGTACAGCGACGTGATGAGCAGAGCCTGCAGCGGAGTGCCGATGAAGACCAGCACCTGGCCGACCGGGCTGGTGTTCAGTGCCAGCGCCTTCACCGTGGTCATGATCAGCATGAGCACGACCGGCATGAGCACGACGGACAGCGCGATGCCGAACGACGGCCGGCGTCCGGTGTGGGCGCGGTCGGCCGGGCCGAGCAGCTTGTCGGACGCGTGGATCGGCACCCACCTCGCCATCGGCTTCGCGATGATCGGGCCGGCGACGATCACCGTCGGGATCGCAACCAGCAGCCCCAGTGCGAGGGTGAGCCCGAGGTTGGCGCCGAGCGCGTCGATGGCGATCAGCGGGCCCGGGTGCGGCGGCACGAGGCCGTGCAGGGCGGAGAGGCCGGCGAGCGCCGGGATGCCGACCAGGATGACCGGCAGCTTCGCCCGTTTGGCCACGAGCATGACGATGGGGATCAGCAGCACGACGCCGACCTCGAAGAACAGCGGGATGCCGATGATGAACGCGGCGAACGCCATCGCCCACGGCAGTCGCTTGGCGGGCGTCTTGGCGAGGATCGTGTCGACGATCTCGTCGGCGCCGCCGGACTCGGTGAGGAACCGGCCGATCACCGCGCCCAGCACGATCAGGACGCCGACACCGCCGACGGTGGCGCCCAGGCCCGTGGAGAACGACGTGAACGAGTTCTCGAAGCCCATGTTGGCGGCGACCGCCATGACCGCCGAGCCCAGCATGAGGGCGAAGAACGGATGCATCTTCACCCAGATGATGAGGACCACGATCAGGAGGATCGAGACGATCGCGGCGATGATCAGCTGGACGGTGTCCGCGGCGGGGGCCGTTGACGAATCCGCCAGGGGAACGATCGTGGCCACGGCGGGAAGGATCGAGGAGAGAAGACTCATCCGCGGCACCTCCCCGTGGTGACGGATGCGATGGGTGAGTGCATGACGTGTGCTCCTTTGCTGCATGCCCGAGTCCGCGTCGTCGCCGGCTCGGAAGGTGCCGCTCACACTACTCGCCCGGAGCCGCCGGCCGCGACAGGATATGCGGCCACCCGCGCTCTCCGTTAGCATCGGCGCCAAGGTGTCGCCGCGAGCGGACCGATCACCGCGATCGAGGGAGATGGCATGGTCCGATACGAATTGGTGGATACGAGCGATGTCTCCACGATTCCGCACGCCCGGTCCATCCCGCTCGCCGAAGCGGCGGGGCCGCTCGTCCTGGCGATCGACATCGGCTCGGGATCGACCCGATGCTGCCTCTACGACGGATACGGCCGCCCCATCAAGAGGCGCACGGTCAAGGCCGACCATGCCTTCACCGAAGCCGCCGACGGCACCGCCGAGATCGACGCCGATCAGGTCACCGACGAGGTGTCGGCCGTCATCACCGGCGTCGTCGCCGATCTGGAACCGGGGGCGATCGCGGGCGTCGTGATGGACACCTTCGCGTCGTCGCTGGTGTGCGTCGATGCCCAGGGCGACGCCCTGACGCCCTGCTTCACCTACGCGGACTCGCGCTCGGCCGCGCAGCTGGCGGCGCTGCGCGAGCGGCTCGACGAGTCGGCCGTCCACCAGCGCATCGGCGCGCGGCTGCACACCAGCTACCACCCGCCGCGCCTGCTGTGGCTCCGCGACACCATGCCCGAGGTCGTCGCCAAGACGGCGAAGTACCTCTCGCTCGGCGAGTACATCTACGCCAAGCTCGCCGGCATCGCGGGGGCGGCGACGTCGACCATGGCGTGGGCCGGCATCCTGAATCGTCACACGCTGGAGCTCGACGAGGAACTGCTCTCGGCCGCCGGCGTCACGAAGGACCAGTTCGCGCCGATCGTGGACCCGGATCAGCCGATCCGCGACGTCTCCCCCGCGGTCGCGGAGCGCTGGCCGGCTCTGTCCGGGGCGGCCTGGTTCCCCGCGATCCCCGACGGCTATGCGTCGAACATCGGCGTCGGCGCCGACACCCCGTCGGTCGCGGCACTGTCGGCGGCGACGTCCGGGGCGATCCGGGTCATCGTTCCCGGAACCCCCGAGGTTCTCCCGCCCGGCCTGTGGGCGTACTCCGTCTCGCACACCCAGTCGATCGTCGGCGGCGCCCTCAACGACGTCGGTCGGGTCATGGCCTGGCTGCAGTCCACGCTGGCCCCCGTCGCCCCGGAGGAGGTACACGACGCCCTCACCGCACCGCCGCGCTCCGACACGCCGCTCGTGCTGCCCTTTTTCACCGGCGAGCGCGCGACCGGGTGGGCGGGCAACGCCCGCGCCGTGTTCACCGGCGTCTCGTCGTCGACCACGACGCTCGACCTGTGGCGCGGGGCGGCGGAGGGCGTGGCACTCTCGTACGCCCGCGTCTTCGAGCAGTTGGTGCTCGCCAACCCCCAGCTGAAGCGGGTGATCGCCTCGGGCGGGGTGACCGGCGACGTCCCCGGGCTGATGCAGATCGTCGCGCAGGCCATCGGCTTCCCGGTGCAGGTCGTCGATGTCAAGCGCGTGACCATGCGCGGCGCCGCCGTGCTGGCGGCCTCGGTGCTGCAGCCCGGTCGACTGGCGGCCCTCATCCCGCCCACCGAGTTGACCGAACCGAGCGCCGACCAGCGGGCCTACTACGCCGACCTGCTCGCGCGCTTCACCGCCGTGTACGAGGGCGTCATCGCCCAGTAGTCGCGGCGATGATCGGCGCCCGCGGCGCCGAGCGGCCCGGATCACGCCGGGGCGAGCGGGCGGTGCTCGTAGAACGTCTGCAGCACGACGGTCGTGCGGGTGCGGACGTTGGCGGCGAGCCGGATGTCGCGCACGAGATCCTCCAGTGCCCGCGGCGACGCGACGCGCGCGAACAGCATGTAGCTCGCCTCGCCGGCGATGGAGTGGCACGCCTCGATCGCGTCGAGCTGCTCGAGCAGCTCGGGCGCGTTGTCGGGCTGCGCCGGGTCGAGCGGGGTGATCTCGATGAACGCCGCGAGCGGCCGGCCGATCGCGGCGGCATCGACGACGGCGCGATAGCCGGTGATGATCCCGCGCGTCTCCAGCCGCTTCAGCCGGGCCTGCACGGCCGAGACCGACAGCCCGACCTCGGCGGAGAGATCGGCGAGCGTGGCGCGTCCGTCACGCGAGACCGCGGTGACGATGCGCTGGTCGACAACATCCTCCATGCATGGAAGAATATCGGATGCAGAAGAGTTCTGCCGTAATTTTTCCTGTTTTCGTCGCGCACGATCGGAGGTTCCCTGCCATGTCCGTTCTCACCCCCACCGCGAAGCCCGTCATCGGAGAGCCCGAGGTCGTCGAAGAGGCGGCCACTGTCGAGGATTCCGCCGCCTGGCTGACCCTGAAGGATGCCGCCACCGCCCTGCAGGAGCTGCAGGCGCAGGACGGGTCGGTTCCCGAGGCGGCCGACCATCCGCACGCCCGCGTCCTCGTCGAGACGATCGTGGCCTCGATCCGCGAGCTGGCGCCGCTGTTCCCGCACGATGCGGAGTATCTGGCGGCATCCGTCCACGACATCGAGCGCTGGGCCGACGGCGGCTTCGGCGTGCCCGACTTCCTGGAGTCGCTCGTCGCGTTCCAGCCGCAGCAGCACCGCGTCGACGGCCTGCGGCACCTCGTCGTGTTCCCGATGTACACGCAGAACGGGTCGCGCAGCCGCCACGTCGAGGCCGTGCTGTGCGAGGTGATCTGGCCGGAGTTCATCGCGCAGCTGGAGACCGAGTACACCAACCGGCTGTTCGTGAGCCTGCGGCTGATCGACTTCACGCCCGGCTACGACACGAACTCCGCCGTGCTGTTCCCCGAGACGGTCGCGATGCGGGAGATCCCGACGTTCACGTGGGGTGCGATCTTCCAGGACCGGGAGGCGGCGCGGTATCGCCGGGTGGTGGCGGCGGCATCCGAGATCACGAAGCTCGAGCTGCCCGCCGACGCGGCGCGCATGCTCGCCGACCAGCAGCTGACCGAGAAGACGTTCGTGATGTGGGACATCATCCACGACCGCTCGCACATGCGCGGCGACCTGCCGTTCGACCCGTTCATGATCAAGCAGCGGATGCCGTTTTTCCTCTACTCGCTGGAAGAGCTGCGGTGCGACCTGACCGCGTTCCGGGAGTGCGTGGGGATTCAGGCGCGGCTGTCCGCGCGCGGGAAGGCGGAGCTGACCGCCGCCGAGGCGGAGATGCTGGAGCACGCGCGGCTCGTGCAGTACGCCGTCATCTTCGACCGCATCTTCCGGTTCGCGATCACCGGGACGCGCGTGCGCAACTACGACGGGCTCGGCGGGCAGCTGCTGTTCGCCTGGCTGCACCAGCGCGGCGTGCTGCACTGGACCGACACCGCGCTCGCGTTCGACTGGGACGAGGTGCCCGGCGCCGTCATCGCCCTCGGCGACGCGATCGACCACCTGTACTGGGAGTCGATCGACCGGCCGAAGGTCGCGCACTGGCTCGCCGCGTACGACCTCGTGCGCTCGGTGGTGACCCCGCATCCGGCGTCGCAGTGGGCGCGCGGGCTGCCGCTGGAGGTGCTCGCCGGGCTGCCGAAGGGGTACACCGACGCGGTGCTCGACGACGAGTTCCCGCTGTCGATGTTCTTCGAGGCGCTGGAGAAGAAGATGCGCGACGTCATCGCCTCGACGTCGGGGATCACCGGACGCGACACCTGACGCTGCGTCTGCGTCGAGCCGGCTGGTTAGCGTCGAGCGGGCCGCTTGCGGACGGTGCACACAGGGTGGACTCGACACGAAGGGGCTGGCTCGACGACGGCGGCGCGCAGCCGGGGTGCGGTGCTGGCGGCAGCCGGGGGCGGCTGACTCCTGACCTGCGGGAACCGGGGCCGAGCATCGAGGTGTGCGAAAAGCAGGCTGAGATGGCGCTCAGACCGCTCTGCGGCACCGAAACGACGGTTTCGCCCTGCTTTTGGCACGCCGAACGGCGCACACGACAACAGTTCGGCACATCGACCCGAGCCTGGCGCAAGTAGATTGGAGCACCGTGACGACAATCCACGACACCGCCGTGCGCGGCTTCGCGAGCGACAACTACTCCGGCGTGCACCCCGAGGTGCTCGCCGCGATCGCCGCGGCGAACGACGGGCACCAGATCGCCTACGGGGAAGACGACTACACCGCGCGCCTGCAGGAGGTGTTCGCCGGTCACTTCGGCGACGGCGTGCAGGCGTTCCCGGTGTTCAACGGCACCGGGGCGAACGTCGTCGGGCTGCAGTCGATGCTCCCGCGGTGGGGGGCGGTGATCGCGGCGTCGACGGCGCACATCAACGTCGACGAGGGCGGCGCACCCGAGCGGGTGGCGGGCATCAAGATCCTGAACGTGCCGACCACCGACGGCAAGCTCACCCCCGAGCTCGTCGACCGGGAGGCGTGGGGCTGGGGCGACGAGCATCGCGCGCAGCCCCTCGTCGTGTCGATCACGCAGTCGACCGAGCTCGGCACGCTGTACACGCCCGACGAGATCCGGGCGCTCGCCGACCACGCCCACGGGCACGGGATGCGGCTGCACCTCGACGGCGCGCGCCTCGCCAACGCCGCGGCCGCGCTCGATGCGTCCCTGCGCGCGTTCACGACGGATGCCGGGGTCGACGTGCTCAGCTTCGGCGGCACGAAGAACGGCGCCATGCTCGGCGAAGCGGTCGTCGTGCTGCAGCCGGCGGCATCCGAGGGGCTCGTGTACCTCCGCAAGCTCAACATGCAGCTGTCGAGCAAGATGCGGTTCGTCTCGGCGCAGCTGATCGCGCTGCTCGAGGGAGACCTGTACCTGCGCAACGCGCGGCACGCGAACGCGATGGCGGCGCGGCTGCGGGCGGGCGTCGAGGCGGGCCTGGCCGACGGTTCGATCGCGGGCGTCGGCTTCACCCAGCCGACCCAGGCCAACGGCGTGTTCGCCACCCTGCCGCCCGGCGTCGCCGACCGGTTGCGCGAGGCGTTCCGCTTCTACGACTGGGCGTCGGCGGCGAACGAGGTGCGCTGGATGTGCTCGTTCGACACGACCGAGCAGGACGTCGACGCCTTCGTCGCGGAAATCGCCCGCCTGACGACGGGTCACTGATCGGACAGAGCCGCCGCGTCCTGCACGGCGATCCTGCGATAGCGGCGGTTCCGGCTGGTGAGCAGCACCGACGCGACCGCGGCGGCGATCAGGGAGGCGAGCAGGATCGCGACCTTGGCGTGATCGTGGTGCGCGTCCGCCGCATCGAAGCTGAGCTCGGTGACCAGGAGCGAGACGGTGAAGCCGATGCCGGCGAGCAGGCCCACGCCGACGATGTCGATCCAGTGCAGGGCGGGGTCGAGCCGGATGCCGCGGGCGCGGGTGGTGAGCCAGGTCGCCAGGAGGATGCCGATCGGCTTGCCGGCGACCAGGGCGAGGACGATGCCGATGGTCACCGGGTCGGCGAGCGCGGAGGCGAGCCCGTCGATGCCGCCGAGGGCGACGCCGGCGGAGAGCAGTGCGAACAGCGGGACGGCGACGCCGGCCGACAGCGGCCGGAACCTGTGCTCGAACACCTCCGCGAGGCCCGGCTCGGCGTCCGGAACCCGGTCGCGCCGGCGATGCAGGACGGGGATCGTGAAACCCAGCAGCACTCCGGCGATCGTGGCATGGATGCCGGAGGCGTGGATGAACGCCCAGGCGACGACCCCGATCGGCAGCAGGATCAGCCAGGCCGCCGCGGGTTTGAGATGGAAGAACTGCCGGTACCGCTGGGCGAGGATGCCGTAGCCGACGATGGCGAGCAGCCCGAGAAGCAGCGGCACGACGACGATCGTCTCGGTGTAGAAGACGGCGATGATGGTGATCGCGATGAGGTCGTCGACGACGGCGAGGGTGAGCAGGAAGATCCGCAACGGGCCGGGCAGGTGTGAGCCGATGAGGGCGAGCACGGCCACCGCGAAGGCGATGTCGGTCGCGGTGGGGATGGCCCACCCCCGCAGCAGCTGCGTGTGCGGGTGGACGATGGCCGCGTAGATGACGGCGGGGACGATCACTCCGCCGGCCGCGGCGACGACGGGGACGATGGCCGTGCCGATGCGACGCAGGTCGCCGGCGACGAACTCGCGTTTGAGCTCGAGCCCGACGAGGAAGAAGAAGATCGCCAGCAGCCCGTCCGAAGCCCACGCGCCCAGGGTGAGGTTCAGGTGCCACGGCTCGTAGCCGACCTCGAGGTCACGCAGCGCGAAGTAGGAATCGGCCCAGGGAGAGTTCGCCCACACGATGCCGATGGCCGCCATCACGACGAGCAGGGCGCCCCCGACGGTCTCCTTGCGCAGCAGTGCGCCGATGCGCAGCGCTTCGCCGCGGCTGCCGCGGGAGGGGAACAGTCCCCCCTCAGGGATACCGGGGGCGGGCCGGGATGAGGTCATCGGAGGCTCCGATCGGGTCGACGAGGGTCAGCGTCGACCAGACTTCCCGACTCACCGCACCCAGCGTATAAGAGGTTCCGCCGACAGGTCGCCCCGCGAGGAGCGCAGCGACGAGACGCGGTTCTGTGCCGATCACGTCGTTTCGTCTCGCTTCGCTCGCGGGGCGACCGTAGCTATCGGCGGAACGTCTTACCAGGAGGCCGCGGTTCAGGCCTCGCCGGGCTCGTCCGCCTCGGCGGCGGCGGCATCCGCCTTCGGCGCCTTGCGCGCCGTGCCGGCGCTGGCGGCCTCGCCCGCGGCGGCATCCCCCGCGGGCGCCTCGGGGCGGATCAGCTCCTTGACCTCGGTCATGAAGCTCGCCAGCTGCTGCTGCTGCCAGCGCAGCGAGCGCGCCCGGTCGTCGGCGTCGCGCAGCACCGACTGCGAGTGCGCGGTGACGGTGTCGATGATCTTCTGCGCCTTCGTGCTGGCGCGATCGACGATCTCGCGCGCCCGCAGCTTGGCGTCCGCCTCGAGCTGCTGCGACTGCGCACGCATGAGCTTGTCGAAGTCGTCGGCCTTGGCGGTGATGCGCTGCGAGTGCTCGACCGACGCGGCGACCTGGTCGTTCGCGTCGGCCGTGATGCGCTCGGCGTGCGCGACGGCCTGGTTGTGCAGCATGAGGAACTCCTGCTGCGCGTCGTCCTGCCTGCGGGTCAGCGACTCCTCGAACTCGAGCGCGCGCATGCGCTGCTCGCGCACGGCCTCCTCGGCCTCGGCGCGCGACTGCTCGGTCTCGCGCGCGACGAGCGAGCGCAGCGACGCGGCGCCCTTCTCGGCCTCGGTGCGGATGGCGGCGGCCTCCTGCTCGGCCTGCGCCACCTTCTCGGCGGCGTGCGCGGCCTCGCGCTCGATCTGCGCCTGGTGCGCCGTCAGCTCGGTGTCGATGCGCAGGCGCGCCTGCTGCGCGTCGGACTCGGCCTGCGAGAGCAGCACGTCGGCATCCGTCTGCGCCTGCGCGCGGCGCGCGGCGATGTCCTCGCGGGCCGCCTCGAGCAGGCGGTCGGCCTGCACGCTGGCGTTCTTGATGATGACGCTGGCCTGCTCCTCGGCGACGCGCAGCACCTCTTCGAAGCGCTCACGGCCCTTGCTCGACTCGTCGGCCGCGTTGACGAGCTCATTGCTGAGTGTCGCGACCTTCTCTTCGGCGTTGCTGGCCCGCGCCGCCTCGACGGCGAGGTCGGCTTCCAGGCTCGCCGTGCGCGCCTGCAGCTCGTCGATCGTCGCGAGGTGCGTCTCGATCGTCGCCGCGGCGCGCTGGTACTTGTCCTTCAGATGCGCGACCTCTTCGGTGCGGCCCGTGTGCTGCGCCGTGAGCTCGGCGATCGCGGCGTCGACCTCGGCCTTGTCGTAGCCGCGGAAGGTCGTCGTGAACGCCCCGGATGCCGCGGGCGCACCCGACATCAGTTCGTCGAACGGCGACGGGTTGTCGCCGTGAATGGGCTGCTGGTCGGACATGTCTCTCCGAATCGGCGCGGGCGGCGCTGCGCGCCGCGAAGGGTGGGGGGTCGCCGGCCCCGGGTCGGCCGACAGGGAGAACGATACCGGACCAACCTCGACTGCGCCCGGGGAATTCGCACCGCGCAGCACGGATACCGGGGGGCGCTCAGGCGCCGGCGAGCCAGGCCGAGTAGGCGTCGAACGCGTACGGGCGGCCGAGGAACGACTGCACGAGGTCGGCGGCGTCGCGGCTGCCGCCGGGCTCGAGGATCTCGCGGCGGTAGCGGGCGGCGGCATCCGGGTTCATCAGGTCGCCGCCGAAACCGCTGAGCAGGTCGCGGGCGATGACGAGGCTCCACTGGTACGTGTAGTAGCACGAGCCGTAGCCGGTGAGGTGGCCGAATCCGGCGTACGGATGCCCGCCGCGCAGCGGCTTCACGGGGTTCGTGACGTCGTACCAGTGCTCGGTCGCGGCCTGCAGGTCGGCGGGGCGGTCGACGTGCAGGTGGTACGAGACGTTCGCGTGGCCGAGCTGGCGGCGCACCTCGAGCGCGCGGCCGAAGGCGTCGGCCACCTTCATCCGGGCGACGAGGTCGGCGGGGATGGGGGTGCCGTCGGCATCGGCGGTGAAGCCGGCGAGGACGCCGGCATCCCACGCCCACTCCTCCAGCAGCTGGCTGGGCGCCTCCACAAAGTCCCACTCGGTGGCCACGCCCGAAAAGCGCGCGAAGCGCTGGTCGCCGGCGAGAATGTCGTGCACGAGGTGCCCGAACTCGTGGAAGAACGTCACGACCTCGTCGTGGGTCATGAGGCCACGCGCGAAGTTGCACAGCAGCACGGCCTCGGGCAGCACGCGCCCCGCGATCCCCGGCGCCAGCCCGAAGCACGCGGCGTGGGTGAACTTGCCCTCGCGCGGATGCAGGTCGAGATGGATGCGGCCGATCCGGATGCCGCCGCGCACGACATCGTAGGTGTGCACGTCGGGGTGCCAGGTGGCGACCTCGACCGGCACGTATCCGATGCCGAGGAGGCGCCCGGTCGTGGCGAGGACCCCCGGCAGCACGCGGTCGAACGAGAAGTACGAGCGGACGAGCTGCGCGTCGACGTCGTGCAGTTCGTTGCGCAGCGTGCTGAGCAGGAAGAAGAAGTCGGCGATCGTCACCTCGTCGGCGGCCGGATCGTCGCGCCGCAGGCGCTCGAGCAGCAGGGGGTACTCGGCCTCGGCGGCCGGCAGCGATGCATCGTCGAGCCGCGCGAGGAAGTCGACGATCGCCGCGCCGGATGCGATCATGCGGGTCTCGGTCTCGTAGTCGGCCCAGTCGCCGTAGCCGAGCAGGGCGGCGCGCTCGGCCCGGACGGCGAGCAGCTCGGCCAGGACGGCGTCGTTGGCGGGCCAGGCGAGGTCGTTGTAGGCCGCGACGAGGGCGGTGCGCGTGGCGCGGTCGGTGGCGTACTCGCGCACCGGCATGAGGTCGGTGTAGTCGGTCGTGAGGACGACGAGGCCGTCGTCGCCGGCGGGATGCTCGTCGATGAAGTCCTGCGGGAGGCCGGCGAGCGCCTCGGGCGCCACCCGGATCTCGCGGCGGCCGTCGCGGATGTTGCGGGAGAACTCCAGGCCGAGCTCGGTGTCGCGCTCGGTGAGCTCGCGCACGCGCTCGCGCTCGGCGTCGGGCAGAGCGACGCCGCCGCGACGGAAGTCGCGCAGCACATGGTCGAGCAGGCGCCGCTGGCCGGCGCCGAGGCCGGCGGCATCGGCGTCGATCGCGGCCAGCGCGTCGAACAGGTCGCGGTCGAGCAGGCGGGCGGCCGAGAGCGCCTCGAGCCGCTGGACCTGGTCTTCGGCGGCCGTGCGGACGGCGGCATCCGGGTGCGCCTCGCTGAGGAGGTACACCTCGTGCGTGGCCCGGCGCAGGGCCAGGTCGGCGTCGTTCCACAGCTCCAGCCGGGCGGCGGCATCGCCCTCACCGGCCTTCAGCCGGGCGTCGATGGCCGCCGTCTGGGCGATGGCGGCATCCGGCCGCTCGGACGCGAACGCGAGCCAGCCGTCGGCGTCGGTCGGGAAGGTCAGCGGCTCGGGTGCACTCATGCGGTCGAGCCTACGGCGCGCCGGCGACCCCGTCACGGTCGCGGCGGCTCAGCGCAGCGCGCCCACCGACGCGAGCGCCAGGCGGATGAGCGTCGAGCGCCCACCCTCCATCTCGCTCGCGAGGGTGTCGGATGCCGCCTCCTCCGGCGACATCCACGTCACCTCGAGGGCATCCTGGCGGGGTTCGCACGTGCCGGTGACGGGGATGACGAAGGCGAGCGACACGGCGTGCTGGCGGTCGTCGTGGAAGGCGCTGACGCCGGGGATCGGGAAGTACTCGGCGACCGTGAACGGCACCGGCTGCGGCGGCAGCTGCGGGAACGCCATCGGCCCGAGGTCGTTCTCCAGGTGCCGGAACAGCGCGTCGCGCACCGTTTCGCCGTAACGCACGCGCCCCGACACGATCGAGCGCGTGATCTCACCCAGCGGCGTCGCCCGCAGCAGCACGCCCACCTGGGTGACCGCTCCGACGCCGTCGGTGCGCACCGGCACCGCCTCGACGTACAGGATCGGCAGTCGGCGCCGCGCCTCGGCCAGTTCGATGTCGGTGAGCCAGGCCGGGTTGGCGGCATTGCCCGGCGCGGGCGAGCCGAACGTGCCGTCGCCGAGCGGGTGGCCCATCGCCCCGCCCGCGCCGCTGCCGAACGATGCACCGAGGCCCCGCAGCGGATCGCGCGGCGTCCCGTCGTCGTCGCGCTCGTTCGGGTCGGGGTCGGGGGTGCGAACGGCCATGCTCCATGTATACCCCGACCTCGCTCCCTGCCCCCACTCCGCGCCCACCTCGGCGGCGCGCCGACGACATCGGCGAGGTTTGCGAGAATGACGGCATGACCCAGATCCCACAGCTGGATGCCGACGCGGTGCTGTGGTCGGCGCCGCCCGAGGAGCGCGCGGGGCGACCCCTGCTCGTGCTGTTGCACGGCTACGGCTCGAACGAGGGCGACCTGTTCGGGCTCGTGCCGTATCTGCCCGCAGAGTTCGTCGTCGCGGCGGTGCGGGCGCCGCTGGCGCCGCCGTTTCCGACGCCGGGCTGGTCGTGGTTCCCCATCGAAGGGCTGCACGCCCGCGATTCGGCGGGCACGACGGCGGCGACCGAACGGTTCCTGGAGTGGCTCGACGCGGCGACGGATGCGGCATCCATCGGCCTGCTCGGATTCTCCCAGGGCGCCGTCATCGCCCTGCAGGCGCTGCGGCTGCGGCCGGAACGGTTCGCGTTCGCCGTGAACCTCGCGGGGTACGCGGATGCCGGCGCCCTGCCGACCGACGCGGAGTTGGCCAGAGTGCGGCCGCCGGTGTTCTGGGGGCGCGGCGCGCGCGACGAGGTGATCCCCGCCGACCGCGTCGCGCACACGATCGCGTGGCTGCCGGCGCACGTGGAGCTCAGCGGCCGCGTGTATCCCGGGCTCACCCACAGCGTGTCGCAGGAGGAGCTCGATGACGTGCGCGCGTTCCTCGACGGGCGGCTCGCCGCGGGCAGCTGACCGCGACCCCGGGCCGCGCCAGCCTGCAGGACCGGATGTGACTCGACGGCCGTTTTCGGGCCGCCGAGTTCACTTCTGTCACAGGTGATCCTGCAGATTGGTGGATCACCGCACCGGGCGGCTGGGGTACAGTGGCAGCGGCCCTGCCCCCGACCGAGGAGTTCCGTTGAAGATCGACGCGTCCGCGCTGTAATCCCGCGCCGGCTCCCGTCGACTCCGAACCCTCGACGACGTCTGCGCACTTCACCCCTCGCGCAGACCGTCGGCATCCGGCCCTCTTCAGGCATCCCGCTGTCGCGCGTCCGCGCACCGACAGACGGGAGGCCTCATGCCTGCAAAGAACTCTGTACCAACCCCCGCGATCGTTCTCGACCGCGTCACCTTCACCTGGCCCGACGGCACCACCGCGCTGCACGACGTCTCGGGCGCCTTCGGCACCGGACGCACGGGCCTCGTCGGCCGCAACGGCGCCGGCAAGTCCACGCTCCTCGCGCTGGTCGCGGGATCGCTGACTCCGGCATCCGGATCGATCCATCGCACCGGCGCGGTCGACCTCCTGCCGCAACGGCTCACGCTGCAGACCGGCCGGCGCGTCGCGGAGGTGCTCGGCGTCGGCGACGCGCTGGATGCCGTCCGCGCGATCGCCGCGGGCGAGGTCGACCAGCGCCACTTCGACGCCGTCGGCGACGACTGGGACGTCGAGGCGCGCGCCGTGGCGGCCCTCGCCGAGGCGGGGCTCCCACCCGACGCCCTGGATCGGCGCATCGGCGAGCTCTCCGGCGGCGAGGGGATGCTCGCCGCGCTCGTCGGCGTGCGCCTGCGCGGCGCGCCGATCGCGCTGCTCGATGAGCCGACCAACAACCTCGACCGCGACGCACGGGCGCGCGTGTACGACCTCGTGCGCACGTGGCGCGGCGCGCTCATCGTCGTCAGCCACGACACGACGCTGCTCGAGCTGATGGACGACACGGCCGAGCTGTACGGGTCGTCGTTGTCGACCTTCGGCGGACCGTACTCGCAGTGGCGCGGGTGGCTGGATGCCGAACAGGCCGCGGCCCGGCAGGCCGAGACCGCGGCGCGCCAGGCGGTGCGGCGCGAGAAGCGCGACCGCATCCATCAGGAACAGGTGCTGGCCACGCGCGCCGCGATGGGACGGAAGGCAGCGGTCGAGAAGCGCGTGCCTGGGATCGTGGCGAACGCGCGCAAGCGCGCCGCGCAGGTGTCGGCGGGGCGGCTGCGCGGCGAGGCCGCCGGAAAGGAGGCCGAGGCCCGGGCCGTGCTCGACGCCGCCGAGCGGCGCGTGCGCGACGACGCGATGGTGCGCATCGACCTGCCCGACCCCGGCGTCGCCGCCGGCCGCCGCATCGCGACACTCGGCGACGGCGTGCGATCGTGGACGATCCAGGGACCGGAGCGGGTCGCCCTCATCGGGCCGAACGGCGCGGGCAAGACGACCCTCGTCGAACTTCTCGTGGGCCGGGCGGCGGGGACGGGTGCGGCGCACCCCGATGCGGCAGCGGCCGATGCGGCGCACAATTCAGGCTGGATGGGTCTGGCGCCGGATCGGGCTCGGAGGCCCGGATTGCCTGAGTTGTGCGCCGCCCGTTCGCGCGCCGCAGTGCACGCCGAGGCGCGTGCCGAGGCCCACACCGACCGCATCGGCTACCTGTCGCAGCGCGTCGACGGGCTCGACGACGACGCGACACCGCTGGAGAACCTGCGCCGGGCGGCTCCCGGGGTCGGCGACGTCGAACTGCGCAACCGGCTCGCGCGGTTCCTGCTGCGCGGCGACGCGGTGCTCCGGCCGGTGGCGGCGCTGTCGGGCGGCGAGCGGTTCCGGCTGGCGCTGGCGTGCCTGCTCATGGCGGATCCGCCGCCCCAGCTGCTCGTGCTCGACGAGCCGACGAACAACCTCGACCTCGACACGGTCGACCAGCTCGTCGCGGCGCTGAGGTCTTACCGCGGCGCGGTGCTGGTCGTGAGCCACGACGACGGCTTCCTCGCCCGCCTGGACCCCGACCTCGTGCTCGAGCTGCGGGGCGGGGAGCTGACCGAGAGGGGGTGACGGTACGGCAGCGGGTCGCAGGTGGTCGGAATGCGCACGCCAGAGCGGCAAGATGCGACCCGCTCGAGCGGTGGTGAGCGAGGCGGCATCCCCTCGCCTGGCAGTCGTTGTCGCATCCCGCGCGATGAGGCAACAACAACTGCCGACTCTTGGGCGGATGCCGCGGCCTCCGCCCGTTCGCCCGCCGCGAGCGGCGACCCGGATGTCGGCGGTGCACGCGAAGATGGACGGGTGGCCGACGTGCTCGAGAGATTCGGTCCTGCGACGCAGGACTGGTTCCGTGGCGCCTTCGCGCGGCCGACCGACGCGCAAGTCGGCGCGTGGGAGGCGATTTCGGCCGGCCACCACGCCCTCGTCGTCGCCCCGACCGGGTCGGGCAAGACGCTGTCGGCGTTCCTCTGGGCGATCGACCGCGTGTTCCACGACAACGCCCCGGCGCGTGCCGCCGGCAAGAAGACGAAGGATGCCGGGCGCACCCGCATCCTCTACGTCTCGCCACTGAAAGCGCTCGGGGTCGACGTCGAACGGAACCTCCGCTCCCCGCTCGTCGGCATCGGGCAGGCGGCGCGGCGCCTCGGCATCGCCCTGCCCGACGTCACCGTCGGCGTGCGATCCGGCGACACGACCTCGGCCGACCGGCGCAAGCTCGTCGCCGACCCGCCCGACATCCTCATCACGACGCCCGAGTCGCTCTACCTCATGCTCACGAGCCAGGCGGCCGAGACCCTGCGCGGCGTGCACACCGTCATCGTCGACGAGGTGCATGCGGTCGCGGCGACCAAGCGCGGCGCACACCTGGCGGTCAGCCTGGAACGGCTCGACGCCCTGCTCGAGGGCCCGCCCAGCGCATCGGGCTGTCGGCCACCGTGCGCCCCATCGACGAGGTGGCGCGCTTCCTCGGGGGAGCCGCGCCCGTGGAGATCGTCGCCCCGCGCGCGACGAAGGCGTTCGACCTCAGAGTCGTCGTGCCCGTCGCCGACCTGCTCAATCCGCCCCCACCGCCGGGCGCGACGGGGAGTACCGAGGGCGGCTCGGCGACGCGCAAGACGCCGGATGCCGGGGACTCCGACGGCGAGGGCGACTGGTTCGGCCCCGCGCAGCCCACCGAGGTCACCGGGTCGGTGTGGCCGCACGTGGAAGAGGCGATCGTCGACCGCATCCTCGCGCACCGCTCCACGATCGTCTTCGCCAACTCGCGCCGGCTCGCCGAACGCCTCACGGGGCGGCTGAACGAGATCTACGCCGCGCGGCTCGGAGAGGGTCCCTCGACGAGCTCGGGGACGGGCGGGAGCACCGGCAGGATGCCCGCGGCCATGGGGGTCCACGGAGCAGAGGCTCCGCGCGGCGCGGATGCGGCGCGTGGGGGGGCGAACGGGGAGGCGCAGGCGGGCGTCTCGTCCGGCGCGGAGCCGGTGCTCGCGAAGGCGCACCACGGGTCGGTGTCGAAGGAGCAGCGCGCGCAGGTCGAGGACGAGCTGAAGTCCGGCATCCTTCGCTGCGTCGTGGCGACGTCGAGTCTGGAGCTGGGCATCGACATGGGCGAGGTCGACCTCGTCATCCAGGTCGAGGCGCCGCCGTCGGCGGCATCCGGTCTGCAGCGGGTCGGCCGCGCGGGGCACCAGGTCGGCGAGGTCAGCCGTGCGGCGCTGTTCCCGAAGCACCGCGGTGACGTGCTGCACACGGCGGTCGTCACCGAGCGGATGCTGGCGGGCCAGATCGAGGCGATCGCGGTGCCGCAGAATCCGCTCGACATCCTCGCGCAGCAGACGATCGCCGCGTGCGCGGTCGGGCCGGTCGACGTCGAGGGGTGGTTCGAGACCGTCAAGCGGTCGGCGCCGTTTCGCACGCTGCCGCGCTCGGCGTACGAGGCGACGCTCGATCTGCTCGCCGGTCGCTTCCCCTCCGACGAGTTCGCCGAACTGCGCCCACGGGTCGTGTGGGATCGAGACCGGGGAACGCTGGTCGGCCGCCCCGGGGCGCAGCGCGTCGCCGTCACGAGCGGCGGGACGATCCCCGATCGCGGCCTGTTCGGCGTGTTCGTCGCGGGCGAGACCCGGGGTGCCCGCGTCGGCGAGCTCGACGAGGAGATGGTCTACGAGTCGCGCGTGAACGATGTCTTCACGCTCGGCACGACGAGCTGGCGCATCGTCGAGATCACGCACGACCGCGTCACCGTGCTCCCCGCGTTCGGGCAGCCCGGGAAGCTGCCGTTCTGGCACGGCGACGGCCTGGGCAGACCCGCCGAACTCGGCGAGGCGCTGGGCCGGTTCTCGCGGGAGGTGGCGGCATCCGCCCCCGAGAAGGCGGCCGAGCGGCTGCGCGAATCCGGCCTCGACGACAACGCGATCGGCAACCTGCTGTCGTACCTGGCCGAGCAGAGAGAGGCCACCGGCAGCCTGCCGACCGATCGCACCCTGACGGTCGAGCGCTCGCGCGACGAGGTCGGCGACTGGCGGATCATTCTGCATTCCCCATACGGCATGCATGTGCATGCGCCGTGGGCGCTGGCGGTGAATGCGCGCATCCGCGAGCGCCTCGGCGTCGAGGGCTCGGCGGTCGCGAGCGACGACGGCATCATCGTGCGGGTGCCGGATGCCGAGGCCGAGCCGCCCGGCGCGGAGCTGTTCGTCTTCGCACCCGACGAGCTGGAGCAGCTCGTGACCGACGAGGTCGGCGGGTCGGCGCTGTTCGCCTCACGATTCCGCGAGTGCGCCGCGCGCGCCCTGCTGCTGCCGCGCCTGCACCCGGGCAAGCGGGCGCCGCTGTGGCAGCAGCGCCAGAAGTCGGCGCAACTGCTCGAGGTCGCGCGGCGCCACCCGACGTTCCCGATCATCCTGGAGACGCTCCGCGAGGTGCTGCAGGACGTCTACGACCTGCCCGCGCTGCTGCGCATCGCACGGTCGATCGGCGACCGCCGCATCCGCCTCGTCGAGACGACCACGACCACGCCGTCGCCGTTCGCCCGCGACCTGCTGTTCGGATACGTCGGCGCGTTCATGTACGAGGGCGACTCGCCGCTGGCCGAGCGCCGCGCCGCCGCGCTGTCGGTCGACCCGGCGCTGCTTTCCGAGCTGCTCGGCAAGGTCGAGATGCGGGAGCTGCTCGACCCCGACGTGATCGCGCAGTTCGAACGCGAGGCGCAACGCCTCGATCCGTCGCGACGCGCGCACGGCGTGGAGGGCGTCGCCGACCTGCTGCGCCTGCTCGGGCCGATGGATGCCGCCGAGGTCGCCGAGCGGCTGGAGCCGGGGGACGTCACCGACGTTTCGTCTCGTCGCTTCGCTCCTCGCGGGGCGACCGAGGGTGAGCACGCCCCGGTCGTTGAGCGAGCGCAGCCCCCGGTCGTTGAGCGAGCGCAGCGAGACGAAACGCCACCGGACGAAGCGGAGGCTCCGGACGCCGAGCAAGCCCCGGTCGTTGAGCGAGCGCAGCGAGACGAAACGCCCCACGCACCCCCCACCGAAGCCGCCGCACACCTCGAGGCGCTGGTTGCGGCGCGGCGGGCGATCCGGGTGACGATCGGCGGCGCCGAGCGGGTCGCCGCGATCGAGGATGCCGGGCGCCTGCGCGACGCGCTCGGCACCGCGCTGCCGGTCGGCATCCCGAACGCCTTTCTCGAACCGGCCGCCGACCCGCTCGCCGATCTCGTCGCCCGGCACGCACGGACGCACGGGCCGTTCCGCACCGTCGAGGTCGCGACGCGGCTCGGCGTCGGCGCAGCCGTCGCCCGGCAGACGCTGCAGCGACTGGAGTCGCAGGGGCGCATCGCGAGCGGCTTCTTCCTGCCGGAAGGGTCGGGCGCGGGCTCGGGGACCGCGGACGGCTCGACGGACGATCTGGAGTGGTGCGACAGCGAGGTGCTGCGCCGGCTGCGCCTGCGTTCGCTCGCCGCCATCCGCGGCACGGTCGAGCCGGTGGCCCCCGAGGCCTACGCACGGTTCCTCCCGGTGTGGCAGCACGTGACGCGGCCGCTGGAGGGCATCGACGGCGCCCTGGCCGTGATCGAGCAGCTGGCCGGAGTGCCGCTGCCGGCGAGCGCGTGGGAGTCGTTGATCCTGCCCTCCCGCGTCGCCGACTACTCCTCCGCGATGCTCGACGAGCTGACCGCGACCGGCGAGGTGGTCTGGTCGGGCCACGGATCGCTGCCCGGGCGCGACGGCTGGATCGCCCTGCACCCCGCCGACGCCGCGCCGCTCACGCTCGTGGAGCCCGCCGACCCCGAGCCGCCGACGGCGCTGGAGCAGCGCATCCTCGACGCGCTCGGCGCGGGCGGCGCCTACTTCGCCGCGCAGCTGGCCCCGATGACCGGGGCGGGCAGCGAGCAGGAGGTCGTCGACGCCCTCTGGAATCTCACCTGGACGGCCCGCGTCACCAACGACACGTTCGCGCCGGTGCGTGCGCTGCTCGGCGCCGGTTCGCAGGCGCACCGCGCCGTGCGGCGCACACCCCGCACCCGGATGTTCCGCGGCACGCCGCTGGCCGCCGTCCCTCGCACCACACCGCAGCGTCCGCCCCTCATCGGGGGCCGCTGGTCGCTGCTGCCGGCGCCGAGCACCGACCCCGCGCTCCGCGCGACCGCCGCGGCGAGCCTGCTCCTCGATCGCTACGGCGTCGTCACGCGCGGCAGCGTGCAGACCGAGGGGATGCCGGGCGGCTTCGCGCAGGCATACCGCATCCTCGCCGGATTCGAGGATGCCGGCCACTGCCGCCGCGGCTACGTCATCGAGAAGCTGGGCGCAGCGCAGTTCGCGGCATCCGCCACCGTGGACCGGCTCCGCGACTTCGCGACGCTGCCCGATCCGGCGCCGCTGCAGGCGATCACGCTCGCCGCGACCGACCCCGCCAATCCGTATGGGGCGGCGCTCGCGTGGCCCGCCCTCGACGGCGTCGCGCACCGGCCGGGCCGCAAGGCCGGCGGCCTCGTGACGCTCGTCGACGGCGCCCTGGTGCTGTACCTGGAGCGCGGCGGGCGCTCGGCCCTCGCCTTCACCGACGACGCCGCGACCCTGGATGCCGCGGCCCGCTCGCTCGTCGACACCGCCCGCGGCCGCCGCCTCGACGCGCTGACGATCGAGCAGGTCTCGGGAGAGTTCGTCTACAGCACCCCCGCTGGCCGCGCCCTGCGCGAGGCGGGTTTCGTCGAGTCGAGTCGCGGCCTCACCCTGCGCCGGCAGCGGTGATGCGTCGTGCCCGAGGGTGATTCCGTCTTCCAGACCGCGCGGATGCTGCACGCCGCGCTGGCGGGCCATGAGGTCACGCGGTTCGAGCTTCGTGTGCCGCGCGCGGCGACCGCCGACCTGACCGGCGAGACCGTCCACGACGTCACGCCGCGCGGCAAGCATCTTCTGATACACATCGGGGAATACACGCTCCACTCGCACCTGAAGATGGAGGGCCGCTGGCAGGTCTACCGGCCGGGCGAGCGCTGGCGGGCGCCGGCGTTCCAGGCACGCGCGATCGTCGGCGTCGGCGATGTCGACCGGCGGACGGATGCCGTCGGCTTCGAGCTCGCCATGGTCGAGCTGCTCCGCACCGCCGACGAGGACCGCGTCGTCGGACACCTCGGCCCCGACCTGCTCGGACCCGACTGGGATCCCGTCGTCGCCGCGCAGAACCTCGCCGCCGACCCGCGGCCGGCGCACGTCGCCCTGCTCGACCAGCGCAACCTCGCGGGCCTGGGCAACGAGTACGCCAACGAGGTGCTGTTCGTCCGCGGCATCCTGCCGACGCGACCCACGACCGGTATCGACGCGCCCGCGCTCGTCGACACCGCGTCGCGCATGATCCGCGCCAACCGCGACCGGCCCATCCGCACGTTCACCGGCGACACCCGCCGTGGGCAGGGGAACTGGGTCTACGGTCGAGGCGGCAGACCGTGCCGGCGTTGCGGCACGAGCATCCGTCGTGGCGAGCTCGGCGCCGACCCGACCGCCGAGCGCATCGCGTTCTGGTGCCCGCGCTGCCAGCGCTGACGCGCTCTCCCTTGACGCAGCCCTGTGTGATTGGTACCGGATCGGATCGCATCGGATTTCGTCGGCGGTCGCGTGGACGTACGCACACGGGACGAGTTGGAGACGGTCGGGGATTTGCTGCTGTGGAGTCACGGCAACGATGCGATTCTGGCGCGCACGCACGCGGAGTTGGAGGGGACGAACGCGGTCCGCGACGAGGACACCGGCGAATGGATCAGCGACGCCGAGGTCGCCGAGGCTCCGTTCACCGCGTTCGTGTCCCGACCCAAAGACGAGCACATCGCCTGCCGGCTGATCGTGCGCCGCGTCAAGCGCCTGAACGTCAACGCCGCGCAGGGGCAGGAGACGCTGTTCGACACCTGGCGGTATCACGCGTTCATCACCAACAGCGACCTCGACCGGATCGAGGCGGACAAGCTCCACCGCGGTCACGCGATCATCGAGCAGGTCATCGCCGAGCTCAAGAGCGGCCCACTCGCTCATCTGCCCTCCGGGAAGTTCACCGCGAACCACGCCTGGCTCCAGCTCGCAGTCATCGCTC
This sequence comes from Microbacterium sp., assembly GCF_047602155.1. Taxonomy (GTDB): domain Bacteria; phylum Actinomycetota; class Actinomycetes; order Actinomycetales; family Microbacteriaceae; genus Microbacterium. Next base: position 1,485,389 of record NZ_JASGHZ010000001.1, on the reverse strand, counting down.
ACAACCTCTCTCGCGCCGCAGCCACTGCCGCCGGCCTCGGCAGAGCACGCATGGCGACGCTACAGCGCACCATCATCAGCACCCCCGCAAGACTCGCCTCGACAGGGCGGCGGCTCGTGATGCACCTGCCCGCGCACTGGCCCTGGGCGCCAGCATGGGCGCTGCTCTGGGCGACCGCGACCGACCCGCCACGCACGGCAACGCCCTGACCACCCAGCCCATGACGGGCGCGACCGGAGCCGAAGTGGAAGAGCCAGAGCACCAGCTGGCAGCACCCGCACGCCCACAAAGGCCACCACTGAACCAACACCAGAGTCCCACCCCGTCAAAACCGACACGGTGGATCAGGGCTCAGGCGACGGGCGGCCGTCCACCCCTACGCACGCTGCTCCGTGACAGCGAAGCGCATCTCCGCACACTTCACGTCGCTCTCGTACAACTCGAACGCGTAGTCCCCCTGGAGCGTCGACCGTGAGGTGCGCTACTGGCTGCGGGATGCTCATCGTCACGATGTCGGTCATGGCATCACGTTCGCGATTGAGTTGGCCAGTCAGCTCCGCAATGAGGACAGAGGATTCTGGTGCCCCCACCTTGAAGAGCTGAATCTTGATCGCGACCGCCACACTCGCGTCCACAGGAATATCGAACTCGACGACTACCGCGAGGTCTGCATCGAGCGTCGCGGGAAACTCAGCGCGCGACAGCAGGTTCAATCCGCCATTGACCGTCGTCAGCAGACCGTTGCGAACGACGACAGAATCGGCCAAATCAAACTGCCGCACTCTCATCGCACTGCCCCGACCTGAGTCACGGACACGAGAGATACCTGGCTGACACTATTGCTTTCGATCTTGTGCGGCCCGCCCCCAGACCCGGCAAGAACACCGTGAGAAGTGGATGAGCGATTGACCTCCGCGACGGCGTGAACACCTCCGCGCTGCGCGAGATCCCGGTCTCTGAGAGTCAGCTCAGCGACACGGGGCGCGCGTCGCTCGCGAATCGATACCGCCACTTCGCCCATTCTTGTGGGCAACAGATCGAGTTCGAATCCGAGGACACCCACGTATTCGCTCAAGGTTCTGAGCGTGACGTTGCCGTTACCTTTCAGCGTTGAGTTCACCGCGGAACGCCCGACACCAAGGCGTCGCGCCAGCTCCGCCTTCGATACGTGCGAGGCCCCCATCGCACCGTGGATGAGTGCGAGGGCGCGAAGGCGCAACCGGCTGTCCGCACGCAGAACCGCGACGTCTTCCACAGCTGGCGTCACCGCTCCAGCCGCGCGAACTCGCTCAACCTCGCTCATCGTCTACCTTCTTGATCGCCTCGGCCTTGCGGATATGGTGCTCCGGCAGCCTGCCTTCCTGGGTCTTGCTCTTCGATTTCTCGCAACAGTTGGTGACTCTCACGACTCGCTTGTGTCGGGAGGTCGCTGACAGTTCGAAGTGGAGGACGCGACCCTCTGCTGTTTTGATCTCCCAGATATCCCCACGCGACTGTCGAAGTTCACGTATCGGCTCAAACCGCCCATAAATCGAGTAGTGCTCGAAACGCACCGCAATGTCCGAGAAGCGCCGCGGATGTCGCCGCTGGAGATCCGCCAGATACGCGTCGGCCTGTGGCATCGGTTCCACCGAATCAGCGAGTTCGATGGTGAGTGAGGCGCCGTCCGCATACATCCACCTCTCACACTCGCCGTAGGAACAGTCTCCTGCGAGGTCGAACTGTACAGTCAAAAATGCACTCCGCTCTACGCCGATGCACGCCTCACCAACATCGTGAGACAGATGCTACTGGCCGCTATTGACGTTGCTGGGCGCAGCTCAACATGCAGGAAGGGCCATGTATCTCGTCTCCTCGTCGTCGATCCTTGTGCTATCCACATGCGTGCCGGACATCATGCATCTCGGATCGGCCGCCTCAGAAGCAGCGCGAGCATGAGCACCCCTGAGACTGCCTGGCCGATGACGACGATCGCGACAGCGGGCCAGGCGCCCACCACGATGCCCGTGGCGACGACACCGAGGGGCATCAGCGACGACGATCCCATATTGTCGAGGCTGAAGACACGGGAGAGCATCCGAGGGTCGACGTTTCGCATCAACAGATCGTTCCACAGAGTCCCACCCAATCCGGACAGGATTCCGCGAATACCGGACAGCACGATGGCGACGGTCGCGGAGGTTTGCCCGAACGTCAGGGCGGTTACGAGGTGCGCGACTCCCCAGGAGCCGAATATGATCATCGCCGGCCGACGTCCTCCGCCGAAATGGCCGGTAACGAGAGCCCCGATCGCGGCACCGCAGCCCACGAGGGCGTTCATCCATCCGATCGTGCTCGCGTCGCCGTTCAGGCGGTCGGCGATGAGTTCGGGGGTGAGAACGGCGGTCGGCGCGTCAGCGATGAAGAGGGCGACTGCTGCCACGGGGATCGAGACGAGTACCGGAACCTTCGTTAGGTAGACGATTCCGCTCCGCACGCTCCGGGCGAACTCTTCCGGTTGCTCCTCGGGAGGACTCGAATCACCGCCGCGTGCACCCTTGTCTGACAGTCGCGAGAGCAGAAGCGCCGAGGCGGCGAACGACGCCGCATTGAGCAGGAACACCGTCGCAGAGCCGACCGTTGCATAGAGCACGCCGCCCGCCGCCGCGCCGATCACGACGCCGGTGGATCCCACGAAGCCGAGCAATCCGTTCGCAGACGTGAGCTTCTCCTCGGGGACGAGGCTTGGTATCGCCCCGCGGAGCGCGGGGTCGAAGAAGCCGTCGACCAATCCGGCGAGTCCGGTGAGAGCCACGAGAATCGGCAGGCTGAGGGCGTCCGTGGCCACGAGAGCCCCGAGGGCACCGATGAAGGCTAAGCGGAACAAGTCGGACGCGACCGCGACCCACTTGCGATGCACTCTGTCGGCGACGGCTCCGCCTACGAGAAGCGATACGAGCGTGCTGACCGAGACCACGCCGAGGACGAGACCCACCGCTCCGCTGAACCCCGCGAACTCATAGGTGAAGAATGCCAGAACGGCGGCGTAGGCCGCGTCACCGAGCGTGGAGATGGATTGCGCAGTGAAGATCAGGCGAAAGTCTTTGACAGACAGAGCCGCCCAGAGGGTGGTTCGTGGCGCGTCCGCAGGGGCGAGGTCTGGATGCGCGGTCATGTTTCCGCGGCCTCCCCCGGTGGTGTGCGAACAAGTTCGATAGGCTTCTGACACGCACTAGAACGCTTAAGTCTCGTGTACGCCACCTTGCCGCATCTCCGCGTGCACTGCAATCAAAATGTCGGAATTTTTCCCTGCCAACTCCACTCCTGCGTTTCGACGGTTGACCACTTGAACGTTTTAGGCTTACTGTGAAGGCCAGAGTTGCGCGAGGGCGCGGGACTCCCGAATCGGGGTGGATCGATGGCCGAGAACGAGGAGCTTCTTCCCTGGTTTCCTGCCGATTCCGAGACTCGAATCGCCGTATCTCAGGCATGGATGCCCTCGATCACGACACCCGCCGACGTCTGCCTCGGCGCCGACATCGTGCGTCGGTACTGCGCGCAGGTCGAGGACCAAGCCCGACGACTCGGATATCGTGACGGCGACCTGATCGCCATTGCCGACATGTCACCGTGCGACGTCGCCCTGGGCCGTATCGCGTGTGCGATTCTCGGTTATCTCTTCGCCTCTGAGAACGCGGTCACGGAGGAGGTGACGCTTCGATTGCGCTCCCATTGGGACGGCTCCGAGCCCAGCCCCGTGCTGACCCGCGTCAAATCTCAGCGGCTTCCCCGGTTGCGCGAGCTCGCCGACGCAGCGGGCACACGGCCCTGCTACGTCATGACGACCTCCGGCTCGACGGGGGCGTCTCGTCGGGCGGTCATCCCGGTCCGCGCGCTCAACCATGTCTTCTCGGCACTCGCCTCACGGCTGGAGGACACCATCACGGCCGGCGTGCCGTGGATGGGGTTCCATTCCCCATCGTTCGGATTCAGCCTCTTCGAACTCTTCGGCTGCATCTCCTTCCGCGGTGACCTCAGGCTCGTCGCTCCTCCGGAACGCGGCAACTACTCGGCCCTCGTGGCGGAGATTCGGTCGGTGAACCGCCAGTGCGTCGTGTCGCTGACTCCCTCGGAGCTGTCTCTGTTCCTCAGGGACGTCGACGGACAGGAGGACGTGCTCCCGGCGTGCATCGTGCTGAGCGGTGAAGCGGCGTCGAGGGGCGGACTGGGGCGTCTCTTCGCACGTCCCGATATAGCGGATTCCGTGGTGATCAACACCTACGCGGCTGTCGAGAGCGCGGGACAGATCGCAGTCCTCCTAGTCGACCGAGACAATCATGCGTCCGTCTACCAGGGGAGGGTCGGCTCCCCGCTCCCGGGGATTCACGTGTCCACCGATGCCGAAGATGGACGAGGACCGGGCGAGATCCTCGTCAGCGGCCCGACGATCGCGCTCGGCTATCTCGAGCGAGCCGCGACAGAGGCTCGATTCGAAGGCAGCCCGCCTAGGCTCAGGACAGGAGACCTGGGATACATCGATGACAGCGGTCAGATCTTCGTCACCGGACGTGTGGCCGACACGCGGAAAGTCGGAGGCAGGTGGCTTGACTTCGGGCTCCTGGAGCGACGCGTAAACGAGCATCCGGCCGTGAGTGATGTCGCGCTGTGCGCACTTTCTGCGGATCCTCAGTCGGAGACCGCTGACATTCTTGGCGTGCTGATCGTGCCCGCGCAGAAGGACGCTTCTCGGCAGATACGCCGGTTCTTCGTCGACGAACTCGCTGTCGTTCAGACCATCCGCATCGAGACGGCCTCAGAGATACCCTCGCGACGCGGAGGCAAGCGTGACCTCGAGAAGATCACCACCCTCCTCCAGTTCCCGGTCTCGTCGCACGATCTGACGACTCGAGACATCCTCCGCCTGTGGCGGGATGTACTCGGCAGGGGAGTCGACGTCAACCGGAACCTCTTCGAGAGCGGTGTCGACTCTCTCGGGATCTCATACGCCGCAACGCGGCTCAGTGAGGTTCTCGGACGTACGGTCGCCCCTGCCGAGCTTCTCGCGTTTCCCACCGTTCGGCTTCAGGCGATGTGGCTGGGCGGCGACACCTCGGCGAGTTCATCACTGCGGGAGTCGCGTGCTGCACGTCGAGCAGCGTGGCGCGAAGCCAGGGCCGGTTCGAATCCCAGACGAGCATCCAGAGAAAGAGAGACGGAAACATGACAACGTCGGTTGCCATCGTCGGCTACGGGGTCCGCATCCCCGGCGCCTCCACGCCGGACGACTTCTGGTCGGTCACATCCGCGACGTCAGACCAGCTGTCACGATTGCGGTCGAACGTGGGAGTCAACCAGGGGGGACGTGTGTCCGCTTACGGCCGGCTGCACGGCTGGGAGCAGTTCGCAGCCTCCCGCTTCGGCTACTCCGACCGAGAGGCCCGCGAGATCGATCCCCAGCAGCGGCTGCTGCTGGAGTGCGCTGCGGAGGCTCTGGAGATGGGCGCCCTGGCTGGGGATGACACGTCGTATGACGTGGGAGTCTTCGTCAGCGTGGGCGATAACGGCTACGGGAAAGAGCGCAAGGATGCGGAATCGACACCGCTCAGTTCCCTCCTCGGAGCCGATCCCCATTATGCGGCGACGCGGATCTCCTACAAGCTCGGCTTGACGGGACCGGCGATCACAATAGGCAGCGCATGCTCTTCGTCGCTTGTCGCCGTGCACCTGGCGGTGCAGAGCATTCTCAGCGGAGAGTGCGATGCGGCGATCGCGGGTGGAATGGACATCGAGTATCCCCAGCCGTCAACGTACGTCTGGGCTGACGGCGGCATCCTCTCCAAGACGGGCGAAGTGAAGCCATTCGACCAGAGGGCGGACGGAGTCGTGTTCGGTTCAGGCGGCGGCGCCGCACTTCTTGTTTCGCTCGATCTGGCGGAGGAACTCGGGCTACCGATTCAGAGTGTCATTCACGGGTCAGCCATCAACAACGACGGCAGTGTGAAGGCATCTTTCACTGCCCCCTCAGCCAGCCGGCAGGCCGCTGTCATGACGGAGGCTCTCGCCACCGCGGGACTCATGCCGGAGATGATCAGCTACTACGAGGCCCACGGGACGGCCACCTCCATCGGAGACGACTCGGAGTTGCGGGCGGCGACGGAGGCGTACACCCCGGCGCCCGGCCGGATCGCCATCGGGTCTGTGAAGGCGACGATCGGGCACCTGCGCGTCGGCGCCGGGATCATCGGTTTGCTCAAGGCGAGCGAGGTCGTGCGACGAGGGGAGATAGCTCCCGTCGGCGCGGTCGACCAGCCTTCGGGAGCGCTGGGCCGGACCCCCTTCTTCGTTCCGATGAGCGTGGAGCGGATCGCCCTGCCTCCTGAGGAGCGGTACGCGAGCGTCAGTTCATTCGGGTTCGGGGGCACGAACGCCAACGTCGTCCTCGGGGGATACCGTGCTTCGGTGGCGCCCAGGCCCGACGCCGAGGAACTGGCCGACGAACGAGCAGAGGGTGGGCAGGAGCCGACGCGGTTCCGCTTCTCCGGTGCGACGCCGGAGGACGCGTACGGTCACGCGGCCGCGGTGCTTGGCGCAGTGGCGAACGGCAGCGCCCGGGCCGAGGACGCGGCTTACACGCTCGACGTGGGGTGGCCTCAGCTGGACTATCGGCTCACCTTCGACTCTTCCCCATCGGCACGACCGTTCGACGCAGAGCTTCTGGCGGCGGGTCTGGCCCCGGATGACGCGACCGAGGGGTGGGCAGGGACGACAGGTGAGACCGTGCTGATCCTTCCCGGTCAGGGCACCAGGCTGAGCGACATCGCACGAAGTCTGATGAAGAACTCCGCGTTCGCGAAGGATCTCACGTCGCTCTGGGCTGAGGTGTCTCCGTATGTCGGCGAGCGGCATCACCTCGATGATGTAATGGCCGAGCCACAGGACGCCGCCCGCACCGCGCATCCCCTCCACGTGGCGATTGAGATCGCGATCGCCAGGCACTTGAGGCGGTCCATCCGGATCGACCGATACGTGGGCGTGTCGTTGGGCGAATTCGCGGCAGCGGTGCTTGCCGGGGCGCTCGATTCTGCCGAGGCTCTACGGGTGGCCGCTGCGCGGGGAGAACTGCTCGATGCCGCCTCTTCCACGGGTGACATCCTTCTCACCACGCTCGACGTCGACACGGTGCAGGCGGTAGTGCCCTCTGCGCGCCTCGCCATCGACTACGGCGCACGCACCGGGGTGCGTGCGATGGCGATCCCCAGCGAGGACGTCCCTACGGCGACCGAGCGTCTCTCGCAAGCCGGGCAGGCCCACTCCGTCAAACTCCTCGGGCTGGGTCACGCGTACCACTCGGAGTACATGGGAGACATCGCGGCGGACCTACCGCTCATGTCACCCGGGTCGGCACCGGGTTCCTTCCATCCTCTGACTCGCGAGTTCCGATGGGATGAGGCGTACTGGCGGCAGCATCTCACGACCCCCTCCGAGGTGACGGCCGACCAGGTCGGCGAGGAAGGCGACCTCGTGATCGACATGACACCGAATGGCGGGACCGGCCAGCTGCTCGGGTCGGAGGGACGCCTTGTCCCACTGTTCGGCGCGGACACTGACAGGGCGCTGAATGATATCGATCGCGCCGTCGCGCTTCTCTGGGTCCTGGGCGGAGCGCTCACCCGTCCTCCTCGGAGAGGACAGCGAGTGTCCCTCCCCGCCAGGCCGCTGACGCGGGAGAGGTTCGCCGAGCAGGATGCTCCGTCGCCGCGCGATGTGGCCGCGACAGCGAGCGGTACGCCTCGCCGCGCTCCGTCGATCGCGGACTGGGTGTACCAACCGAGCTGGCGTGTGCGGCGGAGAGCCCCGATGGCAGCCGACGTGCGGGGACAGCGGTGGCTTATCTTCTCCGCGCCCGGTGCCCACTCCGACCGGATAGTGAAGCGTCTCGAACAGGCCGGGGTGGAGGTCGACGCGGTGGCCCTGGGAGTAGACGTCGCGCCCGGGGACGAGGAAGGTATTCGCGCACTCCTCGCACAGAAGATTTCGGTGGAGAATCCTGTCGATCGGCTGCTCCACCTCGCCTCGATCGCGCCGCTGGAACGCGCGCAGACCTTCGAGGAGGAGATCGCACAGATCGAGGCCGAGCAGGAGATCGGCTTCTATTCGATACTCTTCGGTACCCAGCAGCTCGCGCGCCTCCAGGGCGCGCGAGCCGTGGAGGTCGACATCGTGTCCCGCGGCGCCCACCCCGTGGATGATGACGGTGACCGCGCGCCGGCTCGGGCGTTGCTGAACGGTCCCGCGCTAGTCATCCCTCAGGACTACCCTTTCGTCGAGACTCGATCCATCGACGTGACCGGGATCCCCGACGAGATGCTCGCCGAACATGTCGTCGAAGAACTGTTGTCCACGGACAAGGAACGCATCGTCGCGCTGTCATCCGGTCGTCGCTGGGTGCGGGGCTTCGAACGCGACACCCTTCCAAAGGCCGATGGCGACGCGAAGCGGCTTCGGCGCGAGGGCGTGTACCTGATCACAGGCGGTCTCGGCGGCATCGGGATGACGATTGCGGAGTTCCTCGCACGCAAGTACGGAGCGCGACTCGTTCTGACAGCTCTCGACTCGGTGCCGACCGACGCAGAGGTCAGCGCCGGTCAGGTGGACCCGGCACACACCGAAGACGAGGTCCGGCGTCTGCGGATCGAGCAGATCCGGGCACTTGAGGCGCTCGGTGCGAAGGTGATCGCTCGCGCGTGCGATGCCGGCGATCACGAGGACATGGCGTCGCTTCTCGCCGAGGTGGATTCGCTGTGGGGCGGGCTGAACGGCGTCGTGCACGCCGCAGGGGTCTTCGAGACCCAACGAGCGTTCCGGCCGTTGAGCGACACAGGGCGCGATGATTGCGAGCGTCGTCTTCATCCCAAGGTGCGGGCCACGGTCGTCCTCGATTATCTGTTGCGCGGGAGGTCCTTGGACTTCGTGCTGATGCAGTCATCCTTGTCGGCCCACCTCGGCGGGCTGGGCTTCTACGCCTACACCGCGGGGAACTCCTTCATGGACGCATACGTGGAGCGGGCCAACAGGCAGGGATACCCGTCGATGAGCGTCAACTGGGACGGTTGGGTGTTCCACGAGCGGGAGACCGACGCCGAGCATTCGGTGATCGACCCGAGTTTCGCGTCACCGGACTTCGGCGTCGTCGCAGAGATCGCCATTCGCCCGAGCGAGGGCGCTGCGATCTACGAGCAGCTGATGGCATTGGATGACGTCCATCCCGTGTTGATCTCCACTGCCGACTTCGTCACGCGCGTCGACCAATGGGTGACGCCGCGACCCGAGGCGGTCGGCTCACCCGTGTCCGTCGCCGATCCAACGGGGCAGGCTCCCGCTGACTATGAAGGCATCGTCCGGCTCGTCATCGACATCCTCCGAGAAGTGACCGGGCGTCGCAACGTGGCCCAGAGCGATAACTTCTTCGCGCTGGGCGGTGACTCGCTGCTCGGCGTCACGCTGGCGCTCCGGCTCAGTGAGGCGTTCGGCGTGGTGCTCTCCGTGATCGGGCTCTTCGAGCGTCCGACTGCGGCGGAGATGGCGGAAGAGATACAGGCGCAGCTCTTGCGAAAGGGAGTTTGATGATCGTCGATGCGCGACCCGGAGAGTTCGCGGTGACGAAGCTCTTCGATGACCTTCCCTGTGCTCACCGCGCCTGGGCCCATGACGGACTGTGCCGCTTCCTGCACGGCTACGAGCGGTCCTTCGAGATCGAGTTCGTCTGCCGCGAGCTCGAAGCCGACACCGGATTCGTCGTGGATTTCGGCAAGCTCAAGCCGTTCCGCAGCATGCTCGAGCGACAGTTCGACCACACGACTCTCATCGCGGACAACGATCCTGAACTGGAATTGTTCCGCGAACTGGGCCGGCGCGGTGTGATCGATCTCCGCATCATGTCAGGCACGAATATGGAGGCATCCGCAGCTTGGGTTCTCAAGCACGGAACCGCGCTCTTGCGTGAGCAGACCGACGATCGCGTGAGGATCCGTTCCATCGTCGCGCGGGAATCGCGCAAGAACAGCGTGCGCATGGAACCCGCCTCGGTCTGGTGACGACATGCAGCCACTTGTGAGCGTTCATGACGCGCATGCGACATGCGTGGTGCTTCATGGATGGGACCACGCCCCCCGCGACTGGCGATTCGTCGCTCGATGGCTTGCTCGGGAACGGACCGAGTTGTATTGCCCGGACCTGCGAGCGGTCGCCGCACGTCAGGATTCGCCTGGTGGATCTCCCGACCGATCCGCCGGGATGGTCGACGTCATCGTTGAACAGCTCGGCGAGACCTGCCCGCGCACCCCGGTGCACCTCGTCGGTCACTCAGCCGGTACAGCCCTCGCAGCGGCGCTCAGCAGCAGGCTGCCGCAGGTGATATCGGTGACCCTCGTGGATCCGGTTCCGCGGGTGCTCGGGCTGACGCGAAGCGACGGAACAGCGAACAGGCGGTGGGTCGGTATCGACGATGAGCGAGCGAAGTGGGCTCTTCGCTCGCTCCGCAGCGTGACAGTACCCGTGTCCATCGTTCGCGGAGAAGGGTCGAGCCTGTGCCCGGCCGACTTCGTCGACGAGATGCGTCTGAATTTCGAGCGGATCGAAACGCTCGTTTTCCAGATTCTTCGTTGCGGGCACTCCCCGAACATCGTGGCGCCGGCGAAACTCGCCGACGTCATCCAGCTTCACATCGACGGGACGAGCAGGAGAACAGCATGAGTCCGACGCAGACAACCACCACCCGCAAGATCGACATCCCGGCGGCGGTCGTCGGAGCTGAGGCGATGATCCGAGGCCTGGGAATCGACATCGGGACAGCAGATCTCAGACGGACCCCCGAACGGTTGGTGCGAGCGCTGGCCGAGCTGCTCGTGCCGAAAGATTTCGAGGCGACGACATTCCCCAATACCGACGGGTTCGCAGGGCCAGTGACGGTGTGCGACATTCCGATGAGGTCGATATGCGAACACCACCTGCTTCCCTTCGTGGGCACGGCCCACGTCTCGTACATCCCCGGGGAGCGTCTGCTCGGGCTGAGCAAGGTCGCGCGCGCCGTCGATGCGCTGGCGGCCCGCCCCCAGGTTCAGGAGCGTCTCACCCAGCAGCTACTCATGTGGTTCACGAGTCGGTTGTCTCCCATCGGCGTCGGCGTCGCGATCTCGGCGGAGCACACGTGCATGACTCTTCGCGGCGTGAAAGCCGCGGGGGCGACGACCATAACGAGCGCGTTCAGCGGCAGCTACGTGCACGATGAAACTCTTCGCGCCGAAGTGCTCGCGCATGTCAGAGAGTAGAGCCACGATCGGAATAGCGGGAATGACCGGTCACGGACGAACACCGTCACCACTCACATGGGCGCAGCAGCAGTACTGGTTCATCCATGACGTGCCGCTGCCGACGCTCGACAGCGTCAAGTATGCGGTGCGGTGCACGGTCCCGCCAGGTCGATCGCTCACGGACGTGACCGACGCGTTGGAGTGGTTGTTCCGGAACATCGAAGGATTGCGCACGCTCCTCCGCGTCGATCGCGACGGCATTCCGAGGCAGCTTGTCCTCCAACCTCAGAGTCCTCTGGACATCGAGATCGTCGACAGCGCGCTGATCGGTGCCTCCCCGCTGGAAGCACGCGAAGCGTTGATCGGGGACTTGGCGGGACCGCCGATGCATCCGGCGACCGATCGTCCTGCGCGCGTCGGTGTCGTCGTCGAAGACGGTCGCCCCCAGCACATCGTCATCCTCTGCAACCACGCTGTCATCGATGAGTTCGCGAGCAGACGTGTGGCGGATCTCATGACGGCGCGGCTGTTCGCAGGAAGGGGAAGTGCGTTCGATTCGGCCGGCAACTGCGGCCCGCAGTCGTGTGAGATCGCCGACCACGAGTCAGGTGAGGAGATGCTCCTGCGGGCGCGGGTCGCTCTACACCATGCAGATGAGGTGCTCCGCTCTCTGCCCCGTGCGATGTTCCCGATCCCTGCCGGTCGGACGGACCACGATGCGAAGCCCAGCTACCATTCGTTCCGCCTCCGCTCTCGCCGTCTCCTGGTTCTTCTTGCGCGGATCCGCTGGGAGACCGAGGCGAGCGCCGGCCCGACGTTGATGACGGCGCTGGGCATCGGATTGCATCGACTGGGCGCCGTCTCTCCCCTGGGAATCAAGATCAACGCCGCCAATCGATACGGGATCTACGCAGACGCCGTGGCGTGCACGTTCCAGGAAGGGCTGGCCACGCTCGACCTCCGGAAGGCGGAGACGCCGAGCGAGGCCCTACGGCGCGCTCGCGCTTCCTGGAGCTCAGCCATCGCCTGCTCGCAGTACCCGTACTTCGAGTTCCTCGCCACGAAGGCGAGGGTCGAGGCGGAACGCGGTCACGACGTGCGACTCGGGTGCACCCTCGACGTTGCAGTGGACATCGATCGCCAGGCGTCTCAGCTCTCCGATGCGCAGGAAGCGGGCGAGGATACGGAAGTTTCGGCGGTGTCAATCTCGTGGCGCGATGACTTCCACGATGCGTACTTCAGTGCATACATGGAGGACGGATCTGTCGTCGTCGACGTGATCCTTCACCGCGACCTGTGCACCGCGGCAACGGCAGTGACCTTCGTCAAGCAGTTGCCGAAGATCGTGGAGTCGCTGATGCGCCGGGACGGTTCCCCGTCGCCGGACGCCATCTCGGATGCAGACCGCGCCACGCGCCACGCGCCGAACCTGACGAGGGTGGGCGTGACGGCTGTGGACCTCGATGCACTTCGGGACAGGATCCTCCGCTTCCCCGGAGTCGAGTCGTGCGAGCTGCAGGTCAAGGAGGCGTCCTCCGCCGGGGAGCGCCCTCGTATCGAAGCCTCAGTCGTCCCACGGTCCCTTGCGCCGAGCCTTGAAGCAGAGTTGTGGCGCGCTGGGAGCAGGGACCGTTCCTTCATCGTGCCTGACTTCATCGATGCGGACCCTCGCGGGCACAGGATGACGTTGTCCTCGGCCGCCGTCCTGGTCTGCCGCGAAAACGGCATCGTCCCGTCGGGGGAGCGCGCCTTCATCGCGGCGGGAGGCCGAGCGGAGACCGCGGCGAGGTTCGCGCGGAGCCTGGGTGCGGCAAACATTGCAGAGCTGTCGCCGTTGGACGTGCTGCGTCCCGTACCCCTGGCGTATCTGCTGTCGAGGGCGGCCGAGTGACCGCGGTTTTCGGAGTCCGATCGTCTTTCGGAGGATCTCTGACGTCCGATTCGCTCTGGCTGACTCCTTGCGTGCGAGCGAGAATAGATGGCATCCTCGACCCGGAAGTTCGGCGTGACATGCTGGCCGCTCGTGCGCTCGCCCGCGAACTGCTGATGGGCTCGGACGCCGTGTATCCCTCAGGACACGACCTAGCGCAGGTCTGCGCGAAGTGCGGCGGGTGTCATGGCACCCCTACTGCGACGGAGGACGGGTTCCACCTTTCATGGAGCCATTCGCGAGGTTGGGTGGCGGCCGGAGTGTCGCGCCATCCGATCGGCGTCGATGTCGAAGCGCATCAGGGGCGTTGGCGACAGTGGGGTCTCGAGGCGCTCATGACCCATGCCTTGACCGACACTGAGAAGGACGTCGCCCGATCTTCGAATGACCCCCATCAGGCCTTCCTGATGGCATGGACTTCGAAGGAAGCACTGACCAAGGCCGGGATCCTGGATATCGACCAGTTCGGAAATCAAGCGGTGCTCCTCACGGGCGGACGCGTTCGGGAAGAGGTGCTTGGCTGTGTGCTGCGAGTGAAGGTCACCGCCGACTACACGGTTGCCGTCGCAGCAGCATCGCGGTGCGAGCCGGAGTGGGCGGGCGCATTCCATGCCGCTTCGATCTGACATCCACGGCTGCGGCGCCAAACCGCCAGCACAGCGAACGGCACGTTGCTCGGGCCCGACTGGAATCCCGTCGTCGCCGCGCAGAACCTCGCCGCCGACCCGCGGCCGGTGCACGTCGCCCTGCTCGACCAGCGCAACCTCGCGGGCCTGGGCAACGAGTATGCGAACGAGGTGCTGTTCGTCCGCGGCATCCTGCCGACGAGGCCCGCGCCCGGTGTCGACGCGCCCGCGCTCGTCGACACCGCGTCGCGCATGATCCACGGCAACCGCGACCGGCCCGTCCGCACGTTCACCGGCGACACCCGCCGCGGGCAGGGGAACTGGGTGTACGGCCGAGCCGGCAGACCGTGCCGGCGGTGCGGCACGAGCATCCGTCGCGGGGAGCTCGGCGCCGACCCGACCGCCGAGCGCATCGTGTTCTGGTGCCCGCGCTGCCAGACGTGAGCGGCGCCTCCGCGGCGTCGTTTTGGCCAGGCGAACGACCCGGCGCCGGATTCACAGCCCGCGCCTAGCCGCAGCAGGCGACCCGCTTGAGGGAGCTGCCGACACTGGCAGCATGAAGAAGCGTCTCAAGCAAGGGCTCATCGCGGGGGGTCTCGCCGTCGTGCTGGCCGCGGGCGGCGGCACGGCGTGGGCGCTCGACCGGTTCGTCATCCCGCACGTCGAGGTCTCCGACGTCGCCGCCTACGAAGCCGCGCAAAGCCCGACCGCGACGGCCACCGACGACGGCGACAGCAGCGACACGGCATCCACCACCCCCGTCGTGACCGACACCACCTACACCTCCGACGACGCGAGCATCGCGATCACGCAGTACACGCAGGGGTCGGGCAGCGACACCGTGACGTACTACGTCGCCGACATCACGCTCAGCGATGCGACGGTGCTGCGAAGCGCCTTCGCGAACAACCAGTTCGGCGAGAACATCACCGCCCTCGTCAGCGAGACCGCCGAGGCGAACGGCGCGATCTTCGCCGTCAACGGCGACTACTACGGATTCCGCGACAGCGGCATCGTGATCCGCAACGGCGTCGTCTACCGCGACGATGGAGCGCGCGAGGGTCTCGTCTTCTACACCGACGGCACCGCCGCCGTGTACGACGAGACGCAGACCACCGCCGCCGAGCTGCTCGCCGACGGCGCCTGGAACACGCTCAGCTTCGGCCCCGCGCTCGTCGAGGACGGCGCCGTCGTCGCGGGCATCGACGATGTCGAGATCGACACGAACATCGGCAACCACTCCATCCAGGGCGAGCAGCCGCGCACCGCGATCGGGATCATCGACGACAACCACATCGTCATCGTCGTCGTCGACGGCCGCGACAGCGGGTACAGCCGGGGAGTCACGATGACCGAGCTCGCCGACATCATGGTCTCGCTCGGCGCGACCACCGCCTACAACCTCGACGGCGGCGGCTCGAGCGAGATGTGGTTCAACGGCGAGGTCGTCAACCAGCCCTCCAATGGCGGGGAGCGGGCGACGAGCGACATCCTCTACATCGCGGCGGGGTGATCCAGGTGCACGTCGTTCTGATCCCCGCCTACGAGCCCGACGAGCGTCTCGTCGACCTCGTGCGGGCGCTGGTCGCGGACGGGCCGGTGCTCGTCGTCGACGACGGATCCGGACCTGACTTCGCGGGGGTGTTCGCGGCGGCGGCATCCCTGGGCGCGGTGGTTCTGACGCAGCCGCACAACCGCGGCAAGGGCGCGGCCCTGCGCACCGGCTTCGCGCACGTCGCGCGGGTGTGGCCGGGGTCGGCGGTCGTGACCGCGGATGCCGATGGGCAGCACACCCCGGCAGACATCCGCCGCGTCGCGGCAGCGGTCGAGGGGCCGGCTCACGCTGAGGCTGCGGCGCAGCGCAAAGCCCTGGCGGTCGTGGCGGCCTCAGGCTCCGCGACCCCGCGACAACTGCCCTCCGAACGCGTCATGACCCCGCAGAGCCCGCGCGGCCGACCGGCGATCGTCCTCGGCGCGCGCACCTTCTCCGGCGACCTCTCCCCGCGAGTCCCCCTGCAAATCCCACTGCGAATCCCCCTGCGCAGCCGCGTCGGCAACGAGGCGACCCGCTGGGCGTTCCAGCTCGCCACGGGGCAGCGGCTGCGCGACACGCAGACCGGGCTGCGCGGCTATCCGGCCGAGATCCTGCCCTGGCTGCTGAGCCTTCCCGGCGACCGCTTCGAGTACGAGTTCACGATGCTGCTGCGCGCGCGAGCGGCGGGCATCGAGCTCGTCGAGCTGCCGATCCAGACCGTGTACCTCGACGGCAACCGCTCCAGCCACTTCCGCCCGCTGGTCGATTCGCTGCGCGTGTACGGCCCGCTGCTGCGGTTCGCGGCATCCGCCCTCTTCGCGTTCGCCATCGACACCGTCGCGCTGCTCGTGCTCAACGCCCTCACCGGATGGCTGCTGTTCTCGGTCGTCGCGGCGCGCCTGATCAGCGGAACGGTCAACTTCGCCGTCAACCGCACCGTCGTCTTCCGCGACGGCCGCGACCTGCCCACCCGCACGACGGCCCTGCGGTACTTCTCGCTCGCAGGACTGCTGCTGGCCGCGAACTACGGCATCCTCAGCGCCCTGACGGATGCCGGGGTGCCCATGCTCCTGGCCAAGATCGCGACCGAGACCACCCTGTTCGTCGTGAGCTACAGCGTGCAGCGGGCGGTCGTGTTCCCGTCGGCCCAGGCGCGGGAATGAATCGGGGCATCACATCGTTGTCACCCTTCTCAGGAGGGAACCCGTGGGTAAGAACTACATCGACATCGAGAACGACCAGGGGCAGACGCTGCGCTACCGCAAGCACGCCAATGGCCGGGGGCTGATCGCGACCGGAGCGAAGGTCCACGCCAGCGCGCTCGTCGAGTCGGGCGCCTATGTCGAACCGGGCGTGCAGATCGCCGCGGGCGCCCACATCGGCCGCGGCGCCTGGATCGAGCCCGACGCCGTCATCGGACTCGACGCCGAGATCGCTCCGCACGCGCACATCGGATCGGGTGCCGCGATCGGCCCGAAGGCGAAGATCGGCGTGCGCACCGTCGTCGGCGCGAACGCCCGCGTCGCCGGCGGGTCGCTCATCGGCGACGACGTGCAGATCGGCGACGGCGAGAGCATCGCCACCGATCGCCGGGGCCTGCGCCTGGCCGCCTAGCCCCCGCCCCGCCGCTCCCCCGCCCCCGCCAACGCCCGCGCCCCGCCAACGCCCGCGAGACTGCATCCGTGCACCGAGACTGCAGCCGGCAACCGCAGTTTCGGTGCACGGATGCAGTCTCGCGGGGTTCTTCTCGCGGGGCTCAGGCGAAGAGGAACAGCACGAAGCCGATCAGCGGCAGCGTGCCCTGGATCAGCGCGGGCCGCACGTACTTGACCCCGCTCGTGACGAGCACGAGCGCGGCGGCCAGCATCGACCCGAGGCTGAACAGCACGAGCGTCCGACCGGCGACCTCGGCGGTGGTGCCGGCATCCCCCGCCCACAGCAGCGCGAGCCCGATGACCGCGCCGATCGCGAGGAACAGGTTGTAGAACCCCTGGTTGTACGCCATCGGCCTCACCGTGTCGGCGGATGCCTGGTCTGCCACCCCGAACCTCCGCCAGACGCGCGGCTGCGTCCACTGGATGCTCTCCATCACGAAGATGTACACGTGCAGCAGCGCGGCCAGCGCCGCCGCCACCGTCGCGATGATCACCACCATGACGCCACGGTACCCGACTCGGGCGTGCCAAGTGCAGGGTGAAACCGCCGTTCACCCCGGGATGGAGGCCGACGGTGGCGTTTGACCCTGCGTTTGGGACGCGCTCGCGCGCCGCCGCGACCGAACTGCGCGGCCCCGCCGGTCTCCCCTCCGGTCGCGGCAGACTGCGGGTGCTGCCCCGACGCACCCACAAGACGCCGCGACCGAACCGGGCAACGCCCCGCCACCCTCCCCTCGGTCGCGGCAGACTGCGGGTGCACGCGCGACGCACCCACAGAACGCCGCGACCGAACCACGACGGCCCACGGGGGATACGCTGGCGAGGACAGAGGAGGCGCACGTGGCGGGCGGAGCGAAGCCGAGGCGGGGCGGTCGCCGCGCCCCGACGCGCGGTGCAGGCGGTGCGGGGGGCGGGGCCGCCGGACGCCCAACTCGGCACGACGGGGCGTCGGCGGGGCGAGGCGGCCAACCCACGGCGGGGCGAGGCGGCCAACCCACGGCGGGACGAAGCAGCCAACCCACGGCCGGACGAAGCGGCCAACCCACGGCGGGACGAGGCGGCACACCCACGGCCGGGCGAGGCGGCAAACCCGCGGCCGGGCGAGGCGGCGCGGCGGCGGCAGAGCCACGCGCCGGGGCCGCGCCGCCGCCCGGCCCGTTCCGGCTGGGGGCGATCGAGGGTGCGACGCCCGGCAAGTGGATCGACACCTGGCACGAGCGGATGCCGCGCACGCCCCTCGACCTGACGCCGCTGACGATCGCCGACCAGCGCGAGGCCCTCGTCGGCCGCGCCGTCGACGCCGCCCTCGTGCGCCTGCCCATCGACCCGGCCGGGCTGCACGTCATCCGCCTCTACGACGAAGTGCCCGTCGTCGTCTGCGCCGCCGACTCGCACCTGACCGCCGCCGCCGAGCTGACCGTCGCCGATCTGGCCGGCGAGGTCGTGATCGCGCCGCGGCACGCGCCGCTGGCCGTCGAGATCCCGGATGCCGCCACCCCCCGCTTCGCCCCGCCCGACACCGTCGCCGACGCCATCGCGACCGTCGCGGCGGGCGTCGGCGTCGTGATCGTGCCGATGTCGCTCGCGCGGCTGCATCACCGCAAGGACGTCGAGTACCGGCCGCTCGCGGAGGGGCCGGCATCCACCGTCGCCCTCGCGTGGCGCGACGAGGGTGCCGGCGATCCACTCGTCGAGGCGTTCATCGGGATCGTCCGCGGTCGCACCGCCAACTCGTCGCGCGGCTGACCGTCACCGCGCAGTCACCGCGCAGTCACCGCGAGCGCCACCCCACGAGCGGCGCCCGGAGATCCGGCGCGCAGGCGCGATGGAGGGCCGGCGATCCCCCCAGAACCGTCGGCCCTCCGGACGGTGATCACTGTCCCCAGCCGTCCACGTGGAGCGACCCGACACCGCTCCCCAACAGTGTGCACAGCCGCGGCGGGCTCGCGAACCCGCCCGACGGTCTCTCCATGGATCAAGAGCACGCCCGCAGACCCCTGATACACGCCGCGGAAAGAATTCCTCAGAAGCCGTCCCCGTAGCACTGGAACGCCGACCGGATGCCGGTCTGCTCCGCCGCGGCCGCCAGCGCGAGCCCCGGCGCGACGCCATCGGCGAGTCCGCGGTGCAGCGCCGCGAGCAGTTCGCACGCGTCGTCGTCCGCGACGACGACGGGCGCCGCGACGACGCACCCGGCGCCGGCGTGCAGCCAGGCGCGGGTCATGCCGACCGCCTCCTCGCCCCAGCGCACGGCCGAGCGTCCGACCTCGCACGCCGACAGCACGACCGTCGCCGGCATCCGCGGGATCTGGTCGATGTCGTACCCGAACAGCGTGCCGTCGGCGAGCTCGAGACCGGAGAACATCGGGTTGTCCACAGCGTGCCGCCCGTGCGCGGCGATGTGCAGCACCTCGACGCGGCCCGCCAGCCCCGACACGTCCGCGACTCCCGCCGCCTCGCCGCGCAGGATCGCCGGCGGGGCCGGCCAGACGGATGCCGCAGCCACCGCCTCCTCCTCGCCCCGGGCGACGCGGGGTCCGACGGCGAACCCGGCGAGCCCCGCCGGGCCTGCGGCCGTGACGCGGCGCCCGTGCACCCAGTGCGACGCCGACGTCGCGAGCGTGAACGCGCGGCCGCGCATGTCGGGGAGGATGCCCCACGGCATCCCGGAGAGCACCCCGGGCACCGTGATGACGAGTCGGGCGGCATCGGTGCACGCCAGCGCGGGGGCGAGAAGCTGAGCCGAGAGCGCTTGCGCACGCCCCGACAGCGCCCGCCGCACGACCTGCGCCATGGGGCCGGCCTGCAGCGCCGCGCTCATGTCGAGGTCGGCGCGCAGCCCCGGCAGCGCGGCCCGGGCGCTCTCCCAGCCCGGCAGGTCGATGAACTGCGCACCGGCATCCGTCACGACGAGGCATCCGAGGCCGGCGGGGCTGAAGACGTAGGCGAGCAGCGCCGTGCCGCCATCGAGCGCGGCGACGGCGTCGTCGAGGCCCACGGCGGCTTCGACGCGCCGGCCGCCGGTCGTCGTCCACTGCCGGTGCCGCAGGCGCGCGCCGACCTCGATCACCCGGGGGTCGCTCGTCCAGTCGGTGCCGGTGAGGTCGGCGCGCAGCATGCGCAGCTCGGCGAGGTCGGCGGCCGCGTCGGGGTCGGGCGGCGGGCGCAGCGGCACGACCTGCATGCTGAGCTGGCGGGCCCGTTCCGACCACTCGAACACCACGTCGGGGCGCCGCGAGCGGACGGCCGACGCGAGCCCGGCGAGAATCAGGCCGTTCGCGTGCATCGCGAGCGAGGTCTGCATGTCGAGGCTGCCGAACGATGACCGCCAGTCGGTGAGCTCGTCGAGTCCTTCGGCCGCGCGACGGCGGGCGAGGGCTTCGCGTCCGGATGCCGCGGCCCGCTCGGCGCGCACCTCCTGCGCCAGCAGGCGCACCTCCAGGGCCGCTCCCGTCGGCAGCGCGGGAAGCCGGCCGGCGGCGTCGCCGTGACGCGTGCGCCACAGCGTGTGGTCCAGCCGCAACGCCGCCGCATCGTTGTGCAGCCCCGCTCGGGTCAGTCGGGCGGCCAGGCGCGCGACCTCCGTGCCGTCGACCGCGGCACGCCGTGTGCGCACGCGGCGGCCGGCGCGGTCGATGGTCCCCTCCGCGAGGCCCGCCCGCAGCCGCACGGCGTCGGCGCGCGCCGCCCACGAGCGCGCGCCCAGGGCGGCGAACCGGCCGGCTGCGGTGCGCGCGACGCGCGCGGCGCGCGCGGGATCGTGCCGCAGCAGCGACCGCGACAGGTGGAACTCCGCCTCGGCGCGGGCCTGCGGCATCCGGTTGCGGCCGAAGACGGTCGCCGCATCGGCCAGCGCCCGCTCCGCCTCGGTCGTCAGCCCCGCGTCGCGCAGCGCCTCGGCCCGGTCGACATCGCCGATCGCCGCGTTCGCAGCCGAGATGCCGGCGATCACCGGCCGCGCGGTCGCCATCTCGCGCATCGCGCTGACGAGATCACCGGCGAGCAGGGCGAGGTAGCCCAGGTTGTGCTGCGCCTCAGCGGCGCCGACCGGGTCGCCCTGTGCCGCGTAAATTTTCGCAGCCTCCGTCAGGTCGGCCGCTCCCGCGACGAAATCCCGGCGCTGCATCGCGACCATGCTGCGGTTCATCCGCAGATTCGCCACGGCCAGCGGGTCTTCCGGGATCGTGTCGATCGCTGTGCCCAACCACTCGGCCGCATCTTCGAGGCGCCCCTGATGCATGAAGATGGACCCCAGCTGCCCGGCGAGCACGCCGCGCGTGTGCGCGCTCAGCCCGTCCGTCGCGAGCGCCGCACGGCAGACGCGCGCACCCTCTGCGGAGCGCCCGGTCTGGTCGAGCACGAAGGCGCGCGTGCCGGAGATGCGCGCCCGCAGGTCGGCATCCGTCGTCGCGCGCGCCGCCGCGTCGAGTGCCCGCTCGGCGTCTTCGTAGCGGCGAGCGTTGGCCAGCACGAGTGCATGCTCGTAGCGCGCCGCCGGGTCGGAAGTCACCCCTCCAGCATGCCCGTTCGCGCCGCCGCACGCACGAGCCCGACGATCTGTGTTCAGCCGAGGTCGCCGAGCACCTTCTTCACTGCGGCGCGTGCCGCCGCCACGGCCTTTCCTCGTCCCTCCTTACGCGAAGGCTGCCCCAGTGCCGCGGCGACGAGGCCTGAGACGAGAGGAGCCGCGAAGGACGTCCCACTCCAGATCGCGAACCCTCCGCGGAAGTCCTCCGGCGCGATGGTCAGCCGACGCCGCCCGTAGCCATCGTCGCGGGCCGTCGCCTGCAGGCCGCCGACGAAATCCGGCACCGTACTCAGTAC
The DNA here is from genome assembly GCF_047602155.1 of Microbacterium sp. Lineage (GTDB taxonomy): Bacteria > Actinomycetota > Actinomycetes > Actinomycetales > Microbacteriaceae > Microbacterium. Next base: position 1,463,532 of record NZ_JASGHZ010000001.1, on the reverse strand, counting down.
GGCCGCGCCCACCGCGAAGGTACGCACCCACGGGCCCACATTGGAGAACAGCGCCGTCGACCGGCAGTCGGGGTTCAGCGCCCCCACCGAGACGAGCTCGGCGCCACCGTCCGGTGCGATCCCGTTGTCGGCGCCGGGCCACGACCACAGGGCGGCAGGGAAAGTCGGACGGTCGGTCGCGTCATTGCCCGCGGAGACGATCACCGTGGTGCCCAGTTCGCGCAGCGTCGTGAGCAGGTCGTACAGGTCGCGCGAGTAGAGCCCGTCCTCCGGGGTCTCATGGTAGTAACCGAGGGACATGTTCAGGATGTCGATGGGACGTCCGCGGCGCGTGTCACCGTCACGGAAGCGCTGCACCAGTACTCCGAGATCCTCCAGGACGTAGAGCAGGTTCGACTCCTCGACCATACCCAGCGCGTCGGCGACCCGAATGGCGAGAAGCTCGGCGGACGGTGCCACCTGGCGGACGATGCCGGCGATGAACGTGCCATGACCGGCGACCGGATCGATCTCGCCGTCGAGAGGCCCGTACAAGTCGGGATACACCTCCGGGTTCGCCTCGTCCGAGAAGCCAATCGGGATACCGTCCAGCCGCACGTCGCGATCGACCAGGGCATCGGGCAGCCAGCCATGCGCGCCGATGCCTGTATCGAGCACGGCGACAACGGGCCGACGGCATCCGCGCATGACCTCGATGTCATCGGGCCCCGGTCCGATCCACGCCACCGGCTGACGACCACCAGATCCGCTTTCGCCGTATTCTCCGACGGGATTCGTCCGTGTGTAGGGATTGGTGCGGGTGTAGGGGTTGGTGCGCGTATACGGATTGGTGCGCGTATACGGGTTGAGGCCGATCGGGTCGACGGTGAGGATGTGGTCGAGCCCGACCCGGTCGACGCGGAACTCCCGCAGGGCGGCGGCGACCTCGGCGCTCGTCCGCTTCCGCAGCGGATCGCGGGCCGCGCGGCTGCTGCGCGCGCCGCGCGCATCCCACGCGTCGAGTGCGTCACGACGCACGCGCTGCAGGACGCGCCACGCGTCGGGCAGCGCCGGTGAGACGCCGCCCTGCTCCTCCGGCGTCGTCAGGCGCACGCGCATGCTGAGCGGCCCACCCGCCAGCCGCCGCTCCGGCAGCTCTCCGTCGCCGAGCTCGGTCCCGTCGAGGCGTTCGCGCACGACACCCCAGCCGAACGCCGCGGCCGCTTCGCGCACGCGCTCGAGCACGCCGGGCAGGTCTGCCCCCTCCGGCGCCTCCGACACGAGCAGCCGATCGGGGACGTAGGCGGTCTGGAACGCCTCGATGCCGTCGAGCGGTTCGCTCCCCGGGTCGAGGACGGTGGCGTGGATCACCGAGCCGCGAGCGCGGTCGCGCCACGACCACCCCTTCGGCTGGGGTCCGCCGGGTTCTGCTGCATCTGCGACCATGGTCGCTCCTCACTGTTCTTCTGGGGGCACGCTCACACTTCGAAGCGCGGGGTCATCAGGTCGGTGGCGCCGTCCGGCTCGGGCGCCGCGGCGAGCACGATGCGCAGCCGCGACACGCCGGGGGCCACGGCGTCGAACGCGAACCGGCCATCGGTCACGGCGGTCACGGCGGTCACGGCGGTCGGCGCGGTCCCGGCATCCGGAATCAACTCGACTCTCGTCGCGTTTCCGTCGATCCAGCCGTCGATGCGTCGCTGACCGCCCGACTCGGCGGTGGCGTGGATCAGCACCGTCGTGCGCCCGTCGCTGAACTGCAGGGTGAGCATGTCGGCGTCGCCGCGCACGGCCGACAGCGCATCGGTCTCGACGAGCGTCAGCAGGGCGTACTCGCGCGTGAGGTCGGCCGTCGCAACCGCGGCGACCATCCGGTCGACGAGGTCTGCCGGCATCGGGTCGACGCGTTCCCAGGTGTGGCGCAGGGCGCGCAGCAGCGCGGCGTCGGACGAGTATGTCTCAGAGGTCACGGGTCTCCTCCTTCATCCAGCCGCCCCCGTCGGATTCGAGGGCGGTACGTAGCTTGCCGAGGCAGCGCTGCCTCGTCGGGCCGATCGAGCCGATCGGCATGGACAGATCCTTTGCGATCCGGGCGTAGTCGGGGCGCTCTTCGAAGGCGACGACGCGCAGCAGCCGGCCGCAGCGCTCGTCGAGCCGGGCGACGGCGGCCCACAGCCGCCGGTCGCGGTCGCTGAGGTGCGCCTGGTCTTCCGCGGAATCCTCCGGCGGCAGGTGCGGCTCGAGCTCGACGTCTTCGACCGCGCGGTCGCGGCCGTGCGCCCGGCCGGCGCGCCAGGCCTCCCGGCGCGCGGTCGTGGTAAGCCAGCCGGCGACGGCGCGGGGCTCGTGGATCGAGTCGTGCCGTCGTACGAGCGTGAGCCAGGTGGTCTGGACGACGTCCTCGGCGAGCATCGCGTCGAGCCCGTAGGCGCGCACGACGTGCCACAGCACCGGGGTGAGCAGGCGCACGAGCTCGTCCATGGCGCGCGTGTCGCCGGCCCGCCAGTTGGCGAAGTGCTCCGCGGCGCGGTCCCAGATCGCGTGGCCGGGGGTCTCGTTTCCGGGCATGGCCGCGTCGCCCTCGTCGCCCGGATGACGTACGTGCGTGGGGTCTGCGTCGCTCATAATGCCCATTCTGGCCACATCGACAGGAGTACGGCACCGGCACGTCTGATACATCCGGGCCTAGACTCTCGGCATGACCCCGCTCGTCTACGTCTGCGCGCGTCCGCAACAGGGCGCGGCGCGGGCCGAGTACGAGTCGTTCCGGACGGCGATGCACCTCGACGAAGACGCCCTGGAGCCCTGGGATCTCGTGCGCGACCCCTGGCCGACGGATGCCGCCACCCGCTGGCGCGGCGCCGTCGTCGGCGGCAGCCCCTTCAACATGACCGACCCCGAGTCGAGCAAGACGCCGGCGCAGCTGCGGCTCGAGGCCGACCTCTCGCACCTCGCGCACACCGCCGCGCGGGGCGAGCTGGCGGTGCTGTTCACCTGCTACGGCATCGGCGTCGCGGCGCGGGCGCTGGGCGGCGACGTCACCCGGGCGTTCCCGGAGGACACCGGGCCCGCCGTCGTCACGCTCACCGACGAGGGCCGGCGCGACCCCGTGTTCGGCGCGCTCGCGCAGACCTTCACGGTGCTGACGGCGCACAAGGAGGGCATCGCCCGGCTGCCGATCGGCGCCACCCTGCTCGTCACCAACGACGCCTGCCCGGTGCAGGCGTACCGCGTGGGCGACCGGCTGTATGCGACGCAGTTCCACCCCGAGCCCACGACCCGGGCCTTCACCGAGCGCATGGCGGTGTATCGCGACGACGGATACTTCGACGCCCGCGACTACGAGCGCCTCGCCGGGCACGTGCTCGCGGCATCCGTCACCGAACCGGTCCGGATCCTCCGCGCCTTCGCGCGCGCCTTCTGAGCGGTCAGGCCGGGCCCGCGACGACGGCGGATTCCGGGGCGATGACGAGGCCGTCGGCGCTGGCCGCGGCATCCGACGTTGCAGCCACGGTGGCGAGCCACACCACCCGGTCGCCGGCGTCGACCGTCCACGGCTCGTCGGTCAGGTTGACGTAGACGACGGCGGCCGACCGGCGCAGGATCCAGCGCCCCGGGCCGGCGGATTGCCCGGAGGATGCCGCGAGCAGCGGCTCGGTCAGCTGCGGGCGCTCGCGCCGCAGCCGGGCCAGACGCCGGTAGAGGGCGAGGAGGCGGGCGTGGTCGCCGGCATCGGTCTCGGTCCAGTCGAGCTTCGACCGCTGGAAGGTCGCGGGGTCGTTGGGGTCGGGGACGAGGGCCTCGTCCCAGCCCATGCGGGCGAACTCGGCACGGCGGCCGCGGCGGGTGGCCTCGGCGAGCCAGGGCTCGGGGTGCGACGTGAAATACTGCCAGGGCGTCGACGCGCCCCACTCCTCGCCCATGAACAGCATCGGCGTCCCGGGCGCCGTGAGCGTGAGCACGGCGGCCACGGCCAGGCGCGCGAACGGCAGGGTCGCCGCGAGGCGGTCGCCGGCCGCCCGGTTGCCGATCTGGTCGTGGTCCTGCGCGAAGGTCACCAGGCGCCAGGCGGGGACGTCGGGCGGCAGCGGCATCCCGTGCGGGCGTCCGCGGAAGCTGGAGGAGGTGCCGTCGTGGTAGAAGCCGCCCGCCCACGTCTTCGGCAGCGCCCGGGGGTCGGCGAAGTCGGCGTAGTAGCCGCTCGTCTCACCGGTGAGCGCGACGTGCACGGCGTGATGCCAGTCGTCGCACCACTGCGCCGCCAGCCCGTACCCGCCGGCCTCGCGCGGCAGGATCATGACCGGGTCGTTGAGGTCGCTCTCGGCGATGAGCGTCAGCGGGCGGCCGAGGTGGGCGCTCAGCGCGTCGACGCGCTCGGCCAGTTCGCGCAGGAGGTGCACCGGGCTGCCGTCGGATTCGCGCAGGGCGTGGACGGCATCCAGGCGCAGCCCGTCGACGTGGAAGTCGCGCAGCCACATCAGCGCGTTGCCGATGATGTGCTCGCGCACCGCGGGCTCGTCGAGGTTGAGCGTCCAGCCCCACGTGTTGCGGTCGCCGTCGCGCAGGTACGGACCGAACTCGGGCAGGTAGTTGCCCGACGGGCCGAGATGGTTGTAGACGACGTCCTGCACCACCGCGAGCCCGGCGGCGTGCGCCGCGTCGACGAAGCGGCGGTAGGCGTCGGGGCCGCCGTAGTCCTCCTGCACGGTGTACCAGAGCACGCCGTCGTACCCCCAGTTATGCGTGCCGTTGAAACCGTTCACCGGCAGCAGCTCGACGTGCGTGACGCCGAGGTCGACGAGATGCCCGAGCCGGCCGGTGGCCGCGTCGAGCGTGCCCTCGGGGGTGAACGTGCCGACGTGCAGCTCGTAGATCAGCCCGCCCGCGAGCTGGCGCCCGGTCCAGGTGTGGTCGCTCCAGGCGAAGGATGCCGGGTCGTCCCACGCCGACAGCTCGTGCACCCCGCGCGGCTGCCGCCGCGAGCGCGGGTCAGGCCGCACCGCCGCACCGTCGCTCGCGGTCTCGGTCTCTGAGCGTGGACCTGCCCCCGAGTCCCCCTCGGGTCCCGACCCGTCATCGGTCTCCGGGCCGGTCGAGGGCTCGCCCAGGACGAACCCGTACTCGTCGCCGTGGGCGAGGTCGACGTCGCCGCGGAACCACCCGGCATCCGTCGCCGCCAGTTCGACATCGTCCTGTCCCGGACGCCGCAGCCGCACGCGTCCCGCCCTGGGCGCCCACACTTCGATCACCCTCCCAGGCTATGCGCCACTCACGCCCGCGCGCTTCTTCACCCCGTCGGTTTCTCAGCCCCCGGCCCCTCAGCTCCTCGGCTTCAGCCCCCTCGGCTTCAGCCCCTCGGCTTCAGTCGCGGCAAACTGCGAGTGCCACACGTCACGACCCACAATTCACCGCGACCGAACACCCGCACCCCGACCTCAGTCGCGGCAAACTGCGAGTGCCACACGTCACGACCCACAATTCACCGCGACCGAACACACCCACCCCCACATACGCACCCCAACCCCAGCTCCTCAGCGTCAACTCCCCAGCCTCAGCCCCTCAGCCTCAGCTCCTCAGCTTCAGTCGCGGCAAACTGCGAGTGCCACACGTCACGACCCACAATTCACCGCGACCGAACACCCGCACCCCCACATACGCACCCCAACCCCAGCTCCTCAGCGTCAACTCCCCAGCCTCAGCCCCTCAGCCTCAGCTCCTCAGCTTCAGTCGCGGCAAACTGCGAGTGCCACACGTCACGACCCACAATTCGCCGCGACCGAACACCCGCACCCCGACATACGCACCCCCACCTCGGCTCCTCAGCCTCAGCTCCTCAGCTTCAGTCGCGGGAAACTGCGGGTGCCACACGTCACGACCCACAATTCGCCGCGACCGAACACACCCACCCCCACATACGCACCCCCACCCCAGCTCGCCGACCTCAGTCGCGGGAAACTGCGAGTGCCACACGTCACGACCCACAATCCGCCGCGACCGAACACACGCACCCCCACTTCAGTCGCGGCAAACTGCGGGTGCCACACGTCGCGACCCGCAGGTCGCCGCGACCGAACCAGCGCCTCGGGGGGAGCAGCGCTAGGGGGCGAGCAGGGCCACGGGGTGGGTCGCGAGCAGGTCGGCGAGCAGCACGGGGGCATCGCCCTCGAACGACGTGCCGGTGAAGACATCGCGCCAGGTGCCGGGCGGCAGGATCAGGCTCGTGTCGTCCCAGCCGCCGCGCGCGGCGAGCCCGACCGGCAGCCGCGTCGCGACGGCGATCGCGCCGCCGCGGTCGAACGCGACGACATGACCGGATGCCGGCCCCTCCGCATCGACCGGCGCGTACCCGGTGAACAGCTCGGGCCGGTCGCGGCGCAGCCGCAGCGTGCGAGCGGTCACGAGCATCTTCGCCATGCCGGTCGCATCGACGGGAGGTAGTTCGTACGCCTCGGCACCTGCGGTGTCCGCGCCATCGACAGCGCCCGGCCCGTCCGCACCCGACGCATCGTCGCCGTTCCCACCCGAAGCGTCGTCGACCACGTCCCGCTCGTCCACACCGTCGATAGCGCCCGACTCATCGGCGCCGTCGACAGCGCCAGGCCCGGCCACGCCCGACCCGCCGTCGGCCGGCGGCGCAGCGGCACCGGCATCCGCCGCATCCAGCGCGGCCAGCATCCGGCGACGCCGCTCGAAGTCGACGGGGCGGCGGTTGTCGGGGTCGACGAGCGAGTGGTCCCACAGCTCGGTCCCCTGGTACACGTCGGGCACGCCCGGGCCGGCCAGTTGCAGCAGCTTCGCCGACAGGGCGTTCGACCGTCCCGCCGCGTCGATCGAAGCGACGAAGGCGTCGAGCACGTCCGCCGCGCCGTCCGCGGCGAGCGCGACGTGCGAGACCCGCTCCTCGAACGCGGGGTCGGGGTCGGTCCAGCTCGTGTGCTCACCCGACTCGCGCGCGGCCTTGATCGCGTAGGCCCGCAGGCGCTCCGGCGCGGCCGGCCACACCCCCACGACGGCCTGCCACAGGAGGTTGTCGAACGGCCCGTCGCCGGTCGACGCGACCTGCCGCAGCTCGCCGAGCACCCCGGCCCAGCGTTCGGGCACCTCGGCGAGCACCGCGAGGCGCGCCCGCACGTCCTCGCTGCGTTTGGTGTCGTGCGTCGACAGGGCCGTCATCGTGTGCGGCCAGTCGGCCTGTCGCCGCGACGCCGCGGCGTGGAACGCGGGCACATCCAGCCCGAACTCCGCCGGATCTCCCCCCACCTCCGTCAGCGACGTCAGCCTCGTGTACCGGTAGAACGTGCGGTCCTCGACGCCCTTGGCCATCACCGGCCCGGCCGTCTGCATGAACCGCCGCGTGAACTCCGATTCGGGATGCGCCCACATCCGTTCGGCGAGTTCGCCGAACGCCGCGGCGAGGTCGGGCCGGTGGGAAGCGGCATCCTCGACCGCCTGCTCCAGGTCGTCCACGCCGTCGGGCAGGTAGGCGCGGTACACAGGGAAGGCCGCGAGCAGCTCCACGATGGCATCCTCGGTGGCGTCGCCGAGCGCTGCGGCGATTCCGGATGCCTCAGCCACCCGCACGAGCCGCGCCACCTCGGCGCGCAGCGAGGTGCCCGCGACCGCGCGCTTCGCGTCGCGGACGAGGGTGTCGTACGCGGCCGGCGGGGGCGCCCCGGTCTCGGCGCGCAGGTCCGCGTCGATCGCGTCGAGTCCGGCTCGCCCGGCCGGATCGACGAGCACCCGGTCGATCTCGGCGAGCGCGTCGTAGCCGGTGGTTCCGGCGGTGAGGGCCGCCCAGCTCGGTGGCAGCTGCTCGCCGGGCTCGAGGATCTTCTCGATCACGGTGTAGACGGATGCCGCAGGCGTTTGGTCTTCGCCGGCAGCGTCGCTCAACGCCCGGGGAGGTGCCGCCCATCGGGGGCTGGCGGCGACGGCCGCGCCCAGCCGCTCCAGGTAGCCGCGGGGGTCGGCGAGGCCGTCGGGGTGGTCGATCCGCAGCCCGTCGACGAGCCCCTCGCCCACCCACCGCAGGATCTCGCCGTGCGCCCGGTCGAACACGTCCGGATCCTCCACGCGCACCCCGGCGAGGGATGCGATCGTGAAGAACCGGCGGTAGTTCAGCTCGGCATCGCCACGGCGCCAGAAGATCGGCGCCCAGTGCTGCCGGGCGAGCACGTCGCGCACGAGGTCGGCATCCTGCGTCGCCGACGACGGTGCCGTGCCCTCGGCCAGCGGCAGCTCGTGGTCGCCGTATCGCGCCAGCCCATCGGGCCCCACCGCGATCGCCTCCGCCGCGAGCGCCTCCTCGAGCGGCTCCCCGAGGATCGGGAGCAGGACGCGGCCGTCCCCGGCATCCCAATCGATGTCGAACGCCGCGGCATGCGCCGACGACGGCCCGCGCAGCAGCACGTCCCACCACCACGGGTTCTGCGCCGGATCGCCCACGCCGAGATGGTTGGGCACGATGTCCACGAGCACGCCGAGCCCGGCCTCGTGGGCAGCGTCCGCCAGCCGCGCGAGCGCCTCCGGGCCGCCGCGGGCGGCATCCACCGTGGTCGGGTCGACGACGTCGTACCCGTGCTCCGACCCGGCGGCCTGCAGGATCGGCGACAGGTACACCCATCCGACCCCGAGGTCGCGCAGGTACGGGATGAGGGCGGCGGCGGCATCCAGGCCGAACCCGGGACGCAGCTGCAGCCGGTACGTCGAGGAGGGGGTCATCCCGAAACCCCCTCGGTCGGGTGGACCGGCGACGCGACGTGCACGATGTCGACCGGCGAGGTCCACGCCGCGAGCGAGGCGGCGACGGAATGGTCGGGGTCGGATTGGATCTCCTCGTGCTGCGTCAGGACGACGAGCGACTTCGCCGCGAGGTCGACGACGTCGCCGCCGCTGAACGGACCCGACTCCGTCAGCGCGCCCGCCGTGTCGACGACGACGTCCCACCGCGGGCTGAAGTCGGTGGACGGGATCGTGAACGCGACGACATCGTCGCCGGCGTTGAACAGCACGAAGAAGTGCCGGTCGTGGATGTCCTCCCCGCGCCGGTCGCGCTCGCGGATGCCGTCGCCGTTGAGGAAGACCCCCACCGCGCGCCCGAACCCCGACTCCCAGTCCTCGGGCTGCATGAGCGTGCCGTCGGGCCGCAGCCACGCGATGTCGGGCACCGGCGCGCCCTCTTCGCGGCGCACCGGACGGCCGTCGAAGAAGCGGCTGCGCCGGAAGGTCGGATGCTCGCGCCGCAGCTTCGTCAGCGCCGCGGTGAACTCGACGAGCGGCTGGTCGACGTGGGTCCAGTCGACCCAGGTCGTCTCGTTGTCCTGCGCGTAGCCGTTGTTGTTGCCGCCCTGCGTGCGGCCCAGTTCGTCGCCGTGCGAGATCATCGGCACGCCCTGGCTGAGCAGCAGCGTCGCGAGGAAGTTGCGCTGCTGCCGCGCCCGCAGCGTCAGGATCGCCGGGTCGTCGGTGGAGCCTTCGACCCCCAGGTTGTACGAGCGGTTGTGTGACTCGCCGTCGTTGCCGCCCTCGCCGTTGGCGTCGTTGTGCTTCTCGTTGTACGACACGAGGTCGCGCAGCGTAAACCCGTCGTGTGCCGTGACGAAGTTGATGGATGCCACCGGCCGCCGCCCGGAGTGCTCGTACAGGTCGGCCGAGCCGGTCAGGCGCGACGCGAACTCGCCGAGTGTCGACGGTTCGCCGCGCCACAGGTCGCGAACGGTGTCGCGATACTTGCCGTTCCACTCCGTCCACTGCGGAGGGAAGTTGCCCACCTGGTAGCCGCCGGGGCCGATGTCCCACGGCTCGGCGATGAGCTTGACCTGCGAGACCACCGGATCCTGCTGCACGAGCTCGAAGAACGCCGCGAGCCGGTCGACCTCGTAGAACTCCCGGGCGAGGGTGGCCGCGAGGTCGAACCGGAAGCCGTCGACGTGCATCTCCAGCACCCAGTACCGCAGCGAGTCCATGATCAGCTGCAGCGTGTGCGGATTGCCGACGTTGAGGCTGTTGCCCGTGCCGGTGTAGTCGGTGTAGTAGCGCTTGTCCGTGTCTTCCAGGCGGTAGTACGCCTCGTTGTCGATGCCGCGCATCGACAGGGTGGGGCCGAGGTGGTTGCCCTCGGCGGTGTGGTTGTAGACCACGTCCAGGATCACCTCGATGCCCGCCGCGTGCAGCGCCCGCACCATCGACTTGAACTCCTGCACCTGCTGACCGAGCTGACCCGTCGAGGAGTAGGTGTTCTGCGGCGCGAGGAAGGCGATCGTGTTGTAGCCCCAGTAGTTGCTGAGACCCTTCTGCTGCAGGGTGTCGTCGTCGACGAACTGGTGCACCGGCATGAGCTCGAGCGCCGTCACTCCGATGCGCTGCAGGTGCTCGATGATCACCGGATGCCCGATCGCGCTGTACGTGCCGCGGATTTCCGGCGGGATGGCGGGATGGCGCTCGGTCAGCCCCTTCACGTGCGCCTCGTAGATCACCGTCTCGGCGTACGGGGTCTTCGGCGGGCGGTCGCCGGCCCAGTCGAAGAACGGGTTGACGACGACGCCCTTCATCATGGATGCCGCGGAGTTCTCGTCGTTACGCGAATCGGGGTCGCCGAACGTGTAGCCGAAGACGGGCTGTCCCCACTGCACCTGGCCGTCGACGGCCTTCGCGTACGGGTCGAGCAGCAGTTTGTTCGGGTTGCAGCGCTGCCCCTGCTCGGGGTCGTCCGGCCCGTACACGCGGTAGCCGTAGCGCTGACCGGGCTGGATGCCGGGCAGGTACGCGTGCCACACGTACGCGTCGACGTCGCGCAGCTCGACGCGGGTCTCCTTGCCGCGCTCGCTGAACAGGCACAGCTCCACGCGCTCGGCGACCTCGCTGAACAGGGCGAAGTTGGTGCCGCTGCCGTCGAACGTCGCCCCCAGGGGATATGCCGCGCCGGGCCATGCCTGCATCCTCCCAGCCTACGTCGCCCGCGTTCGGGGAGCGCAAGTGGCTCTCAAAACGCCGAAGAGCGAACCATTCACGCTCCCCGAACGCGAGAGAGCTGGTCGTCGAGGTAGTCGGCGAGGGGGCGGGGGGCGGCGGCGGCGCTCCACTGCACGTGCGGGATGCCGCCGACCACCAGCAGCGGGCCTGAACGCTCGCCGCGGGCCACGGCATCCACGTCGACCGCGGTGAAGCCGACGTGCACGACCTCGCCTTCGGCGAATCCTCCGCGGGATGCCGCGGCGGCGCGGGCGGCCCGCGCGCGCTGCGCCTCGGCCGTGTAGCCGCGCGGCACGTCGGCGCGGGCGCGGAGGATCTCGCCGGTCGCGAAGACCTCGGCATCCGTCACGAGCAGCACGCCGACGTGCCACGCCTCGCCCACCGCGACGATGCGCGGCGCACGGCCGAACCCGAGCAGCTTGCGCGCCGCGGCCCAGTCGCCCAGCCGCTCGCGCGGCCGGCCGGCCAGGCGCCGGCGGGCGTCGTCGAACAGGTCGTGCACGTCGGGCCCGGCCATCAGGCCTCCTCGTCGGCGATGCCGTCGGCCCGTTCGCGCGCCAGCGGGCGCCCGCGCAGGCCGATCGCGATGAGGGGGAACAGCAGCACCGACAGCATCCCGGCACCGACGAGGACCGACGCCAGGCCGCTCGTGATGAGCCCCTGCGCGACCCCGATGCCGGTCACCGCGATGATGACCGGCAGCCCCGTCGCGCCCATGAGCAGGACGGCCCCGCGGGTGCGGCCGTCGGCGCCGAGCGGGGCGGCGAGCAGCGACGGCACGCCGCGCACGACGAGCATGACCACGAGCACGAGCGGCACGAGCGCGAGCAGCCGGGGTTCGGCGAGCAGGGCGCCCACGTCGAAGGTCACGCCCGTGTAGACGAAGAACACCGGCACGAGGAAGCCGAACGCGATGGCCTCGATCTTGCTCTCCACGGCGGCGCGGTCGGCCTCGCCGGCGTCGCGCATGAGCAGCCGCCAGACGAGCCCCGCGGTGAAGGCGCCGAGCAGCATGTCGAGGTCGAGCAGGATGCTGAGGACCACGAGCCCGGCGAGGATCAGCATCACGACCCGCACCGCGAACTGGCCCGACGTGTGCAGCGTCGCGTTCACGAACCGGTGCAGCGCGCCCTGCGGCACGCGCACCGCGTACCAGATGGCGCCCGCCGCGACGAGCAGGAAGATCGCGAGCACGATCGTGGCCGCTCCGGGGGCACGCCCGCCGAGCAGGATCGAGATCGCGACGAGCGGACCGAACTCGCCCACCGCCCCGATCGCGCCGACGGCGCGGCCGAAGGGAGTGTCGCGCTCGCCCGCGTCGCGCAGGATCGGCAGCAGGGTGCCGATGGCGGTCGAGGCCAGCGCGATGCCGACGACGAGGGCGCCGATCCCGGGCGCGACGACAAGGCCCAGCAGGCACCCGGCGGCGAGGCTGACCACCCACCCGCCGACGGCGCGGCGACCGGTGCGACCGCGCAGCGCGGCGAACTCGATCTCGGTGCCGGCGACGAAGAAGAGCATCGCCAGGCCGAACTCGGCCAGCAGGTCGACGAGCGGCGAGGGTCCGGTCCAGCCCAGCACGCTCGGCCCGACGACGATCCCGAGCACGAGCTCGAACACGACGACCGGCACGCGCAGCCACGGCCCGATCGCCCGGGCGGCCAGCGGCGCGAGCACCGCGAGCAGCGGGATCAGGACGATCGCGGTGTCCAGGCTCGCCGTCTTGTCCGTCACCGTGCCGGCCCCGGCCGGACCGTGAGGTCGCTGATGACGGCATCGGGCGGCAGGTCGACAGCGGTGAGGATGGCGGTCGCGACCGACTCGGGGTCGATCCAGCGCGACGGGTCGTAGACCGCGCCCTCCTGGGCGTGCACCTCGGCCTGCATCGGCGTCGCCGTGCGCCCGGGGTAGACGCTCGTCACGCGCACGCCGTGCGGCGCCTCCTCGCCGCGCAGGCTGTCGGCGAGCGCCTTGAGCCCGTGCTTCGAGGCGGCGTACGCCGACCAGTCCGGGTGCGCGTTCAGGCTCGCTCCGGAGCCCACGAACAGCACCTGCCCGCGCGCCGCGCGCAGCCGCGGCAGCAGCACGCGCGTGAGCTCCGCCGGGGCGACGAGGTTGACGGCGAGCTGGTCGGTCCAGGCCGCCGGCGGCAGCGCCCCGACGGGGCCGAGCTGCACGATCCCCGCGGCGTGGATGAGGCTGTCGATCTCGCCGGGGATGCCGGCATCCCCCACCGCCGGCGCGATCGCCTCGGGACGGGCGAGGTCCGCGACGATCGCGACCGCCCCGGGGAAGTCGGCGGTCAGCGTCGCCGCGCGGGCCTCATCACGGGCGACGACGATCAGCCGGTCGCCGCGCGCGGCCAGCCGCCGCGCGACCGCGCGACCGATGCCCGAGCCGGCGCCGGTGATGACGTGGGTGGTCATTCCCCCATCCTGGCACCCGTGCGGGCGCCGAGCCCGCGGTCAGATGCCGCCGTCGACCGAGCGGACGTAGTCGGTCGGATCGTCGGGCACCATGACGGGGGTCTCGCGGTTCAGGCTGCGCCCGTCGAAGAAGGGCTTCGCCCGCGGGAACAGGTACCACAGGAACATCAGCACGACGCCGATCAGCAGCGCACCGATGCCGACGACGAAGGTGCCGCCGACGCCGAGCAGCACCGTGTAGCCGTAGTCGACGTCGTACATGTCGATCGCCGACTGCACGAACGCGAACGTCAGCATGAGCGCACCCACCAGCGGGAAGACGAACCGGTAGACGACGTTGCGCGCCGACGTGAACAGCTCGCGGCGGAAGTACCAGATGCAGGCGTACCCCGTGATGGCGTAGTAGAACGCGATGGCGAGACCGAGAGAGAGGATCGAGTCCTGCAGGATGTTGTCGCTGACGAGGGTCATCCCGACGTAGTACAGCGACGCGACGACACCCATGATGAGGGTCGAGAACGACGGCGTCTTGTACGTCGGGTGCACGTGCTTGAACCGCTCGGGCAGCGCCCGGTACACGCCCATCGCGAGCGTGCCGCGCGCCGTCGGCAGGATCGTGGTCTGCGTCGACGACACCGCCGAGATGAGCACGGCGACCACGAGCAGCCAGCCCCACGGGCCGAGCAGGTCGTCGCGGATCGCGCTGAAGACGTCGTCGGCGTTGGCCTCGTTGCCCAGGCCCACGCCCTCGTCGCCGAGGCCGGCGTACATCATGGCGGCGATCGTGACCGAGACGTAGGTGATGAGCAGCAGCACGCAGGTCAGCAGGGCGGCAAGACCCGGGATGCGCTTGGGGTCCTTCGTCTCTTCGTTCAGGGCCAGGCACGTGTCCCAGCCCCAGTAGATGAACAGCGCGAGCAGCACGGCCTGCGTGAAGCCGTGCCAGTCGGTGAAGCCGAACGGGTTCAGCCACTCCCAGTCGAACGGCGTCGGGTGCGGCGCGGTGCCGGCGAAGAACTGCCACAGTGCGGCGATGACGAAGACGACGAGGGCGAGGTACTGGATGCTCAGCAGGATGTTCTGGATGCGTTCGCCCATCTCGACGCCGCGCCAGCTGATGTAGGTCATGGAGGCGATGAAGATCACCGCGACGAGCACGACGCGCCAGTCGTTGTTCTCGAACTCCAGGCCGAACAGGGCCCAGAAGTAGATCGAGCCGATCTGCGCGAGGTTGGCGAGCACGACCATGCCGGCCACCGCGACGCCCCAGCCGCCCATCCAGCCCACCCACGGCCCGAAGGCCTTCGTCCCCCACGTGAACGTCGTGCCGCAGTCGGGCACCTCGTTGTTGAGCTCGCGGTAGGCGTAGGCGATGAACAGCATCGGCACGAACGCGATGATGAAGGCGATCGGCGCCTGCGCGCCCACCGCCAGCACGACCCAGCCGAGCGTCGCGACGAGGGAGTACACCGGAGCCGTCGAGGCCAGGCCGATGACGGTGGAGCCCCACAGTCCCAGCGTGCCGGCGGCGAGCCCCTTGCCGTCGGGATGCTCGATGCGCACCGGTGTCGTGCTGCCGAAATCACTCATGGCTGCTCCTGTCGCTCAACGCCGCTCCCGCCCGCCGCTCACGCGACGGGTGCCCCCGTCGTTCGGGTGACGGTTGAGGGCAGAATAGCGGGACGGCGACGAGGAGGGATAGGGGCGGCCCGACCTTCAGCAGTCGGCTTCAGCAGTTGGAGTACGGCGGAGGTCCTTGCTGCAGCGAGCGCAACTGGAGCGCGGCGCGGTACTGGGCGAGCACCCTGTTCGTCTCGACGTACGTCGGGTCGGTGGGATACCAGTCGCTGAATTTCGTCCACGACGTCTGCGTTAGGGTGGCGGCGGGGTCGCCCTGGACCCCCTTCCACACCGCCTCGGTGACCGGCGTCGCGAACAGGGATGGGTCGATCACCATCCGCCGCGACAGCCACGGGAACCGCCGCACGATGACCGTCGGGGCGACGTGCCACCCCCAGCGCACGGCGCACGTGGGGTTGTTGCGCGTCGCGACGCGCAACCCGCCGCGAATCCAGACCTTCCCGGGGGTCACGCCCTTCGCGATGAGCAGCCGTGACATCTCGTGCGCCCGCCCCCAGCATCCGTCGTCCGGGTAGAGGAAGGGGATGCACGGTGCCGGCACGGTCAGCGGGGCGCACGACAGCGTCGCCAGCTGGTCGAACAGCTGCTGCGCCCGCGCGCGGGACAGGCCGAACCACCACCACCAGGGCCACCACGGCCACCGCAGGAGATGACGCAGCAACTCCCAGATCGGGACGAACCACGGGCGCCGGGGCGGGAAGGGTGGCCGCAGCGGCGGCAGCGGCGGCAGCGGACCCTCGGGATCGAGGACGAAGGGGCGCGCGTCGATGATCCGGGAGGCGTCGTCGACGGTGACGATCACCGGCACGCCGACGGCGAGTGCCCGCCGCAGCACCGGCGCGAGGCCGAGCGACTCCTTCCCCAGACGCAGCAGCGCGTGCGACGTGTCGAGCTCGAGCTCGAGCCGGCGCTCGTCGCCCTCCAGTCGCACGACATGCCCCACGAGAGGCAGGCGCACGTCCTCGACGATCCCGTCGGCGTCGACGCGCACCGCGATCGGGAGACCCTCTTCCTTGACGCGGCGCAGGACGGCCAGGATGCCGGCGATCGAACCGCGTGCGGGGTCGAGCCGCACGTCGCGTCCCGCGAGGCGCAGCATCCCGCCTTCCTCGCCCGCATCCGGGACCTCGTACGAGGTCGTGACGATGAGCTCGCTGTCGGCCATGATCTTCTCCTCAGCATCCCTCGTCGCGGATGCTGATGCCCACGACGATCTCCTTGATGTGCGCCCGGCCGACCCGCTGGTCCGGCACCCCCAGGCAGTCGAGCAGCTGCCGGGCCGATCCGGCGCAGTCGCGCCGCGGCTTCACGGCCCCGTTGTGGGGACGCTTGAGGTCGGGGTCGAGGTGGTAGGTCATCCCGCCGATGAGGTTGTCGTCGGCGTAGACGCGCAGTTCGACCTCGCTGACGCCCGCCGCGACCACGTCTTCACGGGTGAAGTCGGCACCGGGGGTCAGCAGGATCGTGACGTCGCGCTTGCGACCCGACGCGAGCACGAACCCCTCGGTCACGCCCTCCAGCTCGAGACGCCAGCCGCGTTCGACGAGCAGCGGCGGCAGCACCGACTCGACCCGGATGCGGGCGCGCCGCGGGTTCGGGTTGCCGATCTGGAACGGGATGCGGTGCAGACCCGCGAGCAGGCCCTCCCCGCCGCCGCCACCGGGCACCGGCACGACGTTGCGCTGCGCGATGTTGTTGTCGTTGGGCACGAGGCGCCATTCGGGGATCGACTCGCCGGCGACGAACGTGTCGACGTTGGAAGCGTCGCCGTCGGCCGACACGACCATGAGCATGCAGTCGTGCCCGTAGGCGTTGATGTTCGGCGTCCACTCGAAGGGCCCGACGATCTTCTCCTGCGTGTTGCCGCCCGCGATGCTCCCCGCCGAGATCGACGGCGTCGTGAACGCCGTGAAGTCGGCAGGCCACAGCAGCCCGGCGCCGGGCTTGGTGTGGAAGCCGCGCACGACGACGTTGGTCGCCGTCTGCGTGCCACGGTTCTTCACCTTGACGTACGCGTAGTTGGTCGCCCCGATCTCGGGCTCCTCGTGGCCCGTCAGCCCGTCGGGGCTGCGGCGGTTCCACACCGTCGTGGTGTGCCAGTGCACGGGCTGGAAGGGGTATTCGCCGCCACGGCCGTCGTCGATGTAGACGTCCTGTGCGGGCGGCAGGCCGCGCGTCGCCACGGCGCCGTCGCCGGGGCCGCCGCGCACGACGAGCGGGGACTGATACTCGCCCTGCAGCTCGAACGACCAGCGGATGACCTTGCCGTACGCCCCGCCGTACACGCCTTCCGACGTCCAGTTCAGGCTGTCGGTCGCCATGAGCACCGCCGCGAAGTCGCGGGCGTAGGCGGGGTTGGTCGCAGGGGTGAGGCTCTGCACCGCACGCAGGATGAGGTAGAGCATCATCCGCGACGCGAAGCGCCGCCGCCCGAGGTCGGGGCTGTCGCCGCCGATCGACCGGTACACGCGGAACAGCGTCGTCTCCAGGATCTCCTCCGAGCCGTAGCCGCGGTCGTCGTTCGCCCCGTTCCACGCCCAGCCGGCGGCGGTCGTGCGGTCGGAGCGACGGTCGAGCGACGGGTGCCACGGCACGTACGTGAAGCGCAGGTCTCCGGGCTTGCCGAGCGCAGTGCCATCGACGCCGGACAGGTGCGTGTCGGGGTCGAAGAAGATGTCCGACAGGCTGTCGCCGGCGCTGTGCGAGAAGCGGAAGTTCGCGCTGTTGACGGCTTCGTACAGGATGCCGTGGCCGCAGACCTCGTGCCAGGTGACGCGAGGATCGGCGGATCGCCCGAGGGGATTGGCGAGGTCGCCGGCATCCATCACGCCGTAGCCGACGTGGCCGATGCCGCCGGTGCCGTTGCCGACGCAGTGCGCGTTGATCGTCGCGCCCGCGAAGCAGCGGTGGTCGACGGGGATCGGGAAGGTCGTGTTGCGGAACATGCCGGCCGCGCCGGTCACCGTGAAGCCCAGGTCGGCGATCGTGCGAAACAGCCGGTCGACGTGGAAGTACGCGCTCACGGCGCCGAAGTCGTTGGTGCGCGGCGCGTAGTCGAAGTCGTTGCCGGCCGGGCGCGTGGGCGGCGCGATCGCCTCGCCCTCGACGTTCTGCACGCGCGCGTACGTTCCGCTCAGCGACTGCGTCCCGGCCACGGCGGGGCCGAGGCTCGCCAGCGGCAGGTCGTCGCGATGCGGACTGAGGGTCGCGTTGGTGGATGCCGAGTTCAACGCGGTGTTGCCGGTCTTGGTCGGCGGGTCCTGGGAGTATACGAGGCCGTTCACATCGCCCGAGAGCGCCCGCAGGTAGAGGACGGTGCCGGAGGCCGGCTCGACGAGCGCCTGCCAGGTGAGCACCTCGCGCCCCGGAACGGCCGCCGCGAACGAGATTTCGGCGACGAGGTAGTGCTGCCCCTCGACGATCTCCTTCTCCTCCACCGGCGGCAGCGGGAGTACGGGCGCCGCGCCGGCCCCCGCCGATTCGCCGAGCTGAGGCTCCCGCCCGTGCCCGGCGGGCAGCCGGTCGGCCGCGACGTAGCAGTATACCCAGAACCGTCCGCGGATCAGGTGCGGAGCCGCCGCCCGCTTGCTGCGCGCCGTGGTCCGGATGCCGACGGCGCGCGCCAGGAGCGTCTCGCCCTCGGCGGTCTCGCTCGACTCGCCGGGCTCCTGGCCGAGATCGCGGAGCGTGCGCGCGGCATCCGCCGCCGCGAAGATCGCGAGGTAGCGGTCGATCACCTCGCGGGAGGGAAGGTGCACCTCGACGTCGTCGTGGCTCGTGTTCTGCGCCGCAACGACGCGGTTCGGTCCCGACTTGACGGTGACGGCGAGCCCCGCCTGCCACACCGGCGTGTTCGCGATCGTCTGATCGAAGCCCACGGTGGTCGCGTCGAACGCCGGAACGACCCGGCCGAGACGGTATTCGACCGGCGCGGGCCGCGGGTCGAGGTGCGTCGCCGGAACGTGCAGCTGCGCGAGCTCGCCGGGCGGCGCCTCGAAGTCCGCGCTCAGCGCGCGCACGTACGCGATCGCGGCCTCGACCGCCCCGCCCTCCTCGGAGACCCAGTGCTCCTGACTGTGGCGGATGCTTCGCACCCGGCCGGCGTCGTCGCGCTCCACGTGCGCCGCCAGTCGAGGGTCGTAGATCTCGTCCATGGTGTGCTCCTCCGGTCACGGCGCCGCGCGTGTGCGCAACGGTCGCCTCTGTGAGAGGAGAAGCAGCACCCGCCGGGTGATACACCCGGCGGGTGGCGTGGGCCGGGCTACCTCCCGGCGCCCTCGCCGAACACCTCGGACTCCATCGCGTCGTAGCCCTCGGCCTGCGGGTCGCCGTGCAGGCCGCCGGACAGGGCGTACTCCTCCTCGGGCGAGAGGACGAGGCGGTGGCGTCCGTACAGCGCGAAGCCGAGGAAGATCAGCGCGTAGACGATGATGATCGCGACGATCGCCAGCAGGAACGTCGGGTTCACGAGGAAGCCGATGAAGGTCGCGATGCCGATCACGAGTGCCGACCACGCCCCGAACAGGCCCCACGGGCTCTTGTAGGGGCGCTCGGCGTTCGGGAACTTCTTGCGCAGCACGAGGAACGCGATGCTCTGCAGGCAGTACGACACGATCGCGCCCCAGCAGGCGATGTTGAGCACGATGACACCCGCCGGGCTCGCATCGCCGCCCGCGACCTGCACGATGACCAGGGCGACGAAGCCGATCGCCGCGCCGACGATGAGGGCGACCCACGGGGTCTGCGCCTTCCCGGTGTAGGAGAGGAACTTGGGGTAGTAGCCCGCGCGCGACAGGGAGTACATGTTGCGCCCGTAGGCGAACATGATGCCCATCAGCGACGCGAACAGGCCGATGACGGCGAACAGCGACAGCAGCGCCGCGAGCTGGTCGCCGACGATGACGCGGAAGCCGTCGAGCAGCGGCTCGAGCGAGGCGCCCGTCTCGGCGGCGCCCAGCACGCCGGTGTTGAGGAACACGACGATCAGGCCTGTCACGACGAGGGTGCCGCGCGCCCAGACGCCCGCGCGCGGGATGTCGCGCGACGGGTTGTGCGACTCCTCCGCCGCGAGCGGCAGCTGCTCGATGCCGAGGAACAGCCACATCCCGAACGGCAGCGCGAACAGCAGCGGCACGAGACCGTTCGGCAGGATCGCGTTCGCCCCGAACGCGGCCTCGTCGATCGGGATGTTCCACAGGCTCCCCCAGTCGACGTTCCCGGTGACCAGGGCCATGATGCCGAACGCCACGATGATCCCGATCGACAGGATCGACACGATGATCGCGAAGCGGAACGAGACGGATGCGCCGGCCGCGTTCAGGGCGATGAAGGCGAGGTACAGCACGATCCACCAGATCCACATGCTGGCGGACAGGTCGAAGCCCAGCAGTTCGGCGGTGATGCCGTTGGCGTACTGCGCCGTGAAGTACACGACGACCGCGGTGGTCGCGACGTACTCGACCGTCTCGGCGAGGCCCGTGGCCAGCCCGCCCCACGGGCCCATCGCCGAGCGCGCGAACGAATACGCACCGCCGGTGTGCGGCATCGCCGCCGCCATCTCGCCGATGGAGAAGACGAGGCCGTAGTACATGACGACCAGCAGCACGAAGGCGATGAGGTAGCCGCCGAAGCCGGCGAAGCCGATGCCCGCGTTCCAGCCGGAGAAGTCGCCGGAGATGACCGCGGCGACCGCGAGACCCCACAGCCCCCATACGCCGGCGGCGCGCTTGAGCTTGCGGTTTTCGAAGTACTCGGCCCCGGCGGCCGTGTACGTGACGCCGCCTACCTTCTTCTGCTCTGCCATCAGGGTCCTTCCACGTCGGGAGCGGGGGAGCCAGGACGCCGTCGTCTCTGCCTGGGATCGAGGATGGCGCTGAAAGGTACGTTGTGTCTACCTTTAAATGTGAAATCCGTGTGACGATTTCCGTGGGATGATTCCCACGAGCATCCGAGAACGAGTCCCGCACGCACCGGCAAAGGTCGGAAACGCACCCACGAGCAGCACCGAGGAGGAGCCATGGCGACATCCGCACCGCTCGGCATCGCCGAGTTGAACGCCGCGATCGACGCCGGCGAGATCGACACCGTCGTCGTCGCGTTCGCCGACGCGCAGGGACGCCTGTCCGGCAAGCGCGTCTCGGCCCGGCTGTTCCGGGAGGAGATCCTCGCGCACGGCGCCGAGGCGTGCAATTATCTGCTGTCGGTCGACGTCGACATGAACACCGTCGACGGCTATGCGATGTCGAGCTGGGAGACCGGCTACGGCGACATGGTGCTGGTGCCGGACGCATCCACCCTGCGCCGCCTCCCCTGGATCCCCGGGACCGCCCTCGTCATCGCCGACCTCACCTGGCTCGACGGGCGCCGCGTCGCGCAGTCGCCGCGCGACATCCTCACCCGCCAGAGCGAGCGGCTCGCCGAACGCGGCCTCGTCGCCTACTCGGGCACGGAGCTGGAGTTCCTCGTCTTCGACGACTCGTACCGGGATGCCTGGGCCCGGCGCTACGCCGGCCTGACGCCGTCGACCGACTACAACGTGGACTACAACCTGCTCGCGACGACCCGCATCGAGCCGCTGCTGCGCGACATCCGCCTCGGCATGGAGGGCGCGGGCATGTACTGCGAGGGCGTGAAGGGCGAGTGCAACGACGGTCAGCAGGAGATCGCCTTCCGCTACGACGAGGTCGTCACGACCGCCGACAACCACACGATCTACAAGAACGGGGCCAAGGAGATCGCCGACCGCCACGGCAAGGCCCATCACCTTCATGGCGAAGTTCGACCAGCGCGAGGGCAACTCGTGCCACATCCACCTGTCGGTGCGCTCCGCGTCCGGCGAGCCGGTCATGGCGGGCGACGGCGCGCACGGCTTCAGCCCGCTCATGGAGCATTGGATCGCCGGCATCCTCGCGACCCTCCGCGAGTTCACGCTGCTGTACGCCCCCACGATCAACTCGTACAAGCGCTACGCGAAGGGCTCGTTCGCGCCCACCGGGGTGGCGTGGGGCGTCGACAACCGCACGTGCGCGCTGCGCGTCGTCGGTCACGGCGCGTCGCTGCGGGTCGAGAACCGCGTGCCCGGCGGCGACGTGAACCCCTACCTCGGCATCGCGGCGATCATCGCCGGCGGGCTGTACGGCGTCGAGCATGAGCTGCCGCTGCCGCCCGCGCTGACCGGCAACGCCTACGACGCGGGCGTCGACCACCTGCCGACCTCGCTCGGCGAGGCGGCCCGGCTCTTCCGCGACTCGGCGATCGCGCGCGCGGCGTTCGGCGACGACGTCGTGGAGCACTATCTCAACCAGGCGCGCATCGAGGTCGAAGCCTTCGAAGCGGCCGTGACGGACTGGGAGCGGGTGCGTGGTTTCGAACGACTCTGAGGTGTCGGCGCGCCCGCGCCGCGCCCCCGTCATCGGGCTGACGACGTATCTCGAGCAGGCGAAGCAGGGCGTGTGGGACGTGCGGGCCGCGTTCCTGCCGCAGCAGTACTTCACCTCCGTGACCGATGCCGGGGGCATCGCGGTGCTGCTGCCGCCGCAGCCGGCCGGGGCCGGTGTCGCCGAGGCGATCCTGGACGGGCTGGACGGGCTGATCCTCACCGGCGGGCTCGACGTGCAGCCGGAGCTGTACGGGGCGCCGCGCGACCCGCGCACCGACCCCGCGCGGCCCGACCGCGACGAGTGGGAGCTCGCGCTGCTGCGCGTCGCGCAGGAGCGCCGGATGCCGGTGCTCGCGATCTGCCGCGGCCTGCAGCTGGTCAACGTCGCCCGCGGCGGCACGCTGCACCAGCACCTGCCCGAAGCGCTCGGCACCGAGCGCTACCGCATCGGCGGGGGCGTCTTCGCGACCAACCGGGTCGACGTCGCCGAGGGGTCGGCCCTCGCGGAACTCGTGGGAGCCGGGGCCTTCGACGTGCACAGCTACCACCACCAGGGCGTCGACCGGCTGGGCGCCGGGCTCGTCGTCACGGCGCAGACCGACGACGGGCTCGTGCAGGCGGTCGAGTCGACCGGCGACGGCTACCTCGTCGGGGTGCAGTGGCATCCCGAGGAGAACGCCGAAGACCGGCGACTGTTCGCCGGGCTCGTGGCCGAGGCATCCGCCTACGCCGCCGCGATCGGCCGGGCGCCCATCGACCACACCACGGAGGCGAGCGCGTGAGCACCGTCACTCTCATCGACCCCGCCACGGGGCGAGCGTTCCGCGACGTGGCACGGGCGAGCGTCGACGAGGTCGACGCCGTCGTCGCCGCCGCCGCCTGCGCGCAGCGCGCCTGGGCGGCGCTGGCCCCGGGCGCCCGCGCCGACGCGCTGCGCGCATTCGCCCGCGTCGTCGAGGAGCACACCGAAGAGCTTGCGCAGCTCGAGGTGCTCAACTCCGGGCATCCCGTCGCCTCGGCGCGCTGGGAGGCGGCGCACGTCGCGCAGGTGCTGAACTACTACGCGGGCGCCCCCGAGCGGCTGAGCGGGCGGCAGATCCCGGTGCCGGGCGGGCTGGACGTCACCTTCCACGAGCCGTACGGCGTCGTGGGCGTGATCGTGCCGTGGAATTTCCCGATGACGATCGCGTCGTGGGCGTTCGCCCCGGCGCTCGCGGCGGGCAACGCCGTCGTGCTCAAGCCCGCCGAGCTGACGCCGCTGACCGCCGTGCGCCTGGGTGAGCTGGCGCTCGCGGCCGGGCTGCCGGAGGGCCTGTTCACGGTGATCACGGGGTCGGGATCGGTCGTCGGCCAGCGGTTCGTCACGCATCCGGACGTGCGAAAGGTCGTGTTCACCGGTTCGACGTCGGTCGGCGTCGAGGTCGCCGCCGGCTGCGCGACCGCCCTCAAGCCCGTCACGCTGGAGCTGGGCGGCAAGAGCGCCAACATCGTGTTCGCCGACGCCGACCTGGAGCGGGCGGCCGCCGAGGCGCCGGGCGCCGTGTTCGACAACGCCGGGCAGGACTGCTGCGCGCGCAGCCGCATTCTCGTCGAGCGCCGCGTGTACGACCGCTTCCTCGAACTGCTCGAGCCCGCGGTCGCGGCGTGGCGCGTGGGCGCGCCGGGGCTCGACGACACGCAGATGGGCCCGCTCATCTCGGCGGCGCACCGCGAGACGGTGGCCGCGTTCCTCGACGACGCCGACGTCGCCTTCCGGGGCTCCGCGCCCGCGGCGGACGGTCCGCTCGGCGACGGCTTCTGGTTCGCACCCGCCGTCGTGCTCGCCCGGCCCGGCGACCGCATCGCGCAGGAGGAGGTGTTCGGGCCGATCGTGGCGGTGCTGCCGTTCGACGACGAGGAGGATGCCGTACGCCTCGCCAACGACACGATCTACGGCCTCGCGGGGTCGCTGTGGACCGAGAACCTCGGCCGCGCCGTGCGCGTCGCGCGGGGTGTGCGCAGCGGCGTGCTGTCGGTCAACTCG
Source organism: Microbacterium sp. (assembly GCF_047602155.1). Taxonomy (GTDB): domain Bacteria; phylum Actinomycetota; class Actinomycetes; order Actinomycetales; family Microbacteriaceae; genus Microbacterium. The sequence goes on along the minus strand of NZ_JASGHZ010000001.1, from coordinate 1,439,114 downwards.
CACTCGTCGGTGCGGTACTGGACGCCGTTCGGCGGCATGAAGGCATCCGGCCTCGGCCGGGAGCTCGGACCGGATGCCGCCGAGCACTTCACCGAGACCAAGAACGTCTTCTTCGCGACGCACTGACGCGAACGACCGGAACAGAAAGACAACGCCATGACCATCGACCTCACTCAGCGCCTGAAAGACCGCGTCGCGGTGATCACCGGCGGCGCCTCGGGCATCGGGCTCGCGACGGCGCGGCGGTTCGCCGCCGAGGGCGCGCGCGTCGTGATCGCCGACCTGGACCCCGCCGCCGGGGAGCGCGCGGCGGCGGAGGTCGACGGACTGTTCCGTCCCGTCGACGTCGCGGACGAGGCATCCGTCAATCGGCTCTTCGACACGGTCGCGGGCGACCTCGGCCGGCTCGACATCGCGTTCAACAACGCCGGCATCTCCCCCGCCGACGACGATTCGATCGAGACGACCGAACTGCCGGCGTGGGACCGCGTGCAGGACGTGAACCTCAAGAGCGTGTACCTGTGCTCACGGGCCGCCCTGCGCCACATGGTCCCGCAGGGGAAGGGCTCGATCATCAACACGGCGTCGTTCGTGGCGCTGCTCGGATCGGCGACCTCGCAGATCTCCTACACCGCATCCAAGGGCGGCGTGCTCGCGCTCACCCGCGAGCTCGGGGTGCAGTTCGCCAGGCAGGGGATCCGCGTCAACGCGCTGTGTCCCGGCCCGGTCAACACACCGCTGCTGCAGGAGCTGTTCGCGAAGGACCCCGAGCGCGCCCAGCGCCGGCTCGTGCACGTGCCGATGGGCCGGTTCGCCGAACCGGAGGAGCTCGCCGCGTCGGTCGCGTTCCTCGCCTCCGACGACGCCTCCTTCATCACGGCGACGGCATTCGTCGTGGACGGCGGCATCACGAACGCCTACGTCACACCGCTGTAGACCATGTCCGACGTGCGGCTCGACGAAGTGCGCAGGGCCGTGTACCGCCCCGTGCGGCGGGGCAACGCGCTCGAGGACACCGTCGCGCGGCTCGTGCAGACGATCCGCGTCGGCGTCGTGGCTCCCGGCGAGTCGCTGCCGCCCGAGCGCGACCTCGCCGCGATGTACGGGGTGAGCCGCGACACGGTGCGCGAGGCGATTCGCGAGCTCGCCGACACCGGATACCTCGTGCCGCGGCGCGGGCGCTACGGCGGGACGTTCGTGGCCGATCCGCTCCCCCGCCCCGCCGCGGCGCCCATCGCGCCCGGAGAGCTGGACGACGTGCTGGGCCTGCGGCGCATCCTGGAAGCGGGGGCGGCGCGGGCCGCGGCGGCGCGGGCCCTGCTGCCGCAGGAGCGCGACGCGCTGTGGTCACGCTACGTCGCCGCCCGCGGGTCGGCGGCCGACGAGTACCGGCGGCTCGACTCGCTGCTGCACCTGACGATCGCCGAGCTCGCCGGCATCCCGTCGGTCATTCCGCTCGTCACCGAGAACCGGGCCCGCGTCAACGGCTGGCTCGACACCTTTCCCCTGCTGCCGCGCAACATCGAGCACTCCGACGAGCAGCACGAGGTCATCGTGACCGCGATCCTCGCGGGGCGACCGGATGCCGCCGCCGCCGCCGTGCTCGAACACCTCGCCGGCTCCGAGGCGCTGCTGCGCGGCTTCCTCGCGTAGTGCGCGCGGTGCCCGCGCTGCATGCGCGCCGGATGCGCGGCGGATGCGCGGCTGGATGCGCGCTGGATGCGCGGCTGGATGCGCGGCTGGATGCGCGCCGGATGCGCGGGCGCCGGCAGCCGCGGCATCCGGCGTCCGCGGCATCCGGCGTCCGCGGCGCCCGCGGCATCCGGCGTCCGCGGCATCCGGCGCCCGCGGCGTCCGTGGCGTCCGGCGTCTGCGGCGTCCGCGGTCAGGCGATGCGGTGCTCGTGGATGCCAGTGGCCAGGCTCGTGCCGTTCACGTCGAGGTAGAGCTGACCTTCCGTGACCGAGAGTGTCACCGCGTTGCGGCGCAGGGTCGCGGAGGCGGCGGCATCCACGAATCCCGGGTCGAAGGTGCGCAGCACGATGTCTTCGGCACGATGGATCTTCTTGCCCGCCCACAGCGGCAGCAGCCGCGCCGGGTCGCGGTGGCTGTAGACCGCGGTGCGGTCGGCGAGCTTGCTGCCGCGGTGCAGGCGCTCGGCATCCGGAGCGCCCACCTCGATCCAGGCGACGAGCCGGCCGGTGGCGTCGCGCACGAGCACGGCGGGCTCGTCGGTCGCCGACACTCCCTCGCTGAACGCGATGCCCTCGGCGAACTCGAGGCAGTACGCGAGCAGGCGCACCGCCATGAAGGCCGTCGTCTCGGACGGATGCTGCGCCAGCCGCAGCGTCAGATCCTCGTACACGCCGCGATCGACGTCCGCCAACTGCACATCGAACGTGTGGATCACCGCGCCGGTCGCCATCCCCCGAGCCTACGGCCACCCGCCCGCCCCCGCCCGCGCCCCCGCCCGCCGTGAGAAACCACATCCTGCGCGAGAAACCACTGCAGATGTGGTTTCTCACGCTCGAAATGGTTTCTCACCGTGGGCGGGCGCGGAGGGGCGGGCGGGGGGCGAGCGCGGGCGGGGGTGTACATCGCGGTAGTTCACATGCAAAACTATTGCGGACGCGTCGAAAGACGCCTGACGAAGGAGTCATCCATGCGCATCGCCATCGCCGGAGCGGGCATCGGCGGCCTCGCCCTCGCCCTCAGCCTCGACGCGGCCGGGTTCCGCGACGTCACGCTCTACGAGCGCACGCCGCAGCTGCGCGGCCTCGGCGTCGGGCTCAACCTCCTGCCGCACGCGATGCGCGAGCTGACCGAGCTCGGCCTCGCCGACCGTGTCGCCGCGCTCGGGGTCGCCCCGGCGACGCTCGCGTACTTCAACCGGTTCGGCCAGCCGATCTGGAGCGAGCCGCGGGGCCGCGAGGCGGGGTACGCCTGGCCGCAGCTGTCCGTGCACCGCGGACGGCTGCAACTGATGCTGCGGGATGCCGTCATCGAGCGGCTCGGCGATGCCATCCGCCTCGACCACCGGCTCGTCGCGGTGACCGACCGCGCAGACGGCGCGACGGCGCGATTCGCCACCGGCGGCGGCGAGGTCGAGGCCGAGGCCGACGTGCTGATCGGCGCAGACGGCATCCATTCGGCCCTGCGCGCGCTGCGCTACCCCGACGACGGCGATCCGGCCTGGAGCGGGCTGACCCTGTGGCGCGGCACCGCCGTCGTGCCCCCGTTCCTCGACGGACGCACGATGATCATGGCCGGCGACGGAGACCAGAAGTTCGTCGCCTACCCGCTCGAGGCGCCGCGGCCCGACGGTCTGCAGCGGCTCAACTTCATCGCCGAGCGCCGGGGCGAGGGCTCTGCGGATGCCGATTGGAACCGCACCGTCGACCCGGCGCCGATCGCGGAGCTGTTCCGCGACTGGCGGTTCGACTGGCTCGACGTGCCCGCCGCGATCGCCGCGGCGGAAGAGATCCTGGAGTATCCGATGGTCGACCGCGACGCGCTGCCCCGGTGGAGCTTCGGGCGGACGACTCTGCTGGGCGACGCCGCCCACGCCATGTACCCGAACGGCTCGAACGGCGGGTCGCAGGCGATCCTCGACGCGCGCACCCTCGCCTTCCAGCTGGCGACCGCGGCCTCCATCGACGAGGCGCTGGCCGTGTACGACGACATCCGCCGGCCGGCGACGGCGAAGCTGCTCGAGATGACGCGGCAGACCGGGCCCGAGAAGGTCATGCTCCTGGCCCGCGAGCGCGCGCCGCGGGGGTTCGCCGACGTCCACGACGTCATCCCCGCCACCGAGCTGGAGCAGATCGCGGCGGACTACAAGCTCGCCGCGGGCTTCCACCCCGATGCCCTGGGCCAGCGCTCGTCACTGACGGTGCCGGCATGAGCGCCGAGCCGGATGCCGCCCGGCGCGACCCGACACGGCTCGACCCGACGAGGCTCTGGGCGGCGATCTCGCCGTTGCGGCGCACGCTGCTGGCGACGACGCTCGCGGAGGAGGAGCTGCCCGACCTCCCCGAGGCGCAGATCGAGGTCATCCGCGCCCTGCCCCGCGGGACGGTGGCCTCGCCGAGCGAGCTCGCCGCCGCGCTCGGTCTGAGCCGTCCGTCGGTGAGCAATCTGCTCGCCGCGATGGAGCGCACCGGCCTCGCCGCGCGCCGGCCGCACGAGCGCGACGGCCGGCAGGTCGACGTCGTCGCCTCGGAGCGGGCGCTGGCCTACTTCGAGCGGTTCGACGCAGCGAACGCCGCCCTCGTGGACGGGCTCGCCGCCGAGCTGACCCCGGGCGAGGTCGCCGCGATCGACCGTGCGCTGCCCGCGCTCGAGAGGCTCCGCGATCTGCTCGTCGCGCACCGCCGCACGGGCGGGACGCCCGTGGCCGGCGCGCGATCGGCCGCATCCGCCGCACCCGCAACGTCCGCCGCGTCGGCGGCATCCGTCGAGGAGCCCGCATGAATCCGACCGTCCCCGTTCTCGAGCCCGCGTTCGACGTCAGCGTCGACCTCGCGCCCATCGCCGACCACGGCATCACCCGCGCCGGGCATCGGCGCGTCATCACGATTCTCGGCGGGACGATCACGGATGCCGGGGCTCTCGGCGGCCTCGCCCTGCGGATCGAGCCCGGCGGCGCCGACTGGCAGCGCGTGCGCCCCGACGGCGCGATGGAGATCGACGGGCGCTACAGCGCCATCGGCTCGGACGGCGACCGCGTGTATCTCCAGGCGCAGGGCGTGCGCTCCGGGCCCGCCGACGTGCTCGCGGCGCTCGGCCGCGGCGAACGGGTCGACCCCGACCGCTACTACTTCCGCACGACGGTCACGATCGAGACCTCGTCGCCACGCCTCACACACCTGCAGGATGCGCTGTTCGTGGCATCCTGCATCCGCGAGGCCAGCACCGTGCGCTACCGCGCCTACCGCGTCACCTGACCCGCTGCGGCGTGCTCAGAGCGCGGCCAGCATGGCCCGCTGGTGGCGGCATCGCGTTCACCCGTTGGAACGGGGCACAACTTCCACTCGGCAGGCACGGCGCCACGGGATTCTCCGCGAGCGCGCAGCCGTGCTCGAATTGATCGATGCGAGGATGTGCGAGTCGTCGTTTATGAAGAGAGCGCCAGATCGGCGAGCAAGACATCGATGACCTGCTCCTCTTCTAGACGGACGGCGCGAGACTTCAACGCCGCCAGCACTCCGCCGTCCCAGCGCGCCTCGACCGGAGCGCCTTTCAGTGGCGCTCCGGGAAGATCGGCGAACTGCTCCAGATCGACGGTCCGATATCGCCACGGTTCGAACCCAGGGCCGGCGTGGATACGATTCGCGATGCGCACCCCTCCCCAGTCGAAGTCCCCGTGGTAGCGCAGCCCTGCGGGTGCGATGCGGCGCAGGAGCAGATCGGCGGCAAGCGATGGCTGGCCCTGGATGCAGACGAGCGGCCGGCTGGCGGCGCCCAGTTCCCGGGCCGCGGCATCAACGACAGACGGGTTCTCGCAAACGAACACTGGCACGCGAGGCACCGCGACCTCGAGACTCCGAAGCTGACGAAGCGTGAGAACGACCGGCTCACCCGCACCGGTGAGATCCCCGAGTGAGCCAGGCAGAGCCAACCTGTGCACGAGCACCGTGCTCGACAGTTCATCGACCGCGACCCCGACCGATGCCCATAGTTCGCGACGCTGACGCGCGCCGCGGCGCTCCTCCGCGGCGCCTAAGCCACCGCCGTGCGTGGACAAGGCCGACAGCACAAGAGACGCTTCGGGTGTCCCCAGGTCGAGCGCATGTGCCGAGCCGAGCAACCTCGCTGCAAGACGCGGAAGCGCCTCTCCATCGGTGGGCAGGTTGGACAGCACATGCATGACGCGCTGCAACAGGTGCGCACCCGCGTCGGGCGTGTCCACCAATCGCCGCACCGTCCCACGTGAGCGCAGGCCGGCGGCCCACCCCGCGAGTGCAGGACGAGATGCCACTAAGGGATCAAGAGTTGCGTAGGCGGCGTCCCACGCCTGCCGCAGTCGGTCGGCGTGCTCACGAACCGCGATCGGCCCGCGGAGTTGCTCGACCGCAGTGAGGAGGGATGTCGCTGCGCCGCTGTCTCGTACGATCTCGTCGAGCCGGTCGAGGTCGACCAAGACCGACGCTCCACCGCGGGGTCGCTGTCCGAAAAGCGCGGCAACTGCGGCGCCGTCTTCCACGGCGACGGGCAGCGTGATACGTCCGGATAACGGGAGCCCTCGCGCGACTCGGCGCGCCAGCACGTCGATGAGGCCGGTGAGGTCGGGGGCACCGAGAAGTCGTTCCACTCGCTCGGCGGTCACGTCACGTCACCGAGGTCCAATGCCAGTGCACTCTCACTCCAATCGACTGGCGGTTCCGGTTCGATCGCCGTTGTTCCCGGCTCCGCCGCACGTCGGCGCTCTGTGCCATCCCATGTCCAGTGCTCGACGTGCACGGCATCCGTTCCCGGCAACCGGAACAAGTTGGAGATCGCGATGCCGGGGATCTCGGGATAGGTCGCCCACTCCCGCTCGCTTGTCATCACGACGTCGAGATCAAATTCCGCAAGCAGTCCCAGATAGTTCGCGCGCGACCTGTCGTCGACACCGGCGAACGCCTCGTCGAGCAACACAATCCGCGGTGCATGCGGATTTGCGGCAGACGCGTAGTGGCTTGCCGCCGCGGCGAACAACGGCACGCTACCGGCCAGCACGCGTTCGCCGCTCGACGCCGGCCCTGTGGCGGGCCGCCATCCCCGCCCCTGATGCAATTGCACAGCGAACGTGTTCCAGGCGCGATAGTCGAACGCGTGGGCGAGGCGCTCATGCCAGCTCGCCTCGGGGTCGTCGGCCCGTGCGGCGGCGATCCGAGAACGCAAGTACTCGCCGATCGCCTCACGATCCGCGGGGGACCACGCCGCGGCGTTCTGCTGCAGCAGAGACCGCCCCTCCTTGTCGAGGTCGCCGTCTGCAGGATCCCAGACGATCCGCAGCTTCAGTCCGCTACGCGTCGGCCGCTGCGCGAGCTCGTGGTTGATGCGACCCACCTGCGCCATGGCGTCGCGCACCCGCTCGTGCAGCTGCGCCCCCACCTCGTCGATGAGGTGGGTCTCGAGGATGGCGCGCTCCTTCGCCGAGAGCAGGCGCTCTCGCTCGGCCAGTTCGCCGTCGAGCTCCACCCCGAGGTGCTCGGGCGACACGTACTGCGAACCGTGCTGGATCGTCACGACGGTCACGGAGTGACGCTGGTCCCATGCGGACTGCCGCCCCTGCGTGCTCAGCTCGCCCTGCAGGGTCTCGAAGGCGCGGCGCAAGCGCCCGACAGCGACGTCCCACACGTCATCGGTCGGATCCTGTCCGCCGAGCACTTCAAGCACCCGACGCGCAAGCCGCACCGTTGGATCGGGAGCCCATGGCGTGGCCGGGTCGGGGATATCGAGGTCGGGAGTCGCGAGCGCGAGCAGCCCGGTGTCGGCGAACAGACGGAAAGACTCGGATGCCGCGTCGCGGGCGACCGTCGCCTCGGCGACCAGCTTCTCGATGTCGACCGCAGCGCTCTCGGAGACAGCACGCTCGTCGGATGCCTTCCGCAGTTCCTTCTCATGCACCGTCAGCAGCGCGGAGGCAGTGCTGATCTCGCCCTCGACCACTGCGAGCTGGGTCTCGATCTCGCGCGCCTCCTTGCCCACGGTCGCCTCAAGCGTGTCGCGATGGTGCTCGGCGACGACGGCCTCATCGGCGGCGGAGATCGCTCGGATCTCAGCGGCCGCAAGCAACGACGACGACTCGGCGAGCGTGGCCTCACGCTCCGTCAGCCGCGCCGTGCACCGAGCCAGTCGCCTGATCGCGTCGACCAGCCGCTCCACCCCGGCTGGCAGCGCGCGCAGGGCGTCGCGCACGTCCTCGATCGCGGCAAGATCGATGCCGTACAGCGCTGCCGCCTCGTCCACTGCCGCGGCTGCCTGCCGGTGGGTCTCGATCGCGCCAGCGAGCGTCGTCTGCCGTGCACTCAGATCGTCATTCGCGACGGAGCGGCGCTTGGCGGCGGATGCCGCGGCGTCGCTCGTCCGCCGCACCTCGGCGTCGCTCGGCATCTCGTCCCGCTCGCGAACAAGAGCTCTACGGCGTTCCCGGATGCTGCCTCCGCGCGCGGCCCACTCTGCGCGCTCCGCGACGAGTTGCTCGTGCTCGACCCGCGCCGTCACGAGGCGCGCCAGCCGAGCAGCCTCGCGCGCCGTGGCTCCGAGGTACTCCGCCACAGGCTTGCGCCACGAGCCGACGAGGGGACCGAGCGCGAAGGCCCCGCGTGTCGAGACTGCGACCTGCCCTTCGCGCGGGGTGTCATCGAGCGCGACGCTCCGCAACAGCGCCCCGACGCGCTCCACCGAGACGCCCCGCACCTCGAGCGGATCGAGCAGGTCAGCGAGCGTTGGACCCTCTTGCGGTACGGGCTGCAGGAGTACGTCGTCGTCGGCGCCCCTGGCGGAACCGTCCAGGCCGACCCATGCGTCGAGCAGGCCCGATGCCTCGAGCGCGGCTTCGAGACCCGCGGCATCGTCTGCGGCGACGTACGCTCGAACGTCGACGCACTCCCAGAACGCGGCACCTGTCGCATCGTCGCGCCGGGCGGCCCGCGTGCGCGGCGGCTGCGGAGTGCGCACGCCACCGGCATCCAACCGCATGATCTCGGCCGTGAGGTCGTCGATGAGCGGCTTCACGCGCTGCAGCTCGCCCTCTACGACGATGCGCTCCTCCTCGAGCTCGGCGTCGCGGGCGCGAACAGTCTCCTGCGCCCAGCGCGCGAGCGGGGTCGCACCGTCGGCGGGCGCGGCTGCCCAGTCCGTGGCGGCATCCAAGGCCGCGTCGACGCCGTCATCGCGCAGCAGCCGGCATCCGTTCAAGTGCTGCCGCGAGCGTTCCAGCCACGCGGAGGCGGCGCTCTGCGCAGCGTCTTGCGCCGCGCGCATCCGTTCGTCCTCCGCCTCCAGCTGCGCCGTCGCCTCGTCCGCTCGGCGCTGCGCCTCGGCCCGCACACCATCCGCGGTCTCCCGGGTGCCGATCACGCCGTCAACGTGGGCGACGTGCTCCTGCCTGCGACGCAGCTCCGCAGCCGCCTCGCGTACAACGAGGTCGGCGTCATCGGAGGCGGAGATGTCGATTCCCGCCGTTCCCGCGATGGTCGATGCCGCAGACCGGGATCGGGCGACGTCTTCGTGCTCGCGCTCCACTTCTACGCGCGCCTCGTCCAGCAGGCGACGCGCATGCGCATGAGCCGACGCCGCGTCCCCGGCGGCCGATCCCGCGACGTCCGCCGCTCGACGCTTCGCATCCGCCAGGTCGCGGGACGCTGCAAACTGCCGCATCTCGTCGGACCCGCGTCGCTCACGCAGTGCGTCGCGCGAGCCGCTCAGCCCCGCGAGCATGGTCTTGTCCTGCTCCACAACGGCCTCCGCTGCGGCGAGACCCTCGATCGCCCGCTCCGCTCGGGACGCCGCGTCCCTGGCGCGCCGGGTCTGCCCCTCGTAGTCGGACTGCGCACGCCGTGGCTGAGCCGTCGCCCGCAGCGCTGCCACCCGCGCGTACCGCGTGTACTCGGCGATGAACGTCCGTACCGCGGCAGCACTCGACCGCAGCCGGGCAAGGGCGCGCTCCTCGTCCTCCAGCGCCTGATACGACTGTGCGACAGTGTCGATAAGGGCTTCGGGCATGGGCGGCAACGACTCCGAGAGTGCCCTCGTCAGTTGCTGCTCGTTGGGACGCTTCGACAGCTGCGGCTGGCGAAGCTGAATGAGCAGGTCGACGAGCGCGTCGTACCGCCCGTGCAGACCGAACAGCGCCTCGTCAACGGCCCGCCGGTAGCGGTCCGCCGTGTCGAAAACTGCTCCGCGATCGCCAATCGCCTCGATCAAGCGCTCCCGGGTACGTGCGGTGCGGGTGCGGTCGATGAGGTGCAGATCGCCTCCGATCCGTTGGTCGGTGACGAACCACCAATGCCGGGCGACGCCCTTGTGCTGAACGGCTTTGATTCCGAGACCGAGGGTAACGAACTGCTCGGCACCCTCGTCGTCGACGCGGCCGAACTCGATCCAGCTGTATCCGGTGCGCTCGTCGTAGGCGTCGCCGAGCAGAAGGTTCCATGCCATGCGCTTGTTCGGATCGGCGTCGGGCTCCATCCGCGCCGGTGCCAGGTTCGCGTCGAGCAGCAACGGCAGCGTGAGCGCGAGCACTTTCGACTTTCCGCTCCCGTTGTCACCGCGTAGCAGCAAGCGCCCGTCGCGGAACGGGAACTCCTGCGCTTCGTACAAGAACAGCTCGACGAGGCCGCATCGCAACGGCTTGTACCGGCCGCTCGACGGTGTCGGCAGCGTCATGGGGTCGCTCCCGTCAGCGTCGCAGTGCCGCTCACGCGCGGATCGCCTAGGCGGAAACGCGAGAGCATTGGTCGGGCGGCCACGTTCTGTCCGTCGATCTGAACGAGCCCGAGAGCACGGAGTCGCCCGACGGCCTCGTCCGCCAACTCCGCTCGCGGGCGCGAGCGGATCGTGCTGCCCCAGACCGTCGCGTGACTGTCGCACAGCTCGTTGGTGTGCTCGATGACCGCATCCCGGGTCATCCTTCCCACGGCTGCCAGCCGCGTGGCGATGAGGAGTGCGAGGTGACCCGGTGCCCCGCCTTCCGGCATCCGGACATCGGTGAGCGCGTCCTCTGGGTCGAGCATCGCGATCCCTTCCGCGCGGACCTCGGCCACGAGCCCGGTCGCCTCCGTGATGCGATCGGTGATCGCCCGGCGTTGGCCGGTGAGATAAGTGAGTTCCTCCTCGGTGAGCGACGAGTACTCGAGCACGGGATCATCCAGCAGTCGGCGAGTCAGCGAGCGGCGCAGCGCCCGCGTTCGGGCATCGTCAGTATCGGTGAAGGGGCGTTCGGCGACCGCGGCGAGCCGGGTCTCCGCATCCGCGGTGGTCACCATCGACGGAGCGTATTCGGTCTGGAGCATCACCCCGACAACACCGTGCTCGACATCGTAGAGCGCGTCGGCACCCGTGTCGACGAACCGCTCTTCGTCACCTTCGACCCGTCGCAGCGCTCCAATCAATAGGAGCAGTCGCACGACGGCGGCCATGTCGGCGCGCTCATCGCGACCGACCAGTGTGAACTCCATGCCTGCTGCCGCGAAGCGTGGATCGCCGAGTTCGCCGATCACGTCCTCTGCGAGCCTACCTAGCGTGATCTGACCACCCGAACGCTCCAGCACAGCGAGAGCGAGGGCGAGGAGCACGTAACGACGCCGAGTGAACGAACGGCGCCGATGATCGGCGATCCCCCTCGTCGCGTCCGTTCCCGCGACGCGCTTGTGCAGGCGGGCGACACTGGTGTCGACCGTCAGCCGCCAGCCGGTGTTGACATCGAGCCATGCACGCAGGTCGGCCTCGAAGCGCCGCACCCGGCGAAAGTCGGCTTCACCCGGTCCGCGCGCGGTCAACACCGGCTGAACAAGTAGCGCGCGCAGCGCACGTCGACGCTCCGCCTCACGGCTCTCCTCCACCGCGGATGCGAGAACGTTCATCGTGCCTCCGAGATTCGGACGCGATGTCCTGGGCCGACGAGCACGCCATCGTCCATCCGAAGCGCGGAGGCCGCGGCCCCGTCGGGGCGCAGTTCGACCATGAACGTACCGTCAATGCTGCGCGTGGTCACCGCGTCACTGGGCCGGCGCCGCTGTGCGAGAGCATCACCGAGCAGATGCAACAGCAAGTTTCTCGCATCCGGATCCACGAGGGGGAAGTCGCCGATCGCCTCTGGCTCATCGGTGAGCAGTTGTATGCGCAGGCGTTCCATCTCGACACGCTGCGCTTCGACAGCGAGCGCGATCGTTCGGCGCTCCGCAGTACGATCGCGGACACGCGAGGGCGAGCCACGGCGTTCGTAGCTGCCGGTCGCGCGCAGCCGCGGGCTGATCTCAATAGGCGGAGCCTCGGCCCACGGCGTACTCGCCGCGACGGGGTGCCGCATCCGCTCGTCGAGTGTGTGTTCGTCGACGGAAAGATGCCGGGCCGGCGCGAGGCCGAACGCGACCGAGGCGAGCCGATGGCGGTCATCGTCGGAAGGCGCCTCCGCGAACCACAGCGCGAGCGCGCGGAAGTCCGCTACCCGGTCGCTACGACCCGCACGACGGTCACCAAGTCGCTGCACCATGCCGAGCAGCGCAGGGATCGCGTTGATCGCCATGTGTCGCAACTGCTGAGACTGGCTCACTGCTCCGTCGGCACCGACGAACCATTGCCGGAAGCCGGCGAATCTCTCATGCCAACGATCGCGCAGGAATGAAACGGCATCGACGGTTCCGCCGGCATCCGGAGCGATGTCCCGTGCTTCTCGGGCAGCGACGATCTGCAGCAACCGCTCCTCATCGGCCTCGCCGATACGATCGAGCAGCTCGGCGATCTCGGCCGTGCGCGCGACGAGATCCTGAATAAACCTCTGCAGGTAGCCGATGAGGCGCTCCTTGTAGGCCAGGAATGCATCGGTGTCGACGCCGCGCAAGTCGATCGTTCGCTGGAGGTCGCCGCTGAACGCCTGTGCGTTGGCGGCAAGGCCTGTGAAGCGGTCGGTGAGCGTTGTCATCGCTAAAGCTGTCTTCGCTTCGTCGGCCACCGGAAGCGCGAGTTGCGCGAGGATGACCTGAAGCTGCTCCACAATGTCTTCCAGCGCCCACGACTGCAGTGAGCCGGCGGCGCCGAAAGTGCGATCGAAGTCCGCCAGCGTCCGTTCGGCCGACTCCCCCGCAGCGGTGAACTGATACACGTAGCGTGCGCGGTTGAACTCTTCCACGGTGGACACCCGGCTGGTGTCGGGATCGGCACGGAGGTTCCCCCATTCGACGAGCTGGGCGAGCAGGGAGACGGGGTCGAGGGCGCGCGGCACAGCATTCCGCAGCTCCTCGGGTCGGAGGTGCACGATGAAGCGCTCCTTCGCCGCGGCAAACTCGCGCATGATCGCGCGATAGGTGTCGGCGTGCTCGGTCGCGCTCAGGTATCGAAAGACCTCGTAACGCGCGTCGGGCATGCGATCAACAGTAGTGAGGCTCGCCGACATCGTTGCCTCGTGGTCCAAGGGCAAGGCGTCTGCCTGCCTTAGCAAAGCACATGGTTTTGATATTTATATAGCTTTATTAGTCTCGCATAAGACACACAAAACGCTGTAAGATCGTATCGTGGACAACCTCGACAATCCGTACACTCCGAATGCCGGCGCCTCTCCAGAAGTGCTCATTGGACGCGACGACCAGACTGAATCATTCGAGGTTCTGCTGCGGCGCCTGCAACGAGGTCGTTCAGAGCAATCGATGATCATTACTGGACTGCGAGGTGTCGGGAAGACCGTGCTGCTCAACCAGTTCGAGCAGATTGCACGCAGCGCTGGGTGGGAGGTCGTTGAGTTCGAGGCCAGCAAACACGACGACAGCCGTTTCCGCCAAACGATCTTCTCTCAACTCAAAGCAGCATTGCTGCGCCTATCGCCCCGCGCCCGCTGGTCAACGAGAGGAAGACGCGCCGCCGAAGTCCTCAGCGCCTTCGCCGTGTCCGTTGACCAACAGGGCACATGGTCGATGTCGTGGGACATCCCCCCTGCAGAGGGGGGCGGAGACCACGGCGACCTCGGGATGGACCTCACTGACGTCTTCGTTGCCATTGGCGAAGCCGCCGCCGAAGAGCACAAAGGCGTCGTGATACTCATCGATGAAGTGCAGTTCCTGGCAAAGACCCAGCTTGAAGCGCTCATCCAGGCAATACACAAGACGGTTCAACGGAAGCTGCCGGTGACGTTCGTCGGTGCGGGGCTGCCACAGATAGCCGAACTCGCCGGCGACGCGAAGTCGTACGCTGAACGGCTGTTCAAATTCCCGAAGATCGACTCACTGCTGGATCCGGACGCACGCGAGGCACTCACGGCTCCAGCCGCCGCGGAGGGTGCAATCTTCGACGAACAGGCAGTGGATCTTGCGATGGAGATCACCCGCGGTTATCCGTATTTCATCCAGGAACTCGGTTACCAGGTCTGGACCGTCGCTCGCGACGGTCGAATCACCCGAGAAGACGTCGAACTCGCGCGAGAGGCGTATGAAGCGAAGTTGGATAGCTCGTTTTTCCGAGTCCGCCTCGACCGCGCAACACCCTTGCAGACGGCTTACATGCGCGCGATGGCACAACTGGGCCCCGAGCCACAGAAAGCATCCGACGTCGCGAGACTCCTGGGTCGCGACTCGACGCAGCTCGGCCCAACGCGCGCAGAGCTCATTGAGATGGGCCTGCTCTACACGCCTGAGCACGGCTACGCAGCCTTCACCGTTCCCGACTTCGACAAGTTCATGCTGCGGGCAGTGCCAAAGCTCGAACCACCAGCGGTACAGCGTCGTCGCCGGCGCACAGACTGAGTGAAACCGATACGCACTGCACGACGCAGAACCCTCGTTGCGACCTGGGGCAAGTCCTACGAGTCAAGATGAAAACCCCTGTTCAGCAGGGGTTTTCATGGCGGTGACGGTGGGATTTGAACCCCTATCGCAGGCCAATGGATGCCGGGCCGACCGGCGAGATCCGCATGATTCCGCGGATGTTGGGCACATGTGCACACACCTGAAAACGGCGTCCCGCAGAAATTCCGTTACCGCTGCGTTACCGCTGACGGGTCTCGAACGAGGCTACAGGTGCCCCTGCGCTGCGAAGCGAGATCTCGCGCTGAGGCGGCAGAAGCTCTTGTGCCGACGGGGATGTGACGCGTTGGTTCTGACACGATGAGACTATGACGATGCCGCCACAGCCCGCGTTGCGCGTTGGCGTATACGTCGATGCCTTCAATGTGTACTACGGCGCGCGCAGTCAGTGTGGCCGTGGTCTACCCGGTTGGCGCTGGCTGGACCTGATCGGCCTGAGCGAGCAGCTGGCGACCTCACGCTTTGCCCACCCGACCCGCGTCGCCACACTCAAGTACTGCACGGCGCTGCGGGAGAAGGACGGGGATGCCTCTTCTGCACGCGATCAGGCCACGTACCTGAACGCCCTTCGGGTTGACCAACGCGTCACCGTCGAGCTCGGCCAGTACAACGTCAAGACTGGCAAGGGAGTGCTCGTGGCGCCGAGCTCAGCCCGGCGCCGCAGGTTCGCGCGTGTTGTCTCTCCAGGCGCCGACGCTCTCCCTACCTGGCTTGCCGCAGAAGAAACGATCGGCCCCGAGGGCGACATGAACCTGTTCGTGCACTACTCCTCGTTCGAGGAGAAGGGCTCTGACGTGAACGTCGCGGCTCATCTGCTCTCGGACATCTTTCGCCAACAGGTCGATGCCGCGATCGTGCTCTCGAACGACGGCGACCTACGCCTTCCGCTCCAGATCGCGCGCGGGCATGTGCCCGTGGGGCTGGTGAATCCGACGCAGCGTCCGCTGTCGCAGATGCTCAAGGGACAGCCCGGCGACGGCGTCGGCGGCCACTGGTGGCTCCGCCTGCAGCCCGATGACTACTTCGCACATCAATTTTCCGATCCGCTTGGAGGGTTCGACAAACCGGCTGGCTGGTGAACCCATCGACGTGAGTATGTGCTTTGATTGATTCACACCACCCAGTTCTCTCCCCCTCGGGGAGGGGCTGGGTCTTTCTTGTAGAGCCGCCACGGCTTGGGAGACCAGCGCGGCGCATCCGGACCGCCTGATGTCGGGCGTTTTGCACAGCCCTTCACAGTGAAGGGTCCGGCAAAACTATTGCAAAACTCGAGCTGCACCACGTGGGCCACTCGCCAGCGGCCGCGCCCCTCCCGCCTATGGCGCGAGCGAGGCTGATCGCTGGCTGTCCAGCGCCACCGCGACAGACTCGAGGTCATCCTCGAAGAGCTCGGCATACGTGTCGAGCGTCATCGCCGCGCTTGCATGCCCGAGCATCCGCTGGACCGCCTTGGCGTTGGCTCCGGCGCTAATCGCAAGCGACGCGGCGGTGTGGCGCAGGTCGCCTCGGCAACAGGTTCTTCTGTCGTCTCCATTGGAAGCTGAGTTTCCTCAAGTGCGTTCGAGGACGGATCCGATTGCGCGTCGTCCTGATAGCTCAGTCGGTCGCTGAGCCTCAGCTCCAAGAGCTGCTTGCGGAACTCCTCGAATCGCGGAACACGTGCGTCCGTTGGATCGTCGATCTGGAAGTCGCGCTGTAGACGCTGCACACGGCCGTGGAGTTCGTCGGGGAAATCTGCGCCAGAAAGCGTCGTTCGAATGTTCGTGAGAATGCGGCGCGCATCGTGCTTCTTGATCCCCGTCGGGTGATCCTTTTCAAAGGCACGCACAATTCGTGCCAGTCGATCATCACCCCGCGCCTGGGCCTCTTCAACGGCAGCGAGATCAAGCACCTCGGAAAGGTGCTGCAAGAGTCGGCCGAACCGGTCCAGAAGCGTGCTCGCGCCCTCGATCGAATGGTTCCCTGCAACGAGCGAGACAACTTCGCGAGCAAGTCCCACCTTCTCAAGGTGCTCGCCCTCGAATGCGGCCCCATACGCCGCGGCCAGCCCATCCCAGAGCTTCCCATGCGCTGCAGTCACCGCGCTGAAGATCGACTCGGCGGTGAAGCTAAGCACGTCGACGCTACTGAGGTCCGAGAAGCGAGCCAAGTAGTTGATCGCGGCACGGTGTGCAATCCCTATCGGCAGAAGATCTTCGATCTCACGCACGACAACCGGACCGAAGTCGAACTCCGTGGTTGCGGCCCATCGATCGAGCCGGACAATGTAGCGTTCCGACAAGACTTTCTTCTTCCGGGCTTCACCCCGAAGCAGGACACGCTCGGCCTGTTGGCCTGCCTCGTCGCCATCGAGGAGCGCTACGCACGGCGGCTTTACAGTGTCGCGGCCACGAGCCAGATAGACCATGTACGGAATCGAATCAGCGCCACCACACGCGACAATCGTCACCTCGTTCAGATCGAGTCCACCGCCGAAGTCACCTGTGACGGCAAGGGCGGTCGATAGTCCCGCAAGCAATACCTGATCCGCCTGACCCTCAACGAAGAGGTTCTCCCCGCCTATGAAGGCGGTCTCCGCCACGTAGGCTCCGAGTGCCGATCGAAGCGGCTCATAGCGATTGTTTGCCGCATCGCGAACGACGCGTGTGCCTTCCGCTTCGACGCCCTTGTCGAGCACGCGAATGCGGTGCGGCGCATTCTTGTCGATGAGGAACGGGGAGTGGGTAACGTAGACAACCTGGCTCCCGTCACCGCCCGCTTCCGGTAGCGCATAGTCGTGAAGGATCCGTAGGAGATCTTGTTGCCCGATGCTCGAGAGGAAGGCGTCGGGCTCGTCCAGCAAGAGAAGATCCGGCTCTGCATGCCGAATGCGATGTGCGGCGAGCTGGACAAAGTAGCTAAGGAAGTACCTCAATCCTTGACTCCGCTCCTGAAAGGAGTACTTGGAGCCGGTGCGATCGCGAACCGTGAATGCGAGTTCGTGCTCGCGCGCTTCGACGAGCAGATCGAAGTCTCGATCCTGTGTCCACCACCGCTGGATGTTCAGGTTCTCCTTGATCGCTGAGTTCATCGCACCGATCAATGCCTCAACTTGCCCTTCGCGGCCGTCGGCGATCGCGCTTTGAAGCTCGCTGAATGCCTTCTCGTCGATTCCCGCGGCATCGACGAGAAGGCTCCTCGCGAGCTCATACTCGTCTCGCCGCCGCGCTTCGGCGGCGATGGCATCTGGATCTGGACTCTTCTGGAGGAAGCTCTGCAGGCTGGCAGGCAGCGACGTGAAGTCCATCGCTGGGAGCAGATTTGCGACCGTCGTCAGAATGGTTGCGCGCTTGCGCCGGTCATGGATCGGGGCCCGCGCAACGCCGGCAAGCTCCGCAATTGAAACGCTGTCAGGTATCGCGAGATTCGTCTTCAATTCATAGAACGTAGGAAGCGCCGACTCGAGACTTGCCAAGTCGGTCGCAGTCAGTTCGATGCGGTTGCCGTTGACGACCAAGAACGCCGGATCGGCACCGAGACGGTAGAGCTCGAATGTACCCGCGTCGGGGAGCCCCGAGATCGCGGGCAGATCGTCCGTCGGCTCAATTAGGAACTCACCGCCGAAGTGAGGGAGACGAAGCTCTCCGGCCTTGACCGAGTACAGCTCGCTGTGGCGGCAGAAGTCTGCCCGTTCGATGGGTGAGCCCGTCAAGAGTGCCTTGACCGCTGAGAGAAGCTGGCTCTTGCCGGATTCGTTGGCCCCGACGATTGCTGTGATCTCCTCATCGATCGGCACACGCACAAACGGGTACCACGGATCGATGTTGTCCCACGCGGGCCGCTCACGATTCTCCCGGCCCTTGCCTCATAGTCGTGATTGAACGACCGGAAAAACCGCACATCTAGCCTGGTCAGCCTCATCGGCGTAGCGCCTCTCCGCGCGTCAGACGCGCCCCGCGTCCGACGACCCCAAGTCGCCAGATCATTGAGATCAAGGATACGAAGAGCCTCCGACGTTGAGAGATGTCGTTGACCAGCGCGCAACGCGTCCACACCCGGCATGCGCCAGAGTTCCGTTACCGCTGCGTTACCGCCAGCCTTGTCCAGGCAAAGCAGAAGCCCCGCGATCCCAGTATTCCCAAGGGTTCGCGGGGCTTCGACGCTGGCGGTGACGGTGGGATTTGAACCCACGGTAGGGGGTTACCCTACACAACTTTTCGAGAGTTGCACCTTCGGCCGCTCGGACACGTCACCGTCGTCCAGTCTACGACACGCATCCGGATGCCGACGACCACCGCAGACCTAGCCGACGGCGATACGGAACCGGCGCCCGTTCACCTGCGTGGCCTCGATGCGCAGGAACACGTACTTCTCGGTCGGGTTCGCGCTGATCAAATCCAGGATGCCGGAGGCCTCGATCTCGTCGTCGGCATCCATCCGGGTCGCCACCCCGCGCAGGACCACGCTCCAGGCGACGCCGTCTTCCACGGCGTCCACCTCGAACGCGACGCGCGGATCGTGCGCGATGTCGACGAGCTTCGACCCCGGCGCCGACCTGACGAAGAGCGCATCGCCGTGCACGAGGTGGTTCACCGGGAACACGTCGGGTGCGCCGCCCGGGTCGAGCACGACGAGCCGGCCGTAGGCCGCATCGCGCAGCACGTCCCAGCACTCGGCGAGACGCAGCCCCTCGACGTCGGCCGACAGCGGCCGCCTGATCGGCGTGCTCATGCTCCTATCCTGCCCGCCCGCGGCGCCGGCGGCCAGTGGCCACCCACGACAATCCCCCCGCGGACCGCACGGGGGAACACCCCGTCGCCGATAGACCCGGCTCACGGTGATGGCCCCGGCATCCGCTCCCTGCAAGACTGGGGCCATGAGCGTGATCGAGAACTCGAAACTCACCGTCGTCGGCGCCGGAGGCGTCGGATCGTCCGTGGCGTACGCCGCACTCATCCGCGGCTCGGCGCGCCACGTCGCGCTGTACGACATCGACGCCGCCAAGACCACGGCGGAGGTGCTCGACCTCGCCCACGGCGCGCAGTTCACCGGGTCGAGCGACATCGTCGGCGGCGACGACATCTCGGTCGCGGCCGGCTCGCACGTCGTCGTGATCACCGCCGGCGCCAAGCAGAAGCCCGGCCAGACGCGGATCGAGCTTGCGAGCGTGAACGCCGGCATCCTCAAGGTCCTCATGCCGCGGCTGCTCGACGTCGCCCCGAACGCGACGTTCGTGCTCGTCACCAACCCCTGCGACGTGCTGACCGTGCTCGCGCACGAGGCGAGCGACCTGCCGTACCAGCGCATCTTCGCCTCGGGCACCGTGCTCGACACGTCGCGACTGCGCTGGATGATCGCCCAGCGCGCCGGCGTGTCGATCGCCAGCGTGCACGCCTACATCGTGGGCGAGCACGGCGACTCGCAGTTCCCGCTGTGGTCGCATGCGACGATCGGCACCGTCCCGATCCTCGACTGGGTGCCGCTGGACGGCCAGCCGAAGTTCACCGTCGATGAGCTCGACCGGATCGCGATCGACGTGCGCGACGCCGCCTACAAGGTCATCCTGGGCAAGGGCGCCACGAACTACGCGATCGGGCTGTCGAGCGCACGGATCGTCGAGGCGCTCCTCGGCGACGAGCACTCCGTCATGCCGGTGTCGACCGTGCTGAACGACTTCCACGGCGTCAGCGGCGTGGCCCTCTCGGTGCCGTCGGTCGTGTCGGCCGCGGGAGCCGAGCCGATCCGCGAGGTCGACTTCTCCGACCACGAGCTGGGCCTGTTCCGCCGCTCGGCCGACGCGCTGCGCGAGGTCGCCGACTCGCTGCGCTGACCTGCCTCGGTGGATGCCGGGCGCCGTCCGGTCCCCGGTTCGCCGGCCACAATCCGTCGCCGGCACCCGCACTTCGTGACAGGCGAATGGATGCCGGGCGGTCGGACCGGCGATGTCGGATGCCGCGACTAGCCTGGCTGCATGGCTTCCAAGCGCACCGCCACCACGAGCGCCTTCCGCTGCACGGAGTGCGGCTGGACGAGCGCGAAGTGGGTCGGGCGCTGCGGCGAGTGCCAGCAGTGGGGCACCGTCGTCGAGGCCGCGGCGCCGGCGCGCACCGTCGCGCCCCTGGCTCCGATCCGCTCGGCCCGGCCGATCACGCAGGTCGACACGCGCGAGACGCCGCGGCGCACCACCGGGGTGGGCGAGTTCGACCGGGTGCTCGGCGGCGGCATCGTCCCCGGGGCGGCCATCCTGCTCTCGGGTGAACCCGGCGTCGGCAAGTCGACCCTGCTGCTGGAGGTCGCCGCGCAGAGCGCCCGCGCCGGCCGCCGCGTGCTCTACGTCAGCGCCGAGGAGTCGCTCGGCCAGGTGCGCCTGCGCGCCGAGCGCACCGGTGCGCTGCACGACGAGCTGTTCCTCGCGAGCGAGACCGACCTCGCGACGATCCTCGGGCACGTCGACGAGACCGAGCCCGAGCTGCTGATCGTCGACTCGGTGCAGACGGTGGCATCCAGTCTCGTCGACGGCTCGCCGGGGCATCCGGGCCAGGTGCGCGAGGTGGCCTCGACCCTCATCCGTGTGGCCAAGGAGCGGAACCTCCCCGTCATCATCGTCGGGCACGTCACGAAAGACGGCCAGGTCGCCGGTCCCCGCGTGCTCGAGCACCTCGTCGACGTCGTCTGCCACTTCGAGGGCGACCGGCAGACCTCGCTGCGGTTCGTGCGCGCCCTGAAGAACCGGTTCGGTGCGACGGACGAGGTCGGATGCTTCGAGCAGACCAGCCGCGGCATCACCGAGGTGCCCGACCCCAGTGCGCTGTTCCTCGGGCACGGCTCCCTCGAACCCGGCACGTGCGTCACGATCGCCCTCGAGGGCCGGCGCGCGCTGCCGGTCGAGGTGCAGGCGCTGACCCTTCCGGGTGCCGGCCCCAACCCGCGCCGCATCGTCAGCGGCGTCGACGGCGCCCGGGTCGCCATGGTGCTCGCGGTGCTCGAGAAGCGCGCCGGCATCAAGGTCTCCGACCAGGACGTGTACGTGTCGACCGTCGGCGGCGTGCGGCTGACCGAGCCCGCGGCCGATCTCGCGATCGCGCTGGCCGTCGCCAGCGCCGTCACGGGCCGGGCGACGCCCCCGCAGCTCGTCGCGATCGGCGAGCTGAGCCTCGCCGGCGAGGTCCGCGCCGTCACGCAGCACGAGCAGCGCCGCACCGAGGCCGCGCGGCTGGGGTACCGCGCGATCGTCGACACGGCATCCCGGGATCTGAGGGGCGCGCTCCGCGACCTCCCGCGCCTGCACCCCGTGCGCAACGGCGACGAACCCGGGTTCTAGCCGGCGCCGCACCCGACGGCCCCGGCGACGACTCCCCCGTCGCCCCGTCACCTCCGTCGCCCCGTCACCTCCGTCGAGCGTCGCCCCGTCACCCGTCACCCCGTCGCCTGTCACCCCGCCGCCCCCGTCGCGAAAAACGGAAAAACCGCGAAAAACGGATGCGTGGGGCTCCCGGCATCCGTTTTTCGCGACATTTCCGTTTTTCGCGGCAGCACCGGAACCCGCGGAAAGGCGGGACCCGGAACACGGCAACCCCGGAACGGCGGGACCCGG
This sequence comes from Microbacterium sp., assembly GCF_047602155.1. Taxonomy (GTDB): domain Bacteria; phylum Actinomycetota; class Actinomycetes; order Actinomycetales; family Microbacteriaceae; genus Microbacterium. The sequence goes on along the minus strand of NZ_JASGHZ010000001.1, from coordinate 1,417,040 downwards.
AACACGGCAAAGCCGCAACACCGGAACCCGCGGAAACAGGGAAAGGGAGAGCTCTCCGATCCCCCCATTGGGGACTGGGAGAATCGAGAGGGCCCGTGCTCACTGGCCGATCAATGTCCGGTTTTTCGGGCCGCTGGGGAAAGGCTTCGATTCGCCGTTGCTAGGGACAACGGGGACTCGACCAGGAGCTTCTTCAAGGGTACGCACAATGCCTGCTTTTGTGCCTCTCAACTGATGAGAATGCTCTCAGAAACAGCAATATTGGAGCCTTCTCACAGACGGTCCCCGGCGTCAGCGCAACTCGAACATCGTGGTGTCCGCCGCCTGGATGCCGCCGATCGACACCGCCAGGTGGTAGTAGCCCGCCGTCGCCTGCGGGCGCGACGAATCGCACGTGTCCACCGACGAGCGCGTGCGGTCCCAGACGAGCGGCGTCACGCTCGACACCGTCTGTCCCGCCGCCAGCTGCACGACCTGATCGCTCGATTCCGACTGGCAGTCGGTCGAGCGCCACCACGTGTCGCTGCCGCTCGTGATGACGAACGCCTGCGTCGCGGTGCCGACATTGATCAGGCACGGAGCATCGGAGTGGTTCGACAGTGTGATGGACAGCTGGGGCAGCTCGCCGGCGCCGTACGAGTCCTTGTCGGTGACGGCGAGCACCGTGATCGACGAGGTGGAGCACGCGGCGACCGTCGCCTCGGTCCCGGTCGCCTCGGGCGTTTCCGCGGGGGCCGGCGATTCGGTGGCGGTGGGCGTCGGCGCGGGGGTCGTCGTCGTGGCGCGGGGGGATGCCGGGGGCTTCGCGGCATCCGCGGCCCCGTTCCACGGCTGCCAGATCGCCAGGGCGACCCCCGCGACGATCAGGAGCACGACGGTCAGCAGGAGCGCACGGCGACGCCGGTACACCGCCGCCGAATGGCGACGCCGACGCCTGGGAGTGCTCACGGGTCCAGGCTATGCCGCGGCATCCATCGCCTCGCCGTGACGCGCGGGCGGCCGCCCGACGCGGCCCGCTTCAGGCGAGGTGCTTGAGCATGCGGGTGTTGCCGAGGGTGTTCGGCTTGACGTGGGCGAGGTCGAGGAACTCGGCGACGCCCTCGTCGGGGCTGCGCAGCAGCTGCGAGTAGACGTCGGGGTCGACCACCTGTTCGCCGATGGGCGCGAAGCCGCGCCTCGTGAAGAAGTCGACCTCGAAGGTGAGGCAGAACAGGCGCGTGAGGCCCAGTTCGCGGGCGTTGCGCTCCAGCGCGCCGACGACGGCGCCGCCGACGCCGTGATGCAGCCACTCCTCGGCCACGATGAGGGTGCGGATCTCGCCGAGATCCTCCCACATGACGTGCAGCGCGCCGCAGCCGATGAGCTCTCCGCAGGTCTCGGCGACGACGAACTCCTGCACCGCCTCGAAGAGCGTCACGATCTCCTTGCCGAGCAGGATGCGGCGGCGCACCCAGGGTTCGAGCAGACCCAGGATGCCGCGCACGTCCGACGTGCGGGCCGGACGCACCGTGTACGAACTCACCGCACCACTGTATCCGCGGCGGTGCGGCGAGCCTGGCAGGTATGGCGTCGGGGCGTTTCATCTCGGCGCTGCGCGCCTCGCTCAACGACCGGCGCAGGCCGCCGTAATGCGCCCGCAACAGGGATGCACGATGCTGGACCCATGTCGATCAAGGTCGCGCTGGAGCACTACACCGGCTACGAGTTCGCGCACCCGGTGAACGTCGCCCCGCACGTGGTCCGGCTGCGCCCCGCCCCGCACTCGCGCACCCCCATCGAGGCGTACTCGCTCGACATCCAGCCGAAGAACCACTTCCTCAACTGGCAGCAGGATCCGTTCGGGAACTGGCTCGCGCGCATCGTCTTCCCCGAGAAGGTCGACCGGCTGGAGATCACCGTCGGCATCGTCGCCGACCTCAAGGTCATCAACCCGCTCGATTTCTTCATCGAGGAGTACGCCGAGCGCTTCCCCTTCTCGTACGACCCCGCCCTCGCGATCGACCTCGCACCGTACCTCCGGCCCACGGGCGACAGCGCCGGCGCCGCCCGGTGGCGCGAGAACCTCCCGCCCCTGCCCGGCGACGGCGTGCCGACGGTGCTGTTCCTGTCGCAGCTGAACAGCGCCGTGCACGACGCCGTGGCCTACTCGGTGCGGATGGAGCCGGGCGTGCAGACGCCCGACCACACGCTGGCCGCCGGCATCGGATCGTGCCGCGACAGCGCGTGGCTGCTGGTGAGCCTGCTGCGGCAGTACGGCCTCGCCGCCCGGTTCGTCTCGGGCTATCTCGTGCAGCTCGCGAGCGACCGGGAATCGCTCGACGGGCCGAGCGGGCCGGCGCAGGACTTCACCGATCTGCACGCCTGGGCCGAGGTGTTCATCCCGGGCGCGGGCTGGATCGGCCTCGACGCGACGAGCGCCCTGTTCGCCGGCGAGGGCCACATCCCGCTGTCGGCGACGCCGCATCCGTCCAGCGCCGCGCCCATCACCGGGGCGACCGATCCCGTCGAGGTGACGTTCTCGTTCCGCAACGAGGTCCGGCGCATCCACGAGGATCCGCGCACGACGAAGCCGTACACCGACGAGCAGTGGGCGCGCATCGACGCGGCCGGCGAACTCGTCGACGAGCACCTGCGCGCCGGCGACGTGCGGCTCACGCTCGGCGGCGAGCCGACCTTCGTCGCCCTCGATGACGCGACCGCCGCCGAGTGGAACACCGACGCCGACGGCCCGCACAAGCGCGAGCTGGCGAACCTGCTCGCCGAGCGCCTGCGCCAGACCTACGCCCCCGGCGGCATCGTCCACCGCGGGCAGGGCAAGTGGTACCCGGGCGAACCGCTGCCGCGCTGGAACATCGCCCTGCAGTGGCGCACCGACGGCGAGCCGCTGTGGCAGCATGCCGACCTCTTCGCCGACCCGTGGGCGGGGACGGATGCGAGGGATGCCGGTGCCGCGCGGGCGGAGGCCCTCGCCCGGCGCGTGACGGCCCTGCTCGGACTTCCCGAGGAACAGGTGCTCCCCGCCTACGAAGATCCGCTCGCGGCGCTCGCCGCCGAGCTCCGCCGCCCCGACGGCCCGAGGCCGGACGGCGAAGACCCGGGCGCCGCCGACGTCGCCGCCCTCGACGCCGCCGAGGCCGCGGCGGGCTTCGTGCTGCCGATCGTCACCGGCGAGGAGTGGTCGAGCCCGGCGTGGCGCTTCCGCCGGGGGCGGCTCGTGCTCGCCGCCGGCACGAGCCCGATCGGCCTGCGCCTTCCGCTGGATGCCGTCTCGTGGGTCGACCCGGAGTGGGAGGGCGAGCCGTCGTACCTCGAGTCCGGCCCGCCGCTGGCTCCCGGCATCCCGCGCGTCACCGTCACAGACCCTGCGGGAGCCCCGACGACGGCGCTCGCCTTCGAGGCCCGCGACGGCCACGTGCACGTCTTCCTGCCGCCGACGCAGCGGCTGGAGGACTACGCCGCGCTGCTACGCGTCGTCGAGGCCGCCGCGGTCGACGTCGGCACGACCCTCGTGCTGGAGGGCTACCCGCCGCCGCCGGATGCCCGGCTGACCCAGGTGGTCGTGACGCCCGACCCGGGCGTCATCGAGGTCAACGTGCAGCCCGCCTCGTCCTGGGCCGACCAGCGCGCGCTGACGTTCGACCTGTACGAGCAGGCCCGGCAGGCGCGGCTGTCGACCGAGAAGTTCGACCTCGACGGCACGCACACCGGCACCGGCGGCGGCAACCACATCACGCTCGGCGGTGCGACGCCCATCGACTCGCCGCTGCTGCGCCGGCCCGACCTGCTCGCGAGCCTCGTGACGTACTGGCAGCGGCATCCGTCGCTCTCGTACCTGTTCTCCGGGCGCTTCATCGGCCCCACCAGCCAGGCGCCGCGCTTCGACGAGGGGCGCCCCGAGGCGGTCTACGAGATGGAGATCGCGCTGCAGGAGATCCGGCGCCTCGCCGCCGAGACCGCCGAGCCGCGGCCCTGGCTCGTCGACCGGGCGCTGCGGCACCTGCTGACCGACCTCACCGGCAACACGCACCGCGCCGAGTTCTGCATCGACAAGCTGTACAGCCCCGACTCCAGCCGCGGGCGCCTGGGCCTGCTCGAACTGCGCGGGTTCGAGATGCCGCCGCATCCGCAGCTGGCGCTCGTGCAGGCACTGCTCGTGCGCGGGCTCGTCGCGATGTTCTGGGAGAAGCCGCTGATCGCGCCGCTCGTGCGCTGGGGCACGGCGCTGCACGAGGATTTCCTGCTCCCGCACGGCGCCCGGCGCGACATCGGCGAGGTCGTCGCCGACCTGCGCGCCCACGGCATCCCGTTCGAGGAGAGCTGGCTGGAGCCGTTCGTCGAGTTCCGCTTCCCGCGCATCGGCGTCACTCAGCTCACGCCGCAGCTCACGCTGGAGCTGCGGCAGGCCATCGAGCCGTGGCACGTGCTCGGCGAGGAGGCGACCGGCACCGGCACGGCGCGCTACGTCGACTCGTCGGTCGAGCGCGTGCAGGTGACGGTGGCGGGCGTCGACCCGGCGCGCCACCTCGTGGCCTGCAACGGCGTCGCGGTGCCGCTGAGCTCCACCGGCCGGCAGGGCGAGTACTACGCGGGCGTGCGCTACCGGGCGTGGCAGCCGTGGTCGGCGCTGCACCCGTCGATCGCGGTCCACGCGCCGCTCGTGTTCGAGGTCGTCGATGCGGATGCCGCCGCCTCGCTCGGCGGCGCGACCTACCACGTCGTGCACCCCGGAGGCCGCGCCTACGCGCATCCGCCGGTCAACGCGAACGAGGCCGAGGCGCGCCGGTCGGGCCGCTTCGCGCCACACGGCCACACACCCGGTAGGTTCGATGTGGCGGCGGCGCGCGAAGCGGGGGCGCGCGCAGCCACGACGGACTACCCCCGCACCCTCGACCTTCGGAGGGCCCCGCGGGCGTGAGTGTGCTCCGTGACTACGCCACGGCGGTGTCGCAGCCGACACTGCCGCTGTCCGTCGTGCCCGACACCGGCCGCTACGACGAGGTCGTCGGCGCCGACGGGGCGCTGCGGCCGGCCTGGCAGTCGCTGGCCTCGCTCGCGCTGGCGCTGACGCCGGAGGAGCTCGACCGCGTCGACGGCGAGATCACCCGCTTCCTCGCCGACGACGGGGTGTCGTACCTGCGCCCCGACTCGGGCGCGCAGCCGTGGCAGCTCGACCCCATGCCGCTCGTGATCGACGCGGCGAGCTGGGCGCGGCTCGACGTCGGGCTCGCGCAGCGGGCCGAGCTGCTGAACGCGATCCTCGTCGACCTCTACGGCCGGCAGACCCTGCTGCGCGAGCGGATCGTGCCGGCATCCATCGTGCTCGGGCACTCGGGGTTCGTGCGCTCGATCGCCCGCCCCAGCGCCTTCGACCCGCATCCGCTGGTGCTGTCCGCCGCCGACCTCGGGCGCGACGCGCAGGGCCAGTGGCATGTGCTCGCCGACCGCGTGCAGGCGCCGTCGGGGCTGGGGTTCGCGGCCGAGAACCGCCGGGTCATCTCGCAGGTGCTGCCCGACCTGTTCCAGGAGAGCAGCCTGCACCGCATCGACCCGTACTTCGCGGCGCTGCGCGCGGCGCTGCTGTCGTCGGTTCCCGAGGGCGTGACCGACCCGCGCGTCGTGATCATGTCGCCGGGCACGTTCAGCGAGACCGCGTTCGACCAGGCCTTCCTGGCGAACGCGCTCGGCTTCCCGCTCGTGCAGGGCAGCGACCTCGTCGTGCGCGACGGATGGGTCTGGATGAAACCGGCCCGCTGGCCCTCGCGCCCGCCGACCGATCGCATCGACGTCATCATCCGGCGGGTGGATGCCGAGTGGTGCGACCCCCTCGAACTGCGCGGCGACTCGCGACTGGGCGTCGCGGGTCTCTCCGAGGCGGTGCGCCGGGGCCGCGTGCGCATCGTCAACGGCCTGGGTGCGGGCGTGCTGGAAAATCCCGGGCTGCTGCCGTTCCTCGGCGCCGCGTGCGAGCGGCTGCTCGGCGAGCAGCTGCGGCTGCCCTCGGCGCCGACCTGGTGGTGCGGCGACCCCGACGCGCGGGAAAGCGTGCTCGCACGGCTGCGGGCCGGCGACCCGAGTCTCATCGTGCGCACGATCGACCAGCCCCGCAAGCTCTTCGCCTCGGTGCCGCCGGCCGAGCTCGCCGCCCGCATCGAGGCCGCACCGCACCGCTTCGTCGGGCAGGATCTGCTGTCGCTGTCGCAGGCCCCCGTGTGGCGTCCGGCCGGCGAGGCGTTCGCCCTGCCGCTGACGTTCCGGGCGTTCACGCTGCGCTACGGTTCGACCTACCGTCCGATGCTGGGGGGCCTTGCCACCGTGCGCGAGCACCCCGAAGCCCCGCCGCGCACGAAGGATGTGTGGGTGCTCAAGGCGGCCGTGGGCGACGCCGACCAGAACCTCGCCGAGATCACGACCCTCCCCACCGCCCGCACCGTGCCGACCCTTGCCCCCCGGGCGCTCGCGGACATGTTCTGGATCGGCCGCTACGCCGAACGCACCGAGGATCTGCTGCGGCTGGCGCTGACCGCCCAGGTCGAGGCCGACCAGCCCGGTGCGCACCGCGACGGGAGGATGGACGAGAGCGTCCGCACGCTGATGGGCGTGATCGCCCGGCTCGCGGGGTCCGGCCGGGCGGGCGGCGACCCCGAAGCCGAGTTCCGCGGTCTGCTGCTCGATGCCCACCGCCCCGGCACCGCCGCGCACTCCATCGCCCGGCTGCGCGTGGCGACCGAGGGCGTGCGCGACCAGCTCTCCGGCGACACGTGGCGCGTGTTCTCCAACATCGAGCGCGCCAGCCGCGCCCTGCGCAGTGCCCCGCATCCGCACCGCACGGCCGAGTCGGCCGGCCGCATGCTGGCGGCGATGCTCTCGCTCTACGGCATCACCGCCAATATGATCCGCGACAGCGGTTGGCACATGATCGAGGCGGGGCGATTCCTCGAACGCGGGCTGCAGCTCATGCACCTGCTGTCCGGGCTCGCCGAGCAGCGCGACGTGCGCGCCGAACGCGAGGTGCTCGAGGGTCTGCTGCTGTCGGCCGAGAGCGTCGTGACGTACCGCCGCCGCTACCGCGGGTCGCTGCGCGTCGCCGACGTCCTCGACCTGCTGCTGCTCGATCGCGAGAACCCGCGCTCGCTCGCGTTCGCCCTCGACGCGCTGCGCGGGCACCTCGCGGCGCTCCCGGCATCCACCGGGTCGACCCGGGCCGAGCGCCTGCTCGACCACCTCGCATCCGACGTCTTCGCCGCCGACCTCGCCGACCTGGGGCGGGTGCACGACGGGCGGCGTGCCGCACTGCAGGCGACGCTGGCCGACATCGCCGGCCGCCTCGAACAGCTCGCCCTCGCCGTCGACGAGCACCACTTCGCGAGCGGACCGCCGCCGGTGCCGCTGTCGGAGCTGTCACTGGTCGAACTCATGGAGGCCCGCGCATGAGCCGGTACCGCGTGTGGCACCGCACCGCGTACACGTACGCGAAGCCGGTGCAGGACAGCGTCGGCCTGTTCCACCTCGTGCCGCGGAACCTGCCGTGGCAGACCGTGTCGGACGCGGGCGTGACCGTCGACCCCGTGCCCGGCGATCTGTCTCCGGATACCGACTACTTCGGCAACGCCGCCACCTACTTCCACGTCACCGACCCGCACGACGAACTGTCGATCGTGGCGAGCAGCGACGTCGCGGTCTCGACGCCTGCGTACGATCCCGACGCGCTCGCGCAGCCGTGGGAGCTGGCCCGGCCGCTCGTGCACGGCGACCTCCCGGGAGCCTGGCGCGCGGCGGAGTTCGCACTGGAGTCGGCGCGGGTCGGGCACGTCGCCGCCGCGACCGCATACGCGGTGCCGTCGCTGACGCCGGGACGCCCCATCGGAGAGGCCGCGACCGACCTCATGCAGCGGATCTTCCGCGACTTCGACTACGACAAGACGGCGACCACCGTCACCAGCACCGTCGCCGACGCGATGCGGCGCCGCGCCGGGGTCTGCCAGGACTTCGCGCACGTCGCGCTGGCGTGCCTGCGCGGGCACGGCCTCGCCGCCCGGTACGTGTCGGGGTATCTCGCCACCCAGCCGCCGCCCGGCAAGGAGCGCGTGTTCGGCGCCGACGCCTCGCACGCGTGGCTCGCGGTGTGGCTGCCCGGCACCGACCAGTGGCTCGCCATCGACCCGACCAACGACCAGTGGGCGAACGACCGTTACGTCACGGTCGCCTGGGGCCGCGACTACGGCGACGTCTCGCCGGTCAAGGGCATCATCTACACGAAGGCGAAGAAGTCCACGCTGCGCGTGCAGGTCGACGTCGCGCCGCTCCCGGGCTGAGCCCGCGCCGGGGATGGCCGGGCGCGCGGGGGTGGCCCGGGGATGGCAGAGGTAGCCGGGGGTGGGCACGCACCAACTCCGCAGGATGCCGCGTACTCCGCATCCGGAACCGGTTTCAGTTGCGGAGTATGCGCACATCTGCGGAGTACGTGGGTGGCTGCGCGGGCTCCGGGCTCGCGCGCGTCCGCGCTCGCGGCGGCGCGGCGGGCGGCACTCGCGGGGCGGGCCAAGACTCACGCGGCGAGGTGGCACCCGGCGGCGATCGCCCGTTGGACGAGCCGCTCGACCTGTGCCCACTGGTGCACGATCTGCGCGTACGAGAACCGGAACACGGTGTAGCCGCGCAGACGGAGCTCGGCATCGTGGGCGATGTCCTTCGCCCGCTGCGCCGACGACGAGTGGTGCTCCCACCCGTCGATCTGGAGCACGAGCCGCTCGCCCACGAGCACGTCGACGGGCTTGCCGGCGATCCACACCTGCTGGCGCACCCGCACCCCCATCCGGCGCAGCGGCCGCACGACGAGCACCTCCAGCCCGGAGTCGGCGAGGCCCGTCGTCTCCTGTGCGAGCTCCGCCGCCGCGTTCGAGGTCCAGGGGATGGCGCGCAGGGCCTCCGGCGCGAGGCCCTCCGCGCGGGCGGCAGCCTCCCACAGCACGAGAGCCGTATCTCGTGGCAGGCACAGCGCGATGTGGGCGAGCGCGTCCTCGATCGAGCCGACCAGGGTCCGCTCCCCGGGCACGAGCGGCCGCGTCCAGTGCGCGACCCCCGGCCACGGTGAACGCGGACCCGTCGAGCCCGGCACGAAGTGCAGGTGCGGCCGGTCGTCCACGCCTTCCGGCATCCACCACCCTCGGTACCGGGCCAGGGTGACGCACGTGATCCGTCCGCCGCGCAGCGCGGCTTCGCGCAGGTCGGGCGGCGCCGACGGCGACGCGAACCAGCTCCGCCGCAGCACCTCCGCCCCGCCTGCGGCCACGAGCGCGCGCAATTGGCCGTTCGTGTAGCCGCTGCGCAGCACGTCGCTGCGGTGGACGATGCGGCCGTGCAGCTGCTCGCTCAGGTCGTGGAGGGTTCTTGGTGCCATTTCAGCATCCTCGCCCCCGGGCGACGCTCGTGGGCGCCCCAATGGCTGATCCGTGGACAGTTCGGGAAAACAGCCGGTTGGGGAGGAGGTTATGAACTCCGCAGGATGCCGCATACTCCGCATCCGAAGCCGCCTTCGGCTGCGGAGTACGCGCACGACTGCGGAGTACGTGCACGGCGCGGCGGTGCGAACCGCTGCACGGCGGACCCGTGCTGTGCGACGCTGGGCGGGTGAGAACCTACACGTGCCGCGTCTGCGCGAGCCCGCTCTACTTCGAGAACTCCGTCTGCGTCTCGTGCGGCACGGCGCTCGGGTACGCCCGCGCGGAGCGCGAGCTCGTCCCGGTGGATGCCGGGGGCACCTACACCGACCCCGGCGGCCTCGTCTGGCACGTGTGCCGCAACCTCAATCTCTCCGGCTGTGCGTGGCTGGCGCCGCTGGCCGGCGGCCAGTGCGCCGCGTGCGACCTCACCCGCATCCGGCCGGCCGACGACGACCCCGAGGGTCTTGCGGCGTTCCCCGTCGCCGAACGGGCCAAGCGCCACCTCATCGCCGAGCTCGACGGGCTCGGGTTCCCGGTGGTCGGCAAGGGCGAGGATCCGGCCGGCGGGCTGGCGTTCGACCTGCTGTCGTCGACGCGGCAGCAGGTGGTCATCGCGCACAGCGACGGCATCGTCACGATCGACCTCGCCGAGGGCGACGACTCGCACCGCGAGCGCATCCGCGCCCAGCTCGACGAGCCCTACCGCACGATGCTCGGGCACCTGCGCCACGAGGTCGGGCACTACTACCAGTGGCGGCTCGTGGAGAGCGACCCCGCCCTGCTCGCCCGCTCCCGGGAGCTGTTCGGCGACGAGCGCGCCGACTATCCGGCCGCAGTCGCACGCCACTACGCAGACGGCCCGCCGCCCGACTGGCCGCAGCGCCACATCTCGGCGTACGCGACGATGCATCCGTACGAGGACTTCGCCGAGACCTGGGCGCACTACCTGCACATCGTCGACACGGTCGAGACCGCCGTCGCGACGGGGCTGCTGCCGGCCACCGACGCGATCGGGTACCCGAGCTTCTCGGCGTTCGTCACCGACGTGTGGATCCCGCTGTCGACGGCGCTGAACCTCGTGAACCGCTCGATGGGCGCCGCCGACCTCTATCCGTTCGTGCTGCCCGCACCCGTGCGGGACAAGCTCGACTTCGTCGCATCGCTGCGGCCGGTGGCCGCCGGCGGCTGACGGCGTTTCGTCTGGGCCCTACGGGCCTCGCTCACCGACCGGCAGCCCCGCCCCGGTCGTTGAGCGAGCGAGCGCAGCGAGCGAGACGAAACGCCCGCAACGACAAGGGGACGGATGCCGCGGCATCCGTCCCCTTGTCGAAGAGCGCCTACGTCGTCGCGGCGATGTCGGGCGTCGCCTCGATCTCGCCCGCGGCGCCGACCCCCACCGCGACCTTCTCGCCGCGCGGGCCGTGCTCGAACACGAAGGCGCCGTTCTCGGCGTCGACCTTGACGTGGTCGCCGGCGACGAGCTCGCCGTGCAGGATGCGCTCGGACAGCTGATCCTCGACCTCGCGCTGCATGGCGCGGCGCAGGGGCCGGGCACCGAGGGTCGGGTCGAAACCGATCTCGATGAGGCGATCCTTGGCGGCATCCGTCAGCTCCACCGTCATGTCGCGGTCGAGCAGGCGCTCGGACAGGCGCTTGGTGAACAGGCCGACGATCTGGCGCAGCTCGTCCTTGTTCAGCTGCGGGAAGACGATGACGTCGTCGACACGGTTGAGGAACTCGGGCTTGAAGTGGCGCTTGAGCTCTTCGTCGACCTTGCCCTTCATCCGCTCGTACGTCGTCTGCGCGTTGCCCTCGACCTGGAACCCGACCGGGCCTCCGGCGATCGCCTGCGAACCGAGGTTGGTCGTCATGATGATGACGGTGTTCTTGAAGTCGATGACGCGGCCCTGACCGTCGGTCAGGCGCCCCTCTTCGAGGATCTGCAGCAGCGAGTTGAAGATGTCGGGGTGGGCCTTCTCGATCTCGTCGAACAGCACGACCGAGAACGGCTTGCGGCGCACCTTCTCGGTGAGCTGGCCGCCCTCTTCGAACCCGACGAACCCGGGAGGGGCGCCGAACAGGCGCGAGACGGTGTGCTTCTCGCCGAACTCGCTCATGTCGAGCGAGATGAGGGCGCCCTCGTCGTCGAACAGGAACTCGGCGAGCGCCTTGGCCAGCTCGGTCTTTCCGACGCCGGTGGGGCCGGCGAAGATGAACGAACCGCTCGGGCGCTTCGGGTCCTTCAGACCCGCACGCTGACGGCGGATCGTGCGGCTGAGCGCGGCGATCGCCTCTTCCTGTCCGATGACGCGCTGGTGCAGCGCCTTCTCCATGAAGACGAGGCGGCTCGTCTCCTCTTCCGTGAGCTTGAACACCGGGATGCCGGTGGCCTGCGCCAGCACCTCGGCGATGAGACCCTCGTCGACGACGGCGTGGCTGGCGACGTCGCCGGAGCGCCACTGCTTCTCCAGGCGCAGGCGCTCGGCGAGCAGCGACTTCTCCTCGTCGCGCAGCGACGCGGCCTTCTCGAAGTCCTGCTCTTCGCTGGCGCGCTCCTTCTGCTCGCGCACCGAGGCGATCTTCTCGTCGAACTCGCGCAGCTCGGGCGGGCTCGACAGGATCGACAGGCGTAGCCGCGCGCCCGCCTCGTCGATGAGGTCGATCGCCTTGTCGGGGAGGAACCGGTCGCTGATGTACCGGTCGGCGAGGTTCGCGGCGGCGACGATGGCGCCGTCGGTGATCTGCACCTTGTGGTGCGCCTCGTACCGGTCGCGCAGCCCCTTCAGGATGTTGATGGCGTGCGGCAGGCCCGGCTCGGCGACCTGGATCGGCTGGAAGCGGCGCTCCAGCGCGGCATCCTTCTCGAAGTGCTTGCGGTACTCGTCGAGGGTCGTGGCGCCGATGGTCTGCAGCTCGCCGCGGGCGAGGAGGGGCTTGAGGATGGATGCCGCGTCGATCGCGCCCTCGGCGGCGCCCGCACCGACGAGGGTGTGGATCTCGTCGATGAAGACGATGATGTCGCCGCGCGTGCGGATCTCCTTCGTGACCTTCTTCAGGCGCTCCTCGAAGTCGCCGCGGTAGCGGGAACCGGCGATGAGCGAGCCGAGGTCGAGCGAGTAGACCTGCTTGTCCTTCAGCGTCTCGGGCACGTCGCCCTTGACGATGGCCTGCGCGAGACCCTCGACGACGGCGGTCTTGCCGACGCCGGGCTCGCCGATGAGGACGGGGTTGTTCTTGGAGCGGCGGGAGAGGATCTGCATGACCCGCTCGATCTCCTTCTCGCGCCCGATGACCGGGTCGAGCTTGTTCTCGCGCGCGGCCTGGGTGAGGTTGCGTCCGAACTGGTCGAGCACGGCGGAGCCGCCCTGCGCACTGGCCTGCGCGTTCTGCTCGCCGGCGCCGGTCGCGACGCCCGCGGGTTCCTTGCCCTGGTAGCCGCTCAGCAGCTGGATGACCTGCTGGCGCACCTTGTTCAGGTCGGCGCCGAGCTTGACGAGCACCTGCGCGGCGACGCCCTCGCCCTCACGGATGAGGCCGAGCAGGATGTGCTCGGTGCCGATGTAGTTGTGGCCGAGCTGCAGGGCTTCGCGCAGGCTCAGCTCGAGCACCTTCTTGGCGCGCGGCGTGAAGGGGATGTGGCCGGTCGGCTGCTGCTGGCCCTGGCCGATGATGTCCTGCACCTGCTCGCGCACGGCATCCAGCGAGATGCCGAGGCTCTCCAGCGCCTTGGCGGCGACGCCCTCGCCCTCGTGGATGAGGCCGAGCAGAATGTGCTCGGTGCCGATGTAATTGTGGTTGAGCATCTTCGCCTCTTCTTGGGCGAGCACGACCACACGACGGGCACGGTCCGTGAATCTCTCGAACATCGTCGACTCCTCGGCTTTCCGGGCGCTGATCTTCTGCGCCTTATGTCGAGGGTAACGAGCCACGGATGCCGGCATGCCCGTGTTCGCCGTCGGCGTGACGCCCGGCCGGTCGTTGAGCGACGAGCGCAGCGAGGAGACGAAACGCAGCGCCCCACCCTTGACAGCATGCCGCGGCATCCATATCGCTTTTCGATAACAACGTTTATCGATATGGAGGATGCCGTGGTCACGACGCGGGCCGATCCCGATCCCGAGCCGAAGCACGCCGATCGTCGGCAGCGCGAGACGGAGGGTCTCGGATGAGCGCGGCGGTCGCAGTCGCGCGGCCGGGGGCGCTCGGCGGCATCCGGGTGGTGGGGTTGATCGTCGGGATCGTCGCGGCGGCGCTCGGGATCGGTGGCACGATCGTGACGATCATCGGGCCCAGCGTGGAACTGCTACCGGAGACCTCATTCGATGGCACCCGACTCATCTCGCTGCCCCTTCCGTTGCGGATCGTGCATGCCGCCTTCATCCTGCTCGCGCTGCTGACGGTCGCCGCGATGGCGCTGCTGCTCGCCGACCTCGCGGGCCGGGTCCGACGCGAGGTGCGCTTCGTCCCGGCGGTCTCGCGCACCGCGGCGGCGCTGGCGATCGTGCTCGGTGTGGGTTCGTGGCTCGCGCAGTCCGCGGCATCCATCGCGCGCTGGTCGGGGGTGCGCTACGACGAGGGCGTCGATCCCGCGACCGCGGATATGTCGACGCTCCCGATCGACTGGGTCGTCACCGCCCAGACGCTCGCTCCGAACTGGACGCTGCTGGGGCTTGCGATCGTGCTCGGCGTCCTCGCCTCCATCATCCGCGCGGGCGAACGGCTGCAGCGCGACACCGAGGGGCTCGTGTGAGTCCCGCCGACGAGGACGAAGCCACCGGCATCCACTGCCGGCTCGACGAACTGCTCGCCGAGCGCGGGATGACGCTCGCGCGGCTGTCCGAGCTGGTGGGGGTGTCGGTCGTCAACCTGTCGATCCTGAAGAACGACCGCGCGCGGGCGATCCGCTACTCGACGCTGTCGGCGATCTGCGGCGCCCTCGACTGCGAGGTCGGCGACCTGCTCACCCGCGCCCCCTGACCCGCGCCCCGTCGCCCCCCGCGCCCCGTCGCGGTTCGGTCGCGGCATTTTGCGGGTGCTGCGCCGACGCATCCGCAATCTGCCGCGACGGAACACAGGCGGCACGCACCGCACCCACCTCAGTCGCGGCAATGTGCGAGTGTCGGATGCCGGCACCCACAAAAAGCCGCGACCGAACATCGTGCGAACGCACGCGGCTCACCGCGAGGCCGCAGCGACGGCGAGACGTACGCGCTCCACGGTGCGCATGGGGTGAAGGAAGACACCCTTCTTCGTCACGCGGATGACGCGCCACCCGGCTTCGACGAGGCGGTCCATACGGGCGATGTCGGCATCCCACTGCGCAGGATCGGTGAGGTGGTACTCGCCCTCGTACTCGATCGCGATCCGCAGGTGCGGGTACGCCAGGTCGACCTGCCCGAGCCACTGGCCACCTTCGACGACGTCATAGTTCACCGCGGGCGCAGGCAGACCGGCATCCAGCAGGATCAGCCGCAACCAGGTCTCAGGGCGCGAGCGCGACCTGTCGCTGATCAGCGGCAGCGCCGCACGCAATCGGTCGATCCCGGTGCGACGACCCGCATCCATCGCCGCGCGCAGTTGCGCGATCGTGCCGAGCGGGGGTGCATCGTTCTCGTGCATGGGCACGCGGACGATCGCATCGCCGACGGCGACGAGGTCTTCGACCCTCGTCAGCACCCCGCCGAGCAGCGCCCAGGTGGTCGCCGGCGTGCACACCGCGAGCCCGGTGTCTGCATGCATCCGCGCGTGCGCCAGCTCGGGCCTGATCGCGTGAGCGTTGATTCCCTGACTCTCGGGCGCACGCCGCGGCCACGTCACGGCGACGTCGAGGGGGCGTCCGGCGACGACGCCATACGGCAGCGGAAGGTTCCAGATGACTGCGGCGGTGACGTGGCTGAAGAACTCGTTCTCGCTCATGCGATGCAGGTACTGGCGGGCACGCTCGAGCAGCATCGCCTCCGCGGTCTCCGGCGTCGGATCGGTCTTCAGGGTGCGCACGCCGTGAAACGGGGTGCACAGGTCGTCGGCACGTAGCCGCGATGGCGAGACGCCGACGTCGAATGCGGCACCGACGGAGAACGCGGCACCGAGTGAGCGGGGAAGGTCAGATCGCTGCATGCGCTCAGGATGCTCCACGCACGCGACGCGCGAGCCGCTATCCACAGGTCAACATCCAACGTGCGCGAAATCACCCCCTGGGGAGGAGGAGATGAACGCGCCGCCGCCGCCGTGCCGTCGCCACCGTGCCGCCGCCACCGCCGTGCCACCGCCGTGCCACCGCCGCCGTTCAGTCGCGGCAAATTGTGGGTGCCGCTGCAGCGCACCCACAGATTGCCGCGACTCAGCTGGGCCGAGCGCACCCCTCTCGTGTTCGGTCGCGGCATTCTGCGGATGCCCGACGCCGATACCCACAGAACGCCGCGACTGAACTGAAGGTGGTCAGGGGTTCGGCGAGGCTTGGGGCGTTTCGTCTCGCGGCTGCGCCGTCCGCTCAGCGCCCGGGGTGCCCGCAGGCGCGCTCAACGTCCGGGATGCCCGCGGGCGCGCTCAACGTCCGGGGGCGCCCGCTTCACGCCCGCGACCGCTCAACGCCCGGCGAGCGCGGCGCGGCGCGCTCGACGCCCGAGAACGCCCGAGAACCCCAACCCCAGAGCGGCCGCTACTGCAGGGCCGAGGTCAGCCGCGCGAGGTTGTCGAGCACCGTGGAGCGCAGCGGCTGCTGCATCCACTCCTCCAGCGTCAGCTCGCGCGAGTCGGCGCGGTACTGGTCTTCGACCGCGCGCAACTGCGCGACGAACTCCTCGCCGCGGACGAGCATCGACATCTCCATGTTCAGACCGAACGAGCGCATGTCCATGTTGCTCGACCCGATGACGGCGACCTCGTCGTCGATCGACATCGACTTGGAGTGCAGGATGTAGGGCCGCTGGTACATCCAGATTTTCACGCCCGCGCGCAGCAGCGCCTCGTAGTAGCTGCGCTGCGCGTGGTACACCATCGCCTGGTCGCCCTCTTCGGAGACGAACAGTTCGACATGGATGCCGCGCTGGCACGCCGTCTGGATCGACGTCAGCAGACCCTCGTCGGGCACGAAGTACGGGCTGACGATGATGATCTTGTGTTGCGCCGCGAACAGCAACCCCATGAACAGCTTGAGGTTGTTCTGGAACTCGAATCCGGGTCCGGAGGGGATGATCTGGCAGTCGAGGTCGCCCGTGCCGGGGTGCACGTCGAACAGCTCGCCGCCGGCGACGATCTCGTCGGTCTCGCTGTACCAATCGCTCAGGAAGACGGCATCCACCGATGCGACGACGGGACCGTCGATGCGCGCCATCATGTCCACCCAGTGCAGTCCGCGGCGGATGTTCTTCGGCAGGTTGTACGTGGAATCGGTCACGTTCTGCGACCCGGTGAAGGCCACCTCGCCGTCGACGACGAGGAGCTTGCGGTGGTTGCGCAGATCGGGCCGCTGATACTTCCCCTTCAGCGGCTGCACCGGCAGCATGAGGTGCCACTGCGCCCCCATCGCGTCGAGTCGGCGCAGCGTCTGCGTGTAGAACGGCTTGCCGCGGTTGGCCCAGTGGTCCAGGAGCACGCGGACGATCACGCCGCGGGATGCCGCATCCTCCAGCGCGGCGAAGAACCCTTCGGTGGCCTCGTCGGCCTGCAGGATGTAGAACTCGACATGCACGTAGCGCTGGGCCCCGCGGATCGCGGCGGCCATCGCGTCGAGGCTCTCCTGGTAGTCGGAGATGAGGGTGGCGCCGTTGTCGCCGGCCAGCGGCATGGCGCCGAGGTTGCGGTTCAGGCGCACGAGCGAGCGGAACCACTCCGGTGCGTTCGGGCGCAGCGTGCCGAACTCGAGCCCACGGCTGGTCTCGTGGATGTAGTCGTTGATGAGCTGCTGCTTCTTGCGGCGCTTGCGCGGCAGCCGCGGGTTGCCGATGAGCAGGAACAGCAGGACGCCGATATAGGGAATGAAGTAGATCGCCAGCAGCCATGCCGTCGCCGCCGTGGGCCGGCGGTTGCGCGGGACGATGATGATCGCCAGGATGCGGATCGTCAGGTCGACCAGCGCCAGCACGACGACCCACCAGGTCCACGTCCAGTCGACGGAGATGGTCAGCATCCGGCGCTCAGCCTCCCACGGGCGGCAGGCCGCGCTTGGCGCGCTCTTCGGCTTCGATCTTCGCGTAGGTGCGACGCTCAGTGCGGTCCATGCGCAGGATCGATCGGAGGATGAACGCGAACAGGCCGAACACGACGATCGTCGGCAGGATCGACCAGACGACGGCCAGCCAGTACGAGTCCATGGCTCCCATCGTACGCGGCGCGTCGGACACGGCTTCAACTCCTCCTCCCCAACCGGCCGATTTCGGAATCTCTCCACAGATCGGCCGATCCGGCTCCCACGCGGGGCGCCGACGCGCCAGGCTCGGCTCATGTCCACCATCGTTCGCGCCGCGGATGCCGCGCAGTTCCTGTCCCTCCTCCCCCAGCTCGTCGGATGCCGTCCCGCGCGAAGCCTCGTCGTCGTGCCGATGTCGGGCGCGCGAAGTCTCGGCGCGCTGCGCGTCGACCTGCCGCCGTCGGGCGTCGCCGACGCGACGGATGCCGTCGCTGCGACGGCCATCGGCATGGCCTGCCGCATCCCGCCGGTCGACGGGGTCGTCGTCGTGACCTACACGGATGCCGCCCTCGCCGACTCGCCGACACCGCATCGGGAACTCGTCGAGGCGGTCGCCTCCCGGGCGGAGGCGTGCGGGCTGACGGTGCGCGACGCCCTGATCGTCGCCGCCGACGGGTGGGGGTCGTACCTCGACGACGCGCCCGCGCGGCCGTTGAGCGAGGTGGAGGGCGAGCCGGCGCCGATCGGCGATCAGGTCTCGGGTGCTCGCCTTCCCGAGCCCGCGCCCGCCCGGCGCCGGGCGGTCGCGCAGGCACTGCGATCGCTGGAGTCGGCGCTGTCGGCGGTCTGCGGCATCCCGCCGAAGCCGGCCACGCGCGGCCGGGCGGGCGTCGGCCCGGAGCCGCGCATCGATCCGGCCGCGCTGCAGGCGGCGTGCCGGCTCGATGATCTGCCGTCGTTCTTCGAGGAGGTGCTGGGCTCCTCCCGCGCCGCGGCGACGACGGCCGCCGACGCGCGCCCGGAATCGGTCGACGCCGCGGCGCTGGCACCCATCGATGCCGCGGCGCTGGCGCCCATGGATGCCGCGGCGCTGGGCTGGTGCCTCGAGCGGCCGTCGCTGCGCGACGTCGCGATCGTGCAGTGGGCGAGCGACCTCTCCGGCGGCGACGAGGCGCTGGAGGCGCAGCGGCGCTGGGAGGACGGGGCGGAGTACCCGACCGATCTGGCCTCGGTGCTGTGGGGCGAGGGTCCGAAGCCGGATGCCGGTCGCCTCGAGCGCGCCCTGGAACTCGTGCGCGAGGTCGCCGCGCTCCTGCCGAAGCGTCGGCGGGCGGGCGCCCTCGCGGTGTGCGCCTGGCTGTCGTGGGCGCTCGGCCGCTCGTCGCACGCCGACCGCTACGCGGAGCACGCCCTGCACCTCGACCGCACGCAGGGGCTCGCCGACATCGTGCGCTCGTTCGTCGCGGCAGCCCACCTCCCCGACTGGGCGTTCACCCCGTGAGCCGGGTCAGTGGAGGAAGGCGAGCAGCAGGGCGACGGCGATGAACAGGATGCCGAACACGATGTCGATCGTGCGCTGGCCGCGCACCGTGCGCGAGAAGCGCCGGAACCCCTGCGCGGCGAGCGCGAAGAACCCCCACATCACGGCGACGTCGACCGCGACGACCGTGACCGCGACGGTGAGGTACTGCGGGAGGAGCGGATCGGCCGGCCGGATGAACTGCGGCAGGAACGCGAGGAAGAACACGATCGCCTTCGGGTTCAGCAGATTCACCCACAGCCCGCGCCGGAACATCGACCAGCGCGACTCGGCGCGCGCCCCACCCGCGGCCCCCGGGCTCGTCGCGGGGCCGTCGCCGGGCTCCCCGGCATCCCGCGCGTCGACGGGCTCGGCCGGCTCGGCGACCTCGGCGGCCACCGCCGGCCGGCGCAGGATCAGCCGCAGGCCCAGATACGCGAGGTACGCGGCGCCGCTGTAGCGGATGATCTCGAACAGCACGGGCGACGACGCCACGAGCACGCCGACGCCGAGCGCGACGATCGCGATGTGCACGATGAGGGCGGCCTGCTGGCCGAGAATCCCCCAGATCGCACGGCGGAATCCGTGGTTCAGCGCGTTGCCCATCGTGTTGATGGCGCCCGCGCCGGGCGTGAAGCTGATGACGACGCACGCGAGCAGCAGCGTGAGCCAGAGCGAGAACGACACGCTACTTGACGAGAGGGAAGAGGATCGTCTCCCGGATGCCGAGCCCCGTGATCGCCATGAGCAGGCGGTCGATGCCCATGCCCTGCCCACCCGTCGGCGGCATGCCGTGCTCGAGTGCGCGCAGGAACTCCTCGTCGATGCGCATCGCCTCCAGATCGCCGCGTGCGGCGAGCTTCGCCTGCTCGACGAACCGCTCGCGCTGGATGACCGGGTCGATCAGCTCCGAATATCCGGTCGCCAGCTCGAAGCCGCGCACGTAGAGATCCCACTTCTCCACGACCCCGGGGATCGAGCGGTGCTCACGCACGAGCGGGCTCGTGTCGATGGGGAAGTCCATGACGAAGGTCGGGCGCTCCAGCGTCGGCTTGACGAAGTGCTCCCACAGCTCCTCGACGAGCTTGCCGTGGGTGGGATGCGGCGGCAGTTCGACGCCCGCAGCCTCGGCCATCGCGACCAGGTCGGCGAACGGCGTGGCCGGCGAGACCTCGCGACCGGCGGCCTGCGACAGCGACCCGTACATCGACAGCCGCTCCCACTGGCCGCCGAGGTCGTAGACCGTGCCGTCGGCCCACGTGACGGTGGTCGAACCCGCCACGGCGATCGCGGCGTTCTGGACGAGCTCCTGCGTCAGGTCGGCCACACCCTGGTAGTCGGTGTACGCCTGGTAGAACTCGAGCATCGCAAACTCGGGGCTGTGCGTCGAGTCGGCGCCCTCGTTGCGGAAGTTGCGGTTGATCTCGAACACCCGGTCGATGCCGCCGACCACCGCCCGCTTGAGGAACAGCTCGGGCGCGATGCGCAGGTAGAGATCGGTGTCGAACGCGTTCGACCGGGTGACGAACGGGCGCGCCGACGCGCCCCCGTGCTGCACCTGCAGCATCGGCGTCTCCACCTCGACGAACCCGTGCGCGGCGAAGGTCTGGCGCAGGCTGGCGTTCACCTTCGCGCGAGCGCGCACCGTCTCCCGGGCCTGCTCGCGGACGATGAGGTCGAGAAAGCGCGAGCGCACGCGGCTCTCTTCGCTCAGCTCGGTGTACAGGTTCGGCAGCGGCAGCAGCGCCTTCGCCGCGATCGCCCAGTCGGCGACCATGATCGACAGCTCTCCGCGGCGGCTGGAGATCACCTCGCCGGAGACATACACGTGGTCGCCGAGGTCGACGAGGTCCTTCCAGCGCTGCAGCGACTCCTCGCCGACGGCGGCGAGCGACACCATCGCCTGGATGCGACTGCCGTCCCCCGACTGCAGGCTCGCGAAGCAGAGCTTGCCGGTGTTGCGGCTGAAGACGATGCGGCCCGCGACGGCGGCGGTGACACCGGTCTCGGCGCCGGCATCCAGGTCGGCGAAGCGCTCGCGCAACGCCGGGATGGTGTCGGTCACCGGAACCGCGACGGGGTACGCGCCACCCGCGGCATCCGTCCGCTCCGCGATGAGGCGCTCGCGCTTGGCCAGGCGCACGGCCTTCTGCTCGTGCGCCTCTTCGGCGGAGAGTTCAGGCTCGGGCGCCTCTGCGGCGGGCGCGGCGGTGTTCTCGGTCATGCGGGCGTGGCTCCTCGGATCGACGTCCCAGTTTATCGGCGGCCGCCCGCGCCCCCGCACCGGTCACGTACCTCGTTCAGTCGCGGCAACCTGCGGGTGCCAGACACCACAACCCACACATCGCCGCAACCGAACAAAGAGAGCCACCAGCCGACCCGACTCAGTCGCGGCATTCTGCGGGTGCCAGACACCACAACCCACACATCGCCGCGACCGAACAAAGAGAGCCACCCGCGCCCCCGCACCAGTCACATCCCCCGTTCAGTCGCGGCAACCTGCGGGTGCCAGACACCACAACCCACACATCGCCGCGACCGAACATAGAGGGCGACCAGCCGACCCGACTCAGTCGCGGCAACCTGCGGGTGATAGAAGCCGCGACCCACACTTCGCCGCGACCGAACAAGGAGAGCCACCCGCGCCCCCGCACCGGTCACGTACCCCGCTCAGTCGCGGCATTCTGCGGGTGCCAGACACCACGACCCACACATCGCCGCGACCGAACAAAGAGAGCCACCAGCCGAACCGACTCAGTCGCGGCAACCTGCGGGTGCCAGACACCACAACCCACACATCGCCGCGACCGAACATAGAGGGCGACCAGCCGACCCGACTCAGTCGCGGCATCCTGCGGGTGCCGGATGCCGCGACCCGCACTTTGCCGCGACCGAACCGGGCGTGGTGCGCTGAGGGGCTCAGGCGCCGGCGTCGGTCAGGGCGCGGTCGACGGTGGAGTGCACGAGCGCGGAGAGGTAGCGGCCGGGCTCCTCGACGCCGGCCCGACGCAGCAGGGCCGAGGCCTGGGCGACGATGGATGCCGAGAACTCGGTGGCCGTCGCGATCGCCTCGCCGTAGGCGGCGCGATCCGCTTCGGCGACGACGACGGGCTCGCAGCCGAGCTCGACGGCGAGCGCCTGTGCGATCGGCAGCACGGGGGCCGGCGCGGTCACGGCGGCGTACGACCCGCCCAGGGTGCGCAGGTCGATCGTCGTCCCGGTGAAGGCCATCGCCGGGTGCACCGCCAGCGGGATCGCGCCGCGGCGCGCGGCCGGCTCGAGCACCCCGGTGCCCCACGCCGCATCGGTGTGCAGCACGAGCTGGCCGATCTGCCAGCCGTCGACCTCCGCGAGCCCGGCCACGAGCCCGGGCAGCTCGTCGTGCGGCACGGCGAGCACGACCAGCTCGCTGCGGCGCAGCACCTCTTGCGCGTCGAGCACGGGTACGCCGGGGAGAATCGCCTCGACCCGATCGGGGTCGGACCCGCTCGTGATGCCGGTCAGCGCGTGCCCGGCCCCGGCGAGCGCCGCGCCGATGACCGGTCCGACGCGGCCCGCACCGATGATCCCGACGCCCAATCGCGCCGAGCCCTTCACGGTCGCACCTCGCCGGTTCCGGATGCCGATGCGCCGGGGACCGGCGAGGCATCACGCGCAGCCGACTCAGACGCGGTCAGCGACGGGGATGCGGTGGCCGCCGGCGACGGCGTGGAACCCGCCACCGCAACAGGCGCCGCGGCATCCGCCGCTGGTCCCGCCACGGCATCCGGCGCTGGTGCCTCCACCGCATCCGCCGCTGGTGCCGCCACGGCGTCCGCCGCCGGCCACGCCCCAGCATCCGGCGCCGCCCCTGCCCCCGCAACCCGCACAACGGGCGTCGGCGGCCCCGCATCCGCGGCATCCGGCGCAAGAGCAGCGCCCACGGCATCCGGCGCAAGCACCCCCTCCGGCGCGAGCGCCGCATCCTCGTCCCACCGGTGCGAACGGTCGGCGGCCGCGGCGCGCACCGCCCCGGCGGCGACCCGCTGCCACAGGGCGTACGCGTCGTCGCGGTCGAGCACTCCCAGCGCGCCGGACACCTGGCCGAGCACCGTGTGCCCGACGATCCCCGCCACGCGCAACGCGCGGGCGAGTAGCCCCTGCGACAGGCGCACCGACTGCAGTCGTGCGAGCGGGAGGATGACGAGGTCGCGGCGGAGCATTCCGCGCCGCAGCAGCAGGGCGTCGCGCGTGAGGAGGAAGCCGTTGCGCCGCCACGACAGCGGGCGCAGCCACCATGCGCGCCGCGGCGTCGTCGTGTACGGGTCGCGGTGCCACGCGATGCCGGCGGCCACGGCCCCAGCCCCAGCCCCAGTCGCAGCCCCAGCGCCAGCCGCAGCCCCAGCCCCAACCCCAGTCGCAGCCCCAACCCCAGTCGCAGCGCCAGCCCCAGTCGCAGCCCCAGCCCCAGCCCCAGCCCCAGCCCCAGTCGCAGCGCCAGCCCCAGCCCCAGCCCCAGCCCCAGACGCGGCGCCGGGAGCGGCATCCGACCCCACCCCGGAGCCCGCGCCGCGCGATCGCCCCGACCCGAGCAGACCCGGCACGATCAGTTCGCGCCACTGCGCCGCCGAGATGCTGGGCAGGAACAGCCCCAGCACGCGCTCCACATCGTCGCGGGTGCCGATGGGCAGCACCTCGGCCGCCTGCTGCGCCTGCGAGTCGCTGACGGAGCGGCCCGACAACCGGTTGACGCGGATCGCCCACCAGCCGAACGGCCGCCACAGCAGCGGCTGATGGATCTCGAACGCGTGCACGCGCCCCGGCGGCAGGATCTCGGTGATCGTCGTGAACAGCCCGAACGTGATGCGCACGCCCGCCGGCGTCGGCGCGATCGAATACCGCAGCGACCGGGTGATCTGCCGGAACCACAGCGCACCGAAACCGATGAGCATCGGGATGATCGAGAACAGCACCCACGGCGCGCCGAGGACCGAGCCGGCGATCATGACGCCGACCAGAAAGAGCAGCAGCAGCGTCGACCCCGACAGCAGCCGCGCCGCGACGAGCCGTCCCGGCGGGATGTGCACGACGGATGCCGGCTCCGCCACGGGCTGCTCGGCTCCCTCGATCAACCCCGTGATACCCGCGGCGACCGCGTCGGCGGCCGCGCGGGTCAGTGCGGCCGCCGACGGCGTCGCCGCACCGGCCGCCCGGGCACGGGCGAGCTGCCGGCCGGAGGCCAGCCGCAGGATGTCGGCGCGCACCGCCTCGGCATGGGCGGTCGAGAGGTACTCCAGCATGACGTTGGCGTCCAGGCCCGCCCCGACCACCTCGAGCTTGGCCGCACCGAGCAGCCGCGCGACCATGGGACGCGTGAGGTTGACGCCCTGCACGCGGTCGAGCGGGGCACGCCGGTGCGTGCGGAACAGGATGCCGCTGCGCACCTCGACGTCGTCGTCGGTGATGCGGAAGGTGTGGAACCGCCACGAGACGTAGAACGCCGCCAGCAGCACGAGCAGCACGCCGAGCACGACCAGCAGCGCCACGAGGATGAGGTTGTTCGCAACGACGAAGTCGACCGGATCGCCCTCGTACTCGTCCCAATCGGGAGCCTCTGCGCCGGTCAGCCCGGGGATCAGCCAGCCGATCACGCGGTCGCGCAGGTTCGCCACGACGATGCCGATGACGACCAGCAGGAACAGCCCGCCGCGCAGCACCGGCGTCAGCGGATGCAGCCGATGCCACTCCCCGTCGCTGAGTCGCGACCGCGCCTCGGGCGTTTCGTCTCGCGGCTGCGCCGCTCGCTCAACGACCGGAGGGATCGGCTGCGCCGCTCGCTCAACGACCGGGGGGCTCGGCTGCGCCGCTCGCTCAACGACCGGGGGCCCGGCCTCGCCGCCGTCGCTCATAGGCCCGTCCGCCGGGTCTCGGCGACGGCGATGAGGGTGTCGCGCAGTCGCTCGGCGGCCTGCTGGCTGAGCCCCGGGATGGTGACGCCGGTGGCCGCGGCGGCCGTCACGAGCTTGAGCTGTGCGATGCCGAAGCCCCGGTCGAGCGGGCCGTGCGTGATGTCGACGAGCTGCATCCGGCCGTATGGCACCGCCACCATCCGCTGCCACAGGATGCCGCGACGGAACACGAGATCGTCGGTGCGCAGCTGGTAGCCGATGGAGCGGGCCTGCCGCGGCAGGATCGCGAGGGTCCACCCGATGGCGACGATGGCGACGGCGGCCGGGATCCACACCCAGGTCTGGTGGAGCACGAGCCAGAGGATGAGCGCCGCCGCGATCACGACGAGAAGCAGGGCACCGTGGGAGATCAGCTGCACCGTGACGTATTTGCGCGAGATCTGCTGCCAGGCGCCGTCGAGCGGCAGGCGGTTCGCGCTGCGGGGCTCGAGGATCGCGCCGTAGGTGCCGGCATCCGGCGCGGGGTCACTCGTGATGGGAGAGTCCGAGTCCGGGCTCAGGGGGTCCGGGCTGTTCGTCATCGTCGTCCTTCCGAATCGTGCACAGGTGCTCGGCGACAAGTCCCGTCCCGACGAGCACGAGCCCGCCCACGATCGCCGCGATCACCGCACCCGCCGAGCCTAGCGAGGGGGCCACCGGCCTGGTGACGAGGAACACCAGCAGCCCCGTCGCGACACCCGCCACGATCGCCCCGACGATGCTCGACGCCTTCGCCAGCACCGCCACGCGCACGGCGCGGAACGGGTCGACGCGGCCGCCGCCGTCTCCCCGCGTCGCGCGGCGGATCGGCAGGGCGAACAGCACGAGCGCGATGCCCAGCAGCACGAGCAGCACCGGCAGCAGCACCGAGGGGGTGAACGTGGGGCGACCGGATGCCGTCAGCAGCTGATCGGCGCCGAATCCCACGAACGCGCCGACCGCGAAGCCGGCGACGAGCACCCCCGCTCCCGTCCGCTTCATGCGTCACCCGCTTCCGGGGCAGAGCGTAGCCGCGCGCGCAGCTCGGCGACCCGTCCGGCACCGGGCAGGACGGCGTCGGGGTCGAGCGCCAGCCACGGCGCGAGCACGAAGTCGCGCTCCGCGGCGCGCGGATGCGGCAGCGTCAGCACGGGGGTGTCGCTGCGCACGTCGCCGTACGCGATGAGGTCGAGGTCGAGGGTGCGGTCCTGCCAGCGGGCGTCGCCGGGCTGGCGCGCCGGCCGGCCGTGGCGCTGCTCGATGGCGTGCAGGTAGCCGAGCAGCACGGTGGGCGCGAGGCGGGTGGTGACGAGGGCGACGGTGTTGAGGTAGGCGGGGGCGGCAGCATCCGGTCCGTCGAGGGTGAGGGCGACGGTCTCGATGGGGTCGGCCGCGACGACGTTACTCGTCAGGGGCAGCCGGGCGAGGTCGTCGAGCGCGGCGGCGAGCGTCGCGGCCCGGTCGCCGAGGTTCGCGCCCAGCGCGACGACCGCGACCGTGTCGGCATGCGCGCGTCGCGGGGTCTCGCCATGGTAGCCCTGCGCGAGGCGGCGGTTCATTCCGCGCCCCCCTCGAAGCCCGCGAAGCCCGCGACGCGGTCGGCGGGGCGGGCAGCACGACGGACGGTGACCGAGACGTCGGCGAACGGCACCGCGATGGGCGCCTGCGGCTTGTGCACGGTCACGGCGACCATCCGCACGTCGCCGCGCGTGAGCAGGTCGTCGGCGATGCGCACGGCGAGCCGCTCGAGGAGGTTGACGGGGTCGCCCGCGACGATCTCGACGATGCGCTCGGCGACCTCGCCGTAGTGGATCGTGTCGGCGACGTCGTCGCTGGCCGCGGCGCGCTGCGTGCTGAGGAAGAGGGTCGCATCCACGACGAACTCCTGCCCGTCGTGGCGCTCCTGCTCGTACACGCCGTGGTAGCCGAACGCGCGCACGCCGGTCAGCGTGATCTCGTCCATGAAGTCCACCGTCACACCCCTCCCTCGGTCCAGGCGTTCCAGACCGCCAGAGCGTCGCGCGTCGCGGCCACGTCGTGCACGCGCACGCCCCAGGCCCCGGCCTGTGCGGCGAGCGCGCTCGTGACGGCGGTCGCGAGGTCGAGGCGCTGCTCGTCGGGCGCCGTGCCGGTGCCTTCCGCCAGCGTCTCGGACAGGAAGCGCTTGCGGCTCGCGCCCACGAGGACGCGCGGGCCGAGCGCGACGACGCGGTCGAGTGCGCGCAGCGCTTGCCAGTTCTGCGCGCCGCGCTTGCCGAACCCGATGCCCGGGTCGACGATGAGGCGGCTCGGCGGGATGCCGGCCGCCGCCGCCGCGCGGACACGGTCGCCCAGCTCGACGACGAGCTCGCGGGCGACGTCGGCGTACTCGGCCCGCGCGTACATGTCGGCCGAGGGCCCGCCAGTGCTGCAGGACGAGGTCGGCGTCGGACGCGGCCACCGTCGCCAGCATGCCGGGGTCGGCCTGCCCGCCCGACACGTCGTTGACGATGCGGGCGCCGGCGGCGATCGCGGCCGCCGCGGTCGCCGCGTTCATCGTGTCGACGCTGACGATCGCGCCGTCGGATGCCAGGGCCGCCACGACCGGCAGCACGCGCTCCTGCTCGAGCTCGACTGCGACGCGCTCGGCGCCCGGCCGCGTCGACTCGCCGCCGACGTCGACGATGCCGGCCCCCGCGGCGATCAGGGCGCGACCGTGGGCGATGGCGGCATCCGTCGTGGCGAACCGCCCGCCGTCGCTGAACGAGTCGGGCGTGACGTTGACGATGCCCATGATCACCGTCACGACGCCCTCCCGATGAGGAGCATGAGCTCGGCGCGCGCCGCGGGGTCGGCGAACGCGCCGCGGGCGGCGATCGTCACGGTCGCGGCGTCGAGCTGACGGCCGCCGCGCATCGTGACGCACTCGTGCACGGCGTCGAGCACGACGAGCACGCCGCGCGTGTCGAGGGCGCCGGCGATCGTGTCGGCGATCTGTTCGCCGAGCCGCTCCTGCACCTGCGGGCGGGCGGCGAGCACGTCGACGACCTTCGGCAGCGCGCCGAGACCCACGACCTGCTCGCCGGGGAGGTACGCGAGGTGCGCGCGACCGGCGAACGGCAGCAGGTGGTGCTCGCACACCGACCGGAACCGGATGTCGCGCAGCAGCACCGCCCCGGACGGCAGCGTGTCGGGCGCGGGCCCCGCGACACCGAGATGGTGTGCGCGAGGGGGGCGGCGGCATCCTCCCCCACCCCCGCGAAGAACTCGGTGTAGGCGTCGGCGACCCGCTGCGGGGTCGCCTTCAGGCCCGGGCGGTCGGGATCCTCCCCGATCGCCGCAAGCAGCTCCCGCACGGCGGCGGCGACGCGGTCACGATCGACGGACACGTGACGAGCCTATGCCGTCGGCGACTCACGCGGTGGCCGGACGGGCCTGACCGCTGGGGCGACGCTGCGAGGCCGGCGCGCCGGAGGGCTCGTTCTCGGCGGAGGCCGACGCGGCGAGCCCCGCCTCGTCCTGCCGGCGCGGCATGTCGATCGGCGGCAGCGTCGACACCGGGCGGTCGTCGCTGGAGAGCCACTGCGGACGCTCCGGGAGCTTGCGCACCTCGGTGAAGATCTCGGCGATCTCCAGGTGGTCGAGCGTCTCCTTCTCCAGCAGCGCCAGCGCGAGCTTGTCGAGGATGTCGCGGTTCGCGTTGAGCACCTCGTACGCCTCGTTGTGCGCCTGCTCGATGAGCGCGCGCACCTGCTGGTCGACGCGCTCGGCGACGCGCTCGCTGAAGTCGCGGCCGTGACCCATGTCGCGGCCCATGAACACCTCGCCCGACGACGAGCCGAGCTTGACCGGGCCGACGTCGGTGGTCATGCCGTACTCGGTCACCATCTTGCGGGCGATGCCGGTGGCCTTCTCGATGTCGTTGCTCGCGCCGGTGGTGGGGTCGTGGAAGACGATCTCCTCGGCGACGCGGCCGCCCATCGCCCACGCGAGCTGATCCTGCAGCTCGTTGCGGGTGACGGAGTACTTGTCCTCCAGCGGCATGACCATCGTGTAGCCGAGAGCCTTGCCGCGCGGCAGGATCGTGATCTTCGTCACCGGGTCGGAGTGGTTCATCGCCGCCGCCACGAGCGCGTGACCGCCCTCGTGGTAGGCCGTGATGAGCTTCTCCTTGTCCTTCATGACGCGCGTGCGGCGCTGGGGGCCGGCGATGACGCGGTCGATCGCCTCGTCGAGCGCGCGCATGTCGATCAGCTGCGCGTTCGAGCGCGCCGTCAGCAGCGCGGCCTCGTTGAGGACGTTGGCGAGGTCGGCGCCCGTGAAGCCCGGCGTCTTGCGCGCGATGACCTCGAGGTCGACGGATGCCGCGAGCGGCTTGCCCCGTCCGTGCACATCGAGGATGCGCTGGCGGCCCTTGAGGTCGGGGGCGTCGACGCCGATCTGCCGGTCGAAGCGGCCGGGGCGCAGCAGCGCCGGGTCGAGGATGTCGGGGCGGTTGGTCGCCGCGATGACGATGACCGACTCCTTCGGGTTGAAGCCGTCCATCTCGACGAGCATCTGGTTCAGCGTCTGCTCGCGCTCGTCGTGACCGCCGCCCATGCCGGCGCCGCGGTGGCGGCCGACGGCGTCGATCTCGTCGATGAAGATGATCGCCGGGGCGTTGTTCTTGGCCTCGTTGAACAGGTCACGCACGCGGCTCGCGCCGACGCCGACGAACATCTCCACGAAGTCCGAGCCCGAGATCGAGTAGAAGGGGACGCCCGCTTCGCCCGCGACGGCGCGCGCGAGCAGCGTCTTGCCGGTTCCGGGAGGGCCGTACAGCAGCACGCCCTTCGGGATGCGGGCACCGACGGCCTGGAACTTCGCGGGCTCCTTGAGGAAGTCCTTGATCTCCTGCATCTCCTCGATGGCCTCGTCGGCGCCGGCGACGTCGGCGAAGGTGACCGTCGGGGTCTCCTTCGTCACGAGCTTCGCGCGCGACTTGCCGAACTGCATCACCTTGCTGCTGCCGCCCTGCGCGGCGGAGAAGAAGAACCAGAACAGCAGCCCCAGCAACAGGATCGGGATGATGAGCGACAGGATGCTGTCCCAGATGGTCACGCGGGGGACGACGTCGTTGAAGCCGTCCTTGGGGTCGGCGGCATCCACCGCGGCGAGCACTTCGGCGGCGCGCGCGTCGACGTAGTAGAACTGCACCGACGAGGCGCCCTCGAACGGCGTCGACAGCTCCAGATCGACGCGCTGGTCGCCGTCGGTGTTGGTCACCTTGGTCACCGTCGTGCCCTTGAGAAGGGTCAGCCCCTCCTGCGTCGTGATCTGCTTCGCGCCGGTCAGCGTCGAGATCAGCGACAGGCCGACCATCAGCAGCACGCCGATGAGCAGCACGTACACGAACGGGTTGCGCGTGATCTTCTTGAGGTCCATGGTCCGTTCAGGCTACCCCGCGGGGCTTATGCGCGGTCTGTGCATTCGCCCACGGCGGAATGGGCCTACGAGTAGACGTGCGGGGCGAGCACGGCGACGTCGCGCAGGTTGCGGTACCGCTCGTCGAAGTCGAGGCCGTACCCCACGACGAAGTCGTTCGGGATGTCGAAGCCGACATAGCGGCAGTCGATCTCGACCTTGGCGGCATCCGGCTTGCGCAGGAGAGCGAGGATCTCGATGGATGCCGCCCCCCGCGACGCGAAGTTCTCCAGCAGCCAGCTGAGGGTCAGGCCCGAGTCGATGATGTCCTCGACGATGAGGACGTGCTTGCCGGTGAGGTCGGTGTCGAGGTCTTTGCGGATCTGCACGACGCCGCTCGACTTCGTGCCGGCGCCGTAGGAGGAGACGGCCATCCAGTCCATCGGCGCCTCGCGCGTGAGCGCGCGGGCGAAGTCGGACATCACCATGACGGCGCCTTTGAGCACACCGACCAGCAGCAGATCCTTGCCGGAATAGTCGGCCTCGACCTCGCGGGCGAGCTCGTCGAGCCGGTCCAGGATCTGGTCCTCGGTGACGAGGACGCTGGACAACTGGTCTGCGATGTCGGTCGCGCGCATGCACCGAGCCTAGCCGTGCGGGAGGGCCGGGGCAGGCAATATGCTGAGCGCCACGGGCAGAGCCGCCCGCGGAACCAGAGGGGGATCCATGTCCGGCATCGACGACATTCTCAAGAACCTGCCCATCGATCAGATCGCATCGCAGCTGGGGGTGGATGCCCAGACCGCTCGGACCGCGATCGAGCAAGGCGGCGGCGCCATCCTGAGCGGACTGCAGAAGAACGCGTCGACGAGCGAGGGCTCGGCGGCCATCGAGGCGGCGCTCGGCACGCACGCCGGGACGCTCGCCAACGGCGTCGACCTGAGCGCCGTCGACACCGCCGACGGCGAGAAGATCCTCGGGCACGTCTTCGGCGGCAACCAGCAGGAAGTCGCCAAGACCCTGACGAACGACTCGAAGACGGCGGGCATCGACTTCTCCCAGCTGCTGCCGATACTCGCCCCGATCGTCATGGGGATGCTCGCGAAGAACCAGGCGTCGAGCTCGTCTTCCGCGGGAGAGTCCTCGGGCGGCATCGGCGACCTCATCGGCGGGCTGCTGGGCGGCCTCGGCGGTCAGTCCTCGGGCGGATCCTCCGGCGGTTTCGACATCGGCGGCCTCATCGGGGGGCTGCTCGGCGGCAAGAAGTAGCGGCGTCAGCGGGCGACGAACTCGATCCGGATGCCGGCGCGCTGCGCCCGGCATCCGGGCAGGTCGATCGGCCCCTGACCGTGCCAGTCGGTGACCAGGCGCGCGACCTCGAGGGTCTGCGCGCGGGTGAGGCTCGCGCCGAACTCGCTCGCCACGACGTGGCGGATGATGCGGTGCCGCAGCGCGGGCGGGTTCGCGGCGAGCGCGGGCACCGAGACGGCGATGCCCGCCTCGGCCGGTTCCACGATGTCCTCGATGATCTCGTCGATCATCTCGGCGAAGGCCTGGCTGTCCTCGCGCAGCTGGTCGGCCGTGCGGGCGAGAGCCTCGGCGATGCCCGGGCCGAGTTCGGCCTCGAGCACCGGCATGACGTCCTGGCGCACGCGGACGCGCAGGTAGTGGCGGTCGAGGTTGTGCGGGTCGTCCCAGGGCGGCAGATCCTGCGCGACGCACGCGGCGCGGGTCGTCGCGCGCCGCGCCCCGAGCAGGGGGCGCACCCAGCGGATGCCGTCTTCTTCCCAGTCGGGCATCATGCCCGCAAGGCTCGCCGCACCCGACCCGCGCGCGAGGCCGAGCAGCACCGTCTCGGCCTGGTCGTCGAGGGTGTGCGCGAGGAGGATCGCGTGGGCCCCGGCATCCTGCGCCGCCTGCCGCAGTGCGGCGCGACGAGCGGTGCGTGCGGCCGCCTCGGGGCCGCCGTTGCCGCTGTCGGAGTCGACGCGCACCGCGATCGCACGAGCCGGCACCCCCAGCTGCTCGGCGGCCGCGACGGCGCGCGCCGCGACGTGATCCGACCCTGGCTGCAGGCCGTGGTCGATGACGACGGCCTGCGCCGCGATCCCGGCCGCCGGCGCCTCGAACGCGACCGCCGCGGTGAGGGCGAGCGAGTCGACGCCCCCGGAGAGCCCGATCACGACCGGTCCGTCGATGCCCGCGAGCGCGGTGCGCACGGCGCGGCGGATCTCGGCGACGGCGGGGTCGAGCGGCGGGCGGTGGTCCACGCCTCCACGCTACGCCCCGCCCGGCGGCGGGCCGCCCCGACTAGGCTGGACGACGGCTATTCCAGGACAGAAGGAGCACCACATGGGCGCATACGACGCCGTCATCGAGATCCCGCGCGGCAGCCGCGTGAAGTACGAGGTCGACCACGGCACCGGCCGGGTCTTCCTCGACCGCGTGCTGTTCACCCCGATGGGCTACCCGGCCAACTACGGCTTCTTCGAAGACACCCTGGGCGAAGACGGCGACCCGCTCGACGTGCTCCTGCTGCTCGACCGCGACCTGTACCCCGGCGTCATGGCGAAGGTGCGCCCGGTCGCCGTGCTGAAGATGCTCGACGAGGCCGGCGGCGACGACAAGGTCGTCGCCGTGCTCGCGAAGGATCCGCGCTGGGCGCACATCCAGGACGTGGGCGACCTCGACGAGTGGACCAAGGGCGAGATCGGCCACTTCTTCGAGCACTACAAGGATCTCGAGCCCGAGAAGTGGGTCAAGGTCGACCAGTGGGCCGACGCCGCCGAAGCCGAGCGCCTCGTCGCCGAGGCCTTCCAGCGCTTCCAGGACGAGGATCACCAGACCGCGACGCAGGGCGAGGGCCACGCGCCCAAGACCATCTGAACCGCCGAGGCTTCAGCGCAGAAGAGCGGATGCCACCGGCATCCGCTCTTCTCGTGTCAGTAGACGTTGATGCCGTGGCTGTACAGGACCGGGGCGGGGTCGATCCGCGTGCCCCCGGAGTACACCTCGAAGTGCAGGTGGCACCCGCTGGAGGCGCCGGTATTGCCGACGTACGCAATGACCTGGCCGGCGTTCACCCACTGCCCGTAGCTGACGTTGAAGCCGCCGGGGGCGATGTGGGCGTAACCGGTGATGATGCCGCCGCCGTGGTCGATCTTGACGTAGTTGCCCCACGAGTCGGCGTACGCGGCGAACACGACCGTGCCGGAGGCCGCGGCGTAGATCGGCGACCAGCAGGCCGCCGCGAAGTCGATGCCGCGGTGCCCGCTCGTGCAGTACCCGTTGCCGCAGATGGTGCCACGGTTGCCGAACCACGAGCTGATCCCGCCGGATGCCGGACGCACCCAGCCGCCGGTGCCGGCCTGTCCGCCACTGCCTCCGCCGCTCGCAGCCGCCGCGGCGGCCTCTTCGGCCGCACGCTGCGCCGCGGCGGCGCGCTCGGCGGCGAGCCGGGCCTGGCGCTCTTCTTCGGCCTTGCGTGCGGCTTCGACGCCGGCCTCGTAGTCGGCGACGGTCTTGGCGGTCTCGTCCTGCAGGGCGGCGAGCTGCGCCTGGAGGGTGCCGAGGTGCTCGGTCTGCAGGTCGAGGGCGGCCTGGGCGGCTGCGGCGGCATCCTGCGCCGCGATCATCTTCTTCTCGGCCTCCTTCTGCAGGCGGTCGCGCTCGTCGCGCGCGACGCTGGCCTGGTTGCTGAGGTTCTGTGCGTTGTCGCGCGCGCTGACGGCGTCGGCGTAGACGCCCCGGTTGGCTTCGACGAGACGGTCCATCGTGCCCAGGCGCGCGAGCAGATCGTCGGCGCTGGTGGCCGAGTCCGAGAAGAAGAGCTCCAGCGCGGCGTCGTCGCCGCCCGTGCGGTACTGCTGGGCGGCGAGGCGACCGAGCTTCTGTGCGGCCTCGTCGGCGCGCTGCTTCTCGGCGTCGGCCTGGGTCTGGAGGTCGGCAGCCTTGGCGGCGGCGTCCTCGAAGGCCTCCTGCGCGGCGGCGTACTCGCCGGCCAGGCGCACCGCCTCGGCCTGCTTGGCCACGACATCGGCCTGCAGCGCATCGATGAGGCCCTGGATGCGCGTCACCTCGTCGGCCTTGGCCGCCTCATTCGCCTTGGCGCGCTGGACGTCGTCCCACGAGGGGTAGTCGGCGGCGAATGCCGGGCTCACGGCGACGCCGAGGGCACCCAGACCGAGGATGCCGAGGCCTCCGAGCCCACCGAGCTGCAGCGCCTTGCGGCGGCTGAGGGGGGTGCGCGCCTTCTGCGCGGTCAGCGCCGCCAGCTCGCCGGGGGTCGGCGCGCAGCCGCAGTCTTCCGCATCGTTGCTCGGCACGTCACACCTCCGGGGTCAGGCTCGTCACATTGGCAACATCAGTCACAATAACAACATCCGGCCCGATCGGACAGTGCCTTGTCTGCGATCGGGACGTTCGCGCCGCGCCCGCTTGCGCAGGGCACGCCTCCGCCATCCTCACCCCGGATCGGGCGGGAGCCGGCATCCCACGCCCTCGATTTCCGATTTACCTGGATCATGCGTATGCTTGAGCGTCGGTAAGCGTGAGCCTCAGGGTTCGCTCGGCCCCATCGTTTAGCGGCCTAGGACGCCGCCCTTTCACGGCGGTAGCACGGGTTCGAATCCCGTTGGGGTCACCCTCCACAACTTCACATGCATGGCCCTGTAGCGCAGTTGGTTAGCGTGCCGCCCTGTCACGGCGGAGGTCGCGGGTTCAAGTCCCGTCAGGGTCGCTCCGAGCGACGGGCCCTTTCTTGTAGAGGGCCTTTCGTCTAGGACGCGGCGTTCTTGCTTTTGCGGATGCCGCGAGGCTCTGTAGCTCAGTTGGTAGAGCGCACGACTGAAAATCGTGAGGTCACGGGATCGACGCCCGTCGGAGCCACCACTAAATCCCCAGGTCAGCACCGGTAATGCTGGAGCTCTCACCCCCTCCGGATTGACATAGCCGATTCGCGGCCCAGAACGCCGACGCGGCAGCCGTCCCCCGGATCGCGGCATCATGCCGCGTGTCCGCGTAGACCTGAGTGACCGCGAGCGACGAGTGCCCAAGGATGGCTTGCACGTCCGGAGCCGACAGCCCCGCACGGAAGAACAACACCGCGGCCGTGTGCCGCAGATCGTGGAAGTGCAACGGCTCTTCACCCGGCGCGAACGTCTTGATACCGTCACGGATCGAGTCCCACCCGAGCGCTCGGCTCAGGTTGCGCGAAACGACGTGCCCACCCCGCGGACCGGGAAACAGGTAGTCATGCTCGCCGACGCCAACCATGGCCTCAGACACGACCGGCCGCAGCGGCTCCACAAGCGGCACCGCCCGCACCTTGCGGCCCTTGGTCGGCCCGACCGTCATCCGGCCACCGCGACCCGGCGACACCGTGCGCCGCACCTGGAGCACGCCCAGCTCGGCGTCAACGTCCGAGACCCGCAGCCCCGCGACCTCACCCAGTCGGCACCCCGTGTACAGCATCGCGAGCACGAACCGCCGATACGGCCCCGACGACGGCAGCGCCGCCACCAACCGCTCAATCTCGACCATGCTCAACGCCCGCCCAGCCGGGTCATACGGCACCAGTCGCACCCGCTCGATACCCGTGCACGGATTCGCGACCAACAAGCCCGCCTTCACCGCAGTGCGGCAGATCGCCGACAACGTCGCCAGCGCATCAACCCGCGTCGAATGCGCACCCGACCACGACGCAAACGCCAGCTCGACGTCCAGCGGCCGCAGATCACCGACCTCCCACGCACCGAAGGACGGCCCCACCCGCACCCGCCACGCCGCGAAGTACGAACGCGTCGTGCTCGGCGCCAGGCGGCTCAGTATCAGCTCCTGATACCGCGCCCACACATCAGCGACCGTCACCACGGGTTACGCACCCAACGACGCACCGCCGCCATAGCCTCACGCTCGCCAACCTCGCGACGGCCCAGCTCGGACAGCACCATGTCCCGCATGAGCATCGCCACGTCATGATCGAGCTGCCCCCGATCCTCATAGATCCCCAGCTCGAAACTCACAGCTCGACACCCGTCAACGCGAGGAAATCAGCCCGAGCCGACACCGGATTCTCGTAGGCGAACTCCGCACCGCCCGGCGACACGATCACCGCGCCAACCTCGAAAGCACCCACCATCACCGGCCGGTACACCCAACCGTCCGCCTCAACCGCGTACACCGCCACCTGCCGCCTCCCGTCACCGTATGCGTACGGAGACAGGCTAGCATCGAATGTCACCGTATGGGTACGGTGACAACTCGCGGCGTGGCGCGGCCGACAGATACCCTTGCGACATGAGCACGCACCAGGGCGCGCGGCCCGACCACCCCGAAGACGAAAACATGCTCGCCGGGGCCGACATCAGCCTCAACGACATCGCGCAGAGCTTCATCATGCTCGGCGAGCAGCTCCGCGAGATCGGCACCGCCGCCTACCGGCCCACGACCCGAGACGAGGCCGAGGCGTACTACTACGAGCAGGGCAGCGCATGGGAGGCCGACCGCCACCCCATCGCCGACCTCGTTGACGCCGACATGGCCCACGATGCCGAGCAAGAGCGCATCACACGGGCGCTCAGCGCGCTCCGCGGATACCGGAGCAGCTACTACTACTGGGAGCGCGTCGCCGTCGAGCACGCCACCGCCCGCGGATTCACGCAGCGCCGCATCGCCGCCCTTCTCGGCATCGGCGTGAACACGGTCAACAGGTGGAAGAACAACCCCGTAGCGACCAACGACGACGAGTCCTGATCGTGTCGGCTGACGCCGACGATCAGCGCCCAGCGTGACCGGCTCCCGAAATAATCCACACAGGATCAAGGCGGGCGGCAAGCCGCCCGCTGCTGCCGCCCTCCAGGCGCTGACGCGCCCTACGGTTGCCCTCGGACACGTTGCCGGTACCCGTTGACCGTCCATGCATCCCCGATGCGTGCGTTCGTTCCGGGGACGGGGCAGGGGCGCCCGTCGCCCGAGGCTCCGCCCGCCGTGGCGGGCTCCCGCCCTCGGGCATCCGGACATCCCCTACCCCGTCCCGCGGTCCCTTCCGCGCGCCACGGTGGCCCCTCGGCCCCGTCACCATGATGCGCGTCATACCCCGCGGATGCACAGGCAATCGTGGCACAGCGTCAACTGAGCCCCGGCCGGTGCGCCCTCCGCGGCAGCTCGGACACCGGCGTGAAGCGGCGGAATCTCGACCGTCCAGACCAACCACTCATCGACGCTGCCGACGAGCAGATGCGACGCGCCGCAGCACCCGCAGCCGATCCAGCGCCCGAAGGCATCGCAATACGCGGTCGGCGCCGAGCCCATCACGAGCCAGCCCCGTACACCGTGCGGCCGCCATGACGCCCCGACTGCGCCGCCCACGCCGCCACATCAGCGCGGGCGAACAGCCACGCGCCATTCTTCGCCGGGAGCTTGCCCACGGCCCGCAGGTTGCCCCGCCGCACCGCCACCACGATCCCGCCGCGCGTGTACCCGTACTCACGGGCGACCTGCGCCGTCGTCATCAGCTCCGCCAGCTCCACACCAGCCTCGATCTTGATCATGTCCTGTTCCTCTCTCTCACGGCCCGCCTGGACACAGCGCAGCCACTTCCTCACGAGCGGCAACCGCCGCCGACTCCATCACCGAGGCCTCACCCGGCCACCCGCGCGCCTCTCGCTCCGTGGGCGTCGCGCCGTTGAGCAGCCACCACAAGAACCGCTCCCGCCGCAGCCGCGTGCGCGTCAACCCCGTAAACGACCAGCCCGGCCGCGTCAGCGTCCGCCGCGACGCCGACACGACATGCCCGCGCGCCCCGTAGTTGCGATGCGCACGGCTCCCGCAGTAGCCGCCCTCACACAGCGCAGAGCAGCGCATCCGCTCCGCCGCCGCCCGCAACCGGTTCTGATGCGCGCTCACCGCGGCCGGTGCGGCAGCCGCGTCGAGCACCACGTCTTTCAGCGAGTAGTTCAACGCCTTCGCGATGTACCAGGCCCGCCGCTGAGCGTCACCGTCCGCGCGGATCGGCTGACAGTCGGTGCCCTCCTGCCCCCACTCGACCAGCGACCCGTCCACCTTCGACCAGGCGACCGCCGACGCCGCCCGCATCCGCACCGCCTCCGAGGTCGCCCGCTCGCGCAGCTCGACCCGCAGCAGCACATGGACGTGCAGCACCCCGCGCGCCTGCCACTCGCGGACCATGAAGAACTCAACGCTCTCCCACACGTCCCGCAGCCGCCTCACCGTGTTCGACCACAGCACGCCCGCATCCCGGTTCCAGGCCACCTGACCCGCGTAGTCATACGTCTCCGGGTCGATTGGCACGCCGCGCAGGCCCACGTCCTCGACCGTGTGCACGACACCGCACCGGCAGCGCTGCACGTTGCTCTCGGCCGACTTCGGCACCCGGTGCACCGCGCCGAACGACGGAGCCGTCAACGTGAGGAAGTAGAACGAGTACCGGCCCGCATCCCCGCCGACGATCCCCGACCTACCAATCGCGACCCAGTCGCCGTAGTAGATCGCAGCGCAGCCCGCGCAACGCGCCTTCGACCGCGACCCACACTTGACCGTGAAACCCAACGGTGTCTTGTACGGGTTCGAGCAGCCCCGCCCGATCACCCGCTGCCGAGCATCCCAATCGGGAGTGAACGGCCCTGCCTCCTGCTCGCAACGCATCGCCACGCCGACGCATCAACAGCACCACTGAAAATCGTGAGGTCACGGGATCGACGCCCGTCGGAGCCACACGGACCGTCGTTACAACGGTCCCAGAAACCCTCGCCTAGCTTCTACATGGCGGGGGTTTTGCTTTGCCCTGGTGAGGTCTGGTTTCGGGGTTTATCGGCCAGAAAGAGTGGATGGGTTCGGGCGTGTCAGCGTCCGCGGAGCCATCCTGAGCGGTGCCAGAGGCCTTCGCTCCGCTGCGGTCCGCGCGCTCCTCGGCCGCCGCCGCGAGACGCATTGATCAGGGACTGAACGACGTCGCCGCACTCATCGCGCGGCACGTGCCGGAATTCTCCCCGAGGGCCGAGTTCCATGCCGTCGACATCTTCCACGGGGAGTCCGACTGGGATGTCGTACCCGTCTGTGGCGGGTCAAGGCCTGCGATCTCGCCGCGAAAGTCATCGCAAGGTCCGGCGCAAAGTTCGTCTTTCGCGGCGTCGACATCCAGGCACAGCGCGACCCGAAGCTGGCGGAATTGGTGACGCTCGTCCACTGGGATGGCTTCACGATCGCCGAAGCGGGACTCCTGCAGGGCGTACCGGCATCCACCGCTCGGGGACGCTATCAGCGTGCCCGAGCTCGGCTCCTTGCACTGCTGTCCCCTTCGGTGGGGAACTGAACGCCCCTCACAGCGTTCCTCTCGGTCCTCCTCGCGAGGTCATGGCAAGAGGGCGGGGCCCGTCACCGGTGCTGTTCGTCCCAGAGACCATCGCGTACCCGTCGCTGTCGCTCTTCGGGCTGGGAGTAAGGGCGACACTGGCGGTGAACTTTCTCGCGCTGGATGCCGCGATCCGCCTCGTGGCCGCTAGCCGTCGACGTGTCGCCCGCCCGGTGCTCAGATCCCTCTGGCATTCGGGAGCGTGTGTCTCCTCGCCTCGTTGGATGGCGGCGCCGGGCGGTCGGGGTACCAGCTCGCGTCCGAGTTGGCGATGACCACGCACTATGCGGCGACCGTGATCGGCGCCGTTGCCACCGTCCGTCGGTTCATGGATGGCATGGGAACAACAAGGGTGGCCGCCGCCTGCCATACTCGCGGCGGTCGCCGCACTATCGGCACTGACGAATCCGCTCTACATCGGGTGGATAGCGGCTCCGGCTCTCATCGCGTTGGTGGTGGCATCCGGCCGTCCTTACGAGCGACGACTCACGATGACACTGTCCGGGGCGTTGATCGCCGGAACACTGCGTGGGGTAGTTCTCCGCATCCCGCTCGCGCCGTGGATCGTCGCCGACGACCGCAACTGCTTTCGCCCCGGGCGATGGAGCACATCCCTCACCTTCTACTCCGGGCTGATTCCGGAGACGCTGAACTCCCCCAGGGTCGTGCGTCCTTGTTAACCTGGGTCTTGTCGGTCGTTGCCGCCATCGCCGCGTTCACGCGGGGCCAGGCCGATGCCGCGCCCGTTGGACTCTGCGCTCGCCTCGCTCCAATTCTCACCCTGATCGGTGCAATCGCCAGGGGGACCGAGGCTCCGCGATACTTGCAGCCCTGGGCTTTCGCGCCCGGCAAAACTGGCAGCATCCGGGGCCACCCCGCCGCATCACCCCGAAACGTGACAAGAACGCGACGCCGACCCCCGGATACCCCAACCCCCGCCCCGCGAAACTGACAGCATCCGGGCCCATCCCGCCGCATCACCCCGAAACATGACAGGTACGCGACGCCGCCACCGGGATGCCCCAACCCCGCCCCGGCGAAACTGGCAGCATCCGGGGCCATCCCGCCGCATCACCCCGAAACATGACAGGTACGCGACGCCGCCACCGGGATGCCCCAACCCCGCCCCGGCGAAACTGGCAGCATCCGGGGCCATCCCGCCGCATCACCCCGAAACATGACAAGTGCACGACGCCGCCACCGGGATGCCCCAACCCCACCCCGGCGAAACTGGCAGCATCCGGGCCCACCCCGCCGCATCACCCCGAAACATGACAAGAACGTGCCGCCGACACCCGGATACCCCAACCCCCGCCCCGCGAAACTGGCAGCATCCGGGGCCATCCCGTGGGCATCACCCCGAAACGTGACAGGTACGCGACGGCGGGCTCGGCACGGGAGGTGGGAGACTCACGGCGCGCGCCACATGGCGGGCCGCGGGCGGCGACGTACGATGAAGGCGGCGCGCGACCCGGGGTGGGGCGGCGCCACGGATCGGGGAGTATCGGCATGGATACACGCTCGCGCGCGCACACGCGTCTCCGTGCGCTGACCGTCGGCGTCGCCATCACGGTCGCCGTCGCGCTGACCGCGTGCGCGCCGGAGCACGGCGACGCGGCATCGCAGGCGCCGACGCCCTCCACGCAGGCGCCCAGCCCGACGCCCACCCCGCTGACGCCGGCCGAGCAGTTGCTCGCGACCAGCGACGACCCGGCCGCGTGCGCGGTGTCGTTCACGATCGACGGCGCGACCGTCGATCCGCAGCTGCAGCACACCGACCGCCTGTACGACCGGCTGCCGATCCCGCGCGCCGACGGCCGCGTGTTCGCCGGCTGGTACACGGATGCCGCCACGGCGGCCGCGGCATCCGCAGACCCGACGGCGAATGCCGGCAACCCGGCCACCCGGATCAACGGCTCCGACCTCGTCGCGTGCACCGACCGCGAGGCGATGCTCTACGGCGCCTGGACCGCACCGGATGTCGTCCAGGCGACGGCGGCGCGCATCCCCATCCTCATGTACCACCAGTTCACCGACAAGCCCGGCGGCGAAGACGGCTGGCTGCGAGGCAACTATGCCTACATCGAGGACTACCGCGCCCAGATGCAGTACATCAAGGACAGCGCGTTCTACCTGCCGACGTGGGACGAGCTGGATGCCTTCATCGACGGCGCGCTGTACCTGCCCGACCATTCCGTGATCGTCACCGACGACGACGCCGACCCCACCTGGCTGACGATGGCGTCGCCGATCAACGAGCAGCTGCAGCTCATGGCCACCTCCTTCGACATCACCGGCGACGGCGCGGCGCCGCAGAACCGCTTCATCCTGCCGCGCTCGCACACCCACGGCATGCACGGGGCGGGCGCCAACGGCAAGGGGCTCATGGTCAACCTCACGCCCGAGGAGATCGCCGCCGACATGAACGCCTCGGTCGAGCAGCTGAAGACGGTCGGGGTCTCCGACATCGACGCACGCGAGGTCATGGCCTACCCCTTCGGCCACAACGACGAGCGTTCCCACGAGGGTCTGCGCCAGGCCGGGTTCGTGCTGGCCCGCACGATCGAGCAGGGCTACGTGCACGTCGGCAGCGACAAGCTCACGCTCCCCTGCATCCGCATCAACTACGGCATGGGCGTCGCCGACCTGAAGAAGCAGATCGGCTGAGCGCCGCAGGCGCCCGCCGGGGCTCACAGACGCAGCATCGGGGACTCACAGCAAGCGCCACGATCGCGGCGGCTACGCTGAGACGACTCGACCCGTAGAGCAAGCGAGCGCCCCACATGGATCTGTCCGTCATCGTTCCGACCTTCAACGAAGGTCCGAACATCGGCGAACTCGTGCGCCGCATCGGCGCGGCGCTCGACGACGCCGGCCCCGTCTCGTTCGAGGTGATCTTCGTCGACGACTCGACCGATGACACCCCGGTCATCATCCAGGCGGTGGCGGATACCGCCCCCTTCCCGGTCCGGCTCGTCCACCGCGACGAC
Organism: Microbacterium sp.; assembly: GCF_047602155.1. Taxonomy (GTDB): domain Bacteria; phylum Actinomycetota; class Actinomycetes; order Actinomycetales; family Microbacteriaceae; genus Microbacterium. Next base: position 1,374,305 of record NZ_JASGHZ010000001.1, on the reverse strand, counting down.
CCGGTCGCGGGCCTGGGCGGAGCGGTCGTCGAGGGTGTCCGCCTCGCCGCATCGCGGTGGTGCCTGATCATGGACGGCGACCTGCAGCACCCGCCGGAGGACATCCCGCGCCTGCTCGCCCGCGCCGGCCACGGCGATGTCGACGTCGTCGTCGCCTCGCGCTACGCCGCCGGCGGCACCTCGGGGGGTCTCGCCGACCGCACCCGCGTGGCCGTCTCGCGCGTCTCGACGCTGCTCACGAAGTCGATGTTCCCGCGCAAGCTGCACGGCTGCTCCGACCCGATGACGGGCTTCTTCCTCATCGACCGCGACGCCGTCGACCTCGACCAGCTGCACCCGCGCGGCTTCAAGATCCTGCTGGAGATGCTCGCTCGCCGCCAGCTGCGCATCGCCGAGGTGCCGTTCGCGTTCGCCGATCGGTTCGCGGGCGAGTCGAAGGCGTCGTTCACGCAGGGCATCCGGTTCCTGACCCAGCTGACGATGCTGCGCTTCGGCCGCATGTCGGCGTTCGCCCTCGTCGGCGGCGTCGGCGCCATCGCGAACCTCGTCATCATGTGGGGGCTCATCCGCCTGGGCATGGAGTACATCGTCGCCGCGGTCATCGCGAGCGAGCTGACGATCATCGGCAACTTCCTGCTGCTGGAGTACCTCGTCTTCGCCGACATGCGCGCCGAGTCGGGCCGGATGCGCTGGCGGTTCCTCAAGTCGTTCACGTTCAACAACGTCGAGGCGCTGGCGCGCATCCCGCTCATGGCCGTGCTGGTGGAAAGCGCGCACCTGCCGAGCATGCTCGCCGCCGCGCTGACCCTCGTCGCCGCGTTCGCCGTGCGCTTCGTGTTCCACGCGCTGGTCGTCTACGCCCCCCAGCGCGCGACGGTGGATGCCGCGGTCAGCGCCGGCGTCGCGCCAGAGGTGACAGCATCCGTCGCGGCATCCGTCGACGACGTCGAACCGGTGGGGCGCCGGCTCGACTCCTGACGCATCGGCAGAGCGCGACTACCCTGGAACCATGACCGACTCCGACCAGACCATCACGATGTTCGGCGCCCAGTGGTGCAGCGACTGCCGCCGCACCAAGGCGCAGCTCGACGGCCTCGGCATCGCCTACACGTACGTCGACCTCGAGGCCGATCCGGCCGCCGCCGACGTCGCGCGGGAGATCTCCGGCCGCACCAACATCCCCGTCGTCGTGTACCCCGACGCCACCCACCACGTCGAGCCGTCGAACGCCGACGTCGAGGCCAAGCTCCGCGCCCTCGCCCTCCTCTGACCCGCCGATGGCGTTCGGGGAGCGCACATGGTTCCCGAATCGGCGTTTTCGGAGCCATTCACGCTCCCCGAACGCCGGGATGAGCCGCCGTAAGCTGGGCGCATGGGGAGACTGACGCGGACCGCCGTCTCGACGTACGCGGTCGGCTCGATCGGCACCGGCGGCTTCGCGACGCTGCCGGGGCTCGTGCTCACGTACTACCTCACCGACAACCTCGGCGTGACGGCCCTGCTGGCGGGCGTCATCGTGACGGTCGCGAAGGTGTGGGACGTCGTCATCGACCCGGTCATCGGCGCGCTCTCCGACGCCGACCTCGCCCGGCACGGCTCGCGTCGGCGGCTCATGCTCGTCGGCGCCCTGTCGCTGCCGGTACTGTTCGCCCTCACCTTCGCCGTGCCCCCGGCGCTCGGACCCGCGGTGGGGGCGATCTGGGTGCTGATCGCCTTCCTGCTGACGGCCACGGCGTTCAGCCTGTTCCAGGTGCCCTACATCGCCCTGCCCGCCGAGCTCACCGACCGCTACGACGAGCGCACGCGCCTGCTCACGTGGCGCGTCGTCGTGCTGACGTTCGCGATCCTGCTGTTCGGCGCCGGCGGCCCGCTGCTGCGCAAGGCCACCGGCGACCCCACGACCGGATACCTCCTCATGGGCATCGTCGCGGGCGTCACGATCGGCCTCGGGATGCTGGTGTCCACCGCCGTCGCCCGCCACGGCCTGCGCACGCGCTCGGCCGCCACGAGCACCGCAGCCGACCCCGCCCGCCCCGAGCCCGGCACGAACGCCGGGGCGACGGGAGGCGGTATCCGGGACAACTTCCGCGCGGCCTTCGAGACGCTGCGCCGCAGCCAGCCGTTCCGCGCCCTGCTGCTGACGTTCGTGCTGCAGGCGCTCGCGACGGGGCTCATGCTCGCGGGCGCACAGTACCTCGCCACCTGGGTGCTGCGCTCCGAGGATGCCGTCACCCTCCTGTTCGTCGCCCTCATCGCGCCGGCCCTCGTCGCGGCGCCCGCGTGGGGCGTGCTGGCGCGCCGCATCGGCAAGGAGCGCGCCTTCGCGCTGGCGGGCCTGCTGTTCGCCGTCGCGGCACTGACCACCGTGGCCGCGCTGTGGGCGCCGGGCGACTGGATCTACGCGTCGGTCGCCGTCGCGGGCGTCGCGTACGCCGGCATGCAGTCGCTGCCGATGGCGATGCTCCCCGACGTCATCGGCCACGACGCGCGGCGGCACGGGCCGGGCCGGGCCGGCGCCTTCGGCGGCGTGTGGACGGCCGGCGAGACGACGGGCTTCGCGCTCGGCGCGACGGCCCTGGCGATCGTGCTCGCCGCGACCGGGTACGTCGAGCGCACGGCGGGTGCCGCGATCACCCAGCCGGATGCCGCCGTCACCGGCATCGTCCTCTCCTTCAGCGTGCTGCCGGCCGCGCTCGTGCTGCTGAGCCTCGTGCCGCTGGCCCGCTACCGCCTGCGCCGCGACGACATCGAGTAGCCCGGGGCATCCTGCTCGCCGTCACAAAGTGCCGCCTGAACCGGCAGATTGCGACAGGGGAACGGCGTTCGGTCACGAGCCCCTCATCCTTCGGTCGCGGCGAATTGCGGGTCACGGCGACGCGCACCCGCAAGATGCCGAGACTGAAACCGGCCCCTCATCCTTCGGTCGCGGCAAATTGCGGGTCACGGCGACGCCCACCCGCAGGATGCCGCGACTGAACCCCGCGACGGTACCCGCAACGGAGCGCTGCTCCGCTGCCACAAAGTGCCGCCGGAGCCGGCAGATTGCGACAGCGGAACCCAGCCGGTCACCGCGCCCAGCCGCGAAGGCGGCGACGGCCACGGCCTCACCACCGCGCGCGGGTGCGCCGTAAGCTGAGGTGTCCCCCTCGAAGGAGAGCGCCGTGGCATCCAGTGTGAAAACGAAGCCTGCCCCGAAGACCGTGGCGATCGCGCTGCCCGATCCGGTTCAGGCGTCCCTCGACGCGGCGATCGCGCAGTTGCAGACCGGCGCGCGCACCTGGAGCCTGCTCACCCGCGGCCAGCGCCGCACGCTGCTGCACCGGGTGCGCGTGGCGACGGCCGCCGTCGCCGCGGAATGGGCCGACGTCGCGGCGACCTCGAAGGGCCTGCCTCCGGGGCATCCGCTGCGCGGAGAGGAGTGGCTGTCGGGGCCGTACGCGGCCCTCGTCGCCCTCGACGCCTACGCCGACACACTCACGGCGCTCGCCCACGGGCGCTCGCCGTTGGCCGGCGCGACCTTCACGCGCGCGCCGGGCCAGCGCACCGCGGTGCACACGTCGCCGCTGAACGCGACCGACGCGCTGCTGCTGTCGGGGTACTCCACCGAGGTGTGGCTGACCCCGGGCGTGACGCCCGAGCAGGCGCAGCGCGAGGCGGGCCTCGGACAGCTCCACCCGTCCGAACCCGGCGGCGTCGGGCTGGTGCTCGGCGCGGGCAACGTCGCCTCCATCCCGTTCCTCGACGTGCTGTACGAGCTGCTGGCGTTCAACCGCGTCGTGATCCTCAAGGTGAACCCGACGCAGGATGCCCTCGTCCCGGTCTTCGAGCGCGCCCTCGCCCCGCTCATCGAACCCGGATTCCTGCGGATCGTCCGCGGCGACGGCGACGTCGGGGCGTATCTCACCCAGCATCCGTCGATCTCGCACGTGCACATCACGGGCTCGGCGGCGACGTTCCGGACGATCCTGTGGGGCGCCGGCTCGGAGGCCGCCGAACGCCGACGCGAGAACCGCCCGCTGCTGCACACGCCCATCTCGGCCGAGCTCGGCGGGGTCTCGCCCATCATCATCGTGCCGGGCACGTGGTCGAAGGCCGACCTGCGCTACCAGGCCGAACACGTCGTCACGATGCGGCTGTACAACAGCGGGCACAACTGCATCGCCGGTCAGGTGGTGCTGCTGTCGGAGGACTGGCCGCAGCGGGCGGACTTCCTCGCCGAGCTGCGCGCCGCCTACGACCGGGCGCCCTCGCGCACCGTCTGGTACCCGAACAGCCAGTCCCGACTCGACGCGGCGCGCGCCGACTATCCGGATGCCGCGTGGTGCGGCGGCGGCACGCGCGCGCTCATCGAGACCCCGGCATCCGGCGCCCGGTCGCTGGAGACGACGGAGTACTTCGCGCCCGTCCTGGGCGTGGTGACGCTGCAGGGCACGGGCCAGGAGTTCGTCGACGCGGCCGTCGCGCACGCCAACGAGCACCTGACCGGCACGCTCGGCGCCAACGTGCTGATCGACCCCGCGACGCAGGCCGCGCTCGGCCGCGACTTCGAGCGCGCGATCGCCGACCTGCGCTACGGCACGATCGCGATCAACGCGTGGACCGCGTTCGGGTTCCTCACGCCGACCGCGACGTGGGGCGCGTTCCCGGGCGGGACGATCCAGGATGCCCCGAGCGGCATCGGCGTCGTGCACAACGCGCTGCTGCTCGACCACGTCGAGCGCACCGTCGCGCGCGGGCCGTTCCGGCCGTTCCCGCGATCGGTCGGGTCGGCCGTGCGGGCGCGCGGGCTGTCGGTGCTGCCGAAGCCGCCGTGGTTCGTCACGTCGCGCACGGGGGCCGCGGTCTCGGAGGGCTTCACCCGGTTCCGCATCGACGGCGACTGGGCGAAGCTGTCGGTCGTGCTCGCGAAGGCGTTCGGCGCATGAGCGGGGCGCGACCGCGCGTCAGCGCCGGCGCCGTAGGGCGGGGCACCGACCTCGAGGCCGACTACATCGTCGTCGGGGCCGGTTCGGCGGGTGCGGCGCTGGCCGCACGGCTGAGCGAAGACCCCGCCGTCTCGGTGCTGCTGTTCGAGGCCGGGCCGGTCGACCGTGCGCTCGAGCTGCACGTGCCCGCGGCGTTCTCGACGCTGTTCCGCGGCGCATACGACTGGAACTACGACACCGTGCCGCAGAGCGAACTGGAGGGCCGCACGGTGTACTGGCCGCGCGGCAGGACGCTCGGCGGGTCGTCGTCGCTCAACGCGATGATGTGGGTGCGGGGCTTCGCCGCCGACTACGACGAGTGGGCGACGGTCGCCGGCGATGCCTGGTCGTGGCAGGGGCTCGAGCCCTACTTCCGCCGAGTCGAGGGGACGCAGGGTGCGACCGACCACGCCCACGGCACCGGCGGACCGCAGGCCATCGAGCCGCAGCGCGATCCGCGGCCGCACACGGCGGCCTTCCTGACGGCGGCGCGCGAGCTGGGGCATCCGGTCACGGCCCCGAATCTTCCCGCCGGCCAGGGATTCTCGCAGACCATGGTGACGCAGCACCGCGGCGCCCGCGCCTCGACCGCCGACGCGTACCTGCGCCCGGCGCGCCGCCGCGCCAACCTGCGGATCGTGACCGACGCGCTCGTGCGGCGCGTCACCTTCGACACCGCCTCCGGCACCGCGGGGGACGCGCCCCGCGCGACCGGCGTGTACGTCGACGTCGACGGCATCACGCGGCGGGCACGGGCGCGACGCGAGGTGATCCTGTGCGGCGGGGCGATCAACACGCCGCAGCTGTTGCTGCTGAGCGGCATCGGGCCGGCCGAGCAGCTGGCGGAGCACGGCATCCGGGTGCTCGTCGATGCGCCCGAGGTCGGGGCGAACCTGCAGGACCACCTCGTCGCGGGCCTCGCTCCCGCCGCGCAGGGCGGCACGCTGTACGGCGCGCAGAAGCCCGCGCAGCTCGCGCGCTACCTGTCCGCGCGGAGGGGGATGCTGACCTCGAACGTCGCCGAGGCCTACGGGTTCGTGCGCACCGCGGTCGCCTCCTCGTCGGGCATGGCCGACGGGCTGCCCAGTGGACTTCCCGATGTCGAGATCATCTTCGCCGCCGCGCCCTACGTCGGCGAAGGGCTCGTGCCGCTGCCCGCGGAGGGGATCACGGTCGGGGCGATCCTGCTGCGGCCGCGCAGCCGCGGCACGATCCGGCTCGCCTCGTCCGATCCGACGGATGCCGCCGTCATCGACCCGGCCTACCTCACCGACCCCGACGGGATCGATGCCGCGACCCTGCGCGCCGGGCTCGCCGAGTGCGAGCGGCTCCTCGCGACCGACGCGCTGCGCGCCGTCACGACGGGCGGCTGGGTGCAGCCTGCGGGCGGCGAGGCGATGACCGCCGACGAGCGCGACGAACTGTCGCTGCGGCGCTACGCGCACACGCTGTACCACCCGGTCGGCACGGCGCGGATGGGAGTGGATGCGGCATCCGTCGTCGACCCCGACCTGCGCGTGCGGGGGGTTCTCGGGCTGCGGGTGGCGGATGCCTCGGTCATGCCGACGATCATCCGCGGCCACACCAACGCCCCCGCGATCGTCATCGGCGAGGTCGCCGCGGACCTCGTCCGCGGCCCGCGCTGACCCGCCCGGCGGTTCGGCGGCTCCGCCGCCGCCGCGCGCTCGCGCCCCCGCACCGTCAACACTCAGTCGCGGCAAACTGCGAGTGCCCGGCACACGCACCCACAAAACGCCGCGACCGAACCTGGGGAGCATCCTCCCCGGGTCAGGCAGGCAGGTCAGCGCGCGCGGCGACCTGTGCCGTTGGGGCGGACGACCGAGCCGACCATGAGCTTGCCGCCGGTGCCGCCACTGTGGCCGGCGCGACGGCCCGCGGTGCGCGCGTTGCCGGATGCCGCGGGCTGCGCCTGGCGCTGGCCGTGAGCCTGGCCGCCCTGGCCGCCGCTCCCGCGCGCGTGCTCGACGCGGTGCTCACCGGCGGCGCCGGAACGCTGTCCGGCCGGGCGGCCCGAGCGATCCTGAGCCGGGCGGCCGGAGCGATCCGTGCGGGGCTGGCCGCCGCGGGCGGCATCCGAACCACGACCGCCGCCGCGGGCGGCATCCGAACCACGACCGCCGCCGCGGGCGGCATCCGAACCGCGACCGGTAGCGCCGGCCCGGCCGGCCTCGCCGCCGCGGCCCGAACCGCCGCGCCCCGAGCCACCCGCGTCGCGGGCGGCGCGCTTGCGCTGGGCGTTGGCGCCCTGGCTGCGACCGCCGCCGCGCGGCACCTCCGCCTTCGGCGCGGGAGCGACGTAGGGCGCCACCTCGCCGACCAGCTCCGTCACCGCAGGCGAACCGGCATCCACGGTCACCGGCACGGCCGCGATCGCGGCCTTGCGCAGCAGATCCTTGACGTCCTTCTCCTGACCGGGCAGCACGAGCGTCACGACCGAGCCCTCGGCGCCGGCGCGAGCGGTGCGGCCCGAGCGGTGCAGGTACGCCTTGTGCTCCATCGGCGGATCGACGTGGATCACCAGTTCGACATCGTCGACGTGCACGCCGCGAGCGGCCACGTCGGTGGCGACCAGGACGCGAGCCGCACCCGACGCGAATGCCGCGAGGTTGCGGTCGCGCTGCGGCTGCGACAGGTTGCCGTGCAGGTCGACCGACGGGATGCCCTGCGCCGTCAGCTGCTGCGCGAGCTTCTTGGCGTGGTGCTTCGTGCGCATGAACAGGATGCGTCGCGACGTGCCCGACGCGAGCGTGCGCACGAGCTCCTTCTTCGCGTCGACCGACGCGACGTGGAACACGTGGTGGGTCATTGCGGCCACCGGAGAGTGCGCCTCGTCGACGGAGTGCAGCACCTCGTTGCGCAGAAAGCGGCCGACGAGCTTGTCGACGCCGTTGTCCAGCGTGGCGCTGAACAGCATCCGCTGTCCGCCCTGCGGCGTCTTGTCGAGGATGCGCGTCACCGACGGCAAGAACCCGAGGTCGGCCATGTGGTCGGCCTCGTCGATGACGGTGATCTCGACGGCATCCAGCTTGACGAAGCCCTGCTGCATGAGGTCTTCGAGGCGACCCGGGCAGGCGACGACGATGTCGACACCGGCCTTCAGCGCCGCGACCTGGCGGTTCTGGTTGACGCCGCCGAAGATCGTCGTGGTCTTCAGGCCATAGGCCGCGGCGAGCGGCTCGAGGGTCGCGTTGATCTGCGTCGCCAGCTCGCGCGTGGGCGCGAGGACGAGACCGAGGATGCGGCCCGCGCGGCGCGATCCGCCGGCGAGGGCGCCGCCGAGGCGGGCGGCCATCGGGATCGAGAAGGCCAGGGTCTTGCCCGAGCCGGTCTTGCCGCGACCCAGCACGTCGCGGCCGGCGAGCGTGTCGGGCAGCGTGTCGACCTGGATCGGGAACGGGGTGGTCTTGCCGTCGGCGGCGAGCACGTCGACGAGCGGAGCGGGCAGGCCGAGCGTGCGGAAAGTCATGTCAGTCATGGGAGTGTTTCTGGGCAGGGATGCCCGGATCGGTGGCCTCTGCGCGGATGCGCACAGGGTCGCCGTACGAAGAATGTCAGCCGATCATCCGGTCGGGGCCGGGCGGCGAGGGAAGCGTTCTACGACGCGAGCGCACCGGAGTCGGTGCGGCAAGTACGTCCAGTCTAGCAGTCGGGGCGCACGAGCCCGACTGTCGAGGTCGGCCGAGTGGCAGCAGCGACCGGTCCCGCGTTGGTGTGCCCCAAAAGCAGGGTCAAATGGACCTGACCCCGCGCTTGCGGACACCGAACCCCATCTCACCCTGCTTTTGGTACGCGCGGCGGCCGTATCGAAGCGGTCAAGACCCCGACGCACCCGGCCGCGGGCTACGCGGCGAAGCGGTCGGTGGCCGCGCGCAGGGCGCGGGCGATGCCCGGCTCGGTCGCGGAGTGCGACGCGTCCGGCACGACGACGAACTCGGCCTCGGGCCACGCCCGGTGCAGATCCCACGCGGTCATGATCGGCGTGCACACGTCGTAGCGGCCCTGCACGATCACGGCCGGAATCTGCCGCAGCACCCCGACGTCCTCGATCAGCTGCCCCTGGCGGAACCAGCCCTCGTGCAGGAAGTAGTGGTTCTCGATGCGCGCGAAGGCGACGGCATCCGCCACCGCGGTCATGGATGCCACCAGCTCCGCATCCGGCAGCAGCGTCAGCGTCGCCGCCTCCCACGTCGTCCACGCCAGCGCCGCCGGCTCGTGCACCGCAGGGTCGGGGTCGGACAGCCGCCGGTGGTACGCCTCGATCATGCGCGAGCGCTCCAGCACGGGGATCGGTGCGAGGTAGTGCTCCCACAGGTCGGGGAACAGCGCCGACGCCCCGCCCTCGTAGAACCACTCCAGCTCATGCCGGCGCAGCGTGAAGATGCCGCGCAGCACGATCTCGGTGACGGCGTCGGGGTGCGACTGCGCGTAGGCCAGCGCCAGCGCCGACCCCCACGAGCCTCCGAACACCTGCCACCGCTCGACCCCGAGGTTGCGGCGCAGCAGCTCGAGGTCGGCGACGAGGTGCCACGTCGTGTTGTAGCGCAGGTCGGCGTCGTGCGCGCTGACGTGCGGCGTCGACTTGCCGCAGCCGCGCTGGTCGAACAGCACGATGCGATAGCGAGCCGGGTCGAAGAACCGCCGGTGCCACGGCGACGTCCCCGCGCCCGGGCCGCCGTGCAGGAACACGACCGGCTTGCCGTCGGGGTTGCCCGACTGCTCCCAGTAGATCCGCTGCCCGTCGCCGGCCAGCAGGTACCCCGTCTCGTACGGCTCGATCTCGGGGTACAGGATCTCGTCGAGGTGCGCCGGCCCGTTCACAGCTGGCTCCCCGAGACGGCGAAGGTGTCGCACGCGCCGAGCCCGGACTTATACCCGGTCGCGAACCAGCGCTGGCGCTGCTCGCTGGAGCCGTGCGTCCAGCTCTCCGGGTTGACGGAGCCGGACTGCTGCTGGATGTGGTCGTCGCCGACGGATGCCGCGGCGTTCAGCGCGTCGCGCAGCTGCGCTTCGGTGGGCTGCTGCAGGTAGGCGACGCCGTTGCCGTCGGTCACGGTGGCGGCATCGGCGATCCACGCGCCGGCGAAGCAGTCGGCCTGCAGCTCGGTGCGCACGCCGTTGCTCGCGGGCCCGGTGCCATTGCTCGGATACTGGTCCATGATCCCCATGATCTGCTGGATGTGGTGGCCCCATTCGTGCCCCACGACGTAGAGCTGGGCGAGGTTGCCGGCCTCGGCGCCGAACTGCGAGCGCAGCAGGTCGAAGAACGTGGGATCGATGTAGACCGTCTCCTCGGGCGGGCAGTAGAACGGCCCGGTCGCGTTCGATGCCGTGCCGCACGCGGTGGAGGTCTGCCCGTCGACGATGACCAGCTGCGGGGAACGGTAGTTCTGCACCTGCTGCTCCCAGTACCCGTCGAGCACGAGCTGGGCCGCGGCGATGCGGCAGTCGATGTTCGCGTTGGCGTCGGCGCCGGTCTCGCAGTTCGCGACCTCGGTGCCGGCGCCCTGCTGCGCGGTCTGCGTGCCGGCGTCGCCGCCGAGCAGGCTCGCGAAATCGCCGCCCGTGACGAGGTTGAGGATGATCACGACGATCGCGCCGAGACCGACGACACCGCCGCCGGCGACGGCGGTGGTCCGGCCGCGGCGCTTGGCGGTGTTCCCTCCGACATCGGCGTTGTTGTTGAAGGTCATGCGCTCACCGTATCGCGAGAGGCGCCCGTAGGCTGGGAAGATGGATGCCACGACCGTCACCGTGACCGGGGCCGGCGGCCAGATCGGCTACGCGCTGCTGTTCCGCATCGCCTCGGGGGCCATGCTCGGCCCCGATCGCCCGGTGCGCCTGCGGCTGCTGGAGATCCCGCAGGGTCTGCGGGCCGCCGAGGGGACGGCGCTCGAGCTGCAGGACTGCGCGTTCCCGCTCCTGCGGGGCGTCGAGATCACCGACGATCCGCGCACGGCGTTCGACGGCGCGAACGTCGCGATGCTCGTCGGCGCCCGCGCGCGCACCGCGGGGGTGGAACGCGCCGACCTCCTCGCGGCCAATGCGGGCATCTTCGGCCCGCAGGGCGCGGCGCTGAACGAGGTCGCCGCCGCCGATGTCCGCGTCGTCGTGGTGGGAAACCCCGCCAACACGAACGCGCTGATCGCCGCGGCATCCGCCCCCGACATCCCCGCCGACCGCTTCGGCGCCCTCACGCGGCTCGACCACGACCGGGCGCTCGCCCAGCTGGCGGCGAAGCTGCGGGTCGCGCCCGACCGCATCCGCGACGTCACGATCTGGGGCAACCATTCGGCGACGCAGTTCCCCGACGTCGCGCACGCGACCGTCGGCGGCCGGCCGGTGACCGAAGCGCTCGCCGAGGCGCTCGGCGGGACGGATGCCGCCGCCTCCTGGCTCGACGACGAGTTCATCCCGCGGGTGGCAAAGCGCGGGGCGGAGATCATCGCCGTGCGCGGCTCGTCGTCGGCGGCATCCGCCGCCAACGCCGCCGTCGCGCATGTCCGCGACGCCGTGCGCGGCACCGGCGACCGCGGCTGGACCAGCGCGGCTCTCGTCTCGCACGGCGAATACGGCGTGCCGGAGGGTCTCGTCTGCTCGTTCCCTGTGACAAGCGCCGGCCCCGTGACGAGCACCGGCGACGGCTACCGCATCGTCGAAGGGGTCCCGCTCGACGCCCGCGGCCGCGCCCGGCTGCAGGCCTCGGTCGACGAGCTGATCGCCGAGCGCGACGCGGTGCGGGCGCTGGGGGTGATCTGACGCCGATGGACATGCTGCTCGTCATCCTGATCGGCGTCGTCGCGGTCGCCGTCGTGACCGCGCTCGCGCAGAAGCTCGGCGTCGCCGGCCCCCTGCTGCTGGTCGCGCTGGGGCTCGTCGTCGGCCTCATGCCGTTCGTCGACGTGCCCGAGATCGACCCCGACCTGATCCTCGTCGGCGTCCTCCCGCCGCTGCTGTACGCCGCGGCCGTGCGGCTGCCGGCGATCGAGTTCCGCCGCGACCTCGCGCCGATCTCGGGGCTCGCGGTGCTGCTCGTGGTCATCACGGCGCTGATCCTCGGCTGGTTCTTCTCGCTCGTCATCCCCGACGTCGGATTCCCGCTCGGCGTCGCGCTCGGCGCCATCCTGAGCCCGACCGATGCCGTCGCCACCGGCATCACCAAGCGCCTCGGCATCTCGCCCCGCGTGACGACGATGCTCGAGGGCGAGAGCCTGCTCAACGACGCGACCGCCCTCGTGCTGCTGCGTACGGCGATCATCGCCGTCGCGGGGACGTTCGCCTTCGGCAGCGCGCTCGGCAGCTTCGTCTGGGCCGTCGTCATCGCCATCGTCATCGGCGGCGTCGTGGGGTTGGTCGCCATGCGGCTGCGCGCGTGGGTGCACAACTCGGCGGCGAGCACCGCGATCGCCTTCACGGTGCCGTTCCTGGCGTACCTGCCGACCGAGCATCTGGAGGGGTCGGGCCTGGTGGCCGCGGTGATCGCCGGCATCGTCGCCGGGCAGGGCGCCCAGAGGTGGCTGACGCCCGAACAGCGGCTGTCCGACGAGGTCGTCTGGCGCACCGTCGAGCTGGTGCTCGAGGGCGGCATCTTCCTCATCATGGGTCTCGAGCTCGACCAGATCGTCACCGATGTCGTGAGCCGCCACGAGGGCATCGTGCTGCCGACGCTCGTCGCGCTGACGGCGCTCGTGATCGTGCTCGCCGTGCGCGCCGGCTACGTCGCCTTCCTCCTGTGGCTCGGCCGCTATCGCGTCGGACGCATGGACCGCGAGCGCTACGAGGCGATGGATGCCCGGCTCGACGCCCTCGCCGAGCACGACTGGTCGCAGCCCAGCGAACGATTCGGCAAGACCGCGCACCCCTCGCCCGAGCGCACGCAGCGGCGCATCGGGTCGATGCGCACGCGCGTCAGCAGGGCGCTCGCCGACTTCGACTACTACCAGTCGACCCCGCTCGGCTGGAAGCACGGCACCGTCATCGTCTGGGCGGGCATGCGCGGCGTCGTCACGCTCGCCGCGGCGCAGACCCTGCCGCGCTCGATCGATGACCGGCCGATCCTCATCTACATCGCCTTCCTCGTGGCGCTCGTGAGCCTCATGCTGCAGGGGTTCACCCTGCCCTGGGTCGTGCGAAAGCTCGATCTGCACGACCCCGCCGACGCCGATGGCGACGGCGGCCAGCAGGCGAGGCTGGATGCCGAGCTGCAGACGGCCGCGGCATCCGCCATCGCGGCGGGCGACTTCCGCCGGCGCGACGGCACGGCGTTCGACCCCGCCGTGCTCGCACGGCTGAGCGCCCGCTACACGAAGCCGCCCACCGACGAGGACACCGCCTTCGCCCGCGACATGCTCGAACTGCGGCTCGCCGTCGTCGAGGCCCAGCGCACCCGGCTCACCGCCCTCAGCTCGGGCGGCACGTTCAGCAGCCACACCCTGCGCCACACCCTCGCCGAACTGGATGCCGAGCAGCTCAGCCTCGAACTGCGCCTGCGCGACTGAGGCCTGCGCCGATCGGCGCGGTGCGCGAGAATGGATGCCGTGACCACCGAGCCCCCCACCGACCGCAGCCCGGCCGACTACGCCGAGTCCGTCGCACTGCCCGCGACGACCGAGGCCGTGCCCACGGTCGTGTCGGGCACCGACTGGTGGGCGGCCCGGCCCGCCGGGTCGCGCCTGGTCGGGCTCGTGGTCGCCCGCGACGACCTGCCCAGCGTCATCGCGCAGCGCGACGCCCTGTCGCAGTTCGGCGTGCCGATCGAGGGGTTCCGGCATCCCGCCCCCGAGATCGGCGAGAGCTGGTCGGAGCGGCTCACGCGCCTGTTCGGGCGCCTGGCCTCGGGCGATGTCGTCGTGGTCGCCGACAAGCACGCCCTCGGCCGGACGGTCGACGAGGAGGCGCACGCCATCGCCGAGCTGCGGGGCCGCGGCATCATCGTGAAGGTGCTCGGCCACACCCGCTGACCCCACGGGGTTCGGTCGCGGCGATCTGCGGGTCCGACGTGAGCCCATCCGCACTTCGCCGCGACCGAATCGCGTCGGCGGCGCGGGTCAGGGGCCGTCGGGCTCCTGCGGTTCGTCCAGCAGCGGCAGGTCGTCGCGGGTCACGAGGCGCGAGGCGACGGCGTACTCCACGAGACGGGCGCGCCGGTTGGTCGCCGACGCCGTGACGCCGCCGCGCAGGCCCGGCACGCCCTGGCGGTCGAGCTTGTCGCAGACGTTGTCGAGCTTGCGGTTGAAGCGGGTGAGGCTCCAGCCGAGGCGCTGCGCCGCCGCCGCCGAGCTCGGCAGCTCGCTCATGCCGGTGCCGTCGCGGCGCAGCACGGGTTCGGCGAGCGCGACGACCAGCAGCCTCTGACTCGTCGTCATCGGCACCGCGCCGATGGTCGACAGGCCGCCGTCGTCGGGCGCGGGGCGGGTCTCGCGGAAGGCCGGCTGCGCCGTGTGCACCGACAGCTCGTACGTCGTCGGGCCGGCGCTGAACACGACCGTCGTGACGCCGAACACGAGGGGCAGCCGCGCGCCGGGGGCCAGCTGCGCCTGCACGCGTCCCTCGGTGTCGGTGACGGTCGCCGACAGGCGCGTGCCGATGTTGACGAGCCACCACAGGCCGCTGGACTGCTCGATCGACAGGAACTGCCGGTGCAGGAACCGGTTGTCGTCGATCGCGAAGTCGCCCTCGCGGCCGATCGTGAACCGCGCGCCGGCGGGGACCGTGACGTACTCGCCGGCGAACTCGACGGTCACGTCCGAACGGGATGCGCCCGCGGCGACCGCGCCCGGCGGCGGCACGGTGTCTTCGACGTCGGTCATGGCGTGCACCCCCGCACTTCGTCGCCCGCACCGCCGCCGGCCCGCCGGAGGGTGACGGCGATGCAGGTCTTGCCCGCGGCATCCATCGGGAGCGTCACGGTCGGCTCGCTCGTGGCGTCGGCCTGGCCGTCGCCGTCGAGCGTGTACGGATACCAGAGGTACGTGTCGCCGTCCTGCGGGTCGGGGTTGGTCCACGTGAAGACGGCGTCGGAGCCCTGCACGCTGCCGGTGAGGTCGGTCACGACCGGGACGAGGCCGTCGGTCGGGTCCTGCGGCGCGACGGATGCCGACTCCTCCGGCTCGGGCACGGGTGGCGCGAGCAGGCTCGCCGCCGTCGCGACACCCCCGACGACGAGCACGGCCGCCGCGACGCCGATCCACAGGCCGCGGCGGGAGCGCGGGGCGGCATCGGTGGCGGCCGGGGCGGGAGTCGCCCCGTCGCCGTGCGGGGGGATGCCGCCGACGAGGGGGGCGGCACCGGGGGTGGGAGCGGCGGTGGGAGCGGCGGTGGGAGCGGAGGATGCGGGCGCGCGGCGGATCGTCGCGGACGTGTCGTCGACGGGCGGGGCGGGGACCGCCGTGATGGGTGCATCGGGCGCGATCGAGACGGGGCCGCGCAGGACGGTCGGGACGTCGGCGGCCTCGACCGCGGCGTCGGCGGCGGCGGCATCCGTCCGCTCCCGGCGGTGGGTCGGGCCGGCGGCCGGCGCCGTCTGCGGCTCGATGCTGACGATGCCGCGGACGCGCGTGAGCTCGCCGTCGGGCTCTTCCGCGTCGTCGTCGTCGGGGGCGTCGTCGAGGATGTCGATCGGGGTGACGGAGTGCGCGAGCTCGATCTGCACGCGCTGCAGCGCGCGGGCGAAGGCGATCGCCGTTTCGAAGCGGTCGGCCGGCCGCTTGGCCATCGCGCGGTCGAGCACGGCCTGCAGGCTCGGCGGGGCATCGGGGCGATCGAGCGGCGGCACCGGCAGGGTCTCGATGCGCTCGATGAGGTCGGCGGCGCCGTTGCGGCCGCCGGGCTGCTCGAACGGCGAGCGGCCGGCCAGCAGCGTGTACACCGTCGCGCCGAGCCCGTAGACGTCGATGGCCACTCCCGAGACCGGTTCGTCGACGAACGCCTCGGGCGGCGACCAGGGGATCGACATCCCGGCCGACGACTCCGCCGCCCCGGCGGTCGTCGCGATGCCGAAGTCGGTCAGCGCCGGACGGTTATATTCCGTGACGAGAATATTCGCGGGCTTGATGTCGCGATGCAGGATGTCGGCGCGGTGCGCCGTCTCGACGGCCGCCGCGACCTGCACGCCGACGCGCAGCGCCTCGGCGACCGAGAACGCCGCGGCGCGCGAACGCGCCTGCAGATTCGGACGCGGACAGTACTCCATGACGAGGTACGGACGGCCGTCGTCGGCCACGCCCGCCTGGTGGATCGTGACGATCGCCGGATGCGTCGACAGCAGCGCCATGACGTTCGCTTCGGCGGCGAACTCGTCGGCGGCATCGCCGGCGAGACGGTCGGCGAGCAGCACCTTGACCGCCACCCGCCGGCGCGGCAGGTGCTGTTCGTACAGGTAGACGTCGGCGAAGCCGCCGGAGCCGAGGACGTCGAGGTACGTGAACCCGGCGAGCACGGGCGGCGGCGCGGGCGGCCGCCGGGCGGCGCTCACGGCAGATCCTCGAAGGTCACGGTGATGCCCTCGCCGATGTCGAGCGCGTCGCCGGAGATGACCAGCGTCGGCTCGTTCGGATGCAGGCGCACCGGCTCTTGGCCCCGGCGCAGCAGCACGGTGCCGTTGGTCGTGCCGAGATCGGAGACCAGCACGTGCTCACCCTCGGCACGGATCTCGACGTGACTGCGCGAGATGTCCTGCTCGGGGCTGTCGACCGCGACGAGCGTCGGCAGTTCCGCCGCCGACGCGCGGGTCGACTTCGGTCGCCGCCCGATGATCACCGGCCGCTCCAGCTCGACGACCCGGCCCGTCGACAGCACGATGCGTCCCCGCGCCGGCCGCCGCGGCGGCACGCTGTCGGTGGAGTCGTACCGTGGTCGGTCGCCGTGCCCCGCGCGCGTCTCACGCACCGAGGATGCCGCCACCGTCTCACCGTCGTGGTCGCCCAGCGGCGTCGGTGTCGGCACCGGCGTGGGCATCGGTGTCGGCGTGACGAGCGCGGGCGCCCCGGCATCCATCATCGGCGCGGCATCCATCGTCGCGATCACGGCGCGGCGGGCGACGGTCTGCCCCCACAGCAGTTCGTACTCATCCGGTGAGACTGGGGCGGTCGTGCCCTCGGTCGCCGTCTGGGCCGAGATCCAGGTGTCGTCCGAGGGGGCAGCCCTCGGGGACACCTCCGTCGCGTCGTCCACCACCGCGCCCGCGGCGTCGGCGGAACCAGCGTCGACATCCATCGAAAACAGGAGATCGTTCGGAGACAGGACGCTTTCGGGCTCCACCGTCCTGTTCTCGACGAATCTCCTGTTTTCGAGTGATGAGCTGGGGGCGGAGGGGGCGGAGGGGGCGGGGGTGGGGGCGAGGGATGCCGTCAGCAGCTCGGCGACGACGATGCCGCTGCGGAGGGGCAGCATGCCGTCGGTGCCATCGGAGGCACCGGCCGCTGAGTCGACACCGGCGCTGGGAGAGGCGTCGCCGCCGCTGGGCGTCGGGGAAGCGCCCTCGGCATCCGTCGGGGAAGCATCAGCGGCAGCCGGCGCGGGCGCGGCGACGGTGACGCCGGTGGCGGCGGGGAAGAAGCACTCGGTCCAGGTGGCGACGCCCTCGCCCGAGACGACGTGGGTCTGCGCGGCGTCCGTGACCTCGACGACGAGGGGGCCGCGCACCGTGACGCGGATGCCGGTGGCCTCCGCCGCGACCAGCGCGAACGGCGGGATGGCGGTGACCGCGGCGCCGAACGCCTCGAACACCTCGACCAGGGCGCCGATGCCCTCGCCGATCCGCTGCCACACGCTCTCGGTGGCGGCGTCGGAGACGTGCGGCGGGAGGAGGGCGACGGCATCCGCGTCGACAGCGAGCCGCCAGCCCGCCGCGCGGGAGGCGGCGGGGCGATAGCGCACCTGCAGCGAACCGGTCATCGGGTGCCTCCCGGGGTGCCGGCACGCGGGCGGGTGTCGCTGTCGGGCTCGTTGCGGCGGGCGCCGGCGGGCGCCGTGTCGAAGACGTCGTCGTGGCCGCCGACGGCGAGCGCATCGACCACGACGGCGGTGATGTTGTCGCGGCCGCCGCGCAGCAGCGCCGCGCGGATCAGGCGCTCCGCGGCCTCTTGCGGGTCGGGCTCGTCGGCGAGGATCTCGCGCAGCTGCTGCGCCGTCAGCTCGCCCGACAGCCCGTCGGAGCACACCAGGATGCGGTCGCCCACCTCCGCCGGCACCATCCAGTAGTCGGCCTGGCCGTCGCTTCCCGCACCGATCGCCCGGGTGATCTCGTTGCGGCGGCGGTCGGAGGCAGCGGCATCCCCCGTGAGCTCGCCGGCGTCGATGAGCTCTTGCACGACGGAGTGGTCGACGCTGATCTGCTCGAGCGCGCCGTGCGCGAAGCGGTAGGTGCGCGAATCGCCGACGTTGACGGTGAGCCAGTAGCCCGCGCCGCCGACATCGGCGATGACGACGCCGCTGAGGGTCGTGCCGGCCGCGCGGCCGTCGCTCGCGATCGCGTCGACGCGCGCCCGTGCCCGCCGCAGCGCGACCCGCATGTCGTCGATGCCGAGACTGTCTGCGCCGCACAGCCGGGCGAACTCGGCGACGACCGCCGCACTCGCCCGATCGCCGGCGTCGTGGCCGCCCATGCCGTCGGCGACGAGGAACAGGGGGGCCTCGGCGAGGAACGCGTCTTCGTTGACCTTGCGGCGCAGGCCCGTGTGGGTGAGGGCGCCGGCGCGCACCTCGATCGGAGCGCCGGTCATGGCGCCACCTCGATCACGACGTGCCGGTCGCCGAACTCCAGCACGTCGCCCATCCGCACGCGCGTGCGCTCACCCGGGACGAGGGGCTCGCGATGGATGCCGCGGCGCACGACGACACCGTTCGTCGAGTGCCGGTCGACGATCCACAGCACGCGTGCATCGCCGTCGGATCCGGGCACCAGCTCGAAGTGCGTCTTCGACAGCGACATGGTCTCGTCGCGGACGGGCACCACCATGGCGCCGGTCTCGGGGACGGGGTTGCGGCCGAAGAGCGTGCGGCCGTAGACGGCCTGGCGGGCGCCGTTGTCCCACGCGAGCCGCGCGAGCGGGCGCTCGCCGGTCGCGATGCGGGTCTGATCGACGCCGTCGATGATCGCGTCCCGGTCGCCCCGCGGGCCGAGACGGCGGGGACCTGGGGCCGGGGGCGGCTCAGGGGCGAACTCGGCAACCGCGGGCGGCTCGGCGGCGGGCGCGATCGTCGTGGGCACGGGCCGTTCCGGCGGTCGCGACTCGGAAGGTCGCCCCGGGTGGGTCACGCCGGGCACGAACGAGATGACGCCGTCCGTCGGCGCTGCCGGCGGTGCCGGCGGTGCCGGCGGTGCCGGGCTCGCGGTGCGCGGCGCGGGGAGCGGGGGGCGCGTGGGCAGCACCGTGTCGTCGAAGGATGCCGTCGTCAGCGCGGATGCCGCGCCGCCCGATACGACGCTGCCCGACCCGGAACCGCCCGGCGCAGAGATCGGCACGGCGCCGCCCGGCGCGGAGATCGGCACGGCGCCGCCCGGCGCGGAGACCGGCACGGCGCTGCCCGGTACGGAGACCGGCACGGGGCCGCCGGGCACGGCACCCGGCGCAGCGCCGCCGGCATCCCTCGCCACCGGGTTCCCCGGCTGCTGCCGAGGCTGTCCGTCGACGCCCGGCATCTCTGGGCGGTCCGGGCGATGACCGGCGACGTCGGGAGCGGCGGCGGAAGCAGCAGCCACGGCGGCAGCAGGAGCCGCGGGAGCACCCGCGACCCCGCGCCCGGCGACGTCGGTCATGACGGCGCCCGCGGCACGGTCGTGCCAGCCCCGCCGCCACGGCGAGGAGTCGAACAGCGGCGAGAACAGGCCGACGACGATCATCGAGCCGAGCGCCCACACCACGTTGCGCAAGAACGCGCGACCGAACCCGATCCGCTCGCCGGCATCCGCCGCGAGCCCCGCGCCCGGCCCGCCGACCGTCTCCCGTGCCAGCCGCAGCCCGAGGGCGCGCATCCCGATCGATCCAGCGCCGCCCTGCATCCACGTGAAGACGAGCAGCCAGCCGACTTCCACGAGGTAGGCGACGGCGACCACGACGTACCAGGACAGCCCGCCCTGCGTCGCGAGCGTGATCCCCCCGAGGATGCCGCCGACCAGCAGCACGATGCACACGGCGATCGCGGCGTCGATGACGTACGCCGCGGCGCGCCGGCCCAGCCGCGCCGGGCTCACGAGGCGGCCCCCGACCGGCCACGCCCCGAGCCGCGCCGCAGCGACCGCAGGCTGAGCCGCGCACGCAGGCGTTGCCACAGGGGTGTGGAGCCTCTCATTCCACCGACGATATCGTCCACCTCGGCCCAGAACGCGTCGACGTCCTCCGGCGCGGGGTCGCCCGGCCCGTACACCTCGACGTCGGCGCGGGTCGCGAGCGCGCTCACGCGGGGCTGATCGAACGCGACGCCCACGACGGCGGCGCTCTCCGCGCGGGTCGCCCCGGCGACGACCGGCGCGCGCAGGTCGACGGCCGAGTCGACGAGCTCGTCCCATCCGCCCGAGATGCGATCGGCGGTGCGCGGGGCGCCGCGGCGGCGCGCCCGGCGGGCGCCCTTGACGGCGCCCATCACGACGAACGGCGCGGCCAGCAGGGCCAGCACCCCGACCCCGATGCCCCCGTACAGCAGCACCGGTCCGAGCCAGTCGATGCCGTTCGCCTCCTCGTCCTCCTGGTCGCGGTCTTCCGCGATCGCGGGCGGCAGGTCGGCGGGCTCCTGCGCGGGCGGCGGCGGCTGCAGCACCTGCGGCTTGGGGTTGGCGCGGGGCTTCGTGTTCTGGTCGTTGGGGGTGTTATCCTCGTCGGGTGTGGGGTCGAACGGCACCCAGCCGTAGCCCTCGAACGCGATCTCCACCCACGCGTGCAGATTGTCGCCGGTCGCGGTGAAGACGCTGCCCGCCTGCTCCCCGGCATCCGGATGCCAGCCCATCACGACCCGGGCCGGCATCCCGAGCTGCGTCGCCATGAGCGCCATCGCGACGGCGTACTGCTCGTCGTCGCCGATGAGCTGGTCGCCGCCGAACAGCGCCGTGATGCGGTTCGCGCCGTGTCCGGAGAGGGAAATGACCTCGCCCTCGAGCCCGTGGCTGAAGAACCCGTCGGTGTGCAGCGCGCTCTCCAGCGCCCGCGCCCGCTCGATGGGGGTCTCGGCGTCGGCGACCGCCTTCGAGGCGAGGTCGGCGATCTTCTCCGGGATGCCGGACTGCTTCGGCATCTTCAGGGCGGCGAACGGGACGCCCGCCAGCGCGGCGTCGCTGGGCAGGTCGGGGATGACGGCGGTGAGCGTGTAGGCGTCGCCGCTGCGCAGCCCCGCCGCGGCGACGGCGGTGCCGGTGGCGTCGTTGAAGTGGGCGGTGCGGGCGAGGTCGGCCGCACGCGGCCCGTCGAACGCGAACTCGCGCGCGGCACCGACGTCGGGCACCCACACGCCGGTGAGGTCGCCGATCTCGACCCGCACGGTCGTGGTGGTCCCCTGCGCCTGCGGCGACATGTTGGAGCGGACGGGAGTGAACGCGCTCGACGAGCCGGCGCCGTCGTCGGCGACGTTGTAGACGATGCCGTTGTAGGCATCCATCGTCGCGAGCCGGATGCGGGCGTCCTCCGGCAGACCCGTCACGGTGAACAGGGTCGCGTCGGCGTCGTCGCGCACGTAGCGGCGGTAGGACTGCAGCGGGCTGGGGTACTGCGTGACGTCGAACGGCGGCACGACGACGTCGCGCAGGATGTAGCGCGGGCCGGGTGCCGCGACGGCGGCCGTGGCGGCGCCGGCACCCGCGGCGACGGCCAGCACGATGCCCCCGGCGACGAGCCGGCGGGTGCGCGAGCTGCGGACGGCGGCGTCGTCGGAGGCCCCGCCGACTCGACCCGCACGGCGGCGCGATCGTGATCCCACGCGCGGCGCAGCGCCAGCCACACCGTCGCGGCGACGGCGAGCACGATGCCCTGCACGAGGGGAGCGGCGGGCTGCGCGACGCCGAGCAGGATCGTCGCGACCAGCACGGCGAGCGCGGGGACCAGCGCCCACGCCGGCGGTCGCGCGCAGCGCGAGGGATGCCGTCAGCACCCCGCCGACGAGGGTCAGGATGAACGGCACGACGAGATGGCCGTCGCCCGCTGCGACCGGCGGCACGGTCGTCAGCAGCTGCTTCCACGACGTGACGACGCCGACGGCGAGCTGCCGCAGCGTGTCGAGCGTCGGGATGACGCCGAGGAGGGCCGTGTGCGGCAGCGCGAGGGCGCCGCCGCAGACGAAGTAGGCGCCGACGGTGGCTCCCGCCAGCGGCAGCACGCCCCCGCGCCGGCCGGCCCACGCGAGGGCGAGCCCCAGCGCGAGCCCGCCGAAACCCGCGACGAGGTACTGCGGGCCGTCGAAGCTCGGCGCGAAGCCGACGATCGACACCGACAGCAGCAGCGCCGCCGCGCCGAGGTCGAGCGCGAGGATGCGGGCGGGGCGGGCGCCCGATGCGGCGCTCATGCCAGCACCTTCCGCACGGCGCGCGGCAGCTGCTCCAGCGTCCCCAGCGTGACGACGTCGGCGTCGCCGATGCCCTTTAGCGCGGGCGCATCGACGCGGGTGTCGGCGACGACCGCCAGCACGCGCACCCCGAACGGCAGGCGGGAGCACGCGAGGCGCAGCTCGGCAGCATCCGTCTTCGAACCGGTGACGAGCACGACGACGGCCGCCTGCGGCGCGTGCGCCGCGACCGCCCCGGCGAGCGCGGCGATGCCGCCCTGCCGCGGACGCGAAGGGCCGAGCAGCGACAGCTCGTCGAGGAAGCGGCGGGCCGTCAGCGAGCGCAGCTGGCCGTGCTGCGTGCGCGCGTCGAGGATGCGCGCGTCGCGCAGCGCGCGCAGCCCCACCGATCCCGCGGTCGAGATAGCGAGCTCGAACTCCTCGGCATCCCGGTATTCGTCGGGATGCGTCGACAGCCCGACGACGAAGTGCGAGCGCCGGGTCTGTTCGTACTGCCGCACCATGACGGCGCCGATGCGGGCCGTCGACTTCCAGTGCACGTGCCGCAGGTCGTCGCCCGGCTGGTACTCGCGCAGCGCGTGGAACGACACGTCGTCGCGCGCGAGGTGCGGCACCGGCAGCCCCTCCAGGTCGCGCAGGTGGCCGAGCGACAGCCCGTCGAGCGAGGTCGTGCGGGGGTGCACGTACAGCTCGACGGCCTGACGGCGGTCGTGGGTGCGTTCGAACAGGCCCAGCGGGTCGCCGCGCCGCACACTCACCGGGCCCACCGACAGCACGCCGCGCGCCGACGTCGGAATCGCGAACAGCTCTTCGTGCACGGCGCCCGGCGCGAGCCGCGGCACCTGGAACACGCCGCGGCCGGGGCCTACCGGCAGCACGACCTCGGACGGGAGGATCGTGCGCGACGTGCCGTTGGTGAGCGTCAGGGCGCCGATGGCGCGTTCGCCGACGACGACATGCGTGCGGGTGAGGTCGAGCCCGACGTCGTAGGTCGTGCGCCCGAAGAGGAACGCCACGCTGAGCGCCAGCACGACGGTGACGACGACGGTGGCGATGAGCAGCTCGATCCAGCCGAACGCGAGGGCGAGCCACCACAGCACGGCGGATGCCGCGATCAGCACGGCGCCGAGCGGACGGATGACGGCGATGACGGAGCGCGCGACGCCCAGGCCCGCGCGCGCGACCGCGTCGACGCGGTCGCGTCGACGTTCGGCGGCCGCCTGCGGCGCGCTGCGCTCTGTCACCGCTGTCACTGCTGTCATCTCAGCTCTCGGCCCTCGCCAGGGGGGCGTCGACGGCGGCCAGCGCACGCTGCACCACGGTCTCGGCGGTGGTGCCGGAGAACTCCGCCTCGGGGTCGAGGACGAGCCGGTGCGCCCACACCGGCACCGCGAGCGCCTTGACGTCGTCGGGCACGACGAAGTGGCGCCCCTGAGCGGCGGCGTACACCTTGGCGATGCGGATCATCGAGATGGCGCCGCGCACCGAGACGCCCAGGCGGGTCGCCTCGGCCTCGCGGGTGGCGTCGACCAACTGCGCGGCGTAGCGGGCAACGGCGGCGTCGACGTGCGCCGTCGCGGCGAGATCGGCCATGTCGGCGACGGCGCCGGTCGTGATGACGGGGCTGAGATGCGACGACGGGTTGCGGTCGACGGCCCCGGCGAGGATGCGCTCGGCGACGGCCAGCGACGGGTAGCCGATCGAGGTCTTCAGCATGAAGCGGTCGAGCTGGGCCTCGGGCAGCTTGTACGTGCCGGACTGCTCGATGGGGTTCTGCGTCGCGATGACCAGGAACGGCCGGCCGACCTCGTGCGCGACGCCGTCGACGGTGACCCGCGACTCCTCCATGACCTCCAGCAGCGCCGACTGCGTCTTCGGCGAGGCGCGGTTGATCTCGTCGGCGAGCACGATCGAGGCGAACACGGGGCCGCGGTGGAACTCGAACCGGTGGTTCTGCTGGTCGTAGATCGTGACGCCGGTCACATCCGAGGGCAGCAGGTCGGGCGTGAACTGGATGCGGGTGCTCGTGCCCTGCACCGACGCGGCGAGCGCCTTCGCCAGGCTCGTCTTGCCGGTGCCGGGGGCATCCTCCAGCAGCACGTGCCCCTCGGCGAGCATCGCCGACAGCACGAGCCCCACGACCTCGCGCTTGCCCAGCAGCGCCTGGTCGACGTTGTCGACGAGGCGCGTGAAGGTATCGCGGAACCAGACCGCCTGTTCCGGGGTCATGCTCATTCGTCCACTCCTGTGTCTTTCTCTAATTCCCGCGCTTCCACCAGGTCTTCTCCGTGTCGACGGAATCGCCCCAGCCGATGACGTTCACCCACACGTCGTAGCCGTCGGCGCCCAGGCGGCACTCGATCTGCTTCGACCCGCTGCCGTCGAAGTTGACGGAGTGCCGCACGCTGAACTCGTCGCCCGAGCCTCCGCCGCCCAGGTCGCCGTGCGCGCACACGACGTCGTAGGTGCCGATGTTCGCGTCGCGCCAGTTCACGACGAAGTAGTAGCAGCCGTTGACGCAGGTGCCGGGGTACCTGTCGCCACGCGTGACCCAGATGCGCGGCTTCGGTTCTTCTGCCGAGGTCGCCGAATCGGATGCCGTCGTGGTCTGTCCGGCGGCGCTCGTGCGCACCGACAGGGTGCGCGTCGTGCTGTAGCCCACGGTGTAGCTCTCGTTGCCGTTCGCGGCGACCGTGCGCCAGCCGCGGCCGTCGCCGGTGTTGATCTCGGTCGTGATGTCGCGGCCGTTGCGGGCCGGCGAGGTCCACGTCATCGTGATGGTCGTGCCGCTGGCGGTGGCCTTGGCGGTCGGGTTGCCGATCGGGCCGTAGGGAGCCACCGAGGCCGACGCGTTCGATGGGCCACTCGCGAACGTCGAGCCGTCGACGGTCGAGACCGCGCGGACCCGGATCGTGTAGCTGCCGTTGTTGTCGACCTGGCCGTTTCCGGCCGTGCCGGCCCCGCCCGTGCCGCCGGCGACCCAGTCGCTGCGCCAGCCGGCGCCGTCGACGGAGTACTCGTAGCGCAGTTCGCCCGCCGTCGCGCCGCCCGTGGCGCCCGCCGTCCACGTCACGGCGACCTGGTTGTTGCCCGGCGTCGCACCGGTCACCGACGGCGCCCCGGGAGCGGTCACTCCGCGGCGGGGCGCCGACGAGTCGCTGTACGCGCCCCAGCCGGCCTTGTTCCGGGCGCGCACGTCGAACGTGTAGCTCGTCGTCGAGGTGTCGACGACGACGGCCTGGCTCGTCTGCCCGGCGGGCACCGCGATGCTCCGCACGACGGTCGAGCCCTGCGTGACGCGCAGCTCGTACCCCGAGATGGCGTCGCCGTTGTTCGCGGGCGCGACCCAGTCGACGCGGATCTGCGCCTGCGACCCGACCGGGTCGAGCAGCGCCGTCGTCGGGGCGCCCGCCGCCGACGGCGGCGCGGCCGGCACCATCGTCGCCGACCAGGGGCTGAACTCGCTCGGCTCGGGCGCGCGGTTGTGGGCGCGCACGCGCACCTGGTACGCGACGCCGTTCTCCAGCCCGTCCCACACGATGCTCGTGCCGGTCACGCCGGTCTTCTGCACGATGCCCGACGGCGGCGCGGGCGAGATCTCCAGCGTGTAGCTGTCCACCGGCGAGCCCTCCGTGCGCGGTGCGACCCACGACACCGTCAGGCTGCGGTCGCCGAAGTTCAGCGTCGGGGGCGCCGGGGTGTCGGGCCGCACGTCGGGGCGGGCGGTCTCCGACGGCAGGGACGGGTCGGAGACGCCGACCTGGTTCGTGGCCGTGACGACGAAGTTGTACTCGACGTTGTTCGTCAACCCGTCGAGGGTGCAGGTCGTCGAGGCGCACTGCTTCGTGTAGCCGCCGGCGACCGACGTGACGGTGTACCCGGTGATCGGCGACCCGTTGTCGATCGGCGGCGTCCACGACAGCACGACGGTGCGGCTCTGCACGCTGGAGACGACCGGCCTACCGGGGGCGGCCGGGCGGCCCTGCACCGTGATGCGGATGCGGCCCTCGACGGCACGGTCGGGATCGTCCGTGGCATCCATCACCTGGTAGCGGACCACGATGACGCCGACGTACGCCTTGTCGCTCGTGACCTCGACGCGGTCGCCGACGACCTGCACGCGCTCGGTGTCACCGCTCTCGACCACGGCCGACACGACCGTCAGCGGCTTGTCGGGGAAGGGGTTGACGTCGTTGGCGAGCACGGCGACCGACTCGGTCGCCCCCTGGTCGGAGCGGTCGATGACGTCGTCGTTGACGCTCGCCAGCGGCCGGGTGGATGCCGCCACCTCGACCGAGATCGTCGCCTCGGCGGGCGTGGTCTCGCCGTCGGAGGCGGTGACGGTGAGGAGGGCCCGCGTGCCCTTGGCGGTGTTCGCCGCCGCCGACACGGTGAGGGTCGTGCCGTCGACGGCTGCGGTCATCCCGAGGGGTGTCGAGCCGGTCAGCTGGAAGCGCAGCCTGCCCTGGTCTTCGGGGTCGGGGTCGGTCGCGAGGGCGGCGAGGTCGAGGGTGGATGCCTCTTCGCCCGGGGCGACGCTCATCGACGCGCCGACCATCGTGGGCGGCTGGTTGTCGGGCGGCAGCACCGTGATGGGGATCGTCAGCGTCGCCTTGCGGCCGGCCGGGTCGTCGGGGCCCTCGCCGTCGGTGACCTCGAACGTGAGGGCGTCGGTGCCGAAGTACCGGTCGGCCGAGGTGTAGACGAGCGTGTGCTGGTCGGAGAACAGCGGGGCGCCGTTGGCGTGCGCCGCGGTGACCTTGGCCGCCTCCGTGATGACGACGTCCTTGCCGCCGGCCGCGCGGACGTAGTCCTTCAGGGGCAGCTCGATCGTCTCGCCGCTTTTCACCTCGACGGCCGTGGTCGAGATGAGGCTCGGCGGCAGCGCGCTCAGCGCGGGCACCCGGATGAACGCCGACGCCGACTGGTCGTCGGCATCGGTGATGGTGTAGGTGATCAGCTGCGCCTCGTCGGTGAGGGTCACCCGCACGACGCCGTCGGCGCGCACCGTCGCCGTGCCCGCACCGGTGCCGAGCGTGACCGTGAGGGCGCTGCGCGTGCCGTCGGGGTCGTCGTCGTTGTCGAGCACGGCGACATCCGCGACGTTGTCGTCGTTCACGTCCTCGGCACGCACGCGGTCGTCGCGCGCGATCGGCCGCTCCAGCGGCACGTCCTCGTCGACCGTGATCTGCACGGTCGTCGTCGCCTTCAGGCCCCGCGAGTCGGTGATCGAGTACTGCAGCGAGGTGTTCATCTCGGCATCCGGAGCCGTGATGAGCAGGTACTTCCCGCTCGTCGTCGCCTGCAGGCCCGCCACGTCGGACAGGGTCACCGCGTTCGGCGCGAACCCGAACTCGTCGCCGTCGGGGTCGGAGTCGTTCTCGAGCACCGGCACCGCCACCTCGCGCCCCGGGCGCATGACGATCGCGTCGCGCACGGCGTACGGCGCCTGGTTGGTCGAGGCGGCGGGGGCGATGCCGACCTGGATCGGGGCGGTGCCCTCCTTGCCGAGCCGGTCGCGCACGCGGTAGGTGAACGAGTCGACGCCGACCGCGTCGCTGAACGCCTCGTAGACGAAGTGGTTCGCCCCGGTCTCCACGATGCGCCCCTTGGCCGGCGCGCTCGCGATGCCGATCAGCTCCACCGAGTCGCCGTCCTCGTCGATGCCGTCCAGCGGCACCGGGATCTCGACCTTCGTGCCGCTGAGGGTGCGCGCCGTGAGGTCGCGCGGGCGCGGAGCCGAGTCTGCCTCGTCGTTGCGCGGCAGGATCTGGATCGTGACGTACGCGGCGTCGTGCTGCCCGGTCGAATCGACCACCTGATACGTCGCGTAGACGGTCTTCGGCTCGTCGCCGGCGCGGAAGCGCAGCGTGTCCTCGGAGACGAACGCCTCGCCGTCGGCGGGGTCGATGAGCGGGGCGACGAGGTCGGGCTCGACGTGGATGACGTCGCCGTTCGGGTGGTAGTCGTTCTCCAGCACCGGGATCGTCACGACGTCGCCGGCGCGCACGACGACCTGATCGTCGCCGGCGACCGGCGGCCGCAGCCGCGAGGGGGCGGGCACGGGGATCACGACGATCTCTCCGTCTGCCGAGCGCGACCCGTTCGAGATCGTGTACCCGACGCGCACCTGCTGGTCGATCGAGGCGAGGTCGCTGATGCGGATCGTCTCGTGGCCGAGCACGGCGGCGGCGACGCCGGTGCCGGCATCCACCGTCACCGACTGCACGACGAGGATGCCGCCGGCCGGATCGGTGTCGTTGGACAGCACGTTCACGAGCACCTCGCCGCCGCTCGGCAGCAGCGCGATGTCGCGCACGGCGACCGGGGGCAGGTCTTCGTTCGACTCGGGCAGCACGTCGACGCGCACCAGTCCCGGCACCGAGTTCGGGCCCGCCGAGGCGAGGTACTGCACGTAGGAGGTGCCCGCGGCATCCGCCGTGAACGAGAACGTCTTGTCGGCGAAATCGGGCGTGATCGTGGCCCCCGCCACCTCGTCGACGCGCGTGAGGCGCAGCGGCTCGCTGCCCGAACTCGTGTCGTTGGTCAGCGGCGCCACCGTGATCGTGCGGCCGGCGCGGGTGACGACGTGGTCGGCGTTGGTGATCGGCGCGGTCGTGCCGAGCGGGCGGATGTCGTAGCGCGCCACGCCGGCGCCCTGCGCCGTGCCGTCGGAGACGATGATCGGCACGTCTTTGCGGCCCTGCACGCCGCCGATCGCGCGGTAGGTGATCTGCCCGTCGGAGGTGAAGTCGGCCTCGTCGCCGCCGTCCGGCGCGACGTCGAGCAGGAAGATGTCGTCGCCGTCGGGGTCGATCCAGTCGGGCAGCACGTTGTACGAGGCGGTGCCGCCGGATTCGACCGTGATGAGCGTCGTGCGCTTCTGCACCGGCGGCGCGTTGACGTCGTGGCCGTGCACGCTGAGGGTGACGGATGCCGTCGCCTCGCCGCCCCGCCCGTCTTCGACCGTGTACTCGAACGTCGTCGACCCGGTCGCGTCCTCGGGCACGGTGATCTGCAGCGCCGAGCCGTTGTAGATGGGTTCCACGGTGCCGAACCCGGGCACCCGCGAGACCGCCGCGACGAGCACGTCGCCGTCGGCGTCGGTGTCGTTGTCGAGCACGGGCAGCACCGTCGTGCGGCCGGGCCGGATGCCGTACTCGTCGTCCTGCGCGATCGGCGGCGTGTTGACGTCGGTGCGCTCGGGGAGGGTGGTCTGCACCGTCTCCTCGGTGGTCTCCTCTTCCTCGTCGCCCTCGCCCTCGGGCGGCGTGATGTCCTGCCAGTTGTCGACGCGCTGCATCGAATCCGACGCCATCCAGGCCGCGCCGCCGAACACGTCGTTCAGCACGACGACGTCGCGGTTCACGCGGAAGCGCAGGATGCTGGTCGGCTCGATGCCCGGCACGTCCTGGGCGACGTCGTCCTTCTCGCCCGGGCAGTCGCGCACGAACCGGCCCGATCCCGACCAGGCGCCGTAGGCGCAGCCGGCGACGAAGACGGGCTCGGCGGGCGTGCCCTTCGCCGCGGTGCCCGTGCCGATCTCGACCGGGTCGCCGCCGCCGACCGGCATCCGCAGGAGGCTCGTGGGGGTGGCGAGGGTGACGGAGTCGGCGGGGCCGGAGGGCTGCTGCAGCACCGCGTCGGGCGGCACGTCGACGCGCGAGCCGTCGCCGCCGTAGAGGGTGTTCGTGTCGCCGTCGAGCACGAACGCGGTCGTGCCGACGACCGTGATCGACAGGTCGTGGTCTTTCGCGACGCCCTCGAGGGTGCGCGCCGACTTCTCCACCGTGTCGCCGTCGCCGTCGGGGCCGAACGAGCGCAGCGTCGCGTCTTCGGCAGACACGGTGTACACGGTGCCGTCGACGCCCACGGCGACGCGGCCGTTCTTGCCGACGTCGGCGACCGGGTCGGCGCCCTGCACGCCGATGCCGCTGATCGCGGTGAACGGGCTCGTCCACAGCGACCCCGACGGCTCGAGCACGGCGACGGTTCCCGACCCCATCGACACCCGAGAGCCCGGGGCGAGGTCGGCCGAGTCGGAGAGGATGACGCGCGCCGGGTCGACGGAGGCGATGGACGAGCCGGTCGTGTCGACCACGAGCACGCGCGACCCGCTCTGCAGCAGGTCGTAGTCGGCATCCGTCGTGCGCAGTCCGCCGTCGAGCACGAGCGAGGAGTGGTTGAAGTGGCCCACGAGCAGGCTGGACTGCTTCGTCACCCACACGCCGTCGTCGTGCAGGTCGACCTCGGTGGTGGGCTTGCCTTCGTAGACGACGGCGAAGTACCCGACCGCGAGGGCCGCGACGGTGATGGCAGCGGTAGAGGCCAGCGCGCGCGGTCTGACGGCACGGGGTTTTCGGGCGCGAAGGCGCGAGCGAAGCCACGCAAGGGACTTCATGGTGGGCTCGGCTCCCCTCCGAACTCGTTGCGTGGCGTCGGGACCTGGTGCTGAAGCAGGCGCGCACGGTGGGCAGACCCCGCTAGCCTACGTCACCGCGCGGCCGTCCCGAAACGCGCCGCCCCCGCCCCCGCGCCCCGCGCGGCGCCCACCCCCGCGCGGCGCCCACCCCCTCGGGTTCAGTCGCGCCCGCGGGTTCAGTCGCGGCATCCTGCGGTTTCAGTCGCGGCAATCTGCGAGTTCAGTCGCGGCAATCTGCGGGTCAGCGACGGGCACACCCACAATTCACCGCGACCCAACCAACGAAGTACGTCGCGCCCGCAGCCCAGCCGCGGCCGCGGGTTCAGTCGCGGCAATCTGCGAGTCCCGAACGGCAGCACCCACAATTCGCCGCGACCCAACCAACGAGGTACGTCGCGCCCGCAGCCCAGTCACGGTTCAGTCGCGGCAATCTGCGGGTCAGCGGACGGCAGCACCCACAATTCGCCGCGACCCAACCAACGGGGCGCGTCGCGCCCGCCGTTCGGTCGCGGCAATCTGCGGGTCGGCGGCGCAGGCACCCGCAGGATGCCGCGACCGAAGGGGGCGGCGGGGATCCGACGCGCCGCGGGGCAGGCACGCGCCGCGGGGCAGGGACGCGCCGCGGGGCAGGGACGCGCGCGGGTCAGGCGCCGACGTAGGTGGCGAGGTGCTGGGCCGTCAGGGTGCCGCCCGCGGCGACGAGCGCGGCGGGGGTGCCCTCGAAGACGACGCGCCCCCCGTCGCGGCCGGCGCCGGGGCCGACGTCGATGATCCAGTCGGCGTGCGCCATGACGGCCTGGTGATGCTCGATGACGATGACGGAGTTGCCGGCATCCACGAGGCGGTCCAGCAGCGCGAGGAGCTTGTCGACGTCGGCGAGGTGGAGGCCGCTGGTCGGCTCGTCGAGCACGTAGATCGCAGCCGGCCCCGCCATCCCGATCGCGAGCTTCAGGCGCTGACGCTCACCGCCCGACAGGGTGTTCAGCGCCTGCCCGAGCGTGATGTAGCCGAGGCCGACGTCGACCATGCGCGACAGCGTCGTGTGCGCGGAGCTCTTCTTGGCGCCGGTGTCGAAGAACGCGAGGGCCTCCTCGGCCGACATCGCCAGCACCTCGGCGATGTTCTTGCCGTCGAGGGTGTACTCCAGGACGTCGTCGCTGAATCCGCTGCCTTCGCACAGCTCGCACCGGGTCTCGACCGTCTGGGTGAACCCGAGGTTCGTGATGATGACACCGAGCCCCCTGCACGCCGGGCACGCGCCCTCGGAGTTCGCGCTGAACAGCCCCGGCTTCACGCCGTTCGCCTTGGCGAAGGCGCTGCGGATCGTGTCGAGCAGGCCCGTGTAGGTCGCCGGGCTGCTGCGGCGCGACCCCTTGATCGGCGCCTGGTCGACCACGACGATCTCACCGTCTGCGTGGGATGCCGGCAGGCTCCCGTGGATGAGCGACGACTTGCCCGACCCGGCCACCCCCGTCACGACGGTGAGGATGCCGAGCGGCACATCGACGTCGACGTCCTGCAGGTTGTGCACGTTCGCGCCGCGGATCTGCAGCGCCGCCGTCGACGCCCGCACCGACGGCTTGAGCTGCGCGCGGTGGTCGAAGTGGCGGCCGGTCACGGTGTCGGAGGCGCGCAGCCCCGCGACATCCCCCTCGTAGCAGACCAGTCCGCCGGCCCGCCCCGCACCCGGCCCGAGGTCGACGACGTGGTCGGCGATCTGGATGACCTCGGGCTTGTGCTCGACGACGAGCACCGTGTTGCCCTTGTCGCGCAGCAGCTGCAGCAGGTCGTTCATCCGCTGGATGTCGTGCGGATGCAGTCCGGTCGTCGGCTCGTCGAAGACGTACGTGATGTCGGTGAGGCTCGAGCCGAGGTGGCGGATCATCTTCGCGCGCTGCGCCTCACCGCCCGACAGCGTGCCGCTGGCGCGATCGAGCGACAGGTAGCCGAGGCCGATCTCGACGAACGAGTCGAGCGTCTGGCGCAGCCCCGCCAGCAGCGGCGCGACCGACGGATCGTCGATGGATGCCACCCACGCGGCGAGATCGGTGATCTGCATGGCGGCGGCATCCGCGATGTTGACGCCGTCGATCCGCGACGAACGAGCCCCCTCGTTCAGTCGCGTGCCGTCGCATGCCGGGCACGGCATGAACTTCACGGCGCGGTCGACGAACGCCCGGATGTGGGGCTGCAGGCTGTCGCGGTCCTTCTGCAGCATCGACTTGGTGACCTTGGGCACGAGCCCCTCGTACGTCATGTTGATGCCGGCGATCTTCACCTTCGTCGGCTCCTTGTAAAGGAAGTCGTTCAGCTCCTGTGCGGTGTAGTCGGCGACGGCCTTGTCGGGGTCGACGAAGCCCGACTCGCTGAAGCCCTTCACCATCCAGCCGTCGGCGACGTAGCCGGGCACCGTGATGGCGCCCGCTCTGAGCGAGAGCGAGCGGTCGAGCAGCTCGTCGAGGTCGATGTCGCTGACCTGGCCGAGGCCCTCGCAGTCGGGGCACATGCCGCCGGTGATCTCGAACGAGCGGCGCTCCTTCTTGCCCTTGTTCTTGCCGACGGCAATCGTCACCGCACCGGCGCCCGAGATCGACGGGACGTTGAACGAGAACGCCTGCGGCGACCCCACGTGCGGCTGGCCGATGCGGCTGAACAGCAGCCGCAGCATCGCGTGCACGTCGGTCGCCGTGCCGACCGTCGAGCGGGCGTTGGCGCCCATGCGCTCCTGATCGACGACGATCGCCGGGCTGATGTTCTCCAGCGCGTCGACGTCGGGGCGGCTGAGCTGCCCCATGAACTGCTGCACGAACGTCGGGTAGGTCTCGTTGATGAGCCGCTGCGACTCGTTCGCGATCGTGCCGAACACGAGGCTCGACTTGCCCGACCCGCTCACGCCCGTGAAGACGGTCAGGCGCCGCTTCGGGATGTCGACGTCGATGCCCCGCAGGTTGTTCTCCCGTGCGCCGACGACGCGGATGAGGTCGTGGCTGTCGGCGACGTGGACGGATGCGGTGGGTTCGGGCATGCCCTCTAGTCTGCCGCCGCGGCGTCGCCCGCGCTTCTCCGATCCTGACCGCGTCGCGTCCGCCGGCGGCTCCCCCATCGTCGAGACCCACCGCGTGCGTCGAAACCCACGACCAGGGACGCGGTCTCGACGCACGGAGGCGGTCTCGGCGGGTTGGGGGGGTCGGCGGATGCCGCCGCGCCACGCGGGCGCGGCGGGGCGCGCCGGGGCGCTCGTCGGGGCGCGGCGGCGACGCGGCGTGCTCAGACGGCCAGGTGGCAGCCGGCGAGGTGGTCGTCGACCATGCCGGCCGACTGCATGAGGGCGTACATCGTGGTCGGCCCGACGAACCGGAAGCCCCGCTTCCGCAGCGCCTTCGACATCGCCTCGGATGCCGGCGTCACCGCCGCGACGTCCGCGAACACCCGCGGACGCGGCCGGGGATCGGACGGGGCGAACGACCACATCAGCGCGTCGAGCTCGCCCGGCGCCATCGCCTCGACCAGGCGGGCGTTGCCGATCGTCGCCTCGATCTTGGCGCGGTTGCGGATGATGCCGGCATCCGCCACCAGGCGTTCGACGTCGGCCGCGCCGAACTCGGCCACCGCCGCCGGCTCGAACCCCGCGAACACCTCGCGAAAGCGGGGGCGCTTGCGCAGGATCGTGATCCACGACAGCCCGGCCTGGAACCCTTCGAGGCTGAGCTTCTCGAACAGCGCGCGGTCGCCGTGCAGCGGGCGGCCCCACTCCTCGTCGTGGTAGCGGCGGTACTCCGCGTCGTCACCCACCCAGCCGCAACGCGCCACGCCGTCGGGGCCGATGCGCAGGTCTGTGATCATCGCCCCAGGCTAGCGGCGGGGTCCGACACGGGAAGGGCCGCGGCAAGAGAAAGGGGGCCGCGCCACCCGTTGCACGACCCCCTGGAAGGCAGGCCTGCATCCCCTCGAAGCCGAACGTGGGATGCCGCTTCCTGCCGTTGCGTGCAGTGCCTTCACTAGGTAAGTGTCCGCAGCGGCCGGATCCTTACACTCCGACCCCACTTTGTTATCATTTCGTGATAATCGGCGGGGTGGGGGCTACTTCTTCTTGAGCGACTTCTCCGACACCGGCGCCTCGCCCGCGGCGGCGAGCGCCGCATAGTAGGCGCGCGCCTCGTCCTGGCGCTCCTGCTCGCCGCCGAGGGCGATGGGCGCGCGGACGTGCTCGGGCGCGAGCTCGAACGCGTCGACGAGATCCTGCGCGTGCGGGCGCAGGCGCAGGCAGAGCCGGTCGATGTACCTCGAGACGGATGCCGCCCGCTGCGTCGACAGGCGCCCGTTGATGAGGTACCAGGCCAGGTGCTTCTCGACGAGGCTCAGCCCGAACAGGTCGCGCAGCCACGTCAGCACGTGCTTCGTGCCCGCGTCTTCGACCCCGGCGATGCCGTCGCTGAAGGCTTCCCACTGCAGCAGCTCGCCGTGCGCGCGGGCGGCCTCGATGAGCTCGGCCTGATTCGCGTTGAAGATCGCGGCGGCCTCGGCGGGCGACGCCTTCGCCGCCGGACGCAGCCGCCCGGCGATGTCCGACACCATCTGCTCCACGCGCCCCGCCAGCAGCTCGTGCTGGTGCTCGGCGCGCAGGCCGAGCTCGACCGAGCGCGCCGTCGAGCCGAGGTCGGCGACCGCCTGGCCGAGCCGACGCAGCCCCGCACCGTGGAAGACCTTGCCGGCGGTCTGCTTGGCGGCGAATCCGGCGAGTTTCGCGGCATCCGCCCCCGTGAACTGGCGGGCGAAGTCGGACAGCAGGCGCTTGCCGACCAGCTGCAGCAGCACGGTGTTGTCGCCCTCGAACGTGACGTAGACGTCGAGATCCTGGTGCAGGCCGACGAGGCGGTTCTCGGCCATGAAGCCGGCGCCCCCGCAGGCCTCGCGGCACTCCTGGACGGTGTCGAGCGCGTTCCACGTCGACAGGGGCTTCAGGGCCGCAGCGAGCGTCTCGAGGTCTTCGCGGTTCTCCGGGGTGTCTTCCCGGCCGCTGAACACGTCGTCGTACTTGCGCAGCAGCTCGTCGCCGGCGAAGAACTGCGCGTACACCTGTGCGAGGCGCGGCAGCAGGCGGCGCTGGTGCATGCCGTAGTCGAGCAGCACGACCTCGTCGGTGCCGGCGCCGGAGTCGAACTGGCGGCGCTGGTTCGCGTAGGTCACGGCGATGTCGAGGGCGAGCGCAGTGGCGGTCGTCGTCGCGCCGTCGAGCGAGACGCGGCCCTGCACGAGCGCCCCGAGCATCGTGAAGAAGCGCCGGCCGGGGCTCGGGATGTCGCTGGAGTAGGTGCCGTCGGCGGCGACGTCGCCGTAGCGGTTGAGCAGGTTGAACCGCGGGATGCGCACGTGCTCGAACGCGAGCCGTCCGTTGTCGATGCCGTTCAGCCCGCCCTTGACGCCGTCGTCTTCACTGCGGATGCCGGGCAGCATCGCGCCGTCCGCGTCGCGGATCGGCACGAAGAAGCAGTGCACGCCGTAGTTCACCCCATCGGTGATGAGCTGCGCGAACACCGTCGCGGCGCGCCCGTGCCGGGCGGCGTTGCCGAGGAACTCCTTCGTCGCCGCGCGGAACGGCGTGTGGATGACGAACTCCTCGGTCTCCGGGTCGTACGTGGCGGTCGTGCCGATCGCGGCGACATCCGAGCCGTGGCCCATCTCGGTCATGGCGAAGGCGCCCGGCATCCGCAGGTCGATGACGTCGGCCAGCCACGCGTCGTGGTGTTTCTCGGTGCCGAGCTGGTGGATCGCCGACCCGAACAGTCCCCACTGCACGCCCGACTTGATCTGCAGGCTCGGGTCGGCCAGCACCAGCTCCATGAATCCGGCGAGGTTGGCGCCGTTGTCCTCGTGGCCGCCGTACTTCTTCGGAAACGCGCGGCGCGACCCTCCGTGCTCGACGAGGAGGCGCAGCTGGCCGAGCACCCGCTCGCGATGCTCGTCCATCGGCTGTCCGTCGATGCGCCAGAACGCCGGATCCTTGATCATCTCTCGCGCCTCACGGCGGGTGTGCCCCCAGGTGCCCAGCAGCAGGTCGGTGACGGCGTCGACGTGGATGCGCGGATCGTGCGCCTCGTCGGCCGACTGCACCTCGTCGGGACGATGCGCGGCGGTGGGCGCCCCGCCGGCGGGCGTGCGCCGGTGGGTGGCGGGTCGCTTCTGGCGGATGGCCGCGTCGGTCATGGCATACCTTTCGGCAGTCGGGAAGATCGCTGCCGACGGTAGATCGCCTACAAGAAGAGTGCAAACCGATTGCACGGTGTCCATAACCGCGGGAGCCGGCGCGGCATCCCTCCTGTATGAGACCCACACCCACCGTATCTGACACGGAGTCTCATCGTGCGGACCTGATCAGGGGGGCTGCCCGTCGCCGAGCCGCCCGGCATCCGTCGCGGAATCGGATCAGACACGCAGAATCGGATGCCGGCGGCTCCGGCATCCGATTCTGCGATGACTTTCCGATTCTGCGAGCGGGCCGACACGACCGGGTCGGCGCGACCGGGCCAGCCCGATCCGGCCGGCGCGACCGGCCGCGGCGCCGCGTCAGAGCTCCAGGCCGTGGCCGAAGCGGAACAGCGGGTCGGCGGTGTCGAAGGGCACGTCGGGGCGCGACGCCTCGACCGCGGCCATCGACCGCGGGACGTCGAACGGCAGCTTGCCCTGGGCCCGCGCCGCACCGGTGAGCACGTCGAGCAGGGCGGCGGAGCTCGCGCCCCAGTTCGCCGTGAGGACGACGCCGGCCTCGGCGAACGGCGTGAGAATCGCCGGACGGTCCAGGAACACGTCGACGACCGTGGGAACGGATGCTGCCACCTCCTGCACGTGCGCGATCACCTCGGCCGGGAAGTCGAGCGAGCCGGAGTGGAAGAAGCTCTCGAACATCGACGGGCGCTGCTCGAACGGCGCCTGCAGCCGCAGCACCGCGATGTCGGCCTCGGCGGGGGTCGCGACGACGTCGCCGTACGCGGCGGCGGCCTCGGCGTCGATGCCCTCGACGTACAGCTTCGCGCCGCGGGCGAAGGGCACGGCATCCGTCGCAGTCAGCACCGTGATCGCCGCACGCTGGGCCGCGTCGCCCACCGCGCGGAACTCGGCCGAGCCGACGATCCGGTCGGCGGCCGCAACGTCGACGTAGGGGTTCTCGAACAGACCGAGCACGAACTTCTCGCGCAGCAGGCGCCGCGCCGAGACGTCGAGGCGGTCTTCGGCGACGACACCCGCACGCACGAGGTCGATGAGGATCTCGGTGCAGCGCTCGCCGCCGAACTGGTCGGCACCGGCATCCAGGATCTTCGCCATGCGCTCGGCCGGTGTGAGGTGCTCGACGCCCCAGGCGCGCGCCGGGAACGGGGTGCCCATGATCTGCGCGTCGCTGATCAGACCCCAGTCGGTGCAGACGATGCCGTCGAAGCCGTAGCGCTCGCGCAGCAGGCCCGTCAGCACCGTCTTGTTGAAGCCGAAGCCGACCTCCTCGTGCTCGGTGCCGATCGGCATGCCGTAGTACGGCATCACCTGGCTGACGCCGGCGGCGAAGGCCGCCTCGAACGGCTTCAGGTGCAGCTCGAACTGTCCCCCCGGGTACACCTGCTCGCGGCCGTACGCGAAGTGCGGGTCTTCGCCGTCTTTCTGCGGGCCGCCGCCGGGGAAGTGCTTGACCATCGCCGACACCGAGGTCGCACCCAGTTCATCGCCCTGGAACCCGCGGATGTAGGCGGCGCCCATCCGGCCCGACAGTTCGGCATCCTCACCGAACGTCTGCAGCTGACGCGCCCAGCGCGGCTCGGTCGCGAGGTCGACCTGGGGGTGCAGCGCGACCCGGATGCCGACGGCGGTGTACTCCTGCCGGGCGATGTCGCCGAACCGTTGCACGAGCGCCTCATCACGCGTGGCGGCCAGGCCGAGGGCGTCGGGCCACTGCGAGAACGGACCCGACAGCAGGGCCGCTCCGGGGTTCTCGGTGAACGAGTGGCGCGGATCGGTGGAGATCGTCACGGGGATGCCGAGCCGCGTGGATGCCGCCAGCTCCTGCAGCCGGTTGTGCCACTGCGCCGTCTCGCCGGCGGTGGGGGCCACGCTGAGCAGGTTGAAGTGGTTCATGTGCCGGACGTTGACGTACTCGTCGGTCGACGGCAGGCCGAAGCTGGGGTCGCCGGCGGAGAGCGTGCCGCCCTCGCCCATCGTGATCATGGTCTGGAAGAAGAGGCCGGCCTTCTCTTCCAGGGTCATCTGGTTCAGCAGGATGTCGACTCGTTCGTCGACCGGGAGGCTCGCATCGCGATAGCGGGTGTCGACCTCGGGCGTGGCGTCGTTGCTCATGCCGTCAGCATAAACCGAATGCAACTAGGTTTTCAACGCTCGGGGGCGGGGTGCGCCTCACTCCGCGGCGGCGATGACGGCGATGACCGCCTCGCCGTAGGCCTCGCGCTTCTTCGCGCCGATGCCCGTGATGCCCTCCAGCGCCGCGACCGAACGCGGTCGCCGGTCGGCGAGCGCGCGCAGCGTGGCGTCGTTGAACACGACATACGCGGGCACGTTCTGCTCCTTGGCGGTCGCGGCGCGCCACGCGCGCAGCGCCTCGAACAGGTCGCGGTCGGCATCGGCCACGGCATCCGTCGCTGCGGGCTTGCGCACCCGCGTCGTCCCGCCGCGGCCGAGCACATCGCGCCGCAACGGCACGGCGGCATCGCCGCGCAGCACCGCGGCCCCCTCCTCGCCGACCGCGAGCACGCCGTACTCACCCTGCGCGACGATGACGCCGCGCGCGAGCAGCTGGCGCACGACGCTGCGCCAGTCCTGGTCGCTGAGGTCGGCGCCCAGCCCGTAGGTGGTCAGCTTGTCGTGCCCCTGCGCGCGGATGCGGTCGGTCGAGGCTCCCCGCAGGATGTCGATCAGGTGCCCCGCGCCGAACGCCTGCCCGCGCTCGCGCTGCAGCCGCACGATGGTCGACAGCAGCTTCTGCGCGGGCACGAGCCCGTCCCACGTGTCGGGCGTGTCGAGGCACGTGTCGCAGTTGCCGCACGGCCCGGACTCCTGCCCGAAGTACGCCAGCAGGTTCTGCCGGCGGCACGACACCGTCTCGCACAGCGCGAGCATCGCGTCGAGGTGCTGGCCCATGCGCAGCTTGTATGCGCGGTCGCCCGGCGACTGATCGATGAGGCGCCGCTGCTGCACGACGTCGCCGAGGCCGTAGGCCATCCACGCGACAGCCGGGTCGCCGTCGCGGCCCGCGCGCCCGGTCTCCTGGTAGTACCCCTCGACCGACTTCGGCAGGTCGATGTGCGCGACGAAGCGCACGTCGGGCTTGTCGATGCCCATGCCGAACGCGATCGTCGCGACCATGACGACGCCGTCTTCGCGCAGGAAGCGCTCCTGATGCCGGGCGCGGATGCCGGCATCCAGCCCCGCGTGATACTCCAGGGCGTCGATCCCCTGCGTGCGCAGGTACTCGGCCGTCTGCTCGACCGATTTGCGGCTGAGGGCGTAGACGATACCGGCCACCGAACCGGTCGTTGAGCGAGGATCCGAGCCGAAACGGCGGATGAACTGCACCAGCTGCCGCCGCGGGTCGACCTTGGTCTCGATGCGGTACTGGATGTTCGGCCGGTCGAAGCTGGCGACGAAGTGGCGGGCATCGGGCAGACGCAGGCGCTCGGTCAGCTCTTTGTGGGTCGCGCGCGTCGCGGTGGCGGTGAGGGCCATGCGCGGCACCCCGGGGAACCGCTCGGCGAGATCGCCGAGCGCCAGGTAGTCGGGCCGGAAGTCGTGGCCCCACTGGCTGACGCAGTGCGCCTCGTCGACCGCGATGACGCTGAGCCGCCCGCGCTGCAGCAACTGGGTGGTCGCGGGCGCGCTGAGGCGCTCGGGCGCGACGTAGAGCAGGTCGAGTTCGCCGTTCAGGAACGCCCGCTCGACGCCCGCCCGCTCGGCCGGCGTCTGCGTCGAGTTGAGGTACGCGGCGGCCACGCCGTTGGCCAGGAGCGCGTCGACCTGGTCGTGCATGAGGGCGATGAGCGGACTGATCACGAGACCCGTGCCCGCGCGCACGAGCGCGGGCACCTGGTAGGTGATCGACTTGCCGCCGCCGGTCGGCATGAGCACGACGGCATCCCCGCCGGAGACCACGTGCGCGACGATCTCGGCCTGGTCGCCGCGGAACTCGTCGTATCCGAAGACCTCCTTCAGCACCGCCCTCGGATCGGCGCCGGTGCGGTCGGCAGCAGCAGCGCCATCTGCGGCATCCGGCTGCTGCGAAAAACGGAAATGTCGCGAAAAACGGATGCCGTCGCCCTCATCCGTCCGTTTTTCGGGATTTCTCCGGTTTTCGCGACCGGGTGCCGGGGCTGCGGGGGCGGATGCCGGCACCCCGACGGCATCCCGCGTCGCACGCGCGAGGGCCGCGCCGTAGCCGTCGAAGGCGGGATCGGGCGGCAGCGCCGCCTCGTCGTGTGGGTCGTCCGGCGGCACGAGGGAGTCGACGTCCCACGGGACATCGGCGTAGGGGTCGTCGCGGCTCACCCGGTCCACGATAGCCGCGGCATCCGACGTTGCCGACTGCTCACGGTCGGCGGCAGGGGCTGGTCACAGAACCGACGCGAGGTCGGTGCGGGCGAAGTCGTCGCCGACGTAGAGCAGCGGCTCGTCGCGTTCCTTGGCGAGCGCGTACGAGAAGCAGTCGCCGAAGTTCAGGCCGGCCTTGTGGCCCGATCCGCGCCCGAAATCGCGATACGCGGTGCGCGCGATCGCCGCCTGCGCTGCATCGACGGGAACGACCTCGGGGCCGATCGCTCTCAGGAGGGCGTCGAGGCGCGCGCTGGCCACGGGGTCTCGACGACCGTCGACGACGATCGTCGTCTCGACCAGCGTGCCCGCCGAGATCGCCACGTTCGGTGTCGCAAGCAGCGCGGCTCTGATCTCTTCAGCGCGCGGTTCGGCTCTCAGAACCGCGAGGATCGCGGATGAATCGATGATCACTTCGGCAGACCCATCTCGTCGTACAGATCGTCGGCGATCGCCCACAGGTCGACGCCTCGGAAGGCTTCCTGCGCGGCGCGGATCGCGTCGTCGATCCGTCGCCGGCGTTCCAGACGCTGCGAGTCCTCAGCCAGTTCGGCGAGCTTCGCGCGCACGGCGACCTCGACCGCGGACGTCTGGCTGACGCCGAGCGCGCTCGCCAGCTCCCGCACGGCCGCGTGCACGTCCTCGTTCTTGATGTTGAGGCTCATGGGAGACAGTCTACCCTGTTCTTCTACCATTCTCCCCGGTGGCTTCTCCGAATCCTGGCCAGCGCTGCGCCCTACAACCGCACGACCTCGGTCACCCGCACGACGGCGGCGCCCTCGGCGATGGATGCCGCGAGATCCACCTCGGCGCGGATGCGCCAGTCGTGATCTGCGGCCGGGTCGTCGATCGTCTGCTCGACGACCCATCGATCGGGCTGCTCTTCGATGGCGCACAGCCGCGGCGAGCGCGCCGAGCCACCGGTGAGGATCTCGTCGTGCTCGTCGTAGTAGGCATCGAGCGCGGCGGGCCAGTCGACGTCGGGGTCGAGCGCGACGAGGGCGTCGTCGTCTTGCAGCGCGGCCAGCTGCACGCGGCGGAACAGCTCGTTGCGCACGAGCACCGTGAACGCGCGGCGGTTGGCGAGGATCGACGGCGGCGCCGGCGGGACGACCACCGCGCCGCCTTCAGGGAGCACGACCGAGGGGTCGGTCAGCGCCGCCCACTCGTCGACGAGGCTGGAGTCCACCTGGCGCACCAGCTCGCCCAGCCACTCGATGATGTCCATCAGCTCATCGGTGCGCGCCTCGGCCGGCACGGTCTGGCGAATCGCCCGGTACGCGTCGGACAGGTATCGCAGCACCAGCCCCTCGCTGCGCTGCAACTGGTAGAAGGAGACATATTCCGCAAACGACATGGCCCGCTCGAACATGTCGCGCACGACCGACTTCGGGCTCAGCTCGAAGTCGCGCACCCACGGCTGGCTCGATGCGAACACCTCGAACGACTGCGCCAGCAGCTCGGCGAGCGGTCTCGGGTGGGTGACGTCCTCGAGCAGCGCCATCCGCTCGTCGTATTCGATGCCGTCGCGCTTCATCGCCGCGACGGCCTCGCCGCGCGCGCGGAACTCCTGCTGCGACAGAATCGCCCGCGGGTCATCCAGCGTCGCCTCGATGACGCTGACGACGTCGAGCGCGTAGTGCCCCGTCCCGACGACGGATGCCCCCTTCGCGTGCGCCGTCGCGTGCAAACTCCGCAGATCATCATCAACTCCGCAGGATTCCGGGGAATCTCTGCGGAGTTCGTGCACTTCTGCGGAGTTCGTGCGGATGCCGGGCACGTCGTCGTCGGGAGACAGCAGCTCGATCGCGGCGAGCGCGAACGGCGACAGCGGCTGATTGAGCGCGAAGTTCGGCT
Organism: Microbacterium sp.; assembly: GCF_047602155.1. Lineage (GTDB taxonomy): Bacteria > Actinomycetota > Actinomycetes > Actinomycetales > Microbacteriaceae > Microbacterium. The sequence continues at coordinate 1,330,979 of NZ_JASGHZ010000001.1, read as the reverse complement.
GCAGGTCGACCGTGAGCCGCACCTCCCTCTCGCGAAACCTCACAAATGTCCTGTTTTCGGCCCCAAAAGCGGACATTTCGGCCCCAGAAGCGGACATTTGCGAGGTTTCGCGGGGGGTGGTCGGGACGACCTCGACGATGCCGGCATCCACCAGGGTGCGGAAGATGGCGATCGCCCGGCGCGCCAGCTCGTACTTGCGCGCCCGCGGCTCGTGGTTGTCGAACACGAGCGACCGCACGTCGCCCCGCACGTCGCCGCCACGGCCGATGACGTTGATGAGCATCGCCGCGGTCAGCTTCAGCTGCGGCACGAGCGGCTCGGGCGGTGCGGCGATGAGCCGCTCGTACGAGCCCTCACCCCAGTTCACGACGCCGGTCGGCGCCTTCTTGCGCACGAGCTTCTTGCGTTTGGCCGGGTCGTCCCCCGCCTTCGCGAGGGCGACGGCGTTCTCGATCTCCCACTCCGGCGCCATCACGACGACATTGCCATGCGGGTCGAATCCGGCCCGCCCCGCCCGCCCGGCGACCTGGTGGAACTCGCGCGCCGTGAGCTGCCGCATCCGGATGCCGTCGTACTTGCTGAGCGCCGTGATCATGACGGTGCGGATCGGCACGTTGATGCCGACGCCGAGCGTGTCGGTGCCGCAGATCACCCGCAGCAGTCCCCGCTGCGCGAGGGTCTCGACGAGGCGACGATAGCGCGGCAGCATGCCGGCGTGATGTATGCCGATTCCGGCACGTACGAGCCGCGACAGCGTCTTGCCGAACCCGGTCGTGAAGCGGAACGCGCCGATCGCCTCGGCGATCTCGTCACGCTGCGCGCGTGTCGTGAGGGTGATGGATGCCAGAGCCTGCGCCCTCTCCAACGCCGCCGCCTGGGCGAAGTGCACGATGTAGACCGGCGCTTCACGCTCGTCGAGGAGCATCGTGAGCACCTCGTGCACCGGCCGCCGCTCGTACGAGAAGTGCAGGGGAACGGGTCGCTCCACCCCCGTGACGAGGGCGACGGGATGGCCGGTGCGCCGCTCGAGATCCTCGGCGATGGTCGTGACGTCGCCGAGCGTCGCCGACATCAGCAGAAACTGCGCGCGCGGCAACAGGAGCAACGGCACCTGCCACGCCCACCCCCGGTCGGGGTCGCCGTAGTAGTGGAATTCGTCCATCACGACCTGGTCCACTGGGCCCACGCGCCCGGAGGCTCCAGACGCCGCGTCAGCGGCGTCTGGAGTGGGCGTGGGGACGGCATCCGCACCCTGCCGCAGCGCGAGGTTCGCGAGGATCTCGGCCGTGCAGCACACGATCGGCGCATCCGGATTGACCGACGAGTCGCCGGTGACCATCCCGACGTTCTCGGCTCCGAACACGTCGATGAGCGCGAAGAACTTCTCGCTGACCAGGGCTTTGATCGGCGCCGTGTAATACGAGCGCCCTCCCGCGGCGAGGCACACGGCGTGCGCAGCGATCGCGACGAGCGACTTGCCGGTGCCGGTCGGCGTCGAGAGGATCACGTTGCTGCCCGACACCAGCTCCATCACGGCCTCGTCCTGCGCCGGGTACAGCGTGAGCCCCTGCGCGGCGGCCCAGCGGACGAAGCCGTCGTAGGCGGCATCCGCCGTCGCCCCCGCCGGGACGGCCTCGCGCAGCGACTCGGTCACCCCTCGAGTCTGCCAGGTGCGTCACCGGCGGCGGTTCGGCGGAGACCTGCGGCAGTCACCCCACACGCACGTCCTTGGCCTCGACCACGCGGCGGGCGGCCTCGTCGACGCGCGCCGCAAAGGCGGGGTCGGTCTGCGCCCGCGCCAGCACGGCGTCGTACATCTCCGGGAACACGCCGGGGTCGGCGGACACGAGCACGACATCCACGCCGGCGCTCAGCGCGAGCAGCGCGCGATCGGCGGGGCTCCACGCCTGCGTCGCCGCCGTGGCCGACACATCGTCGGTCATGACGACGCCGTCGAAGCCGACCCGGTCGCGCAGCAGCGCGACCACCGCGGGCGAGAACGCCGCCGGTGCGGACGGGTCGAGGTTCTGGTAGATCGCCGTCGACATCATGACGACGGAGGGTCCGGCTCGGGTCAGCGGCCGATAGACGGAGACGTCGGGGCCGTCGGCGGTGACCGTCGTATCCACGACCCCGGCGACCGTGTCGGCGTTGGCGGTGACGTGCCCGAGGCCCGGGAAGTGCTTGAAGACCGGCATGACCCCGGCAGCTCGCATTCCGGCCGCGAACGCGCCGGCCTTCGCGGCGACGGCCGCCTCGTCGTAGCCGTACTGCCGGCCGAGCGCCCCGATCGGCGGGTTGGAGAACCGCGCGTCGTGGCTCGTGACGAGATCGGCGACGGGCGCGAGGTTCATGTCGACGCCGGCCGCGGCGAGCTGAGCGCCCCACGTCGCGGCCTGCGCGCGCAACTGGTCGTCGGGCAGGTCAGCCTGCCGGATCGCGTACGGCATGTCGTCGAAGCCCGGGCCGCGCAGCACCTGCACCTCGCCGCCCTCCTGGTCGGTCGAGACCCACAGCCGGATGCCGCCGGTCGAGTCCGGGCCCACGAGCCCCGTGAACTGGGCCACGACGGCGGCGACGGCATCCGTCCCGGCTCCCGAACGCCCGTGCAGGAAGATGCTCCCCGCGTGCCGGTCGACGATGGCCGAGACGGTTGCCGGGGTGACGGCGTCGACGGCGGTCCCGACCATGAACAGCTGGCCGACGCGCTGCTCCAGGGTGAGCCCTGCGAGCGGGTCCGGCGTGGGCGTCGGGGTGGGGGTCGGCGTGGCGAGCGTGGTCGTGGTCGTCGGCGACGCGATCGGCGCCGGCTCGGGCGCGCAGCCGGGCAGCGCCGCCATCGTCAGCACCGCCGCCGCGGCGATCAGGAGGCGAGTGCTGCGCATGGCATCCATCCTCCCCCTGCGGCCCGCGCCGGTCACGTCCCTGGCGGAACACCGCGGGCCCCGCCTACGTTGGGACCAGCGACGAAGGGAGTCCGCATGTCCGACGAGGTCGAGGTCGTCCGCAACGATGCCGAGGGCCGCTACGAGGTGCTCGTCGACGGGGTCGTCGCCGGCTTCACCGAGTTCCGCGCCGACGAGGAAGGCCGGTTGGTCTTCCCGCACACCGAAGTGGATCCGGCGTACGGCGGGCGCGGGCTGGGCTCGACGCTCGTCGGCGGCGCGATGAAGGATGCCGCCGCGCGCGGCGAGACCGTCGTGCCGGTGTGCCCGTTCGTCGTCAAATACGTCGACACGCACGACGTGCCGGGCCTGAAGGTGCACCGGCGATCTTGACCCGGCCCGACGCCCGGCCGGAGTAGGGCGAGCGGGCGGACGAGGCACCCACGGTGCACGGGTACGCTGGGTCCGTGACCCGGAGCACAGTCCTGTCGACGCGCGTTCTGCTCGTGTGCGCCGCGATCGGCGTCGCGACGGGCATCGTCGGCGGCATCGCGGGTCTCGCGACCCCGGGTCTGCTCCTCGTTGCCCCGTTCGCCTACGGACTGCTGCTGGGCGTGCACGTGCTGCCGGGCATCATCGCGCAGGAGGTGCTGCGCCTGCCGCTGGTCGCGATCGTCACCCACGTCATGGCCGCGCTCGTGGCCAGCGCGTTCAACCCGGTGTGGGCGGGCCGCTTCATCGGGACGGCGCTGCTGTTCGGGGCGATCCAGGAGGGCGTGGCCGCGCTCACCCGCTACCGCGCGTGGGGGCCGTGGCGATTCTTCATCTCGGCGGTGGCGATCGGCATCCTGGTCGCGGTCGTCGTCTTCTTCGCGGCGCATCTGGGCGCGCTGCCGCCGTGGGGGCAGATCGCCTACCTCGTCCTGTCGGTGTGCGGCCCGATCGCGTGGACGGCGATCGGCCTGGGCATCGGCGCCGCGCTGCGCCGCGCCGGCGTCGCCCGCCCGCGCGCCTGACCCCCCGCCCCGCCGTCGCCCCCGCTGCGCAGCGAGACGGCATCCGTGCACCGAGACTGCAGCGAGCAACCGCTGTCTCGGTGCACCGATGCAGTCTCGCGGGAAGGCATCAGGGAGGTGCGGCTAGGTTGGAGGGGTGGATCCCGGGCCGTTGCTGCGCGTGCGGGAGCTGGGCATCCGGTACGAGGGGACGGATGCCGCCACCCCTGCCGCGGCATCCTTCGAGGTCGCGCGCGGCGAGGTCGTGCTGCTGCTCGGGCCCAGCGGAGCGGGCAAGTCGACGCTCGCGCTGGCGCTGAACGGCCTGATTCCGCACGCTGTGCCCGCCACCCTCACCGGCGCGGTTGCCGTCGACGGGCTCGACACCGCCACGACACCGGTCGCGATCCTGAGCACGCGCGTCGGCATGGTCTTCCAGGATCCCGATGCGCAGCTCGTCACGGGAACCCTGCTCGACGAGGTCGCCTTCGGGCCGGAGAATCTGCGGATGCCGGTCGACCAGGTCCTCACCCGCGCCGAGACGGCGCTGCGCCGTGTCGGCCTGTGGGAGCGGCGGCAGGAGAACCCCGACCACCTCAGCGGGGGCGGGCGACAGCGGCTCGCGATCGCCTGCGCGCTCGCGATGGATGCCCCGCTCCTCGTCCTCGACGAGCCCACCGCGAACCTCGACCCGCAGGGCATCGAGGAGGTCTATGCGGCACTCGCCGACCTCGTCGCCACCGGCGACCGGGCGATCGTGCTGGTGGAGCACAACCTCGACGCCGCCGTCGGCCTCACCGACCGCGTCGTCGTGCTCGACCACGACGGGCGCACGTACGCCGACGGCACCGTCGACGAGGTGCTGCGCGCCCGCGCCGACGAGTTGCACGCCCTCGGCGTCTGGCTTCCGGTGTCGGCTCTCGCGGCGCTGCGCCTGCGCGCCGCCGGCTGGACGCTCGACCCGTTGCCGCTCGACCCCGCCGAGCTTCGCGCGGCCGTGGAGGCCGCCGACGCCGCGGCGCATAACTCAGGCAGAATCGCGCCGGCGACCGTGCCGGAGGCGGCCTCGACCCCATCCAGCCTGAGTTATGACCCGATCATCCGGGTCCGCGGCCTGCGCACGCGACGCGGGCACGCCGAGATCCTGCACGGCATCGACCTCGACATCGCGGCGGGCGAGTTCATCGCGATCGTCGGCGCGAACGGCACGGGCAAGACGACGCTGCTGCAGTCGATCGCCGGGGTCGTCCCCGTGCCGAAGGGGCAGGTCCGGGTCGACGGCGTGGATGTCGCCCGCACCAGCCTGCGCGCGCTGTCGCGGCGGATCGGCTTCGTGTTCCAGAACCCCGAGCACCAGTTCATCGCGCCGACCGTGTACGAGGAGCTCGCCCACGGCCTGCGGCTGCAGAGGCTGCCCGAGCCCGAGGTGCGCGAGCGCGCGAGCGACGTGCTGCGCCGGTTCGGGCTGGCCGACAAGGCCGACGTGCACCCCTTTCTGCTGTCCGGCGGGCAGAAGCGGCGGCTGTCGGTGGGCACGGCGCTCGTCGCCGGCGCACCCGTCCTCGCCCTCGACGAACCCACCTTCGGGCAGGACCGCGCCCGCGCCGACGAGCTCATGCACCTGCTGCAGGAGCTCAACACCGCCGGCACCACCATCATCGTCGTGACCCACGACATGCAGCTGGTCGCCGAATACGCGCACCGCACGATCGTCCTGGGCGAGGGGCGCGTCACGATGGATGCCGCCACCTCCGACGTCTTCGCCTCCGAGGCCGCGCTGCGCGCCGCGGGACTGCGGATGCCGCCCCTGCGACGTGCGTTCGCGGGGTTGCAGCGGCATCCGCCGCTCGCGGGCGTGACGCGCCTTGCCGACCTGCCCGGCGCCGAGCCGGGAGCGACCCCGTGACCGCCGCCACCGACCCCTGGGCCGAGGTCGAAGCACGCGGGCGGTTCCTGTACGGCCTCAACCCCCTGGCGAAGTTCGCCGCCCCGATCCCGGCGATGGCGGTGTTGATCTTCGTGCGCGACCTCGCGACGCCGGCGGTGTTCCTGGCCCTCGCCGCGCTGCTTCTGCTGGTCGGTGCCCGGATCACCGCGCGGCTCGCCCTGCTCGTGTTCATCGCGCTGCCGGCCGGGGCAGCGGTCATCGGGCTGGCGATGTCGCTGTGGACCGACCCGGCGCTGGTCGACACCACCCCGGCCGTCCTCCGGCTCGGCGGCTGGACCCTCTACGCCGGAGCCATCGGGATCGGGATGGCGACCGGCATCCGGATCGCGGCGATCATCGCCCTCGCCCTCGTCGCGGGGCTCACGACCACGGGGCCCGACCTCGTGCGGGCGAGCGTGCAGCAGCTGCGGGTGCCGTACCGGGTCGGGTATACGGCGCTGGCGGCGTTCCGGTTCGTGCCGCGGTTCGCCTACGAGCTCGACGTCATCCGGCAGGCGCACCGCGTGCGCGGGTCGCACGGCGGCCGCGGGCCGTTCGCCGCCGTCGCGCGCTGGTGGGGGTACATCGTGCCGCTGCTGGCGGGCGCGATCCGGCATGCGGAGCGCGTGGCGCTCGCGATGGATGCCCGTGCCTTCGGCGCGTACCCCGACCGCACCGAGCGGCACCTCGTGCCGTGGCGCGCTCGCGACACGGTGTTCGTGCTGACGTTCTGGGCGGTCAGCGCCGTGGTGCTCGTCGTCCTCTTCCCGTGGAGCCCGCCCGGGGCATTCGCGTAAGCGCCCCACCGACATCCGAACGAAAGGATCCCCATGACCCGCTTCTCCGCGGTCGTCGCGCCCGCTTCCCGAAACGGCATCGGCTACTGGCGTGTGGGTGCCGTGTCTCCCGCGCCGAAGTCACAGCCGACTCAGCCCGAGGCGCACTGATGGGCCGGGTGAGCACCGCATACCTGCTGACGTGCGCGGCGATCGGCGTCGCCGGGGGTGTGCTGTTCTGGGGTGCGGGCTGGATCGCCACCGCCGTGTTCGCTGTAGCGCCGTTCGTCTCGGTCGCCGGCGCCGGGCTCTGGCTGCTGCCGTCCACGATCGCGCTGCGGTTGCTGGAGCGTCCCTTCGCGGGAATCCTCACGGGGGTGCTCGCGGGGCTCGTCGCCTTCCCGTTCCTCGCGGCCGCGGTGTGGTGGGGGTTCATGGCGGAGCTCGCGTTTCTCGTGGTGCTCTACCGATTCTGGCGCACGTGGCAGTACTGGGCGGGTGCGGTAGTCGTGGGCATCGTCTACCCGGTGGCGGCGGCGCAGTCGTTCGACCTGTGGGCGATGACGCCGGTCGCGGTCGTCGGGTTCTTCGCCCTGACGCTCGCGTCGTGCCTCGCGGGCGTGGGCCTCGGCGTGCTGGTCGCCGACCGGCTGCGCGCCGCGGGCGTCGCCCGGCTGGCGCGCCGCCGGCGCTGAGTCCGTCCGCGATGTCCGAGCCCCGCGATAGCTTCGCACCATGAACACGACGACATGGCATGGACTCTCAGTGGAGGGGGCCGGCAATGGGACCTGACTTCCTGCAGCGCTTCTTCAAGCTGACGCTCGACAACGTCTACCGCTTCACGTGCAGCCTGCTGTTCGTGGTCGCCGTCAGCGCCCATCTGAGGCACGTGTCGCCGGTGACGCAGTTGGGGTCGCTGCTCGATTGGCTCGCGATCCCGTCCGCGTGGCTGACCACGGTCGGCGCGTGGGTCGATGACCGGCAATCGGTCGTGGGCTTCTTCGCGGCGCTCGTGCTGTGCATCGCCCTCGCGTTCGCCGCGGCGAACGACTGGCACAGTCGCTCCGGATCGACGGCGCTCCTGTGCACGGCGACGCTCACCCAGGTCGGGATGGCAGACGAGCTGATCGCAGTCACCCTCTCCCTCGTCGCGGGGCTCGCCGTGGTGACGGTCACGGTGGCCTTCGTCGCCCGGCGATGGGGATGGGGCATGCCGGAGTGGACGGCATCCGCCTGGGGAACGCTCTGGAACGTGCTCCTCACTCTCGGTCTCGCGGCGCTCTCCCTGCTGTCACCGCTCGGCTGGCTCATCTCGCAGGAGCGCCACGACGTCCGCGGCACGCGCAGCAACCCGCTGGTCGTCGAGCAGGTCGGGCGCGCCGGACCGTCCGGTGCTGTCGGCAGGTAGCGAGCGGGACGTCAGGCGCCGGCCGGAACCGTCCGGCCGCGGCGGAGCCCGTTCAGTGACCGACAGGGAGATCAACCCTCGGGCTCGGGATGGAAGAACGCATCCCAATCCCCGAACTCCGGAATCGCAAACCAGTTCGCCGAAACATCCACGTTGCGAAACTCCCGCGTCTCCACCTCAGAAGGCTGACCAAACCCGTGATGTATGACCTGGTCCTCTTTCGCGTAACCGTCCGGGCGGAAATCCATGCTCACGTGGGCCGAGCAGTCCACCCGGTCGTAGAACCGGTCCTCATCCGGATACACGTACCAGGTCATGCCTCCGAGGAAGACCCGGCTCTCATCCCCGACATACGGCGTAGGTTTGGGCGGATCGTAATACGCGCCCCACACATACGAAGCATCGATCGAACCCCGCGACCCCAGCTTGCCCAACTCAATACCGTTCGCACGCGGGCACATCTGCAAGTACGCGCGCGGACGATCCTCCCCCGGCTCCAACAACACGATCCCGAACCAATCACTACGATTCACCGCATTCAACGCATACCGAGCAGCCGCCTCCTCGACCGTCAACTCGGTACTGAACAACCCCCACCGCTTCTTCGGATGCTCAGGCCCGCCCCCACCTTGTCGGTATAGATATAACGCCGCATCATGATGCCCCTCGCAACACACGGCGCCCAAGAGCACCCGACCAGCAGACCCTCACGATCATGTCAGCCCTCAGGCTCAGGATGGAAAAACGCATCCCAATCACCGAACTCCGGAATCGCAAACCAGTTCGCCGAAACATCCACGTTACGGAACTCCCGCGTCTCCACATCGGAAGGCTGACCAAACCCACGACGCGTAACCTGGTCTTCTTTCGCGTAACCATCAGGGCGGAAATCCATGCTCACGTGACCGTTTGACTCATTCCTGCGGAGGAAACGCTCATCCGTCGAATACGCGTACCAGGTCATGCCCCCGAGGAAGACCCGGCTCTCATCCCCGACATACGGCGTAGGTTTGGGCGGATCGTAATACGCGCCCCACACATACGAAGCATCGATCGACCCCTGCAGCCCGAGCTTATGCAACACCACGCCGTTCGCACGCGGGCACATCTGCAAGTACGCGTGTGGCCGATCCTCCCCCGGCTCCAACAACACGATCCCGAACCAATCGCTGCGGTTCACCGCATTCAACGCATACCGAGCCTCAGCCTCCTCCGGCGTGAGCTCGGTGCTGAACAACCCCCACCGCTTCTTCGGATGCTCCGGCCCCGCCCCCACCTTGTCGGTGTAGATGTAACGCTGCATCATGATGCCTCTAGTAATACACGGCGCCCAGGAGCACCCGACCAGCACACGAACAAAGCAGCAGCAAGACCATCCGAACCCGTTCAGTGACCGATGACGCCCTGGAAATCAACCATCATCCGGATCGCCGTCAACGTACCCCGATCAGGTCAACCCTCAGGCTCAGGATGGAAGAACGCATCCCAATCCCCGAACTCCGGAATCGCAAACCAGTTCGCCGAAACATCCACGTTACGGAACTCCCGCGTCTCCACATCAGAAGGCTGACCGAACCCATGATGTATGACCTGGTCCTCTTTCGCGTAACCGTCCGGTTCGAAATCCATGCTCACGTGGGCCGGGCAGTCCACCCGATCGTAGAACCGGTCCTCATCCGGATACGCGTACCAGATCATGGTGCCGAGGAAGACCTTGCTCTCATCCCCGACATACGGCGCGGGTGTGGGTGGATCGTAGTAGGCGCCCCACACATACGCGGCATCGATCGAACCCTGCGGCCCGAGCTTATGCAACACCACGCCGTTCGCACGCGGGCACATCTGCAAGTACGCGTGCGGCCGGTCCTCGCCCGGCTCCAGCAGCACGATCCCGAACCAATCGCTGCGGTTCACCGCATTCAACGCATACCGAGCCTCAGCCTCCTCCGGCGTGAGCTCGGTGCTGAACAACCCCCACCGCTTCTTCGGATGCTCCGGCCCCGCCCCCACCTTGTCCGTATAGATATAACGCCGCATCATGATGCCTCTAGTAATACACGACGCCCAAGAGCACCCGACCAGCAGACCCTCAACCCTCAGGCTCAGGATGGAAGAACGCCTCCCAATCCCCGAACTCCGGAATCGCAAACCAATTCGCCGAAACATCCACGTTACGGAACTCCCGCGTCTCCACATCGGAAGGCTGACCAAACCCACGACGCGTAACCTGGTCTTCTTTCGCGTAACCGTCAGGACGGAACTCCATGTTCACGTGGCCCAGAGACTGTACCCGATCATAAAACCGACTCTCGTCGGGGTATGCGTGCCACGTCATCCCCCCAAGGAAGACCCGGTCCGCATCGCCTTCATAGGGTTGCAGATCTGCTGGTGCGTAGTAAGCACCCCAACTGTACGCCGCCTCAATCGAACCATGCGGCCCCAGCTTGTCGAGTTCCACGCCGTTCGCACGCGGGCACATCTGCAAGTACGCGCGCGGACGATCCTCCCCCGGCTCCAACAACACGATCCCGAACCAATCACTACGATTCACCGCATTCAACGCATACCGAGCAGCCGCCTCCTCGACCGTCAACTCGGTGCTGAACAGCCCCCACCGCTTCTTCGGATGCTCCGGCCCCGCCCCGACCTTGTCGGTATAGATATAACGCTGCGTCATGATGCCTCTAGTTATACATGGTGCCCAGGACATCCCGGATCAGCACCCGCGGCTCCTTACCATTGGCGTGATCGATGATCGCCTGCGGCACTGGACCGTTCTGCACGGGTACCTCCAGTATCGGAGTCCCCCGCAACTCACCTCCGCCGCTGATCGGAGTACCGGGTGCGTACTTGCTCAGTATCTCGTCGATGTAAGATTTCGCGGTCTCCGGTCGAACACTGTCGAGTTGCGTGTTCTTGCGCGAGACGATCTCGTCCCCAGGGAGATACGAGTCCAGCCGCTTGCCGTTGCCGAGCGTGACCTCGTTCTGCGGATAGCGATGGCGGTTCTGGTAGTTGAACTGATCTCCCTCGGCCATGCGTCGACGCCAGAACGGGAGATCCTTGCGATCGAGGCGGTCATTCAGCCACTGCGGATTGAGGCTCCGAACGATCGGAGGATTGCCTGACGGCCCCTCAAACGTGTCGAGGTCGCGCACTCCCGTGCGATCGCCGGTCTTCTTGGTCTTGAGCTTGACGATCACGTCTTTGATCGGACGCAGATTCACCGGCACGTCATCGAGTGCGCGGATGATGGGCCGAACGATGTCTCCCGCATTCCCCATCGCTCAGGCTCCCGTGATGTTCAGGCCGGAAAGATCGGCGCCGAGCCGATCGATCAGCGTCTCGATATCGTCGGCATACATCCCGAGTTCACCCTCGGCCTGCTCCAACGCCTCCAGATCCGCATAGAGCTCGTCCGAATCGCCCACCACCGCCTCAACCATCGGCGCATCCAGCGCCCCCGCGATCCATCCCGGGATCTGTTCGGCCAGCGGCTCGACAACCATCGGCAGCACCTGGTTCAGAGCCTGCTCCACCGCGATGTCCACGGCCGCGTTGAGCAGCTTCTTCTTGAGCAACAGCATCGGCCCGGCACCCACCGCGGTGATCGGGTTCGTCAACATCGCGACCAACACAGCCAGCGTGGACGTGATATCCGCGATCACCTTGACCTTCAGACCCAGCACCACGGCCGCTGCAACATCCATCCCCGGACGCACCGGCTCCATCGCATCCAGCAACCGCTGCAGATTCTGCGAACGATTCGTGTTCCACGCCGCCACGAACGCCGGCCCCGCCTGGCCCCGCATCGCCGCCGCCAGATCACCGTTGACCTTCCGGTCGACCGCCTGCAGACGCCCTTCCAGCTCGTCCCGGAACGTACCGACGATCTCTCCACCCCGACGAAGCTCGTCCTCGTCGATGTCTGGCCAATCGAAGCCGAGCTTCTCCATCACCCAGATCAACTCATCCGGCAACATCATCCCCACGGCGACACCTCCTCAAGAGACTCTAGAGACCCGGGCTTCACACCGCGATGGGGAGAACCACCCATGCGGCGGTACCGCGGCTTCGTACCTCACGCGTGAGTCGTGTCGAACGGCGATCATCGCGGGGTGTTCCGTCACCGCCTCCCTCGTGGCGGTGAAGACGACACGTCGGGAGTCGCCCGGCAAGTCGACCTGCCGAGTGCGGGCTTGCACACCGTCGTACAAGAGGTCGGGGAGTATCGCTACCGCGCTGCCATCTCGATGAGCAGAACGTGCGCCTGGCGTCAGTTTGATGGGTGCTCGGTGCGACCGAATCGACCGGAGAAAGCCGCAGACCGCAATTCGCCGCATCAAGGGCATCCCACAGCAGCGCCGCCGACTCGGTCCGCATAGACATCTACCGCCTCACCGAATGCCCGCTTCGCAAAATACGGATTGCGCACCGCCGTTGCCCAATCATGCCTTCTACGCATACCGAGCCGTTGATCGTCGAGCAGGTCGTGCACGCCGCGCCGACTGGTGCGGCCCGGGGTAGCCGGTAGCCCGAGCGATAAGTCAGGTGTCAGCCGGAGAAGCATGCCCCCGGTGTGGCCAGTGCGCCGACCAGAAGACGATCAGGCCGCCGACGGGAATCGCGAGGATGACGGCACTCCAGATCAGTCTCGCAACGAGGGGGAGTCTGGTCATTCGGACGGCACGAACGACGGAGGCAACGACGAGCCCGAGGTAGAGCAGGCTCGCGACGAGCACCCAGAGATGCGGCCCGCTCAAAGCATCAGCCATGTCACATCGCCACCAGGCACCTCGGTGTACGCGGCGTCGAGAGTGACGCAGGCATTCGCGAGGCTCATGCTCAGGATGCTACTCGCACGCGACCGCGTCCGGCGACGCGTGCGAATACCGGAGCAGCCCGATCTCCCGCAGCGCTGGAACCCTATTGACCGAGTGCGACGTCCGTCCCGGATGCTAACGTGCGACGCATGCGTGCCAGCACCAGGAAGCTGACCGGCCTCACCGCCGGCCTCGTGCTGATTGTGCCGCTGGCCTCGTGCACGGCAACGGCCCCGGCCGACGCGGGGCAGGAGAACACACCTTCCACTACACCTCGTGCGGTTGCGCAGGCGACCGTTCCAAGCACCGCTGCGACCGGCGAAGTTCTTCCCGGCCGCACGCACGTCTGCACCACCGACGCGCGCTACGACGCCTACAAGGTCGACGGCGGGGAATGGCAATGGTCCATGACGGGATCTCGAATGGATGCTGGTCCCGGCGATCACGCGACCTGCACCGCGAACGACGACCTCACCGAGTATGTCGTCGCGCCCGGCGACACGTTCACGGGCATCGGCGAGCGGTTCTGCATCGACTACGTTCAGCTGGCGATGATCAACCGCCGGGATTCTTTCGAGCTCTCCACTGGCGAGACCATCCGCCTGTTCCCCGATGGCCCCGCTGCGGACTACTTCAGCGACCCTGATGCGTGAGCGTGACTGCCGCAAGGGACCGAAACATGAAGCGACTTCTCACGTCCACCGCTGCATTCACGTTGCTCGTCATGCTTACCGGATGCGCCGGGGACGTGAGATCGACGGAATCTGCAGTCACCTCGCCGCAAACCCTCGGATCATCCACAGAACCCCGGTCAGAGCCACCCACCGACATTGCGGCACCGCCTGACGCGGACGTCGTGCTGTCGCCGTCGTGGGTGTTCGATGTGGCCGACGCGCACGAACTCGCACGCCACTCGGAAGTCGTCGTCGATGTCGAAGTGGTATCGGTTGCCGATCGCGGCGTGTTCCTCAGCCCTGGTGACCCCTATCCGTACACCGCCATCCAGGTTCGAGCAGTCGACACGATCAAGGGGAACACAGACAAGGTGCCCGAGTTCAGCGTCTACATCGCGGGCGGCACGGTGACGTTGCAGCAGGTGTTCGAGGCTTCTACGAAAGAGACGAACGAGAAGCGAGGCTTGACCAACCTCACGCAGGCCGAGCGCGAGAAGCTGACCGAGACCTACGCCATCGAGAGGGCGTACGCCACACTCAGCGCGGGAACGCGGTATGTGCTCGCCTTGAATCACGCTGAGGACGGCTCCTACCTCGTGAACGGAGCCGGCTACGGAGTCTTCAGCGTCGACGGAGACAAGATCGTCAACGTCGCCACGACGTCGTCGCACAAGCGCGAGGATCTCGCCGGCTGACCTCGCAGGAACGGCACGACGCGCAGCAGCCCGCTGGTCGTCGAACAAGTCGGCCGCGTCGGGCCGTCCGGTGCTGCCAGCGGGTAGCGGGTAGCAGGTAAGCCGACACGCCGTCGCCGTGGTCGCAGAGTCAGAGCGAGAGATGGACGCGTAGCGCCTCGTCGATCCCGCCCATGAGTTCGGCCGGAACCCAGCCGATCGGCGCCACGATCCGCTCGGCCGCCACGGTGCGTACCTGCTCGGCCTGGGCTTTCGAATCTTGCGGCAGACCGGTTTCGACAGCGGGCAACCGTACCTGAAACGGATGCACGACGTTCACGTTCGACGTCAACGGCACGACGGTGACAGTCCCGCGACCGCTGCGCGACGTGATCGCATTGGCCGCGTTGTTGCTCACGATGACGGCCGGTCGAGTCTTCGCGGCCTCTGACCCCACTGCGGGATCGAGCGATACCGTCACGATCTGTCCGCGTCGCAGCAGCGGGATGGATGCGCCGATCACGCCGACGCGAGTCCGTCCGCGACGGCGGTGTCCCAGGCGGACTCGTCCCACTCGCCATATGCCTCGGCGTACGCATCAGCGAGGCGGCTCTCGCGCAGGAGACGAACGGCATCCTGTACCGCCGCCGACCGGGACGAGTACCGGCCAGAAATGGTCTCACGGTCAAGGAACGCAATGTCGGCGTCATCGAGGCTGAGGCTGACCTTGGCGTGACTCATGGCAACATCCTACTTTCTTGCTACCGACGCTGCTACGGCGTCTGTCACGGGCTCATGGCATCTATCGGCGACTGAACGCGCTACCGCTTGCCGACGATCTGGCGGCTCACGATGTCGCGCATGATCTCGTTCGTGCCGCCGTAGATGCGGTGCACCCGGGCATCGAGGAAGGCGCGGGCGATGGGGTACTCCGTGATGTAGCCGTAGCCGCCGTGCAGCTGCACGCCGACATCCAGCAGCTCCCATTCGCGGTCGGTGGCCCAGAACTTCACCTTCGCCGCTTCCTCGGGAGTGAGCTTCTTGTCCTTGTAGAGCAGCATCGCGCGGTCGATGTACGCCCACATGACATCCACCGTCGTCGCCATGTCTGCCAGGCGGAAGCGGGTGTTCTGGAAATCGGCGATGGGCTGCCCGAACGCCTCCCGGCTCAGGGTGTAGTCGCGCGTCCACACGAACGCCGCCTCGCCGGCCGCGGCGGCGGCGACGCCGATCGACAGGCGCTCCAGCGGCAGGTTCATCATGAGCTGCACGAAGCCCTGGCCCTCGGCTCCGCCGATGAGGTTCTCGTCGGGCACGAACACGTCGGTGAACGACAGTTCGGCGGTATCCCAGCCGTGGAAGCCCATCTTCTCGAGCTTCTTGCTGTGGTCGAAGCCCTCCATCCCGTCCTCGAGGATCAGCAGGCTGAACGCATCCGGCCGGTTCCCCTCACCCGTCTTGACGAACGTGACGACCATGTCGGCCGTCTTGCCCGACGAGATGAACGTCTTCGCCCCGTTGACGAGGTAGCCGCCGTCGACCTTCTTCGCCGTCGTCTTGATGCCGCGCAGGTCGCTGCCGGCCCCCGGCTCGGTCATCGCGAGCGCGCCGAGGATCTCGCCGGTCGCCATCCCGGGCAGCCACTTCTCCTTCTGCGCCGGCGTGCCCATGTGCACGATGTACGGGATGGCGAGGTCGTCCTGGATGCCGAGCGCCCCCGCGAGCGACCCGAGCCCGGCGCCGACGGTCTCCTCCAGCACGATCGCGCGGAAGCGGTAGTCCTGCAGCATGCCGGCGCCGCCGAACTCCTCCGGCACCGACAGCCCGATGATGCCGGCCTCGCCCGCCGCGAGCATCGTCGCGCGGTCGACCTCGCCCGCGGCATCCCACTGCTTGCGCTTGTCTTCGGTGGCGTAGCGCTTGATGAACTCCTTGACGACGTCGCGGAACGCCTCGTGATCCTCGTCGTAGATGTCGCGTTCCATGGTGCGCCGTCCTCTCGTCCTCGAGCCTCGATGGATGCCACGTGGCATCCCACTGTGGCATTGCATCCCAGCATCCATGGTACTGGGTTTCACCGGTGCGTGTCAGTAGTCCGGCGCCGGGGGCAGGCCGAAGAAGTCCTCGAGGGTGTGGAATCCGCCGTCGTGGTACGCCTGGGCGAGCTCGGGGCCGAGGTAGCGGATGTGCCACGGCTCCCACTCGTAGCCGGTCGTGCCGGTGTAGCCGTCTTCGTAGCGGACGATGAAGCCGAACCGCCACGCGTTGGCGGCGACCCAGTCGGCCTGGGTGGTGCCGCCGAAGCCCTCGAGGCCGCTGCATCCGCCGCTGCTGCAGGCCTCGAGGTCGATCGCGAGACCGGTCTGGTGCTCGCTGAAGCCGGCCCGCGCGCTCTGCAGGTCTGCTCCGGCCTCGCCGAGCGAAAGGACGTACCCGTTGTGGATGCGCTGCTGCGAGGAGTACGAGCGATACGTGCTGTTGATGGCGACCTCGCCGGCGCCCTCCGCGACGCTCGCGGCGGCGAGTTGCGCGAGCGCGGCCGCGGCATCGGCGCGCACCGATCCGCCGGACACCTGCCGGATGCCCTCCGGCGTCACGAGCGAATCGGGCACGTAGTCGACCGGGGTGAGCGGACGCTGCTTGTTGACGACGACCCACGTGCGGCGACCCTCCGCGAGGTCGATGCACGGCGCCGTGCCGCCGGCGACCGCCGCGCGCAACGCCGCCGCCCCGCCGAACGCCGCGATCACGTCGGCGTCGGTGCCCCCGGCGATCGCCGCGGCGACGGCGGGGTCGTCGCACGACGCCGCCGTCACCCCGGTCTGCGCCGGGGCCGGGATGGCGGTCGCAGCCGGCGCGTCGGGAAGCGGCGGCGCCTGTTGCGCACCGTCCGTCGTGCGGTGATCGGCGCCGACGTGCGGCCCCGCGAGTGCGGCCGTCACGGCCACGGCGCCGCCCGCCACCAGGACGACTGCGGCGACGACGGCGAACCAGCGCCCGAGCAGCCGCGCCCGGGCGACGCGCGCATGCTGCGCATGCTCACCGGCCGCCGCGGCGTCCGCCGCGCGACGCGCAGCGCGGCGCGACGTCGGGTTCGTCAGCGGGTCGGAGTCCGGCACCCGCCCATTGTCCCCCGCGATCCTCCGGATTCCCCGCTACCGAGACCCCCTCTTGCGTAAGTTTCGTATTTATGTTCTGATATTTGCATGCGCTGGTACGGACAAACAATCGATCGGGAAAATCCCGCTGCGCTGCCCGGACTCGAGCAGATGTCTGGTCTCGTGCGCTCGGTCTCGACGCCGGAGTTTCAGGGCATGACCTTCCACGAGGTGCTCGCGAAGTCTGCGCTGAACCACGTGCCCGCCTCGTCGGCGATGCCCTTCGACTGGACGATCAACCCTTACCGAGGCTGCAGTCATGCCTGTGTTTATTGTTTCGCGCGCAACACGCACACCTACCTCGACCTCGATGCCGGGCATGACTTCGACAGCCAGATCGTCGTGAAGGTCAATGTCGCCGAGGTGCTGCGGCGCGAACTGGCCGCGCCGCAGTGGCAGCGCGAAACCGTCTTCCCTCGGCACCAACACCGACCCGTATCAGCGCGCCGAGGGCAGGTACCGTCTCATGCCGGAGATCATCGCGGCGCTCGCGAGCAGCGGCACGCCGTTCTCGGTGCTGACCAAGGGCACGCTGCTGCGCCGCGATCTGCCGTTGCTGCAGGATGCCGCGGCATCCGTGCCCGTGTCGCTCGCGATGTCGGTCGCGATCTTCGACGACGCGCTGCAGGCGCTCGTCGAGCCCGGCACCCCGCACGCCGCGGCGCGGCTCGACACCGTGCGTGCGGCAACCGAGGCGGGGTTCGGCGTGACGGTGTTCCTCATGCCGATCCTGCCGCACCTGACGGAAGCGCCCGACCAGCTCGACGACGCCGTGCGCCGGATCGCGGATGCCGGGGCCGCGCGCATCGTTTTCGGCGCGCTGCACCTGCGGCCCGGAGCGAAACAGTGGTTCCTCGCGTGGCTGGAACGCGCGCGACCCGAGCTGATGCCGCTGTATCGCGGACTGTATCCGGGCGCCGCCGTGACGGCGCCCGTCGGCTATCGACGTCTGCTCGCCGCCCGCGTGCGGCCGCTGCTGCGGCGCCATGGCCTTGCCGGGCGGCCCGACGAGGACGTCGGACCTCGGCGTGCGCGGCCGAGTCCGATCATCACGACCGCACGCGGCCGCGCCGCCGAGACCCTGTTCTGATCAGGCGTCGGGGGTGGCCAGCTGGCGACCGGCGAGCTCCTCGAGCAGGTCGTCGCCGGGGCGGACGTCTTCGAACGGCGCGTCGATCTCGGCGCGCTCGAGCATCTCGGTCATGCGGCGGCGGCGCTGGCGCGTGATGAGCGTCACGACGGTGCCGCTGCGCCCCGCGCGACCGGTGCGGCCCGAGCGGTGCAGGTACGTCTTGTACTCGTCGGGCGCGTCGGCCTGGATCACGAGATCGATGTCGTCGACATGGATGCCGCGGGCCGCGACATCCGTCGCCACCAGCACGTTGACGCGCCCTGAGGTCAGCCGCTCCAGGTTGCGCGTGCGCTTGGCCTGGTTGAGGTCGCCGTGCAGGGCGACGGCGTGGATGCCCTCGTCGTCGAACTGCTCGGCGAGCATCTCGGCGTAGGCGCGCGTGCGGGCGAAGACGAGCGTTCTGCCGTCGCGGTCGACGAGCGATGCGAGGATGTCGGCCTTGTCGCGGTGGTCGATCACGAGCACGCGGTGCTCGATCGTGCCCGAGTCCTGGTCTTCGCCGGCGACCTCGTAGACGGCCGGCTCGACGAGGAACTCGTCGACGAGGGCCGCGACCTCGCGGTCGAGCGTGGCCGAGAAGAGCAGCTTCTGCGCGCCATCCTCCACGAGGCGGAGGATGCGCTGCATCGGCTCGAGGAAGCCGAGCTCGCTCATGTGGTCGGCCTCGTCGAGCACGACGATGCGCACCTCGGAGAGGTCGAGCTTGCCCTGCTCGATGAGATCCTCGATGCGGCCGGGGGTGCCGATGATGATGTCGACGCCCTTCTTCAGCGCACCCACCTGGCGCGCCTGCGGCACGCCGCCGTAGATCTGCGTCGTGAACAGGCCCACGCTGCGGGCGATCGGCTGAATGGTGCGGTCGATCTGCAGCGCGAGCTCGCGGGTGGGGGCGAGCACGAGCGCCTTCGGCGACCGGCCGAATTCGCGACGCTGACCGGCCTGGCTACGCAGGATCGATTCGACCAGCGGTGCGCCGAACGCGATCGTCTTGCCCGAACCGGTGCGGCCGCGGGCGAGCACGTCCTTGCCCTCGAGAATCGGCGGGACCGTGGCGGCCTGGATCGGGAACGGCGTCTCGGCGCCGAGGTCGGCGAGCGTGCGGACGATGTTGTCGCCGAGCCCGAGGCTGCCGAAGGTCACCCCGGCGACCTCTTCGGCCTGCACGGCCTCGGCCTGCAGCTTCTCGTGCACGACGTCGACGTGCTCCTCGAACGCGCGCGCCTTCGTGTCCGCATTCTCCCCACGCCCCCTCCACGCGTCGCCGGCGCGCCGCGCGGAGCCTCCGGGCGCGTGGGCCCAATCGGAGCGGTTGCCGGCGGAGGGGGCACCGGCCGGACGGCGGTCGCGGTCTCCGTAGCGGTCGCGATCGTCGCGGCGCGGGCGGTCGTCGTAGCTGCGCGCGGGCCGGTCGTCGTAGCCGCGGCGGGTGCCGGACGTTGAGCGAGCCGCAGGCGAGACGAAACGCTCCGTGCGGTTGGCATCACGGTTGGTCGCCGCGTTTCGTCTCGGGCGCTCCGCGCCCTCGCTCAACGACCGAGAGGAGCGCACGCCGTCGCGGGAGGACGAATCGCCGTACTCGCGACGCGGGCGGTCGTCGTCACGACGCGGACGGTCGTCGAACGAGCGGGCGGGGCGGTCGCCGTACTCGCGGCGCGGACGGTCGTCATCGCGACGCGGACGGTCGTCGCGGAACGACGGACGGGCATCACCGAAGGTGCGACGGTCGTCGCGGGGCTGACGTTCGCCGCGGGGCTGGTCGTAGCTGCGAGCCGGGCGGTCGCCGTACGAGCGGGCCGGACGGTCATCGTACGAGCGCGCGGGACGGTCGCCGTACTCCCGGCGCGGACGGTCGTCATCGCGGCGCGGACGGTCGTCGAAGCTGCGGGCGGGACGGTCGTCGCGACGCGGGCGGTCGTCGAACGAGCGGGCAGGACGGTCGCCGTACTCCCGACGCGGACGGTCGTCGAAGCTGCGGGCGGGACGGTCGTCGCGACGCGGGCGGTCGTCGCGCGCGTGGGTCCGGATGCCGCGAGCCTCGTCGCGGCCGGCCCGCTCCTGCGCGGTCCAGCGCTGCTTCTTCGCGGGTGCCTCCGCCGGGGCCTCGGCGGCGCGGTATCCGCGGTGGCCCGGGCTCTTGCTGCCGGGCGTGCCGGCGGACGACTGTCCGGGGCGGCGCTTGGCGTCCTGGTAGGAGGTCTTCTTGCCGTAGCGCGGCTCGAAGTTCTGGGCGCGGCCGCCGGCCGGCTTCTTGTTCTTGGGCATGGGAGTGTCCTTCTGGGTTGTCTCGTGCGAGAACAGCACTCCACTTCGCGCATGCGAGCGCGGCCGCACACGCGGCGAGGAGTTACCCGGACATCCGTCGGCCGGGGGCCATTCACAGTGATGGTCGTCGGAGCGGATTCGCTCCCACCATCGGCCCCCTAGGACTCACAAGGGACTCACACACCCCTCCGCGCACGCGCGGTGTCCAGAGCCGACCACCCCACTGTACCGGTCGAGTCTGTGAACCCGCCCGGCATCCCCACCCGTTCACCGGCATCCCCCCTGCTCACCGGCATCCCCACCTGTTCACCGGCATCCCCACCTGTTCAGTCGCGGCGTTTTGCGAGTGTGTCGGCCGACGACCCGCAAATCGCCGCGACCGAACGGGCGCCGGACGTCACAGCGGGCGCCACAATGGGAGCCATGACCGCAGCACTCGACCCCACCGGCCGGCAATTCGCCCTCATCTCGGCCGACGGCCGCGTCACGGCGACGATCACCCAGGTCGGGGCCGCGCTGCGCGCCCTCACCGTCGCCGGCGTCGGTCTGGTTCCGCCGTATCCCGCCGGCACGGCGACGCCGAGCGCCTCGGGCATCGTGCTCGTGCCGTGGCCCAACCGCGTCCGCGACGGCCGCTGGAACGACGACGGCACGCCGCGCCAGCTCGCCATCACCGAACCCGCGCTCGGCAACGCCTCCCACGGCCTGCTGCGATTCGCGCCCTACGAGCAGGAGACGACACCGCCCGAGACGACGGATGCCGTCACCCTGGTCGCGCGCATCTTCCCGCAGACCGGATACCCCTACCTCCTCGACACCCGCGTGACATATGCCGTGACCGGCATGGGCATCGACGTGACCCACGAGATCACGAATGCCGGCGCGGGAGAGGCACCCGTCGCGGTGGGCGCCCACCCGTTCCTGTTCATCGAGTCCGCACCGACGGCCGAGCTCGTGATCGCGGCATCCGGAGCCACCGCGTTCACGACCGACGCGCAGAAGATCCCCGTCTCGGAAGCCCCCGTCGAGGCGACCAACGACCTGAGGGCGGGCCGGCGCCTGGGCGATCTCGCGCTCGACACCGCCTATACACGGCTCGAGCGCGATCCCGATGGCCGCAGCCGTACGACCCTGACCGCCCCCGACGGTCGCGCGGTCACGCTGTGGCAGAGCGAGGGCTTCGACTACGTACAGGTCTTCACGACCGATCGCTATCCCGGGCAGCCGCTCGCCGTCGCGGTCGAGCCGATGACCGCGCCCGCCGACGCCTTCAACTCCGGGCGGGGACTGCGCCGCCTCGTTCCCGGCGAATCGTGGACTCTGCAGTGGGGAGTCTCGTTCGCGACATCGTGACCCGCGGGGTATGTATCAGCAACCGGCATCGTGCGCAAGAAACAGAATTATCTGAACGCATACAGGTGACTCAAAAATTTTACATTGCGTTCCTCCAGAAATCCCGTAGTGTGGTCCTAGATGAAAGGATTCTAATGACGTTGCACCCCCCGGCAATCGTCGTAGCCGACTCCCCCCGCCCGGCCGACATTGTGTACGAACGGCTCTCGTCCCCCCAGACCGAGATCACCGCACCGGCACTGCGCGGCCTGCTGCTCAGCACCCCCCTTACTGTCGCAGCATGGGCATTCATCATCTGGGTGTCAGTAGGCTCCCCCGGCCTCTGATCCCGCTCTCCTCCCCCCGGAGAACCCACGGGCTCGGGGAGGGTGGCTGACCCGAACAGCTCCCCTCCCCGCCCGATCCCCCGCGCCCCGTCCCCCGCGAAACCTCACAAATGTCGCGCTTTGGCCGGCACAGCACGGCGTGTCGCGGACATTTGCGAGGTTTCGCGGGTAACAGGGGTAACGGGGTGACGGGGGCAGCGGGGCTGAGGCGGATCAGTGGGCGCGCAGCGCCCGGCGCGAGACGGGCGCGGATGCCGCGGCACCCGCATCGGGCGCAGCATCCGGCCCGCCGGCAGAACCGTCCGGGCCCGCATCTGCCGCCGCGTCGCCACCGCGTCGCGCGACGCGGCGCTCACGCGCCCCCTCGACGAGGTTGTACAGGGTCGGCAGCACGAGCAGGGTCAGCACGGTCGACGAGATGAGCCCGCCGATCACGACGATCGCGAGCGGCTGCGAGATGAACCCGCCATGACCGGTGATGCCGAGCGCCATCGGCGTGAGCGCGAAGATCGTCGCGAGCGCCGTCATGAGAATCGGGCGCAGGCGGCGCGCGCCACCGGCGACCGTCGCGTCGTGCGCCGACAGGCCCTTCGACCGGTACTGGTTGACGAGGTCGACGAGCACGATCGCGTTGGTCACGACGATGCCGATGAGCATCAGCACGCCGATCAGCGACGCGACGCCCAGCGGCACCCCGGTCACGATCTGCAGCAGGATGGCACCGGTCGCCGCGAACGGCACCGACACGAGCAGCAGCAGCGGCTGACGCAGCGACTTGAAGGTCGCCACCATGACGATGTAGACGATGAGGATCGCGGCGAGCATCGCGAGACCGAGCTGGCCGAAGGCATCCTGCTGCTGAGTCAGCACGCCGCCGATCGACGCCTTCGCGCCGGTGGGCAGCGCGACGTCTTCGAGCGCCGCCATGACCGTCGCCGACGCGGCGTTGAGGTCGTCGGTCGACGGGCTCACCGTCACGGTCGCGGTGCGGTGCCCGCGCTGGGTCGTGATCGACGTCGGGCCCTGGCTCTGCTCGACGGTCGCGACCGCGTCGAGGCGGATCATGCCGGCCGACGACGGGATCTCCATCGCCCTGAGCTCGTCGATCGTGCCGGGGACGGATGCCGCCTGCAGATACACCGTCAGCGCCGTGCCGTCGATCTCCACCGAGCCGGCGCCGGTGGGCTGCATCGTGTTCGACACGAGGGCGCCCACGGCGCCCTCCGACAGCCCGAGCGCCGCGGCCTTGCCGCGATCGACGGTGACGGCGACGTAGGGCAGCGACGCCGACAGGTTCGAGGTGACCTGGCCGATGTCGTCCTTGCCGTCGAGGGACGTGACGACGGCATCCGTCGCCTGCTGCAGCGCGTCGGCGGAAGGTGCGGTGACGTCGACCTCGATGTCGCTCGAGCCGAAGCCGCCCTGCGCCGCCGAGACCGTGACGGTGCCGACGTCGTCGAGCTGCGCGAGCGCCGCGGTGACGTCGCCCCGGACGGCGAGCTGGTCGGCATCCGGGTCGGTCGTGATGGAGTAGGTGATGCCCCCGGCCCCGCCGCTGAACGCGTCGCGCAGCGCCGAACCGCTCGAGCCGATCGAGGTCTGCACGGTCTCGATGCCGTCGACGCCGAGCAGCACCTTCTCGACCTTCTGGGCCGCGGCATCCTCGGCGTCGAGGCTCGCGGCGGGCGCGACCTGCTGCGTGACGGTGAAGGTGTTCTGGCCGCTGTCGCCGAGGAAGTTGGTCTTCATGAGGGGCGCGGCGGCGATCGTGCCGCCGAGGACGAGCACGGCGAGCAGCAGCGTGACCCAGGAGTGCTTGAGGGTCCAGGTGAGGATCGGCAGATACGCGCGCTGCAGACGGCTCGGCGGCGCTGCCGGGTCTTCGGGGTCGATCGCGTCGCCCTCGGCATCGACGATCGGCATGCCCGGCCGCAGGAACCAGTACGCGAGCACCGGCACGATCGTGAGCGCCACGAACAGCGAGGCGCTCATCGCGATGGTGACGGTCATCGCGAACGGGCGGAACAGCTCGCCGGTCATGTCGCCGACGAACGCGATCGGGAGGAACACGGCGACGGTCGTGATGGTCGACGCCGTGATCGCGGCGGCGACCTCGCGCACGGCGAGGAGGATCGAACGGAGCTTGTCGGCATCCCCCACGTAGTGGCGCTTGATGTTCTCGATCACGACGATGGAGTCGTCGACGACGCGGCCGATCGCGATCGTCAGGGCGCCGAGCGTGAGGATGTTGAGCGAGTAACCGAACGCCTGGATGCCGACGAAGGTGATCAGCACGCTCGTCGGGATCGAGATCGCCGTGACGAGCGTCGAACGCACCGACAGCAGGAACACGAGGATCACGAGGACGGCGAACACGAGGCCGAGCAGGCCCTCCTGCGCGAGCGATTCGATGGACTGCTGGATGTAGGGCGCCTGGTCGAACACGACGGTGAAGGTGACGTCTTCGCCGATCGCCTTCTGCAGCTCGGGCAGCAGGGCGGTGACGCCGCGGCTGACGTCGACGGTGTTGGCGGACGGGAGCTTCGTGATCGAGAGGGTCAGGGCGGGTTCGCCGCCTACGCGTGAGATCGACGTGACGGGGTCTTGGCCGAGTGCGACGGTCGCGACGTCGGCGATCGTGAGGGCGCCGGATGCCGCCTGCTCCGGCGTCGACGGCACGAGCGGCAGCGCGGCGATCTCGTCGACCGAGGCGAGCCCCACGCCGGTCTGCACCGTGAGCGACTGGTCGCCCTCGGTCACCGATCCTCCGGGGAAGAGGATGCCGTTCTGTGTCAGCGCATCGGTGATGGCGGCCTGGGTGAAGCCGGCGGCGGCGAGTTTTCCGGCATCCGGGGTGATCGTGACGCGCTGACCCTGACCGCCGACGATCGCGACGGCGCTGACCCCGGCGACGTCCTCGAGGTCGGGTACGACGCTCGCCTCGAGCTGCGCCTGGATCGTCTGCTCGTCGGAGTAGCCGGTGACGGCGAGCGCGATCACCGGGAAGTCGTCGATCGAGAACGAGATGACGTTCGGGTCGACGCCGTCGGGCAGGGTCGACTTGATGCGGTTGATCGCCTGCAGGATCTTCTGCTCGGCCGTCGCGAGGTCGGTGCCGTACGTGAACGACGCCTGGATGATCGAGGCGTTGGTCGTGCTCGTCGCCGTCGTCGACTCGAGCCCCGGGATGCCCTGGATCGACGTCTCGATCGGCGTCGAGACGTCGTTGTTCACGACGTCGGGCGAGGCGCCCGGGTAGGTCGAGACGATCGACAGCTGCGGGAACTCGATCGAGGGGATGAGCTCCTGCTTGAGGCTCGTCAGCGCGAGGCCGCCGAAGACGGCGGCGACGATCGTGATGAGCGCGATGAGCGCACGGTTGCGCAGGCTCAGGACGGCGAGGTTCGACACGGATGACCTCTTGCTGTGTGGTGGATTCGATACAGAGCTGTATCCGGTTCATTGTCGCATGCACCCGCCGGGCCGCCGACAGGGGGATAACCCGACGGTTGCGAATAAGCGGCTCCGCCGATCGGTCGCCTCGCTGATACTCGCGAAGGCGTGCGAAAAGCAGGGCCGATCGACCGAAAGCGGCTCTTCAGAGCGGTCTCAGGCGGTTTCGCCCTGCTTTTGGCACGCGCAACGGGGCAGACGCGGTCCCGGTCGCCCCGTGAGGAGCGAAGCGACGAGACGAGATGCTCTCACGGCTCCGCGCGTTTCGTCTCGCTCCGCTCGCGGGGCGACCGTATCTATCTGCCGAACTTCTATGCTGAGAGTCCACGCGTAGAGAGGCTCGGCCATGTCAGACCCCTCCGTGCCGCCACCGGTGCCCCCGCCGCCTGCGGTACCTCCGCCGTTTGCCGCGCCGCCGCCGGTTGGCGCACCGTTGCCCTCAGCCGCGCCGCCGGCAGCCGCACCGTTGCCCTCGGCCGCACCGTTGCTGTCAGCCGCGCCGCCGTTTGCTCCGCCGAGCACCGCACCCGCCGCTGCGCCGTCGGTCGCTCCGCTGCCCGTGGCCGCACCGGCCGAGCCCCCCGCCGCACCACCGGCCGCCGCCGAACCGCCGGCTCCGCCACGCCGCCGCTCACGCGGGGGCACGGTGGCGATCGTGCTGCTGAGCCTGGCGCTGGCGGGGGCGATCGCGGCATCCATCTGGGTCTTTCTGCAGTTGCAGCAGGCCAACACGACCATCCACGATCGCGAGAGCGAGATCGAGCAGCAGCAGAAGGAGCTCGACGAACAGCGCGACCTCATCGACCGCAAAGACGCGTTCGGTGCGGCGATGGAGGGGCTGCTGGCCGAGACGGCGGCGTACGAGGGCGTGCCGCTGCCGTCGCTCGTGCCGTGGGACAGCTACGACTCGTTCGCGTGGCAGGCCTGGTCGCAGCGATGGGATGCCGACGGCCTCGATGAGACGACGGCATCCGTCATCGCGGCGCGCGATCACCTCGCCGCGCAGCGCGAGGCCGCGCAGGCCCGGGTCGCGTCGGGCGCGACGGGCGGGGTCTACGACCGGGTGATCGATGAGCTCGGCTACGGGTACGTGACGTGGCAGCTCGACGACGCCGACGCGCTCTGCCAGAACGACGTGCTGGCGTGCGTGCGCGGCGACGATCCGCTGGTCGTGCACATCGACGCCACCGACGACACCCTGCCCTACATGACCGACTGGATTCGCACCGGGATCGCGTACCACGAGTTCGCGCACGTGCTGCAGTACGCCGATCCGGTCGCGGCCGAGGAGGCGGCGGTCGTCTTCGGCGGCGACTGGGAGACGATGGCCGACTGCTTCGCCCTCACCTACCTCGACGGCTGGACGCTCGACCACCGTGTCTGGGTGAGCGACTACGAGTACTGGGACGTGAACGTCGGGTACGGCTACGCGTGCGACGACTCTCAGAAGCAGACGATCCGCGACTGGCGCGATAGCCTCGCCATCCACCAGCGCCGGCTCGGCCCGGGCGTCGACGGCTGACGTCGGGTTCAGCGCGGGAAGAGCCCGCCGAGCAGGATCCCGAGCGCGGCGGCGACGACGCACACGACGAGCGTGCCGAGCAGGTTCAGCCACGCCCACTCGCGGCGGCCACGCTGCGCGAGCAGCACCGTCTCGGCCGAGACCGTGCTGAACGTCGTGAAGCCGCCGAGCATCCCGACGCCGAGAATCGCCAGCCACTCCGGCGCGACCGTCGTGCCGAACCCGGTCAGCAGGCCGAGGAGGAACGACCCGGTCGCGTTCACGACGAGGATGCCCAGGGGAAACGCCCCGCGCCTCCCCTTCATGACGAATCCGTCGAGCAGATAGCGCCCGCCCGCGCCCAGCCCGCCGGCCACGACGAGGAGGGTCCACTCGAGCGGGCTCACTCGGCATCCTCCGCGGGTTCGACCTCGCCCTGCCGGCCGGTGAACCGTCGCCCGATGCCGAGCCCGATCGCCGCGCACAGCACCCCGCCGAACAGCGACGCCGCGATGAGCGCGAGGCCGACGAACGGCGACGCGGTCGAGACCGTCACGACGTGCACGGCGAACGCGCTGTACGTCGTGAAGCCGCCCATCATTCCCGTGCCGAGGAAGGTGCGCGCGAGCGGATGCCGGTCGTCCAGCCACCCGACGATCACCCCCAGCGCCAGCGACCCGAGCAGGTTGATGCCGACGGTCGTCGCCGGGACCACCAGCGGATGCGGGTCGGTGGCCAGCGGAAGCGTGATCGCGGCGCGGGCCGCGACGCCGGCCGCGCCGCCCAGGAACACCAGGACGAGTGCACCCGGGCTGAACCACCGCGCACGTGTCACGACGGCAGGTTAGTGCACGCCGCGCTCCGCCCGGTCCGCGAACCGCTGCGTTCCCCCCGAGCCGCCGGGTTTCGCGCGGTCGCACCAGGGCGGCTCGGGCGGAAGCCTCCCGGCCGGAGGCCGGCGAGCGCGTCGCGCACGAGTAGTGCCCCGCGAAACCTCACAGATGTCCGCTTCGTGCGGCCCTGTTGCGGCGTGTCGCATACATCTGCGAGGTCTCGCGAAACCTCGCGAATGTCCGTCTCGGCACGGCGTGTCGCGGCGTGTCGCGGACATTTGTGAGGTTTCGCGGGGAGGGGAGGGGCGAGAGGGGAAGGGAGAGGAGAGGGGAAGGGAGAGGAGAGGGGAAGGGAGAGGAGAGGGGAAGGGAGAGGAGAGGGGAAGGGAGAGGAGAGGGGCGCACTCGCGATATATCGTGTTATGGTGGTGGAACGCGATATATCTTGAGTCGCGGCATCCATCGCAAGGCACAGGCCGGGAGAAGAACAATGACCCTCGAGAAATGGCTCATCAAGCCGGGCGAGACCCGCGTGATCGACCTCGAAGACATCCGCAAGCTCAAGATCGGGCTCATCGGCGGCCAGATCGACGTCGTCGCGCACGACGAGCCGGGCGTGCGCATCGAGGTGCACGCCGTCACCATCAAAGACCTGCGCATCGAAGCCTCCGGCGACGTCGTGGAGATCGACCACCCGCAGCTGCGCTGGGACAACTTCCTCGAAGTGTTCCGCAACTTCGGCACCGCCGGCCCGAAGGCCGAGATCAGCGTCGCCGTCCCACGCGGCATCGCCCTCACCCTCGGCGTGGTCAGCGCGAGCGCGCTCGTATCGGGCCTCGTCAGCGGCGCCCGCCTGAACACCGTCTCGGGCGACATCATCGTCGACGGTCTCGCCGGCGACCTGACCGTCAACGCCGTCTCGGGCGACGTGCAGATGCGCGGCCTCGACGGCACGTTCAGCGCCAACTCGGTCTCGGGCGAGGTCGCTGCGACCGGCAGCATCCGGAAGGCGACGATCGACACCGTCTCGGGCGCCATGCTCGTCGACTCGGCCGGGCGGGTGGATGCCGTCAGCCTCAACACCGTCTCGGGCGATGCGACCGTGCGCATCGACGAGGGCCACCCCGCCAACTACGTGCTGCGCAGCGTCAGCGGGCGCATCATGGTCGACGGCGTCAAGCGGTCACAGTCGGGTCCGTCCGCCTACGTCGACTCGTTCGGCGAGCTCAGCGGCAGCTTCGTCGACGTGCGCGCCAACTCGGTCTCGGGCGACATCACGGTGCTGCGCCGCGCGGCTGCTGCGGCATCCGAGGAGTTCTGACATGGCCCCCGTCTTCTCACACGGCGACCTGCGCCTGTACCTGCTGAACCTGCTCGACGAGTCGCCGCGCCACGGCTACGACCTCATGCAGGCCCTGTCCGACCGCACCGGCGGCACCTATACGCCCAGCGCCGGCACGATCTACCCGCGTCTGGCGAAGCTCGAAGAAGAGGGGCTCGTCACCAAGGTCGTCGACGGTCGCAAGACGATCTACGAGATCACGGATGCCGGCCGAGGCGAAGTCCGTGACCGCGCCGGCGACCTGGAGGGCATCGAGGCGGGCCTCGCCGACAGCATCCGGCTCATCGCCGACGAGGTGCGCGGCAGCGTGCGCGAGGCGATGAAGAGCCTGCGCGCAGACCTCGCCGCGTCGGCGCGCGCCGACCGCGACTCGGCCGACGTGCCGGGTTCGTCGAACGCCACGACGGGATACGACGACGCCCGGGCGCTCGCCCGCGAGCAGCTGCGGCGGGCCGAGGCGCTGGTGTCGGAGTTTCGCGGCAACATCCGGGCCGACCTGCGCACGCACCTCGCCCACGGCGGAAACCTGGCGGCATCCGTCGTCGACGACCTCGGCCGCGCCCTCGACGAGGCCTCGGCCGCGCTCACCCGGGCTCTCCGCGGCTGAGCCGTTTCGTCTCGCGGCGACGCCGCTCGCTCAACGACCGGTGGCCGATCCCGGTCGTTGAGCGAGCGCAGCGAGACGAAAAAGCGCAACCCCGACCAGTGGACCGGACTGCGCTTAGCCCTCGGGGCCCTCGGGCCAGAGGGGCTCGTCGTCGGCGGCGGGCTCCTGCAGAGGGACGACGAGGATCGGCCGCGACTGGCGGTGCGCCAGTCGCGCCGCCACCGACCCGGTGAAGAACTCCCGGATCGACTCGCCGAACCCGCGCCGGCGCGTGCCGACGACGATGAGCTGGGCCTGCGCCTGCTGGGCGAGCTGCTTGATCGCGATCGCCGGGTCGCCCACGAGCTGCCGCACCGACCACGCGACGCCGCTGCCCGCGAGGGCGGCTTCGGCGGCATCCGTCACGACCTTCAGCTGGGCCTCGCCGATCGCGATGTCGATGTCGATCGGCGCGGAATGGACGTAGCCGTCGGGGTCTTCGTACGTCACGAAACGGGAGACGTCGACGTGCGTCACGATCAGCGGGGCGCCGAACAGCTTCGCGTAGCGCGCGGCCTCTCTGAGCACACGCGCCGGCTGATCGGGGACCACCCCGACGATCACCGCGTGCTGCGGAACGGGTACATCGTGGTCGTCGGCCATGGCATCCTCCCGGTCGCGGGTCACGGACCCGGCGGGGCGGCGTTACCGCGAGGCCATGAGGGCACCGTGATATCCTGAATGCTACTCTTCCCGGCTTCGGGCCGGATCGTGAATGCATCGTGAATGCACCGGGTTGGCGCTCAGGCACTGCGCCCGCCCGTGACTCAGAAATGAGGGGGTCTCGCATGGGGCGTGGCCGTCAGAAGGCGAAGCACACCAAGATCGCTCGCGAACTCAAGTACGACACGTACAACGTGAACTACTCCGCGCTCGAGAAGGAACTCGGACACCACGAAGAAGACGAGTACGTCGACAAGTGGGCCGATCAGTACGCCGACGAAGACGAGGACGAACTCGAAACGGCCTAACCGTTCGATCGTCCACGCGCTCAGGTCCGCCTGAGCGCGTTTCGCGTGGCCGGATGCCGGCTCACCACGCGCCGCGCCGGCGCTCCCACTCGTCTTCGACGGTGCGGGGGTGGGCGACGACGATGGCGGGCGCGATCGCGGCGGCGACGACGACGAGCAGCACGACCAGCGGGATCGTCCACGACCCGGTGAGGTCGTGCACGACCCCGATGCCCACCGGGAACACCGCCACCACGGCGTAGCCGACACTCTGCACGAAGCCGCTCAGCGCGACGGCGCCCTCGTGCGTACGCGCCCGGATGCCGAGGAGCACCAGACTCAGCGGGAACAGCGACCCCGACAGCCCGAACACGCCGACCCAGAGCCAGGGCGCCACGGTGGGCGCGAACAGCAGACCGCCGAGGCCGATGAAGCCGCACGTGATCGCGACGGCGAACACCGCGCGCACGGCGCCGAAGCGCACCACGATCAGCGGCACCAGCATCGAGCCGGGGAGGGAGAGGATCGCGAACAGCGACAGCATCCCGCCCGCCTCGGCGGCCGAGACCCCGGCCACGTCGGTGAGGATGACCGGCAGCCACGCGAACGACGTGTAGGCGAGGACGCCCGACACGGCGAAGCCGATCATGAGCATCCACGCCAGCGGGATGCGCCACATCCGGCCGAGGGCGCCCGCGTCGGTCTCTTCGACCTCGACCGGCGCGGCGGCGCGCTCGCGCACGGCCATGACGACCCACGGCACGATCGCCGCCACGGCGAACACCGCCCACAGGCTCAGCGAGAACCTCCAGCCCGCGGCGTCGGCGATCGGCACGGCGAACAGCGGCGGCAGGAACGTCGCGACGGCCATCGTCGTCGAGTAGAGGGTCATCATGAGCCCGAGCCGGTCGGGGAAGTACTTCTTCACGAGCGGCGGCAGCAGGATGTTGCCGGTGCCGACCGCCGCGAACACGAGGGCCGTCGCCAGCAGCAGCACGAGGGCGTCGGGGGCCAGGCTCCGCGTCAGCAACCCGATCGCGATGACGACCATCGACAGGGTGGCGAGGCGCTCCAGCCCGAAACGGCGCTCGAGCGCGGGCGTGACGATACCGAACACGGCGTAGCACAACGGCGGCGCCGTGCCGATGAGCCCGAGCACGACCGACGACACCGGGAAGTCACGGGCGATGTGGCCGATCAGCGGCGACAGCGACGCGACCGCCGAGCGCAGCGAGAAGGCCACCAGGATGACGCCCACCAGCGCCAGGGCGCGCCCGTGCCACAGCGGGCGGGATGCGGGCGTGCTCACTGGATCAGCCTAGGCCCGCCCCGCGGGCACGCGGCTCGCGCCGCGACCGCCGCGTCGTCGCCGTCGTGTCGTCGCGCCGTCGTGTCGTCGCGCTGTCGTGTCGTCGCGCTGTCGTGTCGTCGACCCGGCCCCTTACGGGCGACCCTGCCGCTTGCGAACGGTTCGTATCCGGCCTGCTCGTGCCCAACCGGCAGGTTCGACGAGACAGGCGGGGCGGGCAGGACGGGCGGGCGGGACGGGCGGGCGGGTGGGGACGGGCGGGTGGGGACGGGCGGACGGGACAAGCGGACGGGCGGGGACGGACAGCCGGAGGCGGGCAGGACGGGCGACGCCGCCGACCGGGGTTTCCACGCGCGCCTCGCGGCGCTCGCTCAACCTTGAGCCGCGGCCGCATCAACGCCGTCGCGCTGTCGACCCGACCCCTTACGGTCGACCCTGCCGCTTGCGAACGGTTCATATCCGGCCTGGTCGTGCCCAACCGGCAGGTTCGACGAGACAGGCGGGGCGGGCGGGCGGGGACGGACAGCCGGAGGCGGGCAGGACGGGCGACGCCGCCGACCGGGGTTTCCACGCGCGCCTCGCGGCGCTCGCTCAACCTTGAGCCGCGGCCGCATCAACGCCGCTGCGCGGCATTGACCCGGCCCGGCTCAACTCTCCTGATGGCCCTCGACCCAGGCGAGGTACTCCTCCGACACCGTCCCGGTGACGTAGCGGCCGTCGAAGCAGCTCATGTCGAGGTCTTCGACGTCGGGCGAGCTCTCCAGGATCGCGGCCTTCAGGTCGGCGATCTCCTGGTAGACCATGTAGTCGGCGCCGAGCTCCTTCGCGATCTCGGGGATGGTGCGTCCGTGGGCGACCAGCTCGTGCCGCGACGGCATGTTGATGCCGTACACGTGCGGATACCGCACGGGAGGCGCGGCGGAGGCGAAGGTGACCGAGAGGGCGCCGGCATCCCGCGCCATCTGGATGATCTCCTTCGAGGTCGTCCCCCGCACGATCGAGTCGTCGATGAGCAGCACGTTCTTGCCCTTGAACTCGCTCGACATGGCGTTGAGCTTCTGTCGCACGCTCTTCTTGCGCACGGCCTGCCCCGGCATGATGAAGGTGCGGCCGACGTAGCGGTTCTTGTAGAAGCCCTCGCGGTATTCCAGGCCGAGCTTGCGCGCCACCTGCATCGCCGCCGGCCGTGACGAGTCGGGAATCGGCATCACGACATCGATGGCCCCCTGCGGCGTGTACTTCGCGATCGTGTCGGCGAGGCGCTCGCCCAGGCGCAGCCGCGCCTCGTACACCGAGATGCCGTTCATGACCGAGTCGGGCCGGGCGAGGTACACGTACTCGAACGAGCACGGGATCAGCTGCGGATGCGCGGCGCACTGGCGCGTGTGCAGCCTGCCGGCGAGGTCGATGAACACGGCTTCGCCGGGTTCGACGTCGCGCACGACCTCGAAGCCGCCGTTTTCCAGCACCAACGACTCGGAGGCGACGATCCACTCGTAGCCGCCGGTGCGCTCGCCCGCGGGAGACAGCACCGGCCGCGTCCCGAGAATGAGAGGACGGATGCCGAAGGGGTCGCGGAACGCGAGCAGTCCGTAGCCGGCGATCAGGGCGATCGCGGCGTACGAGCCCTCGACGCGCTCGTGCACGCGGGTGACCGCCTGGAAGACCTGCTCGGGGTCGAGTTCGGGCCCTGAGATCGATGCCTGCAGCTCGCTCCCGAGCACGTTGACGAGCAGTTCGGTGTCGGAGCTGGTGTTCAGGTGCCGGCGGTCGGTGTGGAAGAGCTCGTCGGTCAGCTCGCGCGTGTTGGTGAGGTTGCCGTTGTGCACGAGCACGATGCCGTACGGCGCGTTGACGTAGAAGGGCTGCGCCTCTTCTTCGCTGGACGCCGTGCCCTTCGTCGCGTAGCGGACGTGCCCCAGCCCGATGTTGCCCAGGAGCGCCCGCATGTCGCGCGTGCGGAACGCCTCGCGCACCTGCCCCTTCGCCTTGAACAGGTGGAAGACGCCGTTGGGCTCGGCGGTCGCGATGCCGGTGGAATCCTGCCCGCGGTGCTGCAGCAGGAGGAGGGAGTCGTAGATCTCCTGGTTGACGGGCCCTGACCGACGACGCCGACGATTCCGCACATGAGGTGTTGCTTATTCCGTTTCTGCGTAGGTGCCCACGAGGCGCACGGCCCCGCCGTCGACGCCCTTGGCGCCCTGCACGAATTCGCCGGCCGGCCGCGTGCCGCCGCCGACGACGCCGACCTGCCAGGTCGCGATGCCCGATGCGGCGAGAACGGATGCCGCCTCCGCCGCCCGCTCGGCCGCGACGACGGCGAAGAAGCCGATGCCG
Source organism: Microbacterium sp. (assembly GCF_047602155.1). Lineage (GTDB taxonomy): Bacteria > Actinomycetota > Actinomycetes > Actinomycetales > Microbacteriaceae > Microbacterium. The sequence continues at coordinate 1,296,215 of NZ_JASGHZ010000001.1, read as the reverse complement.
AGGTTCCAGGTGCCCTCGGTCTGCTCCAGCTCGAGCGACCCGATGTCGGCGAGCACCCGGAACACGGGAGCCGGCGACCAGGTGGAGCGGTCGACCTCGACCCACGCGCCCGGCGGCAGCACGCGCGCGAGGTTGGCGGCGATGCCGCCGCCGGTGACGTGGCTGAGGGCGTGCACGGCGCTGTGCGCGCCCTCGCGCACAGCGTCGATCAGGCCCAGCAGCGGCAGGGTGTACAGGCGGGTGGGCTCGAGCAGCTCCTCGCCCCAGGTGCGGCCGAAGTCGGCGGCGTGCGCCGCGTAGTTCAGGCCGGCGCCGGCGACGATGTGGCGGATGAGGGAGTAGCCGTTGGAGTGCGGCCCGCTGGATGCCAGCGCCAGCACGACGTCGCCCGGCTGCACGCGGTCGGCGCCGAGCACGGCATCCGCCTCGACGACGCCGGTGGCCGCGCCCGCGACGTCGTAGTCGTTGATGCCGAGCAGGCCCGGGTGCTCGGCGGTCTCGCCGCCGACGAGGGCGGTGCCGGTCAGTTCGCACCCGGTCGCGATGCCGCGGACGATGTCGGCGATGCGCTCGGGGAACACCTTGCCGCACGCGATGTAGTCGGTCATGAACAGCGGCCTGGCGCCCACCACGACGATGTCGTCGACGACCATGCCGACGAGATCCTGCCCGATCGTGTCGTGCACGTCGAGAGCCTGCGCGATGGCGACCTTCGTGCCCACGCCGTCGGTGCTGGTGGCCAGCAGCGGCTTGGCGTAACGGGTCAGCGCCGAGGCGTCGAACAGGCCGGCGAAGCCGCCGACGCCGCCGAGCACCTCGGGCCCGTGGGTGCGTCGGACGGCCGACTTCATCAGTTCGACGGCGAGGTCTCCCGCCGCGGTGTCGACGCCGGCTTGGGTGTAGGGATCGGGTCGGGCTTCAGCCACGGCACCAGCCTACCCGTCGCGCACGGGGCTCACGCCCGCCCCGAGCGGGCGCGGGTTCTCTAGGATGGGCGCCATGGCAGCCGAGAAGCCGGAGTGGGTCGTGCGCGAAGACGCCGGCCTGCCCGTGCTCGTGGCGCTGTACCTGCGACAGGTGCTCGGCATCCGTGGTCCCGAGGTGCTGCCGCACCTGCGCCAGGTCGCGTCGGCGCCCGCCGAGGCGCCCGCGTCGCTCGGCGCGCAGTGGGACGACTACTGGGGCATGACGGTCGAGCCGCAGCTGCATCCGTCGGGGGTGCCGCTCGACCTGGTCGACGGCTTCGAGACGATCGTGGCGCTGCCGGTCGAGGGATGCGACGAGCTGCGTGCCGCGATTGCGCCGCACGCGAAGGATGCCGTGGCCTTCGCCCGCGCGGCGCACGCGCGCTACCGGGCCGGACTCGGAACCGGGGCGTCGTACCGCGCGTACGCGAGCGCGATCGCCGAGCACGAGCGGTCGGTCGGGCGCCGCGCGCACTCGTTCGAGTTGAACGTGCAGGTGCTGCCGCTCGCGCAGCGCGGCGTGTGGTGGATCGGCACGCTCACCGTCGCGGTGACCGACAGCCTGCGCAGCGACATCGCGGGCTTCGACTCCGCGATCGCCCCGTTCATCGCCGAGCTGGCCTGACGAGCCGGGTGGCCGGGTGACCCCCCGGCATCCGCCGCGTGAATCCGCGCGCGAAAACAGGAGATCACGCCAGAACAGGACGTGGGAACGTGCACACGTCCGGTTTTCGTGATTTCTCCGGTTTTCGCGACGGGCCGGCGGCCCACTCAACGGGCCGCCGCGGATGCCGCGGGCTACTCGGCCGGGTCGGTGACCCGCTCGTGGTCGACGAGGACGTTGCGCGCGCGGCGCGCCAGCATCCGGTCGGCGACGAGCGCCACCCCGCCGCCGAGGGCGAGTCCCACCGGGATGCAGACGAGGCACACGAAGCCGAACACCTGCGACGTGGAGTACTCGACGCCCGTGGTGGCGCTCGGCTCGGCCGTGCCGTCGAACAGGAAGGTCAGCAGCACGGCGACGAGGATGCCGAGGCCTGCGCCCACGAGCAGGAACGCCGCGTAGCGCGGGCTGCGGCGCAGCCGCGCCGTCTCGATGCGGTGCTCGGCGGTCATGCCTCCATTGTCCCACCGCGCGGGAACACCCGCCGCCACGCCCGTACGTTTTCGGACGGATGCCGCGGCTCACTCCGCGCGCACCGTCTCCTCCAGCCGCGCGTACGAGGCCTCCATGCCGTCGGTCATGCCGGTCGCGAGGATCGTGTCGCGCAGCTCGACGGACGGATACTCGATGAGGATCGTCAGCAGGGTCGCGCCGTCCTCTTCATACAGCTGCAGGTCGTTGAGGGTACCGGGGCCTTCCCCGCCGATCATCCGTTCGGTCGTGACCGCCCGGTGGGGCGGCTCGCTGACCAGCGTCTCGCCCTCGAAGCCGAAGCGCGTGGTCTCGTCGTCGCCGCGCTGCCACACGTAGCGGGAGGCGTCGCCGACCTCGCACTCGACCAGCTGCCAGCCGTCGGGGCCGAGCAGCCACTTCTTCAGAAGTTCGGGCTCGTGGTGCGCGCGCCACACGAGGTTGCGCGGGCCGTCGATGAGCCGGGTGATGCGCACGTAGGTGTCGTCGAGGATCTCGGTGCGCGTGCCCTTTCCCTGCGCGTACGCGCGCAGCTCCTGCAGCACGGTGTCGAGCTGGTCGATCGCCATCCGCATCCCCTCGGCCTGGCCCATGGCGAGCACCTGCTCGAGCGCCTCCGCCGTGGGCGATTCCGACACCGCCGTGAAGCGGGATCCCTCCGGAGTGCCCTCGAAGATCAGGCTCATCCGTCCGGTCGGGATGGAGGTGTCGACCTCACCCTGCGCGTCGGCGAACGAGTCGCGCACGACGATGCGATGCGGCTCTTCGACCTCGACGACGTCCCACCGGGCGTGGAACCGCTCGCCCTGGGGGCTCGTCATCCAGTAGTGGCAGACGCCGCCGGGGCGCAGGTCGTAGGTGTCGAACGTCGCCGGGTATCCGGGCGGACCCCAGAAGCGCTCGAGCTGACGCGGGTCGGCAAACGCCTTCCACAGGCGCTCGACCGGCACCGGGAAGTCGGCGACGAGGGTCATCGTGAGCGCCTCGGGGTCGGTGGTGACGGAGGTCACGGGCATCGCTTCTTCTCCTTCAGTCGGCGTGTCGGGCGTTCGGTGTGTCGGCCGCCGAGCTCGGGTCGGTCCCCGAGCTCGGCGAGGGATCGTCGGCAAACAGCGCATCGAGCCGGTCGATGCGGGCGCGCCAGAGTTCTTCGTAGCGGGCGAGCAGGGCGCGGGCGCGGGCGATCATCTCCGGGTCCGCCCGGACGAGGCGTTCGCGCCCCTCAGCGCGCTTGACGATGAGGCCGGCGGCTTCGAGCACGGCGACGTGCTTCTGCACCGCCGCAAACGACATGTCGTAGTCGGCGGCGAGTGCCGACACCGACTGCTCGCGCTCGATCGTGCGGCGCAAGATGTCGCGCCGCGTCGCCGCCGCGAGGGCGTGGAAGACGCGGTCGACCTCCTCGTCGCTCAACTCCATTTGTACAACCATTTGGTTGTGCGCTACGGCGATGGATGCCGTGTGTCACCCATGAATCACCGCTGCGGTGAGAGCGTCTGCACCCGGGCCGTGTCCGCGCTGCGGGAACGCCCTGCCCATCCGAGCAGCCAGATCGCGAGCACCACCTCGCCCACGAAGAGAACCTCCCCCAGCGTGAGCGGCGCGGACGGAGAGATCGCCATGCTGACGGCGTCGATCGCATAGCCCGCGCCCGAGATCAGTACGAGCACGCCCACGAGGGTCGGCAGTGCGGTCGCCCGGATGATCGCCACTCCGACCAGGATGAGGTGCAGGCCGAAGATCAGGAGCGCGGCCTCCCAGATGGCGTGGAATCGATCGACGTCGGCGGGTTCGAAGAGGAATCCCGCCGCGACCGCGAACGCCGCGGCGTACACCACGCGCGTGGCGACAGCGCACTGGGCGGATGCTCGAGCTCGCGGCGTTCTACGTCGAAGCGCCGTCGCACACGTTCGGCGACTCCTTCGAAGTGGGCTTGGACCTCGTGATCGGCGGCCTGGGCCGGCTCGTCGGGACGGACGATCCGACGAGTGAGCCCTGACGCCGCTCTGCAAAATCTCCCTCACGTACTCTGCAATCTCTCCCCTTGAACCGCTGCAGATTGTCGACGCCGTAGATCACGATCCCCGTAATTCCGCGGTTGTGGCCCGACGGCCCGCGCGAATTGCCTGAGTTACGCGGCGGCATCCGTGCGGAGCGCCGCGCGCACCTCCTCGATGGCCGCGTGCGTGCCCGCGAGGGATGCCCCGGCTCACACCCGCGACGCGCAGCCGACGCACATCGTCGCCATGGGCCGCACCTCCAGGCGCGCGGGCGCGATCGGCTCGCCGCAGGCGATGCACGTGCCGTAGGTGCCGGCATCCACCCGCGCGAGCGCTGCCGCGACCTCCGCACGCTCGGCGCGCACCGACCGGCGCAGCGCCTCGAGCCGCTGCCACTCGCCCGACAGCGTCGATCCCTCGGGGTCGTGCTCGTCGTCGGCGGTGGCGTCGGCGCGGTCGGCGCGGACGGCATCCTCGTCGGCGTCGAGGCGCGCCAGCAGGGTGTCGAGCTCGTCCGCGCACGCCCGCAACGCGGCGACGTCGTCGAGCCCGGTCATGGCCCGATCCGAGGCCGGATGCGCGGCGCCGTCAGCCCCGATACCCGATCAGCCAGGTCACCCCGAAGCGGTCGCGCACCTGGCCGTCGTGATCGCCCCACGGCTTGAGCGCGAGCGGGTCGAGGACGTCGCCCGCATCCGCGAGGGCGGCGAACCAGCGCTCGAGCTCGGCCGGCTCGGCGGTGCCGAGGAGCGAGAACAGCACGCCCTCCAGCTGCAGGGTTGCCTCGCCGGGCGCCGCGTCGGCGGCGAACAGTTCGACGGGACCCTGCAGCATGCCGTGTGCGATGCGGTCGCCGGGTCCGTCGGCGCGCCCGAAGTCGGCGTATGTGTGGAGGACGAGCTCGCCGCCGAAGACGTCGCGGTAGCAGGTGAGCGCGGCGCGTGCCGTCCCATCGAAATGCAGGTAGGGCGTGAGGCCGGTCATGTGTCGAGCCTAGGATGCCGCGGGCGCCGCGGCGACTGCGCTGAGCCGCACGGCGGCTGTGACGTCAGCGGTGCGGGCGGCATCCGGCACCGCTGCGAGCCCTACTGCTGCGAGCCCTGCGCCGATCCCGTGACGGTGACGCCTTCGCTGCCGATGACGCACGAGACGAGGCGGTCGTCGATGTTCGTCCAGCTTTCCTCGGTCGGCGAGATGTAGGTGTAGTCCAGCGTGGAGTCGTCGTAAGCACGGCCGACAAACGTCTCGAATGCCGCGTCGCACCGCTCCCACGTGATGTCGGCGACCTGGTCGTCGTCGGGGTACTCGCCGTCGGGGAGCTCGAAGTCGTAGAACACTTCGTAGACGTGCGCCTGATCGCACGGGACGGCTGTGACGGAGGAGAGGACGTCGTCGTCCGAGAGGTCGCCGAAGCAGTCGCCGACGGCGAGCGAGAAGATGTCGAGGTCGCTGCCCTCGGTGGTCGTGTCGTCGTCGAGGTCGCTGCCATCGGGGGTCGCGCTGTCGTCGAGGCGCACGGCGCCGTCGAGGCTGTTTCCGAATGCGGAGCAGCCGGACAGGGCCAGCGACAGGCCGACGACGGATGCCGCCAGCGCCAGGGATCGACGACGGTTCACGAGATGCCCTTCAGTTGAGGAACGCTGTGCGGTCGCTATGAGCGACCACTCTGGCAGTATGCCAGTTCCCCGCACTCGGCGCCGGTCGGGCCGGCCGTCACCAGGGGAAGGGTCGCGTGTCGCGCTCGCCGTCGCGACCGATCTGCTCCAGGGTGCCGCCGCCGGCCCGGACGCAGATCCAGGTGAGTGGCCCGTCGCTGTCGGCCGCGGCGTGCCATGCGCGCCACGTGTCCTGCCCGACCCGCACGAGGGTGCCCGGGCCGACGTCGACGACGTCGTCGTCGAGCGCCATCTGGCCGGTGCCGGTGAGGAAGAGGTAGATCTCCTCGTGCGTCGCGTGCCGATGCCAGAACGGCGCGCTGCCCCCGGGGTCGAGCGAGTTGGCCGACAGGCCCAGGTACTGCAGCGGCAGGGCCGCCTCGGCGAAGCGCTTGCCCGGCGCCACTCCGTCGGCCTGCCCCCACGAGTCGATCGACCCGAGCTCGAGAACGTCGTAGGTGCTCATGATGGCGAGCGTAGTCCGGCATCCGCAGTCGCCGCGATCGCCGCGATCACGCCGCGGAGCATCTCGCCCGGTTCCTACGCTGCCCGGCTCCTACGCCGCCCGACTGCTCCGCCGCCCGGCTGCCGCCCGACTGCTCCGCCGCCCGGCTGCTGCCCCTACCGGTTCCTACGCCGCCCGGCTCCTGCCCGACTGCTCCGCCGCCCGGCTGCTGCCCCTGCCCGGCACCTACGCAGCCGCGGCTGGCGACGGCGCGGCGGCGGGCGACGGTGCGGCAGGCGACGCCACACCGGCAGGCGCGACTGGCGACGGCGCGACAGGCGACGCCACACCGGCAGGCGCGACTGGCGACGGCGCGGCAGGCGGCGCGGCCTCGGGCACGCCGGGCGCGGATCGCCAGCCCACCCGCGGCGGAGGCGGATCCCACATCCACCGCAACGCCGACTTCGATCGGAGCAAGATCGGCGCCTGCACCCCCGCCGCTGCCGGTGCGTGCAGAAGGAACTGTCCGTCGGACCCGGTCGTGATCCGCCAGCCCTGGTTGTGCAGGGTCAGATGGTGGTATCGGCACAGGAGGATCCCCTGGTCGCAGTCGGTCGTGCCACCGCGGGCCCATTCGACACAGTGGTGGGCTTCGCAGTACGAGGGTGGTCGCTCGCATCCGGGCCACATGCATCCGCCGTCCCGGAGGGCGAGCGCCAGTCTCTGGGCCGGAGTGAAGAGGCGTTCTTCGCGCCCGACGTCGAGGGGCCGTCCGCAGGTGTCGACGGTGACCGCGACGGCGCCGCCGACGCACAGCGCGCGCTCCAGGGTCGCGCCGTCGACGGTCGTGGCGCCGTCTTCGGTCCATCCGGTGGCGACGAGCCGGCCGAGCGCGTCACGGTGGGTGGACGCGCCCGTGACGGCGTCCGTCATCGCGACGAGCCGCACGCCCGGTTCGCGCGCACCGAACACGTCCTTCGCCTCGGCGAGCGCCCCCGCCCGCAGCAGGTCGGCGAGGAGGTCGTACGCGAGCTGCTCGTTGCTGCGCGGATCGGCGGCCAGCTCGTCGGCGGCGGCTCGCTCCTCGTCGGTGACGAACCGCGGACCGCCACGACGGGGGCGCAGGGCTGCGTCGAACACGTTCGCGAGCCATTCGCCCATCTCGTCGTCGAAGGTGATGGTGCCGCGCCGCTGCCCGGTGTCGTCGCGCCACATCCGGAACGTCCGCGCCGCGAATCGTGCGCGCAAACGCTCCTGGGCGCCGTCTTCGTCCAGCAGATCACGCAGGGTGCGGGCGTTGTCGCGAAGCTGCTCCACGGTCCAACGGGCGGCATCCCGTGCCAGCTCGTCGGCGGCGAGGCGCCACGCCTCGGCGAACCCCGCGGCGATGGTTGCGGCCTCCGCGGACGGATCGTCGACGGTCGCATCGCCGCCGCCACCGCCGTCGCCGTCATCGTCGCCGTCGCCGTCGCCGTCGCCGTGCGGAGGCTCGCCCAGACCGCTGAAGATCGCGTCGTACTGCGCCTGCGTCAATCGGCCCGCCAGAAGCGCGGTCTGCAAGGGTGCGAACCACGGCGTCTCCTTGGCCGTGGCATCCATCCCCGCACCGCTCTCGGACCCATCGACCCCGTCCGCGGCAGTCGGCACGCTGTCAACCAGCGACGTACCGACCTTGACGGCACGCGCAGCCTCGGCCTTGGTCGTGCCGGTGACGATGCGGATCATCTCGACGGGCGAGCGGAAACCGCCCTTCGCGGCCATGCCCTCGCCGCCGAGGTCGCGACGCGATCGCTGCGCGACGACGCCGGTCAGGACGGTCTGGAGCACCGTCAGCTCATGAATCGCCGAGGACACGTCGCCGAGGAGGTTGCCGACAGAGGCATCGCTGAGCGACGTGACGGAAACGGGCAGATCAGGGGTCGGAACGGCAAGCTCAGAGAACACCGCAAGCCGGCCGACGGCTTCGCGCATATCTCCGATGAAAGTCATATATACAGTGTGACATGACCCTCCGACATGGGAATGAAGATTCCCTCGAATTGTGGACAGATCTGTAAAATCGCCGCCTGTGCAGGAGGTTATGAAGAAGCCATCGGCATCCGCTCGCCGAACCCGGATGCCGCCGCCCACGCCCTGTCAACCCCCCTGTCTTCCGTCGCGTGCCGCACACTCGCCAGACAGCGTTCCCACGAAGAACAGAAGGAGCATCATGTCCGATACCGATCCCGACCCCCGTGGTGGCATGGAGTGGCCGCTCGACCACGCCGCCGACCGCGCCGCCGAAGCCGCAGAGACCGCCCGCGCCGCCGAAGCCGGCGACCGCGACGTCGACGGTGAGATCACGCGCGAGCCGACGACCACCGAGCTCACCGAGCCCAGCACCGAGAAGGATCCCGGCGAAGAGCCGAAGGCCCCCAACCCGGAACAGCCGACGGCTCCGCACCCCGACGTGCCGAGCCACGAGGCCGTCTGTATAGAAGCGTTCACCGACGACACCGAAGCAGCCGGGGCCGCGGATGCCGCCATCCCCGCCTCGACCCTCCCTTCTCCGCGGCTGATCGAGGACACCGCCGGGCACCCATACATGCTGTAGCCAAGGCGCGCTCTTCACGTCAAACACATCAACACATCAGAGGGACTGCCGTGCGGTCACGAACCCCGCTCCACCACGATCCAGCGTCCCGACTTGGTCGATCCTTCGCGTCGCAAGAGTCCGGATGCCTTCAGGGATTGCAACGTGCGGTCGATCGTACGGCTGCTCGTCCCGAGGACATCGGCCAGCTCGACCGCCGTGAGCGTCGGGTCGCCCAGGAGCACCGCGAGAACAGCAGCGTTTCTTCCGCCATTTCTTCCGCCATCCGTGACGGAAGAAATGCTCTGCAGCTCGTACTCGTGAAGCGAGCGCAAGATGATGTCGATCATGTAGGAGATGAACGAGGCGGCGTCGATCTCGGGCACACGCGAGCGTTGCAGTGCGCTGTAGTAGCCTTCCTGACTTCTGCGCACAAGTGTCTCGGTCGGGGTCCATGCGAACAGGGGACGCCACCTGCTGAGGATGAGCGTTTGCCAGAGCCTGCCGATGCGCCCGTTGCCGTCGCGGAAGGGATGGATGTGTTCGATGAGGAAATGCACGGCGCTGGAGACGATGATCGGGTGATCATCCGCCGAGGCAACCCATTCCAGTAGTTCCGAGACGAGGCGCGGCACCTTCTCGTGACGCGACCCCGTGTGCAAAACATCGCCCGCCGGCCCGACAACGTCGACGTCAACAGTCCGGAAGGCGCCCGCCTCCGAGATGAGACCCCTCGTCAAGAGCCCGTGCGCCCGAACGAAGTCGTCGACGTTCCACGGGTCGAGCGTCTCGAGCGCGTCATAAGCAGCGAACGCATTCTCGACCTCTTGGATGTCACGCTGTGGGCCGAACACTGCGCCGCCGCTTGCGATGCGACCGACGGCCGCCAAGCTCAGCGCATTCCCTTCGATCGCCGTCGATGAATGGACCGACCCGATGCGGTTCATGCGACGAAGTTCAAGGCCCCTCTCCGAGAGCGCCTCCAGCGCCGACACTCGCCCCAGCAGCTCGACGATCTGCTCGATCAGCGCGGGCCACTCTTCGCGGTGGGTGTAGAAGTCGGGGATCACACGGACGCCTCGCTCACGTCTCGATCTTCGCACTGCGCGGTCATGGCAAGCCCCCTCGAGATCGGCGCCGCAGTGTCTCTCACCGTAGTCGGGGGCGCGGACACACACGGCGGCCCCGGCATCCGACCCACTCAGGGATTCGGCAGGCGGCATCCGCAGCATGATCGAATGGATGCCGCGACAGAGCCGACCGACCGTCCCGTCCGTCGTCGAGCGGCGACCGTAGGGTTCGTGCTCGGCGCCATCGCCGTCTGCCTCACCGCCATCGGGCTCTTCCTGCTGATGGCGTTGATCGCCGTTTTCAGCGGACCGTTTGCCAGCGTCGATCGCACGCTCGGCCGCCGGATTCTCGCCGTGGGGACCATGGGCAGCAACGCCGTACAGTGCGCGGCGATTCTCCTGGTCGCGGCGCTGGTGTCGCTGGGCATCGTGTGGGCGGGGCGGCGCTGGGGGTCGCTGCGGTGGACGATCGTCGGGGCGTTCAGCACGGTCGTCATGCTCGGGGCGTTCGCGCTGCTGACATCGGTCATGTCCGAAGCGCGATGCAGATCGACATCCGCTACAGCCCGACCCTCCCGATCGAGCGCGCCGACTTCCACGACCGATCGACCATCGACGGCCTCATCCACATCAGCATGGTCGGGCGGTGCGCGATAGCACATCATCCGACACCTGCTACAGTTGTTGCAGTTAAAGCAGATGGGAGTCACCATGACCGACGTCCTGATTCGCGACGCGGATGCGTTACACCGTGCCCTCGACGGCGCCGGCGATGAGGTCGAGGTCAGTGTCTCCCGGCAGACCGCGGAGTGGCTAGCCCGCATCGTGGATGCGCGTTCGCGCGGCCAACGGGTCGTCGTCACACATGGTCATGCTGAGGTCACTCCCTCCGAGGCTGCGGCTCTTCTCGGTGTCTCGCGTCCGCAGGTTCGCAAGTTCATGGATGAGGGCAAGTTGGGCTTCCGCATGGTCGGCACCCACCATCGCATCCCGATCGAGTCGGTCGAGGCGTTCAAGGCATGGACGCGCGGGCGCCACCACAAAGGCATGGAGGAGCTGTCCCGGCTGCAGAACGAGCTGGGCCTGTTCGAGTGACCTCCGCCGAGCGCGAAGAGCGTCCGCCGATCCGCGTCGTCCTCGCGGATGCGAACGTGCTGTACTCCCGCATCCTCCGCGACTACCTCCTCTACGCCGCAATGGGCGAGCTGATTGAGATTCGCTGGAGCTCGGCCATCCTCGCCGAAGTCGTCGAGCACCTCAGCGAGAACATCGCGGGGTTCGATGCTGCGGCTGGCGAGCGGCTTCTGGCTGCCATGAACGGTGCCTTTCCAGAGGCTGAGGTCGAGCCTGGTAGCGATGCCGCCGCTGCCGTCGCAGACATCCCGCTGCCCGACGAAGACGACCGCCACGTGCTCGCCGCCGCAGTGTCTGTCGATGCCGACATACTCTGCACCGACACCCTCAAGGACTTCCCGGCCGACACGATGGGGGAGGTCGGCATCCGGCTCATATCAGCAGACGCTCTGCTGTCGTTGTTGTGCGCGGACTTCCCGCACGGGATGGTCGCCGCTCACCGGCTCGTGGTGTCGCGACTTCCCGGCGCGACAGACGACTCGACGTTCGCCACACTCCGTCGCGCCGGAGCACCGAACGCGGCCGACTCTCTGGCGAGCCTTCTCCGCGGCTGATGGCGGCCCCGGCATTCGATCCCTCAGGGATTCGGCAGGCGGCATCCGCAGAATGATCGAATGGATGCCGCGACACAGCCGATCGACCGTCCCGCCCGTCGTCGAGCGGCGACCGTGGGGTTCGTGCTCGGCGCCATCGTCGTCTGCCTCACCGCCACCGGGCTCTTCCTGCTGACGGCGTTGATCGCCGTCTTCAGCGGACCGTTCGCCAGCGTCGATCGCACGCTCGGCCGCCGGATTCTCGCCGTGGGGACGATGGGCACCAACGCCGTACAGTGCGCGGCGATTCTCCTGGTCGCGGTGCTGGTGTCGCTGGGCATCGTGTGGGCCGGGCGGCGCTGGAAGTCGCTGCGGTGGACGATCGTCGGGGCGTTCAGCACGGTCGTCATGCTCGGGGCGTTCGCGCTGCTGACATCGGTCATGTCCGATCGCATCGGCCACGAAGCCGCCGGGGCCGCGGATGCCGCCGACGCTGCCATCGCCGCCGCGACCGGTCCTGCGGCTTCTCCCGCACCGATCGGACCGGAGCCCGCGCCGACGGCCGACGCGCTCAGCTACGACGAGGCGCGCGCCGAGTTCGACCGGATGCTCGACCTGACGCTGTCGGCCGTGCCCTCGGGGCCTGTCGACGCGGACGGGAGCGTGCTGCTGGCATCCGACATCGACGTCACGGTGGGCGCCTGCAACGAGACGGGCGCGAACAACACTGCGGTCTTCACGCTCGCCGCCCGCAACGGCGACAACGCTGCCGCGCTCACGGCGATCCTCGCCGCGTGGGATGCCGCCGGCTACCTGCCCGACCGCGCGATGCAGACCGACATCCGCTACAGCCCGACGCTCCCGATCGAGCGCGCCGACTTCGTTTCGCTGTCGGTATGTCCCAACTGAATCCGGACCCGATGCAATAGGGATTAAAATCCAGATCAGGCAGTGTGCTCCCCGCGTCCGCGGGGATGATCCCATCGTGCCGGCGATCTCCGACGTCATCGGGTGGTGCTCCCCGCGTCCGCGGGGATGATCCCGAACGCTCGACGATGTCGCAGAACCGTTGTTCGTGCTCCCCGCGTCCGCGGGGATGATCCCGTCGAGAGTGTGACGCCGAGGCTGTGCGGAAGGTGCTCCCCGCGTCCGCGGGGATGATCCCCGCACCACCATTGGCGACTGGGAGGCGGGCCGGTGCTCCCCGCGTCCGCGGGGATGATCCCGCCGCAGCCGAGGAGTCCGAAAAGCGCATCACGTGCTCCCCGCGTCCGCGGGGATGATCCGGCCTCGGCAAGTCCCAGGACGCGCTCAGCGACGTGCTCCCCGCGTCCGCGGGGATGATCCCAACCCATCGAACGTCACGGTCACGATCAGGAAGTGCTCCCCGCGTCCGCGGGGATGATCCCCCGAACTGCTGCAACTGCCCACCACCGGACGAGTGCTCCCCGCGTCCGCGGGGATGATCCCACGACACGCCGCACACAATCCACGTTTGCGTGGTGCTCCCCGCGTCCGCGGGGATGATCCCACGCGGCCCCCGGCCACACCCGACGAGACGCCGTGCTCCCCGCGTCCGCGGGGATGATCCCACGTTCTGGATGTCCATCAGGCTGGGCGGTCGGTGCTCCCCGCGTCCGCGGGGATGATCCCGTACACCTGAACGGCGGGCCGTGGCACGGCAAGTGCTCCCCGCGTCCGCGGGGATGATCCCGAGTCACGCGGCGGCGACACCGAACAGCTCGCGTGCTCCCCGCGTCCGCGGGGATGATCCCAGCGCGGCGGACTGGAACGCGCCCATGGGGACGTGCTCCCCGCGTCCGCGGGGATGATCCCGGTTGATGCTGGTTCCATCGTCACCGGCGCCTGTGCTCCCCGCGTCCGCGGGGATGATCCGGGCTGTGTCAGTTCGGACTTGACGCGTCGATCGTGCTCCCCGCGTCCGCGGGGATGATCCCCACGACGACGATGGGGACGCCCTAGTCGTGGCGTGCTCCCCGCGTCCGCGGGGATGATCCGTCTTCCGGCATATGCCAGGTGGCGTTGATCCCGTGCTCCCCGCGTCCGCGGGGATGATCCCGCTCAAGCGCGGCATGGATCTGGGTGGGACGGTGCTCCCCGCGTCCGCGGGGATGATCCCTACTGTGCGCTCGAAGGGACTCGAACCCCCAAGTGCTCCCCGCGTCCGCGGGGATGATCCCTCGGCGCGTGTCTGGTATGTCGAGGCGATGGGGTGCTCCCCGCGTCCGCGGGGATGATCCCCTCGCGGCCTTCCCGGGTGACACCGCGGAACGGTGCTCCCCGCGTCCGCGGGGATGATCCCAGCGCCGGGTCGATGGCGCCCTGGTGGGGCGCGTGCTCCCCGCGTCCGCGGGGATGATCCCCAGGCGTAGCTCCCGACAACGATGGTGCCCGCGTGCTCCCCGCGTCCGCGGGGATGATCCGCGACCCGGGGGCGCCGCGCGATGACGTGGTCTGTGCTCCCCGCGTCCGCGGGGATGATCCGGTCTGCACGGGAGTCATGCCGTACTCGACGCCGTGCTCCCCGCGTCCGCGGGGATGATCCCACCATGGCTACAGGAGACGCGGCCCTCGCCGCGTGCTCCCCGCGTCCGCGGGGATGATCCGGCGGCGACGATGGCGGGCCACTGCGGGCGCGCGTGCTCCCCGCGTCCGCGGGGATGATCCCTCCGAGCCCTCGCCACCGACCTCGACGGCGCAGTGCTCCCCGCGTCCGCGGGGATGATCCCGCTGTCCCTCGACCGCGACACGGATAGCCGCCGTGCTCCCCGCGTCCGCGGGGATGATCCCCCATCGCGTCCATGCGGCGGGCTTCGACCCTGGTGCTCCCCGCGTCCGCGGGGATGATCCCCCATCACAGACCCGACCGCGACACCGCGGCCCGTGCTCCCCGCGTCCGCGGGGATGATCCCGGCAGCAGTGGTCTACGCCGTCGACGGTGCTGGTGCTCCCCGCGTCCGCGGGGATGATCCCACGCCCCTGGTGCAGGTCGGTGGGGCCATCGCGTGCTCCCCGCGTCCGCGGGGATGATCCCAAGTACAACACTGCGGTCGACGGGGCGACCTCGTGCTCCCCGCGTCCGCGGGGATGATCCCGGGCGCGTGCACGCACCCTCGGACTACAGGGGGTGCTCCCCGCGTCCGCGGGGATGATCCCCCGACCGTGACGGCCCAGTGGTCGCCCGCACGGTGCTCCCCGCGTCCGCGGGGATGATCCCGCCTGGACCGTCACCCTCGCCTTCCGTGAGGTGTGCTCCCCGCGTCCGCGGGGATGATCCGGAGGGCGTGTTCTCGGATGCGATGACGGCGAGGGTGCTCCCCGCGTCCGCGGGGATGATCCCATAGTGCACGAGATCCCCGGGCGACCTGATCCGTGCTCCCCGCGTCCGCGGGGATGATCCCGCCTCAGTGCCCGTCACGGCGGAGTAGATCGAGTGCTCCCCGCGTCCGCGGGGATGATCCGCAGTCTGCATGCTCGCGGTCTTCATCCAAGCGGTGCTCCCCGCGTCCGCGGGGATGATCCCGTCACGGTCACGATCAGGAACCTCCACTGAGGGTGCTCCCCGCGTCCGCGGGGATGATCCCTCGGTGGCGGGTGCGGTGCCCGGCTTGAAGCTGTGCTCCCCGCGTCCGCGGGGATGATCCCTCCAGGTCGTCCACAAGCGCGTTGCGGTCGCCGTGCTCCCCGCGTCCGCGGGGATGATCCCTGGGGCGCGGCACCAGCGATGCAAGCCCGCATGTGCTCCCCGCGTCCGCGGGGATGATCCCTCGTCGATTGCTTTCGTCGCGGTTCCGGCGGCGTGCTCCCCGCGTCCGCGGGGATGATCCCAAGTTCACCGCATCCGCGTACGTGGTCACATCGTGCTCCCCGCGTCCGCGGGGATGATCCCTCGGTGGCGGGTGCGGTGCCCGGCTTGAAGCTGTGCTCCCCGCGTCCGCGGGGATGATCCCAAGTTCACCGCATCCGCGTACGTGGTCACATCGTGCTCCCCGCGTCCGCGGGGATGATCCCGTGACCAGCTCCATGGCGAGCACCGCGTCGACGTGCTCCCCGCGTCCGCGGGGATGATCCCGCGTCCAACGTGCTCATCTCGTCAACCCTCGGGTGCTCCCCGCGTCCGCGGGGATGATCCCGCCTCCAGATACACACGATCCGGCGCCGGGCGGTGCTCCCCGCGTCCGCGGGGATGATCCCACACAGAATCACCGGCTCCCACGTGCTCGCGAGTGCTCCCCGCGTCCGCGGGGATGATCCCATCGATACCATCGCGGAACAGTGGCGGCGGATGTGCTCCCCGCGTCCGCGGGGATGATCCCCTGACACTCAGTCTCCATCCGGTTTGACACTGAGTGCTCCCCGCGTCCGCGGGGATGATCCCCCGCGGAACATGCCCCACTTGTAGAACCGCTCGTGCTCCCCGCGTCCGCGGGGATGATCCCGCCGTAGAGCCAGAGGCGGGCGGAGGGTGAGGGTGCTCCCCGCGTCCGCGGGGATGATCCCTCCGTGCCGGGGTCTGCGATGAGTGCCGGGATGTGCTCCCCGCGTCCGCGGGGATGATCCCAAGGTCTACGGCCTCCAGGACAAGACCATCCGGTGCTCCCCGCGTCCGCGGGGATGATCCCCCGCCTACCACCGCGCCGCCACCACTGCCCACGTGCTCCCCGCGTCCGCGGGGATGATCCCGAGCGAATCGGCGTGCTCGCGACCCGCCTCGAGTGCTCCCCGCGTCCGCGGGGATGATCCTGGGCATGGGGTCACTCCACGGCGAGGGAGGGCGTGCTCCCCGCGTCCGCGGGGATGATCCCCCAGCGAACGCGTTGGCCGCGACCTCTTGGAAGTGCTCCCCGCGTCCGCGGGGATGATCCCGCTCGCCATCGGGCTCGCGCGCACCGCGCCGTGTGCTCCCCGCGTCCGCGGGGATGATCCCGGGACGATCACCAAGACCGGGTTCCAGACGTTGTGCTCCCCGCGTCCGCGGGGATGATCCCTCTCGCCTCGGCTCGCTTCCCTCTCTCTCGAAGTGCTCCCCGCGTCCGCGGGGATGATCCCGACACGCCGAACAACCTTGTAGAAAAGTCACAAGTGCTCCCCGCGTCCGCGGGGATGATCCCCAGGCTCGGGTTCATCGCCCCGATCAGTGATGGTGCTCCCCGCGTCCGCGGGGATGATCCCTCGGCCTGCGACAGTCCCAGTAGGTGGCGTGTGTGCTCCCCGCGTCCGCGGGGATGATCCCGCTGACCGCGTAGCTCCCGAAGACGTCGATCAGTGCTCCCCGCGTCCGCGGGGATGATCCGTTCACGCTCCCGGCGTCGGCCACCGCAGCGTTGTGCTCCCCGCGTCCGCGGGGATGATCCCAAATCAGCCCCTCGGCGCGATGACTGAGGGGCGTGCTCCCCGCGTCCGCGGGGATGATCCCGTCTTGGCGCCTCTGCGGCTCTTGTAGGTCTTGTGCTCCCCGCGTCCGCGGGGATGATCCCGCCGACGTACGCACCGTGCAGCGAGCAATCGGGTGCTCCCCGCGTCCGCGGGGATGATCCCGGGCCTTCGATGGCGTGCAGTACGAGCATGGTGTGCTCCCCGCGTCCGCGGGGATGATCCCGTTTGAATGTTTCCATGAATGCGTTACGAACCGTGCTCCCCGCGTCCGCGGGGATGATCCCAACCATCTCGCGTCGACGCTCGGGCTCTCCGAGTGCTCCCCGCGTCCGCGGGGATGATCCCGGATCGTGGCGCGCAGCGTGAACCGTGGCGAAGTGCTCCCCGCGTCCGCGGGGATGATCCCGCGAACACCGCGGCGGCATCGTTCGAGCTCCCGTGCTCCCCGCGTCCGCGGGGATGATCCCCATGTGCCACTGCCGTTGCCCACCCAAGACCCGTGCTCCCCGCGTCCGCGGGGATGATCCCGTGACCTGGATGCCGACGCGACGGAGCGACGCGTGCTCCCCGCGTCCGCGGGGATGATCCCGCGAGTACTAGCGCGGAGACCGCAACGACACCGTGCTCCCCGCGTCCGCGGGGATGATCCCGCACGATGTCCCCCTCGGATCACAGCAGCGACGTGCTCCCCGCGTCCGCGGGGATGATCCCCCGAATGGTCCGCAGCGCTCGCACAACACGCAGTGCTCCCCGCGTCCGCGGGGATGATCCCAACCTCTAAGGGGAGAACACCATGGCTACAGGGTGCTCCCCGCGTCCGCGGGGATGATCCCTGATAGGCCGAGTCGTCGTACCGGCGCTGGAGGTGCTCCCCGCGTCCGCGGGGATGATCCCTCATTATCAGCGATGAGGCGGCGGAGGCTGAGGTGCTCCCCGCGTCCGCGGGGATGATCCCGACGGGCGCGTCACCGGGATCTCGATCGCCCGGTGCTCCCCGCGTCCGCGGGGATGATCCCTTGAATGAAATGCCCATCACATACATTGATGGGTGCTCCCCGCGTCCGCGGGGATGATCCCGCTTAGGAGAACGCATGTCCACTGATGCTAAGGTGCTCCCCGCGTCCGCGGGGATGATCCCTCGGAGGGCTTCATCGCGGTGGACGACTTGCGGTGCTCCCCGCGTCCGCGGGGATGATCCCGGTGGCGGTAAGACGCTCGCGATGATCGCGACGTGCTCCCCGCGTCCGCGGGGATGATCCCCAATACGAGGCCCACACGATCAGAGCGAAGACGTGCTCCCCGCGTCCGCGGGGATGATCCCGCGCGGCGCGACGCGTTGTGCTGTTCAACGCGGTGCTCCCCGCGTCCGCGGGGATGATCCGGTGGACCCGCGGGTCATCGTGTCGGGCACGGTGTGCTCCCCGCGTCCGCGGGGATGATCCCGTGATTCGCTACCAGGTCGGCTCGGTGCCGGAGTGCTCCCCGCGTCCGCGGGGATGATCCCTGGAGCATCAATCCCGCTTTCGACGCGACCGGGTGCTCCCCGCGTCCGCGGGGATGATCCCGCCGCCAAGAACACCACCAGCGCCACCACCCAGTGCTCCCCGCGTCCGCGAGGATGATCCCTTGAATAAAATGCCCATCACATACATTGATGGCGTGCTCCCCGCGTCCGCGGGGATGATCCCAGGTTCAATCGAACCGCTAAGTTCATTGAGCGGTGCTCCCCGCGTCCGCGGGGATGATCCCGTGTGCATAGAGTTTTGTTCCATCATCTTCCAGGTGCTCCCCGCGTCCGCGGGGATGATCCTACGGTTCGGGCCGCGCCGCAACATACGTGCACGTGCTCCCCGCGTCCGCGGGGATGATCCGTTGCAAGAGGGCGACCGCCCGAAGGGCTGGGCGTGCTCCCCGCGTCCGCGGGGATGATCCCCTGGTAGCGAATGATATCCCGGATAACTCCGTGTGCTCCCCGCGTCCGCGGGGATGATCCCCGAACTCGACGGGATCAACGCCCGCCTCGCGCGTGCTCCCCGCGTCCGCGGGGATGATCCCTGCAGCGTGCCGGCGTCGATGATCACGTGTTCGTGCTCCCCGCGTCCGCGGGGATGATCCCGTTGTGAGGCGGTGCCCGACCCACGCGGTACCGTGCTCCCCGCGTCCGCGGGGATGATCCCGACAGGTTCGCGGCGACGCTGGCGCTGCCGTCGTGCTCCCCGCGTCCGCGGGGATGATCCCTCGCTGAGTCCCACGAGCGCTCCAGTGGCAGAGTGCTCCCCGCGTCCGCGGGGATGATCCCGACTGCTCGGATAGCTCCGTCTTTCTGCGACCGTGCTCCCCGCGTCCGCGGGGATGATCCGCCTTCCCGACGTGAGCGCGCGGATAAGAGCCCAGTGCTCCCCGCGTCCGCGGGGATGATCCCAAGCCCAACCGCTCCGCGCTCGTCACGACGCTGTGCTCCCCGCGTCCGCGGGGATGATCCTGGGACACTCCAGAGCAATGGCCAGCTGTCCGCGTGCTCCCCGCGTCCGCGGGGATGATCCCCCCGACGCGAAAGACGCCCCCATCCCAGAGGGGTGCTCCCCGCGTCCGCGGGGATGATCCGTCCCGGAGCCCCGTCAGCAGGTGCTGCAGGGAGTGCTCCCCGCGTCCGCGGGGATGATCCCGTCCACATTCCCCGCCTCGCGACCGGCACCGTGTGCTCCCCGCGTCCGCGGGGATGATCCCGCACCGAACTTGACCTGGCTGAAGGTCGGGTCGTGCTCCCCGCGTCCGCGGGGATGATCCCGACGTGGCGCCCGTATTCGAGTGCCACACGTCGTGCTCCCCGCGTCCGCGGGGATGATCCCTCGCTGATCCCCTGGAGGGAGCCCCCTTCCGAGTGCTCCCCGCGTCCGCGGGGATGATCCCAGTTCCCAGTCGGCGACCTCAACGACGTTCTCGTGCTCCCCGCGTCCGCGGGGATGATCCCGTGTACTCGATGCGGTGCATGCCGCGCGCGTCGTGCTCCCCGCGTCCGCGGGGATGATCCGTGGCCGTGTGTCTCGGCCCGATCAACCCGGCGGTGCTCCCCGCGTCCGCGGGGATGATCCCTCGGAGAGCCCCTGGAGGGAGCCCCCTTCCGAGTGCTCCCCGCGTCCGCGGGGATGATCCCGCAATCGGCGACCCGACGATCGGGCTGCTGAAGTGCTCCCCGCGTCCGCGGGGATGATCCCGCAATCGGCGACCCGACGATCGGGCTGCTGAAGTGCTCCCCGCGTCCGCGGGGATGATCCCGCGATCTGGTCGGATCCGAACAGCGCCTGGTCGTGCTCCCCGCGTCCGCGGGGATGATCCCACGAGCGCGGAGTACGACGCGACCCGCCTGCGGTGCTCCCCGCGTCCGCGGGGATGATCCGGGGCCGTGGGTCTACGCGTACACGACGTGGAGGTGCTCCCCGCGTCCGCGGGGATGATCCCGCCGTGAGGCGGTGCCCGACCCACGCGGTACCGTGCTCCCCGCGTCCGCGGGGATGATCCCTCTGCTGCGGTCGCCTCGTCCAGCGGGGCGTCGTGCTCCCCGCGTCCGCGGGGATGATCCGCCGCCTCCGACTCCTGCGACCAGGACGCTCGAGTGCTCCCCGCGTCCGCGGGGATGATCCCGCATCTCAACCGACACGAGAGACACGGGCGCGGTGCTCCCCGCGTCCGCGGGGATGATCCCACGGCCCGCATCGGAGCGCCCACACCCGCATCGTGCTCCCCGCGTCCGCGGGGATGATCCCTGTCCGCCACCCGCACCATCACCCGACGCATCGTGCTCCCCGCGTCCGCGGGGATGATCCCGGGAATTTGAAATCGGCGTCGGGTTCGGGGTCGTGCTCCCCGCGTCCGCGGGGATGATCCCCGTTAGACAGCAATGAAAGGAAATTCAAACATGTGCTCCCCGCGTCCGCGGGGATGATCCGGAGTACGCCGCTTGGATGAAGACCGCGAGCATGTGCTCCCCGCGTCCGCGGGGATGATCCCCGTGTCGGCCATCAACCACCGCGACGACACCGGTGCTCCCCGCGTCCGCGGGGATGATCCCAAGAAAAGGGAGGTCGGGTCATGAAGACTCGGGTGCTCCCCGCGTCCGCGGGGATGATCCCTGAGCTTCGCGCAGGATCACGAGACGGCCAGCGTGCTCCCCGCGTCCGCGGGGATGATCCCGTGAGCGCCTCCTTGGCCGCAACGATGACCTTGTGCTCCCCGCGTCCGCGGGGATGATCCAGCGGCGAGCATGAGGTCGGTGGGGTCTGCGGCGTGCTCCCCGCGTCCGCGGGGATGATCCCCGTTCGACGTCGACGACTACATCGCCGACTCGGTGCTCCCCGCGTCCGCGGGGATGATCCCGTGCCGGTCGGAGACGTGATGGTGAGCAGCTTGTGCTCCCCGCGTCCGCGGGGATGATCCCAAGTCAGCCGGATCATCCCCGCGTCACACGGGGTGCTCCCCGCGTCCGCGGGGATGATGACACCTTGTAGGTGACGGAGGCCGGCCCGTCGGGGTGCTCCCCGCGTCCGCGGGGATGATCCCGGGACGATCACCAAGACCGGGTTCCAGACGTTGTGCTCCCCGCGTCCGCGGGGATGATCCGCCCGGTCAGTGCGCCCGACCCGTACCCGTTGCGTGCTCCCCGCGTCCGCGGGGATGATCCCTGTTGCAGCTGCCCACCACCGGACGACAGCTGCGTGCTCCCCGCGTCCGCGGGGATGATCCCAAGCCCAACCGCTCGGCGTTGGTCACCACGCTGTGCTCCCCGCGTCCGCGGGGATGATCCCCCGAAATGGGGTCATGATGTCGGCATGATGAAGTGCTCCCCGCGTCCGCGGGGATGATCCCAGTCCGCGCTGATCGTGCGGGCCATCACGAAGGTGCTCCCCGCGTCCGCGGGGATGATCCCGACGCGCTCCCCGCGACGGGCACGGTGATCGCGTGCTCCCCGCGTCCGCGGGGATGATCCGTACGGGCACGTGGCACTCGCGACCGGCGACGGGTGCTCCCCGCGTCCGCGGGGATGATCCCATGATCGACGGGACCGACGTCATCAGCCGGGAGTGCTCCCCGCGTCCGCGGGGATGATCCCTAGCAAAAATCGGTGGAAACACGCTAACCAATGTGCTCCCCGCGTCCGCGGGGATGATCCCGCGTCCATCCCGCCGGCGATCCTGTCGACGAAGTGCTCCCCGCGTCCGCGGGGATGATCCCCCCCTACCAAATCGGTTATCCACAGGTAGCAGGTGCTCCCCGCGTCCGCGGGGATGATCCCATGCTTAGCTACCTCAGCACGGGAGGGGCGATGTGCTCCCCGCGTCCGCGGGGATGATCCCCACGTCATTGCTTTTCCCCCTTGGCTTGAGCGGTACTCCCCGCGTCCGCGGGGATGATCCCGCGGGCTTCAGCGCGGTGCCGAACCCTCGGAAGTGCTCCCCGCGTCCGCGGGGATGATCCCCATTCCTGAAAAGCGATTCGCTCGCCGGTAGCGTGCTCCCCGCGTCCGCGGGGATGATCCCATTATTGGACACGAGAGGGTGGTAACGGACTTGTGCTCCCCGCGTCCGCGGGGATGATCCCCATGTCATGACAATGGTCCTCCCCTTTGCGATGTGCTCCCCGCGTCCGCGGGGATGATCCCGCCTGCGCTCGAGTCTCTACGATCCGGTCAGCGTGCTCCCCGCGTCCGCGGGGATGATCCCTCGTGCCTCCAGGCCGTGGAGGGCATGCGCGAGTGCTCCCCGCGTCCGCGGGGATGATCCCACCATCTTGAGCACGGGCTCGCCGAAGTTCCTGTGCTCCCCGCGTCCGCGGGGATGATCCCCGTGCCCGGATGCCGCGGACCGCGTCGACGTTGTGCTCCCCGCGTCCGCGGGGATGATCCCAAACCCAACCGCTCGGCTCTTGTCACCACATTGTGCTCCCCGCGTCCGCGGGGATGATCCCTCGGTGAAGCCTGATCAGCAGGCGATGGGTCAGTGCTCCCCGCGTCCGCGGGGATGATTGTCGCGGTCGAGGGACAGCGTTCGGATGGGCGCAGTGCTCCCCGCGTCCGCGGGGATGATCCCCGTGCCCGGATGCCGCGGACCGCGTCGACGTTGTGCTCCCCGCGTCCGCGGGGATGATCCCCCGGATCATAAGCACACGCAGGAAGGCGTCACGTGCTCCCCGCGTCCGCGGGGATGATCCCCCGGCGAACGTGGCCATCCAGTCGGGTGCGGTGTGCTCCCCGCGTCCGCGGGGATGATCCCGTGCCGTATACGCGTCGCCTTACCTTGAGTCAGTGCTCCCCGCGTCCGCGGGGATGATCCCGTGTCGATGGGAGGGATGCCGTAGGCCCCGCAGTGCTCCCCGCGTCCGCGGGGATGATCCCTCCACATTTATCGAGGTGACTGCCTCTGCCTGGTGCTCCCCGCGTCCGCGGGGATGATCCCGACCTCGGCCGTGTGATCAGCTCCAGCACCGTGTGCTCCCCGCGTCCGCGGGGATGATCCCTCACGCGGTTCTACGGTGCAGGTATCGCCCTCGTGCTCCCCGCGTCCGCGGGGATGATCCCATGTTCACAGGTAACAAAGCCTAACGAAAGGAGTGCTCCCCGCGTCCGCGGGGATGATCCCCGTTCTGCCCGCCCACGGCAGGATCGGGAAGGGTGCTCCCCGCGTCCGCGGGGATGATCCCACGCCAGTGTCCAGACCGTTCGTCGCGTCCAGGTGCTCCCCGCGTCCGCGGGGATGATCCCCGTTCTGCCCGCCCACGGCAGGATCGGGAAGGGTGCTCCCCGCGTCCGCGGGGATGATCCCACGCCAGTGTCCAGACCGTTCGTCGCGTCCAGGTGCTCCCCGCGTCCGCGGGGATGATCCCCGTTCTGCCCGCCCACGGCAGGATCGGGAAGGGTGCTCCCCGCGTCCGCGGGGATGATCCGCCCTTGAACTGGAGCAGAGTCGCGTCCAGCGTGGTGCTCCCCGCGTCCGCGGGGATGATCCCGATTACCGGGATATTGTACGTTTCGCCACGAAGTGCTCCCCGCGTCCGCGGGAATGATCCCGCTAGAGATTAACACTAAAAATGCTAGGCGTAGTGCTCCCCGCGTCCGCGGGGATGATCCCTTGTCTACCTCGGCGTTGGCGTCGCGGTAGCCGTGCTCCCCGCGTCCGCGGGGATGATCCCGGCGCCACGCGCGAGGAAGCGCAGGACGCCGTGTGCTCCCCGCGTCCGCGGGGATGATCCCTCGCCATCGAGCGCGACGTCGAGTTCGGCGGGGTGCTCCCCGCGTCCGCGGGGATGATCCCAGGTGGCCCCACAGCGCCAGCGCGGAGAGGCTGTGCTCCCCGCGTCCGCGGGGATGATCCCACGAGCGCAGAGTACGACGCGACCCGGCGGCGGTGCTCCCCGCGTCCGCGGGGATGATCCCGACATCGGACTACCCGACGGCACAGCGAAGCGGTGCTCCCCGCGTCCGCGGGGATGATCCCGAGCGGCGACAGGTTCGATCAAGGGAACGAGCGTGCTCCCCGCGTCCGCGGGGATGATCCCACACGGCCTCCTAGATGAGTGAGTCCGTTTGGCTTGTTTGGCTCTGACGCGGCGTGGACGCTGTTAATGCGAGGCGGAGGGTGTTAACCCCGGTGTGTGAAAACTGAACTCAACACCCTCCTGATCACACTCTACGTCCACCTCGATGACCGGATCCTTCCAGCGATCGGCTTCACCCGGGATCGTTCACCGGGCCGTAAGCCCGCGCTCAACGACGTCGAGCTGTTGTGTCTGCTGGTCGCGCAGCATCTGCTCGGGATTGCGTCGGACCGTAAGTGGATCCGGCACGCACGGAAGCACTTCATCGGGATGTTCCCGAACCTGCCTGGACAGTCCGGATGGGGCAAACGCGTCCGGCAAGCCACTGGGCTGCTGTCGGCGGTGATCACCGAGCTCGCTCGCGACACCCCGTCCTGGGGTGAGATCACCCGGCTGGTCGACTCGACCCCGGTGCCCTGCGCCGCGTCGAGGGAGACCGTGAAACGCTCCGACCTGGCCGGGCATGCCGGCTACGGGTACTGTGCATCCCACTCCCGATACTTCTGGGGGTTCCGGCTCTACCTTGTCTGCACTCCCGACGGGATGCCCGTGATCTGGGGGCTCGCGAACCCGAAGATCGGAGAACGCGAGGTCACCGAGGCACTACTCCGGCACGACCAGCATCTCGTCCGCCCTGGACAGGTGATCGTCGGCGATAAGGGGTTCGCGGGCCGCGAGTTCGAGGCCTTCATCACCGACGAACTCGGCGGACACCTGATCCGTCCCGACCGGAAGGACGAGAACCCCAGGTTCGGGAAGCTCGGCGGCATCCGGCAATGGGTCGAGTCCGTGTTCGACACATTGAAAGGACAACTCACCCTCGAAGACCACGGCGGCAGAACACCCGCAGGGGTCTACTCCCGCGTCGCCGCCCGCCTCCTCGCCCTCGCCGCCGGAATCTGGCACAACTGGCTCACCGACGCCCCCAACAAACGATCCCTCATCGCCTACGACCACTGAAAACGATCGGACTCACCCATCTAGAGGACTGCGACGTCGGCGGTGCTCCCCGCGTCCGCGGGGATGATCCCGCGTTCGCTGGGTTCGGTCCCGCGGGTGCCGTGTGCTCCCCGCGTCCGCGGGGATGATCCCGAGGCCCGCGCCGCTGCCGCAGCGGTCGGCGCGTGCTCCCCGCGTCCGCGGGGATGATCCCCCAACGACGCCGCCGCCGCGGTATACGCGGACGTGCTCCCCGCGTCCGCGGGGATGATCCCTCCCAGTAGGTGTGCATCTTCTCGGCCAGGTCGTGCTCCCCGCGTCCGCGGGGATGATCCCTCCCTCGGGGGTGGTGTCGCGGGGATCTACCAGTGCTCCCCGCGTCCGCGGGGATGATCCCGCGGGATGCGCGACGCGCAGCGCCGCACCGAGGTGCTCCCCGCGTCCGCGGGGATGATCCCAGTCCGCGCTGATCGTGCGGGCCATCACGAAGGTGCTCCCCGCGTCCGCGGGGATGATCCCCCGAAATGGGGTCATGATGTCGGCATGATGAAGTGCTCCCCGCGTCCGCGGGGATGATCCCGCGAAGACAAGACCACGTTCGTGATCCGGTCCGTGCTCCCCGCGTCCGCGGGGATGATCCGGTGGTCTTCCCGCCCTGACGCATCAGCGTCACGTGCTCCCCGCGTCCGCGGGGATGATCCCGATGGGTGAACCAGATACTGGACTTCTTCGACGTGCTCCCCGCGTCCGCGGGGATGATCCCTCTTGGCCGCGGATCATGCGGGCGCACTCACGGTGCTCCCCGCGTCCGCGGGGATGATCCCATCGACGTCACTGCGCTCGCCGACCAGCTGCGGTGCTCCCCGCGTCCGCGGGGATGATCCCGCAATCGGCGACCCGACGATCGGGCTGCTGAAGTGCTCCCCGCGTCCGCGGGGATGATCCCGGTATCCCCCAGTCGTCCGTTATCGCCCATGCGTGCTCCCCGCGTCCGCGGGGATGATCCGAATCTGCAGGAGATCGCCGCCGCGTGGCCGGCGTGCTCCCCGCGTCCGCGGGGATGATCCCCCGCAGTCGGCCCCTGCGCGGTGGCCTCGTCCGTGCTCCCCGCGTCCGCGGGGATGATCCCTTGACCGTCTTGAAGTAGGTGCCGTCGTAGTGGTGCTCCCCGCGTCCGCGGGGATGATCCCGTCATCCGCAACACTTCCGGGTCGGGGGCGACGTGCTCCCCGCGTCCGCGGGGATGATCCCAACGCCATCCTTCCGATCGGCAACGAGCAGCAGTGCTCCCCGCGTCCGCGGGGATGATCCCGGAACCTCTCCATCGGGTGGGTAGTTGACGGGGTGCTCCCCGCGTCCGCGGGGATGATCCCGGCCCGTACGGGGTCGTGACGAAGGAATGGTCGTGCTCCCCGCGTCCGCGGGGATGATCCCGCGTAGCTCCCGAACCAACTTCTTGTTTGAGTGTGCTCCCCGCGTCCGCGGGGATGATCCCGATCCATGTGTTCCACACGTCGGAGATGAACGGTGCTCCCCGCGTCCGCGGGGATGATCCCTCATTGACGAGC
Organism: Microbacterium sp.; assembly: GCF_047602155.1. Lineage (GTDB taxonomy): Bacteria > Actinomycetota > Actinomycetes > Actinomycetales > Microbacteriaceae > Microbacterium. The sequence continues at coordinate 1,269,215 of NZ_JASGHZ010000001.1, read as the reverse complement.
CTGAGAGCCTTGTCGACACCGTGCTCCCCGCGTCCGCGGGGATGATCCCAGGTACACCGTAGAGGCATATGAGCCCGGCGTGTGCTCCCCGCGTCCGCGGGGATGATCCCGCATGTCGCGCCGCCGAGGAATGCCAGCCCAGGTGCTCCCCGCGTCCGCGGGGATGATCCCCACGCGCCGAAGATGAAGACCTCTTCGTGCTCGTGCTCCCCGCGTCCGCGGGGATGATCCCCGCCCGACCCTCGTCTCCCACGTGGCCCCGGTGTGCTCCCCGCGTCCGCGGGGATGATCCCACCCTCGCCGACGTGGCGAACGTCGACACGCGCGTGCTCCCCGCGTCCGCGGGGATGATCCCAGCTCGCCTGCATACTGAATGCCCTCGACACTGTGCTCCCCGCGTCCGCGGGGATGATCCCTCCGAGAGCCCCTCCAGGGCACCAGAGGCAGAGTGCTCCCCGCGTCCGCGGGGATGATCCCAGCTGCCACTTCTCGGGGAAGTCGTCCGTCGAGTGCTCCCCGCGTCCGCGGGGATGATCCCGTCGTGAGGCGGTGCCCGACCCACGCGGTACCGTGCTCCCCGCGTCCGCGGGGATGATCCCACGTGGGGTGCTCTGATCCCCATGATCGACGAGTGCTCCCCGCGTCCGCGGGGATGATCCGATCATCCGGTTCCTGACCCGATAGAGCAGGGGGTGCTCCCCGCGTCCGCGGGGATGATCCCCGCCCGACCCTCGTCTCCCACGTGGCCCCGGTGTGCTCCCCGCGTCCGCGGGGATGATCCCCGACGAGCTCGAGCAACGGCTCTGCGGTCAGCGTGCTCCCCGCGTCCGCGGGGATGATCCCTCCCCTGTGCAGAGCACCGGCAGCGACTTTATGTGCTCCCCGCGTCCGCGGGGATGATCCCCGGGCAGGCCCGCCCTCGCGCTTCATCACGCCGTGCTCCCCGCGTCCGCGGGGATGATCCCTTTCTCATGTCTTCCTCTTCCTCCCTAGGAGTGTGCTCCCCGCGTCCGCGGGGATGATCCTGGCATTCCGTTGACATCGCGGTGCTCGACCGGGTGCTCCCCGCGTCCGCGGGGATGATCCCGCCACGATCCAGTACGTCTGCGACAACGCCACGTGCTCCCCGCGTCCGCGGGGATGATCCCTCCTGCGGCGGGGGCCAGCTCCACTCGCCGGTGTGCTCCCCGCGTCCGCGGGGATGATCCCTGGACGAAGTGGTGGCTGTACGTTCATCAGGGGTGCTCCCCGCGTCCGCGGGGATGATCCCGTCGAGACGCTGCTGGGCAGCATCAGCAACGCCATCGGCGACCCGTGCTCCCCGCGTCCGCGGGGATGATCCCACCCTTGCGGCTGCCCGGTCCCGCCAGAACGAGTGCTCCCCGCGTCCGCGGGGATGATCCCCAGCTCTGGAAGCTTCGTGACTTGCTGGTGGCGTGCTCCCCGCGTCCGCGGGGATGATCCCGTGTTTCGTGTGCTTGACCGGGGCAGCCAGTAGTGCTCCCCGCGTCCGCGGGGATGATCCCTGCAAGGGCATGTCCTTGCATTCAGCCGAATAGTGCTCCCCGCGTCCGCGGGGATGATCCCGCCTTCTGCTCCAGATGGCACTCGCAGTTGCAGTGCTCCCCGCGTCCGCGGGGATGATCCCACTTTCTGGAGCTTCGCGGAGACGGCCGCGCCCGTGCTCCCCGCGTCCGCGGGGATGATCCCTGGACTTCCCCGGGCGGTGCCGGCGACGTCGCGTGCTCCCCGCGTCCGCGGGGATGATCCCGCTGCATCCATGACCGGGCCTACTTGCCGTTCGTGCTCCCCGCGTCCGCGGGGATGATCCCCCAAGTGATCCCGACCCACCCGGTTCCTCAGCGTGCTCCCCGCGTCCGCGGGGATGATCCCAGAATGCGCAACGGGGAAGATTGAACGCGGCGGTGCTCCCCGCGTCCGCGGGGATGATCCGATCGGTCGCCGTGATCGCGTACCCGTCATCGCGTGCTCCCCGCGTCCGCGGGGATGATCCGAAGATGAGCGGGTTACTCGCCGTCCCCTTCACGTGCTCCCCGCGTCCGCGGGGATGATCCCTTGCGACACGCCGCGATCAATTCGCCAATTTGGGTGCTCCCCGCGTCCGCGGGGATGATCCCCCTCCGCGTTCAACCGAAGCCGCCACCCATTGGTGCTCCCCGCGTCCGCGGGGATGATCCCGACGAAAGGGACGCGTGCTCGTCGACGCCGTCGTGCTCCCCGCGTCCGCGGGGATGATCCCGGTCACCGCCCATTGTGCACGGTGCGACACGACGTGCTCCCCGCGTCCGCGGGGATGATCCCGTGCCCGCCGACTACGAGTATCGGCAGATCGAGTGCTCCCCGCGTCCGCGGGGATGATCCCCTTGTCTCGGGGGCGGTGTTCACACCCACCGAGTGCTCCCCGCGTCCGCGGGGATGATCCCCTGAACTGCCAGGAACGCGTCACCGGACGGGTGTGCTCCCCGCGTCCGCGGGGATGATCCCGGCAACCCCGCAATCGGGGTCCACTCGTACGAGTGCTCCCCGCGTCCGCGGGGATGATCCCGTCACCGTGACCCCGATCGGCAGGACATCGTCGTGCTCCCCGCGTCCGCGGGGATGATCCCTGGCACATCGCGGTCTGCCCGGCTGTGCCGGCGGTGCTCCCCGCGTCCGCGGGGATGATCCGTTCTTCGTGCAGGAGTGGACGAAGACCGACACGTGCTCCCCGCGTCCGCGGGGATGATCCGTGGTGGCTGTTCGTCCACCAGGGCGCAATGGTGTGCTCCCCGCGTCCGCGGGGATGATCCCCCGCCGAGCGCACTTGGCCCGGCGCCTACCTCGTGCTCCCCGCGTCCGCGGGGATGATCCCCCCGTCAAGTGTTCCTGACGGGGTTCTCGTTGGTGCTCCCCGCGTCCGCGGGGATGATCCCGTCACCACGATCACATCGCCCGCCGCCACCCCGTGCTCCCCGCGTCCGCGGGGATGATCCCTTCCGGCCCGGTCCCGGTTCGCCTGGTCGGCGGTGCTCCCCGCGTCCGCGGGGATGATCCCAGCAGATCGAAGGTGGCGGCGGCGGGTGCGGGGTGCTCCCCGCGTCCGCGGGGATGATCCCCCGCCCACGAGGTTCATGCCCGCGCCACCGATGTGCTCCCCGCGTCCGCGGGGATGATCCCAGTCAGCACGCAGGCGGGCCTCTGATAGTGCTGTGCTCCCCGCGTCCGCGGGGATGATCCGTGCTCGGCACCGGGTACGGGGTAGAAGAACTCGTGCTCCCCGCGTCCGCGGGGATGATCCGGTCGAGCTCATCACCGACCCGATCCCATTCGAGTGCTCCCCGCGTCCGCGGGGATGATCCCGGGCAAGTGACCTCCATCGAATGGGGTCGAAGGTGCTCCCCGCGTCCGCGGGGATGATCCCGTCGTCCAGGGATAGGCGGGCCTCGATGGGAGGTGCTCCCCGCGTCCGCGGGGATGATCCGACCTCCAGGCCGCTACCCGGCACCTGGCACCCGTGCTCCCCGCGTCCGCGGGGATGATCCCGACCATCCCGCAGCACCAGGCCGGCATCATGCGTGCTCCCCGCATCCGCGGGGATGATCCCCGATCCCACATGTCGGACTCGGCGAGATCGTCGTGCTCCCCGCGTCCGCGGGGATGATCCTGGCAGATCACCCAGAAAGACGCCGCAACCGGTGTGCTCCCCGCGTCCGCGGGGATGATCCCACGGCCACGTCCTCGGCGCCGTTGCCCGGCACGTGCTCCCCGCGTCCGCGGGGATGATCCCAGGTACGGTGTGGCACCCAGTCCGTCATCGACGTGCTCCCCGCGTCCGCGGGGATGATCCCGTGCGCGGCCTCGTCGACCGGATCGGAGTCCTGTGCTCCCCGCGTCCGCGGGGATGATCCGTCCACGGATGTGGCGACGATCCCGAAGGCGGTGTGCTCCCCGCGTCCGCGGGGATAATCCCCGGAGGAAGAGGAAGACGACATGGGCGACTTCGTGCTCCCCGCGCCCGCGGGGATGATCCCCCGCCGGTTGGTTGGCTGTGGTCGGACTGTGAGTGCTCCCCGCATCCGCGGGGATGATCCCGCCACCGTGCAGAGCGGCGTGAGCTGGTCGCCGTGCTCCCCGCGTCCGCGGGGATGATCCCCAACCGCCGTACTCGGCCAGGAACACGCTCCGGTGCTCCCCGCGTCCGCGGGGATGATCCCTCGCCCTCCACCGTTGACGGAATTCCGGCGTCCGGTTTACCGGCATCGTGCTCCCCGCGTCCGCGGGGATGATCCCGCAACCGGGGCGTCGTCGGTGACGTCGAGCGTGTGCTCCCCGCGTCCGCGGGGATGATCCCGAGGACTCCGCGACGTTGCGCGCAGTCTGGCTGTGCTCCCCGCGTCCGCGGGGATGATCCCGGCGCGTCCTTCCCCCGGGTGACCGCCTCGAAGTGCTCCCCGCGTCCGCGAGGATGATCCCCCTCCCGCGTACCGGTCGAGGTCGGTGTCGGAGTGCTCCCCGCGTCCGCGGGGATGATCCCGGGTAGAGGCGGACGGCGTTGTCGGCGCCACCGTGCTCCCCGCGTCCGCGGGGATGATCCGTCGTCGCGGGCCTCGCGGAGCTTGTCAGCGCCGTGCTCCCCGCGTCCGCGGAGATGATCCGGACCACACCATGACCAGCCTCACCCTCCCCACGTGCTCCCCGCGTCCGCGGGGATGATCCCTGATCGCCTCGGTGTCGTCGCCGTGCTCGGCAGTGCTCCCCGCGTCCGCGGGGATGATCCCTTCGTTCTTGAGCTGTCTCACTCTCGAACAAGGTGCTCCCCGCGTCCGCGGGGATGATCCGGCCGGCAAAGCGACCGGCGGCAAGGGGCCGATGTGCTCCCCGCGTCCGCGGGGATGATCCCCAGTAGCGGGACGGGGAACGCGGCGCAGGAGCGTGCTCCCCGCGTCCGCGGGGATGATCCCCCGTTCCTCGTCCTCGGCGGTGTCGCCGTCAGGTGCTCCCCGCGTGCGCGGGGATGATCCCACGGTTGCCGGGTTGTACACGCGGAGCATGAGGTGCTCGCCGCCTCCCGTTAACAGCGCCCACGCGAAATCAAAGCCAAACAAGCCAAACGGACTCACTCATCTAGTGTCGCGTTTCTGAAGTTGGTTGACGGTTGGCTTTCGCGAGGATCTGTTCCGGGGTCTTGGTCCAGACGAAAGGATGCTTCCGGTCGTTCCAGCCAGTGATGAATTGTCTGATCTTCGCGTTGAGGTCGTTCACGCTGGTGAAGATTCCGCGGCGGATGGCCTGCTTGTCGATGATTCCGAACCAGACTTCGACGAGATTCAGCCAGGATCCTGATGTCGGTGTGAAATGGACGTGGAAGCGGGGGCGTTGCTCGAGCCAGGCCTTCACTTCCGGGGTCTTGTGGGTGGCGTAGTTGTCCATCACGAGGTGCAGTTCGACGTCGGGGTAGGCGCGGTCGATTTGCCGCAGGAACGCCAGGAACTCCTGCCGGCGGTGCTTCGGCTTGACCGCTCCGGTGACGTGCCCGGTCGCGATCTCCAGCGCGGCGAACAGTGTCGTCGTGCCGTGCCGTTTGTAGTCATGGGTGCGCTTCTCAGCGTCCCCGATGCGCATCGGCAGCATCGGCGCGGTGCGATCCAGCGCCTGGATCTGGCTCTTCTCGTCCACGCACAGCACGATCGCGTTCTCCGGCGGTGCGAGGTACAGACCGACGACGTCCGTGACTTTGCCGACCAGTTCCGGATCGGTGGAGAACTTGAACGTCTCCGACTTCCACGGCTGCACCCCGTACTCTCGCCACGCCCTGGCAACCGTTGCGTTCCCGATTTTCAGATGCCTGGCCAGCAGCCGGGATGACCAGTGCGTTACCCCGTACTTCTTCGGCGGCGAGGTCAACGTCGCAGCGACGATGTCCGCGTGGTCCAGATGACGTGGTCTTCCGGACCGATCCGCGTCGCCCAAACCCGCGATCCCGAGCTCTTCGTACCGGGCCCGCCACTTCAACACCGTCACGACCGACGCATCCGTGAGCTCAGCGATCCGCGTATTCGCGACTCCCTCCGAGGCCAGCAACACGATCCGCGCCCGCTTCGCATCACCCGCACGCACCGTTGTCGACCGGAGCCAGCCACGCAGCATGGACTCGTCGCCATCGAACAGCCGCAGCGCAGGAGCCGGAGAATTCGCCATAGCCAATTCTCCCAACCATCCAACCCTTTAGGAACTAACGACACGCGACACTAGTGTCGCGATTGAGCGAAATCTCCGATGAGCTCCCCGCCACCACGGGGGTGATCCGTTCCGCAAGACACTCCCCAAGCGTCCCGACCGGTTCTCCTTGCTTGCGCGGAGATGATCCTGCGGCGATGAACATCAGCACGATCCCCGCGATCTCCTCCCCGCGCCGCGGGGATGACTCGACCGTCGGAATCCACGGCGACTGAGAGCCAGAGTGGTCCCCGGTCCCGGGGATAAACCATCAATGAGTTCCCAACCTGCGCGTCCAATGTTCAGAGGTCATCGACTCCGGCGACGCGCTGCCTTGCTCCATCCTGTTCGTCGACTGGTGTCGGCCATCCCAGCTGTCTCCGACTCTCGACCACGCTGTTCCGCTGCAGGTCGCAGCATGAGCATGATCCCGTCAACATCCACGGGTTCCCAGTGGTGGCCGTGCACAAGGAACTCAAGGCGTTGTTCATTCCGAGCGGGAAACACCATGATTGCTCGACCCGTGCGCACCATCTCTACGATGCGTTTCCACAGGAGTTCGCGCACGCGCTTGGATACGGCGCCCACGAATACTCCCGCGGATATCTCCAGCAGCCAACGGGTCAGATACCCACGCAATCCGGGGGGACACGCCGAAAGCACGATCACCACCATCAGAACGGTATCTCGTCATAGCTGGTACCGCCGGCGACGGCCCGCCGCGAACCGTCCCAGAGGTACACGACGTTCTCAGCCAGGCCGATGTCAGCATCTTGCTCCGAATCGTCAGGGATGAGCAGCTGGCGAATGTCCCGAACACACCGCTCACGCAACGCTCCGCCATGGAACCGATCACGCAGGGCACGGCGCGCGGCCGCCCCGATGTCGAACGGCGCCTCAGCGGCGAGATCGAAGGCCAACGGAATAGTCAGTTCAGCCTTGTATAGGTCGGCGATGTCGTAGACGAATGACCGCACGTGGCCCGTGTGTACGAACCCGAGGCCCGGCGAACATCCCAACGCGACAATGACCGAGTGCACGACTCCGTAGAGACTCGTGTTCGCCGCAGAGAGCGCTTGATTGACCGGGTCGCTCGCTGCGAAATCCTCGACCTCGTAGTCGCGCCCTGCCCACGGGACGCCCGTGCGACGTGAATGCTCGCGGTACGCGCGTCGGATGCGTGCGCCCTCGCGACCCCGTAGCTGCTGCATCGTCAGGCCAGAAGTATCCTCGCCGGGGAATCGCATGGCGTACATCTCCCGAGCGACACGGAGACGGCTGCTCTGATTTGTCATCAGCTGCGCCTGCGCCTCCAAGAGACGCGAGCTGTGTGCGAGAGAACGCCCGTGCGCGTAATAGCGCACACCTTCCTCACCCACCCAGACCACGGTCGATCCGCTCTCTGCCATGAGCACCATCGCCTGTTGTGTCACGGTGGTACCGGGCCCAAGTAGCAGGGCGCCGAGAGCTGCCGCGGGGATGTGCATCACCCCTCGCTCGTCTGTCGCCGTAATCGCATTCGCGTCACGGTGGAGCTGGCACTTCTCGAGATAAATGAACGTCATTCGATCCTGAGCGCGGACAAGATCCGGCAGATCGGGCGGGCGAGCACCGGGAATCGTCATTTTGGCGGCCTTATCACGCCGGGGCGATGGTCATGAGCCCGCAGCCGTACCCTTTTGCCCGACCGATGCCATGGCAGAGTGCCGAGACGAAGGCGTCACGGTCGATGACCTGCAAAGAGCCTTCGTAGGTGGCAATCCGCAGCGTGACCCGCGTCTCACGGCGGGAGAACGACAAGGTACGCCGATCCTTGATGACGAGCGCGCGCGCTACCTCAGTCTCCTCACTCCGCTCCGCGTGGGGTGCAGCAAGCATATCGACGAGAAATCCCGCATGCTCTTGACGGTCGAGCAACCATCGCTCTTGTTGCGCCACCGTCACATGCCCAAACACCTTGCCGCGCTCGCCCTCGACCGAACGGGTTGTGTGGGTGGGATTGGCAGTCAGCCGGAATGCGTAACGCTGGCCCTTCTCTATGCGGCTCAGCAACGGCGAATACGGTCGCACCAACTGGGTGTCGTCAAGCGAAGGCCACCCAGCCTGCTCAGCGATATGCGTAGAGTCCGGCCGGGTCGGGCTCACGATGTAGACGTGGGTCGCGTGTTGCGCAACGTCAAGGCGCCAAAGAACCCGGCCCTCCGGCCGCGGAGCCGGGTCGGGAAAGGCCGCCTGCACAGCCGCATGCAGCGCGTGTGGCGAAGCAAGAAGCTGCTGAGCGTCACGGCGCGCGGGGTTCAGCTGGATACGGGACAGGTACATCAGACTTCCTCTTCGCTGACAAGCAGCATGGGGTCATGCGGTGAGACGTGTGTGGAGGTGTCGCCCGCAGTCGACAGAGCGGCGACGCCTCGTAGGTCATGAAGTCGCCTTCGCGGATCGAAGCTGCGCGGCACGTCGCGCAGCGTGAAGGCTCCCGTCTCTCCGGGTAGCGCGTCGGCCAGGATCTCTAAGGCGGGCTGCTCGACACTTCGCACGCGTTGGTACCAGGGCGACGCCCGCCACGCCGCTTCCCGGAGAGCCTCCCGCAAAGGACGATCCACGATCTCGGGCATGAGCGGTCGCGCCGGTGGAAAGGCTCGACGCCCCAAATACAGCGGAAACCGAGGGTGGGTCAACGCCTGCCGCAGGCTCTCCAGCATCGCGCGGTCTTCAGTCCCCAACGCTGCAAGGAACACGGCGTCAGCGAGATAGAAACGCTGGGACAGGGGCATCGAGGTCTTGCCATCTAGGGTCCGCGCAGTCTGGAAGTCTCGCTCGATTCGCCCGGGCTGATCGATGCGCACTCCGAACTCCAGCTTGTCGAACCGGTCCAGCGGCTCGGTGCGAGCGAGCCCCAGAGCCGCCGCGACCAGGCCGATCACGCCACTGCGTGTCGGAGCGAGCTCGGTGGCGCGAGTCGCGAAGCGGCTGCGCGAACCCCAGGCCTGCTGCGGTCCGGCGAGTTCGATCAGCAGCGTGCTCACGGTCACTCCTGCGACTGCAGTCGTTCTGCGACGGCCGCCCCGACGCCGGAGACCGCTGCGCCCAACGACACCGGTTGACCGAATACATCCAGCGCTTTCGTGGTGCCGTTGCCACGCACGATCCATGTCTCGACCGGCGTCGTGTCATAGGCGCGGTCGATACCGACTGCATAGTCGGCGAGCCTCTCTGCTGCCTGCGCCAGACGATGTTCCCCGACCACGGCCTCCTCGAACGCACCGACGAGATTCACCGGCTGAGTGTCACGCAGGCTGATCACCACTGCATCCGGCAAGGTGCGGTTCGCGAAGGTGTTCTGCTTGCCGCTCGGCATGCTGGTCACAAAGGCGCGCACGAAGGCCTCGACGGCCAAGCGAGTCGCATCCGCATCGCCCAGATTGCGTGCGAGCAGGTCGACATCGATCGTCGCGTAACGGTAGAGAGTCGAAGCGTTGAACTCGACGGTGCCGATCATTCCGGCGCCGGCGTCTTCTTCGGCGTCCGCATCCTTATGATCATCGACAGCCGTGAAGTAGTCGAACTCCGTCTCCACCGGATGCACACTGACCGCGTGTGCGACCTGGCATGCAGCGTCGACGTTCAGGTCGCTGGCATCGGCGACCATGCGACCGAACAGCGACAAGTCCACGGAATGCGAGCTGTCGAGCGCGTTCTTGACGTCTGCGCCCTTGAGGTGCGCCTTCGGGTCATCGGTATCGTGCGCTTGAGCGCAGAGCTGCGCGAGGTGGTCAAGCTGAAGCGAACTCAAGAACAGCAAGTACCCGGATTCGTGTGGTTGCGGGTTCTCCGCCGTCGAGCGACGGGGGGCCGAGAGCTTGATGCCCGCGGCTGAGAACGCGAAGACTGCCAACTCTTGCGCCCGCTCCACGGGGATGGCCGGGTCTTGCTGGACGATCCGTTCGCCGAGCAGCTCCACGACGCGCTTTGTCCGAGTGCCTAGCGTGGACGAATCCAAGACATCTTTGAAGGCAAGGCGTGTGGCGCGCTTCCATGCCTGGCTGGACACTCGAGCCCGGCGCACGCCGCCGTAGACAGCGGACTTCGGGCTGCCGGTGTCATCGCGATTGAGGTTGCTGGGTGGAACGGTCTGCAGGACGTTGACGTCCACGATGGTGCGGGTCATGTGAGTTCTCCTTGGGTTCGTTCAGGCGTCGTTTGTGGTGTCGTCGGTTTCGGCGACCGTGCCGCCGTCTGACTCGGCATCGTCTTCGGCGTGGCGCACACGATAGAAGTGGCGTCCCCAGACCAGACGAACACGATCCGCCCGATCCTGCGACTGCAGATCAAGAAGGTCACGTGCGAACCGTCCGTAGTCGAGTGGGATGCCGAATGCCCGCAGCTGCTGCACAAGTCCGCGAGCGTGGTGCATAGTCTCGTCCCAGGTGGTCGCTGTGGCCAGAGCGGTGAAGCGTCGGCGTACGGCGTCCTGAGCACCTGAGTGTCGCCCCAGGAGGCGTGCTGATCGCCCGAGCGAGTATCCCGGGCGATGCATGCTCGCACCGCGATGCGACTGCTGGTGCACGGCGAACAGCGTCAGTGCGGCATATGCGGCGCGCTCCGCGGGCTGCACCTCGTCCGGAAGAGCAGCGGGGTTCTCGTAGAGGCCGCCGAGTACCGATCCGGCGAGCGCGGCATCCTCGCCCACACGCTGAGAGACGCCCCGACGCAGGATCGCAAGCTCTGCCACAGCCGTGGAATCGTTGTTCCGATAGCGCGCCTGCAAGGAGGCGGCCTTGGCCGAGACGTGATCGACCAAGCGTTCCCCGAGAGAGGACCGGACAGAAGTGGTCATGCGGCTTCTTCCTTTCTGGCAGCAGCGCCGAAGGTTTTTGCAAGCGAGCTCAGGAACCAGCCCTCGGCGCGCGGCGTTGTGATGAGATCTGTGCGCCCTCCGCGCGACACGTCGCGACCCACCCAAGCCGCCGGTCCGGACGTCTCGATGAGCTCGGTCCCCAGTTCCCGCAAGATGCCGTATGCAGTTCGCTTCCACTCCGAGACGACTTCGACGGGGTCACTCGCGTCTGTGAGGGAGGCCAGCCAACACCGATATGGTGCATCGAAGGCCGCATAGGCGACCTCGCCGGCGCGCACCCGTGCGCCTTCTCCTGTGCCCCCGGCGGCGCGGTCGAGGTTCTCGGCAAGGTGACGCAGGGCGAGAACACCTTCATCCGCCAGCCGAACGGCTTCTTGCGCTTGAGCAGCGAGAGGCCGATTGCGATCGCGGAGCAGGGCCACGGGGATCAGTACCTCGTCATCGATCACTTCGTCCACGACGGAATTGTTGCTGCCATAGACCACACCGATCGCCCGGAGCCGGAACTGGTCTCGTGAGGGGAGTAGATCCGTCTCATCTTCGACGCGTTGCAGCCATCCGACGATGCCCGGTGGCAGACTCGCCGGAATGTCACGCTTGGGGACAGGCACGGCGAGTTCAGGAAGCAGTGCACCGATGCCGCGCCACATCGCACGCCCCTGCTGATGCTCGCGCGGCATATAGGTCGTCTGCTTCGCCGCCTTGGTCTGCGGCTCGCTGAAACGCCAGGCAGACATCGGCTCGTGGGTCTGCTGATTCTGCGGAGTGAGTCTGTCGCCGTTGGTGACGAGGCATCCGGTCACGCGGCTGCCGGATGGGAAGAGCCGGATGCGGCGCGCCTGCCAGGTGTAGAGCCGCACCGGGCCGCGAGGAACGATGCCTTCACGTTCGGCGGCGTCATCTGCTTGCTCTTCCTCCCACGGCGGGACGTCCCACTCGGCGTCGACATCGAGACCATCGTCCGTTGCGACAAGGTTCAGCAGCAGTGTGTCTCGCAGGGTCTGCCCCTGCACATACACGCCGCCGAGAAGACCCGCCCACGCCAATCCGAGTGGGTAGCCCTTGCCACCTTTCACTCGCGGGTCACCGAGAGCACCGCTCTTGATACCACTCGGATCCCAGGCCTGCGCATCGACCAGCCAGCGTGTCGCCTCTGCGAACGACAGTGATGAGGCTCCCGACCCTGCGCGGTTCGTGAATAGCCGGTTGTTGCTGGGCAAGTCCAGGATGAGCGGCGACACATCCTTGTGGTCACCCGATGCGGTTGCGAGGTCTGCGACCTGGAAGAACGGACGTTCAGGGTGGAACAGCTCGAAGCGGTCAGCGTAGAGGTCGAAGTAGTCATCGATATCCCCGTTGGGCAGCCCGTTCTCACGCCAGAATGCCCACACATCGATGGTGAGTTTGTCACCACGCAGCGTGCGATAGAGGATCGCCAGCATCAGTCGCAGGATCGCGAATGCCTGGGTGGGGAGATCACCAGTGATCTCGGCAATCTCGTCGGCCCGGTGAAAAGCGTCACGCAAAGAGACCTCGGCTGCCGATCCGTCAACGAGGCGAACTGCGATCCATGCGTCGTCGAGAACGCTGAACTGCGGATGCACTGCTCCCATGTTCCCCACTCCCCGCAGGTGGTCGGCGGCGTCGCCGATGTCCGAGGTCGATGTCACTCTTGACCCGACAGCATCACGCTACAGACGCATCATCGATACGTCAAGCAAGAAAAATCCTCTCAATTATTACTCTCCAACAATTCAGCATTCATAAAATGAGACGGACCCCTCCGGTATCGGAACAGCCCCGCCAGCGCGGGGAACACTCGAAGGTTTTGCTCTCGAACAATTCAGCGGGATCATCCCCGGAACTCGCAGGGCGACGAAATCCAACCGACTGCCAGGATACGCGCCGAGTCCAGCGTAAACCTTTCATTGACGAACGGGGTCGTACTCGATATGATGACGTTTGAGGTCGCAGATAGCGCGCGAAAGCACGGGATCGCCGACGACGACATGTTCCACGCGATCGACTATGCGGTCCGATACGTCGAGCAGGAATACGACGGGGAGTTGAGAATGCTGGTGATCGGACCGAGTCGAGCCGGCGCGCTCCTTGAGATCGTCCTCGTCCCGGTCGATGAACCGCAACGGATCATCCACGCCGACATCCTCCGACCAGGTCGACGAGGGCTGTTGTAAGAGAAGGATCCTGAATGGGCACCGTCAAAGTCGCGTCAGAGCACGGCATCGAAGACTTCCTCGGGGGCATCGACCCGTCGTCGATGAGAGACGCCGCGCATCTGCGGGAGATCGCCGCCGCTCGACGAGCCCTCGCTGAGGCCGATCAGAGGTTGCGCGACGCCGTTGCGGCAGCACGTGCCGCGGGAGACTCCTGGGCGGCGATCGGCGTCGCACTGCGGACCTCCAAGCAGAACGCCTACCGAAAGTTCGGCGCCGATCAACCGGCCCGGGCGAATGTCAGACCGTCGTCGGGCGTGTAGCGAAGATCGAACTCATTGAGGCGCGCCCTGCCGTCGCCGTCTACCACGAGTACGAGTTCCCCCCTGAGAGCAGGACTCGCGTGCCACTCGGGCAGCTCGAAACCTCGTTCCAGTGTTGCGATATGCCGGTCGATCGCGTTGCCGTGGCACATTCCCGCTGGCAGGCGAAGCGTGCACCCCAGGATGGTGCGCGTCAATGCGCCACGAGGAGCCTCATTCACCGGGATGTCGCGGGGTCCGCCTGCGAGCCACGCCGGCGTCGCGAGCCCCCCGTCAATCCTGCGCTGAAGGACGATGACTTCGAGAGTCTCATCCCCATCACGTACCGTCGCCCGTCCCGGCGGCGTGAGATCTGGATCCACGTCGGGACCGCTGATCCATCCGAGCAGCGTCGACGATCCCTCAGCGACACCCTGCAGACGAAAGCTGTGCGCCTTGTCGCGAAGCCGTTGCTGTTCCCGCTCGTGCTTCCTCGTCGCATCGTCGACCGCATCGCGCCACCCCGTTGGGATGAACGACAAGTCGTGGCTGTAGACCGTCTCCACGAGGTAGGCGATGTCATCCGGAACCGACAACACATCTCGTCCGTGCAGTGCAGCCGTGGTGCGCAGAAGGATTGCTTCGGAGTAGACCCGCGTCGATCCGCGAACGAATTGCGGCGGCTCGGCGTCCCAATTCGTTCCCGTCAACACGAGCCGAGGCTCGCGCAACGGCAAGGGCCGTCCGGCGCGCAGATGGCGATGGAGCCGACCACTGCGCTGCAGAAGCAGATCGATGGGTGCCGTGTCAGTGACCATCAGATCGAAGTCGATATCCAACGATTGCTCGATCACCTGCGTAGCGACGACGATGCTTCGCTTCGGCCGATCCCCCTTCGGGCCATATGCCGACAAGAGCTCGCGATCCTTGCGTGCCCGGTCGAGGCCGAGGAAGCGAGAGTGTGCGAGCGTCACCGGGAGGTCTCCCCCGAAGGCGTCGCGCAACAGTGCAGCCGTCTCTTGTGCTCGGCTGACCGTGTTGCGGATGACAGCAACGTTCCCCCCATCACGAAGAGCGGAGCGGAGCAGATCGATGAGCACAATATGGTCATCCGGGATGCGATCAATATGAAGCCTCCGCGTATCGCTGGCCCCGCCCGGCAAGGTCAGGGCAGGCGGTCTTCTCCACTGCGAGACGGTGATCGCCGGGTACCAGAAATCACCGTCCAGCCTCCGGTATCGAGCTTCCTTCGCCTGCGCGCTCACGGCACGCCGCTCAGCACGTTCCGCGCCCGACATCGAGGGGTCCAGCGGCGGCGCAGGTTCGAGCGCCTCGCGACCGCGATCGTATGCCTCCACAAACGCCCGCCGCTGTGACGATGCCAGAGTGGCCGAGAGCAGGATCACAGGCACTCGATACGCGCCAAGCCACTCGATCACGCGCGTCAGATACTCCTGCATATAAGCGTCGTACGCGTGCACCTCGTCGATGATGACGACCTTGCTCGCGAGAGCGAGATGTCGCAGCATCAGGTATTTGCTCCGCAGCCCGGCGAACAGCGCCTGGTCGACCGTGCCCACGACAAAGTTGGACAGCGGTCCCCTCCGAGGGTCACTGAACCATCGGTGAGCCACGACGAGCGATTCATCGGATTCGCGGCGGGCCGCGTAGTCATCGCCAATCGATCGGAAGTGGGCCTCACGAGACTTTTGCGCGAACTCGGGATTGAGCATCGACTTCCCCCGAGCCAGGAACAGGCTGGCCGGGGTATCGAGATCGAGCCGGTCAGCCCACTGCAAGACTCGCGAGAACATCCCGTCAGTGGTCGCCTGGGTCGGGAGCCCGACGAACACGCCACTCAAGCCGAAGCGGCCGGCGAGGATCTCCGCGGCCAGGAGTGCGGCCTCCGTCTTACCCGACCCCATCTCGGCTTCGAGGATCATCAACTCGGGTCGTTCAACCTGCATCGCCTGTCGTACGAAAGCTTCCTGCGCGGGTCGAGGGGCAGCACCCGCGGGAAGGTCGAACCGCGCCGTCAGCATCGCGGTGACGTCTGTCTGATCGCTTCTCGGTGCCCATGCGCGTGGGAAGTCGAGGTCGGCCCATGCACGCGCGACTCTGTCCTCCGTGGTGTCCCGCGGCGGCTCCCCCAAAGGGGCGGCATCAAACAGATCACTGCTCGCTATCCAATCGGACACGATGACAATCGCGCTGAGCATGACGAGCACAGGCTGCGTGAACTCGGCGGCTCTCCACTGCTCACCTGACCCCACAGATGCGTGATCCCGGTCGGCTGCTGCGAGCAGTTCATTTCGAACGTCGATCCAGGAACCCGATCCGACAAGGTGCGGTCGGGGTTCTGCCTCGGACACCAGTTGCCGCGAGGGCGGCTGTCCGTGATGCGCCGCTGCAACGCTAGCGAGACGACCAGCTGCCAGCTTGGAGAATCCATGGACCAACTGAAGCCAGTCACGGATGGCCAGGTAGCTCACCAACTCGTGGCGGACCTGCCTGCGTTCGTCGCCATCCTTGATCCGTGGATCGATCTCGAGATCTTCGTCTCGCATGACATCGGCAAGGAGCGGCACCTGCACTGCGAATGCGGGCGACGCTTTCCCGACATCATGTGTCCCTGCGAGCCAAACGACGAGGTCGCGTGCGGCGCTCCTTGTGCCGACGGCATCCGTGAGCATCGATTTCAGCGATTCGGGAACCCACTCCTCCCATAACAGCGCGGCCACCGCTGCGGTGTCAGCCAGATGCTGGACCAGTGGCAGCCAGCCTTGCAATGCAAAATCGGGTCCGGGTCCGGTGCGCGTCTTTGCCCAGACGGATCGGGCGCGTCGGCTGAACTCACCGGAAGCCAGGTGTTGGGTCACGGCACCATCCTGCCGCTCCCCGCCGCCACGAACGCACGACGAGCCGCATCCGTTGTCAGCAGTGCGGTTTGACCGGCGCTTCTTACCCGGGATGCCGGCAACCAACCCCCGCCACAGCAACCCCACCCCGCCGATAGACTGATCCCCATCCCCGGCACCCAATTCCAGGAGCTCAGCCGCGTGACCACTCCCGTCGCCGACACCGTCGCGAACGCCATCGCCACCCCGACCAAGGATCAGCCGTACGCGGCGCTGGGCCTCAAGCCCGACGAGTACGAGCAGATCAAGACGATCCTCGGCCGCCGGCCGACCAGCGGCGAGCTGGCGATGTACTCCGTCATGTGGAGCGAGCATTGCTCCTACAAGTCGTCGAAGATCTACCTGCGCAAGTTCGGCACCAAGACGAACGACGAGATGAAGAAGCGCCTCATGGTCGGCATGGGCCAGAACGCCGGCGTCGTCGATGTCGGCGAGGGCTGGGCGGTGACCTTCAAGGTCGAGTCGCACAACCACCCGAGCTACATCGAGCCGTTCCAGGGCGCCGCGACCGGCGTCGGCGGCATCGTGCGCGACATCATCTCGATGGGCGCGCGCCCGGTCGCCGTCATGGACCAGCTGCGCTTCGGCGCGATCGACAACCCCGACACGGCGCGCGTCGTGCACGGCGTGGTGTCGGGCATCAGCTTCTACGGCAACTGCCTGGGCCTGCCCAACATCGGCGGCGAGACGGTGTTCGACGCCGTCTACCAGGGCAACCCCCTCGTCAACGCGCTCGCGGTCGGCGTGCTGCGCCACGAAGACCTCAAGCTCGCCAACGCCTCCGGCGCCGGCAACAAGGTCGTGCTGTTCGGCGCGCGCACGGGCGGCGACGGCATCGGCGGGGCATCCATCCTCGCCTCCGACACGTTCGCCGACGGCGGACCGACCAAGCGCCCCGCCGTGCAGGTCGGCGACCCGTTCGCCGAGAAGGTGCTCATCGAGTGCTGCCTCGAGCTCTACAAGAGCGACCTCGTCGAAGCCATCCAGGACCTCGGCGCCGCCGGCATCTCCTGCGCGACGAGCGAGCTCGCCGCCAACGGCGACAGCGGCATGCGCGTCGACCTCGAAAACGTGCTCCTGCGCGACCCCACGCTCACGCCCGAGGAGATCCTCATGAGCGAGTCGCAGGAGCGGATGATGGCCATCGTCGCGCCCGACAAGCTGGATGCCTTCCTGGAAGTCACCGGCAAGTGGGATGTCGAGACCAGCGTCCTCGGCGAGGTCACCGGCGACGGCCGCCTGCAGATCTTCTGGCACGGCGAGCAGATCGTCGACGTCGACCCGTCGACCGTCGCCGTCGACGGCCCGGTCTACGAGCGGCCGGTCGCCTACCCGACCTGGATCGACGCCCTCCGCGACGACTCGGCATCCGCCCTCCCCCGCAGCAGCGACCCGGCCGACCTCCGTGACCAGTTCCTGCAGCTGCTGACGAGCCCGAACCTCGCCGACACGTCGTGGGTCACCAACCAGTACGACTACTTCGTCTTGGGCAACACGGCCCTGTCGTTCCCCGACGATGCCGGCATGATCCGCGTCGACGAGGAATCGGGCCTGGGCTTTGCGATCGCCACCGACTGCAACGGCCGCTTCTGCCAGCTTGACCCCTACGCCGGCGCACAGCTCGCCCTCGCCGAGGCCTACCGCAACGTCGCCGTCACCGGCGCCGTGCCGACCGCCGTCACCGACTGCCTCAACTTCGGCAGCCCGGAGAACCCCGAGGTCATGTGGCAGTTCGGCCAGGCGGTCGACGGCCTCGCCGAGGCGTGCCTCGAGCTCGGCGTGCCGGTCACCGGCGGCAACGTCAGCTTCTACAACCAGACCGGCGACGTCCCGATCTTCCCGACCCCGGTCGTGGGCGTGCTCGGCATCATCGACGACGTCGCCCGCCGCATTCCGAGCGGGTGGCAGGATGCCGGGGAGAACATCTACCTCCTCGGTGTCACCGCGACCGAGCTCAGCGGCTCGGCGTGGGCCGGCACCGTGCACGGCCACCTCGGCGGGCGGCCGCCGGCGGTCGACCTGGCGCAGGAGAAGCGGCTCGCCGAGCTCATCCACGCGGCATCCCAGCAGGAGCTCGTCTCGTCCGCCCACGACCTCTCGGCCGGCGGGCTCGGCCAGGCCCTCGCCGAGGCGACGGAGCGGTTCGGCGTCGGCGCCCGCGTGTGGCTGCGCGAGATCATGGAGCGCGACGGCGTCGATGCCGCCACCGCCCTGTTCAGCGAGTCGACCGGCCGCGTCATCGTCTCGGTGCCGCGCGAAGAGGACGTCAAGTTCCGTGGACTGTGCGAAGGCCGCGGATACCCGGTGCTCCGCATCGGCGTCACCGACACCGAGCCCACGCTCGAAGTGCAGGACGTCTTCACGATCCCGGTCGCCGAGTTGCGCGCCCTGTCGCAGGCGACGCTGCCGGCCGTTTTCGGGGACACCGTCGCCGAGCCCGTAGGGTTGACCTCATGAGCGACCCGGACGAGTACGAGGGCATGAATGCCGCGCGCACGCGCCGTACCCGCATCGTCGCGTGGGTGACGATCATCGCGCTGATCCTCGTCGGCGGCGGTGCGACCGTGCTCGCGCTGCTCTTCGGCTGACAGTCGCTGCGTTTCGTCTCGGCCCTGCGGGCCTCGCTCAACGACCGGAGGGCTGGCGTTCCGTTGCGGCGTTTCGTCTCGGCCCTGCGGGCCTCGCTCAACGACCGGGGGGCTGCGGCGCGGGGACTCCGGGGGCACGCCGGACGGCGCCCCTCCTCCGGACGTTGAGCGAGCGGCGCAGCCGCGAGACGAAACGCAGCAAGCCGGATGCCGGGAGACAAACCCCGGCGGCTCTCAGGCATGCTGGATAGCATGACGCTGTGGACCTGGCATGGGCAGTCGAGTTCTGGTGGATCGGGCCGATCGTGATCGGCACGGGCACCCTCGGCTGGCTCGGCCTGCGCCACGAACGCGCCGAGCGCCTGCGCCGCGTCGAGCTCGAAGCCGCACGGCAGGAGCTCAAAGCCGCCCGCCGTGACGCGGCGAGCGCCCGCGCCGCCGTGCGCGTCGCACGCACCGAGCTCGTCCGGCTCCAGGCCGAGCGCGCCGCGCACCGCGCCACCCCGGCCGACGTCGCCGGAGCGAGACACGCCCTCGACACCGCCCAGCGCGAGACGCGGGCCGCGAGCGCCACCGTCCGCGCACACCGCGCCCGGGTCTCCGCCGCGCGGGCCGCCCTGCCCGCCGGCGCCGCCGATCCGGCCGCCCTGCCGCTGGCCCGCCTGATGTCCGGCCACGACGCCGTGACGGCCCGCTGGATGGCGTACGAGACCGACCCGGCCCGGCTCATCGCGTTCCCGGCGATGACCGATGCCCGCGTTCCGGCGACGGCGACGTTCCTCGCCGAGCAGCGCACGACGTGGCAGCTGCGCCCGGCATCCGCCCGCGTGCGACTGACGACGGCGCAGTTCGCGGCCTACCGCGACAGCGTCGCGCGTCTCGGCCGCGCGTTCGACGCGGCCGAGGCCGAGGCGTGGCGCCGCGCGCGCGCCGAGGGCTCCGCGCCGCCCGTGCCGACGCGGGGCGATCCGGATGCTGCGGCCGCCCCGACGACCGACTGGGCGGCCTTCGCGCAGTCGCTGACCCAGACCGTCATCGTGCGCTCGGCCGAGGCGCTGGCCCGCGTCGCGGCGCCGCCCGCATCCGATGCCGCCGCCGGGCCCACACCGTCGCCCAGGCCGCAGCCGGCGCCCTCGCCGCAGGCCCGCCCCGACGGCCGCGTCTGGCCCGTGCCCGCCCGCGACAGCCGGTCGGCGCGACCGTGAGCGCCGCGCGCGCGTAGGGTGGCACCGTGCACGATTTTTGGGCGTTCGCGGGCAGCTACTGGTGGCTCATCTTCCCCGCCATGGCGGTGCTCGGCGGTGTCGGCCGGGCCTGGGAGCGCGGTGCGCGGGCACGTCACCAGCGACGGCTGGAGATCCTGCACGCGAAAGGCGAGCTGAAGACGGCGCAGCCGAAGCCCGTCGCCACCGCCGCCGAGCCGAAGCCGATCACGAAGCCGACGCCGACCCAGCCGCAGCTGGAGCGGCTCTTCGCCGCACACGATGCCGTGACGGCCCGGTGGCTCGACTACGAACTGGATGTCGCGAAGCTCATCGCGTTCCCGACGATCAGCGACGGCCGCCAGCCGCTGACGGCGGCGTTCCTGCGGGCGAAGAAGACGGCCGACCGGCTGCGCCCGGCATCCGCGAAGGCGCACGTGACCGACGCCGAGCTGGCCGAGTACGCCGGCGCCGTCACCGACTTCGAGGTCGCCTTCGACATCGCCGAGCGCGAGGCGCGGCGGCTGCGCGACTCGGACTTCAGCGAGACCGAGCGCAAGCGCCTCGCCACCGCGAAGCAGCTGCTGTCGGTCGCCGTCGACGAGGCCGCGACCCCGGCCGAACGCCAGCTCGCCTACCGCCGGGTCCGCGACGAGTTGGACGGCCTCATCGTCGTGTCGGACGAGGCGATCACCGTGCTGGAGGAGAAGGTGGCGCTGCCGCTGCCGTCCCGCACCCCGGGCGCCGACCCCGCCGGAGCCTGAGCCTACCACCGCCCGGCCACAGCGCCCCCCACACCTCCGCTCCAGTCGCGGCAAACTGCGGGTGGATGCCGCCAACACCCACATATCGCCGCGACCGAACCTCACGGGTGTCCGCTCCGTCGCGGCAACCGTGCCAAACGCAGGGTGAAACGGCCGAAACACCCCGCCGCACGCGCCAGACGTGCGATCCACCCTGCATTTGGCACGCCCGACGCCCGACGCCCGGGGGCACCAGCCGGCGGCAGCCCCGGGGAAACGCGGCCGCGGCGCCGCCCGCACCTCCGCTTCAGTCGCGGCAAACTGCGAGTGAAGACCGTCAACACCCACATATCGCCGCGACCGAACCCGGCGGCGGCCACCGCGCCCCGCGCTGGCGGCGGCGGCCACCGCGCCCCGGCGCCTGACGCACGCGGGCACCCGCTAGCAGCACGCCCGGGGCAAACGCGGCCGCGGCGCCCACGCCTCCCCAGCGGAGGGCGCCGCGACCGCGGGCTCAGTCGGCCGAGCTCCCACGACCCAGCTCGGCGAGATACGCCATCATGCGGGTCGTGAGGAAGCCGCCGTTGTACAGGCCGATCGCGGTGAACTGCTCGTCGAGCGTGCCCGAGCGCAGCAGGCCCGCGACCTCGTAGCTTGCGACGCTGACGACCGGTTCGGTGTCGTTGGCGCGCAGCAGCTCGACCTCGGCGGCCAGCTGCTGCCGCCCCAGTTCGAGCGATCGGCTGAGCACCGCGTCGAACTGCACGTCGACGACAACCAGGTTCTCGCCGAGCACCGCGTTGTTGTAGTACTTGTCGACGAGCCCCTGGTTGCGGGCGAAGTTGTTCAGGCCGTACCCGAGCGTCGCGTACTGCGCGTTGGGCTTGCCCGGCCCGATGTAGTCGGCGATCGCCGGCTGCACGTTCGCCTGCGACACGGCGAAGGCGACGTTGAGGTCGACGTTCGCGAGCATCTGCGTCATGCGATCGGCCGAGACCCCGTACTGCTCGGCGAGGGGCGCGATCGTCACCGATTCGAACGCCGCATAGTTCGCGTCGGCGCCGCGTCGGAAGAAGTCGCCCACCTGCTGCAGATCGACCTCGTCGCTGATCTTCGCCCCCGGGTTGTCACGCCCGACCTCGAACGTCGCGGCGGCGTTGGAGATCTGCGACCGCGCGAGCTGGGCCCACAGCGCCGGTGCGGTCAGCTCGCTGAACATCTCGTCGAGCGACGCGAAGTCGCCGGCGGCGAACCGCGCCTGGATGTCGGCGATGCGGTTCTCGGCGAACATCAGCAGCGAGTACGCGTCGAACGCCCCCGCGTAGCCGTTGACGAGCCCCTCGACATCCGAGACGTTCTTCGGCTCGTACGCCGACAACCGGTCGAGGAAGGCGCCGAACTCCAGTGACGCGGTCGTGGTGTCCATCGCCTGCGCGAAGAAGGTGTCGAGCCCGGCGAGCCCCTGCGTCGTCAGCGGCAGCAGGAGGCTGCCGACGGCGGCGATGGCCTCCATCGCGGCGGCGGCCTGGGCGGCGAGGTTGTAGGCGCCGGCCTGCAGCCCCTGCCGCTGCAGGTCGGTCGCCTGCGCCGCGTAGCCGTCTGCGAGGGCGATGAGGCCGGTCGCGGCGAACACCTCCTGAACGGCGGCGGGCAGACGCTCCAGCGACGCGCGCGCCGCCGTGTAGCGCGCGAGCGCGGCATCCGTCTGCGGCTTGATCTTGTCGTACGAGGTGTTGTCCAGCCGCGGATCGCGAGTGACGCCGGGCACGTCGATCTGCGTGCCGGTGAGGTGCTGATACGCCTCGTAGATGTCGCCGACCTCGATCACCTCGACCCCGATGCGGTCGCCCTCGCGCACGACATCGACGTAGTCGCCGTTCTTGTCGGGGGTGTTGCGCTGGCCCATCGGGATCAGCACGGTCGTGAACCCGGCGTCGCCGGCGGCCGCGACCTTCTCGGGAATGCCCCCGACCGGGCCGATCATGCCGGTCGAGTTGATGGTGCCCGTCATGGTCACCTTCTTCAGGAACTTCTCGCCGCGTGCGAGGGCGATGAGCCCGGCCGTCGTGAGCGCCCCCGCGCTCGGGCCGTCGTTCCAGCCGTCGGTCTCGAAGCGGAACTCGCCCTCCAGCGGCAGGCCGAGCAGCAGCGTCGAGGCGATGGCGGCGTTCCAGGCGCCCGCCTGCGACTGGTCGCCGATGCCGCCGACCTCGTCGACCGAGAACTCCACCCGGAAGTCGCCCGCCTCTTCCGGATCGGTGCGGGAGATCTTCGTCGTGCCCGTCGTGCCCTCCGATCCGCGCGTCGCGAGCCACGTGATCGTGATGCTGGTGCTGGTGGACTTCTCGGGGATGGTCGCCGCGACGCATCCACTGGCGACCAGGGCGACCGAGACGGTGAGGGCGAGCGCGGCGAGCGCGCGATGGATGCGGAACACGATGTCCTCCGGATGAGTGGGGAGCGGGCCATGCGGATCCCCTCCACAATCGCGGCCGCATCCGCCGCGCACCCCCGTTTGCGCGGAACCCGAATGATCCCGAACGATAGGATCGCGGCAGCGCGAGGGAGGTGCCGATGGATGCCGTGATCTGGTCGCACGACGCCGTCCGAGCGGCGGCCACCCTCGACGACCTGACGGCGCTGCTGCGCGACCGGCGCGTGCACGCCGGATCGCCGTCGTTCAGCGAGCTCGCCCGCCGCGTGAGCGATGTGCGCGCCGCCCGTGGCGTCCGGGCGAGCGAACGCTCTCCCGGACGCATCACGGTCTACGACTGCTTCCGCTCCGGACGGCGCCGCGTCGATGTCGAGCTCGTGCTCGACATCGTGCGGGCGCTCGGCGGCGACGAGGCCGAGGTCGGGCACTGGCGCGAGAGCTGCGCGGCGGTGCTGCGCCGCGACGCCGCGGGCGTCGTGCCGGCCCGCCGCGACGACCTCACGGTGGCGGCGGCGTTCACGGGGCGCGGCGGCGAGGTCGCGGCGGTGCGCCGCGCCATCGGGCCGGTGCTCATCACCGGCATGCCGGGTTCGGGCAAGACGCAGGTCGCGACCCGGGCGCTGCGCGAGCTGGTGGATGCCGGCCGCATCGCCGGCGTCGTCTCGGTCGACCTGCGGGCGAGCGACACGTCGGCCTGGCAGTCGTCGGCGACGGCGATGCTCGATGCCGTCGCCGTCGCGCTGGGGTCGGAGGCCGATCCCGACGCCGAGCTCTCCGAGCGCGCGGAACATGTCGCCGACCTGCTCTCGCGGCAGAACACCGGGCTGGTCGTCGACGACATCGCGGCGTGGGAGCAGGTGGCCGCGCTGGCCGAGCGGGTCGTCGCCACCCCGCTCGTGCTCGTCAGCCGGTCGCTGCTGGACACGCCGCCTGCGGTGCAGCTCGTCGAACTCGCCCCGTGGTCGCCGCAGGAGGGGCTCGATTACCTCCGCGCCATCGTCGGCGCCGCGCGGGTCGATGCCGAGCCCGAGGCCGCGGCCGACCTCGTCACGCTGGCGGGCGGGCTGCCGCTGGCGGCCGCCCTCACCGCGGCACGCATCCACGCTCGCACGCACTGGACCCTGGCCGAGCACCGCGACGCGCAGCGCGCCCGCCTCGACAGCCTGCGCCTGGACGACCCGGTGAGCGACTCCATCGCGCTGACGGCGGGGATGCTGCGGCCCGAGGCGCTGCGGGCGCTGCGGCTGCTGGCCGTGCTGCCGTGCGACGGCATCCCGGAAGAACTGCTCGGCGCGCTCCTGGACGTCGACGACGCGGCGGCCGCCGAGATCTTCCGCGAACTGGCGGCCAGTCACTGCGCCGAGCGGCACGAAGGCTCCGTGGCCGGCCCGCGGTGGCGGCGCATCGGGCTGCACGCCCTCGTCCGTGCGTACGGGGCGGCCGCGTCGTGGGACGACGATCCGCAGGGGGTGCGGGACGCCGCGCTCGACCGCCTCGCCGACGCCTACCTCGAGCGGGCTCGCGGCGCCGCGGAGGCGATCCATCCGGGTCATGCGGCGAGCTATCCGCACACCCCGGCGCCGACGGCATCCTTCGACCCGCTCGACGGCGAGCGGTGGCTGGCGGCGGAGCGCGTCTCGCTGATGCTGCT
Organism: Microbacterium sp.; assembly: GCF_047602155.1. Lineage (GTDB taxonomy): Bacteria > Actinomycetota > Actinomycetes > Actinomycetales > Microbacteriaceae > Microbacterium. The sequence continues at coordinate 1,244,129 of NZ_JASGHZ010000001.1, read as the reverse complement.
CGCCGAGGCGCTGGAAGACCGGCGGCCCGAGGTCACGGTGCGCACCGCGCAGGCGCTCAGCCGTCATCTCGACGTGCAGGGGCTGCTGCCGCTGGCGCTGCGACTGCAGTCGCGGTCGCAGGAGCTGGCGCAGGTGCTCGGCGATCCGATCGACATCGCCATCGCCGCGCACGCTGTCGCCCAGCTACGCATGCGGCTGCGGCACGAGGGCGCCGTCGCCGAGCTGGAACGCGCCGCCGCGCTCGCGGCGCAGCTGCCGCTGCCGCGGCTGAGCGCCTCGGCGACGAACGCGCTGGCCGTCGCCGCCGTGCACGCGGGCGACCTCGAGACGGGCCTGCGGCACTTCGAGAGCGTCCTGGAGATCGCGCAGACGCGCGGCATCCCCGAGTACGTGGGGCCGAGCCTGGACAACATCGCGATCGTGATGCGCCAGCTCGGCGATATCGAGGGGTCGATCGTCCGGCATCGCGAAGCCTACGAGCTCGCCGTCGCCCAGGGGCACGCGCGCAACGCGGCGAGCGCGCTGAGCAATCTGAGCGACGACCAGCTCGCCGCCGGCGACATCGACGGCGCGGTCGAGTCGGCCGCGCGCGCGGTGGAGCTGACCGCCGACTCCCGGGGCGAGACGCACGCGTACGCGCTGACGAACCTCGGGCTCGCGCTGTCGGCGCAGGGGCACGCCGCCGACGCCATCGCCCACCATCGCCGCGCGCTGGAGGTCAGCGAGGAGATGTCCGATCCGGTGCTCAGGATGGCCATCCACATCAACCTGGGGCTCGCGCTGCGCGAGGCCGGCGACGCCGCGGCCGCCGCACGCGCGCTCGAGGCGGGGCTCGCGCTCGCCACCGACAGCGCCCACGAGCGCGGGCGCGGGCTGCTGGGGCTGGCCGAGCTCGCGGCCGACGCCGGCGACGCCGCAGCCGCCGCCGTCCACGCCGAGGCGGCGCTCGGGGCGCTGCCCGAGGGCTCGTCGCCCGAGCGCACCCGCGCCGAGCAGCTACGGCGCCCCCCTCACTGACCACGGCTGTGCCAAACGCAGGGTGAACCGGCCCGCAGACGGCCGCGCACGCGCAGAAAGCGCGTTTCGCCCTGCGTTTGGCACGCGCCGTCGCCCCGTCACCCCGGCGCGGCAGCCGCTGTCGGTCGCGGTGGACGGAGCCGCGACACCCGCGGAGCCCAGGTCGCCCACAAGCGGTGGCCCTCTCCCGACAAGGAAACGACCGGGCCGGGAAGGCGATACCGTGTGACGGAAGGGAAGGAGCACCAGTGCGCCGGGGATCCAATCTGCCCGCCGTCGGCAGTTACAACCAGACGCTGGTTCTCGACCTGATCCGCCGGTCACCGGAGGGGCTCAGCCGCGTCGAGCTCGCGGAGCGCACGGGGCTGTCCCCGCAGACGCTCAGCAACGTCACGCGCCGCCTGACGAATGAGGGGCTGATCCTCGAGGCCGGCAAGGTCATCTCGGGGCCGGGCAAGCCGCGCACGCTCCTCGCCCTCGATCCTCGCTCGCGCTATGCGATCGGGGTCCACCTGGACCCCAGCGTCGACACGATCATGATCGTGGACATGTCGGGAAGGGTGATCGCGCAGGCGGAGCATCCCCCCGGGCAGACACAGGATGCCACGCGGCTCGTGGCGGCGATGGCGGGAGCCGTGCGGGCGATCGTGGACCGCGCCGGCATCGACACGGATCGGATCCTCGGCATCGGCGTCGCGGCGCCGGGACCGGTCGACACCGCATCGGGACGGCTCCTCGATCCGCCGCTGCTCCCCGCGTGGCATGGCGTCGACCTCACCGCCCGGCTGCTCGACGAGACCGGGATGCCGACGGTGCTGGAGAAGGACGTGACGGCCGCCGTCGTCGGCGAGCAGTGGCTGGCGTACGGTGACGAGCCCGGTGACACGCTGTTCTTCTACTACGGCGCGGGCATCGGTGCGGGCCTCACGCAGTCCGGGCTTCCCGTGCGGGGGCGGACGGGGAACGCGGGCGACATCGCGCACCTCGGTGTCGATGCGGACGGCCCTCGGTGCGAGTGCGGTGCGCGGGGATGCCTCGGCACCTCGCTCGAACCCGACGAGCTCCTGCGCGAAGCGGGCCTCCTGGAGGGGGCGGATCGCCCGGGCTCTGCAGACCCGCGGCCTGCGCTCGACCGCCTGCGCGGCCTCGCCGAAGACGGCGAGCCGCGCGCGGTCGCGGCGCTCGAACAGGCCGCGCGCCGTCTGGCCCGCGGCCTCGTGCAGATCAACAACCTGCTCGACGTCGACATGGCGGTGATCGGCGGCCCCGTTTGGGTGCGACTCGCTCCCGTGCTGCGCGATCCGCTCCGTGCGGCGCTCGCCCGCGACACGGCGGTGCGCACGACGGGGCCGCTGCGCCTGCGCGATTCACGCGGGGGCACGGATGCCGCGGCGGTGGGCGCGGCGTGCCTCCTGTTGGATCGCGCCTTCACGGCGCGGCCGACGGCGCTGCTGATCACGGAGTAGTCCCCGCTCCCTCAGATCCAGGAGGAACTGCTTGACATCTTTAATCCATTTGATAGATTAACCCACGAGTCCGGCACACGAGAGTGCTCGAACCCCCCTAGCAAAGGAGCAGGAATGCAACACAGCAGGCTCGGCACCATCGCGGCGATCGCCACCGTCGGCGCCATCCTCAGCGGATGCGCCTCGAGCGATTCCACCCCCAGCGCAGACGAGACCGGCGACCGCACGATCACGGTGGTCTACCAGATGACCTCCGCGTTCCACCAGCTCGATGACCTCTTCCAGAAGGTCAAGCCCGAGTTCGAGGCCGCCAACCCCGGCGTCACGGTCAACCTGCAGCCGATCGAGTCCGAGGACGAGTACTTCACCAAGCTCGCCCTCATGAACGGCTCGGCCGACACGGCCCCCGACGTCATCTACGAGGACACGTTCCAGATCCGTTCGGATGCCGCCGCCGGCTACCTGCTGCCGATCGACGACTACCTCGCCGACTGGGACGACTGGAGCCAGTTCTACGACGCCGCCAAGGAGGCCGGTCTCGGTGACGACGGCCAGACGTACGGCGTCTCGATGGGCACGGACACCCGCGCCATCTACTACAACAAGAACATCTTCGCCGCGGCCGGCCTGCCGACCGACTGGCAGCCGGAGAGCTGGGATGACATCATCGAGGCCGCTGAGGCGATCCACGCCTACGACGCCGACCTCATACCGCTGAACATCTACGGCAGCAAATCAGCCAGCGAGCAGGCATCCATGCAGGGTCTGGAGATGCTCCTCTACGGCACGAAGTCGACGCTGTACGACACCGACTCGCAGAAGTGGGTCACCGGCTCGACCGGCATGACCGACTCGCTCGGCTTCTACCAGACGCTCTACGAGAACGACCTGGGGACGCCGCTCGACCTCGCGCTCGATTCGACGATCGGCAGCCGCGTCTCCACCGAGCTGATCCCAGAGGGCAAGCTCGCGATGGCGATCGACGGCTCGTGGCTGCCCGGCGGCTGGATCGAAGGCGACAACGCGTGGGCCGACTGGGAGAGCACCATCGGTCTGGCCAAGATGCCCACCCAGAATGGCGAGGATCCGGGCTACACGTCGATGTCGGGCGGCTGGACGCTCGCGGTCGGTTCGCAGACGGACTACCCGAAGACCTCCTTCGACTTCATCGCGATGGCCCTGAACCAGGAGAACTCGCTCAAGTACGACACCGAGAACAGCCAGATCGCCGTGCGCGACGACGTCGCGACCACGGACGAGTACCTGGACTACAACCCCACGTTCTCGTTCTTCTCGGACCTCGTGCAGTACACGCACTTCCGTCCCGCGACGCCGGACTACTCGCAGATCTCCAGTGCGCTGCAGCAGGCCGCGGAGTCCGTCATCACGGGCGACGCGACAGCGGAAGAGGCGGCGCAGACCTACGACGACGCCCTGACCAAGATCGTCGGCGCGTCACACGTCGAGGCTGGCGACTGAGCCGGATGGCCACCGTGACCACGCCTCGCCCGCTCCGCGCTCCTTCGGGTGCCCGGAGCGGGCGGGGCACCCTCCGCACCCTGTCGAAGTCGACCCCGCTGATCCCGGCGCTCATCCTCCTCGTCATCTTCCTGGTCGGGCCGATCATCTTCGCCCTCTGGGGATCGTTGACGAACCAGGCGCTGTCGGGCTATCGCGCCGCGAAGCCCGAGTTCATCGGCCTCGACAACTACATCGCCCTCTTCGGCGACAAGGACTTCTGGAACTCCGTCGTCCTCACCCTCGTCTTCGTGTTGTTCTCGGCGATCATCGGCCAGAACGTCCTCGGGCTCGCCCTGGCGGTCCTCATCCGCACGGCGACGAAGGCACTGTCCGTGACCGTGAGCACCCTCGTCGTCGTCGCGTGGGTCATGCCCGAGGTCGTCGCCGCTTTCGCCCTCTACGCCTACTTCTCCTCCGACGGCACCCTCAACGCGATGCTGAACGGCATCGGGCTCGGCTCGGTCAGCTGGCTCATCGACTACCCGATGCTCACCGTCATCCTCGCGAACATCTGGCGCGGGACGGCCTTCTCGATGCTCGTCTACAACGCCGCCCTCGCGGAAGTCGACCCCGCGGTGCAAGAAGCCGCGCAGATCGACGGCACCACCACGGTGCAGCGCTTCTTCCTCGTGACCATCCCGATGATCCGCCGCTCGATCACCACCAACCTGATGCTGACGACGCTGCAGACGATCGGAACCTTCGGCCTCATCTGGGTGATGACCGCGGGCGGCCCCGGCACGCGCAGCTCGACGCTGCCCGTGCTCGCCTACCAGGAGGCGTTCAAGTTCGCGCAGGTCGGCTACGGCACCGCGATCGCGGCCGTCACGATCGTGCTCGGCGCCGTGTTCGCGATCCTCTACATCAAGATCCTCAAGCCCGAGGTGGAGTCATGACCGTCGCCCCCGCAACCTTGGCCGCACCGGCCCGACGCCGCACCCCGCGATCGGTCGCCGCACCCACACGACAAGGGGCGCGGTGGTTCGCGAACATCTCGCTCGTGGTGATCGGCCTCTCGTTCCTCATCCCGATCGCCTGGATCGTGTTCTCGTCGGTCGACCCGAAGGCGCTCGTGTCGGTCTCCGTGCCGGGATCGCTGACGCTCGACAACTTCGCCGCGGTCTTCACGTTCGATCAGACGCTCCTTCCACTGTGGAACTCGACCCTGATCTCCTTCGGGACGGCCTCGCTGACGGTCGTGGTCGGCGTGCTCGCCGCCTATCCGCTGTCGCGCTTCAACATGCGCTTCAACCGCGGCTTCCTGTACGGCGTGCTGTTCGGCTCCTGCCTTCCGATCACCGCGCTGATGGTGCCGGTGTACGCGATGTTCGTGCAGTTCAAGCTGCTCGACTCGCTCGTGGGAGTGATCCTCTTCCTCGCCGCCACGTCGCTTCCGATGGCGATCTGGATGCTGAAGAACTTCATGGACTCGGTGCCGGTCTCTCTCGAGGAGTCGGCGTGGGTCGACGGGGCATCGGCGATGCGCGCGCTGTGGCAGATCGTCCTGCCGCTCATGCGCCCCGGCCTCGGCGTCGTGTTCATCTTCGTGTTCACTCAGGCGTGGGGGAACTTCTTCGTCCCCTTCATCCTGCTGTTCAGCTCGGAGAAGATGCCGGCCGCCGTCGCGATCTTCACGTTCTTCGGAAACCACGGCGCGGTAGCCTACGGGCAGCTCGCGGCGTTCGCGATGCTCTACTCCGCGCCGATTCTCGTTCTCTACCTCGTCATGCAGCGCATGACGGGCAACTCGTTCGCCATGGCCGGCGGCGTCAAGGGCTGACACCCCCGCCCCCGCCTCCCGCTTCTCCACCGGGCCTGCCCGGCCGACCCTCGACGTAAGGACCCACCGCACGTGCACGACCGCACCCCCCTCATCGAAATGCGGGTCGACCGCTTCCTCCGGGAGCGACTGCTGCCCGCCGTCCACCGGGCCTCCGCGCCGCTCACGGTCTCGGCGTGGGAGGCGCCCGGGGAGCCGGTGCCGTTCGAGGAGGCCTCGGTCGCGCCCTTCACGCCGTTCGCCGTCGGCGACGTGTGGGGTCGGCCCTGGGGAACGACCTGGTTCGCCGTGCACGGAGCCGTGCCCGCCGCGTGGCTCGACCAGCCGGGCACGCGCGCGGAACTGGTCGTCGATCTCGGGTTCACCGCGGGGCAGAGCGGCTTCCAGGCGGAGGCGCTGGTCTGGCGCCGCGACGGATCCGTCATCAAGGGCGTGTCACCGTTCAACACGACGGTCGCCGGCGCCGTCGTCGACGGCGCCGTGGACGTCCTGGTCGAGGCGGCATCCAACCCCGACGTCGGCAGCCTGTTCAGCTTCGACCCCACGCACCTGGGCGACCCGACGACCGCCGGCAGCGAGCCGATCTACCGCCTACGCACGCTCGAGCTGGGTCTGCGGGATCTGACCGTGAGCGCGCTCGTGGACGACGTGATCGTCCTGCGCCAGCTCGTCGCCGAGCTCGACGCCTCGTCGCCGCGCCGCGCGGAGCTCGTCGAGGGGCTGGACCGGATGGTGGACGCCGTCGATCCGCACGACGTGGCGGGGACGGCGGATGCCGGTCGCGCCGTGCTCGCGCCGCTGCTCGCGAGCCCCGCGCACGCGAGCGCGCACGTGCTGCACGCCGTCGGGCACGCGCACATCGACTCGGCGTGGCTATGGCCGGTGCGCGAGACGGCCCGCAAGGTCGCCCGCACGTTCTCCAACGTGCTCGCGCTCATGGACGAGGACCCCGACTTCGTGTTCGCGAGCTCGTCGGCGCAGCAGTTCGCCTGGATCAAGGAGCGCTACCCGGAGATCTGGGGCCGGCTCGTCGAGCGCGTCCGCGAGGGCCGTTTCGTCCCCGTCGGCGGCATGTGGGTCGAATCCGACACGAACATGGTCGGCGGCGAGGCGATGGCCCGCCAGTTCCTCGAGGGCAAGAGCTTCTTCCTCGAGGAGTTCGGCATCGACACCCCCGAGGTCTGGCTGCCCGACTCGTTCGGGTACACCGCGGCTCTCCCGCAGATCATGCGCGCCGCGGGCGCGCGCTGGTTCCTGACGCAGAAGATCTCGTGGAACGAGACCAACCGCATCCCGCACCACACCTTCCACTGGGAGGGCATCGACGGCAGCCGCATTTTCACGCACTTCCCGCCCGTCGACAAGTACAACTCCGACGTGTCGGGCGCCGACCTCGCGCACGCGCAGCGGAACTTCTCCGACAAGGGGCGCGCACGCGTCTCGCTGCTCCCCTACGGCTACGGCGACGGCGGCGGCGGTCCGACGCGCGAGATGACGGCGGCGGTCGCACGCACCGGTTCGCTGGAGGGCTCGCCGTCGGTGCGGCACTCGACACCGCGCACCTTCTTCGAGACGGCCGAGGCCGAGTACCCGAACCCCGAGGTGTGGAGCGGCGAGCTGTACCTCGAGTTCCACCGCGGCACGTACACGAGCCAGCTGCGCACCAAGCAGGGCAACCGCCGCAGCGAGCACCTGCTGCGCGAGGCGGAGCTGTGGGCGGCCACCGCGAGCGTCCGCGCGGGGGCCGAGTACCCCGCCGCCGAGCTGCAGCGCCTGTGGCGTCACCTGCTGCTGCAGCAGTTCCACGACATCCTCCCGGGCACCTCGATCGCGTGGGTCCACCAGGACGCCGAGCGCGGGTACGCGGCGATCCGCGAGAGCGCGGAGCAGATCATCGGCACCGCGCTGCGCGCCCTCGTCGGCACGGGCACCGAGACCGTGCTCGCCAACGCGGCGCCGCACGAGCGCGACGAGGTGGCTGCGCTGTCGATCGGCCGTGCCTCATCGGCCGGGTTCGCGGCGCCGTCGCCGAGCGGCGACGGGTTCGTCCTCGACAACGGGATCGTTCGAGCCGTGATCGGTGCCGACGGCACGTTCGCGTCGCTCGTCGATCTCGCCACCGGGCGCGAGAGCGTCCCCCCGGGTGAGCGGGGCGGCGTCGTGCACCTGCACCGTGACACTCCGACGCAGTGGGATGCCTGGGACATCGACGACACCTACCGCCGCCACAGCGACGAGCTCGCCGCATCGATGGTGCGCGTCGAGGGCGACGACGTCGTGATCGAGCGCACGTTCGGCACGTCGCGGATCGTAGAGCGGGTGCGCCTGGCATCCGGCTCCCGCGTCCTCTCGCTGTCGTTCCAGATCGACTGGCACGAGACGCAGAAGCTGCTGAAGCTCGGCTTCCCCGTCGACGTGCACACCGACCGGGCCGCGTCCGAGATCCAGTTCGGACACATCGAGCGCCCCACGCACACGAACACGTCGTGGGACGCGGCGCGGTTCGAGACGGCCGCGCACCGCTGGGTGCGCGTCGGTGAGCCCGGCTTCGGGGTCGCGGTCACGAACGACTCGACGTACGGGCACGACATCACCCGCCACGAGCGCCAGGGCGGCGGCACGTTCTCGCTCGTGCGGCTGTCGCTGCTGCGGAGCCCCCTCTTCCCCGACCCGCGCCACGACGAAGGCGAATACCGGCTCGAGGTCGGCGTCGTGATCGGCGCCGAGGTGCAGGATGCCGTCGTCGAGGGCTACCGGACGAACCTCGCGCCGCGCGTGATCGACAACGCCGGAACCTCTGCGGTCGAGCCCCTCGTGATGGTGACCGACGGGGGCGTCGTGGTCGAGGCGGTCAAGCTCGCCCGCGACGGCTCCGGCGACGTCATCGTGCGCCTGTACGAGGCGCTCGGCGAGCGCGTGCGCACGGGCATCCGGTTCGGGTTCACGCACGGCACGCCGGTCGAGACCGACCTGCTGGAGCGCCCCGTGGCCGCCGCGAGCCTGTCCGACGACGGCACGCTTGCACTGCGCCCGTTCCAGCTCGTCACGCTGCGCATCCCCCGCGCCGCGCAGTAGCTTCCCGAAGAGCAGTAGCTTCCCGAAGAGCAGTAGCTTCCCGAAGAGACGGCACATCTCCGGCGAGATGTGCCGTCTCTTGCGTGCGGCGGGGTCATGCCTCGGCGGCGGCGGCCCCCTCACTGACCACGGCTGTGCCAAACGCAGGGTGAACCGGCCCCCAGACGGCCGCGCACGCGCCGAAAGCGCGTTTCGCCCTGCGTTTGGCACGCCGCCCTTGACGTCCCGCTGGTGACGTGGTTACCTAGTCAAGTAACTAACCACCAAACCAGCAGGGGGCCGGAGTGATCGAAGAAGGCCGACCGCTCTTCGTGCAGATCGCCGAGAGCATCGAAGACGCCATCGTCGACGGCAGCCTCGCCGAGCAGGCACAGGCACCGTCGACGAACGAGCTCGCCGCCTTCCACCGCATCAATCCGGCCACCGCGGCGAAAGGGATCGCGATGCTCACCGACAAGGGCGTGCTGTACAAGCGCCGCGGCATCGGCATGTTCGTCGCCGACGGCGCCCGCGAACTGCTGCTCACCGAACGCCGCGCGGCGTTCGCCGACCGCTACCTCGACCCGCTGCTGGCCGAGGCGCGAACGCTGGGCCTCGGCCCCGACGACGTGAGCCGGCTGCTCGCGGAGCGGGCCGCGGCGTCCATCGACATCGCCACGGAAGGAACCCAGCGATGACCACCATCGTCGAGGTCGACCACCTCACCAAGCGCTACCGCGACACCCTCGCGGTGGACGACGTCAGCTTCACGATCGAGAAGGACACGATCTACGGGCTGCTCGGCCGCAACGGCGCCGGCAAGACCACCCTCATGTCGATCCTCACGGCGCAGAACTTCGCCACGAGCGGCGACGTCCGCGTCTTCGGCGAGCACCCGTACGAGAACGCCCACGTGCTCGGCCGCATGTGCTTCGTGCGCGAGAGCCAGCGCTACCCCGACGACGCCACGGCACGGCACGCGCTGAAGATGGCGCGCCTGTTCTTCCCGAACTGGAACCAGGAACTGGCCGACCGCCTCGTGGCCGACTTCCGGCTGCCGCTGCGCACGCGCATCAAGAAGCTCTCCCGCGGGCAGCTGTCGGCGGTCGGGGTCGTCATCGGCCTCGCCGCGCGCGCCGAGATCACCTTCTTCGACGAGCCCTACCTCGGGCTGGATGCCGTCGCCCGCCAGATCTTCTACGATCGGCTGCTGGCCGACTACGCCGAGCACCCGCGCACGGTCATCCTGTCGAGCCACCTGATCGACGAGGTCGCGAACCTCATCGAGCGCGTGATCGTGATCGACCAGGGCCACATCATCATGGACGAGGAGACCGACGCCGTCCGCGGACGCGCGGCGACCATCGTCGGCGACGCGGCGGCCGTCGACGCGTTCGTCGCGGGTCGCGAGGTCGTGCATCGCGAGACGCTCGGCCGCGTGGCGTCGGTCACCGTGATCGGCGCGCTTACCCGCGACGATCACCGACGCCTGGCCGAGGCCGGCCTCGACGTCGCACCGGTGTCGCTGCAGCAGTTGATCGTCCGTCTGACCCAGCGCGCCGACGACCCGGCGCCGTCGACCGAAGGAGCACTCCGATGAGCCGTACGCTCAACGTCGTCCGCATGCAGCTGATCAACCGCCAGACGTTCATCTGGATCCCGCTGATCATCCTCGGCGGCGCGGTCGCACTCAGCATCGCCGTCTACGCCATCCTCGCGGCAGCCGGCATCGACGACGTGGTCAAGGCCGGCGGCGCCGCCTCGGCCCCCCTGTGGTACTTCGTCGCGCTGGGCATCGGCGCGCTGAGCTACACGTTCCCGTTCTCGCAGGCGATGAGCGTCACGCGGCGCGAGTTCTTCCTCGGGACGATGCTGACCGCGGTCGGCGCGTCGGCGCTTCTCGCGATCCTGTTCATTCTCGGCGGTCTCATCGAGCAGGCGACGCACGGCTGGGGCCTGAACGGCTACATCTTCTACCTCGACTGGATCTGGGTGTCCGGGCCGCTCGCGGCCGGCTTCACCTACTTCTCGGCCGCGATGCTGCTGTTCACCACCGGGTTCGGCTTCGCAACGGTGTACAAGCGATTCGGCCCGCTGGGCCTGACGCTCACGTTCCTCGGGCTCGCGGTGCTCCTCGTGGCGGTGCTGTGGGTCGTGGCGTGGTCGGCGGCGTGGGTCTCCGCCATCGAGTGGATCCTGACGCAGGGCGCGCTCGGCCTCGCCCTCTGGGGCCTCGCGCTGACGGTCGTGATCGCCGCAGCCTCGTACCTGACGCTGCGCCGCGCCGTCCCGTAACCCCTGCAGGCTCAGTCGGCGGCGGCGCCCTCCTGCTGGGCGGTGTGGTGGCGGATCACCTCGGCGACGACGAAGCCGAACCACTTCTGCGCGAACTCCGGGTCGAGGTCGGCCTCGACGGCGAGGCTGCGCAGGCGGGCGATCTGCTGCTCTTCGCGCGCGGGGTCGGATGCCGGCATCCGATGCTGGGCCTTGAGCACCCCGACCTGCTGCGTGCAGCGGAAGCGCTCGGCGAGCATGAAGATCAGCGCGGCGTCGATGTTGTCGATGCTGGCGCGCAGGGCGGTCAATCGCTCGGTGGCGTCGGTCATGGCGGCTCCCTCCGTCTGTGCCGACCCTATCGGTTCTGCCGGTGCCCGCCGCGTCATCCGGGCGATTTCCCGCGTCGTCACCCCGCGTCGCGGGGGAGCCGGGCCGTAGAGTGTCAGCATGACCAATGACGAAACCGGCAGGCGGACCTTCCCCCGACGCGCGCGGCGTCGCACCTCCGGCGCACCGTCGGCAGGGACGACCGAGGTGGCGCCGGCATCCGTCGCCCCGGCGGGCGCGCGCAGCGGGCCACAGGTCTGGGCGAACGTCAACCGCCCGTTCGTCGCGGGGTTCTTCCTCGCGCTGGGCGCGCTCGCGGCGATCGCGCTCGGCACGGCGATCAGCAGCCTGGCCACGATCTGGGTCTACATCGCGTTCGCGCTGTTCATCGCGCTCGGCCTGAACCCGCTGGTGCTGCGCCTGGAAAAGCGCGGCACGAAGCGCGCGTGGGCGATCGTGATCGTCTTCTTCGCGTTCTTCGTGATCATCGCGGCCGTGATCTGGCTGATCGTGCCCACGGTGGTCAAGCAGATCGCCCAGTTCATCAACGACCTCCCCGACCTCATCTCCAACTTCCAGACCACGGACCTGTACGCGTGGCTGCACGATCAGTTCGGCGCGCAGGTGCCGGTCATCCTCGCCGAGGTGCAGAAGTTCTTCACCGATCCGAGCAACATCGCCGCGATCGGCGGCGGGGTGCTGAAGGTCGGCATATCGATCGGGACGACGCTGTCGGGCCTCGTCATCGTCATCGTGCTGAGCCTGTACTTCCTGGCCACGCTGCCCGAGATCAAGCAGGCGTTCTACCGGATGGTGCCGGCCCGGGGCCGCGAGCTGACCGCCGACCTCACCGAGCAGATCACCGACTCGGTCGGCGGATACCTCGGCGGCATGGTCGTGCTGGCGTTCTTCAACGCGCTCGTGACGTTCATCCTGTACACGGTGCTGCAACTGCCGTTCCCGGCGCTGCTGGCCGTCGTCGCCTTCGTCATCACGATCATCCCGCTCGTCGGCACCGTGCTGTTCTGGGGCATCGGATCGGTGGTGGCGCTGTTCTCCAACCCGCTCATGGCGCTGATCTTCGCGGCCTCCTACCTCGTGTACATGCAGCTGGAGGCATACGTGCTGACGCCGCGGGTCATGAACAAGGCCATCTCGGTGCCGGGTTCGCTGGTCGTGATCGGCGCCCTCGTCGGCGGCACCCTGATGGGTCTGCTCGGCGCGCTCGTGGCGATCCCCGTGACGGCGTCGATCCTGCTCATCGTCAAGAAGATCTTCATCCCCCGGCAGGACTCGCTCGTCTGAGCGTGCGTCTCAGGCGCGGTCGGGCAGCAACTGGGTCGGGCTCGGCGCCTCGACGCGACGGCGGGCGCGACCGGGGATGCCGGTGCGCTCGTCGAGCGTGAGACCGGCGACCTCGTTCGACAGCTGCCCGGCGACGAGCAGCTCGTCGCGCACGACGACGTGGTGCCGCGGCCAGTCGACGCCGGATTCGACGAGGGCCACCGGGCGCAGCTCGGCGCCGGTACCGCGCACCTCGACGACGGCGATCGTGTTCGAGCCGCGGATGCCGGCGTAGACGAAGCGGCCGTCGCGCGACAGCGCGATCTCGGCCGCGGCGTCGACGCCGGGAACGGTGCCGGGCGCCAGCGGCGTGCCGCCGACGAGCCGCCACGCCCCGGAGCCCGAGGGGTCGGGTGCCAGCGCGAACAGTTCGCACGACAGTTCCGTGACGACGTAGAGGTGGCCGGAGGGATGCCAGAGCGTGTGCCGCGGCCCGGACCCGAGCGGCAGCACCACCCGCCCGGCTTCGTGCGACACGCCACCCGGCGCCCAGATCCGCACCTGATCGAGCCCCAGGTCGGTCGTGATCAGGCCGCCGCCGGGAAGGAACCGCGCCTGGTGCGCGCGCGACGGGCGGGGCTCGGCGGCATCCATGCCCGAAAGGGCATACGGGTCGGTGGCGGCGGGGGCGAGCGACGACGACGACGGCGCCCCGGCGGCATCCAGGGTCATGCGGACGACCCGGCCGTCGCCCCAGCACGAGGCGATCAGCGCGCGCCCGTCGGGCGAGACGGCGACGTGGCAGACGGCCTCTCCGGCCTCGACCGGCGCGCCGAGCGGCACGAGGGTCTGTTCGCCGGTGCGACGGAACGCCTGCACGACCTGGCGCGCTTCGAGCGCGGCGTACAGCACCGGCAGCGTGGGGTGCCCGGCGATCCACGACGGCGAGTCGGTCACGACCGCCGGCTCGCGCAGCGACAGCGCACCCCCCGCCGACGTCTCGTCGAGCGCGCCCGCGTGCAGCACGCCGATGCCCGTGGCGGTTCCGCCCATGTCGGCGGTGTACCCGCCCAGGAAGATGCGCATCAGTGTCTCCTCACGCGTGTCGACTCGGTCGCACTCCGCGCGCTCCGCGCCGCCGTGCGCAACGCCCGCGCATCAGTCGACGAGGTCGTGCCGCACGATGACGCCGTCGCGCGCGGGACCCACGCCGATGACCGAGATGCGGGTGCCGCTCATGGCCTCGAGCGCGAGGACGTAGTCCTGCGCGGCCTGCGGCAGGTCTTCGAAGCGGCGGACGCCGGAGATGTCCTCCGACCAGCCGGGGAAGTATTCCAGAATCGGAATGGCATGGTGGAAGTCGGTCTGATTGACCGGCACCTCCTCGAATCGCCGCCCGTCGACGTCGTAGGCGACGCACACCGGGATCTGCTCGAGGCCCGTGAGGATGTCGAGCTTGGTCATCACGAGGTCGGTGATGCCGTTGATGCGCGTCGCGTACCGCGTGATCGGAGCGTCGTACCAGCCGACGCGACGCGGCCGGCCCGTCGTCGTGCCGAACTCGAACCCGCGCGTGCGCAGCCACTCGCCCTGCTCGTCGAACAGCTCGGTCGGGAACGGCCCCGACCCCACCCGGGTCGTGTACGCCTTGACGATGCCGACGATCCGGTCGAGCCGGTTCGGCCCGACACCCGCTCCGGTCGAGGCGCCGCCCGCCGTCGCCGACGACGACGTGACGAACGGGTACGTGCCGTGGTCGACGTCGAGCATGGTCGCCTGGCCGCCCTCGAAGACGACGACATCGCCGGCATCCAAGGCGTTGTTCAGCAGCAGACCGGTGTCGCAGACCATGGGCCGCAGCCGGTCGGCGTACGACAGCAGATCCTCGACGACCTCGTCGACCGTGATCGCGCGCCGGTTGAAGACCTTGACGAGCAGGTGGTTCTTCTGGTCGAGAGCGCCCTCGACCTTCTGGCGCAGGATGTTCTCGTCGAACAGATCCTGGATCCGGATGCCGACGCGGTTGATCTTGTCGGCGTACGTCGGCCCGATGCCGCGCCCGGTCGTGCCGATCATGCGCTTGCCGAGGAAACGCTCGGTGACCTTGTCGAGCGTGCGGTGGTACTGCGTGATGACGTGCGCGTTGGCGCTGACCTTCAGGCGCGATGTGTCGACGCCGCGCGCGTTGAGCGCCGACAGCTCGGCGAACAGCACCTCGAGGTCGACGACGACGCCGTTGCCGATGACGGCGTTGACACCCGGCGAGAGGATGCCGCTGGGCAGCAGGTGCAGGGCGTACTTCTCGTCGCCGATCACGACCGTGTGGCCGGCGTTGTTGCCGCCGTTGAACTTGACCACCCAGTCGGTGCGCTCACCGAGGAGGTCGGTGGCCTTGCCCTTGCCCTCGTCTCCCCACTGGACGCCGACGATCACGATGCCTGGCATGGGCTACTCCCCCGCTATCGGACGGTGAGCCCCCAGTCTATCGGGCGGGGTTGCGGGCGACGGATGCCGGCATCCGTCGGCACGGGCGACGACGCACGCCACCGCGGGCAGGTCCGCCGGCGCCCAGTCGAGGGTCGGGAGGGCGGATGCCGGCATCCATCGCAGCCGGGAGTGCTCGGTCGCCCGCGGCGTCCCGGACACGAGCGTGCAGTAGTACGTCGTGAGCGTCACGATGCCGAAGTCGTACTCGTGGATCGTGGTGGTGACGAGGCCGCCGACGGCGACGACGCAGCCGAGCTCTTCGATCAGCTCGCGGCGCAGCGCCGCGCTCGGGTCTTCGCCGGGTTCGATCTTGCCGCCGGGGAACTCCCAGCTGCCGGCGAGTGCCCTGCCGGGCCCGCGCTGCGCGGCCAGCACCCGTCCGTCGTCGCCGACGAGCACGGCACCCACCACGTCGATCCGTCTCATCCCACCGATGATGCCGCACGCGCCGCCGACTCGACCCCGCCTGTCCCCCAAACTGCCGACACCGGCGCGCCGCGCCGCGGAGGACAATCGAAGCCACGACGAAGGGAGCGCGATGCGCTGGAGTTGGTTGCGCCTGACGGCGGCCGCCGTCGCGCTCTCGGGGGTCGCCGCCGGGTTCGTCGTCAACGTCGACCGCGCGGTGCGGCAGGGGCAGAGCCTCGGACTCGTGCTCGCCGACTATTTCAGCTTCTTCACGATCATCTCCGCGATCCTCGGCGCCGCGGTGCTCGCCTGGGGCGCGAGCTGGGGTCTGCGGCATGCGGATGCCCCGCGCGAACCGTTCGCCCTCGCCCTCGCGCTGGCCGCCGTCACCGGCCCGGTGCTCCTGCTCGGCGTCGTCTACAACGCGCTGCTGCGCGGGATGCCGTCGGCGGAGGCCCTCGCCGACTCACCCGGCATCGCGCTGCTCGACACCTACGCCGTCGAGGTGCTGCACGTCGTGCTCCCCGTGTACTTCGTGCTCGACCTGCTGCTCGCGCCGCGCCGCCGCGGGCTGCCGTGGTGGACGCTCTCCGTGCTCGTCGGCTATCCGCTGCTGTGGACGGCGTACACGATGGTTCGCGGCGAGCTCGTCGCGAACCCCGACGGCTCGGCGCCGTGGTGGTATCCGTACCCGTTCCTCGACCCGCACGGCCCGGGCGGGTACGGCTCGGCATTCCTCTACATCGGCGCGATCTGCGCCGGCTTCCTCGTGATCGGCACGGCCGTCATCGGCATCGGCCGCTGGCGCGAGCGCCGCGCGCCGCAGTAGCGGCATCCCCCGCCCCATCGCCCCCGTCGGCCACCCTCCCCTCTCCCGCGAAACCTCGCAAATGTCCGCTTTCAGACCCGTTTCCGCGGTGTTTTGCGGACATCTGTGAGGTTTCGCGAGACCTCGCATATGTCGGCTTTTCGGGCCGTTTCGGTGAGATTTGCGGACATATGTGAGGTTTCGCGGTGGTGGGCCGGGGCGGGACGGCGGGGCGGGAGGGACGGCGGGGCGGGGCGGGTCAGACCCGGTAGCGGATCGGGAACCGCACCGGGCCCGTGTTGCCCGAGACGGGCAGCCACTCGCCCGGGCCGTCGGGCTCGGCGCCCGGCATCCGCTGCGCGAGCAGGGGCAGCGCGACGGACATGTCGGTGCGGGCGACGAAGTGGCCCAGGCAGTGGTGCACGCCGCCGCCGAAGCCGCTGTGCAGCGGGCGGTCGTCGTACGTGATGTCGAGCTCCACGTGCGCGGCCATCGCACGCGGGTCGGTGCCCATCGCGTGCGACAGCACCTGCACGATGCCGCCGGCCGGCACCCGCAGGCCGTTGAGGTCGACGTCTTCGATGGCCTCGCGCGTCACCCAGGTCACGGTGGGGTTGACGCGCATGACCTCCTCCACGGCGCGGGCGCCGAGTTCCGGTCGCTCCGCCAGCAGCGCCCACTGGTCGGGACGGGCGAGCAGCGTCTGCAGCGCGAGGCCCAGCTGGTTGCGGGTCGTCTCCATGCCCGCGAACGCGAGGAACACGAGCGCGACCGACAGCTCGCGCCGCGAGAGCGCGTCGCCCGCCTCGTGCGCCTGGATGAGCGTCGTGACGAGGTCGTCCTGAGGATGCCGCTGCCGATCGGCGATGACCTCTTCGATGTAGCCGGTCAGCCCCTCCAGCGCCGCCTCGATGCGGGGCAGGTCGTCGCGCACCCGGATGCCGAAGGACTTCCCGAGGTCGTCGGCCCAGTGCGCGATCTGCGGCCACTGCTCGTCGGGCAGCCCCAGCAGGTAGCAGAGCACCCGCGAGGCGTAGGGCTCGGCGAACTGCGAGACGAACTCGACGCGCGCGAAGCCATCGGCATCCGGGGCACCGAACCCGTCGATGAGGTCGTTCGCCAGCGCCTGGAACCGCGGCCGCATCGCCTCGATCGTCTTGTTGCGAAACGCCGGCCCGAGGAGCTTCCGCAGCCGCAGGTGGTCGTCGCCCTCCAGGCTCAGCAGCGTCTCCTGCCACCACTGCCGCCACGGCCCGTCGTGGATGCCGTTCTGATCGGGCCACTGCGCACTCCCCTGCCGGAAGCGGCGGTCTTTCAGCAGCGCCGTGCCCTCCTCGTACCGCAGGATCGCCCAGCCGTACGGGGTCTCGGCGTACCACGAGGCATCCTGCGCGTCGTGCACCTGGGTCGAGGTGACGTCGAACGCGGTGTCGGCGAGGTCGAGGTAGGGGACCGTCATAGCGCGACCCTACCGCGGATGCCGCCTCCGACCGGCGGCGCGGGAGCCGGCATCCGCCCCTGGATAGGATTGAACGCATGTCGAAGGTCCTCCAGTCCCTGCCCGTCGGCGAGCGCGTCGGCATCGCCTTCTCCGGGGGGCTCGACACCTCGGTCGCGGTCGCGTGGATGCGCGACAAGGGCGCCGTGCCCTACACCTACACCGGCGACCTGGGCCAGTACGACGAGGACGACATCGCCTCGATCCCGGGCCGTGCGCTGCAGTACGGCGCCGAGGCGTCGCGCCTGGTCGACTGCAAGCCGCTCATGGTCGAAGAGGGCCTCGTCGCGCTCTCGTGCGGCGCGTTCCACATCCGCAGCGCGGGCCGCACCTACTTCAACACAACGCCGATCGGACGCGCCGTCACCGGCACCCTGCTCGTGCGGGCGATGAAGGAGGACGGCGTCGACATCTGGGGCGACGGCTCGACCTACAAGGGCAACGACATCGAGCGGTTCTACCGGTATGGCCTGCTCGCCAACCCGGCGCTGCGCATCTACAAGCCGTGGCTCGACGCCGACTTCGTCACCGAGCTGGGCGGGCGCAAGGAGATGAGCGAGTGGCTCGTCGCGCACGACTTCCCGTATCGCGACTCGGTCGAGAAGGCGTATTCGACGGATGCCAACATCTGGGGCGCGACGCACGAGGCCAAGACCCTGGAGCACCTCGACGTGTCCCTGGAGATCGTCGACCCGATCATGGGGGTGCGCTTCTGGGATCCGGCCGTCGAGATCGCCACGGAAGACGTGTCGATCACGTTCGAGGCGGGGCGCCCGGTCGCCCTGAACGGCACCTCGTTCCCGGATGCCGTCGCCCTCGTCCGCGAGGCGAACGCCATCGGCGGACGCCACGGCCTGGGCATGAGCGACCAGATCGAGAACCGCATCATCGAGGCCAAGAGCCGCGGCGTGTACGAGGCGCCCGGGATGGCGCTGCTGTTCATCGCGTACGAGCGGCTGGTCAACGGCATCCTGAACGAAGACACCCTCGCCACCTACCATGAGCAGGGCCGGCGCCTCGGGCGCCTGATGTACGAGGGGCGCTGGCTCGAGCCGCAGTCGTTCATGCTGCGCGAGTCGATCCAGCGCTGGGTGGGGTCGGCGATCAGCGGCACCGTCACGCTGCGGCTGCGCCGCGGCGAGGACTACACGATCCTCGACACCGTCTCGCCGAACCTGTCGTACGCGCCCGAGAAGCTGTCGATGGAGCGCGTCGGCGACGCCGCCTTCGGCCCGACCGACCGCATCGGCCAGCTCACGATGCGCAACCTCGACATCGCCGACTCGCGTGCGCGCCTGGAGCACTACGCCGGGCTGGGCCTGCTCGGCGGGGCGACCGCCGAACTCGTCGGGCAGCTGTCGGCGGGCGCGGCGTCGGAGATCATCGAGCACGCCCAGCCCTACGATGCCTCGCGCGAAGAGCTCGCCGAGGCCGTGGATGCCGCTGGCGAGTCGGCGTCGTTCGACTTCGGCGCCGACTGACGCGGCTCAGCGCGACCCGACTCCAATCGGTCGTTGAGCGAGGGGAGCGAGACGAAACGACGTGATCAGACGAGAACCGCGTTTCGTCTCCTCGCTGCGCTCGTCGCTCAACGACCGGGAGAACCTCTAACTCAGACTCAGCGCGGCGGGGCGAAGACGGCGGCGGCGGCCTCGATCTCGGCATCCGTCGGGATGCGGGGCGCGTAGTCGCGGGCGCGCAGGTAGTCGAGGAAGCCGGCATCCGGAGCGACGCCGTAGGTCGCGACGTAGTAGGTGACGGGTCCGGTCCAGACGTACTCGCCGTCGGTGCGGATCGTCAACGGCACGACCGGTTCGTCGTGGTTGAGCACATCGACGCCGCGGGCGGTCGTGTGCATGACGACGGCCCCGGCCTGGAGGTAGGCGCCCACGCGCGCCGCCTCGTCGGGGGACAGCCGTTCGTCGTTCAGCGGCGGCCGCTGCCGGTCGGGCGTTGCGACCCAGCCGGGCGGGAACACCGATACCTGCGTCACCATGCGCTCTCATCCCTCCGGCTGGCACCAGTGTCGCACGCGCACATCCGCGTCGGGCGTCTCACCCCGGGGAGAATAGAGATTCGGCCGCCGCCGCGGCCACGCGTTACGATGCGAGAGCGGTCTCAGCTACTGGGGGCATGGGGCCGAAGCCGGTCCTCCGACCGCCGCGAAGCCGACGCCCCCGCGAAAGCGTTCCGACGACGATGTCCGACACCGCATACGATCACGACCCCGCCACCCCGGCCGAGCCCGGCGACCAGATCCCGGGCGAGAAGCACGCCAAGCCCCGGCGTTCGCTCGGCCGCCGCATCGGCATCATCGCGTTCTCGGTCGTCGCGGGCCTGACGGCCGTCGCCCTCGTCCTCGCCGGTGTCGTGGTCTTCACCATCCAGCGCTCGTTCCCGCAGCTCGACGGCACGATCGCCGTCGCCGGCCTCGGCGACGACGTGACGGTCTATCGCGACGTGCAGGGCATCCCGACGATCGTCGCCGACTCGACGCACGACCTGTTCTACGCGCAGGGCTACGTGCACGCGCAGGACCGCTTCTGGGAGATGGACTTCCGCCGCCACGTCACGAGCGGGCGCCTGTCCGAGCTGTTCGGCGCGAGCCAGCTGCCGACCGACGAGTTCCTGCGCACGCTCGGCTGGCGCCGCGTCGCCGAGGAGGAGGTCGCCGCGCTCGACCCCGTCACCCGCAGCTACTACGACGACTACGCCGAGGGCGTCAACGCGTACCTCGCCGACCACCAGGGCGCGGCGGTCTCGTTGGAGTACGCGATCCTCGGGCTGCAGAACCCCGGCTATGAGATCGAGCCGTGGACGGCGGCCGACTCGGTCGCGTGGCTGAAGGCGATGGCGTGGGATCTGCGCAGCAACGTCGAGGAGGAGACCGAGCGCGCCCTCCTCGCCCAGACCCTCACGCCCGCGCAGATCGCCGAGCTCTATCCCGCCTACCCGTACGACCTGAACCCCGTCATCGTGCCGCAGCTCACGACGGATGCCCCTGCCCCCTCGTCGGCGGTCACCACCTCGTACCGGACGGATGCCGGTGACGCACCCGCACCGGAGGCCTCGGCATCCATCGCCTGGACCGAGGTGGGCAGCGTCGTCGAAGCCGCGTCGGCGTTGCTCGGCGGCGTGGGCGAGGGCATCGGCTCGAACTCGTGGGTCGTCTCGGGCAGCCTCACCGAGAGCGGGCTGCCGCTGCTGTCGAACGACCCGCACCTGGGCGCGGCGCTGCCGAGCGTGTGGCACCAGGTCGGTCTGCGCTGCCGCACCGTCGGCAGCGCCTGCCCGTTCGACGTCGCCGGGTTCGGGTTCTCCGGCGTGCCCGGGGTCATCATCGGGCACAACGCCGACATCGCGTGGGGCTTCACGAACCTCACCGCCGACGTCACCGACCTGTACATCGAGAAGGTCGACGGCGACTCGTACTGGCGCGACGGCGAGCTCGTGCCGCTTCAGACCCGCACCGAGACGTTCCACGTCGCCGGCGGCGACGACGTGACGATCGAGGTGCGTTCGACGGTGCACGGCCCGATCGTCTCGGGCCTGACCGGCGACTTCACGGCGATCGCCGACGATCCGTACGTCGGGTCGAAAGACGAGGCTGCGCGACCGGACGACGCCGGGGGCGGTGCGGGCGGCTCCGACTCGTCGGGCGAGTACGCCGTGTCGCTGCGGTGGACCGCGCTGGATGCCGGCAGCACCGCGGCCGCGATCTTCGCGCTGAACACGGCGCACGACTTCGCCGACTTCCGCGCGGCGGCATCCCTGTTCGACGTGCCGGCGCAGAACCTCATCTACGCCGACACGCAGGGCAACATCGGGTATCAGGCGCCCGGGAAGCTCCCAATCCGCGGGGCCGGCGACGGCACCATGCCGCAGCCCGGCTGGGATCCGGCCTACGACTGGACGGGGTACATCCCGTTCGAGGAGCTGCCGGTGTCGTACAACCCGGCATCCGGGTACATCGTCACGGCGAACAATCGCCTGGTCGACGAGACGTACCCGTATTTCCTCGGGTCGGACTTCGACTACGGATTCCGCGCCGCGCGCATCACCGA
The DNA here is from genome assembly GCF_047602155.1 of Microbacterium sp. GTDB lineage: Bacteria > Actinomycetota > Actinomycetes > Actinomycetales > Microbacteriaceae > Microbacterium. The sequence continues at coordinate 1,222,137 of NZ_JASGHZ010000001.1, read as the reverse complement.
CCTGCTGCAGCGTGCCATCGCGAAGGGCAAGGTGACCGCCGACGACATGGCCGCGATCCAGCGCGACCAGCAGTTCTGGATGGGCAAGCGCCTCGCGGGCGTCTACGCCGACATCACCGTCGACGATGCCGGCGTGCAGCGCGCGCTCGACCTGTTCGACAGCTGGGACGCGCAGAACAGCCCCGACTCGGCGGCGGCCGCGTACGCCAACGTGCTGTGGGACGAGCTCGCGCAGGATCTGTTCTCACGCCGCGCCGACCCGGCGCCGCTGTCGGATCAGGCGCGCCTGTTCGTCGTCGTCGACGACCTGCTGGACGACCCGGCGTCGCCGTGGTGGACGAACTCGCAGCTCGACGTGGCCGGCCAGCGCGCGATGCTGGAACGGGCCGCGACCGACGCGTACACCCGGCTCGTGGGGCTGCAGAGCGACAACCCGGATGCCTGGAACTGGGGTTCGCTGCACGCCATCACGCTCACGAACTCGACGTTCGGCGAAAGCGGCATCGCACCGATCGAGGCGCTGTTCAACCGCGGGCCGTTCGCGGTCGGCGGCGGCTCGGCCGTCGTCGACGCGACGGGGTGGTACGTGGGCTCCGGGTCGTTCGCGACGCAGACGGTGCCGTCGATGCGGATGACCGTCGACCTCTCCGACTTCGACGCGTCGCGCTGGAACCACCTCACCGGCACGAGCGGCCACGCGTTCCACCCGAACTACCTCGATCAGGTCGACGACTGGCAGCACCTGCAGCACACGCGCTGGCTGTTCACCCTGGACAAGGTGAAGGACGCCGCGACCGACACGCTCATCCTGACCCCGGCGTCCTGAGTCGACCGCCCGCGGTTCCGCGTTCGCCGCGGGCGCGGGCTCGGCGCGGGTTCGGCGCGGGCTCGGCCGACGGCTCGGGCTCGCGTCCGGCGCGGGCGACGGCATCCCTTGCTCGCGCTGTCGAAACCTGCACGCGCTATCGAAAGTTCAGCAGCGCGTGCAGAAAACGACAGCGCGACAGGGAAGCGCGACAGGGAAGCGCGACGGGGGAGCGCGACGGGATGCCGGACGAGCGAGAGTCGGGCGGGTGTCGGCGGCGGCGAGCCGGATCAGCTCGCCGCCGGAGTCGGTCTCGCACGTGCGTTCTCGCGTGTGGGTGGATGCCGCCACCCACACGCTGTCGCCCACCCGCCGGTCATGACATCCCGTCGGGCTTCGGCTCGCGGCATCCATCGCGCGCTCGCGCTGTCGAAACCTGCACGCGCTGTCGAAAGTTCAGCAGCGCGTGCAGGTTTCGACAGCGCGTGCAGGTTTCGACAGCGCGTGCAGAAAACGACAGCGCGACGGGGAAGCGCGACAGGCGAGCGACGGGGAAGCGCGGCGGGCGAGCGACGGGCGAGCGACGGGCGGGGGCTCAGCCCGCGGCATCCGTCTCGCGCTTGTCGCGGGCGAGCTCGTCGACGAGCAGCGAATCCTCGTCGAGGGTGCCGTTGCGGTAGGCCTGCCGCCCGACCATGTGCGCCGACAGCGGCGCGGTCGCGAGCTGGATGAGGATGACCGGCACGAGGAACGTCGTCACCTGCCACGACCCCAGTGCCAGGGCGATCGCGGCGCAGACGATGATGAGCCCGAGCACCTGCGGCTTGGTCGCCGCGTGCAGGCGCGTCGGCACGTCGCGGAAGCGCAGCAGGCCGATGGATGCCGTCAGGCACAGCAGCGCCCCGATCAGGATCAGCACGAGCACGATCACGTCGGTCATCGCCGGCCTCCTTCCCGAGCCGCGTCAGAACCCCCCGCGGAGCCCTGCTCGGGCGGCGCCGGCTGATCGCGGCGCGCGACGAAACGCGCGACCGAGATCGAGCCGAACACCCCGACGGCCGCGACGATCAGCAGCAGGGGGAGCGTGCGGGTGTGGTGGTTGATCGCCATCTCGGCGCCCAGCACGCACAGCACGAGGGTCAGCAGTACGTCGGCGGCGACGGCGCGGTCGAGGATCGAGGGTCCGCGGATGATCCGCCACACCGTCAGCAGCGCGGCGACCGCGAACGCGAGGAAGATGAGGACGATCAGCACCGTCACGACGACCCCTCCGAACCGGACGCAGCGGCCCGCACCGCCGCCACCTGCGCTCGCGATCCCACGGCGCGCACGATCCGTTCCTCCCAGTGCTGCACGTCGGCCCGCTGCCGCTGGACATCCGCCTCCCCACGCACGCCGATGACGTGCAGGTACAGGATGCGGCGGTCGCGATCGATGTCGACGATGAGCGAGCCGGGGATGAGGGATGCCGTCACCGCGACGTGCGTCATGATGAGGTCGTCGTCGGTCACGAGCGGCACCCCGATGATCGCGGCCCCGGGCTGCCCGGGCGTGAGCACCTGCCACGCGACGGTGAGCGAACCGCGCACGAGCGCCACGAGGAACTCCGCGACGAACACGACGCCCCACCACGGGTCGACGCGCCCCGACAGTTCGACCGGAGGCAGCCGGAACACGCGGGTCACGAACACCGCGACGACGACGCCGGTCACCAGCGACAGCACGGTGAACTGGCCCCACAGCAGCATCCACAGGGCGACGAGCCAGATGAAGAACGGCAGTTGCCGCCACAGCGACGCGAGCACGGATCCGGCGCTCATTGGTCCGCCCCCTCCTGCAGCTGCACGAGCGTCACGGGCTCGGTGAGGGCCTCGCCGATCGTCGCGCACAGGCTGTACAGCGGGCCGGCGAACACCGTCAGCGCGACGGTGACGCCGACCATGCCGGCGGTCGTGGCGGTCATGATGCGCGGGATGCGGCGCCTCCCGCCCTGTTCCCCGGCGGCCGGGGCGCCGTCGAGGTAGGCGATGCGCTCGGCGAACGCGGGGTCCTCGCCGTGGTCCTCCTCCTCGCGCCAGAAGGCCAGGTTCCACGCGCGCATGAGCGTGTAGAGGGTCAGCAGCGACGTCACGATGCCGCCGCCGATCAGCGCGTACATGAGCGGCGTGCCGACCTCGGCGGCCGCGTTGAACAGCGCGAACTTGCCGATGAAGCCCGAGAACGGCGGCAGGCCGCCGAGGTTCACCGCCGGGATGAAGTACAGCACGGCGATCACCGGCGCCGCCTTCATGAGCCCCTTCACGCGCAGCACCGACGTCGACCCGGCGCGGCGCTCGACGAGTCCCACGGCGAGGAACAGCGTCGTCTGCACGACGATGTGGTGGACCATGTAGTAGATCGTCGCGCCGAGCGCGAGCGGGGTCGCGATCGCCAGCCCGAACACGAGAAAGCCGACGTGGCTGACGAGGGTGAACGACAGGATGCGTTTGAGCTCGGCCTGTGCGACCGCGCCGAGGATGCCGACGATCATCGTCGCGAGCGCCACCACGAGCAGCAGGGTGTTGAGGTCGTTGTCCCGGAAGATCTGCGTCTCGGTGCGGATCATGGCGTACACGCCGACCTTGGTCAGCAGGCCCGCGAACACCGCCGTGACGGGGGCGGGCGCCGTCGGGTACGAGTCGGGCAGCCAGAACGACAGCGGGAAGACGGCCGCCTTGATGCTGAACGCGAGCAGCAGCATGAGGTGCAGCACGAGCTGGGTCTGCTGCGGCAGCTCGGTCATCCGCTGCGACAGCTGTGCGATGTTGACGGTGCCCAGCGCCCCGTAGATCGCCGCGATCGCCACGAGGAACAGGATCGACGACACGAGCGACACGACGATGTAGACGACGCCGGTGCGGATGCGGTTCTCGGTCGAGCCGAGGGTGATGAGCACGTACGAGGCGACGAGCAGGATCTCGAACCCGACGTAGAGGTTGAACAGGTCGCCCGCGATGAACGCGGTGAAGATGCCCGCCGCGAGGATCAGGTACGACGGGTGGAAGATCGTGACGGGGGTGTCGTCGTCGCCGTCGGCGGCGCCCTGGCCGACCGAGAAGAGCAGCACCGCGAGCAGCACGATCGACGACACGACGACCAGGAGCGCCGCGAGCCGGTCGACGTACAGCACGATGCCGAAGGGGATCGGCCACCCGCCCACCGATACCGCGAAGGCGTGGTGCGACGCGTCGACGGCCGCCAGCAGCGCGGCGGCGATGACGGCGACGAGCGTGAGGGTGACGACCGAGACACCGACCTGCACCCGGCGGCGGCGGCCGAAGATGAGCGCGACGGCGGCGCCGAGCAGCGGCAGCGTCACGAGCAGCGGCACGAGCGCGCTCATCGGGCATCCCCTCCGTCGCGGGCGGTGCCGGCATCCGTCATCCGGTCGACGGGAGCGTCGTCGCGGATGCCGTCGACGTCGCGGTGGTGCAGCACGGTGATCGGGGCCGTCTCGGTGCCGATGAAGTCGGTCGTGGCGTCGTCGTCTTCCGGAGTGATCTCGTCGTCGAGCTCGTCCTCGTCGGCCGCACCGCGGCCGCGCACGGCGAGGTCTTCCTCGTCGTCGTGCACCGTGTCGGCCTGGCCGAGCTGCCACGAGCGGTAGATGAGGGCGAGGAGGAACGCCGACACGGCGAACGTGATGACGATGGCGGTGAGCGTGAGCGCCTGCGGCAGCGGGTCGCTCATCTGGTCGGGCTCGGCCACCCCGAAGAAGGGCGCGAGCCCGGGCCGGCCCATGACGACCAGCAGGAAGAGGTTCGCCGCGTTGCCGAGCAGCAGGAATCCGATGAGCACGCGGGTCAGCGACCGCTCGAGCATCGCGTAGACGCCGGCGGCGAAGAGCACGGCCATGACGACGATCAGCACGACGGACACGTTCACGGGACGTGCACCCCCCGGTCGCGCAGCTCCTGCGTCTGCCGGTCGACCTCGCCGCCGAGCGAGCGCAGCACGTCGAGCACGAGTCCGATGACGACGAGGTAGACGCCGACGTCGAAGAGGGTGGAGGTGACGAATTCGAGGTGGCCGATGACGGGGATCTCGGCCTCCCAGAAGGAGCTCGTCAGCGGCGCCGCGCCGAAGACCAGCGGCACGACCGCGCACGCGACGGCGAGCGCCATGCCGGCGCCGAGGAGCCGCCCGGCATCCGTCGGGGCCGCCGCGCCCAGCTCGTACCGACCGCCCGCGATGTACCGCATGACGAGCGCCATGCCCGCCACGAGACCCCCGGCGAACCCGCCGCCGGGCAGGTTGTGCCCGGCGAAGAGCAGGTAGATCGACACGACGATGATCGTGTGGAAGAGGATGCGGACGATCACCTCGAGCATGATCGACCGGTTCGCGGGATCCACCTTCTGCCCGCCGACGAGCCACGCCTGGCGCGTGCTTCCCGGCGCGACGGCGCGGGGGCGTGGACCCTCGTCGGTCTCGACGAGGGGACGGCGGGTGCGGATCGCGGCCGTCGGCAGGGGCGCGATGGCCCGCGAGAGCAGGTCGGAGCGGTGCGTCACGAACACGAGGGATGCGACGCCGGTCGCGGCGAGGATGAGCACCGACAGCTCGCCCATCGTGTCCCAGCCGCGCAGGTCGACGAGGGCGACGTTGACGACGTTCTTGCCGTGCCCGAGCTCGTAGGCGAGCTCGGGGAAGCTCACCGAGATGGGTCCCTCACCCGCGCGCCGGTGGCGACCATCGCGACGATCGCCATCGTCGCGCCGACCGCGACGGCCAGCACGGCGCGCGCGACGGGCGCGACGGATGCGTTGTGCTCACCCATCCGCGCCGGGATGCGGCGCAGCACGAGCGTGAACGCGACGAGCGTGACGGTCTCGACGAGGATCTGCGTGAGCGCCAGGTCGGGGGCACCGCTCGTGGCGAAGAGCACGACCATGCCGAGGCCGGTGACCGAGACGAGCACGACGCCGGTGTAGCGCTTCTGCGCGCGCACGGCGACGATGCCGGCGAGGATCATGATCGGCGCCGCCACGACCTGCATCGGCGTCTGCCAGGCGTCGAGCGACAGGGACCATCCGCCGCCGTCCGCCCCGTTCACCCCGTTCACCAGCGGCGCGATCAGCGCCGTGCCCTCGGCCGCGACGAACACGACGAAGATCGTGCCGACGTACACCGGCAGCGATCCGCGCTGCGTGAAGGTCGTCGTCCAGACCGCGAGGCGCGCGAGGGCGCGCAGCGTGCCGTTGTAGACGTCGACGGCGGTGAAGCGCAGCGCGCGGCCGCGCCACCCGGTGCGCACGACGAGCACGCACAGCGCGAACCCGGCCGCGATCGACCCGAGCGAGAGGAACAGCGCCGGCTCGAACCCGTGCCACAGCGCGAGGTGGGCGGCGTGGTCTGTGCCGGATGCCGCCGGGGCGGTGTCGGCGTAGCCCGCCAGCGCCGTGTCGAGCCAGGGCGCGGCGATGCCCCCGGCGATCGTGAGGCCGGCGAGCAGGACGGGCGCGGCGAGGAATCCGACCGGCGGGTCGGGCCAGGCCGTCGCCGGCCCCGGCTCCCCGTCGGCAGTGCGCTTCGTCCAGAACGCGCCCCAGACGAAGCGGATGCCGTAGGCCGCCGTGAGGACCGAGCCCAGCACGATGCCGACGAGCGCGACGAGCGCCCAGACTGCCGCTGCGGGCTCGGTGGCGGCATCCAGGACCGCCGCCAGCACGCCCTCCTTCGCGACGAACCCGATCGTCGGGATGACGCCGACCATCGAGGCGACGGCGACGATCGAGAACGTCGCGAGGGTCGGCGCCTGCCGCCCGACCCCCGACAGCTCGCCGATGTCGCGCGTGCCCAGCTGACGGTCGATGACGCCGACGACAAGGAACAGCGCCGACTTGAACAGGGCGTGGCTCAGCAGCAGCGCGAGCCCCGCGAGCGCAAGGTCGCGCGTGCCGAAGCCGAGCACGGCCGTCAGCATGCCGAGCTGGCTCACCGTGCCGAACGCGAGGATGCGCTTGAGGTCCGACTCGCGCAGCGCCTGCACGCCACCGAGCAGCATCGTGAAGATGCCGAGCGAGATCACGATCGGCCGCCAGGGCCCGGCGATCGCGAACGCCGGCGCGCAGCGCGCGATGAGGTAGATGCCCGCCTTCACCATCGCCGCGGCGTGCAGGTACGCGCTCACCGGTGTCGGGGCGGCCATGGCGCCGGGCAGCCAGAAGTGGAACGGGAAGATCGCCGACTTGCTGAGCGCGCCCACGAGCAGCAGCACGATGGCGGTGTCGACCAGCGCGGAATCGCTGTTCATGCCGCCAGCGGCATATTCGGCGAGGATGCCGGAGAGGCTGCTGGTCCCGGCATCCACCACGAGGATCACGGCGCCGACGAACATGACGAGCCCGCCGAGCGTCGTCACGAGCAGCGCCTGCAGCGCGGCCCGGCGGCTCGCGCCGCGCGCGTGGGAGAAGCCGATGAGCAGGTACGACAGGATGCTCGTGATCTCCCAGAACATCACGAGCACGATGAGGTCGTCGGTCAGCACCAGCCCGTACATCGCGCCGGCGAACGCCAGCAGCACGGCGCTGAACAGGCCCACGCCGTCCTTCTTGCCGGCGAAGTACCACCGGCAGTAGATCATGACGAGCGCACCGACGCCGGTGACGACGAGCGCCAGGATCCAGCCGAGGGTGTCCATGCGCATCGACAGCGCGATGCCCAGTTGCGGGATCCACGCGTACGACTCGGTCGGCGTGTTCCCCGCCAGCACGGCGGGAGCCTCGGCGGCGGCGTGCGCGAACGCGGCGATCGGCAGCAGCGCCGCGACGAAGAAGGCCCGCGCCCCGATCCGCTTCACGAGCCACGGCAACGCCAGCGGCAGTATCGCGAACGCGGCCAGGAGAGCGAGCACACTGGCCTCCTGGCTGTTCGGGGGTCGGTCACCCCAGTCTACCGGGCAGCGCCCCCGCCGCCCCGCCCCGCCCCGTCCGGCCCCCGTCCGGCCCGTGAGAAACCACTTCGCGCGTGAGAAACCACATCTGCAGTGGTTTCTCGAGCAGGAAGTGGTTTCTCACGCGGGGGTGAGCGCGTAACGGGGCGGGGCGGACGCGGGGGCGGGGGCGGGGGGTCACGCGGGGGCGGGGGGATGCGCGGGGGCGCCGTCGTGTTGCCCCGCCGGAACTCGCACGTCAGCACCACCGAGGCCGGTGCGCGGCCGTCGAGCATCGTCACGATCGCCGTGCCGGCGGCGCGGCCCTTGCCGGCGGCATCCTGCACGAGGGTCGTCAGCTCGTAGGGCGCCAGCCCGTCGACGGGCACGCCGTCGAAGCCGGTGACGCTGACGTCGTCGGGGACGCGCAGGTCCGCCTCCTCCGCGGCGCGGATGACGCCGGCGGCGAGCAGATCGCTCTGCGCGATGACGGCCGTCGGCCGGGTGCGCGGGTCGGCGAACAGCGCGCGACCGGCGGCGAGCCCCTCGTCGATCGAGCTCTCGGCGGTCGCGATGGCCGGGGCATCCGGGAAGACGTCGCGGGCACCCTCCAGCCGCTCGCGCGTGACGTCGACGGCGGGGTCGGCGCCGGCGGGGATCCAGCCGCGCGGACCCCCGGCATCCTGCCACAGCGTGACGATCGCGACGTCGGAGTGCCCGAGGTCGCGCAGATGCTCGGCCGCACGGCGCTGCGCCTCGCGGTTGTCGAGCAGGATGCGGGGGATGCCGTCGCCGGCGTCGCCCTCGATGACGACGATCGGGATGCCGCGGGCCTGCACGGCGGGCAGCGTGTCGAGCAGGCGGCCGTCGCAGCCCAGGAGCACTGCCGCGTCGATCGACGCCGTCTGCAGCGTCGGGGCGTTCGCGATGTCGCTCTCGCGCGACACGAGCAGCAGGCCCGCGCCGAACGGGGCGACGGCGTCGGCGAGGCCGTCCATCAGGAGCCGCTGCACGGGGTCGAGGAAGATGGAGTTCAGGGTCGAGCCCACCACGACGGCGACGATTCCGCTGCGGCCGCGGCGCAGCGAGGCGGCGCGGGGGTCGGGGCCGACGTAGCCGAGCACGGCGGCGGCTTCGAGCACCTTGACGCGGGTCGCGGCCGACACCGGCGACTTGCCGCTGTAGACCACCGACGCCGTCGACGGCGAGACGCCCGCCCTGCGGGCGACATCGGCGATGGTGGCGCGACGGTTCGACACCTTTCGATGCTAGCCCGGCCGGGCCGTTCGATCGAATCGATTCGCTAGACTTCTCCGGTGACCACCACCGCCCCGACGCGTCCGCAACTCGTCCACTGGCGCACCGCCGTCTTCACGCTCTTCTTCATGTGCGGCATCGTGTTCGCGTCGTGGGCCGCGCGTCTTCCGGCCGTCAAGGTGAACCTGGGCATCGACGACTTCCAGGTCGGCATCCTGCTGTTCGCGATGGGAGCGGGCTCGCTCACCGGCGTCATGCTCGCCAACTACATCGTGACGCACTGGGGCGCCAAGCGCGGCCTGTCGGGCACCGTCGTGGCCATGGGGGCGGGACTGATGATCGTCGCACTGGGTGTCGATGCGCTCCTGTCCTACCCGCTCGCCGTCGCGGGCCTCGCCCTGACCGGCATGGCGATCGGGTCGACCGACGTCATGATGAACGTCGAGGCCGCCGCCGTCGAGCAGTCGTTCGGCAAGACGCTCATGCCGCTGTTCCACGCGTTCTTCAGCTTCGGCACCGTCGTCGGCGCAGCCATCGGCGTCGGGATCGTCGCATGGGGGGTCCGGGTGACGTGGCACCTGGGTGCGGTCGCGCTCGTCTGGTTGGCGATCGCCGTCTTCGCGCTGCGGTACTTCCCCGCGCGGACGCTCGCCGACGGCGGCGACGCGACGCCCGCGACCCGCGGCGAACGCCTGCACGCCGCCCTCGCGGTCTGGCGCGATCCGCGCACCTACGCGATCGGCGCCATCATCCTCGGCATGGCCTTCGCCGAGGGCAGCGCCAGCGACTGGCTGGCGATCGCCGCCGTCGACGGGCACAACCTGTCCGAGGCGACCGGCGCGATCTTCCTCACCGTGTTCTCGATCGCGATGACGACCTTCCGCGCCCTGGGCGGGCCCGCCGTCGACTGGATCGGCCGCGTCTGGACCCTCCGCATCCTCGCCGTCATGGCGGCGGCGGGCCTCGTGACCTTCATCCTCGCGCCGAACCTGCCGGTCGCCTTCATCGGCGTCGCGCTGTGGGGCCTGGGCGCCTCGCTCGGCTTCCCCCTCGGGATGTCGGCCGCCGCCGACGACCCCGCGAAGGCCGCCGCCTCGGTGTCGGCCGCCGCCACCATCGGCTATGTCGCGTTTCTGTGCGGCCCGCCCGTGCTGGGCTGGATCAGCCACCAGATCGGCATCCTGCCCACCCTCTGGATCATCGTCGCCCTCATCGTCATGAGCGGCTTCGCCTCGGGCGCCGCGAAGCCCATCGCCGGCTCGAAGGTCGGCGCCGGCCACCACTGACCCCTCGCCCCTCGGCGCCGGCGCACCGTGGGATGCCGGCATCCTGCTCCCCCGCCCCCGCCTTCATCCGTCGCGAATCACGGCTATCCCGCGCCTTGACCACGACTTGCGCCGGATGAACCGGCCGCCCCCGCCTTCATCCGACCCAAACCGCGGCCATCCGGCGCAATCGCCACGATTCGCGACGGATGACGCAGCGCACCGCCGGATGCCGCCCCCGCCCGACGCGCCGCCGGATGCCGCCCCCACTCGCTACGAGAGCGGCTTGACGAGGTAGACGAGTTCCACTCCGTCGCGCAGGGTCTCGCGTCGGGTTTCGGCGTAACCTTCGCGCACGTAGAGCCTGATGTTCGCCTGGCTCAAGTGTCCGGTGAACAACTCGGCGCGCGTCGCCTGTGAATCGTGCTCGGCGCGGCGCAGGAGCGTGGTGCCGAGCCCTTTGCCTTGCTGATCCGGGGCGACCGTCAGGCGTCCGATGTGAACTGTTCCGTTCTCCACCGTCCAGCGCACCGCGGCGACGATCCTCGCCCCGTCCAGCGCGACGGCGCCGCTGCCGACGCGCAGCTCGTCCTGAAGTTCGCTCAGTGTCTGGGTCAGTGCCGGGAGAAACGGGTCGCCGTAGATCTGCGCTTCGGTCGCGTACGCGGCGCGTTGCAGGGTGAGAACTTCGCCGGCATCCTCGACGGTCATCCTTCGCGTCCGTGCCTCATCCATCGCTGCGTGCCCCCGAGCATCCGTTGCCGCCTGTCAGACTTGAGCGGTGCGTCTCATTATCGCCCGCTGCTCCGTCGACTACTCGGGCCGGCTGAACACTCATCTCCCGCTCGCCACGCGTCTCATCATGATCAAAGCCGACGGGACGGTCGCGTTCCATCGCGACATCCAGCACGCGCCGCTGAACTGGATGAGCCCGCCGTGCACGCTCACGGTCGAAGAGCCGGATGCCGACTCGGCCGGCGCGGGCGTGATCGAGCACTGGCGCGTGACCCACAGCAAGACCGGAGATGCGCTGCTCGTGCGCATCTACGAGGTGCTGCACGACTCATCGCACGAACTGGGCATCGACCCCGGGCTGCAGAAGGACGGCGTCGAGGCCGACCTGCAGCGGCTGCTCGCCGAGCAGGTCGAGGTGATCGGCGACGGGCTGACCCTCGTGCGCCGCGAGTTCCCGACGGCGATCGGCCCCGTCGACCTGCTGCTGCGCAACCCGGCCGGCGGCACCGTCGCGGTCGAGGTCAAGCGCCGCGGCGACATCGACGGCGTCGAGCAGCTCACCCGCTACCTCGAGCTGCTGGGGCGCGATCCGCACCTCGCCCCGGTCACGGGCGTGTTCGCGGCGCAGGAGATCAAGCCGCAGGCGAAGGTGCTCGCCGCCGACCGCGGCATCCGCTGCGTCACTCTCGACTACGAGGGCATGAAGGGCACCGAGTCCGGCGCCCCGCGCCTGTTCTGACCCGACATCTCTGAGGTCTCGCGAAACCTCACAAATGCACGCGACACGCCGTGCGAACCGGTCTAGAAGCGGACATTTGCGAGGTTTCGCGGACGACGCGGCGGGCGGGGGACGCGGGGAGGCGCCGGTAGGCTGGCGGCATGGCGGCGAGATCACCCTGGACCTGCGTGCTGTGGGACATCGACGGCACGGTCGTCGATGCGTCCGAGGGCATCCTCCGCCGCCTCACGCGGTGCCTCACCGACTACGGGCTGCCCGCGCCGACCCGCGAAGAGCTCGTGCACTGGATCGGCCCGCCGATGCACGAATCGTTCCAGACGAACGTCGGCATGACCCCCGAACAGGCGGCCGAAGCCACCGCGCGCTACCGCGTCATCGGCAAGGCCGAGGGGTACGCCTCCGGTGCCCGGCTCTACCCCGGCATCGCCGAGCTCATCGCGGAGGTGGATGCCGCCGGCATCGCGCAGGCCACCGCCAGCTCGAAACCGGAGCACCAGGTCGAGGTGCTCATGGACCACTTCGACCTCGCCCGGCATCTGCAGGTCGTCGTCGGCGCGACGCCCGACGAGAAGACCCGCGCCTCGAAGTCGGCGGTCGTCGCCGAGGCGCTGCGCCAGCTGCATGCCGGCGGCCACGACACGAGCCGTCCCGTACTCATCGGCGACCGCCACCACGACGTCGACGGCGCCGCCGAGCACGGCGTGCCGGTGATCTTCGCGCGATGGGGATTCGGCTGGCCGTACGAGTCGGAGGGTGCGGCGGCCGTCGTCGACGACGCCCGCCAGTTGCGCGCCCTGCTGCTGCTCGACGACCCGGCCGACGAGCTCCAGGCCTAGCCCGCCGATGGATGCGCCGGTCGACGCGTGGGGGTGGGTGGTCCCCTCCCTCGTGGTCTTCAGCGGAGCGGCGTTCCTCGTCGCGATCGCCGTCGGCGCGGTGCTGCTGCACCGGCGCTCACCCGCCGTGCGGGCCGCGGCCGACGCCGAACGGGTGCAGGCCGGCTCGGCTCTCGTGCGGCTCGACGACGCCGTCGCCGAGCTCGACCTCGAGGTCGGACTGTCCGGAGCGCTCTACGACGGGTCGGCCCCGGCCGCGCTGCGACGGGCGCGGATGACGGCGCAGCACGTCCGCGACGCGGCCTTCGAGGAGTATCGCGCGCTCGCGGGCGCCCCGGCGCACGAGGCCGCGCGCCGGGCGCGCGGCATCCGCTCCCGCACCGACGGCGCGCTCGCGGCGATCGCGCGGGCCCGATCCGGGCACGCCGCGTGGATGGCCCAGAACGTCAGCGCCGCCGTCCAGGTCACGGCCGCCCGCGAACGGCTCGTGGCGCAGCGCGCCGAGCTCGGCGACCCCGGTGGGCTCCTCGCACGGCTCGCCGCGCAGCACGACCGCAGCGAGTGGATCGACGCCGAGCGAGCCGCCGCCCAGGCGACGGCATCCCTCGCCGACGCCGAACGTCTCGTCGCCGACGCGGCCGCGCGCGCCGAAGACCCGACCCGGTCGGCCCTTCCCGTGCTCGCCGACGCCGAGCGGGCGCTGCGCGCGGCGGCCGAGTCGACGCGCCGGTTCGAGGAACGGTGCCGGCTCGTGACGGATGCCGCCGCCGCGCTCCCGGAGGAGTTCGCCCAGGCCCGCACCGCGCTGCGCGCCTCCGCCGCGCTGCGCGAGACGCTGGAGCCCGCCGACGCGGAACGGCTCGGCAAGGCTCTGCACGACGCCGAGGCCGAGCTCACGGCGCTCGAGCCCGGAGCAGGGCGCCGGCCCGCCGCGACGGTCGAGCGCATCGCGCGGCTGCGCGATCGGCTCGACCTCGCCGTGGGCGATGCCCGCACGGCGCAGCAGCGGTTGCGCGGCGCGCGCTCCGCGCTGCCGGGGGCACTGTCGGTCGCACGCGACACGATCGCCCGGGCCGAGCCGACGGCATCCCACGCGGGCGTCGATGCGCGCGTGCGCCTGGCAGCGGCCCAGCGCGAGCTGGCCGCAGCGCGGGCGGCCGGCGACCCGGTCGAGGCATTGGATGCCGCGCGCCGGGCCACCCGGCACGCCGAAGACGCCATAGCCCTCGCGGACTATGACCGGATGACGAGAGGCTGACGGCCCGGGGGCCGCTCAGACTCAGAGCGGTCGGATGTTCTCCGCCTGCAGGCCCTCGGGACCCTGGGCGATCTCGAACTCGACGCGCTGGTTCTCCTCGAGCGAGCGGTAACCGCCCGACTGGATGGCGGAGTAGTGGGCGAACACGTCGGCGCCGCCCTCATCGGGCGCGATGAACCCGAAGCCCTTCTCCGAGTTGAACCACTTGACGGTACCGCTGGTGCTCATGAGCTGCCTTACTTGCATGCGATGCCGGCGCGAGTGCGCCGTCGGGTCAACGCTAACGGGGTCGCGGCCCGGACGGGGCACTCCATGAGAGATGGTGACACAAACGTTGCACGACGAGCCGGTTAACCATTCGACGCCCGGGCAGAATACGCACAAATGCGCACGCCCGGGCGTCGACGGATCCCCCCGGATAGGCCACGCATAGCGTGGCTGTCTCCACTGTACTGATATAACGATGGGCGTGCGGGGGCGCAATCCGGGAAATCGCCGTGAACTGTTCCAGCGCGAGGTAGGCATGGCATCCGCTCTTCCCTTCACATGCACGACACGTAAACTGTGCGCGACATGACCGTGCTTCTTGCCCCGATCGACCTGAGCACAGGCACGATCCTCAGCGACGAGGTCTACAGCCGCATCGGCGCCGCCATTCTCGACGGCACCCTCGTCGCCGGCGCGCACCTGCGCGATACCGATCTCGCCCTGCAGCTGGGGGTGTCGCGCACTCCCGTGCGCGAAGCGCTGCAACGGCTGGAACGCTTCGGGCTGGTGGAGGTCGCCGTCGGACGCTACACGCGGGTGTCCGAACCCGACGACCGACTGCGCGAAGAGACGGGCGTGTTCACCGCGTACCTCATGGGCAACGCGTTGCGGATGGCCCTGAGCGAGGCCTCCGAGGAGGAGCTCGACGGCATCCTTCACGCGGCGGATGCCGTGGTCGACAGCGCCCGGGCGGGGGTTCCGCTGCTGGTGTTCGAGGCGTCGGCGGCGATGTTCGAGCTCGTGACCTTGGCGACGCACAACGGCGTCTTCATCGGCGTCGTCCGAGAAGCGGGGTTGGCGATCCAGCGGAATCTGCGCGGCTGGACCCCGTTCGTCGCCGGCCCGCTGGCGCGCGCCGACGACTATCTGACGCTGCGCGCACAGATCGCCGCCCGCGATGCCGACGGCGCCGAGCGCACCCTCCGCACGCTGCACGGCGTCGGCTGAGCCCCCGTCGGCCGTCGCCACCGTCGGCCGTCGCCGCCGTCGCCGTCGCCGCCGTCGCAACGGCGATACCGCCACCGCGGCCGTCGGCATCCGCGCCGTCGCGGCATCGCCGCTGTCGCGAAAAACGGAAATGTCGCGAAAAACGGATGCCACGGGCACCACGCATCCGTTTTTCGCGGTTTCTCCGTTTTTCGCGACGGCAGAATCGCGACGGGCAGAATCGCGACGGCAGAATCGCGACGGCAGAATCGCGACGGGCAGAATCGCGGCGGGGGAGCGATGACGGGAATGGGAAAGGGCCCGATCGGGACCCTTTTCCTGTCGTGCGCGAGGGGGGACTTGAACCCCCACGCCCTTTCGGGCACTGGCACCTGAAGCCAGCGCGTCTACCTATTCCGCCACTCGCGCGAATCCGTGTCGCCACGGACTCAACCTCCCGAGGATATCACGCAGGGCGTCGCAGGCAGAATCCGAGGCGGGGGCCCACCGCGCCGCCACCCGCCGAAATCGCAACGTGCCGCTCGCGCCCAGGCTGTGCAATTAGCATGTACGCACCGGTCGGCGAGCCTGAGGAGCCCCGTGGGACTACTGGACAGCTTCGAGAAGGGACTCGAACGCGCCGTCAACAGCGCGTTCGCGAAGTCCTTCCGCAGCGGCATTCAGCCCGTCGAGATCGCTTCGGCCCTGCGCAGCGAGCTCGACGCGAAGGCCGCCGTGGTCAGCCGCGACCGCATCCTCGCACCGAACTCGTTCCAGGTGCGGCTGTCGCCCTCCGACGCCGAACGGATGGGCTCGCTCGGCGAGACCCTCGACGACGAACTGCAGCAGCTCGTGCACAAGCACGCCAAGGCGCAGGGCTTCACCTTCGCCGGCCCCGTCACGATCGGCCTCGCCGCCGACCCGCAGCTGCCCACCGGCACGCTGCGCGTCGACTCGCAGACCGCCGCCGGGCAGGTCGCCTGGCGCGGCGTCGTCGACATCGACGGCACGCGGCACGCCCTGAAGAAGGGCCGCACGGTCATCGGCCGCGGCAGCGACGCCGACATCACGATCCCGGATGCCGGCACCAGCCGCCGCCACGTCGAGATCCTGTGGGACGGCGAGCGCGCCCTCGTGCGCGACCTCGGGTCGACCAACGGCACGCAGCTGAACGGCACCAAGGTCGCCGAGGCCGCACTGCTGCCCGACTCGGTCATCACGATCGGCCGCACCGACATCGCGTTCCACGTCGTCGCGCAGGCGACCCCGCCGCGGCCCACGATGTCGGCGGCGGATGCCACGCGCGCCTTCGGGATCGGGGGCGCCTCGTGAGCGAGCTCACCCTGCTCCTGCTGCAGGTCGGCTTCCTGATCCTGCTGTGGTTCTTCGTCTTCGCCGTCGTCTACTCGCTGCGCGCCGACCTGTTCGGCGTCAAGGTGCGCAAGCTCCCCGACCCGGCTCCGGCGGCGGCACCCTCGGGTCCCGGCGCGCCTGCCGGGGTCACCGCCCCCGTCGCCCCCGTCGCGGCGGCCGCCGCACCGAGCCCGGCGCGCGCGAGCGCGCCATCCCCGACGGCATCCGGCGCGCAGACCGCGACCCGCGACGCCGTCGCGCGCATCGTCATCACGAGCGGCCCGAAGGCCGGCCTGGAGCTGCCGCTCGGCACCGAGGCGCTGACGATCGGGCGCTCCAGCGAGTCGGGGCTCGTCATCCGCGACGACTACACCTCCAGCCACCACGCTCGGCTGCTGCTGTGGGGCGATCAGTGGATGATCCAGGATCTCGACTCGACCAACGGCACCTGGCACGACGGCGCCCGCGTCACGACCCCCGTTCCGGTGCGCGTGGGCGCGGCGATCAAGGTCGGCGCGACGACGTTCGAGCTGAGGAAGTAGCCCCCGCGTCATGGTGTTCGAAGGCTCGAGCGTCGCCATCTCCCACACGGGGAAGGTGCGCTCCAACAACCAGGATTCGGGCTACGCCGGCTCGAACCTGTTCGTCGTCGCCGACGGCATGGGCGGGCACGCCGGCGGCGACGTCGCGTCGAGCATCGCCGTGCACCGGCTGAAAGAGCTCGACCACCCCTACACCTCCACGGCCGAGGCCGAGCGCGCCCTGCAGGATGCCATCGGCTCGACCGCGACAGTGCTCATCGACACCGTCGGCGAGCGTCCCGAGCTGGCCGGCATGGGCACCACCGTCAGCGGCATCATCATGGTCGACGACTACGCCGTCATCGCCCACATCGGCGACTCGCGCATCTACCTGTACCGCGACGGCGCGCTCACCCAGATCACGACCGACCATACCTTCGTGCAGCGCCTCGTCGACTCGGGTCGCATCACCCCCGAAGAGGCCCGGTACCACCCGCGCCGGTCGGTGCTCATGCGCGTGCTCGGCGACATGGACCCCGACCCCGAGGTCGACACGTTCATCATGGCGACCCAGCCCGGCGACCGCTGGCTGCTGTGCTCCGACGGACTGTCGGGCGTCGTCGACGACGCGCACACCGCGAAGGCGCTCGGCCAAGGGCTGCCGCCCGGCCGCACCGCCGACGTGCTGCTCAAGCAGGCCCTCGACGGCGGCGCCCCCGACAACGTCACGATCGTCATCGTCGACGTCGGCGGCAGCCACCCGATGTTCAGCGGCACGCCGACCATCGTCGGGTCGGCCTCGAACCCGCAGGGCGTCGAGGTGCCCGCCGCGCGGCCGGGGCGCACGAGCTGGCTGCATCCGAACCGGCAGGCCGCCAACGAGCCGACGCACTTCGAGCCGGCCGCCGAGTTCCTCGAGGAGCTCATCGAAGAAGATCGCCGCCGCGCCCGGCGCCGCCGCGTCTGGTGGATCGTCGGCCTCGTCGCGTTTCTCGCGGCGCTCGCCGCGGCCGCGTTCGGCGCGTACAGCTGGACGCAGTCGCGGTACTTCGTCGGCGCCGACGACGACACGGTCGTGATCTTCCGCGGCATCCAGCAGGATCTGGGTCCGATCTCGCTGTCGTCGGTGTTCGAGGACACCGGCATCCTCCTGTCGGATCTGCCCTTCTACCAGCGGCTCGCGGTGACCGAGACGATCTCGGCGCGCTCGTTCGCCGACGCCGAGGCCATCGTCGACACGCTGCGCGACACGTCGGAGGCGGACCAATGACGGCCATCGACACGGCCCCGGCCGACACGACCGTCGTCAAGGCGCTGCGCGGTCTCCGGATGCCGCAGACCCAGCGCAATCGCGAACTCTGGCTGCTGATCTTCGCCTTCGCGATCAATGCCGCCACCGTCGCGCTCGTCCAACTCGGCGCGACGGGGCAGATCGACTGGACCTTCCTGTACTACTGCGGGGCTCTCACGGCTCTCGTGCTCGGGCTGCACGTCGCGCTGCGCCTGCGGGCGCCGCAGGCCGACCCGTTCGTCGCGCCGATCGCGACCGTGCTGTCGGGGCTGGGCCTGGCCATGATCTACCGCATCGACATCGAGAAGGAGATCTCGGGCTGGGAGGCGCTGTCGACCCGGCAGCTCGCGTGGCTCGCGATCGCGATCGCCGGCGCCGCCGTCATCGCCGTCGCGCTGCGCAACTACCGCGTGCTGTTCCGTTACACGTACGTGTTCGGGTTCGCCGGCATCGTGCTGCTGCTGCTGCCGTTCGTCCCCGGCCTCGGCACCGACGCCAACGCCGACGTGTGGGTCTCGATCGGCGGCATCTTCTCGTTCCAGCCCGGCGAGCTGGCCAAGATCGCGCTCGCGATCTTTTTCGCCGGCTACCTCGTGCGCACGCGCGAGGCGCTGAGCTCGGTGGGCACGCGGTTCCTCGGCATCACCTGGCCGCGCCCGCGCGAGCTCGGGCCGCTGCTGCTGGTGTGGCTGGCATCCATGGCGATCATCGTGCTGCAGCGCGATCTCGGCACGGGCCTGCTGCTGTTCGGCATGTTCATCGCCATGATCTACGTCGCCACCGGCAAGACGAGCTGGGCCCTGCTCGGCCTCGTGCTCGCCGTCGGCGGCGCGGTCATCGCGGCGCAAGTGCTCACCTACGTCGGATGGCGGTTCCAGAACTGGCTGGATGCGTTCAACCCCGACATCATCGACCGTCAGGGCGGCAGTTATCAGCTCGTCAGCGGCATCTTCGGACTGTCCGAGGGCGGATTCCTCGGCACCGGCCTCGGCCAGGGCCGGCCCGGCCTGACGCCCCTGTCGCAGAGCGACTACATCATCCCGAGCCTCGGTGAGGAGCTGGGGCTGATCGGACTGTTCGCGATCCTGTGCCTGTACATGGTGTTCGCGAGCCGCGGCATCCGGATCGGGATCGCGGGGCAGGACGACTTCGGCAAGCTCCTCGCGACCGGCCTGTCGTTCACGATCGCCCTGCAGGTGTTCATCATGGTCGGCGGCGTCACCCGCATCATCCCGCTGACGGGGCTCACGACGCCTTTCCTCGCGGCGGGCGGGTCGTCGCTCGTGGCGAACTGGATCATCGTGGCGCTCCTGCTGCGGATCTCGGATGCCGTGCGCTCACGACCCAGAGTTGTGATCGGATGAGGGGGGTGATCGGCTGACATGACGAAAGAACTCCGACGCCTGTCCATCGTCATGCTCGCGATGTTCGTCGCCCTGTTCGGCGCGACGAGCTGGATCCAGGTCGTGCAGGCGGGCGAGCTCGGCGAGAACCCCCGCAACAAGCGCGCCCTCTACGACTCGTTCGAGGTGCAGCGCGGATCGATCATCGCCGGCGACACCGTCATCGCCTCGTCGGTGCCCAGCGGCGATCTGTACAGCTGGCAGCGGCAGTACCCGGATGCCACGATGTGGGCGCCCGTCACGGGCTACCTCAATCCGCTGCTGCAGTCGGCGACCGGCCTCGAGCAGGCGATGAACCGCGAGCTGTCCGGCACGGCGGGTTCGCAGTTCCTCTCGCGGGTGGAGCGCGTCATCACGGGGCAGTCCCCGCGCGGGTCGAACGTGCTGGTGACGATCGACCCCGCCATCCAGCAGGCCGCGTTCGAGGCTCTGGGCAGCTACCAGGGCGCCGTCGTCGCGATCGAACCTTCGACCGGGCGCATCCTCGCGATGGTGACGAGCCCCAGCTACGACACGAACACGCTCGCCGCGCACGACTCCGACCAGGTCAACGCGACCTACGACGAGCTCCTCGCCGACGCGCTGAATCCGCTCTGGAATCGGGCGATCGCGGGCAACCTCAACCCGCCCGGGTCGACGTTCAAGCTCGTCATCGCCTCGGCGGCGCTGTCGTCGGGCGCGTACACGCCCGAGTCGACCTTCCCGAATCCCGCGCGCTACACGCTGCCGGGCACGACCACCGAGATCAGCAACTTCGACGGCGGGACGTGCGGCGACGGCGACGTGGTGACGATCGCCACGGCGCTGCGGCTGAGCTGCAACATCCCGATGGCGCAGCTGGCGGTGGCGCTCGGCGAAGACGCGATCCGCGCGCAGGCCGAGAAGTACGGGTTCAACTCGACGTTCGAGATTCCGCTCGACGTCACGGCGTCGGTATACCCGCAGGGCCAGCTCTCCGACGACAAGACGGCCCTCACCGGGTTCGGCCAGGGCGACGTGCTGGCCTCGCCCCTGCAGATCGCGATGGTCTCGGCGGGCATCGCCAACGACGGCGTCGTGATGAACCCGCGTCTGGTCGACAGCGTCGTCGCGCCCGACCTGACGGTGCAGCAGACGTTCGAGAACACGCAGTTCGGGCGCGCGATCAGCACGGAGGATGCCGCAACCATGACCCAGCTCATGATCGCCAATGTCAGCAATGGCGCAGCGAGCGGTGCAAGAATAGACGGGGTCGATGTCGCCGGGAAGACCGGCACCGCGGAGCACGGAGCGGATGACCCCTACACGCTGTGGTTCACGGGTTTCGCGCCCGCGGACAATCCTCAGGTTGCCGTCGCCGTCCTGATCGAGAATGGCGGAGGGCTCGGCCAGAACGGCACGAGCAACGGGATCGCGGCCCCCATCGCGAAGAAAGTCATTGAGGCGGTGCTGAGCAGATGAGACCGACACAGGGTGTGAGCTTCGGCGGGCGCTATGAGCTCGACTCGCGGATCGCGATCGGCGGCATGGGCGAGGTCTGGGAGGCGACCGATCACGTCATCGGGCGCACCGTGGCGATCAAGATCCTCAAAGACGAGTACATGGGCGACCCCGGCTTCCTCGAGCGCTTCCGCGCCGAGGCGCGCCACGCGGCGCTCGTGAACCACGAGGGCATCGCGAGCGTCTTCGACTACGGCGAGGAGAACGGCTCGGCGTTCCTCGTGATGGAGCTCGTCCCGGGCGAGGCCCTGTCGACGATCCTCGAGCGCGAGGGCTCGCTGTCGACCGACAAGACGCTCGACATCGTCGCGCAGACCGCGGCGGCGCTGCAGGCGGCGCACGCGGCCGGTCTCGTGCACCGCGACATCAAGCCCGGCAACCTCCTCATCACGCCCGACGGGCGGGTGAAGATCACCGACTTCGGCATCGCGCGCATCGCCGACCAGGTGCCGCTGACGGCCACCGGCCAGGTCATGGGCACGGTGCAGTACCTCTCGCCCGAGCAGGCGTCGGGCAGTGCCGCCTCGTCGGCGACCGACGTGTACTCGCTCGGCATCGTCGCGTACGAGTGCCTCGCCGGCAAGCGCCCGTTCACCGGCGAGTCGCAGGTCGCGATCGCCATGGCGCAGATCAACGAGACCCCGCCGGCGCTGCCGGAGACCATCGCGGCGCCGGTGCGCAACTTCGTGATGTGCATGATCGCGAAAAAGCCCGAAGACCGGCCCGCGACCGCCTCGGCGGTCGCGCGCGCGGCGACGGCCCTGCGGCGCGGAGACGTCGCCGCGGCGGCCGCGATCGTCCCGGCGATCGGGGGCGGCCAGCCGATCGACGAGGTGACGAAGCTGCTGTCGGCGGGGCTCGGGGGTCTCGCCACGCAGCAGGCCACCCGCATCCTGCCCGCCGAGACCGAAGACGCCGACGCCACCGACGAGCCGGCGACGACGCGCAAGCGCAGCCCGTGGACCTGGCCGCTGATCGCGCTCATCGTGCTGCTGCTGCTCGTGCTGGGCGGCACGCTGTTCGCGCTGTTCGCCAATCAGGGCGACGATGCGGCGGCTTCGCCCACCGACACCAGCACCGGCACGAAGACGGCGACCGAGACACCCACGCCCACCCCCACCACGGTCGCCATCGCCGACCTGGGCTTCATCGGCATGACGTGCGACGCCGCGCTGCAACTGGCCAACGACAACAACATGACCGCGGTCTCGTGCGTCCCCGGCGACCCCGCGCCCACGGCGGCCGACGAGGGCGTGATCTACCAGATCAACCCGTCGGCGGGCAACGTGCCGCTGGATGCGACCGTGACGCTCACCTACTACGGCGCGCAGACCGAGCTGGGCACCCCCACCAAGCCGACCGTGACGAACAACCCGGTCGGGTCGATGTCGTTCACGATCACGTGGGAGGCGTTCTCGTGCCCGGCCGGGTCGACCCTCACGGCGTACAACTTCACCGTGATCAACGGCACCTTCGACGCGAGCGGCAGCACGACCTACCAGTCGCCGACGACCCCGCGCAGCCTCGCGGTGACGGCGAGCTCCGACGCACAGTCCGGCGCGTACGTCCAGGTGTCGTACACCGCCCAGTGCGGCGACCGCGAGACGGCCGCCTCGCCCGAGGGCCAGGCGCAGATCCCGAGCTCGACGCCCTCGCCCGAGGCCACCGACTGAGCTCTGCGCGGGCGGGTTCGATTAGGCTGGGTGTTCAGCGCCAGTCCAGGGGAGTGAAGTGTCCGCAGAGCCACGCGTGCTGTCCGACCGCTACCGGGTCGATGCGCTGATCGGTCGCGGCGGCATGGCCAGCGTCTACCGCGGCTTCGACGAGACCCTGGGCCGCCCCGTCGCGATCAAGATCCTCAAGCGCGAACTCGCCGAAGACAACGCCTTCCGCACCCGTTTCCGCCTCGAAGCCCAGGCCGCGTCGCGCATGTCGCACCCCGCGATCGTGCGCGTCTACGACGCCGGCGAAGATACCGGCACCGATGCCGACGGCACGACGCATCCGGTGCCGTACATCGTGATGGAGCTCGTCCACGGCCGGCTGCTGAAAGAGATCGCCGCCGACGGCCCGCTGCCGATGGGCGAGGCCGTGCGGTATGTCGACGGCATCCTGGAGGCGCTGGAATACTCGCACCGTGCGGGGGTCGTGCACCGCGACATCAAGCCCGGCAACGTGATGGTGACGGATGCCGGCCAGGTGAAGGTGATGGACTTCGGCATCGCACGCGCGGTCTCGGACTCGTCGTCGACCGTCGCCGAGACGACCGCGATCATCGGCACCGCCGCCTACTTCTCGCCCGAGCAGGCCAAGGGCGAGCCCGCCGACGCCCGCGCCGACCTCTACTCGGCCGGCGTCGTGCTGTACGAACTGCTCACCGGGCGCACGCCGTTCCGTGGCGACTCGCCGGTCGCGGTCGCCTACCAGCACGTCAGCGAGACCCCGGCGACGCCGTCGGAGCTCATCGGCACCGTGCCGAGGTCGCTGGATGCCGTCATCCTCCGGGCGCTGGCGAAGGATCCCTACCAGCGCTACCAGGACGCGGCATCGTTCCGCGAGGCGCTCGATGCCGCCCTCGACGGCCGCGCCCCGAGCAAGCGCCAGGTGGGCACGCTCACGAGCGAGCTGTACGGCGCCAATCCGCGCCAGGCCGCCGAGACGGCCCGTTCACTGCACCAGCTGAGCACCGACACGACGATGCGCCGCACCCAGCCGGGGCCGCCCGCCGCGTGGATCTGGGCCGGGGTCGCGATCCTCGCCGTCGTGCTGATCTCGGTGCTCATCTGGGTCATGACCAGCCGTCCCGGGCAGACCGTCGCCCCGAACGCCCGCGTCGTGCCCGACCTCGTCGACGTCTCGTGGGACCGGGCCAACGAAGAGCTCACGAAGCTCGACCTGCAGGGTGTGCAGCTGGAGGAGAGCAGCGACAAGATCGCCAAGGGCAACGTCACCCGCACCGACCCCGCCGCGGGCACGACCGTGGCGCCCGGCCAGGAGATCAAGGTGTACGTCTCGACGGGACAGGAGATGTCGACCGTCCCGACGCTCGAAGGGCTCTCGACGGCGGATGCCACCGCCGCTCTCACCGGGGCGGGGCTCACGCTCGGGCCGGTCACGAGCCGCAACGATCCGAACATCTCGGCCGGGACCGTCATCTCGGCCGATCAGGCCGAGGGCGCACAGGTGCCGACCGGCACCGCCGTGGGCCTCGTGGTCGCCAGCGGCAAGGTCACCATCAGGGACTACACGAAGACCTACACGGTCGAATCCGCCCGTGCAGAGCTCGAGTCCGAGCAGCTGGGGCTCACCGTCGTCGTCGCGGAGGACGCCTCGTGCCATGCGACGGATCCGCCGACGGTCGACCAGCAGTCGCTGCCTCCCGGCGACGTGCCGATCCACTCGGAGATCACGCTCACCGTCTGCACCGGCCCATAGCGGCTCGGCCGCCCGACAGGAAGCGGCTCAGCCACCGACCGTGGACTCCTGCGGGTTGACGAACTGCCCGGCCCAGGGGAAGACGTACCAGAACAGGCCGTAGAGGATCGCGGCGGCGAGGGCCAGCAGGATGAGCACCCGCACCCACGCGGGCCCGGGCAGGATGCGCCAGAGGGCGGCGTACATCAGGTGGTCCCTCCGCTCAGTGACGCCGGCGGGCCGTCGACGGCGGGCGTGAAGCTCTCGAAGATCGCGTAGGCGATGATGCGCTCGAGCATGTTGTACTTCGGCGCGCAGCTGGTGAGCGTGAGGTAGCGCGCGTCGGCGGTCACGCCGAGCTGCTGCGGCACCGGCAGCAGCACGTCGACCTGGGTGTCCTGCACGTACTCCAGCGTGCGGAAGCGGTACGTGTACCACCCGTCCGGCGTCTGGATGACGATGGCGTCGCCGATGACGAGCTGATCGATCGGCCCGAACGGATCGCCCGAGGTCCAGCGGTGCGCGGCGTAGACCGTGTTGCCGACCTCGCCGGGCATGGCGGTGTCGGGGTAGTGCCCGACGTGACCCTGGTCGAGGATGTCCTTGCGCGTCACGCCGCCGTCGATCTGGAACTGCCAGTTCGCACCGAACCGCGGGATGAACATGACGCCGACGACCGCGCCGTGCTCCGGCTGCGCCGCAACGGGGATGACGGGGTCGGTCGGCGCCGGCGTCGGCGTGCCGGTCTGGGACTGCGCCTGCGCCTGCTCCTGGGCCGCGTCGATCCAGCTCTGCGACAGGGCGCTCGCCTCGGCGTTCTTCTGCGCGCCGATGATCATGTCGCCGACCCACACCTGCCACACGACGTAGAGCAGCGCGACCACGCCGACGGTGATGAGGATCTCGCCGATCACTCCGGCCACCGAGACGCGACGTTTCGAGCGCGCGTGCGGCACCGCCGTCTGCGCGGCCGCGCGCTCGGAAGCCTCAGTTTCCCCCATCCGGCGATTCTCGCACGCATGGCTGTGCGCCGCCTGCCAGGTAGACTCGCTCCCATGGCACGTTCAGGCAAGGATGACGAGCAGCTCGTAGAGCCCCATGAGCGCGATTCCGCTCCCAACCCGGTGTGGTTCAAGCCCATCATGCTCGGCCTGATGATCCTGGGCCTGCTGTGGGTGATCGTGTTCTACCTGAGCGGCCAGATGCTGCCGATCCCCGGCATCACCAGCTGGAACCTCGTCATCGGGTTCGGCATCGCCTTCATCGGCTTCCTGATGACGACGCGCTGGCGCTGATCCGTCCTCCACAGCCTGTCCACCGGGTGTGAATTACACCGGTGTGATTCATCCCCAACTGTGGATGAACCTGTGGATAATCGCCGGCATCCGGTTCAGTGGGACAAGAGCAGCGGGATGCCGAGCAGCACCAGCAGCCCGGCGCCCACCGCGATCAGCAGCCACACCTGGCGTCGCTGCTGATCGCGCCGGCGGGTGCGGGCGAAGATGAGGCCGAGGAGCGCGCCGACGAGGCCGCCGCCGATGTGCGCCTGCCACGCGATGCCCGACCCGGGCAGGAACGTCAGCACGAGGTTGAGGCCCAGCAGCACGGCGATCATCGTGACGTTGGCGCCGAGGTGCCGGCCGATGACGAACATCGCGCCGAGCAGACCCCACACGGCGCCGGACGCGCCGACCACCCACGTCGTCGGCGCGAGCAGCGCCGTCAGGACCGACCCGCCCAGCGCGCTGAGGAGGTACAGCGCGAGGAACCGCCCGCGGCCGAGCAGCGGTTCGAGGCTCCGCCCGAGCGCCCAGAGGGCGAGCATGTTCAAGGCGACGTGCCAGATGCCCGCATGCACGAGCGTCACCGTCACCAGCCGCCACGGCTGCACGTACGCCCACTCGGCGCTGAACGCGAGCAGTCCGCGCACGGTCTCGCCGAAGCCGGGGATCAGCCCGATCAGGAAGAAGACGCTCGTGACGATGACGAGGGCGTAGGTGACGACCGGCCTCGTGCTCAGCGCGCTCGATGCCCGGCCCGGGGCTCGGCGCCGCGGCATCCGGGTCACGGTCGCCACGTGCGCCTGCTGCTGCGCGGCCAGGCACTCGGGGCAGATCACGCCGACCGGCATGGCGGTCTGGCACTGCGGGCAGATCGTGCGCAGGCATCGCTGGCAGAGTACGAAGCTCTGGCGCTGCGGATGCCGGTAGCAGAAGTTGTCCGGGTTGCTCGCGAAATCGTCGGTCATCGGTCCCCGAGCTCGTCGTCGAACGCCCGTCAGGCCGCGACGACGTCGATCGAGCCGATGACGACGGGCTCGACCGGGCGGTCGCCGGGGCCGGTGCGCACGGCGGAGATCTCGTCGACGACGGCGCGTGAGGCGTCGTCGGCGACCTCGCCGAAGATCGTGTGCTTGCCGTTCAGCCATGGCGTCGGGTCGGTCGTGATGAAGAACTGCGAGCCGTTGGTGCCCTCGGCCTGGCCCGTGATGGCGTTGCGGCGCAGGCCCGCGTTGGCCATGGCGAGCAGGTACGGCACGCCGAAGTTCAGTTCGGGGTGGATCTCGTCGTTGAAGTTATAGCCGGGGCCGCCCACGCCCTGGCCGAGCGGGTCGCCGCCCTGGATCATGAAGTTCGGGATGATGCGGTGGAAGACGACGTCGGTGTAGAGGGGGCCCTCTCCGGGCTGGCCGGTGGCGGGGTGCGTCCACGCCTGCGAGCCGTCCGCGAGACCGGTGAAGTTCTGCACCGTGCGGGGCGCGTGGTCTCCGAAGAGGTTGACGACGATGTCGCCGTGGTTCGTGTGGATGGTGGCGACGGCGGTGTGAATCGGCATACTTGGCATTCTCTCATCCGTCCGGCCCTGGCGGTGTCGGCGCGGTCTGGCAAGATGGGGGATAGTCCGCATCAGCGCACCAGCCGCCAGATCAGGGAGGGCCCCGTGAGCCTCAGCCGTAAGCGCAAGAAGGAGCTCCAGAAGCTGCAGAAGCAGGCGAACGAGTTGTGGGACTCGCAGCAGGTGCTGCTGGGTCACGCTGGCGACGTCGCCCGCGAGGCCGGCCGCCAGCTCGGCAACTACAACCGCGAGCAGGTCGTGCCGACGGTGCAGCAGACGTACGAGAAGTACGCCGCGCCGTACGTGAACCAGGGCGTGGCCACGTCGCGCAAGGTGTACAACCAGCGCCTCGTGCCGGCCGCCGGTGCCGTCATCGGCTCGGCGCTGTCGGTGTGGGATGCCGCCAACGAGAAGCGTGAGAACCTCGCCGCCGGGCGGGCCTTCGGCGGTGTCGACCTCGGCGCCCTGCAGAAGCGGGCCGACAAGTACGGCAAGGAGGTCGCGGCCCGTCTGGTCGCGGCTCCGCCGGCCCCGGCGAAGAAGGGCATCGGCGCCGGTGGCGTGATCGCGATCATCTTCGGAGTCGCGGCGGCCGCGGGCGTGCTCTACGCCGCGTGGCAGACGCTGCGCGCCGACGACGAGCTGTGGGTCGCCGACGACCCGCTGCGCGCGCCGGAGGAGTGAGCCGGCGACGCGCACGGTGACCGCCGGTCAGTTCAGTCCGGCCAGCTCCAGTGCGACGTCGACGAGCTTGACGTGCTTCAGGGTCGCCACCTGATCGAGGGCGAACCACTCCGCCCGGTCGGTGGACCCCTCCAGTTCGTGGCGTAGCTCGCCGCCGACGATGTGCGCGCGATAGACGATGCGCAGCGTGTGCAGCGGTTCGGTCGCGCCCACACTGAGACGCTGGCCGGCCGGGATGACGCGCGAGTCGATGCCGAGCAGCCCGTCGAGCTCGACCCGGTAGCCGGTCTCTTCGTACACCTCGCGGCGCGCGGCGTCCTGCGGGTCTTCGCCCGCCTCGAGCCCGCCGCCGGGCATCGTCCAGGCGTTGTGCCGGCCCTCGACCCAGTGGGCGAGCAGGATCCTGCCGTGCTCATCGAGAATGACGGCGTAGGCGGCGACGCGCATGTCCATCTCGCCACCCTATCGACTGCCGGCTCGCGCTCTTCAGCGGGTGAAGCCGCGCTGCAGGTCGGCGTACCCGAGTGCGTCGTCGAGTGGGGACAGGGTGCCATGCTCGCGCAGTTCTCTGGCGGCGCGGTCGAGCGCGCTGTAGGCGACGCGAGCGAGACTGCCCCCGACGCTCACCCGGGCGACGCCGAGCGCAATCAGCGTCGCCGCGTCGATGACCGGCGCGGTCAGGCCCGCGACGATGTTCAGTGGCGCCGGGATCTCCCGCACGAGGCGCCCGATCGTGCCCGCGTCACGCACGCCCGGGACGAAGATGCAGTCCGCCCCGGCATCCACGTACCGCTGTGCGCG
The DNA here is from genome assembly GCF_047602155.1 of Microbacterium sp. Lineage (GTDB taxonomy): Bacteria > Actinomycetota > Actinomycetes > Actinomycetales > Microbacteriaceae > Microbacterium. The sequence goes on along the minus strand of NZ_JASGHZ010000001.1, from coordinate 1,193,354 downwards.
CTTCACGGTTTCCGTGAACGGGTCGCTGCTCCCGGCGACGAAGTACGCGTCAGTGCGGGCGTTCAACACGAAAGTTCCCCGGGGCGCTGCGGCGCGCGCCCGGGCGATCCGCTCCACGGCGGCATCCGCATCGAGCAGAACTCCCGCGACCGAATCCTCGATGTTGCCACCGACCGCGCCGACGCGGGCCGCTTCGGCGACCGTCGCGGCGACGTCGTCGTAGCCGGCTTCCAAGTCGGCGGTGACAGGAACCTCGACGGCGTCCACGATCTCGGCGATGCGGGACAGCATCACCTCGCGGCTCACGCCGCCACCGTCGGCGACCCCGCACGCCCACGCGATGCCGGCGCTCGTGGTGGCGATGGCCGCGAACCCCGCGGCGGCGAGCAGTCGTGCCGACCCGGCATCCCACGCGTTCGGAAGGACGAACCCGGGGCCGCGATGCATCTCGTGAAAGAGTTCGACACGCTCGTTCATAGCCCCGTCCTATACCCGCGGCCCGCAGCCGTCAAGGCGGCGAACCACCCGTCGACTCGGTGACTTTCACCCGTCCGGACAATGGAACATAAATGCGTAGATCTTCTTGCTTCTTTCGATGTTTTGTTCTATTCTGCTGGTAGGGAGTGAAGTCGCTTACGGGTGTCCTCGGGTGAGGCGGGAGCGTTCTGCTCCGTAGCGAAGAGTCTGGTTTTCGTTGCTCATCACGGGAGTGTCTTCATGTCCGCTGATGCGGTTTTTTCGCGCTCCTGGACCGCGTGGCAGCGGCGCGCGCGGGCATTACCTTGGCGGGTCGTAGGTGGCGATTATTGTTGTCCCGCTGACCGACAGCGGGCTGCCGTTGACCCCAGAGCGCAGTTGGAGAACTTAATGCTTGAGAAGTCCACCGACATGTGGGTATTCAACGAACTGGTGAGCAAGGGCTTCATCAACGCGTCGTTCGAGCCAGTGGACCCCAACGTCCGCGCGTGGGCCGAGAAGTCGGACGTCGAGTCCATCAACGAACTCCTGTCGACGGCTTCAAAGCGCGGGACCGGCAATGCCGGCCGCCCTGAGTTTGTGATCTTCGATGGACCCGCGAACCTGGTTGTCGTCATCGAGAACAAGGCATCGACGGCGAAGCACATCTTCGACGACGACCTTGGGCAACGGGTTGACGAGTATGCGGTCAACGGAGCGCTGTGGTACGCGAGCTTCCTGAAGGACCGGTTCAACGTCATAGCCGTCGCTTGCTCGGGCACCGACCGCCTCACACGGCGCATTGACACCTTCGGATGGAAGCTCGGCGTCGACACCTTTACAAACCTCAACGTTCATGAGGTTCTGAGACCTGCCGACTACCGCGATCTTCTGGCCGAGCCGGGGAAGACAGGGGATGCCGCTCGCCAGGCACGGCTCCTCGAGTCCGCCAACTCCATCAACGCGTTCATGCACCACGAGATGAACATCATCGAGCACAACCGCCTCTATGTGCTCGGCGCGATTCTGTTCGCGCTCGAGGATCCGCTGTTCAAGACCGCTTACTCGCAGTACAACTCCAATCAGGACATCGCTGAGATCCTCTGGCAGACACTTGAGCGGCGAATCAAGGGCTCGGTCGTCTCGGACAAGCGCACACTCACAGACGAGCTGCGCCCGAGGATCCTGTCTCTCGCCAACGCCGAGAAGGAGGGGATCCGCGACCGGTACGCCAAGGGAACGCTTCACAAGCTCATTGCTGATGTCGACCGGATTCTCTACGAGCACTATGAAGACAGTGAGCTCGATCTGATCTCCCTCTTCTTCAACGTCTTCTTGTCGTACTCCACGAAGGGCGGCTCGGATCTCGGAATCGTCCTCACCCCGTCGCACGTGACCCGCCTGTTCAACGACATCGCAAACGTTGACATATCGTCCAAGATCCTCGACCCTTGCGCAGGCACTGGTGGATTCCTAACGGCGGCGTGGAGGCGGATCGCGCTCTCCGACGACTACACCGCAAGCGAGAAGGACGCGTTCCGTAAGAACAACCTGTACGGAGTTGAAATCGAGGCCTCTGTTTACTCGGTCGTCGCCCTGAACATGTTCCTGAACAAGGATGGCCAGTCTCACCTCAAGAACGCTGACTGCTTCTCGGCGAGAAGGAACCTGGCGTCCTACGAGTGCAACGTCGGTTTCATCAACCCGCCGTACTCGAACGCGACGTACTCGGAGATCTCCTTCGTTGAGCTGATGCTGGACAGTCTGTTGCCTGGGAGCATCGGTGTTGCGATCGTACCGGTAAACGCCGTTTCATCGCGCACGAAGAAGCACTCAGACAATGATGTTTACAAGCAGCGGATCCTTGCAAAGCACCGATTGCTTGCCTCGATCGAGATGCCAAAGAACCTGTTCTTCCCGAAGGGAACCGAGACGATCGTTCTTGTCTTCCAGACGGGAAGCAAAAACTCCGGTTCGACCTGGATGGCCAAGTTTGATGACGGCTTCGCACTCATCAAGCATCAGAAAACTCGCACCCCCACCAACCTGAGTGAGGCTGCGTACGCCAACTTCCTGGCTGCCTACCGAGAGCGGGCCGACACGGACTTCTCGTTCCACGTCGAGGTTGACTATAGGGACCAATGGGTCTACACGCTGTTCAATGACGAAGACTACGAGGTCACGGACGCTGACCTTCAACAATCGGTCAACGAGTACATCGCGTACTTGTTCTCTAATCAGTACCTGTGAGGTGAAGGACATGGACAAGTACCCGCTGGTGAAGTTCTTCGATATCGCAGCTGCACTGCAGGACGACAAGATCAACTTTCAGGGCGCGGAACTCAACGATGTCGACGCGCTTCCGTTTGTCTCGAGGACGGCGCGGAACAACGGAGTCACGGGCTACTGCGAGCCCAGGGACGGCAAAGTAAACGACGGCGGAGTAATCACGCTCGCGCTGGACGGAAGCACTGGTTCAACGTTCTACCAGCACCATCGATTTCTGAGTGGACAGAACATCTGGCTGCTGAAGCCCAAGCCTGAGATGGTGGGCGTCATGACGCCCACCATCGCGCTCTACCTCGTTGCGACGATTCGGAAAGCCGTCGTCGCGTATACGTACAACCTGAGCCTCACCAAGACGAGGCTGCAGAAGGTTCAGATTGCTCTCCCGGTCACCGAGGAGGGCGTGCTCGACCACGCGTTCATCAAAGATGCGATGTCGCGTGTGAGGCACCTCGACCTGCTGGACGGGTTGCCGGACGAGCGTTACCAGATCCTCACGTGAAGGTGGCCGCAAGGCTGCCAGCCCTGACGTGAATCTGCACCACCGCCTGGCACGTGCGGCAGATCGGCCCCCGGCATCCTGCAATGGCCCAGCCCCACCGGCCGCCACTACCTCGATCGACCACCCTCGGCCGTCAGATTCACGGGCGCGACGGCAACTGGGCGACGAGGGTATCGGCGAGCCATCGTTCGAACCGGGCCGGGCTCCAGCCGGAGTCCCCGACGAGCTCGCCATAGACGCCGCCCGCAGCGCACGCGCGGAAGATCGCGCGGGGCATCGGTGTCCTCGTCCATCGCCGCGTCGTGGAGCACCATCTTCACCTCGCCGGGATCGGGGCCGAGGCGATCGCGAAGATCAGGGGCGGCATGACGCTCGTGCACACCGCCTTTCCTTCGTGTTCACGGTCGAAGACTGGGCGGCCAGCGGCGACACCGCGTGGGTTCGCGCGGCGGCGGTGGCCACGAACACCGGTGCGTTCTCGATCCGCCCACGGGGCTGCCGGTGAGCTTCACCGTGTGCGACGTGGTAGGCGTGGTGGACGGTCGCATCGTCGAGCACTGCAGTGTGCCCACCCGATTCGAAAACCTCCCGCGCCTCGGTCGGGTCGGCCCTCAGCAGTTGTCGTAGACGTAGTCCGCGTCGCCCGGGACGCCGAGATACCGGTCGCGCAGGATCGTCAGCGGAGCCCGGTCGGCGAGCGCGCAGACCCCGGCAAAGGCCTCGGCGTCGAGCTGATCGGTGTACTCGATCTGCAGCACCTGGTCGCCGTAGACCTCGGCGTAGGCGCCGCACTCCTCCCACACACCGCACTCCTCGGCGATCGCGAAGTCGAAGCCCAGTTCTGCGTGCGCGACCTGGGCGAGCTCGGCCGCGTTCTTCTGCCCGATCGCCAGGCCGTGCTCGTGGGCGAGCTGGGCGTACGCGGTGGCGAGGGCGAGGCTACCGTCCCGGTCGATCGCCGGGAACCGGTCGAAGGTGTCGAGGTTGTCGACCTCGAGTGCGTCGAATCCGCGGTCTGCGCACTGGGCGACGAGGGGCGCGACGATCGCGAGGATGCCCTCGCGCTGGGCGTTCGTCGACGGGTCGAGGACGTACTCGCCCGGCCATCCCGGGTCGGTCGCGAAGCCGTCAGCGCCGTCCGAGAGCAGGAGGTCGGGGTGCTCGAGCCACAACTCCGCATCCTCGGGCTGCGTCTGGAATCCGTTGACGTAGCAGACGTTGTACGCGCCCGCGAGCGGTTCAGCGTCCGCATCGCGCACGACGACATCGATGCCGACCGGCCCGGACCCGGCATCCACTTCGTCGTATGTGCCGTCGAGCTGGTAGTCGAAGACGCCGCTCGTGGGCGGCAGTGCGACCCCCTCGGACCCGGCGACAGACTGCGCCGTAGCGCTGGATGTCGCCGAGCAGCCGGCGAGCGTGAGTGCGACGAGCGTGAGCAGGGAGAGGGAGACCGTCGTCGCTCGTGTCACCGGCACGCTGCCCTCCGCACTTCGAGTGGAGCCTAGGAGATTCGAACTCCTGACATCTTGCTTGCAAAGCAAGCGCTCTACCAACTGAGCTAAGGCCCCGTACCTATGAAGGTGTATGAGAGGTTGTGGTGGGGGTACCAGGACTTGAACCTGGGACCTCTTCATTATCAGTGAAGCGCTCTAACCGCCTGAGCTATACCCCCGCAACCTCGAAGACTTTACCGGATTCTCGAGGTTTCCAGAAATCGGCGTCAGTTCGAGGTGAAGCCGACGAGCAGGCCGCCGGTGACCTTGACCATGAGGTTGTAGATGCCGGCGACGACGGCGCCGAGCACGGTGAGGACGATGAGGTTCAGGATCGCGACGATCGACCCGAACGCCATCACCTGCGGCAGATTGACGTACGTGCTCAGCGTGAAGTTGTCGTCGAACGCCTTGAACAGCTCGTCGAGCTTGCCGATCAGACCCGTCGTCTGCAGCACCATGTAGACGAGGAACACCGTCACGATCGTCACGATCGCCAGGGCCACCGCCGCCAGGAACGACAGCTTCACCGCCGACCAGAAGTCCACGTACACGAGGCGCAGGCGCACCTGCTTCGCGCTGGTCTTGCTCGAGGATTTCTTGGCGAGCTTGTCGGCTACCGTGCTCATGCGTCTGGGTCACTTCCTTCGGGGCTCGCAGGATCGGTCTCGTCTGCGGCGGCGTCTGTGGGTTCGGCCGGATCCTGTCGCAGCGACCTCTCGCTGTTGCGGGCTATCGCGAGGATGCGGTCGTCGTCGTCGGGACGGGCGAACACGACTCCCATGGTGTCGCGGCCCTTGGCGGGCACCTCGGCCACGGCAGAGCGTACCACCTTGCCGCTGGCAAGAACCACCAAGACCTCGTCGTCCTCGCCCACGATCAGACCACCCGCGAGGTCGCCGCGATCCTCGTTGAGCTTGGCCACCTTGATGCCCAGCCCGCCGCGTCCCTGCAGCCGGTACTGGCTGACCTCGGTGCGCTTCGCGTAGCCGCCCTCGGTCACGACGAACACGAACGCGTCGTCGTTCGCGACGGATGCCGACAGCAGCGTGTCGTCCTCGCGGAACGCCATGCCCTTCACGCCCTCGGTCGACCGGCCCATCGGACGCAGCGACTCGTCGGTCGCGGTGAAGCGCAGCGACATCCCGTGACGGGAGATGAGCAGGATGTCGTCGGTCTCGTCGACGAGCAGCGCCGAGACGACCTCGTCGCCCCCTTCTTCCTCCTCCTGGCCGCGCAGGCGGATCGCGATGATGCCGCCCTGCCGGTTCGTGTCGTACTCGCTGAGGAAGGTCTTCTTGATCTTGCCGTCGCGGGTCGCGAGCACGAGGTACTGCGCCACCTTGTAGTCGCGGATGTCGAGGATCTGCGCGATCTCCTCACCGGGCTGCAGTGCGAGGAGGTTCGCGACGTGCTGACCCTTCGCGTCGCGCCCGGCCTCGGGCACCTCGTACGCCTTCGACCGGTAGACCCGGCCCTTCGTCGTGAAAAACAGCAGCCAATGGTGCGTCGTCGTGACGAAGAAATGCTCGACCACGTCGTCGGCACGCAGCTGCGCGCCCTTCACGCCCTTGCCGCCGCGGTGCTGCGAACGGTAGTTGTCGCTGCGCGTGCGCTTGATGTAGCCGTCGCGCGTGACGGTGACGACCATCTCCTCTTCGGGGATGAGGTCTTCCATCGACATGTCGCCGTCGAACCCGTGCAGGATGTGGGTGCGCCGCTCGTCGCCGAACTTGTCGACGATCTCGGTGAGCTCCTCGGAGATGATCGTGCGCTGGCGCTCGGGCGAGGCGAGGATCGCGTTGAAGTCGGCGATCTTCACCTCCAGCTCGGCGGCCTCGTCGATGATCTTCTGGCGCTCCATCGCGGCCAGGCGACGCAGCTGCAGGTCAAGGATGGCCTGGGCCTGGTCGGCGTCGATGTCCAGCAGCGTCTGCAGGCCCTCGTTCGCCTCCTGCGCGGTCGGCGACCGGCGGATCAGCGCGATGACCTCGTCCAGCGCGTCGAGCGCCTTGAGGTAGCCGCGCAGGATGTGCATGCGCTTCTCGGCCTCGCGCAACCGGTACTGCGTGCGCCGGACGATGACCTCGACCTGGTGCGCGAGCCACAGCGAGATGAACCCGTCGAGCGGCAGCGTGCGGGGCACGCCGTCGACGATCGCCAGCATGTTGGCGCCGAAGTTCTCCTGCAGCTGCGTGTGCTTGTACAGGTTGTTCAGCACGACCTTCGCGACGGCATCGCGCTTGAGCACGATGACCAGCCGCATGCCGGTACGGTCGCTCGTCTCGTCGCGGATGTCGGCGATGCCGCTGAGCTTGCCGTCGCGCGCCAGGTCGCGGATCTTCGCCGCGACGTTGTCGGGGTTGACCTGGTAGGGCAGCTCGGTGACCACGAGGCACGTGCGCCCCTGGATCTCCTCGACGCCGATGACCGCCCGCTGCGTGATCGAGCCGCGGCCGGTGCGGTAGGCATCCTTGATGCCCTTCGTCCCGAGGATCTGCGCGCCGGTCGGGAAGTCGGGGCCGGGGATGCGCTCCATGAGCGCCTGCAGCAGCTCTTCGCGGTCGGCATCCGGGTGCTGCAGCGCCCACAGCGCACCGGCAGCGACCTCGCGCAGGTTGTGCGGCGGGATGTTGGTCGCCATGCCGACCGCGATGCCGACCGAGCCGTTCACCAGCAGGTTCGGGAACCGTGCCGGCAGAACCGTCGGCTCCTGGGTCTTGCCGTCGTAGTTCTCCTCGAAATCGACGGTGTCCTCGCCGATGTCGCGGACCATCTCCATGGCCAGCTGCGCCATCTTCGTCTCGGTGTACCGCGGGGCGGCGGCGCCCATGTTGCCCGGAGACCCGAAGTTGCCCTGCCCGTCGGCCAGCGGATAGCGCAGCGACCACGGCTGCACGAGGCGCACGAGCGCGTCGTAGATCGCGCTGTCGCCGTGCGGGTGGAACTGGCCCATCACATCGCCGACGATGCGCGCGCACTTGTTGAAGCTCTTGTCGGGACGGTACCCGCCGTCGTACATGCCGTAGATCACGCGGCGGTGCACCGGCTTCAGGCCGTCGCGCACGTCGGGCAGCGCGCGCCCGACGATGACGCTCATGGCGTAGTCGAGGTAGCTGCGCTGCATCTCGGTCTGCAGATCGACCTGCTCGATGCGGCCGTGGTTGGGTTCGTCGACCTGCTCGATGCCGCCGTCGGTGATGATGTCGTCGCTCATGTGTCAGTCTCTGTCGTGCGGGTCAGATGTCCAGGAACCGGACGTCTTTGGCGTTGCGCTGGATGAAGTTGCGCCGGGACTCGACGTCTTCGCCCATCAGCACGGAGAAGATCTCGTCGGCGGCCGCGGCATCCTCGATCGTCACCTGCTTGAGCGTGCGGGTCTCGACGTCCATCGTCGTCTCCCACAGCTCCTTGGCGTTCATCTCACCGAGGCCCTTGTAGCGCTGCACGCCGCTGTCTTTGGGGATGCGCTTGCCCTCCGCGAGCCCCGCCGTCAGCAGGGCGTCGCGCTCGCGGTCGCTGTAGACGTACTCGTGCGGCGAGTTCGACCACTTCAGCCGGTACAGCGGCGGCTGCGCGAGATAGACGTAGCCGGCCTCGATGAGTCCGCGCATGTAGCGGAACAGCAGCGTGAGCAGGAGCGTCGTGATGTGCTGGCCGTCGACGTCGGCATCGGCCATGAGCACGATCTTGTGGTACCTCGCCTTGGCGACGTCGAAATCCTCGCCGATGCCGGTGCCGAACGCCTGGATCATCGCCTGGATCTCGTTGTTGCCGAGAGCCCGGTCGAGCCGCGCCTTCTCGACGTTGAGGATCTTGCCGCGCAGCGACAGGATCGCCTGCCGCTCGGGGTCGCGTCCCGACACGGCCGAGCCTCCGGCCGAGTCACCCTCGACGAGGAAGATCTCGCTGATCGAGGGATCCTTGCTCGTGCAGTCCTTGAGCTTCTCGGGCATGGATGCCGACTCGAACACGCTCTTGCGGCGCGCGGTCTCGCGCGCCTTGCGCGCCGCCATGCGGGCGGTCGCCGCCTCGATCGCCTTCGTGATGACGCGCTTGGCCTGGGCGGGGTTGCGGTCGAGCCAGTCGGCGAGCTGGTCGCCGACGATCTTCTGCACGAACGCCTTCGCCTCGGTGTTGCCGAGCTTGGTCTTCGTCTGGCCCTCGAACTGCGGCTCCGACAGCTTCACCGAGATGACGGCGGTCAGGCCCTCGCGCACGTCGTCGCCGGAGAGGTTGTCGTCCTTCTCCTTGAGCAGGTTGTTCGCGCGCGCGTACTTGTTCACGAGTGTCGTCAGCGCGGCGCGGAACCCCTCTTCGTGCGTGCCGCCCTCGTGCGTGTTGATCGTGTTCGCGAAGGTGAAGACGTTCTCGGTGTATCCCGTCGTCCACTGCATCGCCAGCTCGAGCGAGATGTGGCGGTCGGTGTCCTCCGACTCGACCTCGATGATGTCCTCGTTGACGACGTCGGCCTTGCGCACCCTGTTGAGGTATTCGACGTAGTCGACGAGGCCGCGCTCGTAGAGGAAGTCGTCGTGCGGCTGCGTGTCGACCGCGGTCCCGTCGGGGCCGTCGGCGACGTAGGCCGAGTCCGGGCGCTGGTCGCTGAGCATGATGCGCAGCCCCTTGTTGAGGAAGGCCTGCTGCTGGAAGCGGGTGCGCAGCGTGTCGTAGTCGAAGTGGACGGTCTCGAAGATCGAGTCGTCGGGCCAGAACGTCACGATCGTGCCGGTCTCGTCGCTCGCCTCGCCCTGGACGAGCGGGCCCTGCGGCTTGCCGCCGTCGGCGAACGACTGCCGCCAGACGAACCCCTGCCGGCGGATCTCGACGTCGAAGCGGGTCGACAGGGCGTTGACGACCGACGAGCCGACGCCGTGCAGACCGCCCGAGACGGCGTACCCGCCGCCGCCGAACTTGCCGCCCGCGTGCAGCACCGTGAGCACGACCTCCACGGTCGACTTGCTCGGGTCGGAGGCGTGCGGATCGACCGGGATGCCGCGGCCGTTGTCGACGATGCGGATGGCGCCGTCGTCGAGGATCGTCACGTCGATCGTGTCGCAGTACCCGGCGAGAGCTTCGTCGACCGCGTTGTCGACGATCTCGTAGACGAGGTGATGCAGCCCCCGCTCACCGGTGGACCCGATGTACATGCCGGGGCGCTTGCGCACCGCCTCGAGGCCTTCGAGCACCTGGATGGCGTCGGCCCCGTACTCGTTCTCGACCTTGGGTGAGTGCTTCGCGGGAGCCTCTTCGGGAACGAGGTCTGAGGTATCGGACGTCATTGGTTTCGTGTGCTCCGGAGGTGTGGTGTGCGGGAGCCTGAGGCGACGCTCAGGGGCCGCTCCAGTCTATCGCCTGCGGACGGCATCCTGCGCGTTCTGCGGCCCTGTGGCGCCGTGAAACCGTTTCGGATGCCACGGGAGCTCGGTTATCCGTAGGTATCGCGAGGACCGCGCCCTGGAACGGCTCTGGGGCCCATTTCCAGGAGGGGACGTCCGGCCCGATGAATCGGACGTTCTGGACCCCGGCATCCGGGAACCGGCGCATCAGCTGCGTGACGATCTCGGCCCGCATGAGCTGCAGGTTCTTCGCCCACGCCGTCGAGTCGCACTGCACCGTCAGCAATCCGTCGGAGAGCGCGACCGGATGCGCGTGCCGCGCCGTCTCCGCGCCGGTGACATCGGTCCACTGCAGCACGAGGTCTTCGCGCGCGAGCAGCGAGTCCCAGCCCGACTGCCGGGTGAGGTCGGCGAGCACGTCGCCGACGCCTCTCGGGTCGCGGCCCGGGGCGAACGGCTGCTTGTCCTCGTCGTCGGCCGACTGCCTCCGGCGCTTGCGCGCCGCGCGCGCCGACGGCTGCAGCCCGCGCAGCCGCAGGTAGGTGGCGACGGTCTCGGGCACGTGGTCAGTCATCGCGGGCCTCCGAAACCTGCGAGGTCGGCGCAGCGCCGACGATCGTGCCGGCGACGACCCGGACGGTGCGGGCGCGCAGCGCCGGCGGCACGTCTTGTTCCACCGCGGCCGTCACGATGACCTGCTCGAAGCCTGCGACCATCCCAGCCAGCCGCGCACGACGGTCGGCGTCGAGCTCGGCGAAGACGTCGTCGAGGATGAGCACCGGGTCGCCGAGCTGCGACTGCGCCCGCAGCAGCTCGGCCGACGCGAGCCGCAGCGCGAGCGCCGTCGACCAGGATTCGCCGTGCGACGCGTAGCCCTTGACCGGAAGACCCCGCACGCGCAGCAGCAGATCGTCGCGGTGGGGACCGACGAGGGTGAGTCCGCGCTCGAGCTCGGCCGTGCGCCTGGCCGCCAGCGCCTGCCGGAACTGCGCCGCGATGTCGGCCGCGGGAGGAGTCGTCTCGGCGACCTCGCCCTCTTCGGGGTCGCCACCGCCGATCGAGAGCATCCACTGCAGTTCGGGGCGGTGATCCTCGCCGGCGATCGCGGCGTACGCCTGTGCCACGGGACCGGCCAGGTCGTCGGCGAGGGCAAGCCGTGCGCGGATCACCTGGGTGCCGAGCTCGACGAGCTTGTCGTCCCAGACGTCGAGGGTCGTGAGCTCTTCGCCGCGGATGCCGCGCTGCCGCGCCGACTTCAGCAGGGTCGTGCGCTGCTTGAGCACGCGCTCGTAGTCGGCGAGCACCCCCGCCATGCGCGGCGCGCGCTGGATGAGCAGCTGATCGGCGAATCGGCGGCGCGCCGACGGGTCGGAGCGGACGATCTGTAGATCCTCCGGGGCGAACAGCACCACCTGGGCATAGCGCACAAGCTCGGCCGGCTTCACGGCCGCGCCGTTGACCCGCGCCTTGTTGCTGCCGGAGCGGTTGAGCTGGGTCTCCAGCAGCACCCGTCGCTCGCCGTAGGCCAGTCGCATGCGGATGACGGCGGCATCCCTCCCGTCGCGCACCATCGGCGCATCCTGCGAGACGCGATGCGAGCCGAGGGTCGCGAAGTAGCCGATCGCCTCGGCGAGGTTCGTCTTGCCCTGACCGTTGCGGCCGACGAACACGTTCGCGCCGGCACCCAGAGCCACGTCGGCGGCCGCATAGTTGCGGAAGTCGACGAGACTGAGCTGCTCCACGATCACCAGATCACCCTATTCGGGCACGGTGACATTGTTCAGTACAGGGACATCGCTCAGCGCAGGAGCAGGTTGGGCTGCAGCAGGTACTTGAAGCTCTCCGGCCCGCCCGAGGTCTGCGCGGTGATGAGCACGGGGCTCAGCTTGTTCGCGTTGTCGCTCGAGGTGAAGGTGATGCGCGCGAACTCGCTCTTGACGGCGCCGAGCGCCTCGAGCAGGTACTGCGGGTTCAGCCCGAGGGTGACGTCCTCGCCGGCGAGGGTCGCATCCACCGATTCGGTGGCGCGGGCCTGCTCGGTGCCGGAGGCATCCATCGAGACGCCGTCTTCGGTGAACGTGAAGCGCAGCGGCGCGGAACGGTCGAGCACGAGCGCGACACGACGCACGGCCTCGGTGAGGTCGGCCGTGTTCACGACGGCGTAGTGGTCGGTCTGTTCGGGGAACAGGCGCCGCACCGGCGGGAAGTTGCCCTTGATGAGCAGCGACGTGACGGTCTTGTTGCCGGCCGTGAACGCGATGATCTCGCGGTCGCCCGATCCCGAGAACGAGATCTGGATGTCGCCGGAGTGCGCGAAGGTCTTGCCCACCTCGGTGAGGGTGCGCGCGGGAACCAGGGCCGTGGTCGATTCCGTGCCGCCGACGGTGCCGCCGTCGAAGGCGACCTCGCGCAGTGCGACGCGGTAGCGGTCGGTCGCGACGAGACTGAGCTCGGTACCGGCGACTTCCAGCTGCACGCCGGTGAGCACGGGGGTGACGTCGTCGCGCGACGCGGCGAAGGCGACCTGCGCGATCGCGGTGGCGAACTCCTCGGCCGGGACGAGCCCGGAGTCGCCGGTGACCTCGGGGATGGCGGGATATTCCTGAACCGGCATCGACGCGAGGGTGAAGCGCGCCGAACCGCAGCTGAGCACGATGCCGTCGTCCTCGCCGACCTCGATCTGGATCGGGGCGTTCGGCAGCCGGCTGGCGATCTCGGACAGGAGGCGGCCGTGCACGAGGATCGTGCCGGGCTCGTCGACGGTCGCCTCGATCGTCGTGCGTGCCGACGCCTCGTAGTCGAACGCGGCCAGCGACAGTCCCTCGTCGGATGCCTCAATCAGCACACCGGCGAGAATCGGCTGCGGATTGCGCTGCGGCAGGAGCTTGACGACGAACGACACCGCCTCGCTGAACACATCGCGGTTCACGTGGAACTTCACTGTCGCTCCCTTGACGTCTGGCTGGGCTTTCCCATGTTAGTGCCCTCGGCCTCGTAGAGGTGATCGAACGGGTTCTGCAATGGAGAGGTCTCTGTCATGGTGTTAACCGCTGTGGAAACTGTGGACAGTTTCGGCGATGCCAGTCGGCGAGCCGAAACCACACGCGTGTAAGTTGTGAGCGGGCTGCGGATGCCGCCCCGACAACTCCCGGATCGCCACCCCGGTCGACGTGTGCCGGTCCACAGCATCCCTCGATCTGTTCACAGCACTCCCCGCAGCGGCATGTAGTTATCCACAGGCTGTCCACACTGTGCAGAACGCGCATATTGTCGTCGCGTGTGAAAACTGTCAAGAGACGGTGACGGCATATATCGCCGCCGTCTCGACCCGGGAGGGCCGGGTCAGCGGCCGGCGCGGCCGAGCTGCGTTGTGATCTCGGAGACCTGGTTGTAGATCGAGCGGCGCTCTTTCATGAGGTCGCTGATCTTGCGGTAGGCGTACATCACGGTGGTGTGATCGCGATTTCCGAACAGCTGACCGATCTTCGGCAGTGACAGGCTCGTGCGCTCGCGGCACAGATACATCGCGATCTGGCGGGCCGTGGCGACCGACTGCGACCGGCTCGATCCGTAGAGGTCGTCGACCGACAGCCGGAAGTACTGCGCGGTCGCCGTGATGATGTCGGTGGGCGAGACGGCGTTCGCGGCATCCGTGTCGACGATGTCGCGCAGCACCGTCTGGGCGAGGGCGGTGTCGAGGTTCGACCGGTTCAGGCTCGCGAACGCCGAGACGCGGATGAGGGCGCCCTCGAGCTCACGGATGTTGCTGGAGACCTTCGTCGCGATGAACTCGAGCACATCGTCGGGCACGAGCAGGCGCTCGGACTGCGCCTTCTTGCGCAGGATCGCGATGCGGGTCTCGAGGTCGGGAGCCTGGACGTCGGTGATGAGGCCCCACTCGAAGCGGCTGCGCATCCGGTCTTCGAAGCCGGTGAGGTGTCGCGGCGGCACATCACTCGTGATCACGACCTGCTTGTCGTGATCGTGCAGCGTGTTGAAGGTGTGGAAGAACGCCTCCTGCGTCTCGGCCTTGCCCTGCAGGAACTGGATGTCGTCGATGAGGAGGATGTCGACGTCGCGGTAGCGCGCCTGGAACGCCGAGCCGCGGTTGTTCGCGATCGAGTTGATGAAGTCGTTCGTGAACTCTTCGCTGGAGACGTACCGCACCCGGATGCCGGGGAACAGGTCGATCGCGTAATTGCCGATCGCGTGCAGCAGGTGGGTCTTGCCGAGGCCGGAGTCGCCGTAGATGAACAGCGGGTTGTAGGCCTTCGCGGGTGCCTCGGCGACGGCGACGGCCGCGGCGTGGGCGAAGCGGTTGGACTGCCCGATGACGAAGCTGTCGAAGTTGTACTTCGGGTTCAGGCGGGTGTCGTTGCGCCGGGTGTCGCTGTGCGTCGGCTGGACCGGCGGCGTCTCGGGGTACTCGTTGCCGGTCGGCCGGTTCGCGGTGCCCAGGTTCGCGGTGCCCAGGGATGGCTGCTGCTCCGGGATCGGTGCCGTCAGCTGCGCGTCGGCGAGCTCGGGGTTGACGACGACGCGGAAGGCCGATGCCGCCGGCTCGGCGTCCACGCGCGCGAGCGCTTCCATGATCGGCGCGCGCAGCCGCTTGTTCAGCTGTGCCGCGGTGAGGTCGTTCGGGACGTCGAGATAGAGCGTTCCGCCCATGACGCCCTGGGCGACGGCGAGGTTGAGGAATCCGTGCAGTTGCGGGGTGACGCGATCGTCGACGGCGAGCTCGCCCAGCACGGCGGTCCAGACGGGGACATCCGGAACTTCGTGATCGGACATGCTCTCCCCTGCTCGTGGTGGGTGCCGCGGCGCGCGCCGCGGCGGGCTCGCACCTGTGGATAACTTCCCGGGTCACGCTATCCAGCGACCCCGGTGAGAGCAAAATCCACTGTAGAACCGCCCCGCGTGTCTTCACCAGACGCGATCTTCGGTCGGTGGATAATGTCCCGTCGAACTCGCCCGGTTTGAGTTCTCTCTCGCGACGACGTAGCCTTAGTCGGTTGACTTATGCCCGTACGGGCAGTCCCACGTCCCCTGTGTCTCCGGTCCAGAGCCTTCCGGTGACCGCCGATCCGGAGTGATCTTCATGAGCAAGCGCACGTTCCAGCCCAACAACCGCCGCCGCGCCAAGAAGCACGGCTTCCGCGCCCGCATGCGCACGCGCGCCGGCCGCGGCATCCTCTCGGCGCGCCGCGCCAAGGGCCGCACCACGCTGTCCGCCTGATCCCTCCGGTGCTGGCGCGGGCTCAACGCATCACCCGCGGGGCGGAGTACAAGGCCGTCGTCCGCGGGGGTGGCCGCTGTGCCGGTGCGCACACCGTGACGTACGTCGTCACTACCTCCGAAGACCGTCCCGCACGGTTCGGATTCATCGTCAGCAAGCAAGTGGGAACCGCCGTGACCCGCAACACCGTGCGCCGCAGGCTCAAGGCCGTGTGCGCCGCGGCGCTGCCGGACGTGCGTCGCGGCGCCGATGTCGTCATCCGGGCGCTGCCGTCGGCGGCATCCGCCGACTACGCACAGCTGCGCATCGAGGTCACGCGCTGCCTCGAACGGCGGGCCGCCGCGTGAGCGCCACCGCCCTGCCGTCGTACGCCTACGGCACCGGTCGGATGTCGGCATCCGCGGTTCTCGCGGCTCTCCCCCTCCTGCCGCGCAACGCGGGGCTCGCGGTGCTGCACGGCTACCGCGCGACGATCTCGCACACCTACGGCGATGTCTGCAAGTTCTATCCGTCGTGCTCCGCCTACGCCGTCGGCGCCGTGCAGCAGCACGGACTGCTGAAGGGGTCGGCGCTGACCGCAGCCCGGCTGGGGCGCTGCCACCCGTGGGCGCGGGGCGGCATCGACGACGTGCCCGCCCATCGGGACTTCCGCCATGAACTCACCCGGCACGGGTTCGTCGTGCCTCCGAACGACGGCGCGGTTCTCCCGCGTCGCCCAGAAAGGACTGATCCGTGCCGGATCTCTTCACCGCGACGCTGAACCATCTCGCCGCGACCTCCACGCCCGCTGCCGGCGGTGGCTTCGACTTCTTCAGCACCATCATGTGGCCGTTCAAGTGGCTCGTCGAGGCGATCCTCGTCTTCTGGCACTGGCTGTTCACCTCGGTGGGCCTCGAGGCCGACGCCGGTCTCACGTGGGTGCTGTCGATCATCGGCCTCGTGATCGTCGTGCGCAGCGCCCTGATCCCGCTGTTCGTGCGGCAGATCAAGAGCCAGCGGAAGATGATGGAAATTGCTCCTGAACTGCGAAAAGTGCAGGAGAAGTACCGCGGCAAGAAGGATCAGCTGTCGCGCGAGGCCATGAGCCGCGAGACGATGGCGCTGTACAAGAAGCACGGCACGACGCCCGTGTCGAGCTGTCTTCCGCTTCTCGTGCAGATGCCCATCCTCCTCGGCATGTTCTACACGCTCAGCGACGTCAAGAAGCACGCCGAGGCCGGCACCGGCGGCGTGGGCCCGCTGAACGCCGACCTCACGAAGCAGTTCTACGACGCCCAGCTCTTCGGCGTGGCGCCGCTGCACACCGACATGATCTCGGCGATCAACGCGGGCCAGACGGCGACGGTCGTCATCCTCGTCATCCTCGTGGTCCTCATGATCGCGTCGCAGTTCTTCACCCAGCTGCAGATCATCTCGAAGAACCTCTCCCCCGAGGCCAAGACCGGCCAGGCGTACCAAATGCAGAAGATCATGCTGTACGTGCTGCCCTTCGCGTTCGTCTTCTCCGGCGTCTTCTTCCCGTTGGGCGTCGTGCTCTACTGGTTCACGAGCAACATCTGGACGATGGTGCAGCAGTTCCTCGTCATCCGGAACCTGCCCACGCCGGGCTCCGATGCGGCGAAGGCCCGCGAAGAGCGGCTGGCCCGCAAGGGTAAGGCGCTCGACTCGCACGGCAAGATCGTGCCGCTGGAGAAGTACCAGGCCGAGCAGCAGCGCCTGTACGAAGAGGCGCAGAAGGTCAAGGCGGAAGCCCCCAAGCGCCAGCAGCCGATGGGCAAGCAGCGCTCGAAGAAGCAGGCGCAGCAGAACAAGCCCGACGGCAACAATGCCGATGGTTCGAAGCCGGATGCCGGCAGCACCAAGCCCGGAGGAACATCATGAGCACCACTGACGAGCACGCGAGCGCACACACCCCGGCGACGGTGGAGCAGTTGGAGCAGGAAGGCGATGTCGCGGCCGACTACCTCGAGGGTCTGCTCGACATCGCCGACATCGACGGCGACCTCGCCCTCGACGTGCGCAGCGGCCGGGCGTACGTGTCGGTGGAGAACGAGGATGACGAGTCCCTGCGTCTGCTGGCCGACCCCGAGACGGTGCAGGCGCTGCAGGAGCTCACACGCATCGCGGTGCAGACGAAGACCGGTCGGTTCTCGCGGCTGATCCTGGATGTCGGTGGATCGCGCGACGCGCGCCAGCGGCAGTTGGAGAAGCTGGTGGACCGGGCGATCGCACGGCTGGACGAGGGTGGTTCGCAGGCATCGCTGCCGGCGATGTCGAGCTACGAGCGCAAGCTGGTGCACGACATCGTGGCCGAACGTGGCCTGGTCTCGGAGTCGTACGGCGATGGCGTCGACCGGCACACCGTCATCCGTCGCGCGTGACGCGCACGTTTCACGTGAAACATCGATGATCGAGATCGAACCGGAACCCGCGTCGGCGGCCGCCGTGTTCGGCGGCCGTCTCGAACTGGCGCGCCGGTTCGCGACCGCTCTGGGTGCACACGGTGAGGAGCGCGGGCTCATCGGGCCGCTGGAGGCGGCTCGGCTGTGGAACCGGCACATCCTCAATTCCGCGATCGCCGCTCCCCTCTTTCCGACGGGACGTGTCGGCGACGTCGGCTCCGGTGCGGGGCTTCCCGGGCTGGTGCTGGCGATCGCGCGGCCGGACGTGCACTGGGTGCTCATCGAGCCGATGGAGCGGCGGGTGGCGTGGCTGCGCGAGCAGCAGGATGCACTGGGCCTCGACAACGTCGAGGTCGTACGCGCGCGCGGCGAGGAGTGGAAGCAGGGGCGCGTGCTGGATGCCGTGACCGCCCGCGCCGTCAGCGCGCTGCGGACGCTGATTCCGCTGACCGCTCCCCTTGTGCGTCCCGGGGGAGCTGATCCTCCTCAAGGGCGCCAACGTCGAGAACGAGATCGCCCCGGCGGAGAAGGTGATCCGCAGGCACCGGCTCACCGACGTGCGGGTCCAGGTCGTCGGCGAGGGCATCATCGACGAGCCCACCCGCGTCTTCCGCGCCACCGTCGGTGGGTGAGTGTCCGTTTCACGTGAAACGCACCGCGGGGTGAGGGTGGGGAACCACCTCCGTTTCACGTGAAACGGAGGCGATGACGGACGGGCCCGCCGCGTCGACTACAGTGAAGAGGCCCGCGAAGACAGGAGTTGACGGTGACGGAATCGGACAATGCGACCGCACCGTCCTCCCTCTACGACAGCCCGATCGCGCGCGAACTGGCCGATCTGACCTCGCGGCGCAGGGCGCTCGAGGCCGTCCGGCTGCAGTTCCACGGCGGCACCCGCGTCCTGACGGTCTCGAACCAGAAGGGCGGAGTCGGCAAGACCACGACGACCGTCAACCTCGCCGCGGCGCTGGCGTCGGTGGGCGCCCGCGTCCTCGTGATCGACCTCGATCCGCAAGGAAACGCCTCGACGGCCCTGGGCGTGCCGCACACGGCCGACATCCCGAGCGTCTACGACGTCCTGATCGACGAGTTCCCGCTCGCCGACATCGTCCAGACGAGCCCCGAGTCGCCGAACCTGCTCTGCGCGCCCAGCACGATCCATCTCGCGGGCGCGGAGATCGAGCTCGTCTCGCAGGTCGCCCGCGAGCATCGCCTCCGCACAGCGCTGGACGACTACCTCGCCACCGTCGACGAACGTCCCGATTTCGTCCTCATCGACTGCCCGCCGTCGCTCGGCCTGCTCACGATCAACGCGTTCACGGCGGCCAGTGAGCTGCTCATCCCCATCCAGTGCGAGTATTACGCGCTGGAGGGTCTCAGCCAGCTGCTCGGCAGCATCCGGATGATCCAGAAGCACCTGAATCCCTCGCTGCACCTGTCGACCATCCTCCTGACGATGTACGACGGTCGCACGCGCCTCGCGCAGCAGGTCGCCGACGAAGTGCGCACGCACTTCCCGAACGAGGTGCTGCAGACCGTCATACCGCGCTCGGTGCGCGTGTCGGAGGCGCCGAGCTTCGGCCAGACCGTGATCGCGTACGACGGGAACTCGGTCGGCGCGGTGTCGTACCGCGAGGCGGCGGTGGAGATCGTGCGGCGCGAGCAGCAGAAGGCACAGAACGAGGGGACATCCTGATGGCGAAGCGGACTGGACTGGGGCGCGGCATCGGCGCGCTCATCCCGACGACCGAGAGCGCGCAGGCGCGTCCCGTCGACGTGTTCTTCCCGGGTGCGTCCTCGACGGCGGTCGTTCCCGAGCTCGCGACGGATGCCGGCGGCTCCCCAGACGAGGCCTCCGGGCTGCTGGCCATCCCGGGCACGCGCCTCGTCCACCTCGACCCGAACGAGATCGTCCCGAACCCGCGTCAGCCCCGCACCAACTTCGACCCGGACGACCTCGCAGAGCTGGTGCACAGCGTGCGCGAGTTCGGCGTGCTGCAACCGGTCGTCGTGCGCACCAACGAGGATGGTGCCTATGAGCTCGTCATGGGGGAGCGCCGCACGCGCGCCTCGCGCGAAGCGGGCCTCACCTCGATCCCGGCGATCGTGCGCGACACCGCCGACGAGAACCTGCTGCGCGACGCGCTCCTGGAGAACCTGCACCGCTCCCAGCTGAACCCCCTGGAAGAGGCGTCGGCGTACCTGCAGCTGCTGGAGGACTTCGGCATCACCCAGGAAGAGCTCGCCGGCCGGCTCGGTCGCTCCCGGCCGCAGATCAGCAACACGATCCGGCTGCTGAAGCTGCCCGTGCCGGTGCAGCAGCGGGTCGCGGCGGGCGTGCTGAGCGCCGGTCACGCCCGTGCGATCCTGTCCCTCGACGATGAGGCGGCGATGCAGCGGCTCGCCGACAAGATCGTCAACGAAGATCTCTCGGTGCGCGCGGCGGAGGCCGCGGCCAAGGGCGTCGCGGCTCCGATCCGGGTGGCGCCGAAGGCGGGCGCGCGCCGGGCGCACCTCGATGACGTCGCCGAGCGGCTCGGCGACCGCCTCAACACCAAGGTCCGCATCTCTCTGACGGCAAGAAAAGGCCAGATCAATATAGATTTCGCCACCATCCAGGATCTGAACCGCATCCTCGCGGAGCTCGGCGAGACCGAGTACGGCGCGCGCTGACCCGCGCGGCCTCCCGGGTGTGGCCTTCGGCATCCGGATGGCGTGATCGAAAACAGGAGATTCGGCGAGAACAGGACGAAACCGGCGGCATCCTTCCTGTTTTGGAACGATCTCCTGTTTTCGGTGAAGGGGATGCCGGGAGGATGCAGGGGCGCCGCGTCGTAGGCTGGACGGGTGACCGACCGTTCGCTCCCGCGCCGCGCCAGCCTCGAACTGCTGCGCGCCGAGGCGACCGACGAGCTGTCGGTGCTCATCGAGGAGCGCGTGCGCGACGGTGAAGACCCGTGGGACTTCATGGAAGACCTGCCGTCGGTCGATGAACTCGTGGTTCTGACCCTCCGCGCCGAGAACATCGCCGCCGACGGTGGCATCCGGCCCACGGCGGCACGGAACTACCGGGTGCTGCGGCAGATCGCGTTCGACTATCCGCCGCTCACGCGGGCCGTGTGGCGGCTGCTGGGCAGCGAGCCGCACCGCCGCTGGGACGCGTCGATCCGTGCCGAGGCGTCATAGCGTCGCCGGGACCGGTTCGGTCGCGGCGATCTGCGGGTCTTCGTCGCGCGCACCCGCAGAATGCCGCGACCGAACGGGGTGGCCGAGCGCGGTGGCCGAAGGAGGTGGCCGAACGCGGTGCCCAAACGGGGTCGCCGAAGGGGGCCGCGACCGAACGAGGCGCGACCGAAGCGGGTCAGCGAAGGTAGGCGGCGAGATCCTGCTCGAGCGCGAACTTGGGCTTCGCGCCGACGATCGTCGTCTCGACCTTGCCGCCCTGGAACACCTTCATCGCCGGGATCGACGTGATCTGGTACTCCATCGCGAGGTGCGGGTTCTCGTCGACGTTGAGCTTCAGCACGGTGAGCTTGTCGCCGTGCTCGGACTGGATCTCGTCGAGGATCGGTCCAACCATGCGGCACGGACCGCACCAGGCGGCCCAGAAGTCCACCAGCACGGGGCCTTCGGCGTCGATGACGTCCTGCTGCCAGGTGGCTTCGCTCGTGGCCTTGGCGGTCATGTCCTTCTCCTTCGTTCGCACCTCGGTGCGTGGTCACTGGGCATCAACGCGACGGATGCCGCCGTTGTTCCCCACCAGGCTGCTCAGGCGGCGGTACGCCCGTCGATCTCCCCGGCATCCGCGGTGGGAGCGCCGGCGTCGCCCCGTGCGGCCAGGTAGTGCTCGACGTCGAGGGCGGCGACGGTCCCCGAGCCGGCGGCGGTGACCGCCTGACGGTAGGTCGGGTCGACGACGTCGCCCGCGGCGAACACGCCGGATGCCGACGTGCGCGACGACCGGCCGTCGACCCACACGGTGCCCTGCGGCGTGAGGTCGAGCTGACCGTGCACGAGATGCGTACGCGGGTCGTTGCCGATCGCGACAAAAACACCGGTCAGCGGCAGTTCCCGGGTCGAGCCGTCGACCGTCGAGGTCAGCACGATGCCGGTCACGGCGTCGTCGCCGAGAATGTCGGCGACCTCGCTGTTCCACACGAACTCGATCTTCTCGTTCGCGAACGCGCGATCTTGCATGATCTTCGACGCGCGCAACTCGTCGCGGCGGTGGATGACGTACACCTTCGACGCGAACTTCGTGAGGAAGGTCGCCTCCTCCAGCGCCGAGTCGCCGCCGCCGACCACCGCGATGACCTGCTCGCGGAAGAAGAACCCGTCGCACGTGGCGCAGTACGACACTCCGTGGCCCGACAGCCGCGACTCGCCGGGCAGGCCCAGCTTGCGCGGCGCCGACCCGGTCGCGAACACGACGGCCTCGGCCTCGTGCACCGCGCCGCTGCCCATCGTCACGGTCTTGACGTCGCCCGACAGGTCGAGCCCGACGACATCGTCGTACAGCACCTCGGTGCCGAACCTCTCGGCCTGCTCCTGCATCTTCGTCATGAGGTCGGGCCCCATGATGCCCTCGGGGAACCCGGGGAAGTTCTCCACCTCGGTGGTGTTCATCAGCTCGCCGCCGGTCTCCACCGAGCTGGCCATCAGCAGCGGCTTCAGGTTCGCCCGCGCCGCGTAGATCGCGGCGGTGAACCCCGCCGGCCCCGACCCGATGATGATGACCTGTCGCACGTGCAATCCTTTCCGGCGTGGACCCGTTCGCGGGCTCCAGCGCATTCAACCCATGGTAGCCGCGGCGCATTCCGCGCCGCGGGAGGCAGCACGGCCGCACGGGTCGCCGGCATCCCGCGGAGAAGGGCGAGCGTGCGGCGTCAGCGCCCCAGCAGCCGCCGCACGGCGCGGGTCGCGACGCCCAGCTCGGGCGCGCGCAGCAGCGCCAGCACGGCGACGTAGACGACGAGGGCGACCCCGCCGACGAGCGCCCCGCCGACGGCGCCCAGCAGCCGGTCGGAGGCCGTCCACCCGCTCGCCCCGCCGAGCAGCAGGAACAGCACCCATCCCGCCGCAAAGGCGGGCACCGCCGCGATCCCGAACCGGCCGAGCGCCCGCCAGGTCGGACGCAGCGCCCGCGTGTCGGTGTGCCGCCGCAGCAGCCGCAGCGCGACGGGCAGCTGCACGAACGTCGACAGCGACTGCGCCAGCGCGACGGCGGCGGCCAGGAACGCGAGGGGCAGCAGCCCGGCGGCGACGGCCCCCGCCGCCAGGCCCGCGCCCGCCGCGGCCAGCGCCGCCTGCACGAACGAGAACACGAACGGCAGCCGCGTGTCCTGGAAGGCGAAGAACCCGCGCCGCACGATCACGAGAACCCCGAACGGCACGAGCGCGAGCAGGTACGCGCACAGCACCCACGCCATCGCGACGGCGCCGTCGGCGCTGTTCGTGAACACGCGCGACACCGGGACGGATGCCGCCGCCAGCGCCGCCGTGAACCCGAACGCGAACACGCTCAGCGCCCGGATCGACTCGTCGAGGTTGGGGCCGACGGCATCCATCCGCCCCGCGGCGACCTCTTCGGCCAGGCGCGTGAAGTACGTCGTCGAGATCGACATCGCCACGATCGAGTGCGGCAGCATGAACACGAGCCACGCGTAGACCATGACCGCCATGCCCGCCTCGCCGGATGCCGCCGACACCACCTGCGACTGCACGATCCCGGCGACCTGGCCCACGACGACGGCGAGGAACGTCCACCACGCGAGCGTGCCGATGTGCCGCAGTCCCATGCCGCGCCAGCCGAAGTCGGGGCGCACGTGCAGCCCCGTGCGCTTCCAGAAGAACAGCAGCAGCACCGACTGCAGCGCGATGCCCGCCGTCGCGGTGCCGCCGAGGAGCGCCACCATGCCGGCATCCCACGCGCCGACCGCGGTGTGCGGGCCGCCGAACACCGCGAGGAACACCCCGAACCCGGCGATCGAGACGAGGTTGTTGATCGTCGGCGCCCAACTGTACGGGCCGAACACCTTGCGGGCGTTGAGCACTTCGCCCAGCAGCGCGAACACGCCGTAGAAGAGCAGTTGCGGCAGCACCCAGTACGCGAACGCCAGCGTGAGGGCGCGCTGATCGGCCGTGAAGTTCGGCGCGTACAGCCAGATCAGCAGGGGTGCGATCGCGATGACGACGGCGGTCGCCACGACCAGCAGCACCGTGCCGAGCGTCAGCAGCTTCGACACGTAGCGCGAGCCGCCGTCGCTGTGCGCGGCGGCCTTCACGATCTGCGGCACGATGATGCCCGTGATCACTCCCGCCGCGAGCAGTTCGTAGACGTTGGTGGGCAGCATCGCCGCGACGGCGAACGCGTCGGCGGCGCGGCTCATGTACGAGCCGAGCACGGCGACCAGCACGATCGAGCGCAGCAGCCCGGTCAGCCGCGAGAACAGCGTGCCGGCGCCGATGAGGGCGCTCGCCCGGCCGAGGCTAGCCATCGGAGTGCTCCTCGTCGGCCTGCCCGGCATCCCTCCGTCTGCGGCGCCGGCGCAGCACGGTGCGCACGGCGCCGAGCACGATCATGCCGGCCAGGAGCACGACCACCACGATGATCCCGACCGACTCCCACTCCGCCCGCACGGCGACGTGCACGGGCGTCGAGGGGCCGATCGCGACCATCGTGGGGCTGCGCAGCTGCAGGCGCAGAGCCGACTCGCCGCTGCCGACGCGGGCCTCGACGGGAACCTGCACTCGCGTGTTCTGTGCCGCCCCGGCCTCGACCGGCGTCGTGTTCTGGACGATCAGGCGCGGGTCGCCGGGCGTCGTGATGAGCACGAGCGACACCGGCCAGGGCAGGTCGTTGCGGATGCTGAAGGTCAGCGGCGCGCTCGATGCCAGCAGCGTGATGCCGCTGGGGGGGACGAGGCCGACGGCGTCGAGGGTCGTCACCGTCGCGGCGCGGTGGTCGGAGACCGCCGTCGTGAAGCCCGTCGCGTCGTCGAGCCACGCGGCGCCGATCAGCTGCAGCACCTCGGCGCGCTCACGGGCGGTGAGCACGGCGGGGTCGTCGAGGATCGTGGCGAAGGCGGTGAGGGTCGACTCGTCGTCGAGCAGCGTCGTCAGCGCGGCCGCGCGTGCGGGGTCGGTGCTCGCGGCATCCGTCACGGTGACGGTGCTCGCCGTCGCCGCCAGGAGGGGGCCGAGGCCGGGTTCGGGGTGGCTGGCGAGAGCCGTGGCGGCGTCGATGGCGGCACGGATCGCCGAGGCCGACCGCCCCGTCCCGCGGTCGATCGTCACGAGCAGCGTCGAGGCGTTCGCCGAGGCGAGGGAGGTGTAGGCGGATGCCGCGGCCAGCGCGGCATCCTGCGTCACGGCGTCGGTCGCGGTCGAGGCGCGGCGCAGGGCCGCGGAGACCTCCGCGTCGTAGACGAGCAGCTGGGCGTCGCCCGCGGCGGCGCGGGGCGTCGTCGGGGTCGCGGGCGTGACGGTGCTGGAGGCGACGAGCGTCACCGACGGGGCGTCGTCGGTCGTCAGTGCGCCGAGAGCTGCGACCGTGGCCGCGTCGGAGCTGCCCGTCGCGGGCCACAGGATGCCGCCGGCGGCGGGGAATCCGCCGATGTCGGTCAGCTCTTCGAGCGTCGGCAGGGCCGCGTCGTCGCCGTCGGGGGCGTTCGTCGCCGACGCGAAGCCGGTGTCGGACAGCAACGGCGACAGCGTCGGCACGGTCAGCGGCGTGGTGAGGCCGGCCGCGACCTGCGTCGCGAGGTCGGCGTCGCCGAACTGCAGTGCGAAGCGCGAGTTCGGCAGGGCGAGCAGGTCGGCCAGCCACTGCTGGGCCGACGCCGGAGCGGTCGTGCCCAGCACCCGGATCGCCGCGGGGATCGCGGGGTCCACCGCGAGGATCGCGGGGGTTCCGGTGACGGCGTCGAGCTGCTCGCGCAGGTCGCCGCCGGGAGCGGTGAGCGTCGCGAGCTGGTCGGCGGTGAGCAGCCCCGCGGTCAGCGCCGGAGCCGTGATCGGGACGACGACGGCGACCGCGGTGGTGGCGGCATCCGGGACCACGAGCACGCTGCCGGTCACGGCGCCGGTCGGCGCGGAGGTCGCACTGAGCGGGTACACGCCGGGTGTCAGGTCGGCGAGAGAGGTCGTGTCAATCGTGGTGGTGGTCGTGCTCGCGCCGTGAGCCGCGATTCCCGCCAGGTCGAGCTGGGCCAGCTCCTGCTCGCCGGCCGTCGGGTTCTCCAGCCACGCGGCGACGGCGGCGTCGGAGGTGAGCGCGGTGCGCGAGAGGGCGAGGTGCACGGTGCCGCCGGCGACCGTCCAGTCGTTCGGGTTCGCGACGGCGATCGTGACGGTCAGCGGGGTTCCGGCCGTGAGGATGCCGCCTCCGCCCGGGCTCATCGCGAAGCTCAACGGCTGCGTCACGGGGGCGCCGTCGGTCGTGGCCGCTGCGGCCGCGGCGCCCGCCATCGCTGGCGTCGTCGCCAGCAGCCCGACGAGCAGCGCGACCGCGACGGTCAGGGCGCGCGCGGTGCGGGCGGCGGACGAACTCAAGGTCATGGCGGGAATCGACTCCTGTGCGATGCGTGCCGCACGTCAGGTGCGATTCTAGGGTCACGGCGCTGAACGCCCGCCGAGACGGGCCGCGCGCGCGTCGATTGCGGGCGGTTGGGCGAGGATGGATGCCGTGAATGCTCCCACCGCCACCCCCGATCCGGCGCGGGCCCGCGCGCTGCGCGCCGACCTGTCGAGCGCCGGGTACACCGCGGAGGGCGTGCGCGGCGCGTGGGGCGCGGTGGCCGACGACGCCGTCGGGCGGGGGCTGACCGGCCCCGCCCTCACGGCGCTCGCCGGCCGCAGCGACGCCCTCGCCGTGCTCGCCCGCGCGCTGTTCCTCGGCGCCCGCACCCCGCGCGCCGACCTGGATCGTGCGCTGCCGAGCCTCGGCGCGGCGGGCCTGGCGGCGCTCGGCCTGGCGGCCGTCGACGACGGCACCGTCACCCCGCTCGCGCTGCTGCGTCCGCAGGGCTTCGCGGGCGAGAACGGCAGCGGCTGCTGGTGGATCGCGAGCGACCTCGACGAGACCGCCCTGCGCCTGGGTGACCGCTCCGGCGCGCTGCCCACCGATCACGTGCTGGGAGTCGGCGGGGCGTCGCTGACCCTCGCCGGCCTGCAGCTGCCGACGCCCGCCGGCCGCGTGCTGGACGTCGGCTGCGGCTGCGGCATCCAGGCACTGCGGGCGCTCGCGAGCGGGTCGGCATCCGTCGTCGCGACCGACGTGTCGCAGCGCGCCCTCGCCTTCACCCGGCTGAACGCCCTGTTGAACGACGTCACCGTCGAGACGCGGCGCGGAAGCCTGTTCGAGCCGGTCGCGGGCGAGGAGTTCGACCGGGTCGTGTCGAATCCGCCGTTCGTCATCACGCCGCGGGCGGCGGGAGTGCCGGAGTACGAGTACCGCGACGCCGGATTCGCCGGCGACGACCTCGTCGCCGCGTTCGTGTCGGGGGTCGCAGCGGCACTGGCGCCCGGCGGCGTGGCGCAGCTGCTCGGCAACTGGGAGTACCGCGACGGGGCCGACGGGCTGGCGCGGGTGCGGTCGTGGGTGGAAGCATCGCCCGTGCCGATGGATGCCTGGGTCGTCGAGCGGGAGAACCTCGACCCGCTCGCCTACGCCGAGCTGTGGGTGCGCGACGGCGGCACGACGCCCGGATCCCCCGAGTACGCGGCGCTCATCGACGCGTGGCTCGCTGATTTCGCCGCTCGCGGGGTGACCGCGATCGGGTTCGGGTATCTGCTGCTGCGGCGGGTGGCGGGCGTGCCGGTGCTGTCGCGGTACGAGCGGGTGACGCAGCCGCTGCCGGGCGGGCCGGGAGCGCCGGGGTTGGGGGCGCACCTCGCGCGGGCGCTCGCCGTCGCGGATCGGCTCGCCGCGGTGGATGACGATGCGCTCGCCGCCGAGAGGTTCGTGGTCGCCGACGACGTCACCGAGGCCCGGCATCATCTGCCCGGCGCCGAGGGGCCGAGCGTTATCGAACTGCGTCAGGGCGGCGGGTTCGCCCGCACGATCGAGGTCGACCCGGCTCTGGCGGCGCTCGTCGGTGCCTCGGACGGCGAACTGACCGTCGGCCAGCTCGTCGCGGCCATCGCCGACCTGCTCGACGTGGATGCCGACGCCCTGCGCGCCGACCTGCTCCCGCGCGTGCGTGAGCTCGCCTTCACCGGGTTCCTCGGGTTCGCGCGCGCGGCGCGCTGATCCGGCGTCGCTCGAAGGGGTGGCGGTTGTTGTGGCTTCCGCGCGGGGACCCTGCAATGACTGCCATGCGAAGGGGATGCGGGCGCGTGTGCGCTCGAAGGGGTGGCGGTTGTTGTGGTTTCCGTGCGGGGGATCCCGCTACGACTGCCATGTGAAGGGGATGCCGGCCCCGCCCGGCGTCGGCGGGCACTACCCGCCAAGTAGGCTCGACGCATGCTCAACATGGCCGAAGGTCTCGATCGGCTGGGGACTCTCGCGACCTCGCCGATCATGGCGACCCTGGGCGCGGCGTTCGCGCGGGAGGGCTTCGAGCTGGCCATCGTCGGCGGCCCGGTGCGCGACGCGCTGCTGGGCCGGCCCACCAACGATCTCGACCTGACGACGAACGCGCGGCCCGACGACATCCTGCGCATCGTGAAGCCGCTCGCGAAGGCGACGTGGGACATCGGCCGCGCCTTCGGCACGATCGGGGCGAAGATCGCGGGGCCTTCCGGAACCTCCGAGCAGGTCGAGATCACGACCTATCGCGCCGACAGCTACGACGGCCGCACACGCAAGCCGACCGTCGAGTTCGGCGACAGCCTCGACGGCGACCTCGTCCGCCGCGACTTCACGGTCGGCGCGATGGCGCTGCGGCTGCCGATCCCGGCGCTGGTCGACCCGACCGGAGGGGTCGAAGACCTCGTCGCGGGGGTGCTGCGCACTCCCGGCGACCCCGACGTGAGCTTCGGCGACGATCCGTTGCGGATGCTGCGCGCCGCCCGCTTCGCCAGCCAGCTCGGCTTTCAGGTGGCGCCCGCGACGCTGGAGTCGATGGCGCGACTGCGCGAGACGATCCGCATCGTGAGCCCCGAGCGGGTGCAGGCCGAGCTCGTCAAGCTGCTGGCGACCGATGACCCGGGTTCCGGCATCCGGATCCTCGTCGACACCGGCCTCATGGGCGAGATCCTCCCCGAGGTTCCCGCGCTGCGGCTCGAAGTGGACGAGCACCATCACCACAAAGACGTCTACGAGCACTCGCTGACGGTGCTGCAGCAGGCGATCGAGCTGGAGCACCGGCGCCACCGGGGCGCGCCCCCCGACGTCACCCTGCGCCTGGCCGCGCTGCTGCACGACGTGGGCAAGCCCGCGACCCGCACGCTCGAGCCGGGCGGCGGCGTGAGCTTCCACCACCACGATGTCAAGGGCGCGCGTCTCGCGCGCAAGCGCCTGCAGGCCCTGCGCTTCGACTCCGCGACGACGGATGCCGTCTGCCAGCTCATCGAACAGCATCTGCGTTTCTTCGGCTACGCCGAGGGCGCGTGGACCGACTCTGCCGTGCGCCGGTACGTGCGGGATGCCGGCGACCAGCTCGAGCGACTGCACATCCTCACCCGGGCCGATGTGACGACCCGCAACCGCCGCAAGGCGGCGCGCCTGGCCGCCGCCTACGACGACATCGAGCGCCGCATCGCGGAGCTCGCGGCACAGGAGGAGCTCGACGCGATGCGCCCCGAGCTCGACGGCAACCGCATCCAGGAGGTGCTCGGCATCGGCCCGGGCCGTGAGGTGGGCGAGGCGTACCGGTTCCTCCTCGAGCTGCGCCTCGACGAGGGCGTCGTCGGCCCCGATGCGGCCGAGCAGCGCCTGCGCGACTGGTGGGCTGGCAGGATGGGCGCATGACCGACGAGGCGCCCACCCCCGAGCTCGCCCACCTGGCCGAGGCGTACGGCATCGCGACGCAGTACTGGTCGTTCTTCGGCGAGCAGGTGACGGTGCCCGCCTCGACCCTCCGGGCCGTGCTCGCGGCGATGCACGTCGACGCGACGACGGATGCCGCCGTCGGCGCCGCCCTGCACGAGGTCGACGAGCGCCCCTGGCGCGCGCTGCTGCCGCCGAGCTTCGTCACGCGCCCGGGCGCCCGGACGCTCCCGGTCACCGTCGCCGACGCGCACGACGTGCGACTGACGGTCGCGCTCGAAGACGGCGGGGCGCGCGAGCTGCCGATCCCCGAGCAGCGGCCCGCCGCCCGCACCGTCGACGGCGCGCTGTACTGGCGCGTCGAGGTGCCGATCCCGGCCGACTTCCCGCTCGGCTGGCACACGGTGCAGGCCACCCAGGTGCCGTTCGGCGGCGGAGCGCCCGACCGCACGGCATCCGCCCCTCTCGTCGTCACGCCCGAGCGCCTGCCGGCGCCCCGACCCGGGCCGGACGCGGCTGGGGACTCATGGCGCAGCTGTACTCGGTGCGCTCGCGGGCCTCGTGGGGCATGGGCGACTTCGCCGACCTCGGCGACCTCGCCGCCGTCGCGGGAGCCCGCGGGGCCGATTTCCTGCTCGTGAACCCGATCCACGCGGCGGACGTGGCGAGCCCCATCGAGGCCTCGCCCTACCGGCCCGCGACGCGCCGCTTCCTCGCGCCGCTGTACGTGCGGCCCGAGGACATCCGCGAGTGGGCGTATCTGGATGCCTCGAGCCGCGCCGCCCTCGACGCCATGCGCGCCCCGGTCGCCAAGAGCAACGACGACCCCTCGCGCATCGACCGCGACGCCGTGTGGGCCGCCAAGCGCCGCGCCCTCGACGTCGTCTTCATGATGCCGCGGTCGGCGGGGCGCGAGGCCGAGCTCGCCGCCTTCGCCGCCCGCGAGGGGCAGCCGCTGCAGGACTTCGCCCTGTGGTGCGCCCTCGAGGAGCACTATGCCGGCGCCGAGCGCCCCGCCGAGGCGTGGGACATCGACTCGGAGCTGGTCGCCGACCTGCGCGCGCGCCTGGCCCGCAGGGTCGCCTTCCACGTGTGGCTGCAGTGGGTCACCGACCAGCAGGTCGAGCGCGCTCAGGCCGAGGCGCGGGCCTCGGGCATGGCGATCGGCATCATGCACGACCTGGCGGTCGGCGTGCACCCGCTCGGGTCGGACGCCTGGTCGCTGCGCGCGCTGTACGCGCAGGGGGTGTCGGTGGGCGCGCCCGCGGACATGTACAACCAGCACGGTCAGAGCTGGAACCAGCCGCCGTGGCTGCCGGGCGCGCTCGCCGAGGCCGGCTACGCGCCGCTGCGCGACATGCTCCGCACGCTGCTGCGCCACGCGGGGGCGCTGCGCATCGACCACGTCATCGGGTTGTTCCGGCTGTGGTGGATCCCCGAGGGGCTCAGCCCCGCGGCCGGCACCTATGTGCGCTACGACCACGAGGCGATGATCGGCGTGCTCACGCTCGAGGCGCAGCGCGCCGGCGCCGTGCTGATCGGCGAGGATCTCGGCAACGTCGAGCCGTGGGTGCGCGACTATCTCGCCGACCGCGGCATCCTGGGGACGTCCGTGCTGTGGTTCGAGCGCGAGGGCGACGGATTCCGCCCGCCCGAGCACTACCGCGAGGCCCTGCTCGCGACGGTCAACACGCACGACCTGCCGCCCACGGCGGGATACCTCGCCGACGAGCACGTCGCCCTGCGCGCCCGGCTGGGCCTTTTGACCCGCCCCGTCGCGGACGAGCTGGCGGATGCCGCCGCCGAGCGCGCCGCCATGCTCGCCCTGCTGCGTCGGCGCGGCCTCATCGGCGAGGACCCGACCGAGGAGCAGGTCATCGCGGCGCTGAACGTGCTGATCGCGGCATCCCCCTCGCGCCTGCTCGGGGTCGCCCTCGTCGATGCCGTCGGTGAGCGCCGCACGCAGAACCAGCCGGGCACCGACCAGGAGTACCCGAACTGGCAGATCCCGCTCGCCGGCGCCGACGGCCGGGCCGTGCTGCTCGACGACCTCGCCGCGAACCCCCGTTTCGTGGCGCTGACCCACGCCGTCGACGCCGCCCTGTAGCGCACCGGTGGCAGTGTCCCGTGAGGGAGACTGTTGAGCGCGCGCGCCCGCCTCTACACTGGTCGCCGTGCCCTCGTCGTGGTCGACGCGCCGTGAAGTCTCGCCCGAGACCTCGCGGTTGCTGATCGAGCGCGCGCACGAAGAGCTGATCGGCGGGAACGATCGCGACCCGCGACTCAGCCAGATCCGTCCGCTCGTGCAGGATTCATGGCGACGATCGCTTGCACACCTCGTGGGCGCCGAGGCGTTGCCTCAGCCGGAGCTGACTGACGAGGAGCTCGAAGCGTACCGCAAGGCGCATCCGCTTGCGGAGGCGATGGGGATGATTCGCCAACTACTGACACCCGACGCCGAATCGGGTGTCGTCATCGCCGTCGGCGACGCCGTCGGGCGTCTGCTTTGGGTCGAAGGCGATCGCAGCATCCGCACGCTCGCCGGACGCATGGGGTTCATCGCGGGGACGAACTGGTCCGAGGCTGCCGTCGGCACCGCCGCACCCGGAACGGCTCTTGCCCTCGGCAGGTCGGTACAGATCCACGGCGCGGAGCACTTCAACCGGTTTGCGCAGCCGTGGTCGTGCACGGCGGCTCCGGTGCACGACCCCGAGACCCGCCGTGTGCTGGGCGTGATCGATGTGACCGGCGGGGCCGACGCGGCCACGCCCCAGGCGCAGCTGCTCGTGGACGCTACGGCGCGGGCCGTGGAGGGAGAGCTGCTGGTCGCCCGGTTGCGCGCGCGTGCCGCGGCACCGCCGGCGCCGCGGCGGGCGCGGCGGGCAGCCCCCGACGCCGCTGCGGCGGCCACGACGCTGCGGGTGCTCGGCCGCGATCGCGCCCTGCTGGAGGTCGCGGGGCCGGGCAGCGCGGCCGTCACCGAGCTGTCAGCCCGGCACGCCGAGCTCCTGCTGATGCTGGCGGTGCATCGCCAGGGGCTGTCGGCGCAGCGGCTCGGGCAGCTCGTCTATGGCGAGGATGCCGAAGGCACCCTGCGCGCGGAACTGGTTCGGCTGCGCAAGGTGCTCGAGCGGGTGGCGCCGCAACTGGTCCCCGCGACGCGCCCCTACCGGCTGAGCACGCCCTTGCATACCGATGCCCATCAGGTCGTGGCGCTTCTGGACCGCGGAGCGCACCGGGTCGCGCTGACCGCCTACCGCGGCCGGGTGCTGCCGGACTCCGTCGCGCCGGGGGTCGAGGAGTTCCGCGAATCGGTGCGCCAGGCACTGCGCGACGCCCTGCTGGCCGAGGGCTCGGTCGAGGTGTTGCTCGCATTCGCCGACACCGACGATGGCTCTGACGACACCCAGGTGCTGCGGTTGGCTCTGGAGATGCTGCCGCCGCGCTCGCCGCGGCGGGCGGGCCTGGTCGCGCGGATCGAGAAGCTCGAGGCCTGACAGGTCTCGCCGCGGGAACCCTTCGCAACCGGATGCAACGTTGCGCGGCGTAGTTTCTTCGTCACCACAGCGCGGCAGGGCCGTCGCGACTGATGCACTGTCGAAGGAGACAACATGACCATTGTCGAAGAGGGCGTCTCAACTGCTTACACCGCCCCCGGGCAGCCCGGCGCGATCGCCGACTATCGTCCCCGGTACGGCCACTACATCGGTGGTGAGTTCGTCGAACCGGTCAAGGGCCAGTACTTCGAGAACATCACCCCCGTCACCGGGAAGCCGTTCTGCGAGGTCGGGCGCGGCACCGTGGAAGACATCGACCGCGCCGTCGAGGTCGCCTGGAAGGCCTTTGCGTCGTGGAAGAAGACCACGGCCGCCGAGCGTTCGGTCATCCTCAACAAGATCGCCGACCGCATCGAGGCGAACCTCGAGCGCATCGCCATCGCCGAGACGTGGGAGAACGGCAAGCCGGTGCGCGAGACGCTGGCCGCCGACATCCCGCTTGCGATCGACCACTTCCGCTACTTCGCCGGGGTGCTGCGCGCGCAGGAGGGCTCGATCAGCCAGCTCGACGACGATACCGTCGCGTACCATTTCCATGAGCCGCTGGGCGTCGTCGGCCAGATCATCCCGTGGAACTTCCCGATCCTGATGGCGACGTGGAAGCTCGCGCCCGCCCTCGCCGCCGGCAACTGCGTCGTGATCAAGCCCGCCGAGCAGACTCCGGCATCCCTCCTGTTCCTGTTCGAGATCATCGGCGACCTGATCCCCCCCGGGGTCGTGAACATCGTCAACGGCTTCGGCATCGAGGCCGGTGCGCCGCTCGCATCGCACAAGCGCATCCGCAAGGTCGCGTTCACGGGCGAGACGACGACGGGGCGCCTGATCATGCAGTACGCGTCGCAGAATCTCATTCCGGTCACGCTCGAACTCGGCGGCAAGAGCCCGAACGTCTTCTTCGCCGACGTCGCATCGAGCCGAGACGCGTTCTACGACAAGGCTTTGGAAGGGTTCACGATGTTCGCCCTGAACCAGGGCGAGGTGTGCACGTGCCCGTCGCGCGCGCTCATCCAGCGGTCGATCTACGACTCGTTCCTGGCCGACGGCCTCGAGCGCGTTGGCAAGATCGTGCAGGGCAACCCGCTCGACCCCGCGACGATGATCGGCGCGCAGGCGTCCAACGATCAGCTGGAGAAGATCCTCAGCTACATCGAGATCGGCAAGGCGCAGGGTGCGAAGGTGCTCACCGGTGGTGAGCGCGTCGACCTCGGCGGCGACCTCAGCGAGGGCTACTACATCACCCCGACGGTGTTCGAGGGCACGAACGACATGCGGATCTTCCAGGAGGAGATCTTCGGGCCGGTCGTGTCAGTGACGGGCTTCGACGACTTCGACGATGCCATCTCGATCGCCAACGACACCCTCTATGGCCTGGGTGCCGGGGTGTGGAGCCGCAACCTCGATACCGCCTACCGCGCGGGCCGTCAGATCGAGGCGGGCCGCGTCTGGACCAACACGTACCATCAGTACCCCGCGCACGCGGCGTTCGGCGGATACAAGCAGTCGGGCATCGGGCGCGAGAACCACCTCAGGATGCTCGACCACTACCAGCAGACGAAGAACCTGCTGGTGTCGTACGCCGAAGGTGCGATGGGCTTCTTCTGAGATGACCTCTTCCACCAGCAGGGTCGCCGTGACGGATGCCGCGGCGGCCCTGCTGCGCCGGCTCACCGCACAGCACGGCAAGCTCATGTTCCACCAGTCGGGCGGATGCTGCGACGGCAGCGCGCCGATGTGCTACCCCGTCGGCATGTTCGTCACCGGCCCCAGCGACGTTCTGCTGGGGGCGATCGATGCGGGTCTGGACGATCCCATCGAGGTGTACATGTCCGAGGCGCAGTTCGAATACTGGAAGTACACGCATCTGACCATCGACGCGGTGCCCGGCCGTGGTGCCGGTTTCAGTGTCGAGGCCCCACCGGCATGCGCTTCCTGACCCGCTCCCGGATGCTCGACGACGTCGAGCTGCGTCATTTCGGCCTGGTCTGACCCGCCCGCGAGACTGCACTGGTGCACCGAGACAGCAGCCGGCACCCGCAGTCTCGG
This sequence comes from Microbacterium sp., assembly GCF_047602155.1. Lineage (GTDB taxonomy): Bacteria > Actinomycetota > Actinomycetes > Actinomycetales > Microbacteriaceae > Microbacterium. Next base: position 1,158,105 of record NZ_JASGHZ010000001.1, on the reverse strand, counting down.
TGCACGGATGCTGTCTCGGGGACGGAGGGATCGCGGGCGGGGGTTGGTACGCACGTCGGCGTACGGCACGGGGCTGCGGGTGCCAGGCCTGCCGGCATCCCCTCACGCGCCCGTCACGACCTCGCCGTGACATTCGTCATGCGCGGCGCATCCTGAGTGTCGTGCCTGGTGTCGGTGGTCGCCCTCATACTCTGGTGATATGACCCTCGAACAGCTCCCCGGTGCTCCGGCCGAACTGAGAGAGAGTCGTAAGGCGCGCGGTGCGTTCTTCACGCCTGCAGGCATCACGAGGCACCTCGCCGACTGGGCCATTCGCGATCCCGGCGCCTTGGTTCTCGAACCTTCCGCGGGCGAGGCCGCGTTCCTGCTGGCGGCGACCGCACGGCTGCGTGCGCTCGGCGCCGCTTCGCCGCAGGTGCACGGAGTCGAACTCCACGAAGACTCGGCTCGTATCGCCCGTCGGCTGATCTCGGAGGCCGGCGGCGATGCCCGCATTCGCGTGGCGGACTTCTTCTGCACGGAGGCCCGGCCGGTCTTCGACGCGGTGATCGGCAATCCACCGTTCATCCGATACCAGGATTTCGCTGGCGAGGCCCGCGATCGTGCGCGCTTCGCGGCGCTGCAGCAGGGCGTCGCCCTCAGCGGCCTGGCATCGTCGTGGGCCGCGTTCGTCGTGCATTCGGCAGCTCATCTCAAGCCCGGCGGGCGGCTCGGCATGGTGCTGCCGGCCGAGTTGCTTTCGGTGAACTACGCGGCTCCCGTGCGTCGATTCCTGCTGGAGCGCTTCGCCAGCGTCGAACTCGTCGTCTTCGACGAACAGGTGTTCCCCGACGCGGAAGCCGACACCGTGCTCGTCAAGGCCGATGGATGGGGAGCGACACCGGCGGGCCAGGCGATACTGCACCAGACGCGCAACGCCGAGACGGTTCGCGACCTGGGATCCGGCACGCGCTGGTCGCCGACCGACCCGGGCGACAGGTGGCACGCGGACCCGCTGCGCCAGGGCAGCATCGACGCGCTCGCCGCACAGCTTCTCAGTGGCGGGTTCACACCGCTGCAGGAGTATGGCGAGACGTCGCTCGGAGCTGTCACGGGTTCCAATCGGTTCTTCGCACTGTCCCCGCGGCAAGTCGCTCAGTTCGGCATCCCGCGTCGGGATCTTGTACGCATCAGCCCGCCGGGGAGCGGTCATCTTCGCGGACTCGCGCTGACCGACTCGGCGATGACCAGACTGGGGCGGGCCGGACGTGCGACGTGGCTGCTCGCTCCGTCGGACAGGCCGGCAAACGAGACGCTCAGCTATCTCGAGTCCGGCGAATCGATGGACGTCCACACGGCGTACAAGTGCCGTGTCCGCCCACAGTGGTGGCGTGTGCCGCTGCTCGCCGCCCCCGACCTGTTCCTCACCTACATGAATGCCGACACGGCCAGGCTTTCGACCAACCGTGCGAGCGTGCGGCACCTCAACTCTGTGCACGGTGTGTATCTGTCAGAAGAGCACCGGGATCTCGCACGCGACCTCTTGCCGATCGCGTCCCTGAACTCGCTGACGCTACTCGCCGCCGAACTCGTCGGCCGTTCGTATGGCGGTGGCATCCTGAAGATCGAACCTCGAGAGGCGGATCGCTGGTGGATGCCGTCGGCGGCTCTGCTGGAAGAGAAGCGCGAGGCTCTTGCCGCGCTCGTGCCGAACGTGCGGAGCCTGCTGCGGGCACGGAATCTCGCGCGCGCCGTCGCGCTCATCGATGACGTGCTGTTGGCCGATCGTCTGTCGCCGGGGGAACTCGCGGCCGTTCGTGCTGATCACGGAGACCGCGTGGCGCGCCGAGTGTTGAGGGGAAGAAGTGGCTGACAGTGTCAAGCGCCGCGCGTGGGCGATCTTCGACCGGATCGTCTCGGACGCCGCGCCGAACGGTGAGTTTACGAGTCCCTGGCGGGAGGGTGTGTACGAACCCGACTGGGAGGTGCTGCAGAAGCTGCTCGGGGCCGCGCTGTACCTCAAGGCGAAGACCACGACTCAGGTACCCGCTCTCGCCCTGGATGTCTGGACGGCCTATGAGCTACGCCGAGCCGGTTTCGCGCCCGACGCCGTCTGGCCACGCGCGGAACACCCACGCGTGATGCCGAGGCCGATAGCCGCATTGATTCCCCAGGTGTACCGCGACGACAAGGCAGGGCTCCTCAAGAAGCTCGCTCAGCAGGCACCCATGACGAATGTCGTCGCGACGGATGCACGCATCCTCGGCAAGCACTACATGAAGCAGGTCGACGTCGTGATGTCGTCGTGGGAGACCGGCCCCGAGTTGTTGATCTCCACCAAACGCATGGACTCGTCGTTCGGCAAGAACGCGGCCAACCGCGTTGAGGAGTCGTATGGCGACGCGAAGAACCTGCGCTCCCGGCATCCGCTGGCCGCGCTGGGGTTCCTTTACGCGCTGCGCTCCACGATTCTGACGACGGAACCTGATAAGGCTCTCTGGCTCATCGATCTGCTCACCAAGCTCGGGCAGGAGGACGACGCCTACGACGCCGTCGGACTGATCATGCTGGACTACGAAGTGGACGGTCCTGAAGACTCCGACGGCGGGCTGGCCGACGAGGACGCGCTTGAGGGCGCCGGGATCGCAGACCTTCACACCGCGGACGCGGAGGACGACGCCCCTGATGTCGCTCTGAGCGAAGTCGATGATGCCCTGCGCAACCTCCCTGTCGTTCACCTTCGCCATGACGTCGTCCCCGATCGTCTGCAGGCCGGACGTTTCCTGGCTGAGATGGTGCTGCATGTCCTCGCCGCCACCCCGGTGAACTTCCACGCCGACGCGCGCTACCGCTACCTAAACGGCGGAGGGTCGTAGGAGTTGAACGTGGTATTGGAGACCACCGGACGTGACGCTCGGTTTCAGTCTCGTCACGATTCGGGTCGGTGAGGCGTTCGCGGCCGCACGCGGGGTGAATGATGGAGGTTCGGATCCCGCCCACCGACGGGATCGACCTTCACACAGCAGAGGTAATACCCATGACACTGCACTCCTTCTCCCGGCGCGGCCGTATCGGCCTCGCCATCGGGGCCTTCGGCGCATCCGCGCTGCTGCTGGCCGGCTGCGCCGGCGGCGGCGGCACGGGCGACAGCACCGATGCCGGCACCTCGAGCGAGCCGATCATGGTCGGCACCACAGACAAGATCACCTCGATCGACCCGGCCGGCTCGTACGACAACGGCTCGTTCGCCGTCATGAACCAGGTCTACCCGTTCCTGCTGAACAGCGTGTACGGCACCGCCGACGTCACCCCCGACATCGCCGCCACGGCCGAGTTCACCTCGCCCACCGAGTACACGGTCACGCTCAAGCCGGATCTGAAGTTCGCCAACGGCCACGACCTCACCTCGTCGGACGTGAAGTTCTCGTTCGACCGCCAGGTCGCCATCAACGACCCGAACGGCCCCGCGTCGCTGCTCGGCAACCTCGACAGCGTCGAGGCGCCCGACGACACGACGGTCGTCTTCCACCTGAAGAACGGCAACGACCAGGTCTGGCCGCAGATCCTGTCGAGCCCCGCCGCGCCCATCGTCGACGAAGAGGTCTTCGCCGCCGACGCGGTCACCCCCGACGACGACATCGTCACGGGCAACGCCTTCGCCGGCCAGTACGTCATCGACTCGTACAAGGTCAACGAGCTCATCTCCTACAAGCCGTACGACGGCTACCAGGGCAACCTCGGCGCGGCCGAGAACGCGGGCGTGACGGTCAAGTACTACGCCGACGCCTCCAACCTGAAGCTCGACATCTCCAGCGGCGGCATCGACGTGGCCTTCCGCAGCCTCAGCGCGACCGACTACGCCGACCTCGCGACCAACGACAAGGTGAAGCTCGTCAACGGCCCCGGCGGCGAGATCCGCTACATCGTCTTCAACTTCAACACGATGCCCTTCGGCGCCACCACCGCCGAGGCCGACGCCGCGAAGTCGCTGGCCGTGCGCCAGGCGGCGGCCGACCTGGTCGACCGTCAGGAGATCGCCACCGACGTCTACAAGGACACCTACTCGCCGCTGTACTCGTACGTGCCGCAGGGTCTGACGGGTGCCAACGAGGCGCTGAAGGATCTCTACGGCGACGGTGACGGCGGACCCGACCTCGACAAGGCCAAGGCCACGCTCGAGGCCGCCGGCGTCACGACGCCGGTCGAGCTGAACATCCAGTACAACGGCGACCACTACGGCCCCTCGTCGGGCGACGAGTACGCCGCCATCAAGTCGCAGCTGGAGGAGGGCGGCCTGTTCACGGTCAACCTGGCCCAGACCGAGTGGGTGCAGTACTCGAAGGACCGCTCGGCCGACGTGTACCCGATCTACCAGCTCGGGTGGTTCCCGGACTACTCCGACGCCAGCAACTACCTGGCGCCGTTCTTCGCGAAGGAAAACTTCCTGAACAACCACTACGACAACGCCGACGTCCAGGCCCTGATCACCCAGCAGGCGACCGAGACCGACGCGGATGCTCGTACCCAGCAGATCGAACAGATCCAGGACAAGGTGGCCGCCGACCTGTCCACGCTGCCCCTGCTGCAGGGCACGCAGATCGCGGTCGTGGGCGCCTCCGTCGAGGGCACCACGCTCGACGGGTCGTTCAAGTTCCGCTACGCGCCGCTGCACAAGTGACGCACCGCGCGGGCCGGGGGTCGTCCCCGGCCCGCGCTGTCTCCTAAGGTTCTCGTATGGTCACTGCTGTCGACGCGGCCGATGTCGTCGCAAAGCCCGTCTCCGCCCAGCGCGGCGGGCTGTGGCGCTACATCCTGGTCCGCCTCGTGCTGATCATCCCCACGGTGTTCATCCTCGTCACCGTCGTGTTCGTGCTCATGCGCATCACGGGCGACCCCATCACGGCGGCCCTCGGCGGGCGGCTGCCGGCCGACCAGCTGGCGCAGCGCATCCACGACGCCGGCTACGACCGTCCGCTGATCGTGCAGTACTTCGACTACCTCGCGGGCATCTTCCGCGGCGACTTCGGCACGACGCTGACCGACAACCGGCCTGTCACCGAGGTGCTGCTGCACTATGGTGCGGCGACCCTGGAGCTCGCGTTCTACGCCCTGATCGTCGCCTTCCTCATCGGCATCCCGTGCGGACTCGTCGCCGCCTACCGGCGCGATCGCTGGCAGGATGCCGTGCTGCGCACCGGTGCGATCCTCGCCTACGCGACCCCCATCTTCTTCGTCGGCCTGGTGCTCAAGCTCATCTTCTCCATCTGGCTGGGCTGGCTGCCCGCCAACGGCCGCGCGAGCACGCGCGTCGAACTGCAGCTCGGGTCGGTCGACCCGCCCACCGGCATCTTCCTCGTCGACGCGATCCGCCTGGGCAGCCCCGCGGCGGTCGGCGACGTGCTGCTGCACGCCGTGCTGCCCGGGCTCGCGCTGGGCCTGCTGACCGCCGGCATCTTCCTGCGGCTCGTGCGCACCAACGTCATCGGCACGCTCGGCGCGCAGTACGTCACCTCCGCCCGCTCGCGCGGCGTCAGGGAGTATCGCCTCGTCACCAAGCACGCCTACCGGCCGGCGCTGATCCCGATCATCACGGTCATCGGCCTGCAGATCGCGATGCTGCTGGCCGGCGCCGTGCTCACCGAGACGACCTTCGAGTGGAAGGGCATCGGCTTCATGCTGTCGGAGTATCTGAAGGCGCGCGACTTCGTCGCCGTGCAGGGCATCGTCGTGATGATCGCCGTCGTCGTGGCCGTGACCAACTTCGTCGTCGACATCATCGCGGCGTTCATCGACCCGCGCGTGCGGTATTGAGGTGAGGTACTGACATGACGGATGCCGCCTCCTCCCCCGGGGTCTCGCAGCCCGGGCCCGTCAAGCCCCCGCTGCGCGACCGGCTGCCGATCGTCTCGCACCTGCGGCGCAGCGTCGGGCTGCAGCGCACGATGCTGGTGATCGGGCTCGTGATCCTCGTCGTCTTCCTGCTGGCCGCCGTGTTCGCCCCGCTGCTCGCACCCTACGGATTCGCGCAGCAGTCCGCCGGCGGCGTCAAGTTCGGCACGCAGCAGCCGCCGAACGCGACCAACCTGCTCGGCACCACCGTGAGCGGGTTCGACGTGCTCTCGCGCACGATCTGGGGCGCCCAGACGGCGCTGCTGGCGATCGTCTGCGCCATCTTGTTCTCGATCTTCCTCGGGATCTTCCTCGGCCTGTTCAGCGGCTACTTCGGCGGGTGGCTCGACCGTACGCTCGTCGTGGTCTGCGACGCGATCTACGCGTTCCCCTCGCTGCTGCTGGCGATCGTCATGTCGATCGTGATCAGCCGCGGGCAGTCGACGCTGTGGGGCGGCATCCTCGCCACCGCGATCGCCATCACCGTCGTGTTCGTGCCGCAGTACTTCCGCGTCATCCGCGCCGAGGTCGTGCGCGTGAAGGCCGAGCCGTTCGTCGAGTCGGCGCGGGTGATCGGGGTGCCGACCGGCCGCATCCTCGTGCGGCACGTGCTGCGCAACTCGACGCGCTCGCTGCCGGTCGTGATCACCCTCAACGCCTCCGAGGCGCTGCTGACGATGGCGGGTCTGGGCTTCCTCGGCTTCGGCATCGAGGCGACCGCCGCGGCCGAGTGGGGCTACGACCTCAACCGCGCCGTCGCCGACGTCGCGAGCGGCATCTGGTGGACCGCCATCCCGCCGGGCGTCGCGATCGTGCTCGTCGTGCTGGGCGTGACGCTCGTGGGCGAGAGCCTGAACGACCTCAGCGACCCCCGGCTGCGCACGCGCCGCCGGGCACGGAGCGTGCCGGCATCCGTCACCCCTGCGCAGGTGCGCACGTCGGGCGAGGCCGCGAGCGAAGGGGGCATCTCGTGACCGACGTGGCGCGCATCGACGACCTCAGCGTGACCTTCGCGACCGACGGCGAGCCGGTCGCCGCCGTCAAGAGCATCTCGCTCGCGGCGCACGCCGGCGAGGTGCTCGCCATCGTCGGCGAGTCGGGATCGGGCAAGACCGTCACGGCGAACACCCTGCTCGGGCTGCTGCCCGAGACGGCCACGCTGTCGGGTGCCGTCGTCATCCGCGGCCGGTCGGGCGACGAGACCGACATCGTCCACGCGACGCACGCCGACCTGCGGCGGATGCGTGGACGCGACGCGGCGATGGTGTTCCAGGAGCCGTCGACGGCGTTGAACCCGGTGTACACGGTCGGCTGGCAGATCCAGGAGGGCTTGCGCGCGCACGAGAACCTCTCCAAGGCCCAGCTGCGCGAGAAGACCGTCGACATCCTGAGGCTCGTCGGCATCCCCGATCCGGAGACGCGGGTCGACGACTATCCGCACCAGTTCTCGGGCGGGCAGAAGCAGCGCATCGTCATCGCGATGGCGCTCGTGCTCGACGCCGGGCTCATCATCGCCGACGAGCCGACGACGGCGCTCGACGTCACGGTTCAGGCCGAGATCCTCGAGCTGCTGCGCACGTGCCGCGACCAGTTCGGCGCCACGATCGTCATCATCACGCACAACATGGGCGTCGTCGCCGACCTCGCCGACCGCGTGATCGTCATGTACCAGGGCGACATCGTCGAGCAGGCGGGCGTGCGCGAGCTGTTCGCCGACCCGCAGCAGGAGTACACGAAGCAGCTGCTCGCCGCCGTGCCGCGCGTCGGCCGGGGCAAGAGCAGCCGGCAGGATCCTTCGGTTTCGGCGCCTTCCGGACCGCCCGCGGATGCCCTCGTCGTCGCCCGCGGTGCCCAGATCGGCTACCCCGGCCGGTTCGGCTCGCCGGGCGTGATCGCCGTGAAGGGCGTCGACTTCTGGATCGGGCCGGGCGAAGTGCTGGGCCTCGTCGGCGAGTCGGGGTCGGGCAAGACGACGATCGGCCGGGCCATGGTGGGCCTGACCGACGTCGTCGGCGGGTCGCTGACCGTGCTCGGGCAGGAGCTGCGCGGCGCGAAGCCACGCCAGCTCGTGCGCCTGCGCCCCGACATCGGTTTCGTCTTCCAGGATCCCGCGACGAGCTTCAACCCGCTGCTGACGATCGCCGAGTGCATCGCCGAGCCGCTCGTCGTGCACGGGCGGTTCCGCGACCCGGCACGCGCGCGCGGGCGGGTGAACGAGCTGCTGGATGCCGTGAACCTCCCGGTCTTCTACGGCGACCGCTATCCGCACGAGCTGTCGGGAGGGCAGCGCCAGCGCGCGTCGCTGGCGCGAGCCCTCGCGCTGGCGCCCAAGCTGCTCATCGCCGACGAGCCCACGAGCGCGCTGGACGTGTCGGTGCAGGCCCGCGTGCTCGAGCTGTTCGCCCGGCTGCAGCGCGAGCTCGGCTTCGCGTCGCTGTTCATCAGCCACGACCTCGCCGTCATCGACGAGGTGGCCGACCGCGTCGTCGTGCTGCGCTACGGCGAGATCCGCGAGCAGGGCACGACCGTGCAGGTGCTCACCGACCCGCAGGACGACTACACCCGGCGCCTGCTCGCCTCGCTCCCCGTCCCCGACCCGGTCGCACAGGCCGCGCGCCGCGCCGCGTGGGTCGCCCAGGCGGGCTGACCCGCCGGCCGACCCCGGCTGTTGACCCCTGCGGTTGACCCCGGTGGGCCGACCCTGGCGGTTGACCCCGGCATCCGTCCCCGCCACAAACGGCGACATCTGTGAGGTTTCGCGAGACCTCGCAGATGTCCGCTTCTGCGGCGAAATGGGCCGTAGATCGAGACATTTGTGAGGTTTCGCGGGGCGTGAGGGCGGCGGCATCCATTCATCCGTCGCAAATCGCGCTGAAGGGCCGGCGTGGTCGTGGTTTGCGTCGGATGAGGTGGTGGGCTCGGCGGTCATCCGTCGCATATCGTGCCGAGGGGCCGGTGTGGCCGTGGTTTGCGTCGGATGAACAGGCGCGGTCAGCGGAAGAAGGCGCCGAGCACCGCGCCAGACATCGAACTGGCCGAGGATCACCGTGAGGACGATCACGCCGAACATGATGAGCGCGGCCGGCATCCGGAGCGCGGCCGGCATCCGTCACGTGCCCGAGCGCCGGACCACCGCCGCCGTCCACGAGACGGTCGTCTCGCCAGCGCTCCCACTGCGCGAACTCGTCGACCCGCGCCGCGATCGTGGCGACCAGCCACGCCCACATCTCCGGATCGAGGGTCACGATCTCGCGCGGGGCGTACAGGAACAGCCAGTCGTCGACGATCTCGACATCCCGCGCCGCGGCGTGGTCGACGAACCGCGCCATGATGTCGGGCGTGAACAGGTACAGCGCGTCGGTCCGGTACCCGCGCGGGCAGTGCAGCGCGAAAGAGCGGTCGAAGTCGCCCTCCGGGCGCAGCCGCGGGTCTTTGTCGAAGGATGCCGGCGGGTTCGGCCCGAACACGGAGTTGTTGCCGACGGCATCCAGCACGATGTTCGGCAGCGGCGGAGCCTTCACCTCGGGCACCGGGTCATCGCGTTCGCGGTGGCGAATCGGTCGAGGCGCCACCAGCGCTCGCGGTCGCTGCCGAACAGCCGTCGCCCGAGCATGACGGCCACCAAGACGACGAAGGCGACCATCGCAATCACCGCCATGGCCAGGACAGCCAGAACGTCGCCGGCACGGAGGAGCCGGCCGCGGCCATCGAGCGACCCACGGCCGACAGCACGGAGGTGCACGCGCCCGCCACACGGGACGGCGGTATTTCGGGGAGCGCAAATGGTTCCCGAAACACCGGTTCGGCGACCATTTGCGCTCCCCGAACGCGGCGGTCGGGTCGGGTGCCGGCATCCGGTAGACTGTCACGGTTGTGTGCCTACAGGGCATGCACGTGCATCAACCCTCCTGATGCCGGGAAATGCCCGGCATCCGTTCTAGTCCGAAGGAGGTGGGTTAGTGACGCACTCACACCAGTACGAGCTCATGGTCATCCTCGACCCCGAGATCGACGAGCGTCAGGTGGCCCCCAAGCTCGACGGGTTCCTCAAGGTGATCACCGGTGACGGTGGCACGATCGAGAACGTCGACATCTGGGGCAAGCGCCGCCTGGCGTACGAGATCCAGAAGAAGAACGAGGGCATCTACGCCGTCGTCAACTTCACCGCGACCAGCGCCGCGACGCAGGAGCTCGACCGTCAGTTGAAGCTGAACGAGCAGATCATGCGCACCAAGGTTCTGCGTGCCGAGGAGGCGATCGCCCAGGTCGCCGCCGAGAAGGAGCGCGCCGAGGCCAAGGCCGCCCGCAAGGCAGCGAAGGCGTAACGACGATGGCCGGCGAGACCGTCATCACCGTCGTGGGCAACCTCACGGCAGACCCCGAGCTGCGCTACACGCAGAACGGCCTGCCGGTCGCGAACTTCACGATCGCGTCGACGCCGCGCAACTTCGACCGTCAGGCGAACGAGTGGAAGGACGGCGAAGCGCTGTTCCTCCGCGCGAGCGTGTGGCGCGAGTTCGCCGAGCACGTCGCGGGCTCCCTCACCAAGGGCTCGCGCGTCATCGCGACCGGGCGGCTGAAGCAGCGGTCGTACCAGGACCGCGAGGGCAACAACCGCACCGCGATCGAGCTGGAGGTCGACGAGATTGGCCCCTCGCTGCGCTACGCGACCGCCCAGGTCACACGCGCGGCATCCGGCGGAGGCAACTTCGGCGGCGGCCAAGGTGGCGCAGGCTCCGGCGCACCGCAGGCGCGCCCGCAGGTGCAGCAGGACGAGCCGTGGGCGACCCCCGGTTCTTCCGCGCCCGACGCGTGGAGTGCCCCCGGCGCCTACGGCGACGACACCCCGTTCTGAATTTCGGATGCCGCGGCATCCATCACCACATTTAAGGAAACACAATGGCTGGAAAGGCTACCGGCGATCGCCGCAAGCCGCGGAAGGGCGCGAAGAACGCCGCTCCCGCGAAGGCGATCCGCGTCGGCGTCATCGACTACAAGGACGTCGCGACGCTTCGCAAGTTCATCTCGGAGCGCGGCAAGATCCGCGCCCGCCGTATCACCGGTGTCTCGGTGCAGGAGCAGCGTCTGATCGCCAAGGCGATCAAGAACGCGCGCGAAATGGCGCTCCTGCCTTACGCCGGCGCTGGCCGCTAAGGAGCACCTCATGGCAAAGCTGATTCTCACGAACGAGGTTGCCGGGCTCGGAAGCGCCGGCGACGTCATCGAGGTCAAGAACGGGTACGCCCGCAACTACCTCATCCCCCAGGGCTTCGCGGTGGCGTGGACCCGCGGCGGCGAGAAGCAGGTGGCATCCATCCGTGCCGCCCGCGACGCCCGCGCGATCCACGACCACGAGGAGGCCGTGGCCCTCAAGGACGCCCTCGAGTCGAACAAGGTCAAGCTGTCGGTCAAGGCCGGCAAGGAAGGCCGTCTGTTCGGTTCGGTCAAGACCGCCGATGTCGCCGACGCCGTCAAGGCTGCGGGGCTGGGCGAGCTCGACAAGCGCAAGATCCACATCACCGCGCCGATCAAGGCCGTGGGCGAGCACGAGGCGACCGTGCGCCTGCGCGACGACCTCACCGCCGTGATCACCCTGCAGGTGGTCGCCGCGAAGTAATTCGCCGCAACGACGGATGCCGTGGCCCTTTCGGGGTCGCGGCATCCGTGTTTTCCGGGCACTTTGTCCCCAACTGAAGGCCCTTCGGAGAACCTTCAATTCAGGGTTTACATAGGTTTCCCCTCCACAGGATGTGGAAGAAGAAAACCCAGGTCAGGGCATGAATAAATTTCGTCGCTCTCCGCGTGTCGCGGAGTTGTCCACAGGCGCTGTGCACAGGCATCCCGGCGTTTCTCGCACACTCTCCACAAAGTTATCCACAGGCGGGTTTGCGCGTGTCGGAGGTCGTCTCTAACGTGTCGTGTGGCCCGGGAATCATCCACCGGACCACGTGTGGAAAGAGGCTCACCTTGTCGATCGCGGACATCTCGGAAGAGCGGCTCGGTGGCTCACCCGCCGACCGTGGCGCCGAGCGCACGCCTCCGCACGACCTGCTCGCCGAGCAGAGCGCGCTGGGCGGCATGCTGCTGTCGAAGGATGCCGTCGCCGACGTCATCGAGACCCTGCGCGGCACTGACTTCTACGTGCCCAAGCACGAGCTGATCTTCGAGGCCATCCTCTCCCTGTACTCGCACGGAGAGCCGACGGACGTCGTCGCCGTCACCGACGAGCTCATCAAGACCGGCGAGCTGCAGCGCGCCGGCGGCGCCGACTACCTGCACACCCTGACCTCGATCGTGCCGACGGCGGCCAACGCCGGGTACTACGCATCCATCGTCAACGAGCGGGCGCTGCTGCGCCGCCTCGTCGAGGCCGGCACGCGCATCGTGCAGATGGGCTACAACGGTCAGGGCGAGGCGCTCGACCTCGTCAACAACGCACAGGCCGAGATCTACTCGGTCACCGGCGCCGAGCGCGCCGAGGACTACGTGCCGCTGCAGATCGCGGTGGATGCCGCGGTCGAGGAGATCGAGCTCGCTCGCGGGCGCGACGGTCAGATGACCGGCATCCCGACCGGGTTCCAGGGTCTGGACCAGCTGACCAACGGCCTGCACGCGGGGCAGATGATCATCATCGCCGCGCGGCCGGCTATGGGCAAGGCGCTCGCCCTCGACACCCCGCTGCCGACGCCGACCGGCTGGACCACGATGGGCGCCGTCCGCGTCGGTGACGAGCTGTTCGACGCCGACGGCCGCCCGACACGGGTCGTCGCGGCGACCGAGGTCATGACCGGTCGGCCGTGCTACGAGATCGAATTCTCCGACGGCTCGACGATCATCGCCGACGCCGAGCACCAGTGGCTCACCGAGACGCGCGCCAGCCGGCGGGGTGGGTCGGCGACGCCGGCGGTCGTCACGACCGAGCAGATGTTCGCGACCCTCACGGTGGGCGCCGAGGCGCGTGCGAATCATTCGGTGCGCAACGCCGGCGCGCTGCAGGCGCCCGAAGCGGACCTGCCTGTCGCACCCTACGCGCTCGGGGCGTGGCTGGGCGACGGACACAGCGCCGGTGCACGGATCACGAGCGAGTCCGACGAGATCCCTGCGCTGATCGCGCGCAGCGGCGGCCTGCGCGCCCAGGCTCACGGCGGCATGCTGTACTCGATCCAGCTGCTCGAGCGGGAGGCGCTCGTCCGCAACTGCGAGGTGTGCGGTGTCGAGTTCACCGCCCGGCACCCGCACGTGCGCACGTGCGGTCGCACCTGCGGCCCGAAGAACAAGGGCGCACATCCCGAACGCCTGTCGTGCTCCGACTGCGGCCGACCGTACTCGGGCGAGGCGCAGCGGTGCGCCGCCTGCCATCACGATCACGGTTCGTTCACGGCGCTGTTGCGCAAGGCCGGCGTGCTCGGCGACAAGCACGTGCCCGCAGCGTATCTGCGCGCGTCGGAGGCGCAGCGCCGCGAGCTGCTCGCAGGTCTCCTCGACACCGACGGCACGGTCGTGCGCGGTGTCGGCTCCTGCCAGTTCGCCGTGACGAGCAAGCGGCTCGCCGATTCGGTCTACGAGCTGATCGTGAGCCTCGGCTACCGCTGCGGCCGCACGACCAGGCGGGTGAACGGCCGCACCGAGGCATCGTCGACCTGCTACATCCTCAACTTCTCGACGACCGACGACGTCTTCTGGCTCGAGCGCAAGCGCGCGCTGCACGCTCAGGAGCGCCCGGCGAACACGCTGCGCACCGGCCGGCGGTACGTGAAGGCGATCCGCCCGATCGAGAGCGTGCCGGTGCGGTGCGTGCAGGTGGACAACGACGCCCACCTGTACCTGGCGGGCGAGTCGATGATCCCGACGCATAACTCGACGCTGGCTCTCGATTTCGCCCGCGCCGCGGCGATCAAGAACGACATGCCGACGATCTTCTTCTCCCTCGAAATGGGTAAGAGTGAGATTGCGATGCGTCTGCTGAGCGCCGAGGGTGCCGTGCCGCTGCAGAGCATGCGCAAGGGCATGCTCGACTCGCGCGACTGGACGACGATCGCCTCGGTCCGAGGGAAGATCAACGAAGCGCCGCTGTACATCGACGACAGCCCGAACATGACGCTGGTGGAGATCCGTGCGAAGTGCCGCCGGCTCAAGCAGCGCGTGGGGCTGAAGATGGTCGTGATCGACTACCTGCAGCTGATGACCTCGGGCAAGAGGGTCGAGAGCCGCCAGCAAGAGGTCTCGGAGTTCTCGCGCGCCCTGAAGCTGCTGGCGAAGGAGCTTCAGGTGCCGGTGATCGCGCTGTCGCAGCTGAACCGCGGCCCCGAGCAGCGCGCCGACAAGAAGCCCGCGCTGTCCGACCTGCGTGAGTCGGGCTCGATCGAGCAGGATGCCGACATGGTCGTGCTCCTCCACCGTGAGGCCGCCTACGAGAAGGACTCCCCCCGCGCCGGCGAGGCCGACCTCATCGTCGCCAAGCACCGCAACGGCCCCACCGACACGATCACCGTCGCCTTCCAGGGCCACTTCTCGCGATTCACAGACATGGCCGCGGGGGACTTCGGGTAGGTGTAGGTTCCGCGTGAAGATGGCGGATTCCACGGGCGCATGGCGGACAAGTGGCCGATCCGTCACTTCATCGAGGTTTCGTACGCGGTGACGAAAGCCCCAGCGCATCACACTGGGGCCGAGGCGTTGCAGGGTTCGCTGTTACATGTAACAATGTCGGCATGGCTGTGCGTGAGCGGGTGAGTGAGTACCGGCGCCGGATGCGGGAGCGCGGATTCCGCCCGGTGCAGGTCTGGGTGCCCGATGTGCGAACTCCGGCGTTCGCGACGGAGGCGCGTCGTCAGGCGGCGCTCGTGGCCGCCGCCGACCGACGCAGCGATGACCAGGCATTCATCGAAGCGATCTCCGCGCCCTGGGACGAGGAGTGATCCGGGGCGAGCTGTGGACCGTCGCGGGCGGTGTCTACGCATCAAAGCCACGCCCGGCTTTGATCTTCCAGGATGACGCCTTCGAGAGCACGGACTCCGTGACGGTGATGCCGCTGACGAGCGTGCTCATCGACGCTCCGCTCTTGCGGGTGCGGGTGTTCCGCGGCGATCTTTCCGGCCTCGAACGAGATAGCGACATCATGATCGACAAGCTGAGGACCGTCCGACGGATCAATGTCATCACTCGCGTCGGCCGGCTGCCGGCCGAACAGTTGGCCGAGGTCGAACGCGCCGTCATGGCGTTCCTCGGCCTCGCACGGTGACGTCTTCGCGGGAGTCCGCCATCTCGCGTGGACTCCCGCGCCTGAAACCACCGCCAACCACCGTGGAATGCCCGAGCTTCCCCGCCATTTCGAGCGGGAACGTACAGGAGGTGTCGGGATCTTTCTGAAGTCTCCGCTTCGCGGGTGAAATGTCCACGCGATGTCCATTCGGATATTTCGGCTCCGGTTCAGGGGAGCTTCGCTGTGCACAGCCATGACCGGTACCCGCCAGCGACGGGGAGCGACCACCGGCAATCGTTGCTGTGTGAGTATCGAGACTTTCGCGGCGCTGGTGGTGTTCCTGTTTCCGCTCGCGTACAGCCCTGGACCGGGCAACGCCTTTTTCGCAGGTATCGGGGTGTCGAAAGGGTTGCGAGCGGCGGTCCCCGCACTCATCGGCTATCACGTCGCGACGTTTGTGGTCACGGCAGCGATCGGGTTGGGCATGGGCGTGACGATCCTCAACCATCCCGTTGTGGCGCGGACTCTCGCCGCGGTCGGCGGGCTCTACGTGCTGTGGCTTGCCTTCCAGTTCATCCGCTCGGCGCGCTCAAAATCGGGCGCGCACCGCGATGCGCCGCCCGAGGAGATGCGGATCGGCTTGTGGACTGGTGCCGTCGTGCTTGTGCTGAACCCGAAGGCGTACTACATCATCGCGGTGATGTTCACCCAATTCCTCCGACCGCCCGTCAACGATGACGCCGCCGCGGTCCTCCTGATCACTACGGTCTTCACGCTGAACAACCTGATCGCGTTCATCGCGTGGACACTCGGTGGGAGCGCACTGGCGATGCTGTTCCGCAACGAACGATCCAAGCGCTGGATCGACTACTTCTTCGCGGCGACCCTCATCGCCGGCGGCATCTGGATGGCATTGCCTCTCTTGACGCCCATGTGAGACAACAGCCGCCTCACTCTTGGCTGCACCACCGATGTCGGAGGTATCGCCTAGAAAAGGGAGACGAAGTCGACTGCACACGGCGATCGACGGATTTCCGAGATTGAGGCGTCATGTTCATTGCTATCGGTGCCGTGTTGGTCGTCGGCGGCATCTGGCGACTATCGAAGCTGGTGGGGCTCGCGAGTCGCGAGAACGTGCGATGGCTGGCGATCACCGTCGCTGGTGCAGAGTTCATCGTCTGGTGCGCGGCCGGGTTGTGTTTCGTTCAGCTCGACGTCGAGGGCCATCAGTCAGCATCCATCGTTGCGTTCGGAGTCGGCGTGGCGGCGCTCGGCCTGCGCTGGATCAGCGACCGGCTCCTGCGGGGCATCAGGGCATCAGGAGCGTCGACGCTGCGGGAATTCCTCGTGGCGTGGTCGCATGACCAGCTTCGCAAGTTCCGCTTCGCGATGAGCCACGCATATCGGATCATCCGTCCGAGAGGCTGCCGGGAGCTTCGGTTCGGCTTCCATGCCATCGATCGACTGCTGGAGCCCGGCACGTTGGTGCGCGGCTACCTGCTGGCCCTGATCCTGTCTCCACTGCTGCTAGCGCTAACGCTGGCCTGGGTCATGACCACGGGCAACGGTGCGGGACGGGCAGTCATGAATGCCGTCATCGGATACAACGCGCTGACGATCACATCCACCCTGACGGCGGCGCTCATCACTTGTGTCGCGCTTCTGATTCTGCTGACATACGGGCGCATTCTCGCGGTGCGCCTTGATCTGCGTCGAGCTCTTGCAACGATCGCGGCCTGGATTGGAGGGGCATCGGCGGTCGGCGCGCTCACGGCGGCACTCCTTCCCCTTCTCAGCGTCCTCGGGTTGACCGTGGCGACCGGGACCGAGGGAGTCCTCACGCCCGCAGTACTTATCGACGTCCCGGCCGGATTTGCCGTGATCGGCTACGCCATCGGAGTCGTGTGCGCCACGCTCAAGATCTGCCACTCGGCGCGCGACTTGCTGGTCCGTCGGTTCTTCGCGCCCGCCCTGCTGGCGCTGATCGTCGCGGGTCTTGTCTACGTCGGTGCGGGTCCATCGGTCATCCTGGATTCGCTCCTCGCCCCGACACGGGCGGTGGCGGTTCCGGGTTGCGGGGAGCCTGTCGTGCGGTCGCACGTCGATGATCAGGCCTGGCTGCTGCGTGCTGCCCAAGCTTGTGGAGACGGACGTGTTGCGGTCGACGACCAGGTGTTCTTGGGGTGTGTGGTTGCGGTCATCGCTGCGTTCGCCTCCGCAGTTTTCGTCCGCGATTTCCGCCGGAGCGCTCGTGTCTTGAGCGAAGGCGCACGATGAATGAGCTTGTGGGAATCCGCCACATCGTGCGGACTCGGTGAGTTTCCGGGAGTCGCTGGCCAAGGTGCGAGAACATCTGTGACAGAAAATGGGAGCGCATCGGTGACCTCCACGGATGGCAGGCACTTTGTACTCTCTTGCCATGAGCCCTCTGCGTCATGAGATCGATGTGCGGCCGGCTCAGGCCGTCGCGGCGCTGCTGGATGCGACGGGGGAACGAGTCACGTCGGTGATCCCTCCCGGCTACGAGGCGTACATTCGTGTTCTGAATCCGATTCAGTTCCGAGATGGCTCCGTTGTTTCCTGGACGGATGCCGTCCTACGAAGCGGAGTCGAGCCTCGAGCGTGGATGCAGTGGCCAGAGCTTGTCGCAGTGGACGACGTCGTCCTTCCCGACGGCGGCGTGGAGCCGGATATGGGCGGTCCGCCGGTTGCACGGGCGACGCATCTCATCGAGGCGCTTCGCCCGGATTCTGGCGTGCACTACTTCGCGTCCTGGGCTGGATATGCAACGGAGATCTCGGAACCGTATGTCGCGTTCTCCCCGTATCAACACGAGATGGTGCTCTATTCAGGGCGCCTGATCGATGATGGAGGGGCGCCACTCGTGCCGACCACGGCGACTGGACGTGTGCCCATGTACTGGTGGCCGAGTGACCATCGCTGGCTCGTCGGTCAGGACATCCACGCGCGCAGCCTCATCGTCGGATGCACCCAGACCGTGGCCCGGACGATCCTCGAATCTGAGCACCTCGACGCGTATCCCATCAGTTCTTCTGACAACGTCCGGGGCGAAGAGTTCTAGCAGGGCCTCAGGCGATGTCGTTGATTCGGTGGGCGTCATCGCTTGTCTCGATGCCGTTCTCGGTCACCGGCAGCGGTCGGGGGCGGATGCGGCACGATCCACTCGAGGTCGTACCTGCCCAGGCCCCGCGCGCGGCGCCTCGGTTGAGCGGCATCCGTCGCCCCGCCCGAGAACAGGAGATTCACCGAGAACAGGACGAAACCGGCGGCATCCGTCCTGTTTTGGCACGATCTCCTGTTTTCGATGGCGGATGACGGATGCCGGATGCCGGCGGATGACGGATGCCGGCGGGCGAGGGGTGCCGGCGGGACGGATGCCGTGCTACCCGGCCAGCTCCGCCGCCACCCCGGCGATATCCGCGGGGGTCGTGCGGCAGCATCCGCCGACCAGGCGCGCGCCGGCATCCACCCACGCGCGCACGTCGTGCGCCGACAAGCCGGCCGCGCCCGACCATGACCGGGTCGCCGCGTCCCAGCGCTCGCCGCTGTTCGGATAGGCGACCCCGGCGACGGATGCCGGCACCTGCGCCAGCGCCGGCAGCACCGCCTCGGGCGGGCAGCAGTTGACCCCGACGGCGAATACCCCCGGGGTCGCGGCGGCGAGGGCGAAGGCGGTGGCGAGATCGTCGCCCTGCCACGCCGTGCTCGACGCCGACAGGCTGACCCACGCGGCCGCGCCCAAGGTGGCGAGCTCGGCGCACAGTGCCTCCACCTCGACGAGGCTCGGGATCGTCTCGATCGCGAGGGCATCGGCGCCCGCCTCGGCGAGCGCGTGCAGACGCCGGCGATGCCAGTCGCGCAACTGCGGGGCCGTCAGTGCGTAGTCGCCGGTGTACTCGCTGCCGTCGGCGCGCACCGCTCCGTACGGGCCGACGGATGCCGCCACGAACCGTCCGCCGGCATCCCGCGCGATGGTCACGCTCAGCGCGAGCAGCCGCTCGACCTGAGCGTCGGGCACGGCGCCGCCGAACCCCAGCTGATACGACGAGCCGATCAGCACGTCGGCGCCGGCCGCGACGAACTCCGCATGCGCCGCGCGCACCTCGCCGGGGTCGTCGCGCAGCAGCCGCGCCGACCACAGACTGCTGCTGAGGTCGTTGCGTCGCGCCTCGAGCAGGGTGCCGAGTCCGCCGTCGAGCACGAGCGGGCGTTCGGCGATCGCGGCACGGATGTCGGGCATGCCCCGACGCTACCGTGCCCGGCGCCTCGGCCGGCCGGCATCCGTCGCGGCGCGTGCTCGAAGCCCCGCCCGAGAACAGGAGATTCACCGAGAACAGGACGAAACCGTCGCCATCCGTCCTGTTTTCGCACGATCTCCTGTTTTCGATGATGGGTACCAGCGGACGAGGGATGCATCCGACGGTCGTGCCCGGCGCCCAAACGTCGGATACTCGGAGTATGAGCACACCGGAATGGATCACCAATGACGCGCTGAAGACCTGGGTCGACGAGATGGCAGCGCTGTGCGAGCCCGACGACATCCAGTGGTGCGACGGATCGGATGCCGAGTACGAGGCGCTGTGCGCGCAGCTCGTCGCATCCGGCACCTTCATCAGGCTCAACGAGCAGAAGCGTCCGCGCAGCTACCTCGCCCGCAGCGACGCGAGCGACGTCGCCCGCGTCGAGGAGCGCACGTTCATCTGCGCGCGCAGCGAAGAGGATGCCGGGCCCACCAACAACTGGATGGAGCCGCGGGAGATGATGGCGATTCTCCGGCCGCTCTTCCAGGGGTGCATGAAGGGCCGCACGATGTACGTCGTGCCGTTCAGCATGGGTCCGCTCGGGTCGCCCATCGCGCAGCTCGGCGTGCAGATCACCGACTCGCCATATGCCGTCGTGAGCATGAAGATCATGACCCGCATGGGCAGGCCCGCGGCCGAGCAGCTCGGCAGCGACGGCGAGTTCGTCCCCTGCATGCACAGCGTCGGCGCGCCGCTCGCGCCGGGCGAGGCCGACGTGCCCTGGCCGTGCAACGACGAGCAGAAGTACATCGTGCACTTCCCCGAGACCCGCGAGATCTGGTCGTACGGCTCGGGCTACGGCGGCAACGCCCTGCTCGGCAAGAAGTGCCTCGCGCTGCGCATCGCCTCGACGATGGCGCGCGACGACCGCTGGCTCGCCGAGCACATGCTCATCCTCGGCGTCACCGACCCGCACGGCGAGAAGACGTACGTCGCGGCCGCCTTCCCGAGCGCCTGCGGCAAGACCAACTTCGCCATGCTCGTGCCGCCGAAGCACTTCACCGACGAGGGCTGGAAGGTCACGACGGTCGGCGACGACATCGCCTGGATCAAGCCCGGCGACGACGGCAAGCTGTACGCCATCAACCCCGAGGCCGGCTACTTCGGCGTCGCCCCGGGCACCTCGTACGGCACCAACCCGAGCGCCATGGAGTCGATCCGCAGCGACACGATCTTCACGAACGTCGCCCTCACCGACGACGGCGACGTGTGGTGGGAGGGCATGAGCGAGCCGCCGGCGCACCTCATCGACTGGCAGGGACGCGACTGGACGCCGGCATCCGGCACGAAGGCCGCGCACCCCAATTCGCGCTTCACGTCGCCCGCGACGCTCAACCCGGCGCTCGACGAGGCGTGGGACGACCCGAGGGGCGTGCCGCTGAACGCGTTCGTCTTCGGCGGACGCCGCGCCGGCACGATCCCGCTCATCACGCAGAGCTTCAACTGGGCGTTCGGCGTGTACATGGCGGCGACCATGGGCTCGGAGACGACGGCCGCCGCGGCCGGCCAGATGGGCGTCGTGCGCCGCGACCCCTTCGCGATGCTCCCCTTCGCCGGGTACCACATGGGCGACTACATCAACCACTGGCTCGCGTTCGGCCGCAGCATCCGCAACCCTCCGCGCATCTTCCAGGTCAACTGGTTCCGCCGCGACGAGGACGGCAGCTTCCTCTGGCCCGGCTTCGGCGAGAACATGCGCGTGCTGCAGTGGATCGTCGCCCGCTCGCGCGGCCGTGCGATCGGCATCGAGAGCCCGCTGGGATGGATGCCGACGTACCAGGACCTCGACTGGACCGACCTCGACTTCTCCGAAGAGGACTTCTTCAAGTGCATGGCGATCAACCGCCGCGACTGGACGGCAGAGCTCCTCGAGGTCGAAGAGCTGTTCATGAAGCTCTACACGCGCCTGCCCAAGGAGATGGAGATGATCCGCTCGCTCACCACGAGCGCCCTGTGGCGGTCGCCGAAGAACTGGGAGATGAACTCCGACCCGACCTGAGCGGATGCCTTCAGTCGCGGACGCGGACCGACAGGCAGGTGACGCAGCCCTCGAGCTTCTCGAACTCGGTGATGGGGGTCGTGATCACCTCGAGTCCGCGTGCGCGGTAGAGCGCGGCGGTCTCGGGGGCGTCGGCCGACATCAGCACGGTGTCGTCGTCGAGCACGACGACGGCGGTGCCGTGCTCCTCGGGCACGGGCAGGAACCGCGGGTAGGCGCCCGGGTCGTCGACCTGCGGCGCGAACCCGACGATCGTGCCGTCGGGCAGTGCCGTGACGCCGCTCTTCAGGTGCAGCACCCTGGTCACCGGCACCGCCACGACCTGCCAGCCGCGGGGTTCGAGCGCGCCGCGCAGCTGCGCGATCGCCGCCTCGTTCGTGCGCAGCGTCGAGCCCACATAGACCGTGCGGCCGACCTTCAGTACGTCGCCGCCGTCGAGGGTGCCCGGCGCCTCGATCGACACGTGCGGGATGCCGGCGCGCTCCAGCGCGGCGCGCGTCGAGTCGATCTCGCCGCGCCGTGAGTCGGCGCCGGGCCGGGTCACGACGGCGAGGTCGTCGAACATCACGACGGTGTCCTCGATGAAGACCCCGTCGGCGTGATCGTCGGCCGGGTCGACGTCGACGATGTCCCAGCCGCGCCCGCGGAAGACGTCGACGTAGGCCTCCCACTGCCGCAGCGCGAGGTCGGGGTCGACCGCGACGCGCTCGAGATGCGTGAGCTCGCCCTCGGCGAGACGGGGTGACGGGCGGCGGACGAGCAGTCGTGGCATGGCGTCAGACTACCCTTCCGATTCCCCTCAGCGTGCCTCGGCATGTCTCGGCGTCGCTCGCGGCTGTCTGTGTTCCCAGATATCTCGTCGGCGACAACACTTGTCGGTCGGGGGCCCGGCACACCAAACTAGGGGTCACCTCGGGATTCGGGCCCGGGCACACCCCTCGGGAGGCCGACATGACGACACAGGGCCAATTGACACTCGGCCAGCAATTGCTGCGGCGCAAGCCGATCGTTTTCCAGCGCAACCACCACCCGGGCGAAGAGCTCAAGCGCAACCTCGGGACGTTCCAGCTGATGATGTTCGGCGTCGGCGCGACGATCGGCACCGGCATCTTCTTCGTCCTCAGCGAGGCGATCCCGATCGCGGGGCCCGCCGTCGTCCTGTCGTTCCTGCTCGCCGCCCTCGCGGCGGGGCTCTCGGCCCTGTGCTACGCCGAGCTCTCGTCTTCGATCCCGGTGAGCGGGTCGAGCTACTCGTTCTCGTATCACGCGCTGGGCGAAGGCCCCGCTGTGCTCGTCGGCGGGTGCGTGCTGCTCGAGTACGGCCTGGCCGTCTCGGCGGTGGCGGTCGGATGGAGCGGCTACTTCAACGAACTGCTCTACCACCTGTTCGCCTTCCGGCTGCCGACCGAGATCTCGACGTCGTTCATCCCGGGCGATGACGGCGTGGCCACCGGTGGCGGCATCAACCTCCCCGCCGTCGTGCTCGTGGGGCTGTGCATGCTGCTGCTCATCCGCGGCGCCTCCGAGTCGGCGACGATCAACGCCATCATGGTCGGCATCAAGCTCGCCGTGCTCACGCTGTTCATCGTCATCGGGTTCACCGCCTTCAACGCCGACCACTTCTCGAACTTCTTCGCGCAGGCCTCGGGCATCAGCGGCGCGGCCGGCATCATCTTCTTCTCGTTCATCGGGCTCGACGCGGTCGCGACGGCCAGCGAGGAGGTGCGCAATCCGCAGAAGGCGATTCCGCGCGCGATCCTCGGGGCGCTCGCGATCGTCACGCTGTTCTACGTCCTGGTGTGCCTCGCGGGGCTCGCGGCCATGCCCGCCGATTGGTTCGGCACGAAGGAGGCCGGTGAGGCCGGACTCGCCAAGATCATGGAGAACGTGACCGGCACCCCGATCTGGGCGACGATCCTCGCGGCCGGCGCCGTCATCTCGGTCTTCTCGGTGACCCTCGTGACGCTGTACGGGCAGACCCGCATCCTGTTCTCGATCTCGCGCGACGGCATGGTCTCCAAGCGCTTCCTCGATGTCAGCCCGAAGTACGGCACGCCCGTGTTCAACACCGTCGTGGTGTCGATCCTCGTCGCGATCGTCGCCGGATTCGTCCCCTCCGACTATCTGTGGGACAGCGTCTCGTTCGGCACGCTCGTCGCCTTCACCGTGGTCGCGATCTCGCTCATGGTGCTGCGCCGCCGCCGCCCCGACCTCGAGCGGCCGTTCAAGGTGCCGCTGTTCCCCGTGGTGCCGATCCTCACGGTCGTCGTGTGCGTCTACGTGCTCACGAGCCTGCGGCCGATCACCTGGATCATCTGCGTCAGCTGGCTCGTCGTCGTCTTCGTCTTCTACCTGTTCTACGGGCGCCGGCACGCCACCCTGAGCACGTACACCTCGGAAGAGGAGATCGCCGAGCCCATCCACCCCGAGGACGAACGATGACGTACCTGGTGGGCTACGGGCCCCGCAACGACGACCGCAGCGCGATCGAGCTCGCCGCGCAGTTCGCGCGCGCCCACCCCGCGCCGGTGGTCGCCGTCGCCGTCGTCCCCCGCGGCTGGGGCACGCCGGCCGCGGCCGGCACCGACCGCGAGTACGAGGAGTGGGCCGCCAGCGAAGGCCAGAGCACGGCCGAGCTCGCCCGCGCCGACTTCGCCCGGCATCCGGGTCTCGTCGGCGACGCGATCTGGACGCCGGGCCGCTCGGTGCCGGCCACCCTGCTCGAGCAGGCCGACGAGCGCGACGCCTCGATGATCGTCGTGGGGTCGGCGGCGGAGGCCGATCCCGGCCGCGTACGACTGACCTCGAAGACCGACCGGCTGGTGCACTCCTCGACGCTGCCGGTCGCGATCGCGCCGCGCGGCTACCGCACGACGAGCTCGGTCACGCGGGTCACGGTGGGGTTCCGCGACGACGATGCCAGCTGGTCGCTGCTCACGCGCGTCGCCGAGCTCGTGCGCGAGGTGGGTGCGCGACTGCGGGTCGTCACCTTCATCGTCACGCCCGCGGCGCCGGTGACCAACAGCGTCACGCACGCGCAGACGCAGGTGATCGAGCTGTGGTCGATGCAGGCGACGGCGGCGCTGCGCGAGGCGGAGGAGTACCTGCGCTCGCTCGACCTCGGCGTCGACCTGGAGTTCCACGTCGCGGCCGGCGTCGACTGGCCCGCCGCCGTCGCGGCGGCCGGCTGGGAGGACGGCGACGTCCTCGTGGTCGGATCGTCGTCGACGCACCGGCTCGCCCAGGTGTTCCTCGGGTCGAGCGCGTCGAAGATCCTGCGCAGTTCGCCGGTGCCGGTCGTGATCGTGCCCGGCGCGCGCGCCGACTGACGCCGCGGCGGGCGCGGGTCGCACGCGAGAACAGGAGATTCACCGAGAACAGGACGAAACCGGCGGCATCCGTCCTGTTCTCGCGTGATCTCCTGTTTTCGGCGGCGGATGCCGGTGCCGCTGGGATGCCGGCCGTCAGAAGAGCGCCGGGGGCAGGACGCCCTCGAGCTCGAGCAGCCGGCGCTTCGTGGCGAGACCCTGGCCCGGCGCCCCGCCGGAGTAGCCGCCGAGGCCGTCGCCGGCGAGCACGCGATGGCACGGGACGACGATCGGCAGCGGATTCGCGCCCATGATCGCGCCGATCCCCCGCGCCGGGATGCCGGTGCCGCTGCGCGCGGCCAGCTCGCCGTACGTGACGGATGCGCCGTAGCCGACGGTGTCGTACAGGGTGGTCAGCACCGCTCGCGTGGTCTCGGACTGCGCGCCGAGGTCGAGCGGCAGCTCGAACCGCCGCAGCGCGCCGGCGAAGTACGCCGCGAGCTGCCGCAGCGCCTCTTCGAGCAGCGGACCGGGAGCGTCCCCGGCATCCACCGGAGGCGTCGCGGACCACGTCACGCGGGTCACGGCGTCGCCGCTGCACGCGACGCCGAGCGTGCCGAGGGGGGTCGCGAGCGTGCCGAACGACGACATGCCCGAAGCGTACCCCGCGCGTCCGACACGGACGCGCCAAGATGCAGGAGCACCTGTGACAGAAGTCACCTCGACCCGCCGCTGCGGCGGGTTCTGTCACAGGTGCTCCTGCATCCTGGGGCGGTGACGACGGATGCCGGGCGCCGCCGCGTCGGTAGACTCGATGCAGCGTCGCGTGCCGCAGACCGTGAGGAGAACGCCATGTGCCAAGCAGTCACCTGTGAGACCTGCGGGAAGACGACCTGGGCCGGATGCGGCCAGCACATCGAGCAGGCCCTCGCCGGAGTCCCCGCCGAGCAGCGCTGCCCCGGCCACTGACCGCTCCGTCCCTGACCGCCCTGCCGGCTTACGGCTCGGCGCTGCCGCGCTCGATCTCCAAGGGGCCGGCGAGGGCGGGGGCGGGCTTGCGGAAGAAGCGCGTGTTCCACAGCAGGTAGGCGACGCCGACGAGGGTCCAGATGCCGCCGACGAGCATCGCACTCGGCTCGAGGCTGAACCACAGCAGCACGTTGGCGACGACGCCGACGATCGGCACGACGACCCACCCGATAATCGCCTTCGCGCCCGTCGAGCCGCGCTCGTGGCCGAAGCGGTAGTACGTGAACACGACCGACAGGTTCACGAAGATGAACGCGACGAAGGCGCCGAAGTTGATGAGGGATGCCGCCTGGAACAGGTCGAGGAACACCGCGGTGCCGGCCAGCAGCGCGACCAGCAGCAGGTTCAGCGTCGGCACGCCGCTGCGGCCGACCTGGCCGAAGACGCGCCGCGGCAGCACGCCGTCGCGGCCCATCGCGTAGAGCAGGCGTGCCGCCGACATCTGCTGCGTGATGCCGCAGCCGAGCACGGCGATCATGTACCCGCCGATGAAGACGGCCTGGAAGGCGGCGCCGCCGATGTGCTTGGCGATCTCGGGCGAGGCGCCCACGATGTCGCCGACGACGCTCACGTCGGGGAAGAGCAGCTGCATCGCATAGGTGACGACGACGAAGAACACGCCGGCCGAGGCGACGATGATGAAGATCGCGCGCGGGATGTCGCGGCGCGGGTTCTTCGCCTCCTCCGACATCGTGGTGACGGCGTCGAACCCGAGGAACGACAGCGCGAGGATCGCGGCGCCCGAGACGACGGCCGGGAACTGCCCCGGCTCGATCGTGATCGGCGCCCAGTCGAAGACGGCGCCGTCGGCGCCCTGCGCGATGTTGCGGATCGCGAGCACGACGAACGCGACCGCCGTCACGATCTGGATGATGACGAGGGCGAGGTTGACCTGTGCGGCCAGGCGCACGCCGACGATGTTCAGCACCGTGCACACGACGATCGTGCCGATGATCCACACCCACGCGGGGATCTCCGGGAACGCGACCGTCATGTAGATCGACGACAGCAGCGCGTTGATCATCGGCAGGAACATGTAGTCGAGGGTCGCCGCCCATCCCACCAGGAAGCCGACGTGCGGATTCACCGACTCGCGGGTGTAGGTGTACGCCGATCCGGCGCGCGGATAGGCGCGCACCATGCGGCTGTAGCTCCACGCCGTGACCGCGACCGCGCCGAACACGACGATGTACGCGAGCGGCACGTGCCCGGAGGTGACGTCGGCGACGATCCCGAAGGTGTCGAAGACGGCCATCGGCGCCATGTAGGCCAGGCCCAGGAAGACGATGTGGCGCAGCGACAGTTCGCGCCGCAGATGCGGCATCCCGACGGTGTCGAGGGTGGGTTCGGCGGTCATGCGGGGTTCTCCTCGGCGTGGTCGTGTTGCGCGTGGTGGGAGTGGGTGACGGGCGGGACGAAGGGGAGCGGGACGGATGCCGGGGCCTCGGCGTCGTGCACGACGACGCCGTCGACGATCGTGAGGGCGGCGTGCTGCTGCAGCAGGGCGGCCGGTTCGTGCTCGTGGGCGTAGAGGTTGTCGCTCCAGGCGACGAGGTCGGCTCGGGCGCCGACGCGCAGGGTGCCGAGCTCGTTCTCGGAGTGCCAGGCCCACGCGCCCTCGGCGGTGTAGCCGCGGATCGCGTCGTCGAGCGTGAGGCGCTCGTCGGGGGTCCAGGCCTCTCTGCCGTCGATGCTCGCCCGGGTGAGTGCGCAGTAGTACCCGACGAGCGGATCCATCTCGCCCACCTGCCAGTCGCTCGACAGCGCGACGTGCGCGCCCGAGGCCATGAGCGAGCGGAACCGCCAGGCGCGGTCCCAGCGCTCTTCGCCGACGTTGTCCATCCACGTGCCGGCGACGAGATCCGGTGAGCAGTGCCGCGGCTGCATCGCGGCGACCACGCCCAGCTCGGCGAAGCGGGGGAGGTCGGCGGGGTCGATGCACTCCACGTGCACGACGCCGTGCCTGCGGTCGATCGTGCCGTTGACGCGCGCCGCGTGCTCGATCGCGTCGAGCGCGAGACGGATGCCGCCGTCGCCGGTGGCGTGCGTGTGGGTCTGGAACCCCAGCGCGTCGAGCTGGGTGACGATGCGCGTCAGTTCGCCGAGCGCCGTGCTGGGGTGGCCGCGGTGGCCGGGCCGGTTGGCGTAGTCGTCGAGCATCCATGCCGTGTGGGGTTCGATGACGTCGTCGGCGTAGAGCTTGACGGGTCCGAACCGCAGGTGCGCGTCGACCGGTGCGCCGTCGACGGCCTCGCGGAGGGCGGCGCGGAAGGCGTCGTCGGCATCCACGGGGTGGAACAGTGCGGCGATGACTCGCGAGCGCATGCGACCTTCGCGGCGCGCCCGCAGCACGAGGTCGAGCTCGGCGAGCGGCACCTGCGGCTCGACCGCGGTGGTGATGCCGAGGGATGCCGCCATGTCGAGGCTCGACAGCATCCGTCGGTAGCGGCGCTCGGGGCTGTAGAGCGGGATGTCGCGGCGGATCGCCGCGATGCCGGCCGAGGTCATCGCGCTCGTGTAGAAGTCGGTGACCCAGCCGGTCGGCGTGCCGTCGGCGGTGCGCTCGGGGCGCCCCCAGGCGATGTCGACGCCGTCGGAGATGCCGAGGATGCGCAGCGCCACGTCGTTGAGCCAGACCGAATGCTGGTCGTACGTCGTGACGAAGACGGGCCGGTCGGTGATGCCGGCGAGATCCCGCGCGTCGGGCCTGCGGTTCTCGACGATCGAATAGACGGCGTTCTCGCCGCAGATCCAGTCGAGGTCGGGTCGGGTGTCGGCCAGGTGGATGAGCCGGCGCCGCACCTCGTCGAGGGTCTCGGCGCCCTCCAGGCTCACGGCGTCGGCGTCGAAGCCGAGCAGCAGGTGGTTGTGGCTGTCGACGATGCCCGGGGTGACGAGGGCGCCTTCGAGCGAGCGGGTCTCGCGCGCCTTCGGGGCGTCGGCGGCGGGCCCGACGTAGGTGATGCGGCCGTCGGTCATGCCGACGGCCTCGGCCCAGGGCGCGTGTGGATCGAAGGTGCGCACCGTGGCATCGGTCAGGAGCAGATCGGTCATCTGAGATCCTTCGGGGTCCTTACGGGTTTTTTGACGACAGTGTCAAAGAATTACCCGAGTGTGGCACGCCCGTTGGGATAGTGTCAAGGCGTGGCACGGCCCCGACGTCAGGAGGAGCGGCGCGCGAACCTCGTCGAGGCGACGCTCGCCGCCGTCTCGGAGCGCGGGCTGCGCGAGATCTCGCTCACCGACGTGGCCGCCAGCGCCGGGCTGACGCGCGGCGCGATCCTCTACTACTACGACGACCTCGACGAGCTGCTCGTCGAGGCCCATCGCGCCGGGGTGGAGCGGTTCTGCGACCACCGCGACGCCGAGGTGGCGGCGGCCGGCGATGCCCGGCAGCAGCTGGCGGTGGCGATCCGACACGGGCTGCCGAGCGGCCCCGACGACGCGTTGCTGCGGCTGCTGTACGAGTTCGACGTGCTCGCCGGCACATCCGAGCTGCACGACCGCCTCGTGGAGACGATGTACGACCGCCAGCTCGGAACCTACGCCGGGATTCTCGCGCGCGGGGTCGCGTCGGGGGAGTTCGCGCCGGAGCTCGACGAGCACACCCTCGCCATGACCCTCGTCGCCCTGGAAGACGCCTACGGCCTGCACATCGTCGCCGGCAACAGCCGCATCACCGTCGCCGAGGCCGACCGCGCGATGCGTGCCGCCGCGGCGGCCCTGGGGGCTGCGCCGGCGTGAGCGGTGCGGCGCGGGGAGCGGTCACCACCCGGTCGTGAGCACGCGGTCGAGGGCGTCGACGAACAGGTCGGCGTGGGCGCGGGTGAGACACAGCGGCGGCTTGAGCTTGAGGATGTTCTGGCGCTCGCCGGTGCGCTGGATGATGACGCCGAGCGTGCGCATCCGGTCGCAGATCGCGGCGGTCTCCGCGGTCGCCGGCTCTTTCGTGGCGCGGTCGCGCACCAGTTCGACGCCGAGGTAGAGCCCCGATCCGTGCACGGCGCCGATGAGCGGATGCCGGTCGGCCAGCGCTTCCAGGCGCCGCTTCAGGTGGCCGCCGATCTCGGCCGCGTTCTCCTGCAGCCTCTCGTCGCGGATGATGTCGAGCACCGTCGAGCCGACGACGCTGGAGACCGGGCTGCCGCCGGCGGACGAGAAGAAGTAGCCCTCGCCCCGGTACGCCTCGGCGATCGCGCGCGTCGTGATGACCGCGCCGAGCGGATGACCGTTGCCCATCGCCTTCGCCACCGCCACGATGTCGGGCGTCACGCCCTGCTGCTCGAAGCCCCAGAACCACTGCCCGAGCCGGCCGTAGCCCACCTGCACCTCGTCGGCGACGGCGAGGCCGCCGTGCATGCGCACCGCGGCATATACTCTCGCGAGGTAGCCGTCGGGCAGCGCCATGCCGCCCGCGTTGCCGTAGTAGGTCTCGGCGACGAAGGCGCCGACAGGGTGACCTGAGGCGGCGAGGCGGTCGATCTCGGCGACGGCGGCGTCGGCGTAGCCGCGGGCCGCATCGCCGGTGAGCCGGCCGCGGTAGGTGTTGGGCGCCTCGACGGTGTGCACCCAGTTGGGGCGGGTCTGGAGTGCGGCGGGGTTGTCGGCGGTCGAGGTGGAGACGGCGTCGGAGAGGTCGGTCCAGCCGTGGTACGCCTCGCGCATCGCGAGCACGTCGCGCCGGCCGGTCGCCGCGCGGGCGAGGCGCAGCGCGAGGTCGACGGCCTCCGAGCCGGAGTTCACGAGGAAGACCTGATCGAGCCCGGTCCGCTCGCCGTGCAGCGTCGCCGCGAGCTTCTCGGAGAACTCCACGATCGCCCGGTAGTGGAAGCGGGAGTTCGTGTTCAGCCGCTGCCACTGGCGGTGGACGGCGTCGGCGAGCCGCGGATGCGCGTGCCCCACCGACGTCACGTTGTTGACGGCGTCGAGGTAGGGGCGCCCGTCGCGATCGATGAGCAGGTCGCGCCACCCGCGCACCAGCTCCGGCGGATCGTCGTAGTAGTGCTCCTGCACGGCGGCGAGCACGCGGTCGCGGCGGGCGAGGAGGTCTGCCGCGGTGCCGGCATCCGTCGTGGGCCCGGCATCCGTGGGCGAGCCGGCATCCGCGGGCGAGTCGGCATCCGTCGGCGAAAACAGGAGATCCCCCGAAAACAGGCCCGTTTGGGGCGATTGCGTCCTGTTCTGGGTGAATCTCCTGTTTTCGCGCGCCGCGCGGGATGCCGGCACCACGAGCCCGGCCGGATCGGCGCAGAGCGTCAGCCACGCGGGGGCGGTCTCCGCGGTGGTCCACTCCGGCACGGCGGCGTGCGGTGCGGTGAGCTGGATGCGGGCGGGGATGCCGGCGGGCAGCGTGGCGAACGGCGCGCCTGGGGAGACGGCGGCTGGGGAGACGGCGGCTGGGGAGACGGCGCCTGGGGAGACGGCGGCTGGGGAGACGGCGGTTTGGGAGATCGCGCCTGGGGAGACGGAGCGCGACGGCTCCGCGCCGCGGACGACGAGGTCGGCATGCGCGGTGCGCAGGACGACCCCGTCCGGCGTCGCGATGACCTCGCCGCCGGCGGGCGCCCGCAGCGTCACCGACGCGGCGGGCGTGACCTCCAGGTGCAGCGGCACGTTGGCGGGCGGCGCGAAGCCGGCCTCACCGGACCGGGTGAGGCGCGGCGCGCCGAACGGGACGACGACGAGCTCCGCACCGGCGGCCAGTGCCGCGGCGCGCAGGGTGCCCTCGAGGTCCGGTTGCTGCCAGCGTCCGTCGTCGACCAGGTCGCTGTCGGCGGTGAGGTCGAGCACCGCGACCTGCAGCTCCGCCGCCTCGACCAGAGGGGCGAGCGCACCGGGCGTGAATTCCGCCGAAGGCATATTCACGGCACCCACCGCCCGCTGCACGAGCGCGGTCCCCACGGCGAGGGGGACGGAGGTGGCGGCATCCAGGATCGCGAGTTCGTGGGTGAGATTCTCGCGGGCGTAGTCGTTCGCCGGATCCTCCGTGAGCACGCGGTGGGCGCTGGCCACGAGCACGGCGCCGCGCACGACGAGCAGCGGCCAGAACGCGGCGACCTCGGCGCCCGACAGCGGGCGTGCGCGGTGGTACGCCGTCACCGCTTCGAGCGCCGCGACGACCGAGACGCCGTCGTGGTGCAGCAGCGACGAGAAGCAGATCGCGAGCTCGCCCACCGTCCAGGTGAGGGCGAGGTCGCCGAGGTCGATGACGCCCTCCGGAAGGCGCGTGAGCGGGTCGGTCCAGAGGACGTTGTCGTCGGTGAGGTCGCCGTGGATCGGCTGCACCGGCAGGTCGTCCGCGATGGCCGCGACGACGGCCAGGGCCTCGGCCGCCGCATCCTCCACGCGCGTGCGCAGCGCATCGTCGGCGATGAACGGCGTGAGCTCACGCAGCGCCCGCTCGGCGTGCCGGAGATCCCATTCGGTCGTGCGGAGAGGGTGCTCCGGGGCGAACGAGGCCAGCGCCGTGTCGACCTCGGCGGCCAGGGTGCCGAACGCCCGGACGACGGCGGGCGAGAGGTAGTCGCTGCCCGACCACGTTTTCCCCTCGAGGAATGTCAGCACCCGCGTGGCCATCGCCTGGCCGGCGATCACCGGCAGGGTCACGAGGTCGCCGCCGAGCGAGGGGCGGGTCTGCGGCACGCGCACGCGCGAGTGCCGGGCGAGGTGGTCGGCGGCGAGCGACTGGGTGAGGGCATCCGTCGCCGACTGCGTCGGATTCGCGAGCTTCAGCAGAAACCGCTCGTCGCCCGTGTCGACGCGGTAGTTGATGTCCTGGTGGCTGCCGAGCGGCGTGAGCGCACCGGTCAGGCCGTAGTGCTCGGCGAGCAGCTGCGCGGCCATCGCCGCATCGACCTCGGGCGGTGCGTCGGAGGTGAGTGTGGGCTCTTCGGCGTCGGCGGGGTGGGGGTCAGAGGGCGCGGGGCTCATGAGCACTCACGGTAGCGAACCGTGCCGCCCTCCTCAGCGCCGCCGCGCCGCGGTGTCATCCCGTCGCCGTCGTCCGTCCTGCGCCGCTCGTGACGGATGCCGCGGCCCACCGCCCCGGCCTGAGGATGAGGTGCAGCGCCAGCCAGATCTCGAACGCGAACACCGGCACGGCGCAGATTCCCGCGGCGGTGCCGTTTCGCGGGATGATGCCGAACAGCTGGGCGAGATTGCTCGTCAGCACGAGCAGCCCGCCGCCCACGCCGAGCAGGGCCAGCGCGCGCTGCACGACGCCGGCGTCGTGCAGCAGCCAGCCGAGCACGACCGTGTTGACGCTGATCACGAGCCCCTGACCGACCAGGAACGATGCCGTGTGCACGTCGGCGAGGGCGTCGCCGAGGGGGGTGCCGGCGGCATCCTCCGTCCACAGCAGCGCGACCATCGGCAGCGTGCCGGCGACGATGACGGCGGCCTCGACCGTCCGCAGCAGCGCGAACGTCACCGCGCGCACGGTGCCGCGGGTGCGCAGGAGCGCCCAGAGCAGGATGCCGGTGCCGACGCACCCGAGCGCGAGCGCGAGCTCGAGCGCCACACCGCCGGCGACGGCGTCGTGGGCGTAGGCGACGACGGCGGTCACCGACGTGACGTGCGTCGTCAGGTACAGGATGCCGGCGGCGCGGGCGTACGTCTGCGGGCTGCGGTGCATGGGGGCTCTCCTCGATGAGGTATACGGCGTAAACTAGTCGAGATCGACGATAGGTCTACGCTGTACACATGTCAAGGTCGAGCGCGCGCGGCACCCTCACCCGCGCCCGGATCGTCGAGGCCGCCGTCGTCTTCGCCGACCGGAACGGGCTCGAGGCGACGACGATGCGCCGGCTCGGCGAGGCGCTGGGCGTGACGCCGATGGCGCTGTACAAGCACGTCGCCGGCCGGGAGCAGCTCATCGACGACATGGTCGACCACATCGTGAGCCAGATCCCGGCCGCCGCCGCGCAGGGGTGGAAGAACGCGGTGCGCACACGCATCCTCACGGCGCGCGGCGCACTGCGCTCGCACGC
The DNA here is from genome assembly GCF_047602155.1 of Microbacterium sp. Classification (GTDB taxonomy): domain Bacteria; phylum Actinomycetota; class Actinomycetes; order Actinomycetales; family Microbacteriaceae; genus Microbacterium. The sequence continues at coordinate 1,124,389 of NZ_JASGHZ010000001.1, read as the reverse complement.
GTGGGCGCAGGACGCGATCGAATCGCGGACGATGGCGAGCCCGGTCGTGCTCGGCTACATGGATGCGCTCATGGCGGCGATGTTCGCCGGCGGGCTGTCGGCCGACCTCGTTCACCACGGCATGCACGCCCTGAGCACCCGGATGTGGGGGTTCACGCGCGACGTCATGCCGACGCCGGCGATGCCCGCCGACCCCGCCGAGCGTCAGGCGATGCTCGCCGCCGCCGCCGTCGCCTTCCCGTCGATCGTGCGCATGGCCGCCGCGCACGCGGATGCGGCCTGCGACGACGACGCCGAGTTCGCGTTCGCGCTCGACCTGCTGCTCGACGGCATCGAACGTCGCCATCGGGAGGGCTGGGTCTCCCGCTGACCCGCGCCGCGCTCGCTACGGCACCGTGTAGCCGGCGGCGCGGAACAGCTCGTACCACTCGGCGCGGGTGAGGGGCAGCGCCGACCCCGCCGCCGCCGCGGCCACGCGCGAGGGCGTGGTGGTGCCGAGCACGACCTGCATGTTCGCGGGATGCCGGGTGATCCACGCCGTCGCGATCGCCTCGCCGGACACCCCGTACGCCGCCGCGAGCCGGTCGATCACGGCGTTCAACTCCGGGTAGTCGGGGTTGCCGAGAAACACCCCGGTGAAGAACTTCGCCTGGAACGGCGACCACGCCTGGATCGTGATGTCGTGCAGCCGGCAGTAGTCCACGATGCCGCCGCCGTCGAGCGTCACCGACTGATCGAGCCCGTGCATGTTGGACGCGACGCCCTGCGCGATGATCGGCGCGTGCGTGATCGACAGTTGCAGCTGATTGGCCACCAGCGGCTGCGTCACCGACTTCTTCAGGAGCTCGATCTGGCGCGGCGTGTGGTTCGAGACGCCGAAGTAGCGCACCTTGCCCGCGCTGTGCAGCTGGTCGAACGCCCGCGCGACCTCATCCGGCTCGACGAGCGCATCGGGCCGGTGCAGCAGCAGGATGTCGATGCGGTCGGTCTCCAGCGCCTGCAGCGACCCCTCGACCGACTCGACGATGTGCGCGGAGGAGAAGTCGAAGTACGGGCCGTCCTTGACGATCCCGGCCTTCGTCTGGATCGTCACCGCATCGCGCTCACTCGGCGTCAGCCGCATCGCCTGCGCGTAGCGCCGCTCGCACTCGTGCAGTCCCGGCCCGTAGATGTCGGCGTGGTCGACGAACTGGATGCCGGCATCCCGCCCCGCGTTCACCAGCTCGCGGATCTGCTCGTCGGTCTTGTCGGAGATGCGCATGAGGCCGAGGACGATGTTCGGTGCGACGATGTCGGTGCCCGGGAGGGTGAAGGTCTTCATGCTCCCATCCTGGCCCCTGCGCGGGGGCGGCGGGGTCGCCGGGCTCAGGGCGCGACGGTGCGCTCCGCGCTCGGCGCGTAGCCGAGCCGCCACGCCTTCGTCACGATCGGGCCCTCGGCGATGGGCGCCGTGTACGGCCGCCACGGTCGCGGGTCGTCCTCCAGGCCGAGCAGCGCCCGCCAGACGTCGGCGTCGTGCGTCGGCGGACCGGAGACGGCGGCCGCCGAGGCGGGCGCCGCGGATACCGGCATCCAGCCGATCATCGCGCCCTCGGTCTCGCACGTCAGCGCGAGGCCGCCGTCCGCCGCGACGGCCACCACGGGCGCCGTCTGCCGCCGCAGCCCGCCGGGCCGCCACTGCGCGATGAGGTCGCACTCTGCGATCGCCCCGAGATCTCCGACACGATCGAGCCACTCATCGAGCGCCGTGCGAAGCCGGTCGAGGTCGGCCGCGCACCCGGGGTCGTCGACGAGGTTCACGAGTTCGTGCGGATCGGCCCGGATGTCGTAGAGCTCCTCGGCCGGCTTGCCGGCGGCGACGACGCGGCGCTGCACCTCGGTGAGCCGGTCGCGCGGCTGGCCGACCGCGAGCTGGCCCGCCTCCTCGAACATCAGCCGGCGGAACTCCTGCCAGGTCGCCAGGTGTTCGGCGTAGTCGTGGTGCTGCATCGGCGAGCGGTCGGGGTGGTAGTGGCGGATGTAGCGGAAGCGGTCGTCGCGCACGGTGCGCGACCGATCCTCCTGCTCGTCCATGCGGTCGCGCCCGCTGTAGGCGTACGCCGGCAGCTGCGCACCCAGCCATGACGTCCCCGGGATGCCGGCCGGCGCCGCGATACCGCACGCCTCGAGCAGCGTCGGCGCGAGGTCGACGAGGCTGACGACGCGCCGCTCGACGCGTCCCGGGGCGATGACGCCGGGCCACCGGACGATCAGGGGCTCGCGCAGGCCCGCCTCGGTCGCCCAGCGCTTGGCGCGCGGCATCCCCAGCCCGTGGTCGCTGACGAACACGACGATCGTGTCGCCGTCGAGCCCGTCTTCGGCGAGCTGGTCCAGGAGCGTGCCCACCCAATGGTCCATCTCGGTGATGAGGTCGAGATAACGCGCCCACGACCGCCGGAACACCTCGGTGTCGGGGTGGTAGGGCGGCAGGGCGACGCGGGCGGGGTCGTGCCGCTGGTCGGCGGTGACGTGCGAGGTCGCGGCAGCGAAGGCCTCGTCGTCGAGGTAGAGCTGCGACTCGTGCGTCGTCATGCCGTGGAACTGCGCGAAGAACGGGGTGCCGTCGGGGCGGCCCCGCCAGTGCGCGCCGGGACTGATGTCGTCGAAGACGAGCGGCGGCACCTCCAGCTGCAGGTCGGTGTAGTACGCGTTGGTCGTGTAGTAGCCCGCCTCGCGGAATACGTGCGGCAGCAGCCGCACGTCGGGCGGCGGCACCGCCTTGGTGCGCATGTGCATGGCGCCGGCCTCGATGGGGTGGCGCCCGGTCATCATCGCGAAACGCGACGGTGCGCAGACGGGGGCGGCGGCGATCGCCTGGTCGAAACGCATGCCCTCGGCGGCCAGGGCATCCAGTCGTGGCGTCGTCGCCTGCTCGGCGCCCGGCCAGATGCCGGCATACGTCCCGAGATGCGGATTGATGTCGTGCGTCGTGATGAGGAGCACGTTCGGTCGGGTCATGCGGCATCCTTACCGTTCGGCGGATCGCTCGCATCCCCCGCGATCACCTGCTCACCGTACAGCTCGGCGCTGTGTGCGGTGCGGATTGCCCGACGGGCCGCTGCGAGCGCTGAGCCGGCGACGATGCGGGAGCGCGCGGGGCGTGCAGCGCCCGGCATGCGTCTCGACGAATCGTCCGCGCAAGGAATCCGCGCGAGGAAAGGGCGGCCGGCGTGCCAAACGCAGGGCGGATCGACGTTGTGGGGCTGGAATCGGGCCGGAGTGGCCGGTTCGCCCTGCGTTTGGCACGCGTCGCCCGCGCGCCGGGCTCGTAGGCTGGAGCCATGACCGACTCCGTCCGCGCCGCGGCGCTGCTGCTCGACATGGACGGCACGCTCGTCGACTCGCGCGCCGTCGTCGAGCGGCTCTGGCTGCGGTGGGCGCAGGGTCACGGGCTCGACCCGGAGCGGGTGCTCGCCGTCATCCACGGCCGGCAGGGGCAGGAGTCGATGGCCGAGCTGCTGCCCGACCGCCCGCACGCGCTGAATCTCGCCGAGAACGAGCTGTTGCTGGCCGCCGAGACGGCCGAGACCGACGGCGTCGTCGCGATCGCCGGGGCCGCTACCCTGCTGGCGGCGCTCACCGGGCCGCCCGCGCTGCCGCACGCCCTGGTCACGTCGGCGACGCTCGCGCTCGCGACGGCGCGGATGGATGCCGCGGGCCTGCCGATGCCCCGCCTGGTCGTCTCGGCCGCCGACGTTGCCGCGAGCAAGCCGCATCCGGAGGGCTTCCTCACGGCGGCGCGCCTCCTCGGCGTCGATGCGGCGGACTGCATCGTCGTCGAGGACTCCGCCAACGGCATCGCGGCGGGCCTCGCCGCCGGCATGCGCGTCATCGGCGTGGGCCCGCACGCCGCCGCGCTGCGGTCGGTCGCGACGGGCGCGCCGGGTTCCGCCGCCGCGCTGTGGGCCGTCGCGACGGGCGCGCCGGGTTCCGCGGCGCTGCGGGCGGCCGCGGCGGGCGCCGCGCCGACGTGGACGGTCGCCGACTGCACCGGCATCCGCGTGGTCCCGGATGCCGGCGCGATCGCCGTGACGATCGGCTGACGCGCTCCGCCGCGCAGCCCGCCGTCGCTTCCTCGCACCGAGACCCGCTCCGCGCATCGAGACCCGGCACCCCAACCCGGGTCTCGATGCGGAGAGCGGGTCTCGGGAACAGGGGGCGGAGGCCGTCGGGGCCGGATGCCGTCAGCGCCCGGGCCGCGGGTGGCGCGCCATCGCCGGGGCGCGAGTGGCGCGCCGTCGCCGGGCCGCGAGTGGCGCGCCGTCGCCGGGGCGTATCGCGTCAGTGGGATGCGGCATCCGTCGTCTGCGCGCGGTGGGCCTCGTCGAAGCTGACGTTCTTGCCGAAGGCCTTGCCGATCAGCAGCACGACACCGACGACGACGAGACCCAGCGCGAGCCCGGCGACGGCCGAGACCAGCGTCTCGCCGGCCCACGCCACGACGGCGCCCAGCGGCTCGAGCACGTGCGACACCCCGTGCAGCAGCTCGGCGGGCGGCGCCCAGCCGACCTCGCCGAGGTTCGCGAGCACGAGGTGGCCGCCGACCCACAGCATCGCGATCGTGCCGACGACGCTGATGACGCGGAAGACGGCGGGCATCGACCGCACGATGCGCGTGCCGGTGTGCCGCACGCGCACCGACGAGCTCTTGGCCATCTTCAGCCCGATGTCGTCGAGCTTCACGAGCAGCGCGACGGCGCCGTAGACGAGGCCGGTCATCGCGAGGGCGATGAGGGCGAGCACGGCCAGGCGCATCCAGAATCCGAGGCCGGTGTCGATCGCGGCGAGCCCGATCAGCATGATCTCGGTCGAGAGGATGAGGTCGGTGCGGATCGCGCCCCACACGAGGCGGCTCTCGTCGCGGGTCTCCTCCTCGGCATCCGTGCCGTGATGCAGGCCGAACCACTCCAGCACCTTCTCGGCGCCCTCGAAGCACAGATAGGTGCCGCCGACGATCAGCAGCCACGGCAGCACGCCCGGCGCGACGGCCGTCAGCACGAGCGCGATCGGGATGATGATGACGAACTTGTTCGCCAGCGACCCCAGCGCGATGCGCCCGACGACCGGCAGTTCGCGCGCGGGCGTCAGCCCCTGCACGTATTGCGGGGTGACGGCGGCGTCGTCGATCACGACCCCGGCCGACTTGGCCGACGCCTTCAGCGCCGCACTGAGGATGTCGTCGACGACGGCGAGCAGGCCCACGGACATGCGTGCAAGGCTACCGGGCGCCGGCGTGGGCGGCGAAACCGCCTCTGCGCGTCGAGACCCGGCATCCGGCCGCGGGTCTCGACGCGCAGAGCGGGTCTCGGGCGGGCGAGGGTGCGGATGCCGGGGCTGCGGGCGACGGCATGCGTCCAGCGCGCGGTCAGGTCCAGCCGAATCGATTCGATACACTGGAAGAACTCATGTCCCGCACGTCTGTAAACCCCCGCACCGCCACGCTCACGACGGGCCGCCCCTGGCGCGTCATCCTCGCGTTCGCGGTGCCGCTGCTCATCGGCAACGTCGTGCAGCAGCTGTATCAGGTGGCCGACGCGATCGTCGTCGGCCGTCACCTCGGCGTCGAGGCGCTCGCCACCGTCGGCGCCACCGGCGGCCTGATGTTCGTGCTGATCGGGTTCGCGTGGGGTCTGACGAGCGGTTTCGCGATCCCGACGGCGCAGGCCTTCGGGTCGGGCGATGCCGCCGCCGTGCGCCGGTCGGTCGCGGCCGGCACGATCCTCACCGCGGTCGGCGGCGTGATCCTCACGGTCGCCGGGCCCTGCTCAGCCGCCCGGCGCTCGAACTGCTGCAGACGCCGACCGACCTGCTCGACGGCGCGACGCTGTTCGCGCAGGTCAGCTTCCTCGGCGCGGGCGCCACGATGGCGTTCAACTACCTCGCGGCGATCATCCGCGCCATCGGCGATTCGCGCACGCCGCTCGTGTTCCTCACGATCGCGTGCGGGCTCAATGTCGCGCTCGTCATGCTCATGGTCGGGCCGCTCGACTGGGGTCTGGGCGGCGCAGCGCTGGCGACCGTCGTCTCGCAGGCCGTCTCGGTGCTGCTGTGCCTCGAGTTCCTGCGGCGCCGGATGCCGGCGCTGCACGTGCGGCGCGCCGACTGGGCCGTGACGCGCGCCGACCTGGTCGCGCACCTGCGGATGGGCGGGCCGATGGCGTTCCAGGCATCCATCATCTCGGTCGGGACGCTCACCGTGCAGGTGGCGCTCAACCGCCTCGGTGCCGACGCCGTCGCCGCCTACACGGCCGCGTCGCGCGTCGACGGCCTCGCGGTGGCGCTGCTGGCGTCGCTGGGGCTCGCGGCATCCATGTACGCGGCGCAGAACCTCGGCGCGCGCCGGCCCGACCGCATCCGCCGCGGTGTCGTCCAGGCCGTGTGGATCGCGATGGCCGCGGGCGCCGTGCTCGGCGTCACGCTCATCGCGGCGGGGCCGCAGATCCTCCGCCTGTTCGTCGCCGAGGGCGGCGGCGCCGACGAGGTCGTGCACCTGGCCGCGCAGATGCTGATCGTCAACGGCGTGACCTACTGGGCGCTCGGCGTGCTGTTCGTGCTGCGCGGTGCGCTGCAGGGGCTCGGCAGCGCGATCATCCCGACCGTGACCGGCGTCGTCGAACTCGGGATGCGGGTCGGCGCCGCGGTCGTGCTCGGCGCCGCGTTCGGCTTCGTCGGCGTCGCCTGGAGCAACCCGCTCGCCTGGCTCGGCGCGATGGTCATTCTCATTCCGGCATATGTCCGCGCGCACCGCGCGCTGGGCCGGATGCCGGTCGATCCGTACGAGCCGACGGTCACCGTCCCGGTCGCCGTCATCGGCCCGAAGGACGGCTCGCGAGTGGTCGATGCGGTCGTCACGCAGCCGGTGGCGGTCGTGGCGGCGCCGGGCGTCACTGCCGAGTCGTGCACGACGCGCGAGGTGCGCACCTCACGCCTGGCGCGCTTCCGCGGCAGAATCAAGGTGTGACCCCCGAGCCGTCCTCTCCTGGTGTGCCGGCTCTTCCCGCCCTCACTCAGATGCCCGAGCCGCAGTTCATCATGGTGGGCGACGGCCTGCGCATCGCCACCTACTCGTGGGGCGAATTGACGCAGCCGACGGTCGTCGTCGTGCACGGGTTCGCGTCGAGCACGAGGGACAACTGGGTCGCGACCGGCTGGGTGCGCGACCTGCTGCGGGCGGGGTACCGCGTCATCGGCCTCGACCAGCGCGGGCACGGGGCGAGCGAGAAGCCGCACGATCCGCACGACTACGACGTCCGCCAGCTCGCCCGCGACGTCGAGATCGTGCTCGACACGTACCTCGTCGACGAGGCGTGCTACGTCGGGTACTCGCTCGGCGCCCGCGTCGGGTGGGAGGTCGTGCAGGATCTGTCCGGCCGCATCCCGCGGGTCGTGCTGGGCGGAGTGCCCGACGGCGTGCCGCTGCGTCGGCTCGACCTCGACCAGGTGCGCGCGTACGTCTCGGCGGGCGTGCCGGTGACCGACCCTGTCACCCAGAACTACCTCCGCCTCACCGAACGCGTCGAGGGCAACGACCTGCGGGCGCTGCTGGCGATCGCCGAGGGGATGCGGATGTCGCACACCGTCGACCCCGACCCGCAGTGTGCGCCGCGGCAGCCGATCCTGTTCGGCACGGGGTCGCTCGACGCCATCATCGAGGGCTCGAAGGCTCTCGCGGCGGCGTGCCCGCGAGGCCGCTTCCTGGAGATCCCCGATCGGCACCACTTCAACGCGCCCGGTTCGCGGGTGTTCCGCGAGGCGGCCATCGCCTTCCTCGGGGAGTGAGGGGTCGTCACGCCTTGGCGATCGCGTCTTCCAGGGCGACCCAGGCGAGCATGGCGCACTTGACGCGCGCCGAGAACTTCGACACCCCCGACAGTGCGGCGGCGTCGCCGTAGACGTCTTCGTCGAGTTCGATCGTGCCGCGCGAGCGCAGCGCCTCGCGGAATCCCTCGACGAGGTGCAGCGCCTCCTCCCGGGTGAGTCCCTCGTCGGCGACGAGGTCGGCGAGCATGGATGCCGAGGCCTGCGAGATGGAGCAGCCGCGCCCCTCCCACGACACCTCGGCCACGACATCGCCGTCGACGTGCGCGCGGAGGGTGATCTCGTCGCCGCACACGGGGTTCTTCTGGTACGAGGTGCCGGTGCCCTCGCCGTCGGCGGCGAGCCCGAAGTGCTGCGGGTGCTTGGAGTGGTCGAGGATCAGCTCGCGGTACAGGGCATCGAGGTCGTTCATGGCTCTCAGGCTCCGAAGTAGGGACGGATGCCGGCGACGGCATCGACGAACCGATCGACGTCGTCGGTCGTGTTGTACAGGGCGGTGCTGGCGCGCACGCTCGCGGTGACGCCGTAGCGCGCGTGCAGCGGCGCCGCGCAGTGATGCCCCACCCGCACCGCGATGCCCAGCGCGTCGAGGTACTGCCCGGCATCGTGCGCGTGCACGCCCTCGACGTCGAACGACCACAGGCCGACGCGCTCGGCGTTCGGTGCGTCGCCGAGCAGGCGGATGCCGGGGATCTCGACGAGCGCCGCACGCATGCGCTCCGCGAGCATTCCCTCGTGGGCATGAATGCGCTCGAGCCCCACCCGTTGCAGGTAGCGGACGGCGGCGGCGAGCCCGATCGCTGGCCCGACGGGCTGCGTACCGGCCTCGAAGCGCTGCGGCGGCGGCAGGTACTCGGCCTCGTCGAGGGTGACGGTGGTGATCATCGACCCGCCGGTGAGAAACGGCGGCAGCGCCTCGAGCACGTCGCTGCGGCCGTAGAGCGCGCCGACGCCGTAGGGGCCGAGCATCTTGTGCCCGCTGAAGACGGCGAGGTCGACCCCGAGCGCGGGCAGGTCGAGCGGCAGGTGCGGGGCCGACTGGCACGCGTCCATGACCGTCAGCGCGCCGACGCGCTGCGCGAGCGCGACGAGCTCGGCGACGGGGCCCACGATCCCCAGCACATTCGAGACGTGGGTGAAGGCGACGATGCGCGTGCGCGCGCCGATGAGCGCTGCCGCGGCATCCAGGTCGAGCGTCCCATCGTCGTGCGCCGGAATATGACGCAGCACGGCACCCGTGCGCCGTGCCAGCTCCTGCCACGGCAACAGGTTGGCGTGGTGCTCGATGGCGGTCGCGACGATCTCGTCGCCGGGGCGGAGGGCGAGTCGTGCGCTCGCTGGGGCGCCGCTCCCTGCCGACGCATTCCCGATGGAGTATGCGATGAGGTTGAGGCCCATCGTGGCGCCGCTGGTCCACACGAGCTGCTCCGGCCGCGCGCCGACGAAGCCCGCGACGGTGGCCCGGGCATCCTCGAACAGCTCGGTCGCCTCGGCGGCGAGGGTGTGCGCGCCGCGGTGCACGGCGGCGTTGGCGTGCGTGAGGAAGTCGCGCTCGGTGTCGAGCACGGCAAGCGGCTTCTGGCTGGTCGCCGCCGAGTCGAGGTACACGAGCGGATGCCCGTTGACCTGCTCCGCCAGAATCGGGAAGTCCTCGCGCAAGCGCGCAGCATCCAGAGTCACCGGCAGGCCCGCGGCATCCCGGGTTGCGGCGGCGGTCGGGACGGGCGCGGAAGTCACCCCTCTAGGCTACGCCCCGGCATCCACCCCGGCTCCGGCGGCGCCGCGCCGGTGGCGCGCACGCGGCGGCGCGCCCGAGAACAGGAGATCGCGCGAGAACAGGACGTTGGATCGTGCAAACGTCCTGTTCTGGAGTGATCTCCTGTTTTCGGTGACGGGGGGACGGGGTGACGGGTGGGGTGACAGGGGCGGCGCGCACGCGGCGGCGCGCACGAGTACAGGAGATCGCGCGAGAACAGGACGTTGGATCGTGCAAACGTCCTGTTCTGGAGTGATCTCCTGTTTTCGGTGACGGGGGGACGGGGTGACGGGTGGGGTGACAGGGGCGGCGCGCACGCGGCGGCGCGCACGAGTACAGGAGATCGCGCGAGAACAGGACGTTGGATCGTGCAAACGTCCTGTTCTGGAGTGATCTCCTGTTTTCGGTGACGGGGCGATGGGAGACGGGGGACGGGATGCCGGCGCGCTACTCGGCGGCGTCGGGGTTGTCGGTGTGGGCCACGAGGCCGTAGGTGGCCATGCGGCCGGCGCGGTCGTCGCCGGGCAGCGGCCGCGAGCGGCGGCCGTAGATCAGCTCCGACGAGTCGAGCAGCCAGGGCACGAGGGTGATCTGCACGCCGTGCACGAGCATGAGCTGCTGCGCGATGCGCCGGGCGCGGCGGTTGTGCAGCAGGTTCTCCCACCAGTGCCCGACGATGTACTGCGGCAGGTACACCGTGACGAGGGTCGACCCGTGCCGCGCCCGGTACTCGGCGATGAACTGGGCGACCGGGGCCGCGTAGTGGCGGAACGGCGACTCGACGATGACGAGGGGGACCGGCATCCCGTGCACCTCCCAGTCGGTCTGCACCTCGTGTGCCTGCTCCGCGGTCACGGCGATGTGCAGGGCGATCGTCTGGTCGTGCCTGGCCGCCAGAGCGTAGTCCACGGCTTTCGCGACCGGCTTCTGCAGCCGCCCGACCAGCACGATCGCGATGTCGCCGGTGGCGCCGTAGTGCACCGCGTCGTCCATCGCGGTCTCGTGCGCGACGTCGCGGTAGTACCGGTGCACGCCGATCATGAGCAGGGCCAGCACGGGAATCGCGATGAAGACCAGGTACGCGCCGTGCGTGAACTTCGTGATCGTCACGATCACGAGCACGACGATCGTGAACGTCGCGCCCAGCGCGTTGATCGCGAGCCCCACGAGGGCCTCCCGGCGTGCGGCGGGCGTGCGCAGGTACCGCCGCTCGCGCCGCCAGTGCGTGACCATGCCGAGCTGGCCGAGCGAGAACGACACGAACACGCCGATGATGTACAGCTGGATGAGAGTCGTCAGCTTCGCCTGGAACACGATCAGCACGGCGACGGCCGCAAGCCCCAGGATGATCATGCCGTTCGAGTAGACGAGCCGGTCGCCGCGCGTGTTCAGCGCCTTGGGCGCGTAGCCGTCGCGGGCGAGCACCGAGCCGAGGAGCGGAAACCCGTTGAAGGCCGTGTTCGCAGCCAGCAGCAGTACGCAGGCCGTCGCCGCCTGCACGATGAAGAACGGGATGCTGCCACTGCCGAACGTCGCCGCCGCCACCTGCGCCATGAGGCTCGGCTGCACCGCGCCCCGGCAGTCGAACCCGACCAGATCGCAGGGGTTCTCCGCATAGTGCACCCCGGCGAGGAGGGCGAGGAGGGTGAGGCCGGCGAACATCACGATTGCCGTCGACCCCATGAGCACGAGGGTCCGCTGCGCGTTGCGCACCTTCGGCGTGCGAAACGCCGGCACGCCGTTCGAGACGGCCTCGACGCCGGTGAGGGCGGAGCATCCGCTGGAGAACGCCCGCAGGATCAGCAGGATCACCGCGGCCTGGCTGAGGTCTTCGGCGTGCACCGCGAACTGCGCGCTCTCGGCGACGGGGGCGTCCCCCAGCATCCATCGCACGAGGCCGGTGACGATCATGATCATGACCGATCCGATGAACAGGTACGTCGGGATCGCGAACGCCGTCGACGCCTCGCGCACCCCGCGCAGGTTTACCAGGATGATGAGCACCACGAACCCGACGGCGAGCTCGACGCGCCAGCCGGCGAGGCCCGGCAGCGCCGAGATGATGTTGTCGACGCCGGATGCCACGGACACGGCGACCGTCAGGATGTAGTCGACGAGGAGGGCCGCGGCAACGACCACGCCCGCCTTCTCGCCCAGGTTCGTGCGGGCCACCTCGTAGTCGCCGCCGCCCGACGGGTACGCCTTGATGAGCTGCCGGTAGCTGAGGACGACGACGATCAGCAGGGCCACGACCGCCGCCGCGACCCACGGGCTGAACGCGAGGAACGCCGTGCCGCCGACGAGCAGGATCATCAGCAGCTCCTGCGGGGCGTACGCGACCGACGACAGCGCGTCGGACGCGAAGATCGGCAGTGCCATGCGCTTGGGCAGCAGCTGCCCGTCCAGTTCTTCGCTGGTCAGCGGTTCGCCGATGAGGATGCGCTTGGCGATGGGGGTGTCCTCACCGGCGCGAGGGTCGGGGATGTCGTCGCTGTTGCGACTGTCAGGTGCCACGGCGGGCGACATTACGCCGGACGCGGCGCCGCCACAAGAGGGCTCCGTCTCGCCGGGGAAGCCGTCGCGGCGTCAGAGGCCCAGCGGGACGTAGCGGTAGACGATCTCGGTGACCTTCGCGCCGTCGGTCTCGACGCGGACGCCGTAGGTGCGCGCGCCGTCGACGTAGAAGGTGTTGCGGTCGTTGCCGAACAGGAACTCGGCGGGGGTGATGCTCAGCTCGTCGTCGGGGCCGAGCGCACGCACCTCGGCGAGGGTCTGCCCGATGCGCAGGCCGAACTCGGCCTCGATCTGCACGCCGTCGACCTCGTTGGCGCTGAAGGCGGCATAGGTGGGCGCGTCGACCTCCTCGCGAGGCTTGTTGCCCTCGCCGAGCAGCACGTCGCAGAAGCGGAAGCCGTCCCAGTGCGCGCAGGTGTAGGCGTAGAGGTCCGTGTTGCCGGCCTCGACCTCGGTCGTCGGCTCGGCGCCGAACGCCGCGGTCAGCGCCGCGATCGCCGGTGCGGCGTCGTCGGCCCAGGCGTGGGTGAAGGTGTCGCCGTCGCTCCCGCGGAGCGTGAATCCGCTCGCGGAGAAGGTGATCGTGGCCTCGGCGGCGGTCTCGGACGGGCTCGGCACGGCGGTGGCGGAGCTCGTCGCCGGTGCGGGAACGACGACCGGGTCGGACTGGTCGCCGCCCGTGGTGTCGGGCGTGCGGGTCAGCGCGATGACGAGGACGACCGCGACGGCCAGCGCCAGCACGCCGGCGATGATGCCGAGGATCACCGTGGGGTTCCTGCCCGATCCGCCGGGTGCGCGGGGCGCCCGCGCCGCGCGGGGCGGCTTCGGCGGCTTCGGCTCGCGCGTCGGCTTCGGTTCGCGCGCGGGCTTCGGTTCGCGCGGTTCGCGCGACCGCCGTGTGTGCCGGCGTTCTTCCGGCTCTTCGGGCTGCTCCGGCTCTTCCGGCTCCGGCAACCCGAACAGCTCCTCGAGGCTCATCCCAGGAACTCGCGCGCCGCGACGACGAGGGCGTCCACGCCGCGCTCGATCGTCGGGTGCAGGATCGGCGCGAAGTACGCGGAGTGGTTCGTCGGGATGTCTTCGTTGACGGTGCCGCGGGCGACGGCATCCGCGTACACCTGCGGATCGAGCCCGCCCCAGAACCAGAACACGAGCGGCACGCCCGCCTCGCGGGCGAACCACGAGACGTCCTCGCTGCCGGTGAACATGCCCGGGTCGACGACGGTGCCGGTGCCGAAGGCAGTGTCGAACGCGGCGGTCAGGCGCGCGGTCGCGGCGGGGTCGTTGATCGTCGGCGGCAGGGTGTGGTCGATCTGGATGACCGGCTCCCGCTCGGCTCCGGATGCCGCCGCCTCCGCCCGGATGACGCGCTCGACGCGCGTCATGACGTCGGCGCGGGCGTCGTCGTCGGGGTAGCGCAGGCTCAGCTCGAGCTTCGCCTCGGCGGGGATGATGTTGTTCTTCAGCCCGGCGTGGATCGAGCCGACCGTGACGACGGCGACGCCGCGCGGGTCGACCTCGCGCGAGACGACGGTCTGCAGCCGCATGACGGTGGCCGCGGCCATGACGACGGGGTCGATCGTGGAGTGGGGGCGCGAGCCGTGCCCGCCGCGGCCGAGGAGCGTGACGGTGAGGCCGTCGCTGGCGGCCATCTGGGTGCCCGGGCGCACGCCGATCGTGCCCGCGGGCAGCGGCGTGAGGTGCTGGCCCAGCACGATGTCGGGCCTCGGGAAGCGGTCGAGCACGCCGTCGGCGATCATCGCCTGCGAGCCCGCGCCGTGTTCTTCGGCGGGCTGGAACACCGCCACGACGGTGCCGCTCCACTCGCCCTGGGTCTCCTGCAGGCGTTCGAGGGCCCCGAGCAGCGCCGTGACGTGCATGTCGTGGCCGCACGCGTGCATGACCGGCACGTCGTGCCCCGCGGGGTCGACGCCGTGCACGGTGCTCGCGTAGGGGAGGCCGGTGAGCTCCTCGACGGGCAGGGCGTCCATGTCGGCGCGCAGCCACACGACCGGGCCGTCGCCGCTGCGGATCACGGTCGCGATGCCGGTGCGCCCGAGCCCCTCGACGAACTCGAGGCCGAGCGCGGTCAGCTCGCGGGCGATGACGCCCGCCGTGCGGGTCTCCTGGAACGACAGCTCCGGATGCCGGTGCAGATCGATGTACAGCGCTTCGAGATCGATGCTCATGCGAGTGAGCCTACGCGGTGCCGCCTATGGGTGGCCGGGGCGTGGCGGGGGCGCGGTCGAGGTGCGGACGACGAGCTCGAAGGGGAGCGGGGCGGCGGCTGCTTCCGTGACCCCCAGCGCGGCGAGGATCGCGTCGCCGGCGCGCGCACCCTGCCCGTGCGGGAACTGGTCGATCGTCGTCAGCCCGAACAGCTCGCCGAGGTCGTGGCCGTCGACGCCCACGACCGACAGGTCGCGGGGCACGCTCAGCCCGAGCTCGCCGGCGACGGCCAGGACGCCGTAGGCCATCTCGTCCGACGCCGCGAAGATCGCCGTCGGCCGGTCGGGGCCCGTCAGCAGTTCGCGGGCGGCGGCACGGGCGCCGGCGACGGTGAAGTCGGCTTCGGCGAACCGCGGGCGGGCGATGCCGGCATCGCCCATCGCGGCCTCGAACCCGCGGCGGCGGCGCGAGGGGATGTCGAGCTCCGGCGAGGCGCCGGGCGGGAGCGTCTGGCCGATGTGGGCGATGTCGCGGTGCCCGAGCGCGAGGAGGTGCGCGGTCGCGAGGCGGCCGACCGCGGTGTCGTCGACGCGGAGCGCGGGAAGCTCGGGCCGGGGCACGCCGAGGCCGACGATCGGCAGGCCGAGGGCACCCAGTCGCGCGATCTCGTCGTCGTCGAGATGCACCGACAGCACGATCAGCCCGTCCACGCGCTGCCGCCGCAGCGACCGCTCGAACACGCCGCGGCGCTGCTCGGGATCGTCGCCGAGGTGGTACAGGGTCAGGTCGTAGCCGCGCGGGGTGAGTCGCGACGCGATGCCGTCCAGCACCGTCGCGAAAAACCACGGCCCGCGCAGCGGCGCCACCACGCCGACGTTCTCGGTGCGGCCCGACGCCAAGGATGCCGCCGCCGCCGAGCCGACGTATCCCAGCTCGTCGGCCGCCCGCCGCACCCGTTCGCGCGTGCGCTCGGAGACGCGCCCCCGGCCGCTGAGCGCGCGCGACACGGTGGTCGTCGACACGCCCGCGGCGCGGGCGACCTCGTCGATGCCCGTCATGCGCCCTCCGTCCGGCCGTTCCGTTCGATCGCCCGGCCGTCTCGACGACTCGGCCGCGCGGCTCGCCCGCTCAGCCCGCGTGCATCCAGACGGCGGTGTCCACGGGCAGCTGTGCGCCACCGGCCGGCACGCCGGGCGCGCTCGCGACCAGGACGGTGCCCGACGGCAGTGTGATGGAGCGGTCGCCGAGGTTCGCGATGACCGTGATATTCCCGTTGCGGAATGCGAGGACGTCGTCGCCGTAGCCGTCGAGCCATTCCAGTGCGCTCGCGCCGAGCCCCTCCGCCCGGCGGGTCGCCAGCAGCGTGCGGTACAGCCACAGCGTCGAGTCGGGGTCGTCCTCCTGCGCGTCGCGCGCCAGCGCCGCCCACTCCGCCGGCTGCGGCAGCCACGAGGCGCCGTCCGGACTGAAGCCGTACGCGGGAGCGGCCGCGACCCACGGCAGCGGGACGCGGCATCCATCGCGTCCGTAGCGCTCGCCGCCGGTGCGCAGCCACGACGGATCCTGGCGAGCCTCGTCGGGCAGCTCGATCACCTCGGGCAGGCCGAGCTCTTCGCCCTGGTAGAGATACGCGGAGCCCGGGAGGGCGAGCATGACGGTGGATGCCGCCCGCGCACGCCGCAGGCCCGACACCGGGTCGGGCTTGACCGGGGACAGCGGCCCGAGACCCTCGTCGTGCCGCCCGCCCGGAGGCAGGTCGAGCCGGGAGGCGTGCCGGATCACATCGTGGTTGGACAGCACCCACGTCGCGGGCGCGCCGACGGCAGGGTAGGCGGCCAGCGACTCGGCGATGACGCCCCGCAGCTCGCCGGCATCCCAGCCGGTCACGAGGTAGGGGAAGTTGAACGTCTGCTGCATCTCGTCGGCGCGGACGAACATCGCGGTCTTCTCGATCGTGGGCGCCCACGCCTCGCCGCACAGCGCCCGGTCGCCGTCGTACTCGGCGATCACGCGGTGCCAGTCGCGGTAGATCTCGTGCACGCCGTCCTGCCCCCAGTACGGGGCGTCCTGCAGGCTGAGCTCGGTGGCCTCCCGATCGATGGGCGGGAGGTGGTCGGAGAAGTCCTCCGGCTTGATGAGACCGTGCGCGACGTCGACGCGGAACCCGTCGACGCCGCGGTCGAGCCAGAACCGCAGGATGCTGCGGAACTCCTCCTGCACCTCGGGGTTCGACCAGTCGAAGTCGGGCTGACCCGGGTCGAACAGGTGCAGGTACCACTGTCCGGGGCGGCCATCGGGCTCTGTGACGCGCGTCCAGGCCGGGCCGCCGAACACCGACTCCCAGTTGTTCGGCGGCAGTTCGCCGTGCGCGCCCGTGCCCTCGTGGAACAGGTAGCGCCCCCGCGCGGCGCTGCCGGGCGCGGCGGCCAGCGCCTCCTGGAACCACGGATGCTGGTCGGAGCTGTGGTTCGGCACGAGGTCGACGATGACCCGGATGCCGCGGGCGTGCGCCGCGGCGAGCATCTCGTCGAAGTCGTCGAGGGTGCCGAACAGCGGGTCGACGTCGCGGTAGTCCGCGACGTCGTAGCCGGCATCCTTCTGCGGCGAGCGGTAGAACGGGCTGAGCCACACGGCGTCCACGCCGAGCGAGACGAGGTCGTCGAGGTGGGCGGTCACGCCCCGCAGGTCGCCCGTGCCGTTGCCCGACGCGTCGGCGAACGAGCGCGGGTAGATCTGGTAGATCACGGCGGTGCGCCACCACTCGGCGCCGGGGTGGTTCTCGCGCAGGGCTGCGGGGGTCTGAGGCATGCGCACCAGCGTAGCGCAAGCGCTTGCGCACGGACGGCGGGCGGGCGGCGCGTGATGCTGCGGGCGGTGCGGGACGTGCGGGACGCTACGCTGGGCGCGTGAGCTCCGCTGCCCTCGCCCGCGCCGAGTCGCTCATCGCGACGATCCCCGACTTTCCCGAGCCCGGCATCCTGTTCCGCGACATCTCGCCGCTGCTGGCCGACGCCGTCGCGCTGCGCACCGTCGTGGACGCCGTCATCGAGCCCTTCGCCGACGAGTTCGATGTCGTCGCCGGGGTCGAGGCGCGCGGGTTCCTCCTCGCCGGCGCCGTCGCCATCGCCGCCGGAGTCGGGATGGTCCCCATCCGCAAGGCGGGCAAACTGCCGCGGCCGGCGGCATCCGTCGCGTACGCGCTGGAGTACGGCACGGCCGTGATCGAGATGGCCGACGACCTGCCGCGGGGTACCCGCGTGCTGCTCGTCGACGACATCCTCGCCACCGGCGGCACCCTGCGGGCGGGGCAGCAGCTGCTCACCGAGCTCGGGCACGTCGTCGTCGGCACCGCCGTGCTGATGGAGCTCGACGGTCTCGGCGGCCGCGACGTCTGCGGCCCCGTCCACACCGTCTTCCGCGTCTGATCCGAACGGCCGCCGCGGCGCGCTCGCCGCGCAAGGATGCAGGACCGACTGTGACGGAAGTCGTCTGGACCCGGCCCAGACGCCAGCATTTTCACACCGGATCCTGCATCCTTGCGGAGGGGGGTGAACCGCGGCCCGCAACGGGGCCGCGGGTCAGGCCTCGTCGCGGGGGTCCTTCGCGACGGTCCCGTCGACGCGCAGGTCGGGTTCGTACGACGACGCGTCGAGCGTTCCGCCTTGGCTGAGCACCTGGATCTCGGTGGTCTGCACGCGCAGGGGCGGGGCGGCGGCGAGGTTGTCCGGCTCTTCGGGCGTTCCGGGCAGGAACACGTTGAAGAAGAGGTTCAGCAGCACCGCGACGATCGCCGCCGAGCTGATGCCGGAGTGGAAGATCGTCACGAACCAGGCCGGGAACGCGTGCCAGAAGTTCGTCGACACCACCGGGATGAGGCCGAACGCGATCGACGTCGCCACGATGACGAGGTTGTTGTTGCCCTGGTACGAGACCTTCGACAGGGTGCGCACGCCGCTGGCGGCGACCGACCCGAACAGGACGATGCCGGCGCCGCCGAGCACCGGCCCGGGGATGAGGCTGAACACGGCCGCGGCCATCGGCGAGAGACCGAGGAGCACGAGCAGCAACCCGCCGGCGGCGACCGCGAAGCGGCTCTTGATGCCGGTGAGGGCGACGAGCCCGACGTTCTGGGCGAATGCGGATGCCGGGAACGCGTTGAACAGCGGGGCGATGAGCGACGCGCCCATGTCGGCGCGGAGGCCGTTGCCGACGCGGCGGGCGTCGACCTTGGTGCCCACGACCTCGCCCACGGCGAGGATGTCGGCGGTGGTCTCCACCATGATGACGAGCACGACGATCACCATTGAGATGATCGCGCCGACCTCGAACAGCGGCATCCCGAACGCGAACGGCTGCGGGAAGGCGAACGGCGCCGCCGCGCCGACGGTCGTGACGTCGACCTTCCCGAGGAGGAGGGCGACGATGGTGCCGACCGCGAGCCCGAGCAGCACGGCGAGCCGCGACAGCGTCGGGATCTTGCTCAGGATGAGGACGACGAGCAGCGTGAACAGGGCGAGTCCGATGTTCTCCAGGGAAGCGAAGTTCGGATTGTCGACGACCTCGCCGTCGACGGTGATGGTCGCCTGCCCGGTGATCCAGCCCGCCGCGACCGGCATGAGGGACAGGCCGATGACGGTGATGATCGAGCCGGTCACGACGGCGGGGAAGAACCGCACGACGCGCGCGAAGAACGGCGTGATGACGAGGCCGACCGCGGCGGCGGCGATGATCGCGCCGAACACGTGCTGCAGCCCCGTCGTGCCGTCGTCGCCGATGATCGCGAGGATCGTCGAGACGGCGGCGAACGAGGTGCCCTGGACGAGCGGCAGCTGCGAACCGAAGTACGGGACGCCGAGGGTCTGCAGCAGGGTCGCGAGACCGCTCACGAACAGGCCGCAGGCGACGAGCAGGGCCTTCTCGGCCGGTTCGAGGCCCGCCGCCCCGCCGACGATGAGCGGCACGGCGATGACGCCGCCGAACATCGCGAGGATGTGCTGGATGCCGTAGCCGAAGGTGCGGCCGAGCCCGAGGCGTTCGTCCTCGGGGCGGGTGGTGGAGGAGGTGGAGGTGGGGGTGGTGCCGGTGGTGCTTATGTTGTGAGACATGTCAGTTCCTTGGAGGGTGTGCCCGTTGCCGGCGCGGTGGGCGGTGAAAGGTCAGATGAAGGTGGGGATGTCGACCCACGCGTCGGGCGCGGGCGCGGCGCCGTCGCGCACGACGGTGCCTTCGATCAGGCCGTAGGGCCGGTCGGCGGCGATGAAGACCTCGTTCGGGTTGTCGAGCCCGAACGGCGAGAGGTCGTAGACGAAGTGGTGCTTGTTCGGCATCTGGAAACGGACCTCGGCGATCTCGGGCCGCGCGGCGATGGCCGCCTTGCCCATCTCGAACAGCGTCTGCTGCAGCGCGAGGGAGTGCACGGTCGCGAAGGTCGACAGCAGAACCGCCGAGACCTCGGCGTAGAGGCCGTTGTAGTCGATGCCCGCCTCGACGGCCTCGGGCAGGAACCGCCAGCGCCCGGTCACCGAGGTCGCCATGATGCGATCGTTGGTCTCGACGAGGGTCGTGTACTTGTCGCGCGGGAACCCGGCGAACTCGCTGCCGGTGGACTTCAGGACGGTGAGATCCTTCACGCCGCCGGTGACGTGCGTCTGGCCGTCCTGCTTGGTCACGGTCGCCAGGCGCGTGCCCTGACCCTTGCGGACGAACGAGTGATCGTGGCCGGCGCCGTCGACGAGGATGCGATCCCACTCGTACTGCTCGGCCTGCCACACCCCGCCCTCGATCCAGTCGAACGACGAGACGAAGTGCTCGCCGAGGGTCAGCAGGTACTCCTCCGGGGAGGGGATGCCGTACTCCTTCGCGAACGCGAACGCGGTGTTCTTCTGCGTGTCGGTGGCGACGACGAGGGCGTTGTCGCCGACCAGGTACGAGTCCACGAGCGCGGCGCCGCGCAACTGCGACGTGACGTTGAGGTCGATGATCTCGTGGCGGGCGGTGTCGCGCACGATGCGCACGACCCGGTTCTCGGCCTTGCCGTACTTGTTGGCGCCGAGGCTGACGCTGATATCGGTCATGGGTGATCTCCAGATAGGGTTGAAGGGACGGCTCTCTTCGTGAAGCTATCCCTTAAGGCACCCCGCGGCGTTGCGGGCACGTAAAAGGGTTGTTTCGACTTCGGGGGCCTCAATGAGTTCCGGCGAAACACCCGGGGCGGGCATCGACGAGGGGGATGGTGTGACGGATCGATCGGTCACCAACGGCTCGATCGGCGCTCGTCTGCGGCAGTTGCGCATCGAGTCGGGGCGTTCGCTGCGTTCGGTCGCCGAGGCGATCGGCATCTCCTCGAGCGCGCTCTCGCAGATCGAGACCGGCGCGATGCAGCCGTCGGTCAATCGCCTGATCGAGATCGTCAGCGTGCTCGAGGTGCCGGTGGCGGCGATCTTCGACGACCACGACGTGCTGCGCCCGGTCGAGCTCGAACACGGGCGCACGTCCGAGCCGATCCCCGGGGTGACGGTGGCGACCGCGGGCGCGGGGGCGCAGACCGTGCTGGGGCAGGGGGTGCTCTACCGGCGCCTCACTCCCGTGCGCCTGGACGGGGTCGACCTGTTCGAGACGGTGTATCCGCCCCTGACCTCGTCGAGCGTCGACGGCGCGATGCTCGTGCACGAGGGCTACGAGGCCGGTCGCGTGATCAGCGGATCCCTGTCGTTCGAGTTCACCGAGGGCACGGTCGCGCTCGGCCCGGGCGACTCGCTGTCGTTCTGGGCGACGCGCCCGCACCGTGTCGTGAACGAGTCCGTCGACACCGCCGCCGTCGCCGTGTGGCTGACGCTGCGGGGCTCACGCACGCCCGCGCCCGAGTAGGCGCGTGGCTCAGCTGCCCCGGTACGTCGAGTAGGCGAAGGGACTCAGCAGCAGCGGCACGTGGTAGTGCGCCGCGTCGGCGACGGTGAAGGAGATCTCGACGCGCGGATAGAACGTCTCCACCCCGCGGCCCGCGAAATACTCCCCGACCGCGAAGCGCAGGGCGTACTCTCCGGGCGCCAGCACGTCCGGCCCGAGCGCGAGCCGGCCGTCGGCATCGGTCGTCCCGGCGGCCACGACGGCGCCGTCGGCGTCGACGAGTGCGACCGCGACGGCGGATGCCGGTGAGCCCGACGCCCCGTCGAGAATGTGAGTGGTCAGGTGTGCCATGCGTTCTCCTCTCGGTCCAGCCTCGCTCAGTGCAGCGTCGAACGCAGCCGCAGCAGCGCGATCTCGCGCAGCTGGCCGAGGGCCTCGGCCGTCTCGACGTCGGGGGTGTTGTCCAGTCGCCGGCGGATCTCGGCGAGCATCTCGTCGGGGGTGCGGCCGGCGGCGCGGATGAGGAAGACCCGCTCGAATCGGGCGTCGTAGGCCGCGTTGGCCTCGGCCATCGCGCGGGCGATCTCGTCGGAGGCGCCGGCCATCGCGGCCTGCTCGCTGCGCGAGGCGGCGGCCTCGGCGCCGCCTCCGCCGGGCCTCTCGCCGATGCGCGGGTGGTGGGCGAGGGCGGCATCCAGCTCGGCGGCGCCCCACGACGCGGCGAGCGCCGCGGCGCGCTCCGCCAGGGCGTCGACCGAGGCGTACGGCCGTGCCTCGACCACGGCATCCACCCACGCGGGGACGGCCGCCCACACCGACACCGTCGCGGCGGCGTCTGCCGCGGCCAGGTCGTTGAACTCGTCGAGATCCATCGTCATGCGTTCATCCTCACCGGGCGCGACCCGCTCGCGCCACCGACGACTCCGTCGGTCACAAAGGCGTTACAGGCCCGAAACCAACCGAGGTACCTTAAGCAATAGCTTGACATCGACGGCACGCCCGTCCCCACCCGCCGTCTGGAGCACGCCATGACCGTCACCCCGCCCGAGGGCACGACCGCACCCGCGGGGAGCTGAATGCCCCGGTCGCGCTTCGCCGTCCGTTCCCGACGGGCTTTCGTCGACGGTGGCTTCCGCCCCGCGGTCGTCGTCGTCGAGGCGGGCCGCGTCGTCGACATCCTGGATGGCACGCGCCGCTCGCCCGCCCGCACCCGCCTCGTCACGGTTCCCGACGATGCCGTGCTGCTGCCGGGCCTGGTCGATGCCCACGTGCACGTCAACGAGCCGGGGCGCACCGAGTGGGAGGGGTTCCGCTCGGCCACGCTCGCGGCCGCGGCGGGCGGCGTGACGACCATCGTCGACATGCCGCTGAACTCGCTTCCGCCGACGACGTCGGCGGAAGCGCTGGAGATCAAGCGCGCCGCGGCGGCCCCGTCGGCGTACGTCGACGTCGGCTTCTGGGGCGGCGCGGTGCCGGAGAACCTGGGGGCGCTGGCGCCGCTGCACGACGCCGGCGTCTTCGGGTTCAAGTGCTTTCTCGCGCCGTCGGGGGTCGACGAGTTCGGTCACCTCGACCGCGCCCAGCTGGGCCGGGCGATGGCCGAGGTCGCCGCCCTCGGCTCCCGCCTGATCGTGCACGCCGAAGACGCCGCGCTGCTGTCCGACCCGGGCGCGCTGGGGCGCGGCTACGACGCCTTCCTGCAGTCACGCCCGCCCGAGAGCGAGCGTGCCGCGATCGCCGCCGTCATCGACGCGGCGCGCAGCACGGGCGGTCGCGCGCACATCCTGCACCTGAGCGATGCGCGGTCGCTGCCGATGATCGCGGCGGCCCGCGCCGAGGGTGTCGACCTCACCGTCGAGACGTGCCCGCACTATCTGGCGATCGCCGCCGAGGACGTCCCCGACGGCGCGGGGGAGTTCAAGTGCTGCCCGCCCATCCGCGAGGCCGACAACCAGGATCTGCTCTGGGCGGGGCTGATCGACGGCGTCATCGACGCCGTCGTCAGTGACCACTCCCCGTCCACGGCCGAGCTCAAGCGGGCCGGCGGCGGCGATTTCGGCCTCGCCTGGGGCGGCATCTCGGGCCTGCAGGTGGGCCTGTCGGTGGTGTGGACCGAGGCGCGGCGCCGCGGCATCCCGCTCGACGTGCTCATCCCCCTCTTCACGACGGGGCCCGCCCGCGTCGCGGGCCTCGACGCGGGCCGGATCGAGGTCGGCGGGCCCGCGAACCTGACGGTCTTCGGCGTCGACGACACGATGCGCATCGAGGCCGCCGCGCTGCGGCACCGGAACGCGATCTCGGCGTACGACGGCGCCACCCTGCGGGGGCGGGTGCGGCGCACGTGGTTGCGCGGCGAGTCGATCTTCGACGTCACCGAGGGCCGCGCCGGTGAGGCGCCGCGCTTTCGGGGCGCGCCGACCGGCAGACTGCTGCGGAGGAACGCTGCACGACGGGAGCACGATGGCCGCTGAGATCCTGCAACCGGGGGTCGGGCCGATCCCCGGCGACCACTACCTGCGCGCGAGCGTCGACACCGTCCTGTGGGGACGACTGCCGTGCGCCGCCGACGCCCCGGTGCTGACCATCGCCTCCGGCGACACCGTCACGATCGACACCGTGAGCCATGAGGGGGTGCTCGAAGACCAGGGCAACGATCCCCTCGCGTTCTTCACCGCTCACGGCGTCGCCGCCGGAGAGGTGCTCACGGACGCTATCGAGATCGCCGCCGCGCGGGTGCGCGATCCGCTGCGCGACGGGCCGCACGTCGTCACCGGCCCCGTCCATGTCACGGGGGCGCTGCCCGGCGACCTGCTCAAGATCACGGTCGAGCACCTCGCCCCGCGCGTGCCGTACGGGGTCATCTCGAACCGCCACGGCCGGGGCGCGCTGCCCGGCATCCTGCCGCGCGGGCCCGAGAACGTCAGCGTCTTCACCCCCGTGGTCGACGGCCCCGACGGCCCGGTCGGCGCGCTGCCCCTGACCGAGGGCGGCGAGCGCGTCGTCGCGTTCCCGCTGGCGCCGTTCCTCGGCACGATGGGCGTCGCGGTGCGCGGCGACGAGCGGCCGCACTCGGTGCCTCCCGGCAGCCACGGCGGCAACATCGACATCAACCTGCTCACGGAGGGGAGCGTGCTCTACCTGCCGGTGCAGGTGCCCGGCGCCCTCGCGTACGTGGGCGATCCGCACTTCGCGCAGGGCGATGGCGAGGTCGCCCTGACGGCGCTCGAGGCGTCGCTGCGTGCGACCCTGCGCTTCGACGTCGTGCCGCGCGCGCGTGCCGTGGCCGCCTTCGGCGAGGTCGCAGGGCCCCTCGTGCGCACGAGCGAATACCTCGTGCCCACCGGCATGGATGCCGATCTCGACGAAGCCATGCGCCGGTGCGTGCGGGCCGCGCTCGACCTGCTGACGGCGCGCTACGGCATGGCCGAGCACCTCGCCTATGCGTACCTGTCCGCGGCGACGGACTTCGACATCTCGCAGGTCGTCGACATCGTGTGCGGCGTGCACGCGCGCATCCGCGAGGCGGACTTCGCCGCCGTCGCGCTGCCGGAGGGAACCGAATGACCGCCATCCCCGACACCTCTGCCCTCCCCGAAGATCTCCGCGAGGCCTTCGAGGCGTACGAGGCGGCGATCGTCTCCAACGACGTGGAGGCGCTGGATGCCGCCTTCGCACGGGGGGCGACGACGATGCGCGGCGACGCCGCGGGGCTCCTCGTCGGCCACGACGCGATCAGCGCGTTCCGGGGCGGGCGCGGCGGAGTGCCGCCGCGCACGATCGAGCGCATCGAGTACCGCCCGCTGGGCGATGCGGTCGCGCTGCTGGTGTCGGTCTCGCGCTACCTCGGTGGCGGCACCGGGCTGCAGACCCAGGTGTGGGAGCGGATCGACGATCGCTGGCTGATCACGGCGGCGCACGTGACCGGGCGGGCGCAGGCGCTCGACCGATCGGTCTGGCGCACCGTCGGCGACCCGCTCTGGCAGGGCGCGTGGGAGGGCCCGCTGCAGGGGCTGACGGTCGCGGTGAAAGACGTGTTCGCCATCAAGGGCTACCGCATCGGCGCCGGCAACCCCACGTTCCTCGACGCAGCGCGCGCCGAGACCACGACCGCCCCGGCCGTGTCCGACCTGATGCGCGGCGGCGCCTCGCTGCGCGGCATCGCGCGCACCGACGAGTTCGCCTACTCCATCGCCGGCGACAATCCGCACTACGGCACGCCCCCGAACGGAGCGCTCGCCGGGGCGCTGCCCGGAGGCTCGTCGAGCGGGCCGGCATCCGCCGTCGCCACCGGTCAGGCCGAGATCGGGCTCGCCACCGACACCGCCGGATCGGTGCGGGTGCCGGCGTCCTATCAGGGGCTGTGGGGGCTGCGCACGACGCACGGACTGGTGCCGCGGCAGGGCCTGCTGCCGCTCGCGCAGAGCTTCGACACGGTGGGATGGCTGGCCCGCGACGGCGACACCCTGCAGCGGGTCGCCGACTGGTGCCTCAGCTACGACGGGTCGGAATCGACGGAGAGCGTGTACGGCGAGTCGGGCGCAGACCTGCCCTGGCGCTTTCTCGTGCCGCACGAGGTGGTGGATGCCGCGGAGCCGGCCACGCGGGAGGCGTTCGACGCGCTGCTGGCGCGGCTCGTGGCATCCGATCGCCCGCCGCAACTGCGCCGCGTCTCCATCGGCCCTCTCGACGACCACTACGAGCCGTTCCGCATCGTGCAGGCGGCGGAGGCCTGGCGCAACAACGGCGACTGGGTGCGCGCGAACGGGCCGGGAGCCCTGAGCCCCGCGGTGGCGGAGCGGTTCGCCTTCGCCGCGCAGGTCACCGCGGAGGCCGAGCGTGCGGCGCGCGCACACCTCGCCCCGCTGCGCGAACACCTGACGGGTCTCGTGCACGGCGACCTGCTGCTCATGCCGACCGTGCCCGGCCCCGCGCCGGGACGCACGGCGGCGGGCGACCGCGTCGAGGCCGTCCGCCGCGCCACGCTGCGCATGACGAGCCCCGCGGCCGTCGCGGGCCTTCCGGCGGTCTCGGTGCCGCTGCTGACCGTCCCGTCGTCGCTCGGGCCCGCGCCGGTGGGGGTATGCCTCGTCTCGCGCGCCGGCACCGACATCGCACTCGTCCGCGCGGCGCGGGCGCTCTTCGCACTCCTTGACGAAAGGCGGTCCCGGTGACCACTGCGGCCAGCACCATCCCCGGACCGATCGACCCGCCGGCCCGTCTGCTGATGGGGCCGGGGCCATCTCGGCGTATCCGAGCGTGCTACGCGCGATGGCGGCGCCGCTGGTCGGGCAGTACGACCCGTTCATGACGACGGCGATGGCCGAGACGCAAGAGCTGTATCGCGGCGTCTGGGGCACCCGCAACGACGCGACGCTCCTCGTCGACGGCACCTCGCGCGCGGGCATCGAGGCGGCGATCGTCTCGCTCGTGCGGCCCGGTGACCGTGTGCTCGTTCCCGTCTTCGGGAGGTTCGGTCACCTGCTCGCCGAGATCGCCGAACGGGCGCTCGCCGAGGTGCACACCATCGAGACCGAGTGGGGGCAGGTGTTCCCGGCATCCGTCGTCGAAGACGCCATCGTGCGGGTGCGCCCGACGCTGCT
The DNA here is from genome assembly GCF_047602155.1 of Microbacterium sp. GTDB lineage: Bacteria > Actinomycetota > Actinomycetes > Actinomycetales > Microbacteriaceae > Microbacterium. The sequence goes on along the minus strand of NZ_JASGHZ010000001.1, from coordinate 1,097,647 downwards.
CGCCCTCGTGCAGGGCGACACGTCCACGACGATGAACCAGCCGCTCGACGAGATCGGTGCGATCTGCGAGCGGCACGGCGTGCTGTTCTACACCGACGCGACCGCGTCGCTCGGGGGCAATGCGTTCGAGGCGGATGCCTGGGGGCTCGACGCGGCGACGGCCGGTCTGCAGAAATGCCTCGGCGGGCCGAGCGGCTCGTCGCCGATCACCCTCTCGGAGCGCGCCGTCGAGGTGGTGCGGTCGCGGACGAAGATCGAGGCGGGGATTCGTGAACCGGGCGACGCCTCGGCGCCCGACTTCGTGCGGTCGAACTACTTCGACCTCGGCATGATCCTCGACTATTGGGGGCCGCGGCGGCTCAACCACCACACCGAGGCGACGTCGATGCTGTATGCGGCGCGCGAGTGCGCGCGCGTGCTCCTGCTGGAGGGACGCGACGCGGTCATCGACCGGCACCGGCTGGCAGGTGCTGCGATGCTCGCCGGTGTGCAGGCGCTCGGGCTCGCGGTGTTCGGCGACCTCGCCCACAAGATGAACAACGTCGTCGCCGTCGAGATCCCCGCGGGCGTGCCCGGCGACGCGGCGCGCGCGGCGATGCTGAGCGACTTCGGCATCGAGATCGGCACCTCGTTCGGCCCCCTGCACGGCCGCGTCTGGCGCATCGGGACGATGGGCTACAACGCGCGTCAGGACGCCGTGCTGACGACCCTCGCCGCTCTCGAGGCGGTGCTGCGCCGGTTCGGCGTCGCCGTGCCGGCCGGCGGGGGTGTCGAGGCGGCGCAGGGCGTCTACGCCGCGTCACCCGCGGGATCCCTCTCGTGGTGACGTCCCGCCCGTTGGTGCAGGCGACGCCGGGTGACATCGCCGCGGCGGCCCGCCGCGTGATGGCGCGCTGCGACGAACTGGCGCGCGTGAGCGCCGCCCCCGGGCGGATCGAACGCGTGTATCTCTCGCCCGAACACGCCCGCGTGAACCGCCTCGCCGCGGAATGGATGCGCGAGCTCGGCATGCGCACGTGGCAGGACGCCGCCGGCAACCAGGTGGGGCGCCTCGGGGCGGCGGAAAAGCCCGCGCTGCTGCTGGGCTCGCATCTGGACACCGTGCTCGATGCGGGGCGCTACGACGGCATCGTCGGGGTGCTGATGGCCCTGGAAGTCGTGCGGCTGCTGCGCGTGCCGACCGGCGACGGGTGGACGTGCGGCCTGCCGTTCGCTCTCGAGGTCGTCGCCTTCTCCGACGAAGAGGGCACGCGCTTCGGCAAAGCCCTGCTGGGCTCGTCCGCCGTCGCGGGATCGTGGGACGACGCGTGGTGGGCGCTGCAGGATGCCGATGGCGTGAGCCTGCGTCAGGCGTTTCTCGAGTTCGGGCTCGACCCCGGGCGCATCGACGAGGCCGCCCGGCGGCCGGGCGAGGTGGTCGGCTACCTCGAGGCGCACATCGAACAGGGGCCCGAGCTGGACCGGGCCGCCGAACCCCTCGCGGTGGTGTCGTCGATCGCGTCCGCGCGACGGTTCCAGGTCGTCGTCGAGGGCGAGGCGCGCCACGCCGGGGGCACGCCCTACGACATGCGCCACGATGCGCTGCTCGGGGCGAGTGAGGCGGCGCTCGCCGTGGAACGGCTGTGCTCCGCCGAGCATCACGTCATCGGCACGGTCGGCCGCTTCGAGGCCTTTCCCGGCGCCGTCAACGTGATTCCCGGCGAGGTGCGGTTCTCGCTCGATCTGCGCGGCGAATTCGACGGCGAGCGCGATCGGGTGTGGCTCGCGCTCGCCCGCGACCTCGACGAGATCATGGGCCGCCGGGGTCTGCGCTGGTCAGCCCGTGAAGTGCACTCCGCCCCCGCCGTGTTCTGCGCGCCGCTCCTGCAGGATGTCGTGGCCGCCGGCATCCGTTCGACATTGCCGCCGCGCTCCGAGGCGCCCCCGGTGATCTTCAGCCGCGCCGGGCACGACGGCATGGCCCTCGGCGCGATCACCGACGTCGGCATGCTCTTTCTGCGCAACCCCGGCGGAATCAGCCATCACCCCGACGAAGGGGTCTCGACCGGGGACGTCGCGCACGGCATCCGCGCGCTCGCCGAGTCGGTGCTGCAGATCGCGGCCGAGCCCCGCTGAGCGCTGCGCGCGCCGCTCGTGCGGCGCCGTACGGCGCGGGATCACGGGCCGCGCCGTCGCCGGATGGGATACTCGCGGCAACGCGCGCGACGCGCACCCGACAGAAGGACCCCCGTGAGCACCGTCACCTACGAACCGATCGTCCGTTTCTCGTCGAACACCGTGGCCCAGATCCACGTCGGCGGCGAGATCGACGAGGTCTTCGCCTCGACCGAGGAGGGACTGCGCGACCGCATCGTCGAGTCGATCCGCCGGCTCGCGGCGTCGGTCGGCGAGCCCGTGACGGCGATTGTCGTCGACGGCGAGACCCGCTGGCCGCTGATCGTCGAGCCCGATGGCACCTACCTCGAGGCCGCCGTGCTGGCCACGGGTGCCGGTGGTGAGGCGGATGCCGACTCTCGGACGGATGCCGCGCCCAGCGAACTCGCCGCACCCGCCGCACCGCTGCCCGCGGAATCCATCGGCGACGGTCTGGTGCGGCTCGCTGCGCCTGCTGCGCCCGGTGCGCCGGTCGTGCCCGCTGCATCTGCCGCCGCGCCCGCTGCGCCGGTCGTGCCCGCTGCGCCCGCCGCAGCTGCCGCAGCTGGCGCCTCTGCCTCCGCTGCGCCCGCTGCATCTGCCGCCGCTGCCGCCGCTGCCGCCGCTCCCGCCGCTCCCGCCGCTGCCGCCGCTGCCGCCGCTGCCGCCGCAGCGGGGGCAGCGATGGCCGCGCCGACCTCCGGCCCCGTCCCCACCGCCGGTCCGCTGCGCAGCGACCACTCCCGCAGCGACCACGCGCGGCGCGAGAGCGCCCCGCGCGACCCGGCGGGTTCTCGCGAGGGGCGCAGCGCCCCGACGGTCGAGGACCTGCTCAACTCCCGCACCGACCGGGTCAAGCCGCGCGCGACCGAGGGGTGGCGGGGCGCCGTGCGGCGCGCCACCGGCGGCGCCATCTCGCCGCGCCCCGGCAAGGCCGAGCAGTCGCGCCTCGACCGCGAGCGCGTCGTGCAGCGGCGGCTCGACGCTCCGCGCACGATCGTCGTGCTCAACCCCAAGGGCGGTGCCCACAAGACCACGTCGACCCTGCTGCTGGCGGCGACCTTCGGCACGCAGCGCGGCGGCGCGACCCTCGCCTGGGACAACAACGAGACCCGCGGCACCCTCGGCTGGCGGGCGCAGAACGCCCCGCACCACCGCACCGCCGTCGACCTGCTCGACGACCTCGACCGCTTCACGACGCCCGATCAGGCGAGTCTGGCCGCCCTCGACACCTACGTGCGCACGCAGGTCGACGCCCGCTTCGACGTGCTCGCGTCCGACGAGGATGCGGCGGCATCCTCCACCATCGACGCCGCCGCGTTCGACCGCCTGCATGGCGTGCTCTCGCGCTACTACCGGCTGCTGATCGTCGACACCGGCAACAACATGCGGGCGTCGAACTGGGTGGCATCCGTCGCCGCGGCCGACCAGCTCGTCATCGTCTCGACGGTGCGCGAAGACACCGCCGCGAGCGCCGCATGGCTGCTCGACGGTCTGCGCGAAAAGGGCTTCGACAGCAAGATCGACGAGGCCGTGACGATCCTCGCGGCGCCGTCGGCCCGACCGGATCGCAAGCTCGCCGACCGCCTCGAGCACCACTTTGCGCAGGTCACCTCGACCGTCGTGCACGTCCCGTTCGACGCCGCGCTCGTCGACGGCGGCCCCATCGACTTCGACGCCCTCTCGCCCGAGACCCGCGACGCGTGGCTCACCGCCGCCGCCGCGATCGCCGAGCGCCTCTGACCCGTCGCGCCCGTCGCGCCCGCGCCCGTCGGGTCGCGCCCGCCGCCCGCCGCCGCGCCGCCGCGGCGGTGGTGCCCGGCTTCATCCGGCGCGAATCGCGGTTGTCGGGCCGGATAGCCGTTGTGTGTGACGGATGAAATCTGGATGCCGCCCGTCATCCGGCGCGAATCGCGACGATCGGGCCCGGTGGCGGTGTTTTGTGACGGATGCAGCGGTCGTCGCACCCGCGCGCGCCGCGCCGTCGCGCCGTCGCGTCCGCGCCCGCGCCCGTCGTGTCGTGCCCGCCGCCCGCCGCCGCGGCCGTGGTGCACGGCTTCATCCGGCGCGAATCCCGGTTGTCGGGCCGGATAGCCGTTGTGTGTGACGGATGAAATCTGGATGCCGCCCGTCATCCGGCGCGAATCGCGACGATCGGGCCCGGTGGCCGTGTTTTGCGACGGATGACGCGGCCGTCGCGCCCGCCGCACCCATCGCGCCCGCCGCACCCATCGCGCCCGCCGCACCCATCGCGCCCGCCGCACCCATCGCGCCCGCCGCGCCCGCCGCACCCATCGCGCCCGCCGCGCCGTCGCGCCCGCGCCCGCCGCACCCGTCACGGCCGGCGCGGCCTCAGGTGCGCAGCACGACGTTCTCGGGTTCCTCGCCCGCGAGCAGGTGCGCGATCTGGCGGCGCACGAGCGCCGCGATGCGCGGATGCATTGCGCTGGATGCCCCGCCGACGTGCGGTGAGATCAGCACGCCGGGAAGACCCCACAGGGGGTGGCCCGGCGGCAGGGGCTCGGGCTCGGTGACGTCGAGGGCGGCACGGAGACGTCCGGTCGCGACGTGCCGCACGAGGGCGTCGGTGTCGATGAGCGAGCCGCGGCCGACGTTGACGACGAGTGCGTCGTCGGGCAGCGCCGCCAGCTCCGCCTCGCCGATGAGGTGCCGCGTCGCGTCGCCGCCGGGGAGCGTCAGGATCACGATGTCGGCCGTCGGCAGCAGCTGCGGCAGTTCGGCGATGCCGTGCACCCGCACGCCGTCTTCGTCGCGCGCGTGCGACGCGACCGGTACGAGGTCGACCTCGAACGGGGCGAGCCGTGCGGCGACGGCCTTGCCGACGCCGCCGTAGCCGAGCAGCAGCACGCGACGGTCGGCCAGGCTCTGCGTGAACACCGACGCCCAGCGCCCCTCGTGCGTGTCGGCCGCGAAGGCGTCGAGGCGACGCTGCACCGCGAGGGTGAGGGCGACGGCCAGCTCGGCCGTCGAGGTCTCGTGCACGGTCGCCGCGTTGGCGAAGACGGTGCCGGCCGGCAGCAGTTCGGCGACGCCTTCGTAGCCGATCGACTGTCCCTGCACGAGGCGCGTCTGCACCCCCGCGAGCGCGGGCAGGGCGCGATGCATCGTCAGATACGGCGGCACGACGAGGTCGATGCGCGCCCGGGGCGGGGGCTCGTCGGCCGCCATCGGCCACACGATCACCTCCACGTCGCCGGGGGAGCCGGGCAGGGGCTCCAGGGACCGGGCGAGTTCGGGGCGCGGGACGGAGACGACGAGGGTCACCCTTCGACGCTACCCCGGTGGCGGCGCCCCGGGCACGGTAGCCTCGGCGGTAGGAGGCGAGATGATGCCCGAGATCAACTACTGGGCCGTGCTGCTGTCGACCGTCGCGAGCATGATCGTCGGCTCGATCTGGTACACGCCCAAGGTGTTCGGAAACCGCTGGATGACGCTGGCGAAGGTGACCCCCGCCGGCACGAACATCGGCGCGTGGCTGCCGCTGGTCGTCTCGGTCGTGCTGTCGTTCCTGCTGGCCTGGGTGCTCGCGGGCGCCGTGACGATCGCGTGGCACTTCTACGGCGGATCGTACGTCTCGTCGTCGATCGTGACGGCGTTCACACTGTGGGCGGGCTTCACCGCCGGTCGCATCATCGTGCACGACATCTTCGAGGGCCGGCCCTCGAACCTGACCGTGCTCACCATCGCGCACGAGCTCGTGACCGTGCTCGCGATGGCGGTCGTCATCGGCGTGTGGCCGCCCGCCGGCACCGTCTGACGCGGCGATGGATGCCGTCAGGCCGCGGCGCCGACGACGGCGGCGACGGCCGACGTGAAGAACGCGAGGCCGTCGGTGCCGGAGCGCATCGCGGCGGGGGTGCCGGGCCCGAAGCCGGGCTCGACGGCGTGCTCGGGGTGCGGCATGAGTCCGACGACGTTGCCGCGCTCGTTGGTCAGTCCCGCGATGTCGTCTAGCGATCCGTTCGGGTTGACGCCGAGGTAGCGGAACGCGACGAGACCCTCGCCCTCGATGCGCTCGAGGTCGGATGCCGAGCAGATGTACCCGCCGTCGGCGTTCTTCAGCGGGATGGTGATCTCCTGCCCGACCTCGTACTGCGAGGTCCACGCCGTCGAGGCGTTCTCGACGCGCAGGCGCTGGTCGCGGCGGATGAACTGCTGGTGGGCGTTGCGGATGAGCCCGCCCGGCAGCAGGTGCGCCTCGACGAGCATCTGAAAGCCGTTGCAGATGCCCAGGACCGGCATGCCGCGGCCGGCGGCATCCTTCACCTCGGTCATGATCGGGGCGAGGGCGGCGATCGCTCCCGCGCGCAGGTAGTCGCCGTAGCTGAAGCCTCCGGGCAGGACGAGCGCGTCGACGCCGTCGAGGTCGTGCGAACCGTGCCACAGCGCGACCGGCTCGGCGCCGGCCAGGCGGATCGCGCGACGCGCGTCGCCGTCGTCGAGCGAACCGGGGAAGGTGATGACCCCGATGCGGACGGTCACTCCACGACCTCGATGCCCACGACGTCCTCGATCACCGAGTTCGAGAGCACCTCGTCGGCGAGCGTGCGCGCCTGCGCGAGCAGCGCGTCGTCGACGGTGCCGTCGACGGTCAGCTCGAAGCGCTTGCCGATGCGCACGTCCGAGAACCCCTCGATGCCCAGGCGCCCGAGGGCGCCGGCGACGGCCTTCCCTTGCGGGTCGAGCAGCTCGGCCTTGGGCATGACGTCGACGACGATGGTGGGCATTCGAGCTCCAGGTTCACGCGGGTCGGTTTCGCCCCCATCCTACCGGCGCGACGGCGCTGCCCTCGGCCGTCGGCGCGCGAGACCGCATCCGTGCACCGAGACTGCAGCGGGAGCGTGCAGTCTCGGTGCACCACTGCAGTCTCGCGGGAAGTGGGGTGGGGCGGGGCGGGGTGGGGAGTGGGGACGCGGGGCGACGCGGGGCGGGGGCGGGGGATGCCGGGCGCCACGGATGCCGGGGGCGACGGATGCCGGGGGCCACGGATGCGGCGGCCGCGAAGCCCGGACCGCCGGCCCGAACCGTCTGTTACGGAACCGTGACCGAATCTGTGGGAGCGCTCCCTTGCGCTCGTGGGAGCGCTCCCGTAACGTGACCAGCGTCCGGTGAGAGCGCTCCCACAGCTCGGTCGACGTGACCGCGCGAAAGCACGAGGGAAAGCGGCCCACGCACTTACACACCACAAAGGAGTGACCGTGAACACACGTGCACTGCGACGCGTCGGCCTGGTGGCCGCCGTCGCGACCACCTCCGCGATCGTGCTCGCCGGCTGCGGCGGCAGCGGCGGCAGCGGAGACGCCTCGACCGACCCCGACGCGAAGATCACCCTGACCCTCGCGACGTTCAACGACTTCGGCTACACCGACGAGCTCCTCAAGGAGTACACCGACGCGCACCCGAACGTCACGATCGTGCACAACAAGGCGGCGACCTCCAACGACGCGCGGGCCAACTACTTCCAGAAGCTCGGCAAGACCGGCCTCGCCGACGTCGAGGCGATCGAGGTCGACTGGCTGCCCGAGGTCATGAAGTACTCCGACCTGCTCGCACCGGTCTCGCCCGACCTGAAGAGCCGCTGGCTCGACTGGAAGACCGAAGCCGCCACGGATGCCGACGGCAACCTCATCGGCTACGGCACCGACATCGGCCCCGAGGCGATCTGCTACCGCGCCGACCTGTTCGAGGCGGCGGGCCTGCCCACCGACCCGGCCGAGGTCGCGACCCTGCTCAAGGGTGACTGGGCCACCTACTTCACGGTCGGCCAGCAGTACACCGACGCGACCGGCAAGGCGTTCTTCGACTCGGCCGGCGGCACCTACCAGGGCATGATCAACCAGGTCGAGGCGGCCTACGAGGACCCGAGCACCGGCAAGATCGTCGCGACGACGAACTCCGACGTCGAGGACATCTACAACCAGGTGCTCGACGCCAGCGCGACGCAGTCGGCGCACCTCGGCCAGTGGTCCGACGACTGGTTCGCCGGGCTGTCCAACGGCGCGTTCGCGACGATGCTCTGCCCGGGCTGGATGCTCGGCGTCATCTCCGGCAACGCCGAGGGTGTCGACGGCTGGCGCATCGCTGACGTCTTCCCCGGTGGCGGCGGCAACTGGGGCGGCTCGTACCTGACGGTGCCCGCAAACGGCGAGAACGTCGCGGCCGCGCAGGAGCTCGCCGACTGGCTGACCAGCCCCGAGACCCAGATCAAGGCCTTCGAGAACGCGGGCACCTTCCCGAGCCAGACCGAGGCGCTGACCAACGACACGCTGCTGGCCAGCACCAATGACTTCTTCGACGGTGCGAAGGTCGGCGAGATCTTCTCGAACCGCGCCAACGCGGTGACGGTCGCTCCGTTCAAGGGCGAGTTCTACTTCCAGGTCAACGACGCGATGCAGCAGGCGCTGACCCGTGTCGAGGACGGAACGCAGGACAAGGCCGCGTCGTGGGCCCAGTGGGTCTCCGAGGTCGAGGCCATCGGCTGATCCGGCTCGACGCGCGGTCGATGCGTTTCGTCTCGTCGCTGCGCGGCTCGCTCAACGACCGGGGGTTCTCGGTCGTTGAGCGAGCGCGGCGGGGTCGCGGTCGTTGAGCGGGCGCAGCGAGACGAAACGCCCGCGACGGGCACGAACGGCAAGAACACGAACGGCACGAAGGAGAGAAATGAGCACCGCCACGATCAAGGCGCAGCGCAGAATCGGGTTCGGCAGCAGGCTGAGCGCGTGGGATCTGAAGATCTCGCCCTACCTCTACATCTCGCCGTTCTTCGTCCTGTTCATCATCGTCGGGCTGTTCCCGATCGCATACACCGCGATCATCTCGTTCATGGACTGGGATCTCGTGCGCGGGACGGGCCAGTTCATCGGGTTCGGTCAGTACGAGTGGATCCTCGCCAACCCGAAGTTCTGGATCGCGCTGCGCAACACGTTCAGCATCTTCCTGCTCTCCAGCGTCCCGCAGCTGATCGTCGCGGTCTTCATCGCGGCGATGCTCGACCAGAACATCCGCGCCAAGACCTTCTGGCGCATGGGCGTGCTGCTGCCCTACGTCATGGCCCCGGTCGCGGTCGCCCTCATCTTCTCGAACATGTTCGGCGACCAGTACGGCATCGTGAACACGGGGCTCGGCGCGATCGGCATCGATGCGGTCAAATGGCACTCCAACGCCTTCGCCAGCCACATCGCGATCGCGACGATGGTGAACTTCCGCTGGACCGGGTACAACACCCTCATCCTCCTCGCCGCGATGCAGGCGATTCCACGCGACTACTACGAGGCGGCGACGGTCGACGGCGCCGGCAAGATGCGCCAGTTCTTCTCCATCACGCTGCCGAGCCTGCGCCCCACCCTCATCTTCGTCATCGTCACCTCGACGATCGGCGGACTGCAGATCTTCGACGAGCCGCGCATGTACGACCAGTACGGCACCGGCGGCGCCAACTCGCAGTGGCTGACGATCACGCTCTGGCTGTACAACATCGGCTGGGGCGAATGGAACTTCGGCCGCGCGGCGGCGCTCGCGTGGATCCTCTTCCTCATCATCCTCATCATCGGCGTCATCAACCTGTTCGTCACGCGCTCGCTCGTGCGCGACGAGGGCGGTCGCTCGCCCCTGACGCGTGCGCAGGTGCGCGCGGCGCGGCGCGCGGCCAAGGCGCAGGTGGCGGCGTCCCGCCGCCAGGCGGCGCACGCGATGGATGCCGCCCCGACGCAGGAGGTGTCGCGATGACCACCGCAGCCACGACCCCCGAAACCGCGGCGAGCGCCGCGCGCGAGGATGCCGGCATCCCGCGTCGGAACAGGCGCCCGCGTTACATCCGCGGCACGCGCCCCGGCTGGTTCGTCTACGGCTGCCTCGGCGTCGTGCTGCTGGCGAGCATCTTCCCGTTCTACTGGTCGCTGCTGATCGGGTCGGGCACCTCGTACACGATCCGCGACCCGCACATGTCGTGGATCCCCGGCGGCAACTTCTTCAGCAACGCCGCGAAGGTGATCGGCGACCCGGCGGTGAACTTCTGGGTGGCCCTGGGCAACTCGATCATCAGCTCGGGGCTGATCGCGCTGTCGGTCGTCTTCTTCTCGACGCTGGCCGGCTGGGCGTTCGCGAAGCTGCGGTTCCGCGGGTCGAGCGTGCTGCTCGTGTTCGTCATCGCGACGATGGCCGTGCCGATGCAGCTGGGCGTCGTGCCGCTGTACATCCTGTTCAGCGAGATCGGCTGGACCGGCAACCTCGGCGCCATCATCGTCCCCGCCCTCGTGAGCGCCTTCGGCGTGTTCTGGATGACGCAGTACATCCGCCAGGCCGTGCCCGACGAGCTCATCGAGGCGGCGCGGGTCGACGGAGCGAGCGCGTTCCGCACGTTCCTCACGGTCGGCGTGCCGGCCGCGCGGCCCGCGGCGGCGATGCTCGGGCTGTTCACGTTCGTGTCGGCGTGGAACAACTTCTTCTGGCCGTTCATCGTGCTCGACCGGCAGAACCCGACCCTGCCGGTGGCACTGTCGCTGCTGCAGTCGAACTACTTCGTCGACTACTCGATCGTGCTGGCGGGCGTGCTGCTGTCGACGATCCCGCTCATCATCCTGTTCATCTTCGCGGGGCGGCAGCTCGTGAGCGGCATCATGCAGGGCGCGGTGAAGGGCTGAGGCCGCGCACCGGGATCAGAAATCCAGATCAGAAGGACCACCCCATGACGTCTGCGTCCCCGCGCTCCCGCGCCTTCCCCGCCGACTTCGTCTTCGGCGCCGCCACGGCGGCGTACCAGATCGAGGGCGCCGCGTTCGAAGACGGGCGCACGGCATCGATCTGGGATGCCTTCGCCCGCGTGCCCGGCGCCGTCATCGACGCCGACAACGGCGACGTCGCCTGCGACCACTACCACCGCTACCGCGGCGACGTGGCGCTCATGAAGGAGCTCGGGCTCGACACGTACCGGTTCTCGGTGTCGTGGGCGCGGGTGCGCCCCGACGGCGGGGCGGTCAACCAGGCGGGCCTCGACTTCTACCGGCGTCTCGTCGACGAGCTGCGGGATGCCGGCATCGCGCCCTGGCTGACGCTGTACCACTGGGATCTGCCGCAGGCGCTCGAAGACCGCGGCGGCTGGACGGTGCGCTCCACGAGCGAGAGGTTCGCGGAGTACGCGCTGTCGGTGCACGACGCGCTCGGCGACCGGGTGCACACCTGGACGACGCTCAACGAACCGTGGTGCTCGTCGTTTCTCAGCTACACCGCCGGCATCCACGCGCCGGGGCGTTACAGCGTCACCGACGGCGTGCTCGCGGCGCACCACCTGCTGCTCGGGCACGGGCTCGCCGTGCAGCAGCTGCGCGCGCGCGACGCGAGCCTGAACCTCGGGCTCACGCTGAACCTCACCGTCGCCGACCCCGTCGACGGCTCGGCCGCCGCCGACGTCGATGCGGCGCGGCGCATCGACGGCCAGTTCAACCGGTGGTTCCTCGACCCGGTGTTCCGCGGGTCGTATCCCCCGGATGTCGTCGCCGACATCCGGGCCGTCGACCCGGCGGCGATCGATGCGCTGGATGCCGCCGTCCTCCCCGGCGACCTCGACACCATCGCGACGCCCCTCGGCACCCTCGGCGTGAACTACTACCACGGCGATTACGTCAGCGGCTCCCCCGACCCGACGCCCCCGCCTCCGGGCGACGCTCCGACCGGCCGGCGGGCGGCCTCGCCGTTCCCGTCGCACGCCGGCATCCACTGGCACGAGCGGAAGCTGCCGCGCACCGACATGCACTGGGAGGTGCAGCCCGAGGGGCTCACCCGGCTGCTGCAACGGGTGTGGGCCGACTACGCGCAGCCGGCCGGCACGGTGCTGTACGTCACCGAGAACGGCGCGGCGTACGACGACGAGGTGACGACCGACGCCGGGGGCGCGCAGCGCGTGCACGACGCCGCGCGCGCGGAGTTCCTGCGGGCGCACCTCGGGGCGATCCTCGACGCGCGGGATGCCGGCGTCGACGTGCGCGGCTACTTCTCCTGGTCGCTGCTCGACAACTTCGAGTGGGCGTGGGGGTACGCGAAGCGGTTCGGCATCGTGCGCGTCGACTACGACACCCAGGTGCGCACGCTGAAAGACAGCGCGCTGGAGTATCGTCGGGTCATCGCCGACAGGGCGATCGATGTTGCCGCGGTGCCTGCGGCATCCCTCGTGGGGAGAGAGAGCCCGTGACCATCGAGACGCCGCGTGCGGCCCCGACCATCGAGCAGGTCGCGGCGGTGGCGGGGGTGTCGCGGTCGACGGTGTCGCGCGTCGTCAACGGGTCGACCGCCGTCAGTCCGGCGGCGCTCGCGGCCGTGCGCGACGCGATCGCGGCGCTCAACTACGTGCCCAACCGGGCCGCCCGCTCGCTCGCGAGCCGCGCCACGATGGCGATCGCGCTCGTCGTGCCCGAAGACACGACGCGCTTTTTCGGCGACCCGTTCTTCGCGTCGATCGTGTCGGGCATCAACGCGCGGCTGAGCCGGTCGGACTACGTGCTCAACCTCATCATCGCCAGCGACCACCCGCGCGACAAGACGACGGCATACATGCGCAGCGGCGCCGTCGACGGCGCGATCGTCGTCTCGCACCACACGAGCGACACCTTCATCGAGCGCATCGCCCAGGCGGTGCCGGTGGTCTACGGCGGGCGCCCCGTGCGCGAGCGCGAGGGCGACTACTACGTCGACGTCGACAATGTCGCGGGCGGCCGGGCGGCCACGCAGTACCTGCTCGACAAGGGTCACCGGCGCATCGCGACCGTCGCGGGGCCTTTCTCGATGCCGGCCGGCATCGACCGGCTTGCCGGGTTCCGCGCCGCGCTCGCCGCGGCGGGGCTCGAGCCGGTCGGTGTCGAAGACGGCGATTTCACGGTCGCGGGGGGAGCCGCGGCGATGCAGCGGCTGCTCGACGCCGTCGGCGCCGACGGATTCGACGCGCTGTTCGTCGCGAGCGACCTCATGGCCCGCGGCGTGCTGGCGACCCTGGGGCGGGTGGGCGCGCGGGTGCCCGACGACGTCGCAGTCATCGGCTTCGACGACTCGCCGGTCGCCGTCACCGGCAGCCCGCTGCTGACCACCGTGCGGCAGCCCTCGCACGACCAGGGCGAGCAGATGGCCGATGTGCTGCTCGCGCTGCTCGCCGGCGGCACTCCGCCGCACGTGACGATGCTCCCCACCGCACTGATCGTCCGCGACTCGGCCTGACGCGGCGGCCGCCGCTGCCCGCCCGCCGCTGCCTGCCCGCCCGCGTCGCGCGCGCCCGCCCTGCCGACCGCCCGCCCTGCCGACCGCGAAACCTCACAAATGTACGCAGATTCTCGCTTTTGGGCTCAGAAACGGGACATTTGTGAGGTTTCGCGGGGGTGGGGGGTGCGGGGGTCAGGCGTCGGGGTCGCCGCCGAGCTGGCCGATGGGCACGATGGGGCCGCCGTCGTCGGCGCCGGTGCGGCGCCAGCGGGCGATTGCGTTGCCGCCGTGGTAGATCACGAGGGCTGCGAGGGTGCCGAGGATGATGCCGCTGAACGAGAGCTGCCCGAGGTCCATCGTGAAGTTCGCGATCGCGACGACGAACGACACCGCGACCGTGAACTGGTTGACCGGGCGCGAGAAGTCGACGTGGTTGTCGACCCAGATCTTCATGCCGATGACGCCGATGAGGCCGTACAGCGCCGTCGTCACGCCGCCGATGACCCCGCCCGGGATCGTGAACAGCAGTGCGCCCACCTTCGGTGAGAAGGCGAGCAGCACCGCGATCGACCCCGCGACCCAGTACGCCGCCGTCGAGTAGACGCGGGTCGCGGCCATGACGCCGATGTTCTCGCCGTACGTCGTCGTGCCTGAGCCGCCGAACGCGCCGGCGATGGTCGTCGCGAGGCCGTCGGCGACGAGGGCGCGGCCGGTGTGGCGGTTGATGCCGGCATCCCCCGTCATCGTCGCGACACCCCGCACGTGGCCGACGTTCTCGGCGATGAGCACGAGGACGACCGGCAGGAACATCGGCAGAACGCCCCACGCGGCGGGGTCGCCGAAGGCGGGCAGGTGGAAGGCGGGCAGCCCGATCCAGTCGGCATCGTTGACCGAGGTGAAATCGACCTGCCCGGTGAAGACGGCGACGAGGTAGCCGACGACGACGCCGAGGAAGATCGAGATGCGGCCGAGGAATCCACGGAACAGCACGGCGAACAGCACGCATGCCGCAAGCGTGATGGATGCCAGAACCGGCTGCGCTTGGAAGTTGTTCCACGCCGCGGGCGCGAGGTTCAGCCCGATCAATGCCACAATCGCACCAGATACCACCGGCGGCATGAGCTTCTCGATCCAGCCCGTTCCGGTGGCCTGGACGAGGAAGCCGACGCCTGCCAGCAGCACGCCGGCGACGAAGACGCCGACGAGCGCCTGGCTGATCTGCTCTCCGGTCTGAAGCGCGTTGCCGCCGTTCAGCGCCGTGATCGGGGCGATGAACGCGAACGACGAGCCGAGATAGCTGGGCAGCTTGTTGCGGGTCAGCGCGAGGAACAGCAGCGTCCCGAGACCCGAGAACAGCAGCGTCGTCGAGACGGGGAAGCCGGTCAGCAGCGGCACGAGGAACGTCGCGCCGAACATCGCGACGACGTGCTGCGCGCCGATCGCGATGGTGGCGGGCCAGCCCAGGCGCTCGCCGGGGGTGACGACGGCGCCGGGGGCGACGGTGCGGCCGTCGCCGTGCAGGGTCCAGACGGGCATGCGGTACTCCTTGGCGGAAAGGTCGGGTGGATGCCTGGCGCCAGGCTAGCTGAGTGAACGCTGTGAGCCGGGACGCGCGCCGTCGGATGCGGCATCCGCCATACCCGGCTCGGAACTGCCCGAGTTATGCGCCGGCCGTCGAACCCGCCGGGTGCGCACGACCCGGCCGCTTACGAACGGTGCGCAACCGGCAGGGTCGACAAGATGGGGCGGGTTCGACGGCGTAGCGGGGCGACGAAGCGGCACGGACGCGGAACGCGGCGGCGCCCGCGAGACCCTACGCCGTCAGCTTCTCGAGCAGCTCGCGGTACTTCCCCGCCGTCCGCGTGACGATGTCGGCGGGCAGCTCGGGCGGGGTGCCCGTCTTGTCCCAGTTGGCCGCGAGCCAGTCGCGCACGATCTGCTTGTCGAAGCTCGCCATGCGCTCGGCGGGAGTCGTGCCGGCCGCCCACGCGGCGCCGTCCCAGTACCGCGACGAGTCGCTCGTGAGCACTTCGTCGGCGAGGGTCAGCACGCCGTGGGCGTCGACGCCGAACTCGAACTTGGTGTCGGCGAGGATCAGCCCCCGCGCCCGCGCGGTCGCGGCGGCGCGGCGGTAGATCTCCAGGGACGTGTCGCGCAGCTCGGCTGCCCGCTCCGCACCGACGAGCTCCTCGGCGCGGGCGAACGAGATGTTCTCGTCGTGCTCGCCCAGCGGCGCCTTGTATGCGGGGGTGAAGATCGGTTCGGGGAGACGGTCGCCATCGCTCAGCCCTGCCGGCAGGGGGATGCTGCACACCGTCTGCGCGGTGCGGTACTCGGCCCAGCCCGAGCCGGTGAGGTAGCCGCGCACGACGCACTCGATCGGCAGCATGTCGAGCTCGCGCACGATCATCGCGCGGCCCGTGACCGCGGCCGGAACATCCCCACCGGTCAGGTGGTTCGCAATCGCCCGGCCGCCGTCGGCGCCGGCCAGCCGGCCGAACCACCACAGGCTGAGGGTCGTCAGCAGCTCGCCCTTGCCCGGGATGCCGGGGCTCAGCACGTGGTCGAACGCACTGACCCGGTCGCTCGCGACGACGAGCATGCGGTCGCCCTGGCCGTCCGCGGGGCGATACAGGTCGCGCACCTTCCCGGAGTACACGTGGGTCCAGCCGGGCAGGTCGAGGGCATCCGTCACCGGTCCATTATCGCGGGTGCCTCCCCGGATGCGGGAGCGATGCGCGAGGCGACGCCCGCCGACCCTCGGCATCCATAGCAAACAGATAGCGGATGCCGAGGAGTCACCGAACTGGCCGGAGGTACAGTGCTCGTATGATCCCCGAACCAGACCAGACCCCCGCCGGCCCCGCCTACGAGGGGCGCACGCTGCCGCGTCCCGACGAAGAGGTCGTCGACCAGGGCGCCGCGTTCGACCTCGGCACCCTGCTGAGCCGTCGCCGCATCCTCGGTCTTGTCGGCATCGGCGCCGGTACGGCGGCGCTGGCCGCGTGCTCTGCCGTGTCGAACGCCGCATCGACGGCGACCGCGACCGCGACCGCGACCTCCACGCCCACGCCCACGCCGACCGCGACGGCGACCTCCGAGACGCTTCCCGCCGGCGAGATTCCCGACGAGACGGCCGGCCCGTACCCGGGTGACGGGTCGAACGGCCCCGACGTGCTGGAGCAGTCGGGCATCGTGCGCAGCGACATCCGCACCAACGTCGACGGCGGCACCGCTGTCGACGGCGTGCCGCTCGAGTTCACGCTGCGCATCACCGACATGGCGAACGGCGACGTCCCGTTCGAGGGGGTCGCCGTGTACGCCTGGCACTGCACGGCGCAGGGCGAGTACTCGATGTATTCCACGGGTCTGGAAAACGACACCTTCCTGCGCGGTGTGCAGGTCGCCGACGCCGACGGCCAGGTCACGTTCACCTCGATCGTTCCCGGATGCTACTCCGGCCGCTGGCCGCATATCCACTTCGAGGTGTATCCCTCGGTCAGTGACATCACCGACTCGGGCAACGCGATCGCCACGTCGCAGATCGCCTTCCCCGAGAGCGTGCTCACGGAGGTCTACCAGCAGGCGGCGTACAGCGGATCGGCGGGCAACCTGTCGCAGATCACCCTCGCCACCGACAACGTGTTCGGCAATGACGGCGGTGTGCTGCAGCTGGCGACCGTGACCGGCAGTGTCGCGGCCGGCTACCAGGCCACTCTCGTGGCCCGGGTCGACACCGCGACGGCGCCGACGGGCGGGAGCGCGCCCGGGCGGTGACCGCGGTGACAACGCTCCGCAGAAGCGATATAGTCCACATGGACTAGTCGAAGCGGAGTAATCGGATGTCGGATGCCGTCGCCCGCCTGACGCCCCTGAGCGTCATGGTGCTCGCGCTGCTGCGCGAAGACGACATGCATCCGTACGAGATGATCCGGCTCATGCGTGAGCGGCACGACGACCGCATCGTGCCGCTCACGAACGGCACGGTGTATCACACCGTCGCGCGGCTGCAGCGGTGCGGCCTCATCGCCGAGGTCGGCACCGACCGCGAGGGCAACCGTCCCGAGCGCACGACCTACGCCCTGACGGATGCCGGGCGCACCTCCCTGCCCGACTGGGTGCGCCGTGAGCTTGCGCGCCTCGACCACCCGACCGAGTTCCGCGTCGCGCTCGCCGCCGCGCACGACCTCGACCGCGCCGAGGTGATCGCGCTGCTGACGGCGCGCGCCGAAGCGCTCGACGCCTCGCGCGAACTGCACCGCGCGGGCCACGCCAAGGCGCTCGCGAAGGGCGTGCCCGAGCAGTACATCATCGAGGTCGAGCGGCAGGCGTTGCTGCTCGACGCCGATCTGACCTGGGTGCGGGGCATGATCGAGCGCCTCGCCGACCCCGATTTCTCGTGGGGGCCGTCGCCCTGCGGCCCCACCGACCGCTACCTCGCACAGAGAGAAGCCGCACGGACATGACCGATCCCACGCCGCACCACGATCCCGCCGCCGCGCAGCCCGCGGCATCCGTCGCCACCGGTTACCGCGCCGAATCCGGCACGCTCGGCACCACCGCGACCGGGTCGGTCAAGACTCCGCGCAGCCCGTGGCCCGCCCTGTGGGCGATGGTCATCGGGTTCTTCATGATCCTCGTCGATACGACGATCGTCTCGGTCGCGAACCCCGCGATCAAGGCGGCGCTCGACCCCGACACCAACAACCTCGACAACGTCGTGTGGGTCACCTCGGCCTACCTGCTGGCCTACGCCGTTCCGCTGCTCATCACGGGGCGCCTCGGCGACCGCTTCGGCCCGAAGAACATCTACCTCATCGGCCTCGCCGTCTTCACCCTCGGATCGCTCGGCTGCGGCCTGTCGGGTTCGCTGGCGATGCTCGTCGCCTTCCGCGCCGTGCAGGGCGTGGGCGCCTCGATGATGACACCGCAGACGATGGCCGTCATCACGCGCACGTTCCCGCCGCAGCGCCGCGGGGCGGCGATGGGCCTGTGGGGCGCCACCTCGGGCGTCGCGATGCTCGTCGGCCCGCTCGCGGGGGGTCTGCTCGTCGACGGCTTCGGTTGGGAGTGGATCTTCTTCATCAACCTGCCGGTCGGCGTCATCGGTTTCGTGATGGCCTGGATTCTCGTGCCCAAGCTCGAGACCCACCAGCACCGCTTCGACATCGTCGGGGTCTTCCTCAGCGCGGTCGCCCTGTTCCTCATCGTGTTCGGTCTGCAGGAGGGCGAGCACTACGACTGGGCCGGGTGGGTCTGGGCGATGATCGTGGGCGGAGTGGTCGTCATGGGCCTGTTCATCTGGCAGCAGGCGAAGACCCGCAGCGAGCCGCTGGTCCCGCTCGATCTGTTCCGCGATCGCAACTTCTCGGTCGCGAACCTCGGGATCACGACGGTCGGGTTCACCGTGACGGCCATGTCGCTGCCGATGATGTTCTACTACCAGCTGGCGCGCGGACTCACTCCGACCGAATCGGCGCTGCTGCTCATCCCCATGGCCGTGCTCGCCGGCGTGCTCGCGCCCTTCGCGGGCCGCCTCCTCGACCGCGTCGACCCGCGCTTCCTGCTCGTGCCGGGCCTACTGCTGACGGCGATCTCGCTGTTCTGGTACGCGGCGCTGATGAACCCCGACACGGAGATCTGGATGTTCCTGCTGCCGTCGGCGCTCATGGGCATCGGCCAGTCGGGCATGTGGGGGCCGCTGGCCACCACGGCGACCCGCAACCTCGCGCCGCGCCAGGCCGGTGCCGGCTCGGGCATCTACAACACGACCCGCACCATCGGCTCGGTGCTCGGGTCGGCCGCCATCGCCGCGTTCATGCAGGGGCGGCTGGAGGCGAACCTGCCCGGAGCCGCGGATGCCGGCGGCGACTTCGGCTCGGGCCAGCTGCCCGACGTCGTCGTCGCGGGGTTCTCCGACGCCATGGCGCAGTCGGTGCTCCTGCCGGCCGCCGTCATGCTCGTCGGCGTCGTCGTGGTGCCGTTCCTGCGCCGGCCCGAGCACCTCGCCGCGCGCCGCTGACGCGGCTCCGGGGTGTTGCGGCTCGGGGGATGTTGCGGCTCGCGGATGTTGCGGCTCGGCTCGCGGGATGCCGCGGCTCCCGGCTCGCGGCATCCCCGTTCATCCGTCACAAACCGCGCCCACACAGTCCGATAGTCGTCGTTCGTGACGGATGAGGGCGCCGCAGGCGGGGCCGCGTCGCTCGTTGATCCGTCACAAACCGCGGTGAAGCGGCCCGGTGGCCGTTGTTTGTGACGGATGAGGGTGGCGGGCGGGGACCGCCGCTCGCTGATCCGTCACAAATCGCGTCCACATGGTCCGGTAGCCGTCATTCGTGACGGATGAGCCGGCGCGTCGCTCGTTGATCCGTCACAGAACGCGTCCAAACGGGCCGGTCGCCGTCGTTCGTGACGGATGAGCCGACGCGCCGTTCGTTCATCTGTCGCAGAACGCGTCCAAACGGGCCGGTCGCCGTGGTTTGCGCCGGATGAAGGCGCGGGCGGCGACGTCGCGCGGGCGGCTAGGCGACGCGCGCGGCGATGTCGGTGCGGAAGTGCGCGCCCTCGAGCCCGATCATGCCGATCGCGGCATATGCACGTTCGCGCGTCTGCGCGAACGTGTCGCCGGTGGCGACGACGCACAGCACCCGGCCTCCCGTCGCGACGAGCGCTCCGCCGTCGACGCGGGCGGTGGCGGCGTGCGCGAGGTGGACGCCCGGGACGGATGCCGCGGCATCCGTCCCCGTGATCGTCCGCCCCGTGACGGGCTGCTCGGGGTAGCCCTCGCTGGCGAGCACGACCGTGATCGCGGCGGTGTCGGCGAAGACCGGATCGGGTTCGTCCTCGAGGTGCCCGGCCGCGGCCGACATGAGCAGCCGCGACAGCGGGCTCGTCAGACGGGCGAGCACGACCTGGGTCTCGGGGTCGCCGAAACGGGCATTGAACTCGATGACCTTGACGCCGTCGTCGGTGAGGATGAGCCCGGCGTAGAGCAGCCCGATGAAGGGCGTGCCCTCGGCATCCAGCTGCCGGATCACCGGCTCGGCGACGGTGCGGGTGACCTCGGCGACGAACTCGGCCTCGCTGCCGAAGCGGTCGTTCAGCCAGGGCAGCGGCGAGTAGGCGCCCATGCCGCCGGTGTTCGGGCCGGCGTCGCCGTCGTACGCGCGCTTGAAGTCCTGCGCGGGGCTCAGCGCGCGCACGGCGTCGCCGTCGCTGACGAAGAACAGCGACACCTCGGGGCCAGCCAGGAACTCCTCGACGAGCACCGCGCCCGAGGCGAGGTACGCGTCGGCATGGGCGAGGGCGGCGGCGCGGTCGCCCGTGACGATGACGCCCTTGCCCGCGGCGAGGCCGTCGGCCTTCACGACGTGCGGCGCGCCGTAGGCGTCGAGCGCGGTCTCGACCTCGGCGCGGGTGGTCGCACGGGTGGCGCGGCCGGTCGGGACGCCGGCGGCGTCCATCACGCGCTTGGCGAAGGCCTTCGAGCCCTCCAGCTGGGCGGCGGCCCGGCCGGGGCCGAACACCGGGATGCCCCGCTCGCGCAGCGCGTCGGCGACGCCCGCGACGAGCGGCGCCTCGGGGCCGACGATGACGAGGTCGATGTGCTCGTCGTTCGCGAATGCCGTGACCTGCGCCGGGCTGTTCGGGTCGAGGTCCGCCGCGATCGTCGCGTCGGCGGCGATGCCGGCGTTGCCGGGGGCGGCGAACAGCTCGTGACCGGCATCCTCTCCCTTCAGCGCGAGGAGGATGGCGTGCTCGCGGGCACCGGAACCGAGGACGAGAATGCGCACCCGGCCAGCCTACCCGCGGCGCCGTGGCCGCTTTCTGGGCGCATGACTCAGGCAGATTCGCGGTTTCGGCGCCGCCGGTGGGGGCGGGCGCGTCGGGGGCGGGCCCGGTCGGGCTAGCGTGGAGGCATGGCGCGCAGGATCGGGACCGAGGCGGGGCGGGCCGCCCTCGCCGCCGTCGCTGCGGCGGACGCCGTGCAGACCGCGCCCGCCCGCCCCGACCTCGCCACCGCGGTGCGGTACCTGCTGGAGCTGCTGGCCGAGAAGGCGCCGGGCGGCACCGTCGAGGTGCGGGTGCCGCCCTTCGGCGCCGTGCAGGTGATCGAGGGGCCGCGCCACACCCGCGGCACGCCCCCGAACGTCGTCGAACTCGACGCCGCGACCTGGATCGCCCTCGCCACCGGTGCCGAGGCGTGGCCGGATGCCGTCGCCTCCGGCCGTATCCTCGCCTCGGGCACGCGCGCCGACCTGTCGCCGCTGCTGCCGCTGCGGCCCTGATCCGCCCGGCCTATCGTGGAGCACGTGATCAGACTCGCCACGATCGGCACCAGCACCATCACCGAGCGATTCGCGGATGCCGTCACCGCGGTGGACGGCATCCGGATCGACGCGGTGACCTCGCGCGACGCCGCCCGCGGCCGGGCGTTCGCCGACCGCATCGGCGTCGCCCGGGTCAGCACCGACCTCGACGCGCTCCTGGCCGGAGGGGACGTCGACGCGGTGTACGTCGGGTCGCCCAACGGCGCCCATGCCGGCCAGGCCGCCCGGGCGATCGCCGCCGGGGTGCACGTCTTCCTGGAGAAGCCCGCGACCCCGACGGCGGCCGAGTTCGCCGCGCTGGTCGAGCACGCGCGGCGGCGCGGGGTCGTCGTCTTCGAGGGCATGCGCAACGCGTACGACCCGGGCCTTTCCCGGGTGTGCGAGCTGCTGCCCGAGATCGGCCCGGTGCGGCTCGCATCGTTCACCTACGGCAAGCGGTCGGCGCGCTACGACCTCGTCCTCGCCGGCGAGACGCCGAACATCTTCGACCCGGCGCTGGCCGGCGGCGCCCTGTTCGACCTGGGCGTCTATCCGCTGAGCGCGGCGATCGCGCTGTTCGGTGCGCCGAACGACGTCGCCGGACGTCTCGTCCCGGTCGCGACCGGCGCCGACGGCGCGGGCGCCGCCCTCCTCGCCTACGACGGATTCGTCGCGCAGATCGCGTTCTCCAAGATCGGGTTCACGGCCCGGCCCGACGAGATCCAGGGCGAGCGGGGCACGATCGAGATCGACGCGATCACCGACCCGCGCGAGATCGCCGTGACGGGGCTGGGCGGCATCCGCACCGTGCACCGCGTCGACGGAGCGGAGAACAACATGGTCTACGAGGTCGCCCGCTTCGCCGCCCTCGTGCGCGGTGAGGCGGATGCCGCCCCCGACCACGCCCGCACCCTCGCCGTGTTGCGGGCCGTCGAGGCGATCCGTGGCTGATCGGGCCGCACCCTCGCCGGCCTCGCCGCAATCCCCGCAGACGCTCGCGCATCTGCGTCGCGCCCGCGACCTCATGGACCGCGCCTACGCCGAGCCCCTCGACGTGCCGACGATGGCGGCGAAGGCGTTCATGTCGCCGGCGCACTTCTCCCGCGAGTTCCGCGAGGCGTACGGCGAGACGCCCTACGCGTACCTCATGACGCGGCGGGTGGAGCGGGCGATGGCGCTGCTGCGGGGCGGGATGAGCGTGACCCAGGCCTGCATGACCGTCGGCGCCACCTCGCTCGGGTCGTTCAGCTCCACGTTCACGCGGCTCGTCGGGGAGACCCCGAGCGCCTACCGGGCGCGTCCGCACGAGGCCGCCGAGGCGATGCCCGCGTGCACGGCCAAGATCCTCACCCGCCCGACCCGCTACGCCTGACCGGCCCGCTGGCATCCGCGGCGTCCGCCGCGCTCGGCGGCACCCAGGCCCGCCGCATCCGCGCCGCGAAAAACGGAAAAGTCGCGAAATACGGACGGATGCCGGCTGAACCATCCGTTTTTCGCGACATCTCCGTATTTCGCGACGCCCGCGACGCGCGCGATGCGACGCCCGCGACGCGACGCCCGGCGCCCGCGACGCAGGCGGCGGCGCGGTCGAGCAGGATCGGAGAAGCACCATCCGGGCCGGCATCCGTATCGTTGCCGCCATGACTGACATCGCCCTCATGTACTGCCCGATCACCGTCGACGACGTCGACGCCGCCATCGCGTTCTACAGCGACGCGCTCGGGCTCGAGCTCCTGGGCGACATCGCCTCCGACGGTCACCGCTGGGTCACCGTCGGCACGTCCGGCGGGTCCGGCGTCGCGCTCGTGCTCTCCGATCCGGGCGCCGGCCGTTCCCCCGAGGATGCCGAGGCGCTGCACCGCCTCGTCGCCAAGGGCTCGGGTCCGGGGCCGTACGTCTTCTTCGCCGCCGACCTCGATGCCGCGTTCGAGCGCGGGCGCGCCGCGGGCGCGGAGGTGCTGCAGGAGCCCATGGACCAGCCCTGGGGCACCCGCGACTGCGCCTTCCGCGACCCGGCGGGCACCCACATCCGCATCAACCAGGCGTGACAGCCCGCCGAGTGACCCCGCCCGCCGCGACGGCGGGTGGGACGCGCCGGACGACCTAGACTGGTGAGGTTCCGCCGTCCCCGATCCGATGGGTCTCGCCGTGCCTGACGCCGAAAGCGCTGCCGCGCGCGCCACCGCGCCCGCGGCACCCGCCGTGCGCGTCTTCACGACGCGGCACGTGCAGCTCGCGCGCGCCGCGCTGGCGGCGGTGGCGGCGATCATGATCACCTTCACGCCCGATCACTCCGCGACCGTCGGCCTGTCCGTCTTCAGCGGCTGGGCGACGGCGTCGGCGCTCGTCCTGCTGCTCGGCGCGTGGCTCGCCTACCCGCGCGCGCGCCGCGCGCTGCCGATCGTGCTTGGCGCGCTCATGCTCGTGGCCGGCATGGTGTCGGGCCTGCCCGGCATCCGTTCGACGACGCTGTTCTTCTGGCTGCTGATCGCCTGGGCGCTGCTGAGCGGCGCCGCCGAGCTGGGGTGGGGAGTGCGCGACCGCCGGCAGGGCCGCGACGACGCGCGCGACGAGATCCTCATCGGGGCGTTCACGATCGCTCTCGGCATCGCGCTGCTCGTGGTCAATCCGGCGTACCGCCTCGACTACTTCATCGCGGATGCCGGGCAGAGCTTCACCCTCACGGGCATCGCGATCGGGGTCGGCCTGTTCGGCGGCTACGCGGCGATCGTCGCGGTGTTCCTCGGCATCGCGGGCCTGTCGCCGCGGCGGGCGGGGGCTGTGGCGTGAGCGAACCGAACCTCGGGCCGCGTCCCGCGACGCGCCGCGACCTCATGAAGCCGGTGCAGCTGCTCGGGCTCGCCTTCGCCGCCGCGGTGTTCGGCGGCGGCGTCGCGCTCGTGTCGATGGGCTTCTTCACCGATCTGCCGGCGCCGGAGCCCGGTGAACTCGAACCGCACCTGCGCATCGCCCAGGTGGCGGGGGTCGTGGCCGGCATCTCGTTCATCGCGACGCTCGTGATCATCGCGCTGCTCATGCTCGCCGTCGACCCCGCCGAGATCACGCGTGAGGTCGATCACGGCGTGCTGCTCGACGAGAATCCCGCCGAGGGGGCCGCGGATGCCGCGGCACCGGCATCCGACGACGACACCGCGCCGCGCGACTGACGCGGCGCCGCGTGCGTCAGAGCTCGCCGACCAGCTCCGAAGCGAGGCCCGTGTAGGTCGCGGGGGTGAGGGCGAGCAGGCGCGCCTTCGCCTCGTCGCCGATGTCGAGCCCGCGCACGAACTCGGCGAGCTCGGGCCCGCCGACGCGGCGGCCGCGCGTGAGATCCTTCAGCAGCGCGTACGGGTCGGTGATGGCCGAGCGCCCGGCCACGATCTCAGCGCGCACGACGGTCTGGATCGCCTCGGCGAGCACCTCCCAGTTGGCGTCGAGGTCGGCCAGCAGCACGTCGCGCGACAGCGAGATCTCCTTGAGGCCGCGCTGCAGGTTGTCCAGGGCCAGCAGCGAGTGGCCGAACGCGACGCCGATGTTGCGCTGCGTCGTCGAGTCGGTGAGGTCGCGCTGCATCCGGCTCGTGACCAGGGTGGCGGCCAGCGTCGTGAACAGACCGCCCGCGATCTCGAGGTTCGCCTCGGCGTTCTCGAAGCGGATCGGGTTGATCTTGTGCGGCATGGTCGACGAGCCGGTGGCGCCGGCGACCGGGATCTGCGCGAAGAAGCCCATCGCGATGTACGTCCAGATGTCGGTCGCGAGATTGTGCAGGATGCCGCCGGCGTGACGCACGCGGTCGTACAGCTCGACCTGCCAGTCGTGCGACTCGATCTGCGTCGTCAGCACGTTGAAGTGCAGGCCCAGCCCCTCGATGAACTCGCGCGAGAGCGCCGGCCAGTCCACGTCGGGGGCGGCGGCCAGGTGCGCCGACCAGGTTCCGGTCGCCCCGGAGAACTTCGCCAGGTACTCGCCGCCCGCGATCTGCGCGGCGACCCGGCGCAGGCGCCACGCGAACACGCCCAGCTCCTTGCCCATCGTCGACGGGGTCGCGGGCTGACCGTGCGTGCGCGAGAGCATGGCGGCATCCCGATGCTGCTCGGCGAGGGCCGCGATGGCGTCGATCACGACGTGGAGCTTCGGCAGCCACACGTTCTCGACGGCGCGCTTGACGGTGAGGGCGTACGAGGCGGAGTTGATGTCCTCGCTCGTGCAGGCGAAGTGGGTGAGCTCGGCGACGGCGTCGAGCCCGAGGGCGGTGAGCCGGTCGCGCACGAGGTATTCGACGGCCTTCACGTCGTGCCGGGTGACCGACTCGGTCGAGGCCAGCCAGTCGATCTCGGCCTGGCCGAAGTCGCGGTACAGCGCCCGCAGCGCCTCCTGCTGGGTCGCATCCAACGGCGTGGCGCCGAACAGGCCGCGCCCGGCGAGGGCGATGATCCACTCCACCTCGACCTCGACGCGCGCCCGGTTGAGCCCGGCCTCGGAGAGGTAGTCGGAAAGACCTGCGACGGCGCCGCGGTAGCGGCCGTCGAGCGGGCTCAGGGGCTGGTCGGCGAGAGTTGTCAAGGCGCGGGCTCCGATCGGATGGGCGGCGGGCGCCGGGCTCGACGCGCTTATGCCGACGGCCGGATCGCGGGTTCGAGTTGCCGGAAGAGCGCCCGGCTCGCGCTTTCGATCATACCGAGCACCTCGTCGAACATCTCCGGCTCGGCGTAGTACGGGTCGGGCACGTCGAGGCTCCCCGCCGCCTCGTCGAACGAGAGCAGGAGGGCGAGCTTGTCGGCGTCGGCGCTGGTGCGCGCCCAGCCCGACAGGATGCGCTCGTGCGAGCGGTCGAGCGCGACGACGAGGTCGTGACGGTCGAAGTCGCCGGGGGTGAACTGCCGGGCGCGGTGGCGGGTGCCGTCGTATCCCCGCCGGGCGAGTGCGTCGATCGCGCGGCCGTCCGCGCGTTCGCCGACGTGCCAGTCGCCCGTGCCCGCGCTGGCCGACACGACGCGTTCGCCGAACCCCGACCGGTCGGCGAACGCCCGGAAGATGACCTCGGCCATCGGCGAGCGGCAGATGTTGCCGGAGCACACGAACACGACGCGGAAGGGCTCGACGTCGGCACGCATCTGTTCATTGTGCCTCGTGCGACCGGCCCTGCACAGCCTCCTGCACAGGTGCCGATTTCGGCGAACTGTCCACAGATCGTGCCTTCGCGCTCCCACGGGGCGCCGGCAGCCGTCAGGCTGTCGGGATGGATGCCGTCCCCGTACCCCCGACCCTCACCGCGCTCGCGAGCGCGCGCCGCCTCCTGGCCGAGGCCGCGACGGATGCCGCCGACCTGAGTCGCACCGCGACCGCCATCGCCGCCGCCACCGACTGGCGGTCGCGTGCCGCCGACGGCTTCCGCGGCGCCAGCGCGCGGCTGCGCGACGAGCTCGACGCCCTCGATCGGCTGATCGCCCTGAGCGACGGCGACCTCGCGGCACGGCAGTGCGCCGAGGTCTCCGCGATGGTGGAGCGGTGGTCATGAGCGTCAGCGCGCCCGCCGACGACCTCGACATCCGCGGCGGCGGGGTCGTCGCGGTCGACACCCAGCTCCTGCGCGACGCCGCCGCCCGGCTGACCCTGCTCGCCGCGGCCTGCGACCGGGTGCACGACGTGCTGGCCCGGGCCACCGGCATCCTGCTCGACGCCGGGATCTGGCTGTATCCGCCGGCGCGGGAGGCGACCGCGGCGGGGACGGATGCCGCGGCCATCGCGGCCGACCTGCGCAGCCTCGCCGACACGTACGAGTTCGCGGAGCTGGCGGCCGAACTCGAGGTGGCGCGGGCGGCGGGCGACCTTGACGTCGTCGCGCGGCTCACGGGGCGTCAGCGCGAGCTCGCCGACGCCGATCCGCTGGTGAGCCTGCGTGCCGCGTGGCTGACGGGGCAGTGGCGCCTCGGCGTCGGCGGGGGCCTCGTCGACCAGTTCGAGCCCACCGGGTCGAGCTTCGGCTCCCTGGCGCTGCTCCTGAACGCGCTGCTCGCCGTCGTCACGGCCTGGGGCCACGGCACCCCCGACCGGCCGCTGACCGGCAGCGCCGAGCCGGTCTCGACGCCGGTGCTGCGGCGCTCCGCGACCACCGCGCCGGAGTCGCTGGAGCAGCTCCTGGCGCGCATGCCGGGCGGCGGTGACAGCCGCATCCGCATCGAGGAGTACACGATGCCCGACGGGTCGCACGAGTACGTCGCCTATGCTGCGGGCACCCAGACGGTGGCCCCCGGGGCGTCGAGCGATGCCTTCGACATGCGCTCCAACATCGAGCTGTACTCGGGGGAGCGCGCGGCGTCGTACGACGCGATGCTGCAGGCGCTCGCCGACTCGGGCGCCCGGCCGGGCGACACGGTGCACCTCGTCGGCTACTCGCAGGGGGCGATGGTGGTCAGCGCCGTCGCGCTGGCGGGCACCTACACCGTGTCGACGATCATCACCGCCGGCAATCCGGTGCAGCCCGCCGTCGGCGGCGACACCCTGAGCGTCGCGCTGCGGCACCGCGACGACCCGGTCTCGGCCCTGTCCGACGGCGGCCGGGCCGGCGGGACGGGAGCGACCGGGAGCTTCGTCGCCGAACGCACCGTGGAACGCCCGCCGTGGGACGACGGGGCGCTCGCGGCGCACGAGTTCGACGAGTACCTTGCGACGGCGCGGCAGCTCGACGATTCGTCCGACCCGCGGATGGATGCCGTCCGCGACCTGTTCACCGAGCTGGAGGAGGCGGCATCCGTCGAGGTCACCGTCTACGGCGCCGAGCGACCCGCGCCGCCCCCGCAGCCCGCGCCCGAGGTGTCGCTCGAGCTGTTCAGCGGCGGGACTTCCGCTGCGGACGCAGGATGATGCCGATCACCCAGTTGATGAGCGAGATCACGAGGGCCGCGAGGACGCCGAGCCAGAAGTCCTCGACGCGCAGCCCCCAGCCCCACCAGTGCGTGAGCCAGGCGGTGATCCACAGCAGCAGTCCGTTGATCAGCAGCGAGATGAGCCCGAGCGTGAGGATGTAGAGCGGGAACGCGACGATCTTGATGACCGTGCCGATGAACGTGTTCACGAGCGCGAAGATCGCCGCGACCGCGAGGAGGGTCAGCACGAGCTGCAGCGTCTCGCCGGGCGCGAAGGCGATGACCTCGACGTGCAGCGGCTCGATGAGCGTCACGACCCAGAGGGCGAAGGCGTTGATGACGACGCGGATGAAGAAGCGCATTGTTCCGTCAGTCTGCCACGGCGTCGTCGAGAGGCTCGAGGTGTGCCCCGAGTTCGGTGGCGAGGTCTTCGAGCGCGATCGCACTCTGGGCGACGCGGAGCACGAGGTCGAACGCCTCGTCGTTCGTGAAGGTCGTGCGGAATCCGTTGATGCGGAGGAACGTGAAGGTGAGACGCAGCGAGAGGCGCTTGTTTCCGTCGAAGGGGGGATGGTTCTGCGCGAGCGAGGAGAACAGCGCCGCCGCCTTCAGCTCCAGTGTCGGATAGGCGTCCTGCCCGAACATGCCGGCTGACGGACGCGCCAGCGCCGAGAACAGCAGCCCCTGGTCGCGGACATGCAGCCCCATTCGCTCGACCACGGCCATGGCCTGGGGCGGCTCGATGTAGAGCGTCATGCGTCTTCGAGTCGTCGGAGCGCGTCCGCGTACTCGAGCGCGACCTCAGCGTCGGCAGCGAGCACCAGCTCAGTCTTCGCCTCATCGGACACGAATCGGTTCGCAGCCTCGATCACGACAGCGTGCTTGGACGTGTGCCGTGCGCGAGCCAGCGCCTCCAGCTTGGCGTCGAGGTCTTCGGGGAGTCGCAGTGTCATCGCCATACCAGAATGATACCGCCACCAGTTCGGTATCACCAGGCACGGCGGCGGCGACGTCGGCCGTTCGGTCGCGGCATCCTGCGGGTGCGGCGCGCGAACACCCGCAAATCGCCGCGATCGAAAGCAGGATGCCGCGCCCGCGCCCGGCATCCGTAGACTCGTCGCGTGACCGATCTGCCCGTCCGCATCCGTCCCGAGATCGCCGCCCTGCCCGCCTACCGGCAGGGCAGACAGGCCGGCGCCGACGCCTTCAAGCTGTCGAGCAACGAGAACCCGTTCGAGCCGCTGCCCTCGGTCGTCGCGGCGGCGCAGGCGGCGACGCCGTTCCACCGCTACCCGGATGCGTCGTCGCCGCGGCTGCGGGCGCGCCTGGCCGAGCGGTTCGGCGTGACCGACGACGCCGTGCACATCGGGGCCGGGTCGGTGTCGATCCTCTACCAGCTCGCGCAGGCGACGGCGGCTCCCGGCGACGAGATCCTCTACCCGTGGCGCTCCTTCGAGGCGTATCCGAACCTGCCCGCCCTCACCGGCGCGACCGCGGTGCCCGTCCCGAATGCGCCGGATGCCGGCCACGACCTGACCGCGATGGCGGATGCCGTCACCGACCGCACGCGCATGGTCATCGTGTGCAGCCCCAACAACCCCACGGGCCCGGTCGTCACGCAGGCGGCGTTCGACGCGTTCCTCGCGCGCGTCCCGGCCGACGTGCTGGTGGTGCTCGACGAGGCGTACATCGAGTTCGTCACCGATCCGGCCGCCGTGCGCGGCGAGACCGTGCTGGCGGACGGGCTGCGCAACGTCGTCGTGCTGCGCACCTTCTCGAAGGCGTACGGCCTGGCGGGGCTGCGGGTCGGCTACGCGGTGGGGCATCCGCGCATCCTCGACGCGGCGCGCAGCACCGGCATCCCGCTGTCGGTCACCGCCGCCGCCGAAGCGGCGGCGCTCGCGAGCCTGGATGCCGAGGACGAGCTGCTGGCCCGGGTGGCGACCCTCGTCGCCCGCCGCGACGCGCTGGTCGCGGCCCTGCGTGCCGCGGGCTGGGACGTGCCCGACGCGCAGGGCAACTTCGTGTGGCTGCCCGCCGGCGAGCGGGCGCTGGAGGTCGCGGCGGCGTTCGATGCGGCGGGGCTCATCGTGCGTCCCTTCGCTGGCGACGGCGTGCGCATCTCGATCGGCGAGGCCGAGGCCCTCGACCGCGTCGCCCAGGTCGCCGCCCCCCTCGCCCCCTGACCCCCTGACCTCCCTGGCGCCGCCGCGCCCCCGCGCCGCCGCGCCCCCTGACCTCCCTCGCCCCTCGCCCCCTGACCTCCCTCGCCCCGTGCCCGTGCCGCCGCGCCGCCGCGCCCCTCGCGCCGTGGCGCCGCCGCGCCCTCGCCTTCGGCTACGCGGTTCGGTCGCGGCGTTTTGTGGGTGTCGCGGCGTTGCACCCGCAGTTCGCCGCGACCGAATCGCTGTGGCGGGGTGTCGTGTTGTTGGGTCGCGGCGTTTTGTGGGTGTCGTGGTGCTGTACCCGCAGTTCGCCGCGACCGAATCGCTGTGGCGGGGTGTCGTGTTGTTGGGTCGCGGCGTTTTGTGGGTGTCGTGGCGTTGCACCCGCAGGTTGCCGCGACCGAACGGGAAGGGAGCGCTGGTGGTATCCGACGGCGAAAACGCGGATGCGTTGTGCATCGCATGCAGCACCCCGCATACACCGGGCGCTAGCGTGAAGGAATGACCTCGCCCGACGACCCGGCCCTCGTGCGCGTCCTGGCCTCCGACGGGACGTTCGCCCCGACGCCCGAGGCCGAGCGCTACCTGCCGCTCATCGATGCGCTCGCCGACGCAGAGCTGGAGACCCTCTACCGCGACATGGTCGTGGTCCGCGCCTTCGACCGCCAGGCCACCAACCTGCAGCGGCAGGGGCAGCTCGCCCTGTGGCCGCCGTCGCTCGGTCAGGAGGCGGCGCAGGTCGGCTCGGTGCGCGCGGCGCGCCCGCAGGACCACCTGTTCCCCTCGTACCGCGAGCACGTCGTCGCGACGACCCGCGGCGTCGACCCGATCGACATCATCCGCGTCATGCGCGGGCTCACGCACGGTGGCTGGGATCCCACCGATCCCACCAACGGCAACGTGCACATCTACACGCTCGTGCTCGGCTCGCAGACGCTGCACGCCACCGGGCTCGGGATGGGGCTCGTGTTCGACGGGCGCTGCGGCACCGGCGACCCCGCCGCCGACGAGGCCGTCATCGTCTACTACGGCGACGGCGCGTCGAGCCAGGGCGACGTGCACGAGGCGATGGTGTTCGCCAACTCGTACCGCACGCCGCAGGTGTTCTTCCTGCAGAACAACCACTGGGCCATCTCGGTGCCGGTGGCGACCCAGTCGCGCGCGCCGCTGTACCACCGCGGTGCCGCCTACGGCATGCCCTCGGCCCTCGTCGACGGCAACGACGTGCTCGCCAGCTACGCCGTCAGCCGCCTCGCCCTCGACGAGGCGCGCGCGGGCGGCGGGCCGCAGGCCATCGAGGCGGTGACGTATCGTATGGGCGCGCACACGACCAGCGACGACCCGACGAAGTACCGCACGTCCGACGAGGAGCAGTCGTGGGGCCGCCGCGACCCCATCGCCCGCATGCGTGCGTATCTGGAGGGCCGGGGCGCCCCGGCATCCTTCTTCGCGGAGGTGGATGCCGAGGCCAGCGCCTACGCCGACGACGTGCGCGTGCGCACGAACGCCCTCGGCGAGCTCGCGGCCGACACGATGTTCGCGCACGTGTACAGCGACGCGCATCCGCTCGTCGCCGAACAGGCGCGGTGGCTCGCCGACTACGAGGCCTCGTTCGAGGGGGGTGCGTCGTGACGGTGCTGCCCTTCGCCAAGGCCCTGCACGCGGGCCTGCGCGCCGCCATGGCCGCCGACGACCACGTGCTCATGATGGGCGAGGACATCGGGCGCCTCGGCGGCGTCTTCCGCGTCACCGAGGGCCTGCAGGCCGAGTTCGGCGAGCGCCGCGTGCTCGACACGCCGCTGGCCGAGTCGGGCATCGTCGGCACGGCGATCGGGCTCGCGATGGCCGGGTTCCGGTCGGTGTGCGAGATCCAGTTCGACGGGTTCGTGTTCCCCGCGTTCGACCAGATCACGACGCAGCTGGCGAAGCTGACGAACCGGCACGAGGGTGCGATGACGTTCCCCGTCGTGATCCGCATCCCGTACGGCGGCCACATCGGCGCCGTCGAGCACCATCAGGAGAGCCCCGAGGCGTACTTCACGCACACGCCGGGCCTGCGCGTCGTGAGCCCCTCGACGCCGAACGACGCGTACTGGATGATCCAGGACGCCATCGCCTCGCCCGACCCCATCATCTTCCTCGAGCCCAAGGCGAAGTACTGGATGAAGGGCGAGGTCGACACGACCGAGCGGGCCCTGCCGCTGCACGCGTCGCGCATCGTCCGCCGCGGCACCGACGTCACGCTCGTCGGCCACGGCGCCATGGTGACGACGCTGCTGCAGGCCGCCGCCATCGCCGAGGGCGAGGGCACGTCGTGCGAGGTCGTCGACCTGCGCTCGCTGTCGCCGATCGACTACGGGCCGATCCTCGACTCGGTGCGCCGCACCGGGCGGATGGTCTACGCCCAGGAGGCGCCGGGCTTCACCTCGCTCGGGTCGGAGGTGGCGGCATCCGTCATGGAACGCGCCTTCTTCGCCCTCGAGGCGCCCGTGCTGCGGGTGTCGGGCTTCGACGTGCCGTTCCCGCCCGCCAAGCTCGAGGGCGTGTACCTCCCGGATGCCGACCGCATCCTCGAAGCCGTCGACCGCGCCCTTGCCTACTGACCCCCGCCCGTGTCCCCGACCGCGAGACTGCACTGGTGCACCGAGACGGCAGCTGCCGACCGCAGTCTCGGTGCACGGATGCGGTCTCGCGGGATGATGGAGATGGATGTGGAGATGTGGAGATGAGGAGAACCGCATGAGCACGCAGACCTTCCACCTGCCGGACGTCGGCGAGGGACTGACCGAGGCCGAGATCGTGCAGTGGCGCGTCGCGCCCGGCGACACGGTCGCCGTCAACGACGTGCTGGTCGAGATCGAGACGGCCAAGTCGCTCGTCGAGCTGCCGTCGCCGTTCGGCGGCACGGTCGGCGACCTGCTCGCCGCCGAGGGCGACACGGTGACCGTCGGCGCCGCGATCATCACGATCGCGGGCGGTGCCGACACGACGGATGCCGCCGCCGGCCGTTCGGCGCACGGCGCGCCCGAGCCCGAGGACGGCGGCGCCGTGCTCGTCGGCTACGGCACCGGCACCGGCGCGACCAGCCGCCGCCGGGTGCCGCAGCAGCGCACGGAGACCGTGAAGGCCTCGGTGGGCGTCGTCGCCAAGCCCCCGGTGCGGGGGCTCGCGCGCGACCTCGGGGTGTCCCTGGCCGACGTGACGCCGACCGGCCCGGCCGGCGAGGTCACCCGCGACGACGTCGTGCGGCACGCCGAGCAGGCGTCGGTGTTCCGCAACCTCGCCACGCCCGACCGCCCGGCGGAGCGAGAGTTGACGATTCCGGTCGCGGCGGAGGTCGCGGCATCCGCCGTCGCGCCGCGCGTGCAGGGTCCGGCCGCGCCGGTGCGGCAGGCGCCCGCCCTCGACGACCGCGAAGAGGCGATCCCGGTCAAGGGCGTGCGCAAGGCGACCGCGAACGCGATGGTCGGCTCGGCGTACTCCGCGCCGCACGTGTCGGTGTGGACCGACGTCGACGCGACCCGCACGATGGAGCTCGTCAAGCGCCTGAAGGCCTCGCCCGACTTCGCCGACATCCGCGTCTCGCCGCTGCTGATCATGGCGCGCGCCGTGATCTGGGCGGTGCGGCGCACGCCGCTCATCGGCGCCGCGTGGATCGACCGCGAGGACGGTACGGCGGAGATCCGGGTGCGCAACTACGTCAACCTCGGCATCGCCGCAGCGACCCCCCGGGGTCTGCTCGTGCCGAACATCAAGGACGCGCAGGATCTGTCGATGCGCGAGCTGGCGAAGGCCTTGGAGAAGCTCACGCTCACGGCGCGCGACGGGCGCACGACCCCGGCGGATCAGCAGGGCGGCACGATCACGATCACCAACATCGGCGTCTTCGGGATGGATGCCGGCACCCCCATCATCAACCCCGGTGAGTCCGGGATCGTCGCGATGGGCACGATCCGCCAGAAGCCCTGGGTCGTCGACGGTGAGGTGCGGCCGCGGTTCGTCACGACGGTGTCGGGCTCGTTCGATCACCGCGTCATCGACGGCGACGGGATGAGCCGCTTCATCGCCGACATCGCCTCGATCCTCGAGGAGCCGGCGCTGCTGCTCGATTGAGCGCCGGTGTGCGGGTGAGCCGGGCTCGCCGGCGCACCAACTTGAGAACGATTATCAATACGGGTACGCTCGTCGCATGCCTCGCAAGAACCTCCGCCCCGCCCTCGTGCCCGCCGTCCTGACGGCCGCAGCGCTTCTTCTCTCCGGCTGCTCCGGATCGGCCTCGCCGAGCGGCACCTCCGACGGCGGGACCATCGCCGTCGTCGCGTCGACCAACGTCTACGGCCAGATCGCCGAGACCGTCGGCGGCGACCACGTCGAGGTGACCTCGCTCATCGCGTCGTTCAGCCAGGATCCGCACGAGTTCGAGGCGAGCGCCTCCGACCAGCTCACGGTGAAGAACGCGCAACTGGTCATCGAGAACGGCGGCGGCTACGACCCCTTCGTCGACAGCCTCGTCGAGGCCGCCGGCACCTCCGCCCCGCTGATCAGCGCCGTCGCCTTCTCGCCGCAGTGGTCCGGCGACGACCCGACGCAGCCCGTCGAGGGCTTCAACGAGCACGTCTTCTACGACCCGCAGGTCATGGTGGAGGTCGCCGACGAGATCGCGACCCAGCTGGGCAAGATCGATCCGGATGCCGCGGCCGAGTTCACCGCGAACGCTCAGGCCTTCGCGGACGACATCGCCGCGCAGGTCACGCCGATCCTCGACGAGGTGGCGGCCGCCCACTCCGGCGAGAAGTTCTTCGTCACCGAGCCCGTGCCGGCCTACCTCGCCGAGGCGGCCGGGCTCGTCAACGTCACGCCGGACGCGTTCAGCGAAGCGGTAGAAGAGGGCAACGACGTGCCCCCGGCCACGCTGCTCGAGGCGCTGAACCTCATCGGTTCGGGCGATGTCAAGGTAGTCTTCATCAACGCACAGGCCGCGGGCGCCGAGACGACCGAGGTCGAGAACAAGGCGGCCGAGGTCTCGGTGCCGGTGATCAAAGCCTCCGAACTGCTTCCCGATGGAAAGACCTACGTGACGTGGATGGCCGACATGGCGACCCAGCTCCAGAACGCCCTCTCTCAGTGAGCCCGGCGCCCAGCCCGCTGCACATCACCTCCGCCGCGCTCACGCGCGGCGGACGTGTGCTGTGGAGCGGGCTCGACCTCACGGTCGAGCCCGGCGAGCTGGTCGCCGTCCTCGGCCCGAGCGGCGCCGGCAAGACGACGCTGCTGCGCGCCATCCTGGGGCTGGAGCAGTTGAGCTCGGGCACCATCGAGGCCGCCGGAGTGGTGCGGCGGGCAGGGCACCCGGGAGGCAAGGGCAGCCGCCGCATCGGGTACATCCCGCAGCAGCGTCCCCTCCCGCGCGAGACGTCGCTGCGCGGGCGCGACGTCGTCGCCCTCGGGGTCGACGGCCACCGCTTCGGCCTGCCGCTGCCGCGGCGCGGCGACCGCGCCCGCATCGACGCCCTCATCGACGCGGTGGGCGCGCGGGAGTTCGCCGACCGGCCGGTGGGACTGCTGTCGGGCGGTGAGCAGCAGCGGCTGCGTGTCGGCCAGGCGCTCGCCGACGACCCGCCGCTGCTGCTGTGCGACGAGCCGCTCACGAGCCTCGACCTCGCCAACCAGCAGGCCGTCGTGGAACTCATCGACCACCACCGGCGCACGCGCGGCGCGGGCGTGCTGCTGGTCACCCACGACATCAACCCGGTGCTGGGGTCGGTCGACCGCATCCTCTACCTCGCGGGCGGCCGGTTCACACTCGGCACGCCCGACGAGGTGCTCACGTCCGAGACGCTGACCGGACTGTACGGCGCACCCGTCTTCGTGCTGCGCGCCGGCGGCCGGCTCGTCGTGGTCGGCGCGCCGGACGTCGCCGAGTCGGCGCACCACCACGACGCGCACGCGCACGACGCGCACGCGCACGGGGGGCACGACGCATGAACTGGTCGGACATCGGCGACGCCCTCTTCGGCGGCGCGGCCCACTACGGCGAGATCCTCGCCCTCGTGCAGAACTCGGTGTGGGCGGGGCTCGTCCTCGGCCTCGTCGGGGGCCTCATCGGAGTCTTCATCATGCAGCGCGACATGGCGTTCGCCGTGCACGGCATCAGCGAGCTGTCGTTCGCGGGCGCCGCGGCGGCGCTGCTGTTCGGCTTCGACGTCGTCACCGGGTCGATCCTCGGGTCGCTCACCGCGGCCGCGCTGATCGGCCTGCTCGGCGCCCGCGCGCGCGACCGCAACTCGATCATCGGCGTGCTGATGCCGTTCGGCCTCGGCCTCGGCATCCTCTTCCTCTCGCTGTACAACGGTCGCAGCGCGAACCGGTTCAGCCTGCTGACCGGCCAGATCGTCTCGGTGCAGAACGCCCAGCTCGGGTGGCTGATCGTGCTGTCGGCGATCGTGCTCGTCGCGCTGCTGCTGATCTGGCGGCCGCTGCGCTTCGACTCGCTCGACCCGCAGTCGGCCGCCGCCCGCGGCGTCCCGACGCTGGCCGTCTCGTTCGGGTTCATGCTGCTGCTCGGCGTCATCGTCGCCGTCGCGGTGCACATCACCGGTGCGTTGCTCGTGCTCGCCCTGCTCGTCACCCCCGCCGCCGCGGCGATGCGCGTGAGCACGGGCCCGCTGGCGGTGCCGCTGCTCAGCGCCGCCTTCGGGGTCGCGGCGGCCGTCGGCGGCATCCTCCTCGCCATCATGGGAACCCTGCCGGTCAGCCCGTACATCACGACGATCTCGTTCCTCATCTACGTCGTATGCCGCATCGTCGGCGCGCGCCGCGACCGCACGACCCGCGACTGAACCCGTGCCCGCAGATCACGCCCAGCAGGCTCCAAGACCCGCGGCCTAGACTCGGGGCATGGCCCAGCGCAACACCTGGCAGCGCGAGCGCGTGCGCGAGGCGCTCGCCGACGCGACCGGCTTCGTCAGCGCGCAGAGCCTGCACGCGACGCTGCGCGACGAGAACACCGGAATCGGCCTGGCCACGGTGTACCGCGCGCTCGCGACCCTCGCCGCCAGCGGCGAGGCCGATCAGCTGCAGAGCCCCGACGGCGAGGCGATCTACCGGGCGTGCGCCAGCACCGGCCACCACCACCACCTCATCTGCCGCTCGTGCGGCCGCGCCGTCGAGATCCAGGCGCACGAGGTCGAGGCCTGGGCGCGCCGCACCGCGTCGGCGCACGGGTTCACGCAGGCCGAGCACGTCGTCGACATCTTCGGGCTGTGCGCGGACTGCGCCGCCGCGGAGGCCGCGGATTGAGCGACGTCCGGTCGCCGCGGGTCGCGGCATCCGTTCGTCCCGCGCCCGCGCACGGGACGCCGCATCGTGACCACGGCGCAGGCCCCGCCCGCACCGCGCTCCTGGTCGGCGCCGGGGTGCTGGCGGTCGCGGCGCTCGTCGTCGTCGCGCTGCTCTCGCCCGGCCCCGCCCTGCCGACCCGCATCCAGGACGGTCTGACCCTCGCGATCAGCGTGCTCATCGAGTCGCTGCCGTTCGTCATGCTCGGCGTGCTGCTGTCGATCGTCGTGCAGGTCTGGGTGCCCCCGGGAGCGATCGAGCGATGGATGCCGCGCCGTGCCGGGGCGCGCCGCGCCGTGCTGTCGCTGCTGGGCATGCTGATCCCGGTGTGCGAGTGCGGCAACGTGCCGTTCGCGCGCGGCCTCATGATGCGCGGATTCGGGGTCGCCGAGACCCTCACCTTCCTCGTCGCGGCGCCCATCGTGAACCCCATCGTCATCATCACGACGCATCAGGCGTTCGGATTCGACGACGGCATCCTCGTGGCGCGGCTGCTCGGCGGGTTCGCCGTCGCGAACCTGATCGGGTGGCTGTACAGCCGGCATCCCGATGCGAGTGCCCTCCTCACCGAGCGCTTCGTCGCCAGCTGCGCGGTGCGTCACGGGGACGAGCACGACCACGCGGCGGGCAAGGGCCGGCAGAGCCTCGCCCAGTTCGTCGTCGAGCTGCGCGCCGTCATGCCCGCTCTCGTCATCGGATCGGCCCTCGCCGGCGCCGTGCAGGTGCTCGTGCCGCGCAACGCGCTGCTGGCGATCGGGTCGAACCCGGCCCTGTCGATCATCGCGATGATCGCGCTCGCGATGATCGTGTCGATCTGCTCGAACGTCGACTCGTTCTTCGCCCTGTCGTTCGCCTCGACATTCACGCCCGGCTCGATCGTCGCGTTCCTCCTCGTCGGCCCCCTCGTCGACGTCAAGATGCTCGCCCTGCTGCGCACGACCTTCCGCACGAAGGTGCTGGGCGGGCTCGTCGTGATCGTCATCCTGTTCGCCATCGCCGTCGGATCGGTGGTGAACCTCCTTGCGTGAGGTCTGGAGCGGGATCGGCGCGCGGCTGCTGGGGGTGGGCCTTGCGGCAGGCCTCGCCGCCGTCACGATCGCGCTGTGGCTCACCGGGCAGCTCGGGCTCTACATCAATCCCGACTCGGCGTGGTTCGCGGTCTCGATGGCGGTGCTCGCGCTGGTGGGGGCGACGGCGAGCTGCGCGCTGCCGCGCGGCGCCGAGGCCGACCACGGGCACGACCACGGCGGCGGGGACGCCGGCGGAGATGGGCACGGCGGCGGGCACGACCACGGTGGTGAGCACGGCGCCGGCGGCAGGCATGCGCCTGGGCACAGCGCCGGCGCGGGAAGCGGGCACGGGCTCGGCGGCTCCCACGGCGGCGAGGTTCATCCGGCGCAAACCACGGCCATTGCCGCGGATGGGCGCGATTCGCGACGGATGAACGGGGCGGTGGATGCGTCATCCGGCGCAAACCACGGCCATCTCGCCCGGACGACACGATTTGCGACGGATGAGCTTGCGACGGATGAGCGAGATGGCCGCGGCCCCGGGACGAGCCCGGCATCGGAGACACGCGCCGCCGCCGCGTCGCGCTCCGCGCCCGCCGCGTTGGGCTCCGCAGCCCGTACCGCGCCGGGCGCCGCAGCCCGCGCCGCGCTGGGCGCCGCGACCCGCACCGCGGCCACCGTCACCGGTGGCGTCCTGGCCACGGCGGTCGTCGCGGCCGTCGTGCTCACACCGCCGGCGACGCTGTCGGCCGAACTGGCCATGCAGCGCGACACCGGGGCTCCGCCGCTGTTCCAGGGCGCCGACACGATCGCCCTCGCCGCCACCGGCGACACCGCGTCGTTCGGCGTCGGCGAGTGGGCGAGCGTGTTCGCGACGGCGACCAATCCGCAGGCGTTCGACGGCGACGAGGTGACCCTCACGGGTTTCGTCACGCCCGCCGCCGGCGGCTTCGACCTGACCCGCCTGGTCATCACGCACTGCGTCATCGACGCCCAGCCGGCGAGCGTGCCGATCGCGGTGGATGCCGGCATCCCCGGCACCGGCACCTGGGTCACCGTCACCGGCACGATCCGCGACAGCGACGGACGGCTGCAGATCCAGGCGTCCAGCGTCGAGGTCGTTGACCAGCCGAAGGATCCGTATGAGTACTGACGGCTCCCGCCGCGCGCGCACGCGCCGGCGCCGTTCGCGCGCGTTCATCGGCGCGTTCGCCGTCGTCGTGGCCGTGCTCGCGACGCTCGGCCTGGCCGGCGCCGCGCTGACGACGGCGCAGGGCCCGCGCGTCACGCAGGTGAGCGTCGACCCGGAGGCGGCGGCATCCGCGGCCGGCTCTCGCCTCATCGTCACGACGACGCAGTCGCTCGCCGAGGTCGACGCGTCGCAGGTCACGGTCGAGCCCGCCGCCGACTTCACGGTGGACACGTCGGGGCGCAGCGTCGGCATCCGGTTCGCGCAGCCGCTGTGGGACGACACCGCCTACACCGTCACGATCGCGGGGCTCGTCGGCGTGGGCGGGGGACCGGTGGCGACCATCACCGAGACGTTCTCCACTCCGGCGCTGCACGCGTTCGTGCTGCAGCGCGGGGCGGGCGGCGACACGATCTTCCGCACCGACCTCACCGGCACGGCGGGGGTGCCGGTGTTCACGAACGACCACATCGAGGACTTCCGCGCGACGGCGAGCCACCTCGTGGTCTCGACCCTCGACACCGACCAGCATTCGCACCTCATCGTCACGGACCTCGACGGCTCGGGCGAGCGCGAGCTGACGCTGCCCGGCGACGGCGTCGTCACGAACCTGCAGAGCGCCGACCGCGGCGACCTCGTCGGCTACACCTTCACCGATGCGAGCATCGGCACCGCCGGGGCGCGGGAGAGCATGCTGTTCACGGCATCGCTCACGTACGCGCAGCGCGCTGCCGACCCGACCGCCATCGAGCGCACCGGCGGCGACTCGCGCGTCGACAGCTGGCGGTTCGTGCCCGGCACCGACACGATCCTCATGCTCACCTACGACGGGGCGCTCACGCTCGTCTCGCCCGGCGGCGACCCCGTCGCGCTCGGCAACGCCATGACGATCGAGGGCCTGGCGCGCGGATCGACGACGGTGATCATCGGACGCGTCGACGGGCCCGTGGCGCTCGACCTCGCGTCGGCGCAGGAGACGCCGCTTCCGGCGACCGACCCCGCGCTCGGGCAGGTCAACGCCGTGACCCCGATGGCGAACGGGTCGACGCTGCGGGTGCTCGCCGTGCTCGACGGGTTCACGGTGCGCTCCACGACGGTGAACCTCGTGGACGCGACCGGGGCGGCGACGCCGGTGTTCTCGGTCGACCCGAAGGACATCCTCATCCAGACCTGCGTGTCGCCGAGCGGACGCTACGCCGCGTTCCTCGTCGCGCCGGATGCCGTCTCGAACGCCTACGACGGATACCTGCTGCCCCTCCCCGAACGCGTCCAGACCCACGTCGTCGCGCTGACCGACGACGGCGGCGACACGGCGGGCACGGAGGTCGTCGCGCTGTCCGGTTTCGACATCTCGTGGTGCCAGACCCCGCCGCGCCCGTGAGCGCCGCACCGGGTGGCCGCCCTCGCCGCAAGGATGCAGGAGCACTCGTGAAAATCGAGCCCGAAACGGGCGATTCCGTCACTTCAGTCACACCCGCTCCTGCAGGTTTGCGCGGGCTCATCCCCGCGACGCGCGAACTCGCCCGCGGAGGCGGAGGCGGGGTGACGGTCGGCGGCGCCGTGCTAGACTGACTCTTTGTCTGCGCGCACTCCAGCACGCAGTTCGCACCCCCACCTCTCAGCGTGCCGGATTCGGTGTGCTCCGACGCGGGGTGCAGACAAGGGATCTTGGGTGGGGCCGTCCGGCCTCACGGTATTAAGGAGTAATCACCATGGCAGCAGTGTGCCAGGTGACCGGAGCGGTTCCCGGCTTCGGTCACAACATCTCGCACTCGCACCGCCGGACGAAGCGTCGCTTCGACCCGAACGTGCAGAAGAAGACCTATTACGTTCCTTCGCTCGGTCGCAAGATCACGCTGAACGTCTCGGCCAAGGGCATCAAGGTCATCGACGCCCGCGGCATCGAGTCGGTCGTGAAGTGACCTCATCGCGAAGGGTGTGAAGCTCTAATGGCGAAGAAGGCTCAGGACGTCCGTCCGATCATCAAGCTGCGCTCGACCGCCGGCACGGGGTACACCTACGTGACGCGCAAGAACCGCCGCAACAACCCCGACCGCATCGTGCTGAAGAAGTACGACCCGGTGATCCGCAAGCACGTCGAATTCCGAGAGGAGCGCTGATCTCATGGCCAAGAAGAGCAAGATCGCGCGCAACCACCAGCGCGAAGAGGTCGTCGCCCGCTACGCCGAGAAGCGTGCCGAGCTGAAGAAGACCCTCGTCGACCCGAACGCCACCGACGAGGCCCGCGAGGCCGCTCGTGTCGGCCTGCAGAAGCTGCCGCGCAACGCGTCGCCGGTGCGCCTGCGCAACCGCGACGCCATCGACGGCCGCCCGCGCGGCCACCTGTCGAAGTTCGGCATCTCGCGCGTGCGCTTCCGCGACATGGCGCACCGTGGCGAGCTGCCCGGCGTGACCAAGTCGAGCTGGTAATCCGCTTGCCGTGAAGGCCGGGGTCCCGAAAGGGTCCCGGCCTTTCGCTGTGCGCCCGGCATCCCGGCGCGTCGGCCGCGCGCCCGATCGAGGGATGCCGGTAGTCACATCCGTCACTCCCGTCACACCAGACGGGCGACACGCCGGGGAAGATGACGTCGGATGGCCGGAAATCCGCGGATTTCCGGGGTTTCTGGGTATATTCGGGGGCGGTCCATCCGACCAACCCGGGTGCACGACACCCGGTTCCGAAGTAACTGAAGGCGGCAGAAGCTGCCGTCTGGAGGAAACCCCATGGCTATCACCAAGACCGAACTCGTCGCCAGCATCGCCAGCGCCACCGGCGAGAGCCAGGCCACCGTCGGCCGCGTCGTCGACGGCCTGTTCGCCGCTGTCACCGAGGCCGTCGCCAAGGGCGAGAAGGTCACGATCCCCGGCTTCCTGTCGTTCGAGCAGGTCGCCACCGCCGCCCGCACGGGCCGCAACCCGCAGACCGGTGCGGAGATCAAGATCGCCGCCGGCAAGCGCGTCAAGGTGACCGCGGGCTCGAAGCTCAAGGCCGCCGCGAAGTGAGTCGAGGCGGGTCAATGTTGCGCAGCAACGTTGACGCGCCTGCGACTCAGGTTGAGTAGCCGCGCCTTGTGCGCGGCGTATCGAAACCTTCGCGTAACCACGACAGAGGGGGATGCCGGCCGGCATCCCCCTCTGTCGTGCCGGTCGCGGCGCCGCGCGTAGGCTGAACGGGTGACTGCGCCCGCCGCCCGCGACACCGGCACCCTGCGGCTGGTCGGGCCGATGATCCTCGTCGGGGCGGCGCTGATCGCCCTCGTCGCCGGGCTCGCCTACGGCGGCGGAGCCGCGCAGCTGCTCACGGGCGACCCCGGCCCGATCGTGCGCTGGGGCCTGCCGGTGGCGACCCTCGCCGTGAACCTCTCCGCCGCCACGATGGTCGGCACCCTCGTCCTGGCCCTGTTCGCCCTGACGGCCGGGGAGCGCCCCTTCGACACCGCGCTGGATGCGGCATCCATCGGCGCCGCGGTGTTCACGGTGGCCAGCGCCGCGACCGCGTTCTTCACGTTCCTCAACGTTCTGAACCCGGAGCTCAGCGCGGGTGCGGAGTTCGGCGCGCAGCTGGGCCGCTTCCTCACGCAGACCGAGCCCGGGCGCGCCTGGGCGCTCACGACGATCGCCGGGGCCATGCTCACCGTGCTCGCGTTCGCCGTGCGCGGCTGGACGTCGACGCTCGTCGTCGCGGCGCTCGCGATCGGGGCGCTGATCCCGATGGCGACGCAGGGGCACTCCGGCGCCGAGTCGGGTCACAACACCGCCGTCACCGCCCTCGCCCTGCACATCATCGGCGCCGCGGTGTGGCTCGGCGGACTGCTGCTGCTGGTCGTCGTGCGTCCCGGCCTCGACCGCGCGCGGCTCCAGGCGGCGACGGCCCGCTACTCGACCCTGGCCCTCGCGGCCTTCGTC
Organism: Microbacterium sp.; assembly: GCF_047602155.1. Classification (GTDB taxonomy): domain Bacteria; phylum Actinomycetota; class Actinomycetes; order Actinomycetales; family Microbacteriaceae; genus Microbacterium. Next base: position 1,053,529 of record NZ_JASGHZ010000001.1, on the reverse strand, counting down.
GTGGTGGCGCTGTCGGGCGTCGCGCGGGCCGTCGTGGGGCTGCTGACGTGGGAGAACCTGCTCTCGCCGTACGGCGCGATCCTGGCGGTCAAGGTCGCCGCGCTCCTGGCGATCGGCGCGCTCGGCGCGTGGTACCGGCGGCGGCTGATCGCGCGGTTGACCGAGGATGCCGCCTCCCGGCGCTTCTGGGGACTGATCGCCCTGGAGCTGGCCTTCATGGGCGTCGCCAGCGGCGCGGCCGTCGCGCTGTCGCGCACGCCGCCGCCGGTCGACACGACCCTGCGCGCCCAGACGCCCGCCGAGGTGCTCACCGGGTCGCCGCTGCCGCCCGAGCTCACGCCGGTGCAGTGGGTCACGCAGGGGAACATCGACGTGCTGTGGGCGTTCGCCGCCGGTTTCGGGATCTTCTTCTACCTCGTCGGCGCGTGGCGGCTGCACCGCCGCGGCGACCGCTGGCCGCTCTACCGCAGCGTGCTCTGGGTGTGCGGCATGCTGCTGCTGCTGTGGGTCACGTCCGGGGCGATCAACGCGTACCAGGAGATCCTGTTCAGCGTCCACATGCTCGGGCACATGCTGCTGACGATGGCGATTCCCATGCTGCTCGTCTTCGGCGCGCCGATCACGCTCGCCTCGCGTGCGATCCGCAAGCGCGACGACGGCACCCGCGGCGGGCGCGAGTGGATCCTGTGGGCCGTGCACACCCCGTTCGCGCGGGTCGTGACGCATCCGCTGTTCGCGGCGGCGATGTTCATCGGGTCGCTGTGGGCGTTCTACTACTCCGACCTGTTCCGCTGGACCCTCTACGACCACCTCGGCCACGAGTGGATGGTGGCCCACTTCCTCATCTCCGGCTACCTGTTCGTGCAGTCGCTCGTCGGCATCGACCCGGTGCCGCTGCGCCTCCCGTACCCGTTCCGGCTCCTGACGCTCCTCGGCGTCATGGCGATGCACGCCTTCTTCGGCCTCGCGATCATGATGTCGACGGGGCTGTTCGTCGCGGAGTGGTTCGGCTCGATGGGGCGCACGTGGGGCGAGGCGCCGCTGGTCGATCAGTACACCGGTGGCGGCATCGCGTGGTCGATCGGGGAGATCCCGACGCTCATCCTCGCGATCACGGTCGCGATCCAGTGGAGCCGCTCCGACGAGCGCGCCCAGCGGCGGGCCGACCGCCAGGCCGACCGCACCGGCGACGCCGAGCTGGAAGCCTACAACGCGCGCCTGGCCGCCCTCGCCGAGCGCGACGCCCGCCGCGGCGAGTGATCCAACCCGTGCTGCACGGGTTCGGTGCTACACTGACGATATGGCGAACCTGACGATCACCGTGGATGCCGACACGCTCAAGCGCGCCCGCATCCGCGCGCTCGAGCGGGGCGAATCGGTGAACCAGTATCTCGCCCAGCGCCTGGCCGAGTATGCGCTCGAGGAGTCGGTGACCGAGCGTCGGCGGCGCGCCGCACAGGAGTTCGTCGAGCTTTCGCGGCTCTACAGCGGCAGCTCGGGCGGCAGAGGCTGGACGCGCGAAGAGCTCTACGACGAGATGTTCGACGCGTCGTGAGCGTGTTCTTCGACACGAACGTGCTCGCCTACCAGCTAGACGACAGCCAGCTAGCCAAGCAGCGTCGTGCGCGCGAAATCTTTGCCGAGCGCGCCGCCGACGCCGTGATCTCTACGCAGGTGATGATCGAACTCCACGCCGTTCTCACCCGGAAGTTCCGTCGGTCGCGTGACCAGGCGATGCGGATGCTCTCGGCGCTCGACGTCGACGTCGTGCCGACCGATGCCGCCCTGGTGCTGGCGGCAGCGGCCACCGCATCCGCCCACCAGCTCTCGATCTTCGACGCGCTCGTGCTCGAAGCGGCGGTATCCGCGGGCTGCGCCGAACTGTGGTCAGAAGACTTGACCGACGGCGCCACGCTGCGCGGTGTGCGCATCGTGAACCCGTTCCGCGCGCTGTGACGAGACGTCAGCCGCCGTCGGAGACGACGATGGATGCCGTGCCGTCGGGCAGGATCGTGACGCTGCCGCCCACCGAGAACGGGACGTCCTCGTCGACGTGGCGGATCGACCCGTCGTAGATCGACTGGATGTCGACGACGATGTGCGCGACGGCCTGCGTCCGCTGGATGGTCCACTGCGCCCCGTCGGGGTCGAGAGTGATGGTCGGCTGCTGCGCGATCGACCACACCGGGGGACCTACGATGCGGTTGCGGACCTCGAGGCCGAAGGGGCATCCGGTCGGCTGCAGCACCTGCTGCGTCGCGCACGTCGTGAGGAACGACTCGACCTGCTCCTGCACCACGGCGGTGAACTGCTCGGTGGGTTGGGTCTGCAGGTCGACCGGGATGTCCGCCAGCGGGGTGTCGGACAGCACGGCGACCCCGGCGGAGGTGGAGATCGCCGTGTCGACCGAGATGGAGTACAGGCCGGGCGAGAACACCAGCAGGGCGACGGGCTCGAGGGGATCGGCATCCAGCTGGTCGGGAGAGACCTGGCGCGTGTCGACCTCGAACCCGTTCACGGTGAACTGCGTCGCGCCGCGCACCGTGAGGTCGATGATCGCGAGTGGGCTCTGCGCGAACCGCCAGGTCGGGGCGACCCCGATCCAGCCGGCGCGCTCGATGCGGAACGTCGAGGTGCCCGGATACCCGCCCGCCGTGTACGACACGGTCACGTCGACCACTCCGTCGTGCTCCTGCTCGCCGAGCACCGTCACGTCGCTCAGCGGGGCCAGCGCGGTACGGCGCAGCAGCGCCTCGCTGGCATCCGTCGGCAGACCGGCCTTGGCGAGCGTCGCGGAATCCACCGAGGCGCCGGCCTGCGCGAGCGCATCGGCGGCGCGCCCCTGCGTGAGCAGGTCGAGGTAGCGCACGACGAACGCCGACGGGCTGTAGAGGTTCTGGTACAGCACGGCACCGGTGGCGCCGAGCGCGCCGACGAGCAGGATGCCGACCACCGCCAGCGCCGTCAGGTCGAAGGCGAGGCGGCGGCTTCTCTTCGGGGCGGGCGGGGTGGTCGGGGCGGCATCCGGGGCGACGGGCAGCGAGGCCGCGGCATCCGGCCGCGTCGCATCCACTTCTTCCACCCCGTCCACGTAGCCAGTCTAGGAAGGCGAGGCTGATAGCTAGCATGGATCGGTGAGCATCCCCGACCTGTCACCCGAACAGGAGGAGCTGTTCCGCCTCATCGAAGACACCCGCGAGCACGTGTTCGTGACGGGCCGCGCGGGCACCGGGAAATCGACCCTGCTGCAGCACCTCGCGTGGAACACCGAGAAGCAGATCGCCGTCTGCGCCCCCACCGGCGTCGCGGCGCTGAACGTCGAGGGGCAGACGATCCACTCGCTATTCCGGCTGCCGATCGGGCTCATCGCCGACAGCCGGCTCGACCAGTCCGAGCCGGCGCGACGCATCATGAACGCGATCGACACGCTCGTCATCGACGAGATCTCGATGGTCAACGCCGACCTGATGGATGCCGTCGACCGCTCGCTCCGCCAGGCCCGGCGGCGGCGCTCCGAGCCGTTCGGCGGCGTGCAGGTGGTGATGTTCGGCGACCCGTACCAGCTGTCGCCGGTGCCGCCGCGCGGCGACGAGCTGCGCTACATCAAGGACCACTACCGGTCGTTCTGGTTCTTCGACGCGCAGGTGTGGGCGGGCCCCTCGGCGGACGGGTCGGCGATCCGGTCGGACGGCCTGCTCGACCTCGGCCGCACCGGCGCGCCGCTGCAGATCCGCGAGCTGCGCGAGATCCACCGGCAGGCCGACGTCGACTTCAAGGCGATGCTCAACGCCGTGCGGCACGGGGTCGTGACCGCCGAGATCGCCGGGGCGCTCAACGCGGCGGGTGCGCGGCCGGTTCCCGAGCCGGTCGACGGCGAGCCGCCGATCATCACGCTCGCGACGCGCAACGACATCGTAGGCCGCATCAACCAGCGCCACCTCGACGCCCTGCCGGGGCCGGTGCAGACCGCGCGGGCCGAGATCAGCGGTGACTTCGGGCGCGGCGACGTGTACCCCGCCGACGCCGAGCTGCAGCTGAAGGTCGGGGCGCAGGTGATGTTCCTGCGCAACGACCTCGGCGGGCGCGCCGCGGGCGGCGACGGGCCGCGGTGGGTGAACGGCTCGATCGGCACCGTCACCCGCATCGCCGGCGGGACGGTGCGCGTCGAGCTCGACGGCGAGGAGGTCGATGTCGAGCCGACCGTGTGGGAGAGGTTCCGCTACGCGTACGACGAGGGCTCGCGCACGCTGAGCCGCGACATCGTGGCGGAGTTCACGCAGTTCCCGCTGCGACTCGCGTGGGCGGTCACGATCCACAAGTCGCAGGGCAAGACCTACGATCGGGCCGTCATCGACCTCGGCTCCGGCGCGTTCGCACCGGGCCAGACCTACGTCGCGCTCTCGCGCCTGACCTCGCTCGACGGCCTGTACCTGTCGCGCCCCCTGCGCCCCGCCGACATCCTCGTCGACGCCGACGTCCGCCGCTTCATGGCCGGCGTCCGCGCCTCCGGCTTCTGACCCCCCGCATCCCCCCGCTCCCCGGCATCGCCCCGGCATCCGCTTCACCCGCGAGACAGCATCCGTGCACCGAGACTGCAGCTGCCGTCTGCTGTCTCGGTGCACGGATGCAGTCTCGACGAGGATGAGGGCGGGGCGGGGGCGACGCAGGGCGAGGGCGACGCGGCGACGGGGTCAGGCGACGGATGCCGCGGGCGCGGCGGTGGCCTTGGCGGCGGCGAGGTCGACGAACAGGTCGGTGTTGAACTGGTAGGCCGCGAGCACCTCGTCGATGACGCGGTCGCTCTCGGCGGCATCCCAGGCGGCGGCGTCGAGCTGCTCGCGGTAGACGTCCTTGAACGCGGCCGGGTCGGCGATCTCGTCGAACAGGTAGAACCCGATGCCGTTCGTCCCGAACCCGAACTGGCGCGCCATGACCTTGCCGATGAACTGGCCGCCCGACAGGTCGCCGAGATAGCGCGTGTAGTGGTGGGCGATGAAGCCGCCGGGCCAGTTCCGCCCGACCTCGCGGATGCGGGCGACGTAGCGCTCGGTCGTCGGCAGCGGCTCGATGCGGCTGCGCCAGTCGGGTCCGATGAGGAACTCGAGGTCGGCCTCGATCGCGGGCAGCCGGGTGAGCTTCTCGCTGAGGAAAGGCGCCGCGACCGGGTCGTTCTTCATGAGCGCGGCGGCGGCCTCGAGCGCCTCGTAGATGAACCAGTGCTGCGCCACGAGCGCGACGTAGTCGTCGCGGGTGCCCTGACCGCGCAAGAGGTCGGACATGAAGCCGGCGTGCTCGCTGCCCGAGTGGGCGCGCTGCGAGCGCTCGCGCAGGGCGGTGGAGAAGGGGATCGGCGCTGTCACACCTTCAGGGTAGCAAAACTTAGGTACAGCTAACCTGAAGGTTTCGCCAGAGACGTCGTCATCGGCGCCGCAGGCGAGGGATGCCGGGTCGTCAGGCGTGCGGGCGGGGCGTCACGCCCAGGCGCGCGCAGGCGACGTCGTAGAGCGCGACGATCTCGCGGCGCACCTCGCGGCGCTCGGTGATCTCGCCGCCGGGCCACGGCACGCGCAGCACGTCGTGCGTGCCGTCGGCGGCGACGATGCGCCACTGCCCGGCGGCACCGTCGAAGGTCACCATCTGCGACGAGATCACGTCGGGCAGCGGCGAGAACGCCCGGGCGATGAGCAGGTTGTCGTCGGAGTGGTCGTCGTTCATGTGTCCGAGCACGCCGGCGAGGGCGTCGTCGTCGAAGGTGTGCGCCATGCCTCCACCTTAGGAGCGGATCTGTCGGCGGATTCCCGGCCCCAGCCCCCGCGGCGTACGCCGCCGCCGCCGCGATGATCTACGCTGAACTGGAACCATCGGGGGTGAGGATGACACGTCTGTCACGCGTCGCGGCGATGGCGTGCGCGCTCGCCCTCGCGGCAGTGCTCACGGCATGCTCCGCCGGCCCCGCCGACCTCGAGCTTCCGGCACAGGCCGACGCGGCGCTTTCGGACGACACGCAGGCGCAGCTGCAGGCGGCGGTCGATCAGGCGGTGGCGGCATCCGGGGCGACGGGAGCCGTCGTCGGGGTGTGGATCCCCTGGTCCGGGTCGTGGCTGGCCGGCGTCGGCACGACCACGACGACCGGGCCGGACGTCGCGGCGACGAGCACCTTCAAGGCCGGAGCGGTCACCCGGGCGATGACCTGCGACGCGCTGTACGCCGTCGCCGACCGCGGGCTGGTGGAACTCACCGATCCCGTCGGGGATTATGTCGCCGGCATCCCCGGGTATGAGCAGCTCACGCTTGAGGAGCTGTGCGACTCGACGAGCGGTCTGCAGTCGTACGCCCCGCTGCTGACTGCCCGGATGATCGCGAACCCGGCCCGGCCCTGGGCGCCGCGCGAACTGCTCGCCTACGGCATGTCGCGGGGACTGTCGGGCGAGCCGGGCGCGACCTTCAGCGACGCCGACACCGGGTACGTCCTGCTCGGGCAGGCTCTCGAGCACGCCACCGGCGCGAGCATGGCCGAGGTCTACGACGAGTACGTCTTCACGCCGATGGGGCTGACGGTGACCGCTCTGCCCACCACGGCCGATGTGCAGCTGAACGGGCTGTGGTCGCCGAGCGCCGAAGACGGCAGCGTCATGTGCGCCGAGCCGACCGACGTGACCGCGCTGTCGCCGTCGGCCGGGTACTCGGCATCCGGCGTCGCGACGAACCTGACCGACCTCGGGCGCTATACGCAGGCCGTGGCCGTAGGGGCCCGCTCGTTCGACACCGACACGCGGTACGAGAACCCGCTGCCCGTGGCCGCGGACGGACCGTCGTGGTTCACCGCCGACGGCGGCCTGTACCAGGCCGGCACGCTGCTCGGCCAGTACGGGTCGATGCCGGGATACCTCACCGCCGCGTTCGCCGACCGCGACACCGGCATGACCGTCGTGGTCGTGCTGAACAACTCGCGGGCCTCGTCGGCGCTCGTGCGCAGCCTCGCATGGCAGCTCGCCGCGATCGCGTCGAAGGCGCCCGCGGCGGAGGGCGAGACCGCCCCGGAGGCGGGCCTGCCGTGGACGGCGGACGACATGTCGGCGCAGGTCGTCGCGGCCGCGGTGTGCCCGCTGCAGGCCGAGGAGCCTGCGGACGGATAACGCCGTGACGGCACGGATGCCGGCCGCCCCGCCGTCGGCGATCGCTCTCGTGGTCGCCGGCCTCGTGTGTCAGGAGGGCGGGGCGTCGATCGCCGTGCTGCTGTTCCCCGAGGTCGGCCCGCTGGGCATGGTGATGCTGCGGCTCGTCTTCTCGGCGCTCGTCCTGCTGCTCATCGCCCGGCCGCGCCTGCGCGGCCACGACGCCGGCGCGTGGCGCGCCGTCGCGGCGTTCGGGCTCGTGCTGGCGACGATGAACGGCCTGTTCTACCTCGCGCTGGAGCGGCTGCCGCTCGGGGTCACCGTCACGATCGAGGTGCTCGGGCCGCTCGTGCTGTCGATCGTCGCGAGCCGCCGCGCCTCCGCGTGGCTGTGGGCGGGCCTCGCGTTCGCGGGGGTCATCGCGCTCGGCGGCGGAGGCTGGGACCGGCTCGACGTGCTCGGGGTCGTCTTCGCGCTGGGCGCGGCGACGACGTGGGCGCTGTACATCCTCGCCTCGGCGCGGGTCGGCGCGGAGTTTCCCCGGCTCGACGGGCTCGCCCTGGCGATGAGCATCGGCGTGCTCGTGTCGCTGCCGTTCGGGGTGACGGATGCCGGTGCCGCCCTGCTGCGGCCCGAGATCCTGGGGCTCGGGGCCGCGGTGGCGCTGCTGTCGTCGACGCTGCCGTATGCGTTCGAGCTGATCGCGCTGCGGCGCCTGCCCGCGCCGACCTTCGCGACCCTCATGGCGCTGGGGCCGGCGACGGCGGCGCTCGCCGGGTGGATCCTGCTCGGGCAGCACCTGGCGTGGCTCGAGCTGGCCGGGATCGCGCTCGTGATCGCGGCATCCATCGGCGCCGTCCGCGCCGCGGGTCGCCGCACGGGTGTCGAACCGGTCGGATGAAGCGGGATCGCCGTCCTCCTCGCTAGGCTGAGGGCATGGCCGGTCGGGGACCGTATGCGAAGGGGCTGGCGCGGCGCGCCGAGATTCTCAGCGCTGCCCTGGACGTGGTCGCCGAGAACGGCTACAGCCGCAGCTACGTCAACGACATCGCCGAGCGCGTCGGCCTCACCCACACCGGTCTCATGCACTACTTCGCGTCGCGCGAGGAGCTGTACGAAGAGGTGATCCGTGCCCGTGACGTCAGCGACCGCACGGCGTACACGACCGGGGCGCGCGGCGTCGAGGGTTACTTCGCCGTCATCGAGCACAACCGGCACGTGCCGGGGCTCGTGCAGCTGTACGCGGAGTTCTCCGCGGATGCGGCGCACCCGGGGCATCCGTCGCACGCGTTCTTCGTCGAGCGGTACGCGTACCTGCGTGAGGCGCTGGCGCGCGACGTCGAGCTGGCGCAGGCCGACGGCGCGATGGGCGCGACCGCCGACCCGACCGAGGTGGCCGAGTTGCTGATCGCCACCGCTGACGGCCTGCAGGTGCAGTGGCTGCACGACCACAGGATCGACATGGCGGGCCGGCTGCGGGCGCTGTGGCGGGCGCTGTGCCTGGCCTCGCACGTCCGCGACGCGGCCCGGGAAGACGCTCGCAAGGGCGCCGGGGACGACTGACCTCACTTAGGGATTGCGTCGGGCCTCTGGCAGGATTGCGGGATGACCTCCCGGCAGAACCGGCCCCGTTATCTCGACCCCGCGGCCCCCGTTGCCCGGCGCGTCGCCGATCTCCTTTCCCGCATGACGGTCGAGGAGAAGGTCGGGCAGATGCTGCAGCTCGATGCCCGCGGCGACCTCGACCACCAGGTGCTCGGCCTGCACGTCGGGTCGATCCTGCACGCCTCTCCTGAGCGGGTGCTCCGCGCGCACGAACTGACCGCGCAGACGCGGCTGGGCATTCCGCTGATCGTGGCGGACGACTGCATCCACGGGCACTCGTTCTGGGAGGGTGCGACGATCTTCCCGACCCAACTGGGCCTGGCCGCCTCGTGGGATGCCGGCCTCGCCGAGCGCGTCGCGCGGGCGACGGCCGTCGAGGTCGCGGCCACCGGCATCCATTGGACCTTCTCGCCCGTGCTGTGCATCGCGCGCGACCTGCGCTGGGGGCGCGTGGGGGAGACGTTCGGGGAGGACCCGTTCCTCATCGGCGAGCTGGCGTCGGCGATGGTGCGCGGCTATCAGGGCGAGGGGCTGACCGACCCGACCGCGATCCTCGCGACGGCGAAGCACTTTGCGGGCTACTCCGAGACGCAGGGCGGCCGTGACGCCAGCGAGGCGGACATCTCGCGGCGCAAGCTCCGGTCGTGGTTCCTGCCGCCGTTCGAGCGCGTCGCCCGCGAGGGATGCCGCACCTTCATGCTCGGCTACCAGAGCATCGACGGTGTGCCGGTGACGATCAACGAGTGGCTGCTCACCGACGTGCTGCGCGGCGAGTGGGGCTACACCGGCACCCTCGTCACCGACTGGGACAACGTCGGCCGCATGGTCTGGGAGCAGAAGGTGCAGCCCGACGACACGCGCGCCGCGGCGGCCGCCGTCAAGGCCGGCAACGACATGGTCATGGTGACCCCCGGGTTCTTCGAGGGCGCGCTGGAGGCCATCGAGCGGGGGCTGCTGACGGAGAAGGATCTGGATGCCGCGGTCTCGCGCATCCTCACGGTGAAGTTCGAGCTGGGCCTGTTCGAGAACCCGCGCCGGCCGGAGGCCGAACTGATCGAGCAGGTCGTGGGGTCTCACGCGCACCGGGCGCTCAACCTCGAGGCGGCGCGGCGCTCGCTCGTGCTGCTGCGCAACGACGGCGTGCTGCCGCTGGACGGCGGGATGGTCGAGGGCGCTGGCCGCGCGGCGCGCACCGGGCGTGAGCCGAAGCGGGTCGCGGTGGTCGGTCCGCTCGCCGACGACGCGCAGACGCAGCTGGGCGACTGGGCGGGCGGCTCGGGTCAGGCCGGGTGGCTCGACGGACAGCCGCGCGAAATGATCACGACCGTGCTCGACGGGCTGCGCGCACAGGTGCCGTCGGACTGGACGGTCACCTCCGCGCGCGGGGGCGACATCCTCACGCACGGCGACCATCCCGACGGCAACTACTTCCCCGACGGCCAGCCGCGGCCGCCGCTGGTCGCGCCGGCCTCGCCGGACGAGGGGCTCATCGCCGACGCCGTCGCCGACGCGCGGCGCGCCGACTACGTCGTCGCCGTCGTGGGCGACCGCATCGAGCTCGTCGGCGAGGGACGATCGACCGCGACGCTCGAGCTCGTCGGCGCCCAGGTCGCGCTGCTGGAGGCGCTCGTGGCGACCGGCACGCCGGTGATCGTCGTGCTGATGGCCTCGAAGCCGCTCGTGCTGCCGCCGGCGGTGACCGGCGCCGCGGCGCTCGTGTGGGTCGCGAACCCGGGCATGGAGGGCGGCCGGGCCATCGCCGAGCTGCTGCTCGGGCTGATCGAGCCCAGCGGCCGCCTGCCGATCTCGTTCGCCCGGCACGTCGGGCAGCAGCCGACGTACTACAACCAGATCCGCGGCCAGCACGGCGACCGCTACGCCGACCTCACGCAGGAGCCCGCGCACGTCTTCGGCGAGGGCCTGTCGTACACGCACGTCGCCTACGAGGGCGTGTGGCTCGCGGCCGACCGGCTCGGTGCCGGTGACGTGCTGCACGCCGAGGTGGCGCTGCGCAACACGGGCGAGCGCCCCGTGGTCGAGACGGTGCAGGCCTACGTCAGCGACCTCGTCACCTCGGTGAGCTGGGCCGACCGTGAGCTGAAGGCCTACCGCCAGGTCCCGCTCGAGCCCGGCGAGCACACGCACGTGTCGCTGGAGATCCCGGTCGCCGATCTCACGATCGTGGATGCCGCCGGCATCCGCGTCGTCGAGCCCGGCGAGTTCGAGCTGCGCGTCGGCCCGTCTTCGCGCGCGGACGCACAGCTCGCCGTCCGCTTCGAGGTCGTCCCGTAGCCTCGAGGTTCGCCGGGGGGTGCGGCATCGCCGCGCCGCCCAGCGCCGGCGGGTCACATGTTGTAGCTATCACGCCCGCTTTGCGGCCATTCGCGCCCCCGCGAGGGGTACAGCGCTACGCGAGGCCGGCGTCGCTGAAGCTCGTCACCTCGACCCCGGCGTCGTCCAGCAGTGCGCGGACGGCGGGCGAGGCGACGAGCTCGAGGTCGCGGGCGCGGATGATCGAGAAGGTGCTGAGGCCCAGGATCTCGGCATCCACGTAACCCGGGTGCAGGATCAGCAGGCTCGTCTCGTTCGCGAGGATCGCCGGCAGCAGCCGTTCCATCGCGCCGACGGCATCCGCTGTGATCTGCGCGTCGAGGGGGAACGGCTTCGCGTACCAGTCGTTGGGCAGCAGCGGAACGCTGCCGCGGTACAGGTCGTCGACGAACAGCACGCCCAGGTCGGCGGCGACCTGCCGCACGACCGCGTCGCTGACCGGCGAGACGATCGAGTGGTGATGCACGTATGCGGGGGCGCGACCCATCAGTTCGACGAACCGGTCGACCTGGGCGCGCGCCTCGGCCATCGTCTCGTCGAGATCGAACGGCTCACGCTCGAACTGCGAGAACACGGCGTCGCCGCCGGTCACGCGATACTCGGCGCGGATCTGCCCCGAGGTGCGGAACGCGCCGTCGCCGGTGACGAGTCCCGGAACCTCGGATGCCGGCAGCACCGGCCGGCCGGTGACGAAGTTGAGGTCGATGCCGACGTCGATCCCGTCGAGCTCGCGCAGCCGCGATGCCGCGAAGGCGGCATCCGGGCAGTTCGCGAACATGCCGGTCGCGCGGACGATGCCGTTCGTGATGCCATCGAGGATGCCGAGGGTCGCGCCATGGGTGATGGCGATGTCGTCGGCCTGGACGATGAGACGGGGCATGAGGGATCCTTCGGGTTCAGTCGGCGGCGCGCTGCTGCTCGTCGCGGAGTGTGATCAGGTGCAGGAGCAGGTAGATGCGCTCCTCGTCGGTGACGCCGGCGTCGAACGACTCGTCGAGGTAGCGGCCGATGTGCTCGGCGCACGCGTACAGCTCGGGGTTGTCGGCGATGAGCGCCTGGTAGTACTCGTCGGCGGCGCCGTGGTGCGCGCGGTTTCGGGTCAGCCGCTGCACGACGAACTTGATGTGCGTGAGGAAGCGGGCGCTCGCCGTCGTGGCGCCGTCGACCTCGATGCCCAGGTCGCCCCGGACGATGTCGATGATCGCGCGGATCGTCGTGCCGAGGGTCATCGCCCGTCCCGGGTCGCCGACGAGCCCGGCGTTGACGAGGTGCAGCGTGATGAAGCCCGCCTCGTCGAGCGGCAGCTTGCGGCCGAGCTCCTCGTGGATGACGTCGAGGGCGTGCAGGGCGATCGCGAACTCGCCGGGGTAGGTCATCTTCGTCTCCCACAGCATCGAGTTGTAGAGGGGGATGCCCTCGTCGATGCGGCGGATGGACTGGGCGAGGTGGTCGGCGAGCCCGACCTCCACCGTCGTCGGCAGCCGGATGCCGTAGGTCTTCGCGAGCAGCTCCGACACGCGGGACGTGGCGCGCAGCACGGGGTAGGGCACCTCGAGCAGCACGCGGAAGGCGCCGCTGCGGCCCACGCCGGTCAGATGGAACTCGCGCTCGACGCGCGACTCGTCGACCGCGGCGCCCTTGCTCGCCAGGTAGCCGACGCCGGCGCCGACGAGGATGACGTCTTCGCCGTCGGCGTCGACCGCGCTGACGATGTTGTTGTTGAAGATCTTCGTGATGGTGCGCATCTGTGCTCCCCGTGCGGCCACCGGTTCGGATCCGGCGGCCGCACGTCGAGAGGTGCGGCTCAGCCTGCCGCGGGGTGGACGGTGAACAGAGTGTCTCCTTCGCTGACGCTACCGTCTGCGACGACATCGACGCGCTGGTCGCCGCCGATGTTGGTGACGATGACCGGCGTCACGAGCGAGTAGCCCGCGGCCGCGATCGCGGCGGCGTCGAACTCCAGCAGCACCTGGCCGGCCGTCACGCGGTCGCCCTGCGCGACGCGCGGGGTGAAGTGCTCGCCGTTCAGCTTGACCGTGTCGATGCCGACGTGGATCAGCAGTTCGGTGCCGTCGTCGGTGCGCAGACCGATCGCGTGTCCGCTCGCCGGAGCGGCCACGACGACGCCCGCGATCGGGGCGACGACGCGCGAGGCGGTCGGGGCGATCGCGACGCCGGGGCCGATGAGGGCACCCGAGAAGATCGGGTCGGGCACCTGCGCGAGCGGAACCACCTCGCCGGCGACCGGCGCGCCGACCGTCACCGTCGCGGTGCGCGCGGCGGCGTCGACGAGGCCGCGGAAGCCCGCGGACCCGGATGCCGCGGCATCCGCATCGTCGGTCGATGCCTGCGTGCCAGGCTTCTGGTAGCCCCAGATCTGCAGCAGGATCGTCGGCACGGCCAGACCCACGACGAGGCCGAGGACACCGGCGATGACCGGAGCCATGAGCGGCAGGGCGAGGATCGGCGCCGGGCTGAATCCGATGACGTACGCGCCGAACAGGCCGAGCACCAGCCCCGAGGCGGCGGCCGAGATCATCTCGATGACGAGCACGCGACGGTGGGGCAGCACGAGACCGTACAGGGTCGGCTCGGTGATGCCGCCGATGCCGACCGAGATGGTCGCGGCGACGGCGGTGTCGCGCAGCTTCTTGTTGCCCTGACGGGCGGTGAGGATCACCATGCCGAGGGCGACGCCGAACATCGCGTACTGGTAGCCGAACGCGGCGCCGAGGATGACGCTGTGGCCCGAGGCGAGCTCGACGAGCGCGATCGAGATGAGCGCCCAGTGGATGCCCATCGCGACCAGGAAGACCCACAGCGCCGGGACGACGATGTAGAACACGAACGGCACGTTGGTGCTGAGCCAGGCGAGCCCCTCGCCGATGCCGTTGCCGACGACGACGCCGATCGGGCCGAACACGAGCGCCGTGAGCGGCACGAGCACGAGCACTTCGATCGTCGGGACGAACACCTGCTGCAGCGCGCGCGGCAGGTAGCGCTTGAGCACGCGGTCGAGCCCGCCGAGCGCGAGGGCCAGCAGCAGCGCCGGGAACATCGAGCTCGCGTAGGAGTACATGAACAGCGGCAGTCCGAACGCGGACACCTGCGTGCCCTGTTCGCCGATCGCGGTGAATGCGGGGTGCAGCAGGGCCGCCGCGATGGATGCGCCGACGAACGGGTTTGCGCCGAGCTTGCGCGAGGCGGTGAACGCCGCGAAGACGGGCAGGAAGTAGAAGACCGCGTTGCCGGCCGCCGTCAGCACCGCCGCCGTCGGGCTGGCTGCGTCGAGCCCGCCGAACTGGGTGAGCAGCAGCACGAGCACCTGCACGAGCGCCGCGCCGGTGATGGCGGGGATCAGGGGCTGGAAGGTCGCGCCGAGGAAGTCGAACACGGCATCGAGCGGGCGGCGCGTGCCGGCCGCCTCGGTCGCCGAGTCGTCGAGCGCGCCCCAGCCGGGCAGACCCACGAGGCTGTCGCGGATGCGGTCGACGTGCGTGCCGATGACGACCTGCACCTGGCCGCCGGCCTTGACGGCTTGGATCACGCCGGGGGTGTCGCCCAGGCGGTCGAAGTCGACCTTGCCCTCGTCGCGCACGACGAAGCGCAGCCGGGTCGTGCAGTTGTGCACCGATGCGACGTTCTGCGGCCCGCCGACGAGCTCGCCGATCGTGCGCGCCAGAGCGGCATCCGTATCCGTGTTCGCCACGGTTCCTCCTTCATTGGATGGTGTGCCGAAGTCTCGCCCGCCCGGCGGCGTCGCCTGAAACGAAAAAAGACCTCACACCACGCGTTCGCGTGATGGAGGTCTCGCCTGCCGAGCAGTAACAATCCTCGCGGGGCTGACGCCCTGCCGCTCCAGTATGCCGCGTCTTCGCGCCGCCGCGCAATGCAGGCGTGCGGATGGATGCCGCAGGTGCGCTGCACGCGGCATCCGTCACGGGGTCGCAAACGGCCGCTGTCCGCGCGTCATTCCGGCCATTCGCGACCCCTTCGCGCTGGCCGAGTCCGTTCTCCGACCGTGGCGAAACGGCGAGTAACAGGTGGTGAAACGGCGAGCAAGACCTGGCGAAACGGCGAGTATGGGGTGGTGAAACGGCGAGCAGGCAACTAGCATCGACCGCATGGCTGCCACATCACTACTGCCGCGGCTGATCATGCCGAAGGTGGAAGAGGCACTCGAGGACACGCGGATCGTTGTGCTCCAGGGTGCCCGCCAGGTGGGCAAATCCACTCTGGCGTCACAGATCGTCGCCGAACGGGGTGGTGTCGCCGTCACTCTGGATGACCCGACGGCGCGCGCGTTCGCGCGATCCGACCCGGTCGGGTTCGTCGAGCAGGCGCCCGGCGACCTGTTGGTCATCGATGAACTGCAGAGGGCGCCGGAACTGGTGGTCGCCCTCAAGGCGTCCGTCGACCGCGACCAGCGGCCGGGGAGGTTCCTCGTCACGGGATCGGCCAACCTCCTGGATCTCGCATCGACCCACGAGTCGCTCGCCGGGCGGACGGAACGCATCGACCTCTATCCGCTGAGCCAGCGCGAAGTCGACCGCCGCGGAGGGTCGTTCATCGATGCTGCCCTCTCGGGCGAGACGTTCGCGCACCATGAGAGCGCGCTTCGCCGCGAGGACTATGTCGACCGCGTAAGTGCGGGCGGCTACCCCGAAGCGCTGCGGCGCGCCACGGCGCAACGTCGAGCCGATTGGTACGCGAACTACGTCTCCCAGATCGTGCGCCGCGACGCCCCCGACATCTCCGGCCTTCAACGGCTCGCCGATCTGCCCCGCCTCCTTCGGCTGATCGCGGCGCGGATGGGGAGCACGATGGTGTGGAGTTCTCTCGCCGCGGATGCCGGCATCCCGCGGCGAACGCTCGATCCCTATATCGCCCTGCTCGGGACGCTGTATCTCACGCATGTGTTGCCGGCGTGGTCGACCAATCTCACCTCCCGAGAGGTGAAGCAGCCCAAGGTCTTCCTCGTGGATTCGGGACTCGCAGCGAGCCTGGTCGGCGCAACGGCGGAGGCGCTGACCCCTGGTTCTGCACTGCTCGGCCCGCTCATGGAGTGCTTTGTCGTCGGCGAACTGCGTCGTCAGCAGACCTGGGCGGCGCAACGCACGACGATGCATCACTATCGCGACAGCCGCGGCGTTGAGGTGGATGTCGTCCTGGAGGCACCGGACGGACGCGTCGTCGGCATCGAGGTCAAGGCTGCAGCGACGGTGCGGGCAAGCGATGTGAGGGGTCTGGCCGCGCTGCGCGACCGGCTCGGAGATCGATTCATCGCCGGCTACATCCTCTATGCGGGCGGGGCGGCCGTCGCCGCCGGGGACCGCATTCGCGCGGTGCCGCTCGATGTGCTCTGGAGCGCGTGAGGATGCGCCACGGCCGGGCGTGGAAGAACCGGGCGCCTGGTACCGGCGGCTGCGTGAGCGCCTGGAGCACACCGGAGCCTACGGGGGCGACGACGTCGACGGCCTCATGCCGGACCGCGCCTCGGGCTGGGCGGTACCGCCGGAGGATGTCGCGCGCGATCGGGCCGCCGGGCGCATCATCGGCCGCGGGGGTCAGCGCCCTGCCGCCGGGGCGACGCCGGATCGAGCTGCAGGATGCGCCGTCCCTGACGGCGGCCGCTCAGCGCGCGAACGGCCAGCCGGTGTACGCCTCGGCGAGGAACGTGCTGCCCGCGGTCGAGCTCGTGACGCTGTGCAGCTCGCCGAGCTGGCGCTGGCGGTCGAACTCCGACGCGTCGTCGGTGACGTGCAGCATGCTCGTCATCCACCAGGAGAAGTGCTGCGCCTTCCAGATGCGCTCCCGGGCCGTGTCGGGGAAGGCCTCCAGGGCTGTGCTCGATCCCTTCAGCAGCAGCTCGCCCAGGGCCTCGGCGAGGATCAGCACGTCGGCGACCGCGAGGTTCATGCCCTTCGCGCCGGTCGGCGGCACGGTGTGCGCGGCATCGCCGACGAGGGCGACGCGGCCCTTCAGCAACTCGTAGGCGACGAAGCTGCGGAAGCGCAGGATGTCGCGCTGGAAGATCGGTCCCTCGTTGAGCGTGGTGCCCGGCACGCGTTGCTGCAGGAGCTCCCACAGCTGCTCCTCGCTGTAAGTGTTCGGGTCGTCGTCCGGGTCGCACTGGAAGTACATCCGCTGCACGGTGTCGCTGCGCTGGCTGATCAGGGCGAAGCCGTCGGGCGAGTTGCTGTAGATCAGCTCGTTCGCGCTCGGCGGCGCCTCGCACAGGATGCCGAACCACGCGAACGGGTACTCCCGGAAGTAGCCCGCGCGCGAGCCGCTGACCGCTTCGCGCGCGACCGAGCGCGAGCCGTCGGCGCCGACGACGAACTCGGCTTCGATGTCGTAGGCGTTGCCCTCGGCATCCGTCACGTGCACGTGCGGACGGTCGCTCTCGGCACCGGTGACGCGCTGCGCCGTGACGCCGAAGCGCAGATCCTGGCCGTCGGCGAGGCGTGCGGCGATGAGATCCTTCAGCGCCTCGTGCTGCGGGTAGAGCCACACGCTGCGTTCGACGAGCCCCGGGAAGTCGATGCGGTGGCTCTCGCCGGCGAACCGCAGCTCGATGCCGTCGTGGCGGTGCCCGACGGTGCGGGCGCGGCTGAACGGGCCGAGGCCGTCGAGCACCTCGACGGTGCCCTGTTCCAGGATGCCGGCGCGCACCGTCGTCTCGATCTGTTCCCGGCTGCGCTGGTCGAGCACGATGGAGGCGATGCCCCGCTGTGCGAGCAGGTGCGACAGCAGGAGCCCTGCGGGACCGGCGCCGATGATGGCGACGCGGGTGCGGATGGTGGTCATGGCGTCTCCTTCGACGGGCGCGGGTGGATCCAGTGTGCGACGCCGGCGGAGCTCGCCGGTGCACGAATCCCATTGAACAGGATGCTGTGGTGTGCCCGGCGGGGGCGGGTCAGTGCTGGGCGCGGAGCGCGCGCTCGATGTCGCGGGCGGCCCGGTGCAGCTCGACGAGGGCGAGGTCGGTGGCGGCATCCCGGGGGAGCACGACCGACAGCGCGGCGATGATCGCGCCGGTCTCGTCGCGTATCGGCACGGCGACGCCGGTGGACACCTCCTCGATCGAGCCGGGCGCGACGGCGTGGCCGAGCGTGCGGATCTCGGCGAGCTTGCGTCGCAGCGCCGCGGGGTCGGTGATCGTCTGCCGGGTCAGCGGCCGCAGCGGGCCCGCGAGGATGCGGTCTTGCAGCTCGCGCTCGCCGAAGGCCAGCAGCACGAGGCCCGACGACGAGGCGTGCAGGGGGAGCCGGCCCGCGATGCGGGTGATGTTGGCGCCCGCGGTGGGCACGCTGAGGCGCTCGACGAACAGGGCCTCCTCCTGTTCCAGGATCGCCAGCTGCGTGTGCTCGCGTACGCGCGCCTGCACGCGCTCCATGAAGGGCATCGCCGCCTGTCGCAGCCGCAGCGCCTGCGACGAGCGGGTCGCGAGCTCCCACAGCCGCATCCCGATGCGCACGCGATGGTCGTCGTCGCGCTCGAGCAGCCCCACCTCGACGAGCTCGCCGACGATGCGGTGCGCGGTCGAACGTGGCAGGCCCGCGCGGCGGCCGATCTCCGCCGCGCTCTGCACCGTGCGCGTCGGGGTGAAGGTCTCCAGCACCCGTACGAGGCGGCCCGTGACCGAGTCGCCCGTCGGGGAATTCGCCATGCGCCCAGTCTGGCAGGGCGACCCGCATCCGACGCCGCGGGTGGCCGTTGTCGTCGGCGTCATCGCGCTGATCGCGCTCCTGCGGGCGGTGCTCACCGGCGGCCGCCGCGTCTGAACCGTGCCGCAGCTCTCGCCACTGCGCCACTGCGCCATTGCGCCACTGCGCCACTGCGCCGCTGCGCCACTGCGCCGTTTCGAGGTGCGCCCGTCGCCGGTGCTCGGATCGTCGCGCCGCGCAAACGGCAAGCTCTCACCTCGGCAAGCCCGGCAGCACCGTGTCGCGCGCCGACGTCCGACGGCCGGGTTCAGACGGCGAGGTCGTAGCGGTGTCGTCCGGCGAGGCGGGGTTTTCGGGTGGGGTCGATCCAGGTGGGTGGGATGGTCCAGACGCGGGCGTTGATGCCGGGGCCGTCGATGTGGATGTCCCAGCCGTCGTCGTGGAGGCGGTGGTGGCAGGCGGAGCACAGGAGTACGCCGTTGTCGAGGTCGGTCCTGCCGCCGTGGGACCACCAGACGAGGTGGTGGACGTGGCATCTTCCGGGTGGGGCGCCGCAGCTGACGCATCCACCGTCTCTTTCGGTGATCGCGAGCTTCTGCGCCTTGCTGAACGAGCGTGCCGCGCGCCCCAGGTCGAGGATCTCTGAGGACGATCCGAGGACGATCGGGATGAACTGCAGTTCGGCGGCGAGGCGGCGCACGTCTGCGGCGGGGATGGGGTGGTCGACCCCGTCGACCGTCGCCAGCCCGGTGCCGGTGGTCAGCGCGTCCAGGTCCATCCGTACGACGACGGTCGTGGTGGGCCGGGTCGGGGTCTGCTCGCAGCCGAGGGCGTGCTCGCAGAGTTCGATGAGGGCGTCGGCGCGCAGCTGACGCATCGACCGGTCGTCCTTCTCGGCATCGTCGCGGTCGCGGTTCGTGTGGATCGTGGCGGAGACGATGCCTTCGATCGCGGCGCGCACGGGGGCGGCGGAGGCGACGTCGCTGCGGAACTCGAGGTGGAACACCCCGTCGCGCTCGCTCAGGAACAGCGCCCGGTCCGCCCGGATCTCCGCCAGCTTCGGTGCGACGCCGTCGGGGTCGAGGTGCGCCTCGGCGCGCACGATCAGCTTCGCCAGCTCGTCGGGCCGCAACCCCGGTGCGGCCGCGACCAGTCGCGCCTCCATCTCCTCCAACGCCGCCTTGTCGGCGCGGGGTGCGACCTTGGTGAGCAGCCCGGTGATCGCGGATGCCGCGGCCACCCCGATCGTCCCGGTCCGCAGTGCGGCGGCGACGTGCGGGTGCTTGTCCGGCAACGGCTCCCCGGTCAGAGTGGTGCGGGGCGCGGTCGCTTCCCCGACCTGCACGATCCGTCTCGCCTCCCCGACCGGAATCCCGGTAGCCGCGGAGATCATCGACTCCGGTGACCGGAACCCCTGCGCACGCGCCAGGGAGTCCTTGCCGAGCTCGACGCGGGACTGCCGGGCGATCTCCGCCGCGACCGGTGCGAACGCGGCATCCACGTGCCGTTTCAGAGCCCCGAACGCCGCGCTGATCGCGACCAGGTCACCGGCCGGCAGACCCTCCACCGGACGGGCGCCACCGGCATCGACCAGCGCGCGCAGCGCCTCGGTGATACCCGCGAGCCGATCCCTGTCCATATACCCACAGTAGGGAGGGCCTCCGACATTGCGCCCTCGAAAACCGGCCGGTCCCGGGTGCATTCACCAACACTCAGCGAACTCCCAGGAAGCGACTGCGGGGCGGCGGTTGCGCACCCTGGCGTCCGCTGTGCACCGTGGCATCCGCTGCGCCAGGGTGCCGCGAAAAACGGATAAACCGCGAAAAACGGATGCCGTCAGCCCGCCGCGTCCGTTTTTCGCGACATTTCCGTTTTTCGCGACGGGGGCGGGAGACGGATGCCGGGCGCGACCGGCATCCGCATCCCCGGCACCTCATCGCGTTCGGCGTCGCGTCAGATTCGCGTGACATGATCCGAACCATGGCGCGCCGGGCATCGACCTCACGACGACGGCGGCATCGACGGGCTCTGCTCGCGGTCGCGGCGGTTCTCGCGGTGGCGTTCGCGATCGGGGCCGTCGCGATCGCGCAGATCGGCCGGCAGCGCGACCCCGCCTGCACGACGGCGGCGCGCTACAGCGCCGAACAACTCGACAACGCGTGGACGATCATCGTCGCCGGGCGGGATGCCGGCCTGCCCCCGCGCGATCAGTCCATCGCGGTCATGACCGCGCTCGGCGAGTCGAGCCTGCGCAACCTCGACTACGGCGACTGGGAAACCGACAGCGTCACGAACCCCGACGGCACGCGCACGACGTCGATCGGCCTCTTCCAGCAGCAGGACGGATGGGGGACGCGCGCGCAGCGACTCGATCCGTACACCGCCGCGGCGTTGTTCTATCGGGCGATGACGCAGCGCGTGCCCGAGCCCGAGCGGTCGGCGATCGAACCGACCCTGGTCGCGCATCGGACGCAGATCAACGGCGACCCGCAGCACTACGCGAGCTCGTGGGATGCCGCGACCGCACTCGTGGCCGCGCTGGATGCCGGCGTGCCGGACTGCGGGTGACCCGACCTCGCAGCCTGCTGTCGCGAAATACGGAAGAACCGCGAAATACGGATGGATGCCGGCCGCTCCGTCCGTTTTCCACGTCATTTCCGTTTTTCGGGGAGCCCGATCGACAGCGGTGGCTTGCGTGGGTGGATGGAGAAATGGCGCAGTCCCCGCGACGAATCGGCGTGCGGACCGGGGCGGCAGCCAGACGAGCACACCGGGGTCGAGGAGGAGTCGGCCTCCAGCGTGCCCGATCCGTCGATCACGAGGATCCGCACGTCGAGAGCCGGGCCGGTGCGGCGCTGGATCTCGTCTCCCGCGGGCAGCGCGATGACGTCGGCGTCGAGACCGCGTTCTGTGGGGAGGAGTTGCCTCCGAGATCGACGTCGCGGTGGCGGGCCTTCCGGCGCTGCGCGGGAAGGGCCGGCAGTGGGATCTGGATGCGGGCGACTTCGTGCCGACCCCGCCGGAGTGGCACTCCGTATCCGCGCGGGGAGGACAGCGTGTTCCTCCTGAGCGTCGTGCGCGCAACCGATTCCGCCGGGTAGGAGCCTCGCACGATGGGTCCACGCTGGCGATGGAGAGCCCCTCGTAGGCTGACGCGGTGCGGCTGTTGCGCGAGCAGTTCGCCGCGGATGCCGACGGGGTCGAGCCGCTCGGCACGGCGGCGACGACCAGCTACATCTTTCGTGTCGGCGCCGACCTGGTAGCCCGGTTCCCGATGCAGCCCGGCGACCCTGTCGCATATCGCCGGTCCCTCGAATCGGAGGGGGAGGCCATGCGAGAGTTCGCGAGCGCGAGCCCGTTCCCTTCTCCGCGGCTCGTCTTCGTCGGCCGGCCGGCGCTCGGGTATCCCATGCCGTGGTCCGTGCAGTCATGGATCCCGGGCGAGGTCGCGACCCCGACCGCGGTGGCGGCGTCGTCTGCCGTCGCTCGAGATCTGACGCGGCTCGTCCTCGCGTTGCGCAGCGTCGACCTCAGGGGCCGATCCTTCTCCGGGGCTGGACGCGGGGGCGAGCTCACCGCGCACGACGAATGGGTCGCGCACTGCCTGACGCAGAGCGAGTCGCTCCTTCCCGTGGCCCGGCTCCGTGAGGCATGGGACGCCCTGCGGCTGACGCCCCGCCGGGAACCGGATGCGATGTCGCACACAGATCTGACGCCGTTCAATCTCGTCGTCGTCGACGAGCGTCTGGCCGGCGTCCTGGACACGGGCGGGTTCGGCCCCGCAGACCCGGCACTGGATCTTGTGGCAGGCTGGCATCGCTGCAGGCCCTCGGTCTCGTCTGGTACTACGACACGACGAACCCGGCGATGAGCCTGCTCGGACGCAGCACGATCGATCGCATCCTGACCGCCGACGAGATCGGCGTATAGGTGTCTGCTGCCGCTAGAGAGCGTCGATGAGGTCGCGCATCAACTGCGAGGGCGTGGTGTGACGCTCTTGCGCCGCCTCGTCCAGCTTCGCTCGGCGCGCGGCGTCGAGACGAAGTGTGAAAGGGCGGGCCTGCGCACCCACGCTGATGGGGCGTCCGGGCGCCGACGGGCCCAGGTGCCTGCCTTTGTATCCCGTCTCGGATTCCGCCTCGGCAGCCCACTGCTCGATGTCTTCGTCGGTGAACGGAACTCCGTTCACGTCGCTGTACGTGTCCATCTGTCTACCTCCTCAGTCCAACCTCGATGAGAACCTTCTTCGTCGCCGGCATGGAATGGAAGACCAGCCAGCCATCGGGTTCGTCTTCCACCGCGATGTACTCCAGCAGTCGCCCACTGGCGTCTGCCCCGACACCTACCCACTGCACGGGGTGGGTGTCGCGCGCTCGTGATCGCAACGTGCCTTCGAAAGCCTCGACCACGTCCGACGCAGTGATCTCGGGGTGCCGATCGGTAACTCTCGGATGCACTCGTACCCGCACGCTCGCTCCCACTGATGTATTTCGTACTGCCCAAGTGTAGTACGAAACCTCGGTGTGCGCCCGCTGCGAGGCCGAGCGTTTCGACGCAGTGATCGCGGTACACTGACGAGGCAGGTCCGGAAGTCGTTCCTATGGGCGCCGATCCGGACCTGCTTTGTGTCTGGAAGCCATCTTGACCATGAGCGGCGCAACCTGTGCCGCCCAGCGTCCGCCGCGCTGGATGCACCACGCAATTGCATCGCTGAGCCACAGGCACGGCTCGTCGGCGCTTGTCAGATGGTGGACCTCGATCGACCTGGTGACAGTTCGAACGGCAGCGAGGTCGTGTGCGACCGCTGAATCATCCCGCTCGATCACCACTCTCGAAGCTCCGGAATCATGACAGAGCGTAATTGTCTCACCGAGGCAACGGTCACGGTCCGCGAGGCCTGTCGAGCCGACCGACCGTGATGCGGTCGCGGCGATCGGCAGGTTGCAGATGACACGGAGTGCGGCATCACGTTGCGCATCGGTGAGCTTCTTGAAGTGCAGCCGACGCGCATTGTGCGGCGCGAGTGTGCGCACAGCTCGGCGCACGACCGTCACATCGCTTGCGCTCACCCATGTCCCCACAAGGATGAACTCACGCGCCTTCGTCTCGTCTATGAACACGTGCGCACCTGCGGGGAGTTGGCGCGACATCGGTCCATCTTGAACCAGTCAGCCGCTCCCGCGCCCTAGTTCTCCACAGCGGCGTGCGAGGCGTCGACCGTACCACTCACACCGTGAGCAGCACCTTGGTGGCGCGGCGCTCGTCCATGGCGCGGTATCCCTCGGCGGCCTGATCGAGGGGAAGGGTGAGGTCGAAGACGACGCCGGGGTCGATCTGGCCGGTCATGATCAGCTCGATCAGTTCGGGCAGGAAGCGGCGCACCGGCGCCGGCCCGCCGTGCAGGTGCACGCTGGAGAGGAACAGGCCGAGGCCGTCGAGTTCCACGCCGTGCGAGACGCCGACGAACCCGACGTGCCCGCCCGGGCGGGTCGCGCGGATCGCCTGATCCATCGACTCCTGGGTGCCGACGGCCTCGATCGTCGAGTGCGCGCCGTAGCCGTTCGTGAGCTCCTTGATCTTCGCCACTGCCTCGTCGCCGCGCTCCTCGACGATGTCGGTCGCACCGAACCGCCGGGCGAGCGCCTGACGGTCGGCGTGGCGCGACATCGCGATGATCCGCTCGGCCCCGAGGCGCTTCGCGGCGAGGATGCCGAGGAGGCCCACCGCTCCGTCGCCGACGACGGCGACGGTCGTGCCGGGTCCGGCCTCGGCGGCCACCGCGGCGAACCAGCCGGTGCCGAGCACATCGCTGGCTGCGAGCAGACTCCGCAGCTGGCTCTCGGTGGGCGTGCCGGGAACCTTCACGAGCGTGCCGTCGGCGAGGGGGATGCGGGCGTGCTCGGCTTGCGCGCCGATCCTTCCCATCATGACCTGATGCCTGCAGCGCGACTGGTAGCCGGCCCGGCAGATCTCGCACGTGTTGTCGGAGGCGACGAACGAGCCGACGACGTAGTCGCCGACCGTCACATCGTGCACGCCGTCGCCGACCTGCTCCACGACGCCGACGTACTCGTGCCCCATCTGGGTCGCGCGGCGCACCGGTTCGATGCCGCGGTACGGCCAGAGGTCGGAGCCGCAGATGCAGGTCGCGGTGAGGCGGATGACGGCATCCGTGGGCTCGATGATCGTCGGGTTCTCGACGGTCTCGACGCGGACGTCGCCGGGGGCATGAAGAATGACAGCGCGCATGGGGCATCTCCGGGTTCAGGGTGAGCTGACGATCCACTTCACCACGGATCGGGCCGGCGCGGGAGTCCCGGTCGAGACAGGTACCGTGAGGGACTCCCTCCGTGCGCCGCCGGAGATCCTGGATGCGCTCGCGAAGGCGCTCTTCCTGGACGACGCGGAGGCGGGCGCACCTGTTCGATCTCGCACACGCGGCCAGTCCGGTGGCCGGCCGCCGTGCTGGCCCGAGCCTTCTACAACGACACGTTCGACATGCCGGGGCAGCCACCGGCCTCGGCCTGCTGACCGCGACCTCGCTGGCCGTCAACGTCGTCGCCCCGTATGTGCTCACCGCGGCGACGGCCCTCGCCCGGCGCTGGCCGGACGTGCTCGCGCACGCGGTCGACCCCGGCTGGGTGCCGACCCGGATGGGGGGCCGGTCCGCGCCGGACAGCCTCGACGAGGGGCGCCGCACGCAGGAATGGCTGGCCGCCGCCGACGCGGAGGCGATCACGCCCCGCACCGGCGGGTACTGGTGCCACCTGGCTGCCCGCCGCTTCCGGTATCCCGCTGACTTCGCGCGGTGGCGCCGAAATAAAAGTTGAGTTCCGCTTAGAATAGTTTCGTGGAACTCCAGCATCCTTTCCGAGCCATCACGACGTCAGTAGACGGAGACGTGTTGCAGGTGCTGGCTTCCACTCACGACGAGATGACGGTGAGCCGCCTGGCGCTGCTGATCCCCGAGCGCTCTGGCCCCGGCATCCGCCTCGCCGCCGACCGGCTCGTCGATCAGGGCATCCTGAGGGTGCGCCGCATCGGGCGTGTTCGTGCATATGGCTTCAACGACGACCACCTGCTCGCCCCGGCTCTGCGGCAGATCGCGCAAGCGAAGTCCCTCCTCGTGACCCGCCTGCAGAGCGTGTTCAACGAAGCCGGCACGCCGCTCGCCGTCCTGTTCGGTTCGGCGGCATCCGGCGAAATGAATGCGAGCAGCGATGTCGACATCCTGGTCGTCCGCCCCGCGGACGCCGACCTGTGGGATGAGAAACTCGCGGATCTCACCGTCCAGATCTCCCGCCTGACGGGGAATGACGCGCGAATCATCGACATCGACGTCGAAGACCTGACCGCCGAGCAGTACGCCCCGCTGATCGACGACGTGGTCCGAGAGGGAATCGCTCTGGCCGGCGACCTCAGCGAGCTCAGGGCGCGACGCGATAGGCGGCGGTCGTGACCCCGAAAAGCATCCGCACGCGGGTCGCTGAACCATTCGAGTGCACGCAGCGCCTCGCTCGCGCCACCGGGTTCTGGGAATCGGCCGAGAACGAGAGGTCACTGGATGCCGACCCGAACGCCATCGCTGCCCTCTACGTTCTGGCGGGTATCGCGGCCGCCGACGCGATCTGCTGCCGGAAGCTGGGCGAATACTCGCGCTCCGAAAGCCACGACGAAGCGATCTCGCTCATCAAGCGCGTGTCACCGGACCTCGCCGCGCCCCTGCGGAGACTCCTTGCCGACAAGTCGCTCGACGCGTACGGCGCGGCCGCAGTTTCTGCCAGGCGCGTCGAGCAGACCCGGACGGCATCCGCACGTCTGATCGAGGCTGCTCGCACGTTGTGATCTGCGGCTGAACTCCTCGTTCTCAGGCGCGGTAGAGGTAGGGCACCCCGCTCGTGCCGAAGCGGGGAGCCGGGCGCGGGTGGATCTCGAACGTGGCCCGCAGGCGAACCTTCTCGAACCCGATCAGCTTGCGGATCGGCTCGCCGTGCCCGTCCGGCACCTGCAGGTACGCCTGCGCGACCTCGACGCCGGCGATGCGACCCTCCCGTTGCATGACCTGCGGAGTAGGGGGACTCCGATCGGCCCTGGGGGATGACCGGCTCAGGGAGCGCCGGCGGCGGTGATCCTCCCGGCGCGCTGTGCGATCGCGGACCGGTACCAGCGGCTGCGGGTGCCGTTCCAGGCGCGTACGAACAGGCGCCTGTCGACGACGGACCAGATCCAGGTCAGCGTCCCGGTGGTCTTCCCGTCCGGATGATAGGGGGCGATGTGCAGGTCGTCGGTCGCAGCGATCTTCTCGATCACCTCAGCGGGCCAGGTCGTCATCAGGCTGCCTCCGTTCGCATCATCTCCGGGTGGGATGCCTTCACTCCATCACGTCGCCCAGCGCTGGGGGGAGTCCCTGCCAGTACCTCCCTCGGCGGGGACTCCCTCGCGCCGACGGATGGTGATTGGATATCGGTCGCCGACCAGACGCCGAGTACCTCGGCGATCAGCCCACCGGACCCATCGCCGTGCCGGCGAAGGGCCCGGTCGCGCTCGTCGCGACCGTGGTGTTCCTGACCGCGATCGCGCCGCTGGCGACCGACATGTATGTGCCGGCCTTCCCTGCCGTGTCGCATGACCTGTCGGCGACGGCGACATCGCCCCGATGGTCGGCCCGCTGCTCGTCGTGCCGGAGACGCTGCCCCGCGAGAAGCGCCATGGCGGCGGGATGCGTACGTTCGCCGCCGCGGGCACGCAGGTGCTGCGCAACCGCCGCTACGTCGGCTATGTCCTCGTCACCGGCTCGACCATGGGCGCGATCTTCGCCTACGTCGCGACGTCTGCGTTCGTGCTGCAGTCCATGAACGGGCTGTCGCCGGTCGTCTCCTCCATCGTCTTCGCCGCCAACGCCGGCGGCATGACCCTCGCCTCCCTCGTGGCCGCGCGCCTGGCCGGACGCGTCCCGACCCGGCGGGTCATTGCCGTCGGCCACGCAGCGGCCCTCGTCGCGGCGGTCGCGATGCTGGTCGGCGCGCTCTGGTTCGGCATGCCCCTGCTGGTCGCCCTGATCGGGTTCTTCGTGCTGATGACGACCGTGGGACTGATCGGCCCCAACGGCGGTGAGCACACCGCCGTCCCGATGGCGGCGCTGATGATCGGCTGCATCGTCCTGTCCATCGTCGGGCTCGTCATGGCCCGCCCTGCCCGCGCCGTGTACCCCCTCTGATCCGGTGGAGGCTGATGCGGGATCCTCGGCGGACGGTATTGATCAGCACACGTCCGTGCTCCCGATAGCATGCAAGGACCGAACAGGCGAGGGGATGTGCGATGACGGGCGTCGGACGCGCGGATGCTTTGGTCGCCGAGATGCTGGGCATCCTGACTCGGACTCGTGAGGCACGGCAGCACCCGCCGGCTGTCGAGCGAATGCTGGCCGAGAGCATGTCGACGGCCGGGATCCTCTCCGAGCAACTCGCCGAGCTTCAGCAGTTCGTCATCCTGGAGGCAGAAGAGCCCGACACGAATGAGATGATCCAGGCGCGGACCGCATGGGACCAGCTCCCCGCGGATGTGGATGCCAAGGGCGTGCGCGAACTCGTGCTGCTTTCGCCGACGCTCTCGACGCTGCACCGCGCCGCGGTGACGGTGACGTCGGTTCATCGCTTCGGGGACGAGAAGCTCAAGATGGCGGCCTTCATGGGCCAGGTGGCGGGGCGGTTCCCGAGGTACATCGGGATGCTCGTGCCGCGGCCCAACGACAAGTTTCCCGGATTCTTCATCGACGCCAGTGAGTTGAACGGCATGGAGCGCCTGCTGGAACGGCTCGCCCACGTCGGAGCGATCAAGGACTTCAAGCTGCTCGGACAGTTCAAGAACAAGGAAGGCAAGCAGTATTGGAAGGAGCGTTCCGAGGTTCCGAAGCACCGGACTGCCGAAAAGTGGCGAGTGCTACGTGGCACTGTGGCTTCCGACTGGGAGCCGTTCTTGACCGGCCACTGGCTCACGGCCTACGCCTACCAGATTGCGAGGGACCAGTTCGAGCGTGTCGGGGCCGCTTTCGAGATCTATTCGAATGTTCGCTACTCACTGCCGGGCGACCTGGGTGGGGGCTCCAGCGATGTCGACGTGCTCGTGCGCACATCTGACATCGTCCTGAGTATCGAGTGCAAGTCCGGTCACGTCCTCACCGGTCAGCCGAGCCAGGCGTCCAAGACGCTACGCAACGCCGAGCGCTTCGACCGCATCCTGGACACGATGGAGGTCAGTCTCAAGCGCATCTACCAGCTCCTCTACCTCGAGAGCGACAAGGAGCCTGCGGAGGACGTCTCGCGCGCGGTCACCGGCGGCAAGGTCGACCTGCTGGTCACCATGCCCAGGGCCGTCCGCCTGACGGTCCAGCGCATTGCGAATGGTCAGTCGATCGATGACTACGAACAGATCGGCGCCGCGGAGGCGTAACTCCAGGTTGCGTCCGGACGCAACACCCCTGCACGGAGTTGGCGGCATCCGGGGTCATCGCCGTGGATAGGCCCGATGTGCGCCAGGTCTGCCGTGACCGAACCAGGAGATCGACGCGTGGCGATCGGTGCGGACTGCTCGCGGGGTCGCAAATGGTCGCCATTCGAGATCCCCTCCGGCCAGATGCGACCGCACCGGGCGCGTCAGATTCGGACGGCATCCGCACAAAAGCCCGGCTGCACCGCCTGCGGCGGCACATCCGGGCCGTGGAGGGGCTGACGGGAATCGAACCCGCGCTGTCTGCTTGGGAAGCAGAAGTTCTGCCATTGAACTACAGCCCCGTGGCCCGCAAAGTCGGGCCCGGTGATGCATCGGCGTGCACCGGAGGTGTCTCGTCGTGCACCGCGACACGACCAAGCATACAGAGCGAACTTGCGACGGCTGTGCAGTCGCCGAATTGCGCGAGACCGGGTCAGACGGGTCATACTCGTCGTCATGCCCTCCTCGCTCTCTCTCGACGGTCTGCGCTTCGCCATGGTGTCCTCTACGGCCAGCACGGTCGACCCCGATGCGCCGACGACGTTCGACTACCACCAGGACGGTCGCCTGATCTGGGGCGAGTACGTCGGCGACACGGTGACCACCGGGCGCTTCGTGGGTGAGCTCGATGGCGCGACGGTGCGAATCTCGTTCGCGCACGCGCTTGTCGCCGACGGCTCCGTCGTGCGCGGAGATGCCGTGAGCCGCATCGAGCGGGCCGACGATGGCCGGCTGCGCCTCGTCGAGGACTTCGCCGTCGGGGCCGTCGACCACGTGAGCGTCTGCCTGCAGGTGTGAGTTCACACCCGGCTCTGCCGGGTCGAATCGGCGCGGGTGAACCGCATCAGGCCGCTCTCGAGCGAGATCGGCGCGCGCGTCGGGATATCGTCGGGGAGCACGTAGCGGCGCCGGAACACTTCGCTGAGCACGATCACTGTCTCAAGCTTCGTGACCTCCGGAAGCGCCGCGATCGTCCCGATGACAAGCGACTGCATCGCCTCCATGTCCACGCTGTGCACGGCGAGCATGACGTCGTGCTCGCCGGTGAGGACGCGCGCCGACTCGATATCGGGCAGTTCGCCGATCGCCTGCAGGAAGGATGCCCAGCTCTGCGGCCGGACGCTGCAGAACACGAGGGCGCTCACGCCCAGCCCGAGCCTTTCCGGATTCACGTCTGCGGTGAAGCCGGTGATGATCCCGGCTCGCGTGAGCGCCTCCACGCGGGAGTAGGCGCTCGCCCGGGAGATCCCGACCTCCTGCGCCAGCGCCGCGACGGAGATGCGGCCGTTCCGTCTGAGCACGCGGAGGATGTCGTACGCGATTTGGTCGATCACGGATGCGGATCGTCCAGTGGATGCCGAGGGATCGTCACTCATGCTGGACATATTGCCGCAGTGATCGAATAGTGACAATGGATTGCTCCAATCTGCCACCATCCGTCGGATAGAGTTCGGGAAAGGGCATGTAACACGCCTGTCTGTCCAGCTCCACTCTGCCTATCTCGAAGAGGAGGATGCCGTGGCTCCATTCCATCGCCACGCCGTCGTCGCCGCCATCGCTGCGGCTGCCATCGCGCTCACCGGATGCTCGGGAGGGAACTCCGCGAACAACAACACCAACGCCTCCTCCGGGGGCGGAACGCTCGTGGTCGACACCGCCTTCTCGCTCGAGACCGGCGACCCGGGCCGCAACTACGTCCCGACCGGGAACCTGGTGCTGCACGCGGTGTACGACACGCTGCTCACCTTTCAGGGCTCGGACTCTACGACGCCCGAGCCCGACCTCGCCACGATGGAGCAGAACGAGGATGCCACCGAGTTCACCTTCACGCTGCAGGACGGGCGTACCTTCTCCGACGGCACCCCGGTGACCGCTGACGATGTCGTCTTCTCGCTCGAGCGGGTCGCCGGCATCACCGACTCGAAGGCGAACTTCCTGATGGCGGGCATCACCGTCACGAAGGTCGACGACAAGACGGTGAAGCTGTCCACCGAGACCCCGTCGTTGCAGCTGCCGGCGATCGTCACGAACCCGTCGCTGGCCATCCTGAACTCGAAGATCGTGAAGGAGAACGGCGGCACCACTGACAACTCCGACACCGCGAATGCCTGGCTGGACGCGCACTCCGCCGGATCCGGCCCGTACACGCTCGACTCGCTCGACCTCACCTCCCAGGTCGTGCTGGTCAAGAACGCGGCGTACGACGGCACCGACACTCCGGCCTACGACAAGATCGTCGTCCGCAACATCTCCGAGTCGGCCACGCAGCTGACGAACCTCAAGGGCGGGGACTCGAACGTCGCCGTGGACCTCTCCGGCGACCAGGTCAAGGATCTCGGCGACGACTTCACGGTGAAGTCCGAGCCGTCGGCGGAGACGCTATTCCTCCTCGTCAACCAGAACAAGGACGTCGGCGGCGTCACCGCGAACCCCCAGTTCGCCGAGGCCGTGCGCTACGCGTTGGACTACGACAAGCTGCTCGAGCTCGCCGGTGCGGGCTCCGTGCAGGCGACCGGCGTCATCCCGCCGATGTTCCCTGGAGCGCTGCAGACCGGCGTGAAGCAGGACATTGACCGCGCGAAATCGGCCCTGGCCGCGTCGGGCTACGCGGGCGAGGAGATCACGCTCCAGTTCCCGAACGACAACCCCGTCGGCGGCGTCGAGTTCACGCCGGTGGCGGAGCGCGTGCAGCAGCAGCTGAAGGACATCGGCGTGAATATCACCCTTGCCCCGGCACCGTTCGCGACCGAGGTCGACCCGTACGTCAACGCCAAGGAGGCGTTCTCGCTCTGGTACTGGGGCCCCGACTACGCCGACTCGTCGTCGTTCCTGCCCTTCGGCCCCGGCGAGAAGGTCGGCCTGCGCGCCGGCTGGCCGGCCACGGCCAACACCGCGATCGCCGACCTGGTGGCCGCGGCGCGCGACGCCACCGACGTGGAGGAGCGCAACACGGCATTCGGCGAATATGCGCAGGCGATGCAGGACGAGGGGCCGTTCGTGCCGCTGATCGTCCCGGGCAGCAACCTGGCAAGCGACGACACCGTCGACGGGCTCGAGTACAACGTCACCTGGACGCTCGATCTGCGGACGCTGCACCCCGCCGACTGAGCGGATGCCGGAGCGGACGTGACGCAGACGCAGACCATCGCCACCGGCCGGGCGCGGACATCGCAGCACACGCTGCTGCGATTCCTCGCCCGGCGGGCGGTGACAAGCGTGATCCTGCTGTTCGGGATCATCCTGGTCACCTTCTCGCTCACGGTGATCGTCCCCGGCGACCCCGTGCGAGCCGCGTTGGGTGAGGGCGCCTCGTCCAACCCCGAGACGGTCAAGGCGTTCCGCGCGAAGTTCGGGTTGGACCAGCCGATCCCGGTGCGGTTCTTCATCTACATCGGCAACCTGTTCCGCGGCGACCTCGGCAGCTCGATGACCACCGGGCGGCCGGTCGCAGACGACCTTGCCACGGCGGTGCCGGCGACGGCGGAGGTCGCGTTCTACGCGATCATCGTGAGCCTCGCGGTCGCCATCGTGCTCGGCACGCTCGCCGCCTACCGCCGCGGCAAGGCCACCGACCAGGTGGTGCGCGTGGTGACCCTCATCGGTCTCAGCATCCCGACGTTCTGGATGGCGATCCTCTGCTACCAGCTGTTCTTCATGAACCTGCACTGGGTGAAGGGGTCGGGGCGGATTTCGCCCACCATCACCCCGCCGCCGCGGGTCACCGGTTTCTACACGATCGACTACATCCTCGGCGGAGACTCCGTCGGCTTCTTCGACGCCGCCAGCCACCTGGCGCTTCCGGTACTGGTGCTGAGCCTGTTCACGATCGCGACCCTGACCCGGTTTGTGCGGACCTCGGTGCTGGAGGTGCTCGATATGGACTACGCGCGCGCCGCGCGCGCGAAGGGCCTGTCCGGCCGCCGCGTCGTCGTCGGGTACGTCCTGCGCGGCGCGGCGCTGCCGATCCTCACGCTCGTGGGCATCGCCTTCGGCAGCCTGCTGTCGGGCACCGTGCTCGTCGAGGCGGTGTTCGCGTGGCCGGGTCTGGGCACCTACGCCTACAACGCCTCGAAGAACCTCGACCTGCTGGCCGTGACCGGCGTCGGCCTCGTGGTCGGCATCATCTACCTCGTCATCAACCTCGTCGTGGACGTGCTCTACGGCGTGCTGGACCCCCGGGTGAGGCTGTCATGAACCTCGTGATCCCCGAGAAGCTCGCTCCGAAGCGGCGTCGGCTGCCGATCCCGCGGGCCTGGCGCACGCCGCTGGCCGTGGTCGGCACCGCCATCGCGCTGCTCTGGATCTTCGTCGCGATCCTCGCGCCATGGATCGCGCCGCACGACCCGCTCGCCCAGGATCTCCCGCGCCTGGCGCCGCCGAGCGCCGATGCCCTCATGGGCACCGACGTCAACGGCCGCGACGTGTTCTCGCGGCTCATCATGGGTGCCCAGACCACCATCCCGCTCGCCCTCATGCTCGTGGTGTGCGCGATGGTCGTGGGCACGATCGTCGGTGCCGTGGCCGGCTACCTCGGCAGTTGGGTCGACGAGGTGCTCATGCGCATCACCGACATGGTGATGGCCTTTCCGACGGTGATCCTCGCGATGGTTATCGCCGCCTCGCTCGGCCCCTCCATCATGAACGCCGTCATCGCGGGCATCATCGTGGCGTGGCCGCCGTATGCGCGCATCACCCGCTCGCTCGTGCTTGGGCTCCGCAACCAGAACTACGTCGTCGCCGGACGTCTGCTGGGCAACTCGCCGCTGCGCTCCCTCGTGCGCGACGTGCTGCCGAATATCGCGGGACCGGTGCTTGTGCTCGCCTCCCTCGACATCGGCACCGCCATCCTGCTGCTGTCCGGACTGTCGTTCCTGGGCCTGGGCGCGCAGCCGCCCACGCCGGAGTGGGGCGCGATGATCTCCGCCGCCATGCAGAACACGTCGGCGTGGTGGCTGGGCGTGTTCCCGGGCCTCGCGATCCTCAGTGTCGTCATGGCGTTCAACTTCATCGGCGACTCCCTGCGCGACGCGCTCGACCCGCTCGCTGCGCGTGAGCGGGAGGCCGAGTCGCCCACCGCCGTGGAGGTGACGGCATGAGCGCCCTCGCCATCCGTGACCTGCACGTCGAGCTCGGCCAGGGCAAGCGCGATCGCACCGAGGTGGTTCGCGGCATCGACCTCGACCTCGTCCCCGGGCGCATCCAGGGGTTGGCGGGGGAGTCGGGCTCCGGCAAGAGCATGACGGCGATGGCGATCCTCGGACTCCTGCCCGCCGGCGGCACGGTATCCGGATCCATCCTCCTCGGCGGCGACACCGAGTTGGTCGGCCTGCGCACCACGGCGTATCGGAAGGTGCGCGGAGGCCGTATCGGTATGGTCTTCCAGGATCCCTCCGCCAGCCTGCACCCGCAGATCACCATCGGCGTGCAGCTCGCGGATGGTATGCGCGCGCATCTGGGCCTGTCGAAGGCGGATGCCCGTGCTCGCGCGGCCGAGCTGCTGGCGCTCGTGCGCGTGCCCTCGCCCGAGGAGGCGCTGACGAAGTATCCGCACCAGTTCTCCGGCGGCCAGCGCCAGCGCATCGCCATCGCGATCGCCCTCGCGTGCGACCCAGAGATCCTGCTCGCCGACGAGCCGACCACGGCCCTGGACGTGACGGTGCAGGCCGGCATCCTGCATCTGCTCCGCGACCTCGCCACCGAGCGTGATCTGGCCGTGCTGCTGGTCACGCACGATCTCGGCGTCATGAGCGCCGTCGCCGACGACGTCGCCGTCATGCGCGGCGGGCTGGTCGTGGAAGCGGGCAGTCGCCGGCAGGTCTTCACGGATCCGCAGCACGCGTACACGCGCGAGCTGCTGGACGCGATGCCAGACGCGCAGGATTCGCTCGTGGACGGCGGCGAGGGAGAGACGCGATGACCGAGCAGCAGCCGAAGCGGCCCGTCCTGCACGTCGCCGACCTGGTCGTCGAGTACGGCGGCCGCGCCGCGTTCCGCGCCGTCGACGGGGTGTCGTTCGACATCGCCCCCGGGGAGGTGCTCGCCCTCGTCGGCGAGAGCGGATGTGGGAAGTCGTCCACCGCGCGTGCCGTCATCGGCATGGAGAAGCCGCACAGCGGCACTGTGCTGTACCGTGACCGCTCGGTGCAGCCGCTGGGCCTGCGCACGCGGCCGAGCGAGCTGACCGCGATCCAAATGGTGTTTCAGGATCCGAACTCCTCGCTGAACCCGCGCATCCGCGTGGCGCAGCAGATCGCCGCGGGCTCGCGCGCCGCGCGGGCGCGGAGCCTCGACACCGAGGCGCCGTCGCACTGGCTGAACGCGGTCGGTCTCTCGCCGACGCTGGAGCGCCGCTACCCGTACCAGCTGTCCGGCGGACAGCGTCAGCGCGTTGCGATCGCGCGCGCGCTCGCCGCCCGACCCGACCTCATCGTCGCGGACGAGCCGATCTCGGCGCTGGATGCCTCGGCACAGGCCTCGGTCGCCGCGATGATGCGCGAGCTGTGCGTCGCCGCCGATGCGGCCATGCTGTTCATCTCGCACGACCTGTCGGTCGTGCGCCTCATGGCCGACCGCGTCGCGGTGATGTACCGCGGCCGGATCGTCGAGTCGGGGCCGACTCCGCTCGTGTGGGAACAACCGGTGCACCCCTACACCACGTCGCTGCTGGCTGCGATCCCGCACCCCGACGGCGAGGGTGTGCTGCCGGCAGCGCCGGCGTCGGAGGCACCGGCGTCGTGGTCGTCGGAGATTCCCGAGGCACTCGAGCGCACGCGCTGACCGGCGGACCACGCCGGCTTCGCGAGTGCGGCACGGTCAGCCCGCCGGCACCGCCCCGAAACTGTGCGCCGCGATGATCGTCGCCGCGGCATCCGAGGAGGACAGGAACTCGAGCACGGCGCGTGCCGTGGCCGGGTCGGCGGAGGTCGCGGCGACGGCCCCCGCGAACACCGTGTCGATCGCGCAGTCCGGCGGCAGCACGCCGAGGATCCGCACGCCCGGCTGGCCGACCAGCTCGCTCAGCTGCTGAAAGCCCAGGTCGACCTCGCCGGAGGCCACGGACTGCGCCACCGGAACCCCGGGCCGCGCCCGCACGAGCCGGTCGCCCAGCTCGGCGGTCAGCCCCCACTCGTCGATCATGCGCACGAGCGCCGTCCCGCTCGGGCCGGTCGAGTAGCCGATGCGGGATGCCGCGCGCAGCGCGGAGCGCAGCGCCGCCGCGTCCGGGTAGGCGGTGCCGTCGGGCCGCGGTGCGGCGGCATCCGTCCCCGACGGCACCGCGACCGCCGTCTGCGACAGCATGAGCGGGGCGACGGAAGCGGCATCGACGTGCCCGTCGGCGGCGAGCCGGGCGAGGGCGTCCGACGCGAGGAAGACGAGGTCGAAGGGCTCGCCGGCGGCCACCCGGCGGGCGGCATCCACCCCGCCCACCGACTCGATCTCCACGAGCGGGAGACCGGCGCCGACCGCAGCGGCGGCGAGGTCGGCGAGCACGTGCCGCGTCGCCATGGAGGAGATCGCGGTCGTCATCGGGCGCTCTCGAACGTCTCGGCGTCGACCTCCGCGGCGGGGCCGGGCGCATAGCGCTCTCCCGACACCGTCGCCGTGTCGATGAGCGCCCCGGCGCGCGCCAGCACGGCGGGGTCGACGTCGAGCGATGCCGCTGCCAGGTTCTCGCGGGCGTGCGCGCGCGAGGTCGTCCCCGGGATGGGCACGACATGCTCGCCACGCGACAGCAGCCACGCGAGCGCCAGCTGCGCCGGGGTGCAGCCGGCCTCGGCCGCGAGCGCGCGCCAGGCCGGCAGCAGCGCCGCGTTCGCGCGCCAGTGCTCCGGCTGGAACCGCGGCATCCCGCGCCGGATGTCCTTCTCGGCGAGATCCCCGGGCGCCGCGATCGCGCCGGCGAGGAAGCCGCGCGCGACCGGCGAGAACGCCACGAGCGCGACGCCCGACGAGCGGGTGGCCTCCAGCATCCCCAGTTCGGCGTTGCGCGTCCACAGCGAGTACTCGTTCTG
Organism: Microbacterium sp.; assembly: GCF_047602155.1. Lineage (GTDB taxonomy): Bacteria > Actinomycetota > Actinomycetes > Actinomycetales > Microbacteriaceae > Microbacterium. Next base: position 1,016,308 of record NZ_JASGHZ010000001.1, on the reverse strand, counting down.
CACGGCCGCGATCGGCGCGACGGCCTGCGCCTCGCGCAGCCGCGCGACCGACACCTCCGACAGCCCGATCGCGCCGATCTTCCCGGCATCCATCGCCTCGGCCAGCGCGCCGACGCTGTCACCGATCGGCACGCGCTTGTCCCAGCGGTGCAGGTAGTACAGGTCGATGTGGTCGACGCCGAGCCGCGTCAGCGAGACATCCACCTGCGACCGCAGCGTCTGCGGCCGCCCGTCGATGACCTTCACGCCGTCGACGATCGACATGCCGCCCTTGCTCGCGAGGTAGACCTCCGCACGTCGCCCGGCGAGGGCGCGCCCGACGAGCTCTTCGTTGCGGCCGCCGCCGTAGAGCGTCGCGGTGTCGAGGTGCCGGATGCCGTCATCCAGCGCCCCGCGCAGCATCGCTTCGCCCTCCGCGGCCGACGGCGAGACGCCGTAGGCGTGGCTCAGCGACATGCATCCGAGCCCGACGCGGGGAACATCCAGGCCGGAAGCGGTCACTGCAGCTGCTCCTCCAGAGCCCCCAGCACGCGGTAGCAGTCGATGACCTGCTGGATCGACGAGTTGGGCTCGCGACCCTCACGGATGGCGGAGACGAACTCGCGGTCCTGCAGCTCGATGCCGTTCATGCTGACGGCGACCTGCGACACGTCGATCTGCTCGTCCGTGCCGGTGAACAGGTCGTCGTAGCGCGCGAGGTAGGTCGCGGTGTCGCCGATGTAGCGGAAGAACGTGCCGAACGGCCCCTCGTTGTTGAACGACAGCGACAGCGTGCAGATCGCGCCCGTCTCGCTCTTCAGCTGGATCGACATGTCCATCGCGATGCCGAGGTCCGGGTGGATCGGTCCCTGAATCGCGTTCGCCTGCACGATCCTCCCGGCCTGGTACGCGAACAGGTCGACGGTGTGCGCGGCGTGGTGCCACAGCAGGTGGTCGGTCCACGACCGCGCCTCGCCCTTGGCGTTGGTGTTGGTGCGGCGGAAGAAGTACGTCTGCACGTCCAGCTGCTGCACGTGGAAGTCCCCGGCGGCGATGCGCGCGTGCACGTACTGGTGCGACGGGTTGAACCGGCGGGTGTGCCCGACCATCGCGATCTTCCCGGATGCCCGGGCCACCGCGAGGGTCGCCTCGGCGTCGGCGACCGAGTCGGCGAGCGGAATCTCCACCTGCACGTGCTTGCCCGCCGCGAGCGCCGCCTGCGTCTGGCTCGCGTGCAGCCCCGTCGGGGTCGCGAGGATGACGGCGTCCACGTCGTCGCGCTCCAGCACGGCGTCCAGCCCCACGACGGCGTTCGCGATGCCGTACTGCGCCGCGACGGCATCCGCCTTGTCCTGCGAGGTGGCACTGACGACCGTCACGTCGGCGTCGTCGATCTCGGCGAGGCCGTCGAGGTGCTTCATGCCGAAGGCCCCGGCGGCCCCGACGACGGCGACGCGCACGCGGTCGCTCATGCGTGGACTGCTTCGAGGGGCTGGCCGGCGTCGGCAGCCTCGGCGTCGGCGGCCTTCGGGGTGACCGGGTTGCTGATCACGAGGTGGCCGACGGCGGTGTTCGATGCCGGCACGTGGTAGAACCGGTGGTTCACCTCGGGCGCGCCGCCGCCGAACTGGTCGTCCATCGCGCCGCGCGCGATGAGCCAGTCGACGAGCTCGATGCCCTCGGAACCGGCCTCGTCCACGTACTCCATGTGCGGCCATTCGGTCAGGCCCATCGGGTCGGCGATGAGGTGGTCGAGGAAGGCGTTGTCCCACTCTTCGTTGATGAGGCCCGCGCGCGGACCCTGCAGCTGGTGGCTCATGCCGCCGGTGCCCCAGATCTGCACGTTCAGCTCGGGACCGTCCCACTTGTCGAGCGCGCGGCGGATCGCCCGACCCAGCTCGTAGCAGCGCCGACCCGACGGCACCGGATACTGCACGACGTTGACCGGCAGCGGGATGACGCGGCACGGCCACTCCTCCACGTCGCCGAAGACGAGCGACAGCGGCACGGTGAGGCCGTGGTCGACGACCATCTCGTTGACGAGGGTCAGGTCGAAGTCGTCCTGGATGACCGACTGCGCGATGTGCGCGGCCAGCTCCGGGTAGCCCTTCACGTCGGGCACCGGGCGCGGGCCGTAGCCCTCGTCGGCGACCGGGTAGTGCGCGCCCGTGCCCAGCACGAACGTGGGGATGATGTTCGAGTCGAACGCCGTCGCGTGGTCGTTGTACACGAGGATGATGACGTCGGGCGTGTTCTCCTTGGCCCATTTGCGCGTCCACTCGTAGCCGTCGAAGACCTTCTTCCAGTACGGCTCCTCGGTCTTGCCGAGGTCCATCGCGGCACCGATCGCGGGCACGTGCGACGTGAACAGCGCGGAGGTGAACTTCGCCGGCGCGTTCTCGCGCATGACGGTGGCCTTCTCGGCCTGTGGCGGCTCCCACCCGTCGAGATCCTTCAGGCGCACGCCCTCGGGCCGGCGGCCGCCGCCGATCATCATGTCGCGGTAGGCGGCCTCGCTCATGCCGGTCATCGAGCCCGCCATCTGCTGGAAGCTCATTCCGTGCGTCGCGCCGATCTTGCTGAGGAAGTAGATGTTGCCGCCCTCGGCGATGCACGTGTTCAGGTCGACGTCGAGCACGGCCTGACGCTGCCGGGGGTTCAGCGGCCACTCGTCGAGGTACGCCTCCTGGTCGGCGAGGAAGCGCTCGCGGTTCTCCGGCTTCATCAGCGACATGCAGAACTGGTTGAGGTGATAGCCCTTGCGGGCCTGCTCGGCGTCGAAGATGGTGGTGCCGGGGACGTTCTTGTACGGTTTGTCGAGAGCCATGGTCATACTCCTTCGGATGCGGGCCGGGCGGTCTCCTCCGGCCAGTACAGACGCGTGGGGTTGTCCACGAGCAGCTTGCGCTGCAGCTCGGGAGTCGGCGCGATCTGCGGGATGTAGTCGACCAGCAGCCCGTCGTCGGGCATGTGGTCTTTCAGGTTGGGGTGGGGCCAGTCGGTGCCCCACAGCACGCGGTCGGGGAACTCCTCGACCACGCGACGGGCGAACGGCACGACATCCGGATAGGCGTGCTGCTCACCGTTCAGCGCGCGCGGACCCGTGACGGAGAGCCGCTCGGGGCAGCTCACCTTGGTCCACACGTTGGGGTTCTCGCGCAGGAAGCGCAGGAACAGCCCGAACTCCGGGCCGTCGGCATCCTTCGTGACATCGGGACGACCCATGTGGTCGACCACGACGTCGGTGGGGATCGCCGAGAAGAAGTCGTAGAGGCCGGGCAGATCCTCGGCCTCGAAGTAGATGACGACGTGCCAGCCGAGCGGGGCGATCTTCGCCACGATCTCCTCGAGGGAGTCGGTCGGAACGCGGTCGACGAGGCGCGTGACGAAGTTGAACCGCACCCCGCGGATGCCGGCTTCGTGCAGCTCGGCCAGTTGCTCGTCGGTGACGTCGCGGCGGACGGTCGCGACGCCGCGGGCGCGCCCGGCGCTGTGGTGCAGCGCATCGACGAGGGCGCGGTTGTCGGCGCCGTGGCACGTGGCCTGCACGATGACGTTGCGCGCGAAGCCGAGGCCGTCGCGCAGGGCGAACAGCTGCGCGGCGGAGGCGTCGCACGGCGTGTACTTGCGCTCGGGAGCGTAGGGGAACTGCGCGCCCGGGCCGAACACGTGGCAGTGCGCGTCGACGGCGCCCGCCGGCACGCGGAAGGTCGGGGTGGACGGCCCGTCGTACCAGTCCAGCCAGCCGGGTGTCTTCTCGAACCCCCCGCTCACGGTGCCGTGCGTCATCAGTCCTCCACGTATTCCAGGCCGGCGGCGGCCAGCGGCGCGCGCATGCCGTAGAGGTCGAGGCCCAGCACGCCGTCGCGGAACTTCTGGCGCTTGCCCTCCTCGTTGTCCTCGCGCGTGCGGCTCGCGTCGGCGACGGCTCCCACGAGCGCGCGCGGCACGACGACGACGCCGTCGACGTCCGCCACGACGACATCGCCGGGGTTCACGACGGCGTTGGCGACGACGACCTGCACGTTCACCGAGCCGAGCGTCGCCTTGACGGTGCCCTTGGCGCCTATCGCGCGCGAGAAGACCGGGAAGTCCATCTTCTCCAGATCCGCGACATCGCGCACGCCGCCGTCGATGACGAGGCCCGTGCAGCCGCGCGCGGTCAGCGAGGTCGCCAGCAGCTCGCCGAAGAAGCCGTCCTCGCTCTCGGTCGTGCAGCCGGCGACGAGCACGTCGCCGGGCCGCACCTGCTCGGCGGCGACGTGGAACATCCAGTTGTCGCCGGGCTGCAGCAGCACCGTCACGGCAGAGCCGCACAGCTTCGCGCCCGGGTAGACGGGGCGGATGTAGGGCCGCAGCAGGCCGACGCGGCCCATCGCCTCGTGGATCGTTGCGACGCCGAACTGCGACAGGCGGGCGACGTCGGCCGGGTCGGGGCGCTGGATGTTCGTGCGGACGATGCCGAGGTCGTTCAGTCGCATGGTGGCTCCTTGGCTCACAGTCCGCGGGCGGCGAGGGCCCGGTGCAGGCGGGGATAGACGCGGCGGGCGTTGCCCTCGAACACGGCGCTGCGCTCGGCATCCGTCAGGTTCGGCGTGCCGTCGACGTACCGCTTCGTGTCGTCGAAGTAGTGGCCCGTGCGCGGGTCGACATCGCGCACGGCGCCGATCATCTCGCTCGCGAACAGGATGTTCTCGGTCGGGATGACCGCCGTCAGCAGGTCGATGCCCGGCTGGTGGTACACGCACGTGTCGAAGAACACGTTGCCGAGCAGATGCTCTTCGAGCTCGGGCTTGCCGAGCGCCATCGCGAGCCCGCGGAAGCGGCCCCAGTGATAGGGGACCGCGCCGCCGCCGTGTGGGATGACGAGCTTCAGGTCGGGGAAGTCGCGGAACAGGTCGCCCCTCAGCAGCTGCATGAACGCGGTCGTGTCGGCGCCGAGGTAGTGATCGCCCGTCGTGTGGTGCACGTCGGGTTTGCAGGTGGTGCTGACGTGGATCATCGCGGGGATCTCGTACTCGACCATCTTCTCGTAGATCGGGTACCACGAGCGGTCGGTCAGCGGGGGAGCGCTCCAGTGCCCGCCCGAGGGGTCGGGGTTGAGGTTGATCGTGACCGCGCTCAGCTCTTCGACGGCGCGGGTGAGCTCGGCGACGGTCGTGGCGGGGTCGACGCCGGGCGACTGCGGCAGCATCGCCCCCATGAGGAAGCGGTCGGGGAAGAGCTCCGCCACCCGCGCGCACAGGTCGTTGCAGATGCGCGCCCACGTCGCGCTGACCGCGAAGTCGCCGATGTGGTGCGCCATGAACGAGGCCCGCGGGCTGAACACCGTGACGTCGCTGCCGCGGTCGTTCATGAGCCGCAGCTGGTTGGCCTCGATCGTCTCGCGGATGTCGTCGTCGCTGATCCGCAGCGCGGCCGGGTCGGGCGCGGCGCCCTGCCCGGCGGCGAAGGCGATCTGCAGGTCACGCCACGCGCCGAGCTGGGCGGGAGCCGTGGTGTAGTGGCCGTGGATGTCGATGATCAACGCGTGTCGTCCTTGAACTCGTGGATGCCGGTTGCTTCGACTGTAGGCGCCGGATGCGGTGCGGTCCAATAGATGTGTGGACCGGCATCCATAGATAGCATCTATACATGGAGACGGCCGACCTGAACGCGCTGCGCACCTTCGTCGTGCTGTACGAGCTGCGCAGCCTCACGGCGACGGCGCAGCGCCTGCACGTGACGCAGCCGACCGTGAGCTACACGCTGTCGCGGCTGCGGCAGCGCTTCGGCGACGACCTGTTCCGGCGCGAGGGGCACGCCATGGTGCCGACCGCGCGGGCGACGCAGCTGTTCGGTCCGCTGCACGCCGCGCTCGCGCAGATCGACGCCGCCGTCGGGGTGCCGGACGCGTTCGAGCCCAAGCAGTTCAGCGGCGAGCTGGTGCTCGGGCTCACCTCGATCGGCGAGCAGACGTTCCTGCCCCCGATCATGGCGGCGCTGTCGCGGCAGGCCGCGCAGCCGCACCTGCGGGTCGAGCGGCTCGACTCCGACCAGGTCGAAGACGGCCTCATCCGCGGCACGATCGACCTCGCCGTCACCGTCTCGCCGCTGCGCGCCGAGGGTCTGTGGAGCACGGGCGTGCGCAGCGTGGAGTACGTCGCGCTGTCGTCGGGCGCGCACCCGCTGCCGCGGGTAGGCCCGGAGATGTTCGCCGGGCGGCGGTTCGTGCGGGTGTCGGCGCGCGGGGGGCACGTGTTCCCGATCCAGCTGCTGACCGCGCACGGGCTCATGTCGCAGGTCGCGCTCACGGTCGAGGAGTACGCGACCGTGCCGGCGGTGCTGGAGGCGACCGACCTCGTGGTGCTGCTGCCGCGGCACGTCGCCGAGGTGTTCTGCGGGTGGTTCCCCGGGCTGCGCATCGCCGAACTGCCGTGGCCGGGGCGCAGCGCGCCGGTCACGCTGTACACGCGCCGCGAGGCGAGCCTGTCGCCCGTGCAGGACTGGTTTCGCGCGCTCGTGCTCGAGGCCATCGCCTCGGACGAGTATCGCGAGTAGGTCGCCCGTCAGCCGTGCTTGTTGCGGTTCCAGCTGGCCTTGGCCGGCGCGAAGGGGCTGCGCACATGGATCGACCACGTCGAGTGCGGGTGGATCGACAGGATCGCCCGCTCCCACCACGCCCGTGCCTCCTCGGACAGGTGGGGGAAGGCGGCATCCTTGTCGGTCTCGTCCTCGGGGCGGGGGCGCAGAGCCTTCCACACGAGCTGCACCTCCGGTGCGCCGGTCGGGATGCCGCCGAGGTCGAGCACCGCCCGATCCCACGGGAGCTGCAGGCGCGGGTCGCGCAGGTACATCCAGGCGCGGGCGCCGCCGTCTTCGACATTGACCTGCAGCACCCAGACGTCGTCGGCGTCGCGCCGGATGCGGACGGGCTGCACGTCGGCGCTGTCGAGATCCGCCGCCGCGAGGGGGACGGGGGTGCCCTCGAAGCCCTCGCCGGCGGTGACCCAGGCGCTGTAGCCGGCGGGGAGGGCCGCGACCAGCTTCTCCAGGTCGCCGCGGATGGTGCTCACGTCGATGTTCGCCCGCGCGCGGATCGGCGCCCCGAGCCAGCGGTCGAGCGCCGCGCCGCCCGAGAGCCACCAGCGCGCATCCGTGCCGCTCAGCACCTCGGCGACCTGCTCCGGCGTGAGCGGCGCCCAGGGGGTGTCGGCGGTCGGGTCGGGCATGGCACGAGCGTACTCGGACGCGCGGCCTCCCGTCGCCGCGGCATCCATCGTCGGACCGGGCGCGTGGCCAGTAGGCTGGCCGCGTGCTGCTCAGCGACCGCGACATCCGTTCCGAGATCGAAACCGGCCGGGTCGGGCTCGACCCGTGGGATCCGGCGATGGTCCAGCCGTCGAGCGTGGATGTGCGGCTCGACCGCTACTTCCGGCTGTTCGACAACCACAAGTACCCGTTCATCGACCCGTCCGAGGACCAGCCCGACCTGACCCACCTCATCGAGGTGGCGCCCGACGAGCCGTTCATCCTGCACCCGGGCGAGTTCGTGCTCGGGTCGACGTTCGAGCAGATCACCCTGCCCGACGACATCGCCGCGCGTCTGGAGGGCAAGTCGTCGCTCGGCCGGCTCGGGCTGCTGACGCACTCGACGGCGGGGTTCATCGACCCCGGGTTCTCCGGCCACGTCACGCTCGAGCTCTCCAACGTCGCGACGCTGCCGATCAAGCTGTGGCCGGGCATGAAGATCGGGCAGCTCTGCTTCTTCCGCCTGTCGTCGGCGGCCGAGAACCCCTACGGCACGGGGCCGTACCTCAATCGGTATCACGGTCAGCGCGGGCCGACGGCATCCCGTTCGTTCCAGAACTTCCACCGCACCGACGTCGGCACGACCGACGCGGGAGCCCTCGGCGGCTGAGCCGCCGTCGCGTTCCCCGCGGCGGGCGTGCGCGGGTGGCGTGCGCGGCGGGCGTGCGCGGGCGGCGGCATCCGCCGAGACCCACTCTGTGCATCGAGACCCGCGCCCAGGGCGGCGGTCTCGATGCACGGAGGCGGTCTCGGTGATCGGCGTGGTGGGTGAGCGTCAGGCGGTGCGGTCCTCGCGGCCGCGGGCGAACCCGGCGTCGAAGCCGCGCTCGTAAGCGTCCTGTGCGGCGTGCTCGCCGTGGCCGCCGTGGCGCTTGCCGCCACGAGCGGCGTGGCGCTCGTGGTGCGCGAAGCGCTGCCCCCGCGGGTCGAAGCCGGGAGCGAATCCGGGCCGTCCGAACCCCCTGCCCGGACCGAATCCGGGGCGGAAGCCCGGGCCGAACGGGTGCTCGTCATCGGCTCGCTCCTCGCCCTCCGGCGCGAATGCGGGCCCGAACCCCGGGCCGAAGCCGCGGAAGCCGAACCCGGGGCGGAACCCCGGTCCGAAGCCGCGGCGCCCGAACCCGCGGCGCGGGCCGCGGGGAAGGCGCTCGTCGGGGTTCCAGCCGAGCTCGCGGGCGATCGCCTCGAGGCTCGCCAGCGTCGTGGCGAAGTCCCCGTCCGACACGGCGCCGCTTACGCGACTGCGGATGCCGGCGACGCTCTCGCTCAGGCGCGCCATCGCCGCGCGGCCCTCGTCGGTGAGCGCCCAGCGGCCGTCGGTGTCGACGATCCAGCCGCGCTCGATGAGCCCGTGCAGCTTCTTGGCGCGTAGGCGCGCGATCAGCTCCGGAGCGACGACGTCGCCGTCGATCAGGTTGAGCAGGCGCCAGTCGCGCCGGGTGATGCCCTCGGCCTCGAAGACCGTGGCGAACTCGCGGGCGAGCAGCCGATCGACGGCACGCAGCCAGTAGCCGAGCGGACGGGGGGAAGTGTCTGTGGTGTTCTCGGTGTTCATGAGAAGTCCTTTCATCGGGCGGCCGGCTCCGGAACGAAGTCCGGTCAGGCGGCGGGCTGCAATTTGCATGTCAATCAACATGTATATGCAGTATGACATGCGTTTCGGGAACATGTCAAGTTGCATGTAAATTCGAGGTATGACGGATGCCACCGCCCACGACCTCGACGCCATCGCCGCCGCGCTCGCCGCCCTGCGTGGACGCGGCCCCGGTCTCCGCGGCTTCGGACCGCACGGCCTCGGACCGCACGGCCTCGGTGCACAGGTCTTCGGTGCACAGGGCTTCGGGTCCAACGGATTCGACCCCCGCGACCCCCGCGACCCCCGGAACCACCGGAACCCCGGCGACCCGCGCGGCGGCGACGAACAGCACCGCGGCCGCCCTGCGCACGACGCCCCGGGGGAGCGCGGCGGAGGGGGCGCCGGCCCGGGCTCCTGGTTCGGCCCGGGCGGCCCGGGCGCTCGCGGCGGCATGAGCGGTCCGGCGCGGCTGCGGCTGCTCGAGGCGCTGGCGGCGGCATCCCACCCCCTCTCGGTCAGCGAGGTCGGCGAGGCGATCGGCGTCGATCAGCCGCGGGCGTCGCGGCTGATCCAGCAGGCCGTCGACCTGGGGCTGGTGCGCCGCGAGGCCGATCCCGACGATGCCCGCCGCACCCGCATCGCCCTCACGGATGCCGGCACCCAGCTCGCGCGGGGGTTCCGCGGTCAGCGCCGCGAGCACCTGGCGCAGGCGCTCGCGTCGTTCACCGACGACGAACGCGCCGAGCTCGCGCGGCTGCTCGGCAAGCTCGCCGCGGGCTGGCCGCAGGCCTGAGCCGCGGCATCCTCGCGTCGCTTCGCGTCACCTCCCGTCGCCCCACCCCGCCCCGCCCTCCGCCTCCTCGCGTCGCCTTCCGTCGCCGCGCCACGCCCTCCACCCCGGAGTTTCGGACGCTTCAGGCGTCCGAAACTCTTCCTCAGGCCGTTTCGGACGCTTCAAGCGTCCGAAACTCGCGCCGGTCCGCGCTGAGCCCGGGCCGCGCCGCGCCGGGCCGCACCGCATCGCGCCGGGCCGGATGGCGCGGGGCCGCGCCGCGCCGCGCCACGCCCTCCCATCCTCCACCCCGGAGTTTCGGACGCTTCAGGCGTCCGAAACTCTTCCTCAGGCCGTTTCGGACGCTTCAAGCGTCCGAAACTCGGTCCGGTCCGGGCCGCGCCGGTCCGGGCCGCGCCGCGCCGGGCCGCATCGCGCCGCGCCGGGCCGCATCGGGCCGGGCTGCATCGCGCGGGGCCGGGCTGAGCCGCGGCCGAAGCGCGCGCGCCGCGGCTACGACGTCCGCTCGTGCTTCGGCAGCTTGACGAACAGCAGCAGCACGAGGCCCAGGGCCAGGATGATGACGATCCCGAGGATGCCGAAGTGCGTCGCGCCGAACCATCCGATGAACAGCGCCCACAGCAGCGGAGAGAGGAAGCTCATCACGCGACCGGTCGTGGCGTAGAGGCCGAACACCTCGCCCTGCATGTTCCACGGGGTGACGCGCGCCAGCAGCGACCGGCTCGAGGCCTGAGCGGGCCCCACCGCCGCCGACAGGATGATGCCGCCGATCCAGAACACGGTCTTGCCGCCGTCGCGCGCGAGGAAGACGAACAGCGCGCTCGCGATGAGGATGACCAGTGCGGCGATGATCACGGCCCGGGCGCCGAAGCGATCGTCGAGCCTGCCCGCGATGATCGTGGAGACGCCGGCGACGAGGTTCAGCGCGATGCCGAAGATGATCACCTCGTTCGGGCTGAAGCCGAACGAGACGGCGGCGAGCACGCCGCCGAAGGCGAAGACGCCCGCGAGCCCGTCGCGGTAGACGGCGCTCGCGATCAGGAACCAGAACGTCGGCCGGTGCTCGCGGAACAGCCCCGCGACGTCCTTCGCCAGCACGGCGTAGCTCTCGAAGAAGCCGACGTGCTCGCGGTCGTCGCGCGCCGGCGTCTCGGGCACGTGGAACACGAACGGCAGGGAGAACACGACGGTCCACACCGCCGCGCCGACCGCGATCAGCCGATACGCGAGGCCCCCCGAGACGTCGAAACCGAACCAGTCGAGCTGATTCAGCACGACCACCAGGGCCAGTGCGACGATGCCGCCGATGTAGCCGAGCCCCCAGCCCAGACCGCTCACGCGACCGATCGTCCGAGGGGTCGAGACCTGCACGAGCATCGCGTTGTAGTTGACGCCCGCGATCTCCGAGACGACCGAGCCGAGCGCGACGACGGCCGCGCCGAACCAGAAGAACTGCGGATCGGCGTAGACGAAGAACAGCGTGAACTGCAGGAGCGCGAGCACGGCGGTGGCGCCCACGACCCAGCGCTTCTTGTTGCCGCGCGCGTCGGCGCGCTGCCCCAGCACGGGAGCCAGGAGCAGGATCAGGATGCCGGCGGCGAACGAGACCCATCCGTACGCCGCCGCGAGGTCGGAAAGACCCCGGCAGTATGCCGTCGCCTCGTCGGCGGCGCGCGAGCAGACCAGCGAGCCGTCCGCGTTCTGCTGCGCGACGTCATCCGGCAGGAAGTAGTCGGAGACCAGGTACAGCGACACCCAGACGAACGTCAGGATGACGGAGTTGAAGGGCTGCGTCGCCCAATCCCACAGGGCCCACGACACCACCCGTTTGCGGGGGACCGGGGTGTCGTCCGGGACCGACTGCATGGCCGCGGTGGACAGGTTCGGGGCTCCAGGCTCGGGGAGATCGCTGCCGCTCACACGGCTTACGGTACGGGAGAACCGGCGCGGATGTCATGATATTCGCATGCCAGTGCATGTCGAGCGTGCCGAACTGCCCGGAATCGGGGTTCGTCACGACATCCTCACCAAGGGCGGACGCCGCCTCTCGGTCGTCAACTATCGTGACGGCGAGCGTGAGATCGCGATCGCCGACGAGGACGATCCCGACCGCGCCGCCGACATGATCGAGCTCACCGACGACGAGGCCATCGCCCTGTCCGAGGTGCTCGGCGGATCGCTCATCCTCACGCAGATGGCGGGGCTGCGCGAGCAGATCGCCGGCCTGCACATGGAGCACATCCCGGTGCGCGCAGACTCGCCCTACGTGGGCCGTACGCTGGGCGATACCCGTGCCCGCACGCTGACGCGCTGCTCGGTCGTCGCGCTCGTGCGCGAGCACGGCGTGCTGCCGGCGCCCGAGCCGGCCGACCGGCTGGATGCCGGCGACGCGCTCATCGCCGTCGGCACGCGCGAAGGACTCGACAAGCTCGTACGAATCGTAGGCGGAGACTGACATGGAAGGAGGAGCGCTGGATCTCATCGAGATCGGTGCACTCCTTTTCGGCATTGCACTTCTCGCGCGGGTGGCGCTGCGGCTGGGCATCTCGCCCATCCCGCTCATCCTCATCGGCGGGCTCGCGTTCGGCCACGGCGGCCTCATCCCGTTCGACCAGTCCGAGGCGTTCATCGAGGTCGGGTCCGAGATTGGCGTCATCCTTCTGCTGCTGATGATGGGGCTGGAGTACAACGCGCGTGAGCTGTTCGGCAACCTCCGCTCGTCGAAGTACGCCGGGTTCATCGACATGCTGCTCAACGCCCTGCCGGGCGCCCTCATGGCGCTGCTGCTCGGCTGGGGGCCGGTCGCCGCGCTCACCCTCGCGGGCATCACGTGGGTGTCGTCGTCGGGGGTCATCGCGCAGGTGCTGCACGATCTCGGCCGCATCACCAACCGCGAGACGCCGGTCATCCTCTCGGTTCTCGTCATCGAGGATCTCGCCATGGCGTTCTACCTGCCGGTGCTCACGGCCGTGCTCGTCGGGCTCGAGCTCGGGCCGGCGGCACTGACGGTCGGGATCGCACTGGCGTCGGTCGGGCTCATCCTCTACCTCGCGTTCCGGCACGGCCGGCTCGCATCGCGGCTGCTGTGGTCGAAGGACGACCAGGTGCTGCTGCTGTCGGTGCTCGGCGTCGCGCTGCTGGTGGCCGGCGTCGCGTCGGAGGTGAAGGTGTCGGCTGCGGTCGGGGCGTTCCTCGTGGGCATCGCGATCTCGAGCAACACGGCCGCTCGGGCCGAGCATCTGCTGGCGCCGCTGCGCGACCTGTTCGCGGCGCTGTTCTTCCTCTTCTTCGGTCTGTCGACCGACCCCCTCGATCTCGTGCCTATGCTCGTCCCGGCGTTCGTCCTCGCGGTCATCACGATGGCGACCAAGCTCGCGACCGGATACCTCTCCGCCCGCCGCGCCGGCATCGGCGAGGCCGGCCGCTGGCGCACCGGGTTCGCGCTGCTGCCGCGCGGCGAGTTCTCCATCGTCATCGCCGGGCTCGCGGTCGCCTCCGGCGCCGACCGATCGCTCGCGGCCCTCGCCACCGCGTACGTGCTGATGACGATCGTCGCGGGCCCGCTGCTGGCCCGCATCCCCGACACCGCCGCGTTCTCGGCGTGGGCCGGTAAGCGCCAGAAGGCGCGCCGCGCGCGGCAGCAGGCCGCGGCATCCGGCGCATAGCGACCGCCGCGCCCTACAGGACGCGCTTGGCGATCGCGGCGATGTCGTCGTCGAGCACGTCGATGCGGGCGTTCACGGCGTCGAAGCGGGCGTTCATCTCTGTGCGCAGGCCGTCGAAGCGGGCATCCATCTCACCCCGCAGGCTGTCCATCTCACCCCGCAGGCTGCCCATCTCGCCCCGCAGGCTGCCCATCTCGCCGTGCAGGCCGTTGAAACGGGCATCCATCTCGCCGTGCAGGCCGCCGATCGCGGTCGTCAGCGTGCGCATGATGAGGTTCGTCGACAGTGTGAGACCGCCGAGCATGATCGTCGCGAAGATGCCGATGAGCACCCAGCTCTGCGGTTCGGTCACGATGTCCACCCTTCCATGATGCGCGTGGATTCACGATGATGCCACCGCAACGGTCGCCGTGGTGACGAGTTCGGCCGAAATGTGGACAGATTCCGCAATCCCGCACCTGTGCAGGAGGAGTCGGCATCCTGAAGAGCGCAGTCGTGCCCCGTCATGGGCTGCGGTGGATGCCGGTGCCCAGACCATGCTCGACCGGTTCTCGCGCGCGGCTCAGGGGTGATCCAGTGCGATCATCGCGGTCGCCGCGTCGCGGGGGATCGTGACGTCGAGGCCGGTGAGCTCGGTGAACCGGGAGAGACGATTCAGGACGGTGTTGCGGTGACAGAACAGCCGCTGCGCGGTGCGTTGCACGCTGCCGGTGGCGAAGTACTCCTCCAGCGTCTCGACGATACGGTCGCGTTCGTACGGAGGGCACGAAGCCCACCGGTCGGCGACGACGGGCCGGAGATCGACCTTCTGGTCGATCAGTGCCCGCCGGGCGAGCAGCGGGATGCTGTGCTCCAGATCGACGATCTGCTGCCGCAGAGCGTCTGTCGCATCGAGCACGCCCAGGAGGGTCCGGGCGGTGCCGGGGACGGCGGCCAGTCCTCGCACGCCGCGGGCGCGGGAGGCGCGAATCTCCTCCAGAGCGATGGCGGCGTCGCCGGCCGACGACGGCCAGAACACGACGGTGGCGCCGCTGAACCGGTGCGTGAAGACCGGTGCGGAGCGGGGCAGCCTCTCGACCGCGGCGGCGAGGCGGTCCTGCGAGTCGGACTGATCGGCGACGACGACGGTGAAGTGATCCGCGGCATCGCACCCGATCTGGAATGCGACGGTGCGGGCGAGCGATTCGTGCGGGACGGCGAACAGCCGGCCGATCGTCGCCTGGCGCAGGTTGGTCTCGTGCTGCGCCAGGCGAGAGGTCTCGCTGTTGTACGACGACATGACCGCGGCGGTGAACCGATCGATGATGCGCCAGGTGGGCTCCACCTGCGCCGTGAGGACGACGGCATCGCGCGGCCCGCAGATTTCCAGGAGCCCGCCCCAGATCACGCCGAAGTCGAGCTGCAGCGCGATCGCCACCGACTCGGCCGGCACGCGCTGGAACGCCCGCCGCCGGCCGAGGTCGCCGGCGGCGGCGTCCAGCCGATCGCCGCCGTGTCCGTCGCGGATGCTCTCGATCAGCAGCCCGATGCACGTGACCGCCGTCTCGCGCAGTTCCTCATCGCCCACGCCGCTCGATTCGGGCTCGTAGCCGGGCACCGCGCGCACGCGTCCGACGTACTGCGCGGCCAGATCGGGAACGAGCGCGTGCAGCTCGTCGATGAGCTCCCTCCAGCGGGTGGAAATCGATCCGCCCTCGGCGATCGTGCCGGTGCTCATGGGCGGCGTTCGCCGTCTCTGTGCAGGTGAACAGTCATCTTTCTCCTTGCTCGCGCTTGACACGAGTCTGACAGGAGTTGCTGAGCCGGCTCTCTCCTCCCTCTTGTGCGGTTGCACAGTCAGGGGCATTGAAGACGTGGCGTGCGTCTAGATGAGTGAGTCCGATCGTTTTCAGTGGTCGTAGGCGATGAGGGATCGTTTGTTGGGGGCGTCGGTGAGCCAGTTGTGCCAGATTCCGGCGGCGAGGGCGAGGAGGCGGGCGGCGACGCGGGAGTAGACCCCTGCGGGTGTTCTGCCGCCGTGGTCTTCGAGGGTGAGTTGTCCTTTCAATGTGTCGAACACGGACTCGACCCATTGCCGGATGCCGCCGAGCTTCCCGAACCTGGGGTTCTCGTCCTTCCGGTCGGGACGGATCAGGTGTCCGCCGAGTTCGTCGGTGATGAAGGCCTCGAACTCGCGGCCCGCGAACCCCTTATCGCCGACGATCACCTGTCCAGGGCGGACGAGATGCTGGTCGTGCCGGAGTAGTGCCTCGGTGACCTCGCGTTCTCCGATCTTCGGGTTCGCGAGCCCCCAGATCACGGGCATCCCGTCGGGAGTGCAGACAAGGTAGAGCCGGAACCCCCAGAAGTATCGGGAGTGGGATGCACAGTACCCGTAGCCGGCATGCCCGGCCAGGTCGGAGCGTTTCACGGTCTCCCTCGACGCGGCGCAGGGCACCGGGGTCGAGTCGACCAGCCGGGTGATCTCACCCCAGGACGGGGTGTCGCGAGCGAGCTCGGTGATCACCGCCGACAGCAGCCCAGTGGCTTGCCGGACGCGTTTGCCCCATCCGGACTGTCCAGGCAGGTTCGGGAACATCCCGATGAAGTGCTTCCGTGCGTGCCGGATCCACTTACGGTCCGACGCAATCCCGAGCAGATGCTGCGCGACCAGCAGACACAACAGCTCGACGTCGTTGAGCGCGGGCTTACGGCCCGGTGAACGATCCCGGGTGAAGCCGATCGCTGGAAGGATCCGGTCATCGAGGTGGACGTAGAGTGTGATCAGGAGGGTGTTGAGTTCAGTTTTCACACACCGGGGTTAACACCCTCCGCCTCGCATTAACAGCGTCCACGCCGCGTCAGAGCCAAACAAGCCAAACGGACTCACTCATCTAGTGACTCCCCGCCCGTGCGCCGACATCATCGGTACAACCCGATGAACGGAGTGCGATGAGCCCCACCCAGCACGACCCTCTCGCCGCGAGCTTCCTGCACGATTTCGCGACGATGAGCACGTTCGGTGCGACACCCGCGGGCGGCGTCGATCGGCAGGCGGCCTCCCCGGCGGACATCGCGCAGCGCAACTGGCTGCACGGGCTGCTGGAAAGCCACGGCATCGACGTGCGCTACGACCGCATCGGCAACCAGTTCGGCCTCGTGGAGCTCGCCCCGGGTGCGGCGTACGTCGTCGTCGGCTCGCACATGGACTCGCAGCCCACGGCGGGTCGGTTCGACGGTGCCTACGGGGTCATGGCGGCGGCGCACGCGGCGTTCCGGCTCATCGACGAATGGGCCCAGACCGGCCACGCGCCGCGCTACAACATCGCCGTCGTCAACTGGTTCAACGAGGAGGGCTCGCGGTTCATGCCGTCGATGATGGGCAGCTCCGTCTACACGGGGGTTCTGCCGCTCCCGGAGGCGCTCGCGACGACGGACCCCGGCGGCGTCACCGTCGAATCGGTGCTGGGACAGGCCGGGTTCCTCACCGAGTGGGAGGGGCCGGATGCCGTCTCGTGCGCGGAGATCCACGTCGAGCAGGGTCGCATCCTGGAGAACTCCGAAACGACGATCGGCCTCGTCACGGCCACCTGGGCCGCGAGCAAGTACGAGATCATCATCGAGGGTGCGCAGGCGCACTCGGGCGCGACGGTCATGGAGGATCGGCAGGATGCCCTCTACGCCGCATCGCTGCTCGTCGTGTTCGCACGGCAACTGGCCGACCGTTTCCCCGGTCAGCTGCACACCGCGGTGGGCAAGCTCGACGTGTACCCGAACTCTCCCGTCGTCGTGGCTTCGCGCGTGCGACTGCTGCTCGATCTGCGCTGCGCCGACGAGAGCGTCCTGGCGCAGGCCAACATCGCGTTGCGCGCCGAATGCGCCGAGATCGAGCGGACGGCGAAGGTGCGCGTCGAGCAGCGCCTCTCCCACGAGTGGGGGATCGACCCGTTCCAGCCCGCCGGGGTCGAGCTCGCTCGCGAGGTCGCCGCGTCTCTCGGGCACACCCACGGCGAGATCTTCACCGTGGCCGGTCACGACTCGGTCAATATGAAGCGCCGCGTGCCCACCGTCATGCTCTTCGTGCCGTCGGTCGACGGGGTGTCGCACAACGAGGCGGAGTTCACGCGCGACGACGACCTGTGCGCGGGAGTGGACGTATTGACCGAGATCGTGCGGCGCCTCGCCGACGGGGCGCTGACCCGGTGAAGAAGTGACGGAGACGAACATGACGGAAACGGCCGCCCCATCGGGGATGAACGAGGGACGCTTCCACCGCATCCTCGCCCCGCAACCCTCGCCGGCGTTCGAGTCGGAGTCGGAACTGGTTGCGGGATGGGGGCGCAAGTGGGGCGCCGCCGACGAGGTGAGCCGAGTCCGCACGATCATGCTGCGCCGGCCATCGCGACTCCTCGAGCGCGTCGCCCAGCTCGGCGAGTCGGCGTGGGAAGCCGACCTCGACGCGTACCTCGATCCGCAACGGCGCTGGTACTGGACGGGGCGCGAACTGCCCGACCTGGAGCGCGCGCATCGAGAGCACGACGCGCTCGCCGCGACGTTGCGCGACCACGGCGTCGAGGTCGTCTACGCACCCGATCTCGACGAGTTCTCCAAGAGCGTGTTCACGCGCGATCCGCTCGTGACGGTGCCCGGGGGCGCGATCATCCTGCGGCTCGCACCCCGCATGCGCCGCGGGGAAGAGCAATCGGTCACGCAGACGGTCGCCGCCGCAGGGCTGCCGATCCTTGCGACGATCGGCGGCACCGGCGTCGCGGAGGGCGGCAGCTTCATCAAGGTGCGCCCGGATCTCGCGTTGTTCGGCACCTCGGTGCGGTGCAATCCGGAGGGATACCGGCAGCTCGCGCGCATCCTGGAAGACCGCGGCATCCGCTGCGAGCGCTACCAGATGCCGGGGTACCAGATCCATCTCGACCTGTGCATGGCGATGATCGACGACGACCTCGCCGTCGTGAACCCGAGCATCGCGCCGTACGACCTCATGGCGCGGCTGTGGGAGCTCGGCATCGAGACGGTCGATGTCGCACCCGGCGAGGACTGGGCCTGCAACCTGCTCACGCTCGATCGGCGCAAAGTCCTGTTCCCCTCGCATCTTCCGCGCACCGCCGAGATCCTCGCGAACCGGCACGGCGTCGAGGTGATCGCGATCGACTATCGCGAGATCAACAAGAACGGCGGTGGCATCCATTGCTCGACGATGGAGCTGCAGCGTGACTGGTGACCGCGCGGGCGGTGATGCCGGCGCAGGGCAGTCCGGCGCGCTGATCGCTGCCGAGCTCCACCGCCCCGACTTCGCCGCGCTCGCCGGCGCATTCGACTTCCCGCCCACGAGGCATCGCTCCAGGGCGCAGGCGACACCCTTGCCCGCGCTATCCGCGAACCCGGCCCCTCGGTCGTGGTCGTGAAAGCACCGCTGCGCATGTTCGCACCCACGCATCACACCTGATCTCGAACGAAGGACACCGCAATGACCATCGACATCATCATCATCATCGTCTACCTCGTCGCCATGCTGGCGTTCGGATTCTGGGGCAAGACGCGAACGAAGAACTCCAGCGACTTCCTCGTCGCCGGGCGAAGGCTCGGCCCCGGGTTCTACACCGGGACCATGGCCGCCGTCGTGCTGGGAGGCGCGTCCACCGTCGGTGGCGTGGGTCTCGGCTACACGTATGGGATCTCCGGGATGTGGCTCGTCGTGGCCATCGCGGTCGGCATCATCCTGCTGAGCCTGTTCTTCGCCGGTCCGATCCAGCGGCTGAAGGTCTACACGGTCGCGCAGATGCTCCAACTGCGCTACGGCGTCAACGCGACGAGCGCCTCGGGGATCGTCATGGCGATGTACACGCTCATGCTCACGGTGACCTCCACCATCGCGTACGCCACGATCTTCAACGTGCTGTTCGGCACGCCTCGGCCCGTCTCCATCGCCATCGGCGCGGCCATCGTGATCATCTACTCGTCCATCGGCGGCATGTGGTCGATCACGCTGACGGACATGGTGCAGTTCATCATCAAGACGATCGGCGTCTTCTTCCTCCTCCTTCCCTTCGCGTGGTTCGGCGCGGGCGGCATCGACGGGATCATGGAGCGCCTCGGCGACGCCGCCCCGTCGTACTTCGACCTCGGCACGATCGGTGTCGACACGATCGTCACCTACTTCGTGATCTACTCGTTCGGCATGCTGATCGGGCAGGACATCTGGCAGCGCGTCTTCACGGCGCGCACGCCGCGGGTGGCGCGCTGGGGTGGCACGGCGGCCGGCGTCTACTGCCTGCTGTACGGCGTCGCCGGCGCACTCATCGGCACGGCCGCGGCCGTGCTGCTCACCGACGGCGAGGCCAAGGACGACGCCTACGCGGCGATCGCCGAGAAGGTGCTCCCGGTGGGCCTGTCCGGCATCGTGCTCGCCGCGGCGGTGGCTGCCATGATGTCGACCGCCTCGGGCGCGCTGATCGCCTGCGCGACCGTGACGCGCGCCGACGTCGTCCCGTTCCTGAGCCGACTGCTCAAGCGGAGCGAGGCGGACGGGGCCGAGGGCGGCAACCCCGAGCACGAGATGCGCGCCAACCGCATCTACGTCGTGGCCATCGGTGTTCTCGCCACGGTCATCGCGATGGCGCTCAGTGATGTCGTGACCGCGCTCACGATCGCCTACGACATCCTGGTCGGCGGACTGCTCGTGCCGATCCTGGGCGGTTTCGTCTGGAAGCGGGCGACGGGCGCCGGCGCTCTGGCGGCGATGGGTGCGGGCACGCTTGCGACGCTCGTCACGATGGCCTTCACCGATGTGCTCGCGAACGAGCCGATCTATGTCGGCCTCGGCGCCAGCCTCGCCGTCTACATCGCGGTGAGCCTCATGACGCCGCGCACGCCGGTGGCCGTCCTGGAGATCTGGGACGGGCGTCTCGCGGGCACGACGGTCGCCGAGTCCGACGACCCGCTGCGCGCCGTCCACTCGCAGGCCATCGACATCGTCACCGAGCGCTCCGACGGGTAGCCGCGCGGGGGCGTCGCGGCGCGATTTTGTGCGACCGGCGGCGGGGGACACGACCCCGGCCGCCGGTCGCCGTCGTGGTGCGGGAGGAGTCGGCATCCTGAAAACTTGATATGAGCTGTATCAACTTCATTTGACACGGCGGATGCCGGCCGTTATCGTGGAACCCGGACAAAGTTGAGCCGCATGGGCTCAACGTCGAAGACTTTCCACGAAAGGAACCACCATGGCACGTGCAGTGGGTATCGACCTCGGGACGACCAACTCCGTCGTCTCCGTCCTCGAGGGCGGCGAGCCGAAGGTCATCGCCAATGCCGAAGGCTTCCGGACCACCCCGTCGGTCGTCGCCTTCACCAAGGACGGCGAGGTGCTCGTCGGCGAGACCGCCAAGCGCCAGGCCGTCACCAACGTCGACCGGACGCTCACCTCGATCAAGCGCCACATGGGCACCGACTGGAAGACCCAGTCGATCGACGGCAAGAACTACACGCCGCAGGAGGTGTCGGCCCGCATCCTGCAGAAGCTCAAGCGCGACGCCGAGCAGTACCTCGGCGACAGCGTGACGGATGCCGTCATCACCGTCCCGGCGTACTTCAACGACGCCGAGCGTCAGGCCACGAAGGAGGCCGGCGAGATCGCGGGCCTGAACGTCCTGCGCATCATCAACGAGCCCACCGCGGCGGCCCTGGCCTACGGCCTCGACCGCGGCAAGGAGGACGAGCTCATCCTCGTCTTCGACCTCGGTGGCGGCACGTTCGACGTGTCGCTGCTCGAAGTGGGCAAGGACGACGACTTCTCCACCATCCAGGTGCGCGCCACCGCCGGTGACAACCGCCTCGGCGGTGACGACTGGGACCAGCGCGTCGTCGACTACCTGATCAAGCAGTTCAAGGACACCAGCGGCGTCGACGTCTCGGGCGACAAGATCGCCCTGCAGCGCCTCAAGGAGGCCGCGGAGCAGGCGAAGAAGGAGCTGTCGAGCTCGACGAGCACCTCGATCAACCTGCCGTACCTCTCGCTCACCGAGTCCGGCCCGGTGTCGCTGTCGGAGACCCTGACCCGCGCGAAGTTCGAGGACCTCACGAAGGATCTGCTCGACCGCACCAAGAAGCCGTTCGCGGACGTCATCCGCGAGGCCGGCATCACGGTCGACAAGATCGACCACGTCGTGCTCGTGGGCGGTTCCACCCGCATGCCCGCCGTCAGCGAGCTGGTCAAGCAGGAGACCGGCAAGGAGCCCAACAAGGGCGTCAACCCCGACGAGGTCGTCGCCGTGGGCGCGGCCCTGCAGGCCGGCGTCCTCAAGGGTGAGCGCAAGGACGTGCTGCTCATCGACGTCACCCCGCTGAGCCTCGGCATCGAGACCAAGGGCGGCATCATGACCAAGCTCATCGAGCGCAACACGGCCATCCCGACCAAGCGCAGCGAGACCTTCACGACCGCCGACGACAACCAGCCGTCGGTCGCCATCCAGGTCTTCCAGGGCGAGCGCGACTTCACGCGCGACAACAAGCCGCTGGGCACGTTCGAGCTGACCGGCATCGCGCCGGCACCGCGCGGCATCCCGCAGATCGAGGTCACCTTCGACATCGACGCGAACGGCATCGTGCACGTGTCCGCCAAGGACAAGGGCACCGGCAAGGAGCAGTCGATGACGATCACGGGCGGCTCGTCGCTGCCCAAGGACGACATCGAGCGCATGGTGCGCGAGGCCGAGGAGCACGCCGCCGAGGACAAGAAGCGCCGCGAGGCCGCCGAGGTCCGCAACCAGGCCGAGACCCTGTCGTACTCGATCGACAAGCTCATCAAGGAGAACGAGGACAAGCTCCCCGCCGAAGTGAAGGACGCGGTGCAGGCCGACGTCGACGCGCTGAAGACGGCCCTGGCCGGCGATGACGACGACGTCGTGAAGAACGCGTTCGACAAGCTCAACCAGTCGCAGTCGCAGCTGGGCGAGGCGATCTACGCCTCGCAGCAGGCGGCCGGCCAGGAGGCCGACCCCAACGTGGGTCAGCCGGGCAACGGCGAGACGCCGAACCCCGAGGAAGACGTCATCGACGCCGAGGTGGTCGAAGACGAGGACGACAAGAAGTAAGAGAATCAGAACATGACGAAGGACTTCGAGAACGAGGTCCCCGGTGAGGAGGGGTCGGATGCCACGGCATCCGGCCCCGAGTCGCAGGAGGACGAACTGACCGTCGACGACATCCTCGACGCCGCGCAGACCGACGAGGCCGCGGTGGCGGAGGCATCCCCCGAAGACCGGGATCTGCTGCTGGACCTCAAGCGCCTGCAGGCGGAGTACGCGAACTACCGTCGCCGCACCGAGGAGCAGCGCCACGTCGAGATCGACCGCGCCAAGGGCGCCGTCGCGAAGGGTCTGCTGCCCGTGCTCGACGACCTCGACCGCGCCGACAAGCACGGCGACCTGGTCGAGGGCTCGCCCCTGCTGGCGATCGCCGAGAAGCTGCGCGGCGTCGTCGCGAAGCTCGGCATCGAGCGCTACGGCACGGCGGGCGAGCCGTTCGACCCGCAGCAGCACGAGGCGATCTTCCACGCGCCCAACCCGGGTGACGTCGCGGACGGCACGATCCTCGACGTCGTCGAGGTCGGCTACCGCCTGGGTACGATCGAGCTGCGTCCGGCCAAGGTCGTCGTCGCCGGTCCGGCCGACTGACGGAGGGAGGGGACATGGCCAGTCAGGACTGGTTCGACAAGGACTTCTACAAGGTCCTCGGCGTGTCCAAGGACGTCTCCGAGGCCGACCTGAAGAAGACGTACCGCAAGCTCGCGCGGCGGTACCACCCCGACTCGAACGCCGGCGACGCCGCGGCGGAGGCGAAGTTCAAGGAGATCAGCGAGGCGTACTCGGTGCTCTCCGACACCCAGCAGCGCGAGGAGTACGACCAGCTCCGCGCGATGGGCGCCGGCAACGCGCGTTTCACCGCGCCGGGTGCCGGCGGCGGGTTCGAAGACGTCTTCAGCCGGTTCGGTCAGTCGCGCGGCGGTTCGTATCAGGATGCCGACTTCGACGACCTGTTCGCCATGTTCGGCCAGCAGGGGGGAGCGCGGTTCGGCTCCGGCCGGTTCGGGCAGTCCAGCGGCGGGTTCCGCGGCTTCGGCGGCCCGCAGCGCGGCTCGGACGTCACGGCGCGGACGACCCTCGACTTCCAGACCGCCGTGCGCGGCGAGACGATCACGCTGCAGGGCGAAGACGGCAAGCCGTTCAAGGTGAAGATCCCCGCCGGGGTCTCCGACGGGCAGAAGATCCGCCTGCGCGGCCGCGGCCGGCCCTCGCCCGACGGCGGCGAGGCGGGCGACATCGTCGTGAGCGTGACCGTGCGCCCCCATCCGGTGTTCACGCGCGACGGGCAGAACCTACGCGTCACCGTTCCGGTGACGTTCACCGAGGCGGCGCTCGGCGCCACGATCGAGGTGCCGACGCTCGGCGGCGACCCGGTCAAGCTGCGCGTCGCGCCGGGCACGCCGTCCGGGCGCGTGCTGCGCGTCAAGGGCCGCGGCGTCGCAACGGCCAAGAGCACCGGCGACCTGCTCGCCGAGGTGCAGGTGGTCGTGCCGTCGCACCTGGACGAGAAGGCGAAGGAGGCGCTGGAGCGGTTCCAGGGCCTCGAACCCAAGGAGAACCCGCGCGCCGACCTCATGGCCCGGTCGCGGGAGTAGGACGCCGACGAGATGACCGCCCAGCAGCCCGACGAGGAGGCGCCGATCTTCGCGATCGCCGTCGCCGCCGAGCTCGCCGGCATGCATCCGCAGACCCTGCGGCAGTACGATCGGCTGGGGCTCGTCGTGCCCGGACGCACCCCGGGCGGCTCGCGGCGCTACTCGCTGCGGCACGTCAAGCAGCTGCGCGAGGTGGCGGCGCTGTCGGCCGAGGGCATGAGCCTGCCGGCGATCTCGCGCCTCATCGAGATGGAGAACACCGTGCGGATGCTGCGGCGCCAGATCTCCGACCTCGAGCAGCGCCTGCGCGACGAGGTGTCGCAGCGCCGCGGCGCCCGCGTGTTCGCCGCCGGGACGACCGGGTCGGTCGTGACGCTGCGCCAGGGCACGCGCGTGCGCCGTGCCACCGACGTCGTCGTGTGGCGCCCCGCCCGCGACGGCGACGACGGCATCCCGCGCTGACAGCGCGGGTGACGCGTCCCGCCGGCGCGAGCGGTCAGGCCCGGCCGTGCTGGGCGAGGAAGGCCCGGTAGTCGGCGCGGGAGAGGTCGGCGTACGCGTACGACCAGTCCACGATCGCGTCGCGCACCTCGCGGCCGCCGCCGACGTAGCCGACCACTCTGGCGGCGTGGGGCGACTGGCTGTGCGCCCGCGCGAGGACGGCCCCGCACGCCTGCGCGTACCGCCGGAACGGGGCGTCGTCCAGCCTTTCGACCTCGATGCCGCCCTTCATGTCGCGGAACTGGCGCACGTAGAAGTCGTAGCGCTCACGCATGTGCCCCAGGAACGGGTCGGAAACGCCCTGCAGCACCCGCTGGAGGGCCACGACGCGCGCGCCCTCGCCGCCCGCGTCGATGATCTGCTCCAGCTCCGGCGGCTGCGGCCAGCCGCCGTACTCCGCGAGCACGCTGCGCCCCGCCTCCTTCGACTGCAGCAGCAGCGCCCGGCCGTCGCCGTCTTGGAAGACGGTCACGTAGCAGCGCGTCCCGACGCTGCCGACGCCCACGACGCGCCGGGCCGTGTCGGCCGGAACGTGCTGCGAGACGACGAGGCGCACGTCGACGGCGGCCGAGGCGAGGTACTGCTGCACGGCGTCGGTGATGCGCTCCTGGACGTCCGGCTCGACGTGCGTCATCGTCGGCGGCTGCTCGACGAAGCGCAGCCGGCCGTCGTCGCCGATCGCGGTGAGCTTGCTCGCCGCGCGCTCGCCGGTGCGCCGGGTCGCCTCCTTGATCGCCGCCTTCAGCACTTTGCGGCTCTGCGGGTCGGCGGTGGCCATCGTGCCCTCCGCGTCGAAGTGCTCGTAGTAGCGCGCCACCGCGCTGCGCTGCGACCCGGCGTCGAGTGCGCGGGCGTAGACAGTGACGGCATCCTTCGCGGCGGCGCGCACGATCGCCGGATCGCGGTCGGTCGCCTGCCCCGCGACGATGATGCTCGTCGTGAGCCGCTTCACGTCCCACTCCCACGGCGCCCACGCGGCCTCGTCGAAGTCGTTGAGGTCGAACACGAGGGTGCGCTGCGGCGAGGCGTAGAAGCCGAAGTTGGACACGTGCGCGTCGCCGCACGATGCGACGGGGATGCCGCTGCTCTCGCCCCGGCCGAGGTCGGCAGCCATGAGCGCCGCCGTGCCCCGGTAGAACGCGAAGGGGCTCGCCGCCATCCGCTCGACCCGCAGCGGCACGAGCTCGGGCACGCGCGTCGCGTTCTGCGCGTCGAGGATGCCGAGCGGGTCGCGTCCCCCGGTCGGAAGCTCCGCGAGGGCCCGGCGCGGGGCGGCGGCGCGTGCGGCGCGTCCTGCCTCGCGCTGCGCTGCGCGAGAGGGCGGGCTGCTCGGATCGATGCTGTTCATGCGCCCATCATGCACCACCGCTCACCCGAATGCGTGCCCCGCGTGCGAACCTCCCGAGAGGGTGCGGTCGACAGCAGCAGGCTGCCCGCGCCGCCACCGGGCTCACGCGTCGTGGGCGCAGCGGAAGCCGATGTGGCTCATCCCGGTGTCTTCGGCCTGCGCGGACCGGGCCGCGGGACGGAACCGCAGGCAGTAGTCGGGCGAGCACAGGTGCGACCCGCCCTTGAGCACGCGGCGCGGCATCGCCGCGAACCCCGGCTCGGCGAGGAGGTTCGCTCGTGCGCCCGTGTCGACCGCGCGGTCGACGGGGCGCTGGTGGCGCGGCGCGTAGTAGTCGCTCGTCCACTCCCACACGTTGCCGATCATGTCGAACAGGCCGTACCCGTTCGCCGGATACGAGCCGACGGGGGCGGCGTCGCCGACGCCGCGGTTGTCGTAGGGGAAGCGGCCGAGCCACGTGTTCGCGAGCACCCGGCCTCCGGGATGGGGCTCGTCGCCCCACGCGTACCGCGCGCCGACGAGCCCGCCGCGCGAAGCCCACTCGTGCTCGGCCTCGGTCGGCAGGCGCTTGCCGACCCACGTCGCGTAGGCGGCGGCATCCTCGTAGGCGACATGCACGACGGGGTGTGTCTCGCGCCCGTCCAGCGACGAGGCGGGCCCGAACGGATGCCGCCAGCTCGCGCCCGGCTGCCACCGCCACCACTGCCGCCAGTCGCTCAGGTCGACCGGCCCCGCGGTCGGGGTGAACACCATCGATCCCGGCACGAGGTCGGCCGGGTCCGCGCCGGGGAACTGACCCGCCTCGAGCGCACGTTCGGCGACCGTGACGTACCCGGTGTCGGTCACGAACGCGCGGTACTGCGCGTTCGTGACCTCGAACGGGTCGATGAAGAAGTCGGCGACCTCGCGCTCGTGGACGGGGCGCTCGTCGGGGTAGTGGTC
Source organism: Microbacterium sp. (assembly GCF_047602155.1). Classification (GTDB taxonomy): domain Bacteria; phylum Actinomycetota; class Actinomycetes; order Actinomycetales; family Microbacteriaceae; genus Microbacterium. The sequence continues at coordinate 989,545 of NZ_JASGHZ010000001.1, read as the reverse complement.
GTCGGAACCCATGCGCAGCGTGCCGCCCGGGATCGACGTCATGCCGTCCACGGCAGTCGCGCCGAGCGCGTGCGCGTCAACCGAGGAGCTTCGCCTTGGCGGCGGCGAACTCGGCGTCGTCGAGGATGCCGGCCTCCTTCAGCGCGGCGAGCTTGTGCAGTTCGGCGACGAGGTCGAACCCGCCGGCCGGTGCTGCCGGCGCGGGCGCCGCAGCGGCCTGCGCCTGGGCGACGGCGGCCTGTGCCGCCGCGTCGATCTGCGCCTGCTGCTGCGCGGCCGCGTACTGCTGCTGCGCCAGCTGCTCCTGCGCCTGCCGCTGCTGACCTGCGGCGACGCTCCCGCTGACGGCGGAGGCGGTTCCCGCGACGACGGCGGTGCGGGCGGCGAGGCCGATGAGGCCGGGGCGACCTGCTCTTCTCATTTCTTCTCCTCAGTCATCCTCGCCGACGGCGTCGACGAGTCCATTCACGACGGATGCCGGGATGCGCTCGACGCTCAGCACCTCGGCGCCGGAGGCCGCGAGCTTCTCCGAGACCGCCGTGGCCCAGGTGAGCTCGAGCGCGACGACGGCCGCAGAGGTGCCGGGGGCGAGGTACGCGGCGAACTCGTCGAGGTCTTCATCCCCGGCCAGGCCCGGTGCGGCCAGTTCGAGGTCGCTGTCGACCTCGGTGGCGGTGACGTCGCCGGCATCCGACTTCGTGATGACGACGAAGTCGAGAAGGCGAAGAACGCCGGCGTCGAGCTGGTCGCCGAGAGCCTGGAGAACAGCCTGTGACGGCTGGCTGTCGGCGAGCGCGACGAGATAGAACTCGACCGGGCCGAACGTGAACTGTGCCATGGATTTCCCTTCCGCTCTCAAGTCTGGTCGCTCGGGGGCCGTACCGCCACACGACGGGCCGGAAATACCTCCTCGGGGGTGAGCGCTCGCGATCGCCACACGCCCGGGCCACCGCGGCGGGCGCGGAAGGCCTCGGGTAGACTCGACGGCGGCGGCGCCGTGATCTGCGGCCTGCCGCCGACGCACAGATTGGCCCCGTACCCCGTGACCGACTCCGCGACATCCGATCAGTCCGCCGCGCATCGCCCACTCACCGTCGTCATCGCCGCCGACACGTTCGCTCCCGACGTCAACGGCGCCGCCCGCTTCGCCGAGCGCCTCGCCGCCGGGCTCGCCGGCCGCGGCCACGATGTGCACGTCATGACCCCGAGCGTCACCCACATCGCCCACGGCACGTTCCGCGAGACGATCGAGGGCCAGACCATCACGGTGCACCGCCCGCCGGGGTGGCGCTGGTATCCGCACGACTGGCTGCGGTTCGTGCTGCCGTGGATGGCCAAGCACTACTCGCGACGCGTGCTCGACGAGGTGCCCGCCGACGTCGTGCACAGCCAGTCGCACATCATCCTCGGCCGCGCGCTGACCCGCGTCGCGCACCGGCGCGGCATCCCCGTCGTGGCGACCAACCACGTCATGGCCGAGAACGTCATCGACTTCACGACGCTGCCGCCGCTGCTCGACAAGGTCGCGCTGAAGCTCGCCTGGGACGACGCCAAGCGCACCTTCGACATGTCGCGCGCCGTCACGACGCCCACGGGCAAGGCGGCGGAGTTTCTGGAGAGCACGATCGACATCCACGGCGTCATCCCGATCAGCTGCGGCATCGACAAGCGCAACTACACGCCCGACCTCACCCCCCGCGCCCGCAGCCGGGTGCTGTTCGTCGGGCGCCTGACGACCGAGAAGCACATCGACGTGACGCTGCAGGCCGTCGCGAAGCTCGCGCCCGAGCTGCCCGACATCACCTTCGACATCGTCGGCGGCGGCGACCAGCGCCGCAACCTGGAGCAGCTCGCGCAGCGCCTCGGCATCCGGGATCGGGTCACCTTCCACGGGCGCGTCGACGAGGCGCAGCTGCGCGCCGCCTACACGAGGGCCGACGTCTTCGCGATCGCGTCGATCGCCGAGCTGCAGTCGATCGCGACGATGGAGGCGATGGCCTCGGGGCTGCCCGTCGTCGGCGCCGACGCCGTCGCCCTCCCGCACCTCGTGAACGACGGGGTGAACGGATACCTCTTCGTGCCGGGCGACGTCGACGACCTCGCCGACAAGCTGCGGACGGTGCTGACCGCATCGCCCGAGGAGTATCTGCGGATGCAGCGGGCCTCGCTCGCCGGCGTCGAGATCCACGACATCGAGAAGACGCTCGACACGTTCGAGAAGCTGTACCGCGGCGAACCGCTGGACTGACATGCGGCTGCTCTTCGACGCCCGGTACCTGCGCACCGACTTCCACGACGGCATCAGCCGGTACACGGCCGAGCTCGCCGCGGCGACCGTCGCGGCGGCGCCGTCGCGCGGGGTCGAGGTGGTGTTCCTCATCCACGACGATGCGCAGCGGGCCTTTCTGCCGTCGGGCGCCCGGGTGCTGAAGATCCACGCGCCCACCGCGCTGCGCGAGCCGTTCACGGCGCTGCTGCTGAACCGCTACCGCCCGGATGCCGTCTTCTCGCCCATGCAGACGATCGGCTCGCTCGGTCGGCGCTTCGGCCTCATCCTCACCCTGCACGACACGATCTACTACCGGCACCGCACGCCGCCGCGCGACCTGCCGTGGTACGTGCGACTGGGCTGGCGGCTGTTCCACCTGTCGTACGTGCCGCAGCGGCTCACCCTGGACGCCGCCGACATCGTCGCGACCGTCAGCGAGACGAGCGCGGCGGAGTTCGCCCGGGTGCGACTGACTCGCCGTCCGGTCGTGGTGATCCCCAACGCGCCGCAGCGGCTGGCGGCGCTCTTGCCCGGCGATGCGTCGGTCGTGCCGGGGGCTTCCCACCTCGTCTACATGGGCTCGTTCATGCCCTACAAGAACGTCGAGACGCTGCTGCGCGCGATGGCGGATCTCCCCGGCCGCACGCTGCACCTGCTGTCGCGCATCTCGCCGCAGCGGCGCGCGGAGCTGTCGGCCCTGGTGCCCGCCGGAGCCTCGGTCGTGTTCCACGGCGGGGTTTCCGACTCCGAGTACGCGGCGGTGCTGGCCGACCGGGCCGTGCTGGTGTCGGCATCCCTCGACGAAGGTTACGGGCTGCCGCTCGCCGAGGCGCTCGAGCTCGGGGTGCCCGCCGTGGTGACCGACATGCCGATCTTCCGCGAGGTCGCGGGCGACGGGGCGCTGTACGCGCCGGGGACGGATGCCGCGGCCTTCGCCGGTGCCATCCGGTCGCTCGACGACGAGGCGCTGCGTGCGGCGGTCGTCGCCGCCGGAGCCGAGCACATCGCCCGTTTCACGTGGCCGCGTTCCGCCGAGGCGCTGCTCGACGCCCTCGAGGCGCTGCCCGCCCGCTCTTCCTGACCCGCCCGCTCTTCTTGACCCGCCCGCTCTTCTTGACCCGCCCGCTCTTCTTGACCCGCCCCCGCTCTTCCCGACCCGCCCCCGCTCATTGCGCGTCGGCTCATTGCGCGCCCGGCCCACTGCCGCCCCGACCCACCGGCGCGCCGGCGAGTTTCGGACGCTTCAAGCGTCCGAAACTCCCCTGAACGCTGTTTCGGTCGCTTGAAGCGTCCGAAACTCCGCGCACGCTTCGGGCGCTTCGGTCGGTCGGTCGCTTCGGTCGGTCGGTTCGGTCGCGGCATATTGCGGGTGTGGCTGCGGTGCACCCGCAGATCGCCGCGACCGAACCTTCGTTCTCCTGTCACAAAGTGCCGCGTCGGGCGACCGTTTGCGACGGGGAGCGGACGATGGAGCGGGGCGAAGCGGACGAGGGAGTGGTCAGCACGGGTGAGGAAGGGTCAGCACGAGCACGAGCACGAGCACGAGCACGAGCACGAGCACGAGCACGGGTCAGGGGAGCCGGGTGGGGTCGGTGGGGATGCGGCGGTAGCCGTCGTGGGCGAGGGCGCGCACGGTGCCGGCGATGCCCGCCACGGCGAGAAGCGCGAGAGCGATGATGAAGGCCATGGCAGAAAAGCTATGCTCAACTTGAATCCGCCAAAAGTGGCAGAACTGACGGTATGTGTATGATTTCTGCCATGAAGACTGTCGCGTGCATCGTCCAGCCCGGCTTCGCGCCGTTCGAGTTCGGACTCGCGTGCGAGGCGTTCGGGCTCGATCGCGCCGACGACGGCATCCCGAACTTCGAGTTCCGCATCGTCACGCCCGAACCGGGCTCCATCCGCAGCAACATCGGCTTCACGATCAACGTCGAGGATGACCTCGCGTTCGCCGACGAGGCCGACCTCGTCGTCGTCACGCCGATCCCGCGCGAGGCGTGGAACCGCGTCGACGAGCGGGTGCTCGACATCGTCCGCCGCGCCGTCGACCGCGACGCCTGGGTGCTGACCGTCTGCAGCGGATCGTTCGTCGCGGCCGCCGCCGGCGTGCTCGACGGGCGGCGCGCCACGACCCACTGGAAGTACGCCGATGCCATGGCGCGCATGTACCCGCAGATCGACGTCGACCCCGACGTGCTCTTCGTGCACGACGGTCGCATCATCACGAGCGCCGGCACGGCGGCGGGGCTCGACGCGTGCCTGCACCTGCTGCGCATCGAGCTCGGCGCCGAGATGGCCAACACCATCGCGCGGCGGATGGTGGTGCCGCCGCAGCGTGACGGCGGGCAGGCCCAGTTCATCGAGACTCCGCTGCCGGTGACCGCGTCGCTCTCGCTGTCGCCGGTGACCGACTGGGTGCTGGAGAACCTCAGCCTCGACCTGTCGGTCGACCAGCTCGCGGCCCGCGCGCACATGTCGCCGCGGACGTTCGCCCGCCGGTTCAAGGCCGACTACGGCACGACGCCGGCCGCGTGGCTCGCGCGCCAGCGCACCATCCACGCGCAGCGGCTGCTGGAGCAGACCGACCTGGGGCTGGATGCCGTCGCCTTCGAGAGCGGCTTCGGCTCGGCGGCCGTCCTGCGCCAGAACTTCACCCGGATGCTGGGCTTGAGCCCGATGGCCTACCGCGCCCGCTTCGCGTGCCGTGACACCGAGGAGTTTCGGTCGCTTGAGGCGACCGAAACTCCCACAGACGCCGTTTCGGTCGCTTGAAGCGACCGAAACTCGTGCGCGCGCTGCGACGCGGACGGCCTTGCCGCCGGCATCCTGCCTTGCTAAACTTGAGCCTAGGCGACTCAAGTTTGAGCGTCGCGGATTTCAAGGAGCACAAATGAACGCACAACCCCAGCCCGGGCAGGAGGAGCAGAGCGCCCTCGAGCAGTTCGGGATCAACCTCACCGACCGCGCCCGGCGGGGAGGGCTCGACCCCGTCATCGGACGCGACAGCGAGATCCGGCGCGTCAGCCAGGTGCTCACCCGCCGCACGAAGAACAACCCCGTGCTCATCGGCGAACCCGGCGTCGGCAAGACCGCCGTCGTAGAGGGTCTCGCCCAGCGCATCGTCGCCGGCGACGTCGCCGAGAGCCTCAAGGGCAAAGAGCTCGTCACCCTCGACATCTCCGCCCTCGTCGCGGGCGCCATGTACCGCGGCCAGTTCGAGGAGCGCCTGAAGAGCGTCCTCAAGGAGATCACCGAGTCGGACGGCCGCATCATCACCTTCATCGACGAACTGCACGTGCTCATGGGCGCGGGCGGCGGCGAGGGGTCGGTCGCGGCCTCGAACATGCTCAAGCCCATGCTCGCCCGCGGCGAGCTGCGGCTCATCGGCGCGACGACCCTCGACGAGTATCGCGAGTTCATCGAGAAGGATGCCGCCCTCGAACGCCGTTTCCAGCAGGTGTATGTGGGCGAGCCGAGCGTCGAAGACACCGTCGCGATCCTCCGTGGACTCAAGGGGCGGTACGAGGCGCACCACGGGGTGACGATCGCGGACAGCGCGCTCGTGGCCGCGGCATCCCTCTCGAACCGCTACATCCCGAGTCGCCAGCTGCCCGACAAGGCCATCGACCTCATCGACGAGGCGATGAGCCGCCTCAAGATGGAGATCGACTCGAGCCCCGTCGAGATCGACCAGCTGCGCCGCAAGGTCGACCGCATGAAGCTCGAAGATCTCGCGCTCAAGAAGGAGAAGGACGAGGCGTCGAAGCAGCGGCGCGCGAAGCTGCGCGAGCAGATGGATGCCGCCGAGGCGGAACTGGCCGTGCTCGAAGCCCGGTGGGAGCGCGAGCGCGCAGGCCTCAACCGCGTGGGCGATTTGAAGAAGCGGCTCGACCAGGCGCAGACCGATCTCGAACGGGCGATCCGCGAGGCCGATTACGCGCGCGCGTCGAAGCTGCAGTACGAGACGATCAAGCGCCTCGAGCAGGAGATCGCCGACGCCGAGCGGGCCGAGGCCGTCGCCACCGACGAGCCGCGCATGGTCAACGAGCAGGTCACCGACGAAGACATCGCCGCAGTGATCGCGGCGTGGACCGGCATCCCGGTGGGAAAGCTGCTGCAGGGCGAGAGTGAGAAGCTCGTGCACCTCGAGGCCGAGCTGGGCAAGCGCCTGATCGGCCAGAAAGACGCGGTGAAGGCCGTGTCGGATGCCGTGCGCCGCTCGCGCGCGGGCATCAGCGACCCGAACCGGCCGACCGGATCGTTCCTGTTCCTCGGCCCGACCGGCGTCGGCAAGACCGAACTGGCGAAGGCGCTCGCCGAGTTCCTCTTCGACGACGAACGCGCCATGGTGCGCATCGACATGAGCGAGTACGGCGAGAAGCACTCCGTCGCGCGGCTCGTCGGCGCGCCTCCCGGATACATCGGCTACGAGGCCGGCGGCCAGCTGACCGAGGCCGTGCGCCGCCGCCCCTACTCCGTCGTGCTGCTCGACGAGGTCGAGAAGGCGCACCCCGAGGTGTTCGACATCCTGCTGCAGGTGCTCGATGACGGACGGTTGACCGACGGCCAGGGCCGCACCGTCGACTTCACGAACACGATCCTGATTCTCACGTCCAATCTCGGTTCGCCGATCCTCATCGACCCGCTGCTGACGGTGGAGCAGAAGCGCGAGCAGGTCTCGGCGCTCGTGCGCCAGGCCTTCCGCCCCGAGTTTTTGAACCGGCTCGACGACGTCGTGATGTTCGCGGCGCTGTCGGAGGACGATCTCGCGCAGATCGTGGAGCTCTCGGTCGACGCCCTGCAGCGACGTCTGCGCGACCGTCGGCTGACCCTTGCCGTCACTCCGGACGCCCGTGCGTGGCTCGCCGAGCGCGGGTACGACCCGATCTTCGGGGCGCGGCCGCTGCGGCGCCTCATCCAGTCGGAGATCCAGGATCGCCTCGCCATGGCGCTGCTTTCCGGCGGCGTGCGCGACGGCGACGTCGTGCGGGTGGATGTCGCGGCCGACGGCTCGGCGCTCGTGCTCACCAGCGCGGGGTCGGGGGAGGCGGACGACGACGTGATCGTCGCGGAGGTGCTCGACGACTGAGCTGGTCACGCGGCGGTGGTTGGCGCCGGTGTGCTGCCAGGCATCTTCAACTCTCCGTGACGGATCGATCACTTCCCACCGTGTGCGCGATCAGGCGCACTCGTTGATGTGCTCGATCGGGCACATCAAGCAGAGCCGATGAGAATCAGAACGGCACGAGAACTCGGTGGCTTCGTGCGCGACGAGCGGGAGAAGGCCGGGTGGTCGCGGCAGGCGCTCGCGGAGCGGTCTGGAACGAGCCGCGAGTGGATCGTGCGCCGGGAAGGCGGCGAGTCGAGTGTGCGCATGGATCGCGTCTTCGACGTATTGAGGGCACTCGACGTCGTCGTTGATCGGGAGAAGCGGTTCGGATGAGCATCGACGCGCTGAACGTCTTCCTTGACGGGGAGTGCTCGAGCAGAATGCCGGTGGCACCGTGACGTTCTCGTGCGACGACGGCCAGACGCCACGCCGCTGTCGCTGTCGATGCCCGTCTCGCGCGCGCGACACCCGCAACGCGCGGTTCTCCCCTTCCTTCAGGGGCTGCTGCCGGACAGTGCCGGGCGTCTCGACGAGCTTGCCCGTGAGTTCCACACGTCGTCGGTCAATCCGTTCGGGCTCTTGTGTAACGTCGGCCGAGATGTTGCGGGCGCGCTTGTTCGAGTAGGTGTAAGAGTAGGAATATCCTCACATCTTCGCTTGTGGGAAAATTACCACATCGCGTAGAGTGGGTATATTCCCACCTTGGAGGTGCGCGATGCCATCGCTCCAGGCCCGCAAACTCACAGACCTCGCGGCCGTCATCAAGGCCACGCGTGAAGACGCCGGCATCAGCCAGTGCGAGCTGGCCGAGCGGCTCGGGTTCTCGCGTGACTATATGGTGGAACTCGAGTCGGGCAGACCGAACACCTACACGACCCGCCTGTTTCGGGTGCTCCACGAACTCGGCATCACGCTCACCGTCGACTACCCCGACGACCATGCCGAGTCTTGACCTCTACCTGCACGAACAGCGGGTCGGTGTCGTCGAAGCGGCCGGTCGTGACCGCACGCGCGTGCAACTGGCGGTGGACCGCGACTACCGCCCCGAGATCCTGCTCAGCGAATCGTTCGCAGCCCTCCCGGGGCGCCGACCCTCGGCGGACGCGGTGTCGAACTTCCTCGGCGGGTACGTGCCCGAAGGCAACCACCGGGAGCGGATGGCGGCAAAGCGACGCATCGACAAGGACGACCTGTTCGCTCTGCTCCGCGAGTTCGGCGGATCGATCGCGGGCGCCGTGACGCTGCGACCGCCCGACGAGCCGTCACACCACCGGCCGACGTATGAGCCGCTCGAGGACCGCGCCCTCGCAGCCAAGCTCAGGCAGGCACTGGAGGAGAGCGACCAGGGTCTTCCCGACGACAGCCGTTCGACTCTTCCCGGCTACCAGCCCAAGGTGCTCGTCGCGGACTTCGGCAAGGGATGGGTGTACCCGCACGGGCGGGCGCACTCTACGCACATCCTCAAGCCCCAGGTGCCCAGTCGCCCCACCCGCATCTTCGACGAGCACTACAGCCACCTGCTCACGCGCCGGCTCGGGCTGTCGACCTACGCGAGCGAGATCCGGAAAGCCGGCCGCACGACCTACCTTGCGATCGAGCGGTTCGACCGGATGATCATCGACGGCGAGGTGCGCCTGCACCACCAGGAGGACCTTGCCCAGGCGCTCGGGTTGGACTGGCGCGACACCGACGTGAAGTTCCAGGAGCCAGACTGGCCGAACGACCCGAAGCGGGCGACCGGCCGGCGCATCGCCGAACTGCTCGGCTCGATCCCCGGCAGAGTCGCCGCCGTCGAGCAGTGGGTGCGGCAACTCACCTTCCACATCGCGATCGGCAACAACGACGCCCACGCGAAGAACGTCGCCCTCATGCACCTTGCCGGTGGCACCGAACTCGCTCAGGTCTACGACGCGCTGCCGAACCTTTTCCAGGAGGGTCTCGTGAAGTGGGACATGGCCCTCGCGATCGACGGCACGTTCGACCACCGGCGGATGTCGGTTGCGCGACTGCTCGCCGAGATCACGTCCTGGGGTGTGCTGCCTGAGCGGCGCGCCGCCGCCCTGGTTGACGAGACGCTGGCTCAGCTGGCCGCGGCCATCGATGAGGTGCAGCCGCCACAGGGCGTGTCTCCGGGCATGGTTGCGGCGATCCGATGGAACCTCGACCGCCTGACCGCCGGCTCGGAGATCAGCGAGCCGAAGCGGTAGCCTGCGTCTACCCTGGCTCGGACTTCGCGCGCTTCCGGTCGTACTCCAGGTGCTGCTGCATCGCGATGACCATCTCCTTGGAGTGCTGCACGACGGTCGCCTTTACGACATCGATGAGGAACGGCACCGAGGCGAGGCGAGCCTGACTCATCATCGTGACCGAACCGCGCGACGTTCGAGAGCTGCTCGAGCAGATGCTCCTGGCTGCGGATATACCAGCGCATCGACATCACCGCCTCCTCGTCATCCGCCGATGCGGTGCTCGCGACGGGCCCAGTCGCGGCGGCCGTGCTCCTGGGTCCACGCGGCGATCAGATCGTCCGTGCGCGCGTCGATCCCGGGCGCATCCTCCTGTCGGCCGGAGCGCATCAGGCGAAGGATCGTGACATGTCTGCGTGGGCGGCGACGGGACGCCGGTCAGATCAAGGATGCGATGATCTTCGGCGTGCCGTTCTCGCGAGTGGCGTGGAAGTTGCCGACGGTGTACTCGCCTCCCAGCGTCTCGACGATACGCAACGGCTCGCCGTCCACCGTGATCTCGTTGCCCAAGCGCACCTGCGCGCGACCGAAGCGGCGCAGGATCGGCTCGAAGTCGAGTGAGGTGTTGCGGCTGATGATGTCGAACGACTGGAACGACGCGCCGTTCACCTGTGGCACGGCGCGCACCTGCAGGTGAGGGGAGAACGACACGCCGCGCCACGCGGACGGGTCGGCCGTGTCGTCGAAGACGAGTTCCGCCTCGAATGCGGTCGTGCCCTCGAGCGCGACTCGTCCCCGAGCGCCGGATTCGTCATCGGTCAGCGAGATGACGGCGAAGTGCTTCGGGTACCCCCACAACTCGCGTCCGGCCGTGACCGAGATGTGGCTGTCCTCCCACTCGAAGTAGTAGGTGCCCCCGTGGTGACCGTCGTACTCGACAGCGAGGACGACGGCTGCGTCGTAGTAGACCATCCCGCTGTTGTTCGTGAAGTCGGCAATCGACACGAGGAACCGGTCGTCGGCGAGCTCGAAGGGCAACGGATCGAGCAACGCGCGCAGCTGGGCCTCGTCGCCACGGCAGTAGATCGAAAGGCTGCGCAGTCCGGGGCAGTCATAGGTCTGGTCGCCGGGGCCGTAACCGAGGAACTCGAAGAATGAGGTGGGGTCGTATTGCTTCATGCTCGTCTCCGATCGACGGGTTGACGGGCGTCGCGGCGCTCGTCACAATGAGAAGTAATCGGTAAGCGATAACCAATATACAGGAGTCCCCATGCGCGTCATCATGGTCGGTTGCGGCCGCATCGCACAGATCGCCCACCTCGTCGCCATCGATCGTGTCGAGAGCGTCGAACTCGTCGCCGTGGTCGACCCGAGCGCCGAACTGGGCAGGCGGGTGGCGCAGCGCTGGGGAGGCGTGCCGAGCTTCACAGCGACCGCCGACGCCTACCGTGACATCGTCGCCGACGCCGTCGTTCTCGCCGTGCCCGACCGCATGCATGCACCGCTGGCGAGAGAGGCGATGGATGCCGGGCTGCACGTGCTCGTCGAGAAGCCGCTCGCCGGCGGTATCTCCGACGCCGAGGCGATGCGCGATGCCGCTGTCGAGACCGGACGCGTGCTCAGGGTCGGCAACATGCGCCGGCACGACCCCGGGGTCGTGCGCGCCCACGAGGCGGTGCGTGATCGGATCGGTGAGATCATCTCCTTCTCCGCGTGGTACCGGCCGTCGATCTTCGACACCGACGAGTTCTGGCAGAACATCATCAAAGACCCGCAGATCACGACGCTGGAAGCCGGGTTCAAGTCCGACAAGGACCGCTACTGGCCGTACACGTACGGATCGCACCTGTGGGACACCGTGCGTTTCGTCCTCGGCGATGTGGCGTCGGTGACGACGAGTTTCCACCGCATCGGCACCCACGCCAGTTGGCAGTCGCTCATCGCCTTGCGCGGCGGCGCCATCGGTACCGCCGATCTCACCTGCTACGAGCACGGCGACGGTGGGGAGGGTCTTCATGTGCGCGGCACGGAGGGCACGGTCACCCTCGACCTCCACAACCCCTTTCTCTGGCGCGCCGCCGACGTGTCGGTGCACACCGATGCCGACCGCCTCGTGCACGTGAGCCCGCTGACCTACGCCAACGCGTACGAACGCCAGCTGCGCAGCTTCGAGGCCGCCGTCGCCGCGGTGACCGGCACCGGCGACGCGGAAGGCACCTGGGGCCGGCCCGCCACCCCCGACGACGGCGTGCGGACCGTGCGGCTCATCGAGGCGATGAGGCAGTCGGTCGACACCGGCGCGCGCGTGGAGCTGTCGTGAGTCTGCAACTGGGCGCCTTCGCGCGCATCTGGCGGCGGGGCTCCGCGGGCGCCATCGCGCAGGCGATGGCCGGCGAAGGGCTCACCGTCGCCCAGTGGAACTTCTCGGCCCTCGGCCTGCCCACCATCGATGCCCATCGCACGGCCGAGGAGCATGAACGGGTGCGCGGAGCGTTCCAGGCCGCGGGGGTCGAAGTGTGGGGCCTGTCGGCGAGCTTCAATCTCATCGAGCCCGACCTTGCCGAGCGGCGCCGCCTCGTCGAGGGGGCATGCCGCATGATCGGCATCGCCGGCGCGCTGGGCGTCACTGCCGTCACGGTCCTCACTGGATCGCGCAGCGACGACGGCTACTCGTTCGATCCACGCAACCGTGAACCGGATGCCTGGGAGGCGATGCTGCGTGCGCTCGAACCGCTACTGGCGGCGGCGCAGACCGCGGGCATGCTGATCGGTGTCGAGCCAGAGGGGGGCAACGTCGTGCGCGACGCCCGGTGCGGGCTCAGACTCTTCGACGAGTTCGGCGCCGACGCCCCCATCGGGTTCATCATCGACCCCTGGAACCTTGTCGAGGGGGATCTCTTGCCCGGCGCCCGCCAACGGTCGGCGGAGGTCGTCGTGGCCGAGGCGTTCGAGTTGCTGGGGTCTCGCGCCATCTGCCTGCAGGCGAAGGATCCACTGGGGCTGCAATACCCGCAGTTCGGCCTCGACTACCGCCAGGTGGCGCAGTGCCACTCGATCCTGGATCCCCGGCTGCCGGTCGTGATCCAAGACGTCGAAGAAGCGGACATCCCGCGCGTCGTGCGTGAGCTGCGCGCGGTCTGGAGCCGACCTGCCGGGCAGCAGAGCACGGCCGAAGCGACCTATTGACAGGGCGGGGCCGAGAGGACAAACTGTCACCTAGCAGTAGGTAATCGGTCACCGATTACTCACGGAAGATCGTGAAACGGAGCACATTCGATGAAGAAGCTGTACAAGATCGCCCCCGTCTTCGAGGCCCGACTGTGGGGTGGGCAGGCGATCCGGGAGAAGTTCGGCTATGTGACCGATCTGCCCAACATCGCCGAGGTGTACAACGTCGTCGCGCTTCCCGGCCACCTGGACAACGAGGTAGAGACCACCGACCTGACGCTCTCGGAGTTCTTCGCCGCGTATCCCGAGCTGTTCGACTGCGACTGGGATCGCGTGCCGGTCGAGACCTGCATGGCGTACGCCGAGCAGACGCTGTCGGTGCAGGTCCACCCCGACGACGAATACGGCCTGACCCACGACGGCATGCGCGGTCGCCCCGAGGGCGTCGTCGTGATCGACGGCCTCGAAGACAACCGCGTGCTCATCGGGCATCACGCGCAGACCCGCGAACAGTTCGAAGAGTGGGCCAACGCGCAGGAGTGGGATCGGCTGTCGCGCTACATCAATCTGAGGAAGGACGACTTCGTCAACATCCCGGCCGGCACGCTGCACGCGTTCGGCGCCGACTCCATCGCCGTCGCCTTCTCGCCGAACTCCGACATCACGTACCGCCTCTACGATTTCGACCGCATTGATCCCGCCACCGGGCGCACGCGCGATCTGCACGTACAGCAGGTCTTCGACACCGTCACGGTGCCCGATGACCAGGTCGTGGCGGTGACGCCCATGCCGGTCGATGAGAACGGCTGCGAGGTCACGCTGTACCACGACGATCCGGGCAGCTACACGGCCGGTCGGGTGCGCACCTCCGGGCGGGGCACGTTCACGCGCCCGGAGTTCGTCTTCTTCACGTGCGTCGCGGGCTCGGGCCGCATCGATGACATGCCGATCGCCGCGGGCGAGACGGTCTTCGTGCCGGCCCACTACGACGCCGTGACCATCGAGGGTGACCTCGACCTCATGTACGTGTCGTACAAGAACGCGGAACTGTGAGGTAGAGCCATCCGCTTCTTCGTCCTGGTCAGTCACGCGGACCTCGCCGCGGGCCTCAAGAGCGCTGTCGAGATGGTCGCCGGACCGCGCACCGACGTTCTCGCGCTCGGGATGCAGGCGGACGGCGGCGGGTCGCGTCGTTTCGAGGAACAGTTGCGCGCGCTGCTCGACCGGGTCGCTGCCGCCGACGAACTGGTCGTCTTCGCCGACCTTTACGGCGGGTCGCCGCTGACGACCACACTGGGGGTGCTGTCCGACCGTGGGCTGCTGTCCGGTGCTCGGGTCTTCGCTGGGGCGAACCTGCCCATGGTGCTCACGGCGGTGCTGTCCACCGAGGTGATGGATGCCGCCGCGCTCGGCGAGGAGATCCTCGCTGCGTCGCAGCAGGGATTCGTCGACGTCGTGATCGACGCCGCCCAAGCGCCGTCGTCAGACGACGAGGAGATCTAGCCGAGATGAGCATTTCATTCCTGCGCGTCGATGACCGAGTCATCCATGGCCTGATCACGACCCGGTGGGCGCGCGAGGTGCCGTGCGACGGACTGGTGGTCGTCGACGACATGATCGCGGCCAACCCCGTCCTCAAAGAGATCTACTCCGGAGCGACGAACCTGCCCACCTTCGTGTGGACCACGCAGGAGTGGGCGCAGAAGCGTGACCGTGTGCTGGAGAGCGTTCGGCGCTACTTCGTGATCACGAAGGAGCCGATTGGGATGAGCGAACTACTGCTCGCCGACAGCTTCGAACCCGGTATCGACCGCGTCGTCATCGGCCCGCTCAACGAGCGTCCCGGGACGACGAAGCTCGGCAAGAGCCAGTACCTCAGCGAAGAGGAAGTGGATGCCGTCGAACGCATGCACCAGGCCGGTTACCGGATCTGGTTCGCTCTGCTCAGCGACGACGCCGAAGGCTACTGGCCGAAGTTCCGCCCGCTTTTTGGGCTCACCTGAAAAACACACAGAAAACGGAGGTCGTCGCAGTGGAGATCACCTGGATCCAAGCAGTGTTGCTTGCGCTCTGCGCGCTGTTGTTCAACGATGTCGGTGCGCTGGGGCCGACCATCGGCACATTCACGTTCGCCCGACCCCTGGTCGGCTCCCTCCTGGTGGGCCTGATCGTCGGTGACGTGTCGAGCGCGATCCTGGTCGGTGCTGCCATGCAGATCATCTACATCGCACTGATCACACCCGGCGGCACGGCGTCGGCAGATGTGCGAGCGGTCACCTATATTGGCATACCCCTCGCTCTGGTGTCGATACACAGTTCGGGGCTCGAGCCAGGCTCTTCCGCCGCGAACGGGCTGGCCGTGTCGCTCGGTGCGCTCGTGGGATCCGTCGGCACCATCATGTACTACTCGACGGCGACCGTGAACATCTACCTGCCGAGCGCGGCCTGGCGCGGAGTCGCGAACTTCCGTCCCAACCGGCTGTACCTGGCGAACTTCGTGCTGCCGCTCGGGACCCACTTCGTCATTTCGTTCCTCCCGACGCTGTTCATCACGAAGTACGGTGCCGATGTCGTGCAGAACATCCATGAATGGCTGCCGATCGACAGCCTCTTCATGAAGACGATGTTCATCGTCGGCATGATGCTGCCGGCGGTCGGTATCGGCATCCTTCTCAAGCAGATGGTGGTGCGCGCCGTCGACCTGCTCACCTTCTTCTTCGGGTTCGTCCTGGCCGGATCGATGGGCATCAACATCGTCGCCGCAGCGATCGTCGGGGGCATGATCGCCTTCATCAACTACAAGATCCACATGAGCAAGGCGACACCGGAGACGGCAATGCGCGAGCTCGTCGAGGAGGAGATCTGAGATGACCACCGAAATGCTCCGCTCGGATGCCGAGCGCAGGTTGAGCAAGAAGGCTCTCAACCGATCATTCTGGACTTGGTACCACGGCAGCATCACCGGCTACAACCACCAGGTGATGGAGGGGATGAGCTTTGCGACGGCGATGGTGCCGATCGTGGAGGATCTCTACGACACTGAAGAAGAGAAGCGCGACGCGCTGCAGACGTACCAGCCGCTGTTCAATACCGAGATGCACATGGGCTTCGCGGTCGTCGGGATCACGGCAAGCCTCGAGGAGAGCAAGGCCCGGGGCAATGAGGCCGTCACACCCGACATGATCAACGGTGTGCGCACGAGCCTCATGGGGCCGCTGGCCGGAATGGGTGACTCGCTCATCCCGGGCACATACGTCCCCATCCTGCTGAGCATCGCGCTGGGGCTGTCGGCCGGCGGCTCGGTGCTGGGGCCGCTGTTCTACATCATCGCGTGGAACGTCACGATGCTGCTGTTCGTACGCTTCCTGTTCACGCGTGGTTACCGGCTCGGCGTGAACTCCGCCAAACTCCTCGTCGGCCGGCAAGCCATGGCCATCCGCGAATCGATGGTCATGCTCGGAAGCATCGTGATCGGCGCGCTGGCGGCGACCTGGATCACCATCACGACGAGCTTCACGATCGACCTCGGCGGCACTCACGTGGTCGACGGCGAGGAGGTGGCCAACCAGCTCCATCTGCAGGACACGCTCGACGGCATCCTGCCCGGACTGCTCAGTCTGCTGCTGGTGCTCTTCGCCTGGTTCCTGTTGGCGAAGCTGCGGATCAGCCCACCGCTGGTGATGCTGATCTTCGCGGTCATCGCGTTCCTGGGCGTGCTGCTCGGGTTCTTCGACCCGGGCCTGACGAGCTACTGACATGGCGTCGGATCGCATCGTCGAGCGGCTCGGCCAGGACATCCTGGCCGAGCACGCTCGGTTGCGGACGGTCCGGTGCATGCTGCTGTGCGCGACGGCCCTCTCGATCATTTCGGTGATCGCGTCGGCCGCCCTGCTTGCCGGATGGACGGGCGAGGGTGCCGGCACCCGGACGCTCGGCTGGGTCGCCGCCGGCGTCTCTGCGGTCGCCGTGCCGCTGTGCGCCCTGTTGGCGACAGGTGTGCGTCGGGGCCGCCGATATGTCCTGGCGATGATCGCGGAGTACGACCGTCTGCGTGCGCGTGCAGGAGCCGCGCAGTGAGGGCCGTCATCTTCGATATGGACGGTGTGCTCTTCGACAGCGAGCCTGTCTACCTGGCGTTGTTCTACGACTACCTGATCAGTCAGGGATCGACGCTGGCGAGAGAAGACCTGCACGTGGTGGTGGGCTCGTCGTCGCACGTCGTGTATGAGGACATCGCCCGCCGGTCGGGCACGGGTCTGGATGCCGCGACGCTTCGCGCCGGACTCGTCGAGCGGGCCGAGGCCGCCGACATCGACTATGGGCGCATCCTCGACCCCGACGCGACCGGCGTGCTCGACGGACTGCGGCGCCGCGGTCTGCGCGTCGCGCTCGCCTCGTCGGCACCGAGACGCTTCATCGACCTCGCGTTGCGCGCCGGCGGCATCGCCGACCGGTTCGACCTCGTCGTCAGTGGCGAGCAGTTCCGGGAGAGCAAGCCGAACCCCGAGATCTATCTGCACACGCTGCGGGCGCTGGACGTCGATGCGCGGCAGGCGCTCGTCGTCGAAGACTCGCAGTACGGCATTATGGCGGCGGCGGGCGCCGGTATTCGCGTCGCGGCCGTCCGCGATCACCGATTCGGCATCGATCAGAGCGCTGCAGACTTCCACATCGATCGGCTCACCGAGGTGTGGGGAATCATCGACAACGATGAGCGCGGCACGTGAGCTCGCGCGGGAGAGGGAGAGAAAATGACGTCGACCTTCGAGTCGCTGACTGACGGTATCGAGTTCGGCCTGGACGGTGAGCGGCTGTGTTTCGCCGACACCGTGCGCATCACACAGGAGGGGCACCGCACCGTCGGCGCGATGTCGTCCTTGTACCGCCATGTCGATCCTGCCGACGAGGCCGTGCTCTACGACACCTTCTACGATGTGCGCGACGAGGCCGACGAAGACCGGATGCTGTCTGGCAAGCTCGCCTACTCGCTCACATCGATCCGGCAGGCGCCGGTAGGTACGGAATCGGCCAAGACGCATGGCCATGTGCACTCATTCGAACCCGATGGATTTCCCCCCGCCGAGGCCTACGAGGTGCTGAGCGGCTCGGGCGTCTTCTTCTTGCAGGATCTTCACGCCGGCCCAGCGAGCCGCATGGTCGTCGCGGTGCACGCCGAGAAGGGCGACGTGGTGGTGATCCCCGGGGGGCTCTACCACTGCAGCGTCAACGCGGGCGAGGGCCGGCTGGTGTTCGCCGATCTGTGCCGCCGCGGCATGAGTGACGTCTACGGCGACGTGCGCGAGTTCGGCGGATTCGCCTATCTGCGTCACCTCGACGGGGAGTATGAGCCGAACCCGCGATACGCGGATGTCGCCGGGCTGAAGCATGTCACCGCGGAGGAGTGGGCGGGTGGGCGGATCGGCTCGCTGTACACGACGCTGCGGGATGATCCCGCACAGCTGGCATGGTTGTGGGACCGTGACGAGTTCGTCAGCCGGTTCCCGCACCTCGCCGAGTACGCCTACCCCGTGGGGCTGGCGCAGCCCTGAAGGGCGTCAGCTTTCGGCGTGTTCGCCCTGCTCGTGCCGGCGGAGGATCTCGGCGGCGACGGCGAGATCCTCCCAGGACATGCCGCAACTCTTGAAGACGCGCGGGCGTGTGAAGTCGATCTGCTCCCCGGGGGCGAAAAGCTGCGCGAGTGTGCGCAGCTCATCAGGCCGCAGGACGCCGGAGTCGATCGCCTGGTGGATGTCGCCGGCCTCGGTAAGGGCCGTCTCGAGCGTCTCGACATAGATCGATGCGCGCGAGATGATCGTATCGTCGAGCTCTCGGTGAGTGAGCTGGTACGTACCCATCGCGGCGATGGCCGCACCGGAGGAGACGAGGGCGCCGTCGAACAGCGGTGTACGTGCCGAGGTGCAACAGGCGATGACGTCTGCCTGCCGAATCGCGGGTTCGAGCTCGCCGACCTGTACGGAGCCGTCGGGGAACTCTTCAGCGAGCGCCTCGGCCTTGCGGCGGTCGCGTCCGACGACGGTGAACTCGCTGAAGCGGCCGAGGCCCATGAGCGTGTGCAGGTGTGCCCGGGCTTGCGTGCCCGTGCCGATCACCAACACGCGGGAGGCGGTGGGCGCGGCCAGGCGTGTGAGCGCGAGGGCGCTGACGGCCGACGTGCGCAGCGCCGTGAGAGCCGTGCCGTCGATGGTGGCGTGCAGCGCGCCGGTGGCCGGATCTACCACCAGGTACGTCCCAACGATCGCATCGCGTTGAGACGTGGTGGCGGCGCGGATCGAGAGCACCTTGATGCCCAGCCATCGTGCGTCAACGGCAGGCATGACGGCGAGAGTGCCCGCGCCGTCGGGCTCGGGGAGCATTGTGCGCGGTGCGTCGCTCTCGCTCGCGCCGGCAACCACGGCGTCGCGCAGCGCCTGTACGGCGCCAGCCGGCGGCAGCAGACGGAACACCGATGCTGCGTCGAAGGCGAGCAGTGGATGGACGGCCCCGTCGACGGTCATCGCATAGTCCTAACTAGTCGGTAGCCGATTACCGACTAGTTAGGACTATAGAGGAATGCCGCGCGGAACGAAAGGAAAGCGGCCGTATAGGCGCGGGTGTTGAGCGCGGGCCGCGCGGCGTACGGCCCGCGCTACTGCGCGATGCCCGACGACCAGTCGGAGCGGATGTGCGCAAGGTGGCGCGTCATCGCCGCCTCGGCGGCATCCGGATCGCCGGAATTGATCGCGTCGACGATCTCGAGGTGTTCTTCGCTGGTCTGCACAAGTTTGCCCGCTGCTGCCAGGGCGTGGATGCCGTAGAGGCGCGTCTGGTCGCGCATGTTCTCGACGATCCTGCTCAGGCGAGTGTTGTCAAGGTGTGCCAGAAGACCGAGATGAAAACTGCGGTCCGCGTCGAGGAACTCGGGGATCTCCTCGGCGCGCGCTTTCTCGATCGTCAGCTGCGCCAGTGGTCGGGAACTCTCGACGTTGATCTTTCGGGCGGCGAGTTCGCGCATAGCGCGGGCTTCGAGCCACAGGCGCACCTCGTACACCTCGTCGAGGTCATGATCGCTCATGGGCAGGACGCGAAAGCCGCGATTGCGTACGACTTCGAGGATGCCCTGCGAAACGAGCTCGAGCATGGCTTCGCGAACGGGGGAGTTGGACACGTTCAGGCGGCTCGCCATCGCCGCGGCCGAGATGATGTCGCCGGGCCGGTATTCGCCTGCGACCAGTGATTGGCGGACGATGGCCAGAGTCTGCTCGCGGAGATTCGAAACCTGCATGGTCACAGCTTTGCACCGGATGGAGCCTTGACAACACATTGAATGCGTCTACTCTGAGTGGCGAATGGTTACCGCTAACCGATAACCAAGCGGCAGAGGCAAGCGCGGGCCGGGCTTCATCTCGCGCCGAGAGAGGATGCAACTGTGCCCTTCACGCTTCACACCGTGCGTTCCCGGCATCTCGCGGGCAACGCCTGGGGCGATTCCGCCGATCGCGACCTCGTGGTGTACGTGCCGCAGCGGTCTGCGCAGGGCATGCGCCCGCGCCTCGTCGTGCTGCTGCACGGGTATAGCGGGCACGCCGTCAACTGGCTGAGTCCCGATCAGTTCCGCGGTTCGTCGATCAGGCCGGCGCTGGCGGCCTTGCTCGACGATGTGTTCGCCGACCCGGCCGTGCAGCCGGCGATCGTCGCGATGCCCGATGGCTGGACGCGGCTCGGCGGCGGGCAGTGGCTGAACTCGCCCGTCAACGGCGATTTCGTCGGGTATGTCGCAGAAGAGGTCGTCGGCGTCGTCGAAGAGGCGTACGGCACCGACCCCGATCCGGGCTCGCGCGTCGTGCTCGGCCACTCGTCGGGCGGGCTCGGCGCATGGGAGCTCGCGACGACAACCGACCGATTCGGAGCCCTCGGCGTGCTCGCCGGCGACGCGTTCTTCGAGCGCACTCAACTGGGCATGGTCACCGAGTTGCTGACACGGTACCGGGAGGAGGAGATCGATCCCTCCGACATTCCGAATGATGCGGCGCTTCCGCTCGCACTCGCCGCAAGCTACGCGCCCGATCCCACGGCGCGATTGCGCGGGCGGTTGCCGTTGGACTGGCGCACGGGCGCCCTCGTCGACGAGGTCTGGGCACAGTGGCTCGCGTACGATCCCGTCGTCAACGCGGCCGCGCGTCGCGATCGGCTCGCGGGGTTGCATGGCATCCTGCTGGACGTGGGAGCACGTGACGAGTTCGCCGCTCAATTGGGGCATCGCACGCTGTCAGCGCGGCTGGACGGGCTCGGCATCCGTCACGACGCCGTGGAGTTCGATGGCACCCACTCCAGTCATACGCACGAGCGTGTTGCGCGTGCGATCGGCGACCTGCTGCGCTCCCGCGCACCCTGGGCGAAGGGGATCGTGGCGTGAGGGTCGTCGTGGTCGGAGCGGGAATCGTCGGTCTGTCGACGGCGTACTTCCTCGCGGGCGACGGTCACGAGGTCGTGCTGCTCGACCGCGCCGAGCCGGGTGCGGGCGCCTCGAGCCACAACGCCGGCTGGCTTGCCCCGAGCATGGCCGTGCCGGTGACCGCGCCCGGAGCCCTCGGGCAGGCGATGCGATGGATGCTGCGACACGACACTCCTCTATACGTCCGTCCGAGGTGGGATCTCCGCTATGCCGCGTTCCTGCTGCGACTGCTCGCCTCGTGCCGGGCGGCGCCCTACGCGGCCGGCGTGCGCGCGCTCGCCCCGCTCGCGCAGGGCGCGCTTGACGCATACGACCAGCTTCGCGACGAGGGTCTCGCTGTCGAGCTGAGCGACCGGCCGCTGACGATGCTGTTCACGGACCCGGCGCAGCTCGACGCTCATGTCCGTGAGGTGCGCGAGCTCGAGCGCTCCGGCGCCGCGATCGCCTGGAGCGTGGACGATGCGGAGGAGCTGCGTCAACGAATCCCCGGCGTCTCGCAGTCGGTGGTCGGTGCCCTCGACACGTGGGGAGATCGCGTCGTCGATCCGGCGGTGCTCGTGAGGGAACTGACCCAGGCTTGCCGCCGCCGCGGGGTAGAGGTCGTCTGCGGGGTGGACGCGGCCTTCGAATCCACCCGGTCTCGGCCGCGCCTGCGGCATCGCGACGGCGTGATCGCCGGCGATGCCTATGTCGTCTCGGCCGGGGTGTGGAGCGACCGTGTCGTCCGTCCGCTCGGGCAGAGGCTTTCGCTCGCGGCCGGCAAGGGATACGGGTTCGACCTGCCCGTCGTGCCCGAGCTCGCCGGAGGGCCGCTGTATCTCGCCGAGGGGCGGGTGGCGATGACGCCGTACCCCGACCGGCTGCGACTTTCGGGCACGATGGGATTCGGAGCGGCCGATCACCGTATCGACCGCCGTCGGGCGGCAGGGATTCTGGCATCCGCCGACCGCTACCTACCGGGATTCGGGTTGGCGGCTGCGGCCGGTGAGCCATGGACGGGTCTTCGTCCGATGACGCCCGATGGGGTTCCGATCATCGGCCGGCTGCCGGCGACACGGTCGGTCGTCGTCGCGACGGGGCATCAGATGATGGGGGTGACGCTCGGACCGGTGACCGGACGGCTCGTCGCCGGACTGATCGCGAGCGACCGCGACGAGATCGACCCCGCCTACCGCGTGCGCTGACGCCACACGCGCCGCGGTTCGGGTCATCGTCACCACCGGGGGCGGTATGGGCAAGCTGGCCGCAGGGGGATGTCAGAGGGTCGCGAGAGACTCTTGCTATGGATCTCCCGTCTGAGGCGCCCGCCGAGGGGCAGCGCTGCGTTGCGCTCCCCGCGCGCCTCGGCGAGAGGTGGAGTGCAGCCGAGTACGCACAGCTGGTCGACGAGATCCGCTCTGGCTTGACCGTCGACGAGATCGCCAAAGCGCATGGTCGACCGCCGGGCGGCATCACCGCCGCCTGCAACCGACTCCTGCCGACGGAGCACCGGTCATCCAGTCGTCGGCACGCCCCCACAGTGCTGAGCCTTTATCTTCACGAGCATCCGGACGCGCCCCTCGCAGCGATCCCACTCCTGACGTCCAGAAGGCACCGCAAGCCCCGATACGAGGAGTGCATGCCGCTGCCGGTGCCCACCAGTCGGGGTCTGGATTTCGGCGCACAGCTCGAGCCGGGAGACGCCGCTGCTCTCGCCTTCGAAGCCGTGTCCTGGCTTGACGGGCGACCGCGTGAGAAGCAGGTGCTGCGCATGCGCCTCGGCTTCCAGGGTGCACCCCGCACGTTGGCGGAGATCGCTGGACGATTCGGTGTCAGTGGCGAACGTATCCGCCAGATCGAGGCCAGAGCGCTCGCCCTCCTCGTTCGCCAGGCGCGCAAGCCCGGCACCCCGGGGGCGACCCTCGCTGCGCTCCTTCACCTGCCCATCCCGGATGCGTTCGATGAAGCGTTTGCCGAGCGCGTCGCCACGATCGTCGCCTCTGAGTTCGAAGCCCCGATCGGCGTCGCCATCCCGTTTCTGCTGTGTGCTGCCGGCATCGCCTCCCCGGCTGCGCGCCGGGTCGCGTTCCTCGCCCGCGCAGCCGAGGAACGCCGCCGGGAGCTTGAGAAGGAGCAACTGCGAACCGCTGCCGCCGAGCGCCGCGCCGCCACTGTGGTCAGCCGCGCTGATGCGGTGGTCACTCGCTGGAGCGCGCACGCGTCGTGGCCCGCCACCGTGGAACCTCCACCCGAGCGGGGAACACTTCATGCGCTGCGGCTTGACGGCCCCGGTGAGCCAGCGGGAAGCTTCCACTCCCAGAAGCTCGATCGCGACGTGCTCTACGAATCGGGCCTCGAGCTCGTCGCGCTCACCGTCCTGGAGAACAGCTCCGAGGTCGCCTGGTACCAGGAGCAGCCGCTGACTATCCCGTACACATGGGAAGGTCGTCAGCGTGTTTACTACCCGGACATCCTCGCCGCGACCCGCGCGGGCCGGTGCCTGCTCATCGAGGTCAAGCCACTGATGAACATGCCCGTCGCCGTCAACCGTGCCAAAGCCGCCGCCGGGCGGGCCTACGCGCACCAGCTCGGCTGGGGTTGGATCACCGTCGATGGCATCCACACAGAGCGGGACCTCGAAACCCACGCCATCCCCGCTGAGGCGCGGCACGCCATCGCTGCCGGGCTCGAGGCCCACCACAGCCTCGGCTGGCGCGAGATCCTCGAACTGCGCACCGAATCCGGGGTCAGCCCGCGCGACATCGCTGCCTTCATCATCCAGACCGGTGCGCAGTTGACCCTCGAGCCTCGCTACCGTATCTCCGCTTCACGATGACCGGCTGGCACTGATGATTCGGTGACGTCTTACGTGATCCCGCCAGCAACTCGTCGACCCGGTCGGCCCTCGTGGCTTCGTCGCACCGCTCGACGGCGGGTGCCTCAGGAATCCGCATCCGCAGTCGTCGCCGCGGGCAGTTCCCGCATCCGCCAGAACGGGCCGATGGCGACGAACAGTGCCGCAAACAGCTCGCCGGCCGCGCCGATCCACATCGTCGGGACGACGCCGAGCCATTGACCGAGCGCGCCGGCGAGCAGGGCGGCGATGGGCATGACGCCCCACACGACGAAGCGGATGGAGGCGTTCATCCGGCCGAGCAGGCGCGGCGGGGTGATCCGCTGGCGGAAGGTCACCTGCGTGATGTTGTAGACGAGCACCGTGAAGCTGCCGATGAACCCCTGCGCGACCAGCAGCGGGAAGGCGACCTCGGGCACGATGGCGGCGACCGGGATGAACAGCGCCGCCACGCTGAACGAGATGGCGCTCACCGGGATCGCGCGCGCCTCACCAATGCGTGCGACGATGCGCGGCGTCATCACGGCGCCGACCAGGCCGCCGATCGCGCCGAGCGAAAGGACGATGCCCAGAGCCTCGACCGTGAAGCCCAGGTGCCGCAGCAGGAACAGCGGCAGCATCGTGAAGACGACGGTGCTGAAGAAGTTCGAGACCCCGGTCGTCCCGACGATGCGCCGCAGCAGCGGGTTGCCGAACACCCAGCGCAGCCCCTCGCCGATCTCCGTCATGATGGGCTCGTGGTCTTCGGGCGCCCGCCGCACCTCGTGGTCGCGGGTCGTCGACAGCGCCGCGAACGACGCGAGATACGTTGCGACGTTGATGACGATCGCGACCGGTGCCGAGAGCACGCCGATCAGCCAGCCGCCGATGGCAGGGCCGGCCAGGTGCGCGATCTGCGCGGTCGATTCGAGCTTGCCGTTGGCTTCGGCGATCTGGTCGGTCTTCACGAGCGACGGGATGAGGCTCTGGTACGACACGTCGAAGAACACCGCGGCGATGCCGACGACGAACGCCACGAGGATGAGCTGCCAGATCTGCAGCCACCCCAGCCACCACAGCATGGGGACGGTCATGAGAGCGAGCGCTCGCACGAGGTCGGCCCAGATCATCACGTGGCGCTTCCGCATGCGGTCGATCCACGCGCCGGCGGGCAGGCCCACGATGAGGAACGCCGCGACGCCTGCCGCGTTCAGCACGCCGACTTCGAGCTCGGTCGCGTGCAGCAGGACAACGGCGATCACCGGCACGGCGAGGTTCGTGATCTGCTCGCCGAACTGGCTGAGCGCCTGGCCGCTCCACATCGTGAGGAAGTTGCCGTCGCGCCACAGCGATGCGCGCGAGGATGCCGGGGGATCTGCGACGGCATCCGGATCGACTGATTGAGTCATGCAATCAGTATGCGGATACTGATTGAGTTCGTCAACCGGTCGCGTTAGGCTGAAGACATGGATGCGGACGGGGCGCGGGCGGCGAAGGCGCTGAGCTCGCCGCTGCGCCTGCGGGTGCTGCGCCTGTGCCGCTTCGAGGCGCGCACGAACAAGGAGCTGGCGGAGCTGCTCGAGGTCAACCCCGGGACGATGCTCCACCACGTGCGGATGCTCGTGGAGACCGGGTTCCTTCAGGCGCAGCCCGAGCGCTCCGGCGCACAGGGCGCCCGCGAAGTGCCGTACCTCGCGACCGGCCTCTCCTGGAATGCGCCGATGGATGACAGCATCCCGGTCATGCTCGAGACGATCCGGCAGCAGGCGGCGATCGCCGACCCCGAACGGGTGTGGATCTCGTGGCTCGGCCTGCGGCTCAACGACGAGCACCTGCGCGAGCTGCACGAGCGGATGTACGCGCTCATCGCGGAGTACAAGGACCGCGCCCCCGACCCCGACGGCCAGCCCTACTCGCTCGTCGGCATCATTCACCCCGACTTGGGGTAGACCTGTCTGGTTGCGCTCGCACCACAAGACGCGTGCGTCGAGGGCGGCAGTGTCGCTCCGAGCGTCGGTCTCGACCCGCGCGATGCGGGATGCCGGCGCCTGCGGTCGCGCGGTAGGCGGGCGCATCGACGTCAAGTTCGCCATCCCCAGCGCCTAGCGCAGCGCGGCGTCGACCTGGATGTCGGGGCGCGCTTGCTGCATGGGTTCTCCGGAGCGAGACCCAGGACAGGCTCGTGATGACGCTGCCGGCAGGCGGAGTGCTCGACGGCGAAGGAACCGTGTCTCCGGCAGATGGGGGTGCATTCCGCTAGAGGGCAACCGAGTCAAGATGCCCGAACTTGTGACTGGAGAACGCCTGTCGATTGGCCGGAACCGGCCGACTGGGCCGCTCCGGAAGAGCGCTGAGCCCGACAACACCACAGCCAAGCCGAGGGGCGATGCCGCACCATGGGCTATTGCGGCGTCTGATAGATCGTCTTCCACTCGCGCAACCGGACGATCTTGCCGCCATCGAGTTCGATGCGAAACACGTAGTCGCTGTGGGTCAGTTGCGGGTCTGCGCCGCCAAAGCTCCGGTGCCCCTCGCCAGACGCCTCTACCCAGAACACGCGAGGATCGTCGGTCGGCCACACGCGTGCATCCTTGTGGTGCCAGTCGGGACACAGCGCCGCATTGCGCTCGTCCCCCGCACGCAGAGCCTCGGGACTGCTCCACCGCAAACCGAAGTTGACCAGCTCCTTGACGCCGTCGTCGGCGTAGAGGGCGCGTCGCTCGTCGGTGATCCCTAGCTCGAAGAACCGGGCTACGGTCTGTCGGTTGCGTTCGCGTTCATCGTGGCCGTCGGGGGCATCATTCAC
Organism: Microbacterium sp.; assembly: GCF_047602155.1. Taxonomy (GTDB): domain Bacteria; phylum Actinomycetota; class Actinomycetes; order Actinomycetales; family Microbacteriaceae; genus Microbacterium. The sequence goes on along the minus strand of NZ_JASGHZ010000001.1, from coordinate 962,742 downwards.
GGCAGGACTCCAAACTATCTATGTATACCGCGCAGTGTACGACAAGGTTCGCTCTCCGGCAAGCGCGGTCGGAGCGCAGGCGGGAGCAAGGGGCGGCACCCCGCGCCGCGGCGGGGAGTAATAGGGGGGTCCGATACCTACTATCTCCCCCGACGCTTTTGCCTCCAGCACCTGTAATGAATACTTGGCAGAACACAGAGCAGTATGCAGAGTCGCATCGGGTTCCATGACGGCGGAACCAGAGGAGCGTTGTCCGACTTTCTCCGCGTTGCGGATGGGGCCGGCACCGTCTGCGGCTCGCATGGCGAGCGAGAGGGGCGGCATCGGACATGAGCTCCGTAGACAGCGAGGCAGATCGCGAACGGGAACGGAACCGCGCCACTGTCAGGCGCTTCTTCGAGTTGCCGATCTGCGATGAGCGGCGTGCGCTCTACGCGGAAGACGGCGTCAAAGAGATGGCCACCCACGGTATGCGGTGGACAGGGCAGGAGGCTCTGCGCCGAGGTGACGAGTACAACTTGCAGTTCGACTCCGGCTGGCACCACAAGGAACCGACCATTTGGGCGACGGAAGACCCCAAGGTCTTCTGGGTCGAGGTCGATGGGGAGGGTGCGCGTTCGTTCGGAGGGTGCGACCCACTTCCGGTCGGAGGGCCTTACGTGTTCAGGATCACGTTGGACAACGGAAAGATCAAGCTTCTGCGCGAGTGGTCGGTCAAGCCGACGCCTCCGCAGTGAGTGCCGCCGGCATGCACCAGTGGCGGTAACGGCAATCCCGCCGTGCATCAAGAGAAGCAAGCAACATGAAGGAGAACGCGATGAAACGTGGCAACAGACGAATGAGGTCCGGGATCGCCGCCCTTACGATGCTGGTCATCGGTGGCGTGACGCTCGCAGGCTGCTCGGGAGACGACGATCCCAAAGCGAGTGACGGGCAGATCACTCTCAAGGTCGCGGTAGAGATGACTCAGCAGGGTGGCAACCCGCCGTACGATGCAGTGCTCGACGACTTCGAGGCGGCGAATCCTGACATCAAGATCGAGCGGATCTATCCGCCGCAGGACTCGTATGCGCAGACGCTGCTGACGCAGCTGCAGGCTGGAACGGCGCCCGATGTCATCTACATGCCCTCCGGTGGTGGTTCGGCGCTGTCGATCGGCACGGTATCGAAGGCGGGCTTCATCGTCGACCTGTCGGATCGGGACTGGGCGACGAAGGTGCTGCCCGAGTCGCAGCGCGAGCTGTTCAGCCTCCAAGGTGAGGGGATCTACGGCATCCCGCTGGCATATGACGGAATCGCTACGGCCTACCGAGCCGACCTGTTCGACAAGTACGGCATCACGGTCCCGACCACCAAGCAAGAGCTGCTGGATGCATGCAAGGAGAGCCTCGACAAGGCCGGGGTCCCGTTTGCCGCACTTCCGGGAACCGAGCCGGACTCGACGGCGCAGTTCACACTGTCGGTCGCTACGCAGTATGTGTTGAACGATGACCCGGACTGGAACGCGAAGCGCATCGCCGGTGAGGTCACGTTCGCAGACACGCCGGGATGGGTGAAGTCGCTGGAATACATGGCCGACATGCTCAAGGGCGGATGCTTCCCGTCCACGGTGGCATCGGATAGCTATGACACGTCGCCGGCCCAGGTCGCGAACGGCGAGACGCTCTCGTTCCTCGCCTCGACGGTGGGCTCGATTCCGAGCCTGCTGAGCCACAACGACGAGGGCACGTTCAACCTCTTCGTGACGCCGATGGAGGATGCCGACGACACGATCTTCATGATGAATGCCGGCAGCGCGCTGACGATCAACAAGAAGACCGAGCACATGGACGCTGCGCTGAAGCTCCTGGAGTACTTCACGACTGCTGACGAGGCCGAGAGGTTCGCCGCGGTCGGTCACGTCATCCCCCTCGGCGCCATTGGCACCGGAGAGGGACTCGGCGATGACATCACGGGTCTCACCGACTTCGTGAAGAACCCGGAGCGTACGCGCATCCCGATCCACAAGGCATGGCCCACGGCTGATAGCTATGCCGTGCTCCGTGAGAAGATCCAGGGCCTCCTGACGGGGCAGTTCACGCCGCACGACATTCTGGTGGCTATGGACGACGCCTGGGGAGAGTGATCGCTGAGGGGCGGCCTGTAGAGATCCGGGGGTGCTCGAACCTCGTGTTCGAGCACCCCCCGGCGACAGGGGGGCCGCCCCGCTGCGCACGATGAGAGCACCATCCGACATGAAGGAGAGCGCATTGAAGCGTCAGATCCCGAGAGCCGTGGGGCGACCATGGTAGAGCAGACGGTCGTGCCTCCCGCGGACGCAGGCAAAGTCAGTGGCCATCGCCGAAAGGAGCGTCGGGGCTCTCGCGCCGATCGTGCGCAGCCCGCGACCCGCAACTTCATGAAGGCTCCGATCGTGTGGGCGTTGCCCGCAGTGATCGTCGTGCTGGTGTTGCGATACGTCTCGACGTTGACCGGACTCAGCTACTCGTTCACCGACCTCCAGGGGGTGGGTGAAGAGTCCTCCTTCGTCGGACTCGACAACTTCGTCGAGGTCTTCAAGAACCCGAGCCTGCGTCCGGCGCTGATGAACACCCTGACGATAGCGATCAGCTACGTCATCATCGTCAACGTGCTGGCACTCCTGCTTGCGGTCGGTCTCCACCGAGCCGCCCGCACGGGAGGGATTTCGCGATCGCTGGTCTTCTTGCCCGTGGTCATGAGCTCGGTAGTGATCGCCTACGCATGGCAGTTCATCCTCGCTCCCAACGGCGCGATCAACCAGGTCCTCACTGCAGTCGGGCTGGGGGATTTCGCCAAGGCCTGGCTCGCCGATCCGACGTGGGCGCTGTGGTGCATCCTGCTTGTCATGGTCTGGCAGACCGTGGGTCTCCCGATGGTCATCTACATGGCGGGCTTGCAGAGCATCTCCAAGGACATTGACGAGGCCGCAACGATCGACGGCGCGCGGTTCTGGCGTCATCTCCGGACGGTCACTCTGCCGCTGCTCGCGCCGTCAATCACTGTGGCGTCCACCCTCAGCCTGATCAGTGGACTTGAGGTGTTCGACCTCGTCATGGCCCTGACGCGTGGAGGCCCCGCGGGAGCTACCCAGACTCTCGCGACAGTCATGTACGACACGACGTGGGTGCGCGGCCACTACGGTCTCGGCGCGGCGATCGCCGTGACGTTGATGCTGTTGGTGATCGTGGCGTCCGTCATCCAGGTCTCGATTACGCGACGTCTCGAGAGGAAGATGCGATGAAACTGCGGCGTCGCGGTGTGATGGGCAGCTTCTTGCGCGAGGCGAGCCTGTTGATTTTCGCAGCCCTGTGGGCGGCGCCTTTCTATCTCCTGATCTCGGGCTCATTGCGAACCACGGAGGAGATCTACAAGGCTCCCTTCGGGCTTCCGACGAGCCTCAACGTCTCCTCGTTCGGCACTGCGTGGAGCTTCATCCAGATGCCGACGCTGCCTCGTGCGCTGCTCAACACGGCGATCATGACCGTCGGCACGGTGATAGTCCTGATCTTGCTGTCCGCGATCTGTGCATACGTGATCGCACGCCGTTCCGGCTGGTTCGCCATCGGCGTCTATGGCATGTTTCTTTTGGCGATGGCCCTTCCGGGGCAAGTGGGATTCATCTCGGTCTATATGTGGCTGAACCAGCTCGGGCTGCTCGGCACGTATGCGGGCGTGATCGTCGCGAATGTCGCCGGTTACTTGCCGATGGCGGTGTTCTTGTACACCGGGTTCTTCCGGGCACTCTCTCCCGACTACGAAGAGGCGTCGTACATGGACGGAGCAAGTCGGACGCGGACATTCTTCCGCGTCGTCTTCCCTCAGCTCCGTGCGGTCACCGGCACGCTGACGATCCTGGTGGGCATCTTCACCTGGAACGAGTTCTTCACGCCGCTGATCATCCTGTCGGGAACGGAGAACGTACCCGTGACCGTCACCCTCTATCAGTTCATGGGGAACATCTACTCGGACTGGTCGGTGGTCTTCGCCGTGATCCTCATCGCGATGGCGCCGGCAATGGCTCTGTTCGCCATCGGTCAGAAGTACCTGATCAAGGGCTTCACGGGCGGGATCAAGGGATGAGCATGCAGTCCAAGCGCAGAAAGGTAAGGCTATGGCGACCATAGAGTTCAACGACGTCACGAAGAGCTTTGATCGGCGGGCCGCTGCAGTCGACGGCTTCAATCTGTCCGTCAACGACGGTGAGTTCATGGTGCTTGTCGGTCCCTCAGGGTGCGGCAAGACGACCGCGTTGCGGATGGCTGCCGGATTGGAAGAGCCCACTTCTGGGACGATCTCGATGGACGGCACTGTTGTGAACGGGATGCGGCCCACGGAACGTGATGTCGCGATGGTGTTCCAGAGCTACGCGCTCTATCCGCACATGACGGTGTTTGAGAACATGGCGTATCCGCTGCGATGCATGCGGGTTCCTCGCGCCAGCGTGCGCGAACAGGTGGAGCAAGCCGCAAAGATCCTCCAGCTCACCGACTACCTAAAGCGCAAGCCCGCACAACTGTCTGGAGGGCAGCGTCAGCGCGTCGCGATGGGGCGTGCGATCGTGCGTCAGCCGCGGTTGTTCCTGATGGACGAGCCGTTGTCCAACCTCGACGCGAAACTCCGGCTGGAGATGCGCGCGGACCTGGCTCGTATGCAGCGTGAGATCGGCGTCACGACGATCTACGTCACCCATGATCAGTCGGAGGCGATGGGACTGAGCGACCGGATCGCCGTCGTCAACGGTGGCCACGTCGAGCAGTGTGGCACAGCGGATGAGGTGTATGAGCGCCCGTCCACGATGTTCGTCGCGACCTTCCTGGGTGCTCCACCGATGAACCTGCTGCCGGCGAAGCTGGAGGAGCGCGGCGACGGTCGAATCGTCTGCCGCGTCGGAGACCAGGAGCTTTCGTTGTCCCCGGGGCGCGCCCCCGCGGCCCTGCGCGATTACATCGGTCGCACCGTCGCATTTGGCTTCCGACCCGAGGCAGTTCACTTCGGCACTGGCATCGAGGCGGAATCGCTCGCGTTGCGCGCCGTGGCGACTCACACCGAGACACTGCCGCCCGAGCAACTCGTCTATCTCGACGTGGCTGGTGCCAGCGTGTCGTCTGACACGCCGGGCGTGAGTCCGGAGATGGCGAAGCTCCTACGACGCGTGATCGCGCGAGTGCCGATCGACGTTCCCGTGTCCGTGGGTGAGTCGGTAACGGCCTCGATTCCGATGACCTCGGCACATTTCTTCGATCTGCAGACCGGCGACGTGATCAGCAACGGTGCGCGCGTCCCGACGTCTACGATCTTCCTTCCCGCGGGGAGGTGACCGATATGGGCTTCCGAACCTATGATCCGTCACGTTGGCCCAACAACGCGATGGTGGAACACCCCAAGTCCGGTGACGGCGCGATGACCGGTATGAGCAGGTTCTCGCCGGGCGAGTTGGCGAGGCGGCACGAGGCCGTGCGAGAGCTGCTTCGGGACCGCGAATGCGAGTTGTTGATCGCACAGGGAGCCTTCCCGCCGACGACTGCGGGTTCGACCGTATCCCTGTACTGGCTGTCGGGGTACAACGGATTCCGCAATCCGACGACGCTGATCCTCCCCACGGAGGGTGAGCTCCAGATCTACGCCGGGGTGAAGCTGACGTCGCGACCGGGCCATCATTCACCGTTCGTCGACGGTGAGGACATGGCGCCGGTGCTGCGTGCCGCCAAGCGGATTGCGTATTACGGCACAGGGCTGATGACATGGCAATTCCACGAGTACCTGCGGCAGGTCGCGCCGGCGGCGGAGATCATCGATTTCAGCAACGAACTGGATCATCTCATCGCGTGCAAGAGCGATGAGGAGTTGGAGCTCATGGGCGACACGTGCGAGATCCAGGATCGGGTCTGGCGAGCCGCTCCGACCTATCTCCTACCGGGTCGCACGTTCCAGGAGATTCGTGCGGACGTGCTGCGGCTCCTGATCAATCTCGGCATGGACCCGACGCTGATGCCGAAGATTCTGATCGGATTCCTCCCGAATCGTTCCTTCGACGATCGATCCTCCCCACATGGGATGGATCTGCCGCGAGACACCCGCGTGACCGAGTCGGACTTCGTCTCGTTGATCTTGGAGACGCCGGGCAGTGGGGGCTACTACACCGAACGGCAGCGGTACTTCTTCTTCGATGAGCCCGCAGACGAGGTTCGAGAGTACTGGTCGCTGGCAGTGCAGCTGCACGAGTTCCTCTGCGGCGCAGCCCGACCCGGGTCGTCGGTTGTCGAGGTGCAGCGCGAGTTCGACGAGTACAAGGTGTCCCTCGGGCTGGACCACGTGGGGATGGCAGCCTTCCGCGGCATCGGCATGCTCACGGTCGACCGGCCGCAGGCCCGGATGCCGTGGGAAGACATCGTCCTGCGGCCCGGTCACACCCTCGTGACGCAGATCGGCGCCCGTCGAGATGGGCTCGGGATGAATTTGATGGAGACCGTTGTGGTGCGGGACTCGGGTGCGGAGATGCTCGGCCACTACCCCCTCGAACTCGGCGTGCTCTGACCGTTCCCACGCAGTTGTCTCAAGAGAGAGGATCCCCGATGTTTCCCAGCGATGTCGCAACGACGACCCCGGATTACAGTGCGCAGCTCGACGCTCCCATTCTCGATGTGCTGAAGGAGCGATGGAGCCCGAGCATCTTCGATCCGGAGGCGGTGATCGATGAGGCGGATCTCGCGAGCGCTCTGGAGGCAGCCCGCTGGGCGCCTTCGGCGGACAACCATCAGCCGACTCGGTTCATCGTGGCCCGTCGGGGCACGAAGACCCATGAGATCGTCTTCGACGCTCTCATGTCGGGCAACCAGCGTTGGGCACGCGCCGCATCGATGCTGATCGTCATCCTGACCGAGCTGCGCGGAGAGGATGGCAAACCACGCAAATGGGCGTACTACGACGCCGGCCAGGCTGCTGCGCATTTCACCATTCAGGCACATGCGCGTGACCTTGCTGCGCATCAGATGGGTGGGTTCGATCCCGACGCGATCCGTCAGGCCTTCGGGATCGATGAGCGCTTCTGTCCGGTCGCCGTCATCGCCCTCGGGCGTCATGGGGACATCGAGAAAGCTCCCGATGAACTGCGAAGTCGTCCCAAGGCGTGGCCGCGCAAGCGTCGTGCCGCCGCGGATTCCGTGCTCGTCAACGACTGAGTCCATCATCCTTTCGTCCCTCGGTACATTCAGGAGGATCCATGCAGGGCTTTACCCGGCATCACATGTCACAGTGCTCCACGCGGGGTGTCGGCACCGCCGCCGTCGCTATCGCGCTCGTCGCGGTGCTGGCGGGTTGCACGAACCCCGCCAGCGACGCCGAAACCGGTGATGGTGACGTGGTGACTCTCACCATCGCGATGGAAGCCGAGCAGGCTGGGGGCAACCCCGCCTTCGACGCGGTATTGGACAACTTCGACGCGACGCACGACGACATCGTGATCAAGCGGGTGTATCCGCCGCTGGATCAGTACGAGACACTCCTCAACACTCAGGTTCAAGGAGGAAATGCACCGGATCTTTTCGCGGCGGTCGCCGGTAGCGGCAGCAACCTGTCGGTGCTGAGGCTCGGTAAAGCGGGGAAGCTGATGGATCTCAGCGATCAAACGTGGGCAGACCAGGTCCTTCCTGCTGCGTACCGCCCGCTGTACGAGGTCGACGGCGCACTGTACGGTCTTCCGTTGGCGTACAACGCGGCGGTGCCCATCTACCGCACCGACCTGTTCGATCAGGCGGGTATCACCCCGCCGACGACCAAACAGGAGCTGCTCGACGACTGCAGGGACAGTCTGGATCGGCTGGGTAAGCCGTTCATGGCAATGCCTGGTGCCGAGCAGTACGGGATCGGCTACTTCGCGGCCATCGTCGCGACGACGGTAGTGCTCGGCGAGAATCCGCAGTGGAACCAGCAGCACGAGTCGGGTGAGGTGACCTTCTCCGGCTCGTCCGAGTGGCAGGAGGCGCTGCAGTACATCGTCGATATGAACGATGCCGGCTGCTTCCCGGAAACCGCGGTTGCGGACACGTTCGAAACGGCGCCCGCTCAGGCTGCGAACGGTGACACGCTGTCCTTCGGTCCGGGAGAGGCGTCTGCCGTCCCGAACCTCCAGGCGATCAACCCCGATGCGAGTTTCGATGTCTTCGCGCTGCCGGGGCTCACCGAAGCGACCACGGTTATGCCCATGTCACCGATCCGTGCGGTCGTGGCCAGCGCCACCACGAAACACAAGGAGGCGGTGCTCGAAGTGCTCGACTTCTTCGCGACTACGGATCAGCAGGTCGCCTTCGCGTCCGGTGGCAACTACATCCCCGTGAGTGCTGTCGGTACGGGTGAGACCGGCAATGCGACGCTCACGGGAATCAGCGACTTCCTCGCCCATCCGGAACGAACATCGCCGAACATCAACCTGATGTGGCCCAGTGCGGACAGCTACACCGTCATGCAACAGCAGGTACAGGGTCTGCTCTCTGGTCAGAAGAGCGTGAACGACATCCTGCAGGCCATGGATGCGGCGTGGCCCCAGTAGAGAGCACGGTCGCTGCCCGGCCGTGCACCTGGGGCCGATGAGACGGCGCTGGGGCCTTCTGGAGCGGATCCTGCTCCGCCTTCCAGGGGCCCCAGCGCTCTGTACTCCGCAGGCCTTACATCGGAGTCCTCAGGGGACCAGCAGACTCCACTGCAGTGCGAGGTCGTAGTCAGCCAAGTCCTTCACGCGGAAGAAGTTCCGTCCGGTGGCCGTCGACGCCCGCTCAATGCGGCTGCGCACTTCCTCGGGCGTGCAGCCCAGCGCTTGCGCGGTGTCGGCGATGTTCGCGTCATGGTCGATGAACAGCCGGAGAGTCTTGACCAGATCACGAGCCTGGGCATCCGCAACCGAGTCGAGAGGCGCGAGCTGTTCCGCGACGTACGCGCGTGCGACGTCGAGGCGGACGCGGTTGAACAGTTCGGCATTCGGGGCGAGGTCGCGGAAGCGGACGAGAGGGTTCCGATGGCTGACGAGCGAAGCCGCTCGCTTCGCCTGTTGCGCAGCCCGCGCTAGTGAGCCCAGGTCGCTCGTCGGCAGGCTCAGACCGATGCCGTTCATGTTGGGGTATGTGAGCGAGGCGGCCTGCACGGCCGCACCGGTCAACGTGCTGCCTCTGAGCAGAACCAGCAGACAGTCTTGATCGGCGGCCGCGCAGATCTTCGGCCACTCGGGTGATGTAAGTCTTCCGCTGCGCGCGCTCGCACGGTAGGCGGCTTCGGGCGTCGGAAACTGCAGCGCTGCGACTGACAGAATGGAGTCCGGTCCGACATCGTAGAGCGAGCTGATGTCCTTGAGCGCTGGCGGCGTGAAGATGTCATGCGCGAGCGCAAGCAGGGTGAGCGGCTTGGCGATCTCGTCCGGAGCGGCTCCTCCGCTGACCAGTCGGCTGTAGAGCGACAGCGCGTGCACGCAGGACGACACGAAGAGATAGAGGGCTTCCGAGTCCCAGCCGTCTTCGGGCTGATACCAGAGCGCTCCAGCTCCGCCCCCGCCGGAGGGGGCGACAATCCGACGGCTGAGCACGCCGTCGCTCTCGGCGCCTCGAGCGATCGCGGTGCGGACCATTGCCAGCGGTACACGTCGACCGGCATAGGCGAATTCCTCGCCATGCTCGTTCACTAGGATGACGGGGCCGCCGAGTGTGCTCGCAGCGAGGGAGACAACCGCCTGCGCAATGGCCGCGGTGTCCCCAGCCACGATGCGCCACAGCTCCGCTTGGGCTTCGTGAAGGGTTGTCACGCTCGGAGCTGGAAGATCGGCATCGGTCATGTCAGGCCCTTTCTCGGAGGGGGAAGATCCGGTGGCGGTAGTACGTCAGCGGCGCCTCGTCCCACGTATCGGAACCCGCGGCGACGACCGCGCCGATGAAGACTGCATGGGTGCCGAAATCATGACGGTCCAGGGTGACGCAATCCATCCAAGAGCAGACCCCGTCGAATACAGGTGCTCCGGTCTTGCGCGCTGACCAGTGGACGCTGGCGAACTTCTCGTCCTGTGACTCGCCGGGCATGGAGAACGCGCGTGCAACGCGCTCCTGTGACGCGGCGAGGACGTTGACGGCGAATATGCCGGAGCGATCTACGGCATCACAAGTCCTCGAGTCCCGATTCACGCAGATCAGCACACTAGGAGATTCCAGGCTCACCTGCGTGAAGGAGCTCAACGTCGCTCCCGTCAGACTCCGACCCTCATCCACGGTCGTCACGACAGTCACGCCCGTGGGAAGCCGTGCGATCGCTTCCCGCATCTGGTCGGAGACGATCGGAGACCGGGCCGCGGCGAGACCTCGCTGCTGGTTGTCCTCCGGCTTCATCGAGCCCCTTGCGGAAGCTCGCCGGTCAGCGCCCACGCGCCAAGTGCGCGCTGCTTCAGGTCCATCACATCCTGCGAAGCCAATGTACGGGCGTTGCGCCAGAAGCGGTCGAGGTCGTAGCTATTCGAGGTACCTTGTCCGCCGCAGAGGTTGTGCATCGTCGAGGTGACGCGCGTGAGGGCGTCGATGAGCGCGAGCTTCGCGGCGTGGATGGACAGGACGGATTCGGCCTTGCTCGGCGTGCCGGTCCGGTGGTGGGCCACTGAGAGCCGGATCGATTCACGCACAGCCATCTGCGCCGCGCGGAGCCGATATTCGTACTCTCCGAACTGGAACTGGATGATGGGATCCTCCAGCGCGCCGGGATAGCTCGTGCGGTTCTTGACGAACTCCGCTAGCGCGTCGAGAGCGCCAGCGCCGATTCCCGCCATCACCAGCACGAGGTGCGCTGATCCGATCGGGGACGCCGTGGTCTCCTGCGTCGTGCGAGGCCAGTGGTAGCCATCGGGAACGAAGACGCCCTCGTACGTGACGGCGCCGCTGCCCGTGGCGCGCTGACCCATGTTGTCCCAGTCGCCATGGATGTGCACGCCTTCGGAGCGCAGGTCGATCAAGACCTCGTAGGCGCCCCCCTCCAGATAGCTGGGGAAGCCGTCGAGGCAACCGGGCGCGAACGCATAGTCCGCGCCGTCTACGCCCGTCGCAAAGTACTTCGTACCGTTCACCACCACGCCTCCGTCGACGGGGGTGACCTTCATCTCATAGCTGTGGCGCACCTTGTAGCGTTCGGCGCCGGTGCCGCAGAAGCGGATCGGGCGATCCTCCTTCGCGATGCGCGCGAACAGCTCGCCACGAGCCTGCTCCGAAAGCGGAGAGTTCGGGCCGAACGCCACCAGTCCGAGGTGTCGGCTGAACTCCCATACCTGGGCCGTGGAGCTCTCGCCGGCGCCGAGGTTGATGAGGATCTCGATGAGTGCTTCGGCGTCGTCGAGCTCGTCGTCTGCGGCGACTCCGCCCAGCGCGCGCGGAACAGTGATGTCGTAGAAGCCCATCTCCTCGAGCAAGCGCATCGCTTGCTCGGGATACGCCCCGAGGCGATCGATCTCGGCGGACATCGCCTGCAACTGTTTGCGTGCCTCTCAAGACAGCTCCACGTAGTCGTGAACAGTGTTGAACTCAGGGTGTTTGCGCTGGTACATGGTCAGCTCCTTCTCGGTCGGACAGGCCAGATCTTCAGAGTCCGCGGCAGCGCGAACCCCTGTCTCCACTGAAGCAACGCCCGCCCGAGTGGAGAATGCCACGGCTCACCTGATGCGGCATTGCGATGTCGACTCCCACGTCGGTCGAGCGGTGGCTTGGGCGGAGCGCGGGTGGCGATCCCTAACGACGTGTGAGCACGGATGAGACGCCTGCCGCTATGTATACTGTACTGCACACCGACGATCATAGGCGTACCTCGCGGGTGCCGTCCAGGGGCCAGATCTAGGTTCGGGCGATCGTGTGCGAACGCGCAGACCCTTGCTGGACGGCGACAGTTACGGTATACCGATATGCATCTACGCTCGCATACAGCTTGACGTGATGCCGGCGTCGGCGCGGGGCGTCGACGCTACCGAACTTGCAAAGGAGCAATGCCATGGACGGACACCTGGACCCGCAGAAGCTGCCTCACCTGATGGAGCGGCGCAAGTTTCTCAGCCTTTCGATGCTTGCCGCGGGCTCCGCCGCAGGTGCCGCGCTTTTGGCAAGCTGTGCCCCGGGCGCGACCCCGACTCCCACCACCTCGGGAGCGGCGTCCACGCCGCGACGCGGGGGCACGCTCACCGTCGCAGACCTGGGCAGCAGCAACGACACCCTCGATCCGAAGAACTTCGGACTGATCAACAGCCGTGTCACCCAGCTCTATGAGCCCTTGATCGGTTACGGACCTTCAGAGGTCGCGAACCTGGAGATGATTCTGGCCGAGTCCTTCGAGATGGACTCCGCGACCCAGTACACGATCCGCCTCAAGGAGGGGATCACCTTCCACAACGGCAAGACGTTGACAAGTGCTGACATCGCCGCCTCGATCCGCCGATCGGCGGGGACGGGCGCGACCTACGAGGCGATCTTCCCGACGCTGATCGATCTCGATGCCCTGGAGCAACTGGACGATCGGACGCTGCGGGTGACGCTCCTGCGTCCCCACACGATGCTTCGGGATCTCTTCCCGCAGGTCTTTATCGTTCCGGAGGACTTCGATCCCACGAAGGCCGTGGGCACTGGTCCGTACAAGCTCGGAAGCTTCACCCCCGGGGCACGATCCACTCTTGACCGTTATGACGGGTACTGGCGCGAGGGGATGCCGTATTTCGATTCGATCGTGACCCTCAGCCTGTCGGACCCTGCGGCTCAGGCGAATGCGCTTTTGTCGGGCCAGGCGGATGTCAACCTCATCATGGCGTACAACAAGGTGGCTGCGGTCGAGTCCGCACAAGGGCTCAGCGTCGACGTCTTCAAGTACTCCAGTTTCCAGAACATCAACATCAACACGACGATTGCTCCGTTCGATGACCCGCTCGTCAGGCAGGCGATGAAGCATCTCATCAATCGCGAGCAGATTGTTCAGCAGGTGTACGGCGGGTACGGTTGGGTCGGCAACGATGTGCCTGCGCCGCTGGATCCGAACTTCGACACGTCGTTGAAGGCACCCGAGTACGATCCCGACAAGGCCAAGTCGCTCCTCAAGCAGGCGGGGGTCGAGGGATTCAGCAGCACGGTGTTCACCGCTGCCACTGCAGCGGGGATCGTCGAACTCGCAGAGGCTTTCGCGCAACAGGCTCGTGATGCCGGGATCAAGATCGAATCCGAGCAACTCGACGAGCAGACCTACTTCGGACCGGAGTATCGTCACCGCCCCATGTCGACAAGCTTCTGGCCTGGCGCGAACCTGACGAACATGTTCGAGACCTGCTTTACGACGGGCGCCCCGTTCAATTCGACCAACTTCTCCGACTCGGAGTTCGACGGTCTGTGGAGCCAGGCCTGTCAGCAGACTGACGATGCGAAGCGGAAGGAACTTCTGTTCGCGATGCAGGCGATCCTGAACGAACGCGGCACCTTCCTCATCCCCGCCTTCCTCCAGGGTGTCAACGGCTACAAGGACACTGTCAAGGGCATGCAACCGTATCCCAACGCGGTAGCCATGGCGATGGACTACGCGACCATCTGGCGAGCATGACAGCGGACAGTGCCGTGGATATCGGCGCCCCCCGAAGACACGGCGCGCGTGCCCGGGGGCCGGGCTCCTCTCTCGCCGGCATGGTTGGAATGAAGCTGGTCGTCGGTCTCGTCATGTTGTTCGCGGTCACGGTCGTCGTGTTCTTCGCGACGCAGGGTCTGCCTGGAGACACGGCGCGCGCCATCCTCGGCCAGACGGCGACGGATGCGTCGATACAGGCGCTTCGCGAGCAACTCGGGCTGGATCGCCCGCTCATCGTGCAATATGGCACTTGGTTGACCGGGGTCCTCCGGGGTGACTTCGGAGTCTCCCTGGTCAATCAGCTGCCGGTATGGGACGCCACGATCGCGCCTCGGCTGGGCAACTCGTTGGCTCTCATGTTCGTGTCCAGCATCGTCACCTTCCCGCTCGCGATCCTCGTGGGTATCCGCGCTGCGGCAAAGCCCGGTGGGATTCTTGATCGGCTCGTCTCGAGCATGGCGATTGTGTTCGCTGCCGTTCCTGCCGTCGTCCTCGGCCTCACGTTGCTCATCCTCTTCTCGACGACGGTATGGAAGGTGTTTCCGGGTGTGTCTTCGATCGACCCCGGTACGCCGGTTGTGATGCAGCTCGGCCTTTTCGTGCTGCCGGCGTGCTCGCTGGCGGTCACGTTCATCCCGAACATCACCTACAACATTCGCGCCCGCATGCTAGAGGAACTCTCCGCGGCCTACGTCCTGCAGGCGCGCGTCAACGGGGTTCCTGAGGGGAGGGTGTTGTGGAGGCACGCGCTGCGCAATGCGGTGGGTCCGGCTCTGCAGGTGATCGCAGTGGCGCTGGTATCGATGACAGGCGGTGCGGTCGTCGTCGAGACGATCTATGGCTTTCCCGGCCTCGGCTCGGCGCTCAATGTGGCGATCACCTACCGTGACCTCCCCGTGATCCAGGGGATCGTTCTCCTGCTGGTTGCCGGGGCGATCGTGATCTTCACGCTCGTCGACATCCTGGGGCTCATGCTCACCCCGCGGTTGCGTGAGGGGGGATCTCGGTGACTGTCGATGAGATGATCGGTGGAGATCAGGCGCTCCATACCGTGGCGATCGCGATCGCCAGGAGCAGGCGGAGGAGACTGCCTGCTCGATTCTGGACGGGGCTGGCGCTGTGCGCGCCAGTGATCCTGCTGGCCTGCTTTGGCACGCTCCTCGCCCCGTACGGCAGTTCCACGTTCCTCGGCACTCCCTTCAGCTTCGTGCCAGGGCCTCTTTGGCACTGATTACATGGGCCAGGACGTTTGGAGTCGGTTCGTCAGCGGTGGTGGAGAGCTGATGCTGGTGAGCGCGGTCGGCACCGTGATCGGGGTCGCCGCGGGCACGCTACTCGGGATCGTGGCAGGCATCGCTCGGAATCTTGTGTCGCGCACCGTTGGATACCTCATCGACTTCCTGCTCGTGTTCCCCGCGCTGGTGCTCATGCTGCTGCTGCTTGCAAGGGCCGGCGACGCGCCGATCGTCATCATCGGACTCATTGCGCTGTCCTCGCTCGCGGCAGTGGCGCGTGTGATGTGGTCGGCGACGCGCGAGATCGCGTCTCGAGACTTCATTCTGGCAACACGCGCATACAGGTATGGATGGTGGCGGGTCATCGTCGGAGAGGTTCTGCCCAATCTCTCGTCTCTTGTGCTCGTTGCGTTGCCATACCAGTTCGCGATGGCAACGGGAGGGGTGGCGACCCTCAACTTCCTGGGTTACGGCGCATCCTCCAACGCACCCGGTTGGGGCGTCATGATCTTGCAGAACAAGGACGGACTCGGCGTACAGCCGTGGGGGGTCATTCTCCCCGCGCTGACCATTGCGCTGGTCTGCGTGGGCGTAAATCTCATGGCCGACGGCATGCGACGTGTGCTGGCGCGGACGTCTGAGGGAGGCGGGCAATGAGAGGAGACGCGCTGGGAACGTCGACGGATGTGGTGTGCGACGTGCGTGCGGTGACCGTCGCCACGCAGAACGGCGTCGAGATCGTCCGGAAGGTGTCATTCCAGCTGCGCCGCGGCCGCATTGTCGGGCTCGTCGGCGAGTCCGGGTCCGGCAAGACGACACTGGCCGGACTCACTCTCGGCTACACCGCTCCGGGGCTGGAGGCGCACGGTGATTGGGTCCATGTCGCCGACCACGACATGCTGACTGCGGACGCGAAACTGGTGCGAAAGCTCCGGGGGAGAACCATCGCATATGTGCCGCAGGATCCGTCGACTGCGCTCAACCCGACGCGTCGGCTGAACGCTCAGATCTCCGAGATGCTTGCGCTTCACCGCGCTGACATGTCCAAAGCGGAACGTGAATCACACATCGCAAGTCTCATGAGGGAGGTCGATCTCCCTGAGGACTCGGACTTCAGGCGTCGTTACCCGCATCAGCTCTCTGGCGGGCAGCTGCAGCGCTTTGCGATCGCGATGGCGTATTCGTGCGACCCGGAGGTGATCGTTCTCGACGAGCCGACCACAGGGTTGGATGTGATCGTCCAACAGGGGATCATCGAGCTCATCCGGCGAGTGTGCACTGAGCGGAACACCGCTGCACTTTACATCTCGCACGACCTCGAAGTCGTGGCGGTTCTTACCGATGACATCATGGTGATGGTCGGCGGTGAGATCATCGAGGCGGGTCCGACTTCGCAGGTGACCACATCGCCGCGGGACCCGATAGTGCGTCAGCTGTTGGATGCCGTACCGAGCCGTTTGGCACGAACTGCGCCCCGCGCTCGTGAGAATCCGTCGTCGAGCACGAGTGCGCAGTTGGCGACGGATGCCGTGTGTGCCCTCTATGGGCAGCGGATGGTGACGGAGGACGTCTCGTTGGATCTTCAGGGCGGAAGGTGTCTCGCCCTGGTCGGAGAGTCAGGAAGCGGGAAGACGACGACAGGTCGCATCATCGCGGGACTACACCGTGACTACCGCGGTGAAGTTCTGCTGGGAAGCGATGTCATGGCGCGGGATGTGCGAGACCGCAGCCGCATCCAGCGTCAGCAGGTCCAATACATCTTCCAGAACCCATACGGTTCGCTCAACCCCCGTCGTCGTGTCCTCGACATCGTTCGCAAGCCCTCGGAGAGCTTCCATGGGCGTGAGAAGGCTGCCGAGAGCGCTGTGGGTGCGCTGCGAGCGGTGCGAGTGGGCGAGGAATTGTGGCAAAGGTACCCTCACGAGCTCAGCGGTGGGCAAAGGCAGCGCGTCGCGATCGCACGGGCGCTCGCCGTCGACCCGTCATTTCTGGTCTGTGATGAGATAACGGCATCGCTTGACGTCTCTGTGCAAGCATCGATCGTCGCGCTCCTGCGGTCGTTGATGGAAGAGCGCGATCTCGGTGTGCTCTTCATCACCCATCAACTCGCGTTGGCTCGGTTCATCGCTCATGACGTGGCGGTGCTCAAAGATGGCCGAATCGTTGAGCGTCAGGCCGCTGACGATCTTTTTGCGTGTCCGACCTCCGATTATGCGAAAGCGCTGATCGGAGCGATCCCGGCCACGCTCTGAAGCCCATCTGCCCGCCTACGCCAGAGAGAGTCCGCGATGTATCAGCGCAAACACCCTGAGTTCTCCACCGCCGCCGACTACGTCGAACTGTCGTACGAGGCGAGACGACGACTGCAGGAGATGGCGGCCGACATCGATCGCGCTGGAGAGTATCCCGAAGCAGCGATGAGCCTGTTGGAGCAGATGGGCTTCTATGATCTCTCGGTCCCACGTTCCCTGGGCGGGGTCGCAGCGGACGACGCTCACGAAGACGCCGTCGCAATCGCCCGGATCCTCACCAACATTGCGGCCGGCGAGAGTTCGACCGCGCAGATCTGGGAGTTCAGCCGCCTGATGGCGCTCGAGGCGCTCGGGCCGACGTCGCACCTGAGTGAGGCGGCGAAGAACGAGATTCAGGGACGTATGGCTGAGCGACCCATCCGATTCTGTGGAACAGCAGCTGAGCGCTACAAGAAGAGGTTCAGCTATCAGATGGCTATCAAACCGGTCGAAGGCGGAGTGCTCGTCAACGGCACGAAGTATTTCGCCACCGGCGTCGACGGGGCTGACTATGCGATGGCGCCGGGATGCCTGGAGGGCTTCCCGAGCTTCGAAGAGGGTGGCGCTCACGAGGTTCTCATCGACCTCCGTTCCGAAGGCGTCCACATCCATCACGACTGGGACAACATGGGTCAGCGGGCCACGGGCAGCGGCGCCGTGACATACGAGGACGTGTTCGTGCCGGACGGCTTCCACTGGTCGCGCACGGTCGCGCAGTCGACGGCGTCGCCGATCGGCCAGGCGGGTCTCACCTGCGTGTTGCTCGGGATCGGGCTCGGTGCCGTCGATGCGCTTACGCACTTCGTCCAGCATCGTGAGAGCTATCCGGATGCCCCAAGAGATCCAGTGATCCAGTTCCAGCTAGGGGAGTATCTCTATCGGATGAAGGCCGCGGAACTGGCGGTTGAGCGCTCCGTGGAACTTGCTGTGGGACACGATGTGAGCGGTTCGCCGAACCTCATCGAAGCGATCGTCGCCGCGCACTCAGCCAAGCTCTCTTTGGTGGACGCGCTCATGCGCGTCACGAGTACCATGCACAATCTCTGCGGGGGCCAGTCGACGGCTCACCTCTACGACCTCGATCGCTTCTGGCGCAACGCACGTACCTTGGCATCGCAAGACGTTCTGGACCTGAAACAGAAGGGTATCGCTGCGTGGGAGTTGCTCGGGGAGCCTCCGCAGGGGGCGCGCTGAGCCAGGATGAGGCTGTCGCGACGGTCAGCGCCGAGCGAGGCCGAGTGAACGGGAGATGATCGTCATCGTGGCTTCCACGTGCCGCTTGGCGACTGCAGCTGCGGTCACTGGGTCATGGCGTTCGAGGGCGTCCAACAGTTCGCGATGATCGGTGTCGACCTGTCGGTCGTCTGCTTCGGTGAACACGATCGGCGTGCTGAACGACCAATAGTTGATCTCCGTATTGCGAGTAAATGACGCGAGTACCGCGTTGCCGCCGGTGGCCGTGATGATCCGGTGGAAGCGATTGTTGAGATCGTTGATCTCCCAGCGCGGCCGGGACTTGTAGTCCATCTGATCGAGGATCGTGCGCAACTCCGACAGTGTCTGATCGCTGATGCGCTCCGCTGCGAGGCCAGCGGTGACCGATTCGAGCGCGGCGCGTGCCTCAAGGTATTCCAGGACTTCCGCCGGATTGTGGTCGCGCACGTGCCATCCCTTGTTCTGCGCGACCAAGCCTTCCTGACGCAGTCGTAGAAGCGCCTCGCGCACGGGCGTGCGACTCACGCCGAGGTCTGTGGCGAGATCGACCTCGACCAATCGGTCCTTGGGCTGCAGGTCGCCGCTCAGGATCGCATCTCGAAGCCGCGTGTGGACGATATCGGCGGCGTTCTCCGCGCCCGGGACGGTTCTGGCCACGAGAGTCCTTTCACTCTTTCAAGAAGTGTAGCGATACCGGACTTCGCTACCGCGGAATCATCACATCCGACTTCGACGACGGCGGTGGAGGATGCCGAGGACCGCGGCCGCACAGAGCGGCAGTGCGCCGCTGACCAACAAGGTGGTGCGCGGGCCGACCGTCGCGCATGCCCAGCCGAGCAGAGGCCCGCCCAGCGCCTGCCCCCCGACGGAGATCATGAGGTAGATGGACATGATTCGTCCGCGCACGGCGCTGTTGCTCGACCACTGCAGGAGGGAGTTGGCGGCGGTCCACAGGAGGATCAACCAGATGCCGGTGGCCGCGATCCCGAGCAGGAATACCCACTCTCGGGGCGCGACGCCGCAGGCCATACGAAAAGTGCACACCGCGCACACTGCGAAGACAACCGTGCGCAGGCCGCGATGCACTCGCCGCAGGGAGATCAGCGCTCCGACGAAAGAGCCGGCGGCCAGGGCGGTGTTGGCGAGACCGTATCCGTCAGCGCCCGAATGGAATTCCACGGTCGTCATCGCGACCAGGAGGACCGGCCAGTTGAGCCCGACGAGGCAAACGAACACCAAGAGCAGCAGCGTGTCGCGGATCTCGGGCTTGCTGAGCGCATATCGAAGACCGGCCATGATCTGACCTCGAGCGCGTGCAGAACGCTCCTGAGCCTCGAATCGGGCTCGAGCGAACAGCGCCACCAAGGCGGCGAAGGCGACCGCTTGGAGCGACAGCGAGAACACGAATGCCCCGGCCCCGTCTGATGCTGCAAGCAGGGCGCCGCTCACAGCAGGACCGATCATGCCACCGACCTGGAAGGAGATGGAGTTCATGCTGATGGCATTTGCGAGGTCGTTTGGCGAGACGACTCGGCTCACCAGCACTTGGCGCGCGGGTTGGTCGACGACCGCAGCCAACCCCTGGACTCCTGCGCAGACGAAGATCAGCAAAGGCGTCATGGTCGAGCTGAGCGCCGTCGCGGCGAGCACGGCTCCAACTCCCAAGCTCGTCGTCTGGCTGATGAGCAGGAGGGTGCGCAGGGAGTGACGGTCGACGAGAACGCCACCCCAGAGCCCGAACAACAGGACGGGTCCGAACTGTAGCGCGACGAGGGAGCCGACCAGCGCCAAGTCGCCGGTCATCTCGAGCAATATCCAGTCCACGGCGATGCGCTGACTCCACACCGCGATGGTTCCCACGAACTGGCCGATGAGCAGCAGCCGGTAGGGCGCGTGGCGCAACGAGGAGAACATGGCTCTGCCGCGTGGACCGGAGCCGGGAATGGGGATGCCGGAGGTGTCCGTCGTCATGTTGGCGCCTCGGCGGACTAGGAGACAGGCTCTGCAGAACGTGAGATATACATATTGCTGTACGTGATTGTATACTGACTCGTATTCATAGATGCATCGCATCACTGATCAAGGAGAACTATGTACTACTTCGGCTACTGCACCTATCTGCTCGATGAGGAGCGCGTCAAGTACCTGCCCGAGGCGAAGACCATCACCAGGGCCAAGGCGCCGAACCACGAGATCCAGTTCCGCTCGGCGAGCGGCCGTGAGGATCGTGGCTGGTGTCACCTCGCTGACCGTGGCTCTGCGCTGGGCAAGACCGCGCAGGGCATGGTCTACGAGGTCAACGACGATCGCGTCAACGACGACTTCGACGACTTCGACATCGTCTATCTGACGGTCCACGGCGACGACGGCAAGGCGTACGACTGCTTCACCTACGTGCTGACGCAGCCGGGCAAGCGGATGCGGCCGCCGCGGTTCTACTGGGAGCGTGTTCCGAACGGGTTCCGTCAGCAGAAGTTCGACGAGGAGTACGTGCAGTCCATCGAGAAGACGTTCGATGAGGCGGCGGAGTGCCCCGACTTCGAGCGTCCGATGCCGTCGGCCACTCCCGGCCGCTCCGCCGCCAGCCGCTGAGGTGAGGCGATGCCGCTTCCCGCAGTGACGATCCTCGGTGTCGGTGCGATGGGAGGGTCGATCCTCCAAGGGCTCCTCGAGTCCGGCATCGACATCCGCGGGGGCCTCCGCATCTCCGACCAGTGGTCGGAGCGCGTGGCGGAGCTCAGCCGGTATTCGAACGTCGTCGGATTCGACGGCGCGGCGGATGCCGATGCGAACCGCCGAGCGGTGCAGGATGCGGGAGTCGTCATCGTTGCGGCCAGGCCCCACCAGATCCGTGACGTCCTCGCCGAGAGCTGAGCATCGCATCCGGGGGAGCTCTGTCACGACCGGTTACGTGAGTCGGCCGGGGGAGCTCGTCACCCCCGGCCGACTCGTCCTCTACGCTCTGATGATCCTGATCTGGGGATCGAGCTTCTTCTTCACGGCTCTGGCGCTGCGGTCGTTCCCGCCGCTGCTGATCGTGCAACTGCGCATGACCATGGCCACGGTCGTGCTCGGGCTCCTCGTCGCGCTGACGGGACGACGGATGCCGAAGAGCCGAGCGCTGTGGGGTCATTTCGTGGTCCTGGGTCTGCTGAGCATCGCGTTTCCCTACGCGGTGCTCACGTGGGCTCA
The DNA here is from genome assembly GCF_047602155.1 of Microbacterium sp. Lineage (GTDB taxonomy): Bacteria > Actinomycetota > Actinomycetes > Actinomycetales > Microbacteriaceae > Microbacterium. Next base: position 941,189 of record NZ_JASGHZ010000001.1, on the reverse strand, counting down.
GGTGTGGGTGCCGTCGTCGACCGCGATCGTGCTGTCGAGCACGACGCCGATCTTCGTGTTCCTGATCGCCACAGTGGTGCTGCGCAGCGAGAGGTTCCGGCTGACGCGGCTCGTCGGCATCGGCGTGGCGTTCGCGGGAGTCGTGGTCCTCACCGGCGGCGGGGAGGGCAGTCGCGTCGGCGGCTGGTTCTGGCCGGCGGTGATCGTGTTCAGCTCCGCCGTGTTCGCCGTCGCGAACATCTACACGCGCACGTTCGTCTCGGCGATCGATCCGATGGTGACCGCGTTCCTGCAGCTCGGGTTCGGAGCGCTCTGGCTCGCGCCGGTCACGACGCTCAGCGGCAGCTGGCGATTCGAGGATGCCAGTGCGCTGTCGTGGATCGCGGTGCTCGAACTGGGGCTGCTCGGCTCCGCGCTCGCCTATGTCCTGTTCTTCTTCTTCATCCGGGTGTGGGGATCGACGGCGACGAGCATGAACACCTACCTGCAGCCCGCGGTCGGGGTGCTGCTGGGCGTGTTGGTGCTGCACGAGCGGCCGACCGCGGCAGGCTGGCTCGCGCTCGCGTTGATCGCCGTGGGCACTGTCGTCTTCGGAGCGGCCGGCCTGCGGGGACCGGAGTCCGGCCCGCGCGCGCCGTCCTGAGAGCGCTCGCTCAGCTCTTGCGGATCTCGAGCGTCGTGCCCGCGCCCGCCGTCGTGTCGAAGTAGCAGAAGCCGGTGCCGTTCTTGCGGACCCCGCGCGAGACGACGCCGAGACCGAGATCCCGACCCTTCTGCACGGCCGCGGGCAGGTCGTCGACGTCGAATCCGAGGTGGAACAGGCCTTCACCGCGTTCGTCGAGGAAGCGGCGCTGCGGGGTGTCGTGCTCGCTCGGCTCGCACAGCTGCAGCTGGAAGTTCTCGAGGTCGCAGCACTTGTATCTCATCGCCTTGGTGCCCTCCGGGCTGGGCACCTCGAGCTCCACGTACGGGCTGGACTTCGGGTAGTCGAACCAGGGGCCGATGCCGATGCTCTCGTAGTACTCGACCGCCTTCTCCAGATCCCGCACGATGACGCACACGTGGTGGAGGCGGCGGAACGGGCTCTCGGCAGGGCTCACGACATTCTGCATGCAAGTCAGTATACGCATCTGCTCACTATTCCGCGGGTGTCCGGGAAGAGATCATGACCTAACTTATTTGCTATTAGACGCCCCTCTGGCCGTATGCCGAGAATGGAGCAATTCGGCGCCCCGATGCTCTGGGCCGGCGTTCTTCAGGCCTGCGGTGTCGATACCCGAACGCGCGATGTAGCACCCGCATGACAACAATGCTCCGGAAGGGACAATCATCATGAGTTCACGCACAGCTAGAGGATGGAAGGTCGGTGGAGTCGCGAGTTCTCTCGTGTTGCTCACCGCAGTACTGGGCGCCTGTTCGCCCGCCACGGAGGACTCCTCCGCCAGTGGGGGACGCACAACCTGCTATCCCGGGACGGAGGACGAGCCGCTCGAAGACACTGTTGTGGTCAACACCACAGGTGGCACGATCGCCGATGCGCTCGAGGAAGCGTTCTGGGACGACTTCGAGGAGGAGTGCGGAGTCAAGGTCGAGCGATTCGACATGACCTCGCGCACCTTCGCGCAGCTCACGCAGTTCGCCGAGGCGGAGAGCGCCCCGTTCGACCTCGGCAACACATACAGCCCCGAGGAGTTCACGCTCGGCGTGCAGGCCGGGATCTTCCACGAGCTCCCGGACGACTTCTGGGACGCGTACGAGGGGCAGATGGTCGAGGGCTCCTACAGCGACTATGGCGCCTGGGGCTACGCGGTCGTGTACCTGATGCTCACCAATACGGACGAGTTCCCGGACGGATTGTCCAGCTGGGCCGACTTCTTCGATGCGGACGACTACCCCGGCCCGCGAGGCATCCAGGACGTCGCGCGCACATCCGTGGTGATGGCGCTGTTGGGATCGGGGTACACGCCGGATACCCTCTACCCGATGAGTTGGGACAAGGTCGACGAGGCATTCGCGACGTTGGAGAAGCTCAAGCCGGCGATCCGCACGTTCACGACGCAGTCCGACCAGCCGGTTCAAGGGGTGGGCAGCGGGGACTTCGTTGCCGCGTGGGCGAGCACGGGCCGCGGGCTTGGCGGCATCAAGGACGGACTGCCGATCGCGATCAACTGGACGGCGGGCGGCGACTCGCTCAGCTACGACTGGTACATCCTCAAGAACGCCGAGCACCCGCGCGCGGCCGAGGCGCTCTTGCACTACATGCAGGATGCGCAGCGCCAAGCGAAGTTCTTCGAGCTGTTCGGCTACAGCGCGGGCAACAAGGACATCGTCAAGTACCTCGACGATGAGCAAGCGGCGCAAATCGAGCAGATCATGACGATGTTCACCGCGACGTCGGAGCAGCGCCAATGGTGGGTAGACAACGCGGATGAGTTGCAGAAGCGCTGGGACGCCTGGAAGGCCACCGGCGGCTTCGGCGGCTGATCGGCCACCCGATGGAGCGTGAGACGAAGCTATGAACAGTCGAATGAGCAGGCTGAGCCTGTCGCTGCCGGCGGTCGTCCTGGTCGGAATGTTCTTCGCCGTCCCTCTCGTGATGGCGGTCGTCCAGTCGCTTCAGGTGGACGGGCGATGGACGATCCAGAACTACCTCGATCTGTTCCAGCTGCCGTTCTCACGCTCCATCGGTACCACCCTCGTCGTGTCGGTCTGGACGACGGTGATCACGATCCTCGTGTCGATTCCGGCGTGCAACTTCGTCGCCAAGCGCGGGGGATGGTTCGCGAACGTGTTCTTCCTGGGCATGGCGCTCGCCTTCACGCTCTCAGTTCTGACACGGACTCTCGCGTGGCAGATCCTGCTGGCACGCAACGGTTTTGTGAACACGTTGCTCATGGATGCCGGCCTCATCGACGAACCGCTCGACCTGCTGTACACGCGGTCCGCGGTGCTGGTCTCGATGGTGCAGGTATTCATCCCGATCGCGGCCATGGTGCTCTACTCCGGTATGAAGAGCATCGACCGGAACCTGGTGATGGCCGCGCGTAGCCTCGGCGCGAGCGCCGTGCAGGCCTTCCGGCACGCGTACTGGCCGCAATTCAAGGGCAGCCTCGTGTTCGCAGTTCTCATCGTGTTCTCCGGATCTATCGGCACGTTCGTCGTCCCCGCCGTCCTGGGCGGACCGGACGACGCGATGTTCGGTCAGTTGATGAACGGCGTGCTGACCAGCGACGCGATGAACGGGGCGTCCCGCGCCTCCGCCGCGGGCGTGCTGATGATCGCCTTCCTCTCGGTCGTGCTGCTGGTGGGCCTGCGGATCATGGGCCGCTCCGGCGCGGCCGCGGCTCCTGCACTCGTCGGCGGGATCGCTCAGCGCGGAGAAGTGCGATGAGGCGCGCGCTGCGCGGAGTGAAGTCCGTCGCCATCTACCTCTACGCCGCGCTGTTCATCGCGTTCCTGCTCTTCCCGCTCGTGGTGGTCATCCCCGCGAGCTTCTCGGAGAGCCGCATCCTGAGCTTCCCGCCGAAGGGGTTCACCTTTGACTGGTATGCGCAGCTGTTCGCCAACTCCGGCTGGAGCGAGGCCTTCGCGCTGTCGCTGCGGGTCGCCACGGTGGCGTCGCTGGTGACGGTCGTCTGCGCCGCGCTGCTGGGCCTCCTGCAGTACCGGTTCGCCGCGGTCGGCTCCCTGCTGTGGTTCACCTCGATGCTGCCGCTGTTCGTGCCGAGCATCATCGTCGCGACCGGTCTGTTCACGATCCTGCTCAAGCTCGACATGCTGGGCGACCCGAACATCCTGGCGCTCGCCGACGCGGCTGCCGCGCTGCCGGTGGCGGTTGCGCTGATGGTGAACGCGTTCGGCCGCCTCGGGCCGAACCTGTGGTTCGCGGCGAGCTCGCTGGGCGCGAAGCCGGCCCGTATCGTGAGCAAGGTACTGCTGCCGGAGATGATCATCCCGATCCTGTCGGCGGTCGTCCTCGCCTTCGCCTCGGCGTTCGACGAGGTCACCTTCGCCGTCTTCGTCGGTGTCGGCGGCTCGCAGGTGCTCCCCGCCCGGATGTACTCCTACCTCCTCTATCAATCAGACCCGATCCTTCCCGCCGTCGGCAGTCTGCTGTTTACCGTCGCGCTCGTGTGCGCCCTGCTGGTTCCGCTCCTGGGGCTGGCGCAGCGCGCAGCGCTGCGAGCCCAGCGGGCGCACACCGCAGCGCTCCTGGCCGACATCGACTCCGTCCGAAAGGCCCGATGATGACCTCGTCTACTCCCGCCATCTCCTTGGAGGACGTGACCGTCCGGTACGGGTCGCAGACGGCCGTCGCCAACGTCTCCCTCGCGGTCGAGCAGGGCGAGTTCGTGACGCTGCTGGGCCCCAGCGGCTCGGGCAAGACGACGCTGCTCAACCTCGTCGCCGGCGCGTTCGCCCCGTACAAGGGGACCGTGCGCATCAACGGGAAGGACGTGTCCCACGCTCCCACCCACACCCGCAATATCGGGATGGTCTTCCAGAGCTACACGCTGTTCCCGAGCAAGACGGTGGCGAAGAACGTCGCCTTCCCCCTGGAGATCCGCCGTGAGCCGAAGGAGAAGAAGGAGCGCCGCGTGCTCGACGCGCTGCGCACCGTGCGGCTACTCGACCACGCCGACAAGCTGCCGGCGCAGATCTCGGGAGGACAGGCGCAGCGAGTCGCCCTCGCGCGAGCCATCGTATTCGACCCCGATATTCTGCTGTTCGACGAGCCGCTCGGCGCCCTCGACCGCGCGCTGCGGAAGGACCTGCAGCGCGAGATCCGCCGCATCCAGCAGTCGATCGACGTTCCGGCCCTCTACGTGACGCACGATCAGGAGGAGGCGATGACGATGTCCGATCGCATCGTGCTGTTCCGCGACGGTGGCATCGTGCAGCAGGGGACGCCCCGAGAGGTGTACGAGCAGCCCGCGTCGGTGTGGGCGGCGACCTTCCTCGGAGCGGCCAACGTGTGGCCGATCACGCGGGCGAACCCCGCGTCCGGCGGAGAGGTGACGATCGAGACCGATGGGTTCACCGTGACGCTCCCGGCATCCGCGGGAGATCCCGTCGTCGGCGCCACCAGCGTCGTCAGCCGTCCTGAGGACTGCGTCCTGACGTCTGCCGAGGTAGACGGTGTCCGCTGTCACCCCGGCAGCGTCACCGCCATCGAGTACCTCGGCACCGGGCAGAACGTGACCGTCCGGCTCGTCGGCGGGCCGCAACTGGTCGCGCTGACCAGCGGCCGCGGGCAGCGGTACGAGGTCGGCGAGCCCGTGTTCTGCCACTGGCGCCCGGGCGCGCACTCGATCGTCCCGGCCGACTGATCGGGACGGATCAGGATGCCGGTTCGGTGTACTCGTAACCGCCGGCGGCGAGCCCTCGGAGCGCAGCGGTCACGAACGCGTCTGTGACGTCGGTGCGCCGCCGCGGCATCCACATCACCGAGGAGTGCCACGCGAGCGGATCCCCGTCCAGCGGCTTGAACACCACGCTGTCGGCCGGTGCCTCGATCGACCCGGAGTTGAAGTGCACGCCGAGGTCGGTCTCCACCAGCCCCCAGGCGAACGAGCGGCTGCGGACGTGGTGGACGGTCGCGGGGAGGAACCCCGCATCGCGGCAGGCGATCAGAATCTGGTCGTAGACGGCGGGCGCCATGCTGCGGTGGAAGATCACCAAAGGGCTGTCCTTCAGCTCGGACAGGTGGATGCTGTTGCGCTCGGCGAGCGGGTTCTTCCGCGAGATCCACACCCCCATCGGGCACACCACGACGTCGCTGGACTCCAGCCCCACCCCGTCGACCGGCCGGCGCACCACGGCGATGTCGATCTCTCCGCTGCGCAGCCGCGAGAGGGAGTCGTTCGTCGTGAGCTCGCTGATGCGCAGCAGCACGTCCGGCATCTCGTCCGTCAAAGTCTCGATGATGGTGCGCAACGTCGGCAGCTCGGTGTCCGGCGGCATCCCGACCCGCAACTCTCCGAGCGGACCGCGGCGGATGCGCTGCATGGCGAGGGTGGCGGAGTCGACCTCGCGCAGCACGTTACGGGCGTGCTCGAGGAGGATCGCACCGGCCTCGGTGAGCCGCACGCCCTGGGTGGTGCGCTCGAGCAGCTGCAACCCGAGCTCGCTCTCCAGGTCTTTCACCCGCTGCGAGACCGGCGGCTGCGTCACGTGCAGACGCTGCGCGGCCCGGCCAAAATGGCGCTCTTCTGCCACCGCGACGAAGTAGCGAAGGTGATGCAGCTCCATGGGTTCAGATTATCCCCGGGGTCGGTTGCCGATCGCGGTCCCAGACGCCCTCGACCGAACGGCTGAGCAGGTGCTTGCGGATGCGCTGGCTGGAGGTGTGCTCGAAGCTCCCGACGACCTCGACGTAGCGCGGGATCTGGTACTTGGCCAGCCGCGGCCGGAGCCAGTCCACGAGCGCGCCGGGATCGATCCCGGCACCGGCGACGGGTGTGACGAAGAGCTTGATCTCCTGCTCGCCGACCTCGGCGTCCACGCCGACCACGGCGGCCTCCTCGACGAGCGGGTGCTCTGCGACGACGTGCTCCACCTCCCAGGCCGAAACGTTCTCGCCCCGGCAGCGGAGGCTCTCGGTGAGCCGGCCATGGAAGCGCAGCACTCCGCGCTCGTCGAGCGACCCGACGTCGCCGGTGCGCATGAGGCCGCCCTGCAGCGCACGGCGCGTGGCATCCTCGTCCCGGTAGTAGCCGCGGAAGATCGCGCCCGGCAGGAGCGAGCCGATCGTGATCTCGCCGCGCTCGCCGGCCGGCACCGGCTCGTCGTCCTCGTTCCTGATCGAGATGTCAAACCAGGGGAGGGCGCGTCCGACGACCCCGCCCTCGGTGCCGTCGGCGACGGAGGCGATGCTGGAGGTCTCGGTCATCCCATAGCACTCGTAGATCTCGACGCCGAAGCGCCGGCGCACGGCCTCGAACGCGCCCGCCGGGCATCCGCCGCCCCAGGCCACGCGCACGCCGTGCGACCGATCGAGGTCGGATGCCGGCTGCGACAGCAGCATCTGCAGGATGCCGCCCAGGTAGTGGACGTGCGTGGCGCCAGCATCGGCCGCCTGACGCCAGAAGCGGCTCGCGCTGAAACGGCTGACCAGTGCGAGCCGCACGTCGAGCAGGATCGGGAGGGCCAGCAGCTGGGCTCCGCCGATGTGATGCAGCGCCTCCCAGACGAACAGGACCGCGCCTTCATCGGCGCGGGAGACGCGGATCGCGGCCTCGGCGGCGATCCTCAGCATCCGGTGGGTCACGATCACCGCCTTGGGCGGGCCCGTCGTGCCCGACGTGTACATGAACGCGAGGGACCTCGTCCTGGTGTGGCGGCGTCTCGTCGAACCCCGCGCCCTCGCCGCGCTCGGCGGGCAGGAACACGTCGGCGTGCAGAGTCGAGGCCGGGACCACCCGCACTCCGGCTGGGAGCACGGTCTCGTCGACGAACCCGCGCAGCTCGTCGTCGACCACCACGACGCGCGGATCGCTGTGCTCCAGCAGATACGCCAGCCCGGCGCCGCGCTGCTGCGGGTTGACCGGCACCCAGACGGCCCCGGCCCTCGCGAGGCCGAAGACCATGGCGACCATCTGCGCGGAGTTGCGCATCATGACCGCGACGCGGTCGCCCCGCGACACGCCCTGCACCCGCAGCCAGTGGGCGAAGGCGTCCGCGCCCGCGCCGATGCGTGCGAACGTGTACGGCACGCCGTCGAGGGACAGGAACACCCGATCTGGCTGGGTGCGGCACAGCTCCACGAAGGGCGCAACGTATCCGGCATCTACGCCCGGAATGGCGTCTGTCATGGGAACAAAACCTTTCTGGAAGATCTCCCGGGCGCGCGACATCGCCGCGCGACGCGGGGGCGAGGAAGCAGCTCGCGGGATCGTCCGAAGGTGCGGCCGGATCCGCCGCGATGTCCGAGATCCCGCAGTCGTGGTGTTGCTCCTGGAGCAGGTTCTCCAGGCCTGTCGCAAGGAATCTAACAGCTTCCCGTTCGCGTCGACCTCCCTGGCCGACATCAAGTTGGTATGACCGTGATCAAGTCTTGATGTTGGACATTCCGACGCTGCGCTTGCTGAGATCTCAAGTACACGCAGTCGTGCGTCGAAAGGGATCCCATGTCCGATATCGAGTTCGAGCGGGACGGCGAGATCGCCATCATCACGCTGAACCGCCCTGAGAAGCTCAACGCCTGGACCGGCTCGATGCGAGAGCTGCTGATCGAGCGCATCGAGGCGCTGCGAGGCGACGAGTCCGTCCGCGCAGTGATCTTCACGGGTGCCGGGCGGGCGTTCTGCGCGGGGCAGGATCTCGGGGAGTCGGCGCTCATCGACCCCGAGGACCACGAGGCCGCCGAGGCGTGGATCGACGGCTTCGAGCGTCTCTACCGGGCCGTGCTCGGGATCGAGCAGATCACCATCGCCGCCGTCAACGGCGTCGCCGCCGGGTCCGGCTTCCAGTTCGCGCTGCTGGCCGATCTCCGCGTGGGGGATGCCGAGGTGCGCATGGGTCAGCCCGAGGTGCGCTCGGGCATCCCGAGCATCACCGGCGCGTGGGTGATGTCCGGCATCCTCGGACGGGCGAAGACGGCGGAGTTCGTCCTCACCGGTGACCTCGTCGACGGCGTCGAGGCGCACCGGCTCAACCTGCTGAGCCGCCTCGTGGCGCCCGGCACCGTGCGGGAGGCGTCGCGTGCGCTCGCGTGCCGGCTCGCGCAGCTCCCACCCGGCGCGGTGCGACTGACCAAGGACCACCTCCGCAGCCTCGACGAGGAGGGGATGGCCGCCGCCTTCGCCGCGGCCAAGGCGATCCACAGGGTCGCCTACGCGTCCGGCGAGCCGCAGCAGCAGATGCGGAAGTTCCTGGCCGAGCGCTCTGCGCGCTGACGATCTGACGGAAGGCACCTCACATGCACTACTTCGCGTACGGAACCCTGCTGCTGGAGGAGGAGCTGCGCCGCAGCCTTCCCGAGGCACGGCGGGTCACCCATGCCAGCGCGGTCAACCACGAGACCCAGTTCCGGTCGGTGCGCGGCCGCGCCGACCGCGGCTGGAGCCACCTCGCCGACGTCGACACGTTCGGCATGGTCGCCCGTGGCGAGGTGCTCGAGGTCGACGACCGGCGCCTGAGCGAGCGGGCCCCCGACTACGACCTGCTCTTCCTGACGGTGCGTGGCGACGACGGTGTCCACTACGACTGCTTCACCTACGCGATGAGTGCCCCCGGCATCCGGCAGCGGCCTCCTCGCTACTACTGGGATCTCGTGATCGACGGCTTCCGGGAGCAGGGGTTCGCGCAGGAGGATCTGGATAGGCTGCAGACGATGTTCGACGAGTCGGCGGAGTGCCCCGACTTCGACCGTCCGCGGACGGACCATTGACCCCGAACGACGGGAGACGACGATGACCCGGCCCGAGTTGTTCCCCGAAGTGCGCAGCGTCCTGGACGCTCCGCCGCGGATCTACGTCGACGGGCGCTGGCAGGAGCGCGGGGCCGCGCAGGCGCTTGCCTCGCTTGACCCCGCCACCGGACGGCAGCATGCGTCGATCGCCCGTGGCACCGCCGCGGATGTCGACGCCGCCGTGTCCGCGGCGACCAAGGCGCTGGGCGGGGAGTGGGGCCGGACGAGCCCCGATGCGCGGGGCCGGATGCTGTGGCGCATCTCCGAGCTGATCGCCGAGCATGGCGACCGGCTCGCACAGCTGGAGTCGATGGACAGCGGCAAGCCGATCACGCCGACCCGGCAGGGTGACGTTCCGGGCACCGCGGAGATCTTCCGGTACTACGCAGGATGGACGACCAAGATCTCCGGCCGGACGCGCGACCTGACGATCCCTCAGGCCTTCGGCATGACGCTGCGCCAGCCGGTCGGCGTCTGCGGGATGATCATCCCCTGGAACTTCCCGCTGCTGATGGTCGCGTACAAGCTCGCGCCGGCGCTGGCCGCCGGCTGCACGATGGTCCTGAAACCGTCCGAGTACACGTCCCTCAGCGCGCTGTACCTGTGCGATCTCCTTCGCGAGGCGGGAGTGCCAGACGGGGTCGTCAACGTCGTCACCGGCCTCGGAGCCGAGGTCGGCGATGCGATCGTGCGGCACCCGGGGATCGACAAGGTCGCCTTCACCGGCAGCACGGCGGTGGGCCGGCAGGTGATGCGCGGGGCGGCCGAGTCCAACCTCAAGAACATCGCGCTGGAGCTTGGCGGCAAGAGCCCGAACATCGTCTTCGAGGACGCCGACCTCGACCGCGCCGCGGAGGTCGTCGCGCGCGGCATCTTCGGCAACATGGGGCAGAACTGCACGGCCGGGTCGCGCATCCTCGTGCAGCGCGGGATTTACGACGACCTCGTCGAGGCGCTCAGTCGCCGCGCCGAGGGACTCGTCGTCGGCGACAGCCTGCAGGACGACACGCAGATCGGCCCGCTGGTCAACGTCGATCAGCTCAACCGGGTGCGCGGCTACGTCGCCCTGGCCGAGGAGGAGGGCGCCCGCATCACCACGGAGCGCGACCTCGGTGCGGCGCTGTCCGCCGGCGGCTACTTCGTCCGCCCCACGATCGTTGCCGACGCGTCCAACGCGATGCGGGTGGCGCGGGAGGAGATCTTCGGTCCCGTCGCGTGCGTCATCCCGTTCGACACGGAGGCGGATGCCGTGGCCATCGGCAACGACGCCGAGTATGCGCTGGCGGCGGGGGTCTGGACGACCGACCTGTCCCGTGCGCACCGGATGGCAAAGCAGCTGCGCGCCGGAGTCGTGTGGGTGAACACGTACAACAGCACCGATCCGTCGATGCCGTTCGGCGGGGTCGGCCAGAGCGGCATCGGACGCGAGCTCGGCCCCGAGGGCATCGAGGCATACCTGGAGACCAAGGCCGTCGTGATCCATGTCGAGGATGCCGAGCCCGCCGCGCGCGGCGAGGACCGGTCCGATGACTGATGCACCGTCCGCCCTCGCGGAGCTGCGTCTGGCCGTCCAGACGTCGGCGGCGAACGACGTCGTCGTCCTCGACGTGCAGGGCGAGCCGTCCGTCATGGTGCGGATCCCGAAGTTCCGGATGTCGGAGGTCGTCGACGGCGGGAGCGACGAGGTCCATCCCGCCTTCGTCGTCGGCGGGCGTGAGGTCGAGGAGATCTGGATCTCGAAATACGAGAACTGCGTGCGAGACGGTCTGGCGTACTCGCTCCCGGCTGTCGTTCCGGCCGGCGGGATCTCCTTCGACGGAGCCGTCGCGGCGTGCGAGGGCAAGGGGCCGGGTTGGCATCTGATGACCAATGCGGAGTGGGCCGCGATCGCGCTGTGGTGCCAGCGGAACGGGACGCTGCCCTACGGCAACGACCACGAGGGCAGGGACCACCGCGAGAGCGTCGCCAGCGCACTCCCCGTCCCCGGAGGCGCCGGGCCGACGCTGACCGGCACCGGGCCCCTCCGCTGGACGCACGACGGCACCTCGGGCGGGATCCGGGGTCTGCGCGGCAACGACTGCGAGCTGGTCGGCGGGGTGCGCACCGTCCGCGGCGAGATCCAGGTCATCCCCGGGAACGACGCGGCCACCGGCGTCGACCAGGCCGCCGCCTCGGACGCGTGGCGTGCCGTTCTCCCCGACGGGAGGCTGGTCGCGCCCGGCACGGCAGGAACACTCCGGTACGTCTTCTCCGAAGGTGGCGCCGGCAGCCTCGGCCACGGCGATCACTCCTTCGCTGGTGGCGTCTGGACGGTGGGTACCGACCCCGCCCCCCAGGCCGACGCATGCAGCTTCTGCGAGTTCGCGCAGATCGCCGCAGCCCCCGGAGTCGAGATCCCGGAGGTGCTCGTCGCGCTCGCGCTGTTTCCCGCCCCCGGCGCGGTCCCCGACGGGAAGGTCTTCATCAACGCCGGTGCTGCCGAGAAGATCTTCAACCGCGCTGAGGCGTACAACACCTCTCCCGGTACCGCCGGGATGTTCTACTTCAGCAGCAACGGCGACCGCGACCGGGAGCACCCGAACATCGGGTTCCGCAGCGCATACCTCCCCGACCCATCCCAGCGACCGTGAAGAACGTGAGGAACACCATGGACAGCAAAGAGGCGCTTCGGCTCGCCGTGCAGACCTTTGCCGGCAACAACGACGTCGTCTACGACGTGAGGGACAAGCCGTCGATCATGGTGCGCATCCCCCGGTTCCGTATCGGCGAGGTCATGGACGGCGGCGGTGATGAGATCCACCCCGCCTTCGTCGTGAACGGTCGGGTCGTCGAGGAGATCTACCTGTCGAAGTACGAGGCGAGCATGGAGGACGGCCTCGCCTACTCGTTGCCGGCCCGCCTCCCCGCCGGCGAGATCACGTTCGACGAGGCCATCGCTGCATGCGAGGGCAAGGGGCCCGGATGGCATCTCATGACGAATGCGGAATGGGCCGCCATCCTGCTGTGGTGCCGCAAGAACGGCACGGTGCCCCAGGGCAACGTGCACTTCGGCAAGGAGCTCGAGCCGGTGCGCAGCGCGATCCCCGCCGACTACGGCGTGGATGACGAGGCGGGGAAGATCGCCCGCGTGCTCACCGGGACGGGACCGCTGAACTGGACGCACGACGGCACACCGGGAGGCATCTGGGGGCTGCGCGGCAACCTCGTGCAGATGATCGGCGGCATCCGCACGTCGTACGGTGAGATCCAGGTCATCCCGGACAACGACGCGGCGGTCGGGGCGGACCAGGCGCCCAACTCTCGCCAGTGGCGGGCGATCCTCCAGGACGGGAGTCTCGTCGTCCCGGGCACGCCCGGTACCCTCAAGGTCCAATACGTGGAGGATGCCGCCGAGAACCAGGAGGTCATCTGGAGGGGCGTCGGTGCCGGCGGCAAGTGGGTGATCACCACCGAGGTGACCAGACGGCATGAGGGCAGCCAGAGTGGGGATTTCCACCGGATGGCCGCGGCGCCGGGAGTCGTGGTCCCCGACATCCTCAAGACGCTCCTGCTCTTTCCCGCCGACGAGGGGAAGTACGGTGGGCGCATCTTCCTCGACAATGCTGCTCCCGACCAGATCTTCAACCGTGCGGACGCTCATCACGCGCTACCCGGTGGCGGGGCGTTCTATTACAGCGGCCGGGGAGACCGGAACCGTCGACTGAAGGCGGTGGGCTTCCGCCTCGCCTATGTCCCCCCGGCGTGAAGCCGGGGCATCCGAACGATGACGAAGGGAAGAAGACCATGACCCACGATGACCTCCTGCGGCAGCGGAACCTTGCCACGGTGCGCGAGTTCATGACGCTGTGGGGGCCCGACCGTGGCCGCCGCCGCATCGAGCTCGCCCATCCCGAAGCCAAGGTGCTCGTGCAGATGAGCCCGGATCCCGCGCCGGGAGTCCATGACTTCGTGTGGTGGGCGCATCGCACCGCCGAGGTGTTTCCGGACTATGGGCCGACCGACTACGAGTTGTACGAGACGGAGGATCCCAACCGGTTCATCGTCCGCACCGTCGGAGCGGGGGCGAGAGTCGAGGACGACGGCACTCACACGCCTGTCGCATATCCGTACCTCTACGGATTCCTCATGGACTCCGGTCGCATCCGGCTTTTCGAGGAGCATGTCGACGAGTTGGGCCGGCTGTGGCCGGCGTCGGGCGTCGAACTCACCTACCCGACGCCGGGAAATCAGCCTCGCTGAGCCTCGAGTCCACCGGGCACCCGGTCCCCCCGGCGCGTCGCTGACGCCCTCGTCAGTGCGTGACGCTCCGTGAGAAACCAGATTCTGCGTGAGAAACCACTTCAGCACTGGTTTCTCACGCGCGATGTGGTTTCTCACGCGATGGATGCCGTGGCTCGGCGGCCGCGTTGAGCGCCGCGCCTGTCAGGGACTGGGCGCATCCGATCACCTCGGCGGGGGAGCCCGCGACCACCAGCCGACCGCCGTCCGACCCCGCGCCGGGGCCGATGTCGACGATGCGGTCGGCGCGCGCCACGACGCGCAGGTTGTGCTCCACGACGACGAGCGTCGCGCCCGCGTCGAGCAGATCGTCGAACAGTCGATTGATCGTGTCGACATCGCCCGGGTGCAGCCCCGTCGTCGGCTCGTCGAGCACGATGCGGTCCGTGGGCTCGCGCTTCGGGTCGCTGAGGTGCCGCGCGAGCAGCAGACGCTGCTTCTCGCCACCGGACAGGGTGTCGAGCGAGCGCCCGACGGACATGTACGACAGTCCCGTCCGCCGCATCCACTCCATCGCGCGCGTGATGTCGGTGTGGGTGGCGAAAAGCTCTTCGATCTCCTCCGGGGTGGCCGCGAGCACATCGGCGATCGACCGGCGCTCGAGTTCGACCGAGAGCGCCGTCGGATTGAACCGCAGCCCGCCGCACGCGTCGCACGGGGTCGACACGTCGTCGAGGAACGCCAGTTCGGTCGTGATGTGGCCCTTGCCCTTGCACTCGGGGCAGGCGCCCTTGCCGTTGAAGCTGAACCACGACGGGTCGAGGCCGGATGCCGCGGCGAACACCCCGCGCACGGCATCGGCCACGCCCAGCACGCTCAGCGACATCGACCGGACCCCGCCGCGCAGCGGATCCTGACCGATGACCGTGAACTCCCGGTGCTGACGCGGCAGTTCGACAGTGGCGAACGAGCTCTTGCCCGATCCGGCGACCCCCGTCACGGCCGTCAGCACCCCGAGCGGGATCTCGGCGTCGAAGCCGGTGAGGTTGTGCGCACGGGCATCCCGCACCCACACCGAACCGGTCGGCGTGCGCGGCGTCGTCGCGATGCGCAACGGCTCGGCCAGCAGCCGACCGGTCAGGGTGCCGCTCTTTTTCAGTTGCGCCGGCGTGCCCTCGAACACGACCCGGCCGCCGGCCGCGCCGGCGCCCGGGCCGATGTCGACGACGTGCTCGGCCGTCGCGATCACCTGAGGGTTGTGCTCCACGACGAGGATCGTGTTGCCGGCGTCGCGCAGCCGACCCAGCAGCGCGACCAGCCGCTGGATGTCGGCCGGGTGCAAACCCGCGCTGGGCTCGTCGAACACATACGTGACGTCGGTGAGGGCGCTGCCGAGGTGGCGCACGATCTTCACGCGCTGCGCCTCGCCGCCCGACAGCGACGATGACTCGCGGTCGAGGCTCAGGTAGCCGAGGCCGACCGAGAGCAGGGCGTCGAGGATGCGACGGATGCCCTGGAGTGCGGGCGCCACGCGGGCGTCGTCGAAGTCTTCCAGCAGCCGGCGCAGCTCGGCCACCGACATCGCGGTCCAGTCGACGATCGAGCGTCCGTCGATCAGGCTCGCCCGCGCCGCCGCGTTCAGGCGCGCGCCGCGGCAGTCGGGGCACGTGTGCTGGGTGACCACGCGGTCGAGCTCGGCCTGCACCTGCGCCGACAGCTTCGTGCGCCCCTGCTTGAAGTACACGTCGCGCATGCGCGTGACCACGCCGTCGAAGCGGGCGCTCTTCGGAAAGCGCGGGTCGGGGTCGGGCAACTTCAGCTTCTCGGCGTAGAGGAAGAGATCCATCTCTTCGGGCGTATAGTCCTTCAGCGGCTTCGAGCGGTCGAACAGACCCGCGTAGGCGAAGCGCTTCCACCGGTACACGCCCGGACGGAACATGCTGAAGCGCACTGGACCCTCGTCGATGTTCTTCTCGGGGTCGATCAGCTCGTCGACGTCGATGTCGTACACCGTGCCGAGGCCGTCGCAGGTCGGACACGCGCCCGCGGGGTCGTTGAACGAGTACGCGGGGGAGTACCCCGCCGAGGGTGAGCCGATGCGCGAGAACACGAGCCGCAGCAGCGGAGCCAGATCGGTCGCCGTCGCGACCGTCGAGCGCGAGTTGCCGGTGAAGCGGCGCTGGTCGATCAACACCGTGAAGGTGAGGCCGTCCATCGCCTGGACTTCGGGGGCCGGCAGCTGCGGAAGGCGGGCGCGGATGAAGGTCGAGTACGAGTCGTTCACGAGCCGCTGCGCCTCGGCGGCGATCGTGTCGAGCACGAGCGACGACTTGCCCGAGCCCGACACCCCGGTGAACACGGTCAGTACCTTCTTCGGCACGGTGAGCGAGACGCCCTGGAGATTGTTCGTGTGGGCACCGGTGACGACGATCGGCATGGTTTCCGAACTGGCCATACGACGACCGTAGCCCTTTGCCCGCGCGCGACGGCGGGCGGCGTCTATCGCCGCTCTGCGGCGAGGGCGGCGGCTGCCGACCGGGCCAGCGCCTCGCGCACGGCGCGCACCGCCGGGGCGGAGGTGAGCCGCGCCGACGAGAACAGTTCACGGCGCGGCGCGCCGGGCAGCAGCGTCAGCTCGACGGGGGGCGTCTGGCCCGACCACAGCAGTTCGGGCAGCAGCCCGACGGCGCTGCCGTGGGCGATGAGGCGGGTGTGCGCGGTGAGGTCGGCGGTCTCGTAGCGCACGTCGGGCTCGAACCCCGCCGAGCGGCAGAGCTGCTCCGCCCACTCGCGCGTTGCGGTGCCGGCGGGTTCCAGCACCCACGCCGCGGTGCGCGTCGACCGCAGCGTGGATCGCGCGTCCGCGAACTCCGGCGATCCCGGTGGCCGGGCGAGGAAGATCGCGTCGGATGCCAGGGGCACATGATCCAGGTCCAGGCGCGGCCTGCGAGCGCGTCCCGGGTACTGCTCGGCGACGGCGAGGTCGACCTCGCGGGCCAGCACCGCCTGCAGCCCGTGCTCGGGCTCGTGCTCGGCCGCCTCGACGCGCAGGTCGGGGTGCTCCTGGGAGAGGAGCGCGAGCGTCTGGGGGAGCAGGGCGTGCATCGCCGACTGCAGCAGGGCCACGCGCACCGTCCCGACCACGGCCCCGCGCGACTGGGCGACCGCGACCTCGGCGGCGTCGAGTGCATCGAGGATGCCGACCGCGTGCGCGACGAGCACCTCCGCCTGCGCCGTCAGCTGCACTCCGCGCCCGGCCGGAACCAGCAGCGGTGCGCCGACCTCGCGCTCCAGCGTGCTCAGCTGCTGCGACACGGCGGCGCGGCTGTACGAGAGCGCGTCGGCGACGGCGGTGAGCGTGCCGCGCCGGCTCAGTTCGACGAGCACGCGCAGGCGCCGGGTGTCGAGCATCCGCCCCTCCGAAGCGTCATGAAATCTGAACAATTCACGATGGAATCGTTTGATAGACCGAGCATACTTCCCTCTGGAAAATGGAGGGGACGGCGACGCCGTGACGCGCCGTGCCCGAATCGCCAGGAGCCCTCCCATGACAGCTGCCACCACCGCCGCCACGCCCGACACCGCCGAGGTCGTCGCGCTCGTCCGCCGCTGGCTCACCGAGAGCGAGCACTACCCCGTCGCGCCCGCGGCCCAGCGCCTGGCCGAGGTGCTGAAGGACCCGAACGGACTCGCGTTCACCGTCGGATTCGTCGACGGCGTCATGCGGCCCGAAGACCTCAGCGTCGCCGGGCGCAAGCTCGCCGAACTCGCGGACACGACCCCGCGCCTGCTGCCGTGGTACCTGCGCCGTGCGATCGGCGTCGGCGGTGTGTTCGCTCCGCGCATCCCCGGCATCGTCGTGCCGATCGCTCGTCGCACCCTGCGCAGCATGGTCGGCCACCTCGTGCTCGACGCGACGCCGGCCAAGCTCGGCCCCGCGATCGCGAAGGCCCGCAAGGGCGGCAACCGCCTCAACCTCAACCTGCTCGGCGAGGCCGTGCTCGGCGAGGCCGAGGCGGGGCGACGACTCAAGGGCACCTACGACTTCTTGGCGCGCGACGACGTCGACTACGTGTCGATCAAGGTCTCCAGCGTCGTGAGCCAGCTGTCCATGTGGTCGTTCGACGAGGCCGTCG
Source organism: Microbacterium sp. (assembly GCF_047602155.1). Lineage (GTDB taxonomy): Bacteria > Actinomycetota > Actinomycetes > Actinomycetales > Microbacteriaceae > Microbacterium. The sequence goes on along the minus strand of NZ_JASGHZ010000001.1, from coordinate 923,423 downwards.
CCGACGTCGTCGACAAGCTCACGCCGCTGTACGAGCTGGCCGTCGCCGCCGAGCGCAAGGGCAAGGCCAAGTTCATCAATCTCGACATGGAGGAGTACCGCGACCTCGACCTGACGATCGCGGTGTTCACCACCCTGCTCGACCAGCCCCAGTTGAAGGAGCTGCAGGCCGGCATCGTGCTGCAGACCTACCTGCCCGACGCGCTCGGCGCCATGCAGCGCCTGCAGGAGTGGGCGACCGCCCGTCGGGCCGCCGGCGGCGCGCCGATCAAGGTGCGCGTCGTGAAGGGCGCGAACCTCGCGATGGAAGAGGTGGATGCCGCGATCCACGGCTGGCCCCTCGCGACCTATTCGTCGAAGCAGGACTCCGACACGAACTACAAGCGCGTGCTCGACTGGTCGATGACGCCCGAGCGCCTGAACGCCGTGCGCCTGGGCATCGCCGGTCACAACCTCTTCGACATCGCACACGCGTGGCTCACCGCGAAGCTGCGCGGGGTGACGGCCGACGTGGAGTTCGAGATGCTGCTCGGCATGGCCACCGGGCAGGCCGAGGCCGTGCGCAAGGACGTCGGCCGGCTGCTGCTGTACACGCCGGTCGTCAACCCGGCCGAGTTCGACGTCGCCATCGCGTACCTCGTGCGACGCCTGGAGGAGAACGCCAGCCAGGAGAACTTCATGTCGGCCGTGTTCGAGCTGTCGAGCAACGAAGAGCTGTTCGAGCGGGAGCACCGCCGGTTCGTGCGGTCGCTCGACGCGTTGCGCACTCAGCGCGGCAACCCGCGCCCGAACCGCACGCAGAACCGCGCCGGCGAGGCCGTCGCGCCCGCGCCGGAAAAGGCCGGGTTCGACAACGAGCCCGACACCGACCCCGCCGTCGGGGCGAACCGTGCGTGGGGCCGTGCGATCCTGGAGCGCTCGGTGTCGACCGACCTGGGCGTCGCCGCCATCGTCGCGGCGCGCATCACCGACGAGGCGCAGCTGCAGGCCGTGACCGATCGCGTGCTCGCCGCCGCCGAAGAGTGGGCCGCCCGGCCCGCGGCCGACCGGGCCGCCGTGCTGCACCGTGCCGGCCGCCAGCTCGCGCTGCGTCGCGCCGACCTGCTCGAGGTCATGGCGAACGAGGCGGGCAAGACCATCGCCGAGGGCGACCCCGAGGTCAGCGAGGCCGTCGACTTCGCGCACTACTACGCCGAGCGGGCGAAGGACCTCGAGACCGTCGACGGTGCGACCTTCGTGCCGTCGCGGCTGACGGTCGTGACGCCGCCGTGGAACTTCCCCGTCGCGATCCCCGCCGGCGGTGTGCTCGCCGCGCTCGCCGCCGGTTCGGGCGTCATCATCAAGCCCGCCAAGCTGACGCAGCGCTGCGGCGCCGTCATGGTCGAGGCGCTGTGGGATGCCGGGGTGCCGCGCGACCTGCTGGCGCTGGTCGACCTCGCCGGGCGCGAGCTCGGCACGAGCCTCGTGTCCAACCCCGCGGTCGACCGGGTGATCCTCACCGGTGCCTACGAGACGGCGCAGCTGTTCCGCTCGTTCCGCCCCGACCTGCCGCTGCTCGCGGAGACCAGCGGCAAGAACGCCATCATCATCACGCCCTCGGCCGATCTCGACCTGGCGGCGGCCGATCTCGTCAAGAGCGCGTTCGGCCACGCCGGGCAGAAGTGCTCCGCGGCATCCCTCGCGATCCTCGTGGGATCGGTCGCCGAGTCCCAGCGCTTCGAGCGCCAGGTCGTCGACGCGGTCACGTCGCTGCGCGTCGGCTACCCGTCCGACCCGACGACCCAGATGGGGCCCGTGGTCGAGCCGGCCGGCGGCAAGCTGCTCGACGCGCTCACCACGCTGCAGAAGGGCGAGAAATGGCTCGTGAAGCCGCGCAAGCTCGACGACAGCGGCACGTCGTGGTCGCCGGGCGTGAAGACCGGCGTCAAGGCGGGTTCGTACTTCCACCTGACCGAGTTCTTCGGCCCCGTGCTCGGCATCATGCACGCGAAGAACCTCGACGAGGCCATCGCGCTGCAGAACGCGGTCGACTACGGCCTGACCGCGGGACTTCACTCGCTCGACGCCGACGAGGTCGCGACGTGGCTCGACCGCGTCGAGGCGGGCAACCTGTACGTGAACCGCGGTATCACGGGTGCCATCGTGCAGCGCCAACCGTTCGGCGGCTGGAAGCGCTCCGCGGTGGGCGCGGGGGCCAAGGCCGGCGGCCCCAACTACCTGTTCGGGCTCGGTTCGTGGGCGCCGGCTGAGGTCGCCGCCCCGCACAGCGCTGTCGCCACCGGATCGCGGGTGGATGAGCTCTTGTCGGCGGCCAAGAGCTCGATCGACCCGATCGAGTCGGCGTGGCTCTCCAACGCCGCAGCCCTGGATGCCCGCGCCTGGGCGGAGGAGTTCGGCATCGTCTCCGACAAGTCGCAGCTGGGTGTCGAGCGCAACCTCTTCCGCTACCGGCCGATCCAGGTCGATGTGCGCATCGCCGAGGGCGCCCCGACGGTCGAGGCCGTGCGCGTGCTCGCGGCGGCGATCGCAAGCCGGAGCCCGTTCACCGTCTCGGCCGCGCGACTTCCGCGCGGCGTCGTCGACGTGTTGCGCGCCGCACACGTCGCGGTCGTCGAAGAGAACGATGCGGCCTGGCTCAAGCGGTACGCGAAGCAGCCGGCCGGCTGGCGTCGCGTGCGCCTGGTCGGTGCGTCGGCGGGCGACCTCGCCCGCGCCACCGACGGCTCGCCCGACATCGCGGTGTGGGACCACGCCGTCACGGCCGCGGGCCGCATCGAGATGCTGCCGTTCTTCCGCGAGCAGGCGATCTCGATCACCAACCACCGGTTCGGCAACCCGACGACCCTCTCGACAGGAGTGATCTGACATGACCTCACTGCCCGCAGTCGCCCTGCTCGGCGTCGGTGCGATGGGAGGCTCCATCCTCCAGGGTCTCCTCGAGTCGCAGGTCGACATCCGCGGAGGCATCCGGATCTCCGACCAGTGGTCGCAGCGCGTGACCGGACTGAGCCGGCATCCGAACGTCGTCGGCTACGACGGCTCCATCGACCCCGCGGCGAACCGCCGTGCCGTGGAGGGCGCAGGCATCGTGATCGTCGCCGTCAAGCCCCACCAGCTGAGAGACCTGCTCGTCGAGATCGCCGACAGCCTCGACGAGGGCACGACGCTCGTGAGCATCGCGGCGGGCGTGCCGACCTCGCTGATGGAGGAGCACCTGCCGTCGCATGTCGCGGTCGTGCGCGTCATGCCGAACTCGCCGGCGCGCGTGCGGTCGGGGGTCACCGGCATCGCGGCCGGCAGCCGCGCCGGTGAGCGCGACCTCGACCGCGCCCGCACCCTGTTCGAGGCGGTGGGTGAGGTCCTCGTGGTCGCCGAAGACCGCATCGACGCGCTCACGAGCATCTCCGGCTCCGGCCCCGCCTACGTGTTCCACTTCATCGAGCGGTTCACCGAGGCGGCGCGAGCGCGCGGGTTCTCCGATGACGAGGCGCGCCTGCTCGTCGAGGGGACCGTGCGTGGCGCCGTCGACCTGCTGACCGCAACGGGTGAGACGCCCGCGGCGCTGCGCGTGCAGGTGACGAGCCCGGGCGGAACGACGCAGGCCGCGCTGGAGGTGCTCGACGCCGCCGACCTCGGCGCGACCCTCGACGCGGCGACGCTTTCGGCCGTCGTGCGCGCGGGCGAACTCGCAGCGGGCTGAGGCCGCGGGTTCCGCGAGGCCCGCGCCCGGGTGGGCGTCTTCAGGGTGCGGGCCGGATGCCGCAGCTCACGCGTCGAGGACGACCGACTCCGCGACGGGGCGGCGCGTGCGGGGCGTCAGTTCGCGCTCGCGCAGCGCCTCGGATGCCGTCGCGATGTCGCCGAGCGCGCCGACGGCCATGACGGTGACGGCGGCGAGTTCGTCGCCGAAGCCGAAGGCCGCGGCGATGGCGTCGCGGTGGAATCCGCCCATCTGATGCGTGTACAGGCCGGAGGCGTGCGCCTGCACGGTGAAGTACGCGGCGGCCTGGCCGGTGTCATATGCCGCCCAGCGCATGGGCTTGCCGTCGTGCGTGGCGGTGGCGGCGAACACGACGAAGGCACCGGCGTCGCCGGCCCACGTCCGGTTGAAGTCCATCAGCGCGTCGACGATCGCGGCGTGCGCGGGCGTGCCGCGGCGGGCGACGACGAAGCGCCACGGCTGCGTGTTGCTGGCGGACGGCGCCCAGCGGGCGGCCTCGAGCGCGCTGGCGAGCGCGGCCTCGTCGATCGGCGTGTTCGGGTCGAAGATGCGGGTGCTCCAGCGCTCGGCGAGCACGTCGAGGATGGGGGCGTCGGTGACGGCCGGGGAGGGGGTCATGGATGCTCCTGACAGCGGGGCGGATGCGGGCGGATGCGGGGCGCCATCGGCCCGGTGAGTGCAACGGCGCACGTCCCGCATCTGTTCCCGCCGCTTCCTGCCCCGTCGTCGCGAAAAACGGAGAAACCGCGAAAAACGGACGCCTGGTGCCCGCAGCATCCGTTTTTCGCGACATTTCCGTTTTTCGCGACGCCCGTCGTGCGCGCCCCTGTCCGCTCAGCCGGCGATGGGCCTCGCGCAGCTTCACCCGGGCGCCCATCCGCAGCAGGGCGTTCTCGTAGATCTTCGCGCCCACCCAGATCGCCGCGACGCACGTGGCCGCGAGGATGCCGAGCGACAGCAGCGGCTCCCACCACTGCGCATCGCCGGTGAACAGCCGCATCGGCATGCCGACCGGCGCCGAGAACGGCACGTAGGACATCACGGCGAGCACGACGGGGTTGTCGTTGAAGAAGATGACGAGGAAGTACGGGATCATGATGAGGAAGATGAGCGGCATCGTGGTCGAGCCGATGTCTTCCATGCGCGACACCATCGCGGCCGCGGCGGCGAACAGCGCCGCCAGCAGCACGAAGCCGAAGAGGAAGAACACGGCGAACCACGCGATCGGCGCACCGATCACCTGCAGCACGGCGGTCTGCCCCGTGACCGTGAGGCCCACGGCGGCGATCGCGGCGAGGATGAGGATCTGACCCATCGCGAGGATCGTGTTGCCGATCACCTTTCCGGCCAGCAGCGCGCGCACCGGGACGGCCGAGATGAGCAGCTCGACGACACGGGTCTGCTTCTCCTCCACGACGCTCTGCGCGATCGTCGAGCCGAACGTCTGCGCCGACAGGAGGAACACGAGACCCAGTCCGATCGCGACGAGGTAGCGCAGGACGGCATCGCTCGCGTCGGGGCTCAGCAGCTCGACCGGCGGCAGCTGCGCCAGCGACATCAGCAGCGCCGAGGGCGGCGTGTCCTCGGCGACGAGCACGAACCCGACCGGCGACGAGGGGTCGCCCACGACGGCGGCGTCGACCGTGCCCGATGAGACGAGGTCGGCGGCGGCGGCGCGATCGGCAACCTGCGTGATCTCCAGATCGGGGATGCCCTGCACGTACTGCTGCGCGTCGGCGGTGACGGCGACCGGCGTCGACGTGACCGACTTCGCCTGGAAGCCGCCCCAGACGACCAGCGCGAGCGCTCCGGCGAACAGGATCGCGAACGAGATGATGAACGCCTTGCTGCGCAGCTTCGAGCCGATCTCGCGCTCGGCGACGAGCCACACGCCCTGCGTGAACGACGGGGTGCTCACTGGATGACCTCCTTGTAGATCTCGGCGAGCGAAGGATGCTGCGGGGTGAAGCCGTGGACCTCGCCTTCGGCGACCGCGCGGCGCAGCACGCGCTGGGCGGCGGCGTCGCTGTCGGCCGCGAAGAGGGCGGAGCCGGCGGCGAAGTCGAGCACCTCGATGCCCGGTTCGGTGCGCAGCCAGCCGGCATCCCCCGTGGTGACGAGTTCGAAACGGCGCTGCGTGTGCTGGGCCCACAGCGCGTCGCGCGGGCCGGCGGCGCGGATGGTCCCGGCGGCGATGATCACGAGGTCGTCGCAGAGCCGTTCGACGACGTCGAGCTGGTGCGAGGAGAACAGCACCGCGACGCCGGCGGCGGCGCGCTCCTGCAGGACGCCGGCGACGACATCGACGGCGAGCGGGTCGAGGCCCGAGAACGGCTCGTCGAGGATGAGCACCTGCGGGTCGTGGACGAGCGCGGCGGCGATCTGCGCGCGCTGCTGATTGCCCAGCGACAGCGTCTCGATGTTGTCGCCCACGCGCTCGCCGAGGCCGAGGCGTTCGAGGAGGGCGGCCCCGCGGGCCGTCGCATCGGGCTTGGTGAAACCGTGCAGCCGGGCGAGGTAGACGATGTGCTCGAGCACCTTCATCTTCGGGTACAGCCCGCGCTCTTCGGGCATGTATCCGAAGCGGCGCCGGTCGGCGGCGGTGACCGGCGCGCCGTCGAGCATGACCTCGCCGGCGTCGCGGCCGAGCACCCCCAGGACGATCCGCATCGTCGTGGTTTTGCCGGCGCCGTTGCCGCCGACGAAGCCGGTGAGCCGGCCGGGGGCGACGGTGAATCCGACATCGTCGAGCACGCGGTGCGTGCCGTAGCTCTTGGACACTCCCTGTAGGTGCAGCATGTGTCCACGCTACGGGGCGGTCGCCGGCGCATCCTCCCTCGCGCGGCGGATTTCGTCGGCATCCGTGTCCCCCTCGCGCGGCGGATCGTGGGGGCGTCGTGCCGCCGGCGTTGGCGGACTTGTCACGTTTCGGGCTGAATACCGGGGTTGGGCCCGGATGTTGCCAGGTCGGCGCTCAGGTGAGGCCGCGCCGGCGTCGCATCCCGGCGTCGGCGGACTTGTCACGTTTCGGGCTGAACACCACGGCGTGGGCCCGGATGCTGCCAGGTTCGTGCGGGTGCCGCATCCCGGCGTTGGCGGACTTGTCACGTTTCGGGCTCAACGCCACGGGGTGGGCCCGGATGTTGCCAGGTCGGCGATCAGGTGAGGCCGCGCCGGCGTCGCATTCCGGCGTCGGCGGACTTGTCAGGTTTCGGGCTCAACGCCGGGGTTGGGCCCGGATGCTGCCAGGTTTGTGCGGGTGCGGCATCCCGGCGTCGGCGGACTTGTCGGGTTTCGGGCTCAACGTCACGGTGTGGGCCCGGATGCTGCCAGGTTTGTGCAGGCGTCGCATCCTGGCGTCGGCGGACTTGTCACGTTTCGGGCTCAAGGCCATGGTGTGGGCCCGGATGCTGCCAGGTCGGCGATCAGGTGAGACCGTGGCGGTGGGCGTAGACGACGGCCTGCACGCGGTCGCGGGCGCCGAGCTTCTGCAGCACGTTCGACACGTGCGTCTTGACGGTCGCCTCGCCGATGAACAGCGCGGCGGCGATCTCGGCGTTGCTCAGCGCCTGGGCGAGCAGTCGCAGCACCTCGGCCTCGCGCTCGGTGAGGTCGACCGCGATGGCCGGCGCGCCCATCGGCCCCTGCGCCTGCCGAGGCGTCGCCCCCGCGGCCGCGCCGGCATCCGTCGCCCCGACTGCCGGGGCGGCATCCGTCGCCCCCGCGGCCGGGCCGGCATCCCTCGCTCCGACGGCCGAGGCGGCGGCGAACCGCTCGATCACCCGCCGGGTGACCGCCGGCGCGAGCAGGGCGTCGCCCGCCGCGGCGACCCGCACCGCCGTCACCAGCTCCTCCGGGCCGGCGTTTTTCAGCAGGAATCCGCTGGCGCCCGCCTGCAGCGCCTGGAACAGATAGTCGTCGCGGTCGAAGGTCGTCACGATCACGACGGCGGCGCCCACGCCCGGATCGGCCACGATCCGCCGCGTCGCCTCCAGCCCGTCGATGCCCGGCATCTGCACGTCCATGCAGATCACATCGGGACGGACCGTTGATGCCGCCGCCACCGCGTCCAGTCCCGTCGCGGCCTCGCCGACGACCTCGATGTCGCCCGCCGCCTCGAGGATCATGCGGAATCCGGCACGCATGATCGCATGGTCGTCGGCCAGCAGCACCCGGATCGACGGCCCGCTCACGACGTCGCTCCGACGGGGATGCGCGCCCGCACGAGGAATCCGCCGCGCGGGCGCGGCCCGGCATCCAGCGTTCCGCCCGAGGCCGTCGCCCGCTCGCGCATGCCGACGAGGCCCAGCCCCGGCCGTCCGGTCACGCCGCCGGAGCGGCCCGTGCTGCTGACCTCCAGTTCGATGGCGTCGGCGTCGTAGCGCAGTCGCACGTCGGCCGCGGCATCCGAGCCGCCGTGGCGGCGCGCGTTGGTGAGCGCCTCCTGCGCGATGCGGTACAGGTTCACCTGCACCAGCTCGGTCGCGTCGACGGGGTCGCCGACGACGGTGAAGGTCGTCGGCAGGCCGTTCTCGCGCGCGTGCGCGACGAGCTCGCCGAGGGCGCCGAGGGTCAGCATCGACGCGCCGGGCGTCTCGCCGTCGGCGGTGCGCAGCGTCTCGAGCAGCTGCCGCAGCTCGGTCAGCGCATCGCGGGCCGACGATTCGACCCCGGTCAGGGCGGTGCGCGCGGCATCCGGATCGTGATCGAGCACCGTCCGCGCGGCGCCGGCCTGCACGCCCATCGCCGACACATGGTGCGCGACGACGTCGTGCAGTTCGCGCGCGATGCGCACGCGGTCGAGGGCGACGGCCTGCGCCGCCGACAGCTCGCGCTCGCGCTCCAGCTCGGCGGTGCGCTCCTGCAGCGACGCGCGCGCGAGGGCGTCGGCGTAGGCGCGCTCGCCGAAGAAGTACGCCCCGCCGAAGTAGGCCGCGTTGATGAGGAACTGCAGCAGGATGAACGCCGCGAACGGCGAGAACAGGCCCGCCCGCGACAGTCCGTCGTCATCGTCGGCCGTCGCCGCCTGGAACGTCACGATCAGCAGCCACACGAACATCCCGGCGATGACCAGCAGCCGCACCCCGGCGGCGCGCCGCCGGTCGTCGACCCAGGCGCCGACCGTGTACATCCCGATGAACAGGGCGATGTTGCCGACGTACAGGTCGGGCACCCGGAACGAGACGCCGGCGAAGAAGACGAGCGCGATCGCGACGAGCGCGAGCTCCGGATGCCGGCGCCGCACCGCCAGCGGCGCCGTGAGCGCGACGGCGTAGACCAGGCCCCACGCCGGGTCCGGTCCGTCGCCGTTGTAGACCCCGGCGACCTGCCCGAGCGCGGTGCTCAGCACGGCGGCGACGAGCAGGGCGCCGGCCAGCCAGAGATCGTGGCGCAGCTCGGTGGCGGTCGCGCGGCGGTGCGGCGGCGTGCGGCTCATGCCTCCAACGTACGGCGGTGGCAGGATGCCGGCATCCCTCGCATGGCGGAGATCGGGGCGGGGGGAGATCGCGCCACGGCGCACAGTGAACTGATAGCAGATGGACACCCCACGCACACCCGCCCGCAACGTCCGATCCCTACACTCGCACGAGTGACGAGCATCTCGGGCTCTCGCGCCGTGGGCGCGCGTCTCAGGTTCACCGCCCTCTGGCGGCGCCGGCAGGCGATCCGCCGGCGCATCCTCCGTTGGGGTCTGACGCGGCGCGGCCTGCTCGCCGGCTTCGCCGCGATGCACTTCGTGTACCTGCTCGGGCTCATGCACGTCATCGTGTCGGGCGGCACCGAGGGCGACCTGCCGCTGTACCGGCTCTGGGCCGAGGAGGCGATGCACGGGCGCTGGCCCGTGATCGACATGCCGTGGGTGTACCCGGCGGGCGCGCTCGCGCCGATCATGGCGGCGATCTCCGCCGGGCCGTGGAACTACCAGCTCGTCTGGTTCGCTCTGATGGTCGGCGTCAATCTGTTCGCCGTGTTCGTGCTGACGTCGGGCCTGCGCCGCCGCACGGGCTACCGCGCGGCCTGGTACTGGCTCGCCGTGCAGCTGCTGCTGGCCCCGGTCGCGATGCTGCGCCTCGAGGGATTCGCCGCCCCGCTGGCCATCGCGGCGCTCGTGTGGATCGTGCGGCGCCCGTTCGTGTCGGGGGCGCTGATCGCCGCGGCCGCCTGGATCAAGGTGTGGCCGGTGGCGTTGGCTGCCGCCGCCGTGACGGCGTCGTCGCTGCGCGCCCGGATCGTCGCCGGCGGCCTCGCCGTCAGCGCCGTCGTGGCGGGGCTGGTGGCGGCATTCGGCGGCGCCGAGAACCTGTTCAGCTTCGCGACGATCCAGGGCGACCGCGCCCTGCAGCTCGAGGCGCCGGTCGCGACGCCGTGGGTGTGGGCGACCGTGCTCGGGATGCCGGGAGCCGAGATCCGGCAGAACTACGTGCTCGCGACGCGGGAGGTCGCGGGGCCCGGCGCGCAGGCGGCGGGGGTGCTGGTCGGCTGGGCGATGCCCGTCGCCTTCGCCGTGGCCGTCGTCCTGCTGTGGCGTGCCCGTCGCCGCCTGATCGCCGCTGCGGAGGTCGGCCTCGGCGCCGTCGCGCGGGCCGAGCTCGAGCAGCGCCTCATCGTTCGCGGCGCCTTCGCGATGGCGGCGGCGCTGATCGTCTTCAACAAGGTCGGCTCGCCCCAGTACATGCTGTGGCTCGCCCCCATCGTCACGGTCGGGCTCCTCGTCGAACGCCGCGCCTGGACGCGCGCGGCCGGCTGGATGGCGGCGGTGTGCCTGACCACGACCCTCGTCTTCCCGGTGTTCTACCTGCAGCTGATCGAGGCGCAGCCGTTCGCGGCGGCGGTGCTGCTCGCCCGCAACGCCATGGTCGTGGGCCTGTTCGGCTGGAGCCTCGTCGCGCTGTGGCGTCTCGTGCCGGCGCCGGCGTCGCCGGCGCTCGATGCCCTCGCCGCCCGCCCCGACCCCGTCGTCGTCGCCCCGTAGCGTCGCCGCGCGGTCGCGGCATCCCCCGCGTGAGAAACCACATTGCGCTCGAGAAACCAATGCTGAAGTGGTTTCTCACGCAGAATATGGTTTCTCGCCGGAGGAGAGGGGCGCCGGAGGAGGGGGAGGGATGCCGATTTGTGTCAATGTGGTGCCATGACCGCGATCGACCTGCATGCCGCCCCCTTCGGCCTCGACGACGAGGCCGTCGCGTGGGTGGAGGACACCCTGGCATCCCTGACGCTCGAGCAGAAGGTCGGCCAGACCCTCTGCCTGTACCTGCTGGCGCAGGACGTGCCGGCGTGGATCGACTGGCTGAACGAGCGCGGCATCGAGCCCGGCGGCGCCATGATCACGATGCGCACCCCCGAGGCCTCCGCCCGCGACGCGGCGCTGCTGCAGACGGCGTGGGGCGTGCCGCTGCTGATCCCGGGCAACCTCGAATCGGGCACCGTCAACTTCCTCGCCGGCACCGAGGCGTTCGCGCATCCGATGCAGGTCGGCGCGACCGGCGACCCCGAGAACGCGCGGCGTCTCGCGATCCACTGCGCGCGCGCCGGCGACGCCGCCGGCGTCAACTGGGCGTTCGCGCCGGTGATCGACCTGTCGATCGAGACCGCGAACCCCATCACCAACACGCGCTCGTTCGGGCGCGACCCGGAGCTGGTGGGCGCGCTCGGCGCGGCCTACATCCGCGAGCTCGAGGGGCGCGGCATCGCGACGAGCGCGAAGCACTTCCCCGGCGACGGCGTCGACAGCCGCGACCAGCACCTCGTCACGAGCTGCAACGACCTCGACGAGGCCGAATGGGATGCCCAGTACGGCCACGTCTACCGCGAGGCCATCGCCGCCGGCACCCGCACGATCATGGTCGGCCACATCCGTCAGCGCGCACTGTCGCGTGCGCTCGTGCCGGGCATCGCCGACAGGGACATCCTGCCCGCCTCGCTCGCGCCCGAGCTGCTGCAGGGGGTGCTGCGCGAGCGGCTCGGATTCAACGGCCTGATCGTCACCGACAACACCGGCATGGCCGGCTTCACGACCGTCATGCCGCGCGCCCAGGCGCTGCCCCGCGCGCTGTGGGCCGGCAACGACATGGTCCTCGCGAACCTCGACCAGGAGGGCGACTACCGTGCCATCCTCGCGGCGGCCGGCACCGACGCGCTGCCCCTGGACCGCCTCGACGACGCCGTGCGGCGCGTGCTCGCGACCAAGGCGTCGATCGGACTGCACCGCACGACCGATCGATCGGATGCCGACAAGCCCGACCCCGTCGAAGAGGGGCGCTGGCGCGACGAGCTGGCGGCGGCATCCATCACCGTCACGAAGAACACGACCGGCATCCTGCCGCTGGCCGCGGCCCCCGGTCTGCGGGCGCTCGTGTACGTCATCGGCGACAGGCCGACCTTCTACGACCCGAGCCCGGCGTTCGCGCCGCGGTTCGTCGACGGGCTGCGTGCGCGCGGGCTCGAGGTCGACGTGGTGCAGATCCCGAACGCCGAGGCCACGGTGCCGGGCGCGGAGAAGCTGCACGAGCGCTACGACGTGTGCCTCTACTTCGCCGACCAGCGCTTCGCGGGCAACACGAACGGCCTGCGCGTGCAGTGGTCGCCGCCGCAGGGTCCCGACGGCCCGCGGCACGTCGCGACGCTGCCGACCGTGCTCGTGTCGATCGCCGACCCGTACCTGCTGCAGGACCTGCCGATGGTGCGCTCCGCGATCAACGGCTACACGCCGACGACCTCGACGGTGGATGCCGCGCTCGCGGTGCTCTTCGGCGAGGCCGAGGCGCGCGGCGTCGCGCCGTCGGACCCGTTCAGCGGGCACTGGGACGCGGCGCTGTAGACGGTCGGCGCCAGATCCCTCGCTACCAGATCCCTCGTCACCAAATCATCGGGCGGTCGTCGTCGTCCGGGCCGCTGAGGTCGAGATCGACGACGACGGGCACGTGATCGCTGGGGATCTCGCCCTTGCGCTCGTCGCGATGGATGCCGGCATCCACGACCGCGTCGGCGAACGCGTGCGAGCCGAGGATGAAGTCGATGCGCAGGCCCTCGTTGCGCGGGAAGCGCAGCTGCTTGTAGTCCCAGTAGGTGTAGCCGGTGGGGATGAGGGGGCGCACGGTGTCGTGCAGCCCGGCATCCAGCAGCGCCTGGAAGGCGGCGCGCTCGGGCGGCGAGACGTGGGTCGTGACGCCCTCGATGACGGTGGGATCGCCGTTGTCGGCGTCGGTCGGGGCGATGTTGAAGTCGCCGGTGAGGGCGAGCGCGAGGTCCGGGTTCGCGCGCAGCGCGTCGGCGGTGTACCCGCGCAGCGCCTCGAGCCAGTCGAGCTTGTACCGGTAGTGCGGGTCGTCGAGCGCGCGGCCGTTGGGGACGTACAGGCTCCACACCTCGACGCCGCCGATCGTGGCGCCCATGGCGCGCGCCTCCTGCGGGGCATCCGGGCCGTCGTAGCCCTTGGCGAAGCCGGGCATGCCGGGGAACGCGACCCTCAGGTCGTCGATCGGCTCACGGGTGGCGATCGCGACGCCGTTCCACTGGTTCAGCCCGTGCGCCTCGACCGTGTAGCCCGCGGCCTCGAACTCGGCGTAGGGAAACTGCTCGGGCTTGCACTTGATCTCCTGCATCGCCAGCACGTCGATGTTCTCGCGCACGGCGAACTCGACGGTGCGGACGACGCGGGCGCGGATCGAGTTGACGTTCCAGGTGGCCACACGCATGCCTCCAGCGTATTCGCCGCCACCGACGTTGCGTCAGCCGCCGAGCTCGAACGGGTGGGTGAGGCGCCACCACGCGTCGGGCGGCGCGATGTCGCCGTCGAGCACGAGCTCGGCCGTCGCGGTGCGCGACCCGGCGGTCGACGTGACCGTGCCGACCTCCTCGCCCGCGCTGCCGACCGGCACGGGATGGAATCCGCTGCGCAGACTCGTGAGAAGAGCCTCGACGCTGCGGTTGACCTGATCGCGGCCGGCGCCGCCGATGACGACCCCGGTCACGTGCAGCGGCTCACCGATGCCGACGTCCAGCAGCGATGAATACAGCAGGTTCGAGCCCTCGGGGGTGCCCGTCTTGATGCCGCGCACCCCCTCCGACCCCAACAGCGAGTTGGTGTTCGCGCCGGAGAAGCCGGGGACGGAGAGCGCCGGCATCGCGACGATCTCGGCGACGACGGGGTTCGCCATCGCGAGGTCGCCGAGGGCGATCAGCTCGCCCGCCGTGCTGACGTTGCGCGGCGAGATGCCGGTCGGCTCGACGAGCACGGTCTGGGTCAGGCCGTTGCGGTCGAGCCAGTCGCGCGCCGCACCCAGGAACGCCGCGCGCGAGCCGTACGCCCACGTCGACACGGCATCCGCGTAGTTGCTCGCCGAGGTGACGAGCATGAGCTCGAGCGCGTCGTGCAGGCTCATGCTGCTGCCCGTCGGCATCTCGGCGATCGTCGCGCCCTGCACGTAGTACTGGTTGTAGAGGTCGTGGTCGGCCGTGCCGAAGGTGATCGTCGGCCCCACTTCGCCCGCTCCGATCGGGTGCGCCTCGAGGATCACGAGCGCCGTGATCACCTTGCTGATGCTCGCCATCGGCAGCGGATCGGTGCTGCCGGATGCCTGGGTGAGCCCGGCCTCCCCCAGAAACTCGGCGCCGCCGGTGACCGTGACGGCCGACGCCGCACCGGCCGGGTCGGGGAGCTCCACGGCGGGTCCGGCGGTCGGCAGCGGGGTGCGTGTGACCGCGGCGGGCAGGGCGAGCGGTGCGTTCAGCGCCCAGGTCGCGTAACCGATCGTCGCGGCGGCGAGGGCACCCGACGACCGGGTGCCCTCGCCGGATGCGTGCCAAACGCAGGGTAGATCGGCCCCGGAGGCGTCGCTCCGGGTTGCAATGGCCGTTTCGCCCTGCGTTTGGCACGTGGGCGAGCTGCGCAGGCGCGGCATCCGTAGACTTTGGAGCATGACCGTCGCCTCCACGCCCGAGCTCGAAGAAGACCGCCAGCGCTTGATCGGGCTGATCAACGACGAGGCCGTGTTCCACGGCGACTTCACGCTCTCCAGCGGCAAGAAGGCGACGTACTACGTCGACATGCGCAAGCTGACGCTCGACCACCGCGCGGCGCCGGCGATCGGGCGGCTCGTGCTCGACGTCGTGCGCGACCTCGACGTCGACGCCGTCGGCGGGCTCACGCTCGGTGCCGACCCGATCGCGAACGCCGTCATGCACGAGTCGGTGCGCACGGGCACGCCGGTGGACGCCTTCGTCGTGCGCAAGGAGCCGAAGGACCACGGCCGCGGTCGCCAGATCGAGGGCGCCGAGGTCTCAGGCCGCCGCGTCGTGATCGTGGAGGACACCTCCACGACGGGTGGCTCGCCGCTGAAGGCCGCCGAGGTCGCCCGCGCCGCCGGCGCCGACGTCGTCGCGGTCGTCACCGTCGTCGACCGCAAGACCGGGGCGCAGGCCGCCGTCGAGGCCGCCGGTTTCACGTGGCGGTCGGTCATCGACCTCGACGATCTCGGCCTCGCACCCCAGTAGCCGACGCCGGGCCGGCTCAGCGGAAGACGGGCAGTTGCGACGCCAGGGCGAGCATCAACCCGAGCAGCGTCAGCAGGACGAGGGCGCGGCCGTTGGGCAGCGGTGTGCCCTGCGGGGCATCGCGCCGGCCGCGCAGGAACAGCACGAGCGTCACGAGCAGGACGGCCAGCCCCGACAGGGCGAGGAACACCGCCATCAGCGGCTGCCGCCTGCAGGTCCGGGCTCGTCGCCCGCGTCCGGATCCCCGGCTCCGCCATCCGCATCGCCACCGCCCGGCTCGTCGTCCCCCGGCCCCTCGTACCAGGCGCGCTCGCGGGGCCTGGCGCCCCGGCGCCGCCGGAAGAACGGCACGATCCACACGATCAGCGTCCCGAGGAGCACGACCGCGGTCGCGGCGAACAGCAGGTTCTGCTCGAGCGCGCTCACAGCAGCTCCGGGAGGTCGGACTCGGCCGGGTCGGGGTCGATGAGGTCGGCGACCGAATCGAGGATCTCGTCGGGGCGGAACGGATACCGCTCGATCTCGGCGTCGTCCGAGATCCCGGTGCGCACGAGGATCGTGTGCAGGCCGGCCTCGATGCCCGCCACGACGTCCGTGTCCATCCGGTCGCCGATCATGGCGGTGTTCTCGGAGTGCGCCCCGATGCGGTTCATCGCCGAACGGAACATCATCGGGTTCGGCTTGCCGACGACGTACGGCTGCTTGCCGGTCGCGTGCGTGATGAGCGCCGCGAACGACCCCGTCGCGGGCACGACCCCCGACGGCGTGGGACCCGTGGCATCCGGGTTGGTGATGATGAACCGTGCGCCCGCGTCTATGAACCGGATCGCCTGCGTGATCCGGTCGAACGAGTACGCCCGGGTCTCGCCGACGACGACGTAGTCGGGCTGCGTCTCGGTCATGATGAACCCGGCCTCGTGCAGCGCCGTCGTCAGTCCCGCCTCGCCGATGACGAAGGCCGTGCCGCTCGGATGCTGCGACCGCAGGAACTCCGCCGTCGCCAGCGCCGACGTCCAGATGCGGTCTTCCGGCACGTCGAGCCCCGACGTGCGCAGTCGCGCGCTGAGATCGCGCGGCGTGAAGATCGGATTGTTCGTCAGCACGAGGAAGGGCGTGCCGCTCTCACGCCACTGCGTCAGCAGCTCGGCGGCGCCCGGAATGGGCCGGTTCTCATGGACGAGCACCCCGTCCATGTCGGTGAGCCAGCACTCGATATCGGCGCGTGTCCGCATGGGGCCAGCCTAGCTGGGCCGCGGGGTCGTATTCTCAAGCCGTGGGACGCGACGACTGGGATGCGCAGAGCCTGCCCGACCTGGCCGGGCGGCGCTACCTCGTGACCGGTGCGACGGCCGGGCTCGGCTACTTCTCGTCGCTGCAGCTGGCGGGCGCCGGCGCCCACGTGATCATGACCGGGCGCAATCCGAACCGGCTCGCCGCGTCGCGCGCCGCGGTGCTGCGCCAGCTTCCGGATGCCGACGTCACGACGCTCCTGCTCGACACGAGCAACCTGGGGTCGGTGCGCGCGGCGGCGGCGACGGTGCGCGGACGCTCCGGGCTGCACGGGCTGCTGCTGAACGCCGGCGTCGTGCACCCGCCGAAGCACCGCGAGACGCGCGACGGCCATGAGCTCGTCTTCGCCACCAACGCGCTCGGCCACTACGCCCTCGCCGGAGAGCTGCTGCTGCCGCTGGCCGCCGGCCGCGGGCGGATGGTGTGGGTCGGGTCGTTCGTGACGTCGCTGTCGCCGTTCGACGTGCTCGACCCCGAGCTCGAGGTCGGCTACGCGCCGCGCCGTGCCTACGCGCAGTCGAAGGTCGCGACGACCGCCCTCGGCCTCGAGGCCGATCGGCGCCTGCGCGCGGCGAACGTGCCGATCGCGAGCGTGGTGGCCCATCCGGGGTACGCGATCGGGGGGCGCACCCGCGGCATCCTCGGTGTCAACGAACCGTCGAAGATCAAGCGCTTCACCGACAACCTGCAGACCCCGATCGCGCAGTCGAAGGAGCGCGGCGCGCGGTCGCTCGTGCGCGCCCTCGTCGACCCGTCCGTCGAGGGCGGCGAGCTGTGGGGGCCGTCGTTCGTGCTGCGCGGCCGGCCGCACCTGGCGCGGCCCGGCCGTATCGTGCGCGACGAAGACCTCGCCGCGCAGCTGTGGGACTACTGCGAGCGCGCCACCGGCGTCGTCTGGCCGTATCTGAAGGCGGCCAAGACGCGGCGCGGGTGGCGGCGGTGACCGTCGACGAACACGGCGCCGACGGGGCGTCGCGGTGGCAGCGGCTGCGGGCGGCGCTGCGCGATGCCGCGGCGTTCCGATCGTGGACGATCGACGCGAACGACGGCATCATCGCGACGGCGGGTCTGCTGCAGGGGTTCAGCGGCGCGGGGGCGAGCGACCGGCTGCTGCTGCTCGCGGCATCCGCGGCGACGATCGCCGGGAGCCTGTCGATCGGCGGCGCGAAGTGGGCCGAAGAGGCCGCCGAGCGCGAGGCGCAGCTGCTGATCGCCGAGCAGGAGCGGGCCGAGCTGGAGCGCGACCTGGGCGGCGAGATCGACGAGCTCGCGGCGCACTGGGAGAGCAGGGGACTGACCCCGGCGACGGCGCGTCTGGTCGCCGAGGAGCTGACCGCGCACGACGCCCTGGCGGCGCAGCTGGAGGCCGAACACGGCATCGACGAGCTCATGGCCGCCGCCGCGCCGGTGTGGTCGGGGGTGGCGGCGGCGATCGCGTTCATGATCGGTGCCGCCGTACCGCTGCTGATCACGTGGTTCGTGCCCCTCGCGATCGAGACGACGGCCATCATGGTCGCCGTCGTGCTGTCGCTGGGCCTCACCTCGGTCGTCGCCGCGCGGGCCGGGCACCTGCAGCTGCGCCGCGTGCTGGCGCGGACGCTGACCGTGGGCATCGGCACGATGGCCATCAGCTATCTGGCGGGGTTGGTGCTGTTCTGACGCGGGGCCCGTCCGTCGCGAATCGCGGTTATTGCTGGGTTTCGGGGTTGTTTGTGGCGGATGGAGGGTCGGGCGGTTGTGGGGTTCGGCGGCGTTGTTCGTCCGTCGCGAATCGCGGCGAGAACCGGGGTTGGGCGTTGTTTGTGACGGGTGAGGGGATGCCGGCATCCTTTGTCCGTCGCGAATCGCGGTTGTCGCTGGGTTTCGGCGTTGTTTGTGACGGATGGGGTGATGCCGGCGTTGTTTGTCCGTCGCGAATCGCTGCGTGAACCGGGGTTGGGCGTTGTTTGTGACGGGTGAGGGGGCGGCCGGCGGGGAGTCCGGCGGCACCGGCGGGCTCAGGCGCTGAGCCAGACGGCGTCGGCGGCGCCTGGCGGCAGCGTGACGGCGGCGCCGCCGTCGATCGAGACCCCGCCCGCGGTGACGGTGACGGCGTGCCCGACATCGAGGCCGGCCGCCTCCAGCGCGCGCAGCAGCGCGGGGTCGCGGTCGCTCACCCGCAGCACGCGTCCGACGTGGCCGACCGGCGCCGCGGCGAGGATCACGAACGGCGAGCGGACGACGGCGCCGGCGGCATCCGGGATGGCATCGCCGTGCGGGTCGAACCGGGGGTGCCCCAGCCGCGCGCTGATGCCCTCCAGCAGCCGGTCGCTGATCGTGTGCTCGAGCACCTCGGCCTCGTCGTGCACCTCGTCCCACGCGTAGCCGAACTCGCGCACGAGCCACGTCTCGATGAGGCGGTGCCGGCGGATGATGGATGCCGCCCGCAGCCGCCCGGCCGCCGTCAGCGAGACCGGGCCGTACGGCCGGTGCGACACCAGATGCTGGGCGGCGAGCTTGTGCACCATCTCGGTCACGGTGGAGGGCGCGAGGCCGAGCTCGGCGGCCAGCTGCGACGGCGTGATCGGGTCGTCCTGCCACTCGGTGTGGTGGTAGATCGTCTTCAGGTAGTCGTCGATCGCGACGGAGGTCGGCACTCCGCCAGGCTACCCGCCGCCGAGCACGAGCCACAGGAGGACGCCGTTGAGCGCGACGAGGAACGCCGACGCGACGATGCCCGCCGCCGTCGTCCACCAGCGGTTGCGGAAGCCGCCCAGCACGTCGCCGCGCGCCGTCAGGGCGACGAGCGGAATGAGCGCGAACGGGATGCCGAAGCTCAGCACCACCTGACTGAGGATCAGCGCCCACGTCGGGTCGATGCCCGCCGCCAGCAACGCGATCGCCGGCACCAGCGTCACGAGGCGCCGCGCCAGCAGGGGGATGCGCACGCGCAGCATCCCCTGCATGATCTCGGCCCCGGCGTAGGCGCCGACGGCGGTGGAGGCCAGTCCGCTGGCGAGCAGGCCGACGGCGAACAGCGTCGCGACGGCGGCGCCGAGCCCGGTGTGCAGCGCGGCGTAGGCGCCGTCGAGGCTGTCGGTGCCGGCGACGCCGGCGAGGTGCGCGGCCGCCAGCAGCAGGATGCACAGGTTGACGGTACCGGCGATGACGAGGGCGATCGTGACGTCCCAGCGGGTCGCGCGCAGCAGCCGCCGGGTGCCGATGGCGCGGTCGCCGGGGTGCGCGGTGTCGGCCGTGAACCGGTCGCGGGCCAGTGCGCTGTGCGCGTAGATGGCGTGCGGCATGATCGTCGCGCCGAGGATGGATGCCGCCAGCAGCACCGACTCGGTGCCCTCGAAGCGGGGGAGCAGGCCGGCGGCGACGGAGCCGGCATCCGGAGGGGCGACGAAGACACCGTAGGTGAAGCCGAGCGCGATGATCGCCAGCAGCCCGATGACAACGAACTCGAAGCTGCGCGCGCCGCGACGCTGCTGGACGAGCAGCGCCGCGGTCGAGACGGCGCCGGTGACGAGGCCGCCGATCGGCAGCGGCACGCCGAACAGCAGCCACAGGGCGACGGCGCCGCCGATCACCTCGGCGACGTCGGTGGCCATCGCGACGAGCTCGGCCTGCAGCCAGTAGGCGCGGCGGCTCCAGCGGCTGCGGAACCGGTCGCCGAGCGTCTCGGCGAGGCTGCGGCCGGTGACGATGCCGAGCTTCGCCGACAGGTACTGGATGAGCCATGCCATCGCGTTGCCGAGCACGACGACCCAGACGAGCAGGTAGCCGAACCGGGCGCCCGCCGTCATGTTGCTCGCGACGTTGCCGGGGTCGAGGTAGGCGACCCCGGCAACCAGCGCCGGCCCCAGCAGCCACGCGGCACGCCGCGCCGGCCGTGGTGGCCGCCCGTTGGGTGCCGCGGCGCGGGGTGCGGCATCCGCGGTGCGGGGTGCGGCATCCCGTTTCGGCATACCGAAAACCTACCGCACTTTTCGGCGCACCGAAAAATCAGCGCCCATGCTCCGCGAGACTTCATCGGTGCACCGAGACTGCAGCCGCCGCCTGCTGTTTCGGTGCACGGATGCAGTCTCACCGGCTGTGCGGTGGGGGGACGGGGGCGTGCGGTGGGGGGACGGGGGAGACGGGGCCGTACGCTGGGCGGGTGACGGAGGCGACGGGCGAGGCGGAAGCGACGGGCGAGGCGGATGCCGGCGAGCCGCAGCTGCCGGTCGGGGTGGGGCCGTGGCCGGGCGGCCCCGCGGCCTGGCCCGATGACCCCCGCTACGACCGGCAGCTGCTCGCCGACGGCGACCGCCGCAACGTCGTCGACCGCTACCGCTACTGGACGGTGGAGGCCATCGTCGCCGACCTCGACGAGCGCCGCCACGTCTTCCACGTCGCGATCGAGAACTGGCAGCACGACCTGAACATCGGCTCGATCGTGCGCAGCGCCAACGCCTTCGGCGCCGCGGAGGTGCACATCATCGGCCGGCGCCGCTGGAACCGCCGCGGCGCGATGGTGACCGACCGCTACCAGCATGTGCGGCATCACCCGGACGTCGCGGGGTTCGCGGCTTGGGCGGAGGATGCCGGCATCCCGGTCGTCGCCGTCGACAACGTCGACGGGTCGGTCCCCGTCGACCGCGCTGACCTTCCCGAGCGATGCGTGCTGCTATTCGGTCAGGAAGGGCCGGGGCTGTCGCCGGAGGCGCTTGCCGCCGCGGCCGGCGTCGTGGAGATCGCGCAGTACGGCTCGACCCGCTCGATCAACGCGAGCGCCGCCGCCGCGGTCGTGATGTACGAGTGGTGCCGCCGCTGGGCGTAGCTCAGCCGCGCTCGATGCCGAACGTGTGGCGCATGAGCGCCTGCACGTCGCCGTCGAGATGGTCGACCTTGTCGGCGAGCCGCCCGATCTCGGCCCGCACGCCCCCGATCTCGGCCCGCACGATGCCGACGAAGAGCGTCGACACGATCGTGATCATGCCGAACATCGCCGCCGCGAAGACGCCGATCAGCGTCCACACCTGTGGTTCGGTCATCTCCCGCACACCTCCATTCTCGCCTCGTGACCGCCAGGATGCCACCATCCGCCGACGCCGGGGGGCCAGATCGACCGAAATGTGGACAACTCGTGAAAATCGCCGGCTGGGGAGGAGGTCATGCTCCGGCGGTGAGCCACTCCGGCCGGCGGACGCGCCAGCCCAGGGTCGCGAACCGGGCCAGCATGTACACGCCGAAGAAGCACACCGCGAGCCACATCAGGCCCACGGCATCCGTCGGGTGCACCAGCGCCACGATCAGCAGCGCGGGCACGTACGGCACGAGGTTGAGGCACCCGGCGATGGCGAGGTAGCGGGCGTCGCCGGCGCCGATCAGCACGCCGTCGAGCACGAACACGATGGCGCACACCGGCTGCGCGACCGCCAGCACGACGAGCGCCGGTTGCACGAGGGCGGCGACCGCGGCCGACCCGGTGAACAGGATGCCGATCACCCCCGACAGCCCGCCGATCACCGCCCCGACGAGCACGCCGAACCATACGCCCCACGCCACGGTGCGCCCGAGCACGCGCCGCACGAACGGCTCGTCGCCGGCGCCGAGTCCGCGTCCGACGAGGGCCTGTGCGGCGATCGCGAGGGCATCCAGAGCGAACGCCGCCGTGGAGAAGATCGTGAAGGCGACCTGCCAGCCGGCGAGCTCGTCGGTGCCGAGACCGGTCGCGACGAACACCGTCGCCAGCAGCGCGATGCGCAGCGACACGGTGCGCAGGAACAGCCATCCGCCGGCGCGGGCCGAGGTGCGCAGCCCGTCGCGCTGCGGGCGGAGGGATGCCGCGTGCCGCCGCGCGAGTGTGCCCACGACGAACGCGTACGCGCCGACCATCGCCCACTGCGCGACGACGGTTCCGGCCGCCGAACCGGCGATGCCCCACCCGAACCCGTAGATGAACACCAGGTTCAGCAGGGCGTTGAGCGCGAACCCGATGCCGGCGATCCACAGCGGCGTGACGGTGTCCTGCATGCCGCGCAGAAGGCCGGTCGCGGCGAACACGATGAGCATCGCCGGCAGCCCCCACATCGACAGCTGCAGGTAGACGACGGCCTGCTCGGCGACGGCGGCATGCGCTGCGAACACCCGCACGAGCCACGGGGTCAGCAGCGACCCGGCCACGGCGAGCACCGTGCCGAGACCCAGCGCGAGCCACAGGCCGTCGATGCCCGCGCGCACGGCGTCGGCATGCGCACCCGCGCCGAACCGCCGCGCGACGGCGGGTGTCGTCGAATAGGCGAGGAACACCATGAGCCCGACGATCGTCTGCAGCACGGCGGACGCGATCCCGAGCCCCGCCAACGGCACGACTCCGAGGTGGCCGACGAGCGCCGCATCGACGATGAGAAACAGCGGCTCGGCCACGAGCGCGCCGAGCGCCGGAACGGCCAGCCGCAGGATCTCGCGGTTGAGCGTCGGGGCGGGCACGCTTCGAGCCTACGGACTCCCCGGTCCGGCCGGCGCGCACGGCCGTGCGCCCCGGTACCCTGGAACGCATGACCGACACCCTCCGTTCCGGCATCGACGTCGACGAGCTCAGTCCCGGCATCCGCCCGCAGGACGACCTCTTCCGGCACGTGAACGGCGCGTGGCTCGAGCGCACCGAGATCCCCGAGGACAAGGCGCGCTGGGGGGCGTTCCACGTCATCGCCGAGCAGGCCGAGAAGGACGTCCGCGCGATCATCGAGGAGTCGGTCGTCGCCGAACCGGGCAGCGAAGCGCGCAAGATCGGCGACCTGTTCACGAGCTTCATGGACGAAGACCGCATCGAGCAGCTCGGTGCCGCTCCGCTGCAGGGCCAGCTCGCACGGGTCGACGCGATCGGCGACGTCGCGGGGTTTCTGCGGACGGTCGGCGAGCTGGAGCGCGAGGGGCTGGGCGGCATCGTCGGCGCGTACATCGAGCCCGACCCGGGCGACCCGCAGCGCTACGTCGTGTTCTTCGTGCAGTCGGGCCTGTCGCTGCCCGACGAGAGCTATTACCGCCTGGAGAACTTCGACAAGACCCGCACCGCGTTCCGCGAGTACGCCCGCACGGTGCTGGAACTGGCCGGCGCGACGGATGCCGCGACCCAGGCCGACCGGGCCATCACCCTGGAGACGGAGCTCGCCGGTCACCACTGGGACAACGTGCGCCGGCGCGACCCCGTCGCGACGTACAACCTCATGTCGTGGGATGCCGTGCAGCAGCTCGTCGGGGTCGACCTCGGGCCGTGGCTGGAGGCCGTGGCACCCGAGCACCGCGACGGTTTCGCCGAGATCAACGTCAACGAGCCGAGCTACCTCGAAGGCCTCGGAACGCTGCTGACCGAGGACCGTCTGGAGGACTGGAAGTCGTGGCTGCGCCTGCACCTCGTGCGCGCGTCGGCGCCGTTCCTGTCGCGGGCCTTCGTCGCCGCGAACTTCGCGTTCTACGGCACCGAGCTGTCCGGCGTGCCGGTCAACCGCGAGCGCTGGAAGCGCGGTGTCAGCTTCGTCGAGGCGGCGATGGGCGAGGCCGTCGGCAAGGTGTACGTCCAGCGGCACTTCCCTCCCGCGGCCAAGGAGGCGATGGACGAGCTCGTCGCGAACCTCATCGAGGCGTACCGGCTGTCGATCTCGGAGCTTTCGTGGATGACCCCGGCCACCCGCGAGCGTGCGCTGGAGAAGCTCGCCGCCTTCACGCCGAAGGTCGGCTACCCCGCGACCTGGAAGGACTACTCCGCGCTCGAGGTGGATGCCGAGGATCTCATCGGCAACGTCCGCCGCACGAACGCCTGGGAGCACGACCGCCAGCTCGCCAAGCTCGGCGCCCCGATCGACCGTGACGAGTGGTACATGACGCCGCAGACCGTCAACGCGTACTACAACCCGCTGATGAACGAGATCGTGTTCCCGGCGGCGATCCTGCGGCCGCCGTTCTTCGATCTGGACCGGGATGCCGCGGCCGACTACGGCGGCATCGGCGCCGTGATCGGCCACGAGATCGGCCACGGCTTCGACGACCAGGGCAGCGCCTTCGACGGCACCGGGGCGCTCCACGACTGGTGGACCGACGACGACCGTGCGGCGTTCCAGGCGCGCACGGGAGCGCTCATCGAGCAGTACAACGCCCTCGTGCCGCGGGGGCTGGCGGCCGAGCACACCGTCAACGGCGCGCTCACGATCGGCGAGAACATCGGCGACCTCGGCGGGCTCGGCATCGCGATCACGGCGTACCGCCTGCACCTCGCGAACGAGGACGTTTCGTCTCGCTTCGCTCGCTCAACGACCGATGGCGATACCCCGGTCGTTGAGCGAGCGCCGCAGGCGCGAGACGAAACGCCCGACGGGCCGGTCATCGACGGGTTCACCGGCATCCAGCGACTGCTGCTGAGCTGGGGCCAGATCTGGCAGCAGAAGGGGCGCGAGGCCGAGACGATCCGCCTGCTGACGATCGACCCGCATGCGCCGAACGAGTTCCGCTGCAACCAGATCGTCCGCAACGTCGACGAGTTCTACCGCGCCTTCGATGTCACCGAGAGCGACGAGCTCTGGCTCGACGCCGACCACCGCGTCACGATCTGGTGAGCGAGCGCCTGCGCGTGCGCCGCGGCGGCGCCGACGAACCCCGCGAGCTTCCCTCGCGGGCGGCGTATCGCGCGGCCGCGGAGCGCCTCGCGGCCACGAGCGGCGCCGCGCCCGTGGAGCGCACGACCCGCCGGGCTGCGGCCGCCGCCGCGCACTCGGCGCCGGGGCGCGCGGCGCTGCGTCAGCGCTCGTTCCTCGGCACGCTCAAGGCGCTCGATGTGCTGTCGACGGCCGGCGCCCAGGTGTCGGTGCGGGTCTGCGACCTCGACAGCGGCGAGGACATCCTGCTGGGCGACGACCACCTGACGCTGCCGGTCGGCGGGCTCGGCGTCGTGCCGCTGCTGATCGAAGTGGCCGCGCAGATCGACGCCGGAACGCTCAATCCGCTGGAGATCGTCGAGCGCCGCTCGGTCGAGCCGGTGGCCGTCGCCGGTCTCTGGCAGCACCTGAAGGCGCCGGCCCTGCCGGTGAGCGACCTCGCCGTGCTCGCGGCCGCGGCATCCGACGCGTGGGCGGCGAACGCGCTGCTGGCCCGCGTGGGACTGGATGCCGTCCGTGCGCGCGTGGAGGCCATCGGCCTGGAGCACACGGCCCTGCTCGACGGGTTCCGCGACGTGCGCGGACCCGATGACGCCCCGCAGGTCGCCCTCGCCTCGGCGGGCGAGCTGGCGGCGCTGTTCGCGGCGATCGTCGATGCCCGGGTGGTGTCGCCGGCCGTCAGCGCACAGGTCGGCGAGTGGCTGAACCTCACCCAGGATCTCGCGCTCGCCGGGGCGGCGACGGCGCTCGACCCGTTCGCCCACGAGGACGACCGCCACCATCTGCTGTTCGTCAACAAGACGGGGCGGGCCGACGGCATCCGCGCCGAGGCGGGAGCCATCGCAGGCCCTCGCGCCGGCGCGGCCTACGCGATGACGGTGTGCTTCGACGACCTGTCGATCGCGCACCGGCTGCGCGCGCACGAGGCGTTCCGCATGCTCGGCGTCGAGCTCATGGAGTACGTGTACTGAGTCGGGGCGCAGCCGCTGCCGGCATCCGCCCTCGTTTCGCCGAGACCGCCGCAGCGCATCGAAACCCGCGTTCCGGTCGCGGGTCTCGATGCGGAGAGTGGGTCTGGATGCCGCGACCGCCGTCAGAGCTCCCAGAGCGCCGCGACGGGCAGACTCCACAGCCGATCGCCGAACGGGGTGCTCTGCTGCGCCGTGTTCAGCACATACCCACCGATGAAACGATCGCCGAGCCGGTCGCGCAGCGCTTTCAGCCCGGCGAACTGCGCCGCCCGGGCGGTGCTCCCCGCCTTCACCTCCATCGCGACGACGGAACCATCGAAGAACTCCGCGACGATATCCACTTCCAGACCATTGCGATCTCGGAAGTGGAACAACTCGAACTCCTGGGCGCTCCACTCCCGCTGCTTCAGCAGTTCGGTGAGGACGAAGCCCTCCATCGCTTGCCCGATGTGCGGGTTCGACAGCGCGACGAGCTGCTCCACGGAGCCACGCGCCAGCCTGAGCGCCAATCCGGGGTCGGTGACATATGTCTTCGGCCGCGACGCCTCCCGGCTCGTCAGATTGGGAGTCCACGGCCGGAGCACCCCCACGAGGTACATGGTCTCGAGCAGATCGAGATAGCCCGTGACGGACGATTCCGGTACGTGCGCGTCGCGCGCCACGCGCGCCTTGACGAGCTCGCCGGACTGGTTGGCGGCGATCAACCGCAATACGCTTGCCACCCGAGCCGGGTCGACGCGGGGCGCGACATCGCTCAGATCACGCTCGAGCAGTCGATCGACGTATCCATCGAACCACGTGGCGCGCAGCCGTGGACTCAGTGGCAAGACCTCCGGGTATCCACCAGCGGCGATGGCCTCGGCGTAGTCGGCGCGGACGGTCGCGGTGTGGAATCCGGTGACGTCCGGGTTCGCATGGATGCGACCGAGCACGTCGTCGCGTTGAAGGCGGATCTCGCCCTGGCTCAAAGTCCGAAGATTCACCGTGACGGCGCGTCCGGCGAGACTGTCTGGAGTTCTCGTGAGCCGGAGAAGATCGCTCGAGCCCGTCAAGACGAACCGTCCCGGCCGGCGTTTTCGGTCGATGGATGCCTTGATCGGCAGGATCAGGCCCGGTGCCCGCTGCACCTCGTCGATGACGAGTGTGCCGTCGCGTGCTTGATCGATGAAGGTGCGGGGATCGTCGACCGCCGCAGCCAGCATCTCCTCGTCATCGAGCGTCACGCGTAGATGATCGCGGTCCGCCACCAACATCTCGGCGAAGGTGCTCTTGCCGACCTGCCGAGCACCCTGCACCACGACGGTCGTGAACGTGTCGAGCAACTCCCGAGAGTACGCGAGCGCATGGCGGGGTATCAGCGCTTCCATGTCGTCAGACTATATCCAACTCGTAGATTCGCTGAGGTCAAGTCGCAGGTTCGCTGGTATTAAGTCGTAGATTCGCTGAGATTAAGTCGCGGATTCGCTCCCCGGGTATCGGCGAGCGGAGCGTGGTTTCGGCGGCGCGGTTGCTGCCGGCATCCGCCCTCGTTTCGCCGAGACCGCCGCAGCGCATCGAGACCCGCGCTCCGGTTGCGGGTCTCGATGCGGAGAGTGGGTCTGGATGCCGTGTGAAACTCGGGCCGAACCGGGCCGACCTCGCGGCGAGTCAGAACACGATGGTGTGGTTGCCGTGCCGGATGACGCGGTCCTGCGCGTGCCACAGCACGGCCCGCGACAGCACCTGCCGCTCGACGTCGGCGCCGCGACGGGCGAGCTCGACCGCCGACTCGGCGTGCGTGACGCGCACCGTGTCCTGTTCGATGATCGGCCCCTCGTCGAGGTCGCCGGTCACGTAGTGCGACGTCGCGCCGATGAGCTTGACGCCGCGCTCCTTCGCCTTGCGGTACGGCTCGGCGCCGATGAAGGCGGGCAGGAACGAGTGGTGGATGTTGATCACCGGCACCCCGAGCCGCTCCAGGAACGCCGGCGACAGGATCTGCATGTAGCGCGCCAGCACGACGACGTCGACGTTGCCGACGAGGAGCTTCAGGATCTCTTCTTCGGATGCCGACTTGTCCGGCCCCGCCACCGACGGCACGTGGAAGAACGGCACGCCGAAGCTGCGCACGTCCTCGGCGGTCGTGGTGTGGTTGGAGATCACCATCGGGATCGTGACCGGCAGGTCGCCGCGGCGATGGCGCCACAGCAGGTCGAGCAGGCAGTGGTCCTGCTTCGACGCGAGAATCGCCATGCGTTTGGGCACCGACTGGTCGGTCAGCGACCATTCCAGCTCGAAGTCTTTCAGCGTGCGGGCGATCTCGGCCTCGATGGCGGGCCGGTCGGCGGCGAAGTCGGGCCGGTGGAACACGACCCGCTGGAAGTACGCGCCGCCGCGCGGATCGTCGGAGTACTGGTCGAATGCGACGATGTTGCCCCCGATGCGGGTGATCATGGCCGACACGGCCGCGACGATCCCCGGGGTGTCCTTGCCGTGCACGATGAGGCAGGCGTGGGCGGGCAGCAGGTGGGGATTGTGCGCGGGCATGGATCGATTCTCGCGCCCGCCCAGGGCCGGCGCCAATTCCCGCCTCAGTCGCGCAGCATCGAGCGCCACTCCAGCGCGAGCAGCAGCCGGGCGACGAGGGAGTAGTCCCGCACGTCGGCGCCCAGCAGCCGGCCGATCCGCTCCAGGCGCTGCTTCACCGTGTTCACGTGCAGACTCAGGGCGCGCGCGGTGCCGGTCGCGCTGCCGTTGAGCGACAGGTAGGTCGTGAGGGTCGTCAGCAGCCGGGCGTCGTGCCGCCGATCGTAGTCTTCGATGGGGCCGAGCACCTCGCGCACGAGCGCGCGCGCCTGCTCCTCGGGGATCGACGCGGTGGCCTCGACGATCGACCCGACCTCCGCGAACGCGACGAGGCGTCCGCCGCGGGTGCCGGACAGCCGCGCGGCGGTGGCGGCGTCACGCAGCGCCTCGGCGAACCGCCCCGGACGCACCGGCCCCGCCGACCCGGCGCCGATGAGTCCGGCGGCGCCCGTCAGCCGCGTGCGCAGCCGTCCGAGGTCGGCATCGCTCGGCGGGAGCGCCCACAGGCGCAGGCCGGATGCCGCCACCGCGCAGCGGCCCAGGAACGGGTCGTCGGCCAGCGTGCGGGCCTGGGCGAACGCCGCGTCCGCGTCGGCGAAATCCGCCACGACGAGCTGGTGCTCGCCGTCGTCGCCGATCCCCAGCACGTCCTCGGCGTCCGCGACGGCGATGGCTGCGGCATCCGGTTGCGCCAGCACGTGCAGGGCGTTCGGGCGTGCCGCGGTCAGGTGCCGTGCGGCGCCGTGGCGCTCGAGCTCGGCAGCGAGCGCCTCTGCCACCGCCGCGCGCTCCGCCGCCGCAGCGCGTGCGGCGGTGAGCGCACCGGCGGCGAGGTCGGTCGCACCGGTGACCTCGACGACGAGGGCGGCCAGGCGCGACGCGACGCGGATGAGGCGCGTCTCGGTCGCATCGGGCACGTGCGGCTGCGCCCAGTACAGGCCGATCACGCCCACCGACATGCCACGGCGCACGAGCGGGGCCGCGCACATCGTCGCCAGCGGAAACACGTCGCGCACCGACGTGTTCGTGTTCCACTGGATCTCACCGGTGAGGAAAGCGTCGACGCTGGGCGCGAGGGAGCGTCGACGCACCACATGCGCGCCGGGCTCGGCGAGGGCGAGCACCTCGCCGCGGGCGATGCCCAGATGCACCGGTGTGAGCACGCCCGTGCGGTTCGACACGGCGACCACGCGCAGCGCCGCGCCGTCCGCGTCGGCCAGGCGCAGCATCGTCGCGTCGCAGTCGAGGAGGTCGGCCGCCTTCTCGCACAGCAGCGGAAGCGCCTCGGCGCGCCCGCGCATCCCGTCGGGGCCCGCCATCGTCTCCAGGAGCAGATCCAGATCCTCGATCGCGAGCTCGCCGGCATCCGTGCCGCCTGTTGACATGGCTGAAGCTCCATTCCTCATGCGTGATTCTATGGTCGATCAGACATCGCCGGGTGGGCGCCGAGTTCGTAGCGTGAAGGAGTTCACCCCCCGACCGCCGATGCGAAGGATGCGCCATGACCGAACCTCTGAACGACGAGCAGCGTGTGCTGCAGGATCGCAACCGTGCGACGGTGGAGCACTTCCTGCGTTGTCACGGGTTGGAGCGGGCGTCGTTGTTCACGGCCGACGGGTACAAGGTATTGCCGTGGACGGGGATGGGCCGCCCGATCGACATGCGCGGGCAGTACGAGTTGAAGTACAACTTCCTGATCAACATGCAGATCTTCACCCAGTGGGCGTGGAGCAACGTGCAGGTGTTCGATACGCAGTTCCCGGACCAGTTCTGGGTGGAATGCGACGGCGAAGGAGTGATCGTTTCGCCCGAGCCGGGGTACGAGCCGGTGTATTACAAGAACCACTATCTGCACCACTTCCTGTTGGAGGACGGGAAGATCAAGGAGTTCCGGGAGTTCCAGAACGCGATCACGCAGGTGACCGATGCCGCCGGCGAGGTGGTGCCGATGCCGCCGCTGGGCGATTGGAAGCCTCCGGTGGACTGGGTCGAGCCGGCCGACTGGACCCCCGACACCACTCCTGCCGCATGAGCGCCCCGGTGCGCGTGCTCGTGGCGGGCGCCGGCATCGCCGGCTTCGCCGTCGCCAATGCCCTCGCCCGGCGACCCGGCTTCGAGATCGACATCGTCGACCCGAACCCGCGCCCGGTCGGCGTCGCCGTGGGGCTGTCGTCGTGCGCCCTGCGGTCGCTGGCCGCGATCGACGTCATCGAGCCGGTGCTCGCTGCGAGCGCGCCGAGCATGACGCTGCACATGTGCAGCGCCGACGGCACGACTCTCGTCCGCGTCGACCGGCAGACGCCGGAAGGGCAGCCGTACCCCGACAACGTGATCGTCGACCGGGAGAGCCTCGCCCGCGCCCTGGCCGCGCCGCTGGCTGCGCACGGGATCGAGGTGGTGCACGGGGTCGCCGTCACCGGTGTCACCGTGGAAGACGGCGGCGCCACCGTGAGCTTCGACGGCCGCGACCCGCAGCGGTACGACCTCGTCGTGGGCGCCGACGGCATCGGCTCGCGCCTGCGCGGCATCGTGATCGACGAGCGCCCGCGCGACCCGGAGCAGTTGGGCCTGCGCTGGGTGATGAACGCGCTGCCGGGCCTGGACCACGGGACGATGTACATCGGCCCGCGCGCCGTCAAGATCGGCCTGTGGCCGCTCGGAGACGGCTCGGTGTACGCATTCCTGACGCTGCCGCGCCCGGGACTGCCCCGCGCCGACCGCCAGGAGGTGCTCGACGAACTGCGCGAGGTGCTGACGGAGTTCTCCTTTCCCGGTGCCGACCAGCTGCGCGCCGAGGTGCCGTGGGACGACGTGCACATCGCGCCGTTCCAATCGCTCGCCCCGGACGCCCCCTGGCGCCGCGGACGGCTGGTGCTCGTCGGCGACGCCGTGCACGCGATGCCGCCGCATGGCTCCAGTGGCGCGGCGATGGCGATCGAAGATGCGTTCGTGCTGGCTGACGAGCTCGGCCGTGCCGGCGTCGACGAGGCGCTGGAGGCCTTCGGCCGTCGGCGCGTGGAGCGCGTGCGCCGCGTCGTGGAGTACTCGACGCGCAACTGCCTGGCCGAGAACGAGGATGCCGTCGCGGGGCGGCCGCTGCGCCCGATGGATGCCGGCGAGGCCGTGCGGTTCTGGGAGTTCCTGCGGACGGAGCCCTGAGCGAGGCGGCGGATCAGAGTCTTTGATAGGGGCGTATCAGACTTACTTATGCCATAAGTAGACATAAGACTGATAGTCTGGCGACATCCGAGCAGAGAGCGAGCACCGATGCTTCTCGAAAGAGACCTGATCCAGTCCACCGGCTTCCGCAACGTCCACACCGGCGGAGAGATCACCGGCTTCCAGTTGCGGGTGCGCATCCCCAACTACCGCGGTGTGTACGCCTCGCTCATCGACGGCATCTCGGTGCGCGTGGGCGACCTCGTGAACGTGCCGCACGACGTCCCCCTGTGGACGTTCGGCGGGCGCACCTACACGCTGCAGGAGCTGTGGGACAGCGACGACGTACGCTGGCCGCTGGAGGAGGCGGCGACCGTCACGGTGCCGCTGCCCGGCGGTCTGCCCGACGGCACGCACGAGGTCTCGGTGGAGATCCTGCTGCGCGCCTCGTACATCCCCATCGAGCACCAGCCCAGCCGCACCCCCGCGTCGCGCTGGGTCACGCTCACCTCGGAGCGCGCCGGCGGACCCTTCAAGTACGGCGTGAGCCTGTACAGCTACACGCACGACTTCAACACCGTGCTGGGCCTGGACACCGCCCTGGCCGCGATCGCCGACGTCGGCGCGACCGGTGTCGAGATCCTCGGCGAAGGCCACGTCGCCGGCTATCCGACCCCCTCCACGGCGTGGATCGACGAGTGGTTCCGGCTGCTGGAGGTCTACCGGCTCGAGCCGACCAACTTCGGTTCGTGGATCGACACGCGCCTGCACTCCAGCGGCATCCACGGTCG
Organism: Microbacterium sp.; assembly: GCF_047602155.1. Lineage (GTDB taxonomy): Bacteria > Actinomycetota > Actinomycetes > Actinomycetales > Microbacteriaceae > Microbacterium. The sequence continues at coordinate 890,819 of NZ_JASGHZ010000001.1, read as the reverse complement.
CGACATGACGGCCGCCCAGGGCGCCGCCGCACTGCAGCGCGACATCCGTCTGGCCAGGCAGCTCGGCTTCCGGTTCGTGCGGCCGAAGATCGGCGTCGTCACCAGCGACCTCATCCCGCATCCGATCTGGACCGAGGCGGTCGAGCGCAGCCTCGACCTGGCCTCCGAGCTCGATGTCGTCATCTGCCCCGAGATCCACTCGCCGACTCCCATCAAGCACGAGGTCGTCGACGACTACATCGGGCTCATCGAGCGCACCGGCACGAAGCACTTCGGCCTGCTCATCGACACCGGCATCTTCCAGGACCGACCCATTCCGCTGCGCCCCGGTGAGACGCGGGAGACGCGCCCGGCGTTCCTCGACGGCATCGGCGTCGACCCCGCCGAGCTGAAGGACATCGGCAAGTACGTCGTGTTCGTGCAGGCGAAGTTCCACGACATCGACGAGAACCGGGTGGATCAGCAGATCCCGTGGCGTCCCGTGCTGCAGGGGCTCAAGGATGCCGGCTACACCGGCTACCTCTCCAGCGAGTACGAGGGCGAGCGGCTGCCGTGGCGCTCGCTCGAGCAGGTGCGCCGGCAGCACTCGCTCATGCGCGAGATCGCTTCGGACCTGGACTGAGGGGGAACGGATGCCGAACGGACTCATCGCGGGCGACAGCCTGCGCGCGCACCCGGAGGGTGCCGCCCTCGCGCTGACCGTCCCCTGGTATCGCAGCCTGTGGCTGTCGTCGGTGTCGACGCTGCGGGTGACGATCGACGGCGAGGAGGTGCCCGAGCAGGATCTCGTGTTCGAGCTCGGCGGCGTGCGGTACGCGATCGCCGATCTTTGCGCGCAGAGCGACGTGCTGTGGTTCCTGCAGCAGCATCCGCTGCTGATCGTCCGCCGCGACGTGCAGGTCGCGCTCGGCGAGACCCACGACGTGGTCGTGCACGGGGAGCTGCGGCTGCCGTACATGCAGATCGCGCCCGGTCAGGACGGCGGCCCCGGCGTCTACGTGCCGAACATCGTGCATCAGGAGCTGACGCTCACCGCCGTGGACGGGCCGGCGCCCGTGCCGGCGATGGCGGCGGACGTACCGGAAGCCCCGGCGGCGACGGATGCCGACCCCTTCCGGCTCGGGCTCACGCTGTATTCGGCCAGCGCCGAGTTCCGCGCCGGCTGGTTCGACTTCGACGGGCTGCTCGACCGGGTGGCCGAGGTCGGCATCGGGCCCGGCATCGAGATCGTCGCCTCGCAGATGGTGCCGACGTATCCCGTGGTCTCGGACGAGTTCGTCGCGGGATGGCGGGCCGCGTTCGATCGGCACGGGTTCGATGCCAGCTCGTTCGGCGCGAACCTCGACATGGGCAAGCGCCGCGACCGCGACATGACCCCGGAGGAGGAGTTCGAGTTCAGTGAGCTCATGTTCCAGGGCGCGAAGAGACTCGGCTTCCCGCTCGTGCGCATCCAATCGGCCAAACCCGAGTTGCTGCGCCGGCTGCTGCCGGTGGCGGAGCGCCTGGAGCTGAAGCTGGCGTACGAGATCCACGCGCCGATGGGGCCGAACGCCGAGCCGATCCTGCGCGTGCGCGACACGTATGCCGAGCTCGACTCGCCGCTGCTGGGCTTCGTCGCCGACTTCTCCGCGACGATGCGGGCGATGTCGCCGACGCTGCTGCGTGCACTGTCGCGTGCCGGGCTCGACCAAGAGGCGCTGACGGAACTGCAGCGCATCTGGGCGACGGATGCCCCGATGCGTGCGCAGCAGGAGGAGTTCATCTCCTACCTGCGCGGGCGCGACTTCGATCCGGGGCGGCTGGGGTCGTTCGCGCATCTCGCCTTCAACATGCACGGGCATGTCGACCCGCGGGAGTGGGCCGACATCATGCCGCAGATCCTGCACGTGCACGCGAAGTTCTACGACATCGACGAGCACGGCCAGGAGCCGGCGATCGACTATCCGGAACTCGTGCGCGTGTTCGTCGAGGGCGGTTATCGCGGGTACTGGTCGAGCGAATGGGAGGGCCACGCGTTCGCCGAGCTCGGCGAGGTCGACCCGCTGCTTCTGGTGCGCAGGCAGCACGACCTGGTGCGTGCCGCGATGCGGTCGCTCCCGGCGGGCTGATCGTGGCCGACGCCGAGTTCGACATCCGTGCCCTGCCTCTCGCAGACGCGCTTGCGTGGCTGCGCGACCACGGCGAGCCCGCCGACCCGCGCAACGACATCGACACCGCGTCGCTGCAGCGACGGTTCCCGCGGCTGCGGCACGTGCAGACGCGCGACCTTGTGATCGAGACCCCGCACGGGCCGCAGCCCGCCCGCGCGTACCGCGACGCGACGGCAGCCCCGACCGGGCGCGGCCTCGTCTGGGTGCACGGCGGTGCGTTCATCGGCGGCTACCTCGACATGCCCGAGTCGCACTGGTTCGCCCTGGAGCTCGCCTCCCGCGGCATCCCCGTGCTCGCCGCCGACTACACGAAGTGCCTCGGCGACGTGCACTACCCCGTGCCCTCCGACGATGTCATCGCGGCGTGGCAGTACGCGGGTGATCACGCGCAGGAGCTGCTGGGTGTGGATGCCGGTTCCCTCCACCTCGGCGGTGCCAGCGCCGGCGGCGCGCTGACGTCCGGGGTGACTGCACGGCTGCGCGACGGCGCCGGCGAGGTTCCGGCGGGCCTCGTGCTGGTCTATCCGGTCGTGCACCCTGACGGCCCGCATCCGGGGCAGATCCCCGACCCGGCCTCGCCCACCACGCAGCTCGCGCTCAACTACGCGGGCTCCGTGGAGGCTCTGGCCGACCCGCACGTGTTCGCGGGCCTCGGTTCGGGGGAGGGCTTCCCGCGCACGCTCGTCGTCGTCTGCGAGCTCGACGGGCTGAAGCCCTCGGGCGTCGCGTTCGCCGAACTACTGCGGGGAGCCGGCGTCCAGGCGACCCTGCACCTGGAGCCCGGCGCCGACCACGCGCACATCAACGAGCCGGCCGACCCGACCGCGCTGCCGACGATCGAGGCGGTGGCGAGATGGATGGGGACATGACCCACCGCCGCATCCCCGTGACGGCGCAGACCCGGGTGATCGTGGACAACGACTTCGCGGGCGACCCGGACGGGCTGCTGGCGCTGGCGCACCACCTTCTCGCCGACGCCGCCGTCATCCGCGGCATCACCTGCACGTCGATCGCGATGAGCGCGCTGCCGTACCCGGCAGGAAGCCCCGCGCGGGATGCCGCGCGCGAACTGATGCGGCGGCTCGGCGTCATCGATCCGCCGCCGGTGTCGGACGACGTGCAGGTGCGCTTCGCCGAGCTGGCCGCCCTCACCGACGGGGCACGGCTCATCCTCGCCGAGTCGCGGCGCGACGACCCGTTGCCGCTGGTCGTCGCCTGCGGCGGGCCGCTCACGCACGTCGCCTCCGCCCTTCGGGAAGACCCCGCGCTCGCCGACCGGATGGAACTGATCTGGATCGGCGGCGGCGCCCATCCGGGCGGCGCGTGGGAGTACAACCTGATGCTCGACCTGCCCGCGGCACAGTACGTGTTCAACGAGAGCCGTGCGCGCATCACTCAGATCCCGCAGCATGTCTACCGGCAGTGCGCGCTGTCGATCGCGGAGCTCGAAGACGGGGTGCACGGCGCCGGCGCCTTCGGGGTCTGGCTCTACGGGCAGTTCACGAGCCCGCCCGAGTCCATCGCGATCGGCGGCGTCTGGCCCATGGGCGACAGCCCGCCCGTCATGATCACGGCGCTGTCGACCGAGTCGAGCACCTTCCGTGAGATCGCCGCGCCGTGGATCACCGACGAGGGGCGCTACGCACCGCATCCGTCGCCCCGTCCGCTCACGCTGTACGACACGGTCGACGCGCGGCTGATCTTCGGCGACTTCTTCGCCCGCCTGCGCCTGCACGCCCGCGGCGAAAGGCCCGACGCATGAGCGCCCCCCGCTGGCGCATGGTGGACGGCGGGCTGCAGCGAGACGGCGCGCCGGTGCTGCTGCTGGGCGGTCAGTTGCACAACTCGACGTCCTCGAGCCCGGAGGCCATCGCCGCGGCGCTGCGGCACGTGCGCGCCCTCGGCGGCAACACCGTCATCGCGCCGGTGTGCTGGGACCTCAGCGAGCCGGAGGAGGGCGTCTTCGACTTCTCCCTCGTCGACCGGTTGCTCGTCGAGGCCGAGGGCAACGAGCTGCGGCTCGTGCTGCTGTGGTTCGGCGCGTTCAAGAATGCCGGCTCGACGTACGCGCCGCGCTGGGTGCGTGCCGACCCCGAACGCTTCCCCCGCGCCCGCGTGAGCGGCCGCATCCGCCCCGCCTTCACGTACGAGGGCGCCACGTCCAAGCCGGTGCTCAGCGTGTTCTCGTCCGAGCTGCGCGAGGCCGACGCCCGCGCGTTCGCGGCGCTGCTGGACGCCATCGCGCGGCACGACCTGCGCGACCGGGTGGCGATGGTGCAGATCGAGAACGAGGTCGGCATCCTCGCCGACAGCCGCGACCGGTCTGCGGCGGCCGAGGCGGTGTGGGCGGCCGAGGCGCCGGAGGAGTTCGTCGCCTTCGTCCGCGACGCTGCCGCAGATTCGCTCGCCGGGCGCCTGTGGCGCGCGGCGGGGTCGCGTGCCACAGGCACGTGGGCCGAGCTGCTGGGCGAGGGCCCCGACGCCGACGAGGTGTTCATGGCGTGGGGTTTCGCGGCGCACGCGCAGGAACTCGCCACCCGCGGCGCCGCGGTGTGGCCGGTGCCCTTCTACGCCAACGCGTGGCTCGGGCCGCAACCGGGTCAGCCCGATCCGGGGCAGTACCCCAGCGGCGGGCCCGCGTCGCGGGTGCTCGACGTGTGGCGGGCCGCGGCGCCGGCGCTGGCGATGGTCAGCCCCGACATCTATGTCGACGACGCGGCGTCCGTCGTGGCGACATACGCGTTCGAGGGCAATCCGCTGTTCGTTCCGGAGTGCCGGCTGCGCGCCGGCGACGCCGTGCTGGCGCTCGGGCGCGGTGCGCTCGGGTGGTCGGCCTTCGGCGTGGACGACGCCCGGATCGGAGGGCAGAGCTCGCAGTTGCTGCGGCTGCTCACCCAGATCGAGGGGCCGCTGGCGGTGGCCCAGCGTGAGGGCCGGGTGGCGGCGGTCGTGCTGGGACCCGGGGTCGAGTCGCACGAGTTCGTGCTCGGCGGGTATCGTCTCGTGGCGCGCGGGCTGCGCGCCCTGTTCGACCGGATGCTGCGCGACGTCGGTGTCGCCGACCTGCCGCCGGCACCCGACCTGCCGCCGGAGACCTCCCCGGGGGCGCGCATGCTCGTGCCGCACGACACCCGTCCGCTCGCGCTCGTGGTCGCCGAAAGCGACGACGAGTTCCTCGTGATCGGGGAGGGTCTCGCGTTCGATTTCTTCGCCGACGACGCCCGGGGAGTCGATGCGGTCGAGATCGACTCCGTCGTCGAGGGCGTCTTCGAGGGCGGCCGCTGGATGCCGGGGCGCGCCCTCAACGGCGACGAACGGCTCGACGTGCTGCCCACCGACCGAATCGGCGCCGTGCGTATTCGCCTCCTGCGGCCGCGCGGCGCCGGAGACCATCACCGAAAAGAGGATCAGAGATGACGACCCCTTCCTTCCCGCTCGACCCCGAGGCCGACAAGCTCCGCCAGGAGAACTTCGCGCTCATCGAACGGTTCATGCGCCTCGAGGGCCCGAACCGCAACATCGGCCGCGCGCCGCTGCTGCACGACGACGGTTTCGCCGTCATGGCGTTCACGCAGTCCGGCGCCCCGCACAAGACGCCGCTGCCGCTGTGGAACCAGCGCACCGTCGAGCACTTCCCGATCTGGGGCTACCCGCGGTTCGAGATCTTCATGACGCAGTACCCCGACCGGTTCTGGGGTGACGTGACGTGCCGCGGCGCGTTCGGCGACGGCGAGGTCACCGACGGACAGATGTACACGTACTACGAGTGCACCGACGGGAAGATCAGCCTCTACATGGAGATGTACAACCCCATCGTCGAGGCGCCCACCGTCGGCCAGGAGCAGAAGGCGCAGTAGCGGACCGCCGCCGGTCGGGCGGCGTTCGGCTCACGCCGCGGCGCGCTCGGCGACGATTCGGCCGGCCTCGACGAAGAGCTCGCGCATCCAGGCGTGCTCGGGGTCGCGCCCGTGCGCGGGGTGCCACCAGAGGGCGTTCGTCAGCGGCGTCGGCTCGAAGGGCAGCCCGACCACGCGCAGTCCGCCGATCTTCGTGAGGATCGGCAGCAGCGCCGTCTGCACGAAGCCGATGCGGTCGGTGCCGGCGATGAACAGCGGAAGGGACAGGAAGCTCTCGACGACGACTTCGACGTGGGGCTCGACGCCCAGTTGCTGCACCTGACGCTCCGCCGAGGTGAAGGCCGACCGCGACTGGTAGTGCAGCGCCCACGGCAGCGTCTTGATGTTGTCCATCGTGAGGGCGTCGCCGACGGCCGCGTTGTCCGCGGCGACGACACCGACCCACCGGTCGGGGAAGAGGTCGACGTAGGGGAGCTCGGTGAGAAAGCCGTGCGGGATGACCATCGCGTCCGCCGAGCGCAGCCGGTTCGCGGCATCTTCCACGACGAGCGGAGTGTGCAGGGCGAAGCGGAATCGCACGCCGGGGGCGCGCTGCTTGGCCAGCTCCGACACCGTCCGCCCGATGGTCGTGAAGCCGTAGTCCGATCCGTAGATGAGGAACTCCCGCGTCGACTCGGCCGGTTCCCAGGTGGCCTGACTCTCGAAGACGCGGTGCGCCGCATCGAGCGCGGTCGTGGTGTGCTCGGTGAGGCGCAGGGCGAACGGCGTCAGCTCGTACGTGTTGCCGCGGCGCGCGAGGATCGGATCGTTGAAGTGCGTGCGCAGCCGCGCGAGCGACGCCGAGAGGGCGGGTTGGCTGAGGTGCAGGCGTTCGGCGGCCCGCGTGACGCTGCGCTCCGTGAGCAACGCATCCAGCGCCACGAGGAGGTTGAGGTCGAGGCGCGAGAGAAGGGCGTGATCGGTCACGACGGTATGGTCCTTCGGGTGTGGGCCGGTTGCGCCGATCATATCGACCGCGCGGATGCGGAGGGACCGCGCGCATAGATACCTGCTATGCGCGCAGGGCATCGCCCGTCGCGATGGACGGGATTCGTCACACTAATGCCTGATTCTGACAAAAGATGTGGAATCATGAAGGCGCACACTGAGCAAAGGCGGTCACTCATGTCCATCGACACCGACGTCCTCATCATCGGCAGCGGTCCGGTCGGGTCGGCGTTCGCGCGCCTGATCGACCAGCAGCGCCCCGGCACGTCGATCACGATGATCGAACTCGGGCCGCAGGTCTCCGACCCGCCGGGAGCCAACGTGCGCAACCTCCCGCTCGGTGAGCGCGATGCCGCCCGCGAGCGTTCGCAGGGGCCGCAGGGCGCCCCGCGCGGCGACTCCGCGCGGGCGTTCGATGTCGAGGGCACGATCATCTCGCCCGGGGGCACCTACCTCGCCTCGCCCGGCCATCAGTCCGGCATGCCGGCGGCGGCGCTGTCGAGCTGCGTCGGCGGCATGGGCGTGCACTGGACGTGCGCGACGCCGCGCCCCAACGACGACGAGCGCATCCCGTTCATCCCGGCGGGCGAGCTGGATGCCGCCTTCGACGAGGCCGAACGGCTCATGCAGGTGACGACGCTCCCCGAGAACCCCTACGGCAGTGCCATCAAGGCCATCCTGCGCGAGCACTTCGGCGACACGCTTCCCGACGATCGCAGGCCCGACGGCCTGCCGATGTCGGCGCTCCCGCAGCCCGACGGGTCGATCCGCTGGGGCGGCGCCGACACCATCCTCGGCGATACGCCCGTGCTCTTGCGCGCCGACACGATCGCCCGGCGCCTGCTGGTCGACGGCGGCCGTGTCACCGGAGCGGTCGTGGAACATCTGCCGACCGGCGAGTCCGAGACGATCACGGCGCAGGTCGTCGTCGTCGCGGCGAACGCGTTCCAGACGCCGCAGCTGCTGTGGGCCTCCGGCATCCGCCCCGATGCCCTCGGCCGCTACCTCACCGAGCACGTGCTGGTGTACAGCGTCGTCGCGCTGACCGACGACGTCGTGACGCGCGCCGGCATCGACACGCCCGTCGAGGAGCTGGTGAAGGACCCGACGGCGTCGACCTTCGGCATCCCGTACACGGCCGGCATCCATCCCTATCGCACGCAGGTCATGCACATGGCCAATCCGCCGTTCCCGGTGGACGAGTCGCAGGTGGCCGTGGGGGCTGCGCGATTCGTCGCGATGGGCAACGGCGTGCGCAAGTTCCCTCGTGCCGAAGACCGCCTGGTGTTCTCGGGCACTGAGGTCGACGGGTGGGGGATGCCGCTGATCTCCGTGGAGTACGAGGTCACCGAGCGCGAGCTCGCCGAGGTCGAGCGGGCCAGCGCCGACCTGCGCAGTGTCGCGGAGAGCATCGGTGCGTTCATCCCGGGGGGTGAGCCGCGGCTCATGCCGGCCGGTACCTCCCTGCACTACAAGGGCACCGTGCGGATGGGCGACGACGGCGGCGCCGCGTCGGTCGTCGACGACCGCTCGCGCGTGTGGGGCTTCGAGAACCTCTTCCTCGGCGGCAACGGGCTGATCCCGACGGCGACCGTCACGAATCCGACGCTCACGAGCGTCGCCCTCGCGGTGCGTGCCGCGCCGGCCGTCGTCGCGCAGCTCGGAGACTGATCTCGCACCTGCTTATGTCACGTATTGACACAACTTATGTGCAATTCAGGCAGAGCTTGGTCATACTGAACGAACAGCACGGTGCCTCACCGAATCGAGTCGCCGACAACGAAGTCAGAAAGGCTGGACATGACACCGCACCGCCGCTCCCGCGCCGTCCGCATGAGCATCCTCACCATCGCCGCCGCCAGCGCGCTCGCGCTGTCGGCCTGCTCGGGGACGGGCACCGCCACCGAGACGCAGACCGACACGAAGGAGTTCTCGCTCGCCTTCGGCGTCTCCAACGAGGTCGAGACCGGCTACGAGACCCTCGCCAAGCAGTACATGGAGGAGAACGAGGGCGTCACGATCACGATCAACGGCCTCCCCGGCGAGACCTACGGACAGACGATCCGCACGCAGCTGGCGGCGGGCAACGCCTCCGACGTGTTCATCACCTCGCCCGGTTCGGCGCAGGTCGAGAGCATCATCCCGCTCGCCGAGGCGGGCCTGCTCGAGCCGCTCGGCGACACGGCGGCGTCGGTGATCCCCTCGGGCGCGGAGAGCATGTTCACCGTTGACGGCAAGGTCTACGGCCAGGCGCTCGACATCGTGTTCATCGGCAACGTCTTCAACACCATGCCCGGCGTCGCCTACCCGACCGACTTCGCCAGCGTGTTGAGCACGTGCGAGGAGCTCAAGGCGCAGGGCACGACGCTGTTCGTCGTCGCCGGTTCCGTCGGAGCCAACGCCGGCATCATGGCGCAGACGATCGCCGCCACGCGCGTGTATGCCGACGAACCCGACTGGAACGACCAGCGCCTCGCCGGCGACGTCACCTTCGCCGACTCGGACGGCTGGAAGGCGACGCTCGAGGCGATCGTGCAGATGCACGACGCCGGCTGCTTCCAGGACGGTGTCGAGGGCGCCGGCTTCGACGCCATCACCAACGGACTCACCCAGGGCACCAGCCTGGGCATGTTCGGCCCGAGCGGCACTGCGACCGAGATCAACAAGGCGGCCGATGGGCACGCCAGCTTCGTCGTCGAAGCGTTCCCGCCCGCGACGGCCAGTGACAAGTCCTTCGGCATCGCCAGCTCCACGTATGCGTATTCGATCGCGGCGAACTCGAAGAACAAGGTCGCGGCCAAGAAGTTCCTCGAGTGGATGGCAGAGCCCGCCCAGGCGAAGGCTCTCGCCGACGACAAGGGCACGCTGCCCGTCTCGGGGATCGCGGACCTCGATCTGACCGACACGGTCTACGCGCCCGTCAGCGAGTTCTTCAAGAACGGCGACTACGTGCCGCTGCCGAACTCGGCGTGGCCCAAGGCCGCGGTCTACGACGCACTGGGCGCCGGCGTCCAGGGGCTGTTCACCGGTCAGAAGACCGTCGACCAGGTGCTCCAGGACATGGACAACGCCTGGGACAACTGATCCGAGAGCCGTCCCGGCGCCCGCGCCGGGACGGCTCTTCCTTGATCCCCGCTCCGCTCGCCGGAGTATGAACGCGAGGACATCATGACGACGCATCCGTCCCAGACCGAGCTGGTGGTGGTCCCCGGCCGAGGAAGGAAGGGCCGGCGAGCGCAGGACTCCGCGCCGCGGCGGCCGGGCCTGCTTCAGTTCGGCCACTGGTGGTGGGCACTGCCCGGCATCCTGCTGGTCATCGGCATCCACTACGTCGCGACCGTGTTCGGCGGCGCGTTCGCCTTCACCAACTGGTCGGGCATCGGCTCCTTCGAATGGATCGGCTTCGACAACTTCGCGAAGATCTTCCGGGATCCCTCGAAACTGCTCGCGCTGTGGAACACCCTGTTCCTCGCGTTCGGGTCGGTCATCCTCGTCAACATCGTCGGGCTCGGGCTCGCGCTGGGTCTGAACCGGGGTCTGAAGAGCCGCTACACGCTGCGCGTCCTGTTCTTCATGCCGGTCGTCCTCAGCCCCCTCGCCGTCTCCTACATCTGGAAGTTCATCTTCGACTTCAACGGTCCGCTCAACACCTTCCTGCACGGCATCGGCCTCGGCGATCTCGCGAAGGCGTGGACGGGGGATCCGGTCTTCGCGATCTGGACGATCCTCATCGTCATCGTCTGGCAGCAGACCGGCTTCGCGATGGTCATCTACATGGCGGGCCTGGCCGGCGTGCCCATCGAGATCGAGGAGGCCGCCGCGATCGACGGCGCGAACCTCTGGCAGCGGTTCTGGCACGTCACGCTGCCCGCCATCCGCCCCGCCGTGGCGATCTCGACGACGCTGGGCCTGGTCAACGGGCTGCGCGTGTTCGACCAGATCCTCGCCCTGACCGGCACGGGCCCCGCCGGGGCCACCGCGACGCTCGCGACCGAGGTGTACAAGCAGGCGTTCACGCTCGGCAACTTCGGCTACGGCGCATCCCTCGCGGTCGTGCTGACCGCGATCATCCTCGTCTTCGCGATCATCCAGCAGCGCGTGACCAACCCCCGCTCGGAGGACTGACGATGTTCCGTTACACGAAGCTCACCTTCCTCCGCGAGATCGGTTTCTGGCTGCTCGCCGCGGTCTTCCTGATCCCCTTCTACTTCCTCGTCATGACGGCCTTCAAATCCGACGACGAACTGTTCACGACATCGCCGCTCGGCGGGCCGACGCACCTGGCCTGGGAGAACTTCGCCGAGCTGTTCACGGCGCAGGGCAACACCAACATCGTGCAGGGTCTCATCAACAGCGTCATCATGACGGTCGGGTCGATCGTCGGGCTCGTGCTGCTGGGCGCCCTCACCGGCTACGTGCTCGCCCGCTCGACACGGCGCTGGAGCAAGGCGGCGTACTACCTCTTCCTCATCGCGATCGTGCTGCCGTCGCAGCTGGGCACCGTCCCGCTGTACATCGGATGGCGCGCGATCGGCCTCACCGGGTCGCTGTGGGGCATGATCATCCTCTACGTCGGGATGCTGCTGCCGCTGGCGATCTTCCTCTACGCCGGCTTCTTCCGCGGCCTCGGCACCGAGTACGAGGAGGCGGCGACGATCGACGGCGCGAGCAGGTCGCAGGTCTTCTTCCGCATCGTGCTGCCGCTCATGTCGCCGGCGACCGGCACCGTCGCGATCCTCACCGGCCTGATCGTGTGGAACGACTTCTTCACGGCGCTGATCTTCATGGGAGGCTCGGCGAACCAGACGCTGCCCGTGTCGATGTACTACTTCATCGGCTCGCTCGTGTCGCAGTGGAACCGCATCTTCGCGATCGTGCTCGTCTCGATGATCCCGATCCTCGCGTTCTACCTGTTCGCCCAGAAGAAGTTCATCCAGGGCTTCGCCGGCGGGCTCAAGGGATAGGCGGCGAACGGCTGTGCGCACCTGGCGACAGCCGGCGGATCTGGGTGACGGAACCTTCCGCAACCCCGTGCTGCCCGGCGACCGGCCCGACCCGACCGTGCTGCGGGTGGGCGACGAGTACTACCTCACGTACTCGTCGTTCGACGCGGCGCCGGGGCTCACGATCTGGCGCTCGCCCGACCTCGTGAACTGGACGTTCGTCACGTGCGCGCTGGAGCAGCCGCTCACGACCGTCTTCGCCCCCGATTTCATCGCGCACGACGGCCGGTTCTTCATCTACATCCCGTTCATCCCCTCGGCCTGGTCGGATGCGATGACCGAGCCGCAGATCTGGGTCATCACCGCCGATCACCCCGCGGGGCCGTGGAGCGAACCGGTGTTCACCGGCGTCTCGGGGGCGATCGACCCCGGCCACGTCCTGGGGGAGGACGGCGAGCGGTACCTGTTCGTCAACGGCATCCGCCGTGCCCGGCTGTCTCCCGACGGGCTGCGGGCGGTCACGCCGCTGGAGCAGGCCTATGACGGCTGGCGCTACCCGGACGAGTGGATCACCGAGGCCTATGCGCTGGAGGGTCCGAAGTTCTTCCGCCGCGGTGACTGGTTCTACCTCGTCAGCGCCGTCGGGGGCACCGGTGGCCCCGCCACCGGGCACATGGTCATCGTCGCGCGCTCTCGCAGCGTGCAGGGACCGTGGGAGAACTCGCCCCACAACCCCGTGGCCCGCACGTGGTCGCGCGACGAGGCCTGGTGGTCACGCGGCCACGCCACGATCCTGGAGGCCGCCGACGGATCGTGGTGGATGGTCTCGCACGGCTACGCGAACGACTACCGCACGCTCGGACGGCAGGCGCTGCTGGAACCCATCGCGTGGACCGACGACGGCTGGCCGGTCGCCCCCGCGGCCGATCTCGGCGCCCCGCTCACCAAGCCCGCCGGGTCGGGGGTTCCGAGTGCGGTGCCCGCACCCGACGACGACTTCGCGCAGCCGCGCTGGGGCGAGCGCTGGGTCTTCGACAACCCCGGCCCCGCCGAGGCCGACCGTGCGCGGTTCACCTCCGACGGGCTCGTGCTGCAGGGCAAGGGCTCCTCGCCCGCCGACGCCTCGCCCCTGACGACGTGGTCGATGGATGCCGCCTACGAGATCGAGGTCGAGTTGGAGGTCTCGGGCGGGGCCACCGGCGCTCTGCTGCTGTATTTCAACTCCCGTCTGTTCTGCGGCATGGGCTGGGACGGACACACCGTCGTCAGCTACGCGGGCGGCATCCGGTCGCACTGGCGCGAGCCGGCCGCGCCGGGCACCGTCATCCAGCTGCGGCTGCGCAACGACCACCACATCGTCACCGGGTGGCACCGCCGGCCGGGCGAGCAGTGGCAGCGCCACGGCGTGCGCTACGACACGCAGGGCTACCACTGTGCGACCGTCGGCGACCTCAAGAGCCTGCGCCCGGCGCTGGTGTCGGCCGGCGATGGAGAGGTGACCTTCCGGAGCTTCCGCTATCGGTCGTGGGGAGAGGAGCCCGAGTGAGCGTCCGTGTCGACGAACTGCTCGCGCGCATGACGTGGGAGCAGAAGCTGTTCCAACTGCAGATCGTGTGGCGGCGCGAGACCGGCGAGCAGCATGCGCTGGCCCGCCGCGGCATCGGGGCGCAGTTCTGGCCGCCCAGCGCCGCCGAGACGAACGCGCTGCAGCGCGTCGCGGTCGAGGAGTCGGAGCTCGGCATCCCGCTGCTGATCGCTCTCGACGTGGTCCACGGGCAGTTCACGATCTTCCCCACACCCCTCGCCCAGGCCGCGAGTTTCGACCCCGCGGTCGCCGCCGACGACGCGCGGATCTCGGCGCAAGAGGCGCGCGGCAACGGGGTCAACTGGACGTTCTCGCCCATGGTCGATGTCACACGTGACCCCCGCTGGGGTCGCGTGGTCGAGGGCTTCGGCGAAGACGTGCACCTGGCCGGCGTGCTCACCCGCGCGAAAGCGATCGGCTACCAGGGTGACGACCTGACGCGGCCCGATGCCCTCGCCGCGTGCCTCAAGCATTTCGTCGCCTACGGTGCCGGGGAGGCCGGACGCGACTACAACAGCGCCGACCTCTCCCGCCGACGCCTGCGCGAGACCTACCTGGAGACGTTCCGCATCGGGGTCGCCGCGGGAGCGGCCAGCGTCATGGCTGCCTTCACCTCTCTCAACGGCACGCCGATGCACGCTCATCGCGGGCTGCTGACCGGAGTGCTCAAGGACGAGTGGGGTTTCGGCGGCGTCGTCGTGGGCGATGCCGACGGTGTCGCCCAGCTCGTCGATCACGGCGTCGTGGCAGACGAGCCCGCCGCGATCGCGCGTGCGATCGAGGCGGGCGTCGACGTCGTGATGGGCGGCACGCTGCTCGTCGACGAAGACGGGTGCGCACTGCTGTCTCCTCGGGATGTCTCCCCGGAACGCATCGATGACGCCGTGCGCCGTGTGCTGACGCTGAAGGAGCGGCTCGGACTGTTCGAGAACCCGTACGTCGACGAGTCTGCGGGAGCCCGGGCGGCGACGCCGGAGCGCAAGGAGAGGGCACGCGCGGCTGCGGAGAGATGCCTGGTCCTGCTGCGCAACGAGGATGCCGCGCTGCCGCTCAGCGGACGCCGGCGCGTGCTGCTGGCCGGCCCCTACGCCCGCAGCCTCGACCACCTCGGCGCCTGGGTGCAGCACTTCGCGACCCCGGTGTCGCAGACCCTGGTCGATGCGCTCGCCGCCGAGCTGTCCGACACGGTCGTGGAGGTCGCAGACGGCGCGGGCTTCTTCGACGGTTCGCAGCAGCAGCTCGCCGAAGCCGTCGAACGCGCGCGAGACGCCGACGTCGTCGTGCTCGCCGTCGGCGAGCCGTCGGTGCTCTCCGGCGAGGCCAGTTCGCGCGCCGACATCACCCTGCCGGCCGCCCAGGTGCGCCTCATCCGCGCCGTCGCCGCCACCGGCACCCCGGTCGTCGTCGTGCTCGCGACGGGGCGCCCGCTCGTGATCGAGGAATGGGTCGACGACGTCGCCGCGATCCTGATCGCGTGGCACCTGGGAGTGGAGGCTCCGGCAGCCATCTCCGGGGCGCTCTCGGGCCGCGTGAACCCCGGTGGCCGCCTGCCGATGACCTTCCCGCGCGCGGTGGGCCAGATCCCGATCCACTACGACCACGAGAGCACGGGCCGCCCACCGCGCACGGGGGGCCGCATCCCGACCGGCGCGAGCGGAGACCTGGCCGGACCGGACAACCTCGATGACCACTACACGTCGAAGTACCTCGACCTCGAACTGGGACCGCGATACTCCTTCGGTGCGGGGCTGAGCTACACGAGCTTCACGCTGAGCGCGCTGGAGGTGACGACCGAGATCGACCTCGACGCCCTCGAAGCGGGCGAGAGCGTGAGCGTGAGCGTGAGTGTCGAGAACACCGGCGAGCGCGCCGGCGACGACGTCGTCATGCTGTTCGTGCGCGATGAGATCGCCAGCCTCACTCCGCCGGTCGCGCGGCTGCGCGGCTTTCGACGGGTCGCCCTCGAGGCCGGCGAGAGCACTCGGGTGCGCTTCGAACTGTCCGCCGACGATCTGCGCTTGTGGACCGACGACGAGCGCCGGATGCTCGAGCCCGGCGGGTTCTCCGTCTGGGTCGACGACGGCACGTCGCGCAGGGACGGGCGCTTCACGGTGCAGGAGAGGATATGACCCTCCAACGGCTGCGCGAGGCGGTGACGGGGCGCGAGCAGAACGCGATCATGCCGCTGTTCTGGCAGAAGGGCGGCCCGGTCGAGGCCGTGCGCGAGGAGATGGAGCGCATCGGCGACGCCGGGATCGGCGCCGTCATCCTGGAGGCCCGCCCGCATCCCGACTTCCTCGGCGAGGGCTGGTGGCGCGACGTCGACGCCGTGCTCGAGATCGCGCGACGGCGCGACATGAAGGTCTGGTTCTTCGACGACGACACGTTCCCGACCGGGCATGCCGGCGGCGCCGTCGAACACGCCGCCCCCGGGCTGCGCCGCCGCTTCGTCACCGAACGGCACACCGATGTCGTCGGCCCCGCGCCGGGCGCCTCGCTCATCGTCGAACGCCGCCAGTTCTGGGGGCCGTCGGCGGCGCTCGACCCGGGAACGCTCCTCGGCGTGGTCGCCTATCGGCGCGCAGAGGACTCGCACGAGCTGATCGGCGACCCGGTCGACCTCACCGATCGCATCGTCGACGGCATCCTGCGCTGGGACGTCCCCGACGGATGGTGGCGCGTCTTCTTCCTGAGCGTCGTCGCCGACGGCGGCAGCGCCCGGCACGCGAACCACATCGACTATCTCAACCCGGCATCCACGCACCTGCTGATCGACACCGTGTACGAGGGCATCCGCGCCCGCTACCCGGAGGAGTTCGGCCGCACGATCGCCGGCTTCTTCAGCGACGAGCCCGGCATCTACAACGATCCCGACACGTTCGACTTCGGCTCCGGGCTCGGAAAGCCCGTGCCTCTGCCGTGGAACGAGCTCGTGCACGAGCGGCTGGCCGCGGCGCTGGGGCGGGATGCCGTCACAGCGCTGCCGCTGCTGTGGAATGCCGCCTCGGGCGCCGAGCGGGCGGTGCGCTACGCGTTCATGGACGCCGTCTCGCGGCTGTACGCCGACGGGTTCGCCCGGCCCCTCGGCGACTGGTGCACGCGCCACGGGGTGGAGCACATCGGCCACGTCATCGAGGACAACGGGGCGCACACGCACCTCGGTCCGGGCGCGGGTCACTACTTCCGCGCCATGACGGGCCAGGACATGCCCGGCATCGACATCATCGGCGCCCAGGTCGCGCCGGGGTTCTCCCGGGGGCCGCTGGCCAGCATGTCGGGCCACTCCGACGGGGAGTTCTTCCACTTCACCCTCGCCAAGCTCGCCTCTTCCGCCGCCCACCTCGACCCGCACACGCGGGGCCGCTCGATGTGCGAGACCATCGGCGCGTACGGCTGGTACGCGGGGCTGCGGCTGTTCACCTGGCTGACCAATCACCTGCTCGTGCGGGGGGTCACCCATGTCGTGCCGCACGCGTTCTCGCCGGCGCCCTTCCCCGACCTCGACTGCCCGCCGCACTTCTACGCGCACGGGCAGAACCCGCAGTACCGGCACCACCACCTGCTGAGCGCCTACACGAACCGGCTCAGCCACCTGCTGCAGGGTGGCGCGCACATCGCCCCCGCGGCGGTGCTGTACCACGCGGATGCCGAATGGCTCGGCGCCGCCCAGCCGTGCGACCGGCCGCTGCGGCTGCTGATGGAGGCGCAGCTGGATGCCGACATCGTCCCCGCCGATGCGCTGGCTGCGGCGGCGACCGTCGGCGCCGCGCTGCGCGTCGGCGCCGAGACGTACGACGTCCTGGTCGTGCCCGGCTCGGCGTACCTGCCCGGGCACGTCGCGCGCGAGCTGGTCCGCCTCGACGACGCCGGGGTCCCGGTGGTGTTCGTCGATCGGGTCCCCGATGTCGTCCGCACCGATCCGGCGGCGCCCGAGTGTGCCCCGCGGCTCCTCGCCGAGCGGTTCATCGCCGTGCCGCAGTCAGACCTCGTGCACACGGTGGCGGGGCTCACCGCGCGCGCGGTGCGCGTCGCCGATCCGTCGCCGTCGCTGCGGGTGCTGCGCGTCGACCAGGGCGAGGCCGACGTCGTCCTGGTCGTCAACGAGTCGCCCCGGGATGCCGTCCGCACGACCCTCACCGTGCCCCGCGCCGGCGACGCCGTGTGCGTCGACGCCTTCCGCGGCACCCTGCAGGAGGTGCCCGCGCGCGCCGTGGCCCGCGGCACCGAGCTCGAGCTCGAGCTGGCGCCGGGAGAGGCCGCCGTCTTCGTCGTCGGTGCGCCGGCGGCGTGGGACGGGCTCGCGGTGGAGCCGGCGGCATCCGTCGGCGCCGCGCGCGCGATCGACGTGGCCTGGACCGTCGCGACCGCCACGGCCGACGAGTATCCGGCGTTCACCGCGTGGGGCGAGCTCGACGCGCTTGCGCCCATGGACGCCCCCGGGCGCCTGCCGCGGTTCAGCGGGACGCTCCGCTACACGGCGTCGTTCGCGGCGGATGCCGGCGACGCGCCCGGCATCGACGGCTACCGCATCGACGTGGGCGCCGTGCACGAGCTGGCGACGGTGCGGGTGAACGGGGTCGACCTCGGCACCCGTATCGCCCCGCCCTACGTGTTCGACGTGCCGGCCGGGGTGCTCGCCGCCGAGAACCGCATCGAGATCGAGGTGACGAACACTCTCGTGAAGGCGCAGCCCGACTTCTTCTCGGCGTTCGCGCAGCAGGAGCCGACGGGCCTCGTCGGCCCCGTCACCATCGCGCCGCTCGCCGCACTGTCCGAATGAACCCGCCTCCCCGTCCGTCGTGCCGGCTTCATTTCCCGGCGCCCGAGTCCCCAGGAACGTCATGACCACGCACACCTACCCCGCATCCGTCGACGTCGCGATCGTCGGCAGCGGCCCGACCGGCGCGGCCTACGCGCGCATCCTCAGCGAACGGGCTCCGTCGCTGACGATCGCGATGTTCGAGGTGGGGCCGACGGTCTCCGACCCCGTCGGCGCCCACGTCAAGAACATCGCCGACCCCGAGGCCCGCCGCGGGGCGCAGGTGGCCTCGCAGGGGCCGGGTGCCGCCGCCGCGACCGTCGCCGGTCCCGGCGACGTCGGAGCGGGGGACCGCAAAGCGCGCCCGGGCACCTACCTGCTGGACGACGGATTCCGGATGCCGGGGGAGGACGGGCTGCCCGCCGCGGCGTTCTCCAGCAACGTCGGCGGCATGGGGGCGCACTGGACCGGCGCCTGCCCGCGCCCGGGCGGAGGGGAGCGCATCGACTTCCTCCCCGACCTCGAAGAACTGCTCGACGAGGCCGACCGGCTGCTCGGGGTCACGACCGACGCGTTCGACGGTGCCCCGTTCACCGCGCTCGTGCGCGAGCGGCTCGCCGCCGCCGTCGACGACGGGCGCGAGCCCGCCGCCCGCGTGCAGCGGATGCCCCTCGCGGTGCACCGCCGCGACGACGGCCGGCTCGTGTGGTCGGCGTCGGATGTCGTGCTCGGCGAGATCACGCGGGCGAACCCGAACTTCGCGCTGTTCGACGAGACGCTCGTGACCCGGGTGCTCCTCGACGGCGGCCGGGCCGCCGGGGTCGAGGTGCGCGAGCGTCGCACGGCGCAGGCGCACACGGTCGGCGCGCGCGTCGTCGTCGTCGCCGCCGACGGGCTGCGCACGCCGCAGGTGCTGTTCGCCTCCGGCATCCGCCCCGCCGCCCTCGGCCGCATGCTCAACGACCAGTCGCAGGTCGTCTTCGCCGCCCGTCTTCGCGATGCGGCGGCGCAGGAAAAGTCCGCGGCGGGCGACGGCGCGCTGAGCGAGCAGAGCGGGGTCAGCTGGGTGCCCTACACCGACGCCGAGCCCTTCCACGGGCAGATCATGCAGCTCGACGCCTCACCCGTGCCGCTGGCCGACGACGACCCGGCGGCGCCCGGCTCGATCGTGGGACTGGGGCTGTTCACGGCCAAAGAGCTGCAGTGGGACGATCGCGTCGACTTCAGCGACGATGAGACCGACGGGTACGGGATGCCGGCGATGCGCATCCACTACACCCTCACCGACGCTGACCGCGCCACGCTCGACCGCGCTCGCGCGCGCATCGTCGAGCTCGCCGAGGCGATCGGCGAGCCGCTGGGCGATCGCCCCTTCACGATGCCGCTCGGCTCGTCGCTGCACTATCAGGGCGCGACCCGGATGGGTACGAGCGACGACGGCCGGAGCGTGTGCAGTCCCGACAGCGAGGTGTGGGCGGCGCCGGGCGTGTTCGTCGCGGGCAACAACGTCATCCCGACCGCGACGGCGTGCAACCCGACCCTCACGGCGGTGGCCCTCGCGGTGCGCGGTGCGCGCCGGATCGCCCGTGACCTCGCGGGATGATTCCCTTGCTTATGTAGAAATCAAACATTACTCTGTTAAAAGAGGGACAAAGTAGTCAGGAGGCTCACGTGATCCCCGATCGCATCATCGAGCAGGACACGCTCACCACCACCACGTCGGGCGGCGGCCGCGCCGCCGTCGAGGTGCGCATCCCCTGGTATCGCGCCCTGCCGGCGTCGTGCATCGCCGGCGCCCGCCTCACCGTCGACGGCGTCGAGGCGCCCGCGGCGTCGCTGCGGTGGGAGCTGAACGGGCGGGTGCGCACGTTCGACGACATGCGCGACGACACCGAGCAGTGGTGGTTCCCGCTCGATTCCGCCGTGCTCTCCGGAGAGCTCGATGTCGCACCGGGGGTCGAGCACGAAGTGGGTGTCGACCTGACGATCTACATCCCGTACATCATCATCGGCGACGACGAGGTGCTGCACATCGAAGAGCACGACACCAAGACGATGACGGCGGTGGCGGCATGAGCGCCCCCGTCGTCCCCGTGCAGCCCGGCGCCCCCATCCAGGGCGTCACCCTGTACAGCTTCACCCGGGCCTTCCACGGGCGCCAGTACGACCTCGAGGGTCTCATCCGCAAAGTCGCCGCCGACGGCTACGGCCCGGGCCTGGAGCTCGTCGGCTTCTCGTCGCTGCGCGGCTTCCCGCACATCGACGACCGGTTCGCGGGCTGGTTCGGGGACCTCGTCGACGAGGTGGGGCTCGTCCCCACGACGCTGTCGATCAACGCCGACATCGGCATCCATCGCGACCGGCTGATGAGTCAGGACGAGCTCATCGACTACATGAGCCGGCAGATCGAGGTCGCCGCGCGCCTGGGATTCGGCATCGCGCGCGTGCAGATCTCGCTCACCCCCGACTCGATGGAGCAACTGGAGCCCATCGCGCAGCGTCACGGCGTCGTCCTGGCGCTGGAGGTGCACGCCGACCAGTACGCGTCGCACCCGCGCATCCTGGCGCTGCGCGACCGGTACGCGCAGCTGGGTTCGCCCTACCTCGGCTTCACGATGGACTGGGGGGCGACCACCGTCGGGTTCGCGCCGTCGCTGCTGGAGGCCTACCGCCGTCGCGGGGCGTCGGAAGAGCTGCTCGCGGCGATCGTGTCGCAGTGGGACGAGTATTACCGGGCCGGGCCTCCCGCCGACCAGGACGAGCACGGGCAGCGCTTCGGCCGCTACATCGGGCTCGGCGCGCAGCACGGCCGCCCCGACCTCGGCATCGACATCGGCATTGCCGCGACGGGTCTTTTCGGCCCCGCTCCGGTGCACGACTGGCTGGAGATCATGCCGTGGATCCGGCACGTCCACGGCAAGTTCTTCGGGATCGGCGCGAACGGCGAAGAGCCGTCGGTCCCCGTGCGCGACCTCGTGAAACTGCTTGTCGACAACGGCTATCGCGGCGCGATCTCCAGCGAGTACGAGGGGTGGCACTGGAACTTCTGGCAGTCGCCGTTCGAGATCGTCGCGGGAGAGCAGAGCATTCAGCGCGCCGCCGCACGGGATGCCGGCGGAACCATGGTCACCGACGCCGCCGCAGCGCGCACGCAACTGGCGAACTGGCTGCCGCAGTCGGCGCGAGTGCGATCATGACCCTGCGCGTCGCCCTCATCGGCCACGGCTTCATGGGCGCCGCCCACTCGGTGGGATGGCGGCAGGCTCCGCGCGTGTTCGACCTGCCCGACGACGTCGAGATGACCGTCGTGGTGGGCCGCAATGCGGATGCCGTCGCGCGGTCCGCGGCGCACTGGGGGTGGCAGGAGTCGGCGACCGACTGGCGCGAGGTCGTCGCGCGGGACGACATCGACATCGTCGACATCGTCACCCCGGGCGACTCGCACGCCGAGATCGCGATCGCCGCGCTGGATGCCGGCAAGCACGTGCTGTGCGAGAAGCCGCTGGCCAACACCGTCGCTCAGGCCGAGGCCATGGCCGCTGCCGCCGCGCGCGCCGCTGCGCACGGGCGGAAGGCGATGGTCGGCTTCACCTACCGGCGCGTCCCCGCCGTGACCCTGCTGCGCGACCTCGTCGCCCAGGGGCGGATCGGCCGCGTGCAGCAGGTGCGCGCCGCCTACCGGCAGGACTGGCTCGTCGACCCCCGGTCGCCGCTGACGTGGCGGCTCACGAAGGAGGGCGCCGGCTCGGGGGCGCTGGGCGACATCGGTGCGCACATCGTGGACATGGTCCAGTTCGTCACGGGACACAGCGTCGAGGCGGTGTCGGGCACGGTCGAGACGATCGTGGCGCGGCGTCCGCTGCGGGCAGCGGGCCCGGGAGGGGCGGCCGGCTACGGCGACGTGACCGTCGACGACGCCGCCCTGTTCACGGGGCGGCTGTCCGGCGGCGCCCTGGTGTCGTTCGAGGCCACCCGCTTCGCGACGGGGCGCAAGAACGCGCTGTCGATCGAGGTCTCCGGCGATGCCGGTGCGCTGCGCTTCGATCTCGAGGACCTCAACACGCTGCAGTTCTACGACCGTACCGCTCCGGACGGTCTACAGGGGTTCACGAAGATCCTCGTGACCGAGCCCACGCACCCCTACGTCGACGCGTGGTGGCCGGCCGGGCACATGCTCGGATACGAGCACGGATTCACTCATCAGGTCGTCGACCTCGTGCGCGCGATCGTCGACGACACCGCGGTGCACCCGACGTTCGCCGAGGGGCTGAGCGTGCAGCGCGTGCTCGCCGCGGTCGAGGCCAGCGCCGCCCAGGATTCGGCGTGGGTCCGAGCGGGCGCCCCCGTCGGCGCCCCTGGTCGTTGAGCGAGGGAGCGCAGCGACCGAGACGAAACGCACGGAGCCGGTCACCGCGTTTCGTCTCGCTGCGCTCGCTCAACGACCGGAAGAACTGAAGGAGAAAAGACATGACCCGCCCGATCACGCTGTTCACCGGCCAGTGGGCCGATCTGCCGTTCGAGGAGGTCGCCCGGCTCGCCGGCCAGTGGGGCTACGACGGGCTGGAGATCGCCTGCTGGGGCGACCACCTCGACGTGTCGCGGTGGGACGACGAGGCGTACGTCCAGTCGCGCCGCGACATCCTGGAGCGCAACGGCCTGAGGGCGTGGGCGATCTCCAACCACCTCGCCGGCCAGGCCGTGTGCGACGACCCGATCGACGTGCGGCACCGCGGCATCCTCAACGACCGCGTGTGGGGCGACGGCGACCCCGAGGGCGTGCGCCGGCGCGCCGCGGAGGAGCTGAAGCTGACGGCGCGCTTCGCCGCGAAGCTCGGGGTGAAGACGGTGACCGGATTCACCGGCTCGTCGATCTGGAAGGCCGTCGCGATGTTCCCACCGGCATCCGACGAGTTCATCGCCGCCGGCTACCGCGACTTCGCCGACCGCTTCCACCCCATCCTCGACGTGTTCGAGGAGGTCGGGGTGCGCTTCGCCCTCGAAGTGCACCCGTCGGAGATCGCCTACGACTACTGGACCACGAAGGCGACCCTGGAGGCGATCGGGCACCGACGCTCGTTCGGCATCAACTTCGATCCGTCGCACTTCATGTGGCAGCAGCTCGACCCGCTCGCGTTCCTGCTCGACTTCGCGCCGCACATCTTCCACGTGCACGTGAAGGAGTCGGTCACGAACCTCGACGGCCGCAACGGCGTGCTCGGCTCGCACCTGCCGTGGGCGCATCCGCGGCGCGGCTGGACCTTCGTGTCGACCGCGCACGGCGAGGTGCCGTGGGAGCCGCTGTTTCGCGCACTGAACGCGATCGGCTACGACGGGCCGACGTCGGTCGAGTGGGAGGATGCCGGCATGGACCGGCTGCAGGGGGCGCCGGAGGCCCTGGGCTTCGTGCGCACGCTCAACGCGATCACTCCGCCCGCGGCGGCGTTCGACGCCGCGTTCTCCACCGCCGCGCCCACGGGGGTCGGCCCGTGACCTCTCCGCTGCGCCGGCCTCCAGTCGCGGACGTCGTCGGGCCGCCGCCCCGATCTACGGTCTGATTTCGTTACCGACTTGTGATATTTTCGGCTGTCTGAGGGCTTTTTCAAGAGCCTCAATGTCGGACCCCCTCCTTATCGTGGGGTGTATGGAGATCCGGTTCATCAGCACGTCGGCGGAGGTTGATCCGCTGGCCGAGTTGTGGGCTGAGCCGGTGTTCGCGGCGGCGTATGCGGCGGCGGAGAACGCGTGGGCGGAGACAGCGGTGGATGCCGTCTGGGACGACGACGTCGTCCCAGATTCCCCGGACGCTGAAGCGTTGTATGCGGTGATGGCGGACGGTCAGGACATCCTCGACGTGCACAGCGTCGTGCGCCACGCACGCGCGGCGGTGGTGGCGCAGGATGCCCTGTTCCACCGGATCCTGGTGCGGGCGGGAGAGAATCCGGACCCGTGGGTGGGTCCCGACCCGACCCTGGACCGGTTGTGGCAGCCGCGGCGGCAGGGTGAGACGGTCACCACGGTGCGTGCTCGCCGGCGGAACCTTGCGGTGCGGTCTGCGGCGGCGGATATCGCCGTCAGGGTGAGTCTGACCGATCATCAGGTCCGCAATCGGGCGCACCGTGCCGCGGTGCTCTCCCACCGCTGCCCACGCGTGTGGGGGTTGTGTCTTTCCGGGGAGGTGTCGGAGCAGAACATCCGCACCACGGTCGACCTCGCCGCGTCCCTCCCCGACGATGACACCGCCTCCTGGGCGATGTTCGATGAGGCTGTCTCGACGTTCGCGGCGACGGCCGCGCCGGGCCGGTTCCGTATCCGTGCCCGCGCGGTACGGGAGCGGGCGCACCGGGAGCCCTTGCAGGAGCGTCACACGCGTGCGAGCGCGGGTCGGTGTGTGTGGGTGGACCCTTTGCTGGATGGGATGGCGCAGCTGAGCGTGATCGGTCCCGCCGCGGACATCGCCGCGATCGACGCGCAGGTCGACGACCTCGCCACCCACCTCGCGAGCGTTGACGGGGAGACCCGCACGAAGGCGCAGTTGCGCGCCGACGCCCTGTTCGGACTGTTCTACAAGAATGCGCACGCGGCGGCGAAAGACCCGAAGAGCCCGTCCTCCGGGATCGTGCCGACCGTCCGCGTCACCATCCCGGTGCTCACCCTGATGGGGCACTCTGACGAGCCGGCGACGTTGGACGGGTATGGGCCGATTGATCTGGACACCGCGAAGACCCTCGCCGCGACCGCGGACACCTGGATCCGGGTGCTCACACATCCGATCACCGGGACGGTGATGGATGTGGATCGGAAAGCGTACAAGGTGCCGGAGGACTTGAAGCGGTTGATCCGGATTCAGTACCCGACCTGCGCGTTCCCCGGCTGCCAGCGCCCCTCCGACACCTGCGACCTCGACCATAGGATCCGCTGGACCGACGGCGGCGCCACCTCACGCGACAACCTCACCCCGGAATGCCCCGCGCACCACCCGATCAAAGACGAAACCCTCTGGGGACTGAACCGCGACCCCGACACCGGCCGCCTCTACTGGACCACCCCCACCGGATACAGATCCGACGTCGACCCACCACCCTTCTGACGCACGGCGCCGGCGGCGGAACAGCTCCTGCGGGCGAGATCCGCCCGATCGGGGCGGTGTGAACCGCACTACCCCAGTGCGGCGACGAAGTCGGCGGGGCCGGGCGTGGGCGAGGGGCGGCCGTCGCGCAACCGGTCGTGCCAGGCCAGCGCGTACGGGATTGGTTCTCCTTCGTGTGATCGCTCAGCGGGCGGAGAGGGCTGCGCGGGCGAGGGCGAGGTGGCGGCGGGTCATCTCCGACGCATCGGCGTCGAGCCACGCGTGGCCGCCCCACTCGCTGCACAGCGTGCCCGTGAAGCCGGTGTCGCGCAGGAGTGCGCCGAGTTCGCGGATCGGGGCAGACACGCGGCCGTCGGCGTCGTCGAGATCCCAGAACTTCAGGTGGAAGGCGCCGATGAGCGGCATGAGCTCGCGCAGTGACGCGGCGTGCGAACGGCCGAACCGCACCAGCAGGTCCATGTACAGTGCCGTCAGCTCCGGCGGCACCCGCCCGGCGGCCAGGAACGCGCGCACCGCGTCGGGGGTCTCCGGGTCGAGCCAGCCGTCGCGCAGCCGGGCGCGCAGATCCTCCGGGAACACATTGCCGGCGGCATCCAGTCGGTCGAGGTAGGTGACGGGAACCGCGGGCATGAGCATGCTGATGTCCACGAGCACGCGCACACGGGGGTCGTCGAGCGCCGCGATGACCTCCAGCGCGGGGGCGACGTGCGGCGTCTGCGGTGCCTGCGGACCCTGGATCTCCTCGTACAGCACGAGGTCGAGGTCGGCGAGGATCGGTTGCAGCCGGCGTAGCAGGGCGGGCCCGGCCTGGCCGATCGGCAGCCGCACGCCGCGGGCGCCCACGCGGTGCGCGGCGCGCAGCTGGGGGAGCAGGAACGCGAGCCGCTCGTCGTCGTCGCGGCGTCCGCCGCCGGGGCGCCACTCGTCGATGGCGGCGCCCACCATGCTCACCGTGCCGCCGGCGGCATCCAGTGCGGCGCGCAGGGCGTCGACCTCGGCGTCGTCGGGCGCGGGGAACGAGCGCCACAGGTGACCGGGTTCGAGCTCGATCACGCCGCACACCCCGCTGCGCACGATATCCGCCGAGATCTCGGCCGCCGTGCGCTGCGCACGGATCACGTCGGGGGTCCAGTTGAAGGCGCTCGCGGCGAGCGTCCACCCGTGGGGAAGGATCGGAAGGGGCGCCGGCGTCGTCATGCGGGGCCTCCGTCGACGTCTCGCGAGACCGAGGATGCCGCCGTGCCCGGCGCCAGGCGCGCGTCGGTGCGAAACGGCAGCACGAGCGGACCGTCGGTGCCCGAGGGCATGTAGGGGATCACGAGCCGGAAGGCGACCGAGACGTCGTGGATGCCGTCAGCCAGTGTCCGGTCGCCGGCCAGCACGACCCGGTCCTGCACGAACCACCAGCCCGGCTCGGCGCCGAGCGCGTCGACCGGCACGGCACGCGCGCCCAGCAGTGCGTGCACGGCGGCCGGTTCGCCGTCGATGACCACGGCCAGGTCGATCAGGCTCGCCAGCGGCAGCGACCGGATCCAGGGCAGCGACAGCCGCAGCGTGAAACCGTCGCGGGTCGCGCCCAGCGCATCCTCGCACAGTGCTTCCCGCGCCATCGTCACTCCCTCCGCACACTTCTCCCTACAACATACATACTTATGTCTGTTTTCGGTAGAAGGGATCGAGAGCGCAAGAGAGAACGCCGCGTCAGGTGGCGGCGGCCTCGATGAGCGGGCTGCCGCTGGCGAACCAGCGGGGGAAGGTGACGTCGAACAGCTGCTCGCGGGCGAGCTCCGCGCCGCCGCGCAGCGGTTCGCGGACATCGTTCACGGAGCTCACCACCTGAAGATCGCGCGTGGCCAGCGGCAGCGACAGCTCATACACCCGTTGGCGCACCTCCGCGAGGTACAGCTCGCCGGCCGACGCCATCGCGCCGCCGATGACGATGACGCTGGGGTTGAACATGTTGACCAGCGCCGCGATCGACTC
This sequence comes from Microbacterium sp., assembly GCF_047602155.1. Taxonomy (GTDB): domain Bacteria; phylum Actinomycetota; class Actinomycetes; order Actinomycetales; family Microbacteriaceae; genus Microbacterium. Next base: position 863,468 of record NZ_JASGHZ010000001.1, on the reverse strand, counting down.
GCCGACCACCCGCGCGGAGCGCTGCACGAGCGAGATCGCCAGCGCGTCGCCGTCGCTGGCCGCGCGCGCGATGTGCTCGGGAGTCAGCTGCTCGCCCCTGGCGACCGCCTGCGCCAACAAGCCGCCGGCGCCCTCGGCGATCGCCGCCTCGGCGTCGCGGACGAGCGCCCAGCCGCTGGCGATGGCCTCCAGGCACCCGATCTTGCCGCACCGGCACGGCGCGTCCGACCCGCTCACCCGCACGTGACCGATGTCGCCGGCGGCGCCGTTCGCGCCGCGGTGCACGCGGCCCTGGGAGAGCAGTCCCGCGCCGATGCCCGAGCCGACCTTCACGTAGATCAGGTCGACGCGCTCTTCGGCGCGCCGCGCCCGCTCGCCGAAGGCGAGCAGGTTCACGTCGTTGTCGACCCACACCGGCGCGCCGAAGCGCTGCTCGAACCGGCGGCGCACGTCGAAGCCGTTCCATCCGGGCATGATCGGCGGAGCCACGGGGCGACCGTTCTCGAAGTCGACGGGGCCGGGCACGCCGACGGTGACGGTCCACACCGGCGCATCCGGATGCCGCTTCAGGAGCTCGTCGACCATCTCCATGACCGTGTCGAGCGTTTCGGCGGGCCCGCGGGAGATGTCCCACACGCGATGGATCTGATCGACCACGTCGCCGTCGAGCGGGGCGATGCCGATGTGGATGTGGAGGGCTCCCAGCGCGCACACGAGGATGACGCCCTGCTCGGCGCGGAACCGGAGCGTGCGCGGGGCGCGCCCACCGGACGACGGTCCGTACGCGCCGTCGGCGAGGAACCCCATCTCGATCGCCTGGTCGATGCGCTGCGTCACGACGCCGCGGCCGAGCCCGGTGATGCGACCGATCTCGGGGCGGGTGACGGCTTCGCCGCGGCGCACGAGGTTGACGATGCGGAGCAGACTCGTGACTTCGTCGGTCTGGGCGCCGAAGCGGAGGGTGGACTCGGTGGCCATGGTTGATTTTGACACAACTCAGGGGTCCGAATGCGCAGATAAGCAGCATCTATAGTTAGAGTCCGGTCATCTTAGGTACGCTTTCAACGTAAGTGGTCGCGATTCGAGGGGCGAGACGGATGCCACGGATGTCACGGATGTCGTGGGGTGTAGGCCTTCTGGGTGCGGGCCCCGGCGTGTCGGCCCTGCACCTGCCGACCCTCGCGCGGCACGCCGACCGGTTCGAGGTCGCGCACATCGCCGACGGCGGCAGCGGACGGGCGGCGGCGCTGGCTGCGCGTGTCGGGGCGACGGCCTCGTCGGGATCGGCCACCCTGCTCGGCGACCCCCGCGTCGACGTCGTCGCGATCTGCAGCCCGCCGGAGCAGCACGCGGCGCAGGCCCTCGCCGCGGTCGCCGCCGGCAAGCGCGCGATCCTGTGCGAGAAGCCGCTCGCGCTGACCGCGGCCGACGCCGACGCCGTCGTCGACGCCTGCCGGGCCGCCGGTGTCGCCCTCGTCGTCGGCACGAACCATCTGTTCGATCCGGCGTGGGGCCGCGCCGAACACCACCTGGTGGCCGAGCGCGGCCAGATCCAGACCGTTTCCGTCCTGGCGGCGCTGCCGCCCAACGACCGCTACCACGATGTCGTGACCGAGCCGCTGCCCGCCGCGGTGCCGACCCCGCGGCCACAGCCTGACCTCGCCGATCCGAGTGTCGCGGCCGGCCTCGTCGCCCGGCTGCTGCTCGGGCTGGGGGTGCACGACGTGCCGCTGCTGCGCGACCTGGCCCCGCGGATCGACGAGGTCGTCTACGCACGGGCGATCGCGCCGATCGGCTACACCGTCGGCTACCTCGCGGGCGGCGTGCTGGTGCAGGTGAGCGCGGTGATGCTGCCCGGCGCCACGAGCGCGGATGCACTGTGGCGCCTGACCATCGGCACCTCGCTCGATGAGCTCGAGGTCGAGTTCCGCCCCGCTTTCACGCACGACGGGAGTGCGGCGGTGCGCGTGCGCAGCGCCGACGGGCGCATCGTCGAGCATCCACGCGACCCGGGCGACGGCTACGTGCAGGAGTGGGCGGCTGTGGCAGCGGCTCTCGACGGCCGATCGCCCGTCGAGTACGACGACGTGCGCGCCGATGCGCACTACGCCATCGCGCTCGCCGAGGGTGCCGCCGCCCGCATCCGGACGGCGGCGACGTCGTGATCGCCGTCCACACCGAGCTTCCCGCCTACCGCGCGGCGGCCGCGGAGCTGCCCCAGAGCGTGCGCATCGCCGCATCGCCGCGCGGGACCATCGCCGTCGTGGCCGCGCGGGCCGGCGCGGCTGCGGCAGCGCTGGATGCCGGGGCGATCGCGGTCGTCGTCTGCGACCCGACGCCCGAGGCCGTCGCGGGACTTCCGCGCGATGCCCCCGTCGTCCTCGACCGCGCACTCCTGCGCGCCGACGCGCAGGTGCACGCGGATCCCCACGCGGCGCTGCTGACGGCCGAGTGCGCGGCCGCGCCCGCCGACCTCGACGCCGTCGTCGTCGACGCGGTCGGATGGCTGCGGACCCTCGCTGTAGAGGCGGGACCCTGGCCCCGGCGTCGACGCGCGCGACGGAGCGCGGTGCGCTGGCGCTGCTGAACGCCGGCGCGCTGACCGGCACGCTGCTGGTGTCGGCCCTCGCGGGCACGCCGCGCGCGCCGCGACTGCGTGCGCTTTCGGTCGGCGCCCGGCGCACCGAGATCGTCCTCGACCCGAACGGAGGGGCGCGCATCGTCACGACCACCGCCGCCGGGGCGCTGTGCGCGCCGGCCCGCTACGAGTCCCGGCAGCGGCTGACACTCCGGCGCGCACTCGGTGCCGTCGATGAGGGCGTGTTCGGCGACCTCGAGTCGTACCGCCGCGACGTCGCAGTGGCCGCTTCGATCATCCCCTCGGCATCCGCCCTTTAGTTGCTTTTCTACCTAAGTTCGCTAGACTCGGTACGACGTCGGGGCTCTCCGGAGCCCGTTCCCGTTCGCGTGGCCGCGGCGGGGCACATCCGGTCGCGTCGACGGCCCGATCGTTCGGGCGATCCGCGTATGCATCTGTCCCCCTCCCGACTGCGACTGCTCGTGGTCGCGCTCCTGTCGGTCTCGTTTCTCGGGGCGCTCGACCACACCGTCGTCTCCACGTCGCTGGCCACCATCGCGGGCGAACTGGGCGCACTGGAGCAGATCGGGTGGGTCGTCGTCGCGTACACCCTGGCCAGCACCGTGCTGCTGCCGGTGCTGGGCAAGCTCGGCGACGTCGTCGGGCCGCGCGCCGTCTTCCACGGCTCGCTCGTGGTGTTCCTGGTCGCCTCGATGCTGTGCGGCTTCGCGAACGACATGGCACTGCTGATCGCCGCACGAGCGCTGCAGGGAGCGAGCTCGGCCGGTCTGCAGCTGATGTCGCAGACGATCGTGGCCCGCGTGACGACGCCACGGGAACGTCCGAAGTACATGGCGCTGATCGGCGCGGCGTTCCCCGTCGCGATCCTCGTCGGTCCCGTCGTCGGCGGAGTGCTCACCGACTACTGGGGCTGGCCCTGGGTGTTCTGGATCAACCTGCCCGTCGGCGTCGTCGCGCTCATCCTCGCCGTGGTGGCGGTGCCGCATCTCGACGGCGGCGAGCGGCGCGCCTTCGACGTCGCCGGGGCGGTCGCGTTCACCGCGGCGCTGACGGCGGTCGTGCTGGCCGTCACGTGGCTGCCCGATCCGTCGAATCGCACGGCGGCACTCGTGGCCACCGCGGCGGCGATCGTGCTGCTGGTGGTGCTGCTGGTCGTCGAGGCGCGCGCCGACGAGCCGATCCTGCCCGTCCGCTACTTCGCCGACCGCACCGTCGCGGCGGGCACCGCGCTGTCGGCGATCATCGGCATCGGACTGTTCTCCATCACGGCCTACCTGCCCACGTACTTCCAGATGGCCTACCGCACGAGCGTGACGGTGTCGGGACTCGTGCCGATCGCCACGGTGTTCGGGATGCTGACGAGCAATCTGCTCACCGGATTCCTCGCCAGCCGCACGGGGCACTATCGCGTGTACCCGATCGTCGGCACGATCCTCGGCGCGGCCGGGCTGCTGCAGATGGCGCTGCTGCCGGCCGGCTTGCCGCTGGGGGTGCCGATGCTCGTGATGGCCGGGGTCGGGCTCGGCACGGGCTCGTTCATGAGCCTGATCGTGACCGTCGTGCAAAGCGCCGCACCGCCCACCGAGGTCGGTGCCGTCACCGCCACCGTCAACATCGTGCGGCAGGTGGGGTCGACCGTCACGACCGCCGTCATCGGTGCCATCGTCGGAGTGGGCGTCGCTGCGCTCCTGCCCGTCGGCATCGACGCCGCCACGCTGACGCCGCAGTTCGTGCACGCGGCATCCCCCGCGGTGCAGGAGCAGATCGCCGCGATCTACCGCGACGTGTTCGCGCCCGTGTTCATCGCGCTGGCGGCCACCTATGGCGTGGGCATCGTCGCGGCACTGCTGCTGCCGCGCCGCACTCTCTCCGCCGAGTACGACATCGTCCCCGAACCTGATCCCGTCACCGCATGAAGGAGAACTCATGACCACGTCCGCCGACACCCAGCGCGCCCAGAACCGAGCCGTCGTCGAGGCGTTCTTCGCGTCGAACCTCGACAACCCCGAGGAGCGCATCGCCCTGTGGCACCCCGAGGGCGTCAAAGAACTGCCGTTCGCACCCGCCGGCATCCCGCAGACCCGCTGGGAGGGCCGCGACCAGATCGTCGCGAACACCGTCAACAACTCCGGCATGTTCGAGAACATCGTGCACACCGATCTCGTCATCCACGAGTGCGTCGACCCGTCGCTGTTCGTCGTCACCAGCCGTATGGCGCCCGGGGCGCGGTTTCTCGGCGAGCCGTACCCGCAGTCGTTCGTGCACGTGCTGCGGGTGCAGGACGGCGCGATCATCCTGCAGCAGGAGTACTTCAACGCCGAGATCCTCGCGAAGGCCGAGCACGACGCGCGCGCACAGGGCCGCACGCCGCTTTCCCGCGGCGCTCAGGGAGCGTAAATGGTCCCGATTCCGGCGTCTGGAGAGCCATTTGCGCTCCCCGAAACGCCGGAACGGGCCCCGCGGCGTAGGGTGGCGTCATGACGCGCGATGAGACGGGCCTGTCCATCCGGGTTCTGACGACGATGGGGCAGATCGAGACGGCATCGGCCCTGTTCAACGACGTGTGGGGCGGCGACCGAACCGGGATGCCGGCGAACCTGCTGCGGGCGCTCGCCCACTCCGGCAACTATGTCGTCGGGCTGTACGCCGATGATCGGATGGTGGGGGCCTCGGCGGCCTTCTTCGGGCCGCCGGGGCAGCGTTCGATGCACTCGCACATCACCGGCGTCCTGCCCGGGTACCAGTCGCAGGGTCTCGGGCGCCGGCTGAAGGAGCACCAGCGCGCCTGGGCCTTCGAGCACGGCGTCGGGCGCATCACGTGGACCTTCGACCCGCTCATCGCCCGCAATGCGCACTTCAACCTGCGGGTGCTCGGCGCCCGTGTCACCGAGTACCTCGTCGACCACTACGGCGAGATGGACGACGGCGTCAACCGCGGCGACGAGTCCGACCGGGTGCTCGTGTCGTGGGCGCTCGCCGCCCCCGCCGCGCCCCCGGCGGAGCACGACATCGTCACCACGGTCGAGGTGCCGCCCGACATCGAGGCGATCCGGCGGGAGGCGCCGGGGGAGGCGCTCGACTGGCGGTACCGCGTGCGCGAGGCGTTCCTCGGCCTCCTGGAGGACGGCTTCGTCGTCGGCGGGTTCGACGCGCGGGGGTATCTCTTCGTGCGGGGTCACTGACCGCTGACGCTACGCCGCGGGCGCCCCGGCGGGCGCGAGCAGACGCCACCCGAGGCGCTCGGCGGCATCGCGGTCGAAGGTGACCGTCTCGTTCGTGCCGAAGAGGCCCATCGTCCCCTCGATCAGCGCGTCGGCGAAGTCTGCGCCCTCCTCCGCCAGCGCGAGGGCACGCACGACCCCCTCGCCGTCGTCGAATTCCAGCGCCTCGGTGTAGATGAGCGACCGCAGGATCGCGAGGCACTGTGTCCGCGGCAGCCGCACCGACCGTGACAGCACCCAGTACACCTCGACGAGCGAGACCTCTGTCATGAAGCCGCGATGATCGGGGGTCAGCGCTTCGAGAAACGCGGCGGCCGCGGCGTATTGCGCGTCGTCGTCGTGCAGCACGTAGCGCAGGATGACGTTCGTGTCGATGCCGGTCAGGCTCGTGTCGGACCAGCTCACCGCATGCCCCGCAGCCCGCTTGCGGCACCGCCCTCGGCGATCGCTTCGTTCATCTCCTCGATCGTCATCGGAGGGCGCGCCGGATCGTGGAGGATGCCGGCGATGTCCATGATGCTTCCCGTGCGCGGCACGAGTCGGTACTGCCCGTTGCGCAGCTTGACGAACATCACCTTCGAGCCCGTCTCGAGCTTCAGGTCGTCCCGCACGTCCTTCGGGATCGTGATCTGACCCTTGCTGGTGACCGTCGCCGTCGTCATCCGACCGCTCCTTTCCTGTGGGCATTCAGCTTACTCTTCAGACGTGAGTAAGGAACAGGGCTTCCTTGCGCAGCGGCATCCTCGGAAATCTGCACATTCTCGGAGGTTTTCCGCCGCATCCTCCCGACGTCGCGCAGTTCTTCGAGGGAAGGATGCCGAGGCCGTACGCTTGCGGCATGCCCGACATCGTCGACCTCAGCCACCCGATCCGCGCCGGCCTGGTCACCTACCCCGGCCTGCCGGCCCCGGTCATCACGCCGCACCTCACCCGCGAGGACTCGCGAGCCAAGTACGCGCCGGGCACCGAGTTCGCGATGGACGTCATCACGATGATCGGCAACACCGGCACGTACCTCGACTCGCCCTTCCACCGCTACGCCGACGGACCCGACCTCGCCGGGCTTGCCCTCGACAGTCTCGTCGGGCTGCGCGCCGAGGTCTTCCACCTGACGGATGCCGGCCACCGCGGCATCGGCGCGAACACTCTTGCCGACCGCGACGTGCGCGGCGCGGCCGTGCTGCTGCACACCGGGTGGGACCGACGCTTCGGCACGCCGGAGTACGGCGTCGGCGCTCCGTTCCTCACGGAGGGCGCCGCGCAGTGGCTCATCGACGCGGGCGCCGTGCTGGTCGGCATCGACTCGGTCAACATCGACGACACCGAGTCGGGCGGAGAGCGCCCCGCGCACACGCTCCTGCTCGGCGCCGGCGTGCACGTCGTCGAGCACCTGACCAACCTCGGCGCGCTGCCGCCGTCGGGCGCCCGCTTCACGTCGGCGCCGCCCGCGATCGAGGGCTTCGGGACGTTCCCGGTGCGCGCGTTCGCGCAACTGCCCTGAGCGCGGCACCGGGCATCCCGCACCGCCGCGACGACGGTGAGCTCGTCGGGTGGATCCGCGCGGACGGCGACGCGTGGACGGCGATCGATCTGCTCGGTCGCGAGGTCGCGGCATCCGTCGAGTGGCTCGACGCCGAGGCGGCGCTGGAGGAGCACGGCATCGGCTACCTCGCCGACGTCTGGATGCTCGAACGCGACGGCGCCGCGCCCCTGCGCGTGCGCATGGTCGAGGTCACACCCGAGCGCATCGTCGTGAAGGTCGACGACTACGGCGACGTCGGCCACGGCACCGCGCGCTTCACGCTGCCGTGGCCGCTGCCGGTTCGGTTGCGCCCGCCCCGCCCCGGCGACCCCGACGGCTTCACCTTCGCCGGCTGAGTTGCGCGGCGGGGGCTGCGGCAGCCTGCAGCCGCGCGATGTCCTCATCCGTGAACAGTTCGCGCGGCAGTATCGTGGCGCCTCCAGCGAGCGAGGACGTTTTGAGAATCACTACCGCGGGGCGGTCGAAGACCTTGGTCAGCGCCGACAGGCGCAGTTCGCTCGTGCCGGTAGCCGACTGCACCCAGAGCGTCTCGTCGTTGACGCGAGCACCGAGGTCGGCTCCCGGCGGGTAGGCACTACGGCACGAAGCCCGCACCATCGTGAAAGTGAGCACGGCGAACAGCGACATCACGACGAGCCACAGCAGGATGGGCAACAGTAGCGTCGCGTTGCCGGTGATCGCCGCGAACACGGACGCGCCGAGGGTGAGGGCGGAGACGACCGAAAACAGGACGACCGACGATGGGCGAGTGAGCTGCCACTTCACATAGGCTCCGGCCAGGCGCGACGGCATCCGGTCGTCGGCGATGATGAAGCGCGTCTCGGTCACGGGCCCGAGTATGCCAGTCGCGCGCGCCGGAGGCATAGCCTGAGCACATGCCGATCGCCCGCGCCGCCGCATCCGTGAACCTCGAAGCCGTGGAGCTGCGGGTGCTGCACCTGCCGCTCGTCGCGCCCTTCACGACCTCGTTCGGCACCGAGACGGTGCGCGAGGTCATCGTCGTGCGGGTGCGCACCGCCGACGGCGACGGGTGGGGCGAGATCGTCACGCAGCACGAGCCCTACTACTCCAGCGAGTACACGCAGGGCGCGTGGGATGTCGCCCAGCGCTTCCTGGTTCCCGCGCTGATGGATGCCGGCACCTTCGCCCCCCTCTTCCCCGAGCAGGTCGGCACGATCCTGGAACCCGTCATCGGGCACCGCATGGTCAAGGCGGGTCTCGAACTCGCCGTGCTCGACGCCTCTTTGCGGACACAGGGGCGGCCGCTGGGGGAGTACCTCGGCGCCGTGCGCGACAGGGTGCCGAGCGGGGTGTCGGTGGGCATCCAGCGCGATCCGGCCGCGCTGGTCGAGGCCGTGCAGGGCTACCTCGACCAGGGCTACGTGCGCATCAAGATCAAGATCAAGCCCGGGCGCGACGTCGCCGACACCGCCGCCGTGCGCGACGCGTTCGGCGAGATCCCGCTGCAGGTCGATGCCAACTCCGCCTACACCCTCGCCGACGCCGACGTGCTCGCCGCACTCGACCGGTTCGACCTGCTGCTCATCGAACAGCCCCTGCAGGAAGACGACATCGTCGACCACGCCGCGCTCGCCGCGCGCCTACGCACCCCGGTCTGCCTCGACGAGTCGATCGTGTCGGCCAAGGCGGCGCGCGACGCGCTGGCGTTGCGGGCGGCATCCGTCATCAACATCAAGGCCGGGCGGGTCGGCGGCTATCTCGAGGCGGTGCGCATCCACGACCTCTGTCGCGATGCCGGCGTGCCGGTGTGGTGCGGGGGGATGCTCGAGACGGGCATCGGCCGCGCCGCCAACGCGGCCCTCGCCGCACTGCCGGGCTTCACGCTGCCCGGCGACGTCTCGGCCGCAGGCCGGTTCTACCGCCGCGACATCGTCACCGACCCCATCGTGCTCGACGACGGCCACGTGCGCGTGCCGACCGGCCCGGGCCTCGGAATCGAGATCGACCCCGTCGCGCTCGACGACGTCACGGTCGAGCGGGTCGAACTGCGGCGGTGAGCGGGTCGTGTCCGCAGACCCGCGTGGGTCGCGGGGTGGTGCGGCCACGCATGACCCCGCCTCGCTAGGCTGGGAGCATGACCACGCCCCCGTACCAGCCCCCCGTCCCGCCCCAGGGCCCCTACGTCCCGACGCCGTCGATGAGCCCGTCCGACGAGAAACTGTGGGCCACGCTCGTGCACGTCGGCGGCATCTTCTTCGGATTCCTCCCGGCCCTCATCGGCTACCTCGTGCTCAAAGACCGCGGCCCCTTCGTGCGCGAGCACACCGCGACCGCGCTGAACTTCCAGCTCACGATGCTCATCGCAGAGATCGTCTCCGGCATCCTCATCTTCGTGATCATCGGAATCTTCACGCTGATCGCGGTCGGCATCGTCATCCTCGTGTTCTCGATCATCGCCGCCGTCAAGGCCAACCAGGGTCAGCGGTACACCTACCCGATGTCGATCACGTTCGTCAGCTGACCGCACCGGTCACGGTTCGCAGGACGCGTGCGGCGATGCCGACCGTCACGCGCTGACCCCACGTGAGGGTGAGGCGGTCGGCCTCCATGCCGTCGCCGAAGGCGACGAGCGCATCCGACGCGACCCGCAGTCGCAGCGTGCCGCCGTCGAGCCGTCCGGCGACCAGTTCGGCGCCGGTGCTCGGTGACGGCCATGGTTCGCGGACGAACCACGCGAGGGCGCGCTCGGTCGGCGCCGGAAGCTCCAGGCGAGGCGCCTGGATGCGTGCGATCGAGCGGCACCAGCCGGTCGACCCGGTGCCCGTCGAGACGATGACGCCCGACGACGACTGCCGTTCGTCACGTCCGCCCACGTCGAGCGTGTAGCGGGCAGACTGGTGCCCGCTCTGCCCGATCATCACCTCGTTGAGCGCCGTGAGCGCCTGTCCGTCGTCGGTGCGGACCTCCACCATCGTGCGTGCGCACAGCGTCGCCGCGCCCGCGCGCACGGGCTCGGCCAGTGCCGCGCCCGTGGCCGGTGTGTGCGGCACGAGCACGCCGGCGTTGACGCCCGGCAGCGGGTCGATGCCGATCACCGGCTGGGCGTCGAGGTACTTCGCGGCGTTGGCGACGAGCCCGTCCTGCCCGACGACGAAGACGACGTCGTCGGGCTCGAACACGAAGCGGGGGAGTTCCTGCCGTTCCACCGATGCCCGACGCCAGTCGGGGGGAAGACCCGCCGCGACGTCGGCCAGGGCTGCCCGGGTGCGTTCGTGGCGTTCGGCCACGGCGGCGAGGCTCTCACCGCGCTCGTCGAGGAAGAACGCGACCTGGCCACGGGTGCCGTGCCGGGCGAGCAGTTCGGTCAGCTCGCTCGCCCGGTGGACGATCACGGCGCGGGGCGCGGCCATGTCAGCGACCCTCCTTGCCTGCCCCCGCCCGCCCGGCGAGGGTGCCGACCAGGTCGGTGAGCAGGTCGGGCGTCACGGTGAGGCTTCCGATGCTCGGCAGGTGCCCGGCCAGTTCGCGCAGGGCGAGGGCGGTGAGGATGCCGGTCGGCACATCGCGCAGGGCGGCCATGCGCGCCTGCTCCGCGGCGCCGGCCGCCTCGCCGAGAGCGCGCTGGGCATCTGCCTGCGCCTGCGCCTGGGTGCGGATGCGTTCCGCCTCCGCGTCGAGGGCGATCATCGCGGCCGCCGCCGCCTTTTCCGCCTCGATGCGGGCGTTGCGCCCCTTCGCCTGCACGAGCTCCTCCTGGCGGCGGGCGAGTTCGACCTGGTTCGCCAGTTCGTTCTCGCCGATCGCCGCCTCCCGCTCGACGGCGAGCGCGCGGCGTGCGAAGGTCGCCTTGTCGGCATCCTGCTGAATCGCCTCGCGCGCCGGCGTCTGCAGCGCGCGTTCGACATCCGGCTCGGCGCGCAGCAGCGAGAACCGCACCCCGACGATCTCGATGCCGAGGTCGGTCAGGCGGGCGTCGGCGGCGAGCATCGCGGTCGCCGCCGCGCCGAGCTCGGCCAGATCGGCGCGCAGCGCGTCGTCGAGGGTGCGCGGCTGCAGCAGGTGGACGACGGCGGCCGTCGTGGCGCCGTGCAGCGGCGCGGCGATGGCGTCGAGCGGCTGGTCGGTCCACGCGCCGGTGTCCAGGTCGATCGAGAAGTCGACGCGGCGGGCGGCCAGTTCGGGGTCGACGATGCGGTAGGTCGCCGTGGCGGGTGCCGAGAGCTGCTGCAGGTCTGCGGTGCGCAGCGTCACGAGCGCCGCCAGTTCGCGGTCGTCGATCGGCACTTCGCTGATCGCCGCGTCGAGGGAACGGAACCAGAACGCCTGGCCGGCGCCGGTGTGGCGGGGGATGCCGCGCCGGGAGTGCGTCACATGCATCGTGGGCGTCGCGCTGAGATGACGGATGAAGGGGTAGCGGGTGATGCTGGCCATGGGGTCCTCCTCGTTCAGATGCTTATTACTGTCATATTGACGATAATGCGGATGGGCTCTTATTGTCAAGGTGACGATTTCGGGTAGGCTGGCGACATGGACCCGTTCTCGTTCGCGGTCACCGCCGACCTCGTCGTGCTCACGATGCGAGATCGCGCGCTGCACGTCCTGCTCGTCGAACGGGGGATCGAGCCCGCGGCGGGAACCTGGGCGCTGCCCGGCGGCTTCGTGCTGGCCGACGAGAGCCTCGATGCGGCGGCCTCTCGTGAGCTCGCGGAGGAGACGGGGGTGCGCTTGGATCCTCGTGCCGGCGTGCACCTCGAGCAGGTGCGCACCTACGGCACGCCGGGCCGCGACCCGCGGGGGCGGGTCGTCACGGTCGCCTGGCTCGCCCTCGCGCCCGACCTGGCAGACCCGTTGGCGGGTTCGGATGCGCGTTCCGCGCGCTGGTGGCCCGTGGCCGACATCGAAGCCGGCGCGCTGCCGCTGGCCTTCGACCACGCGGCGATCTTCGCCGACGGGCTCGAACGAGCCCGCGCCAAGCTCGAGTACTCCGCGCTCGCGACGGCCTTCTGCCCGCCCGAGTTCACGATCGCGCAGTTGCGTGCCGTCTACGAGGCCGTGTGGGGCGTGCCCGTCGATCCGCGCAACTTCCACCGCAAGATCACCGGCGCCGCCGGGTTCGTGGAGCCGACGGGCGCGACGGTCCGCGATGGCGGGCGACCTGCGCAGCTGTTCCGACGCGGTGCCGTCGGGCAGCTCCAGCCCCCGCTGACCCGCGTCCCACGCTGACGGTTCGTCAACCGGCCCCGCATCCGAGACTCACGTCGTTCGCCGCGCAACGAGCAGGAGGTGCGTATCGGGCCACGGCAGGGGCCGGTCGTCGAGATCGACGAGGGATGCCGCGGGCTCGAACACGTTCTCGACCAGCCACTCGTTGCGCCACGGCCCCGACCTCTCGTCGATCTCCAGCCCGACGGACGCCACCAGCCGCCGCCAATCGGTCCACGACAGGGCGCAGAACCGCTCGTGCATCTCCGACAGCCAGTTGCGGGTGTACGAGACGGTCTCCAGGAACTCCATGGCATCGCCCAGCGGCAGCTCGATCGTCCGTTCGTCGCGCACGTCGTATTCCCACGGCGTGCCGCTGAGTTCGGTGAAGTCTTGCGCGAACTGGGCCACGCGGCTGCCGACGGGCAGCGCGTCGAGGTACGCCGCGACCTCGTCGTTCGCGCCCGAGAGGCGCTGCGGCGGCGTCGTGACATCGCCGTCGTGGAAGCGCAGCCGCACGATCCGGTCGCGGCCGGCCGGCCCGCACACGTCGGAGTTGATCCACACCCCGCCCGGCAGCGTGTGGTCGGCGATGGCCTGCGCGAACGCCGCGAGCGCGGCCATCCCGTCGCCGTAGGAGAAGATCTCGTGCGTCAGTGCGAAGCTCAGCGTCGTCGCGATGCTCCGCGGCGGGAACAGCGGACCGGCGAGGATGTTGCGGCGGGCGAAAAAGGTGTTCGGGTTCGCGAACGCGCCCTGCGACTTCTTGTGCTCGCATTCCGCGAACAGCTCCGGCGCGACCTCGACGCCGATGAGGTCCGACTCGGCCAGCGCGGGCTCACGCGAGGCGAGTTCGAGCATGGCGCCCGTCGCGCAGCCGAGGTCGACGATGCGGCCCGGCACGACCCAGGGCCGGGCTTGGGCCCACTTGCGCCCGGCGGCATCCTCGAACGAGCGGCTGTAGGTGCGGTAGTCCCGCGTCTGGGTCAGCCCGCCCTCGTCGCCGATGACGGGATCGGCCGCGAGCTGCCTCGCCAGCGCGGCGAGCCCGTAGCGGTCGACGATGTCGAGACTCGCCTCGTGGGTTTCGCCGCGCCACGCGTCGGAGCCGGTCATCAGCTCGTCGAGCAGCTGCCACGGGGTGCGGGGCGCATCCGGATGGCCGTGCTCCATCGGGGCGATGCGGTAACCGCGCGCGCGGTACAGCTCGGCGACAGCGGGTGTCGAGGTCGCGATGATCGTCGTGGCGGGGTGGGGGGCGATGCGGCCCGACGTCGCATGCTCGACGGCCTTGAGGGCGATCTCCGCGAACCGCGGGGTCGGGGCGACATCGACGACGGGAACGACGAGCGAGGGCATCCCCTCGATGTGGGCGAGGATCTCGATCGCCGCCTCGCGCCGGTGCGCGGGAAACGGATTGCGCCGCGTCGACGAGTGGTTCGCGCTGGTCACGGCCCACACGACGACCGCGTCGGCGGATGCCGCGATCTGACGCCCCTCGTCGTCGCTCTCCTCGCCCGCCAGCAGCCGCCGCAGGTAGTCGACCTGAAACCGCGTGAGCAGATGATGCCGCCCGGGCACGATGATGTGGCGGATCTCGGTGTGCGCGTCTTCCATCGTCACCACGGTAGCGGGCGCTCGCGAGAGAGGGCCGTGCGGCCCCGGATAGACTTGACGGATGCCGTGATCTGACGGCATCCGTTCTCTCGCACTCGCGACACACACGACCATTGGAGCCACCGTGGCCGAGCAGTCACGCCTCGACAAAGTCATCGCCCTCGCCCGCCATCGCGGGTTCGTCTTCCAGGCGGGCGAGATCTACGGCGGATCCCGCTCCGCGTGGGACTACGGCCCCCTCGGCACCGAGCTCAAGGAGAACATCCGCCGCCAGTGGTGGCAGACCTTCGTGCGCGGCCGCGGCGACATGGTCGGGCTCGACTCGTCGGTGATCCTGCCCAAGCGCGTGTGGGAGGCCTCCGGTCACGTCGCGACCTTCACCGACCCGCTCGTGGAGTGCCTGCAGTGCCACAAGCGCTTCCGCGAGGACAACCTCGTCGAAGACTTCGAGGCGCGCAAGGGCCGCGCCGCCGTCGGCGGGCTTGCTGAGGTGCCGTGTCCCGCGTGCGGCACGAAGGGTCAGTGGACCGAGCCGAAGGCGTTCTCGGGGCTCGTGAAGACGTACCTCGGCGTCGTCGACGACGAGTCGGGCCTGCACTTCCTGCGGCCCGAGACGGCGCAGGGCATCTTCGTGAACTTCTCCAACGTGCTCACCGCCTCGCGCAAGAAGCCGCCGTTCGGCATCGGCCAGGTGGGCAAGGCGTTCCGCAACGAGATCACGCCGGGCAACTTCATCTTCCGCACGCGCGAGTTCGAGCAGATGGAGATCGAGTTCTTCACGCCGCCCGCCGAGGCCGGCGAGTGGTTCCAGCACTGGGTCGACGCGTGCTGGAACTGGTTCGTCGATCTCGGCATCGACCCGGCGAACATGCGCCAGTTCGACGTGCCCGAGCACGAGCGCGCGCACTACTCGGCGGGCACGATCGACGTCGAGTACCGGTTCGGGTTCCCGGGCAAGGAGTGGGGCGAGCTCATGGGCGTCGCCAACCGCACCGACTTCGACCTGTCGTCGCACATCGAGGCCTCCGGCCAGAAGCTCGTCTACTTCGACCAGGCGTCGGGGTCGACCTACGTGCCGTACGTCATCGAGCCCTCGTTCGGGCTGACCCGGTCGATGATGGCGTTCCTCGTCGACGCGTACCGCGAGGAGGAGGTGCCGAACGCCAAGGGCGGCACCGACACCCGCACCGTCCTCGCGCTCGACCCGCGCCTCGCGCCGGTGAAGGCGGCGGTGCTGCCGCTGTCGCGCAACGAGAACCTGTCGCCGCTGGCGCGTTCGGTGGCCGACACGCTGCGAGCCCAGGGCTGGAACGTCGACTTCGACGACGCCGGGGCCATCGGCCGCCGCTACCGCCGCCAGGACGAGATCGGCACGCCGTTCTGCGTCACCGTCGACTTCGACTCGCTCGACGACCAGGCAGTGACGGTGCGGGATCGCGACACGATGGCGCAGGAGCGCGTCGGGCTCGACGCCCTGGTCGGCTACCTCGGGGAGCGCTTGCGCGGGGCCTGAGCCGCGGCATCCGTCGCTTGCCGCGCGTCGTGCGAAAGGGTGGCAGTTGTTGCGGGCTCGCGGGCCGTGATCTGGCATCTACTGCCAGGGGAACGGATGCCGGCGCTCCGGCCACGCGAAAGGGTGGCAGTTGTTGCGGGCTCAGGCGCTGTGACCCCGCAACTACTGCCACCGGAACAGCGCGTCAGCCCTTCGGCGCCTTCGTTCCCGCCGCGGGCGCCTGCTGCGCGAAGCGCTGCAGCAGCGCCGTCAGGTCGAGGCCGGTGAGGCTCTTGACCACCTCGGTGCCCTCGCCGAGCACCTTGCCGACGGTCTTGGTGACCTCCGACGCGCCGTCGGTCGAGACGACGGTGAGCGTGTCGATGTTGCCGAGCGGGGCCGCCGCGGCGGCGACGATCTCGGGCAGGCGCGAGATGATCTCCTGCGCGAGGGCCGCCTCACCGTACTTCTTCAGGGCCTCGGCCTTGGCATCCGTCGCGGCGGCCTCGGCGAGACCCTCCGCCTGGATGGCGGCGGCGCGCGCCTCGCCGTCGGCGCGGACACCGGCGGCCAGCGCCACCTGGCGGTCGCGATCGGCCTCACCCGACAGCCGCACGGCCGTGGCGGCGGCCTCGGCATCCTGAACGGCGGCGACCTTGTTCGCCTCGGCGATCTTCGTGCGCTTGAAGGCGTCGGCCTCGGTGGCGGCGTTCGCGGCGTCGCGCTGGGCGGTCGCGCGCTGCACCTCGGCGTAGGCCTGCGCCTCGGCGGGCTTGCGCACCTCGATGTCGAGGCGCTCCTGCGTGACGTTGGCCTGCTCCGACAGGGCGTCGCGCTCGAGGAGGGCGACGGCCTTGTCCTGCTCGGCCTTCGCCAGCTGACCCGAGGCCTCGGCCTCGGCGTTGGCGCGGTCGGTCTCGGCCTTGATGGATGCCTGGCGCAGCGACAGCGCCTTCTGTCGCTCGGCGATCTGCTCGTTGGCCTCGATGCGGGCGAACTCGGCGGCGCGCGCGGCCTCGGCCTCGCTGACCTCGGCGACCTGGCGGGCACGAGCGGCCTCGGCGCGGCCGAGGTTCGCGAGATAGTCCGAACCCGGCGTGGAGATGTCGCTGATGTTCAGCAGGTCGACCTGCAGACCCTGCTCGACGAGGTCGGCCTTCGTCTCGGCGACGACCCGGTCGGACAGGCTCTTGCGGTCGGAGATGATCTGCTCGATCGTCATGTCGCCGACGATGGAACGCAGCGACCCTTCCAGCGACTCGCGGATGATGTCGGTAAGAGCCTCCTGCTGCGAGAGGAAGCGCTGGGCGGCGCGGCGCACGCCCTCCTCCGTGCCCGACACCTTGAAGTTGATGGATGCCTTGATCGCGATCTTGATGCGGTTCTTGTCGACGCCCTCGACGGTGATGGCGATCTGCCGCTGCTCGAGCGAGATCGGGAAGCCCTGCTGCAGGATGGGCCACACGAACGTCCGGCCGCCGATGACGACGCGCTGCGTGCCGATGTCGCCGGGCTGCGGCTTGCCCGCGCCGCGGCCGACGATGACGAGCGCCTGGTTCGGCGGCACGCGGCGGATGCGGCGGGCGATGAGGATGAGCAGCCCGAGGAACGCGACGATGAGCGCGAGCACGGAGCCGACCTGGACGAGCAGCGGATCGATCATGCGAGGCCTTTCTTGAGGGATGCCGGTGTCAGTCGGCGACGACTTTGACGCGCGTGCCGGAGTGCTCGATCACCCGGATGCGGACGCCCTGCGCGATGGGCTCGTCGGCGTAGGCGAGGCGCCGTTCGATCTCGCCCGGGCCGTCGAGGCTGACCTCGCCGCCGGCGGGGGAGATGGGCGAGGTGGACACGCCGGTGAGCCCGACCGCGCTGGCGGGCACGCCGTCGGACGAGGCCGACAGCCGCTTGATGACGAACAGGGCGATGAGGTAGGCCGCGATCGCGCCGACCGCCGCGGCGACGTAGGCCCAGATCGGGTCGAGCCCGGCCTGCGTCGTGAGCGCGCCCGCCGCGCCGAACACGACCCCGGCGATGCCCAGCGACGTCCCCGAGATGGCGCCGTCGCCGATCTCGAAGTGGTCGAAGATGTCGCCGAGCAGCAGCGAGATCAGCAGCAGCACGAGTCCGATGCCGCCCACGATGAGGAACGGAGTCATGTGTCCAGCCTATGGGGCGGGCGCAAGGCTCCGGCATCCACGCCCTGCCGTTCGCCGACGACACGTTCGCCGTCGCGCACGTGGTGCTACGCGACCCCCGCCGACGGCTGGATCTCCATCCCGCGCAGCGAGATCGTCTGCCGCGTCGCGTGACGGATGCCGCGGGCGTGCCGGGGTGCGTCCCCGCGGCGGTCGGCTACTCGCCCCGTGCCGCGGCCACCTTGACCGCCCGCTTGTGCTCGCGGACCTTCGCGAGCGACTCCGGCGAGACGATGTCGGCGACCGAGCGGTACGAGCCCGCCTCCCCGTAGGGGGCGGATGCCCCGCGCCACCCGGAGCCTGCGAAACCGTACTGCTTGCCCAGCAGCGCGAGGAAGATCTTCGCCTTCTGCTCGCCGAACCCGGGCAGCGCCTTCAGACGCTTCAGGACGGCCGGGCCATCCGGGTCGTCGCGGGTCCACAGCGCGGCGGCATCTCCACCCCACTGGTCCACGAGCGCCTGGCACAGGGACTGCGTCCGCGCCGCCATCGACCCGGGGTAGCGGTGCACCGACGGCGTCTGCCGGAACACCTCGGCCAGGGCATCGGGGGCGTACGCGGCCAGGGATGCGGCATCCAGGGTGCCGGTGCGCTGCTGGATCTTCAGCGGCCCCGTGAACGCGACCTCCATCGCGACCTGCTGGTCCAGGAGCATGCCGATCAGCAGGGCGAGGGGGTTGCGCGTGAGCAGCTCGTCGGCGGCGGGATCGTCGGTGATGTGGAGTTCTGGCATGCGTCCAGTCTGCCGCGCGCGCATCAGGTGTGCATGGAGGGATATCATCATGATATGAACGACACGATCCGTTCGATGCGTGAAACGGCCGGACTCAGTCAGACGCAACTCGCGGAGCGAAGCGGGGTCGTGCAGCCGAATATCGCCGCCTACGAGTCTGGGCGCCGCCGCCCGTCAGCGCAGATGGTCGAGCGCCTTCGCAAAGCCATGCGCCCGCTGCCCCACGAAGCACTCGACCAGCATCGCGATGAGCTCAAGGCACTCGCCGCGGAATTCGGGTTGACCAACCTCCGCGTCTTCGGGTCTGCGCGACGGGGCACGGACACGCCGTCGAGCGACCTCGATGTCCTCGTCACGCGCGGTCCCGCCGTGGGGCTGCTCACGATCGCCGAGTTCAGTCTCGCCGCCGAACGTCTGCTGGGTGTCCCGGTCGATGTCGTCACCGACGGAGGACTTCCCGCAGAGCACCCGATTCTGCAATCGGCAGTGGCCGCATGAACGACCGTGATTCGCGGTCGCTGCGCGAGATCGTGCGACTGTGCGACAACGGCTCACAGCTCGCTGACCGTGGTCGCGACTGGTATCGGTCGGATGTCCTCAACACACCGGGGCTCGCCGCGGAATCGATCATCATCAAGATCGGTGAGAACGTCGCACGGCTGAGCGACGAGACGACTGCGGCCCATCCCGAGGTTCCGTGGACGAGCATCAAGCGGATGCGCGACCGACTCGCGCACCACTACGAGGCGACCGACTACGAAGCGGTCTGGGACACCCTTGTCGCCGATCTGCCCCGCATCCGCGCCGGAATCCAGTCGATACTCGATCGGACGATGGCCGGTCGACCCCGCAGTGACGGTTCGCGGGGTGAGTAGGCCGAACCCGACCCACCGGTGCTCTTCGACAGCATCGAGCCGCACGGCGCGGGCTCGATGCGCCGCTTCACGTCTTACAGAGTGTGAGACGATGGTGTCATGACAGCGACGATCACCTTCCGCCCTGACGAAGACACCCGTCTCGCGCTCGACGAGCTCACCGCCGACGGCACGCCGGTGTCGACTGTCGTCCGCGACGCGCTGGTCGCGGCGGCGGCCCGGCACGCGAAGGCGAGGCTCCGGGCCGAGGCGGAGTCGCTTGCTGCAGATCCCGACGACCGCGCAGAGGCCGCCCAGGTGCTGCGCGATCTGGAGTCGTTGCGTGCGTGGTGACGTCTACCGCTTGCGTGCGCCGAGGGACGTCCGTGGTCACGAGCAGCAGGGTCGTCGATACGCGGTCGTCGTGCAGTCGGACGATCTCGACGTGTTGTCGACCTGGATGGTCGCGCCCACGTCGACATCAGCGCGCGCGGCGACCTTCCGCCCGGTCATCGAGCTGAACGAAGCCCCGACCCGCGTGCTGGTCGAGCAGACGAGCGCCGTCGATCCGAGCAGGCTCGGCGACCGGGTGGGTCACCTGAGCCTTGACGAACTGCGCGCCGTCGACGCGGCTCTGCGCGTCGTGCTCAGTCTCTGAGCGGCGCGCACCGGCCCCGCGCTACGCCTGGTGGGTGCCCCAGACGATCGCGCGGCCGAGCGTGTGGAAGGCGAGGTGGAAGGCGACGGCGGCGGGGGATGCCGCGGCATCCACCCCCAGGTTCGGCGCGTCGACGGCGTGCACGACGAAGTAGTAGCGGTGCGGGCGGTCGCCCTCGGGCGGGGCGGCGCCGAAGTAACCGATGTCGCCGGAGTCGACGCGCACGTGGAACGCGCCGGCCGACAACGGCTCGGCGGCGGCCCCGGACGGCAGCTCGCGCACGTCCTTCGGCAGGTCGACGAGCACCCAGTGCCACCACCCGCTCGGCGTCGGCGCGTCGGGGTCGAAGCACGTCACGACGAACGACTCCGTGCCCGCCGGCGGGTCGCCCCAGGCCAGATGCGGAGAGGTGTTGCCGCCGGCGGCGACCTGCGCGGGCCGCAGCGGCGCGCCCTCGACAACGTCGCGGCTGGTCACGTCGAACGCCGGGGCGGCGGGGAGCATCGTGTACGGGTCGGGCGCAACGGGACGGTCGAGGTTCGTCATGACGGCACCCTACGCCCTGCCGAGCCGGATGCGACAGCGCGGCGGGAGGGAACGGCGCGGCGGGTGGCGCGGCGGCGGCATCCCCTGCCGGTCGGCCGAAGTAGGTCAGCCGCACGGGACAACTCTAGGCGGGGTGCTCGCGGTGTTCGGTCGCGGCATCCTGCGGGTGTGCGCGCTGGCGACCCGCAGGATGCCGCGACCGAACCTTCGCGGCGGCGCGGGCGGCGGTGGGAGGATGGGTGGGTGCCCGACCCGCAGACCCCCGACCTCGCCGAGCGCGCCCACGGAACCCATGTCGTCGTGGTCGGCGGCGGTGTCGCGGGGCTCGTGGCGGCGTGGGAGTGCGCGAAGCTGGGCATCGCGGTCACGGTGCTGGAGGCCTCGGACCGGCTCGGCGGGGCCTCGAGACGATGACCCTGGACGGGATCGCCGTCGATCTCGTGGCCGACTCGTTCCCGATGGATGCCGCGCCCCTCGCCGCGGTGATCGACGAGCTCGGCCTGCGCGCACAGGTCGAGCCGGCCGCGACCGAGACGGCGTGGGTCGCCTTCCGGGCGGGCGGATCGTCGGGCGCGCTGCGCCGGGCGCCGCTGCCCGGCCCATCCGCCGCAGCCGAGGATTCGGCCGCGCTGGCCGGCATCCCGGCCAATCCGTGGGCTGAGAACGTCCGCCGCATCATCGGCTGGAACGGCGCGTGGCGCGCCTATCTCGACCGCCTGCGGCCGCCGCTCACGATCGGCCGCGAGAGCAGCCTCGGCGCGCTGGTCGCGGGGCGGATGGGTGCCCGTGTGCGTGACCGCCTGGTGGCGCCGCTGACGCACGGCGTCTACGGCGTCGCCCCCGAGGCGATCGACGTCGACCGCGCCGTCCCGGGGCTCTCGGCCGCGCTCACCCGCACCGGGTCGCTCGCGGGCGGGGCCGATCAGCTGCTCGCCGCACGCCCCGCGGCCGACGGGGCGCGCCTCGCGACGCTGCGCGGGGGGATGTCGGACCTCGTCGGCACCCTCGCCGCCCGCCTCGCCGACCTCGACGCCGATGTGCGCACGGGCGCCCGGGTGACAGAACTCGCCCGTGTCGGCGACCGGTGGGTCGTGCGCGTCACGGAGGATACCGCCGCTGCGTCGGAAACGCCGCCCGCGGCCGCGCCGGACGCCGTCGCAACCCCGACCGCGGACGGGCCGGACGCCGTCGCAACCCCGGCGGTCACCGTCGGGGCTGCGAGCCTGACCGCCGATGCCGTCATCGTGGCCACCGGTGCCGCATCCGCCGTCGCGCTGCTCGGCACCGCGGGCGCCGAGGTGGCGGAAACGGCGGCGCCGGTGCGCGACGTCGTGACGCTCGTGGTGGATGCCGCCGGCCTCGACGCGCCGGAGGCCGGCACGGCGGCGGCCGTGTATCCCGCGGCGGGCGCCGCCGAAGCGGCGGGGGTCGTGAACGCCACCGCCATGTGGCCGAGCGTCGCCGAGGCCGCCGGCCCCGACCGATGGGTGCTGCGGGTGAGCCTGCCGGCCGCTGACTCCGCTCGTCGAGACGGCCCCTTACTGTCGACCCGGCCGGAAAATGCCGGGACGCAACCGGCGGGCTCGACCGGAACGGGCAGGCTCGATGCCACGGACGCGCCCGACGCGGCCGACGCGCCCGGCGCGCCCGAGCCGCGCGCACAGGAGCAGGCCGCCGCGCAGGCGGCCCTGCTCCTCGGCGCCGCGCCACTGGCCGTGCGTGCTTGCGCGCAGCGGCGGGTCGTGCTGGAGGAGCCGGCATCCGTCCTCGGCCATGCCGAGCGCACGGCGCTCGCGCGCGCCGCGGTCGCCGCCCGGCCGGGCCTGACGGCCGTCGGCGCGTGGCTGTCGGGCGGGGGCATCGCGGCCGTGGTCGCCGACGCGATCGGGCAGGCCGACGCCGTGCGCCGGAGCGTCCTGTGGGGATCGGACGACCCGTCGTAGCGCACCGGGAAGCCCGTGACGCGGATGGATGCCGGAATCGGAATATAGGACTACCCTGGACAGTCGAGGCATCGCGAAAGCGTGAGGAGACGCCATGAGAGGCAAAGTCGGAATCGTCGTCGGGCTCGCGATCGGATATGTGCTGGGCTCCCGCGCCGGGCGCGAGCGCTACGAGCAGATCAAGTCGGCATACCTGAGCGTGTGGAACACGGCGCCCGTGCAGAAGCAGGTCGACAAGGCCAAGAAGGCGGCGACGTCGGCCGCGCTGGCCCTGCCGAGCGCGGTGTGGAACAGCGCCGTCAAGGTGACCAAGGCCGCGACGGGCAGCGGCACGCCGGGCGAGAAGCTCGACTCGGCGATCAAGGCGGGCAAGGCCTCGAAGGACGACATCGCCCGTGGCGCCGAGAAGAGCGCCGCCGAGGTCCGCAAGGGCGTCGACCAGGTCGCCCACGACCTCAACAACGCCCTGGACGACTGACATGCCCAGCTCGCGCGGGTTTCGAGACCGCTCCGACGACAGCCTGCTGACCCTCGTCGGCGAGGTGCCCGAGCTTGTCCGCAATCTCGTCATCGCCGAGGTCGACTCGGCCAAGGCCTGGGCCGTCAGTGCCGGCAAGGACGCCGGGATGGGCGGCGTGTGGTTTCTCGTCGCCCTGTTCTTCCTGTTCTGGTCGCTGCCGGCGTTGGCCGCGTTCACGATCATCGGCCTGTCGTCATGGATGCCGGCCTGGCTCGCGAGCCTCATCGTCGTCGTCATCGCGCTCGCCGCAGCGGCGGTGTTCGCGCTCATGGGCATCGCGCGCCTGAAGAAGCTCAACCGCTCGAACCCGGTGAAAGCCGTGCAGATCGACGCGAAGATCGTGAAGGATGTGGCCGATGACTTCTGAACTCTCCCTTCCGCGCACGGCCGTGCCCCTCGGGATCACCGACCCGGTCGAAAGCGCCCGCGCAGAGCTCAAGGCGGCGCTGGCGGCGATCGAAGAGAAGGCCAACGTCCCGAAGCGGGTCGCGAAGGCGACCGATCGCGGGGTGACGCAGGCGCGCGCGTTCGCGCAGCGCCAGCCGGCGGCCGCCGTCGCTGCCGTCGTCGGAGTCGCCGCCGCCGTCGGCGTGTTCGTGTGGGGCGCCGTCCGCCTCTACACCCGCTGAGACACCCGCCGACCTCCCGCGCGACCCGCGTCGCTCGGCACCCCGGGCGCGGGGGTATGCTCGACTACCAGGCAGTGGCGACGACGCGATGCTGCCGGCATCCCGCCGACCCGAACGTGGCGGATGCCGGACGCGCGGTCCTCGCGTGTCCCGACTGAGCATCACGAGAGTCGAGCATGAACCCACACCCGCAGGCACCCGCCAAGCCCCTCAAGGGGTGGCGTGTGCTGGTTCCTCGCGGAGGCCCCTGGGGTGACTCGGTCGCGGCGACCCTGCGGGCCCAGGGCGGTGTGCCGGTGATCGCTCCGCTCATCAACTTCGCGCCGTCGACCGATCAGGCCACCCTCGAGGCGGCGCTCGCCGACCTCGCCGCCGGCGTCTTCGACTGGGTCACTCTCACGAGCGCCACCACCGTCGACGTGCTGTACGCGTATCGCGCGGTGATCCCGGCATCCACTCGCGTCGCGGCCGTGGGCGAGACCACCGCCGCGGCGCTCACCGCCGTCGGCTACCGCGTCGACCTCGTTCCCGATGACGACAACTCCGCCGCCGGCATGGCCGAGCAGCTGATCGGCCTCGAACCCGAGCCGCGTCGCATCCTGACGCTGCGCAGCGAAATCGCGAAGCCCGTGCTGACCCGCCGGCTCGGCGAGGCGGGGCACGACGTGCGCAGCGTCGTCGCGTACCGCACCGTCGGGGTGCCGGTCACCGAGCGCATCGCGCGCGATGTCGCGAGCGGTCGCATCAACGCGATCCTCGTCACGAGCGGGTCGGTCGCCGAGCAGGTGCGCGCGCAGTTCCCCGACATCCCCGCCTCGACGGTCATCGCCGCGATCGGCCCGCGCACCGCGAAAGACGCCCGCAGGGCGGGCCTGAGCGTCAGCGCGATCGCCCCGGAGCAGACGGTCGACGGGCTCATCGCGGTCGTGTCGACGTTTCCGCTGCCGCACGCGACGGACGAGTTCGTGTTGTGAGGGAGTCGGCGCTGTGAGGCAGGGGCGCCCGGTCGAGACCGGATCGTTGCACCGGCGGCCCCACGCCGGCCCCGCGACGCTGGCAGACTGAAGCCATGGTCACACTGCTGCTCGACGCGACGCAGCTCGAGGTGGTGCTCTCGGGTGCGGAACGCGCCCTGGCGCGGCGGCACGGCAGCGTCACGGTCGATCGCGCGCACATCTCGAAGGTGCAGCTGACCGACGACGCCTGGAACTGGCTTCGCGGCGTGCCGAACCCCGGCACGCACGTGCGCGGCACGATCGCGATGGGCACCTGGCGCTCCAGCGGCGGCGCCGACTTCGTCATCGTGCGCCGGCGCAGGCCCGCCGTCGTCATCGACCTCGACGGCGACCCGGAGTTCGCCCGCCTCGTCCTGTCGACCCGGCACGGCCGCGCGCTCGTGCAGGCGCTGCGGCTCGACCCCGGCGACGAGGTGCCGCACGAGGTGAGCGCGCTCGCGGCATCCTCCGCGTGACGATGGATGCCGTCAGCTCACGTCGCGGCGCCAGCTGAAGAGGTAGCCGAGCACGAGCAGCACGGCGGCGTAGCCGAGCAGCACGAGGCCGCCGCCCCACCAGGCGAGTCCGTCGTCCGTGGCGCCGCCCAGCGTGGAGTAGATGCTCGTGCCGACGAGGGCATCGGACGCCGCGCCGGGCAGGTAGTGCGTCACGCCCGAGACGCCCTTGACGAAGACGCCGACCATGCGCGCGATCGGCTCGACGAACTGGGTGAAGGCGATCACGCCGACGACGGCCGCGACCTGGTTGCGCACGAGCGTCCCGACGCCGATGCCGATCAGCGTCCACAGCACGAACGCGACGACGATGCGCCCGAGCATCGCCCACGTGCCCGACGCGCCCAGCTGCGTGTCGACGCCGAACGCCGCGAGAATGGCGGCGCCGGGGCCGACGGTTGCGGTGAGCGCCACGACGCCGTAGAGCAGTCCCATGACGATGCCGGCCGCCACCTTGCCGCCCAGCGCCACGCCACGCCGCGGCACCGCGAGGAACGTGGGCGTGAGCGTCTTGTGCCGGAACTCGCCGGTCACGAGCAGAGTGCCGATCAGCAGCGGGAAGACGTAGCCGACCGCCGTCGCCAGGCTGTAGATGATCGGCGCGAGGCTGTCGCCGGGGATCGGGGTGCCGTTGGTGGTGCCGGGGCCGATGATGCCGGCCGCGACGGCGCCGAAGACGCCGGCGAGCCCACCCGCCGTGCTGCCGATGTAGAAGAGGAGCACCAGGCCGAGGATCCACCACAGCGACGTCGTGAACTGCTTGGTCAGCTCCGACCGGGTCGCGTTCGCGAGGCTCATCGCTGGTCACCTTCTTCGGTGGTGCTGGGCTTCTCGGTGGCGTCGGGTTGCGCTGCCGGCGATGCGCCGACCGACTCGTGCACGCGGGTGCCGTTGACGAGATCGAGGAACACCTCCTCCAGGGCGGGCCCTTGCGCTGCAGGTTCGACAGCGCCACTCCCGCACCGGCGGCGATCGCGCCCAGCGCGATCGGGTCGCTGCCGCGCACCGTGAACCCGGTGCGCACCCGGTCGTAGCCGATGCCCGCGGCATCCAGCGCGTGGGCGAGGGCCGCCCGATCGGGGGAGTCGATGACGGTCGTGAAATCGTCGGCGGTCGTGAGGCCGGTGACGTCGCCCTGGTAGACGAGGCGTCCGCGGGAGATGATCAGGAGGGCGTCGACGGTCTGCTGCACCTCGGCGAGCATGTGCGACGAGACGAGCACCGTGCGGCCCTCGCGGGCGAGTTCGCGCAGGAACCCGCGCAACCAGCGGATTCCTTCCGGGTCGAGCCCGTTCGCCGGCTCGTCGAGCACGAGCACGCCCGGGTCGCCGAGCAGCGTGTAGGCGAGGCTGAGGCGCTGACGCATGCCGAGGGAGTAACCGCCGACCTTGCGGCCGGCCGCATCGGCGAGTCCGACGAGGGCGAGCACGGCGTCGATGCGCGACACCGGCAGCCCGGCGGCCTGCGCGTACACCTTGAGGTGGTTCGCGGCCGTGCGGCCGGGGTGGAAGCCCGACGACTCCAGTGCGGCGCCGACGGTCTGCAGCGGCCGGGCGAGCTCGGCGTAGCGCCTGCCGCCGATCGTCGCCGTGCCGCTCGTGGTGCCGATGAGGCCGAGCAGCATGCGCAGCGACGTCGTCTTGCCGGCGCCGTTGGGGCCGAGGAAGCCGGTGACGCGGCCGGGTTCGACGCGGGCGGTGAGGCCGTCGACGGCGGCGATGGGGCCGAAGCGCTTGGTCACCTCGGTGAACTCGAGGACATGTCCTTCGGGCATGGTGGGCCTCTCGTCGTGGTTCCCCTCCATCCTGCCCGATCCGCCGGCATCCCTCGCCCCGCCCCCGCTGAGCCCCCGCGAAACCTCGCAAATGTCCGTGTCGCGCACGCGTTGCACGGCGTGTCGCGAACATCTGTGAGGTTTCGCGAGACCTCGCAAATGTATGACTTTGCGCGGTGTTGCACGGCGTGTCACGAACATTTGCGAGGTTTCGCGAGACTGCGCGAGCGCGGGTTTGGTGCGGCGTAGCCTGGGGGGATGGTGGAGATGGCGGACGACGTCGGCGGTCCGGATGCGGCTGACGCTCCCGAACCGACCGTGCTCGCGCGCGTGGAGGGGCGGGTCGGCCACCTGACCCTCAACCGGCCGCGGGCGATCAACGCACTCGACCTCGGGATGATCCGGCAGCTGACGGCCGCGCTGGGCGCCTGGCGCGACGACCCGGCCGTCGAGACGGTCCTCGTGGACGGTGCCGGCGATCGCGGGTTCTGCGCCGGCGGTGACGTGCGCGGGCTGCGCGAGCAGATCCTCGCCGGGCGGGCCGATCTCACGGCGGGCTTCTTCCGCGCCGAGTACGCGCTCAACGCGGCCATCGCCGAGTTCCCGAAGCCGATCGTCGCGATCGCCGACGGGGTGACGATGGGCGGGGGCATCGGGCTGGCCGGCCACGCGACCGTCCGGCTCGTCACCGAGCGGTCGCGCCTGGCGATGCCCGAGACCCGCATCGGCTTCACCCCCGACGTCGGCGGCTCGTGGCTGCTCGCGCACGCGCCGGGCCGGGTGGGTGAGTATCTCGCACTCACGGGCGACACGATGGATGCCGCCGACGCCGTCTACGCCGGCTTCGCCGACGGCGTGATCGCGAGCGCCGAGCTGGCGGCGCCGTCGGAGCGTTTCGTCTCGTCGCTGCGCTCCTCGGGAGGCGACCGGGGTGAAGCCCCGCCGTCGCGCCTCGAAGCCGCCCGCCCGTGGATCGACGACGCGTTCGTCGCCGGCACCGTCGCCGAGATCGTCGAGCGCCTGCGCGCCCGCCCCGAGCCCGAGGCGGCGGCCGCCGCCGACACCCTCGGCGAGCTGTCGCCGACGGCGTTGACCGTTGCACTGGCCGCCGTGCGCGCGGCGCGCGAGCTGCCGGACCTGCGGGCCGCGCTGGCGCAGGAGTACGGCCTGGTGCTGTGGTTCGCGCAGACGCAGCCCGACCTCGTGGAGGGCATCCGCGCGCAGGTCGTCGACAAGGATCGCCGGCCGCGGTGGCAGCCGGCATCCCTCGCGGCCGTCGAGCCGGGGCTCGCCGCGCGGGCTCTGGCGTGGGTGCCGCCCGTGCCGCTGTGGGACTGACGGGGAGCTGACGCGTGTTCGATTCGCCCCTGTCGGCGTCGCCGTACGAGGTGCTGGCGGTCGCCCCAGACGCCTCCGACGAGGATCTGCGCAAGGCGTATCGCCTGCGACTGCGGCAGACGCATCCCGACACCGGCGGCGATGCCGCCCAGTTCGTGCAGGTGCAGCGGGCGTGGGAGCTGGTGTCGACGCCCGAGGCGCGCGCCGCCTACGACCGCGGGCACGGGTTCGGGGCGGCATCCGCGCCGCAGTACGGGCCGGGAGGGCCGGGGTCGGATGCCGGCTGGCGACCGCCGTCACGACCCGCCGACACGCGGCCCCGAGCGCGGTCGTTCGGACAGCCCGGCGGATGGCGCCGCGAGCGCTACCTGACCCTCATGCGCGAGTGGGCCGGCCGCGGCGCGGCGCTCGATGACCCGTACGATCCCGTGCTCGTGCGCACGGCGCCGCGCGAGGTGAAACGGCTGCTGGCCGACGCGCTCGCCGAGGAGGCGACGGCGCGCATCGTCGGCGACCTGGGCATGGGCTACACGGTGTGGCACGACGTCGCTGGGGGTCTGCGCGACCCCGATGCCAAGCTCGACCACATCGTGCTCGGGCCGAGCGGGCTGTACGCCGTGCTCAGCGAGGACTTCGGCGGGCCCGTGCGCGTCCGCCGCGGCGAGCTGATCGGCGACGGCGTCGTGGGGTCGCCGGTCGCGGGGCTGGCGGCGGCATCCCGCGCGGTCGCCCGCGCGGCGCGCGTGAAGTTCGGCGGCGCGATCGTCGTGCTGCCCGACGACGACGTCGCCACCGCGATCGACGAACTCGGCCGCGTGCGAGGGATGCCGGTGGCCATCGTCGCGCGCTCGGCCCTGTCGACGGTGCTGCGCCGCGGTCTCACCGGAGCCCGCGACATCGGCGGCAACGAGCTGTTCGACGTCCGCACCCGGCTGCAGCAGACGGTGCGGTTCGTCTGAGGCGGCATCCATCGCCGGCGCGGTTCAACGGGGGAGATCCCACATCGAGTAGGAGATGATCGCGTCGGCGGGGAAGACCTCGTTCGCCTCGGTCACGTACACCTCCGTGCCGACGATGCGACCCGTCTCGCTCGAGAGGAACAGGTGCAGCTGCGACCCGCCGCGCGGCGCCTGCACCGACAGGGCGGCGACGGGGCGACCGGCCCGGTCGGTGGTCGTGCCGAGCACCGTCACGCCGTGGGCCTGCGGGAGGAGGGAGAGCATGGCGGCGTGCTGGGCGTTGGTCAGCGTCCACGCCTGCTGCACCGACTCGATCGCGGTGACCAGCGTGAAGCCGTCGGCGCTGTCGCTGAGCCCGAAGTCGGTCAGGAACCGGAGCACGCCCTCGGCCGTGTCGTCGGGCGGCGCGGTGTCGGGCATCTGCGCCTCGCCGGGCGCGTAGTCCATCGACCACAGCACCGAGCCCGGCTCGGGCAGATCATCCGGCAGCGGCGCATCGGACAGGTCGGGCCAGTACGGCTCGCCGACGTACACGGTCATCGATCCCGACTGGTCTTCGGCCCACTCGAACACGCTGGTCTGCGGGAGGATCGTCGTGCTCTGTTGCTCACCGCCGACATCGTCGACCTGGTAGTACCAGCCCGTCGTCACCGCGCCGCGCCGGGCCTCGGCGGGACCGGCGGATGCCGCCAGCGCAGCGGTCGCATCCGCCACCACCTCCTCGACCGACCGGCCGTCGTCGACGAACGTCAGCCGCGGCGGGGTTGCTGCGGCGGCCTGCTCGGCGGGAGCGAGCGGCGAGGCCACCGACCACAGCACGATCAGCACGACGGCGGCCGCGGCTGCCGCCGGCATGAGCAGCGCGGGCCACCAGCGACGCGGTCGCGGCCTCGTGGTTCCGGTGGTGGCGGTGATCCGGTCGCGCACCAGCAGCTGTTCCGACGTGAGCTCGGCGTCGATGGGCGTGCGCGCCGGATCGATCCTCCGGAAGAGGTCGCGGATCCGGTCGTCGTCGTCGATCATCGCCCGCCTCCCGTCGCGGCGGGCTCGGAGTCGGGCTCACCGGCAGACGAGCGGGCGGGGGCGCTTGCGGCTTCGAGCTCGCGGCGCAACCGGGCGCGCACGCGGCTGAGCAGGGTCCACACGGCTCCGGGCCGCATCCCGAGCACGGCTCCGGCCTCGTGCGCCGACAGCCCCTCCCAGTACGTGAGCTCGATCGCCTCGCGCTCGCGTTCGTCGAGCCGGCCGAGCGCCACCCGCAGTGCGAGGTCGTCGGCACGGTCGGCATCGGCCGGCGGCTCTTCGACGCGACGTTGCAGGGCCGCCTCGGCGGAGGCTCGTCGCAGCGAGCTGCGCGACTGGTTCTTCACGAGCAGGCCGGCCGTCGTGTACAGCCAGGGCAGGCCCTGCGGCTCGTCGACGTCGAGCTTGCGCCAGAGCGCTTCGAACACGTCGGCCGCGATCTCCTGTGCGACCTGATCGTCGGCGACCCGCCGCTCGATGTAGCGGAGCACGGCGACGTAGTGCGCGTCGAAGAGCGCATGGAACGTCTGCTGCCTGTCCATCCGTGCCCCTCGGTCGTCATCTCGACACTAGTCGGACGGCCCGACCCTGGGCGCCTGACGTCCACCGTTCCCCGGCATCCGCCCCGCCCCGCCTGCACCCCGCACCGCACCCGCACCGGCCCCGGCCCGCCCCGCCCCGCGCACCTGCCCCGGCATCCGCACCCGCACCTGCACCCGCCCCGCCCGCGCACCGAGACTGCAGTAGTGCACCGAAACTGCAGATGGCAGCTGCAGTCTCGGTGCACCGATGCAGTCTCACCGGAAAGGGAGGGAGAGGGAGGGGGGAGGGAGGGAGAGCGGGAGGGGAGCGGCGGGGCGGTCATCCTAGGCTGGGGGAGTGGAGCCGGCATCCTGGACGTTCCTGATCCTCGCCTGCGCCGTCGTGGCGTTCGTCAGCGGCAGGGTGCCGCTCGCGCTCGTGTCGATGGGGGTGGCGCTCGCGCTGTGGGCGACCGGCGTGCTGACCCTCCCCGAGGCCTTCAGCGGGTTCGGCGACCCGACGGTGCTGTTCATCGCGGCGCTGTTCGTCGTGTCCGAAGCGCTGGATGCCACCGGCGTCACCGCCTGGCTCGGTCACCAGGTCGTCACCCGCGCCGGGCGGGGCCGGGTGCGGCTGACCGTCATCATCGGGGCGCTCGCGGCCGTGCTCGCCGCCTTCATCTCGATCAACGGGGCGGTCGCGTCGCTGCTGCCGGTCGTGGTCGTCGTGGCGGTGCGCGCCGGGCTCGTGCCGTCGAAGCTGCTCGTCCCGCTCGCCTTCTCGGCCAGCGCCGGGTCGCTCCTGACCCTCACCGGCACGCCGGTGAACATCGTCGTGTCCGAGGCGGCGGTCACCGCGGGCGGGCGCGCCTTCGGCTTCTTCGAGTTCGCGCTGGCCGGCATCCCCCTCGTGCTGCTGACCGTGACGATCGTCGCGCTCGCCGGCGACCGGCTGCTGCCGGCGCGCAGCCCCGAGCACCTCGGCGACGTGGCGCCCGATCCGCGCGAGCACGCGCAGCTGCTGCGCGAGAGCTACGACGTCGACCTCGCCACGGGGGCACTGTTCAGCGTCGCGGAGGGCGTCGCCGAGGTGCTCGTCGCCCCGCGGTCGAGCCTCATCGGCCGGGTCGTGTACGCCGGGATGACCACGCGCGACGAGAACCTCGTCATCCTCGGCGTGCGCCGCGGCGACGGCGAGGGGCCGAACGCCTCGCGCGGCACGGGCGTGGCCGGATCGCTGACGCTGCAGGCGGGCGATGCGGTGCTCGTGCAGGGCCCGTGGGCGGCGCTGGAGCGGTACGTGACATCGCCCGACATCATCGCGGTCACCGCCCCTCGGCTGCTGCAGCGCGCCGTGCCGCTGGGTGCCGGCGCGAAGCGGGCGCTCGTCATCCTCGGCGTCATGGTCGTGCTGCTGGCCACGGGCCTCGTGCCCCCGGCCGTCGCGGCGCTGCTGGCCGCCGGCGCTCTCGTGCTCACGCGCGTGCTGACGATTCCGCAGACGTACCGCGCCATCTCGTGGACCACCGTCATCCTCATCGCCGGGATGGTTCCGCTGTCGTCGGCATTCATCTCGACGGGAGCGGCGTCCGTCGTCGCCGATGCCGTCCTCGCCGTCATCGGCACCGGCTCGCCGTACCTCGCCCTGCTCGTGCTGTGCGTGCTCACGATGGTGCTCGGGCAGTTCATCTCGAACGTCGCGACCGTGCTCATCGTCACCCCCATCGCGGTGGCGATCGCGCACAGTCTGAGCCTCAGCATCCAGCCGTTCCTGATGGCGCTGACGGTCGCCGGCGCCGCCGCCTTCCTCACCCCGGTCGCGACACCGGCGAACCTCATGGTGCTCCAGCCCGGCGGATACCGCTTCGGCGACTACTGGCGCCTCGGCTCTCTGCTCATGGTCGTCTTCCTCGCCGTCGCGGTGCTGTACGTGCCGCTCGTGTGGCCGTTCTGACCCGAGCTGCACCCGAGCCCGTCTGCGGGCTCAGCCGACGAGGCCGAACAGCTCCAGCGGATGCGTGAGACGCCACCACGGGTCGGGGTCCGGGATGTCGGCGGTCAGGTGCACCGCGACGGTCGCCGCGTCGAGCGGCCCCGCGATGCTCACGGTGCCGACGGCGTCGTCGGCGGCGCGGGCATCGCCGAGGTCGAGGCTGACGGCGGGGGTCGCCGAGGCACCGTTCCACAGGAGAACGGAAGCATCGGCATCCGTCACGATCGTCGCCTGCGCGCCCCACGGCGTCGTCACCGTGCCGGCGAGCGTGCCCGCGGGGAGCACCTGCGGGGTCGCCACCTCGGCCGCCACCGCGTCGAGCAGCCGGGCCGTCTCGCTGGCGCGCGCCTCGTCGGTCGGCTGCGCGAGCGTCGCGGCGTAGACGCGCACGGCGACCTCGCCGACGGTCACGTCCTTCGCGGCGAGCAGGTTGTACACCCCCGACAGGCTGCCGGTCTTCAGGCCGACGACGGCGGGGTCGGCGAGCAGGTCGTTGGTGTTCTGCACGACGCCGGCGCCGGGAAGCTCGACGGAGGGCGTACGGACGATCTCGGCGACGACCGGATTGGCGAGGGCGAGCCGGGCGAGCGCGATGAGCGCACCGGGCGCCGCGGCGTTCGCGGGGTC
Source organism: Microbacterium sp. (assembly GCF_047602155.1). Taxonomy (GTDB): domain Bacteria; phylum Actinomycetota; class Actinomycetes; order Actinomycetales; family Microbacteriaceae; genus Microbacterium. The sequence continues at coordinate 830,007 of NZ_JASGHZ010000001.1, read as the reverse complement.
GATCCCGGTCGGCTCGACGACCGTGATCCCCGTGAGGCTGTGCCGTGACAGCCACGATGCCGCCGCCGCCGCGAACACCTCGTCGGTCGGCCAGATCGTGCTGGCGAGCCGGTCGGTGTAGTTGCCGGCCGACCCGATCAGGATGCCCTGCAGCATCTGATACTGCGTCAGCACCCCGTCGACGGGGACGTTCAGGGCCGACTCGTCGTTCTCGAGGTAGCTGTAGTAGGTCTGCCGGTCGCGGTAGGTGAACGCGAAGTCGGGCCCCTGCTCGCCGGGCGCGAGCGGCATCTCGTCGAGCACCATCAGCACCGTGACGAGCTTCGTGATGCTCGCGATGGATGCCGGGTCGCCGCTGGATGCGGCGACGGTGTCGAAGCCGTTCACGCCCACCGCGGCCGAACCCGACTCGGGCCAGGCGACCGCCGACGCCGGCGCGACGAGGTCGGGCACCGCCGCCTCCGTCACCACCGGGGGCACGGCGTGCAGGGGCCACAGCAGGGTCGTCGCGGCATATGCCCCGGCCAGTGCGAGCGCGACCAGCACCGGCATGACGGTGCCCGGGCGCAGTGGCGAGCGTCGCGGACGACGGGCGAGCAGGTCGGGGGCGATGGCGGGGGCGCCGGCATCCGCCTCGTGCAGCTCGCGCGAAGCCGGTCGCACCGTGACCGCGTCGTCCGGGAGCCAGGCCAGCGCCGTGCGTCCCTGCGGATTGGTGACGACGGTGGCGGCCTGCTCGCGAAGCGCGCGCCGCGAGGTCGGGGGCGCGTCTTCGATGGTCACCCGCTAAAGCTACCCGTTCACGGCTATAATCGACGCCATACCCACGGGAGTCCGGTGAGCCGGGCTGAGAGGAAGCGATCCACGCTTCGACCGTCGAACCTGATCCGGATCATGCCGGCGCAGGGAGGAGAATCACATGCACGCTTCTGCGTCCACCGTTTCCCGTTCGGATGCCGCGGTCAGCGGCCGCTCCCGCTGGAGGATCGTCGACATCGTCGTCGCCAGTGTCGTCGCGGTGGCCTGCGCCCTGCTGTTCGCCGTCTGGGGCGTCGCCTACGAGGGCCCGAGCGCGGTGCTCAAGCCCCTGCTGCCCGGGCTGCAGGGTCTGCTCGCCGGGCCGTGGCTCATCGCGGGGGTGCTCGGCGGCCTGATCATCCGCAAACCGGGCGCCGCCCTGTACACCGAGCTCGTCGCGGCGACGCTCTCGGCGCTGATCGGCAACCAGTGGGGGCCGCTGACGATCGTGTCGGGGCTCGTGCAGGGGCTCGGGGCCGAGCTCGTCTTCCTCCTGTTCTTCTATCGGGTGTTCTCGCTGCCGGTCGCGGTGCTGGCGGGGGCTGTGGCGGGCCTGGCGTGCGGCGTCAACGATCGCATCCTCTGGTACGCCGGGGTCGACACGCTGTTCACGACCGTCTACATCGCGTCGACGACCGTGTCGGGCGCGGTGATCGCCGGGGCCGGGGCGTGGCTCGTCGTGCGGAGCCTCGCCGCGACCGGGGCGCTGGAACGCTTCGCCGCGGGGCGCGAGACCGCTCGGCGTGTCTAGCCCGGGCGCCGCTGCCGGGCCGGCGTCCGTCGAGGCGCGCGACTGGGGCTGGCGGTACGCGACCCGGCGGGCGTGGGCGGTGCGCGAGGCGACCTTCCGCGTCGCGGCGGGCGAGCGGGTGCTGCTGCTCGGTGCCTCCGGATCGGGCAAGTCGACGCTGCTGCGCGGGGTCGCCGGCATCCTGGGCGGCGATGACGAGGGCGAGACGCTCGGCGCGCTGCTCGTCGACGGCGCCCCGGCGGTGCGGGCGCGGGGGCGCGCCGCGATGGTGCTGCAGGATCCGGATGCCGCCGCCGTCCTCGCCCGCGTCGGCGACGACGTCGCGTTCGGCTGCGAGAACCTCGGGGTGCCGCGGGAGGAGATCTGGCCGCGGGTGCGCGCGGCCCTGGATGCCGTCGGCCTCGACGTCGCGCTCGACCGTGCGACGTCGGCGCTGTCGGGCGGGCAGCGGCAGCGGCTGGCGCTCGCCGCCGCGCTCGCGATGCGGCCGGGCGTGCTGCTGCTCGACGAGCCGACGGCGAACCTCGACCCCGACGGCGTGCGCGAGGTGCGCGACGCCGTCGCGGCGGTGCTCGACGCGACGGGCGCGACGCTGCTGGTCGTCGAGCACCGTGTCGACGTGTGGCTGCCCGTCGTCGACCGCGTCGTCGTGCTGGGCGCCGGGGGCGGGGTCCTCGCCGACGGCGCGCCCGACGCGGTCTTCGCCGCGCAGGCCCCGCGCTCGCCGCCGCCGGCGTGTGGGTGCCCGGGTGGCGACCCGCGCTGCCGGGGCAGGCGGGCGCGTCGGGTGCGGCGGGCGCTTCGGGTGCGGCGGATGCTTCGGGTGCGGCGGATGCGTCGCGTGTGGCGACCTCGTCGGGTGCGCGGGGCGTGCCTCCCGAGCCGGGTGTGGCGTCGGTGCCAGGGGCGCCCGCGGCGTCGGGCGCCGCGCCGGTGTGGGGTGCGCCTTCCGTGCCGGGTGCGGCTGCGGGTGTGGCGGGGCGGCCCGCCGGGTCGGGTGCGGGGCTGTCGCGTGTGCTTCCCGAGCCGGGTGTGGCGTCGGTGCCAGGGGCGCCCGCGGCGTCGGGCGCCGCGCCGGTGTGGGGTGCGCCTTCCGTGCCGGATGCGGATGCGGCTGCGGGTGTCGCGAGTGTGCCTCCCGAGCCGGGTGAGCCCGGTCGGCCCGCCGGGCCGTCGGTGGGCGTCGGATCGGTGGCTGGCGGTCTCGTGCCGTTGCCGTCAGCCGTCCCGCGCGGCGTGCCGTCGCCGCAGGCTCGCGCCGCCGGGCTGGGCGAGCCGCTGCTGACGGCGCGCGGGCTCGTCGTGGGCCGCACCCACGGTATCCCCGCTGCCGGTCCGCTCGACGTGGACGTGCGTGGGGGAGAGGTGCTCGGCATCACGGGGCGGAACGGTGCCGGCAAGTCGACCCTGGCGCTGACGCTCGCGGGACTGCTCCCCGCGCACGGCGGCGAGGTGACGGCATCCGCCACCCTCGTCGGCGACCTCCGTGTGCGGCGCGGGCGGGTCGACGACCCGTTCGCGTGGTCGTCGCGGGCGCTGCTGACCCGCATCGGCACGGTGCTGCAAGACCCCGAGCACCAGCTGCTCGGCAGGACCGTGCGCGGTGAGCTCGAGGTCGGGCCGCGCGCGCTCGGGCTGCCCGACGCCGAGATCGCGCGTCGCGTCGACGAGCTGCTGCAGCGGCTGCGGCTCACCGCGCTCGCCGAGGCCAATCCGTACACCCTCTCGGGCGGGCAGAAGCGTCGGCTCACCGTCGGCGCGATGCTCGCGACGCGCCCGCGCGTCATGGTGCTCGACGAGCCGACGTTCGGGCAGGACGCCGTCACCTGGGCCGAGATCGTCGCCCTCGTCGCCGAGGTGCGCGACGACGGGGCCGGCGTCGTCGTGGTCACGCACGACGATGCCGTGCTGTCGGCGCTGAGTGCCCGCGAACTGCCCGTGGCGCCCGCCGATCTCGGTTCACAACTCCGGCTGGATCGGCCTTTCGGGGGTGAAACCTGCCCGAAATCGACGGTTCCGCCTGAGTCGCGCGCCGCGCCATCGGCTTCTGAGCCGTGCGTCGGGTCCACCGCCGACGGTGCCAAACGCAGGGTGGATCGGCCGTCCGGTGATGAAAACCGTCCCGGTCGGTCGGTTGGCCCTGCGTTTGGCGCGCCGCCGGGCGCCGCGCCGCCGGGTGCGGCGCCGTCGGGTGCCGCGCCGCCGGGCGGGACGCCGGGGGCAACCTCGTGAGCGCCGCGAGAGCCTCGCGGGCGGGGAGTGTGCGGGGCGGTGGCGTCGCGTCCGTGACCCGCTCGGCGGCCGGAGTCGCCGGCGTCAACCCGGTCGCGAAGCTCGGCGCGGCGCTGCTGATCGCGCTGCCGCTCGTGCTCACGATCGACCCGGTGTCGGCGGCCGTCGCGTTGGTGCTGGAGGTGCCGTTGCTCGCGGCATCCGGGGTGTCGTGGGGTCTCTTCTGGCGACGCACCTGGCCGGTCTTCGTCGCCGCGGCGGCGGGCGCGCTGACCATCGCGCTGTACGGCGCGACGAGTGGGCACGTTCACGTCGAGTGGCTGTTCGTGCGGATCAGCGACGGGTCGCTCTGGCTCGCACTCTCGACGTTGCTGCGGGTGCTGGCGATCGGATTGCCCGCCGTCGTCCTGTTCGTGACGGTGGATGCCACCGACCTCGCCGACGGCCTCGCCCAGCGCGTGCGGCTGCCGGCGCGATTCGTGCTGGGGGCGCTGGCCGCGATGCGTCTCGTGGAGACGCTCGGCGAGGATTGGCGCCAGCTCGCCCTCGCGCGGCGCGCGCGGGGGGTCGCCGACACGGGCCGGGTGCGGCGGCTGCTCGGGATGGTGTTCGCGGTGTTCGTGCTGGCGATCCGCCGCGGCACGAAGCTCGCGACCGCGATGGAGGCGCGGGGCTTCGGCGCCCCTGGCGCACGGACGTGGGCGCGCGCGTCGCCGTGGGGCATGCGCGCATGGATGCTGCTCGCCGCCGGCCTCGCCATCGGCCTGCTGTCGGTCGCGGCCGCGGTGTGGGCCGGGACGTGGCGCTTCATCCTCGGTGCATGAGCGACCGGCATCCCCGGCTGGCATACCATGGGTATACTCGAGGTATGACAGTGACGACGATCAAGGTTCCGCGCGGACTGCGCGACCGGCTCGCCGAGCGTGCTGCGTCGCAGGGCACGACGCTCGCCGGTGCGATCGAGTCTGCGCTCGATGCCAGCGACGAACAGCATTTCTGGGACGCGGTCCGGGCGGAACACGCCACGCTGTCGGCCGACGATCGTTCGGTGTATCTGCGCGCGGGCGGCACGGACGATCTGTCCGACGGCGCCGACGACGAACTCAGCGAGCGCGGCGGGTGGTGAAGCGCGGCGACGTCTACCTCGCCGCCCTCGGTGAGCCTGTCGGTCACGAGCAGGCGCTGCGCCGACCGGTGGTCATCGTGAGTGCGGAGGCGTGGCTCGCTTCGGAGCCCCCGGTCCTCACAGTGGTCCCTGTCACCCGCACCTTCCGGAACAGATCCACGCATGTCGAGGTCGAACCGGGCGTTTCCGGCTTGCGTGCGACGAGCTACGCGAAGTGCGAAGACGTTCGCTCGATCTCTCCGCTCCGGCTGGAGCATCGATTCGGTCGAGTCGACGACGTCACGCTCGCACGTGTCGACCTCATCCTGCGGCGCCTCCTCGGCCTCTGAGGCGTCGCTCGGCAGTGTGGCTAAGCGCCGTCGAGCAGCCGCACGAGGCGGCGCGGGGCGGTGGCGCGGTACGACGCGTCGAGCAGTTCGGCGATCTCGTCCCAGTCGGAATCCGTCGTCAGGTCGATCGCGAGCCAGCCGCGCGGCCACAGGTACGCCGGTTCCCAGAACCGCGCATCCTGACGCAGCGCGGGTGCGTCGTCGGGGTCGGGGCGCAGCAGCAGCGCCGTGTCGTGCCGCTCGGCGGTGCGCCCGCGGGGCGATCCGCCGTAGGTGGCGAACGCCCGCTCGGTGTGGAACATCGGACGCCCGTGCGCGATCTTCTCCGCCGCCTCGGGCAGCACCAATGCGAGGGCCCGCAATCGCACCAGCAGCGGGTCGGCGTCGTCGAACATGATCGGATGCGTCATGACACCATCGTGCCGCGGTCTCAGGTCGCGTTCCAGAGGTCGCGGTAGTAGGCGACCCGCTCGCGGTCGGGCTCGATGCCGTAGGCGACGATGAGGGCGGCCTCCCAGCCGGGGCCGTAGTTCCACCCGGTGCTCATCGCGGCCACGGCGATGTCGGCCCAGCGGTCGGCGATGCCGAGTGCGCCCAGGTCGACGTGCGCGAGCCACCGGCCGTCGGCGCTGAGCAGCGTGTTGGGCGCGCACGCATCGCCGTGGCAGACGACGAGCTGGTCGATCGGCGGCGGTTCGCGCAGCGCGTCGGGTACCCGGATGCCGCGACCGCGCGCGTTCGCCACGCGCGTCGGGACGGTCCACTCGAACGGACACTCGGCGACCGGGAGCGCGTCGTGCAGCCCGCGCCCGCCCCTCTCGACCGGTTCGCGTGCCAAACGCAGGGCGAAACGGGGTCGGCGGCCGGATTTCGCGCGCGGAACGCGGATTCACCCTGCGGTTGGCACACGACACCGTTGCGCTCCGTCGCGGCGTGGGACTGAGTGTCGGTGGCTATGGCACGGCGTGCCGCGGGGCTAGGCTGGGGGCAGCGTCCGGTTCGACGAAGAACGCGAAGGAGAACGCATGGACATCTCGGGAGCCTCGGCCCTCGTCACCGGCGGCGCCAGCGGGCTGGGACTTGCCACCGCGCGCCGCCTGGCGGCCGACGGCGCGCACGTCGTCATCGTCGACCTGCCGACCTCCGCCGGTGCCGACCGGGCGGCCGAACTCGGCGGCTCGTTCGTCGCCGCCGACGTCACCGACCCGGCACAGGTCGCCGCCGCCGTCGCCGCCGCTGCCGAACACGGCCCGCTGCGGGTCGTCGTGAACTGCGCGGGCATCGCACAGCCGGCGAAGGTGCTCGATCGCGACGGCAACCCGACCGATCTGGCCCACTTCGAGCGGATCGTCCGGGTGAACCTCGTCGGCACCTACAACGTCATCGCGCAGGCCGCGGCGGCGATGGCGCGAACCGAGCCCACCGCGGGCGGCGACCGCGGGGTCATCGTGAACACGGCATCGGTCGCGGCGTTCGACGGGCAGATCGGCCAGCCGGCCTACTCGGCGAGCAAGGGCGGCGTGCACGCGATGACGCTGCCGATCGCGCGCGAGCTGGCGCGCTACGGCATCCGGGTGTGCACGATCGCGCCCGGGATCATGGAGACGCCGATGCTCGCCGGCCTGGCCGAGGCGGCGCAGGTGAGCCTCGGCCAGCAGGTGCCGTACCCGCAGCGCCTCGGCCGGCCGGACGAGTACGCGAGCCTGGTGCTGCAGATCGTCGGCAACGGATACCTCAACGGCGAGACCATCCGCCTCGACGGCGCGATCCGGATGGCGCCGAAGTGAGCGACTCGGTGCTCTACACGCGGGAGGGCGCGCTCGCGCGCGTCACCTTCAACCGCCCGCACGTGCTCAACGCGATGGGCTTCGAGATGGGCACGCGCTGGCGCGACCTCGCGCACGAGATCACCGCCGACGACACCGTCGGCGCGGTGCTGATCGACGCGAACGGCCCGGCGTTCTGCGCCGGCGGAGACGTGCTCGCGATGGCGACGAGCGCGGCCGGCGGAGCCGAGATCACGGCGATGGCGGAGGTGATCCACGACGGCATCCGCACGTTCGTCGCGTCGGACAAGCCCATCGTCGCCGCCGTGCAGGGCGCCGTCGCCGGCGGCGGCCTCGGGCTCATGCTCACCGCCGACTACGTCGTCGCCGCCGAGGGCGCGCGCTTCGTCAGCCGCTACGCCAACATCGGCCTCACCCCCGACCTCGGCGTCTCGACGCTGCTGCCGGCCGCGATCGGCCAGACCCGCGCACTGCGGATGCTGCTGCAAGATGTCACGATCGACGCTGTGACCGCCCGGGACTGGAGCCTCGTCGCCGAGGTCAGCGAGGACCCGGGCCGCCGCGCCGCCGAGGTCGCCGCGTTCTGGCTCGACAACGCCACCGGCGCGTTCGGCCAGGCCAAGCGCCTCATCCGCGCCGGTGCCCGGCGTGCGTTCGCCGACAACCTCGACGACGAGGCGCGCACGATCGGCGCGCGCTTCGACACCGACGAATCCCGGATGCGGGTCGCGGCGTTCGCCGCGGCATCCGCCCGGCGTAAAGACAACGGGAAGGACAGCTCGTGACGCTTTCCGGCAAGACGATCCTGATGTCGGGCGGCAGCCGCGGCATCGGCCTCGCGATCGCCCTGCGCGCCGCCCGCGACGGAGCGAACATCGCGCTGCTGGCGAAGACCGACACGCCGCATCCCAAGCTCGACGGCACGGTGCACACGGCCGCCGCGCAGATCGAGGCGGCGGGCGGGCAGGCGCTGCCGATCGTCGGCGACGTGCGCAGCGACGACGACATCACCGCGGCGGTGCTGAAGACGCAGGGCGAGTTCGGCGGCATCGACATCGTCGTGAACAACGCGTCGGTCATCGACCTGTCGGGCTCGCTCGACCTCGCAGCGAAGAAGTACGACCTCATGCAGGACGTCAACGTCCGCGGCACGTTCATGCTGAGCCGGGCCGCGATCCCCGAGCTGCGCAAGGCCGAGAACCCGCACATCCTGTCGCTGTCGCCGCCGCTGAACACGACGCCGCGCTGGCTCGGCGCGCACACCGGCTACTCGCTGGCGAAGTTCGGCATGACGATGGCGACCCTTGGGATGGCGGCCGAGTTCGCGAAGGACGGCATCGCGGCCAACACCCTGTGGCCCGAGACGACGATCGCGACCGCCGCCGTGCAGTTCGCTCTCGGCGGCGACCGGATGATGCGGGTCAGCCGCACGCCGGAGATCTACGCCGACGCGGCCTACGCGGTGCTCACGCAGCCGGCCCGCGCGTACACCGGCCAGACGCTCGTCGTCGAGGACGTGCTCCGCGCCGCGGGCGTCACCGACTTCGCGCGCTACGCCGCGACCCCCGGCACCCCCGACAGCGCGCTGTTCCCGGACATCTTCCTGTAGCCGGGGCGTTTCGTCTCGCGCCTGCGGCGCTCGCTCAACGACCGGTGGGTGGAGCGAGCGTTTACACGAGGCCGAGCTCGACGAACGCGTTCCAGACGCCGTCGTCGAGCACACCGGTCGTGACGCGGTCGGCGCGGGCCTGCAGCTCGGGGTCGGCGTTTCCCATCGCGACCGACACCCCGCACACCTCGAACATCTCGACATCGTTCCAGCTGTCGCCGATGCCCACGGCATCCGCCGCAGGCAGCCCCAGCAGCCCCAGCACCTCGAGGATCGCCGAGCCCTTGTTCACGCCGCTGCGCGCGACCTCGCCGTTCGACCCGCCCGGCAGCGGCATGCTCCCCGGGATCACGTGGAACCGGTCGCCGAGGTCGCGCCGCGCGCGGTCGACGCTGTCGGAGGCCGCGCTGACGAACACGGCCTTCGCGATGTGGTCGAGGTCGGCGTCGGCGACGGGCCGGTAGCGTTCGCCGGCATCCGTCACCAGCGTGTCGAGCAGGTCGTCCTCGCCGTCGAGGCCGAGGTGGTGCAGATCCTCTGCGCGGCGGTCGGCGCGCAGACGGATGAAGTCGCTCATCAGGGCGAAGACCCCCGGGCTCGCGAAGATGCCGTCGTGCGACTGCAGGAAGAACTGGATGCCGAGACCCTCGAAGAACGCGATCAGCCGCCCGACGTCGGCGCGCGGCATCGGATGGGCGGCGACCAGGTCGTCGCCGCGGGTGATGAAGGCGCCCCCGTTGGTGATGGCGCCGTCGACGCCGATCTCGCGCACCTTCGGGTGCAGGTCGCCGTCGCTGCGTCCCGTGCACAGGTAGACGAGGTGGCCGTGCGCCCGCGCCGTGCGGATCGCCGTGACGGTCGACGGTGCGATGACCGAGCCGTGCTCCAGGATCGTGCCGTCGACGTCGATGAACACGATGCGCTGCCCTGTCATGGGACTACGGTATCGGTGTGCCCCCTCGCCCCCTGACCGCGGCCGGACGTCCGTGCCTGACCTGAGCGCCGCGGCCTGGGCGGTGCTCGCCATCGGCGCCGTCGTCATCGGGCTGTCGAAGGCGGCGCTGCCGGGCGCGGGCGCCCTCGCGGTCGCGCTGTTCGCCGCCGTGCTGCCGGCCAAGCAGTCGACGGGGACGATCCTGCTGCTCCTGATCGTCGGCGACGTCTTCGCCCTCTGGGCGTACCGGCGGCACGCCGACCTGCGCGCGCTCGTGCGCCTCATCCCGGCCGTCGCGGCGGGGCTGCTGCTCGGGGTCGTGTTCCTCCGGTTCGCGTCGGACGACGGCGTGCGCCGCGTCATCGGGATCATCCTGCTCGTGGTGGTCGCCGTCACGCTGTGGCGGCGCGCACGGCACGCCCCCGCCGACGCCGCCACCGACACGAAGGATGCCGGCTCCCACCGCGTCGCCGCCGCCGTATACGGCACGCTCGGGGGCTTCACGACGATGGTCGCCAACGCCGCAGGCCCCGTCATGTCGATGTACTTCCTCGCGGCGCGGTTCGAGGTGAAGGCGTTTCTCGGCACGGCGGCGTGGTTCTTCGCGATCGTCAACATCTCCAAGGTGCCGTTCTCGATCGCCCTCGGGCTGATCACCCCCGAAGGCCTCGCCGTCGTCGCCGTGCTGATCCCCGTCGTCGTCGCGGCGGCCTTCGGCGGGCGCGCCATCGCGACGCGCATCGACCAGCGGCTGTTCGAGCGACTCGTCGTCATCCTCACCATCGCCGGGTCGCTGTACCTGCTGCTCGCGCCCTGACCGGCATCCGTTCAGCCGCGCTCGGTACCCTGGAGGGGTGACTGAATCCACCCCTGTACGTCAGGTGCGCCCGCGGACAGAGGGCTGGACCCAGAAGAAGGATGCCGAGGGCCGCCCGCTCCTGCAGTTCGCCGCCCCCAAGCGCGGGATGCCGCCGGTGCACCTCGCCGACCTCACCCCGCAGCAGCGCGTCGAGAAGGTGACCGAGCTCGGGCTCCCCGGCTTCCGCGCGAAGCAGCTGGAGAAGCACTACTTCCAGCACTACACGTCGGAGGCGGCGGCGATGACCGACCTGCCGGCATCCGGCCGGGAAGAGCTCGTGCACGGCATGCTGCCGCACCTGCTCACCGAGGTGCGGCGCCTGCAGACCGACCGCGGCGACACGATCAAGTTCCTCTGGAAACTGCACGACGGCGCCCTCGTCGAGTCGGTGCTCATGCGCTACCCGGGCCGCATCACGCTCTGCGTCTCGAGCCAGGCCGGATGCGGCATGAACTGCCCGTTCTGCGCCACCGGGCAGGCGGGGCTGACGCGGAACATGTCGGCGGGCGAGATCGTCGAGCAGGTCGTGCGCGCCAACGCGTTGATCCGCGAGGGCGGGCTGGGGCCGGCCGAGCACGCCGGGGAGCGGGTCACCAACATCGTCTTCATGGGCATGGGCGAGCCCCTCGCCAACTACAGCCGCGTCATGCAGGCCGTCCGCACGATGGTCGACAAGGACCACGGCCTCGGCATGAGCGCGCGCGGCGTGACGGTGTCGACGGTGGGACTCGTGCCGGCGATCAACAAGCTCGCCGACGAAGACCTGCCCGTGACGTTCGCGCTGTCGCTGCACGCGCCCGACGATCGCCTGCGCGACGAGATGATCCCGATCAACTCCCGGTGGAAGGTCGACGAGGCCCTGGATGCCGCCCGCCGCTACTTCGAGAAGACCGGCCGCCGGGTCTCGATCGAGTACGCGCTCATCAAGGACATGAACGACCACGCCTGGCGTGCCGATCTGCTCGCGACGAAGCTCAACGAGCGCGGCCGCGGCTGGGTGCACGTCAATCCCATCCCGCTGAACCCGACGCCGGGGTCGGTGTGGACGGCATCCGAGAAGGCCGTGCAGAACGAGTTCGTCAGGCGGCTGAACGAGGCCGGCATCCCGACGACCCTGCGCGACACCCGCGGCAAGGAGATCGACGGCGCCTGCGGGCAGCTGGTGGCGACGGAGGAGGACCGCGAGGTCGCCGCCGCCGTCCCCGCCGACTGAGACGCGGGTAGCGTAGGGGCATGGTCAACTATCGCTACCTCGGTAACAGCGGATTCAAGGTCTCGGAGATCACCTACGGCAACTGGGTGACGCACGCCTCGCAGGTGGGCAACGAGGCGGCGATCGCCACGGTGCACAAGGCGCTCGACCTCGGCATCACGAGCTTCGACACCGCCGACACCTACGCCAACACGGCCGCCGAGGTCGTGCTGGGCGAGGCGCTCAAGGGCCTCGACCGCGCGCAGTTCGAGGTCTTCACGAAGGTCTACTGGCCGATCGGCCGCAAGGGCCCGAACGATGTGGGGCTGAGCCGCAAGCACATCTTCGACGGCATCCATGGTTCGCTGCGACGCCTCGGCGTCGACTACGTCGACCTGTACCAGGCGCACCGCTACGACTACGAGACGCCGCTCGAAGAGACGATGCAGGCCTTCGCCGACATCGTGCGTCAGGGCAAGGCGATGTACATCGGCGTGAGCGAGTGGACCGCCGAGCAGCTGCGCGACGGCGCCGCGCTGGCGAAGGAGCTCGGGTTCGGGTTCGTGTCGAACCAGCCGCAGTACTCCGCCCTGTGGCGCGTGATCGAGGGCAGGGTCGTGCCGACCTCGGAGGAGCTGGGGATCTCGCAGATCGTCTGGTCGCCGATGGCGCAGGGCGTGCTCAGCGGAAAGTACCTGCCCGGCCAGCCGGTGCCCGCCGGCTCGCGCGCGACCGACGAGAAGAGCGGCGCGCACTTCATCAAGCGGTTCCTCCGCGACGATGTGCTCACCGCCGTGCAGCAGCTGACGCCGATCGCGCAGGATGCCGGCCTCACCCTGCCGCAGCTCGCGATCGCGTGGGTGCTGCAGAACCCCAATGTCGCGGCGGCGCTGGTCGGCGCCTCGCGCCCCGAGCAGCTGGAGGACTCGGTGAAGGCCTCGGGCGTCGTGCTCGATGCCGCCGTGCTCGCGGCCATCGACGAGGCCCTCGCGCCGGTGGCCGTCACCGACCCGCAGGAGACCTACGGCGTCTCGCCGAAGTCGCGGCCCTGATCCGCGCCAGTTTGCAGGACCGGGTGTGACTCGGCGGCCCATTTCGGGCCGCCGAGTTCACTTCTGTCACAGGTGATCCTGCAGGTTGGCGGCGGTCAGCGCTTTTTGGCGGGGGCGGCCGAGACGTCGAGCGTCGGGTGCAGGCCGCCGAGCGACGACCAGGCGCTCTCGGTACCCGACGCGGCGTGCTCCGACGCGCGCACGGCGCGCTCGTCGGCCCACTCGTTGAGCACGTGGCCGCGGTGGCCGCGCACGTGCTCCAGCACGACGTCGGGCAGGCCCGCCGCGCGCCGCGCGTCGCGGGCGGCGATGAGCTGCTCGAGCAGGTCGCGGTTCTTCGTCGGGGCGCCGGTCGAGGTTTTCCAGCCGCGGCGGCGGTGGGCGTCCATCCACGACGCGTAGGTGTCGATCGCGTATTTCGAGTCGGCCTGCACCACCAGGTGCGCGACGTCGGCGTGGTCTTCGATGGCCTTCAGCAGCCCGAGCAGTTCGCCGATGTTGTTCGTGCCGACCGGCAGCGAACCCGCCGCCCAGTGCCCGTCTTCGCCGACCCACGCCCAGCCCGCCGGCCCCGGATTGCCCTTGCAGGCGCCGTCGGTGGCCACGATGTAGGGGGTATCGGTCACCCCTCGACGCTACTCGATCGCGCGGTGGCGCGCCTGCCCGCCGCGTGCGAAAGTGCGCAGGATGCCGATGGCCGTGCAGGGGCCGGCCCGGGTTCTGCGGATGCCACCGCAATGCGATGAATCCTCTGAGAGATGTATACGTAAAAACCTTCATCACGCACAGAAGAGGAAAATTGCGGGCTTTTTGTATACACTGATGGGAGATGGGAGGTGCCGTGCGAGCAAGTGACCGTGCCTACGCGACGCTGCTGGACGAGATCCAGTCGGGCGTTCTCGCCCCCGGCACCGTGCTCGCCGAGGTCGAGCAGGCCACCCGCCTGGGCGTCAGCCGCACGCCGCTGCGCGAAGCGCTCGGACGCCTGGCCGCCGACCGGCTCGTCGCACAGGCCTCGCCGCGCGTCACGGTCGTCACCGACGTCGACGCCGACGACATCCGGGCGCTGTTCGAGCTGCGCCGGGCCCTCGAAGAGACCGCCGCGCGGCTGGGCGCCGCCCGCGGCGACCATGCCGTGTTCGCCGCCATCGCCGACGAATTGCGCACGACGGATGCCGGTGCCGACCCCGACGCCTACTACGCCCTCATCGCCCGGTTCGACGCGGCGATCGACGCCGCGGTCGGAAACGACTACCTCGCCTCCGCGCTGCGCACCGTGCGCACCCACCTCGTGCGGGTGCGGCGCCTGGCCCGCGAAAACCCGCAGCGGCTGGCGGCATCGGTCGCCGAGCACCGCACGATCGCGGCGGCGATCGCGGCGCGCGATGCCGACCTCGCCGCACATGCCACCCACGTGCACCTGCACAACGCTGTGGAGTCCATCCTGCGCACGGTGCACCCCGAGGCCGTCGACGCGACGCGTTTCGTCTCGGCGCCTCGCGGGGCGACCAGCAACCCCATGACCTCAACGACCGGAAGGGTCACCGCATGACCGTCGTCCATCACGTCCGCGTCCACCGCAGCGAGGAGAACCTCGCGCGCGAGGACCAGCTCGCCTCCGCCATCGCGCGGGTCGCCGCCGACCCGGTCGCCGTCGAGCCCGACGTCGTCGACATGATCGTGAACCGGGTGATCGACAACGCGGCGGTGGCGGCGGCATCCCTCACCCGCGGGCCGGTCAGCGCGGCGCGCGCGCAGGCGCTCGATCACCCCGTCTCGCGCGGGGGAGCGGGCTCGACCGTGTTCGGCGAGCCGAACGCGACGCTCACGAGCCCGGAGTGGGCGGCCTGGGCCAACGGCGTCGCGGTGCGCGAACTCGACTATCACGACACGTTCCTCGCGGCGGAGTACTCGCACCCCGGCGACAACATCCCGCCGATCGTCGCCGTCGCGCAGCACGCCGGTGCCGACGGCGCGGCGCTCGTGCGGGGGATCGCGACCGGCTACGAGATCCAGATCGACCTGGCGCGGGCGATCTGCCTGCACCGGCACAAGATCGACCACGTCGCGCACCTCGGCCCGTCGGCCGCCGCCGGCATCGGCACCCTCCTCGGCCTCGACGTCGACACGATCGCGCAGGCGGTGGGTCAGGCGCTGCACACCACGACCGCGACCCGCCAGTCGCGCAAGGGCGAGATCTCCACCTGGAAGGCGCACGCCCCCGCGTTCGCGGGCAAGATGGCGGTCGAGGCCGTCGACCGTGCGATGCGCGGCCAGACCTCGCCGTTGCCGATCTACGAGGGCGAAGACGGCGTCATCGCGTGGATGCTCGACGGCCCGGACGCGTCGTACGACGTGCCGCTGCCCGCCTCCGGCGAGCCGAAGCGCGCGATCCTCGACTCGTACACCAAGGAGCACTCCGCCGAGTACCAGGCCCAGGCGTGGATCGACCTCGCCCGCAAGCTGCACGGCACGCATCCTGCGCTCACCGATCCCGCGAACGTCGCCTCGATCGTGCTGCACACAAGCCACCACACGCACTACGTCATCGGGTCGGGCGCGAACGACCCGCAGAAGTACGACCCGCACGCCTCGCGCGAGACCCTCGACCACTCGATCCCGTACATCTTCGCCGTCGCGCTGCAGGACGGCGGCTGGCACCACGTCGACTCGTACCTGCCGTCGCGCGCCGCCCGCCCCGACACCGTCACGCTGTGGCGCAAGATCACGACGGCCGAGGATGCCGAGTGGACCCGCCGGTACCACTCCGAGGATCCGGCCGAGAAGGCCTTCGGCGGCCGCGTGGAGATCACCCTCGCCGACGGCTCGACCGTCGTCGACGAGATCGCCGTCGCCGACGCGCACCCGCTGGGTGCGCGGCCGTTCGCGCGGGCCGACTACGTCCGCAAGTTCCGGCTGCTCGCGGCGCCCGTGCTGAGCCCCGCCGAGATCGACCGGTTCGTCGCGCTCGCGCAGCGCCTGCCCGAGCTGACCGCGGCCGAGGTGCGCGAGCTCAACATCGTCGCAGCTGACGGCATCCTGGCGGCCGCACCCACGCCGAGGGGGCTGTTCTGATGCTGTACTCGACCACTCCGGCCGCCGAGAAGCGGCGGCTGCTGCGCGAACGGCTCGCGACCGGCGAGCTGCTGCGGTTCCCCGGCGCCTTCAACCCGCTGAGCGCGCGGCTCGTCGAGCGCAAGGGCTTCGAGGGCGTCTACATCTCCGGCGCCGTGCTCAGCGCCGACCTGGGCCTGCCCGACATCGGGCTGACGACCCTCACCGAGGTCGCCGGCCGCGGCCAGCAGATCGCCCGGATGACCGAGCTGCCCGCCCTCATCGACGCCGACACCGGGTTCGGCGAGCCGATGAACGTCGCCCGCACGATCCAGACGCTCGAAGACGCGGGCCTCGCGGGCGCGCACATCGAAGACCAGGTCAACCCGAAGCGCTGCGGTCACCTCGACGGCAAGCAGGTCGTCGACCTCGACACGGCGACCCAGCGCATCCGCGCGGCCGTCGACGCGCGTCGCGACCCGAACTTCCTCGTCATGGCGCGCACCGACATCCGCGCCAGCCTCGACGGCGCGGCGGGGCTCGATGCCGCGATCGACCGCGCGAAGGCCCTCGTGGATGCCGGGGCCGACGCGATCTTCCCCGAGGCGATGCGCGACCTCGCCGAGTTCGAGGCGGTCGCCTCCGCCGTGGACGTGCCGATCCTCGCCAACATGACCGAGTTCGGCAAGAGCGACCTGTTCTCCGTCGATCAGCTGCGCGACGCCGGCGTGCGGATCGTCATCTGGCCGGTGTCGCTGCTGCGGATCGCGATGGGCGCGGCATCCCGCGCACTCGATACGCTGACCGAGGAGGGGCACCTCACCGGCCGCCTCGGCGAGATGCAGCACCGCGCCGACCTGTACGACCTGATCGACTACGAGGCGTACAACCGCTTCGACACGAACGTCTTCACCTTCACCATCGACCGCCCCGGTCGTTGAGCGAGCGGAGCGAGACGAAACGTCGCAACCGCGTTTCGTCTCGTCGCTTCGCTCCTCGCAGGGCGACCGGAGAACCGCAAAGGAGCAGCCATGACGGACATCCACAAGGGGCTCGCGGGCGTCGTCGCCGACGTCACCGCGATCAGCAAGGTCAACCCCGAGACCAACTCGCTGCTGTACCGCGGCTATCCCGTGCAGGAGCTCGCCGCGACCCAGCCGGTCGAGGCCGTCGCGCACCTGCTGTGGAAGGGCGACCTGCCGGATGCCGCGCAGCTCGCCGGGCTGCGGGCCACCGAGCGCGCGCACCGCGCCCTGCCCGACGACGTCACGGCGGTCATCGACCTGACGCCGCTCGATGCGCACCCCATGGACGAGGTGCGTTCGGCGATCAGCGTCTTCGGCGCCCGCGACCTCGCCGGCAGCGGTTCGGTGCTCGATGCCAGCGGCACGCCCGAGGACAATCTGGAGCGCAGCATCCGGCTGTTCGCGGTGCTGCCGGCCATCGTCGCCTACGGCCAGCGCCGTCGCCGCGGGGAGGGCCTCATCGCCCCGCGCGACGACCTCGACTACGCCGCCAACTTCCTCTGGATGACCTTCGGCGAGGAGTTCGACCCGGTCGTGGTGGATGCGTTCAACCGCTCGATGATCCTCTACGCCGAGCACTCCTTCAACGCGTCGACGTTCACGGCGCGCGTCATCACCTCGACGCTCAGCGACCTGTACTCCGCCGTCGTCGGCGCGATCGGTGCGCTGAAGGGGCCGCTGCACGGCGGGGCGAACGAGGCGGTGCTGCACATCTTCGACGAGATCGGGGATGCCGATCGCGTCGTGCCGTGGCTCGACGAGGCGCTCGCGCACAAGCGCAAGATCATGGGTTTCGGGCACCGTGTGTACAAGCACGGCGACTCGCGCGTGCCGACGATGAAGGCGGCCCTCGACACCCTCATCGCCTACTACGACCGTCCCGACGTCGAGGCGCTGTACGCGACGCTGGAGTCGGAGTTCGTGGCGCGCAAGGGCATCTACCCGAACCTCGACTACCCCTCGGCCCCGCCTACAACCTCATGGGGTTCGACACGCTCACCTTCACGCCGCTGTTCGTCGCGGCGCGGGTCGTCGGCTGGACGGCGCACATCATGGAGCAGACGGCGTCCAACGCCCTCATCCGTCCGCTGTCGGAGTATGTCGGCCACGACGAGCGGCACATCGACGGATACGTCGACGAGGCCGGCACCGCGTCGATCGCGCTGCGTGCGGCCGAAGCGGAGGGGTGAGAACGACTCTTGCCCCCGGCATCCCGAGGCGATAAAGTGATATCACTTTAACGGCGAAGGGGGCCATCATGAGTACCGACACACACGTCACGCCGGGCGCCGGCCGGGCGCTGGTCAACGTCGAAGAGCGACCGGCCTGGCGCATCAACGGGTTCGCCCTGGCGGTCGTCGCGCTGCTGCTGATCGTCGGCGGGGTGGCGATGTTCCTGGTGTTCGGGACATCGTCGAAGACCTCGGAACTGGCGGCCTGGGGGCTGGTTCCGCTGATCGTCGGCCTGCTGCTGGCCGCGATGCTCGTGATCGTCGCGCCGAACGAGGCCCGCGTCATCGAGTTCTTCGGGCGTTACGTCGGCACCGTCCGCACGGCGGGGCTGTCGGCCGTCGTCCCGTTCGCGCTGCGCCGCCGGGTGAGCCTGCGGGTGCGCAACTTCGAGACGTCGACGCTGAAGGTCAACGACGCCGTCGGCAACCCGATCGAGGTCGCCGCGATCGTCGTCTGGCAGGTGTGGGATGCCGCCAAAGCCGTCTACGCCGTCGACGACTACGAGCAGTTCGTCGCCATCCAGTCCGAATCGGGCCTGCGGCACATCGCCACCTCGCATCCCTACGACACCGGATCGGAGACCTCGCTGCGCGGATCGACCGACGTCGTCGCCGCCGAACTGGCCGACGAGATCAGCCAGCGCACCGCCATGGCCGGGGTGCAGGTCGTCGAGGTGCGCATCAGCCACCTGGCCTATGCGCCCGAGATCGCGCAGGCGATGCTGCGCAAGCAGCAGGCCGCCGCCGTCGTCGCCGCCCGGGCACTGATCGTCGAAGGCGCCGTCGGCATGGTCGAGACGGCGCTGCGCTCGCTGGGCGAGAAGGAGATCGTCGACCTCGACGAAGAGCGCAAGGCCTCGATGGTGAGCAATCTCATGGTCGTGCTGTGCAGCGACCAGCCCGCGTCGCCCATCGTCAACACCGGCACGCTGTACTCCTGAGCCGCCCGATGGCTGAGCGCAAGCAGCTGCCGCTCCGGCTCGATCCGGCCGTCCACGACGCGCTCGCGCGGTGGGCGGCCGACGAGCTGCGCAGCGTCAACGCGCAGATCGAGCTGCTGCTGCGCGACGCGCTGCGCGAGGCGGGGCGGCTGCCGCGCGACGCCCAGCCGCCCCGGCCGCGAGGGCGCCCCCGCCGCGTGGACGGCGGCGACGAGGCGGGGGATGCCGGGGACTGACCGCGCGTACTCCGCAGATCGTCGCGAACTCCGCAGGCTTCCCGCCGATTCGTGCGGAGTTCGTGCGATTCTGCGGGGTTCGTGACTCGGCGCGGCCGGCGTCGCTTCGGCGTATCGTCGGCTTATGACCCGCACCGCAGTCATCGTCGACGCCGTCCGCACCCCCTCCGGCCGGGGCAAGCCCGGCGGGGCGCTGAGCGGCATCCATCCCGTGGACCTCGCGGCGCACGTGCTGCGCGCGACGCTGGAGCGGAGCGGGCTGGAGTCGGCGCAGGTCGACGACGTGCTGCTCGGATGCGTCAGCCAGGTCGGCGAGCAGTCGATGAACCTCGCGCGCCAGGCCGTGCTCGCGGCGGGATTCGACGAGCGCGTGCCGGCGACGACGATCGACCGGCAGTGCGGGTCGAGCCAGCAGGCCGCGCACTTCGCGGCGCAGGGCGTGATGGCCGGGCAGTACGACATCGTCATCGCCGGCGGCGTCGAGTCGATGAGCCGCGTGCCGCTCGGATCGTCGGCATCCGTCGCGGGGTCGCCGTCGTCGCCGGGGCTGCGCGCCCGATATCCCGACGGGCTCGTCAATCAGGGAGTGTCGGCCGAGCTGATCGCGCAGCGCTGGGGGCTCGGCCGTGACGACCTCGACGCCTACGCCGCCGAGTCGCACGAGCGCGCCGCCGAGGCTGCGGCGCAGGGGAGGTTCGACGCGCAACTGCTGCCCGTGCCCGGCCCGGGCGGCGAGCCCGCCGGCGACGAGACGATCCGCCCCGGCACCACCGTCGCAGCTCTGGCGCAGCTCGCACCCGCGTTCCGCACCGATGCGCTCGCGGCGCGCTTCCCCGACCTCGACTGGCGCATCACGGCGGGCAACTCCTCGCCGCTGACCGACGGCGCCTCGGCCGTGCTGATCATGGCGGAGGAGACGGCATCCGCCCTCGGGCTGCGCCCGCGCGCCCGCTTCCACTCCTTCGCCGTGACCGGCGACGACCCGCTGATGATGCTCACCGGCCCCATCCCGGCGACGCGCCGCATCCTGGAGCGCAGCGGCCTCACGATCGACGACCTCGATGCGTACGAGGTCAACGAGGCGTTCGCGTCGGTGCCGCTCGCGTGGGCGGCGGAGCTCGGGGCGGACGCCGCCAAGCTCAACCCGTGGGGAGGCGCCATCGCACTCGGCCACGCGCTCGGATCCAGCGGCACGCGGCTGCTCGGCACGCTGCTCGGTCACCTCGAGGCCACCGGCGGGCGGTACGGGCTGCAGACGATGTGCGAAGGCGGCGGCATGGCCAACGCCACCATCATCGAAAGGCTGTGACGCGCGGTAGACTGAGCACAGTGCCCTACCGGGTGCCGTCGATGCTGACGATATGTTTCACAAGGACGTGATCGAACGAGCATGACCACCACTGTCGACCTCTCCGCCGATGAGCGCGACGCGATCCTGGGCGCCGTGACCGAGTTCGCGCAGACCCGCCTCGCCCCGCACGCGCTGGAGTGGGATCGCGACAAGCACTTCCCGCGCGACGTGCTCGCCGAGGCGGGCGAGCTGGGGGTCGGCGGGCTCTGCATCAGCGAGGATGTCGGCGGCACGGGGCTGCGCCGCGAAGACGCCGTCGCCGTCGTCGAGCGGCTCGCGATGGGCGACCCGACGATCGCCGCCTACATCACGATCCACAACATGGTCGCCTGGATGATCGACGACTACGGCACCGCCGCGCAGCGCCGCGAATGGCTGCCGCGACTCGTGACGATGCAGGGCCTCGGCGCCTACTGCCTGACCGAACCCGGCGCGGGGTCGGATGCCGCCGCCATCACGACGAGCGCGATCCGGCAGGGCGACGACTACGTGCTCACCGGGGTCAAGCAGTTCATCTCCGGTGCCGGCGAGGCATCCGTCTACGTCGTCATGGCGCGCACGGGAGAGCCGGGAGCGCGGGGCATCACGACATTCCTCGTGCCGGCGGATGCCGGGGGTCTCGGCTTCGGGCCGAACGAGCACAAGATGGGGTGGAACGCGCAGCCGACCCGGCAGGTGATCCTCGACGAGGTGCGGGTGCCGGCATCCGCGGTGCTCGGCGAGATCGGCGACGGGTTCACCATCGCGATGCGCGGGCTCAACGGCGGGCGCGTCAACATCGGGGCGTGCTCGATCGGCGGCGCGCAGTGGGC
The DNA here is from genome assembly GCF_047602155.1 of Microbacterium sp. Taxonomy (GTDB): domain Bacteria; phylum Actinomycetota; class Actinomycetes; order Actinomycetales; family Microbacteriaceae; genus Microbacterium. The sequence continues at coordinate 808,687 of NZ_JASGHZ010000001.1, read as the reverse complement.
GCTCGATCGGGCCGTGCGGTACGTGCACGAGCGCTTCACGTTCGGCGAGGCGCTCGCCGCGCGCCAGAGCGTCGTGTTCGCCCTCGCCGACATGGCGACGCAGCTGCAGGCCGCGCGTGCGCTGGTGCGCGACGCGGCACGCGCGATCGACGAGGGCGCCGCGGATGTCGCCGTGCAGTGCGCCATGGCCAAGCGCTTCGCGACGGATGCCGGGTTCGAGGTCGCGGGCCGCGCCCTGCAGCTGCACGGCGGGTACGGCTACCTGCAGGAGTATGGCATCGAGAAGGTCGTGCGCGACCTGCGCGTGCACCAGATCGTCGAGGGGACGAACGAGATCATGCGGGTCATCATCGGCCGCGGGGTTCTGGGGGACTGACGGCGTTTCGTCTCGCTGATACGCGCGAAGGCGTGCGAAAAGCAGGGCCAATCGACCGAAAGCGGCTCTTCAGAGCCGTTTCCGGCGGTTTCGCCCTGCTTTTGGCACGTGCAACGGGGCAGGCCGGCGGTTGCCCCTCCCGGCCGTTGAGCGAGCGCCGCAGGCGCGAGACGAAACGTCCCGACCCCTCGACCCGTACGCCGTGCCACGATGGGAACCATGACCGAGTACTCCACGATCGTCGTCGAGGCGCGCGGGCGCGTCGGCTGGATCACGCTGAACCGCCCCGAGGCCCTCAACGCGCTGAACTCGACGCTCGTGCGCGAGCTCGCCGCGGCCGCCGCCGCGTTCGACGCCGACGAGGGCATCGGCTGCATCGTGCTGACCGGGTCGGAGAAGGCGTTCGCCGCCGGCGCCGACATCAAGGAGATGGCCGACAAGACCGCGCGCGAGATGTCGATGCGCAACCCCTTCGCCGGTCTCGAGGACTTCAGCCGCGTGCGCACGCCCGTCGTCGCCGCGGTCGCCGGCTTCGCCCTCGGCGGCGGATGCGAGTTGGCGATGACGTGCGACATCATCCTCGCCGCCGACACGGCGCGCTTCGGGCAGCCCGAGATCAACCTCGGCGTCATCCCGGGCCTCGGCGGCACGCAGCGCCTGACCCGCGCCGTCGGCGCCTACAAGGCGGCCGAGCTCGTGCTCACCGGACGCCTGATGGATGCCGTCGAGGCCGAGCGCGCGGGCCTCGTCTCGCGCGTCGTCCCCGCCGCCGAGCTGCTGACCGAGGCTCAGGCCGTGGCCGAGACCGTCGCGTCGAAGTCGCTGCCGGTCGCCTACGTCGCCAAGGAGGCGCTGCGCGCCGCGCAGGAGACGACCCTCGCCGAGGGTCTGCGCTTCGAGAAGCAGGCCTTCACGTCGCTGTTCGCCCTCGACGATCAGAAGGAGGGCATGGCCGCCTTCGTCTCCAAGCGGCCGCCGGTCTGGTCGCACCACTAGCTGTGAGGTTCCGTGGCATCGCCGGAGGGCGTCTGATCTGGGAGACTGGGGGTATGGTCACCGCCGTGCTGCTCGACATCGAGGCGATTGCTCGCGCGAGCGAGCGCTTCGGTGTGCGTCGGCTTCGCGTGTTCGGGTCGGTGCTGACGGATCGGTTCGACCCGGAGCGCAGTGACGTGGACTTCCTCGTTGACTTCCATCCGAACCGCGAGGATCGCCTGGACGACTACCTCGGGCTGAAGGACGCGCTGGCCGAGATCGTCGGGCGCGAGGTCGACCTCGTCGTCGCCGATGCGGTGCGGAACCCCTTCTTCAAGAAGGCCGCCTTCGGGAGCGCGCAGGACGTCTATGCGGCTTGAGAGCGCCAAGCTGCTCTGGGATGCGAGCGAGGCTGCGAAGGCTGTGCGCACGTTCACGGAGGACGTGACCAGGGACCAGTTCTTCGCCGATCTGCTCCTGCGCTCGGCGGTCGAGCGGCAGCTTGAAGTCCTCGGTGAGGCGCTCGTCCGTCTTCGCCGCGACGACCTCGAGACGGCGGGGCGGATTCCGGACCTGCGCAAGATCATCGGCATGCGCAATGTGATCGCGCACGAATACGGTGACATCGACTATGAGACGGTGTGGGTGGTGGTCACGAAGTACATCGGACCGCTGATCGCCGACCTCGACCGCCTGCTGGCCGAAGCCGACTCACCCACCGACCCGATTAAGTTAGGCTCCCCTTAGTCGTTCCCGACCCGAGGGAGTCTCATGGCCAAGCGCGGCTACAACGGCGTCATGATGCGAGCGTTCGGCGCGCGCGATCACGAGGTCACGGTGACGGGCACCGAACTGCTCGCGCCGCAGTTCCTCCGCGTGCGGATGACCTCCCCGACCCTGCTGCACGAGGCGACGGTCGCACCGACGGCGTACCTGCGGTTCTGGTTCCCCGACCCCGACGGCGGCGACACGGAGCACCAGCGGGGCTACACGCTCGCCGAGGCCGACGCGGCGACGGGTGAGTTCGCGATCGACTTCGTGCTGCACGAGCCGGCCGGCCCCGCCTCGGCGTGGGCGGCGCGCGCCGAGCCCGGCACGACGGTGATGGCGAGCTCCCTCGCCTCCACTCGGTTCGACCTCCCCGACGAGCTTCCGGCGGGGTACCTGCTGATCGGCGACGCGGCATCCATCCCCGCGATCAACGCGATCCTCCAGACGGTACCGGGGGACGTCCCGATCGAGGTCTACCTCGAAGAGCACCACGCCGACGACCGGCTCATCCCGCTCGTCGCGCATCCGCGGGCGCGCGTGCACTGGGTGCCGCGGCGCGGCGAGACCTCGCTCGCGGCGGCGATCGAGGCGCGCGACTGGTCGGACTGGTACGCCTGGACCGCCCCGGAGTCGGGCTCGCTCAAGCACCTGCGCACGCGGCTGCGCGACGAGTTCGGCTTCCCCAAGACGGAGGTGCACGCGCAGGCGTACTGGTTCTACGGGCGCGCCTTCGGCACGAACCGGTCGAAGGCCGCGCCCGAGGAGATCGCGGCTCCCGAGGCGCAGGCGACGGATGCCGCCGCACCCGCCGCGGCGGAGCCCGCGGCATCCGCCGCCGCACCGCGCGGCGCGTGGCGGGCGCAGGCGGGCGGGCGACTCCTCGGGCCGCTGAAGTCGACGTTCGTCGCCGCCGGCACCCTGCAGGGGATCGTGACGCTCGTGCAGCTCGCGCCGTTCGTGCTGCTCGTCGAACTCGCCCGACTCATGCTCGCCGGCGCAGAGCCCGCGCAGCTGTGGACGGTGGGCATCTGGGCGGTCGTGCTGATGGCCCTCGGTGTCGTGCTGTCGGCGGCGACGATGCTGTGGCTGCACGCGGTCGACGCCCGGTTCGCGCGCGTCCTGCGTCAGCGGCTGCTCGGCAAGCTCGCCCGCGTTCCGCTGGGCTGGTTCGACGCGCGCGGCTCGGGCGTCGTCAAGCAGCTCGTGCAGGACGACACCCTATCGCTGCACTACCTCGTCACCCACGCCGTGCCCGACGCCGTCGCCGCGGCCGTCGCCCCGATCGCCGTGCTCGTCTACCTGTTCGTCGTCGACTGGCGACTCGCGCTCGTGCTGTTCATCCCGGTGCTCGTCTACGTCGTGACGATGTGGATCATGCTCGTCCAGTCGGGGACCAAGCCCGCCGAGGCGATGCGCTGGTCGGAGCGGATGAACGTCGAAGCGGGCGCCTACCTCGAGGGCCAGCCGGTCGTGCGGGTGTTCGGCGGGGCCGCGGCATCCACCTTCCGCGCGCGGCTCGGCGAGTACATCGCGTTCCTGGCGAACTGGCAGCGGCCGCTGACCGGGCAGAAGGCCGTCATGGATCTCGCCAACCGCCCCGGCACGTACCTGCTGCTGATCTGCCTGTTCGGGACGGTCCTCGTCACGACCGCGGGAATGGACCCGGTCGCGCTGTTGCCGTTCCTCTTCCTCGGCACGACGTTCGGCTCGCGCCTGCTCGGCGTCGGGTTCGGACTCGGCGGACTGCGTGCGGGGCTGCTCGCGGCGCGCCGCATCCAGGTCGCGCTCGACGAGACCGAGCTCGAGACGGCCGCGACGACGGATGCCGGCGTCGCCTCCTCGGCCTCGGGTGTCGTGGAGTTCGATCGGGTCGGGTTCTCCTACCGGCACGGCGTCCCCGTGCTGCGGGACGTGTCGCTGCGGCTCGCGCCCGGCACCGTCACGGCGCTGGTCGGCCCGTCGGGCTCGGGCAAGTCGACGCTCGCGGCGCTGCTCGCGCGGTTCCACGACGTCGGTGAGGGCGCGATCCGCATCGACGGCCGCGACCTGCGGCAGCTCACCGCCGACGAGCTGTATACCCGGGTCGGGTTCGTCTTCCAGCAGACCCAGCTCGTGCAGGGCACGGTGCGCGAGAACATCGCGCTGGCGGTGCCGTCGGCCACGGACGACCAGGTCGAGGCGGCGGCTCGCGCCGCGCAGCTGCACGAGCGCATCCTGCGGCTGCCGCGCGGCTACGACACGGTGCTCGGCCCCGACGCCGCGCTGTCGGGAGGCGAGCGGCAGCGCCTCACGATCGCCCGCGCGATCCTCGCCGACACTCCCGTGCTCGTCCTCGACGAGGCCACCGCCTTCGCCGACCCGGAGTCGGAGTATCTCGTGCAGCAGGCGCTGGGCCGCCTCACCGCGGGGCGCACCGTGCTCGTCATCGCCCATCGCCTGCGCACAGTGACCGGGGTCGACCGGATCGTCGTGCTCGACCACGGTCGCGTCGCCCAGACCGGCACGCACGCCGAACTGCTCGCTCGCGACGGGCGCTACCGGCAGCTGTGGGATGCTGGCGCCGATACGACCGGCCGCGCCGATGCGACGACGGATGCGGAGGTCGCCCGATGATCCGCACCCTGCTCGCCCTCATCCCCGCGCGCCAGCGCCGCACCGTGGGGCTGCACCTCACGCTCTCGGTCGTCGGGATCGCCCTGCGCGCCGTCGCCGCCGTGCTGCTCGTCCCGCTCGTCGCCGCGCTGTTCGGGCCGGAGCCGGCGGGCGCCTGGCCGTGGGTCGGGGCGCTCGCCGTGGTGACGGCCGCCGGCTGGGCCGTCGACGGCACCGTCGTGCGGCTCGGCTACGACCTCGGCTTCGGACTGCTCGACGAAGGCCAGCACGCCGTCGCCGATCGCATCGCCTCGATCCGGCTGACGTGGTTCACCGCCGCGAACACCGCGACGACCCGGCAGGCGGTCGCCGCCACCGGCCCCGACCTCGTCGGGCTCATCGCCTACCTCGTCACCCCGCTCATCGCGGCCGTGCTGCTGCCCGTCGCGATCGGGCTCGCGCTGCTTCCGGTCTCGTGGCCGCTCGGGGTCGCGGCGCTTGTCGGCGTGCCGCTGTTGTTCGGCGCCTACCTCCTGTCGGGTGCGCTCAGCCGGGGCGCCGACCGTGCGGCATCCGAGGCGAACAGCACCCTGACCGAGCGGATCGTCGAGTTCGCGCGTACGCAGCAGGCCCTGCGCGCGGCGCGCCGCGTCGAGCCCGCCCGCAGTCATGTGGGTGCGGCGCTGGCCGCCCAGCACAGCGCCACGATGCGGGTCGTGCTGATGCAGATCCCCGGCCAGCTCGTCTTCGGCCTCGCGAGCCAGCTCGCCCTCCTCCTGCTCGCGGGCACGGCCGTCGCGCTCGCCGTGCGCGGTGAGCTGTCGGTGCCCGCCGCGATCGCGCTCATCGTCGTCGTCGTCCGCTACCTCGAGGCCTTCACGGCGCTCGGCGAGCTCGCGCCCGGCATCGAGAGCACGACGGGCGCGCTGCGGAAGATCCGCGATGTGCTGCAGGCGCCGACGGTGCCGAACGGTGCCGTGACGGATGCCGGGTCCGCGCCGCCCCGGCTGGAGCTGCGCGGCGTGCGGTTCGGCTACGGGGACGACGAGCCGGTGCTCGACGGGTTCTCCCTGACGCTCGAGCCGGGCACCACGACGGCGATCGTCGGCCCGTCGGGCTCGGGCAAGTCGACGGTGCTCGCCCTGCTGGCGGGCCTGCACCAGCCGACGGCCGGGCAGGTGCTCGCCGATGGCGTGGACCTGGCGCAGCTGTCGGACGAGGCGCGGCGGAGCCTGACGAGCGTGGTGTTCCAGCATCCGTATCTGTTCGACGGCTCTGTGCGCGAGAATGTGCTCGTCGGCGACCCCGCCGCGGGCGACGCGGCGCTGGAGCGCGCCGCCGCCCTCGCCCGCGTCGACACCGTCGTGCGGCGCCTGCCGAACGGCTGGGACACCCGCGTCGGCGAGGCCGGCACGGCGCTGTCCGGCGGCGAGCGTCAGCGCGTCTCGATCGCGCGGGCGCTGCTCAAGCCCGCCCCCGTGCTGCTCGTCGACGAGGCCACGAGCGCCCTCGACACCGAGAACGAGGCCGCCGTCACGGCCGCGCTCACCGGCGACGCCCGGGCGCGCACGCGGGTGATCGTCGCACATCGGCTGACCAGCATCCGTGCCGCCGATCGCGTCGTGTTCCTGGAAGAGGGGCGCATCGTGGAGGACGGCACGATCGACGAGCTGCTGGCCGCGGGAGGCCGGTTCGCCGAGTTCTGGCGCGAGCAGGATGCCGCCGCCGGCTGGCGCCTCAGCGCCCGCTGACGTGCCCGCTGTCCGGCGCGGGTGCCCGCGTTCATCCGTCGCGAATCGCGGGTATCGCGCGGAATGGCCGCGATTCGCGCCGGATGAGGATGCGCGGCGACATGGATGTCGGGGTGTAATCCACCTTTGCGGAAAGGTATCATTACACCATGGCGCTCAACATCAAGAACGATCGCGTGCACATGCTGGCGCGCGAAGCGGCGCAACTGGCCGGCACCTCCCAGGCGAGCGCGATCGAACAGGCGCTGGAGCAGTACTTGCGCTCGCACGGAAGGGATCCGGCCGCCGCAGACCGCCAGCGCCGCCTGGCGCGGATGCGCGAGATCGGTGAGCGGTACCGGCGCGAAGAAGCGGTGCCCACGCGCGGGATCGTCCGCGTGGAGGATCTCTATGACGAGACCACGGGGCTGCCGCGATGATCGTCGACAGCTCCGCGCTGGTCGCCGTCGTGCAGGGTGAGCCCGAGGCACAGGAGTGCAGCGAACTGCTGCTGTCGGAACACTGCCGGCTCTCTGTCGCGAACTGGGTGGAGGCGGGTGTCGTCGTCGACAATCGCTCGATCATCGCGCAGCGCGAGTTCGAGGAGGTGCTCGCGCTCGCCGACGTCACGCTCGAGCCCGTCACCGTCGAGCAGGCGCGCATCGCGCGAGATGCCTATCGTCGATACGGCAGAGGATCGGGTCACCCGGCCCGACTCAACTACGGGGACTGCTTCGCCTACGCGCTCGCCGTCGTGACCGGGGAACCGCTGCTCTTCGTCGGCGACGACTTCACCGAGACCGACGTGCGTGCCGCCCGCGCGCACGGGCGGTAGGGAGACCCTCAGAGCGTCGGCAGTACCTCGTCGCGATACATCTCGAAGCGCGCGAGCAATTCTGCCGGCTGCTCGACAGAGTTGAGCACGAGTTGATCCACCCCGACGTCGGCGAGGGCGCGCAGTCGTTCGATCGCGCGGTCCGCACTCCGCGGCATGCCGGTCGACGTGCTGAGGATCTTCCGCTCGCCCTGCGCATTCACGTCGAGCTCGTCGAGACGGGCGCGCATGCCGGCGAGCTTCTCGAGATCGGCGCCGAGCACCTGCCAGCCATCGCCGTAGCGGCGCACGCGCCGGAAGGCGACGTCGCCCAGCCCGCCGATGAGCAACCGCGGGCCGCCGCGCCGCACCGGCAGCGGCAGACACGACACCTCCGGGAACGAGTAGAACTCGCCCTCGTGTGCGAAGACGCCTTCCGTCCAAGCCCGGCGCAAGATCTCGATCTGCTCATCCATGCGTTTGCCGCGCGCGTCGAAGCGCTGGTCGAGCGCTTCGAACTCCTCCTGCAGCCAGCCCGCACCGATCGCGAGCTGCAGGCGCCCGAGGGAGAGCTGATCGATGGTCGTGGCGATCTTGGCGACTTCGAGCGGATGCCGGATCGGCAGCACCAGCACGCTGGTGCCGAGCTCGACGCGTGTCGTCGCGCCGGCGATGGCGGCGAGCATCGTGAGGGCCTCGAGGAAACCGTCTTGCGGGCCGAAGGGCGTGCCGCCTGCGTTGTACGGATACTCCGACGAGGGGCTGACCGGCAGCACGATGTGGTCGGCCACCCACACGGAATCGAAGCCGCACTCTTCGGCGGCCTGGGCCAGGTCGATGACCCCCGCCCGCGTCGCACCCGGGCCCCACTGCGGGACGTGTACACCGATTTTCACGCGGGGCCTCGCTTCCTTGCGCCCGCCTGCGCGGCCGCCCGCTTACTTGTCTGACTATCGCTGATGATATTGTAGGGCAAGCCGTCGGGGAGGTTTGAGATCCTTCACTTGCGGCAGGCAGAACCCACGCGCGAGGAGGCGGGATGCGGATCGGCTACGCGGCGATGCTCGAACAGTTCGCGCCGGCCGACATCGTCGACTACTGCGTCGCGGCCGAGTCGCTCGGGTTCGATGGCGTGATGGCCACCGACCACTTTCAGCCCTGGCTTCCGCGGCATGCGGCGGCATCACATCTGTGGTCGGTGTTGGGCGCGATCGGTGCGCGCATCACCGGTGACTTCGGGCCTGCCGCGACGACTCCGACCTTCCGGACGCACCCGGCCGTGGTCGCCCAGGCGGCCGCAACTCTCGCGAGCCTGTATCCCGGCCGCATGTGGCTGGGGGTAGGCTCGGGGGAGGCTCTGAACGAGCACATCGTCGGCGAGTACTGGCCCGAGCCCGGGGAGCGCATCGAGACGATGCTCGAGGCCGTCGACATCATCCGCCGCCTCTTCGCAGCGTCGGCAGCCGGACGGATGATCCGCCACAGCGGCCGGAGGTTCCGCATGGAGTCGACGCGCCTGTGGACGGTCCCTGCCGCTGCTCCGCCGCTGTTCGTCGCCACCACGGGGCCACTCACGGCGCGGCGCGCAGGCCTCGTCGCCGACGGGATCGTGACGACCGGTGAATCCCTTGAACGTACAGCGCATGTCCTCGACCGGTTCGCAGAGGGCGCGCGGGAGAGCGGCCGAGACGCCGCACAGATGCCGAAGGCCCTGCAACTGCACCTGTCGTGGGCGCCCACCGACGAGCAGGCGCTCACGAACGCCCTCGAGGAGTGGCCGATGGCGGGACTGCGCATCCGCCGCGGCGACGTGCGCTCGCCGTACGACTTCGAGCAGTTGGTGCGGTCGGTGACGGCGGACGACGTGCGTGCGGGCATGCTGGTCTCCGCCGACCCCGACGCGCACCGCGCGCGTATTCAGCAGTACGCCGACCTCGGGTTCACGCGCATCTACCTCCACAACGTGGGTCGCAATCAACGTGAATGGCTCGAGGTATTCGGGCGCGAGGTGCTGCCGAAGGTGCGGTCGTGAGCGCCCTGACGGTGTTCCCGCTGGAGGGCATCGGCGAGATCCGACCGGGGGATGACCTGGTCGCCGCGATTCTCGCCGCCGGTGCGGAACTGCTCACCGGCGACATTCTGGTCGTGACGTCGAAGATCGTGTCGAAATCGGAGGGGCGCTACCTCAAGGCTGCCGACCGCGAGGACGCGATCACCGCCGAGACCGTTCGCGTGGTGGCATCACGCACCGTCGACGGTCACACGATGAGGATCGTCGAGAACCGGCTCGGCATGGTGGCGGCCGCAGCCGGCGTCGATGCCAGCAACACGCCGGACGGCTGGATTCTGCTGCTGCCGGAAGATCCCGATCGTTCTGCTCTCGAACTCGCCCGACGACTGCGCGCGCACACCGGGGCCGACGTCGGCGTGCTTATCAGCGACACGCTCGGCAGGCCCTGGCGCGGAGGGCAGACCGACGTCGCCATCGGTGCCGCCGGCGTGCGCGTCATCGAAGACCTGCGTGGGACCACGGATGCCGCGGGCAAGATGCTCGGCGTCACGGCGCCCTGTGCCGCCGATGAACTGGCGGCAGCTGCCGACCTCGTCAAACGCAAGGCCACCGGGCTGCCGGTGGCGGTCGTCAGGGGCCGCGCGGATCTCGTCGGAGATCTCGACCTCCCGGGCGCCCGCAGTATCGTCCGCGAACCGGAGCGGGGCCTGTTCCGGCTCGGCACGGAGGAAGCGCTGGCGCAGGGCTACGAGCAGGGCTACGCGGCGGCGGTCGCCGACGCGTGGGAACGAACAGGAGACATGAAATGGCGCTGACATTGGGCTACAAGGCGAGCGCGGAGCAGTTCGACCCTCGAGAGCTGGTCGAGATCGCCGTGGCCGCCGAGAGCCACGGCATGGAATCGGTGTTCACGAGCGACCACTTTCAGCCTTGGCGCCACACCGGCGGCCATGCGCCGTTCTCGATGGCCTGGATGGCGGCCGTCGGTGAGCGGACCACGAGCATCCGGATGGGAACATCGGTGCTCACTCCCACGTTCCGGTACAACCCGGCGGTGCTCGCGCAGGCGTTCGCGACGCTCGGCGTGCTGTACCCCGGTCGCGTCATCCTCGGTGTGGGATCGGGCGAGGCACTCAACGAGGTCGCGACCGGCTTCCGCGGTGCGGGTGAGCAGACGTGGCCCGAGTTCAAGGAGCGCTTCGTGCGGTTGCGTGAGGCGGTACGGCTGATGCGGGCGCTGTGGGCCGGGGAGCGGGTGTCGTTCGAGGGGGAGTACTACTCGACGCACGACGCATCCATCTACGACCGCCCCGAGGGGGGTGTGCCGGTCTACATCGCTGCGGGCGGCCCGCTGGTCGCCCGGTACGCGGGCCGCGCCGGCGACGGTTTCATCTGCACGTCGGGCAAGGGCGCCGAGCTGTACACCGAGCAACTGGTGCCGGCCGTCCGCGAGGGCGCCGGACTGTCCGGGCGCTCGTTCGACACCCTCGACCGGATGATCGAGATCAAACTCTCCTACGAGCAGACCCGCGAGGCCGCACTGGAGAACACCCGGTTCTGGTCGCCGCTGTCGCTGTCGAAGGAGCAGAAGCACGACATCACCGACCCGGTCGAGATGGAACGCGCCGCGGATGCGCTGCCGTTGGAGACGATCGCGAAGCGCTGGATCGTCGGGAGCGACCCCGACGAGGTCGCCGACCAGATCGGCCAGTACATCGACTGGGGCTTCAACCACCTGGTCTTCCACGCCCCGGGTCAGGATCAGCGCCGGTTCCTCGAGCTGTTCGAGCGCGACCTCGCCCCGCGGCTGCGGGCACGATGACCACGGCGCCGTCGACGCGGCGCAGGATCTCGACGGGGACGTGCCAGACCTCGGCGACCAGCTCCGGGGTGAGCACGCGCTCGGGAGCGCCGGCACGGTGCACGCGGCCGTCGGCGAGGACGATCACCCGATCTGCACACATCGCGGCGTGATTGAGGTCGTGCAGGGTTGCGATCACCGAGACCCCGGTGTCGGCGACCGATCGCAGCAGGTCCAGGATGTCGAGCTGCGCGCGCAGGTCGAGGTGATTGGCGGGCTCGTCGCACAGCAGCAGTGACGGCTGCTGCGCGAGAGCCTGGCAAGGTTCACCCGCTGTCGCTCGCCCCCCGACAACGTCGAGATGTCACGGTGCGCGAAGGCGCTGGCGCCCGCGCGGTGCAGGCTTTCGGCGACGATGCGTGCCTCGGCCCCCGTGTCGCCGCCGAGAAGCCGCCGATGGGGAAGACGGCCGAGAGTGACCACGTCGACGACGCTCATCCCCTCGGCGGAGGTCCATTCCTGCTCGAGCAGGGCGATTCGCCTGGCCCGTGCTCGCGGGCTGAGGGCGGTGAGCTCGGCCCCCGCGAACCGGACGGCTCCGCCGTCGGGGCCGAGAACGCCGGCGATGAGGCGCAGCAGCGTGGTCTTGCCGGCGCCGTTCGGACCGACGATCGCAGTGATCGCCCCGGGCGGGGCCGACACGTCGACGTCATCGACCAGCAGTCGCCCTCCGCGCGAGAACCGCACCCTCTCGAGCTCGAGCCCGGTCATCGCTCGGCCCTCCGACGGATGAGCAGGTGCGCGAACAGCGGGCCGCCGATGAGCGCGGTGAGGATGCCGACGGGAAGCTCCCTGGGCGCGAACAGTGTGCGCGCGGCAGTGTCGGCCCACACGAGAAAGGTCGCCCCCGCGAGGAACGACACCGGCAGCACGGCGGCATGGCGAACGCCGACGACGGCGCGCACCGCGTGCGGGAGGATCAGCCCGACGAACCCGATCGCTCCGCTCGCCGCGACGAGCACACCCGTCAGCAACGCCGTGCACGCGAACAGCATGAACCGCACGCGGCCGACCGGGACTCCCAGTGCGGTGGCAGCGGTGTCGCCGAGCGCGAAGCTGTCGAGTGGGCGCGACGCCGCCCACAAAGGGATGCCGGCCAGCACCACGGCGGCGGTCGTCAGTGCCACGTCGGTCCAGTCGGCGCCCGCGATCATGCCGAGCAGCCAGCCGAGGATCTCGCGGTAGCTGTCGCCGGTCGCGCTCCAGAAGATGACGAGGCTCGTCAGCGCCGACAGCACCGCCGAGACCGCCAGCCCGGCCAGGATCACGGCCGTCGCCGACACGCCACCGGCGGCACGGGCGAGGCCGAGCGCCAGCACGAGCGCGAGGAACGCACCGAGGAAGGCCGCGACCGGCAGGGCGAGGGAGATCCCCAGCACGATGACGACGACCGCGCCGGTCGATGCGCCCGACGACAGGCCGAGGAGATACGGGTCGGCGAGCGGATTGCGCGTCAGCGCCTGCATCACGGCGCCGCACACCGCCAGACCGCCGCCGACGGCGGCAGCGGTCAGCACCCGGGGCATCCTCAGCTCCCACACGATCGCGTCGCGCGTGGGGGAGAGCGGGCCGTCGGCGCCGGTGAGGTGGGCCCAGACGGTCGCCGCGGCGTCGGCGGGAGAGATCTCGGCGGTGCCGAGGGCCGCCGCCGCGGCGCACGAGGCGACGAGGGCGATCGCGAGGACTGTCGCCACCAGCGACACGCGAGTTCGTCGTGGCTGTCCGGTCACAGTTTCGCGAGTTGTGTGACGATCGACGCGACCGCGTCGACGTTGCGGATGCCCGCCTCCGTCGCGGGAAAGTCGACGATGATGAAGCGGTCGCCCGCGACGGCGGGCATCGTCGCCGTGACGGGGTTCGACTTCAGCAGCGCGATCTTCGACGCCGCCGTGTTCCAGGCCGAGTCCACCAGCACGATCACCGACGGGTCGCGGTCGGCAACCTCTTCCCACGAGGTGGAGGTCCAGCTGTCGTGCACGTCGTCGAAGACGTTGCGCAGCCCGGCAGTGGACATGAGCAGCTCGGGGGCGCCGATGCCGGCACCCACGTAAGGCTGATCGCGTCCCGACGAGTACCACACCGCTGTCAGCTCGCGGGAGTCGGGCGTGATGTCGGCCAGCCGCGTGCGCTGCTGCGCGGCGAGGTCAACCGCGGCCGCTTCGGCACCGACCAGGCGGCCGGCCTCGACGAACCCGTCGAAGACCTGATCGAAGGTCAGCGGATCCGGCATGTAGCCGCTTTCGCGGCAGGCGGCCGGAGCGACATACGTGGCCACCCCGAGGCTCTCCAGCGTCTCGCGCTCGCCGACGCCGTCGGCCGAGAAGTTCGACTCCCATCCGCCGAACACGAAGTCGGGGTCGAGCTCGAGCACTGCCTCCTGCGAGGGCACCTTCTCGGAGATGACGGGGATGTCGGCCCCCGCCGCGGCGAGTTCGGCGGGCAGCGGGCCGTCGGAGTACGCACTCCCGACGATGTGATCGCCCACGCCGAGCGCGAGGAGGAGTTCGAGAGTCGACGACTTGATCGTGACGATCCGCTGAGGTGGCGTGGCCGGGACGGTGACAGTGCTGCCGCAGTTGTCGATCGTCACGGGCGCGCCCGTGGTCGGGACCGGTGTCGGTGGGGCGGCGGCCGGAGTGGCGGCGCAGCCGGCGAGCAGAGTGGTGAGTGCGATCGCGCATACCGAGGCGGCGATAGGGCGACGAACGAGCGACATGGATCCTCCACGGAACAGATGAGCGTGCATGAAGAGCACGGGGATCTGCGGTCCACGAGGAGGAACCGCGGGAGGCGACCAAGTGGGTCGTCTCCCGTCATCCTAGCGCTCAACTGCGCTTGTCAGGCAACAACGGAAACCGCAGGGCATCGAGTATGAGCTGCGGTGGAACCGTCGCCTGTTCGATCTGCCAGAGTGCGCGGTGCGCTCGTGCCGTGATGAACCAGCGGCCGTGAACGTGCCGTAGGGTGTCGTCGTAGCGGATCGCGCGGGTCGCGAGGATACCGTCGGCAGGGCGCAAGGCGTGGACGATGGCGAAACTTGTCGCACGCACCGTTCCGACGTCTTCGGTCGAGATGTGCGTGTTGGCGAGGTTGTGCACGGTCGAGGGAGTGCTCACGGTCGCGGCCTGGACGAACTGCGCGACCTGGGCACCACCGATGAGGGTGCCGGCAGCACCTTCGTAGCGTGACTGTGCGTCGTCGGCGAAGCACCCCACGACGGCGGGCCAGTCGCGCCGGTCGATCGCTGACAGGTACGCCGACAACACCTCGAGCACGCGAGCGTGCTCGTGGGCGGATTCGGATACGGGGTCGGCGCTCATGAGTCAGGCCGCACACTCGGGCTGTCGAGCCGCGTGCCTTCGGCGTACTGACCGCCGAAGAGATCGACGCCGGCGGCGGTGAGCGTCGTAGGCCCACCCTGCAGCACGCCGGCCGCGTCCCGCGTAAAGCCCTCGATCTCGGCGATCGCGATGCGGCCCTCACCGTGGCGCACCCAGAGTGTCCAACCCCCTGCGTCGGAGGAGTGATGCACGGCGGGGTCGGCGATCACGATGCGCAGCATGCCGCCGTGGCCGATGAGCGAGGCCGTGCCGCGGAAGCACAGAGCCTCTGTGGCCATGTCGTCGAGGGGGAACAGGATGCCGTGCGGGCTCATCTCGGCGCCCTCGCTGACCTCGACTTCGCCCGTGGCCGGGCCTGCGAGGTAGCGCAGGAGCGAGGTCTTCACGCGCCAGGTCAATGCCGTCATGCCTGCTCCCTCCGGGTGGCGTCGTTGCCGCGACGGTCTCGCGAGTCCTATGTCTTACAATGGCACAAGTCGTATGGTTGTGCAGGTACTGGCCAGGTTCTGCCGAACCTGGCGTCGTCGTGCAGACGGAAGGCGGTGGCGATGAAGGACTCCTTCGAAGGTCGGATCGATGAAGTCGAGATCGGCATCGCTGAGGCGCGCGAGCTCGTGGCGAGGGCGTTCGCGGCTACCGGTTTCACCGCCGACGAGGCGGCGATCATCACCGATCAGATCATCGAGTGCGAGCTGCGCGGCGTACCCAACGCGGGGTTGTCTCGTGCACTCACCCTCGTGGACGTCGCTCGCCGGTGTCCGCCGCACGCCCCCATCACCGTCACGCGGGAGACGTCGGTCTCGGCACTCGTCGAAGGCGGTGGGCATTGCGGCTATCTCGTGGCGCACCGCGCCGTCGAGCTCGGCATTGAGAAGGCCCTCGCACACGGCATCGCCGTGATCTCCGCCCGCGACACCGCGTACACCGGCATGTACGTGCACTATCTGGAGTCGGCCGCGCGGGCCGGCCTGGTCGGCATGGCAGCCGGAAACTCCGGAGCGCGCGTGGCGCCGTATGGTGCCACGCAGGCGCGGATGGGCACCAACCCGATCGCATTCGCCTTTCCGACGGACAGCGACCCGGTCATCTTCGACACCGGGACGTCGTCGGTCGTGCTGTCCGAACTGCACCTCGCGCGCCGGCTCGGGCTCGAGATCGGCGAGGGTCTCGCGTTCGACGCCGACGGCATTCCCACGCGCGACCCCGCAGCGGCGCTCGCCGGTGCGATCACGGTATGGGGTGGATATCGGGGCTCGGGGCTCTCCGTCGCGGTGCAGCTGCTCGGTATCCTCGCCGGTGGCGACGTGCAGCCCACCGACGAATCCGGATCGGGCTTCCTTTTCGTCGCGATACGGCCGGATCTCTTCGGCGAACCCGGCGAGTTCGAGCGCCGCGCCCTCGAGTTCGCCGACTACGCGCGCTCGGCGGAGCCGGTGCCGGGCGGGGCACCCGTGCGCCTGCCGTTCGACCGGTCGGCGCAGACCCGGCGGGAACTCGTGGTGGCCGGCCGCTTCCCGGCATCAGCCCGCGTCGTCGCGGCGCTGCGCGAACTCGCCGGCGAAGGATCCGTCAGTCCGCGGTCGTGAGGCGCTGTGCCAGGCGGGCGCGCGAGCGCACGCGCTCGACGTCGGCGCCCCACAGCCGCGAGAACTCGGCGATGAGCGCGGCGATCGCCGCGCCCGCCAGAGCTGCCTCGAGCGCGGCCGCATCGGTGAACTCGTAGATCGCGTAGTGCACCGGGACGCTCTCCTCTCCGTAGCTCCACCAGCGTGAGGCGGTGTGGGCGCCGAAGTCGCTGAGCGCCTGCGGCAAGTGGTCCTCGTCGTACCAGCGATCGAAGTCGGCGACGAGCGCAGGGTTGCGCACGACGGCGCGCACGAGCATTGCCGTCGGCGGCGGAAGGACGTCGGTCATGCCAGCCCCCTCGGTGGTCGGTCGGCAGGCGGCGGGGTGGCTCTCTCCGGTGAGTCCAAGCCCATCGAGGGCCAGTGCGGGGGAAGGGCGAGGAGGCGCTCGTAGGCGATGGCGAACGACGCGGCGCCGGAGGGCAGCGAGGCCATCAGCGCAGGAGCTGCGGCCGCCACATCGTCGACGGCGCAGAGAAGGAGTCGCGACGGCGTGACGTCCCGTTCCATCATGCCTGCGATCTTCGGTGAACCGGCGGCGCGAGTGAGCGTCCGCCAGCCTGAGATGCCGTCGGCGGCGTCAAGCACCTGCCGCAGAGCCTCGTCGACATCGCTGTCGGCGCCGATGGCGATCAGATCCGTGGCGGGGCCGACACCGTCCCCGCGCATGTGCGTGTCATCGATGCGGTAGGCACCGCCCGCCGCGCGCACGATGGCGCCGAGCATCTGCGTCGTCCATTCCCGTCGCATCCCCGGGCCCAATGACGCGCGATTGCGGTGATACGCATCCGTCTCGAGCACGCCGAGATCGTCGAGTTCGTAGAAGGCGAGGTATTTCGCGGGTGCCGTTCCCACAAGCACGTCGCTCACCACCCACCGGCTCGCGGTGCGCACGCCGGGGACTTCGACGAGCGCGGGAACGTGCTCGTCGTTGTACCAGCGGTTCCACTCCTCATCGACCTCGGGCGTCGACTCCAGCATCCACAGCAGCACGCCGTGACCGTCACCGAACATGGGAGTCTTCATGCCAGCACCTCCGTGTGTGCGTCGACCGTCACGGCGGAGTGCCGTGCGAGGTAGGCGAGATGACTGCGCATCGCCGTCTGAGCCGTCGCCGCATCTCCTGCCGCGATGGCCTGCTGAATGCTGATGTGGTGGCGCACGGCCTGTGCGCCAAGCTCCTCATCGGTCTGGACGAAAGCCAGGGGATGGGTCGTGCGATGCAGAGCCGTCACGAAGGCATCGAGCACGCGGTTGCCCGATGCGCGCGCCACGGCGGAGTGGAACTGTGCGTTTAAGGTGTGCACGGCGGGGTCATCGAAAGCGATGCTGCGCTCGTCGTCGATGATGCGTCGCAAAGCCTGGATGTCGGCGTCGGTGCGGTGCCGTGCGGCGAGACGAGCGCTCGGGATTTCAAGGAGGTCTCGGAAGTCGGCGACCTCGGAGGGGGTGACCGAGCCGACGTCGAGCACGTTGGCCAAGCGGTCGGACACCAGCCTCGACAGCGCGTTGTGGTCGACGACCTGTGCGTACAGTCCGCTGGTGGCTGTCGGTCCCTTTACGACGAGGCCGCTCTCAAACAGCGTGCGCAGCACCTCGCGGATCGTTGCCCGGCTCACCTGGAACGATGCCGCGAGGGTGTTCTCGCTAGGCAGCCGTTCGCCTTCGCCGATGAGCCCGGACAGGATCGCGTGGCGCAACTGCTGCTGGACCTGCTCGCCCGGTCGTTGCACCGGTACGAGTTGCAGGTCAGCGCTGTTCGGGGGGCCGCTGGGCACCGTCGCCTCCTCAATCGGCGCGCGCGTCGAGTTCGCTCTGTATGGACCGCGCCGCCACACGTCCGAGCGTGATGCCGCGGACGAGGCCGCCGGTGTAGCCGCGCATGTTGAGTCCGCCGGCGTCGACCCCGACCGCGCGCAGGCCCTCGATCGAGGTGCCGTCAACGCGCAGGACGTGCCCTTCGACGTCGGTGCTCAGCCCGCCGTGCGTGAACGTGATCGCCGGCTGCACCTCGAGCAGGGCGTACGGCGGCTGGCGAAGCGGCGTGCCGTCGGGTCCGCCGTTCTCGTCCTGCACACGGCGCAGCGTTGCGAGTACGCTTTCACGGTCGAAGCCCCATGCGCCGACCGGTGCAGTCAGCTGCTCCAGATCGTCGGCGATCGAGACGTGCGATCCGGCCTGCTGCGCGTCGATGATCTTATCCTGCAGATCCATCCCCGGGATGAACGCTGTGCGCGCATACTGGTCCCAGACGGCGCTGTCGATGAACAGCAATGCCGTGCCGATCTTGGCGACCTCCTGCACGAGCACATGGTCGCCGAGTGACTCGTCAACGAATCTCTTGCCGTCGGTATCGAGCAGGACGCCGTGCTCGCTGTAGTACTGCGACAGCGGCGTGTAGCGCTCGGGGGTCCACAATTCGGCGGGCAGAGGCGTCGGGATGAGGTGTCCGTAGAAGGCCTCAAGACCCGCCGACTCGGCGGCCCCCACGTCGAGCCCCAAGCGCAGGCCGGCGCCCGCGCTGTGAGCGTTCGCGCGCAGGAGGATATCTCGGGTCCAGGCCCCGATGTACTTCGTGCGCAGCTCGGGGCTTCCCTGGAACCCGCCCGTGGCGAGGACGACGGTCCCCGTTCGGACGGAGAGGATCTCGCCGCTATCGAGGTCGCGTAGCTGCGCGCCGACGACCGCGCCGTCGGCGGTCTCGAGCCCGACAACCTCGTGACGTACGAGCACCCAGCCGCCGGCGCCTTCGACGGCGCGTTGCGCGGACGCAAGGTAGCGGCCGATGTCGATCTGATTGCCTTCGCCGTAGCCGAGCACCCGGAACAGGTCGGGGCCGACGTCGATGCCGAGCGCGCGGATGGCCGCCATCGCCTCATCGAACTCGTCGCGCATCGCCTGGAACTTTGCGACGTCGCCTCCGGGATCCTGGGCGAGGAAACTGTCGGCGTCGGGATTGGTCCAGACGAAGCCCTCCGACAGCGCAGCCGACCCTCCGGCGCGGTCGGCGATTTCGATCACGCCGACCTCGCGTCCGGCGCGCGCCAGCGTCGAAGCGACGGTCAGACCAGAGACCCCCGCGCCTACCACGAGGACATCGATGCTCATCTCTTCATCCACGAGAACTCCCTTGTCCGTGTCGAGTCACTTGTCTGATGTTGTACCGAACACTATACGCGCGACGGCGACACCTGCACCAGTGTCGGTCGGATCCCCGAGAATCCGGGAAGGTTTGCCGGTCGGCGGGCGGATTTCTCCGCGGCTGACGGCTTCTCCTGTGCGTCGGCGGCTAAAGATCGCAAACTTGTCAGACTATTGCGAACTTGTATGGGTGCGGCTAGTCTGATGCCGATAGCCCGATGGAGCACTCGGCGCTGCATGGGTAGCCGTCTCACACAATGGAGTTGGAATGACGTCGATCAATGATCCGGATGCCGTTGGTCCGGATGCCTGGGCTGGCCGCGTCGCCGTCGTGACCGGGGCTGCGGGAGCAATGGGAAGCCAGGTCGTGGCTGACCTCCTCTCGCGCGGCGTTCTGGTCGCAGGGTTCGACCGCACCGACGCGCTGGAACGGCTCGGTGATATCGCCGCAGGCACTCCCGGACGATTTCTCGGGATCGACGTCGACATCACTAGCCGTGCGGCCGTGCAGGATGCCTTCACGCGCGTCGACGACGAACTGGGCCCGGTCGAGTTCCTCGTGAACTTCGCCGGGATCGTCGGCGGGGCATCGACGATTGACGAGATCACTGAAGAAGATGTGCGACGGGTGTTCGCCGTCAACTTCGACGGCACACTGTGGACGCTGCAGGCTGCCACCGCGCGGATGCAGCGGCTCGGTCGCGGCTCGATCGTCAACATCAGCTCGACGAACGGCTTCAAGTCGCGCCGCGACAACCTCACTCACCCTTATGCCGCGGCCAAGGCCGCGGTGATCGGCCTCACGATGTCGACTGCCGTCGAAGCGGCGGCCCACGGCATCCGCGTCAACTGTGTCGCGCCCGGAATGCACCTCGGTCCGCTGCAGCTGGAGATGGCGCGTTCTGGCGACGGTGCCGAGAATTTCATCGAGAAGGCCATCGCGTTTACTCCTCTCGGTCGCGCCGGCACGGGCGCCGACATGGTCGGGCCCGTGCGCTTCCTGCTCGGACCCGACTCAGGATTCATGACAGGCCAGACGATCGTCAGCGACGGCGGTCGCACGCTCTGGTACGACTGAGCACCCGATACGACGCAACGGTTTCGGACGGCGGAGAAGGCGCGATGATCATCACGGATGCCCAGGTGCACATCTGGGAGTTGAGCCGTCCCGGGCGAGAATGGCCCGAGGGGCGATTCATGCCGACGTGGGCATCGACACCGCTGTCGGCCGACCAGCTGGTCGCACGCATGGACGAGGCCTCGGTCGACCGTGCCGTGCTCGTGCCGCCGGCGTTCGAGGGCGACCGCAACGATCTGTCGCTCGAGGCCGCGGCCCGGTACCCCGAACGACTGGCAGTCATGGGCCGCATGCCGATCGACGATCCTGAGACTCCGGCAAGGATGGCGGAGTGGGCGCGGACTCCCGGCGCGATAGGGCTGCGCTTCACCTTCTTCATCCCACAGCACCGGGAGTGGCTCGAAACCGGTGTCACCGACTGGCTCTGGCCTCGAGCCGCAGAGCTCGGCATCCCGCTGATGGTCTACCCGGCACCCGACATCCTCGAATTGATCGGCCCCGTCGCTCGAGACAACCCCGATGTGAAGATCACGATCGACCACCTCGCCGTCGGTCACGAGGAATGGCGCCGCGATGAAAAGGCGTTCGAGCACCTGGACACCCTGCTGGGTCTGGCACAGTACCCGAACGTGGCGGCGAAGGCCTCGGGCCTTCCCGAATACTCGACCCAGCCGTACCCCTACCGCAACATGCACGGCTATTTGAAGGACGTCGTGCAGGCCTATGGGCCGCAGCGCACGTTCTGGGGCACCGACCTCACGCGACTGCCATGCACGTATCGTGAGGCTGTGACCATGTTCACCGAGGAGATGGACTTCCTGAGCGCGGACGACCTCGAGTGGATCATGGGGCGTGCCCTCGGGCAGTGGCACGGCTGGCCGCAGCCGGGCGACAAGCTCGCCCCGGAGCACGGCTCATGACAGCGGATGAGGTGACCGGCCGCTCCGCGGCGCCCGAACTCTACGACGCCGTCATCGGCTTCGGCGACGCCTCCGCGCACAGCGCCCGGCTCGAGCCGAAGGTCGCGGCACTTGTCGCGCTCGCGGTCCGTGCGTCAGCCTGCACGCTGTCGGCAGAGGGTATCGATCATTGGGTCGCCGTGGCCATGGCCGCCGGCGCGACGGCCGCCGAGGTCGCCGACGTGCTCGCAAGCATCGCCCCGCTCGGCAATCACGCCGTGGGAGCTTCGCTGCCTGTGCTGCTGGAGGTCGCCGCGGAGGCGGGCCAGCAGATCGGCGAACCCGAGCTGACAGCGCAGGCGAAGCAGATCAAGGACGAGTTCGTTGCGATGCGCGGGTACTGGACGGACGGTCGCGAGCGCCTGGCCCGCTACTTGCCCGGCTTCTTCGCGAGCTATATGGAGCTCTCGGCCGCACCGTGGAAGCACGGTGTGCTCGAAGGCAAGGTTCGCGAGCTGATGATGGTCGCCATCGACGCTTCGGTCGCGCACATGTATACCGACGGCGTGCGGCTGCACGCACGGATGGCGATGCAGAACGGTGCGACGCTGGACGAACTGATCGGCGCGCTCGAAATCGCCGCGACCCTCGGCGTCGACGGGTTTGTCCACGGGATGCGAACGGCATCTGCGATCGATCGGGAGGGTGACACATGACGGCCGACTGGCTACCCCGCAGCGCAGACGAGGGTCCAGTGCTGCTGCCGGGCGTATATGACGGGCTGGGTGCCCGCCTCGCCGAGATGGCCGGGTTCCGCGCCGTCTACGCGAGTGGCGGTGCGATCGCTCGGTCGGCCGCGCTGCCCGACATCGGGCTACTCACTTTGACGGAGACGCTCGACCGGCTGCGTCCCATCGTCGAGGCGACGTCGCTTCCCGTGGTGGCTGACTTCGAGACCGGCTTCGGTGGCCCCGCCAACATCCGGCGGGCGGCGAAGGCCTTCGCCGACCTCGGCATCGCCGCGTTCCACCTCGAAGACCAGGACGAGCCCAAGCGCTGCGGTGCCTTGCCGGGAAAGCGCCTCATCTCTGTCGAGGAGATGTCGCAGAAGCTGAGTATCGCGCGCGAAGCGGTGAGCAATCCCGACGTACTCATCGTGGGGCGTACGGATGCCGTGTCGGTGGAGGGTCTGGATGCCGCGATCGCCCGCGCCAACGCATACGGTCGCGCCGGTGCCGACATCGTCTACCTCGAGTCGCTGTGGGACGGGCCGTCGATCGCCCGTGTCGCCGAGGAGGTGCCCGGCCCCAAGATGATCAGCATGATCGGAGGGAACTCCGCCCCCGACTTCTCCGCACGCGAGCTCGTCGAGATGGATTTCCGTATCGTCATCGTTCCCAACGACCTGCAGCGCGCCGCGGTGTTCGCGATGCAACGCGCGCTCGAACTGCTGCGCCATGACGGGCACACCACATCCATGGCCGACGCCATGATCACGATGGAGGACCGCGAGCAGATCGCCCGCACGCACGACTACGTGGACCTGGTGTGACGCCGTCCACCCCACTCGAGACCCGAGGAGAAAACTGATGAAGGTCATCGCCGAGATCGACAAATGCATCGGAGCCGGACAGTGCGTGCGCGCCGCCGGCGATGTGTTCACGCAGGATGACGACACCGGTCTTGTCGAGGTGCTCGTGGAGCACCCCGATGATTCGCGCCGTGCGGCCGTGGAGACGGCGGTGCGGCTGTGTCCGACCCATGCGCTGAAGCTCGAGGACTGATCGCCATGGATTCCTATGACGTTGTTATCGTCGGCGGGGGAGAGGCCGGTGTCGGCGCCGCACTGAATCTCCGCAGCTGGGGGTTCACCGGCAGCGTCCTGCTGATCGCGGGCGAGGCCGAGGCCTACCACCGCCCGCCGCTGTCGAAGGGCTTCATCGAAGGCACCGAGGGGCGCGAGGCGTTGCACTCAGCCTCGGACGCAGACTTCGCGCAGATGGATCTGCACACGCGGTTCGGGGCGCGAGTGACGGCGATCGACCGTTCGCGCAAAGTCGTGCTGACGGACGAAGGCGACGTGGGCTACGGACACCTCGTCCTCGCCACCGGCGCGCGCAACCGCTCCCTGACCGATCGTGACCTGACCGGTCTTGTGCAGCTGCGCACCGTCGATGACGGGCAGCGTTTGCGCGACGCGTTGCGCGCGCATTCCTCGATCGTCGTGATCGGCGCCGGCTTCCTCGGGCTCGAAGTGGCCAGTGTTGCTGCCGATCTCGGCCTCGACGTCGAGGTCGTCGAGTTCGCGCAGGCGCCGCTCGGCGGAAAAGTCAGCGCCCCGACCGTGCAGGCAATCGAGTCGTACCTGCGCTCATGCGGCATCCGGTTCTCGCTGGGTGTGGGCGTCTCTGAATTCCTCGAGGAAGACCGCGCGCTCACGGGCCTCGTGCTCAGCGACGGTCGCGTCATCGAGACCTCATTGGCACTGGCGTGTATCGGCGTCGTTCCTGAGGTCGCGCTCGCCGAGGCGGCGGGTCTGAAGATCGGCAACGGCATCGAGACCGACGAGTATCTTGTCACGAGCGATCCCGACATCTCCGCGATCGGCGACTGCGCGTCGTATCCGACCCGCGACGGTTCGCGCCTGCGCGTCGAGTCGATCGCCAACGCGCTTGGCCAGGCCGATGCTGTTGCGCGCCGACTCGCCGGCACCGTCGAGCCGTACACCGCGGTGCCCTGGTTCTGGAGTGTCTACGGCCCGCACCGCATGGAGATCGTCGGCGTGCGCAACCAGGTCGACGAGGTGATCGTGCACGGCAGCCCTCTCGACCACGACTTCGCTGCCTACTGTTTCTACGAGGGCGAGCTCGTCTGCTTCGAGTCCCTCAACCGCGCGCGCGAGCACATGAAGATGCGGCGCCTGTTCGAAAAGGGCACCAAACCCACCCCAGACATCGTCGGGACACGCGGATTCAGCCTCGCCGACTGGAAACCGGCACCCGTCGCCACGACCTGAGAGGACACGCCATGACCACCACACCGACCGAGGTCTTCGCGGCCTTCCCGTTCGAACGCGGCGCAGACCCCGTGTTGCCTCCCGTCGAGTATGCACAGGCGCGCCAGCTGGATGCCCCACTAGTCAAGATCAAGATGTGGAACGACAACGTCGCGTGGCTCGCTACGCGCTACGACGACGTCGTTGAGCTACTCACTGACAATCGGTTCAGTGCGAACCCGCATGCCGAGAAGTACCCGTCGCCGACGTCGAGCCGTGCGGCCGTGCTCAACGCCGAGCCGCCCGCGCTCGGCCAGATTGACATGCCCGAACACTCGCGGCTGCGCCGGATGTTCACACCGATGTTCACACTCAAGCGCATGCTGGAGTTCAGCGATCAGATCCAGGAGGTTATCGACCGCGCTCTGGACAACCTCGTCGCTGCGGGCCCCGGTGCAGATCTGTGCAGGCTGTTCGCCTACGAGATCCCCACCACCGTTGTCGCGGTCGTCATGGGCGTGCCCGCCGAAGACCGCCTGTTCTTCATCGAAACGGCCAACGCCCGGTTCTTCCACACGAAAGATCCGCAGGCCGCGATCGACGCGGGTGTCGCGCTGGGGGACTACTTCGACCGGCTGCTGTCTGAGCGCGAGGCCAGTCCACGTGAAGGCAACGACGTCGTCAATCGCATCGTCAACGAGCAGATCCTGCCGGGGAACCTCGATCACAAGGATGCCATCACGCTGCTGCGCAACATTCTGGTGAACGGCCAGGACACCACGGCGAATGTCATGTCGATCGGCGTCGTCCTGTTCCTCGAGCACCCAGACCAGCTGCAGAAGGTCAAGGACGACTGGTCGAAGCTGCCCGGCGCCGTCGCCGAGATCCTGCGCTATACGACACCGGCGCACTTCCAGGCGCCACGCACGGCTCTTGAGGAGGTTGACTTCAAGGGGATCACGATTGCGAAGGGTGAAGGCATCATCGCCTCGCTCCTGGCGGCTGACAACGATCCGGCGGAGTTCCCCGACCCGCAGGCTTTTGACGTCGAGCGCGACACGTCGCATCACGTGGCTTTCGGCTCCGGCATCCACACCTGCCTCGGGCAGCAGCTCGCGAAGGTCGAGCTGGAGCTCGCTTTCCGGACGTTGTTCACGCGGCTGCCGAACCTCAAGCTGGCTGTGCCGTATGAGGAACTGCGGTTCACGAACAACACGGGTCAGGCTTTCGGCATCCACGAGGTGCCCGTCACCTGGTGACTACCCGGTCGAGAACCCCAGAGGGCGGTCCGCGTCCTGGCACGTGGCGAAGCCGGCAGCTGGACGCTCATCCCGCCGTCGGTGGCTGATGCATTCGTCCAATTTCAGACAATTGGCACCGGATGGCGTCGGATCGCGGAGAGTCGGCGGGTCGATGGGGGAGGTCTCTCGATTTAGGTGGGGATTGCGGGGAATAGCGGTTGTTAAATGGTCTGACATGTGCTTTTCTAGTATTGTCAGACTAGTGCCGAATCTTCGGTGATAAGACACCCGACAATGGGTCGGGTGAATGTCTGGGCTTGCTCAATGAGGAGGAATCCAATGTCCACACACAGCATGCGGCGCCGTCGGACCACGCGGATGCTTGCCGTCACTGCGGCGGCGGCAGCGCTGGCTCTCACGCTCGGGGCGTGCTCGTCCGGCCAGCCGGAGCCGTCGTCGTCCAGCGGCGGCGGACTGCCGGCAGAGATCGAGCTGACGTCGCTATTGAACCAGTCGGGTGTTGTATCCCTGATCGGCAAGGACTCGCAGGCCGGCCAGGAGTTCGCGATTCAACAGCTCAACGAGGAGAAGTTCCTCGGCGATACGAAGCTGTCGATCAAGTTCGAGGACACCAAGACTGATCCGCAGCGCGCCGTGCAGCTGGCCAGTGCCGCTGTCGCCGCGAAGCCGCCGGTCGTGCTGTCGCCGCTGACGAGCGCGGAGAACCTCGCGATCGCCCCGATCCTGCAGCGCGGCTCGGTCCCGCTCGTGATCCATGGCGCGATGGTCGAAGGGCTGGTTGAGACCGGCGACTTCATTTTCCGCACGACGGCGCCGCAGGGGACCTACCAGCAGGCCGCCGTCGATCGGCTCAAGGAGCTCGGCGTCAAGAAGATGATCCTGGTGTACACGGCGGACAACCCCGGCACCAAGTCATGGGCCGAGACCACGATGAAGCCGCTCCTGGCTGACAACGGCATCGAGGTCGTCGAATCGATCGGCATCGCCCAGTCGCAGACCGATTTCTCGTCGGTGGCGACGAAGGTCGCCGACTGGGGCGAGGACACCGCAGTGGGACTGGCCGTGCAGGGTACCGCCAACGGCACGATCGTCACGCAGATGCGCGACCAAGGCTTCAAAGGACACTTCGTTGGCGACAACAACTTCGCCTCGGGCACTCTCGCCGCCGCGGGTGACAAGGCGAAGGGCGCGTTCTGCGTCGTGGCCTTCTCGCCGGAGCTCGACTTCCCGAGCACAAAGGCGTTCGTGGAGGCATGGGGCAAGGCTCACAACGGTGAGGTGCCCAGCGCGTACGCCTCCGAGGGCTACACGATGGTGCTGTTCGCCGTCACCGGCATCAAGAACGCGAACTCGGTTGACCCTGTCGAGGTGCAGAAAGGCCTGCTGAAGGCCTCTCAGGACGGCATCGAAGCCGGCCCCGGGCCCATCACGTTCAAGGACCGTGACGCTCGCGTCGAGGGTGCGCTCATCGTCTGGGACGGCGAGAAGTTCGTCGCCCCGTAGTCGACGGGTCTGTGGGCTGAGGGGGCTTTTCCGATGCAACAAGTCATCAACATCCTGGTCCTGGGATCGATCTATGGACTGTTCTCCATGGGTCTTTCCCTGGCCTGGGGTGTCGCCAACATCCTCAACCTCGCGCATGGTGCGGTGTTCGTTACCGGTGCCACAGTCACCTATGTGATCGGCACCGTGACGGGGCTGCCGCTGATCGTCCTGCTGCCGGTGGCGATGCTCGTGGGAGCACTCATCACCGTCGTCATGGATGCGGTGGCCTTCACGCCGATCATCGCGAAGTCGGAGACCTTGTTCAATCGGGAACTGGCATTCCTCATGGCGACGTTCGGGTTCAACGGCATCCTGATCAATGTCACCGAGGAGCTGACTGAGTCCCGCATCGTCAGCATCCCGCAGTCGGTGTTCCAGTCGGAGGTGTTCCGCTTCGGCGACGTCTCGATCACGAACATCCAGATCCTCACGCTCGTCTTCGGCATCATCGTCGCAGTCGCCCTGACCTGGTGGATCAAACGCACCCGCCAGGGCAGGCTGCGCGCCGTGGCTTACAACGACCGGATCACGCCATTGTTCGGCATCGACGGGAAGCGGCTGTCGCGGGCGACGCTCGCGGTGTCGGGCGCCCTCGCTGCCGGCGCCGGCGTACTGCTGGCGATCCTGCTGAGCGGGTTCAACGCGCACTCCGGAGAGTCGCTGATGATCAAGGCATTCGCGGTGATCATCGTCGGTGGAATTGGCAACGTCATGGGCACGGCGTTGGCCGCCTACGGGCTGGCAGCCGTGGAGACCGTCGCGTTCCTGACCCTGGGCGGCGAAGCGCAGGATGCTGCCGCCTTCGTGATCATCCTCATCGTGCTGCTCCTGCGTCCGCAGGGAGTGCTCGGTGCGACGACGACGGAGAGAGCCTGATGAACTGGTTCGTCGCTAACGAGATCCTGCTGCAGCAGGCCGCGGTCTCCGCGGTGCTCGCAGGCAGTGTGCAGATGCTGCTGAAGGCGGGCATCTTCTCCTTCCTTCCTGTAGGAACCTGGATGATCGGGGGTTACGCAGCCGCGATCCTCTCCTTCCAGGGCTGGCCAACCGTATTGGCGATCATCGCCGCCGTCCTCATCGGCGCGGTCGTGTCGTTCATTGTCGCGTTCGCGATGCGCCGCCTGTCTGGCATGGTGCTCGGCATGGCGTCGCTGGCCTTCGTACTCATCGTTCAGGTGCTCGTTCGCACCGGCCCGACAGAGGTGACCGGCGGTGCACTGGGACTGTACGGCATCCCGCCGCAGTTGAACACGATCGCCGTCGTGCTGATCGCCGCCGCCGTCGCCGTCCTGCTGTGGTGGCACGAGCGGGGTCGTGCGGGCCGCGCGGTGGAGAGCATCCGAGAGGACGCGCATGTGGCGTCCGCCGTCGGCATCCCGGTGCGCGGTGTGCAGGCCTGGCTCGTCACGGTCGCGGGTGCGCTGGGTGCACTGTCAGGCGCGTGCTACGCGTTCATGTTCAACGCCATCACCCCGGATATGGGCGGATTCAAGCTCGTCGTCGCGACCCTATCGATGGTGATCATCGGTGGCGTGGCGTCGTGGAAGGGCGCCTACATCGGCACCGCGCTGATGACGCTCCTGCCGAGCCTCGTGGCGATCTTCGATGCGTGGTCACTGGCCGCATACGGCGTGATCCTCGTGGCGGTGGTGGTGCTCGCTCCAGGCGGTCTGCTCGGTATCTGGCGCGACATCCGCTCCCGCATCCGCGCGCGCTCGCAAGCGAACGCGAACTCGAAGGAGGCGGTTTCATGAGCGCTCTGGTGACAGTCCGTGCCCTCACGGTGCGCTACGGCGGCGTCGTCGCGCTCGACGCAGTCGACCTCGAGTTGGAGCAGGGCTCGATCGAAGGTCTGATCGGCCCCAACGGCTCGGGAAAGTCGACGTTCCTCGCCGCGCTGTCAGGGGCACGGCGCGCCGACGACGGTGAGATCATCATCGACGGCGAAGATCGGCGCCGACTGGCGACCTGGCGGGTCGCCCGTCTCGGCGTCGCCCGCAGCTTCCAAGGGACACGGCTCATCCGGGGGCTCTCGGTGCGAGAGAACATCACACTTGGCGCCGAGTGGCACGCTGAGCTGCGTGGCAAGGAGCGCAGTCTGGTGGACGCGGCACTCGAACGTACCGGACTCGCCGCGGTCGCCAGCGCGGACGCTCGCTCGCTCGCATACGGCACGCAGCGCCTAGTGGAGATCGCGCGCGCCATCGCGGCACAGCCCCGACTGCTGCTGCTGGACGAACCGGCGGCGGGAATGAACCCGCACGAGAAGCGCGAAGTCGAGACGGTGATGAAGTCACTGCGCGACGATGGTGTGACACAGTTGCTGGTCGAGCATGACATGGACATGATCGCGGCGCTGTGCGACCGCGTGCGGGTGCTGTCCAGTGGGCGATTGATCGCGACCGGCACGGCCGAAGAAGTTAGTCGTGACCCGGAAGTGCGGGAGGCATACCTTGGCCACAAATGATCGACTCGTCGCCCAGGGCGTACGCGTCTCGTACGGCGCGGTGGAGGCTGTGCGCGACGTCACCGTTGAAACGGAACCGGGCACGGTGCGGCTGCTGCTGGGTGCCAATGGCGCCGGCAAGTCTTCACTGCTGAACGGCATCTCAGGGATGGCGCCGGTGAAGGGCGGGTCCATCACGCTTGGCGAGCTGCAACTGGACAGGATGCGCGCGCACCGGATTTCGCAGGCCGGCGTGCTGCAAGTGCCGGAGGGGCGACGCATGGTTGCACCGCTCACGGTGGCGGAGAATCTGCAACTCGGTCAGCTCGCCGCGCGTGGGCGCGAAGGCACGGACGGCAACCTTGGCACGGTGGACGCGATCTACGCGATGTTCCCCGCGCTGTACGAACGTCGCGCGATCCGCGCGGGCCAGCTCTCCGGCGGCGAGCAGCAGATGCTCGCACTCGGCCGAGCCTTGATGGGAGTGCCGCGCGTCATCCTGCTCGATGAGCCCACGATGGGGCTGTCACCCAAGTTCGTCGACGTCGTGCTCGAGTGCGTGCGGACGATCGCCGCGAAGGGTATTGGGGTGCTCATGGTCGAGCAGAATGTCGCCGCGCTCGACGTCGCCGATTATGTCTACCTGATGCGGCTCGGTGAGGTAGTGAGTTCGGGCCCGGCGTCGGAGTATGCCGGAGATGAGCGCATCGTCGACTCGTACCTCGGAGTGACCTCGGTGGCCGAAGTCGCTGAGGAGGACGAACAAGAATCCGGCTCGGACGGGCCAGTCGAGGGTGGGACAGCATGATGAAGCCGTTTGACGGACGGGTGGCGCTCGTGACCGGCGCCGGAGCCCAGCGCGGCATCGGCCGTTCAACGGCCGTCGAACTCGCCGCCCAGGGCGCGCGAGTCGTTGTCAGCGGCCGTTGGCACGACTACGCACCGGATGCGCCGTGGCGCGGTGTGCACAGCGTTGTCGAGGAGATCCGTGCTGCCGGCGGCGAGGCTGTCGCCATCCACGCCGATGTCGCCAGCGAGGCCTCGGTTGAAGCACTCGTCCACGAGACCGTTCAGGAGTGGGGTGGGCTCGACATCGTCGTCAACAATGCGGCGGCACGTCGCGAGGGGCCCGTCGCCGCGAGTTGGGAGTTGCCGCTTTCGGAGTGGCAGGAGCAGCTCGACGTCAACCTCACCGGAGTCTTCCTCGTGTGCAAGGCGGCGATCCCTCATCTGCTGCGGCGCAGCAATGGCCGCATTGTCAACGTGTCGTCGTTGTCGGCGCGCATCCCGCTGCGGCAGCGCGCCGGCTATTCGGCGAGCAAGCACGGATTGACCGGCCTTACGCGGGTTCTCGCCGCCGAACTCGCCCCGCACGCCATCACCGTCAACGCCGTATGCCCGGGAGTCATCGAGACCGATCGCTCGGCGACGAGCGCCCAGGTGACCGAGGCTGGTGCCGCGACGAAATGGTCCGATTTTGCGGCCAGTACCGTCCCCGCCGCGCGCGTGGGAAGCCCCGAGGAGGTGGCCGACCTCATCACCTTCCTCGCCTCCGAGCGCGCGGCGTATATCACCGGCCAGGCGATCAACATCGACGGCGGTTGGGTGATGTCCTGATCGCTTGTCAGAAAGTAACAGCGCCCGCTGCCGCCGGTAGTCGCGCTTCCTAGCGCGGGAGTGTGACGGCAACCGGGGCGGCGCCGGTAGCGCCTGTCGCCGACGCGTGCTCGTGCAAGTACTCGAGGTGGTCGTGCATGACGCGCATTGCGGCTGTCGGGTCTTGCTGCTCAATAGTCTTGAACAACGCGATATGGTGTGCGACTGCGGTGCGGCCGAGTTCTTCGTCGGTATGGACGAAGGCGAGCGGGTGGGCTGTGCGGTGCAGGGCTGAGACGAACGATGACAGGACGCGGTTGCCTGAGGCGTCGGCAACTTCGCAGTGGAACCGCGCGTTCAGTTCGGTGACGGCGGGGTCGTCGAAGGTCGTCGCACGTTCTTCGTCGATGATGCCGCGCAGCGAGGCGAGGTTCGTGTCGCTGCGGTGCAGGGCGGCCATCCGGGCACTGGGCACTTCGAGCAGATCGCGGAAGGCGTGCACTTCTTCGGGAGTCACCGAGCCGAGATCGAGAATGTTCGACAAGCGGTCGGAAACCACGCGGGCGAGAGCCCGGTGGTCGACGCTCTGCACGTAGAGGCCACTCGTGGTGCCGGGCTTGGCGAGCAACCCTCCTTCGGTCAGCGAACGCAGCGCCTCGCGGATCGTGGCGCGGCTGACGCCAAATGTCTGCGACAGAGTGTGTTCGCTCGGCAACCGTGAGCCCTCCGCCAGGCTGCCGTCGAGGATCGCACGCTTCAGTTGCGCCTCGACCTGCTGGCGCGGCCGCTGCACAGGGACGGCGGAGAAAGGCAAGGAGGACTGGCCCGGCATCAGGTTCCCATCGATTGTCAGATTCCACGCGGAGCTAACCTATGGCGCCAATCATACGGTGTGGAACTGACAGAACGGGTATCGGTCAGATATTGACTTTGTCTGACAACGTGTGCGATAGTCAAGACACGACCAACGGGGATCGACCGAGGAGACCAGCGACGTGACTCTCACCGAGGACCAGCAGATGATGGTCGACGCGATCGACCAGATCTGCCGGAGCATCGTCACCGACGAGTACTCCGCCGAGATCGACCGTGTGGCGCGCTACCCCGTCGAAGTGATGGACGCCCTCGCGGCGCAGGGCTGGGCGGCATTGCCCGTGCCCGAGGAAGCCGGCGGGGGAGGCGCCTCGGCGCAGGATCTGGTCGTCATCCACGAGACGCTCGCCCGCCACAACCTCGTCGTCGGGCAGGCGTACTTCTCGCTCTGGGTGCTGGGCGCCGAGGCGATCGAGCGGCTCGGCACGCCCGAGCAGAAGGCCGAGTGGCTGCCCCGCATCATGGAGGGTGCGAACGTCGCCTTCGCCCTCACCGAACCGGGGTCAGGCTCTGACGCCGCCGCGCTGCGCACGGCCGCCATCCGCGACGGCGACGACTTCGTGGTCAACGGGTCGAAGGTCTTCATCACCGGCGCCGCTGTGTCCGAGGTCATCATCACCGGCGTGCGCACGTCGACGGGTGGGCGCAAGCAAGAGGGCATCACCTCGCTGATGATCGACCCCACGCTGCCGGGGGTCGACATCCGCAAGCTCTCGAAGATGGGGCTGAAGGGCCTCGATCTGTGTGAGGTCTTCTTCGACAACGTCCGCGTTCCGGCATCCGCCGTCCTCGGCGCGGTCGACACGGGCTGGGCGGGGATGCTGCCGGGCCTCGCGAATGAGCGTCTGCTGCTGGCCGCGCTGAGCGTCGGGGCGCTGCGCGACCTTCTCGACCGCTGCCTCGTGCACGCGCAGCAGCGCGAGTCGTTCGGCAAGCCGATCGCGGGCCACCAGCTGATCGCCGAGAAGCTCGTCGAGATGCGCGTCGCGATCGAGGCGAACCACGCCCTTACGATGCAGGCCGCCGCGCTGGTCGATGCGGGTGACCCGGATGCGGTCAACGTCGCCTCGATGGCGAAGCTGTCGGCGACCCGCGACTACATCTCCGCGACGCGTGAAGCCGTGCAGATCTTCGGCGGCTACGGGTTCACGGACGAGTACCCGGTCTCTCGCCACTACCGCGATTGCAAGTACCTCGAGATCGGCGGCGGCACGAGCGAGATCCAGAAGATCGTCATCGCGCGTTCGATGGGAATCCGGCTGTGAGCGGGCTCGACGCGTTCCGCCTCGACGGGCGCATCGCGATCGTCACCGGCGCGACCGGCGGGCTGGGGGAGCAGGCCGCTCGGGCGCTGGCCGAGGCGGGCGCGACGGTGGTCATCACGGGGCGGCGCGAGCAGCGGCTGCAGGCCGTGGTCGAGGGCATCCGCGCCCTCGGCGGGGCGGCGCACGCGCGCGCCCTCGACATGACCGATCCGGATGCCTTGCGCGCCGTGTTCGCCGAGGTCGCCGAGACAGTCGGCGCCCCCGACATCCTGATCAACAACGCGGCGCAGGCGCACCAGGCGGACGTGCTCGACGTCACCGACGACGACTGGGCGCGCATCATCGACGTCAATCTCACGGCCGTGTTCACCGCGAGCCAGGCGTTCCTGCGCCACCGGAACACCGACCGGGAGAGCGCCATCGTGAACATCGCGTCGCTCGCCGCGACGATCGGCGTGCGCGGACAGGCGGCCTACGTCGCGAGCAAGACGGGCGTGGCCGGGCTCACGCGGGCACTCGCGCTCGACACCGCGCGCTCGGGCGTACGGGTCAACGCACTGGCCCCCGGCTACTTCGCGACCGACATGCCGGCCGAGGTCCTGGCCGACGAGGCGGCCACGGCGGCACTGCTGAAGAAGATCCCGATGCGCCGCGTCGGTCAGCCCGAGGAGATCGGCCCGGTCGTCGTGTTCCTGGCATCCGACGCCTCCCGGTACATGACCGGAGCCATTGTCAACTTCGACGGAGGGTACACCGCGCAATGAGCGAACAGACACGTCCCGTCGCCCTGGTCACGGGCGCCGCAGGCGACATCGGACAGGCCACCGCGGTGGGCTTCGCGCGCCGCGGCTACGACGTCGCGGTGTTCGACCGCGTCGAAGAGATCCTCGCCGAGACGGTCGCGCTGTGTGAGGCAGAAGGCGCCGCGGTGCACGCCGCGGGCGTCAATCAGATCGACTACGACACGGTGCGGGCGGGTGTGCAGGCCGTCGTCGACCGCTTCGGCCGCATCGACGCCCTCTTCGCCAACGCCGGCTACGGCAAGATGGCGCAGCTGATCGACGAGCCGATCAAGGAGTGGAACCGGCACGTCGACGTGAACCTGCACGGGACGTACTTCGTCGCCCGCGAGGCCGCGAACGCTATCATCGCCGGCGGCCGCGGGGGGTCGATCGTGCTGAACGCATCGTCGGGTGCGACGCAGTACTCCGACCTGCTCGGCGCCTACTGCATCACGAAGGCCGGTGTGAAGATGCTCGCCGTGGGCCTGGCCTCCGAGCTCGGCACCCACCGCATCCGGGTGAACTCGATCGAGCCCGGCGTCGTCGAGACCGGCATGACCGCTCCGATGCTGAACGGCGAGAACGGTGCCGCGCACAAGGAGGTGCTCGGGGTGAACACGCCCGTGGGGCGCCTGGGCAATCCGGAGGACATCGCACAACTCGTGCTGTTCCTCTCGTCAAACGAGTCGGCGGGCTTCATCACCGGCGTCAGCGTGCCGATCGACGGCGGGCAGGTCATCCACGGCCACCCGCAGTGGTTCGCGACCGACTACCGCAACACCGGAACCCCGAAGTGGGAGGCCAAGCTGTGACCGACATCACGCGCACGTCGCGCATCATCTCCGTCGAGGATGCCGCGGCCGCCGTCGAGGACGGCATGACCGTCGCGATCGGCGGGTTCATCAACTCCGGGCATCCGATGGCGGTCGTCCGTCAGCTGATCAAGGACGGCCGCAAGGATCTCACGGTCGTCGGCGCCGCGTCGGCCGGACTCGAGACCGATCTGCTGATCGCCGCCGGCGTCGCCAGTCACGTCATCACCCCCTACGTCGGCGCCGAGGGCTTCGCCGGCATCGGGCCTGCCTTCCGCAAGGCCGGCCAGGACGGGCTGATCGACATCTTCGAGCTCGACGAGGCGCACTTCTACGCGGGGCTGCGTGCCTCGGCGCAGCGCGTGCCGTACAACCCCTGGAAGGCGGGGGTGGGCACCGACCTGCCGAAGATCAACCCCCGGCTCAAGGAGTACCGCGACCCGCTCACCGATGAATTGCTCATCGCGGTGCCGGCGATCAACATCGACGTGGCGTTCCTGCACGCCGCCACGAGCGACGTCTACGGCAACGTGCAGCACAACGGCACCCGCTACGGCGACATCTCGATGTACAACGCCGCGACGAAGACCTACGTGTCGGTCGAGAAGGTCGTCTCGCCCGAGCGCATCAAGGCGGACCCGCTCAAGACCTCGATCCCGGGCGCGACGGGCGTCATCCGTGCCCCGTACGGCGCGCACCCGTACTCGGCCGACGGCTACTACGTGCCGGATGCCGGGCACATCAACACGTACCTGGCCGCCGCGACGGCGTGGCTGAAGACGGGCGACCGCGCCGAGCTCGACGCCTACATCGCCGAGTACATCACCGGCCCCGCCGACCACGCCGACTATCTGGAGCGCATCGGCATCCGCACGCTCCTGTCCCTGAACGAGTTCTGAGGCTGACATGACCGAGACCGCATTCCCCGTGTCCCCCAAGGAAGTCATGGCCGCGGCGATCGCGCACGACCTCAAGGACGGCCAGTGGGTCGAGGTGGGGGCGAACCTTCCCGTGCCCCGTGCCGGCGCCCTGCTCGGCCACCTTCACCACGGCCCGAACATGACCGTGATGATCGCCATGACCAAGGCGTACCTGCGCGACACGCCCGTCATCGAGGAGTTCGAGTTCATCACCGACGTCGGCGCGATGCAATGGTCGGAGGCCTACTACCAGCACGACCAGCTGCTCAACAACCAGCGGCACCGCGCCAACGGCGTGTTCTTCTGCGGCGGCATCCAGATCGACCGGTACGGCAACTCCAACATGATCGGCATCGGCAGCGACTACCAGAAGCTGAAGTTCCGCGGCCCCGGGCCGATCGGCACGACCAACGCGACGGCGCAGAACGGCACCTGGCACCTCGTCACCAACTCGCACGACCCGCGCGTGCTCGTCGACCGCGTCGACTACGTCTCCGCGCTCGGGTACGGGCGCGGTGAGAAGAACCTGCGTGAGGAGCTGGGGCTTCCCAACGGGGGGCCGACGTCCATCATCACGCCGCTGTGCGTCTTCGACTTCGAGGAGGAGACTCGCAGCGCCCGCTTGAAGTCCGTGCACCCGGGGGTCACGAAGGACGAGGTCATCGAGAAGACCGGCTTCGAGATCATCGTGCCCGACTCGGTGCCGATCACCGACGGGCCGACCGACGACGAGCTCGCACTGCTGCGCAACCGGATCGACGCCCGAGGCGCCCTGCGGTCATGAAGATGGACGAGCCCGCGCTGCGGACACTGCCGGCGCTTCTTGCCCGCAATGCCGCCGAGGATCCGGAGCGCGTCTTTCTCGCGTGGGCGGGCGGGCAGGCGACGCGTGCTGAGGTGTGGGAGCGGGCGCAGCGCACCGCGTCCGGCTTCCTCGGGCTGGGGCTCGTCAAGGGCGACCGCGTCGCGATCATGCTCGACAACGGGCCGGAGTTCATCTCGGCGTGGTTCGGCCTGGCCACCGCCGGTCTCGTCGAGGTTCCGCTCAACCCCGAGATGGGACCCGAGCGACTGCTGCACGCCATGCGGAACTCGGGGGCGTCGGCCGTCGTCGTCGACGCACGCCACCTGGGCCAGTTCACGTCGCTGCACGCGGAGCTTCCCCAGCTGCGCACGGTCGTCGTCGTC
The DNA here is from genome assembly GCF_047602155.1 of Microbacterium sp. Taxonomy (GTDB): domain Bacteria; phylum Actinomycetota; class Actinomycetes; order Actinomycetales; family Microbacteriaceae; genus Microbacterium. The sequence goes on along the minus strand of NZ_JASGHZ010000001.1, from coordinate 771,789 downwards.
GGCGTCGAGGTGGCCGACACGCCACTGGAGACGAGAGCGCTCGCCGCGCTCGAACACAGCGACATCGGCGAACTGCCGGAGGTCACCCGTGCCGACCCCGAGGCGATCATGTACACCTCAGGATCCACGGGGCCCGCCAAGGGGGCGATCCTCCCGTACGGTCAGCACTACATGAACGGCTGGCAGGCGCGTCGCCAGGCAGACATCCGCCCCGACGACCGCATCTTCGTCGTCCTCCCGCTGCACCACAATCAGGCGCAGGGCTACGGCGTGATGGCGGCGGTCGTCGCCGGCGCCGAGGTCTTCATCGCGACAGGCTTCCGGCGGGCCACGTTCTGGCAGGAGACCGTCGAGGCGAAGGCGACGGTGTTCGTCTTCGTCGGAGCGCTGCTGGCACTGCTCGGCGCGCAGGACGGCGAGCCGGAGAACCCCATCCGGGTCGCCTACGGGGCCATGGTCCCCAAGGAGCTCTACCTCGAGCTGGAACGCCGGTTCGACATGCGGATCATCGACGCCTACGGGTCGACGGAGGCGACGATCCCCACGTGGGGGAGCCTCGACGGCGACCGCGCCATCGGCTCCTCCGGCCGGGTCATCCCGGAGTTCGAGGTGACGATCCGCGACGAGCTCGACGAACAGCTCCCCACGGGCGAGATCGGAGAGATCTGCATCCGCTCGCGCGAACCGTTCACGATGTTCCAGGGCTACTTCGGCAACCCCGAGAAGACCATCGCCGCCTCCCGCAATCTCTGGTTCCACTCGGGCGACCGGGGACGTTTCGACGAGAGCGGCAACCTGTGGTTCGAGGGCCGGGTCGACGACGCGATGCGGCGCTTCGGCGAGTTCGTCTCGGCCAAGGAGGTCGAGGATGCCGTCCTCACCCTCGATGCGGTCGAGCTCGTCGCGTGCTACGGCATCGCCGACGCCGTCGCCGGACAGGAGGTCATGGCCGCGATCGTCCTCCGCGAGGGGCGGCGACTGAGCGCCGAGGAGGTGCGCGCACGGGCCGCCGAACTGCTGCCCCGGTTCGCCGTGCCCCGCTACGTGGAGTTCCTCGACGAGCTCCCGATGACTCCGACCGGGAAGGTCGAGAAGCACAAGCTCCGCGCGCGCGGCGTCACCGATGCCACTTCCGACGCACGCCGAACCCAGGAAGGAAAGTAACGGATGGCCTACTTCAGCACCGCCGTCAGCGAAGTGACGGAGGGCGTCGTCAACCTGCGCGGCTACTCCCTCGCCGACGTCATGCGCAAGGCGACCTACACGCAGGGCGCCTTCCTGTCCATCACCGGCCGGCTGCCGAGCGCCGCCGAGACGCGGCTCGTCGACGGCATCCTCACGAGCCTCCTCGACCACGGCTACGTCGCCTCGACGATCACCGCGGCACGCTACATCGCCTCGGGCAACCCGCAGTTCATCCCGGCGGTCGCCGGCGGCATCCTCGCGGCGGGAAGCAACACGCTGTCGCCCGAACACTCCTTCCATCTGCTCGACCACACCGCCGAGCTCCGCGGCGACGGCACGCTCGAAGAAGGCGCGGCCCGGGTCGTCGAGGAGTACGTCTCGCAGCGCAAGCGGCTGCCCGGCTTCGGTCACCCGACCCACAAGACGAGCGACTTCCGCGCCGACATCCTCTTCGACCTCGCCGCCGAGCTGGGCCTCGACGGCGAGTCGATCCGGCAGCTCCAGGCGATCGACAGGGCGTTCCGCGAGCGCACCGGCAAGACGAACATCCCGATCAACATCGACGGTGCGCTGGCGGCCATCGGGCGCGACCTCGGCTGGTCGCCGAACCAGACCGTCGCCTTCGCCGTGCTGTCGGTGCTACCCGGCCTCATGGCCCACGTCGTCGAGGAGATCGAGACCGGGCGCCCGCTGCGCTACATCCAGGACGGCGAGTACGTCGGCGAACCGCTGGCCAAGTCCGTCGGCGACTGACATCGAGGAGCAACCGCAATGGGATTGAACGACAACACCATCCACTGGGATCGGGTCCGGCAGGGCGTCGAGCGCGCCGAGGGGCGCCTCATCTGGCGGCCCTACGGCTTCCCGGAGATCATCGACCCTTCGCACTCGTACTTCCATGAGGGCGAGATTCAGCCGAAGTGGGACGTGCCCGACAAGATCGTGGTGCAAACGGCCATCACGGGTGCGTTCTACACGCGCACCGCCAACCCCCACCAGCCGATCACGGTCGACGAGATCCTGCAGGATGCGCAGCAGTGCGCTCGTGCCGGCGCCAGCGCGATCCACCTGCACATGCGCGGTGACAACGGCTACAACGTGCTGGATCGCGAGCGCTTCACGGCGGTCGTGAACCCGCTGCGCGAGGAGTTCCCCGGCATCTCGGTCGACGGCTGCTACGTCACGGCGCTCAAGGGCGAGTGGGACGAGATGAAGCTCGCGATCGACGAGAAGATCCTCGACGGCGTGCCGGTGAACACGGCTGTGCTCTACAACGGCGACGCGCTGTTCGCCAAGCCCGCGCCGCTCATGATCGAGAAGACCCGCCTCATCCTCGAAGCAGGCGTCGCTCCGATCGTCGCGGTGTACACGGACGCCGACGTGAACAACGCCGACCGCTTTCTGTTCCGCAGCGGTCTGCTCGGCCCCGGCCAGGTCTGGTGCGTGCTGCCCTCGATTCCCGGCGCGAGCCCGATGGAGAACCCGCACCAGATGTTCACGGGGCTCCTGCGGATGGTGGAGCTGGTGCGGGATGTCGACCCCGAGGCGAAGATCCTCGTCTGTGCGGCGGGCCGGGCATCCGTCTTCCTCGCGACGGCGGCGGCGCTGCTCGGTCTGCACATCCGGGTGGGGATGGAGGATACGGTGTGGAAGTACCCGCACAAGGACCAGAAGATCACGAGCAACCTCGAGGCGTTCCTGCAGGTCAAGCAGATCGTGGAGGCGCTGGGCCGCGAGGTCGCCACGCCGACCGAGTACCGCGAGATCATGGGCGTCAAGGCGCTCGTCTGAGTGTCGATGCGGCAGTGACGAGGTGAGAGGCGCGCGACCGGTCGATGACGACGTGCAACAGCTCGCGGTCGTCGACACGGGCGTCGTCTCGCCCGACGACATCGACTTCAACGACCACATGAACGTCAACGTCTTCTTGCGGATCCTGACCGAGACGACGATCCGCGGGCTGGAGCCGGCCGGACTCGGATTCGGGTATCCGGCTCTCCACCGGTGCGGGCTGTTCTCCGTCGACCACCACGCGCAGTACCTGTCGGAGCTGCGGCTGGGGGCGCCGTACTCGACGCACGTGCGGCTCGTCGCGGCATCCGAGAGCGGCGTGCACACCGTCGCTTACCTCCGTGACGTGGAGGGTCGGCGGGTCGCGGCGACCCTGGAGAGTCTGCTGCTGAACGTCGACCACGCGACGCGGCGCGTCGTGCGGATGCCCGCGGAGATCCAGCAGCGGGTCGCCGAACTGAGTCGGGCGCATCGCGCGCTTTTGTGGCCGGCGCAGGTCTGTGGGGCGATCTCGGTGCCGGGACGAGCCCTCTGAGACCCGAGCTATCTGATCCCCCGTCTCACCATTCACGGGACCGAGTCGCACCTCCTAGAATGGTCCCATCCGAAGGAGAGCCGATGAAGATCGTGGTGCTGGTCAAGGAAGTCCCCGACACCTATGGCGACCGCAAGCTGAATCTCGAGACCGGCCTGGCCGACCGCGCGGCCGGTGATCGGGTGCTCGACGAGATCGGCGAGCGGGCCATCGAGGTCGCGTTGAGCTACGCCGACGCGCACCCGGGCACCGAGGTGCAGGTCGTGTCGATGGCTCCCGAAGAGGCCGCCGCGACGGTGCGCAAGGGGCTCGCGATGGGCGCGGCATCCGCGCTCCAGGTCCTCGACCCGGCCCTTTCCGGCGCCGATCTCGGCGTCACGGCGAAAGTGCTAGCGGCGGCCGTACGCCGCGCCGGATTCGACCTGATCATCACGGGGAACCTCTCCACCGACGGCTCCGGCGGCGTCCTCCCCGCGATGCTCGCCGAGCACCTCGGCGTGCCGCACGCCACCGCGCTGTCGGCGGTGACGATCGCCGAGAGCGAGGTCACTGGGACGCGCGCGACGGACTTCGGCGCCGCGCAGGTGACGGCATCCCTCCCCGCCGTCATCTCGATCACCGAGGCGCTGCCCGATGCGCGATTCCCGAACTTCAAGGGCATCATGGCGGCGAAGAAGAAGCCGTTCGAGACCGTGTCGCTCGCTGACCTCGGCGTCGACATCGACCCGGCGCTCGCACCGCAGTCGATCATGACGGCGGTCAGCGAGAAACCGCCGCGGGGTGCGGGCGTGAAGATCGTCGACGAGGGGGATGCCGGCGACAAGCTCGCCGCGTACCTCATCGAGAACCGGCTGGCGTAAGGGGCTGTCATGATGGATTTCGCTGCGGATTCGATCCTCGTCCTCCTCGACGTCACGCCCGCGGGCGAGCTGGCAAAGTCGTCGGCGGGCCTGCTCGGCGCGGCCGCCGAGGTCGGCACGCCGGTGGCGCTGATCGTGCACGAGAACGTCGAGCTGGCCGCGGATGCCGCTGCCCTCGGCGCCGCCGTCGTGCTCACGCACGCGCCGGGCGACGCCGCGACGCTGTCGCTGCCCGCGGTCGACGCCCTCGCGGCGGCGTTCGCGCTGGTGAACCCCGACGCCGTGCTCGTGTCGAACTCGATCGAGGGCCGCGACGTCGCCGGCCGGTTCGCCGTCCGTGCGGCGCTCGCGCTGTCGGTGGATGCCGTGGGCATCGCGCGCGACGACGACGGCGTGCTCGCGCAGCATTCGGTCTACGGCGGATCGTTCAACGTCACCTCGGCTTCGACCTTCGGGGCGCCCGTCATCACGGTGCGCCAGGGTGCGATCGAAGCCCGCGCGGAGGCGGTGCCGCTCGTGGCCGAGCAGCTCACGGTGGCCCCGTCGGCGTCGCCGGCCGCTGTCGTGACGGGGTTCGAGGCGGAGGTCGCGGCATCCAGCCGACCCGAACTGCGCGGTGCGGCGAAGGTCGTCTCCGGCGGTCGTGGCCTCGGCTCGGCCGAGAAGTTCGTGCTCGTCGAGCAGCTCGCCGACGTGCTCGGCGCCGCCGTCGGCGCCTCGCGCGCCGCCGTGGATGCCGGCTACATCCCCTACTCGCACCAGGTCGGGCAGACCGGGGTCTCGGTGTCGCCGCAGTTGTATGTCGCTCTCGGCATATCCGGCGCGATTCAGCACAAGGCCGGCATGCAGACCGCGAAGACCATCGTCGCGATCAACAAGGACGCCGACGCCCCCATCTTCGACGTCGCCGACTTCGGCGTCGTGGGCGATCTGTTCCAGGTCGTGCCGCAGCTGATCGCGGCCCTCGAGGCGAAGAAGGCCTGATGGTTGCGCCGGGTTCGGCCACCGGCGTGCGCCGCGGGTTGCCGCGCGTGCCGGGCGGCCCCGCGTGGCCCGAGGTGCCCGGGGTGGCGGGGGGCGCGGCGGTGGCCGGTCCAGCCGAGTCGCCCGGCGGCGCAGCTGGGGCAGTCGGCGCGGACCCGGCGTCCGGGGTTGAGTCGCGGCAGGTTGTGGGTGCGGATGCCGCTGACCCGCAGATCGCCGCGACTGAACTGGGTGTTCGTTTGGCGTCGGAGGTTGAGTCGCGGCAGGTTGCGGGTGCGGATGCCGCTGACCCGCAGGTTGCCGCGACTGAACCGGGTGTTCGTTTGGCGTCCGGGGTTGAGTCGCGGCAAGTTGCGGGTGCCGGCGTCGTTGACCCGCAGGTTGCCGCGACTGAACCGGGTGTCGGCGGCGCGCGTGCGCTGCGCCGCGGGCTGCCGCGCGTCGTGGGCGGCGAGGCGTGGCCGCGTGCCGAAGCTGTCGCGGCATCCGTTGCGGCCGGACTGACCCCGGGCGCTGCGACTGAGTCGCGGCACACTGCGGATGCCGGTGCCGTGCACCCGCAATCTGCCGCGACCGAAGCCGCGCCGACGGCGCCCGGGCAGTCGGCTGCGGCGGGCGTCTCCGCGGCGCACCCGCCGCAGGCGACCGCTGAATCCGCCGGAGGGGCGCTGCGCCGCGGGCTGCCGCGCGTCGCGGGCGGCGCGGCGTGGCCGGATGCCGTCGCGGCATCCGTTGCGGCCGGACTGACCCCGGGTGCTGCGGCCGAGTCGCGGCAAACTGCGGGTGCCGGCGTCGCTGACCCGCAGATCGCCGCGACCGAACCGGGTCTCGCGCGTGCGATACGGCGCGGGCTGCCGCGCGTGGCGGGCGGCGCGGCGTGGCCGCCGGCATCCGTCGTGCGCGTCGTGGCCCCGCCTACCCCTGCCGAGTCGCGGCAAACTGCGGGTGCCGGCGTCGCGCACCCGCAATATGCCGCGACTGAACCGGGGGCTGCGCTCGGGACCGAGGTTGAGTCGCGGCAAACTGCGGATGCCGTCGCCGCTGACCCGCAATATGCCGCGACCGAACCCGTTCCGCGGTCCGTCGCGGCGGGTGCGGGGACCGCGGCGGGTGCGGGGACCGGGGCGGGCGCCGAGGCTGCCCCCGCGCCGACGGGGCCGCGTCCGCCGCTGACGGTGCCGCAGACCGTGTGGCCGGGGCGGGCGGCGACCCATCGCCCGGCGCCGAAGGCCGAGCCGCGCCGCTACGGCCCGTTCACGAAGGGCCAGTGGGCGGGCATCGTCGTCGTGGGCGGCGCGGCGCTGCTGTTCGCCGCGGCGATGGCCGTGTTCTTCGTGCGGTGGTTCCTCAGCCTGGAGTTCATGCGGGACTTCCTCGCGACCTATCCGGGCGAGTATCACCTGCCGGATGCGGCGCCGGTCGGCATCCCGGTGTGGCTCGGGTGGCAGCACTTCTTCAACGTGTTCCTGATGGTGCTGATCATCCGGTCGGGGCTGACGGTGCGCACCGAGAAGCGGCCGACCGCGTTCTGGACTCCGCGCAGGGATGCCAAGGGCAAGGTCAGTCTGACGATCTGGTTCCACCAGGCGCTCGACTTGCTGTGGCTGATCAACGGCGCCGTGTTCGTCGTACTGCTGCTGGTCACCGGGCAGTGGATGCGGATCGTCCCGACGAGCTGGGAGGTCTTCCCCAACGCGCTCAGCGCGGCGCTGCAGTACGTGTCGCTGGACTGGCCGACCGAGAACGGATGGGTGAACTACAACTCCCTGCAGCAGCTTGCGTACGGCACGACCGTGTTCGTGGCGGCGCCGCTGGCGGCGCTCACCGGGTTCCGGATGAGCAGCGTGTGGCCGAAGAACAACGCCCGGCTCAGCGCCGCGTACCCGATCGAGTGGGCGCGCACGGTGCACTTCCCGACGATGCTGTACTTCGTCGTGTTCATCGTGATCCACGTTGCGCTGGTCTTCGCGACCGGAGCATTGCGCAACCTCAACCACATGTACGCCGCGCAGGGATCGCCCGACCCGAACGCCTACGCCGACAACTGGACGGGGTTCTGGATGTTCGCCCTGTCGCTCGCGGCCATCGCGGGGGCGTGGGCGGCCGCGCGGCCGCTGGTGCTCGCGCCGATCGCCCGGCTGTTCGGGACGGTGTCGGGGCGGTAGCTGTTCTTCCCCGGCATCCGTCGCCTGTCCCGCCGGCATCCGTCGCCTGTCCCGCCGGCATCCGTCGCCGGTTCCCGCCGGCATCCGTCACCGAAAACAGGAGATCACGCGAAAACAGGATGGATCCCGTCACAATCGTCCTGTTCTCGAACGATCTCCTGTTCTCGTGCGCGTGGGCGGGCGCGCGTGGGCGGGGCGCGTGGGGGCGCGCGTGGACGCGGGCGGGGGCGCGTGGGGGCGCGCGCGGGCGGGCAGGCGCGAAGTCGCGCGGGCGGGCGCCGCCGCGCGACGCCGCCGGGATGCCGGCGCCTCAGCGGACGAAGCGGACTTCGGTGAGGCTCTCGCCGAGGAACGGCTCGGTGTGCGTCGCGCCGTCGAGGGCGAAGCCGTTGCGGGCGTAGAACCGGTGCGCGCGGGGGTTGTCGTCGGCGACCCAGAGGTACACGCCCTCGCCCGGCTCGACGACGGCGTCGAAGAGACGCTGGCCGATGCCGGTGCCGTGGAACGCGCCGAGCAGATAGATGAAGTACAGCTCGCGGAATCGCACGGCGTCGCGGTCGCGCGCGGGCCCCGAACCGGCGAACCCGACGATCTCGCCGTCGACGAGAGCGGCGACCATGCGCAGGTCGGAGCCCTGCTGCGCCCAGTGCGTCCACAGTTCGGCGAGGCGCCGGGGCGAGACCTTCTCGAGCGCGGCCGTGCTGATCAGGTGGTCGTAGGTCTCATGCCAGCACGTCGCGTGCACCCGGCCGAGAGCCTCGGCATCCACGTCGCGGACGGGACGGATGACGACGTCGGTCTTCAACTCGGCTTCCATGGCCAGACTCTACGACTGGGCGCACGAATCGCGAAATCGACGGATGCCGGGATCGCCCCACCCGCATACCCGGAGCGACTAACATCGCGCTACGTGAACGTATGGTGGCGAACCCTGCTGACGATCTGGCGCGCGAAGGCGCTGCTGCGCCGACGCGGGACGATCCCACCGCACAGCGTCGGACGCATCCGGCTGCGGACGCTGCCCACCGATCTCGACCTGCTCGGACACATGAACAACGGCCGCTACGCGTCGCTGTTCGACCTCGGGCGGTTCGATCTGCTGATCCGCACCGGCGTCTGGGATGCGATGAACGCGCAGGGCTGGTACGCGGTGGTCGCGAGCGAGACCGTCACGTTCCGCAAGTCGCTGCGCCTGTGGCAGCGGTTCACCGTCGAGTCGCGGCTGTACGGGCACGACGACAAGGCGGTGTACCAGATGCACCGTGCCGTGGTGGACGGCGAGATCTATGCCGAGATGATCGTGCGGGCGCGGTTCCTGCGGCGCAGCGGCGGCGTCGTGAACACCGCGGAGCTGTTCGAGGCGCTGCACCGGCCCGACGATCTGCCGCCCCTGCCGCAGTGGGTCACCGACTGGGCCGCAGGTTCCGCGCTGCCCTCGACGAAGGCCCCCGCGCCGAGCATCTGGGACTGAGCCCGCGGGTCATAGGCTGGAGCCATGTCGGACACGCCCTCCGTCGCTCCACCCGCGCAGCCCCCGTCTGCGCTCGCCGATCAGGCGATCGAGCTGGCCCGCCGGTGGGTCGCCGAGTCGGCCGAAGCCGACGTCGATCCCGCCGCCGAACGCCTTGCCGGAGTGCTGAAAGACCCCGACGGGCTGCCGTTTACGATCGGCTTCGTCGACGGCGTCATGCGCCCCGAGTCGCTCGGGGCCGCGGCCGCGAACCTGCAGCGCGTCGCACCGCTGGTTCCCGGGTTCCTCCCCTGGTATCTGCGCGCCGCGGTGCGCACCGGCGGCACCGTCGCCCCCGTGCTGCCGACGCCGACCGTGCCGATCGCGCGTCGCGTGCTGCGCGAGATGGTGGGGCATCTCGTCGTCGACGCCCGGCCCGACAAGCTGGGGCCCGCGCTCGCGAAGATCCGGGAGTCGGGGGCGCGGCTGAACCTCAATCTGCTCGGCGAGGCCGTCCTCGGCGAGAGCGAGGCGCTGCGGCGGCTCGACGGCATCCACGACCTCATTCGTCGGGGCGACGTGGACTACGTTTCCGTCAAGGTGTCGGCGATCGCCAGCCACATCTCGATGTGGGCGTTCGACGAGGTCGTCGACACGGTCGTCGAGCGACTGCTGCCGCTGTATCTGACGGCGACCGGCGACGGCACCTTCCTCACCCTCGACATGGAGGAGTACCGCGACCTCGATCTGACGATCGCGGTGTTCACCCGCCTCCTCGAAGATCCGCGGCTGCGGGGCCTGGAGGCGGGCATCGTGCTGCAGGCGTACCTGCCCGACGCGTTGCCGGCGCTGCGCGAGCTCACCGCGTGGGCGGCGCGCCGGGTCGCGGCCGGCGGCGCGCGCATCAAGGTACGGCTCGTCAAGGGCGCGAACCTCGCGATGGAACGCGTGGATGCCGCCCTGCACGGCTGGCCGCTCGCCACGCACGCGTCGAAGCTCGACGCCGACGCCGGCTACCTGCGCTGCCTCGACGAGGCGCTGCGCCCCGCGCACACCGCCGCCGTGCGCGTCGGCGTCGCCGGCCACAACCTCTTCGACATCGCCTACGCGTGGCTGCTCGCCGGCGAGCGCGCGGTCCGGGGCGACGTGGAGTTCGAGATGCTGCTGGGCATGGCGCAGGGGCAGGTCGAGGCCGTCGCCCGCGAGGTGGGGCACGTGCTGCTGTACGTGCCGGTCGTGCGCCCCGACGAGTTCGACGTCGCGATCAGCTACCTCGTGCGTCGCCTCGAGGAGAACGCGTCGAGCGAGAACTTCCTCTCCGCGGCGTTCGAGCTGCACAGCGACCCGGCCCTGTTCGAGCGCGAGCGCGACCGGTTCCTCGCGTCGCTGGCGCGCTGCGCCGACCCGACGCTGCCGGTCGGGCCGAACCGGCGGCAGGATCGCGCGGCGGAGGCCGCGCAGGCCGCGCCGCCGGCCCTTCCTCAGGCGCCGCTGCCGTCGCTGCCGCCGCTGTCCGCGGCCGACGGCGGCCAGCCGGGACGCACGAAGCCGCCGGCGAGCGACGCCGACCTCACGCAGGCGGTGCTCGGCATCGCGCGGGCGTCGGCGGCGGCCGGCGACGACCCGATCGGCGAGCCGGTGTTCGTGCCCGGCGACGTCGTGCAGACGGCGGTGTTCGCCGCCCGCGAGTCGGTCGAGGCGCCACGGGGGGCGCCCGGGTTCGCGAACACGCCCGACACCGACCCCGCGCTGCCGGCGAACCGCGCGTGGGCGGCCGGCATCCTCGCCCGGGTCGAGACGTCGGTCGCGGGGGATGCCGCCGTCGGCGCCGCGCACCTCGCCACGGCAGACCGGCTCGACGCCGTGGTCGCGCGCGTGCGCGCCGCCGCCGAACGCTGGGGGGCGACGCCGGCCGCCGAGCGCGCCGCCGTGCTGCAGGCCGCCGCCCGCGCGCTTCAGGCGCGCCGCGCCGAGCTGATCGAGGTCGCCGCCAGCGAGACCGGCAAGGTGTTCGCCGAGGCCGACGCGGAGATCAGCGAGGCCGTCGACTTCGCGAACTACTACGCCGCGACGGCGCGCGAGCTCGACCGCGTCGCCGGGGCGGTGTTCGTCCCGGCGAAGGTGACCGTGGTCACCCCGCCGTGGAACTTCCCGATCGCGATCCCGGCCGGCGGGGTGCTGGCGGCGCTCGCGGCCGGTTCCGGCGTCGTGTTCAAGCCCGCGCACCAGTCCGCGCGCTGCGCGGCGGTGGTCGCCGAAGCTCTCTGGGATGCCGGCATCCCGCGTGACCTCCTCGCCCTCGTCGTGCTCGACGAGCGCGCGCTGGGGCAGCAGCTGCTCTCGCACCCCGACGTCGACCGGGTGATCCTCACCGGGGCGTGGGAGACGGCGCAGCTGTTCCGCTCGTGGCGGCCCGACCTGGCGCTGCTGGCCGAGACGAGCGGCAAGAACGCCATGATCGTCATGCCGTCGGCCGATCTGGATCTCGCGGCATCCGACCTCGTCAAGAGCGCCTTCGGGCACGCCGGGCAGAAGTGCTCGGCCGCATCGCTCGCGATTCTCGTCGGGCCGGTCGCGCGGTCGCAGCGCTTCGCGCGTCAGCTCGTCGACGCCGTGCAGTCGCTGCGCGTCGGCCCGCCGTCCGATCCGCTGAGCGAGGTCGGCCCGGTGATCGAGGTGCCCAGCGGAAAGCTCCGGTGGGCGCTGACGACGCTGGAGGAGGGCGAGGAGTGGCTCGTCGAGCCGCGGCCGGTCGACGATGCGGCGCCGGAGTACGCGGGCCGGCTGTGGCGGCCCGGCATCCGCACCGGCGTCAGACCCGGGTCGCGCACGCACCGGGAGGAGTTCTTCGGGCCGATGCTCGGGATCCTGCACGCGCACTCGCTCGCCGAGGCGATCGAGCTGCAGAACGCCGTCGCCTACGGACTGACGGCGGGGCTGTACACGCAGGATCCGGCCGACCTGGCGCTCTGGCTCGATCACGTCGAGGCGGGAAACCTGTACGTGAACCGCGGCATCACCGGGGCGATCGTGCAACGGCAGCCGTTCGGCGGCTGGAAGCGCTCGGCGGTCGGCGCCGGCGCGAAGGCCGGCGGGCCGAACTACCTCATCGGGCTCGGGTCGTGGCGGCCGTCCGCCGGCGGGGCGCCGTCGTCGACCCTGCACCTGCGCGGACTCGACACCCGCATCACGATGCTCATCGAGGCGGCCCAGCCGTCGCTGGACTACGAGGCGTTCGAGTGGCTGCGCCGCGGCGCCCTGTCCGACGCGATCGCGTGGGACCGCGAATTCGGCCAGGTGGGGGACGTGTCGCAGGTGAAGGTGGAGCGCAATCTCTTCCGGTACCGGCCCGTGCCCGTCGCGATCCGTGCCACCAAGGATGCCGCCTGGCAGGCCGTGCTGCGGGTCGTGGTGGCCGGCATCCGAGCCGGCGGATCGTTCACGCTGAGCGCGCCCGTCGGCCTTCCGGCCGAGGTGCGCCGGGCGCTCGGAGACCTCGACGCCCCGGTGTTCGTGGAGACCGACCGGGAGTGGATCGACCGGATGCGTGCGGCCCGCGACGCGGCGCCGCGCGTGCGGCTCGTGGGCGCTGCGGCATCCGTCGCCGGTGTGCGCCGGGCGCTGGCCGAGGCGACCGGCGGAGACCCCGGTCTCGCCGTCTACGACAACGACGTGACGACCGCCGGCCGCATCGAACTGCTGCCGTTCGTGCACGAGCAGTCGGTCACGATCACCGCTCACCGGTTCGGCACCCCCGACCCCTGGAGCGAGGCCGTGATCTGACGGGCGATCGGCGGCCGAAACGCGGAGAGAAACAACTTATCTTTCTGTCGTCGGAGGGTGCGGAGAGGCACGATTGCTATGGCGCTTCTGGGGAGCGCCGACGGAGACCGGTTCCAGCACGGCAGTGCTACGGCAGAGCCGCTGGTCGAACCGTCGATGACACGCCGGGGGGAGTGTCGCTCTGGGGCCGGGGGGAATCACTCGACCCCAGGGCTCCCGTCCGTGCCGGGCTGTGCAGCATCGCCTGGCACGGCGGGAGTCGTGAACTCGTTCACGAGCGCGCGCACCCCGAGCGCGAACAGCGTCCAGTTCCCGGTCGGAAGCTCGTCGTCGTCGGTGACGTCGTACGACGGATGCTCGATGCCCTCCAGCGCCCGCACGCCGAATCCCTCGCCCATCGCGGCCATCGCCTCGGCGAAATCCTCGATCGTCAGCGGGGTTCTCATCCGGCGGCCGTACGCCTCCATGACGTGCGCGTAGAACTCGGCGAAGGCGGCGACCGACTCGCGATGGCGCTGCAGGCTCGCCTCCTTCAGCTCGGGCCAGGTCTCCGCGGTGGTGCGCAGGGCCAGCGCGATGCGGAACTGCTGCGCATCCATCGCATCGGCGGGTTCGGTCACCTCGACGGCGGCGGTGCGCACGTGCGCGTCGGCCGCGGCGCGGATCACGTCGTCACTGCTGGCGCCCGACGCGATCATCTCCTCGACCGGCAGCCGGGCGTAGTCGGTGGGGCCGCTGAGCCGCAGCCGCACCATCGCGACGGCGAGGTCGCGCTGGTAGTGGTCCTGATCCGCCCACAGCCGGTAGGCGGCCCCCGTCGTCAGTCCGGCCCGGCGCAGCACCTCCTGCAGTCGGATGTGCTGCACGCCGGCCGAGACTCCGCGTTCCAGCAGCATCTGCATGCCGACCCGCAGCAGGAGCGTGCGGGTCTCGTCTCCAGTGCGTCGCGCCATGAAAAGAAATGTACTCAACTTGTGCGTCCGGCGCCCGTATCGCTTCACCGGTTCGCGCATCCCCGCATCCCCGCGTGGACGAGCGCCGTCGCTGGCGCCGAGCCTGCCGGTTGCGTGCGACCCTGCCGCCTGCGAACCGTTCGCAACCGGCCGGGTCGAGCGTTGGGGGTGGGGTCGACGGGATGCGGGCCCGAAACACCGCGGCAACACATCGCGCACTAGAGTCGTCGCATGGGCGACCTGTTCGACGGATACGGTTCCACGCTGGCACCGCGCAAGACGGCGTCGGGGGTGCCGGCGTTCGACGAGATGTTCGCGGCCCCGGCGCATCCCGCAGCGGCGGCCGATTCGCGACCGGCGTACCGCGAGCTGTACCAGGCGCTCGCGAAGATGACCCAGGAAGAGCTGCGCGGGCGCGCCGATTCGCTGGCCAGTTCCTACCTCGCGCAGGGCGTCACGTTCGACTTCGCCGGTGAAGAGCGTCCCTTCCCGCTCGACGCCGTGCCCCGGGTCATCGAGTACGACGAGTGGGCCCGGGTCGAAAGCGGCGTGCAGCAGCGGGTGCGGGCGCTCGAGGCGTTTCTCGACGACGCGTACGGCCGCCAGCACTGCGTCCGCGACGGGGTGCTGCCGGCGGCGCTCATCGCGTCGAGCCAGTACTTCTACCGGCAGGCTGCCGGCATCCATCCCGCGAACGGCGTGCGGATTCAGGTGTCGGGCATCGACCTCATCCGCGACGAGCACGGCGAGATGCGCGTGCTCGAAGACAACGTGCGCGTGCCGTCGGGGGTCAGCTACGTCATCTCCAACCGGCGGGTGATGGCCCAGACGCTGCCCGAGCTGTTCCTCTCGATGCGGGTGCATCCGGTCGGGGAGTACCCGAACCGCCTGCTGCAGGCGCTGCGGGCGTCGGCGCCGCCCGGCGTCGAGGATCCCAACGTCGTCGTGCTCACGCCCGGCGTCTACAACTCGGCCTACTTCGAGCACACGCTGCTGGCCCGTCTCATGGGCGTCGAGCTCGTCGAGGGCCGCGACCTGCTGTGCTCGGGCGGCAAGGTGTTCATGCGCACGACCCGCGGACCCAAGCGCGTCGACGTCATCTACCGCCGCGTCGACGACGACTTCCTCGACCCGCTGCAGTTCCGCGCCGACTCGATGCTGGGAGCCCCCGGCCTCATGCTCGCCGCGCGGCTGGGCAACGTCACGATCGCCAACGCCGTCGGCAACGGCGTCGCCGACGACAAGCTGCTGTACACCTACGTGCCCGACCTCATCCGGTACTACCTCGCAGAGGAGCCCCTGCTGCGCAACGTCGACACGTGGCGTCTGGAGGAGCCCGACGCGCTCGAAGAGGTGCTCGACCGGCTGGACGAGCTCGTCGTCAAGCCCGTGGACGGCTCCGGCGGCAAGGGGCTGGTCGTGGGTCCGGATGCCTCGCCCGCCGAGTTGGAGAAGCTGCGCAAGAAGCTGCTCGCCGATCCGCGCGGCTGGATCGCGCAGCCGGTCGTCATGCTTTCCACCATCCCGACCCTCGTCGAGGACGGGATGCGGCCGCGTCACGCCGACCTGCGTCCGTTCGCGGTCAACAACGGCGACGAGGTGTGGGTGCTGCCCGGCGGGCTCACCCGCGTCGCACTGCCGGAGGGGCAGCTCGTCGTCAACTCGTCGCAGGGCGGCGGGTCGAAGGACACCTGGATCGTCGGCGGCGAAGGCCCCGGGCGCGGCGAGTACGCGCCCGGCCCGGGGGGCGTCGCGGGCCTGGTCGCCGACCAGGCCGCGGTGACCGAGGCGATCTCGATCATCTACGACGCACAGCAGGCTCAGGCCCACTCGCCGCACGACCGCCCCTTCGGCAACCGCGAGCAGCAGGAGCAGCAACAGCAGGCCCGGGTCGCCCCGTTTCGTCTCGGCCCTGCGGGCCTCGCTCAACGACCGGAGGGCGCGATACGCCGGTTGTCGAGCGCCCCGGTCGTTGAGCGAGCGGCGCAGCCGCGAGACGAAACGCAGCAACCTGCAACAGGGGGTGAGGGGGCATGCTGAGCCGCATCGCGGAGTCGCTGTTCTGGATCGGGCGCTACATCGAGCGCGCCGACGGCACCGCCCGCATCCTCGACGTGCACCTGCAGCTGCTGCTGGAAGACCCGTGGATCGACGAGGACACCGCGTGCCGTTCGCTCATGGGCGTCATGGGCAGCTTCCCGGAGCCGGACGGCCGGGTCACGCGCAGCGACGTGCTGACGAGCCTCGCGGTCGACCGTAGCAACCCGTCGAGCATCTCGTACGCCGTGCTGTCGGCGCGCGAGAACGCCCGCCGGGCGCGCGAGATCGTCTCCACCGAGCTGTGGGAGACGCTCAACACGACCAACTCGCGCATGCCGCGGCGCCTGAACAACGAGAAGGTGCACGAGTTCTTCAAGTGGGTGCGCGAGCGTTCGGCGCTCGCCGTCGGCATCACCGACTCGTCGACGAGCCGCGACGAGGCGTGGCAGTTCCTCACCCTCGGCCGCTCGATCGAACGCACCGACATGACCGCGCGGCTGCTCGCGACGCGCGCGCTGACGGAGGCATCCGGCCCCTCCTGGACGACCATCCTGCGCTCGTGCGGCGCCTACGAGGCGTACCTGCGGACCTATCGGGGGATGCCGAGCGCCTCGAACGCGGCCGAGTTCCTGCTGCTCGACCGGCTCTTCCCGCGGTCGATCATCCACTCCATCGCGCGGGCCGAGGAGTGCATGAGCGCGATCGATCCCGTCGCCGACCGGGTCGGGCACTCCAACACGGTGCTGCGGGCGCTCGGACGCATCCGCAACGATCTGGAGTACCGGCCGATCGGCGAGATCCTCAGCGAACTGCCCGAGCACATGGAGCAGGTGCAGCTGGTCACGCGCGAGGCGTCGGAGGCGATTCGCGCCCGGTTCTTCCCGACACACGCCGAGCCGAGCTGGATCGGAGAGACCTCATGACCGCGCCCTTCGTTCCGGATGCCGCGCCCTACGCGCCGCCGCGCCGCCTGCGCATCGAGCACACGACGGGCTTCGCGTACGCGGGCGAGGTGGGCGCGTCGTACAACGAGGCGCGGATGCTGCCGAACTCGACCGAGACCCAGTTCGTGCTGAGTTCGCAGCTGGACATCCAGCCGGCGTCGAGCGTCAACTACTACGCCGACTATTTCGGCACGCGCGTCGCGACGTTCGACGTGCTGGCCGTGCACGATGCGCTGGAGATCACGGCGCGCTCGCTCGTCGAGGTGCGGTCGCACCCGCTCGTGTTCTCCGAGGTGTCGTGGGACGCGCTGGCGCGCGAGGCCTCTCGGTCGATCGCGACCGTCGAGATGCTGGGGCAGTCGGCGCGCACGGCGCCGCATCCCGAGGTCGCCGCCCTCGCGCGAGCGATCGCCGCGCAGCACGACAACCCCGCGCGCGCGGCGCACGCCATCGCCCTGGCGATCGGCGAGGCCGTGGAGTACACGCAGGGGATCACCGGCGTGCACTCGACCGGCGCGGAAGCCTGGACCGCGCGCAAGGGCGTGTGCCAGGACATCACCCACATCACGCTGGGTGCGCTGCGCGAGGTGGGGATTCCGGCCCGCTACGTCTCGGGATACCTCCACCCCGACCCCGACGCGGAAGTCGGCGTCGCCACGCCCGGCGAGTCGCATGCGTGGGTGGAGTGGTTCGCGGGCGACTGGCAGGGCTTCGACCCCACCAACCGCATCGAGATCGGCGACCGGCACGTGCTCGTGGGCCGCGGGCGCGACTACAACGACGTGCCGCCGCTGCGCGGTGTCTACGCCGGCCCCTTCAAGGGCGAGCTGCACGTGAAGGTGACCATCACCCGCGAGGCGTGACCGCGGTCGGGTTGCTGCGTTTCGTCTCGCGGCTGCGCCGCTCGCTCAACGACCGGTGCATGGGGTGACCCCTCCCCGGTCGTTGAGCGAGGCCCGCAGGGCCGAGACGAAACGCCCCTGCCCCTACGGTGCGGGTGCGACGGTCGCGACGACGGCGCCGCGCGCGACGCGGTCGCCGACCGCGACCGCGAGGCGCACGGTGCCGGCGACGGCGGCGCGCAGCACGTGCTCCATCTTCATCGCCTCGACGACCACCAGCGCGTCGCCGGGCTGTACCTGGTCGCCCTCGGATGCCGGCACCAGCACGACCGTCCCCGGCAGGGGCGAGACGACCTGTGGGGAGGCGTCGGTGTGCCTCCCGGCCCGGTGGCCGGAGCCCGCCCGATCCGCGCGCTCGCCGAGGGGCCGGGAGCCGGCATCCGTCACCCGGAGTGTCACGCCGTCGGAGGCGATCCACAGCGCGTCGGCGCCGGTCGTCTTCTCGCCGGCGAACACGACGGGCCGGGTCAGGGCGTCGATCGTCACGAGCGCCGTGCCGGACCCCGTCGGCGTGAGCGCGGCGGGGGCCTCCGGGGCGGCGTCGACGGACACGCGCAGCTCGTCGCCGCGTCCCCAGACGCGGACCTCGGCGGTCCGCTCGCCCGCCGTCAGCCGGTAGCGGCGCGGAGCCGGCGGCCCGAGCCGCCACCCGTCGCGGCGGTGCCAGGGCCCGGGGTCGCGGCATCCGCGGCATCCCACACGAGCGCGGCCTCGGCGAAGGCGCGCGCGGTCGGCGACGCGAAGCGCCACTCGCCCTGCGCACGGGCGATGAGCCCGGTGTCGAGACGCCCGGCGACGACGTCGGGGTGGGCGAGCAGCAGGCGCAGGAACTCCACGTTCGTCTCGAAGCCGAGCACGACGGTGTCGCGCAGCGCGGTGTCGAGCCGCCGCAGCGCCGCCCCGCGATCGGGCCCGGTCGCGATGAGCTTCGCGAGCATCGGGTCGTAGTCGATGCCGACCTCCAGACCCTCGGCCAGCGCGGAGTCGACGCGCACGCCGTCGCCGCCCGGGTGGATGACCCGCAGCACGCGCCCGCCCGTGGGAAGGAACCCCGCCGCGGAGTCTTCCGCATACACGCGCGCCTCGATGCTGTGGCCCGTGAGCACGACGTCGTCCTGCGTGAGCGGCAGCGGCGCGCCCGCGGCGATGCGCAGCTGCAGCTCGACGAGGTCGAGCCCGGTCACCTCCTCGGTCACCGGGTGCTCCACCTGCAGCCGCGTGTTCATCTCCATGAAGAAGAACTCGCCGGGGCGGTCGTCCGAGACGATGAACTCGACGGTGCCGGCGCCGCGGTAGCCGACGCTGCGGGCGGTCTCGCACGCGGCCGCTCCGAGACGCGCGCGGATCGCGGCGCCGTCGGCGAGGCCTTCCAGCAGCGGTGACGGCGCCTCTTCGACGATCTTCTGGTGCCGCCGCTGCAGCGAGCACTCCCGTTCGCCGAGGTGCACGATGTTCCCGTGCGCGTCGGCGACGATCTGCACCTCGATGTGCCGCGGCGTCGACACATACCGCTCCAGGAATATCGTGTCGTCGCCGAAGGATGCCGCGGCCTCGCGCCGCGCCGCGGCGAGCGCGTCGCGGAGGTCGGCGGCATCCGTCACGACGTGCATGCCCTTGCCGCCGCCGCCCGCCGACGGCTTGACGAGCACGGGCAGGCCGAGCTCGGCGGCGCCCGCGATGAGCTCGTCGTCGCTCGGGCGGGCGATGCCGGGAACCGTCGCGACGCCGCGCGCGTCGACCGCGTGCCGGGCGGCGATCTTGTCGCCCATGACCTCGATCGCCTCGGGCGACGGGCCGATGAAGACGATGCCCGCCGCGGCGCACGCGCGCGCGAACGCGGCGTTCTCGGCGAGGAAGCCGAACCCCGGGTGGATCGCCTGCGCTCCGGTCTGCCGCGCCGCGGCGATGACCCGCTCGACGCTGAGGTAGCTCTCGATCGCCGGCGCGGGGCCGAGTCGCACCGCCTCGTCGGCTTCGCGCACATGCACGGCGCCGGCATCCGCGTCGCTGTAGACGGCGATCGACCGGATGCCCAGGCGCCGCAGCGTGCGGATGATGCGCACGGCGATCTCGCCGCGGTTCGCGATGAGAACGCTCTCGAAGCTCAGCACGGCGATCACATCCGGAACACGCCGTACGACGGTGCCGGCGCGACGGGGGCGCGGTTCACGACGTCGAGCGCGAGCCCGAGCACGTCGCGGGTCTCGTCGGGCTCGATGATGCCGTCGTCCCAGAGTCGCGCGGTCGAGTAGTAGGGGCTGCCCTGCCGCTCGTACTGCGCGCGGATGGGGGCCTCGAAGGCGGCGCGCTCGTCGTCGGACCAGGGCGTGCCGGCGGCATCCAGCTGCTCGGCGCGCACCGTCGAGAGGACGGATGCCGCCTGCGGCCCGCCCATCACCGACACCCGGGCCCCGGGCCACAGCCATAGGAACCGCGGGGAATACGCCCGCCCGCACATCGAGTACGTGCCGGCGCCGAACGACCCGCCGACGACGACGGTGAGCTTCGGCACGCGCGCGCAGGCGACGGCGTTGACCATCTTGGCGCCGTGCTTCGCGATGCCGCCGGCCTCATATTCCCGTCCGACCATGAACCCGGTGATGTTCTGCAGGAACACGAGCGGCGTGCCGCGCTGGTCGCACAGCTCGATGAAATGCGCGCCCTTGAGGGCCGATTCGCCGAACAGCACGCCGTTGTTCGCGACGATCCCGACGCGATGGCCGTGGATGCGGGCGAAGCCCGTGACGAGCGTCTCGCCGTAGTCGCGCTTGAACTCGTGGAACGACCCGCCGTCGACGAGCCGCACGATGATCTCCCGGGCGTCGTAGGGCGTCGTGAGCTCGACGGGGACGACGTCCAGGAGCGAGCCGGCATCCGGCGCTCTCGTCTCGGCGGCGGGCTCGGCGAGGGGCGCGGGGGCGGGGAGGGTCGCGACGATGTCGCGGACGATGCGGAGGGCATCGGCGTCGTTCTCGGCGAGGTGGTCGGCGACACCCGAGATGCGGGTGTGCGTGATGCCGCCGCCGAGATCCTCGGCGCTGACGATCTCGCCCGTCGCGGCCTTCACGAGGGGCGGGCCGCCGAGGAAGATCGTGCCCTGGCCCCGCACGATGACGGTCTCGTCGCTCATCGCGGGGACGTACGCGCCGCCGGCGGTGCTCGACCCGAGGACCGCCGCGATCTGGGGGATGCCGTCGCGCGACATCCGCGCCTGGTTGTAGAAGATGCGGCCGAAGTGGTCGCGGTCGGGGAAGACCTCGTCCTGGAGGGGCAGGAACGCGCCGCCGGAGTCGACGAGGTAGATGCAGGGGAGGCGGTTCTCGGCGGCGATCTCCTGCGCGCGCAGGTGCTTTTTCACCGTGAGCGGGTAGTAGGTGCCGCCCTTGACGGTGGCGTCGTTGGCGACGACGCAGACGTGCCGCCCGTGGACGAGGCCGATGCCGGCGACGACCCCCGCCGACGGGGCGTCGCCGCCGTAGAGGTCGTAGGCGGCGAGCGGCGCGATCTCCAGGAACGGGCTGCCGCGGTCGAGCAGCAGGTCGATGCGGTCGCGGGCGAGCAGCTTGCCGCGCTCGACGTGGCGCCGGCGCGAGGCCTCGGGCCCGCCCCGTGCGATGCGCGCGCGGCGCTCGCGCAGCTCGTCGACGAGCGCGCGGTAGGTGACGACCATGGCACCCCCTCATTCGGTTAGTCCACACTAACCGAAACTGCCCCGCGGCGGGAGGGGCGGCATCCGTCCGGCGCTTCTGGGGATGACTCGCGTGTCGCGAAAAACGGAAGAATCGCGAAATGAGGACGGATGCCGCCGGTTCCCTCCGTTTTTCGCGTCATATCCGTTTTTCGCGACGGGTGGATGCCGGGTGGATGCCGGCGCCGACGGCAGGGGTCAGGCGCGCGGGTCGTAGCGCCGGGGCGGATGCGTGCGGGCGACGAGGTCGCGCAGGGCCTCGAGCGAGCCCGACACGACGCCGCCGGCGCGCGCCTGCACGAGCACGTTGCCCAGCGCGGTCGCTTCGACGGGGCCTGCGAGGACGGGAAGTCCGGCCCGGTCGGCGGTGCGCTGGCACAGCAGGGCGTTCAGCGCGCCGCCGCCGACGAGGTGGATCGTGCCGACGTCGACGCCGCCGAGGCGCCCGGCCTCGCGCGCCGCGTCGGCGAACGCCTGCGCGAGCGACTCGACGATCGCGCGGGCGGTCTCGGCGCGGGTGCGGGGGGCGTCGACGTCGTGCTCGGCGCACCACGCCGCGATGCGCGCGGACATGCTGCCGGCCGTCTCCTCGGACGGCAGGAAGCGCGGGTCGTCGACATCGAAGACCGGCACGGCGGATGCCGGGACGGCGGCGGCGGCCGACAGCACCTCGGCGAGGTCGATCGCGACGCCGTCTTCGCGCTCCCATCCGCGCACGGTCTCGCTGAGCACCCACAGGCCCATGACGTTGTGCAGCAGCCGCACGCGTGCGTCGACGCCGCCCTCGTTCGTGAAGCCCGCGGCCAGCGCCTCGGCGGTCAGCACCGGCCGGTCGACCTCGACGCCGACGAGACCCCACGTGCCGCAGGAGATGTACGCGGCGGCATCCGCCTGCATCGGCACCGCGACGACCGCGGAGGCCGTGTCGTGCGACCCGACGGCCGTGACGACGGGTGCGCCGCCGATGGTTTCCGCAACGCGCGGCCGCAGCGCGCCGACCCGCTCGCCGGGGGCGATGAGCGGGGGCAGGATGGCGCGCGGCACGCCGAGCGCCGCGATCAGTTCGTCGTCCCACGCCTGTGCGGCCCAGCTCAGCAGCCCGGTCGTCGAGGCGTTCGTGACCTCGGCGCGCGCCTGCCCGGTGAGCCAGCAGGCGAGGAGGTCGGGGATGAGCAGCGCCGTGTCGGCGAAGGCGAGCCACGACGCAGGCTCGGCGGCGAACTGATACAGCGTGTTGAACGGCAGGAACTGCAGGCCGTTGCGGGCATACAGGTCGGCGTGCGGCAGCCGCGCGTGCACGGCCTCGACGCCGCGGGCGGTGCGCGCGTCGCGGTAGTGGAAGGGCGTGCCGATCAGGCGGCCGTCCCGCAGCAGCCCATAGTCGACGGCCCACGAGTCGATGCCGATGCTGAGGATGCCGGCATCCTGTCGCAGCGCGTCGCGCAGTCCGCTCAGGGCGGCGCCGTACAGGCCGAGGATGTCCCAGTGCAGGCCGTCGCCGACGAAGACGGGGGTGTTCGGGAACCGCGCGACGGTCGTGGTCTCGAGGGTGTCCGGCCCGACCCGCCCGACGATGACGCGACCGCTCGTGGCGCCGAGGTCGACGGCGGCGACGGCCCCGGTCATCGGATGCCTCGCTGCGTTTCGTCTCGCTGCGCTCGCTCAACGCCCGGGGAGGAGCTGTGGTCCCGGACGTTGAGCGAGCGCCGCGGATGGTTCCGGACGTTGAGCGAGCGCCGCAGGCGCGAGACGAAACGCCCCGAGTGCGCGCTCATCGCAGGAACGCGGCGGCGACGCCGGAGTCGACGGGGATGTGCAGGCCGGTGGTGCGCGAGAGCTCGGGGCCGGTGAGGACGTAGACGGCGGCGGCGACGTTCTCGGGGACGACTTCGCGCTTGAGGATCGTGCGCTGGGCGTAGAACGCGCCGAGGTCCTGCTCGGCGACGCCGTAGGTCGCGGCGCGGTTGGCACCCCAGCCCGACGCGAAGATCCCCGAGCCGCGGACGACCCCGTCGGGGTTGATGCCGTTGACCCGCACGCCGTGTTCGCCGAGTTCGACGGCGAGCAGGCGCACCTGGTGGGCCTGGTCGGCCTTGGTCGCGGAGTAGGCGATGTTGTTGGGGCCGGCGAACACGCTGTTCTTCGAGGAGATGTAGACGATGTCGCCGCCCATGCCCTGGGCGATGAGGGCTTTCGCGGCGGCCTTGGAGACGAGGAACGAGCCCTTCGCCATGACGTCGTGCTGCAGATCCCAGTCCTTCTCGGTGGTCTCCAGCAGGGGCTTGGACAGCGACAGGCCGGCGTTGTTGACGACGAGGTCGACGCCGCCGAAGGCGAGGATGCCGGCATCCAGCGCGGCCTGCACGGCGTCTGCGTCGGCGACGTTCGCCGCGACGCCGATCGCGACGTCGGCGTTGCCGAGTTCGGCGGCGGCGGCCCGGGCCTTGTCGAGATCGAGGTCGGCGACGACGACGCAGGCGCCCTCGGCGGCAAGACGCGTGGCGATGGCCTTGCCGATGCCGCTGGCGGCGCCGGTGACGAATGCGATGCGGCCCTGGTGGGTCTTGGGCTTCGGCATCCGCCGGAGCTTCGCCTCTTCCAGCGCCCAGTACTCGATGCGGAACTTCTCGGCGTCGGAGATGGGGCGGTAGGTCGACAGGGCCTCGGCGCCGCGCATGACATTGATCGCGTTGACGTAGAACTCGCCCGCGACGCGCGCGGTCTGCTTGTTGGTGCCGTAGCTGAACATGCCCACGCCCGGCACGAGCACGATGAGCGGGTCGGCGCCGCGGATCGCGGGGCTCTCGGCGGTCGCGTGCGCGTCGTAGTACGCCTGGTAGTCGGCGCGGTACTCCTGGTGCAGCTCGTGCAGGCGCGCGATGGTCTCTTCGAGGGAGGCGGATGCCGGCAGGTCGAGGATCAGGGGTGTGACCTTCGTGCGCAGGAAGTGGTCCGGGCAGCTCGTGCCCAGCGCCGCGAGGCGCGGGGCGGCCTCGGAGGCGAGGAAGTCCGTCACGACGGCCGCGTCGGTGTAGTGGCCCACCATCGGGTGGTCGGTCGAGGCGAGCCCGCGGATCGTGGGAGCCAGGGCCGCGGCGCGGGCGTGGCGCTCGGGCTCGGGGAGCGCCTCGAACCCGGGGCGGATGCCGCCGAACGGGTCGGGCTTGCCGTGGGCCTGGATGTAGGCGGCGGCGGTGTCGATGATCCAGAGGCTGTTGCGCTCGGCATCCTCGGAGGTGTCGCCCCACGCCGTGATGCCGTGGCCGCCGAGGATGCAGCCGACCGCCTGCGGGTTCGCGGCCTTGATCGCCGCGATGTCCAGGCCCAGCTGGAACCCGGGGCGCCGCCACGGCACCCACGCGACCTTGTCGCCGAAGATCCGGGCCGTCAGCGCCTCGCCGTCGGCCGCCGTCGCGATCGCGATGCCGCTGTCGGGGTGCAGATGGTCGACGTGCGCGGCGTCGACGAGGCCGTGCATCGCGGTGTCGATGCTCGGCGCGGCCCCGCCCTTGCCGTGCAGGCAGTAGTCGAACGCGGCGACCATCTCGTCCTCGCGGTCGACGCCGGGGTAGACGCCGGTGAGCGCGCGCAGGCGGTCGAGGCGCAGCACCGCGAGCCCCGGCTCGGTGAGGGTGCCGAGGTCGCCGCCCGAGCCCTTCACCCACAGCAGCTCGACGGGCTCGCCCGTGACGGGGTCGATCTCGGTGCCCTTGGCCGAGGTGTTGCCGCCGGCGTAGTTCGTGTTCTTCGGGTCGGCGCCCAGGCGGTTGCTGCGGGCGAGGAGCGCGGCGGCGGTCGGGTTCGTCATGACGTGGTTCCTTGGGGTTCGGGATGCGGAGGTTGCGTCGCGGCTATGTGTGGGTGTGAGGGGGTCCGACCCGCAGGATGCCGCGACCGAACGGAGGGGGAGCGCGCTCAGTCGCGGCGTTTTGCGGGTGCCGGGGGTGCGAACCCGCAGGATGCCGCGACCGAACGGAGGGGGCTCCGGTGCAGGAGGGGGCTCCGGCGCAGCGGGGGCATCAGGCGCCCCAGCCGGCCTGCGTGCCGCCGACGCGCTCGGCGGCGATGCGCTGCGGGTAGCCGGAGGCGAGGTAGGCGGCGAGCGGGTCGGCGGGCAGGCCCCGCGACTCGCGCCACGCGGCGAGGGCCGGGCGGACGTCGGTGTAGAAGGCATCCATCAGCACGCCGTTGGCCGCCAGCACGTCGCCCGCATCCTGGGCCGCCGACAGCGCCTCGCGGTCGACCAGCAGCGCCCGCGCGGTCATCTCCTGCACGTTGAGCACGGAGCGGATCTGGCCCGGGATCTTGTCCTCGATGTTGTGGCACTGGTCGAGCATGAACGCCACGTCGGGGTTGTTCAGGCCGCCGCCGCGGATGACCTCGAGCAGGATGCGGAACAGCTGGAACGGATCGGCGGCCCCCACGATGAGGTCGTCGTCGGCATAGAACCGGCTGTTGAAGTCGAACGAGCCGAGCTTGCCGAGGCGCAGCAGCTGCATGACGATGAACTCGATGTTGGTCCCCGGGGCGTGGTGGCCGGTGTCGAGGCACACCATCGCGCGATCGCCGAGCGCGGCCACCTGCGTGTAGGAGGTGCCCCAGTCGGGCACGTCGGTGTGGTAGAACGACGGCTCGAAGAACTTGTACTCCAGCACGAGGCGCTGGTCGCCGGTGAGCCGGTCGTAGATGACGCGCAGCGAGTCGGCGAGGCGGTCCTGGCGGGCGCGCATGTCGTTCTGGCCGGGGTAGTTCGAGCCCTCGGCGAGCCAGATCTTGAGGTCGCGCGAGCCCGTGGCATCCATGATGTCGATGCATTCGAGGTGGTGATCGATGGCCTTGCGGCGGATGCGGTCGTCGTGGTGGGTGAGGGCGCCGAACTTGTAGTCCTCGTCCTGGAAGGTGTTGGAGTTGATCGTGCCGAGGCTCACGCCGAGGTCTTCCGCGTAGGTGCGCAGGGCGGCGAAGTCGTCGACGCGATCCCACGGGATGTGCAGCGCGACGCTCGGAACGAGCGCCGTGTAGGCGCCTACCTGCGCGGCATCCGCGATCTTCTCGTAGGGGTCGCGGGGCGTGCCGGGCGTGGCGAACACGCGGAAGCGGGTGCCGGAGTTGCCGAAGGCCCAGCTGGGCAGTTCGATGCCCTGCGCTGCGAGCGTGGCCAGGTTCTCGGGGGTCAGAGTCGTCATGATGCGGGGCTTTCCGGGTCGGTGACGGTGGATGCCGCCAGTTGGTCGTGCAGATGGAAGATCTCGGTGAGGGGTGTGGCGGCCTGGTCGGGGCGACCGCTGAGATCGACGAAGAAGCGGCTCATCTCGGCCTCCCACCGGGCGGCGACGGCGGATGCCGCGAGGTACGCCTGGGCGGCCGCGTCGTCGTCGGTCTCGTAATAGCCGAACAGGATGCCGCCCTCGCCCAGGAACAGCGAGTAGTTGCGGCGGCCGCTGGCAGCGATCTCCGCGAGCATATCGGCTCGCACCGGCGTGTGGCGCGCGACGTACTCGTCGAGCATCTCGGGGCGCACGGTGAGCCGGAATGCGACGCGGGTGGGCGTGGGATGATCGGTCATTTGCGGTGCCTGGAGGATAATAGCATGAATCGTTTCAATCTTTGATGCGACTTTAGCACGGACGTCGCCGGAGATGCGACCGGGAGGGTCCGATGGAACAGCACGAACGAGCAGTGGCGGCGTACATCGACACGGTCCGCGCGCAGCCGGGCACGCGTGCGGTGATCGTCGTGGGGTCGGTCGCCCGGGGAACCGAGCGCGCCGACTCGGACGTCGACGTCTACCTCGTCGTCGACGACGAGCGCTTCGCCGCTGAGACGGCACAGGACCGCTTCGCGTGGGTCGATCGGCGCGGGCTCGACTACCCGGGCTCGTACATCGACGTCAAGCTGGTCAGCCCGGGCTACCTCGCGACCGCGGCCGCGAGGGCGGACGACCCGACGCGGGCCTCGTTCCTCGGCGCGCGCGTGGCGTGGAGCACGCTCCCGGGCCTGGAGGAGGCGATCGCGCGCATCGTCGAGCTTCCCGAAGACGGCTGGGTCGACCGGGTGCGCTCCTACGTGGCGCAGGCCCGCCTGTACGGTGGGTACTTCCTGCCTCAGGCCGTCGCCGCCGGCGACGAGTTCCTGCGTCGCCACGCCGGGGTGCACTGCGCCCTGGCCGCGGCGCGCGCCGCGCTCGCTGCGAACCGGGTGATGCTTCCGGGGCCGAAGTACCTCGCGGCGCTCGTGCGGACGGTGCCCGCCCCGGACGGCTTTCTCGCAGCCTGGGATCGGCTGGTCGCCGCGCCCGATACCGAGACGGGGCGCGCGGTCCTCGGCATCCTCGATGACTGGCTCGGGGTCGGTCTCACGCCCGATGAGGCGCTGTCGAGGTTCATCCGCGACAACGAACTCGCATGGCTGAGGGGGACCGTCCCCGCCGAGTTCTGGTGAGCGCACGCGGCATCACCCCTTGATCGCCCCGCTGGTCATGCCCGCGACAATCTGCCGGTTGAAGAAGATGTACATGACCAGCGGCGGGATGGTGGTGAGCAGGATGTACATGAACAGCAGGTTGAACTGGCTCACCGACTGGCTCTGGAAGTTGTACAGTCCCAGCTGCACCGTCGGGTAGTCGTTTCCGGGCAGGAAGTACAGCGGCCCCTGGAAGTCGTTGAAGACGAAGACCGCCTGCACCACGATGACCGTGACGATCACGGGCTTGAGCAGCGGCAGCACCACGCCGAAGAAGAGCCGCAGCGGGCCGGCGCCGTCGATGATCGCGGCCTCGTCGAGTTCCTTCGGGATCGTCGCGACGAACGCGCGGAACAACAGGACGCAGAAGGCGAGACCGAAGGTCGCCTCGATGAGGATCATGCCCGGCATGGTCTTGAACAGTCCGAGCCCCTGCAGGACCCAGATGGTGGGGACCACGGCGGGCGGCACGATGAGCGCCGCGAGCACGAGGAAGTTGATCAGCGGGTTCAGTCGGCTGCGCTTGCGCTGCAGCACGTAGCCGACCATCGCGGCGAGGACCACCATGACCGCGCAGCTTGCCACGGTGAGGATGACGCTGTTGAAGAAGGCCCACAGCGCCTGGTAGTCGTTGGTCTCGATGACCGTGACGAGGTTGTCCCAGAACTGCGACTCGGTCGGGAAGGAGAACTCCAGCAGGCCCGCCTCGCGGGGGTTCTTCGCCGCTTGGAGCAGCACGAATGCGAAGGGCACGAGGAAGATCACGATCGACGCGAGGATCGAGAGGATGCCGAGCAGATACTTGCGCAGGAAGCGGCGCAGCGTCATCGGCTGGCGATCGGCGGGCGGGCGGCGGCGGGCGCCGACGGTGGTCACCGCTTCGGTGGCGGTCACAGTTCCGCCTCCTTCCGGTTCAGGAGCCAGGAGACCGGCACCATGATCGCCGTCACGACGATGAACAGCACCACGTTGCCGGCGGTGGACAGGCCGAAGAATCCGGCCTGGTACTGCTTGTAGATGACCGACGCGATCACGTCGCTGGTGAATCCGGGTCCGCCCTTGGTCATCGCCCAGATCAGGTCGAACGAGCGTAGGCCGCCGATGAGCGAGAGGATGATGACGGTCGCCGTGGCGGGCCGCACGAGAGGGAGGGTGATGTTGCGGAAGACCGCCCACGCTCCGGCGCCGTCCATGCGCGCGGCCTCGAAGTACTCGGAGGGGATTGCGACGATGCCGGCCATGAAGATGAGGGTCGCGATGCCGACGCCCTTCCAGATGTCGACGCCCGCCACGGTCAGCAGAGCCAGGGTGGGGTCGGTGTACCAGCCGGGCTGCGGCAATCCGAAGAACCCCAGGACGGCGTTGACCGCGCCGTGGAAGGGGTCGAGCAGAGCCTTGAAGGTGAGCCCGACGCCGATCGTGGACACGAGGACGGGGAAGAAGACCACCGCGCGCAGGTAGCCGCGCCCGATGATCGGGCCGGTGAGCAGGAGCGCGAGGCCGAGCCCGATGACGACCTTGGCAGCCGACGTGACGAAGCCGTAGATGAAGGTGTTGACGAAGCCCTGAACCAGCTGGGGCTCCTTGAAGAACTGGACGAAGTTGTCCATGCCGATGAACTGGACGTCGAAGAGCGTCCACCGGGTCAGCGAGAAGTAGAACGACGCGAAGGTCGGCACGGCGAAGAACACGATGAACAGCGCGGCGGCCGGCGCGTAGAACCAGGTGGGATAGGGGCTCTTGATCCCCTTGCGGCGAACCGGCGTGGGCGGCGTCGCGAGTGCGGTGGTCATGGTCACTCCTTTGTGAGCTGATCGCGAGCCGGGCCCGCGCGGAGATCCGGGATGCCAGAGCCTGAGGGAGAGGGGCCGGGGGCCGGCGTGCGCCGGCCCCCGGGTTGTTCCGCTGCGGTCAGGAAGCGGAGGGGGGATCACCAGCCGGACAGGCCCAGCTGCTGCGCCTGCTTCTTGACGTCCTCGTCGTACTGCGCGGCACCGTCCTTGGCGGACGTGATGCCGGAGCCGACCGCGACCGTGATGTTCTCCAGGTTGGGTTCCTTGATCGGGGAGAGGAACTCCAGCGCCGAACCGGTGGCGCCGGAGTCGAAGTAGGCCTGGATGTCGGCAATCAGCGCGGGCACCGAGTCGGGCAGCGTGCAGGCGGTGGTCACGTACGGACCCGCGGCCGAGCCGGTGTCGTTCTGCACCTGGCAGCCGTCGGCCGAGTTCGCGAACGCGACGAACTTCTTCGCGGCCTCGAGCTTGTCGCCCTCCGTCGTCTTGGCGATGTAGATCGCGTTCGGCTGCCACATCGTGATCGCCGTGTCGGCGGCCTCGACCGCGGGCAGCGCGAACACGCCGATGTCGTCGACTTTGTCGGGGTTGTTCTGTTGCACGGCGGCGATCGTCGCGGTGAGCATCGGGTACTGGGCGCCGGTGCCGTTGGCCAGGGCATCCATCGCCTGCGCGTTGGTCATCGAGGCGAAGTCCTCGTTGAGCAGACCCTTCTCGAATACCTCGGCGGTGTTGGAGAAGCCACGGAACGCGGGCTCGTCGACGTACTTCGCCTCGTTGGCGGTGTACTTCTCGGCCCAGTCCGGGTCCTGCTTGGCGACGTTGGCGAAATCGCCCAGCACGAACAGCTGGCTCGTCCAGGTGTCGCCGTAGGACTGCAGGATCGGGGCGACGCCGTTGCCCTTCTCCTTGATCGTCTCGCTGTTGGCGATGAACTCGGCCCAGGTGGTGGGAACGCTCAGCCCGAGGTCGGCGTAGACCTTCTTGTTGTAGAGCACGGCGCCGGCGAAGGAGGTGCCCCACGGAGCGCCGTACAGACCCTTGTCGGTGGAGACGACGAGCTTGAAGTCGTCGGTCAGGGTGTCGGCCCAGCTCTGGTCGCTCAGATCCACCAGCGTCGTGTCGGGGTTCAGCGCCTGCAGCAGCGAGCCGGAGTTGTAGTGGAAGACGTCGTCCATCGAGCCCGTGGAGAGCTTCGTCTTCATCAGGTTGTCGCCCTCGGTACCACTGGGCTGTGTGTCGAGCTTCACGGTGATGTCGGGGTTGGCCTTCTCGAAGGCGGCGATCAGCGCCTTGGCCTGGGTCTGGCTGGCATCGTCGTTCTGCGTCAGGTAGCTGATCTCGATCTTGCCGTCGCTGGAGCCGCCGCCGTTGCCGCTGCACGCGGCCAGCGGCAGGGCGAGCGCCGCGATCCCCGCCGCCGCGACGAGCATGCGCCGCGATGTGGAGTTCTTCATCCTTTACCTCCTTGTAAAGCTGAGCGGCCGATCCCGTCCACTCTGCCGGTTGCCTGGTGCTGCGAATGATTGAAACCATTCAACATTTGCACGCTACGGTGCAGGTCACAAAACATCAACACTTGTGTTTAAAACGATTCATCACGATCGGGTAACGGTGTGGTGCGCGGTTGACAGATTCCATGAATCGATTCACGATGGGTCTCGCGGGCCGGCGAGGCGGCCGCCCACGGAAAGGACACTGGCCATGGCGGCACTCCCCTCCCTCTCTGCGCAGGACTCCACGAGCCGGGTGGTCGCCCTGCGCACGCAGCACGGAGCCGCGCTGCTGGGCATCCCGCGCGACGGTCTGCGTCTGGCCTGGCGCGCCGAGAGCGACGACGCGGCGGCGCGCCTGATCGGCTACCAGCTCGCGTCCGGCGACCGGGACTCGGCCCTCGTCGAGGCCGAGCCGGTCGCGGGAGCCGCCGTCGGCGCCGGCGTCGCCGCGCCGCCGTCGGGGCAGCGCCGCGCCTTCGCGGTCCGTGTCGCCACGTCGGCAGGCTGGTCGCCCTGGTCGGCTCCGCTCGTCG
Source organism: Microbacterium sp. (assembly GCF_047602155.1). GTDB lineage: Bacteria > Actinomycetota > Actinomycetes > Actinomycetales > Microbacteriaceae > Microbacterium. The sequence goes on along the minus strand of NZ_JASGHZ010000001.1, from coordinate 740,225 downwards.
TCGAAGCCGGTGTCGACGGGCCCGAGCTGGCCGCCCAGGTCATCGGGATCGACACGCCGGCCGACGGGCCGGTGCAGCTGCTGCGCCGCGAGTTCGTCCTCGAACGTGCCCCGGAAAGCGCCCGGCTGCGACTGAGCGCACTCGGCCTGGTCGACGCCTGGATCAACGGCGTGCGCGCGGGTGACGCGCTGCTCACGCCGGGCTGGACGTCTTACCAGCGCCGTATCCTCATCGACACGATCGATGTCACCGCGCTGCTGCGTGCGGGGCAGAACGTCATCGTCCTCGCCGTCGCCGACGGCTGGTACCGCGGCAGCTTCGGCTTCGCCCGCCGGACGGCGATCTACGGTGACCGCACCGGCGCCCTGGCCCAGCTCGAGGCCGACGGCGAGACGGTGCTGGTGACGGATGCCGCCTGGCGTGGTGGGTTCGGAGCCCTGCGCAGCGCGAGCATCTACGACGGCACCGTCACCGACCTGCGTCGGCGCGATCCGGCCATCCACGAGCCGGGCTTCGACGACGGCGCGTGGACGCCGGCAGCCGTCATCCCCGTCGATCCCGCCCGTTTCGAGCCGCGCTCCGCCCCGCCGGTGCGCGTGGTCGCGGAGCTGCCGATGACGCCGTCGTCGCACGCCGGACGCGTGCGTCTGGACGGCGGTCAGAATATCTCGGGCTGGGTCCAGCTCGTCGTGCGCGGGCGCGCCGGCGAGGTCGTCACCGTGCGCCACGCCGAGGTGCTCGAACCGTCGGGCGACCTGCACGTCTCGGCGCTGCGCACGGCCAGGGCCACCGATGTCTACACTCTCGACCGCGACGGCGAGCACGTTCTCGAACCGGCCTTCACGTTCCACGGATTCCGCTACGCCGACGTCGAGGGCGCCGATGTCGTCTCGGCCACGGCCGTCTCCATCTCGAGCGATCTCGCGCCGCGCAGCAGCTTCGCCTCGTCGCACGAAGCGCTCGACCGTTTCCACGCCAACGTGTTCTGGTCGCAGCGCGACAACTTCGTGTCGGTGCCGACCGACTGCCCGCAGCGCGACGAGCGGCTCGGCTGGACCGGCGACGCCCAGGCGTTCGCCGCGACCGCGTGCACGCTGATGGATGCCGAGGCGTTCTGGATGTCGTGGCTGCGCGATCTGGAGATCGACCAGACCGACGCCGGGGGCGTGCCGTCGGTGGTACCCGACATCATCCGCACCGAGGACATGCTGATGGGCGGTGTGCCGACCGAGAACATGGGCCGCGCCGGCTGGGCCGACGCGGCGACGATCGTCCCCTTCGCCGCGTACGAGGCCTACGGCGAGGTCGAGGTGCTGACCCGCCAGCTCGACAGCATGCGCCGGTGGGTGGAGCACCTGCGCCGCCGCGCCGGCGATGATGTCGTGCTGCCCGGCGGCGACTTCCAGTACGGCGACTGGCTCGACCCGGATGCCCCGGGAGAGCGGCCCTGGGAGGCGAAGGTGTCGAGCGACTTCGTCTCCAACGCCTTCTACGCGCACTCCGCCCGGCTGCTCGCCCGCGCCGAGCGCCTGGTCGGCGACGCCGCCCGCGGCGCGGATGATGACGCGCTCGCCGACCGCGTCGCCGCCGCGACCTTCGCCCGCTGGGGGGAGGAGGCGATTCTGACGCAGACCGGGGCCGCGCTCGCCGTCGAGTTCGGCATCGCGCCCGAAGAGCGCCGCCGGGAGATCGCCGCTGGGCTCGCCGCCAACGTGCGCCGTGAGAACGGCCGCATCGCCACAGGCTTCCTCGGCACGCCGCTCGTGTTGTTCGCCCTGTCGCGGTACGGACACCTCGACGAGGCGTACCTGATGCTGCTGCGACGCGAGGCGCCGTCGTGGCTGTATCAGGTCGACCGCGGCGCGACGACGGTCTGGGAGCGCTGGGACGCGATCCTCCCCGACGGCAGCATCCACTCCGGCGCGATGGATGCGGTCCCCACCGAGGAGGCGGACCGCGAGGAGGGCAACATGCTCTCCTTCAACCACTACGCCTACGGCGCTGTGATCGACTGGGTATACCGCAACGTCGCCGGCCTGGCGCCGCACGAGCCCGGCTACGCGGTGACGCGCGTCGCCCCGCGACCGGCCGTGGGACTGGACAGCGCCTCTGCGTCGATCCAGACCCCGTACGGCTCGCTGGCGATCGACTGGCGCCTGCGAGACGGCGTCTTCGAGGCCGAGGTCGAGGTGCCCTTCGGCGCGCGCGCCGTCCTCGACCTGCCGGTGACGGACGGATCTGTCGTCACCGTCGCGAGCGCCTCCGCCTCGGGGGGCGAGGTGCCGGCCGAGCTCGGTCACGGCATCCATCGCCTCACCGTGACCGCGCCTCGGATCGCCCAGCCGGTCGCCTGAACCCCACCCCCGCCACGAAGGAGCACCATGAGCCAGCCGACCACCCGGATCACCGCTGAAGCACCGCACGGCAGTGACGTCGTCGCAATGCCCGCCCCTCGCCTCACGTGGCGGACCGAGACCGATGCGCGCGACTGGCGGCAGGCGTCGGCAGAGCTCGAGCTGACGCGGGGCGGAGCCGTCGAGACCCATCGCGTTGACGGGCGGGAGTCGAACCAGGTGGCGTGGCCGTTCGCGCCGCTCGCGCCGCGAGAGGAGGTCGCGGTGCGGGTGCGCGTGACCGGCGCCGACGGGGTCAGCGGAGCGTGGAGCGTACCGGCGCGCATCGTCGCCGGGTTCCTCGGCGAGGGGGAGTGGGTTGCGCAGCCCATCGGCCTGTCCTCACCCGCGGCCCCGGCCCAGCCCGCCTACCTGCGCACCGAGTTCGATATCGACGCGCCCGTCGCGCGGGCCACGCTGTACGCCACCGCCGTGGGCGCCTACCAGGTCGCCGTCAACGGTGCCGACGTCGACGACCAGGTGATGAAGCCGGGGTGGACGCCGTACGCGCAGCGCACGATCCACGAGACGACCGACGTCGCGCCCCTGCTCGTGCCCGGCCGCAACGCGATCGGCGTGCGGCTGGCCGGAGCCTGGGCGACGGAGGAGTTCGGCTTCCGCGACAGCGCGCACCGGCACTACGGCGACCAGCCCCGGTTCGCGGCCCAGCTGCTGATCGAGTACGCCGACGGCCGTTCCGCGCTTCTCGCAACCGATGCGACCTGGCTGGCGTCGACGGGGCCGATGCTCTCGAGTGGCCTGTACGCCGGTGAGGAATTCGACGCGCGACTGCGGCCGGTGGACAACGCCGGGCGGACGTTCTCCGACACCGGCTTCGACGCCGCGGGGTGGATGCCGGTGGCCGTGCACGAGCCGATCGCCACCCCCGAGGCCCGCACGTCGCCGTTCGTGCGGCGTATCGAGGAGCTTCCGGTGCGCGAGGTCATCACGACGCCGGACGGGCGGACGGTGGTCGATTTCGGCCAGAACATCGTGGGGCGGCTGCGGATCCGCGTCTCGGGGCCGGCGGGCACCGAGATCATCCTGCGGCACGCCGAGGTGCTCGAGCACGGCGAGCTGGGCACGCGGCCGCTGCGCGCCGCCGCGGCCACCGACCGCTACATCCTCGCCGGCGCCGGCGAGGAGGAGTGGGAGCCCGAGTTCACGTTCCACGGCTTCCGCTACGCCGAGGTCTCGGGCTGGCCGGGTGATTTCGCGCCGTCCGCTGTGACCGCCGTCGTGATCCACAGCGACATGGAGCGCACCGGCTGGTTCGAGACCTCCGATCCGCTCGTCCAGCAACTGCACGACAACGTGGTCTGGGGGCTGCGCGGCAACTTCCTCTACCTGCCGACCGACTGCCCGCAGCGCGACGAGCGACTCGGGTGGACCGGCGACATCCAGGTGTTCGCTCCGACCGCGAGCTTCCTCTACGACGTGCGCGGCTTCCTCGACTCCTGGCTGCGGGATCTTGCGATCGAGCAGGTCGACGGCATCGTCCCGTTCGTCGTGCCCAACGTCCTGGGTCCGGGCCAGCCCGCCGCCGCGTGGGGCGACGCGGCGACCGTCGTCCCCTGGGTGCTGCACGAGAGGTACGCCGACAGCGCCACCCTCGCGCGTCAGTACGAGAGCATGAGGGCGTGGACCGACGCGCTTGTCGCGCTCGCGGGGCCGCGCCGCCTGTGGGAGGGCATGTTCCAGTTCGGCGACTGGCTCGACCCCGACGCGCCGCCGGAGCAGCCGGCTGCGGCGAAGACCGATCCCGACATCGTCGCGAGCGCGTACCTGTTCCGCTCGGCCGACGCGGTGGCACGCGCCGCGGAGTTGCTCGGCCACGACGCCGACGCCCGCACCTATCGCGAGATCGCCGAGCAGGTGCGCCAGGCCTTCCTGGCCGAATACCTCACGCCCAGCGGTCGCATGGTGTCCGACGCGCAGACCGCCTACGCGATGGCGATCGTCTTCGACATCGCGCCGGCCGGGCAGCACGCCGCACTCGGTGCCCGCCTCGCGGAGCTGACGCGCCGGTCGGGGTACCGCATCGGCACCGGATTCGTCGGGACGCCCATCATCCAGGATGCCCTGTCGCGCACCGGTCACCTCGAGACCGCGCGGCGGCTGCTCACCCAGACCGAGTGCCCGTCGTGGCTGTACCCCGTCACGATGGGGGCGACGACGGTCTGGGAGCGCTGGGATTCGATGCTCCCGGACGGCTCGATCAACCCCGGTGAGATGACCTCGTTCAACCACTACGCGCTGGGCGCGGTGGCCGACTGGCTGCACCGCGTCGTCGCGGGCCTCGCCCCTGGCGCCGCCGGGTACGAGAGCATCCGCATCCAGCCGCACCCGCTGGCCGGCTTCGACTGCGCGTCGGCCGAGCACGAGACGCCGTACGGCCGTGCGCGGTCGGGGTGGTCGCGCACCGGCGGGACGATCCGGGTTGAGGCGACGATCCCGCCCAACACCACGGCATCCGTCGTGCTGCCGGACGGGCGCGCCCTCGAGGTCGGTTCGGGCGGCCACGTGTGGGAGGTGGCCGACGCGCCACCACCGGCACCGGCACCCGTCGGTCTCGAGTCGAGCCTGGCCGCCGTGATCGACGACCCCGAGGCCTACGCCGCCATCGCAGCGGTACTCGAGGCGGCCGACCCGCAGGCGGCGCACGACTTCCGGACCGCGACGATCTGGACCGCGCAGCGTCCGCTCGGCAAGAGCCTGCCCTGGAGCGCCGGCCCCGACCTCAGGGACGCCGTGGCGGAGCGCCTCGCCGACCTGTCGGCGAGGCGACTCAGCCGGTGACGTCGGCGCGGTCGACCGCGAACGACTGCGTGCGGCCGTCGGGGCAGAGGACGCTCACCTCGGCGATGCCCGTGCCGCCGGGGAACACCCGCAGCGCGAGGCCGTCGAGGTAGTCGTAGTCGGGACGGTCGTCGCGCGCGCCCCACGGGAGCACCGCGCCCGGCCGCACGTACAGCGGCAGGCTCGTGTATCCGTGGTTCTCGCGCAGCCAGCGCCCGCCCTCGACGCTCTCGCCGGTCAGGAGCGAGGTCCACGTGCCGTCGGGGAGGTAGAACTCCACGTCGCCGGTCGGCGAGAACACGGGGGCGACGAGCAGGTCGGGGCCGAGCATGTACTGCCGGTCGAGGTAGGCCACGGCGGGGTCGCCGGGGAACTCGAGCGCCAGGGGGCGCATGAGGGGGACACCGGATGCCGCGGCATCCGACCCCCATCGGTACAGGTACGGCATCAGGCGCATCTTCAGCCGGGTGAAGATGCGGGTCACCTCGACCGCCTCCTCGTCGAAGGCCCACGGCACGCGGTAGGACTGCGAGCCGTGGAAGCGCGAGTGGCTGCCGAGCAGGCCGAACGCGGTCCAGCGCTTGAAGACGCCGACGTCGGGGGTGCCCTCGAAGCCGCCGATGTCGTGGCTCCAGTAGGCGAAGCCGCTGAAGGCGAGCGACAGGCCGCCGCGCAGCGTCTCGGCCATCGAGGCGTAGGTCGAGCTGGAGTCGCCGCCCCAGTGCACGGGCATCGACTGCCCGCCGGTTGTCGCCGAGCGGGCGAACAGCACCGCATCGTCCGCGCCGCGGGCCTCGACCAGGACGTCGTGCACGGCCCGGTTATACAGCTGCGCGTACAGATTGTGCAGGCGCTGCGGATCGGAGCCGTCGGCGTAGACGACATCCACCGGGATGCGCTCGCCGAAGTCGGTCTTGAAACAGTCGACGCCCTGCGCGACGAGCCGGCGCAGATGACCCTGGAACCAGGCGACGGCATCCGGGTTCGTGAAATCGACGAGCCCCATGCCGGCCTGCCACATGTCCCACTGCCACACCGAGCCGTCGGGCCGGGTGAGCAGGAAGCCCTGGTCGGCCGCCTCGGCGAACAGGGGCGAGCGCTGCCCGATGTACGGGTTGATCCAGACGCACACCCGCAGGTCGCGTTCGTGCAGGCGGGCGAGCATGCCGTCGGGGTCGGGGAACACGCGCGGATCCCACTCGAAGTCGCACCAGTTGAACTCGCGCATCCAGAAGCAGTCGAAGTGGAACACCGACACGGGCAGTTCGCGCCGTGCCATCTCGTCGACGAACGAGGTCACGGTCGCCTCGTCGTAGTCGGTCGTGAAGCTCGTCGACAGCCACAGCCCGTACGACCACGCCGGCACCGTCGGCGGGCGGCCGGTGAGCGCCGTGTAGCGGGCCAGGACGTCTTTCGGGGTGGGGCCGGCGATGACGAAGTACTCCAGCACTTCGCCGGGGACCGAGAACTGCACCCGCTCGACGACCTCCGACCCGACCTCGTACGACACGTGGCCGGGGTCGTTCACGAGCACGCCGTAGCCGCGGTTGGAGAGGAAGAAGGGGATGCTCTTGTACGCCTGCTCGCTCGCCGTGCCGCCGTCGGCGTTCCACGTCTCGACGGTCTGCCCGTTCTTCACGAGCGGGCCGAAGCGCTCCCCGAGTCCGTAGATGAGCTCGCCGACGCCGAGGTCGAGCCGTTCATGGACGAACGTCCGCGCTCGCCGCTCGCCGGCGGCCTCGGAGCGGTCGGCGACGCCGGCATCCACCTGCGCATCGCCGGCGACCTGGAGGTGGGCGGCGCTGCGGCGGCCGCTTCCCGTCACGCGCCGTCCGTCGACCTCGAACGACAGGTTCCACGGGGCGCCGGTCGCGATGCGCGCGGTCAGCGGGCCGGTCGTGAGGGTGCCGGCGTCGGCGTCGGCTGCGCCCGAACCGCTGGTGGCGCCGGGGAGATCGAACCCGCCGTGCCACGACCCACCTTCGTGGTGGGCGATGCGCACCCGCACCACGCCCTCCATCGGCGCCGACAGCGTCACGGTGAGCACCGGGCGGTTGAGGGTGTGACCGCGCGAGGCGATGACCGCCGTCGGAGCGGTCACCACGAGCGCGTCGCCGTCCCCGTTCTGCGTACGCCAGACGTCGTAGGCCTCTTCCGCGTAGACCGCCGTCACGCCCGGTCGCAGCTGCCAGAATCCGTCGGTGAACTTCACGATGCCCCCTCGCCCTCGTTGATCGTTGTCGATCACAACAAAACCCTTCACACCCTAGAGCGGGAACGGCGATCCGTCAAGGAGCAGGGGGCGTCGACGACGCGCACCGGGGCGGATCCCTCGAACGGCCGGGCGCGCGCACGACGCACGGGAGAGCGTCATCGCCTCGCACCGATACGCTTTCGTAATTCTTCGCAGCTTGCGCAGACCAAAAGCATCTGAATATGTTGTGAATCAACGGTCGGTTCCCCAAAGGCGAGGAAGGAGCGTCGTGAGGCAGCGTGAAATCCGTATCATGGAGCTCCTCGACGAGCGCGGCGAAGTCCGCGTGGACGAGCTCGCCGAGATGCTCGACGTGTCGACGGTGACGGTCCGCAAGGATCTGGAGCGACTGGAGGCCGGCGGCCAACTGGTCCGCACGCGCGGCGGCGCCGTCGGGGCCACCTTCCGCGAGGGGGAGTTCCACAAGAGGCTCCGGGTCGATGTCGCGTCGAAGCAGGCCGTGGCCACTCTCGCGGCGCAGCTCGTGTCGGACGGTGACGTCGTCGCGTTCGACACCTCCAGCACCGCCTACTTCGTCGCCCGCGAAGTCGTCGATCGGCAGGATCTCGTGGTCGTCACGCCGTCCCTGCAGATCGCGACGCTCTTCCTCAGCCGCTCGACGGCGCGCATCATCATGCCCGGCGGCATCGTCCGCCGCGAGTCCAGCGGCCTGGTCGGCGCAAGCCCCGACCAGCTCACCGGGCTCGGGCGCATCACCAAGGGCTTCTTCGGGATCACGGGGCTGTCGCCCGAGCGCGGTCTTCTCGAGTTCGCGCCGGAGGAGTCGATCACCAAGCGCATGCTCGTCGACGCGTGCGCCGAGGTGCACGCCGTCTTCGCCTCCGACAAGGCCGCGGGCTTCGGATTCCACGCCTTCTGCCCGCCCGAGGCGATCACCAGCCTCGTGACCGATGACCGTCTCGATCCCGACGTCGCCGCGATGTGGCAGGCCCGGGGCGTGGAGGTCCGGCTCGCCCTGTTCCTCGGCATGGCCAGTGCGCTGGCCGCCGAGGTGCCCACCGAATGAACACAGCGAAGCTGGCCACCCGGGCAGCTCAAGAAAGAAAGAGGGAGTATCGATGAAGATATCACGCAGGATCGGGATGGCCGTGGCGGCCGCGGCCGCCGCCGCACTGCTGCTGTCCGGTTGCACGTCGCGCAACAGCGACGACACGTCCGCCAGCGCGGACGCCGGCGGCACCGACGACCTCACGATCGCGTTCGTGCCGAAGCTGCAGGGCATCCCCTACTTCGAGGCCATGAACACGGGCGGTCAGAAGGCCGCCGAAGAGCTCGGTTTCACCTGGCTGTATCAGGGGCCGACCACGGCCGACGCCGCGGCTCAGGCCGACATCGTCCGCTCGTTCATCCAGCAGGGCGTCGACGTGCTCTTCGTCGCGCCGAACGACCCGGATTCGCTCGCCCCGCTGCTGCAGGAGGCGCAGGATGCCGGCATCCACGTCGCCACGACCGACACCGACGCGCCGGACTCGGTGCGCGAGGTCTTCGTCAACCAGGCGACCGCGGAGGGCATCGGCGAGACGCTCGTCGACACTCTGCTCGACGCAATGGGTGGCTCGGGCAAGTTCGCGATCGTCTCGTGCGGTGAGACCGCGGCGAACCTTAACTCGTGGATCGACGTGATGAAGACCCACACCGCCGAGGCCTACCCCGACGCCGAGATCGTCGACACCGTCTACGCCGGCGAAGACCAGGCGACGGCGACGTCGATGGCGACAGACCTGATGAACGCCCACCCGGACCTGACCGGTCTGATCGGTGTCTGCACCTCGTCGGCGCCCGGGGTGGCGCAGGCCGTCACCGATGCCGGACGCATCGGTGAGGTGTTCACCGTGGGTCTGGGCACGCCGCAGTCGATGCTGCCCTACCTCAAGTCGGGTGCGTCGAGCGGTTCCATCCTGTGGGACGTCGAGGCGCTGGGCTACCTCACCGGGTGGGCCGGAGTGCAGCTGGCCAAGGGCAACGCGTTCGCCGCGACCAACGACGTGAGCGACGCTCTGCCCGCGGTGGAGTACGACGACGCGACCAAGACCCTGCTGCTGGGCCCGCCGACGGTCTTCACCGCCGAAAACGCGGGGGACTACGACTACTGATCCTCGGATCGCACGTTCTGCCGGGGTGCGGTGCACCCGCACCCCGGCATCCCACGATTTTCGCGGCCCCGGCCGCACGATGCAGGGAGCTTCATGTCCGAACCCATCCCGCGCCTTCAGATGCGCGACATTGCCAAAAGATACGGCGGTGTGCGAGCGATCAGGCACGCAGACATCACCGTCATGCCCGGCAGCGTGCACGCGCTGGTCGGTGAGAACGGCGCCGGAAAATCGACGCTGATCAAGATTCTTGCCGGTGCCGTCCGTGCCGACGAAGGCACGATCGAACTGGACGGTGCGCCGGTGGCCATCGGCTCGACGGCGGCCGCCATCGAGCACGGCATCCAGACGGTGTATCAAGAGCCGCAGTTGTTCGCCGAGCTGACGGTGGCCGAGAACTTCTTCGTCGGGCGTGAGATCACCAAGGGGCCGGTCATCGACTGGCAGTCGCAGGCGCCGCGCATGCTCGAGCTGCTGGACCTCGTCGGGCTCGATCGGGGCGTGGCGGCGCAGCCGCTCGGATATCTCTCGATCGCCCAGCAGCAGCAGGTCTCCATCGCCAAAGCCCTCTTGGACAAGGCGAGCATCCTGATCCTCGACGAGCCGAGCGCGATCCTCACCGACAGTGAGATCGAGGTTCTCTTCGGGGTGGTGCGACGGCTCGCCTCCGAGGGCGTCTCGATCATCTACATCTCGCACCGTCTCGACGAACTGTTCCGCATCACCGACACCGTCACGATCATGCGCGACGGGCAGACCGTGACGACCAAGCCCATCACGGAGCTCACGGTGCGCCAGATCGTCGAGCACATGGTCGGCGGCGAGCTGAGTGACGGCACCCGCACGACCGGCACGCTCGGAGCGCCGCTGCTCGAGCTCGAGAACCTCACCCTCGCCGGTCGTTTCGAAGACGTGACGCTCCAGGTGCGGGCGGGCGAAGTGGTCGGTCTCTACGGGCTGGTCGGTTCGGGCGCCGCCGAGGTGGGCGAGGTCGCCTATGGGATGCGGCGGCCGACGAGCGGAGTGCTGCGGGTCGTGGGCAGTGCCGACCCGGTGCTCTCACCGGCGGCGGCGCAGCGGCGCGGCATCCGGATGCTTCCGGCCAACCGCGCATCGCAGGGCGCCTTCTCGTTCCAGTCGATCGCCTTCAACATCTCGATCGGATCCCTCGACCTGCTCGGCAAGGTGCGCGGGTGGGTCTCGCCGGCCCGCGAGCGCACCATCGCCCGCGGCCTCATCAACCGTCTCGCCGTGAAGACGCCGACCGAGCGACAGCCGATCGCCGCGATGTCGGGCGGCAACGCCCAGAAGGTGGTCCTCGCTCGTCAGATCGTTCGCAAGCCGGAACTGCTCGTGCTGGCAGAGCCCTCGCAGGGTGTCGATGTGGGAGCGAAGGAAGAGATCCACGCCCTCATCGGGGAACTTGCCGATCAGGGCACCGCGATCCTCGTCATCACGACCGATCTGAGCGAAGTGCTGCGGGTCTCCGACCGCGTGCTGGTGTTCCGGGCCGGGCGGATCGCGCAGGAGTTCGCGCAGGGTGCGACCCAAGCTCAGCTGCTGGCCGCGGCGGCCGGTGGCGAACAGGAGGCAGCGTGAGTACGACAGCCCCCGCTCGTGCGGGAAGCCCTTCCGTCGATCTTCGACGAATCCTCCCCCCTGTCGTCACCGGCCAGGAGATCGTCCTGCTGGCCGTGCTCGCCGCGCTGTGGGTGTTCCTCGGCGTGTTCACGCCGTCGTTTCTCACCGCGGGGTCGATCGGACCGCTCCTGGTGCAGGTCGCGCCGATCGCGCTGATCGGCGTCGGGATGACGTGCGTGATCATCACGGCGGGCATCGACGTGTCGGTGGCGGGGATGATCATGGTCAGCGCCGTGATCACGGCCCAGACGCTCGTGACCTTCGATGTGCCGCTCATCGTCGCCGTGGTGCTGGCGATGGCGATCGGCCTCGTCCTCGGAGCGGCCAACGGTGCGCTGATCGCGTACGGCGAGGTGCATCCGATCATCATCACGTTCGGTACGGCCAACCTGTTCCAGTTCATCGGCCTGCGCGTGTTCAATTCGTCCACGGTCAACGGGATCCCCGACACCCTCTCGTTCTTCGGGCGCGGCGCGGCGGGGCAGACCCTCGGTGTTCCGCACTCGTTCGCGATCGCGGTGGTCGTCGTGATCGCCGCCTGGTGGTACCTGCGCTACACGCGGCCGGGCCGCAATCTGTACGCGATCGGCGGCAACGCGAACGCCGCACGGCTTGCCGGCATCAACGTGAAGCCACGGCTCGTGGGCGTCTATGCGGCAACGGGGCTGTTCGCGGGGCTCGCCGCGTGCATGGTCATCGCCACCGGCACCTCGACCCTCGACCAGTCGGTGGGCGCCGGCAAGGAGCTCCAGGTCATCGCGGCCGTCGTCATCGGCGGAACCTCCATCATGGGCGGCCGGGGCAGTGTCATCGGGACGCTGCTCGGCGCGCTGCTCGTGCAGACGGTCATCACCGGGGTGACGCAGCTCGGCTGGCCGTCGCAGCTGTCGTACCTGTTCGTCGGGATCTTCATCATCATCGCCGTCGGCACCGATCTCATCCGTGAACGAGCCAGGAGGCGCTCATGAACGCCATCGACACGACCGCGGTCATCGCCATCGAGTCTCTCCGCCCGAAGGATCGCTTCAAGGCGTGGATCGCCGCCAACATCGGAGACCGCGCGACCCTGTTGCTCGGACTGATCGTCCTCCTGCTGGTCGTGATGGCGATCTTCGACGCCGCCGGGATGACCAGTGGACGCTTCGACAGCGACTATCTGGCATCCACCCTCATCGCCTACGTCCCGCTGGCGCTGCTCGCTCTCGCCGAACTCGTCGTGATCACGTCGGGCAAGGGGGGCATCGACCTGTCGATCGGGGCGATGGTGTCGCTGTCCGGCATCGCGTTCGGCATGCTGTACCAGCAGGTCGGGCTCCCGCTGGGAGTCGCGATGACGCTGGGTGTGCTCATCGGGGCGTTGCTCGGCGCGGTCAACGGGTACCTCACCGCCTACCTGGGCTTTCCCGCACTCATCGCCACCCTCGCGACGTTCTACGCCTACCGTTCGCTCGCGCTGGTGATCAGCAATCAGAAGCCCATCTCCGGCGACGCGATCCGCGACCTGTACGGCGCGGCCAAATCGATCGAGATCCCGCTGATCGGCGGATCGCTCCCGCTCGTGCCGCTGGGGGTGTTCACCTTCCTGCTGCCGGTCGCCGTCGTCGCCTGGTTCCTGCTGAACCGGACCACGTATGGGCGACGGCTGTATGCGATCGGCACGAACGACACCGCCGCGCAGTGGGCCGGCATCGACACGCGCCGCACCCGGATGCTGGCGTACACCTTCGCCGGTGGCGTGTCGGGGCTCGTCGCGGTGTACACCGTCGCGCAGTTCGCCTCGGCCCGCCCGGATGCGGGGACCAGCGGCGCGGGGATGGCGCTGCCGGCGATCACGATCGCCGTGCTCGGCGGCGTTGCGATCACGGGCGGCATCGGCCGGCTGTCCGGGGTTCTGTTGGCGGCGCTGCTGATCGTGTGGTTGAACGCCGCGATCCTTCTGGTGGTGCCGGGCAACGATGGCGCACAGGTGCAGTTGCTCGCCCTGGGCGTGGTGCTCGTCGGGTCGGCGCTGCTCAGCCGCACGCAGTTGAGACGCACGTCCAAACGCGTCGGCACGGTCGCGGTCAAGCCGCCCCCGGCGAAGCCGGCGGGCTCGGCGACGAACTCGGACGCCGCATGATCTCGGTGCGGCGGTGGCGTGTGAAGACGAAGGGGAGATGACATCATGCGAGTGGGTTGCCATGGGTTCGTGTTTTCCGGCTCGGTCGACGAGCGGGGCATCGCGACGGCGATCGAAGGGGTTCAGCGGGCGGGTTTCGACTTCATCGAGATGCCCCTGATGGATCCGTTCGCCTTCGATGAGAAGGCGGCGGCGAGGATCCTGGCCGATCACGGTATCGAGATGACCGCCTCGCTCGGGCTGAGCGGTGCGACAGATCTCTCCAGCGAGGATCCGGCGATCGTCCAGCGCGGCGAAGACCTGCTCGCGCGCGCGATCGACATCGTGGCCGCCGTGGGCGGGACCGACCTGTGCGGGGTGATCTACTCCGCGCTACAGAAGTACACCGCACCGGCCACCGCCACCGGCCGTCGCCACAGCGCCGAGGCGCTGCGGCGCCTGGGCGCGTACGCGCGGCAGGCGAAGGTGCAGCTGTCGCTGGAGGTCGTCAACCGCTACGAGACGAATATCTGCAACACCGCGCGGGAGGGGCTGGCCTTCCTCGACGAGGTGGACAGCGACAACGTCCAGCTGCACCTGGACACCTACCACATGAACATCGAGGAGTCGGGGATGTTCGACCCCGTGCTCGATGCGGGTGACCGGTTGCGCTACGTGCATATCGGCGAAAGCCATCGCGGCTACCTCGGATCGGGTTCGGTCGACTTCGACAGCCTCTTCCGCGCGCTGCGCCGCATCCGGTACGACGGCCCGATCGTCTTCGAATCGTTCTCCAGTGCCGTCGTCGACGATCAGCTGACGCGTTCGCTGGCGATCTGGCGCAATCTGTGGAACGACTCCGACGACCTCGCTGCGCACGCCAACCGGTTCATCCGGGATGGCATCCGCGCGGTGGAGACCATCGAGATGCATTGAGCGGCTCGTGTCCCGGCGTCGGCAGGACGGCACGCTGTCGTGGGCGACGCCGGCCGGTGTGCCCACCGAACCGGTCATGAATCGTTTCAAGCGGTAGTCTGGACGCGACGCTTCGCCCGGTGGTCGGCGGGGCCGCGCAGCACAGGGCGGGGGTCGCGGTGGCAGTGAGTGTGAAGGATGTCGCGGCTGCGGCATCCGTCTCGGTCGGCACCGTCTCGAACGTGCTGAACCGGCCCGACAAGGTCGCCGCGGCGACGGTCGCGCGCGTGCACGCGGCGATCGAGGAACTCGGGTTCGTGCGCAACGATGCCGCCCGTCAGCTGCGCGTCGGACGCAGCCGCTCGATCGGGCTCGTCGTGCTCGACAGCGCGAACCCGTTCTTCGCCGAGGTCGCGCGCGGGGCGGAGGACCGCGCCGCGCAGGCCGGGCTGGCGGTGCTGCTGGGCAACGGCGACCAGTCGAGCGTGCGCGAGGCCGCCTGCCTCGACCTGTTCCGGGAACAGCGGGTCAACGGGGTGCTGCTGACGCCGACCTCTCTGGACGCGCTGCCGGTGCGTCAGCTCGCCGATGCGGGGATCCCCCTCGTGCTCGTCGACGCCGAAGACCCCGACGGCGCCCTGCCGTCGGTCGCCGTGGACGACATCGAGGGCGGACAGCTCGCCGTCGCGCATCTGCTGGCGCAGGGCCGGCGTCGCATCGCGTTCGTCGGGGGTCCGCTGGCGATCAGGCAGGTCGCCGACCGGCTCGAAGGGGCGCGGCGCGCCCTGACGGCGGTCCCCGATGCGACGCTCGAGGTCATCGAGCTCGAAGTCGCTGACCGTGCTGGCCGGGCGCGCGGCGGGCGAGAAGGTCGCGCAGCGCGACGCGCAGGACCGCCCGGATGCCGTCTTCTGCGCGAACGACCTGCTCGCGGTCGGGATGCTGCAGGGGGTCGCGATCTTCGGCGACGTGCGCGTGCCCGAGGATCTTGCGCTGATCGGCTACGACGACATCGACTTCGCCCAGGCGACCATCGTGCCGCTGTCGTCGGTGCGGCAGCCCGCCCGCGAGATCGGCGCGACCGCCGTCGAGCTGCTGCTGTCGGCTCTCGGCGACCGGTCCGCGCCCGCGCGCCAGGTGCGCTTCCGGCCCGAGCTGGTCGTCCGCGCCTCGACCGGCGGCTGACGCCGGGGCATCCGGTGTGGCGTCCGCCGTGGCGGAAGCCGGTGTGGCATCCGCCGGACGCCGCGGCATCCGCCGTGCGGCATCCGGTGGAGGCGTCGGCGTCCTGCGCGTCCCGGCGCTACGGGTGCACGTCGCGAAAAACGGATATGTCGTGAAATACGGATGCCGATGCCCCACGGCGTCCGTTTTTCGGGTACATCTCCGTCTTTCGCGACGTGGGATGGGAGGGGTGGTGGAGGTGATGCGGCCGGTCGCGGCGGCGGCAATGGGGGTTGTCGCGGCGGCAGCGTGTGCGGCGGCGTCCGGTGTGGCGCCGTGGCATCCGCCGTGCGGCATCCGGTGGACGCGTCGGCATCCTGCGCGTTTCGGCGCTGCGGTGCGCGTCGCGAAAAACGGATATGTCGTGAAATACGGATGCCGATGGCCCACAGCGTCCGTTTTTGGGGTACATCTCCGTTTTTCGCGACGTGATGCGCGGGACCTCAGCGCCGGTCGGATGCCGGGCGCGGCACGGCGACGATGTCGACGAGCGCGTCCAGGCCGCGGTAGTCGTCAGGGTTCGTCGTGAACAGCGGCAGCGCTTCGGTCGCGGCGGTCGCGGCGATCATGAGGTCGGCGGCGCGGGCCCGCGGGATCCGGCCGAGTCGCGCTACTGCGGCGCACATCCGTCCGTACATCCGCGCTGCGGCGGCATCGTAGGGGACGGGGTCGAACTCGGCCTCCGCCTGTTGCAGCAGGGCGATGCGCTCGGCGCGCACGACGTCGGCGTCCGGCGCATCGGCGCGCACGAGGTGCACGCCGGCAGCGAGCTCGCCGAGCGCGACGGCGCTGATCGCCGCACGGTCGGGCAGGTCTCGCGGGTCGATCCGTGACCGCAGGATCAGGATGTTCGTGTCGAGCATCCCCTCGGCGGTCACCGCGCGGCTCGCGCGTACGGGTCGTCGATTCCGCCGTCGATCACAGCGTCGAGGTCGGCACGGAAGCGTGCCGGATCGATGACCGGCATGTTCCGCGATCCGCGGGCGAAGTCGTCGCGCGAGACGAACCGGTGCGTACGCCGCAGCGGGATGAGCTCGCCGACCCGGCGGCCGTCGCGCGTCACCGTGAACGACTCGCCGCGCTCCACGGCATCCATGATCTCTCGCGACCGCATGCGCAGATCGCGCTGGTTGACCTCGTGCGCCGCCTCCATGTGGCACAGCGTAGCACGGCATGCCACATGGAGGCGGCGCGACGGCGCCTGCCGCGAAAAACGGATATGTCGTGAAAAACGGATGCCGATGCCCCACGGCGTCCGTTTTTGGGGCACATCTCCGTTTTTCGCGCCGTGGGGTGGGAGGGGATGACGGAGGCGATGCGGGTCGTCGTGGCGGCGGCGTGTGCTGCGGCGGCGGCGTGTGTTGCGGCGTCCGGTGTGGCGCCGCGGCATCCGCCGGACGCGTCGGCATCCTGCGAACGCGTCGGCATCCTGCGCGTCTCGGCGCTACGGTGCGCGTCGCGAAAAACGGATATGTCGTGAAATACGGATGCCGATGGCCCACGGCGTCCGTTTTTGGGGTACATCTCCGTTTTTCGCGCCGTGGGGTGGGAGGGGGTGGTGGAGGTGATGCGGCCGGTCGCGACGTGGGGTGGGAGGGGGTGGTGGAGGCGAGGCGGCCGGTCGCGACGTGGGGTGGGAGGGGTGGTGGAGGCGATGCGGCCGGTCGCGACGCGGGACGCCGGAGGGATGCGGCCGGAGTCAGTTCAGCGTCGCCCAGGTGCCGGGGGCGAGGTGGATGCGGCGGCGGCCGTCGGGCGTGGCGTCGGGCGTGGCGTTGGGCGTGGCGATCTCGACCGTGCGCGCGGCGGCATCCAGGTTTGCCGCGAGCACCGTCTCGGCGCCGTCCGGACGGCGCGCGCCGACGGCCCAGACCAGGCCGTCGGGGCTCGCGCCGTGCAGCAGCTCGGCGCCGTCGAGCCCGGCGAGCGCCCGCACCGCTGCCGCGACCGGCCGGTCGCGGCCCTCTGAGGTGCGGATGCCGCGCGGACCCCACTCCTCGAAGTACGACAGCGAGGCGACGCCCGGCACGGCGAGAGCGGCCGCGCTCGCGATCGTCCACGCGGCGAGCTCGGGTGCGTCGTGTCGCGGATCGTCGGCGTCTTCGAGCTCGGGTCCGTAGCCGCCCGACAGGTCGTCGGTCGCCGGCAGCGGGGCGGGCGTCGTGGCGACGTTGTTGAAGTGCGGGCGCAACGTGATCGGTCCGATGTGCACCGGACGCCCGGCGGCGATGCCGACCGCCTGCCCGGCGACGAGTCGCTGCATCGCGACGGACTCGACCAGTTGCTCGGTGTCGAGGCTGTGGAACAGCGGCGTGACGCTGAAGACGATGCCGTCGAGGTCGGCCGGAAGGCGGTGCTGCTCGCGGTTCAGTTCGGTGAAGTGCGAGCGGGCACCGCCGACGACGGTGGGACGGATGCCGGCCTCGGCCAGCGCCGCGCGCAGGAGAGCGGTGGCCGCGGCATCCGACACGTGCTGCGCGGGCCCGGTCGGCCAGAATGCCGCGACGCGTGCGATGCCGTGCCGGGCCAGCGCGGCCGCCGCCGTGGCGACCGACCCGGCCGGATCGGCGTCGGCGATGACGAGGCGCACGTCGAGGGGGAGCCCGGCGCCCGCCGCCCGCGCGAGCGCGGCGGGCCATCCGACCCAGGCGAGGTCGAGCTCGACGAGGCGCGTCGAACCCGGCGCCGGGGCGCCGGCGACGGGTGCCGGGGCGGGTGCCGTCGCCACGCCCACCGACACGGCGGGGAAGGCGCCGCCGGGCGTCAGCGAGATGACGGCCTCCGGCGCTGCCGGCGTCGCGCCGCCCGCGACGGCGCCCGCCGGCACAGTGTCGGGCCGCCCGGTGCCGGCCCGCACGGTGACGGCGGGCCCATCGCCGGGCCGCCCCGCGCCGCCCGCGACGGCGACCGCGCGCACGGTGACCGTTTGCACGATGCGCTCGCCGGCATCCACCCGGTACGGGAACGGCAGTGCGAGCGGGCGGCTGTAGGTCTTGTACGAGGCGTCGGTCCAGTTGCGCTGGTCCTCCATCTCGAACACGTCGCCGTCGAAGCGCACGGCCACGGACAGGCCGTCGTGCTGCCACGCCAGCCCGGCGATGTCGAACACCGGCTGGTGCGGGCTGATCGCCACGGGGAACACGGTGCGCTCGGTCGTCCCGTCGCCGTGCAGCACGTCGATCGCCGCCCCCGCGATGCGCGGCGGATGCAGCACGACGAGGCCCGTGCGATTCGTGTCGAACGGCTGCGCGCTCTCGAGGTCGGCCGTCACGACGAAGCGGTCGCCGCGCGCCTCGGCCCGCACGACTCCCCGGAACGACGACCCGAGCCCGTCCGAGCGCACGTGGAGCGTCAGCGTGGCGTCGGTGGCGTGCACGCGGTCCACGACGAGCGGCGCCGTGTCCCAGTCGCGGTCGCGCACGACGGCGCGGATGCTGCGCAGCACCGGGCGGCCGTCTCGCCGCAGATCGGCGAGTTCGTCGCCGCGCAGCTCGAACGTCCAGTCGCCGAGCGCGCGCAGGTCGCGATGCTTGCGGGTCCACATCGTGGGGTTCCTCTCCGGTGGGTGTGGGGCGTTTCGTCTCGGCGCCTGCGGCGCCTCGCTCAACGACCGGTGGCCTGCGGCGCCTCGCTCAACGACCGGTGGCCTGCGGCGCCTCGCTCGACGACCGGTGGCCTGCGGCGCGTCGCTCGACGACCGGTGGCCTGCGGCGCGTCGCTCAACGACCGGTGGCCTGCGGCGCCTCGCTCAACGACCGGGGGTGTCTCAGAGGGAGGTCATGCCGCCGTCGACCTGGAAGATCGCGCCGGTCGCGAAGGAACCGTCGTCCGAAGCGAGGTACACCATGATCCCCGCGACATCGGCGGGCGTCCCGGCCCGGCCGATCGGGATGCGCCCGACGATCGCGGCACGCGACTGCGGATCCTCGGTGATCGCGGCGACGAGCGGCGTCTCGGTGTACGCCGGCTGCACCGTGTTGACACGTATGCCGCGCGACGCATATGCCGCGGCGACGGTGCGTCCCAGTCCATGGATGCCGGCCTTTGAGGCGCTGTAGGCGGTGAAGTCCTTCCCCTCGCCGTTGACCCCGGTGGGGCTCCCGGTGAGGATGATCGACGCGCCGGCCGGCCGGTCGGCCGCGCCGCTGCGCAGCATCGACCGCACGGCGTGCTTGACCGTCAGGAACGTGCCGGTGAGGTTGATGTCGATCGTGCGGCGCCAGATGTCGAGGTCGAGGTCGGCGGCCGGCGCGTCCTGACCGAACAACTGCACGCCCGCGTTCGCGACGACGACGTCGGGCGCCCAGCCGGCATCCTCGATCTCGGCGAAGCCCGCGGCGACGGCACGCTCGTCGGAGATGTCCATCGTCACGGCGCGCGCCGCCGCCCCGATTGCGGCGGCGGCCTGCGCCGCGCCCTCGCCGTTGCGGTCGGCGAGTACGACCCGTGCGCCCTCGCGGGCGAAGCGCTGCGCCACCGCCAGTCCGATGCCGAGCGCTGCGCCCGTGACCAGCGCGGTCTTTCCCTCCAGCTGGCCCATCTCAGCGCTCGGTGTGGTCGAGGTGGAGCATGCGGGCGAGGTTTTTGTCGAGCTCGTCGTCGCGGAAGATCTTCTTCCAGTCGTCCTTGATGATGCTCTCGCGGCCGTAGTCCATCGCGATGAGGCACGCGTCGCTGAACGGGTTGTCGCCGCGCAGCCCGTTCGCGAGCGCCACCTGCGTGTGCCCGTAGAGGATGCTGCGGGCCGCCGCCTCGGGGACGCCCATCGTGTGGACGGCCTCGTCGAGCGCCTCGTTCAGGAGGGCGCCGATCATGCACGCGACCGTCTCGACGAGGGTCGGCTCGAGCTGGGCGAGCTGCTTCACGGTGACCCAGTGCACGTCGAGGACCGGCGCGTAGATCGCGCGCACGGTCTCCTCGACGATCTCCTTCTTGGCGGGGTCGTCGCTCTCGATCGCGGCGATGGCGTCTTGCGGCGCCGCGATGCCGCCGAACGTGTCGGCCCACTCCTCCTTCGAGGTGCGCTCCAGGAACACCGACGGGTGGCACGGGTGCGCCACCGCCTGGATGACGTCGTCACGGGTCGTGAGCAGGCCCGCGTAGGCGGCGGCCGGGTCGAGCGTCAGCACTATCGTGCCCGGTCGCAGCTGCGGCACGAGGTCTGCCGTGACGGGGCCGAGCGCGAGGTCGGGGACGGCGAGGACGACGATCTCGGCCGAGGCGATGGCGGCCTGGGCGTCGGACAGCTCGCGGCCGGCGGCGACGACGCGCTCCTGGCCGGCGGGCGAGTTCTCGACGTACCAGACCGTGTGGGAGGTCTTCACGAGGTTGTTGGACACGCGCGTGCCCATCTTTCCGCCGGCGCCGAAGACGGCGATCTTGTGGCTCATGGTGTGCTCCTCAGATATTCCAGGGTGGCGCGGGTCCAGTCCCGCTCGGTTCGGATGGTGGTCTTGGCATCGCCCTGCCAGGGCAGCCAGTGCTCGACGATCTCGTCGATTCCGCGCTCGTGCGGGCGGACGGTCTCGCGCAGGTGCGGATAGTCGTGCAGTCCGGTGCCCATGCGTGCACCGGAATATGTGAAGCCGACCCACCCGGCCTGGCGGGCGAAGGCGAAGTCCTTGACGTGCACGTTCTTCACGACGGATACCGCCGACTCCACGCAGTCGCGCGGCAGCTCGAGCCGCGCCACGACGTTGGCCGGGTCGAGACAGACGCCCAGGTGCGGGTCGCCGATGTCCTGGACGAGTGCGACGAGGTCGGCGGTGGCGACCTGCTCGTAGGTCTCCAGGGCGAGGGTGACCCCCGCGGACTCGTAGGCACCGAGCGCGGCCTCGAGCCACGTCCGCGCCTCGTCGAGCGTGGGGCGCGAGCCCGGCCCGTACAGCATGCTGCGCACGAGGCGCGCATCGAACACCTCCGCGGGGCCGAGGAACCGGCGCAGGTGCGCGGGTTCGACGCCCTTCGTGCCGAGCTGGATCGCAAGACCCAGGTCGCGGGCCGCGGCGGCGGCATCCTGCAGTTCGGGCGCCGACATCTCGAGCAGCGGAGCGTAGTCGCAGATCTGGAACAGGTCGACGCCGAGCTCGCGCGTCGCCTCGAAGGCGCCGATGAGCGACAGCGGCTCGGCGACGCGGTCGGAGTGCTGCCAGAAGAAGGCGTAGGTGCCCAAGCCGATCATGAGCGCGTACTCGTCGGTCGGGGCGTTTCGTCTCGTCGCTGCGCTCCTCGCTCAACGACCGGGGGCTGTGCTCCGCGGCGGGAGGCGAGGGCGGCGGCCTCGTCGAGGACGGCGGCGAAGGCGTCGGGGTCGTGCGCGAAGCGGCCGAGGAACAGGCCGTCGACGTCGTCGCCGAGGCGGGTCAGCAGCCCGGGGCCGGCCGAGCCCCCGTAGATGACGGTCGAGCCGGCGCGCGCGGCGTCGGCATCCAGGGCGGCGCGCAGCGCCCGGGCGACGGCGACGATGTGCGAAGCGGGCGCCGGCTCGGGTGCGCCGATCGCCCACACCGGCTCGTAGGCGACGACGACCCGGCCGGCCGGAGCGCCGTCGAGGTCCGCGTGCAGCTGCGCGACGGTCGCCGCGGCGGCGGCCGCGGCATCCATCCGTTCCGTCTCGCCGAGGCAGAGCACCGGGGTGATGCCCGCACTCAGCGCGGCCGTCGCCTTGGCGGCGGTGTCGGCGTCGGTCTCGCCGAACAGGCGACGGCGCTCGGCGTGCCCGATCTCGGCGAGGGTCACGCCCGACTCTGCGAGCTCGGCGGCGGTGATCTCGCCCGTGTACGCGCCGGCGGGATACGCCGACACGTCTTGCGCGCCGAGGGCGATGCGGGTGCCCTCGAAGCAGCCGCGGGCGTCTTCGAGCTGCAGGTAGGTGGGGATGACGAAGACCTCGACGGCGCCGGAGCGCACCGCATCGTGGCTGCGGGCGCGCGCGGCGACCTGCGTGAACCAGATGCGCGCCTGGCGGCGACCGAAGTACGCCTTCAGGCTCACGCCGACCGTCACCCGCGGCATCAGCAGGATCCGGTGGTCTCGTACTCGTCGATGACAGCGACCTTAGCGGCCGACGCGCTGGACTCGTCGAAGCGGTAGGTCAGCCATTCGCGGACGAGGCGCCGGGCCAGCTCGATGCCGACGACGCGCTGGCCCATCGTCAGCACCTGCGCGTTGTTCGACAGCACGCCGCGCTCCACCGAGAACGAGTCGTGCGCCGTCACCGCCCGGATGCCGGCCACCTTGTTCGCCGCGATCGCGACGCCGAGGCCGGTGCCGCAGATGAGCAGGGCGCGGTCGGCGAGGCCTGCGGCGACGCGCTCGGCGGCCTCGATCGCGACCTTGGGATACGGGGTGTGCCCGTCGGCGTCGACGCCGACGTCGGCGACCGCGGCGACGAGGTCGCTGGCTTCGAGGTCCCTCTTGAGGATCTCCTTGTAGTCGTAACCGGCGTCGTCGCAGCCGATGACGATGCGGAGAGGTGCGGGCATGTCAGTTCCGTTCGGTGTCGGGGGAGGCGGCGAGCAGGTCGCCGATGGCGGTCGCGATGAGAGCGAGCGAGTGGGCGCCCGGGTCGGGCGTGCCGACGCTGTTCTGGCCGTGCGTGCGGGCGCGCCCCATCCGCGGGAGCAGGTCGGCGGTCGCGGCGGCGGCGGCGGTCGCGGCGGCGGCGGCCTGCTGCCAGGCGTCGGAGAGGGAGGCGCCGGCATCCACCGCAGCGGCCAGGGTCGCCGAGAACGGCACCAGCGCATCGACGAGGGTCTTGTCGCCGACCTCGGCCTTGCCGTAGGCCATGACGCCGGCCGTGCCCGCCGCCACCCCGGCCGCGACGTCGGCGGCCGAGGGCGTGCCGGCGTCGCCGAGGTGGGCTGCGACCGACGACAGGATCACGCCCCACAGGGCGCCCGACGTGCCGCCGGCGCGGTCGGACCAGCCGTCGGCGGCCCGCTCCAGGGTCGTGCCCGCGCCGGCGCCCGCCTCGGCCGCGGCGGTCGCGGCGGCGAGGGCCGCGTGCGATCCGCGCTGCATGCCGATGCCGTGGTCGCCGTCGCCGGCGATCGCGTCGATGCGGCCGAGCTCGTCGACGTGGGCGTCGACCGTCGCGACGATCGCCTCCAGGGCGGCGCGCACGGTGGCGGCGACCTCGACGGATGCCGGGTCGCCGGGGGTGACGGCATCCCTCGTCTCGGTGTGGGCGCCGGTGTCGGCGATGCGCTCGGCGGCGGCGACCGCGCCGCGGCGGTAGGCGGGCGTGTCGACCGGGGTCTCCCACAGCTGCGCGAGCTCGTCGTCGAGCCAGAAGAGGGTGAGGGAGGTGCCGGCCATGTCGAAGCTCGTGCAGTATTCGCCGACGTGCGGGTCGACGATCTCGAGCCCGGCCGCCTCCAGCAGCTGCGCGATGCGCCGATAGACGACGAACATCTCCTCGTACTTGAGCGACCCGAGGCCGTTGAGGATCGGCACGACGCGGCCGTCGGCACCGTCCGGCCGCTCCGCGAGGAGGCGCCTCACGAGCAGCTCGGCCAGCCCGTCGGCGGTCGGGATGTCGGTCTCGTCGACGCCCGGTTCGCCGTGGATGCCGAGGCCGATCGCCATGCGCCCTTCCGGCACGGTGAACAGCGGCTCCGGCGCCCCGGGCAGGGTGCAGCCGGTGAACGCGACGCCGAAGGTGCGGGTGCGTTCGTTCGCGAGCCGCGCGACGTGGGTCACGTCGGCGAGGTCGCAGCCGGCCTCGGCGGCGGCTGCCGCCGTGCGGAACACCGTCAGGTCGCCCGCGATGCCGCGGCGGCGGTGCTTCTCGTCGGGGGGCGCCGAGAAGATGTCGTCGGTGACCGTGACGGTCTCGCAGGCGATGCCCTCGCCGCGCAGCTTCGCCTGGGCGGCGTCGAAGTTCAGCACGTCGCCGGCGTAGTTGCCGTACGTGAAGAACACGCCGCCGCCGAGGTCGGCGGCCCGGGCGACCGAGACGATCTGCTGCGTCGAGGGCGAGGCGAAGAGGTTCCCCATCGCCGCGCCGTGCGCGAGGCCCTGCCCGACGAGCCCGCCGAAGGCGGGGTAGTGGCCCGAGCCGCCGCCGACGACCACCGCGACCTGGCCGGCCGGCGACACGGTGCTGCGCACCACGCCGCCCGGCACCCGCCGCACGTACCGTCCGTTGGCCGCGACGAAGCCGTCGATCATCTCATCCGCGAAGGATGCCGGGTCGTTCCAGAGCCGGGTCATCAGCGCCCGCTCTCCCGCGGCGAGACGCCGTTCTGGGTGCCGGACGAGACCGGCCGGGTCGCCTTGCGGATGGCGGACCGGGCGACGGGATTCGATTCGGTGGTGAGAGTGTCGTCCACAGTGACTCCTGATCATCGACGGCGCTGGTTCCGCGGACCGGCGTGCAGTGATCCGCGTGTGTGCCTGCGACCATATTGTCGAACCGGTTGACCAATTGCAAGCCCTTTTTCGGACCTTTGCGAGTATGTTGTCCCCATGCCCGCCTATCCCGGTGACCGCTCCGACGAGATCGCGGCCGCGCTGAGCGCCCTTCCGTCGGGAAGCCCGGTCTCGGAAGTGGTGCGGCGCCTGCTCGACCTGTTCACCGGCGGGTCGATCGCGGCGGGTACGCGGCTGCCCCCGGAGCGCCAGCTCGCGACGACGCTCGGCGTCGGGCGTTCGGCGGTGCGCGAGGCTCTGGCCGCGCTGGAGATCCTGGGCATCGTCGATGTGCGGCCGGGGTCGGGCACGTACCTGCGCGGGCGGGCGAGCGATCTGCTGCCGCAGACGCTGCGCTGGGGGCTGCTCATCGGCGAGCAGAACACGGCGGAGCTGCTCGAGCTGCGCTCGGGGCTCGAGATCTACGTCGCGCGCCTGGCGGCCGCGCGCGCCGACGCCGACGACCTGCGTGCGCTGGGCGGCGCCCTGGACCGGATGCGCGCGAGCGTCGGCGAACTGGAGGCCTTCGCCCGTGCCGACCTCGACTTCCACAACGCCCTCGCCGCCGCTTCGCGCAACGAGACGCTCGTCGACCAGCTGAACGTCGTGCGGTCGCTGTTGCAGGTCTACGCCGACCGCGCCGTGCGCGACGACGACGAGGCCCGCGCGGCGCTGGCCGAGCACGACGCGATCCATCACGCGGTCGCGGCGGGCGAAGAGGATGCCGCGGCCTCGGCGATGGCCGTGCACATGGCAACGGCATCCCGCCGCCTCGCCGCGGAACCCGCGCACTGAGTGAGGTCCGTCGCACTGCGGCCGATCACGCGGCGACCCTGGCATCGACATCGTCGTGCGGGAGGATGCGCTGCCGAGACCCTGTGGATAGCGCAATAGTTCCGGAAATGCTTGCGCTGCACGCAAGCACTCTCGATATCGTGGCGGGAACAGGCGAGAGGACCGCGGGTGGACGAGAGCAGCTTGAGTCACACGGATGTCGACAATGCGATGCAGCCCGAGGACACGCCCGAGCTGCGCGCCCTCTACAGCGGCTTCGAGGAGGAACACCTCATTCCGCTCTGGACGCAGCTCGACGACCTCATGCCCATGGTCCCGCGCCCGAAGGCGCTGCCGTGGCTGTGGCGGTGGTCGAAGCTGCAGCCGCTCGCCGAACGCGCCGGCGATCTCGTCCCGGTCGGGCGAGGGGGCGAGCGCCGGGCCATCGGCCTCGCCAATCCGGGCCTCGGCGGTCGTGCGTATATCTCCCCGACGCTGTGGGCGGCGATCCAGCAGCTCGGCCCCCGCGAGACCGCGCCCGAGCATCGCCACTCCCAGAACGCATTCCGTTTCGTGACCTCGGGTCAGGGCGTCTGGACGGTCGTCAACGGCGACCCGGTCCGGATGAGCCGTGGCGACTTCCTCCTCACCCCGGGCTGGAACTTCCACGGGCACCACAACGAGACCGACGAGTCGATGACGTGGATCGACGGCCTCGACATCCCGTTCGCCTACCAGTTCGACACGGGCTTCTTCGAGTTCGGCACGGAGCGGGTCACCGACTATGCGACCCCCGACTTCTCCCGGAGCGAGCGGCTGTGGTCGTATCCCGGGCTGCGTCCGCTGTCGGGGCTGCAGAACACGGTCTCGAGCCCGATCGGCGCCTACCGCTGGGAGAACACGGATGCCGCACTGACCGACCAGCTGCTCCTGGAGGACGAGGGTCAGCCCGCCACGATCGAACCGGGACATGCCGCGGTGCGTTACATCAACCCGACCACCGGCGGCGATGTCATGCCGACGATCCGCGCCCAGTTCCACCGCCTCCGCCCCGGAGTGCGCACGACGCCCCGTCGCGAGGTCGGGTCGAACGTGTTCCAGGTCTTCGAGGGCGAGGGCACGATCGAGCTCGACGGCACCGAGCACCGGGTCGGCCACGGGGACATCTTCGTGGCGCCGAGCTGGTGCCGGTACGCCGTCACGGCAGAATCGGGGCTGGACCTCTTCCATTTCAGTGACACCCCTATTTTCGAGGGCCTCGGACTCTACCGTCTGCAGGTCGAAGGAGAAGATCGATGAAACTCGCCACCATTCGCCGAGGCGACACCACGGCAGCCGTGCGGATCGACGGCGACACCGCCGTCGTGCTCGACGGGTATGCCGATGTGGGCGCCGTGCTGGCCGCGGATGCGCTGGAGCGCGCGGCGGCGATCGACGGCGAGACGCTCGCCGCCGCCGACCTGGATTTCGCCCCGGTGATCACGGCGCCGGGAAAGATCGTGTGCGTCGGGTTGAACTACCGGGCGCACATCCTGGAGATGGGAAGGCCGCTGCCGGACCATCCCGTGCTGTTCGCCAAGTTCACCGACACACTCCTGGGCGACGGCGACGCCATCGCCCTGCCGCCCGAGAGCGACAGCGTCGACTGGGAGGGCGAGCTCGTGGTCGTGGTGGGCGCCACCGTGCGCCGGGCCGACCGTGAGACCGCGGCGGCCGCGATCGCCGGCTACACGATCGCGAACGACGTGTCGATGCGCGACTGGCAGTTCCGCACGCGCGAGTGGCTGCAGGGGAAGATGTGGGAGGCCTCGACGCCGCTCGGGCCCGTCCTGGCCACCGCCGACGAGATCCCCGCGGATGCCGCGCTCACGACCTCCGTCAACGGCGTCGAGAAGCAGCGCGGCGACATCCACGACCTCGTCCACGACCCCGCCGAGCTCGTCTCGTACATCTCCACCATCACGACGCTGCGCCCGGGGGACATCATCCTCACCGGCACGCCCGGCGGGGTCGGCCACGCGCGTGATCCGCACGAGTACCTTGCCGACGGCGACGTCGTCAGCATCAGCATCGACGGCATCGGCACGTTGCGCAACGCCGTGGCGGCGGAATCGCCCCGATGAGCGGGGCGCTGTCGCCGGAACAGGAGGCGCTGCGCAAGCGCCTCGGTGCCGGCGCGCGCTACGACGCCGACGCCGCCCCGCACGCGGAGCTGCTGCTGGCGCGTCAGGGCACCGCCTATTTCCTGCGGAAGCTGCAGGAACTGCGCGACGACGACTTCGACGCGCCGTGCCTTCTTCCCGGGTGGTCGCGGCGGCACCTCATCGCGCACGTCGGCTACAACGCGCGCGGGGTCGCCCGGCTCGTCGAATGGGCGCGCACGGGGGTCGAGACCCCGATGTACGACTCCGACACGCAGCGCTGGGATGAGATCGTGTTCGGGTCCACCCTGCCGTGCCGGGCGCTGCGTCATCTCGTCGAGCACTCTGCCGTGCATCTGAGCGTCGAATGGCGCGACCTGGACGGTGCGGCCTGGGACCATAGGGTGGTGACCGCGCAGGGGCGCACCGTGCCGGTCAGCGAGACCGCGTGGATGCGGACGAAGGAGGTCTGGATCCATGCCGTGGACCTCGGCAACGGGGGCTCGTTCCACGACTTCCCCGCCGACCTGAACGACCGCATCATCGACGACGTCTTCCGCGTCTGGACGCGGCGCGGCGAAGAGGTCGCGCTCACCGTCGTGAAGACCGATCGCGACGGCGATGACCGCATCCGCAGCTTCGGATCGGGAGGCCCCGAGGTCGCGGGCCGCACGGCCGACCTCGCGCGCTGGCTCGCGCGTGGGCACGGCGCCGGCGCGCCGAAGGGTCTCACGGCGACCGTGGAGATCCCGGCGATTCCGCGCTGGTTCTGATCCGGCGGCACGGGGCATCGTCGCGCGACGCTCCCCAAAATTGGTCAACCGGTGATAGCGTCGGGGGCATCGGTGATGCCGCCGGGCGGTGGCGGAGGGGAGTCGACGATGACGAGAGTTCCGAACGAGCAGAGCGCTCCGATCGGCCCGACCTGGACGCTGGGCACCGCGCCCTGGCAGCAGATCCCGCCGGCAGGTCCCCGCCCGGGCGCGCGTCATCATCGACAACGACTTCTCCGGCGACCCCGACGATCTCTACCAGCTCGTGCATCACCTGCTGTCGCCGAGCGTCGACATCCGTCTCGTCGTCGCGTCCCACCTGCGCGCCGGCGACCCCTTCGACCCGTCGGGCCGCAGCGCGCAGAACGCCGCACTCGTCGCGCACGACGTGTTCGCGCGGATGGGACTCACCGCGGCCGAGACCATCGTGACCGGCTCCGACGAACCGCTCTCCGACCGGCGCACTGCGCGGCCGGCATCCGCCGTCGACGCGATCATCGCCGAGGCGATGCGCGACGACGTCTCGACGCCGCTGTTCTACCTCGCCGGAGGCGGCCTCACCGACATCGCCTCGGCGTGGCTGATCGAGCCGCGCATCGCCGAGCGCCTGACGCTCGTGTGGATCGGCGGCGCCGAGCACGACGGCCTCGCGGCGCCGCCCCCGGGCGCCATGCCCGTCGAGTACAACCTGCTCATCGATCCCGTCGCGGGTCAGGTCGTCTTCGGCGACTCGGACATCCCGCTGTGGCAGATCCCGCGCGACGTCTATCGGCAGTGCCTCGTGTCGGATGCCGAGCTGCGCATCCGCGTCGCCGCGGCAGGGCCGCTCGGGCGCTACCTGTACGAGGAGGTCGCGAGCGTCTTCCGCATGGTGGCGACGTATCTCGGCGGAGCGGCGGAGACCTACGCCCTCGGCGACTCGCCCCTCGTGCTCCTCACCGTGCTGCAGTCGCTGTTCGAGCCCGACCCGTCCTCGAGCCGCCACGTGGTGCGGCCCACGCCGGCGCTGGGCGATGACGGCGCGTACCTCGACGTGCCCGGTGCGCGCCCGATGCGCGTGTACACGTGGGTCGACACGCGACTGATGTTCGAGGATCTCTATCTCAAGCTCGCAGAGTTCGAGCGGTGGCGGGCATCGTCCGGCGAGGCGGCGGCATCGTGACCGCGGGTGCCGCGGCGACCACGCGCCCGCGCACGATCGTCACGACCGACCCCGAGCTCGACGACCTCAACTCGCTGATCCGCTTCCTGCTGTACAGCAACGAGGTCGAGATCGAGGGGCTGGTCTACGCGTCCAGCCGTTTCCACTGGCGCGGCGACGGCACGGGGACGACGTTCTTCCTGCCCGGCCGCGAGTACGACCAGCCGCAGACGTCGTGGCGCTGGGCCGAGGGCGAGCGGTTCATCCACGACGCCGTCGACGCGTACGCCGCGGTCTACGACAACCTCGTCGTGCACGACGCGCGCTACCCGAGCCCCGAGCACCTGCGCGCGCTCATCCGCGAGGGCAACGTCGACTTCGAGGGCGACACGTCGGCCGAGTCGCCGGGCTCGCAGCTCATCGCAGGCGCACTGCTCGATGATCGGCCCGGACCGCTGTTCCTGCAGCTGTGGGCGGGCCCGAGTACCGTCGCCCGCGCGCTGATGTCGATCGAGGAGCGGTTCCGCGACACGCCTTCGTGGGATGCCGTGCACGCCGCCGTGTCGGCCAAGGCCGTCATCACCAAGTTCGCCTCGCAGGATCCCACCTACGACGACTACATCGCGCCGGTGTGGCCCGGCATCCGCACGATCGAGGTCGCGACGCTCGCCTGGGGATACCTGGCGCGCAAGACCGTTCGCCCCGCCGATCGGCACCTGCTCGGTGCCGAATGGATGCGCGAGAACGTCACGAGCGCAGGGCCCTGGGGGCGCTGTATCGCGTGTGGGGCGACGGGCGGCAGATGGTGCCCGGCGACGTGACCGACTACTTCCACCTGTCGGGCCTGACCGGCGACGAACTGCGCGCGCAGGGCTATCGGGTGTGGACGGAGCCGCAGCCGGCCGGCGAGTGGATCTCGGAGGGTGACTCCACGAACATGCTGAACCTGCTGACGCCGGGGCTGCGTGCGCACGAGCATCCGTCGTACGGCGGATGGGGCGGGCGCTTCGTGCGCACCGGCGACGGCGTCGACACGTGGGCGCTGGCGGATGCCGCGCAGCGCCCGGACCTGGCCTCGTCGGAATCATCGGCTCCCTCGGATCCTTCCGGTCCCTCTGCTCCTGCCGGCGACGAGGGGTCGGTGGTGCGGTGGTTCGCCGACGCCCAGGCCGACTTCGCCGGACGCCTGCGCTGGAGCGTCACGCCCCGCTACGAGGATGCCAACCACCACCCGCGCCTGGCCGTCGCGCCGGGGGTCGACCTCGCTGTCGCGGCGGGCGATGCCGTGCCGCTGACTGCCGTCGCCGACGACCCCGACGGAGACGGCGTCACCGTGCGGTGGTGGGTCTACGCCGAGGCCGGCACGGGTGCCCTCGGTGCCGTCGTCGAGCCGGCGTCGGGGTCTACGGCGACGGTGCACATACCGGCCGACGCCCGCGCCGGCGACACGATCCACGTCATCGCCGAAGCCCTGGACGACGCCGCCACCCACCCGCTCAAGGCGTACCAGCGCGTCATCCTCACGGTCCGGTAGGGCGTGTCTGAGAAATGTGTCGTGGTTCTAGGTTTCGGGTATGACCGATCATGCGGTGCCGAATCTGCCATCTCGCGATGTCGATGACACGGGCGTGTGTCTCAGAACGGTGGTGGATCGGTGTCGGTGGTGAAGGCGACGTGGGGTGGGGTGCGGTCGGGGTAGTGCCGTCCGGTGGGGCTGGTCCAGGTGATGGTGCCGTCGGGTTGTTTTCGGGTGGTCCAGGTGGTGTGGTGTTTGAGGACGTGGTGTCGGCGGCATTTGTCGGTGAGGTTGTCTGCGTTGGTGGGGCCGCCGCGTGCGGCGTCGTGGATGTGGTCGAGGTCGCAGCGGCGGGTGGGCATCATGCAGCCGGGGAACCGGCACCGTTGGTCGATGGCGCGGAGGTAGCGGCGGAGGTCTGCGGAGGGTCGGTAGCGGTCTACGGCGAGGACGGCTCCGGTGATCGGGTGGGTGAGGGCCCGGTCCCACCCGGGGGATGCCCCCACGAGTTGCAGCGCGGTCGCGGTGTCGACGGGCTGCACGCCGTCGAGCATCGCGGGGTCCAGCTGTGCAGCGTCGAGCACGCCGTCGCGGGTGGTGGGGTGGCTGCTTGTGCTGGCGAGGGTGAGGGCGGGGACGGTGACGTGGATCTCGGCGGTGATCGTGCCGAGCAGTTGTGCGGGTTCGTGTGCTGTGGGTGTGCCGGACAGGGCGAGGTCGCAGAGCAGGTCGGCGCGCAGGTGGTCGAGGGTGCGCGGATCGTCGGGGTCGGTCGTGGTCACGGTGCGGGCTTGGTGGGTGAGGCGGTCGTGGATGCCGTGGATCAGGGTGGATGCGGCGACGAGGGTCAGCTGGGACATCGCATCGTCGAGATCGGACACGTCGACGCGGCGGCCCGCGGTCGCATCCTGGTGTCGCTCCTGGAGGGTGCGGGGGAGCAGGCGTTCCGCGGTCAGCCGTGCGTAGCCTTTCAGTCGTGAGGGGGATTCTTGTTCGGCGACGGTGAGTACGGCGGTCTCGAACCGGGCGCGGACCTCGTCGTCTGTGATGCGGTGCCCGGCGTCGACGATGACGTGCACGTGCGCGCGGCTGATCCGGCCCGTCGTGAGGGCGTCGAGTGTGCGGGGGAATCGTTCGGCGAGGATGCTGGCCTGGCCCAGCTGTCGTTGCACGGTGCGGTCCGAGACGCGCAGGGCCGCGCCGATCTCGGCGGCGACGTCCCGCATCGGGAGGTCACCGTCACTGCGTGACGCGTCCACCCGTTCCTGGGCGAGGGTGTTCGCGGCGTGCAGCAGCTGCGCCTCCAGCGCCTGGAACGCCGCGATCCCGCGGCGCGTTTCGACCAGGGATGTCACGAGATGGTCGAGCATCACCAGGTCCGGCGCCGTCAACGACGGACCCGCCCGGCGCGATATCTCGTTCATACCTTCGATTATGCCGAGAGCCTCCGACAGTGAAGGTCTGAGAAGTTCGGCCGATGGATACGTTCGCCCCGCGAGCGGAGCGAGACGAAACGGGCGGAGCGGTGAGAGCATCTCGTCGCTTCGCTCCTCACGGGGCGACCGGGAACCGCGTCTGCCCCGTTGCACGTGCCAAAAGCAGGGCGAAACCGCCTGAGACCACTCTGAAGAGCCGCTTTCGGTCGATCGGCCCTGCTTTTCGCACGCCCTCGCGAGTATCAGCGAGGCGACCCATCGGCGGAACCCCTTGTGCGCCACCGATCGGCGGATCTGTCAGGCGCGCTCCGCCGTCGCGGCGCGGACGGCGGCGTCGACGGCGGCCAGCAGGTCGGGCGGGGTGAACATGAGCGCCATCGACAGCGGCCGCCGCGAACCCCACACCGTCTCGGCGCGGACCGTCTCGGCGCGGGTGGGGTCGGCGGCGGCCAGGGTGTCCAGCAGCGCACGGTACGCGTGCGGGTCGTCGATCACGTCGGCCAGCGACGCCTCCAGCCCCGGCAGCGCCGGGCGCACCACGGCCGGCGCAGCGGCGAACCGCCACTCGTGCGCACCCGCGCCCACCTCGAACGGATCCCGCTCCGGCAGCGACACCTCGGCGGTCGTGTTCGCCGGCACGACCGCCGAGACGACGACCTCCGCGCCCTCGCGCCGCCAGGCGACCGACGCCTCGCCGTACGGCGTGAGGTGCCGAGCCGCCGCGTGCTGCAGCGAGGCGAGCGGTCGGGGCGCGATGCGCAGCCGCCGGTATCCCGGGGATGCCGGAGCCAGCCCCGCGACCGTCCGGTGCAGCCAGTCGGCCACCGCGCCCAGCGCGTAGTGGTTGAACGAGGTCATCTCGCCCGGGTTGATCGAGCCGTCCGGGAGCATCGAATCCCAGCGCTCCCAGACCGTCGTCGCCCCCATCGTGACGGGGTACAGCCACGACGGGCACTCGGTCTGGGTGAGCAGGCGCTCGGCGACGGCGAGATGCCCGCCGCCGACGAGCGCGTCGGTGACCAGCGCTCCGCCGACGAACCCGGCGCCGATCCGGTAGCCGCCCTCGCGCACGAGTCCGGCCAGTCGATCGCCGAGCGCCTGCCGCACGGCGGGCTCCCGCACGAGGTCGAACGTCAGGGCGAGGGCATAGGCGGTGGGGGCATCGCTCATCATGCGCCCGGCGGGGGTCACGTACTCGGCGACGAAGGCGTCGCGCGAGCGCACGGCCAGCGCGCCGTAGTGATCGGCATCGGCAGCGCGGCCGAGCAGCGCCGCGGCGTCGGCGACCAGCTGCAGCGAACGGGCGAGGTAGGCGGTGGCGACGATGTCGCTGTCGACCTTCGCCTGGCCGGGCTTGTCGGGCGGGGCCGACGGGTCGAGCCAGTCACCCAACTGCATGCGCCCGGCCCACAGCCCGGTGGAGCCGGCGTCGCGGAGCATGGCATCCACCCACGCGCGCATGCTGTCGTACTGGTCGGCGATCACGCCGGCGTCGCCGAAGCGCTCGTGCAGTACCGTGGGCAGCACCGTCGCCGCGTCGCCCCACGCCGCCATCGGCCCCCCGCGCCCGAACGACGGCAGCGCCTCCGGCACCACGACCGGCACGACGCCGTCGTGGTGGCGCTGCTCGGCGGCGAGGTCGCGCAGCCACGACGTGAGAAAGCCGTCGCAGTCGTACAGGAAGCTCGCCGTCGGCGCGAACACCTGGATGTCGCCGGTCCACCCCAGCCGCTCGTCGCGCTGCGGGCAGTCGGTCGGGATCGACAGGAAGTTGCCGCGCATGCCCCACACGACGTTCTCGTGCAGGCGCTCGATGAGGGCGTCGGATGCCGTGAACCACCCCGTCCGGGTCAGATCGCTCTGCAGCACCACCGCCTCGATGTCGGCGGGGTCGATGTCGGCGCCGGTGAGTTCGGCGTAGCGGAAGCCGTAGAAGGTGAACCGCGACTCGAGCACGTCGTCGCCGCCGGACAGGTCGAACGTCGCGGTGGCCGCCGCGTTGCGCAGAGTCCGCAGGGCCAGCTCGCCGTCTTCGAGCACCTCCGCATGGCGGATCACGACGCGATCGCCCGCGGCGCCGCGCACGCGCACCCGCAGCCGTCCGACGAGGTTCTGCCCGAAGTCGAGGATCGTCCCGCCGGACGGCGTGGGGATCGTGGCCGCCACCGGCACCGTCTGCACGCGGCGCACCGGCGGCGCGATGCGCGCCTCGGGGGCCGGGACGTTCTCGTAGTCGGGGTTCGCTGCGGCGCCGATGCGCGCGGGT
Organism: Microbacterium sp.; assembly: GCF_047602155.1. Lineage (GTDB taxonomy): Bacteria > Actinomycetota > Actinomycetes > Actinomycetales > Microbacteriaceae > Microbacterium. Next base: position 705,326 of record NZ_JASGHZ010000001.1, on the reverse strand, counting down.
GCCCAGCCGGTGGCCACGCGCCGGAGATCCTGGTGCTCGCCGGGGTAGATGCCGCTGTCGACGACCGTGCCGTCGCCGGCGGCCTCCCAGCTCGCGCCGGTGGCGGCGAGGGTCGCCACCGCGCCGTCGGCGTAGGTCACCCGCAGTTGCGCGAGCAGCCCGGGCTACGTGCCGTAGAGCCGGTTCGTGAACGTGAAGAAGCCGTACTTCTCGGTGTACCAGGCGCCGGCGATCGTCGCCGACAGCTCGTTCTCACCCGGCTGGAGGAGGGCCGTGACGTCCACCGTCTCGTGCACGAGACGGTCGCGGTAGGAGGTCCAGCCGGGGGCGAGCACGTCGTCCGACACCGGGATGCCGTTGACCTCCGGCTCGGCGACGCCGAGCGCCGTCCAGAACAGCAGCGCCCGCGCCACGGGGCGGTCGAGAGTGAACCGCGTGCGCAGCACGGCCGGCTGCGCCTCGCGGTCGGGGTGCGCGAGGCCGACGGGCTGGGCGATCCACTCGCCGCCTCCGAGGAAGCCGGCATCCACTCGCAGCGGGGCGCTCCAGTCGGTGCGACCGCCCGAATGACCACCAGAGTGACTGCCCGAGGCCGCGAAGGCCCGCACGCGCACCTCGCGGCTCTCGCCCGGCCGCAGGGGCGCGAACGGCCAGGCGACCAGCACGCTGTCGCCGCCGTCGAGGGTGACGGTGTCGATGCCGTCGGTCGCCTCGGCCGATGTCTGCAGCCAGCCGTCGGCGTCGCCGACGGTCCACGTCAGCCGCGGCGTCGGGGTCGCGACGAACGCGGTGTCGTCGCGAAGCTCCGCCCGCAGGGACGCGATGTACGGGGCAGTGGGGGCATCGGTCATTCGTCTTCTCCTTCGGTGATCCACGACTCCACCGCCACCGAACCGGCGACGGCGTACACGCCCAGCACGCGTCCGGTGAACGACTCGGCGACCTCCGAGGAGAGGAAGCGGCCGTCGACCCGGGCGAGGTCGACGCGCGCGCCGCCGGCGGGGGTGAAGCCGAGCACGAACTCGTCGCTCGTGGCCACCATGCGCCAGCCCGGGCCGGGCCGGACCGAGTCGAGGTGCAGGTCGACGACGTCGCCCTCCAGCGGTGCCGACCACTGCTGGTCGAGTCCCATGAACGACGCGTGCGCCGTGACGACGCCGTCGCCGGCCTGCACCGAGAGGTGGAAGCGCTCGTCGTAGCGCACCGCGAGCCCGCCGGTGCCGGCGCTCACGTCGAGGCGGACGGTGGTGTGCGAGGTCAGGTGCTCCTGGCGGCGCCCCACGAACACGGGCCGCACGTCGGCCAGGGTCGAGCCGTCGGCCGTCAGCACCAGGCGCCCGCTCTGCACCGCCGCGACCTGCGCGGGCAGGCGCCGGACGGCGATCCACTCCTCGTCGAGCGGGGCGTCGAAGCCGATCTCGACGCGGGTGCCGGGGCGCGGATTCAGCTCCACCGGGGCGATGGCCGGCCAGCCGCCCCGCCACGCGACCGGCGTGACGAAGGTCTCACGGCCGAGGGCGGAGAACGCCCGCGTCCCGCCGCGGGGGCGCACGCCCAGCAGCACGCACAGCCACTGTCCGTCTGGGCCCAGGACGAGATCGCCGTGCCCCGTGTTCTGGATCGGCCGCGGCGTCGAACGCGCCGACACGAGCGGGTTGGCCGGGGCGCCCTCGAACGGGCCGTCGGCGGCGGGGCCGCGCGCGACCGAGATGGAGTGCCCGCGTTCGGTGCCGCCCTCGGCGATGAGCAGGTACCACGCGCCGTCGATCTCATACAGGTGCGGCGCCTCGGGGAACATCAGCCCGGTGCCCGACCAGAGCGAGCGCGGCTCTTCGACCGCACGATGCGCGTCGAGGTCGACCCGCACCTGCTGGATGCCGAGGTGCGCGGGCGCGTTCGGGTTCAGCGCGCCCGTCAGCTGCAGGCCGGAGAACGTGACGTAGCAGGTGCCGCCGGCATCCCACGCGATGTCGGGATCGATGCCCTCGATCGTGCCGGAGCCGTCCTGCGTCAGCAGCAGGTCGCCGTCGCTCCAGGGGCCGGCGGCGTCGGCGGCGGTGAAGTGCAGCATGCCGCGCCCCATCGCGTCGGTGACGACGAGGTGGAAGAGGCCGTCGTGATGGCGGATCGTCGGCGCCCACGCGCCGCCCCCGGTCGGCACCCCGTCGACGCCGAGCTGGCCGGGGCGGGTCGCGACGTGCCCGATGAGCTCCCACGTCTCGAAGTCGCGCGAACGATGGATCGGGATGCCGGGCAGATACTCGAACGTCGAGGTGGCGAGGTACCACTGGTCGCCGACCCGCACGACCGACGGATCGGGGTGGAAGCCGTTCACGAGCGGGTTGTGCAGCGTGGTCATTCCCCTACTCCTTCGTGGTGTGCGGGCGGGCAGGGCGACCTCAGCCGGCCAGAACGAGCCCGAGGTCCCGGGCGAGGGCGACGGCGCGCGGGTCGGCGCCGCCGGGCCACGGCCCGCGGGCGATCGTCCAGGCGAACGCGACCCCGGTGTCGGGGTCGACGCAGGCCAGCGCGCCGGCGGCGCCGTCGTGCCCGAACGAGCGCGGCCCCCCGAAGGCGAGCTGCTGCGACGGCTTCTGGAACACGATGGCATGGGCGCGGCCCTGCTGGTCGAGCACCTCGTCGTATCCGCGGATCTGCTGCTGGCCGATCCGTCCGACGGTGTCGGGGGAGAGGAAGGCCGCACCGCCGTCGACGCCGGTGACGGCGGCCGCGAACAGGCGCGCGAGACCCCGCGCCGTGCCGGTGCCCGAGCCGCCCGGGTGCCCATAGCGGTAGCTGCGCGGGTCGTTGGCCAGGTGCACGTCGTCGCTCATCGACCCGAAGACGACCGGGCCGAGGGCCGAGTAGCTGCGCACGAGGGTGTCGGAGACCGGCTGCACCAGGGGCAGCAGCGGGACGAACCGGTGTTCCTGATCGGCCGGCAGGCCGAGGAAGAAGTCGACGCCGTGCGGGGCGCGGACCTCCCGCTCGTAGAACTCGTGGAGCGTGTGCCCCGTGACGCGGAAGACGAGTTCGTCGCCGAGACTGCCGATCGTGAGGGCGTGGTAGCCGAAGGCGCTGCCCGGCCGCCAGAACGGGCGGGTGGCGGCGAGGCGGTCGGCGGCCGCGTGGTGGTCGAGCAGTTCGTCCCACGTGAGCGGCGGCGTCGCCTGGGGCAGCCCCGCCTGGTGCGACAGCAGTTGCCGCACGGTCACGTGCTCCTTGTCCTGCGCGGCGAACTCGGGCCAGTAGTGCGCCACGGTCTCGTCGAGGTCGAGCGCGCCGCGCTCGACCAGCAGCCCGACCGAGAGCCCGATCGTGTTCTTGGTGACCGAGTAGGGCACCGTGACCGCGTCCTGGGCCAGGTGCGGGCCACCCCACGCGTCGAGGACGAGCGCCCCGTCGTGGTAGGCGGCGACCTGGAACGACAGATCGTCGTCGGCGGCCAGGAATCCCTCGAGCCGCTCGACGAGCGCGTCCAGTCGCGCGTCGGCGCGACCGTGCAGTCTTCCGGTCAGTGTCTCGGTCATTTCGTCCTCTCGGGAAGGGGAGTGCGGATGACGACGGATGCCGGGGTGCCCGCGTCACACCGCACGCGGGGCACCCCGGCATCCATCCGTCAGGCGGCGTCGGCCGCCTGCGCGGACTCTGCGGCGGCCTCGGCGGCCAGGAACTCGCGCCGGGCGGCCCGGCGCTCTTCCTGCTTGTCGGGGTCGGGCACGGGTGCCGCCATGAACAGCCGCTGCGTGTACGGGTGCTCGGGGCGGGAGGTGACGCGGTCGCCGTCGCCGGTCTCGACGATCTCGCCGCGGAACATCACCGACACGCGGTGGCTGATGTGCCGTACGACGGCGAGGTCGTGGGTCACGAACAGGTAGGCGACGCCGGTGCGCTCCTGGATCTCGATGAACAGGTCGAGCACACGGGCCTGCGTGGACAGGTCGAGCGCCGAGACCGGCTCGTCGCAGACGATCAGCCGCGGGCTCAGCGCGAGCGCGCGGGCGATGGCGACACGCTGGCGCTGGCCGCCGGAGAACTCCCGGGGCAGGCGCGCGCGGGCGTCGGAGGGCAGACCCACCTGGTCGAGCAGCTCGCGCACCCGCTTCTTCGCCTCGGCGCTGGCGACACCGGCGACGGTGAGCGGCTCGGTGAGGATCTGCTCGATCGTCATCGACGGGTTCAGCGACGAGTACGGGTCCTGGAACACGACCTGGATCTCCGAGCTCAGCGCCCGGCGCTGGGCACGGTTCAGGTGCGAGATGTCCTTGCCGTCGAAGAAGATCGACCCGCCGGTGACCGGTGCCAGGCCGAGGGCCGCGCGGCCGAGGGTGGTCTTGCCCGAACCCGACTCGCCGACCAACCCCACCGTCTCTCCGGGGAGGATGTCGAGCGAGACCTCCTTCAGCACCCGGAACGGCTTCGCACGGAAGCCCTTGCCGGGGTATTCGACGATGAGATCCTTGACGTCCAGCAGTGGCGCGGTCATGCCCCCGCTCCCTTCGTGACCAGCGGACCGCGAGCGGGACCCTCGTCGAGGATCGCCGCCAGCAGCGCCTGCGTGTACGGATGCTGCGCGTCGTTGAAGATCGCGCGCACGGGGCCTGTTCGACGAACAGGCCGTGCTGCATGACCGTGACGTGGTCGCACAGGTCGGCGACGACGCCAAAGTTGTGCGTCACGAGCATCATCGCCATCTGGCGTTCGGCCTGCAGATCGCGCAGCAGATCGAGCACCTCGGCCTGCACCGTCACGTCGAGCGCCGTGGTGGGCTCGTCGGCGATGATCAGGTCGGGGTCGGTCGAGACGGCGCCGGCGATGAGCACGCGCTGTGCCATACCGCCGGAGACCTCGAACGGGTAGGCGTCGAACGTGCGCTTCGGGTTCGGGATGCCGACCCGCGCCAGCAGGTCCAGCGAGCGCTGCGTCGCGTCGGCCTTGGACAGCCCGAGGTTCTTGCGCAGCGGCTCGACCAGCTGGCTGCCGATCGTGAACGACGGGTCGAGGTTGCTCATCGGCTCCTGCGGGATGTACCCGATGCGCTTGCCGCGGATGCCCTGGTAGATCTTCTCGCTCGAGTCGGCCAGCTCGGTGCCCTCGTACAGGATCGATCCGGCGGTGACGCGGCCACCGCGGGGGAGCAGGCCCAGCACGCCGAACGCCGTCTGCGTCTTGCCCGAACCCGATTCGCCGATCAGCCCGTGCACCTCACCCTTGCGGATGTCGAGCGAGACGCCGTGCACGACCTCGATGTGCGAGCCGTCGGGCTGGTCGTAGCCGACGCGCAGGTCACGGATCTGCAGCACCGTCTCGGTCGCCTTACTGCGCGCGTCGTCGGGATGCGTGATGGTCGAGAGGTTCTCGATCACGGGCGGCTCGTCCAGGTCGACGGCGTCGCCGCCGCTGGTGGCCACCGAGGTGGTGACGGCCGCGATCGATCCGGTCGCCGTGGTCACGGCGCGGCGGCGCTTGCGGCGCACGGTGACGGTGCGCTCGAGCTCGTCGCGCATGACGTTGGCGAGGAGTGTGAGGGCGATACAGGTGATGGCGATCGCCAGCGCCGGCCAGATCATCAGCAGCGGCTGCTTGTAGATGTTCTTGAACGCGTCGTTGAGCATGCCGCCCCACGTGGGGACGTTGACGTCGCCGAGCCCCAGGAACTCCAGACCCGACTGGATCGCGATCGCGATGCCGGCGATGATCGCCGACTGGATGATGATCGGGGCGCGGACCACCGACAGCACGTGGCGGCCGATGATGCGTCCGTCGCTCAGACCCGACACGCGCGCCGCGTCGACGTACAGCTCCTCGCGCACCGCCGTGACCGACGCGTAGACGAGGCGGAAATACGAGGGCGAGAGCAGGATGCCGAAGATGAACATCGACAGCCAGACCGACGGGCCGAGCACGGCGCGGGCCGCGAGGAGGATGATCATGGCCGGCAGCGCCATGTTCAGCTCGGTGACCCACGTCGCGACGGTGTTGAACCATCCCTGGTAGTAACCGGCGATGAGGCCGGCGACCACGCCGATGGCGACCGCGGTGACGAGGGCGATCAGCGCCGCCAGAATGCTCGTCTGGGTGGCGAACAGCAGTCGCGACATGACGTCGCGGCCGCTGCCGTCGGTGCCGAGGACGTGGGTGCCGCCCGGGGGCTGCAACACGGCGCGGATGTCGGCGAAGTTCGGATCCTGCGGCGTGATGTACGGGCCGATGATGGCCAGTACGGCCACGATCGCGAGCACGACCGTGGAGGCCAGGCCGAGCGGCCGACGGAGGATGCGGCGCATCAGGTGCACGCGCGCGGGGCCCGTGGTGGGCACGGCGGGAGGGACGTCGATGGCGGTCATGACAGTCGGACCTTCGGGTTCAGTGCGGCCTGCGCGAGGTCGATGAGGAGATTGACGACGATGACGATGATGGCGAACACGATCACCAGGCCCATGACGACGGGGATGTCACCCAGCGTCGTGGCCGAGACGGTGAGCTGGCCCATGCCGGGGATGGCGAAGACCTGCTCCACGATGACGGCGCCGCCGAGGAGGCCGATGAACTGCACGGCGAGCACGGCGAGGGCGGGACCGCCGGCGTTGCGCAGCACGTGCTTGTAGACGACCGAGTTGATCCCCAGACCCCGGGCGCGGAGGGTGCGGACGTAATCGCGCGACATCGCGTCGATCACGGATCCGCGGACCTGCTGGGCGACCGTCGCGACCGCGCCGATCGAGAGCGCGACGACGGGGAGTGTCACCGATGACATCCAGCCGCCGAAAGATTTCGTGATGGGCACGAACCCGGTCGCCTTGAACCAGCCGAGGTTGATGGCGAACACGAGCACGAGTCCGAGCGCGATGAGGAAGTTCGGCATCGCGAAGCCGACCAGCGACAGGAACTGGATCGTGCCGTCGACGCCGCCGCCGCGGCGTGCGGCCCAGACGCCGAGGACGATGGAGAGGATGGCCGAGACGATCGTGGCGCCGATCACGATCGAGAGCGTGACGGCGATGCGGTTCGAGACGCTGACCGAGACCAGTTCGCCGGAGAACCAGCTGCGGCCCAGGTTGCCCGTGAGCGCGGAGGTGAGCCAGTTCCAGTACTGGGCGAGCAGGGGCCGGTTCAGCCCCAGTTCCTCGGTCTTTTTGGCGACCGTCTCTGCGGTCGCCTGTTCACCGAGGATGCGGCGGGCGATATCGCCGCCCGCCATATACAGAAGCGTGAACGCGAGGAACGAGATCACCGCGATCAGCACGACGCCCGACAAGAGGCGTCGAAGGATGAACGAGAGCATGCTGCCTTCCGGTCGTGGTACCGGCCCGCCCGCGCTGTCGCGCGAGCGGGCCGGGGTCGGTCAGTTCTTGGGCGAGAAGTCGAAGATCGACGGGTACGCGTTGGTCGGCCAGAACTCCAGGTTCGTGTCGGCATCCACCGCGTACGTGCCCTGCACGCGGTAGAACGGAGCGAACCACGCCTGCTCGACGAGGTACTTGTTCAGATCCTTCGTCGCCTGCTCGGCCTCTTCCTCCGTGCCCATCTGGATCGTGGTGATGTACTCATCGATCTTCGGGTCCTCGCTGTGGAACGGGTTGAAGGTGGCGTTGGGAGCGATCATGAAGTTGATCAGCTGCCAGTCGGGGTTCTGCTCCAGCGACATCCAGGTGGCCGGGTACTTCGGCGCCAGCATGTCGGTGATGAAGTTGCCCGTGCCGGGGTCGGTGTAGTTGACCGTGATGCCGATGTCGGACAGCTGCTGCGCCACGAGGTCGAACGTCGTCTGGAACGCCGGGGTCGACATCATGTTCAGCGTGAACCCGTCGGGGTAGCCGGCCTCGGCGAGCAGCTCCTTGGCGCCCTCGGGGTCGTAGGCGTAGGTGCTGTCCAGTTCCGGGTCGTAGGCGACCGAGGTCTCCGGGAAGACCTGCTCGGTCAGCGAGCCGTAGCCCGACTGCAGCGCCGTCAGCAGAGCCTCGCGGTCGAAGGCCATGTTGATCGCCTGGCGCACCTTGACGTCGGCCAGTTCGGGAGCCATCGTGCCGTCACGGTCGAGCAGGAGCATGCCCTGGAAGTCGAGCTCGTTGGTCTCGACCGCCCAGCCCGATGCCTCGATCTCCGGGATCGAGCTGTTGTCGGCGATCTTCGCACCGTTGGCCTCGCCCGCCTTCATGGCGTTCAGGACGGCGGTCGGGTCGCTGATCACGTTGATCGTGAGGTTGTCGTAGTGGACGGCATCCTTGTTCCAGTAGTCGGGGTTCGCCGTGTACACGTACGTGGTCCCGGTCACCGAGGCGGAGGCGTCGTAGATGTACGGACCGGAGCCGACGGGGACGGTCGCGGAGTCGGGGTCGTCGAACGAGGAGGGCGCCTGGATGAGGCCGGGCGCGATCGACAGCAGGTTCACGAGCGACGGGTCGGGTGCGTCCTGGGTGATGGTGACGGTGCTGTCGTCGACGGCTGCGAAGGTCTTGCCGGCCAGGGTGGCCGCCTGCGGCGAGGTGCCGTCGCGGAAGCGCTCCAGGCTCGCGACGACGGCGGCGGCATCGACGGCGGTGCCGTCGGTGAACGTCGCGTCGGTGCGCAGCGTGAGCGTCAGCACCGTGTTGTCGTCGTTGTACGCCCACTCCGTGGCCAGCCAGGGCTCGATCTCGCCTGCGCCGTTCTTCTGCAGCAGCGTGTCGAACACCGCCTGGAAGAACGGGCTGCGGTTGCCGTACTCGGCGCCCGAGCCGATGTCGTAGCTCGTCGGGGCGAACAGCGAGATGAGCGTCAGCCGGTCGGCGTGACCACTGCTCTCACCGCTGCTCGAATCGCCTGAATCATCGCCTCCGGCGCACCCGGTGAGGGCGAGCGCCGCGACGACCGCGAGGGCTGCTGTGGCCTTCCAACGGAACATCCTTGGTCCCTTCTCATGAGCGACACCACGGTGGGCCGCTGTCTCTGTCGGACGGTAACAGTCAATGCCCGACCGGCGCTAGGTTTTCGGACGAAAAACTAACGATCGCTCGGAATTCGTTATATTCCGTTATCGACCGGCTCCGACCCGGCGTTGCGCCCCTCGGAGGGGGCCGGGGAGTCGAACAAGACCGCATCGCGGGGTACGGTGCACCTATGACCACCACGAGCCCGCCCGTCGGCGCGGTGCACAAGCCGCGGGGGCAATATGCGAAGTCGGCGGTGAAACGCCGCGAGATCCTCGATGCCGCCCTCGAAGTGTTCGCCCAATCGGGCTACCGCGCCGGGTCGCTGCGCGACGTCGCACAGCGCGCCGGCATGAGCGAGGCGGGGCTGCTGCACCACTTCCGCAACAAGAGCGTGCTGCTGGAGGCCGTGCTGACCCACCGCGACGACCGCGCGAGCAGGATCGTGGCGCTCGACTCCGGCGACGGCGCGACGATCGTACGGGGCCTGGTCGAGCTTGCGACGTACAACGCCTCGATCCCCGGCCTGGTCGAGCTGTACTGCGTGCTGTCCGCCGAGGCGACAGCACCCGAACACCCCGCCCACCGGTACTTCATCGATCGCTACGAGTTCATCCGCGAGCGCGTCGGCAACGCGTTCCGCGCGCTCGCCGTCGAGGGGCGGCTGAAGAACGGCATGACGCCCGAACGCGCCGTGGTCGTACTCATCGCCCTCATGGACGGGCTGCAGGTGCAGTGGCTCTACGACCGCAGCATCGTCGACATGACCGAGGCGCTGCGGTCGACCTTCTCGGTCTTCGTCGACATCGAGTGGTGAACGGCACCCGTCAGTCGCCGCCGCACGCGAGCGCGCCCGCCCAACCCCCGGGTTGCGTGCCGCCGTCGGGGTCGTCGAAGACCCGCGTCGGGCTCGTCCGGTCGGCCGGCCCGCGGGCGGCGGCCCACGGCGCGACGCCGGTGCGGGCGAACTCCACCGCCGCGCCGTGCACGGCGGCCGCGAGTGCCCGCGGCGGGTGGTCTCCCGCGATGCGGTCGACCCGTTCGGCGTCGAGGAGGTCGAACAGGAACGGGATGTCGAGGCAGTGGACCGCGCCGCCCCGCACGGGGGAGCGCCACGCGAACCGGTACGCCCACGTCGCCGCGCCGCCGGCCGCCGCATCCTCCCGGGCGCGGAGGGTGCGCGCGACGACCGACCGGAAGACCCGATCCCCCACCCAGCGCGCCAGCACGGCGGATGCGCCGCGGGCAGCGACGCCGGCCCGCACGTACGCCTGCGCGACGGGCGCCGGCACGCCGACCGCCGTCAGGGCGGCGTCGGGGGCGAGGCTCGCCAGCTCCGGCGGGACGGCGCCGGCGACCATGCCGAACTCGTCGTCGTTGGCCCCGACGACGAGCGCCACGTCCGACCCGGCTCCCGCCGCGAGCGCCTCCAGCACGGGCCGGTCGAGGATCTCGCCGTCGATCGTCGGACCGAGCCGGTAGCCGTGGTCGACGAGCGTGAGGACGCTCCACAGCCCCGGCGTGCCTCGACCGGTCACGGCGAGCTGGGCGGCGTCGAGGGCGTCGCGGTCGACGGACGCGAACCCGGCGCGGGTGGCGGGCACCCCTGTGTGCGCGGCGACCGCGGCGGCGAAGCCGTGCGCCGCATCCTCGGTGATATCGGCGAGCACGGGAGAGCTCGCCCAGGCGGCCCGGAACAGGCCCGCGGCCGGTGACGCCACGAGCGCGAGCACGACGCCGGCACCGGCCGACTGGCCGGAGAGCGTGACGGCGTCGGGATCGCCCCCGAACCGGGCGATGTTCTCGCGCACCCAGTGCAGCGCGGCGATCACGTCGCGCAGACCGCGGTTCGCCGGGGCGCCCGGCACGACCCCGAACCCCTCCATGCCGAGCCGGTACGCCACCGTCACCGTCACGACGCCGTCGCGGGCGAACGACGCGCCGTCGTACCAGGGGCTCGCCGGCGACCCCGACACGAAGCCCCCGCCGTGCACGTGCACCCAGACCGGCAAGGATGCCGCCGCGGTGCGCGATGCCGGGGTGAACACATTGAGGCACAGCACCTCGTCGCCGGGCACGCTGGGCTCGGGGATCAGGGTCGCGGCGCCGCCCGATCCGCGCTGCGGCGTCGCGCCCATGCGCGTGGCATCGCGCACCGAGGTCCACGCGGGGGCCGGCTGCGGTGCGGCGAACCGGAGCGTACCGACGGGCGCGGCCGCGTAGGGGATGCCGAGGTAGGCGTCGCAGGCGCCTCGACGCACGCCGCGCACCGGGCCGGAGACGGTGTCGACGACATCGGCCGGGGCATCGTCCACGGCGCGTGCGGTGCTCATGCGCTCTGCTCCTCTCCAGACCTCTCCAGACTTCTCCTGACTGTCGGGCGCGGCCAGTCTAGAGTGCCGGCGGGAGCGGCGCCCATCTCAGCGGCACCGGGTTCGCGATCGTGACGAGCCGGCACGACGCTGTCGGGGCGCCTGCGGCAACTGGCGGAGACGGAGCACGGGCTCGCCCCGCACCCGCGGGTGGTACCGTCCGTACCGTGAGCCCGCGTCGCCCCAACATCCTCCTCGTCCTCACCGACGATCACGCCGCCCATTCGATCGGCGCCTACGGAGCGGTCGTCAACGAGACGCCGCGCATCGACGAGCTCGCCGATGCCGGCGTGCGCATGGACCGCTGCTACGTCACCAACTCGCTGTGCTCGCCCAGCCGGGCCTCGATCCTCACGGGCACCTACAGCCACGTCAACGGCGTCACGACGCTGTTCACCCCGATCGACGCGAGCCAGCCGACGTTCATCTCGCAGCTGAAGGCGGCCGGCTACCGCACCGCCATCGTCGGCAAGTGGCACATGGGCGAGGGGCCCGAAGCGAATCCGCAGGGCTTCGACTACTGGGACGTGCTCATCAACCAGGGCGAGTACTTCGACCCCCGATTCCTCTCGCCGGACGGCATCCGTCACGAACCCGGCTACGCGACCGACGTCATCACCGATCTCGCGCTGAACTGGCTCGAACAGCACAGCGGCGACGGCCCGTGGTGCGTGCTGATCTGGCACAAGGCTCCGCACCGCTCGTGGGAGCCCGACGACAAGCACAAGGACATGTACAGCGAGCCGATCCCGGTGCCGGGCACCTTCTGGGACGACTACAGCACCCGGTCGGCGTCGGCGCGGCGAGCCCTCATGCGCATCGTCGACTACCTCAACAAGGAGGACATGAAGATCGACCCGCCCGAGGGGCTCAGCTACGACGAGCTCGCGCTGTGGAAGTACCAGCGCTACATGGAGGACTACCTGCGCTGCGTCGCGTCGGTCGACGACAACGTCGGGCGGGTGATCGATTGGCTGCGCGCGCGCGACGAGTTCGACGACACGCTGTTCATGTACTCGTCGGATCAGGGCTTCTTCCTCGGCGAGCACGGCTGGTTCGACAAGCGGTTCATGTACGAGGAGTCGCTGCGCATGCCGCTGATCCTCAGCTACCCGCGGGTGCTGCCGGCGGGGGCCGTGCACGAGGGCATCGTGACGAACGTCGACTTCGCGCGCACGATCCTCGATGCGGCGGGCGTCGAGCCGCACGAGCGGATGCAGGGTCGCAGCTTCCTCGGCGACCTCCTCGGCGCGCCCACGTCGCCGCCGGCCGAGGGCATGTACTACCGCTACTGGGAGAACGACGACTGGTTCCACAAGGCGCCGGCCCACTACGGGTACCGCGACGAGCGCTACAAGATCATCTGCTTCTACAACGCGAGCCTGGGTCTGGCCGGTGCCGGGTTCTTCGAGTACCCGGTCGAGTGGGAGCTGTACGACCTCGAGGTCGACCCCGACGAGCTGAACAACGTCTACGCCGACCCCGCCTACGCCACGGTTCGCGAGACGATGACGGCGAAGCTCGCCCGCGCGCAGGCCGATGTCGGCGACGAGCCCTGGACGGGGGAGGCGATCACCGACGACCAGCGGATCCCGATCCTCACCCGCCTGACCTCCCGCTGACCCCGGCATCCTCTCTCTCCCTCCCTCCCTCCCTCCCTCCCTCCCTCCTCTCCTTTCCGCGAGACAGCATCGGTGCACCGAGACTGCGGTTGCCCGCTGCAGTCTCGGTGCACGGATGCTGTCTCACCGGCAGCGGAGGCGCCGGCGGGGCGGGGGCGGGGGCCGCGGGTAGGCTCGCAGCAACCCGAAACGCGAAGGAGAACTCGTGATCCGCATCCCGTTCACCGACGGCTGGACTGTCGGCCCCAAGCTCGGGGCCTTCGAATCACGGGATGCCGCGACGGCCGCGGTGCCGGTCGCGATCCCGCATGACGCGCTGCGCGACCTGCCGCGCTCGGCCGACAGCACGCAGGGGGTGCACGCGGGGTATATTCCCGGCGGCGTATTCGAGTACGCGAAGACCTTCGACGTGCCGTCCGAGTGGCGCGACAAGACGGTGCGCTTCGAGTTCGAGGGCGTCTACCGCGACGCCACGGTGTACGTGAACGGCGACTTCGCGGCGCACGAGCCGGGCGGCTACACCGCCTTCACGGTGCTCGCCGACCCGTTCCTGCGCTTCGGCGAGGTCAACACCGTCACCGTCGAGGCGCGCGTGCACAAGGACAGCCGATGGTATACCGGTGGCGGCATATACCGACCCGTGCATCTCATCGTCGCCGACCCAGTGCACCTCGCCCTCGACGGGACGACCGTCGTGACGACCGACATCGACACCGAGCGGGCGCTCGCCGAGATCGCCACCCGCGTCGAGAACGACACCCGGCACACGGCGACGCTGCGGGTCTCGTGGACCGTGACGGATGCCGACGGCGTCGCGGTCGCCGCCGCCGACTCGCCCGTGACGGTGCTGCCCGGTGCCGATGCCGTGGCACGCGTGCGGCTGCCGCTGCCGTCTCCGCGGCTCTGGGGGCCGGACGACCCGCACCGGTACACGTTGCGGACGGTGCTCACTCGGGCCTCCGGGGCGCCGGTCGACGACGACGTCACGTCGTTCGGCGTGCGCCGGCTGCAACTCGACCCGCAGCACGGGCTGCGCATCAACGGGAAGACGACCGATCTGCGCGGCGCGTGCGTGCACCACGACAACGGCCCGCTCGGCGCGATCACCGTCGCGGCGGCCGAAGACCGCAAGGTGCGGCTGCTCAAGGCGGCGGGCTTCAACGCGATCCGCAGCGCGCACAATCCGGCATCCCGCGCACTCCTCGAAGCCTGCGACCGGCACGGCATGCTCGTCATGGACGAGCTGACCGACGTGTGGACCCGGGCCAAGACGGCGTTCGACGCGTCGATCGGGTTCGAGCGGCAGTGGCCGGCCGACGTCGCGGCGCTCGTCGCGAAGGACCGGAACCATCCGAGCGTCGTGCTGTACTCGATCGGCAACGAGATCCTCGAGCTCGCGACCCCGCACGGGGCGACGTGGAGCCGGCGGCTCGCCGAGGAGTTCCGCCGCCTCGACCCGACGCGGTTCGTGACGAACGGCATCAACGGGATCATCGCGAACCTGGCGCGCATCGCCGAGGCGCAGGCCGAGGCATCCGCCGACCCGAACACGATGATGGCCGACCTCGGCGAGCAGATGGCGGCGATGAACGCGTCGAGCCTCGTCACCGACTCGATCGAGGAGTCGGCCGCCGTGCTCGATGTCGTCGGGTTCAACTACGCCGATTCGCGGTATGCGATGGATGCCGACCTCTACCCGCACCGCGTCATCGTCGGCTCGGAGACCTTCCCCGACCGCATCGCGGTGCTGTGGGACGCGGTGCGCCGGCATCCGCACGTCATCGGCGACTTCACCTGGACCGGCTGGGACTACATCGGCGAGGCCGGCATCGGCCGCGTCGACTACACCGACGAGCCCGGCTACGCGCCGACCGGCACCGCGGGGCCGTATCCGTACCTGCTCGCGCGGTGCGGCGACATCGACATCACCGGCGTGCGCCAGGCGCCGTCGTACTACCGCGAGATCGCGTTCGGCCTGAGCGCGGGCCCGTGGATCGGGGTGCACCGGCCGCAGCATCACGGCCGGCCGACCGCCAAGACGCCGTGGTCGTGGGACGACGTCGTCGGCTCGTGGACCTGGGCGGCCGCGCCCGGGGCTCCGGTCACCGTCGACGTCTACGCCGCCGCCGACGAGGTCGAGCTCGTGCTCGACGGGGCGGTCGTGGGACGCGCGCGGGTGGGGGAGGTGCGCCCGCTCGTTGCACGGTTCGAGACGGAGTATCGGCCCGGTTCGCTCGTGGCGGTCGCCTACGCGGGCGGTGTCGAGACGGGTCGCGCGCAGTTGCGCACGGCGGGCGAGGCCGGGCTGACGGCGTGGGTCGAGGACGCCGGCGACGGCGCGCTCGGGCTCGACGGCCTCGCTTTCGTGCCGATCGCGCTCGCCGATGCCGACGGCGTCGTGGCGTGCGACCGCGACGTGCTCGTCACGGTGACCGTCGACGGGTCGGGCGAGCTCGCGGGGCTCGGCAGTGCGCGTGCCCGCACCGAGGAGTCGTTCGCCGGCCCGGCCGTGACGACGTTCGACGGCCGCGCGCTGGCGATCGTCCGGCCGACCGGCGCCGGCGAGATCGGCGTGACGGTCACGGCCGAGGGCTTCGCGCCCGTGCGCGTGACCATCGCCGCAGTGTGAGCCGCCGGTTGCGCCGCCGGTTGCGCCCGCCGGTTGCGCCGCCGGTTGCGCCGTCGCCGCGAAAAACGGAAAAGTCGTGAAATACGGATGGATCTGGCCTGCGGCATCCGTTTTTGGCGACATATCCGTTTTTCGCGGCGCGGGAGGGCGGGCGTTCAGGAAGAGCGGGTGGATGCCGGCCGGTGGATGCCGGCGGGTGGAGGCCGGGCGGATGGCGGCGGGCGGATGCCGCCGGATGCCGCCGGATGCCGTCAGGGGCGCGGCGGGGTGACCGTGCGGATCGGGGTCGTCGAGGCGATCGCGTCGCTGAACTCCTCGGGCGCGGCGGGCTGGACGAGCGCGACCGCGTCGGCGACCTGGGCGTCGATGATCGAGATGGGCCGGGTCTCGTCGAGGGTCATCCCGAACCGCCGGCCCGGATCGCGATGCACGCGGCCCGAGGTGAGCACCCACGTCACGCCGATGGCGCAGGCGAGCAGCCCCGCCGCCGCGCCGGCCTGGATCGCGGCCCGCGGCCCGAAGGTCGTCGCGACCCACCCGATGATGGGCGCGCCGACCGGCGTCGACCCCATGATGACCGCCATGTACAGCGCCATGACGCGGCCGCGCAGGGCCGCCGACGTGGTGGTCTGCACGTAGCCGTTGGCGGTCGTCAGCATCGTGACGGTGCACAGGCCGACGAACACGAGCGTGACGGCGTAGGTCAGGTACGTCGGCATGAACGACGAGATCAGCCCGGTCGCGCCGAACCCGCCGGCGGCGAGCACGACCACCCGCAGCTGTGCCCGCGCGCGCCGCGCGGCCAGCAGGGCGCCGGTGAGCGAGCCGATCGCGAGCACCGAGCTGAGCACGCCGTAGCCGTCGGCATCCTGCCCGAATTCGAGGGCCATCGTCGAGGCGTAGATCGGGAAGTTCATGCCGAACGCGCCGATGAGGAAGACGATGACGAACGTGACGCGCAGATCGGGGCGGCCCCAGACGTAGCGGAAGCCCTCCGACAGGCGCTGCGCCCCCGTCGCGCGCACCCGCGGCGTCAGCTCGTCGGCGTGCATGAGCAGCAGTGCGATCAGCATCGCGAGGAACGTCGCGGCGTTCAGCAGGAACACCCATCCGGTGCCGACGGCGACGATGAGCACGCCGCCGACGGCCGGCCCGATGAGGCGCGCCATGTTGAACGACGCCGAGTTCAGCGCCACGGCGTTCGACGCGTTCTCGCGCGAGACGACATCGGTCACGAACGCCTGCCGCGCCGGACTGTCGAACGCGTTCGCGATGCCGAACAGCAGCGCGAACAGGTACATCAGCGGCAGCGTCATGACGCCGCTGAGCAGCAGCGTGCCGACCAGGATCGCCAGCAGCATCAGCGCCGACTGCGTCGCGTACAGCACCTTGCGGCGGTCGAACCGGTCGGCGACCCAGCCGGTGAGGCTCACGAGCACGAGCGGCGGGCCGAACTGCAGCGCCATCGTGACGCCCATGGCCGTCGCGTCGTTGTCGGTGAGCTGCGTCAGCACGACCCAGTCCTGGGCGGTGGCCTGCATCCAGCCGCCGATGTTGGAGATGAGCGCGCCGATCGCCCAGACGCGGAAGTTGTAGATCGACAGCGAGCGGAACATCGGGCTCATCGGGATGCCACCTCCCGCATGACGGCGGCGGCCTCGTGCAGCGTCGCACGCTGCGCCGGGGTGAGCTCGGCGAGAGCCTGCTCGAGCCACGAGTCGCGGCGGCGCACGGTCTCGTCGACGACGTCGCGGCCGGCATCGGTCAGGGCGATGTTGACCTTGCGCCGGTCGTCCTCGTCGGGGGTGCGGCTGAGGTATCCGGCCTCTTCGAGGCAGTTGACGGTGCGGTTCATCGACGGCGCCGAGACGCGTTCGCGGTCGGCGAGCTCGCCCAGGGTGTGCGGGCCGTGGAGCGACAGCGCGGCCAGGACGGCGAACTGGCCGTCGCTCATGGTGTCGACGGCCCGCTCGGAGCGCAGGCGCCGGGCCAGCCGGAAGGTGGCCATGCGGAGATCGGAGGCTTCGGAGAACGGGGTCGGGGTGGTGCTCATGACGATTGTTTAGCCTAGCTCATTAGTCTTGCTAAGTAAATCGGGGAGGGATGCCGGCATCCGCCGTAGGATCGGCTCATGTCCCGCGAAGAACGGTCGTTCACCGATGCCCACGGCATCCGGATCTTCTACGACGTGCACCCCGTCGCCGCGCCGCGCGCGGTCGTGCAGCTGCTGCACGGGGTGGGCGAGCACGCCGGCCGGTACGGCGCCGTCATCGCGCGGCTGAACGCCGCGGGCTTCACGGTGTACGCCGACGACCACCGCGGCCACGGGCGCACCGGCATGGCGCAGTACGACGGCGACGGGGCGAAGCTCGGCCGGCTCGGGCCCGGCGGGCACCGCGCCGCCGTCGCCGCGCTGTGGCAGTTCACGCAGCTCATCCGCGACGAGAACCCGGGGCTGCCGCTGGCGATCCTCGGGCACTCGTGGGGGTCGTTCCTCGCGCAGATCCTCGTGAACGACCACCCCGAGGCGTACGACGCCGTCGTGCTGAGCGGCTCGTCGCTGCGCTGGCCCGGCGCGCTGAACTCGGGCGACCTCAACAAGCCGTGGAAGGCGCCGGATGCCATGGGCACCGAGTGGCTGTCGTCGGACCTCGCGGTCGGGCGGGCGTTCCTCGACGACCCCCTCACCACCGACACTCCGCTGCTGAAGCTGTTCGGCCCCGTCGACGCGATGCGCATCATGGGCCTGCCGAGAAAGCACCTGAAGGTCGACCTGCCCGTGCTGCTGATGGTCGGCCGCGACGACACCGTCGGCGGCCCGCGCAGCGTCCACCGCCTCGCCGAGGCCTACCGCACGCGGTCGGGCTTCTCCGACGTCACGACCCTCGTCTACCCCGGCGCGCGGCACGAGATCTTCAACGAGGTCATGGCCGGCGAGGTCTACGACGACCTCGCCGCGTGGCTGCAGGCGCACTTCCCCGAGCGGGCGTGAGCGGCGTGCACGGAGAGTACAAGGTTCCCGGCGGCAAGCTCGTCGTCGTCGATCTCCAGGTGCAGGGCGGCCGCATCGCCGACTTCCACCTCGCGGGCGACTTCTTCCTCGAGCCCGACGATGCGCTCGACGACATCGACGCCGCCGTGAACGGACTGCCGGTCGAGACGGATGCCGCGGGCATCGCCGCGGCGGTGCGCGCGGCACTGCCCGAGGGCGCGCAGCTGCTCGGGTTCACGCCGGAGTCGGTCGGCACCGCCGTGCGGCGCGCCCTCGTCACCGCGCCCGGCTGGCGCGACTTCACGTGGGAGATCGTGCACGAGAAGGCCGTCTCGCCGCGCATGAACCTCGCCCTCGACGAAGTGCTCACCACCCGTGTGGGCGACGGGCGGCGCCAGCCGACGCTGCGGATCTGGGAGTGGGACGAGTCGGCCGTCGTCATCGGCTCGTTCCAGTCGTACCGCAACGAGGTCGACCCGGAGGGCGCGGCGCGGCACGGCTTCGACGTCGTGCGGCGCATCTCCGGCGGGGGAGCGATGCTCATGGCCGCGGGGGCGATCGTGACGTATTCGCTGTATGTGCCGGCATCCCTCGTGGCGGGGATGACCTTCGCCGACTCGTACGCGTTCCTCGACGAGTGGGTGCTGCAGGCGCTGCGCTCGCTCGGGATCGCGGCGACCTACCAGCCGCTCAACGACATCGCCTCACCCCAGGGCAAGATCGGCGGTGCCGCGCAGAAGCGGCTCGCCGGCGGCGGCGTGCTGCACCACGCGACCCTGTCGTACGACATGGACGGCCAGGTGATGACCGAGGTGCTGCGCATCGGCCGCGAGAAGCTGTCGGACAAGGGCACGACCTCGGCCGCCAAGCGCGTCGACCCGCTCCGCAGCCAGACCGGGCTGCCGCGCGAGGCGATCATCCAGCGGCTCAAGGAGACGTTCACGGCGCTGTACGCCGCCGAGCCGGGGGCGATCACCCCGGACGAGTACGCCGAGGCCGCGGCGCTGGTGGAGTCGAAGTTCGCCACGGATGCGTGGCTGCACCGGGTGCCGTGACGGTCACGATCCACCACGGCGACAATCTCGCCGTCGCCGCGACGCTGCCGGCGGGGTCGTTCGCGCTCGTGTACCTCGACCCGCCCTTCAACACCGGGCGCGTGCGGGGGCGCGCCGTGGAACAGGCGCTCACCTCGGGGGCCACAACTCAGGCAGAACCGCACGGGGCCGATTCCGCGCCAGCACGCGGCGCCGGCTCCGATGCGACGGCGAACAGCCTGAGTCATGCGCCGGCCGCGCCCGTGAAGACCGGGTTCCGGGGGACGAGCTACGCGCGCCTGCGCGGTGACCTGCGGCGCTACGACGACCGGTTCGACGACTACTGGGAGTTCCTCGAGCCGCGACTGCGCGAGGCGTGGCGGCTGCTGGCCGACGACGGCACGCTGTACCTGCACCTCGACTACCGCGAGGCGCACTACGCCAAGGTGCTGCTCGACGCCCTGTTCGGGCGGGAGTGCTTCCTCAACGAGCTGATCTGGGCGTACGACTACGGTGCCAAGAGCCGCCGGCGCTGGCCGACCAAGCACGACACGATCCTCGTCTACGTCAAGAACCCGGCGGGGTACTTCTTCGACTCCGACGCCGTCGACCGCGAGCCGTACATGGCCCCGGGCCTCGTCACGCCCGAGAAGGCAGCCCGCGGCAAGCTCCCCACCGACGTCTGGTGGCACACGATCGTGCCGACGAGCGGACGGGAGAAGACCGGATACCCGACGCAGAAGCCCGAGGGCATCCTGCGGCGCATCGTCCAGGCCTCCAGCCGCCCCGGCGACCGTGTGCTCGACCTCTTCGCCGGCAGCGGCACGACCGGCGCGGTGTGCCTCGCGCTCGGCCGCGACGCCGTGCTCGTCGACGACAACCCCGAGGCGATCGCCGTCATGCGATCCCGGATGCCGCAGGCTCTCGTCGCGGCCCGCCATCAGACGAGCGGCGGCACCGACACGTAGGCATCGGCGGTGGTGCGGTGGGCGGCCAGCGCGCGCGAGACCCGCTTTCCGGATCGAGACCCATGACTGGGACGCGGGTCTCGATCCGCAGACGGGGTTTCGCCGCGAAGCGGCGGGCGCGGGCTCAGAGGAGCGCGGCGACCGAGGCGTAAGCGCCGGTCACGTCGGCGGTCGTCCCGGCGGGGCCGCCGAACACGCGCGCCGTGCCGGGGGTCGCCGACCACGCCGGCCAGCCCGGGTCGCCGTCCACGACGAGCGCGACCGCCGCCGCGTGGGTCGCGTCGGCGAGGCTCTGCGGCGGGTTGGGCCCGGTGAGATTGTCGAGTTGCACAGAGCCTTCTGGTTGCAGAGGATCGAGGCAGTCGAACCAGAACGGCACGTCGATGCAGTGCACCGCGAGGCCGCGCACCATGCCGGGCTGCGTCGAGCGGAACGAGTACCGGTACACCCACGTCGGCGCGGCTCCCCGCGCGCGGGCGGTCGTCACGACCCCCGTCCGGAACATCCGGTCGGTGAGGTAGCGCCCCAGCACGGCGGCGTGGCCGCGCCTGACGACGTCGCGATTGGCGGCCAGATAGGCCTTGCGCGCGGCCCCCCGCAGCCCCACCCTGCCGAGCAGCACCGACAGCGGAATCCAGCGGAGCGTGCCCGCGGCCTCGGCGAGGGCCATCGTGAACTCGTCGTCGGTCGCACCGAGCACGAGCGGCTTGTCGGCGCCGACTCCGGCGCGCAGCGACTCGAGCGTGGGCCGGGTGATGAGGTCGCCGTCGATCGTGGGTCCGAGCCCCAGCCCCTCCTCCGCCATCCGGCTCAGGGCGTCGGGGCCGGAGATGTCCGTCGCGGCCTTCTGCGCCTCCAGGATGCCCTCCTCGCTCACCGCCGACAGCCCGGCGCGGGTCGGGGCGACCCCGAGCCGCGCCGCGATGTCCAGGCCGAGCGCTTCGGCGCGCGCGGGGGCCACGTCGGCGGTCGCCCCGGAGAGGGCGTAGACGCTGTGGAACAGGTGCTGCGCCGCCGGCATCCCGAGCAGCGTCAGCACCGCCCCGCCGCCCGCGGACTGCCCCGCGATCGTGACGCGGCCCGGGTCGCCGCCGAACGCGGCGATGTTCTCCTGCACCCACTCCAGCGCCAGCAGCCAGTCGCGCACGCCGCGGTTGGAGGGGGCGTCTTCGATCCAGCCGAACCCGTCGAAGCCGAGACGGTACGAGATCGATACCGTCACGACCCCGTCGCGGTTGAACGACCGCCCGTCGTACCACGGGCTCGCCGGCGACCCGGCGAAGTAGCCGCCGCCGTGGATCCATACGAGCACCGGCAGCCGCGCCGCGGTGTCGCCGGGCGCCGGCGTGAAGACGTTGACGTTGAGCGTCGAGGGGCCCGGCACCGACGGCTCCGGGATGAGGGTGACGCCGGGGTCGCCGCGCTGCGCCGTCGCGCCGAACGCGAGCGCGTCGCGCACACCCTCCCAGGGTGCGACCGGCACCGGCGCCGCGAACCGGAGGTCGCCGACCGGCGGCTTCGCGAACGGGATGCCGAGGAAGGCGGCACTGCGCACCGCCGTCCCGGGGATGTCGCGCCAGGCGCCGCGGACGCGCCCGGCGCGGGTGCTCGCCTCGACGTGGGCGGTGGGGACGTCGTCGGTCATCCGATCACTCCTTGCGTGCACGTGCCGGGTTCAGCGGACGCTCTTGATGGGCGCCACGGCGACGGCGGCGATCAGCACGAAGACCATGGCGAACACGAACAGCATCGGGTAGCCGCCGAGCGACGTGATGATGACGCCCGCGACGGCGGCGCTCATGGCCTGCGGGATGTTGGTGGCGATGTTCAGGATGCCGAGATCCTTCGCCGCGTCCTTGCCGCCGCCGGGCAGAACCTCCGTCATGAGCGCCGTGTCGACCGACATGTAGAAGCCGAAGCCGAAGCCGATGATGATGTTCATGAGGGTCATGCCGGTCATGTCGGGCAGGAACAGCGGCAGCGACAGGCTCGCGACCATGATGACCGACGAGGCGTAGATGAAGACCTTGCGGCGGCGGATCCGGTCGCTCCACCAGCCCGACAGGGCCACCGCGACGAGGGTGGGCACGAGGCCCGCGAGCGTCAGGGTGACCTGCGCGCCGGCGGCATCCGTCAGAGACATGCCGATGTAGTCGGTGAGGATGTACAGGCCGTACGCCGAGACGACGAAGTAGCCGAGCATGAACAGGAACCGCGCGGTGAAGGCCCAGAAGAAGTCGGGGTTCTGCTTCGGGTTGACCCAGAACCCGGCGAGGAAGCCCTTCCCGCTCCACGGCGCGACGGCGGCGTCCTTCGACGACCAGTCGCGGTCGATGACCACGTACGCGACCGTGACCACGATGACGATGACGCCGAAGACCGCGTAGCCGACGCCGACGTTGGCGGCGAACTGGCCGGCGACGACGACGCCGAGCGTCGCGCCGATCTGCATGCCCAGGCCGAACATGGCGCTGGCGGCGCCGCGGCGGTCGCGCGGGAAGCGATCCGGGGTGATCGCCGACAGCGGCCCCTGCAGGGCGTTCAGCGAGACCTGGATGCAGACCCAGAACACGGTGAGCCAGAGGATCGAGTTCAGCAGGCCCATCCCGAACAGCAGGATGCCGCCGATGAGCGCACCGCCGACCATCCACGGCGCCCTCCGGCCGAACCGCGAGCGGGTGCGGTCGCTGATCGCACCGACGATGGGCTGGGCGAACAGGGTGAAGACGAACGAGGTCGTCATGATGATCGCGAGGTTGCCGACCTTGTTCTCGGGGTCGATCGTGGCGACCTGGATGGGCAGCAGGATGGCGATGAGCCCGGCGTACGAGGCGAACAGTGCGAGCGCGACCAGGAGGATGCCGGGGAGCGTGCGCTTCGTGGGCGGCGGGCTGGCCGGCGGCTCTCCCGCCGCGGGCGGCTCGCTGCGGATGGTCCCGGTGGGGGCGACGCTCAGGGCGGGGTCGGGGGCGGGATGCGTGCTCATGCGGAGACTCCTCGTCGTCGAGATCTGCTCGGGTGGGTGCGGACGCGCGAACGTGTCCGCTCAGTAGTGTGTCCCATTCCTCCATAAAGTTCAAGAGCTGAATTATGTGAGGGGAGGTCGTACGATGAGAGCCATGCCCCTTGCCACGCCCGATCTGCGCCGGCACAATCTCGGCCTCGTGCTGGCGCGCGTGTGCACCGCCGGCGGCGAGGCGAGGGCCGATATCGCGGCGGCGACCGGACTGTCGCGGGGCGCGGTGACCTCGCTCGCGGCGGAGCTGATCGACGCCGGGCTCATCGAAGAGGCGGAGGTCGTCGCAGCGGCCGGACTCGGACGACCGCGGACGATGCTGCGGTCGGCGGCATCCGCGCCCTGCGTCCTGATCGCCCTGCTCGACGCCGACCACGCCGCCGCCGTGGCCAGCACCCTCTCCGGTGAAGAACTGGTGCGCGTGTCCCGGCGCCACGGCCGCCCGATGGGGGACCCGCAGGCGATCGCGCGGGTGCTCGCCGAGGTGATCGACGAGGCCGCCGCACAGCTCGGGCGGGCCGGGCGACGCATCGCCGAACTGTCCATCGTGGTGTGGGCGCCCGTCGGCGGCACCCCTGCACGCGTGCTCGCCGACACCGACCTCGAGTGGGATGAGGTCGATCTGCTCGCCCTGTTGCGCACGGACTCGACGGCGGTGGCGGCCTTCGAGGCGACCGGGGGGCAGGTGCGGCTGGTGTCCGATTCCCTCGTGGCCGCCCTCGCCGAGCACGACGCCGTCGGCGGGGAGACGGTGCTGTACCTCAAGGCCGACTCCGGCATCGGCGGCGCCGTCGTGCTGGCCGGTGCCACCGCGGCGGCACCCCGGGTGCTGGCGGCGGCGCTGGGGCATCTGCCGGTCGTGCCGGACGGCGAACTGTGCGGATGCGGGCAGCACGGCTGCCTCGTGACGGTCGCCGGCCCCGACGCCCTCCTGGAGCGGGCGGGGCTGGCCGACCGTGCCGCCGCCGAGGGACTGACGGCGGCCCTGGACGCGTTCGTCGCCGACGTCTGCGCCGGCACGGAGCCCGCGGCATCCGCCTGGCGGCATGCGGCGGGCGAGATCGCCCGCACGCTGCAGATCGTGGCGCTGACCGTGGCGCCGGATGTCATCGTGCTGGGCGGATTCATCGCGGCCCTCGCCGACGACGTCGACGCCGTGTTCGGTGCGATCCAGCCGCGGATGACTCCGGCGGAAGAGCTTCCGCGTGCCCCGGTGCGCGGCAGCACCCTCGGACCCGACGCCGCCCTGCGCGGGGCGCAGCGCGATGCGCGCTCCCGCCTGCTCGCCGACCCGCTCGCGATCTGAGCCGCGCGCCGGCCTCGCGCGCGGGAGATCAGTCGCGTTCGACGAGGTCGAACAGGGCGCCGACGATGGCGGCCATGTCGAGGTCGGGTTCGAGCATCCACTGCACCTGCAGGCCGTCGGCGACCGCCTGGAAGAGGCGCGCGAGCGTGTCGGGGCCGACGCGGTCGGTGACCCGCCCCTCGGCCTGCCGGCGCGCCAGAGACGCGCCGAAGGCCTCGCGGAGCAGCCGGTTGCGTTCGAGGAAGAAGCGGTGCGCCGGGTGCTCCGGATCGGCGGCATCCACCGACAGCTGCGCGAACAGCTGCACGAGCCCGGGAACCTCGGCGTTGTGCTGGACGATGCCGACATAGCCGCCGCGCACGTCGTCGACGACCGGGTGCTCCGGGTCGAGGCCGAACGACCGCGAGTCGACCTCGTCGCGCTTGCGGAGGATCGCGGTGAACAGCTCCTCCTTGCTGCCGAAGTAGTGCAGCAACCCCGCCTGGCTCAGTCCCGCGGCCTCGGCGAGCTCTTTCACGGATGCCCCGCGGTAGCCCGACCGCGCGATGACCTCGAGCGAGCGCGCGAGGATCTCCTCACGCTTGGCGACGCCCTTCGCGTAGGCGCCGCGTCGCGCCGGCGCGTCCGGTGCCGGAGATGCGGAGCCTGGTGTCATAGGAGAAGTAAACCCGAACGATGCTTGATTTCTCAAAACCAAATCTCATAAGGTTTTTCGGAGTGCTCACTGCCGAGCGCGCCGCCGACGCAAGGATCGAAGATGACTGACGTGTCCGACCTCACCCTGGAAGAAAAGGCCGCGCTCACCAGCGGCGCGAGCTTCTGGTACACCAAGCCGATCGACCGGCTGGGCGTGCCGTCGATCATGGTCACCGACGGACCGCACGGCCTGCGCAAGCAGCGCGAGGGCGGCGACCACCTGGGGCTCGGCGACAGCGTCCCGGCCACCTGCTTCCCGCCGGCGGTCGGCATCGGCTCGTCGTGGGACGTCGATCTCATCGGCCGGGTGGGCGCGGCCCTGGGCGCAGAGACGTCGATCGAGAACGTCGCCGTGCTGCTCGGCCCGGGCATCAACATCAAGCGCTCGCCGCTGTGCGGCCGCAACTTCGAGTACCTGTCCGAGGATCCGATCGTCTCGGGCGTGCTCGGTGCGGCCTACGTCAACGGCGTGCAGTCGCAGGGCGTCGGCACGTCGCTCAAGCACTTCGCCGCCAACAACCAGGAGTTCGACCGGATGCGGGCCAGCTCCGACGTCGACCCGCGGCCGCTGCGCGAGATCTACCTGCGCGGCTTCGAGCGCGTCGTCAAGGACGCCCAGCCGTGGACCGTCATGTGCGCCTACAACCGCGTCAACGGCGTGTACGCGTCGGAGGATCCGTGGCTGCTGACGCAGGTGCTGCGCGACGACTGGGGCTTCGAGGGCCTCGTCGTGTCGGACTGGGGCGCCGTCAACGACCGCGTCGTGGGGCTGCCGGCCGGACTCGACCTGGAGATGCCGTCCAGCGGCGGCGTCACCGACGCCCAGCTGGTCGCGGCGGTGCGCGCCGGGACGCTGGACGAGAAGTCCCTCGACATCGCCGCCGGCCGCGTGCTCGACCTCGTGCGCACGTCGCAGGAGGGCGCCGGTCGCGTCGCCGGGCCGCTGGACGTCGACGCGCACCACGCCCTCGCCCGCGAGGCGGCCGGGCGCTCGATCGTGCTGCTGCGCAACGACGGCGGCATCCTTCCGCTGAGGCGCGACGCGAAGCTTGCCGTCATCGGCGCGTTCGCAGGCAACCCGCGCTACCAGGGTGCCGGCTCGTCGCTCATCCACCCGACGCGGCTCGACACGGCGCTCGAAGAGATCCGCGCGCTGGCGGATGCCGAGGTGCCCTACGCCGCCGGCTTCGGCCTGTCGGCGGTCACCACCGACGACGAGAACGCCGCGCTGCGGGACGAGGCCGTCGCCGTGGCGGCGGGTGCCGACACGGTCGTGCTGTTCCTCGGCCTGCCCGCGCGGCTGGAGTCGGAGGGCTACGACCGCGAGGACATCGACCTGCCGGCCGAGCAGCTGGCGCTCCTGGACGCCGTGCTGGCCGTCAACCCGAACGTCGTGGTGGTGCTGTCCAACGGCGGCGTCGTGGCGCTGCCGTTCGCCGGCCGCGTGCCGGCGATCGTCGAGGCGTGGCTGCTGGGTCAGGCCGGTGGCGGCGGCACCGCCGACGTGCTGTTCGGCGTCGTGAACCCGTCGGGCAAGCTCGCCGAGACGATCCCGCTGCGCCTGGCCGACAGCCCCGCCTTCCTCGACTTCCCGGGCGAGTTCGGGCACGTCCGCTACGGCGAGGGGCTGTTCGTCGGCTACCGCTGGTACGACGCGCGACGGTTCGAGGTCGCGTTCCCGTTCGGCCACGGCCTGTCGTACACGACGTTCGCGTACGGCGAGCCCGCGGCATCCGTGAACGCCGCGGGCGACATCGAGGTGACGCTCGATGTCACCAACACCGGCGCGGCGTCGGGCCGCGAGATCGTGCAGGTCTACACGTCGCTGCCGGGCTCGGCCGTGCAGCGGCCGGTGCGCGAGCTGAAGGGCTTCGCGTCGGTGGCGCTGGATGCCGGCGAGACCCGGGCGGTGACGATCACGGTGCGCCGCGCCGACCTCGCGTACTGGGACATCCGGGTCGACGGGTGGGTCGTGGAGGGCGGGACGTACACGGTGGAGACGGCGGCGTCGAGCCGCGACCTGCGCGGTGCGACGACGGTCGAGGTCGTTGCCGACGACGTGCGGGTTCCGCTGAGCCGCGAGTCGTCGATCGGCGACGTGTTGGAAAACCCCGTCGCGGGCCCCCTCCTGCAGGCCGCGCTCGCGCAGATGATGGCCGGGCTGGAGGGTCTTCAGTCGGTCATGCCCGAGGGCGTCGACATGTCGAAGATGATGAACTCGCTGCCCATCGGCCGCATCGCGATGCTCGCCGGCGACCAGGCGCCCCCGGAGATGATCGACGCCCTCATCGCCGCCGGCAACGCCCCGCAGTAAGAGTGCGAAACGGGGTGGGCGCCCGGCGCCCACCCCGTTTCTGGGAGTCGCGGTTCAGCCCACCGCGACGCTTCCGGTGAGGCGGATGTCGCGCGAAGACGCGCCGACGAGCACCTCGACCCGACCTGCAGGAGTGACGAAGTCGTGGCTGTCGACGTCGTAGTACGACACCGACCGCCGCGAGATCGGAACCTCGACCCGCGCCGACTCGCCCGGTTGGAGGCTCACCTTGGCATACCCGGCCAGCTGCTTCGGCGGGGTGAGCACCGGGGCGTCGATCTTGCCCGCGTACACCTGCACGATCTCGCTGCCGGCCCGGTCGCCGGTGTTGGTGATGGTCACCGATGCGGTGCCCACCGCGTCACCCTCGCCCGCGGCGACCGACAGGTCGGAGTACGCGAACGTCGTGTAGCCCAGGCCGTGGCCGAAGGCATACGTCGGTTCGAGGCCGCCGGCATCCTGCGCGCGATATCCCACGAGCACGCCCTCGTCGTAGTGCACGTGACCGTCGACGCCGGGGTAGGTCCGGGCGCTCGCGACGGGCGTGTCGGCCAGCGACGCCGGAACCGTCAGCGGCAGGCGTCCGCCGGGCTCGACGACGCCGGTGAGCACGTTGGCCAGCGCCCCGCCCTGCGCCTGGCCCGGGAACCACGCCTGCAGGATCGCGTTCGGCTGTCCGCCCCAGACGGTCGTGTCGATCGGGCTGCCCGTCATGAGCACGACCACGGTCGGCGTGCCGCTGGCCAGCACCGAGGCGATGAGGTCGTTCTGGCCCGACGGCAGGCCCATGTGCGGGCGGTCGTCGCCCTCGGCCTCGTACGAACGTGCGGCGATGATGGCCACATCCGCCTCGCGGGCCAGCGCGGTGGCCGCCTCGACGTCGGGCGAGTGCACGCCCGCGGGCGGGTTCCAGCCCAGGCGCACCTTGGCGCCCAGCAGCCAGTTGTCCTCGAACGCCGGGTGGTCGGTCGCGTACTCGAACACGACGTCATACGGCGCGCCCGCCTCGAGCGTGAAGACGATCTCGTCGAGGTCGGCGGCGGCGTCGGCGGTGCCGCCCCCTCCGCCGACACTGCCGCGGAAGCCGCTGACGGCCGCGTGGCCGACGCCGGCCGCCGCGCCCGAGCTGGCCACGGGCTCGTACGACGTCTGCAGCGCGCCGGAGACGCGCTCCTTGGAGCGGTGCACGACGCCGCCGATGGAGAGCGTGTAGCTGCCGAGGCTCGTCACCACGACCTCGTAGTCACCGGTCACCGGCACCGTGAGGGTGCCCGTGTACCGCACCGACAGCTTGTTGTTGAGCTCGCCCGGCAGCAGCGGGTAGCGCGCCGACGAGGCGTTGAAGCCGGGGAAGTTGTGGAACCCCAGCAGCAGTTCGGCCGCGCCCTCGGTGCGCGAGACGAGCGGGTCGCCGGAGAAGTCGGTGCTCGTGTAGAAGTCGGCGTGCAGACCCTTGTCGCCGTTGGGCGCCGTGAAGAAGCTCGCCGGAATCGCGTCGGGCCCGGGCAGGAGCGCCGCCGGGGTGATCGGGTTCGAGCCGTAGGCCGTCACGATCTCGACGTCGTCGCCGAACGCCTCCCGCAGACCCGCGAGCGGCGAGACCACCTTGGTGGGCAGGACCTGCGAGCTGCCGCCGCCCTTGGCGGTGACGTCGTCGACGTCCGAGCCGATGAGGGCGATCTTGCGGACGCCCCGCAGCGGGAGCACGCCGTCGTTGCGCAGCAGCACCATCGAACGCTCGGCGATCGACTGGGCGATGTCGTGGTGCGCCTCGGCGTCGAAGTCCTCGATCGTCGTGCGGTTCTCGAGCTGACCCATCCCGATCAGGGGGCGCAGGATGCGGCGCACCTTCTCGTCCAGCGTCTCCTCGCTGACCTCGCCGTCGTTCCAGGCGTGCCACAGCTTGGCGCCCCAGAATCCTTCGCCGGGCTGCTCCTGGTCGAGGCCGGCGTTCGCCGACTCCGCCGTGGAGTGGTTGGCGCCGTAGTCGCTCATGATCCAGCCGCGGAAGCCGAGACGGTCCCGCAGGATGTCGGTGAGCAGTTCGCTGTTGTCGCACGCGAAGGTGCCGTTGACGCGGTTGAACGAGGCCATCATGGATGCCACCTGGCCCTCCTGCACGAGAGCCTCGAACGGCGGCAGGTACAGCTCCATCATCGTGCGCTCGTCGATGACGGCGTCGATGGACGAGCGGTGGTCTTCCTGGTTGTTGATCGCGTAGTGCTTCGCGCACGCCTGCACACCCTCGGCCTGGACGGCCTTGACGAAGGCGACGCCGGTGCGCGCGGCCAGGAGCGGGTCCTCGCCGTACGACTCGAACGTGCGGCCGCCGATCGGCACGCGGGCGATGTCGACGGCGGGGCCGAGCGACACGTTGTGGTCGGTCGTGCGGCACTCGACACCGATCACGGTCGCGTAGTCGGTCGCGGCATCCACATCCCACGTCGCTGCGAGCGCGATCGGGGCGGGCAACTGGGTGGCCCTGCCCTCGTGCACGTCGCCGCGGTTGATGCGCACGCCGGCCGGGCCGTCGGCCATCTGCAGCGCAGGGATGCCGAGACGATCGAGGGGGCGGGCGTAGAAGCCGTAGTCCCAGTTCACCTCGCCGGTGACGAGGGAGATCTTGTCGTCGATCGTCAATTGAGCCAGAAGCTCTTCGACG
Organism: Microbacterium sp.; assembly: GCF_047602155.1. GTDB lineage: Bacteria > Actinomycetota > Actinomycetes > Actinomycetales > Microbacteriaceae > Microbacterium. The sequence goes on along the minus strand of NZ_JASGHZ010000001.1, from coordinate 674,806 downwards.
CGGGCGTCGGTCTCGGGCGTGTCCCACCCGGCGTTGGCTGAAGTCATGTGAGGGGTGTCCTGTTGTTGTTCTCAACGCAGAGGGCGCGGCCGACCGTGCTGGCCGGCCGCGCCCTCTGCGGGTCGGAGCCTTGCGGCTACCGCACCTTCTTGATGGGGAAGATCACCAGTGCGCCGAGCAGACAGGCCACGGCACAGACGGTGAACCACACGCTGTAATTCGCACCGCTGACACCACCGGTGGCCGCCAGCACGAAGCCGCCGATCATCGGCGCCAAGGTCTGCGGCAGCGCGTTGGCGATGTTGAGCACGCCGAGATCCTTGCCCGCGTCGTCGGGGTTCGGGAGCACGTCGACCACGAGCGCGAGGTCGACACCGACGTAGACGCCGTATGCCGCGCCCAAGAACAACTCAAGGAGGTAGTACGACGAAATGTCCTGGATGAAGATCAGCGCGAAGGTGCCGATGGCGAACAGTGCCGTCGAGGTCCAGACGAAGATCTTGCGCTTTCCCAGCTTGTCGGAGAGCATGCCCGCCAGCCACGCCGTGACGATCAACGCGCCGGTGTAGACCAGCGTCGTGTTCGCGATCAGAAGACCGATCTCCTCCTCAGGAACCTCGAGGTGATTGATGAGGTACCCGAAGCGGAAGGCGGTGAAGCCGAACGATGCGAACGTGATCAAGAACCGCGACCACCAGGCCAGCGCGTAGTCGGGCTCCTTGACGGGGCTGACCCAGACCGTCTCGATGATCTCGGCCAGGGTCAGGCGCGGCGGCTTGATGGGGAGCACCTTGTCGGGCAGCACGAAGGCGAACACGATCATCGCGCCGATCGCGAGAATCGACGGGATCACGAACACGACGAAGAGGTTGAACGAGAACCAGCCGGCGACGTAGACACCGCCGACGATGCCGAGGTTCTGCGCGATGCCCAGTGCAGCGGTGATCTTTCCGCGCTGGAACTTCGGCACCTGGTCGGCGATCGTCGCGATGAACGGGGCGAGAGTCATGTTCGCGCCGAGCTGTGCGATCGCCCAGCCGATCGTGGCGACCATCAGGCTGGTCCCGAGCGCCATGAAGACGAAACCGATCGTCATGATGACCGTGCCGAGCACGATCCAGATGCGGCGGCGGCCCCACTTGCTGGTCGTCCGGTCGGAAACCCGGCCGAACACCACATTCGCGATGGTGGCGAACAGCGCGCCGACGCCACCCAGGATCGCCTGCGCGGTGTTCAGGCCCGCGCCGGTGTCCTCCACTGCGCCCGTGCTCTGCAGTTCGAGGATCTTCATGCCGATACCGACGATCGCCGGGCCGAGCAGTGCGACGAAGAAGACGAACTGGGCGACGATGAGCCATGTGACGTAGCTCTTGTTCGCCGGCTCCGTTGGCTCCTTGAACCAGTGGTGCGTGTTTGACGCGACTCTGCTGGCCGCCGTCATCCCTGAGGGATTACCCGCGGCCGATCCGCTGACTGATGACATACCTGCCCCCTTTGGCCGGTTTGCTTTCCATATGACCTGCGCTCGCCTGGTTGGAGGGCGCCGGTGACGGGTGGCTGAGCGCCCGTCGTCTAAAACCTAGTCAGGTCAGGTTTCAGGTGCAAGGCCATTCTGAAAAATTGCTGAGAGCTATGTCGCCGCGTCGGCGCCAGCGGCATCCCTTGCTGTCGCCAAAAACAGGAGAAAGCGCGAAAACAGGACGAAAACGGCTCCCGCCGTCCTGTTCTGGCGGAATCTCCTGTTTTCGGTGACGGATGCCGGGGTGACGGCGGCGGGGGTCGTGACGGATGCCGGGGCGACGACGGCGGGGGTCGTGACGGCGGCGGGGGTGACGGCGGCGGGCGGGGTCAGCCCGCGGCGCGGCGCGCGTCCCAGCCGGTGCGCACCATCTCGTCGACCGTGTAGCGGTTGCGCCAGTCGAGGTCGCGGGCGGCGAGGTCTCCGGTGGCGACGATGCGGTCGGGATCCCCCGGCCTGCGGGGCCCGATCCGGGGCGTGAAGCCGATGCCCGTGACGCGGGCCATGGCATCCATGATCTCGCGCACGCTCAGCCCGTTCTGCGAGCCGAGGTTGTACGCGGCCTCGACCGGCTCGCCCGCCTGCAGCCGCTGCGCGGCCACGACGTGGGCCGCGGCGATGTCGCCGACGTGCACGTAGTCGCGCACGTTCGTGCCGTCGGGGGTGTCGTAGTCGTCGCCGTTGATCTGCGGCGTCTGCCCGGCCAGGAGCTTCTCGAACACGATCGGGAAGAGGTTGTGCGGGCTCGTGTCGTACACGGCCGGGTCGGCGGAGCCGACGACGTTGAAGTAGCGCAGCGAGGTGTGGCGCAGGGCGGCATCGGTGCCGGCGGTCGCGGTGGCCTGGTCGCGGATGAGCCACTCGCCGATGAGCTTCGACTCGCCGTAGGGCGAGGCGGGGCGCTTCGGGAGGTCTTCGGTCACGAGCGGCACGTCGGGGGTGCCGTACACCGCCGCGCTCGAGGAGAAGACGATGCGGGTGGCGTCGGCATCCGTCATCGCCTGCAGCACGACGCGCGTGCCCTCGACGTTCTGCTCGTACGTGTGCAGGGGGCGCTGCACCGAGACCCCCGCGTACTTGAAGCCGGCGACGTGGATGACCCCCGTGACGCCGTGCGCGCGCATCGTGTCGGTCAGCAGGTCGCGATCGAGGATGCTGCCTTCGATGAACGGGATGCCGGGCGGCACGAACTCGGCGTGCCCGCTCGACAGGTCGTCGACGACGACGGGATCGATGCCCGCGCTCGACAGTGCGCGCACGACGTGCGCTCCGATGTATCCCGCGCCTCCGGTGACCAACCAGCTCATGTCCGCCACTCTACTCGCGCCCGCGGCCCGATGTTGACGATAACATCGGGCCGCGGGTCGAGAGGGGTTACTGGCGGTAGCTCGTGTCGCCGACGGAGACGACGGTCCAGGCGCCGTTCTTGTAGGTGAGCTTGCTCACCGCGACATTGGAGATCCCGCTGGTCACCGTGGTGCCGAGGGAGTCGATCACGCAGGTGATCGTCAGGCCGCTGGAGACGACGAGCACACGGGCCTCCTTCTGCTTCACCGCCTTCTTGGCGATGTCGTTCAGTGCGGCCATCGCGCGCGTGCTCGCGTCGGTGCAGTCCTCGGCAGGCAGGACGATGCCGGTGTCGGTCGGCTCCTGGGCGATCTCCTTCATCGCCGCCATCATCGCGACCAGACCCTGGTCGGCGATCGCGATGCCCTGCATCGTCTGCCAGCCGCCGTTCTGCCGGTTCGCGTCGGCAGGAGCCTGGGCCGCTGCGTCGTGGTCCACCGTGTAGCCCATGTGCTCGACGATCTCGGTCCACATCTCCTTGTTCTCGGCGCCCTCGTACTTGCCGAAGTTCAGCTCGCGCAGCCGCGAGTCCTGTCCCACGGTGAGCTTGCTCTGGCCGGCGCCCTGCAGGATGTACGACGCGGTCTCGTTGTGACGCTTCATGTCGGCGGAGTACGCCGAGGCGAACGCGCCCTCACGAGCGCGCAGGTTCGTGCCGACGGTCTTCGGGAGGATGCGGGCGTCGAGCACCGAGCCGTCGGCGTTCGTGCCGACCACCAGCGGCGAGTCGGTCCAGCCCTGCACGCGCTCGAGCGTGTTCAGCAGGGTCTGGCCGTGGCGGGTGAGATAGATCGTGACGGTCGTGTCGCGATCGGTGTCGCGGTGCGTCGCGACATCCGAGCTGCTCGGGGCCTGACTCGGCGCGGTCCAGCCGCCGAGGGCGGTGGCGCCGAGGACCACCGCGGTGGCCAGCGCAATACGGGGGATGATGCGTTTCATGGATGTCTCCTTGTGTGGGGAACCGGCGTCGTTGCCGGTCGTTGAAAACCCTGGCGGATAAGGTTTCTCCTCCACAAGGGATCGCGCACGGGATGAGAGCTTTCTCACTCCGCGCCGCAATCCGCCCCCTCGCCCGCCCTCCCTCCCGCGAAACCTCACAAATGTCTGCGTTTTGGGCCCTTTTCGTCGCAAAAGCGGACATTTGTGAGGTCTCGCGAAACCTCACAGATGTCGAGGGGGTGCACGCCGGGCCTCATCCGTCGCAAAGTGCCGCCATCTGGCGGGTTGAGCGTGGTGTGCGACGGATGAAAGGATGCCGCCGCCGCTCATCCGTCGCGAAACACCGCTGTCCGGCGGTTTGACCGTCGTTTGCGACGGATGAGTGAGTGCCGCTGCCCTCACGCTCCGCGAGACCTCACAAATGTCTCGATTTACGGCCCATTTCGCCGCAAAAGCCGACATTTGGGAGGTCTCGTGAAACCTCGCAGATTTCGCGGGCGTCGCGGCTGAGGGCCAACGCCAACCCCCGGCCGAGCTCGCCCTCGGCCGAGGTCACACCCCGCCGAGCGCCTCCGCGACGACGGCGCGGGCCTCGGCCTGCACCTCGGCGAGGTGCTCCGGGCCGCGCAGGCTCTCGGCGTACAGCTTGTACACGTCCTCCGTGCCCGAGGGGCGCGCGGCGAACCAGGCGTGCTCGGTCTGCACCTTGAGGCCGCCGATCGCCGCACCGTTGCCGGGCGCGTGCGACAGCTTCGCCGTGATCGGCTCGCCGGCGAGCTCGGTCGCGGTGACGGCGTCTCCCGAGAGCTTGCCCAGCGCCGCCTTCTGCGCGGGCGTCGCCGGGGCGTCCACCCGCTGATAGGCCGACGCGCCGAACTCGGCCTCGAGCTCGGCGTAGCGCTGCGAGGGGGTCTTCCCCGTGACGGCGATGATCTCCGAGGCCAGGAGACACAGCAGGATGCCGTCCTTGTCGGTCGTCCACACGGTGCCGTCGAAGCGCAGGAACGAGGCGCCCGCCGACTCCTCGCCACCGAAGGCGACCGAGCCGTCGAGCAGCCCCGGGACGAACCACTTGAACCCGACCGGCACCTCCAGCAGCTCGCGGCCGAGCGCGGCGGCGACGCGGTCGATGATCATCGACGAGACGAGCGTCTTGCCCACGGCCGCGTCGGCGGGCCAGCCCGGACGATGCCCGTACAGGTAGTCGATCGCGACGGCGAGGTAGTGGTTCGGGTTCATGAGCCCGGCATCCGGAGTGACGATGCCGTGCCGGTCGGCGTCGGCGTCGTTGCCGGTCAGGACGTCGAACTGGTCGCGGCGCGCGACGAGCGCGGCCATCGCCGACGGCGAGGACGGATCCATCCGGATCTTCTCGTCCCAGTCGAGCGTCATGAACCGCCAGGTCGGGTCGACCTCGGGGTTCACGACGGTGAGGTCGAGGCCGTAGCGCTCGCCGATGAGCGCCCAGTACTCGACGGATGCCCCGCCCAGCGGATCGGCACCGATCCGCACGCCGGCGCGCCTGATCGCCTCGACGTCGATGATGTTGGCCAGGTCGGCGACGTAGCCCTCGCGGAAGTCGTACGACCCGTACGCCCCGTCGGCGATGTCGGCGAAGCGGGTGCGGTGCACACCCTCCAGGCCCGCGGCGATGAGGGCGTTGGCGCGGTCGGCGATCCATCCCGTGGCGTCGGTGTCGGCCGGCCCGCCGTGCGGCGGGTTGTACTTGAACCCGCCGTCGCGGGGCGGGTTGTGCGACGGGGTGACGACGATGCCGTCGGCGCGGCCCGGGTCGTCGGCGGCCCGGCCGCGGTTGTAGGCGAGGATCGCGTGCGACAGGGCCGGCGTCGGCACCCACGCGTCGCGGGAGTCGACGCGCACGTCGACGCCGTTCGCGACGAGCACCTCGATCGCGGTGCGCTCGGCGGGCAGCGACAGCCCGTGCGTGTCGCGGCCGAGGAACAGCGGGCCGGCGATGCCCTGACCGGCGCGATAGTCGACGATCGCCTGGGTCGTGGCGAGGATGTGGTCTTCGTTGAAGCTCGTGCTCAGCGACGAGCCGCGATGGCCGCTGGTGCCGAACGCGACCCGCTGTTCGGGCACGGACGCGTCGGGCTTTCGGTCGTAGTAGGCGGCGATCAGCTCATCGATGTCGATGAGGTCGGATGCTTCGGCTGGCTGTCCTGCTCGGCTCATTCCCACAGTCTGTCACTCGACCCGGCTGCGCGCATCGCGCAATCGCCGACCGCCTCGCGCCGTGTCAGCGGCGGTGGAACACCGACGTCGCCGATCCGCCCGCGACCTCCGACGTCAGGGTCAGCGTGTCGGTCGTGCAGGTGTACGCGGCGTCGCCGACCGGAGCCTGCGCGATCTGCTCGCTGATCGCGCCCGGGTCGGTGGCCACGCCGTCGATCGTCGCCGTCACCTCGAGGGCGCTCGTGGCCAGCGGCGAGCTGGTGATGCGGTCGGCGGTCGCCGTGTAGGTGCCCTCCATGCTGCCGCCGAACGTCACCAGGATCGTCACCCCCGACACCTGCGCCGTCACCTCGGTGCTCGGTGCCCAGGAGTAGGTGCCGGCGGCATCCATCGTCATCGTCGCCGACCCGACGGGGCTGAACTCGACGCCCGAACCGGCCATGACCTCGTTGATGCTCTGGTAGAACGCGGTGAGCTCGTCCTGCCCCATGTACCACTCGCCGACGAGGCAGTCGGCGGTCGCCTCGCCCGTCGCGCCGGCGCTGGGCGTGGCGCTCGCCGAGGCGGATGCCGCGGGCTTCGACGCCGACCCGCTGGAGGTCGGGGTGGGGGAGGACTCGGCGGCGCAGCCGGGGAGGACGAGGGCGAGGGCGGCGAGGCCAAGAAGGGGGGTGGCGAGACGTCGGTTCACGCCCCCAGCGTACGGCGAGGCCGCCGGCGGGTGCGTCGTGCCGCGCAATCGTGCGCCGATCGTGATGCGGGCCGGCGGCGAAGGCCCCCAGTAGGCTGTCCCCCGTGAGTTCCGAGCCCGCCGCCCCCGTTCGTCGTACCTACAGCTACCTGGGACCGGCCGGCACCTTCACCGAGGCGGCGCTCGCGCAGGTGCCCGAGGCGCGCGACCAGAACTGGCGGTCGGTGCGCAACGTCGCCGAGGCGCTCGCCGACGTCGTCGAGGGGCGGTCGGATGCCGCCATGATCGCGATCGAGAACTCCGTCGACGGCGGGGTGTCGACGGCGCAGGACGCCCTGGCGACCATGCCGGGGCTGCGGATCATCGGCGAGTATCTCGTGCCGGTGAACTTCGTGCTCGTGGGGCGCCCCGGCACGCGGTTGGAGGACGTGTCGCTGGTCGCGGCGCATCCGGTCGCCTACGCGCAGTGCCTGCAGTGGCTGTCGGCGCGCCTTCCCGAGCACGCCCACCTCCCCGCGGCGTCGAATGTGGCCTCGGCGGTCGGGATCGTGGAGGGCGTGAGCGATGCGGATGCCGCGATCGCGCCCCCCGGCATCCTGGAGCACTACGACCTGGAGCTGCTCGCCGAGTCGATCGGCGACAACGCCAACGCCGTGACCCGGTTCGTGCTCGTCGGGCGCACCGTCGCGCCGCCGGCGCCGACCGGGGCGGACAAGACGTCGCTCATCGTCGAACTGCCCGAGGAGTATCCCGGCGCGCTGCTCGAGCTGCTGGAGCAGTTCGCGACGCGGGGCATCAACCTGTCGCTGCTGGCCTCGCGGCCGATCGGCGACGCGCTCGGCCGGTACCGGTTCGTGATCGACGCCGACGGGCACATCGAAGACGAGCGCATGGCCGATGCCTTGCTGGGGCTGCGGCGTTTTTCGCCCAAGGTGATCTACCTGGGCTCGTACCCCCGCGCCGACCGCGCCATCGTGCACTACCCCGACCGTTACGCCGACGACGTGTTCGTCGAAGCGCGCGACTGGCTGCGCGGCCTGATCTCCGGCGAGCCCGGGTAGCCCCGCCGCCGGTTCGGTCGCGCGCTTCGGCGGTTGCGGCGGTTGCGGTTGCTGCGGCGGGTTCGGCGGGTTCAGTCGCGGCATTCTGCGGGTGCGACCGCGGATGACCCGCAATTCGCCGCGACCGAGTGATGAGGGGCTCGGTTCGGTCGCGGCATCCTGTGGGTGCGCGCCGCCGCGACCCGCGTTTCGCCGCGACCGAACCCCGCTCGCCTGTCGCGTTCTGTCGGGTGTGGCGGCGGCTTGTGGCAGGGGAGCGGCGGTGCGGTGGCTTGTTCCCGCGCGAGCTTTGGTCGCGGCAATGTGTGGGTGCGATCGCGGATGACCCGCAATTCGCCGCGACCGAGTGATGAGGGGTTCGGTTCAGTCGCGGCATTCTGCGGGTGCGACCGCGGATGACCCGCAATTCGCCGCGACCGAGTGATGAGGGGCTCGGTTCGGTCGCGGCATCCTGTGGGTGCGCGCCGCCGCGACCCGCGTTTCGCCGCGACTGAACCCCGACGGGCACGCCGGCGGGCACGCCGACGCGTCACACCGGCGGGCACCCCGACGCGGCACGCCGACGGGCACGGTCAAGCATGCACCGGCAGGGGAGCGGCGGAGCTGACGCGGCAGCGGGATGCGCCGCGCCGGCTCAGGGGGCGAGGAGCTCGAGGGTCTGGATGCGGGCGGTGGCGGCATCCATCGGCTCGTCGTCGCGGGCGGCAGCGACGGGCGAGATCATGACCTCCGCGACGCCGTGGCGGGCGGCGAAGGCGGCGAGGTCCGTCCGCACGGAGGCGCCGGTGCCGACGAACCAGCGGTGGTGCAGCGCGTCGATGAGAGGCGCCGCCAGGTGGTCGGACGCCTCGGCCGCCGCGGCCTGCTCCACGGTCTCGAGCGCGACGAGCGGGCGGCCGCCGCGCAGGCGGGCCATCATGCGGGCCTGGGGGAGCATCCGCTCCTCCGCCTCGGCGACAGTCGGCGCGGCGACGGCGTTGGCGGTGAGGAAGGTCAGGGGGGCTGCGAGCTCCGCCGACGGCTGGAACTGCGTGCGATACAGCTCGAGCGCGCGCTCCAGGCCCTCGCCGGAGAAGTGGTTCGCGAACACGTACGGCAGCCCGAACGCGGCGGCGAGCTGCGCCGAGTAGTCGCTCGATCCGAGCAGCCACACCTCGGGCGTTCCGGATGCCGCCGGCGTGGCGCGGATGTCGTACGTGCTGTCCGCGGGGTGACCGGGGGCGCTCACCAGGCGCACCGTCGCGCCGGTCGCCGACATGATCGCCAGGATGTCGCGGATGTGGTCGCCGAACCGGTCGACCTCGCTCGTCGTGCCGCTGCGGCGCAGCAGCTGCGTGATGACGGGGTCGCTGCCGGGGGCTCGCCCGATCCCGAGGTCGATGCGGCCGGGCGCGATGGCCTCGAGCGCGGCGAACTGCTCGGCGACGACGAGCGGGGCGTGGTTCGGGAGCATGACGCCGCCCGACCCGACGCGGATGCGGCTCGTGCGCGACGCCGCGGCGGCGACCAGCACCGGCGGGGTCGTCGAGGCGACGGCGGGCATGTTGTGGTGCTCGGCGAACCAGTAGCGCCGGTAGCCTAGTGCGTCGGCGCGCTGGGCGAGCGCGAGGGATGCCGCCACCGCCTGCGCGCTCGTCTGCCCCGTTCGCACCGGCACGAGGTCGAGGACGGAGAGGGCCGGAGGCGTCGTCATGACAGGTGCCAACGTGCGTGCGGGCGCGCACATTCCGGGGCGCCCCGGTTCGGTCGCGGCGTTGTGCGGGTGCTGGGGCTGCCGACCCGCACTATGCCGCGACCGAGGTCGGGGCGCCCCGGTTCGGTCGCGGCGTTGTGCGGGTGCCGGGGCTGCCGACCCGCAATCTGCCGCGACCGAAAGCGAACGGATGCCGACGGCTCAGGGCGTCGTGCGAGGCACCGCCAGCAGCAGCGCGCCGGGCGCGACGCGCACATTCAGCGCGGTCGCCTCGCCGAACTCGTCGCCGTCGAGCTGCACCGGCTGGGGGTCGGTGGCGGCGACCTGGATGCCGGTGCCTCGCGCGTACCGCACCGCGTTGTCCGCCGTGCGCAGGCGCAGGAGCCGGCGCCCCGCGCGGAAGCGGCGCAGCACGCTGTTGTCCCACGCGACGCGACGCCACACGAGCAACCACCCGAGCGGGCTCTTCGGCTGGAAGATCGCGATGTCCAGCTCGCCGTCGGAGACCGACGCCTCGGGGATGAGCTCCAGCCCGGCCGGCAGCGAGCCGCAGTTGGCGTAGACGATGCTCTGCACATGGGTGCGATGCATCCGATGCCCGGCCACCTGGTACAGCGCGTGGAACGGCTTCGCGCCCACGAGCGACCGCGCCGCGCCGTCGACGTACGCCACCCAGCCGACCTTCTTCTTCAGGTTGCCGCTGGTGTTGGCGATCATCGCGGCGTCGAGCCCGATGCCGCCCATCACGACGAAGGCGAACTCCTCCCGCGCGCCGCCCGGGCGGGTGAACTCGGCGAAGCCGACGTCGATGCTGCGCCGGTCGCCGGCGAAGGTCGCCGCGACCATGGTGCCGGGGTCGCCGAGCGGGAGCCGCAGGTTGCGGGCGAGCAGATTGCCCGTGCCGCTCGGCACGATCGTCAGCGGGATGCCGCTGCCGCTCATCGCCTCGCTGACCGCCCGCACGGTGCCGTCGCCGCCCGCGACGAGAACGGCATCCACCCCCTTCGCGAGCGCCCGGCGCGCGGCGCCGTCGCCGAGGTCTTCGAGGGTCGTCTCATAGAAGAGGGGCTTCGCCCACTTCGCCGCACGTGCGTGGGTCGTGACGGTGGCCCGCAGGGCCTCGGCGTCGACCTTGATCGGGTTGTAGATGAGCGCCGCGCGCCGATCGGGCGTGGCGCCGCGAACCGGCCGGTCTGCAGCAGATTCGGCGGCGGTGGGCATGGCGCAACGATACCCCGGGGAAGGGGCGGCGGCGCCCGCGCGCCTTGCGCACTAGGCTGACGCGGTGCCCTCCCTCGGTGAACTGATCGCTCCCCGTCGCCTGGGTTCCGGCTTCCGCTGGCTGCTCGGCTCGTCGTGGACGAGCAACATCGGCGACGGCATCGCGCTGGCCGCCGCACCGCTGCTCATCGCGTCGATGACGTCGTCGCCGATCCTCGTCGCCGCGGGGGCCATCCTCCAGTACCTGCCCTGGCTCGTCTTCGGCCTGCACGCGGGCGCGGTCGCCGACCGCTTCGATCGCCGCACGCTCGTCATGGTCGGGGGCGCCGCCCGCGCGGTCGTCGTCGCGGCCCTCATCGCCTTCCTCGTCTCGGGCACGGCCACCATCTGGATCGTGCTGGTCGTCGCCTTCCTCTACGGCACCGCCGAGGTGTTCGTCGACACCGCGGGCAGCTCGATCCTGCCGATGCTGCTGACACCCGCCGACCTCGGCGTCGGCAACGCGCGCCTGCAGGCTGGCTACCTCGTCGCCAACCAGTTCGCCGGCCCGCCGCTGGGCGCATTCCTCTTCGCCGCGGGATCGGCCTGGCCGTTCCTCGTGCAGACCGTCTGCATGACCCTGGCGATCGTGCTCATCGCCCGCATGGCGCTGACGCCGCTGCCACGCAAAGACCTCACAGACCCCGCCCGCACGCCGGTCCACACCGACATCGCCGAAGGCCTGCGCTGGCTGTGGCGCAACCCGCCCGTGCGGACGCTCGTCGTCATCGTCCTCGTCTTCAACGTCACCTGGGCGGCGCCCTGGGGAGTGCTCGTGCTCTACGCCACCGAGCACCTCGGGCTCGGGCCGGTCGGCTACGGCGCGCTGACCACGGCATCCGCCGCGGGAGGCATGGTCGCCGTGCTGGGCTTCGGCTGGCTCGAACGCCACGTCTCGTTCGCGACGCTCATTCGCGTCTGCCTCTCGGCCGAGGTGCTCATGCACCTCGCCTTCGCCCTCACCACCGGCTGGGCGGCGTTCGTCATCATGTTCTTCTTCGGGCTCTACGCCTTCGTCTGGGGCACGATCTCCACGACCGTCCGCCAGCGCCTCGTGCCGCAGGAGCTCCAGGGCCGCATCGCCTCGGTCAACATGGTCGGCGTCTTCGGCGGACTCGTCATCGGCCAGGCGCTCGGCGGCGTCATCGCCCAGTTCTGGGGCCTCACCGGCCCCTGGTGGTTCGCGTTCGTCGGCGCGGCGTTGACCCTCGTCGTCGTCTGGCGCCCGATCTCGCACATCGTCGGCGCCCCGCCAGTGAGCGACGCCGGCGGCACCGGCGACCCGGAGGATGCCGGCGCGTGAAGTCACGCGTGCAGGAACTCGATCCGGATGCCGTTCGCATCCTCCACGAACGACGCGTAGTACGTCGCGGTGAACCGCGGATACTCCGCGGGTTCGCGCACGGCGGTCCACCCGGCATCCGTCGCGATGCGGTGCAGGCGTTCGACCTCGTCGCGCGAGGCAACCTCGAACCCCAGGTGCTGCCAGCCGACGCGCCCGTGCACGTGCGGCCCCGTACCCTGCTCGCGGGCGGCGTAGAGCAGGATGCCGGGAGCCTCCCCGGCCCACCACGTGATGCACGTCTCGTCGTCGTGACGCGTGTAGCCGAGCGCGGTCAGGACGGGGTCGAACTGCGCCGCCGCGGCGGTGAGATCGGCGACCGTGACGCCGAGGTGGTGGATGCGAGGCACGGGCTCATCATGGCAGGTCGGGCCTGTCGCCACCCCTAACTAGACTTGCTGCGTGATCGATCTCGCTCTGCTCCGCGACAACCCCGACCTCGTCAAGCGCTCGCAGCAGGCCCGGGGCGAGTCGCCCGACACCGTCGACGACGCCCTCCACGCCGACCGCGAACGTCGCGCCGCGATCACCGCCTTCGAAGAGCTGCGCGCCGCGCAGAACGCGCACGGCAAGGCCGTCGCGCAGGCCTCGAAGGACGACAAGCCCGCGCTCGTGGCCGAGGCGAAGGAGCTGAGCGACCGCGTCAAGGCCGCCCAGCTGGCCGCGACCGCCGCCGAGGATGCCGCCGAGGCGGCCCTCGCCCGCATCGAGAACATCGTCATCGAGGGCGTCCCGGCCGGCGGCGAGGACGACTTCGTGACGCTGCGGACGCACGGGACGCCGGCATCCTTCGACTTCGCACCGCTCGACCATCTCGCCCTCGGCGAGAGGCTCGGCGCCATCGACATGGAGCGCGGCACGAAGGTCAGCGGCAGCCGCTTCTACTTCCTCACCGGCATCGGCGCGCGGCTGGAGTACGCGCTCATGTCGCTCGCGCTGCAGCGCGCCCTGGATGCCGGCTTCACCCCGATGATCCCGCCCACCCTCGTGCGCCCCGAGGTGATGCGCGGCACCGGGTTCCTCGGCCAGCACGCCGCCGAGGTCTACCACCTCGACGAGGACGACCTCTACCTCGTCGGCACGAGCGAGGTGCCGCTGGCCGGCTACCACCTGGGCGAGATCCTCGACCTGACGGGCGGCGCGAAGCGCTACGCCGGCTGGTCGACGTGCTACCGCCGCGAGGCGGGGTCGTACGGCAAGGACACCCGCGGCATCATCCGCGTGCACCAGTTCAACAAGCTGGAGATGTTCGTCTACACGACTCCGGACGACGCCGAGGCGGAGCACCTGCGCCTGGTCGAACTGCAGGAGAGCATGCTGCGCGACCTCGGCCTCAGCTACCGCGTCATCGACGTCGCCGCCGGCGATCTCGGCTCGTCCGCCGCGCGCAAGTACGACATCGAGGCATGGGTGCCGACGCAGGATGCCTATCGCGAACTGACGTCCACGAGCAACTGCACGACCTACCAGGCCCGTCGCCTCGACGTGCGGTATCGGCCACCGGTGGAAGGCGGAGGGGGCGGCAAGACCGCCCCGGTCGCGACCCTCAACGGCACGCTCGCCACGACCCGCTGGATCGTCGCCCTGCTGGAGACCCATCAGCGCGCCGACGGGTCGGTCGTGATCCCCGAGGTGCTGCGGCCCTACCTGGGCGGGCTCGCCGTCGCGGAGCCGGTCGCGTGACGGGCGTCGACGAGCAGCTGCCGCCCACCGGGTCGATCCAGGTCGTTCCGGGCGCCGCGGCGGCGCAGCTCGTCGACCGGCTCGCCGGCGACGCCGAGCACGTCGCGACCCCGCCGCTGCTGATCGCTCTCGACATCGACGGCACCGTGCTGCTCGAGGACGAGACCCTCAGCCCCGGCGTCGTCGAGGCCGTCGCGCACGCGCACCGCGCGGGGCACGAGGTCATGCTCGCGACCGGCCGCAGCTGGGAGGGCACCCGCGGCATCCAGCACGTGCTCGCCCTCGCGCCCGAGTACGCCGTCTGCTCGAACGGCGCCGTCATCATGAAGCGGGTCGGGCCGGCGCCTCGGGGACCCGAGGCGGACCGGGGGCCCGTGCACGCCGACGTCCGCTACGAGCGGTTCCACGTGGAGACGTTCGACCCCGCCGAGGTGCTGCACCTGCTGCACGAGCACCTGCCCGACGCGCGCTACATGGTCGAGCTCGCCGACGGCCGCCGCCGGTACACCGAGCAGATGGACGACTGGAACCTCGTGCACGCCCGCCGCGTGAGCTTCGAGGAGCTCACCCGCGAACCGGTCTGCCGCGTCGTCGTGGTCTCGCCCGACGAGACCGCCGACGACTTCACCGAGCTCGCCGCGCACATCGGGCTGAACAAGGTCTCGTACGCGATCGGCTGGTCGGCGTGGCTGGACATCGCCCCGCAGGGCGTCGACAAGTCGACGGCGCTCGAGCGCGTGCGCACGTGGCTCGGCGTGGAGCCCGAGCGCGTGCTCGTCATGGGCGACGGCCGCAACGATCTCGGCATGTTCCGCTGGGCGCTCGAGCACGGCGGCCGCGCGATCGCGATGGGGCAGGGGCCCGACGAGGTGCTGCGCAGCGCGGGCGAGGTGACGGCATCCGTCTACGCGGGCGGCGTCGCCGACGTCTTGCGGAGTCTGTGACGCGTCGTCTTTCAGCGCCCGCACAGGCGCACCCGCGATGATGGAGGACGTCTGCTCGACTAGACTCCCCCTGTCTGATGGATGCCGACGGCCTCCGTCGGGAGGGTTGTCCGAGCGGCCGATGGACCCGGTCTTGAAAACCGGTGGGCAGAGATGTCCCGTGGGTTCGAATCCCACACCCTCCGCTTCGAAAGGATCCCCGTGAGCCCTCGCCCCGCGAAGACTGCGCCGCGCCGTGAGCCGGTGGCGCGCCACGGCATCCTGAGGTCGCCGCATCCGTTGACGCAGATCCTGACCGTGCTCGGCGCGATCGTCGCCGTGGCGGTCGTGAGCATCAGCAGCGTCAGCGCGTTCGCCCTGTGGGATGTCGCGCACGCCGTCGAGGCCGCCTCCGTCGACATCGGCGACGACGACTCGCAGCTGCCGCCGACCATCGGTGAGATCGAGGGCGGCGTCAACCTGCTGCTCGTCGGGACCGACTCGTGCGAGGGGGCGAACACCGCACTGTCCACCGCGTGCCAGGAAGAGACCACCGGGGGCGAGCGCAACGACGTCACCCTCCTCGTGCACATCAGCGACAACCCGCGGCGCGTGACGATCATCTCGTTCCCGCGCGACATGCTCGTGCCGATCCCATCGTGCACCGGCGAAGACGGCACGCAGTACTCCGCGATGAGCTCGCAGATGCTCAACGTCTCGTACTCGTACGGCGGACTGTCGTGCACCGTGCTGACGGTCGAGAACCTGACCGGCGTCGACATCCAGTTCGCCGCGGCCATCCGCTGGACCGGGGTCGTCAACATGTCCGACGCGATCGGCGGTGTGGACGTGTGCGTATCGGAGGACATCAGTGACGGCAACACCGGGCTGTCGCTGACGGCGGGCACCCACTCGCTGTCCGGCGTGCAGGCGCTGCAGTTCCTGCGCATCCGCCACGGCATCGGCGACGGGTCCGACCTCGGGCGCATCTCGAACCAGCAGCAGTTCATGAGCTCGATGGTGCGCAAGCTCCAGTCCGACGGCGTGCTCGGCAACCCGGCGGTGTTGCTGAACCTCGCCACGACAGCGCTGCAGCAGGTCACCAGCGACCAGCTCGTGCTGAGCTCGTCGCTGGCGAATCCGCAGCGGATGGTGCAGATCGCGATGGCCGTCAAGAGCGTGCCGTACGAGGACATCGTGTTCGTGCAGTACCCGACGGTGTACGCCACCAGCGGCCGCGTGCAGCCGGTGTACTCGGCGGCCGACGTCCTGTTCCAGGCGCTCGCCGACAACCAGCCGCTCATCCTGACGGGATCGACCAGCGGCGGATACGGCACCGAGGTCGTCGGCGAGGCCGAGCAGCCGACCACCGAATCGACCGCGACGCCGACACCCGGTGCAACGGATGCTGCGACGGATGCCGCCACGGAAGAGCCCACGCCCGTGGAGACCGGGGTCGAGCTGCCGGCATCCATCACCGGGCAGACCGCCGCGCAGGTCACCTGCACCGTCGCGCAGCACTAGGCCCGAGTTGGGTTGCGGTTCGGCCTTGGTTCGGCACGGCGCCCTGCACCGGTTATGATTGCTGGGCGTGTCCGCGCCGCTTCGGCAGCCGGACGCCGGGAGTCGTCGCATAGTCAGGCCTAGTGCACCACCCTGCTAAGGTGGAGTCCTCGCAAGGGGACCGAGGGTTCAAATCCCTCCGACTCCGCCACTTTTCGCCTGGTCAGAGCCTGTTTTTTCCTGAGCGCCTGCGGCTCCACGAGCCTCCTGTCGTGCGGGCTCACACGCGCGCATCACCCCGGATGCTGACACATCCGCGTCGGGGCGTTGCGCGGGGTTGGCGGAGTTGGCGGCATTCGGGTTCACGCGTGCGCATCACCCCGGATGCTGACACATCCGCGCTGCGGCGCCGCGCGGAGTTGGCAGCATCCGGGCGCAAACGTGGGTGTCGCCCCGGAACCTGACACATCGGCGGCGCGGCGTTGCGCGGGGTTGGCGGAGTTGGCGGCATTCGGGTTCACGCGTGCGCATCACCCCGGATGCTGACACATCCGCGCTGCGGCGCCGCGCGGAGTTGGCAGCATCCGGGCGCAAACGTGGGTGTCGCCCCGGAACCTGACATATCCGCATCGCGGCGCCGCGATGCCTTGCGTGGCGTTGCCCGGCGCCGCGCGGAGTTGGCGGTATCCGGGTTCACGTGCGCGCATCACCCCGGATGCTGACACATCCGCGCTGCGGCGCCGCGCGGAGTTGGCAGCATCCGGGCGCAAACGTGGGTGTCGCCCCGGAACCTGACATATCCGCATCGCGGCGCCGCGATGCCTTGCGTGGCGTTGCCCGGCGCCGCGCGGAGTTGGCGGCATTCGGGCTCACGTGCGCGCATCACCCCGGATGCGGACACATCCGCGCTGCGGCGCCGCGCGGAGTTGGCAGCATCCGGGCGCAAACGTGGGTGTCGCCCCGGATGCTGACAGATCGGCGTCGCGGCGTTGCTCGGCGTCGCGCAGATCTGGCAGCATCCGGGCCCAACAGCGGCGCATCGCCCCGGATGCTGACACATCTGCGGCGCGCGCCTGCGCTACGGGAGCCGCAGGATCCGGGACTCCCACGGGGCGAGCACATCGGACATCTCCCCGAGGTGAGTGCCGAGGACGAGCGCCGCTCCCGCCACCTGAGGCAGCCCGGTGTCCGGGATATCCGCGGGCTGCGAGGAGCAGTTCGCGATGACGAGAAGCACGTCGTCACCCAGGGTCCGCGTGAACGCCCAGAGCTGCTCGTGCTCCGGGAGCAGCAGGTCGAACCGACCCTCGCGCACCGTCTCGTCCCGATGGCGGAGCGCGATGAGTCGGCGGTAGTGTGCGAACACCGAATGCGGGTCTTGCCGGTCGGCGGCGGCGTTGATGTCGGTGTAGTTCGGATTCACCGCGAACCAGGGCGTTGCACGCGTGAATCCCGCGTGCGCGGAGTCGTCCCACTGCACGGGGGTGCGGGCGTGATCACGGCTGCGCGCGGCGAGGGCGCCCAGGATGACCTCTTCCGGCACGCCCGCGGCGGTGGCCCGGGCGTGGTGGTTGAGCGACTCGAGGTCGCGGTAGTGCTCGATCTCGGTCAGCGGCGCGTTCGTCATCCCGAACTCCTCGCCCTGGTAGATGTATGGCGTGCCCTGGTGCAGATGCAACGCCGTCGCCAGGGTCTTGGCGGAGTTCACGCGGTGCGCGGGGCTGTCATCGCCGAAGCGCGAGACGGCGCGGGGCTGGTCGTGGTTGTCGAGGTAGAGCGAGTTCCATCCGCGGCCTTCCAGCTCCTTCTGCCAGCGCGCCAGGTTCGCCTTGAGCACCGGCAGCGACAGGTCGGCGAGGTCCCACTTCGTCCCGCCCGGCTCGTTGTCCAGCATCATGTGCTCGAAGGTGAACACCATGTTGAGTTCATGGCGCGACGGATCGGTGGCGAGGATCGCCGTCTCCACGGTCGAGCCCGGCATCTCGCCGACAGTGAGCAGCCGCTGCTCGTCCAGCCCGACCTCGCGATTCATCTCGGCGAGGAACTCGTCCAGACGCGAGCCCCGCTCGAAGAACTCGGT
Organism: Microbacterium sp.; assembly: GCF_047602155.1. GTDB lineage: Bacteria > Actinomycetota > Actinomycetes > Actinomycetales > Microbacteriaceae > Microbacterium. The sequence goes on along the minus strand of NZ_JASGHZ010000001.1, from coordinate 656,569 downwards.
GGGAACGACGGGACCGCCGTTCGTGATCGCCGCCGGCTTCGAGATCAGGTTGATGACGTCCATGCGAAATCCGTCGACGCCGCGGGCGACCCACCAGCGCATCATCCGGTAGACCGTCTGGCGAACCGCTTCGTTCTCCCAGTTGAGGTCGGGCTGCCCGGGGCTGAACAGCGCGAGGTAGTACTCGCCGCTGCTCGGGTCGTGGATCCACCGCGACGGAGCGAAGGCGGCGGGATGTCCGTCGGGTTCGGCGCCCTCGGTTCCCGGTGCGTGCCCGGGGCGAGGAGGGCGCCAGAAGTACCAATCGCGCCGAGGCGAGGCCGGGTCCCGCGATTCGATGAACCAGGGATGCCGGTCCGAGGTGTGGTTGACCACGAGATCCATCATCAGCTTCATGCCCCGCGCATGCAGTGCGGCGATCAGCTCGTCGAGATCCGCCAGTGTTCCGAACACCGGGTCGATGTCCTGGTAGTCGCTGATGTCGTAGCCGTTGTCGGCCTGCGGCGAGCGGTACACGGGGGACAGCCACACCACGTCGACACCGAGTTCGGACAGATGGTCCAGCCGGCTCGTGATGCCTCGGAGATCGCCGATGCCGTCGTCGTTCGAGTCCTGGAAGGATCGCGGATAGACCTGATACACGACGGCCGATCGCCACCACCCCTCGGGGCGACGATCTGTGCTCTCGACGTTCATGGATTCCTCTCCGCCTCGACGCATCCGCGCGGGCATCATTCAGTAACCCTATTGATCGCTGTGCCGGTTGCTGCTCGCCACGAACGAGGGTGTGCGCGGGGAGTGGATCCTGCGAGGCGCAGGCTTTTCGTCGCGCCGAGTTGGCGGCATCCGGGGTCACGCGCGGGTGTCGCCCCGGATGCTGACACATCTGTGGCGGGGCGTTGCGCGGAGTTGGCGGCATCCGGGGTCACGTGGGGTACATTGCCCCGGATGCTGACATATTCGCGGGGCGGCGCGGGGGCGCGCGTCGGGGTGCGGCGCGGGTGCGGCGCGGATGTGGCGGCATTCGGGCGTAAAGGTGGGTGTCACCCCGGATGCTGACACATCTGTGGCGGGGCGTTGCGCGGAGTTGGCGGCATCCGGGGTCACGTGGGGTGCATTGCCCCGGATGCTGACACATTCGCGGGGCGGCGCGGAGCGGCGCGGGGGCGCGCGTCGGGGTGTGGCGAGGGTGCGGCGCGGGGCGACGCGGAGGTGGCGGCATTCGGGTGCAAAGGCGGGTGTCGCCCCGCAAGCTGGCAAATGCGTGTGATGCGCCGCGCGGGCCAAGCGGCAAAAACCCAGGCCACGAAGGTTTTCCCGCGCCGGCGCGGGACAACACGCCCCGCAATGCGTCCCGGCGCGCTCGACGCGCGGGGCAAATCCGGCCAGAATGGGCCTCGACGCACTCGACGCACTCGATGAGGAGGCACGTTCCATGAGCGCCAGCGACCGCCCGTTCCAGAAGATCGCCGTTCTGGGTCCGATCCCTCGCGACCACATCATCACCCATCGCGGTGACGTGCTCGACAAGTACGGATGCGCCCTCTACACGGTGATCGCGCTGTCGTCGCTGCTCGGCGAGAACGGGGTGGTCCTGCCCGTCGTGAACGTCGCGGAGGAGGACGAGGCGGCGATCCGCGACATCCTCTCCGCCTACCCCAACGTGTCGCTGGAGGGCGTGCGCGCAAAGCCCCACGGCGGCGACGTCGTCGAGCTGCGCTTCGTCGACCAGAACAACCGCCTCGAGCGTCAGACCGGCTTCATGGCGCCGATCACCCCCGAAGACGTCGAGTTCGCCCTCGACGCCGACGCGTTCGTGTGCGTGCCGATCACCGACTACGAGGTGACCCAGACGACCCTGGAGTACATCCGCGCCCACAGCAGCGGTGTCATCCTGCTCGACGGCCACGGCCCGACGACGTCGATCTCGCACGGCGGCGAACGCGTGCGGCGCCTGTGGATCGACATCAACGAGTGGCTGCCGTCCATCGACATCCTCAAGATGAACCTCGAAGAGGCCGGCTGCAGTTGGCTCCCCGAACCCGGCGACGACCGCGCCCCGGGAGACCCGGTGACCCTGAACCACCTCGCCGAGTTCGCCGAGGCGACCCTGCGGCATGGCCTGCGCGCCCTGTGCGTCACGCTCGACGAGGAAGGCTGCGTCGCGTTCACCCTCGACGAGCAGGGCGGCCTCGTGCAGACCGTCGTCGGCCGGGTGCCGATCGAGCACGTCGTCGACACGACCGGATGCGGCGACTCCTTCGCTGCGGGCATGGCCTTCGGCTACCTCCTCGACGGCAGCGCGCAGACCGCCTGCCGCTACGGCAACGCCGTCGGCGCGCAACGTGCCGCGGCGACCCGCCTCGACGGCTACGGCGACTTCGCCACGACGACCGCGCAGATCCGGGCGGCGTACGGCGCATGAGCACCTCACTCGCACAGCAGTTCGGCGAGCTCGGCGCCGAGTGGACGATCCGCCAGTCGGGTTTCGACCGCGACGCCGCGAATGTCTACGAGACGCAGTTCACGGTCGGCAACGGCCGCCTCGCGGCGCGCGGGTCGCACGAAGAGCGCCACCGCGGCGATGTCCCCGGATCGTTCCTGGCCGGCGTCTACGACGGCCACGACGCGATCGTCATCGACCTCGTCAACGCCCCCGACTGGCTGGACACGGCCGTCGTCGTCGCCGGCACGCGGCTCAGCGTCGACAGCTGCACCGTCGTCTCGCACGAGCGGGCGCTCGACATGTCCACCGGCATCCTCTGGCGCTCGACCGTCTTCGAGGATGCCGAGGGCCGCCGCACCCGGTTCGACACCGCGCGCACGGCGTCGATGCGCGACCGCGACCTCGCCGTGCTGCGGGTGGAGGTCACTCCGCTCAACCACGGCGGCGAGGTGCAGCTGATCACCGGCATCGACGGCGACCGCACCAACATGGAGGCGCTCCCCGTCTACCCCAAGGGACGCACCTTCACGACGGAGGAGAAGTGGGCGAAGTGGGCCCGCAGCATCCACCTGGAGACGCAGGGCACCGTCGTCACGGGCGACGACGTGCTCGAGCTCACCACCCGCACGCGCGGCACCGGCGACGTGCTCGCCTTCGCCGCGGCGCTGTCGGTGACGCCGGCGGCATCCCGCGTCGAGACGGTGCGCGCGGCCGACGACGTGCGGCGCCTGGTCACGGTGCCGGTCGCCGAGGGCGAGACGGTGCGGCTCGACAAGGTCGTCGCGGTGCGCACGAGCCGCGACGTCGACGCCGTCCCGGGAGAGGATCTCGCCGCCCGCGCGATCGCCGCCGCCCGGGCGGGCCGCGAGGCCGGCATCGACGCCATCGTCGCGGACAGCACGGCCGAATGGGCGCAGCTGTGGGCCGCCAGCGACGCCGAGATCGTCGGCGACGACGAGCTGACGACGGCGGTGCGCTTCAGCATCTATCACCTGCTCATCACGGCGAACCCCGACGACCCCACCGTCAACATCGGCGCGAAGTCGATGAGCGGCGAGGGCTACCGCGGGCACGTGTTCTGGGACACCGAGTGCGTCATGCTGCCGTTCTACCTGCAGACCAACCCGGCGATGGCGCGGGCGCTGCTCGGCTATCGGTACCACACGCTCCCCGGCGCGCGCCGCAACGCGGTCGACCTGTACGGCAAGGAGGGTGCCCGCTTCGCCTGGGAGGCCGCGGCCACCGGCGACGAGGAGTGCCCGACCACCACCGCCGACGGCAGCGAGCGGTTCTGGACGCGCGAAGAGGAGGTGCACGTCACGGCGGACGTCGCCTACGGCATCTTCCGCTACGTCGAGGCGACGCAGGACATCGACTTCCTCTACGACTTCGGCGCCGAGATCCTCTTCGACACGAGCCGATTCTGGGTGTCGTTCGTCGAGACCGACGACGACGGCAGCGTGCACCTGCGTCAGGTGATGGGCCCCGACGAGTTCCACTCGCACGTCGACGACAACGCGTTCACGAACTTCCTCGTGCAGTGGCACCTGCGCTACGCCGCCGACGTCCACGACCAGCTGGCCGCCGACGCACCCGACACGCTCGCCGCGCTCGCGGCTGCTCTCGGGATGGATGCCGGCGCCCCCGCGCAGTGGCGCGATGTCGCCGACCGCATCGTGCAGGGCGTGGCGAACGAGCACGGCGTCATCGAGCAGTTCGCCGGCTATTTCGAGCGTGAGGACGTCCCCGTCGCGGAGTGGGACGAGAACGACATGCCGAAGTATCCCGAGGGCTACCACCACCACAACCTCGAGGGCACGCAGCTGCTCAAGCAGCCCGACGTGCTCGAGCTGATGCTCATGTTCCCCGAGGAGTTCAGCCACGACGTCAAGCTCGCGAACTTCGACTATTACGAGCCGCGCACCCTGCACAAGAGCTCGCTGAGCCCGTCGGTGCACGCCAAGATCGGCATCTCGGTGGGCGACCGCACCCGCGCGCTGCAGTACTTCACGCGCTCCGCGCTCGTCGACCTCGCGAACAACCAGGGCAACACCGCCGACGGCATGCACATCGCCTCGGCGGCCGGCACCTGGACGACGCTGACCGGCGGCTTCGGCGGGCTCACCGTCGACCACGGCGTGCTCGATTTCGCGCCGTGGATTCCGCCGGAGTGGGAGGCCGTGCGCTACACGTTCTCGTGGCGCGGGCTCACGCTGCGCGTGCACGCCGACCACGACGCCACCACGATCGAGGTCTCCGGCCCAGCGGGCGCCGAGTTGACGGCGACCGTGAACGGACGACAGACGGTGCTGCGCGCCGGCGAGAGCGCCGTCGTCCCGGCCGCGAACGACTGACCGCATCCACACCCACACCCAGGAGCACCGCATGACCGACGTAACCGCATCCGACCTCACCCTCGAAGAGCGGGCCTCGCTCACCAGCGGCGCCGACTTCTGGACGACGAAGCCGCTGGAGCGGGCCGGCATCCCGGCGCTGATGCTGACCGACGGCCCGCACGGACTGCGCAAGCAGGCGGGCGCCAGCGACCACCTGGGCCTCGCGGAGAGCGTGCCCGCCACGTGCTTCCCGCCGGCGGTGGGCCTTGCGGCATCGTGGGATGCGGCGCTCGCCGAGCGCATCGGCGAGGCGCTCGGGGTCGAGTCGGCCATCGAGGACGTCGCGGTGATCCTGGGGCCGGGCATCAACATCAAGCGCTCGCCGCTGTGCGGCCGCAACTTCGAGTACTTCTCCGAAGACCCGATCGTCTCGGGCATCATGGGCGCGGGCCTGGTGCGCGGCATCCAGTCGAAGGGCGTCGGCTCGTCGCTGAAGCACTTCGCCGCGAACCAGCAGGAGACCGATCGCCTGCGCTCGTCGAGCGACATCGACCCGCGACCGCTGCGCGAGATCTACCTGCGCGGCTTCGAGCGCGTCGTGAGGGACACGCAGCCGTGGACGGTCATGTGCTCGTACAACCGTCTCAACGGCGTGTGGACTTCGGAGGACCCGTGGCTGCTGACGCAGGTGCTGCGCGACGAGTGGGGCTTCGAGGGTCTCGTCGTCTCGGACTGGGGCGCCGTGCACGAGCGCGTCGTGGGCCTGCCCGCCGGCCTCGACCTCGAGATGCCGTCCAGCGGCGGCCGCACCGACGCGCAGCTGGTCGCGGCCGTGCGCGACGGGTCGCTCGACGAGGCGGCCGTGACGCTCGCCGCCCAGCGGGTCATCGACCTCGTGAACAAGGCGGAGGCGCGCCCGCGCATCGGCGGCCCGCTCGACGTCGCCGCCCATCACGCGCTCGCCCACGAAGCCGCGACCCGCTCGATCGTGCTGCTGCGCAACGAGGGCTCGGTGCTGCCGCTCGCGCCCGAGGCGCGCGTGGCCGTGATCGGCGAGTTCGCGCGCACGCCGCGCTACCAGGGCGCCGGGTCGTCGCAGATCGTCCCGACCCGGGTGGATGCCGCCCTCGACGCCATCCGCGCCGCGGCCTCCGGCGAGGTCGCCTTCGCTCCCGGCTTCACGATCGACGGCTCCGGGGATGCCGGCGCCCTGCGCGCCGAGGCCGTCGCCGCGGCGGCGGGCGCAGAAGCGGCCGTCGTGTTCCTCGGGCTGCCCGCGGCGGAGGAGTCGGAGGGCTTCGACCGCACCCACATCGACCTGCCGGCGCTGCAGCTCGAGCTGCTCGACGCCGTCATCGCGACCGGGACGCCCGTCGTCGTCGTGCTGTCCAACGGCGGAGTCGTCGCACTGCCGTTCCGCGACCGCGTCGCGGCGATCGTCGAGGGGTGGCTGCTCGGCCAGGCCGGCGGCTCCGCGACGGCCGACGTGCTGTACGGCGTGGTGAACCCGTCGGGCAAGCTCACCGAGACGATCCCGGTGCGGCTCGAGGACAACTCCGCCTACGGCAGCTTCCCCGGCGAGCTCGGGCACACGCGCTACGGCGAGGGCGTGCTCGTCGGCTACCGCTGGTACGACGCGAAGAAGCTCGAGGTCGCGTATCCGTTCGGTCACGGCCTGTCGTACACGACGTTCGCGTACGGCGACGCGTCGGCGTCCGTGGACGCCGGCGGCGACGTCGTCGTCACCGTGCCCGTCACGAACACCGGCTCCGTCGCCGGGCGCGAGATCGTGCAGGTGTACACGTCGCTGGCCGCCTCCGTCGTGCAGCGCGCGCCGCGTGAGCTCAAGGGCTTCGCCGTCGTCGAGGTGCAGCCGGGTGAGACGAAGGATGCCGAGATCGTCCTGCGCCGCAGCGAACTCGCCTACTGGGACGAGCGGCCGCAGGCGTGGGTCATCGAGGGCGGCGAGTACCTCGTGGAGGTCGGGGCCTCGAGCCGCGACCTTCGCAGCTCGACCTCGGTGACGCTGGCCGGCGACGACGTCGTGCTGCCGATCTCGATGGACTCGTCGATCGAAGAGCTGCTGGCCGACGCGACCGTCGGCGGCGCCCTGCGCGCCGCACTGGAGGCTCGCCACGGCGCCGGGGTCGAGTACCTGCTGCGGCTCGTCGGCAACTTCCCGGTCGGCCGGCTCGACGGTTTCCCGCTGCCGCGCGAGGACATGGTCCGCTTCGTCCGCGAGGCCGGCGGGCAGCTCTAGCGCCCGGTGCCGGTAGTAGGCATCGGCGCAGCGAGGTTCCCGGCATCCGTCACCCGTCCTAGCGTGGAGGCATGGACGAGCCACGCTTCCGGGAGTACATCCGCCGGTTCAACGAGGAAGACGACACCGCCTTCGACGACTACCTCGCGCCCGACATGCACATGAAGAACGGCACGCTCGAGTTCACCGGCGTCGACGGGATGAAGCACCACTACCGCGACCTCATCTGGCCCGATTTCGTGGAGCGTCTGACGGTGCCGCGGTTCGTGTCCGATGCGAGGCGCGCCGCGATCCAGATGAACACGGTCTTCACGGCCAAGCACGACGCCGACGCGTCGCTGTTCGGTCCCGTCCGCACGGGCGAGACGTTCGAGTTCGACGGTGTCATCATGTACGAGATCGACGAGACCGACCGCTTCAGCGACATCCTCGTCGCCTACAACTCGTTCGTCTACACCGACCTCGACGGCAACAGCAGGGATCTCGGCATCCCGCACTGAGCACCGGGCGCACACCCCGCCCCGTTGACCCCGCCCCTTGGCGTCGACCAGGCCGGTTGCGCACGGTTCGCAACCGGCCGGCTCGTGCGCAAGCGGCGGGTTCGACGGCTGCGATGCGGTGTCGTGGCCTGGGGCGCTCAGGGGGCGTCGGTGCCGAACTCGACGAGCTCGGCGGCGCGGCGCAACTGCTGAACGAGCCACTGCAGCGCGGGGTCGTCGGACTTCGACGGATGCCAGTGGGCCGCCTCGACGAGCACGCTCGGCGCGATGGGCGTCTCGGCGATGACGAGCCCCAGCAGGTCGGCGTAGCGGGTGGCGGTGCGCTCGGGCACCCAGCCGACCCACTCGGTGCCCGCGATGGCGAACGGCACGGGCATGAAGCCCTGCACCGTCAGCGCCGTGCGCGGCACGATGTCGGCGGCGCTGAGCATGTCGTCGATGTGCGTCGAGGAGTGCGCGCCGAACACGCAGCGCACATGACGCAGCCGGCGCAGCGCGTCGAGGCAGAGCGCGCCGTCCCGGAGGGCGGGATTGGCGGCATCCACGATGCATACGAACCGGTCGGAGAACAGCGACGCCCGCTTGCCGGGCACGCCCCGCCCGGTTCCGGCGATCATGATGTCGCGGCGCAGCAGGTCGACCGGCGACACCACGTCTTCGATGGGCAGCGGCACGAACTCGACCCGGGTGTGCGGCGCCTCGCGGCCGAGCACCGTCAGCAGCGGGCTCGTGATCTCGGCGAGCACGTAGTCCGACGCCGACACGAGGAATGTGCGGGTGCTCTCGGCGGGGGAGAACCCCGGCAGCGTGTCGAAGGTGCGCTGCACCGACGCCATGCACTCCGCGACGCTCGGGATGAGCGACGTGGCGCGCGGGGTCAGCACGAACTGGCGGCCCTCGCGCTCCAGCAGCGGATCGTCGAACAGCTCGCGCAGCCGGGACAGCGCGCTGCTGACGGCCGGCTGGGTCATGCCGACGCGCTCGCCCGCGTGCGTGAGGTTGCGCTCGCTGAGCAGCGCATCGAGCACGACGATGAGGTTCAGGTCGAGCTTGCGGACGTCGCTCACGTGCCCCATCCTACGGAGGATGCCGCGATGCCGACGCCCGGCCCGCTCTCCGCGCGGGACGCGCACTCAGCCGAGCTTCTTGCGCCGTCCCAGGTAGGTCGACAGGGCGACGGCGGTGATCAGCGCGATGCCGTTGAAGACGTTTGTCGTCCAGCCGGCGAAACCCATGAACGTCAGGCCGGTCACCGACACCGAGAGCAGGATGCCGGCGATGACGGCCCCCCACACGTTGAAGAAGCCGGGCGTGATCGCCGTCGCGCTCAGGAAGATGAACGTGATCCCCTTGAACAGCAGCGAGCCTCCGTCGCTCGCTGTCGCGCTGCCGACCTGGGCGAGCTGCATGATCCCGGCGAGCGAGCCGAGCAGCGACGCGATGGCGAACGCCCACCACAGGTTGCGGTCGACGCGGATGCCGACCAGGCGCGCCGACGGCGTGCTCGAACCCATGCCGTACAGCGAGCGGCCGAAGGGGGTGTGCGTCAGGACGTACCAGACGATGAGCGCGATGACGAACACGGCGTAGACCGGAACCGGCAGACCGAGGAACTTGGTCGTGGCGAATTTCAGGATGAGGAACCCGGCCGGGGCGGACAGGCGCTGGCCGCCGGTCCACAGCATCGAGATGCCGTAGAGCAGCAACGACATGCCGAGCGTCGTCACGAACGGGTTCATCTTCAGCCGGGTCACGAAGAACCCGTTCGCGAAGCCGATGATCGGCGACAGCAGCACCGGTACGACGATCGCGAGCCACACCGGCCAGCCGAAGCCGTTGACGGTCGTGTCCATGAGGCGGGCGGCGAGCACGCACGTCAACGCCGCCGTCGCGCCGACGGAGAAGTCCATGTATCCGGCGACGAAGGGGAACATCGCGGCGAGGGCGACCATCAGGGCGCACAGCATGTTCGTGAGCACCGTGTTCAGGCTCGTCACGGTGAGGAACTGGGTGCTCGTTCCCGGATAGATCGCGAAGAACCCGATGACGACCAGGGTGAGGATGATGAGGGTGTACTTCTCGAAGAACGCGGTGACGCGAGATGGGCTCTTCGCGACGACGACGGTGTCGGTCGGTGCCGCGGATGCGGGAGAGGTCATGACGTCGTTGTCCTTTCGAGGGTGGATTCGTAGATCGTGCGTCGGGTGCCCGGTTCGCGCAGGACGAGAGAGGTGAGGCCGTCGACGTCGGCCTCACCGGCGAGCACTTCGCCGGTGATGCGCCCGCGCGCCAGGATCAGCACGCGATCGCACAGCGCGTGCAGTTCGGCCATGTCGCTGGAGGCGACGACGACGGTGCAGCCCTCTCGGGCGGCGACACGGATCGTCTCGTAGATCTCTGCGCGGCTCATCACGTCGACGCCCTGCGTCGGCTCGTCGAGCAGGAGCAGCCGGGGCTGCCGCTGCAACCAGCGCGCGAGGATGACCTTCTGCTGATTGCCGCCGGACATCGAGCTGAACAGCGCGTCGGCGCCGGCCACCTTGACGGTGAAGCGCGAGATCAGTGCGGTGGCGGCCTTGCGTTCGCGTTCGCGGGGCATCCGTCCGCCGGTGAAGTATTCGTCCAGCATCGCCAGGGCGAGGTTGTCGCTGACGGTGAGATCCATGAACGCCGCTTCGCGCACGCGGTTCTCCGGCACCATGCCGACGCCCGCGGCCATCGCGTCGTGCACATCGCGCGGAGCGTAGCGTGCGCCGGCGAGAGTGAGCGATCCCGCCGAGGGCGCGTGCACGCCGAACAGCGCCTGCAGCAGGGAGCTTCGCCCCGAGCCCTGGAGACCTGCGATGCCGAGGATCTCGCCCTCGTGCGCCGTGAAGGTCACATCGCGCAGCGGGCCGGAGGAGAGGTGGGCGACCTCCAGCGTCGGCTCCCCGCGGGTGTGCGCACGCTCACCGGTGGGCGCGAGGGCGACGGTGAGACCGCCCGCCATGAGGGAGATGAGCTCGTCCTCGGTGGGGTGGGCATCGGTGAGGGTGCCGACGACCTTGCCGTCGCGGAAGACGGTGAAGTCGTCGGCGACGTCGAGGACCTCCTGCAGACGGTGGCTGACCATGACGACGGTCTGACCGCGGTCGGCGAGGCGGCGCACCTTCTCCAGCAGCAGCGCGGACTCCGCGGCGGCCAGCGAGGCGGTCGGCTCGTCGAGGATCAGGATGCGGCGCTCCCCGTCGCCGCTGCCGCGCAGCGCCCGCGCGATCGCGACCATGGTGCGGTCGGAGGGCCGCAGGTCTGCGACCGCGCGACGCGGATCGATGTCGAGGTCGTACTCGATGATCGTCTCGGCGACCTCGGCCTCCAGCGCACGCCAGCGGATCTTGCCGAGCTTCGAGAGCGGAAAGCCCGTGTCCAGGCCGAAGTTCTCCGCGATGGAGAGCTCCTCGAACAGGCCGAGATCCTGGTGGACGAAGCGGAACCCGGCGTTGTGGGCGTCCTGGGCCGTCCACGCGCGCAGATCGCGACGCTCGCCGCCGATCTCCAGTTCGCCGCCGTCGGCGCTGTACACGCCGGCGAGGATCTTGATCGACGTGCTCTTGCCGGAGCCGTTGCCGCCCAGGACCGCGTGCACCGTGCCGGCCCGCACCGCGAGCGAGGCCTTGCGCAGCGCGCGGGTGCCGCCGAACTGCTTGTCGACGTCATGGAGGCGCAGGACGTATTCGTGGACGTTCTGCGCAGAGCTCACGATGCTCACGGTCACGACTCCTTCGTCGACGGACCCCAGGTGCGGTCTCGAGCACTATGCAATCACTCGGCCCCGCCCAGCGCGACCCTGCGGCGCTGATGCCTGTCATCGCCGCGGCGAGCACGACGCGAGGCCCCCGGACGAATCCGAGGCCCCGCGTTCGGGTGAGTGCGGAAGGCTACTCGACGCCCCACGACGTCTTGAACGCCGTCTTGAAGTCGACGTCGCCGACGTAGTCGCCCGAGTCGGGCATGTTGTTGTCGGCATCCACGAGCTGAATCTCCTCGCCGATGTAGGCGGGGTCCTGGCCGGCCAGCACGCGGATGGCCGTGTCGATCGAACCCCACGCGCCCCACTCGGACGCGTAGCCGACCGTGGCGTCCAAGCCGCTGTCGCCGGCCTTGATGAGCTCGAGCGCCGACTCGTCGCCGGAACGGCCGATGATCAGCAGCTGGTCGTCGAGACCGGCCTGCACGATGGCCTGCGACAGGCCGCCGGTGAGCCAGCCGTCGACCGGGACGATGAGAGCGTTGGCCTCGGGGTGGGCGAGCAGCTCGGTGAGCACCTTCTGGACGTATGAGCCGTCGCCGTTCTCCTCGTCGCTGACCTCGACCGTGTCGACGACGGCGGTGGAGGCGTCCAGCCCCAGCGTCGTCAGCTCTTCGTTGAACCCGTCGACGAGGTACTGGCCCCACGGGCCGCCCGTCGCGTTGAGGACGATGGCCTTCAGGTCGTCGCCGATCTTGCCGTAGGCGTAGTCGGCCTGCAGCTTGGCCTGCTTGTACCAGATGCCGGTGTCAGGGTCTTCGTCCTCCAGCCAGTAGCGGATCGAGGCCCACTGCTGCGGGTCGCAGTTGTCGACACCGCCACCGCCGACGGTCGTGACTCCGGCGTCCTTGGCGGCGGTGAATCCGGTCTGCGCGGCGATGCAGGGGAAGCCGATCGGCGAGATGACGTTCGCACCGGCGGCGACGGCCTGGTTGACGGCGTCGGCGAAGCCGGTGCCGCCCGAGTTGAGGTTGCCGTCGGCGATGGCCGCGGTCCAGCCGGCGGTCTCGGCGGCTTCGACCATCGCGGCGGCCGGGAGGTGGCAGCTGGGCACGGCCTCACCGCACGAGATCACGTAGAACGACTTGTCGGCGGCGACCTCCACGGGCTCGAGGCCGGACAGGTCGGAGCCGTAACCGGCGTAGGCGGCATCCAGGGCTGCCTGCTGGGCCGCACTGACCTCGCTGGTGCTGTCGGTGTCGGACGAGGTGGGCGTTTCGTCGGACGAACACGCGCCCAACCCCAGGGCGAGCAGTGCGGCTGCTGCCGCGACGCCCATCTTGCGGATTTTCTTCACGGGACACTCCTGCTGTGTCAGGAGGCGTCGCGGCCGCGGATGCGGCATCGTTGCCTCGATCGGGTGCTGGCCGCGTTGCCAACTCGATCATCTCAGCAGGAGGCGTCGCGTGAGGGAACGTTCTCGCGTCGATGTGTGCCATCGTCGTGCATGATGGCCGTCTCGGTGAGGCGGGATCGCGCCGCGGATCAGCGCGCCGCGTCCGCCCGCTCCCAGTGGTTGACGTTGAGGGCGTCGTGGTCCTTCGCCAGGTAGCGGTGGAAACGCCCCTCCGGGTCGCGCGCCGCGATGATCTCCTGCAGCCGCGCCCAGTTCGCGGGCGCCATGAACTTCAGCTGCCGGTGCGTCATGTCGGAGTCGCCCAGGTACTGTCCCGCGGTGACGGGCTCGGCGTGCGCGAACACCTCGCTGACCCAGGCGCGGTTGCGCGCGTACTCGGCGGGATCCTCGTACACCGTGTAGGCGGCAACGTACGCGTCGGTGTGCAGCGAGAACGCCATGTCGGGCAGCGCGCGGCGCGGCGCGTTGCTCATCCAGATCGCGAAGCCCTTCTCGGTGGGGTTCGTCGTGAACAGGGGGCGGATGCCCTCGACCATCGCGGCGATGCCCTCCGGGGTGTCGTCGCCGTCGATCCAGGCGTTGTCGCAGATGTACTGCCAGTGCTCGGGATTGTTGCGCAGCTGCTCCTCGCGCTGCGCGGCGAGGGTGGAGGGGGCGGCATCCTGCACGAACACGGCGCGCTCCCGCACCGGCGACGTGTGGAACGCGGCGAGGGACGCCTGCGCGTGTGCGAGATCGTCGCCGAAGGCGAGGCCGGTGACGAGGAAGAGGCGGCGCTCGCCGCCCTCCGGAACCGGAACGGGCACCGACACGCAGACGATCTCGACGTTGTCGGGGATCTGGTGGTGCGCCGTGTACATCCACGTCATGACCTCGGTGAAGTCGTCGAGCTCGTAGCCGTGCACGGTGTGCGCGAGGGCGCCGAACTTGGGGCGCGTGGCGAGGTGGAAGCGCACGACGATGCCGGGGAAGGCCGGGCCGGCGCCGCGCGCCGCCCAGTACAGGTCGCTGTGGTGCTCGGCGTCGGCGCGCACGAGGTCGCCGTCGGCCGTGACGACGTCGACGGCGACGACCGATTCGGCCGCCCAGCCCCAGCCGCGCTGGTTCCAGCCCTGGCCGCCCTGCAGGAGGAACCCGCCGATACCGACGGTCGGGCAGTGGCCGCCGTTGAAGAAGCGTCCGCGCTGTTCGAGGTAGGGCGAGAGCACCTCGCCGCCCTTGACGGCGGGGCCGGCGCTGGCGATGTGGGTCGCCTCGTCGTACGCGATGTCATCGAGCGCGCCGAGGTCGATGAGCAGCCCGCCGTCGCGCACGCTCCACGCCGCCCACGAGTGACCGCCGGAGCGGACCGCGACCGTCCAGCCCCGCTCCTTCGCGAGCCGCACGCCCTTCTGCACGTCGTCGACGTTCGCGGCGATGAGCACGGCGTCGGGCTGACGGTCGGGGCGCCGCCCGTTGAACACGCGGCCGACGCGGGCATCGTCCCACCCAGCGTCGCTCGGAAGCACCAGCGTGCCGTCGAAGGTCAGGTCGTGGGTCATCGTCGATCTCCTCGGAACGTTCGTCGGAATGCGCGCGGCATCCGCCGCAACGAATCTAGAGGGCCGTCGCCGATCGGGGCAGATGTCGCCGGGCATACCTGCTATCGCACGTCAGCCGTGCAGCAGGTCGTTCCACGACAGGGCGAGCGCGACGCGTGAGATCGTGCGGTAGTCGCGCAGCGACGAGCCGAGCAACCGCTCGATGCGGTCGATGCGCTGCTTGACCGTGTTCGGGTGCACGTGCAGCCGCGCTCCGCAGAGGGTCGCGCTGCCGTCGCAGTCGAGATAGGCGCGCAGCGTCGACACCAGCTCGGTGCGGTGACCCGCATCGTGGCGTTGCAGCGGTTCGAGGACATCGGCCGCGATGCGGGCCGCCACGGCCGGTTCGAGTGCGGCGGCGACATCCGCCAGCCCGCTCACGTCGGCCGAGCGCACCGGGGTGCCGCGCGCGACCGAGAGTTGGGCGGCTGCCCCCGCACGCTCCTGAGCGCGCGGCACCTCCTGCCAGCGCGCGAACCGCTCGCTGATGCCGACGCCCGCGACGCCCTCCAGAGACAGCGCGCGCGTCGCGAGGGCGTCTGCCGCGTCGTCGCCGGCGCAGAGCACGACGACGCTGGCGGCGAGGTCGGCAGCGGCGATGGGCGCCTCGCCCGGGGCGGACCGGGTCAGCGTTCGCACGGCACGATAGGCCGCGTCGTCATCGATGCATCGCGCCGTCAGCAGAACGAGCGGACACTCGCGCAGCAGTCCGAGAGCAGCCGCGGCATCCTGCGCGGCACGGTCGGGGCCGCCGCGGCAGAGCCGCAGGAGCGCGGCGCCGGCTGCGACGGCATCGTCCGCGCGGTCGCGAGAGACGCGTTCGTGCGCCGCGGATACCGCGACGGTCGCCGCATGCGCGACGATCGGGCCCGCACCGCTGTCGGATCTGGACGTGAGAGCGAGCACCGCCGGCACCGGGTCGGCGTCACCGCCGAGCGCCGCAAGCGCCCCCAGGGCGATGTGCAGCGCCGCCTGCAGTTGCGCGGCCGCCGCCACCTCGCGGTCGAGCTCCTCGGCCAGGTCATCGCCGCGCCGACGGAGGGCTGCGGCGCGGTGGGCGATGTCGAGGGCGAGGGCGATGTGATGCCCGACCAGCAGCAGATCCTCGCGCTCCTGGGGGTCGGGCGCGTGGCGGCGTCGCCAATACAGCGTGAGCACGCCGAGCGGGCGCCCGGCGTGGATCAGCGGAACCGCGGTCATCGCCCGCATCGTGAACCCCGTGCGTGTCGCGCCCGCGATGTCTTCGACGACCTGGATGCGGCCACCGAGGAACGCCTCGGCGCTCGGGCTCCGCGGCCCGGGCTGCACAGTGCTGCTGCGGATGTCATCGAGGTCGATCGTCTCGGAGCGCATCGTCTCCGCGTGGTGGGCGCTGATGCCCTCGATGCCGTGCACTGTGGCGACCCGCAGCGTGGCGCCCTCGGCGTCGGGGATCCGCACGGCGCTCATGTCGCAGCCGGCGAGCTCCACGGCCTTGGCCGCCAGCAACGCCATCAGCCGGTCGGGAGAGCGCAGCCCCGCGCCATCGATGACCGCATCGAGGAGCACGTCGGCAAAGCGGGACGCGAGTGGTGCGGACATATCGTTCCTGTCTACATCGCCATTTGATATGAGATATCGGTGTTGATTCTGACATATCGCCCGCCGACCGCTCTTCCTACGATCGTCAGCACACGCTCGACGCGGCGCGCCGCCGCACCGCCAGACTCCAATGGAGGAGACCCACTCATGACCACCGCACTCGCGCCCAGCCGCCTCTCCGAGGCGCGCTTCGGCTGGCGTCCGCTGCTCGGGTCGACGCTCGGCGTCGCCGTCGGCATCGGCTCGATCCCGCTGTACACGAACTCGGTGCTGTTCCACAATCTCGAGGAGCAGTTCGGCTGGCAGGAGAGCGCGCTGACGCTCGTCTTCCTCATCTGCAATCTGCTGCTGGCGCTGGCCTCGCCGTTCGCCGGTCGTCTTGTCGACGCGATCGGTTCGCGGCTGCCGGCGCTGATCTCGGCGATCGCGCTCGGCGCGAGCTACCTCGTGCTCGCGATCGCGCCCGACAGCTTCTCGTTATACGTCGTCACGCAGGTCATCGTGTACCTGGCCGCCGCATGCTCGGCCGCCGTCGCCTACGCCAGGCTCGTCACACGCTCCTTCGACCTGATGCGCGGTCTGGCGCTCGGTGTCATGAACACCGGGCCGGCGATCGTGGCGATGCTGATCCCGGCGGTCGCGGCGTCCGCACTGGATGCCGGCGGCATCCGCGGCGCGTATGTCACGCTGGGTCTCATCTGCCTCGTCGGCGGGTCGCTGTCGTTCCTGCTCATCCCGCGTCGGGCGGATGCCGACGCCTCCGCCGCGCCGGATGATCTGCCGTCCGTGGCGACCGCCGCGGTGCCGCAGGTCGTGCGGTCGCTTCGGCTCAACCGCACGCTCGTGACGATGTTCGTCGCGTTCTTCCTGATGGCGCTGGCCACGATCGGCACGATCGAGTTGCTGTTCGGGCTGCTGCTGGAGATCGGGGCGACCGAGGGCGAGGCGATCGCGATGCTCGGCTCGTTGGGGCTCGTCATGTTCATCGTGCGCTTGGCGATCGGCGCTCTGCTGGACTGGCTGCCTGTCACCTGGGTCGCCGCGGTGGCCTTCGTCCTGTGCGCGGTCGGCCTGGCGTCGCTCGCGCTCGTCGGGGCGCCCGTCGCCGGGGTCGCGGTGCTCGCGCTCGGGCTGGCGCTCGGCTCGGAGACCGACATCATGGCGGTGTTCGTGTCGCGTTACACGAGCCGGGGCGTCTTCGGTCGGGTGTTCGGCATCGGGTCGCTCGCCTTCGGCCTCGGCGTCGCCGCCGGCCCCTTCCTGCTGTCGCTCGTGCACGAGGCCACCGGCGCGCCGGTGGCACCCCTGCTGGTCGCAGCCGGGGCCCTGGTCGCCGCTGCCGTGCTGTTTCTCACCGTGCCGAGCATCCGCCCCACCGCGGCGCGCCGTCGCGACCTCGCCTGAAGACCACTCATTGATAAGGAGAAAGACGATGACCACAAAGAACACCGCACCGTGGGGTGACGCCGAACTGCGCCGCCGCAACCGAGAGACGATCGAGAAGTACTTCGCGATGGGCGGCAACCGCACGGGCCGGCACCTGCTGTTCACGCCCGACGGATCCGGAGGTCTGTACACCACTGACAGCGGCGAGCCGATCCAGTCGGTCGGGCACGAGGCACTCGCCGCCGCCGACGAGTGGAACAACACCTACTTCTCGGAATGGGAATGGCGCAACGTCGACATCTTCGAGACGCAGGATCCGAACCGCTTCTGGGTCGAATGCGACGGCGGCGGCTTCGTGCACTTCAGCGCGTACCCGACGGCGCGGTACGAGAACCACTACCTGCACTCGTTCCAGATGCAGGACGGTCTCATCAAGACCTACTGGGAGTACATGAACCCCTGTGCGGAGATGCGCGCGCTCGGCATCGACGTGCCCACGGTCCAGCGCGGTTGATCGGGCATCCCCGCTGAGCGCGCTCCTCGCGCCCGCCCGTCGCCCCCAGCCGTCGACCCCACCCCTTCCGTACGACCCGGTCGGTTGCGCACCGTGCGCAAGCGGCCGGGTCGTACGCAACCGGCAGGGTCGATGTCGGGGGTGTTGTGAGAGCGCTTGCGGGGCGAGGGCGAGGGGCGTGTGGGAGGTGGTCGCCGCGTCAAAACGCGCAGTGAGATCGCTGTACGCGCAGTGAGATCGCTGTGTTCCCGGCGATCCAGAACCTGCACGGCCGCCGGCGTGGAGAACGCCGAGCGGTTCCTCCCGAGGAGCCGAGGGCTCGTCGTCTCAGCCGAGCACGCTGCCGCCGCCGTCGACGACGAGGTTGACGCCCGTGATCCACGACGCCTCCGCCGAGGCGAGGAACAGCGCGGCGTTCACGATGTCGTCGGGCTGGCCCACACGACGCAGCGGAATGCGATCCCACGTCTCCTTGAGCGGCGGCGGCGGGTCGTTGACGAGGAACGCCGTCGCCTCGGTCTCGATGAATCCGGGCGAGATGCACACGGCGCGGATGCCGAACGGACCGCCCTCGACGGCGAGCTGCTGCGTGAGGTTGATCACGCCGCCCTTCGCCGAGCCGTGCACGTTCTGCGGGATGAACTCCACTCCCCGGATGCCGGCGATCGAGCCGATGTTGACGATGACGCCGCGCGCGGCCTTCAGGTGCGGCCAGGCGTAGTGCACGGCGTAGAAGACGAGGTTGAGCTCGAGGTTGATGTTGCGCTGCCAGTCTTCGATCGGCAGTTCGTCGATCGTGCGAAACGGCGCCTGCCAGCCGGCGTTGTTGTACAGCACGTCGATCGCGCCGTACGTCGCGACGGCGTCGTCGATCCACTGCGAGACCTGCTGCGGGTCGCCGGCATCCACCGTGAACCCGGTGACCTCGCCGCCCGCCGCGCGGATCTCCGCGGCCGTCGCGTCGAGCCTCGCGGTGTCGAGGTCGCAGCCGACGACCTTCGCGCCTTCTGCGGCGAACCGCTTCGCCGCCTGCCTGCCCATCCCGGCGCCGATGCCGCTGATGAGCACGACCTTGCCGTCGTACCGTCCCATCTCTGTCTCCTCCTCGAGTGACGCGTTCCGCGTTCGACCTGCCCCCATCCTGGCTGCCCCCGCGCCGCCCGTCCCCACGCCGAATGCGATGCCAGGTATGCCCCGCCCGCCCCCGCCCCGCGAAACCTCGCATATGTCGGCGACACGCCGGCCGAAGCGTGCGTAAGACGTACATTTGCGAGGTTTCGCGGGGGACGGGGCGGGGGACGGGGTGGGGATGGGGTGGGGTGGGGCGGCGGGTACGATACGGGCATGGCGGGCAGCGGACACGATCTCAACCTCCTCGTGCCCCTGCGTGCCCTGCTGGAAGAGGCCAACGTCACCCGCGCGGGCCAGCGCGTCGCGATGGGGCAGTCGTCGATGAGCTCGGCGCTGTCGCGGCTGCGGACGGTGTTCAACGACGAGCTGCTGGTGCGGGTGGGGCGCGAGTACGAGCTGACGCCGTTCGCACGCATGCTGCTGCCGCAGGTGCAGGAGACGGTCCCGCTGATCGAGCGCGTGCTCACGGGGGAGCAGCAGTTCGCCCCGGCATCCAGCCCGCGTCGCGTCACGATGATGATGACCGACTACGGCACGATGCGGCTGCGCGGGCCGCTCGCCCAGGTGCTGGAAGCGGCGCCCGAGATGGAGGTCGACGTCACCCCGCTGCCCGAGCGGCCGATGGAGAGCGAGCGCGACCTCATCACGCACGACTTCGTCGTGACGGTGGCCGGCATCGGCATCGAGGGCGAGAGCGCCGACCTGTTCGTCGACGAGTACGTGTGCCTCGTCGATCCGGCCAACCCGGCCCTCGTCGACGGCGCGCTGTCGTTCGAGGCGTTCGTGGCCCTGCCGCAGGCCGTGGCGCAGTTCGGCCGCCTGCACTTCACCCCCGCCGACCGGCGGCTGCGCGAGCTCGGCGTCGATCGCAGCGAGCCGCGCGTGACCGCCGGCAGCTTCTTGCCGTTGCCGTCGATCGTGGCGGGCACCGACCTGGTGGCCGTCGTCCCGCGCGTGCTCGCCGAACGGCTCGGCCCGGCCAACGGTGTGATCGGCGTCGACGCGCCGTTCGGCCGCGTGCCGATCGACCTCAAGCTGTGGTGGCACGAGAGCCACGACAGCGACCCGGCGCACGTGTGGTTTCGCGAGCAGCTGCTGGCCGCCGTGCGGGCCGAGGCCGCCGGCTGACGCCGGCGACCCGATAGGTGGCATCGCCACCGTCGTGTTCCCGTGCACGCGCGGGCGACGTACGTTCGGTGCAGGCAGCAGCACGATTGCGTGCGATGGATGTCCCCTGGAGTGTCGATGGCGGTCTCAGCAGTGCTGATCGAGGGTGCCGATGTCTCGGCGCTCGCCGTGGCGATCGCCCTGGCCGAGCAGGGCGCCGAGGTGGCCGTCGTGCACCCGGCGGTGCCTCTCGAGCGGGCGGCATCCGAGGGTGCACAGACGGATGCCGAGGCGCAGGCGGCGCTGCTCGCGCGCGCCCGCCTGCTGGGCATCGAGGTGCGGCCCGGCCTCGGCGTCGTCGGCTGCGTGCACGTCGACCAGTACATCGAGGCCGAGCTGACCAACGGGCGCATCGAGAACTACGACGTCGTGATCGACGGGCTGCCCGGTCGGCGCCGGATCGTCACGGGCGACGAGACGCGGCGCACGGCCGTCGCCGACGTCGTCGATCGGGCGCTATCAGCGGTGCGCTGAGGTCATGCCGGGTCGCCGGCGAACTCGACGCGCTCGGCGACCGTGCGCAGGATCGTGAGCAGCCAGCGCAGCGCCGGGTCGTCGTCGCGGGACGGATGCCAGAACACCGACTCCACCAGCACGGGAAGCTGCACCG
The DNA here is from genome assembly GCF_047602155.1 of Microbacterium sp. GTDB lineage: Bacteria > Actinomycetota > Actinomycetes > Actinomycetales > Microbacteriaceae > Microbacterium. Next base: position 635,914 of record NZ_JASGHZ010000001.1, on the reverse strand, counting down.
GGATGCGTGCGACGACGAGGTCCAGCTCGCCGGCGTAGAGGTCGGCCAGACGCGCGGGGACGAACCCGAACATGTCGGTGCCGGCGACCGCGAACGGCACGGGCAGGAACCCCGGGACGGTGCGCGCCACCCGCGGGGCGATGCCGTGCTCGGCGAGGGTCTCGTCGGCGTACATCACGATGCCGTCGGCGAGGGCCACCTGCACGTACGGCAGGGTGACGAGGTCGTCGAGGCCGAGCCCGTCGTCGTCGAGGCTCGGATGGCCGCTCCGTACGATGCACACCATCGTGTCGGAAAAGAGCGACCGCCGCTTGCCGGGCACCCCGTGCGAAGCCGAGGCGATCGCGACGTCGTCGCGCAGCAGGTCGATCGGGTCGAGCGCGCCCTGCGGGCTGAACTCGACCGAGACGCCGGGAGCCTCGACGCCGAGCACCTCCAGCAGCGGCGCCGTCATGACCGACAGTGCATAGTCGGATGCCGACAGGCGGAACTGCCGGTCGCTCCTGTGCGGGTCGAACATGGGCCGTACGTTGAGGGTGCGATCGATCTCGCTGAGCGCCGCGCGCACGACCGGCTGCAGAGCCTGCGCCTTCTCGGTCAGCTCCGACGTGCGGCCGCTGCGGATGAGCAGCGGGTCGTCGAGCAGCGTGCGCAGCCGCGCCACGGCGCCGCTGACGGTCGGCTGGGTCGTCCCCAGCACCTCGGCCGCGCGCGTGAGGTTGCGCTCGGTGAGGATCGCGTCGAGCGTGACGATGAGGTTGAGGTCGATGCCGCGCAGTTCGTCCATGGCGTTCCCGAGCCTATCCGCGGGAGCCGGCCGCGTCCGGCATCCGATCGGAGGCATTGTTGTACGTCAATGTACAACAACGTACAATCGGGGTATGAGCATCACCGCGAGCATGGCCCGGCAGACCCTCCCGGCCCAACTCGACCGGGTCGAGGCGGGCCAGGTGGTCGAGATCACCCGGCACGGCCGCGTCGTCGCCGTGCTCGCGTCGCCGAGTGCCTTGCGCAGTCGGCATCCATCACCGGCGTCGGCAGCCGGGGAAACCGCTGCGGCGCTGCTCGATCGGCTGCGCGCGAAGCCGCTCGCCCCGGCCGCGCTGAGCTCGGAGTGCGCCGACGACCTCGTCGCGCAGCTGCACGCCGAGCGGACTGCGCGCGGCTGATGCGCGTCGCCTTCGATGCTGACGTCCTCATCTACGCTGGCGCCGTCGGCCACCCGGTGGGGGAGCGCATCCGGGTGTTGCTTCAGGACGAGGCGATCGAACCTGTCGGATCGCTGCTGCTGCTCGTCGAGGTGCTCGCGAAGCCGATGCGGCGTGCGCCCGGATCGGCCGACGTCGAGGCTCTCGCCTCGGTGCTCTCTCGCCTCGAACTGTTGCCGCTCGATGAGGATGCCGGCCGGCTGGCACTCGGCTTTGCGGTGCACTACGGACTGCGTGCAGCGGATGCCGCACACCTCGCGACGGCCGTGACTGCAGGAGCCGCGATGTTCGTCACGAACAATCGCAAGGACTTTCCGCAGGCGATCGCTGAGATCGACGTCGTCTTCCCGGACGACCTGTCGATCTGACGCCTCAGAGGCGGTCGTCGCCGTAGGTGCGGCGGGCCGGCGGCACGGTGTGGCCGGGGCTGCGCTGCTCCACGATGCGGTTGGAGATCGTGCCGAGACCCTGCACCGTCATCGTGACGACGTCGCCGACCTGCAGCGGCGGGATCACGAGCTCGCCGCCCGCGCGCGCCCAGCGCTCCGACAGCGCCCCCTGCGAGGCCGTGCCGGTGGCCAGCACGTCGCCGGCGCCGACCCAGGCGTCGCGCGAGGCGTGCACGAGCATCTCCTCGAACGACCACGACATGTTGCGCAGGTTGTCGGTGCCGACCACCTCGCCGTTGATCGCGACCGACATGTCCAGCGCGTAGCGGTCGCCCTCGCGATACTGCTCCAGCTCGTCGGGGGTCGTGATCCACGGCCCCAGCGTGTTCGCGAAGTCCTTGCCCTTGTTCGGGCCCAGGCCCACGCGCATCTCGTTACCCTGGATGTCGCGGGCGCTCCAGTCGTTGAGCAGGCAGAACCCGGCGATGTGCTCGTGCGCCTCCTCGATCGGCACGTCGCGCACCGTGTGCGCCACGATCATCGCCACCTCGAGCTCGAAGTCGAGCTTCGTGGTGAACGGCGGCATCGGGATGTCGGCACCGGTCGGCACGACCGACCACGGGTTCATGAACAGGAACGCGGGCGCCTCGTACCACTGCGGCGGCACCTGGCCGTTGCCCGGCTCGTTCTTCTTCATGCCGGCGATGTGGGCCTCGAAGACGAGGAAGTCGCGCATCGCGCGTGGCTGCACGGGCACCGCGAAGACGGCATCCTCGATCGGCAGCTTCTGGTAGCGGCCGCCGCGCACGTCGAGGTCGCGACGACGCTCTTCCGGCATCGCGAGCAGGTCCAGGATCTCGGGGTCGCCCGGCACGTCCAGGAGGCGGCCGTGCTGTACGCGGCCGGTGTGGACGATGCCGTTGGGCCCCACGTAGCGCGCGTACTGCGCCATCTCAGAAGTCCAGCGTCTCGTAGAAGTCGCGCTGGCGCGTCTCGAGGACGGGAATGGCCTGGCCGAGCGCCCACTGCTCGAAGTGCGGGTAGGTGCCGTGGGCCTTGAAGGCGGCCTCGTCGGCGTACACCTCGAAGATGCGGAAGACGTTCGGCTCCGCGGGGTCCTGGTAGGCCTGGTAGTAGAGGTTGCCGGGCTCCTCGCGCGAGGCGGGGGAGAGCTTCTCCAGAGCGTCGCGGACGGTCTCCGCCTCGCCGGGCTTGGCGGTCCAGGTGGCGCTGCACACGAATGCCATGAGTGTGTTCCTTTCGGACGTCGTCGTCGGGGCCTTGATCCCCAGTGGTTTCAGGCTAGGAGCGCCGCGGATGCGGGGACAGGCCGTCGCGCCGATGCCAGGCATCGCCCGCGACCAGCGCCCGCCCCGGCGCGGTCACTCGTCGAAGAGGGCGACGGCGCGGGTCCACCCGGCCGAGGCGCCGCGCACCTTCGCGGGGAAACACGCGACGGTGAAGCCGAACGCGGGCACCTGCTCGAGGTTCTGCAGCTTCTCGATCTGGCAGTAGCCCACGTCGATGCCGGCCTTGTGGCCCTCCCACACGATCGACGGGTCGCCGGTCTCCTCGAACTGCTTGCGGTTGATCGACACGGGCAGATCCCAACCCCACGCATCCGTCCCGACGACGCGCACGCCCTTGCCGGTGAGGTGCAGGGTGGCCTCGCGCCCGAAGCCGATGCCGGTGTCGATGTAGTCCTCGCGGCCGTAGGCGGCGGCGGCGACCGTGTGCGCCAGCACGATGTCGAGGGGCTGCAGCTCGTAGCCGATGCGGTCGAGCTCGGCGTCGATGTCGGCGGCGGTCACGAGGTGCCCGGTGGGGAGGTGCCGCAGGTCGAGCTTGACGCCGGGCCGGAAGAACCAGTCCAGCGGCACCTCGTCGATCGTCCAGGCCTTCTCGCCGCCGTTCATCGTCGGGTGGTAGTGCCAGGGGGCGTCGACGTGCGTGCCGGCGTGCGTCGTGATCGTCACCGTCTCGGCGGCCAGCCCCTGCCCGTCGGGCAGCTGTTCGGGCAGGATGCCGTACATCGCGTACATGTCCTTCAGGCCCGCGATGTGATCCTTGTACTCGATCTGAGGCCGCAGGAACGGCGGGTCGACCGGGATGACGGCATCCAGCGGCATGGACAGGTCTACGAAACGCATGGGCACTCCTTCGTCTGCCGTCCATCATCCGTGCGCGCGCCGCGCGGCAACACCCGCATCCGCACATGCATGGCATCGGCGAGCCCGGGGTGAGCGCTCCCGTGCCCGTTCCTCAGATGCGGCTCTCGCCGCCGTCGACGAGGAGGGTCTGCCCGGTCATGAACGCGGCGTCGTCCGAGAGGGCGAACGACACGACCGCGGCGATGTCGGCGGGCTGCCCGGTGCGCCCGATCGCCTGCCGCTCGCGCACCGCCGCGAAGTGTTCGGCCGGCACGTCGGCGAGGGCGTGCGCGGTCGCGGTCAGTCCCGGCGCGACGGCGTTGATCGTGATCCCCAGCGGCCCGAGCTCGGTGGCCAGGGCCCGCACGAGTCCGGTCAGCGCGCCCTTGCTCGCGATGTAGTGGGCCATCATCGGCGGCGGTGCGAACTGGCTCGACGATGTGATCATGACGATGCGGCCGGCGCCGGCCTCGCGCATGCCCGGCAGCACGGCGCGCACGAGATTCGCGCCGCCGGTCACGTTGACGCCGAACGTGCGGTCCCACACGTCCCGGTCGAGGGTCTCGAACGCCGCGATCCGCTGATACGCGGCGCAGTGCACGAGCGCGCCGATCGGGCCGGGCCCGGATGCCGCCCGCTCGACGGCGGCGGCGACCTGCGCGGCGTCGGAGATGTCGCAGACGAGGTCGAGCACGCCCTCACGCGGCTGCGGCGGCACCTCCAGGTCGAGGCTCGCGACGCGATACCCGTCGGCCCGCAGCCGTTCGACGATCGCCGCACCGATGCCGCGCGCGCCACCACTGACGATCGCGGCTGAGTTCTCCGACATGACGACTCCTTCGACGGGACTCATCATCGACCGCGGCGGCGGGCCGCGACAGGCCGTCGCGGCCATGCCAGGCATCGCTGCGAGAGCGGCACGATCGTCGCGAGGTGCTGGTTCCGGCGAGCCCATGCCTGATATAGACCAATGACTAGTCTCTGGTCTAAAGTGAATCCATGAGCAATTCGGTCCCGGTCTTCACGGCCGTGCGCACCGTGAGCCTGGCCGAGGCCAAGGCGCACCTGTCGGCGCTGGTCGCGGCGGTCGAGGCCGGTGAAGCGATCACGATCACCAAGCACGGGCGCCCCGTCGCCAACCTCTCGCCGGCGCACGAGCACCGCTCGGCGCCCGAGGCGATCGCGGCATGGCGACTCTACCGGGCGTCTCATCCGGCTGCGCCGCCCGGCGACTTCGATGTCACTGACCGCCGCACCCTTCATACGGGGCACCGGTACTGATGCCGATCGTCGTCGATGCATCGGTCACGATCTCATGGTTCTTCGGCGCCGAGCGCATTCCCTCCGTCGAAGATCTGTGGGATGAGGTGTCGGGGTCTGGGGTCGTCGTGCCGACGATCTGGTCGTACGAGGTCGCGAATCGCCTCGGTCGCTCACTGACCGCCGGCGAGATTCCCGCGACGGAGGTGGCGGCTTTCTTCGCCATGCTCGAAACGCTCCAGCCCGTGACGGTGCAGCCGTCTCTCACGGCGCTGGTCGCGCGAATGACGGCGACCGGCCTCACCGCCTGCGATGCGGCGTATCTCGACGTCGCGGCGGCGCGGGGGCTGGCTCTCGCGACCCTGGACCGGCGCCTGCGCGAGGCCGCGGCCCAGGCCGGCATCGCCGTGCTGCCCGAGTCGTTCTGAGAGCCCCGGCGGGCGTGCGCCGCGATCGTGCACCGCCAGTCAAGGGCGTGCACGCAGACGATGTGCCCATGGCACCCATCTCGCGAGAGAATGGACGCAGCGACGCATTCCGCCGTACGCTCACGACGTCACCCGCCTCGAAGAGGAGCATCCGCCATGGCCATCGCGACGATCAACCCGTTCACCGGGCTCACCGAGCAGGAGTTCGCAGCGCACACCGACGCAGAGGTCGACGCGCGCATCGCGGCCGCCCAGGCGGCGTACGAGACGATGCGCGGCACCACCTACGCGCAGCGCGCGCAGTGGATGCGAAACGCCGCGCAGCTGCTCGAAGACGACGTCGAGCACGTCGCCCGCCTCATCACGATCGAGATGGGCCGCCCGATCAAGGGCGCCCGCGCCGAGGTGCTCAAGAGCGCCAAGGGGCTGCGCTACTACGCCGACAACGCCGAGCAGCTGCTCGCGCCCGAGCAGCTCGCCGACCCGTCCGTCGTCGGGGCCTCGTCGGCCGGCACCCGTTACGCGCCGATCGGCGTGATCCTCGCCGTCATGCCGTGGAACTACCCGATCTGGCAGGTGCTGCGCTTCGCGGGGCCCGCGCTCATGGCCGGCAACGCGGGCCTGCTCAAGCACGCGTCGAACGTGCCGCAGGCGGCCCTCTACCTCGACACCCTGTTCGAGCGCGGTGGCTTCCCGGTCGGCGCGTTCCACTCGCTGCTGATCCCGGCATCCCGCGTCGAGGGCGTGCTGCGCGACCCGCGGGTGAAGGCCGCGACCCTCACCGGTTCCGAGCCGGCCGGTCGCTCGCTCGCCTCGATCGCCGGTTCCGAGGTCAAGCACGTCGTGCTCGAGCTCGGCGGCTCCGACCCCTTCGTCGTCATGCCGAGCGCCGACATCGACAAGGCGGCATCCGTCGCGGTCACCGCGCGCAACCAGAACAACGGACAGTCGTGCATCGCGGCGAAGCGCTTCATCGTGCACACCGACGTCTACGACGAGTTCACGCGCCTGTTCTCCGAGCGGGTCGCGGCGCTGAGCCTCGGCGACCCGCTCGACGAGTCGACCGACGTCGGGCCGCTCGCGACCGAGTCGGGCCGCGACGAGCTCGAAGGCCAGGTGGCGGATGCCGTCGCCAAGGGCGCCGTCGTGCGTGTCGGCGGCGTCGTGCCCGACCGCGACGGGTGGTTCTACGAGCCGACCGTGCTCGAGGGCATCACGCCCGAGATGCGCCTGCACCTGGAGGAGGCCTTCGGCCCGGTCGCGACCGTGTACCGCGTCGCGAACCGCGAGGAGGCGCTCGCGCTCGCCAACGGCACGACCTTCGGGCTCAGCTCGGCGGTGTGGACCAACGACGCCGAGGAGGAGGACTGGTTCATCCGGGGCCTCGACGCCGGTGCCGTCTTCGTCAACGGCATGACCGCCTCGTACCCCGAGCTGCCCTTCGGCGGCGTCAAGGACTCGGGCGTCGGCCGCGAGCTGGCCGCCGCCGGCATCCGCGAGTTCTGCAACCTGCAGACGGTCTGGAAGGGCTGACGCCCCGCCCCCACCCCCGCGAGACCTCACAAATGTCCGCGACACGCCGCGCGAAGCGCGCAGAAGCCGACATTTGTGAGGTTTCGCGGAAGAAGCGGGGGTGCGGCGGGCGGGGCGCGGCGGGGCGCGGCGGGGCGGGCTCGGCGCGGCGGGGTTCGCGGCGCCGCCTGCGTCGGCGTTCATCCGGCGCAAAGCGGCGTCATCGCGGCGGATGGCCGCGATTCGCGACGGATGAGGAGAGGTCGGCCTTGTTCATCCGGCGCACAGTGGTGCTATCTCGCGAGTTGGCCACGATTCGCGACGGATGAACCCGTCGTCGGGGCTGACTCCGCCGCCTGCGCGACCCGGACATTTCTGAGGTCTCGCGACGCCTACATCTGTGAGGTCTCGCGAGACCTCGCAAATGTCCGCGACACGCCGTGCGAAGCGCGCAGAAGCCGACATTTGTGAGGTTTCGCGGAGGGTTGGGGGGCGGGGGAAGTGGGCGGGTCAGGGGAGGATGACGACCTTGCCGGGGGCGTGGGACGACTCGAGCGCCGTGAACGCCGCGGCGACCTCGTCGAGGGGGAAGGATGCCGCCACCGGCAGCACGAGGGTGCCGGCGGCGATGCGGTCGGCGAGCCCGGCGAGGTTCTCGGGGGTGCGCGCTTCGCGCTCGGCGTTCTGGACGCCCAGTTCGGCCCCGGCGGCGTAGGCGGCGATCGCCGCCATGCGGTCGACCGGCACGCCCAGGGCGATGCCGGCATCCAGGGCGTCGCGGCCGTGGCAGTCCACGACCGCAGTGACCCGGCCCTGCGCGGATGCCGGGGCGGCCACGCGCTCGGTGGACCCCTGCGCGGATGCCGGGGCGGCCACGCGCTCGGTGGACCCCTGCGCGGATGCCGGGGCGGCCACGCGCTCGGTGGGCCCCTGCGCGGATGCCGGGGCGGCCACGCGGCCGGTGGGCTTCTCGCCGGAGGCCAGGGTGGCCACGCGCTCCGCGAGCCCCTCGCCGTATGCCGTCGGCTCGATGCCGAGCGACCGCAGCAGGTCGTGGTTGCGGGGCGAAGCCGTGCCGATGACGCGGGCGCCGGCATCCCTGGCCAGCTGCGACACGACGAGCCCGACGCCGCCGGCGGCGCCTCCGACCAGCAGCGTGTCGCCCGCGCCGACGGGCACGGTGACAAGGCACGACACGGCGGTCAGGCCGGCGACCCACAGGGCGCCGGCGACCTCGACCGGCACGGCATCCGGTCGCCGCGCGACCTCGCGCGCCGACGCGATCACGCGCTCGGCCACCGCGCCGCCGGCACGGCCCATGACCTCGTCGCCGACCGCGATCGGGGTGCCGTCCCAGAAGACGGCACCCTCGCCGACCGCCTCGACGGTGCCGGCGAAGTCGCCGCCGGTGCGACGGGGGAACGGGGCCTCCGACGGGATGAAGCCGCTGCGCAGCTTGCCGTCGAACGGGTTCAGGCCCGCCGCGTGCACGCGCACCGCAAGCTGGCCGGAGCCCGGCTGAGCGTCATCGACCTCGCCGACGTAGAGAACCTCGGGTCCGCCGGTGCGGTCGTACAGGGCTGCGCGGGGCATGGTTCTCCTCAGGTGGATGCGTGACCGACAGAACGAAGAACACGGATGCCGGCGCCGTCATTCCGGCGGCGGACCTGCGCACGGGTCAGTGCGTCTCCTCGTGGCGGACGGCGATCTGCTCGGGCTCGAGCTGCACCGCCCAGCCCTCGATCGTGCCGGCGTTCTCGTACTCCTCGATCTGCAGGATCTGCCGGCCGCGCTCGACCGTCTGCTGCATGGGCGACGTGACGAACGCGTACACGTTCAGCCAGGCCGACTCGGGGTAGGCGACGCCGTCGAGCACGAGCACGTTGGCGTCGACGACGGCACGGGAGTTGATCGCGTCGCGCGGCGAACTGCTCGTCACGGCGCGCGCCCCGTTGACCTTGTTCGCCGCGACGGCACCGGCGGCGGGCTCGCCGACGACGAACACGCCGAACGCGTCGATGCCGGCATCCTGGTCTTCGACGACCGACCCGCCGACGCGGATCGCGTACACGGGGTAGTCGTCGCCCGCGTCGTACTCGTCGGCGCCGTGCCAGACGGTGTCGAATCCGGATGCCGCAGCCCGCTCGTGCAGGGCGCGGCCGAGCTCATAGCCGCCGTGATCGGCGGCGAAGTGGATGCGTGCCATGTTCTGACCTCCTGTGGACGTGTCTGCTCAGACCGGCGGGGCCACGAACAGGCCCTTGTCGATGTCGTTGAACGACTCGCGCGCCACCAGCTCGCTCATCTCCTGCGCCGTGCCCCACTGGTCCTGCGTGGAGAGATGGCTGATGTCGTGGCGGTGCGCCTCCCACGTGTCGTCGTCGACCATGGCCAGCTCGGTCGTGTACTCGATCGTGTTGCCGGCCGGGTCGAGGAAGTAGGCGAACGTGTTGTCGCCGGCGTTGTGCCGGCCGGGCCCCAGATCATGCGGGCTCCGGAACGGAGGATCTTGCCGGCGCCGCGCATCCATTCCTCGATGCCGCGCATCTCGAAGGAGAGGTGGTGCAGCGAATGGTGCGGCCCCATCGCGACGGCGATCGAGTGGTGGTTGGGGTTGCAGCGCAGGAAGTGCATCATGTCGGTGCCGTCGGGCCGCACGAGCGAGTCGGAGATCGTGAAGTCGAGGTGGTCGATGTACCACTGCACCGTCTCGTTGAGGTGCTGCGAGTTGAAGACCATGTGCGAGAGCTTCGCCGGGATCGGCTCGCGCTCGCGGATCTTGCGCGCCTCGCGGGTCTGGTAACCGGTGGAGAACTCGAGGGCGCGGCCGTCGCCGTCGAACACGCGGAAGCCGTAGCCGCCGCTGTACCCGGTGAGCGCCTGCGGCTCGTGGATGAACTGCACGCCCTCGGCGTGCAGCTTCGCGGCCAGCGCGTCGACGTCGGCGCGGGTGCGCACGCCGAAGCCGGCGAGGTCGATGCGCTTGTCGTCTTTGCGCAGGCGCAGGATGAAGGGCTCCTCCGAGCCCTCCGCCGCGAGGTAGCTGACGCCGTCTTCGGCGTGCACCTCGGTCAGACCCCAATGCGTGACGAAGAAGTCGCGCTCCTGTTCGAAGTTCGGCACCGCGAGCGCGGCGTAACGCAGATGGGAGACGAGCCGCTCAGTCATCGTCGACCTTTCTTCGAGTATCGGTGGCGCGCCGGTGGCAGCCACCCCGAGAGTAAGTCGGGGGTGCGCCCGAGCGCCATGCCCCGGGCGGATACCATGCATCTGTGGCCAGCGTCGACACCGATCTCAATCTGCTCGTGGCGCTGCGCGCGCTGCTGGAGGAGGCGAACGTCACGCGGGCCGGCGAGCGGGTGGGCAGCGGCCAGTCCACGATGTCGACGGCGCTGGCGCGACTGCGCGCCGTGTTCCACGACGAACTGCTCGTGCGCGTCGGCCGCGACTACGAGCTCACGCCGCTGGCCCGCCAGATCCTGCCGCACGTGCAGCTGACGCTGCCGCTCGTGGCGCAGGCCCTCGGGCAGCAGGCGCCGTTCGACCCGGCGACGAGCCGCCGCACCTTCGGCATCCAGGTCACCGACTACGCGGCCGTCGAGCTGCGCCCGTTCTTCGCCCTCGCCCGTGCCGCGGCCCCCGGCATCCGGTTCGACGACCTGCGCCTGCCGGCCACGCCCACCGACGCGGAACGCGATCTGCTGGCGCACGACTTCGTCGTCGCGACGCCCGGCATCGGCATCGACGGGGAGAGCATGGAGCTGTTCCGCGACGAGTACGTCGTGATCGCCGATCGCGGCAATCCGCTCGTCGCGGGCGGCGAGATCTCGCTCGACGACCTGTTCGCGAGCCCCTTCATCCGCTGCGACTTCGGGCGCGCGCACCTGACCCCCGTCGAACGCCGCCTGCACGAGCTCGACCTGCACCCCCGCGTGCGGGTGACCACCTCGACGCTGCTGTCGGTGCCGCTGATCGTGTGCGGCACCGACCTCGTCGGCATCGTGCCGAGCCGGCTCGCCCGCCGGGCCGCGGCCGGCACCGTCGCGGTGCCGACGCCCTTCCCCACCGTCGAGCTGATCCAGCGCCTGTGGTGGCATCCCGCGCACGACCGCGACGAGGGGCACGCCTGGCTGCGCGCGCTCGCCGCGCAGTGCGTCGACAGCGGCGCACTGTCGGCGGCGCCGGCCGGCACTGGCGTCGCCCGATAGCAGGCATCGCCGCAGGCCGCTGGCGGCGGATGCGGGCACCGCCGTAGCGTCGTGCCAGGACTCAGGCGCGTCGGCGGTGTTGCACGTGCTGCGAAAGGGAAGACGAACATGTCGGTTCAGAATGTGCTCATCGTCGGCGGTGGGTTCACGGGGCTCACTGCGGCCATCGCCCTCGCCCAGCGCGACGTCAAGGTCACGCTCGTCGACCGGGTGTCCGCGTGGGCGCGCGTCGGCCACGGCCTCACCATCCAGGGCAACGCGCTGCGCGTGTTCCGGGAGCTCGGCGTGATCGACGAGATCCTCGCGGTCGGCCAGCCCGAGAACGCCGTGACCTTGTACTTCGCCGACGGCCGGGTCATGGCCGAGATGCCCACGCCGCGCACCGGCGGCGACGACCTGCCCGCCACGATCGGCGCGCTGCGCCCCGACCTGCACGAGATCCTCGTGCGCAAGGCGGAGTCGCTCGGCGTCGAGATCCGTCTCGGCCGGGAGCTCGTCTCGTTCGAGAACGACGGCGACACGGCGACCTCGGTGCTCTCCGACGGCACGACCGAGACGTGGGATCTCATCATCGTCGCCGAGGGCATCAAGTCGCCGACCCGGCCCAAGCTCGGCATCGCCGAAGACCGCGCCCCGAGCGGCCTCGGCATCTGGCGCGCCGTCACGTCGCGCCAACCCGAGATGACCGGCGGCATCGCCTTCCCGACCGCAGACGACGGCGGCGCCTACAAGGTCGGTTACACGCCGGTCGGCCCCGACCAGTGCTACGTCTTCGTGCTGTGCCGCCCGCAGCGCATCGAGAACGGGCTGGAGGGCTGGCAGGAGGTCAAGCGCCTGATGGCGAACTTCCACGGCGAGTTCGACTACCTGCGCGAGTCGATCGGGCCCGACACCTTCCTGAACTTCCAGGAGATCGAGTGGATCTTCGTCGAAGGCCCGTGGCACTCCGGGCGCGTCATCGCGCTCGGCGAGACCGTGCACGCCGTGCCGCCGCTCATCGCCCAGGGCGCCGCGCAGTGCGTCGAGGACGCGCTCGTGTTCGCCGAGTACGTCACCCGGCCCGGCGACCTCCAGACGCAGCTCGCCGAGTTCTACGCCCGCCGGCTGCCGCGCATCAAGGGCGTCGTCGACTCGTCGCTGCAGCTCGCGCACTGGGAGCAGAACCCCGGTTCGCCCGACGCCGACCCCGGCCGCGTCATGGCGCAGGCTCTGCTCGCCCTGGTGCCGGCGCCGTGACGGGCCAGCCGCAGGCGGCGGATGCCGGGGGCTTGCGCATCCCGCGCCGCATCGTCACCGGCCACGACGACGCGGGCGTGTCGATCGTCGTCAGCGACGGGCCTGTGCCCGTCACGCGCGAGCTGCCCGAAGACGGCGTCGCGTTCCACGAGGTGTGGGTCACCGACACGACGCCCGCCGTCATCGGCGCGGGGCCGGAAGACCCCACCGCGGGGGCGATCACCGTGCCGCCGCCCACCCACGGCACGCGCATCCGCATCAACGAGTTCCTGCCCGGGCATCTCGACGAGCGCGGCCTGCAGTCGCCCGTGCACCGCACCGAGTCGATCGACTACGGCATCGTGCTGGAGGGCGAGATCACGCTCGTCCTCGACGACAGCGAGGTCACGGCCCGCGCCGGCGACATCGTGATCCAGCGCGGCACCGACCACGCCTGGGCCAACCGCGGTGACCGCATCGCGCGCGTCGCGTTCGTGCTCGTCGGCGGCGCGTTCGCGCCGGAGCTGCTCGATGTCCTCCCCGCCGACGTCCACGCCGCGCTCATGACGCGCGGACCCCACGACGGCCCCGGAGGTGCCTGATGCACGTTGACCACGTCGGACTGTCGGTGCGCGACCTCGACGCGCAGCGCGACTGGTACCAGAAGGCCTTCGGCTTCCCGACGGCGAGCCCGTTCGAGATCGCCGCGGTCGGGTTGCGGGGCGTCTTCCTCGTCGGCCCCGACGGGGTGTCGATCGAGCTGCTCGAGCGCCGCGGGTCGACCCACCGCACCCCGGCGACGAGCCCGCCCGACGAGCTGCTCGCGCAGGGCTGGGGGCACGTGTGCCTCCGCGTGGCCGATGTCGACGCCGTCTTCGACGGGCTCGTGGATGCCGGTGCCGTCGTCGTGACCGCCCCCGCGCCCGCGCCGGAACCCGGCGTGCGCTTCGCCTTCGTCACCGACCCGGAGGGCAACTTCATCGAACTGCTCGACCGGGCGGGGCCCGTGGTGGCGTCATGACCGGCGTCCAACTGCCCGGCATCGCCGGAGGCCTCTTCGTCGTCACCGGCGCCGCCGGCGGCCAGGGCGCGAAAGAAGCCCTGCTGCTGGCGGGTCAGGGCGCCGACGTCGTCGCCGCCGACCTCCGCGACGAGGCGCCCGAGCTGCGCGCGGCGGCAGATGGCCTCCCCGGCACCGTGACCTACCGCCGCCTCGACGTCACCGACGAGTCGGAGTGGAGCGCCCTCGCCGACTCCCTCGGCGGGCGCCGCGTGAAGGGTCTCGTCAACAACGCGGGCGTCACCCACCGCGTGCGCATCGGCGCCCTCGAGCGCGCCGACTGGGATCGCGTGCTGGCGGTCAACGTCACCGGCGCGATGCTCGGCATCCAGGCCCTGCTGCCGCTGATGGATGCCGGTTCGTCGATCGTGAACATCGGCTCCGCCGCCGGCGTCACCGGCCACTACACGGCCGCGTACACGACGAGCAAGTGGGCGCTGCGCGGGCTCACGCACTCGTGCGTGACCGAGCTCGGGCCGCGCGGCATCCGCGTCAACATCGTGCACCCCGGTTACATCAACACCGAGATGACCGCGAGCGCGCCGCCCGCGTTCCGCGACGCGAACGTGCAGATCGCGCCGCTGCACCGCGGCGGCGAGCCGGAAGAGGTCGCGAACGTCGTCGTGTTCCTGCTGTCGGATGCCGCCGCCTTCGTCACCGGCGCCGAGATCGGCGTCGACGGCGGCCAGTTCCTCTCCGGCGTCGCGACCTTCCTGTCCGACGCCGTGCGTCCCCCACAGTCCGGTCGCTGAGCGCGCGCAGCGAGCCGAAACGCCCTGAGCCCAAGGAGTCACCCCGTGTACATGTATTTCCCCACCAACTACGTCTGGAGCATGTCGGTCGTCGCGACGCTCAACAACGGCGGGCTCATCGACGACGTCGACAAGGCGTCGCGGCCCGTGCTGAAGGCGTCGGAGCAGGGCGACGACGTCGGCACCGAGCTGCTGTACGGCTCGTGGCAGGCCGTCGCCGACCGGCTGCTGGCGGCCGCCGAGGCCGACGAGGCCCGCGGTTGGCGCAAGGGCGCCGCCGACAAGTACTACCGCGCCGCGCTGTACACCTCGCAGGCCGAGCGCCTGCAGTCGCCGAAGTGGGAGGGCCGCAAGGCCGCGTACCAGAAGTCGATCGACCTGCTGCTCAAGCACGTCGAGCTCGGCGACGTGCCGCTGACGACCGTCGACATCCTCTACGCCGGCGACGACGCGCCGGCCGGTTCGGCGCTGCCCGGCTACTTCTACCGCGCGCCGGGCGCGGGCCCGCACCCGCTCATCGTGATGTGGAACGGCCTGGACTCCACGAAGGAGATGATGTACACCTCGGGCTTCCCGCAGCAGCTGGCGGCCCGCGGCATCTCGACGCTCATGATGGATCCGCCCGGATCGGGCGAGGCGCTGCGCATGCGCGACCTGCGCGCTCGCTACGACACCGAGGTGTGGGCGGCATCCACCCTCGACTGGATCGAGGAGCACGCAGGATCGCTCGGTGTCGACCCCGGCAAGGTGGGGCTCGTGGGCTGGTCGCTGGGCGGCTACTACGTGCCGCGCGCGACCGCGTTCGAAAAGCGCATCGCGCTCGCCGTCGCGTGGGGTGCCAACTACGACTGGGCCGCCGTGCAGGAGGCGCGCCGTCGCCGCGAGGGCGAGAACCCCGTGCCGCACTACTGGGACCACGTCTACTGGGTGTTCGGGGCGACGGATGCCGACGACTTCCTGGAGAAGACGAAGAACATGCGCCTGCAGGGCGTCGTCGAGAACATCACGGTGCCGTTCCTCGTCACCCATGGCGAGGGCGACCGGCAGATTCCGGTGTCGTACGCGCACGACGAGTACGAGGCCGCCGTGGGTTCGCCCAAGCGTGAGCTGCGCATCTTCACGCAGGAGGAGGGCGGCGCCGAGCACATTGGCCTGGACAACATGCCCTACGTCGCCGAGTTCACCGCCGACTGGATCGCCGAGACCTTCGCCGAGCTGGCCTGACCTGGCCTGACGTGGCCTGACCTGTGGCGCGTCGACATGCAGAACGCATGCGACTAGCATGATCGCATGTCGACGCTCCAGGTCCGTGATGTTCCGGCGCAGACGCACCGTACGCTGAAGGCGCGAGCCGCGGCATCCGGTCGCAGTCTGTCCGAGTACGTGCTCGAGATCCTCGAGCGCGAGGCGCGGCATCCGACGCTCGACGAGTTGCTCGATCGGGTGAGCGCACGCGGGGCGATCGACCTCGGTGACAGCGCGACGCGGATCCTCCGCGCCGAACGCGACGCGGCGTGATCGCCGTCATCGACGCCTCGGCGCTCGTCGAGGTGCTGGCGATGAGCCCGCTCGGGCAGCGCGTCGCCCCGCATATGCGGGCGTCGGGCGGCGCGCTGCATCTCCCTCACCTCGCCGACGTCGAGACGGTCTCGGTCGTGCGCGGGCTCGTCGCCGGCGGGCTGCTCACGCCCGATCGCGGTGTGCAGTTCCTCGGCGATCTGCGCGACTTTCCCGCCCAACGATGGCCGGCGCACATGCTCTTCGAACGCATCTGGGAACTGCGCGCCAACGTCACCGCGTACGACGCCACCTACGTCGCCCTCGCCGAGGCCCTCGGCGGGCGTCTGATCACCACCGACGCCAAGCTCGCACGCGGGGTGGCGGGCGTGGCCGCCTGCGAGGTCGTCCTCGTCGAGTAGGTGCCCGGGGTGGCCCCGGCGCCATCGGCGCGGCGCATGTCACCCATCACCGGCCGCGGGTTGCCGCCGTGCCACCGCCCCGCGAGACTGCAAGGGTGCACCGAGACAGCAGCCGGTGCGTGCAGTCTCGGTGCACGGATGCTGTCTCGCGGGGGAGGAGTTTGCATGCGGATCGCGCGGTGGACGGACGGCGACCAGACCCGGGAGGGGATCGTCGTTGAGGATGCCGTCGTGCCCTTCCCCGACGAGGTCACCGTCGCGGGGCTGCTGGCGGCGGGGCTCGATGCGGCGCGTGCCGTGCACGACCGGATGCTGACCGCCCTCGCGGCCGGCGCGGCGCGCGCGACACCCCTGGACGAGGTGGCGCTGCTCGCTCCGCTGGTGCCGGCATCCATCCGTGACTTCGTGGCGTTCGAGGAGCATGTCGAGGGGGTCTCGGCATCCGTCGACGGCAAGAGCGAGGTCGTGCCGGAGTGGTACGAGGCGCCGACGTTCTACTTCACCAACCCGCACACGGTGCGGGCGACCGGGGTCGTGGTACCGATCCCGCAGACGCGGCGGCTCGACTTCGAGCTGGAGCTCGCGGTGATCGTCGGAGGCGTCGCCGGGTCGACCGGCGAGAGCCTCGACGTCGCCGGCGCCGCGGCGCACATCTTCGGCTACACGGTCATGAACGACTGGTCGGCGCGCGACCTGCAGTCCCGCGAGATGAAGGTGCGGCTCGGCCCCGCCAAGGGGAAGGACTTCGGCACGACGCTCGGACCGTGGATCGTCACGGCCGACGAGCTCGACCGGTACCTCGACGACGAGGGACTGCTCGCCGTGCGCGCCGAGGTGTACGTGGGCGGCACGCTCGTCGGGGAGGGCCTCGTCTCGAACATGGGCTGGACCTTCCCCGAACTGATCGCCTACGCCTCGCGCAACTCGATCGTCGTCCCGGGGGACGTGCTC
Organism: Microbacterium sp.; assembly: GCF_047602155.1. GTDB lineage: Bacteria > Actinomycetota > Actinomycetes > Actinomycetales > Microbacteriaceae > Microbacterium. Next base: position 618,862 of record NZ_JASGHZ010000001.1, on the reverse strand, counting down.
GGATCCGGAACCGTCGGAAACGGCGGATGCCTCGGCGAGCTCTGGGGCCGCGGCGTCGACATCGCCGCGCTCGAACCCGGCGACGAGGTGCGCATGGTGATCGAGGGCGTCGGCGAGATCGTCAACATCGTCGGCGAGCGGATGCCGGCTCCGCCCCTGCCCCCGGCCCGCCCCCGGCCCCGCGCCCGCCACCGCTGACGCCCCGCGGGTTCATCGGTCGGTTCACGCGTGGGTTCACGCGTGGGTTCGTCCGTCGGTTCACGCGTGGGTTCCTCCGTGGGTTCACGCGTGGATTCATTCGTTGGTTCACGCGTGGGTTCACGCGTGGGTTCACGCGTGGGTTCGTCCGTCGGTTCACGCGTGGGTCCCTCCGTCGGTTCACGCGTGGGTTCACGCGTGGGTTCGTCCGTCGCAAATCGCGCCCAAACCGCTGGGTAACCGTGACATGCGACGGATGACGGATGCCCGCGGCCGTTCATCCGTCACGAAGTGGGCCCATCGCGCCGGATAGCCCCGCTTTGCGACGGATGAGGAATCCCCACCGTCGTCCCCCGGCGCAAATCGGCCCATCCCGCCCCGCTCCGCCCGCCCTCGCTCCCGCGAAACCTCACAAATGTACGCGACACGCCGTGTTTTGACCGCGGAAAGCGTACATTTGCGAGGTTTCGCGGACGGGACGGGCGGGACGGGACGGGGCGGGAGGGGGCGGAGGCGGCGGGGGTCACTCGGGGAGCGAGGGGCGGCGCTCGTGCGGGTCGCGGGCGCGGGGGATGCACAGCGCCACGGCGAGGGCGATGACCGCGGCGACGCCGCCGAGGACGAACGAGAGGCGGAAGGCATCCGCGGTCGGCACCGCCGCGCCGTCGATCTGCACGACGTGCGTCGCGAGCACGGCGCCGATCACGGCGGCTGCCGTGCTCGTGCCGAGCGAACGGCACAGCGCGTTCAGCCCGTTCGACGCCCCGGTCTCGGTCTGCGGCACCGAGCGCATGATGAGCATGGGCATCGCGGCGTAGCCGAACCCGATGCCGACGCCGATCACGACGTTCGCGACGAACAGATGCCACACCTCGGTCGACAGCAGCAGCGTGAACCCGTATGAGACGATCAGCGAGACGGCGCCCAGCACGAGCAGGAGCTTCGGCCCGACGGTGCGCGCGAGGCGCCCGGAGTAGGGCGACAAGATCATCATCATGATGCCGGCCGGCATCACGATCAGGCTCGCACCGAACAGCGACAGGCCGAAGCCGCCGGTGGCGACGGGAAGCTCGAGCATCTGCGGGTAGACGACGTTCGACGCGAACAGCGCGAACCCCATCGCGATGGAGGCGAGGTTGGTCAGCAGCACCGGACGGCGGGCGGCGACGCGCAGGTCGAGCAGCGGGCCGTCGATGCGCAGCTCGTACCAGCCCCACACGAGCAGGACGAGGATGCCGCCGACCCCGCACGCGAGCACCGGCAGCGAGGTCCAGCCCCACTCGTTGCCGCGCGAGATCGCGAGCAGGACGCCGAGGAGGCCCACCGTGAGACCGGCGGCCCCGACGTAGTCGAAGCGGCCGGCGGTGCGCAGGACGCTGACGGGCACGATCCACAGGACGAGCGCGAACACCGCGACGCCGAGGCCGGCCGACACCCAGAACAGCCCGTGCCAGTCGCCGTACTGCGTGATCAGCGCGCTGATCGGCAGGCCGATCGCGCCGCCGACGCCGAGCGTAGCGCTGATGAGGGCGATCGCGGAGTCGACGCGGCGCTCGTGCAGCACGTCGCGCAGGATCGAGATGCCCAGCGGCACGACCCCGGTCACCGCGCCCTGCAGCGTGCGCCCGACGATGAGGCCGGCGATCCCGGTCGACAGCGCCGCGATGACCGACCCGGCGACGAGCACGGCCAGCAGGACGAGCACGATGCGCCGCTTGCCGTACATGTCGCCGAGGCGCCCCGCGATGGGCGTGATGACGGCGGCGGCGAGCAGGGTCGCGGTGACGACCCACGCCGTGTCCTCGCGGCTCGCGTTCAGCAGCTCGGGCAGCTTCGCCTGGATGGGCACGACGAGCGTGAACATGAACGACGACGCGAGGCCCGCGATCGCCAGGACCGCGACGATCGCACCCTGCGGCGGCATCCGCGTGAGGCGTCGGCGTTCGGCGTCTTCGCGGGATCCCATCCGACCAGGCTATCGGTGGTGGCGGTCGGCCCGGCTCAGCGGCGGTAGACCTGCAGCAGGCCCGCGAGGTAGGCGTCTTCGTCGAAGTCGGGGAGGACGGCGCGCTGGATGAGGTAGCCCGGGGCCGCCGACACCACGACGGGAGTGACGAGGCGGGCCCACTCGTGCGGGTCGCCGTCGACGCGGCCCGGCTCGGCGGCGGCCCACGCCGCCAGCTCGGCGCGCAACAGTGCCTGTACCTGGCCGAAGATGCGGCCGGCGACCTCGCGGACGTCGTCGTCGAGCGGCGCTTCGGCCCAGATCTGCGGGATGACGTGCGACAGCTGCTCCTGACGCAGCCCCCCGATGAGGGTCGCCATGATCTCGCCGGGCGAAAGTGGTGCGCCGTCGTTGCGCGCCGCGGCGAGGTCGGCCTGCCGGGCGTCGAGCACGCGTTCGGCGACGGCGACGAGCAGTTCCTGCTTACCGCTGAAGTGGCCGTAGATCGCCCCGGCCGACAGCCCCGACTCCTCGATGACCGCCGACATGGAAACCCCGCGGTACCCGTCGCGCAACACGCAGCGCACCGCCGCGTCGATGATCTCGTCGCGGCGGGCGGCGCGGTAGGCGTCGGAGACCTTGGGCATGCGGCCAGTCTAGGCAGACGTGTTGGCGCGCCGCGCTTTTCATGGTAAAAAGAACGAACGTTCGTTTTATCTTCTTCCGACGAAGGATGCCGGCCATGTCCGCTGCCCCAGACACCCACACCGCCCACACCCCGATCGCCCGGATCTTCGCCATCGCGGCGGGGATCTCCGTGCTCGTCGCCCTCATCGTGATGGCCTTCTCGTGGCCGGCGGTGACCGCGGAGGCGAAGGACATCCCGGTCGCCGTGGCGGGGCCGGAGCAGGCCGTGACCGCGATCGAGGAGCAGTTCGCCACCGGCGACAGCCCCTTCGAGCTGACCGTCGTCGACGACCGCGACGCCGCCGTGACGGCGATCCGCACGCGCGAGGCCGCCGGCGCGATCGTGCTCGGCGACGCCCCCGAACTGCTCACCGCATCGGCGGCGGGCACCTCGGCGGCCGTCGTCAAACAGCTCGCGACGCCGCTGCAGGCGGCGTTGAACGCGCAGGCCGCCGCGGCATCCGCCGCCTCCGGTCAGCAGATCACCGCCCCCACCCTCGTCGTGACCGATGTCGTGCCGTTCGCCGAGAGCGACGCGGCGGGCCTCGGCATGAACGCCGCGTTCTTCCCGCTGCTGCTGGGCGGCATGGCCGGCGGCATCGCCATCGCGTTCCTCGTCGTCGGGTCGCTGCGGCGCGTGCTCGCCGTGACCGTCTACGCGGTCTTCGGCGGGGCGCTGCTGACCGGCATCCTGCAGGGGTGGTTCGGGTCGATCCAGGGCGACTACTGGGCCAACGCCGCGGCGTTCGCGCTGTCGCTCGCCGCGATCGCCGCGCCCATCGTCGGCGCCGTCGCCGTCATGGGCCGCGCCGGCATCGCGGTCGGCCCGGTCGTCATGATGCTGTTCGCCAATCCCATCTCGGGCGCCGCGCTCCCGTCGTCGTACCTGCCGGGCGCGTGGGGCGCCGTCGGCCACTGGTTCCCGCCGGGGGCGTCGGCCGTGCTCGTGCGCAACCTGTCGTACTTCCCCGACGCCGATTCGACGTTCCCCTGGCTCGTGCTCGCCGGATGGACGGGCGTCGGCCTGCTGCTGGCCCTCGTCGGCCGCTTCCGCACCGCGGGCGGCAGCGAGCCCGACGCCCAGGCCGCCCACGAGGACGACCCCGTCGCCGCGTAGCCCTCACCGTACGGCAGCGACTCGACGCGGTCGGCGCCGCCGCGCCACGGCAGATGCACGCGCCCCGCATAGAGGCTCCATAGCGGCGGATGGTCTGCTGGAGGCCATGATCATCCGCCGACGCGCCTTGGCCGCCACGGCATCCGTCGTGCTCGTGCTGGGCCTTGCGACGGCGTGCTCGACCACAACAACCTCCACGGCCGACGCCGCCTCGGGCGAGCGAGCCAGCACCACCACGACGACCTCGAGCCTGTGGGACACCTCGGTCGTGCACACCATCTCGATCTCCTACGACCAGGACGACTACGACGCGCTGATCGCCGCCTACCTCGACTCGGGCGAGAAGGAGTGGATGTCGGCATCCGTCACGATCGACGGGGTGACGTACGACGACGTGGGCATCAAGCTCAAGGGCAACTCGACTCTGCGATCGCTGTCGACGAGCGCGGATGCCGAGCTCAGCTCGCAGCACCCGGAAGATCTGCCGTGGCTCATCCGCCTCGACAAGTACGTCGACGGGCAGAACGCCGACGGCACGACCGAGCTCGTCGTGCGCGGCAACAGTTCCGAGACCTCGCTGAACGAGGCCGTCGCGCTCGACCTGCTGGCGGCGGCGGGACTCGCGTCGGAGCCGGCCATCTCGGCCCGCGTCGAGGTCGGCGGTCAGAGTGCGCTGCGCCTCGTGATCGAAAACCCCGACGAGGAGTGGATGACGGCGCAGATGCCGGATGCGACAGCGCTCTACAAGGCCGATGCCGACGGCGACTACTCGTACCGTGGCGACGACCCGGACTCGTACACCGACGTGTTCGACCAGGAGGCGGGCGATGACGACCTGACGCCGCTCATCGACTTCTTGCAGTTCATCAACGAATCCGACGACGCGACGTTCGAGGCGGATCTGTCGGACCACCTCGACGTCGACGCGTTCGCGACCTACCTCGCCTACCAGGAGCTCGTCGACAACTTCGACGACATCGACGGGCCGGGCAACAACTCCTACCTCGCGTACGACGCGAGCACCGGGAAGATGACGGTCGTCAACTGGGATCTCAACCTCGCGTTCGGCGGGTCGCCCGCCGGCGGCGGCAACGGCGGTGGCAACGGCGGTGGCGGCGGCGGCAACGGCGGTGGTGGTGGTAACCGCCCCGGCGGCGGCGCTCAGGACGGTGCTCAAGGCGGCGCTCAAGACGATGCGCAGAGCGGTGCGGCCGGCGGCCAGGGCGGTGGCGGCGGCAAGAGCGGCAACAACATCCTCGCGACGCGCTTCCTCGCCGACGACACGTTCAAGGCTCTCTACGAGTCGGAGCTCGAGCGCCTCACCGACGTGCTGTACACCTCCGGACTCGCGCAGCAGTTGCTCGACGCCCGCGTCGCCGTGCTCGAACAGGGCGCGTCCGACCTCGTCTCGACCGCCACGATCGAGTCGGAGGCGAAGAGCATCGCCGGGTACTTCAGCGGGTGAGGCCCGCGGCGTCGCCGGCGACAGGGGAGGCGGCATCTATCGACAGCGCACCCAGCAGGGTCAGCGCGTCGGCGGAGGTTGACCCCGGTTCGGCGGTGAACACCGACAGGCGCAGGCCCGGGTCGGCGGGCAGCTCGAGCGCCTCGTAGGTCAGCACGAGGTCGCCGACGTGGGGGTGGCGGATGTGCTTGACGCCGGTGCGATGGTGGCGCACGTCGTGTGCGGCCCACAGCGTACGGAACGGCTCCGACCGCGTCGACAGCTCGCCGACGAGGTCGGTGAGGCGCTTGTCGTACGGGCTGCGGCCGGCCTCGCCGCGCAGAGCCGCCACGAGCTCGGAGGCGACCTGATCCCACTGCGGGTAGAAGTCGTGCGCCGCCGGGTTCAGAAAGAGGAACCGTGCGCTGTTCGGCACGGCCTCGGCGAACACCGGCGCGTACAGCGCCCGCCCGAGCCGGTTCGCGCCGACGTAGTAGTGGTGCCCGTCGATGACGGTCGCCGGGGCGTCGATCGCCTCGAGCAGACGCTGGATGCCGGGGCGCAGCCCGTCGCGTCGCGGCGCCGTGCGGGGCGCCAGCGGCGATGCGTGCGCCGCACGGGCGAGGTCGAACAGGTGGGCGGTCTCGGCGTCGTCGAGCTGCAGGGCACGCGCGAGCGCGCCGAGCACGGCGTCGGACACGCCCGACAGGTCACCGCGCTCGAGGCGCGTGTAGTAGTCGACGCTCACGCCGGCCAGGAGCGCCACCTCTTCGCGGCGCAGGCCCGGCACGCGCCGGTTGCCGCCGTACGCCGGCAGACCGGCGCGGTCGGGGGTGAGACGGTCCCTGCGCGACTGCAGGAACTCACGGACGTCGGCGCGTCGATCCATGCCTCCGACGGTACGCGACCGCCGCGGCGCGTGGGAGGGTGCGCCAGACCCTCCCGGCATCCGCCGGGGCGTCGTAGCGTGATCGTGAGGAAAGGATGCCGCGATGCACACGCGTGAACTCGGCCAGGGACTGCGGGTCTCGGCCATCGGAATCGGCGCGATGGGGATGTCGATGAGTTTCGGCCCCAACCCCGGCGACCGGGGCGACATGATCGGCGTGCTGCGCTACGCCGTCGAGCAGGGGGTCACCTTCATCGACACCGCCGAGGTGTACGGGCCGTACGAGAACGAGGAGCTCGTCGGCGAGGCGATCGCGCCGATCCGCGATCGGGTCGTCGTCGCGACGAAGTTCGGCTTTCGCATCTCGGAGGGCGCCTCGCACGGCCCCGACTCGCGGCCCGAGCAGATCCGCCGCGTCGCCGATGCCTCGCTGCAGCGCCTCGGCGTCGAGGCGATCGACCTGTTCTACCAGCATCGCGTCGACCCCGCCGTGCCGATCGAGGAGGTCGCCGGCACGGTCGGCGAGCTCGTCGCGGCCGGCAAGGTGCGCCATTTCGGCATGTCCGAGGCGTCGGCGGCCACGATCCGGCGGGCGCACGCGGTGTTCCCGGTGACGGCCGTGCAGAGCGAGTATTCGCTGTGGACGCGCGAGCCCGAGCCCGAGGTGCTGCCCGCGTGCGCCGAGCTCGGCATCGGGTTCGTGCCGTTCAGTCCGCTCGGCAAGGGGTGTCTGACCGGCACCGTCGCGGCCGATGCGACCTTCGGCCCGGGGGAGTTCCGCGCGACGACCCCGCGGTTCTCGCCCGAGAACCTGCGCGCCAACCAGGCGCTCGTCGACCACGTGCGGGCGGTCGCGGCGTCCCGCGGGGCGACCCCGGGGCAGGTGGCGCTGGCGTGGCTGCTGGCGCAGCATCCGTTCATCGTGCCCATCCCGGGCACGCGCCGCCGCGAGCGCGTCGACGAGAACGCCGCTGCGACGCAGGTGGCGCTGTCGGCCGACGAGGTGGCCGCCCTGAACGCGCTCGCCGAGACCGTGGGCGTCGCCGGCGACCGCTACAACGCCGCCGGGATGGCCGCCGTCGGGCTCTGACGTCCTGCATCCCGAATCGGGATGCAGGATGGTATGATGGCACCATGTCGATGCAGATCGCAGTGCGTCTCCCGGAGCCGCTCGTCGAGTTCCTCGACCACGCCGTCGCCGAAGGCCGGGCGCCCAGCCGCGCGGCTCTCGTGACGTCGGCGCTCGAGCGCGAGATGCGGCGGTTCGTCGCCGAACGGGATGCCGCCTTTCTTGCGGACGGCGCCGCCGACGACCTCGACGTGCTCGTCGACTGGTCGGTCCGCCACCTCGATCTGGACGATTGACGTGCGCGAGATCTGCCTGGCGCGCCTGGACAAGACCAGGCCCGTGCTCGTGCTGACCCGCGAACTCGCGCGACCCGCGATGACGAAGGTCACCGTCGCGCCGATCACCTCGACGATCCGGGGGCTGAGCAGCGAGGTGCCGCTCGGGCGTGCCAACGGGCTGGACCACGAGTGTGCGGCATCCATCGACAACGTGCTGACGATCCCCGTCGCCGCTCTCGGCAGGACGATCGGCGTTCTCACCGAGGCGCAGGAGAGAGACCTCGCGCGTGCGATCGTCCTCGCCTACGACCTCGATGTCCCGCTGATGTCGTGAGTGGAGCGGCCGCGCGGATCAGAGGGGGATCAGAGACGGGTCCAGGCCTCGGTCAGCACCGAACGCAGGATCTGCTCGATCTCGTCGAACTCGGCGGGGCCGATCGTGAGCGGCGGTGCGAGCTGGATGACGGGGTCGCCGCGATCGTCGGCGCGGCAGTACAGGCCCGCGTCGAACAGCGCCTTGGACAAGAACCCGCGCAGCAGCCGCTCCGACTCGTCGTCGTCGAACGTCGCCTTCGTCGCCTTGTCCTTCACGAGCTCGATGCCGAAGAAGTAGCCGTCGCCGCGCACGTCGCCGACGATCGGCAGGTCGAGCAGCCGCTCCAACGTCGAGCGGAACACCGGCGAGTTCTCGCGGACGTTCTGCAGCAGCGACTCCTCCTCGAAGACGTCGAGGTTCTCCAGCGCGACGGCCGCCGACACCGGATGCCCGCCGAACGTATACCCGTGCGGGAATGAGGCCGTCCCGTGGGCGAACGGCTCGTAGACGCGGTCGCTGACGATCGTGCCGCCCAGCGGCGCGTAGCCGCTGGTGACCGCCTTCGCGAACGTGATCATGTCGGGCTGGTAGTCGTACCGGGTCGCGCCGAAGTACTCGCCCAGCCGGCCGAACGCGCAGATCACCTCGTCGGACACGAGCAGCACGTCGTAGCGGTCGCAGATCTCCCGCACGCGCTGGAAGTAGCCGGGCGGGGGCGGGAAGCATCCGCCGGAGTTCTGCACCGGCTCGAGGAACACCGCGGCGACCGTGTCGGGCCCCTCGAACTGGATCATCTCCTCGATGCGGTCGGCGGCCCACCAGCCGAACTGCTCCTCGGCGGACGCGGCGGCGCCGGCATCCGCGGTGAAACCCATCTCGCCGGAACGGTAGAAGTTCGTGTTCGGCACGCGGAATCCGCCCGGCGTCACCGGCTCGAACATCGACTTCATGCCCGGCAGGCCCGTGATCGCGAGCGCCCCCTGCGGGGTGCCGTGGTAGGCGATGGCACGCGAGATGACCTTGTGCTTGGTGGGCTGGCCGCGCAGCTTGAAGTAGTGCTTGGCGAGCTTGAACGCCGTCTCGACGGCCTCGCCGCCGCCCGTGGAGAAGAAGACGTGGTCGAGGTCGCCCGGCGCGAGATGCGCGATGCGGTCGGCGAGCTCGATCGCGGCGGGGTGCGCGTACGACCAGAGCGGGAAGAACGCCAGCTCCTCGGCCTGCTTCGCCGCCGCCTGCGCGAGGCGCGTGCGGCCGTGCCCGGCGTTGACCACGAACAGGCCGGCGAGACCGTCGATGTAGCGTTTGCCCGCGGCATCCCAGATGTGGTGTCCCTCGCCCCTCACGATGATCGGCACGCCCGGCCCCTCGGTCATCGCGGACTGGCGCGCGAAGTGCAGCCAGAGGTGATCGCGGGCCATCTGCTGGAGTTCGGCCTCGGTGCGGGTCATGATCGGCTCCGATCTCGTCGTGATTCCACGCTATTGGCGACACGGGCCCGTGTCGAGGAGGCCACGGCGTGCAGATCGGGCACTCCGTGCGGATCTTCCGCGGCGCCGGACGATCCGCGCTGCGGCGGCTCAGCGCATCGTGTCGAGGATGCCGGTGAGGTGCTCCAGCGTCGTGCGCGGGTTGAGGATCGCGAAGCGGGCGTTGGTGACGCCGGCGTGGCTCGACGGGGTGACGAAGGCGCGCTGCGCGTCGAGCAGCCGCGTCGACCAGCGGCTGTAGTCGGCCTTGTCCCAGCCGACCCGCTCGAAGACCACGACGCCCAGCTGCGGGCGGCGCACGAGCCGCAGCTCGGGGCGGCGCTCGATGTCGTCGGCGATCTGCTGTGCAAGCTCGAGCGCGTGGGTGATCGCGGCGCGGTAGGCGGCGGCGCCGTGCGTCGCGAGCGAGAACCACAGCGGCAGCCCGCGCGGGCGACGGGTCAGATGCATGGCGTAGTCGGAGGGGCTCCAGTCGCCGGTCTCGGTGAGGGTGTCGAGGTACTCCGCGTGCTGCGTGTGCGCGCGGCGCCCCAGCTCGGGGTCGCGGTAGATCAGGGCGCAGGCGTCGAACGGCGCGAACAGCCACTTGTGCGGGTCGACGACGAGCGAGTCGGCGCGCTCGACGCCCGCGAACAGCGGCCGGGCGGTGTCGGTGAGCATCGCCGACAGGCCGTAGGCGCCGTCGACGTGAAGCCAGACGCCGTGGGCGGCGGCGGCATCCGCGATGCTCGCGATGTCGTCCACGATGCCGAAGTTCGTCGACCCCGCTGTCGCCACGACGGCGAAGACGCTGTCGCCGTGCTCCTGCAGCGCCGCCCGCACGGCGTCACCGCGCAGCACGCCGTCGTCGGTCGGCACGCCGACCACGTCGACGTCCATGACGCGCGCCGCGGAGGCGATCGAGGAGTGCGCCTCGACGCTGCACACGATCTTCCAGCGGGCGATGGGCGCGCTCGCGCGCTCGCGCGCCGCCTCGCGGGCGGCGACGAGCGCCGAGAGGTTGCCGAGCGTCCCGCCCTGGACGAAGACGCCGCCGGCGCCGTCCGGCATCCCGAACTCTGCGGCGAGCCAGCGGAGCACCTCGTTCTCGGCGTGCACGGCGCCGGCGCCCTCGAGCCATGACCCGCCGTAGAGCGCGCTCGCCGAGACGACGAGGTCGAACGCGGCGGCCGCCTTCGTCGGGGCGCTCGGGATGAACGACAGGTACCGCGGATCGTCGGTCGTGATGCATGCCGGGGCGAGCACATGCTCGAACACGCCCAGCGCCTTGCGCGCGCCGATGCCCGCCTCGCTGATCGTCCGCCCGGCCAGGCGGCTCAGCTCGGCCGGCGGCAGCGGCTTGTCGAGCGGATTGTCCTCGGACAGGAGGCGCCGCTCGGAATACTCCAGCACGAGTTCCACGATGGAACGGGTCTCGGCGCTGACCTCGTGCATGCGGGCGGCGTGATCTTCGGGAAGGGGCGGTGTCATCGTGATCCTTGTCACAGTGCGGGGGTGCGCGGCGGCGCCGTGCGGCGGGGGCGGAGGGCCTCGAACGCGAGGCCCAGTCGCAGCAGTGCGGTGTCATCGTATGCGCGCCCGGCGATGGTGAGGCCGACCGGCATCCCGATGTCGGCCATCGTCCCCATCGGGACGGTCACCGTCGGGATGCCCAGGTGCCGGATCGCGAGGTTGCCGTTGGCGACCCACACGCCGTTGCGCCAGCCGAGGTCGGCGGATGCCGGGTTCACGTCCATGTCGGCGTGCCCGACGTCGGCGACGGCGGGGAAGACGACGGCGTCGAGGCCGGCGGCATCCATCCACTGCTCCAGGTCGACGCGGCGGGTCTCCTCGAGGCCGCGCAGGCCCGCTTCGAGCTCCGGCATGTCGGCGAAGCCGGCGCCGGGGTGCTCGCGCACCCACCCGGGATACTCGGCGATGTCGTCGTCGAAGCCGGTGTAGCGGTCGAGTTCGGCGCCGGCCGGCCGGGGGAAGATGCGTGCGCCGTCGACACCCGCGAGGGTGTCGAGCGCCGGGTCGCCGTTGGCGGCGAGGAAGTCCTCCCAGCCCCAGGCCGACAGGTCGACGATCTCGCGGCGCAGGTACTCCGGGCCGACGAGCCCGCGCGTCGCGATCGTCGGGGCGCCCGGGCGGTCGCCCTCGTAGTTGCTCACGACGGGGAAGTCGACCTCGACGACCGTCGCGCCGGCCGCCTCCAGGTCGGCGCGGGCCCGCCGCCACAGGTCGATGACGCTCGGCCGGGTGTCGATGCGCCGACCGGTCGGGCCACCGATGCCGGGCCCGTCGGGGGCGTCGTCGGCGTTCACGTACATCCGCGGGATGCCGATGCGCTTGCCGGCGAGGTCGGCTGCGCGCAGCCCGACATAGGATGCCGGCCGCACCTCGCTCGCCGCCGGGATCTCGACCCACGGCTGCACGCGCCAGAAGTCGCCGCGCGTCTCGGCGTCGTTCGCGACGATGACCTCGAGCACCTCGAGCAGGTCGGCCATGGTGCGCGTGTGCGGCACGACGACGTCCATCGTGGGCACGAGCGGCCAGTTGCCGCGCGTGGAGATGACGCCGCGGCTCGGCGTGTAGGCGCACAGGGCGTTGTGGGATGCGGGTCCCCGCCCGCTCGACCACGTCTCCTCACCGAGACCGAAGGCGGCGAAGCTCGCCGTGGTCGCGGTGCCGGAGCCGTTGGACGAGCCGGAGGCGAACGGCGCCGTGAGGAAGTCGGCGTTGTACGGGCTCTCGGCGCGGCCGTATACGCCGCGCTGCATCCCTCCGTTGGCCATCGGCGGCATGTTCGTGAGGCCCAGGCAGATGGCCCCGCCCGCGCGCAGCCGCTCGACCGTGAACGCGTCGCGCTGGGCGACGAGGTCGGCGAACGCCGGGGAGCCGGCGGCGGCGGTGAGCCCCTGCACGAGGTACGAGTCCTTCGCCGTGTACGGGATGCCGTCGAGGGGCCGCCGCGTCTCGCCGCGGGCGCGGCGGGCGTCGCTGGCGGCGGCCTCGGCGCGCGCCTCGGGGTTCGGGACGACGAGGGCGTTGAGGGCGGTCGCGGTGCCCGGCGCATCGTATGCCGCAATCCGCATATGGTACGCGTCGACGAGTTCGACGGCGGTGGTCTCGCCCGATTCGAGCGCGGCGCGCAGCTGCGCGATGGTCGCTTCGACGACGTCGATCATGCGGTTCCCTCTTCTCCTTCGCCGTCAGGCGTTCCGTCGCCGAACATCAGCGCACCGCCGGCTGCTGCTGCGTGATGCAGTGCACGCCGCCGCCGCGCGCGAACAGCGGGCGCGCATCGACGGTGACGACCTCGCGTCCCGGGTAGGCGTCGGCGAGGATCGCGCGCGCCGCGGCATCCGCCCGCTCGTCGCCGAAGCCGCACGCGATGACGCCGTCGTTCACGACGAGGTGGTTGACGTAGCTCCAGTCGACGAGACCGTGCTCGTCCTCGACGGTCTCCGGGGCCGGCAGATCGATGATGTCGAACGGGCGGCCGGCGGCATCCGTCTGCGCGACCAGCAGAGCCCGGATCTCGCGCATCACGGCGTGGTCGGGGTGGGCCGGGTTGGACGGGGCGTGCACGAGCAGGCGGCCCGGGGAGGGGATGGTCGCGACGATGTCGACGTGGCCCTTCGTGCCGAAGTCGTCATAGTCGCGGGTGAGGCCGCGGGGCAGCCAGATGGCCGTGGTCGTGCCGAGCGTGCGGGCCATCTCGGCTTCGACGCGGGCCTTGTCGGCGAACGGGTTGCGGCGCGGGTCGAGCTGGACGGTCTCGGTGAGCAGCACCGTGCCCTCGCCGTCGACGTGGATGCCGCCGCCCTCGTTCACGAGCAGCGAGCCGACGACCTCCGCCCCGACGGCCTCGGCGATGATGCGCGCGTGCTGGGCCGACTTCTGCCACTGCGCCCACGCGGGAGCGCCCCAGCCGTTGAAGACCCAGTCGACGGCGCCGAGCGCGCCGGTGGCGTCGTCGATGACGAACGTGGGGCCGGCGTCGCGCATCCAGAACTCGTCGACGGGAGCCTCCAGCAGCTCGACCTCGCCGGGGAGCATGCGCCGTGCGCGGGCGAGCTCGCTCGGGTCGACGAGCATCGTCACGGGCTCGAACCGGGCGACGGCGACGGCCACCGCAGTCCAGGCGGCGTAGCCCTCCTCGCGCAGGGCGTCGGTGTCGCCGAGGGTCTCGCCCTCGGCGGGGAAGGCCATCCAGATGCGGTCCTGGGGGGCTGTCTCGGCCGGCATGCGCCAGGTCATCGCGTTCTCCTCGCTGATCCGCTAGGTTGTTGATCAAACGATCAATAAGAGGGAGCGTACCGAGCGATGAGCGAGACGTCAACACCCCGGCGGGTGCGCAAGAGCCCCGACGAGCGTCGCGCCGAGCTCGCCGCCGCCGCGCGCGATCTCGCCCTGCGCGAGGGGCTGGATGCCCTGACCCTCCGCGCCGTCGCCGCCGAGGCCGGCGTCGCCCCGGGCCTGGTCGCACACTACGCGCCGGGCATGGACGAGCTCGTCGCCGCCACCTTCGGCGACGTCGTCGCGGGGGAGCTGGCCGAGGTCGTGGCCCTGCTGCAGCGGGTCGACCCGGCCGCGGAGCGCATCGGCATCCTGCTGTCGACGATGCTCGACGGCTCGCGCGCCGACGTCACCCTGGTGTGGGTGCAGGCGTGGGCGATCGGCACCCGCAACGACGCGCTCGCCGCGCGCGTGCGCGTCGAGATGGACGATTGGCAGGCCGCGATCGCCGCCGAGGTGCAGCGGGGGATGGATGCCGGCGCCTTCGCCCGCGGCGACGCTGCGGCGATCGCGTGGCACCTCGTCGCCATGATCGACGGCCTCAGCGCCCACACCCTCGTCGGCTGGCGCGGCGCGCCCGACCTGCTGTCGCTCACGGCCCGCGCCGTCGCGGGCCTCCTCGGCGTCGACGCCGCCGCGCTGGGCGGGTAGCGCCGTCCGCCGCCCGCCTCCGCCGTCCGCCGTCCGCCGTCCGCCACCGCCGTCCGCCTCCGCCGTCCGCCGTCCGCCACCGCCGTCCGCCGTCCTCGCGCCGAGACCCCGTCTCCGCATCGAGACCCGCGCGCACGGCGGCGGTCTCGATGCGCAGCGTGGGTCTCGGTTGCGCGGGCGTTCCGCGGACGGGGCGGTGGCCGTGAGACCGCACCTGCGTGATGCGACGGCATCCGATGCACGCGGTCTCATGGTGCCGCCGAAGTCTCACGGCGCGGGGTGCGCGGGGATGGCGGGGATCTCCAGCGCCGAGGCCTCGCCGCACACGATGGTGGCGGTGCCGCGACTGCTGCGCACATAGTGTGTCGGGAAATGCCCGAACAGCGGGTTACGCGGCTCGAGATACCGTCCGGCGATCATGAGCCGCAGGCTCTCTCCGGCGTGGAAGAGCGTCGCCGACGGGCTGAGCGCGATCGTGACATCGACCTGTTCGCCGGGCCGCACGGGCTGCAGCGTGCGAAAGGCGTGCACGGGCTGGTGGGGTGTGCTCAACTCCGGGTCGAGCCCGCGCAGCGAAACACGCAGCCGCCCCTGGGCGATGCGGTCGCGCCCGTATCCGTACGACCCCTGGAACGGGACCGGCATGTCGTTCGCTCGCTTCTCGATCCCGACGAACAGTCGGGGATCGCGCGCACGTTCGGTCGACAACCGCAGGCGCAGGGTCATCGGGCCGCTCAGCTCGGTGTCTTCGTCGAACCGGTGCTCGAAGGCGAGAGCCGCTCGCCGCAGGTCGAACGAGACCGTTCCGGACGGTGTGCCCGACGGTGTCGTGGGCCTGCATTCCGTGAGCGCCCCGTCCGCAGTGAGGTGCAGGCGACGCCACTGCGTCCGCGCGAGCGGCCACTCGTGCTCGTCGCGAACCTCGACCACCCGGTCGCCGCGGTCGCGGACCTCCAGGCGCAGCGGCGGCAGCTCGGGGGCGTCTCGCTCGGCGAGATGCCGGTCGAAGAACGCGCGCTGGTGGGCGCGCGCCTCCGCGCTGTAGAACACGGCCCATTTCGGCCCGCGGTGGGCGTATGCGTGGCGATGCTCGGATGCGACGCGCTGGAAGGCGCGCATCGATCCGCCACTGTGCAGATTGGCATCCGAGAAGCTCGTGCACTCCAGGATGGGCACGGTGATCTTCGAGAGGTCGGGCGCGAGGGCATCCCACCATTCGTCGCGAAGTGGATGCCGGCGCCGCTCGGCGCCGAGGTTGGTGTTGAGCCGGGCGGCCTTCGCGCTCAGGAAGAACCAGATGCGTGCGAAGCCGTCTTCGACCACCCCACCCGAGGTGCAGAAGTCGCGGTAGATGTCGGTGAATCCCTCCCAGGGGCAGATCGCCTTCAGGGCCGGTGGGTTCAGGGCGGCGACCTTGTACTGCGAGATCGCGAGGTACGACACGCCCAGCATCCCGACCCGGCCGTTCGACCACGGCTGCTCTGCAGCCCAGGCGATCACCTGGGCGATGTCGTTGGCCTCTTGATCGCTGAACAGGTCGCCGCGACCCTCGGAGTGCCCGCCGCCGCGGACATCGAGGTTGATGACGGCGTACCCCTGCTGCGCCCACCAGACCGGGTCGGGCGCCTCCCAGCTGGTCTGATCCGAGATCCGCAGCGGCGCGGTCTGGTTCATGATGCGAAACTGCGGGTTGAGCGCCCAATGGCGACCCCTGCGCCTGGGCACCGCGTCTTTGCCGTAGGGATGCGCGGAGAGCAGCACGGGCAGGGGCTCCGTGGCACCGGCGGGGCGGAACAGGTTGAGCCGCAGGGTGACGCCGTCGCGCAACAGCACCGGCACGTCGGCGTCTTTGCGGACGTCGGATGCCATTTCGTAGACGGTCACGGGCGGCTTGCGCAGGGCGCCGATCCGGCGGCGCGCGTATGCGGCCGTTCCGGGGCGGCGCCAGGGCTTGTCCACGAGACTGCGGGTCATGACACGGCTCCTTCGATCGACGTCGCAACATGGTTTAGATCGACGTTCTAGTGCTATTGAACGACACTCTAGAGCATGCGGTACGATGCTGTCCATGACGTTCTCAGAAGCGGAGATCGGTGAGACCGGCGACGCGCGCAGCCGGCAGAAACGCGTCGGCGACGCTCTCCGTCGCGATACCCGGGCGCGATTGCTCGAGGCGGCCGAAGGAGAGTTCGGCGCCCACGGGTACACGGCAACCACGGTCACCCGGATCGCCGCGGCGGCGGGCGTCTCCGTGCAGACCCTGTACCTGGCATGGGGGAGCAAGCGGGGTCTGCTGCGCGGTTACATGGAGCACGCGATCGCGGGGGGCGAGGCATCGCCCGAGGATGCCGCGCGGCGCTTCGCCGGGGACATGTCGCCACAGGACCGGATCAACGGCCTGGCGGACCTCGTGTCCGACATCGCCGAGCGTGCCGCGCTCGGATGGAGCCTCTACCGCGATGCCGCCGCGGTCGATCCGGAGATCACCGAGGACTGGGCGGAGCTGCATCGCCTCCGTCACGGCCTCATCGCCCGGATCGTCGCAGGCATCCCCGCGGAATCCCTACGGGCTGGACTCACCCACGCCGCCGCGACCGACACCGCGTGGGTCATCGCCAGCCCCGACAGCTACGACCTCCTCGCGGGCAGGCTCGGCTATGACCTCGACGCGTTTCGCGCGTGGACGCGCCGGACCCTCACCGCCGCACTCCTCACGCCGACCGCGGGCTGAACGTCACCGATTCATCCGTCGCGAACCGCGGCCATCCGGCGAGTTGGAGGTGGTTTGCGCCGGATGGGCCGGATGCCGACTGCCTCGTCCGTCGCGAATGATGGCGAAACGCCGCTGTGGTCGTGGTTTGCGCCGGATGGGCGGGATGCCGCCGACTTCATCCGTCGCGAATGATGGCGAAACGCCGTTGTGGTCGCGGTTTGCGTCGGATGAACGCGGCGCCCCCGGTTTCGTCCGTCGCACATTGCGGTGATTCGGCCGGATGGAGGTGGTTTGCGTCGGATGAACGGGGCTAGCGAGCGGGATGCGCCGGATCAACGCCAGCCGCCAGCGACACCGGATGCCGCCGCCTCAGTGCCCGCGGCCCGACACCCAGTCCGCGACCCGGGCGACGGGCGACGTCGCCGGCCGCCCCGGCCGCGCCTCGTGCGCGTCGGCAAGATGGTACGCGCCGTAGATCGCCTGCACGGCGAGCCAGCGCAGCGGCTCGACCTCCCAGCGCCGCGCGCGGCGCCCCACCCAGGGCAGGTCGACGAGGTCGCTCGCACGCCCGAGTACGAGGTCGGCGAGCGTGCGCCCGGCGAGGTTCGTCGTCGCGACGCCCGTGCCGACGTAGCCGCCGGCCCACCCGAGCCCGGTCCGCCGGTCGTAGCCGACCGTCGCCGACCAGTCGCGCGGAACGCCGAGCACCCCCGACCAGGCGTGGTCGATCGGGGTGGCGGCGGCATCCGGGAAGAACGCGTGCAGCAGCCGCGTGAGCGCGGCGACGGTGCGCTGCGGCGTCGCGCCGTCGCTGTCGACGCGCGACCCGTAGCGATACGGCACGCCGCGCCCGCCGAACGCGATGCGGTCGTCGGCTGTGCGCTGCGCGTACATGTAGACGTGCGCGAGGTCGCCGAGGGTCGCGGCGCCCGACCAGCCGACCGCATCCCAGAACTCCGCCGGCAGGGGCGCGGTCACGATCATCGACGAGTTCATCGGCAGCCACGTGCGGTGCTGCCCGCGCAGGTCGGGCGTGAAGCCCTCGGTCGCCCGGATGACGGATGCCGCGCGCACCGTCCCGTGCGCGGTCACCGCGCGCCCCGGCTCGATGGCCGACACCGCGGTGTCCTCGTAGATCGGCACGCCGAGCCGCTCGACCGCGGCGGCGAGCCCGCGCGCCAGGCGGGCCGGATGGATGCGGGCGCAGTGCGGATGCCACACCCCGCCGAGCGCGCCGGCGACCCGCACGTGCGCGTCGGTCGCGGCGGCATCCCACAGCTCGAGGTCGGTGTGCGGCCACGACTGCTCGTCGGCGGCGAACGCGCGCAGCCGCGCGAGCTGGGCCGGCGTGCGGGCGATGTTGAGCTCGCCGCCCTTGCGGATGCCGGCGTCGATGCCCTCGGCATCCGCCACCCGGATGACCTCGTCGACGGTCGCGTTCATCGCCGCCTGCTGGCGCGCACCGCCCTCGCGGCCGTACTGCGCGCGGCCGCCCGTGACCGAGTTCGTCAGCCAGCCGCCGTTGCGGCCCGAGGCGCCGAACCCGGCGAAGCGCCGCTCGAGCACCGCGACGCGCAGGTCGGGCTGCAGGGTCTTCAGGTAGTACGCCGTCCACAGCCCGGTGTACCCGGCGCCGACGATCGCGACATCGACGTCGCGGTCGCCCGGCAGCGGGCTGCGCGCGGGTGGCATCCCGAGCTGCCGCCACCAGAACGAGACGCCCCCGTTTGCGACGCCGTGCCGCTGGTTCGTCACCGAGACCGCCGCGGTATGCCGAGACCCCGCATCCGGATGCCGGGTCAGAGGGCGGCGTCGGCGACGTCGAGCGCGGCGTCGAGGATGTCGAGGCCGCGGACGAGGTCGTCCTCCGAGATCACGAGCGGCGGGGCGACGTGAACGCGGTTGAAGTGCGTGAACGGCCAGAGCCCCGCCTTCTTGCAGGCGGCGGCGACGGCCGCCATGGGGGCGGCATCCGCGCCGGACGCGTTGAAGGGAACGAGCGGCTCGCGCGTCTCGCGGTCGCGGACGAGCTCGATCGCCCAGAACAGCCCCCGGCCGCGCACGTCGCCCACCGACGCATGCCGTGCGGCGAGGGTCTGCAGCCGCGGCTCGACGACGCGCGCGCCGAGGTCGCGCACGCGCTCCAGGATGCCGTCGCGCCGGAACACCTCGAACGTCGCGATGCCAGGGGCGCAGGCGAGGGGGTGGCCGGAGTAGGTGAGTCCGCCGGGGAAAGCGACGGTGTCGAAGTGCGCCGCGATACGGTCGCTGATGACGATGCCGCCGAGCGGCACGTATCCCGAGTTCACGCCCTTCGCGAAGGTGATGAGGTCGGGGACGACATCGAACGCCTGGAACGCGAACCACTCGCCGATGCGGCCGAAGCCGACCATGACCTCGTCGGCGATGTAGACGATGCCGTACTTGTCGCAGAGGGCCCGCACGCCGGGCAGGTATCCGGGCGGCGGCACGAGCACGCCGTTGGTGCCGACGACGGTCTCGAGGATGATCGCGCCGATCGTCGACGCGCCCTCGAGGATGATCGTCTGCTCGAGGTGCTCCAGGGCGCGGGCGGTCTCCTCCTCGGGCGAGGAGGAGTGGAAGGGCGACCGGTACGCGTACGGCCCGAAGAAGTGCGCGACCGAGCCGTCGGCGGGCTCGTTCGCCCAGCGTCGCGGGTCGCCGGTCAGGGTGATCGCGGTGGACGTGTTGCCGTGGTAGCTGCGGTACATCGACAGCACCTTGCGCTTGCCGGTGACCAGGCGGGCCATGCGCACGGCGTTCTCGTTCGCGTCGGCGCCGCCGTTGGTGAAGAACACCTTCTCGAACCCGTCCGGGGCCACGTCCGCGATCAGCCGTGCGAGCTCGCCGCGGGTGTCGTTGGCCATCGACGGCTGGATCGTGGCCAGCCGCCCGGCCTGCTCCTGGATCGCGGCGACGAGGTCGGGATGCTGGTGCCCCAGGTTCAGGTTCACCAACTGCGAGCTGAAGTCGAGGTACGAGTTGCCGGCGTAGTCCCAGAACGTCGCCCCGGACCCGCCCGCGACGGGCAGCGGATCGATGAGCGCCTGCGCGCTCCAGGAGTGGAAGACGTGCCCGCGGTCGGCGGCGCGCACGCGCGCGTCTTGGTCGAGGTCGGTGCGGATGCCGGTCGTCAGCGTGTCGGTCATGATGTGTGGGTCTCCGGTCGTTGAGCGAGCGCCGTAGGCGCGAGTCGAAACGTCGTCAGTCGTGCTGCGGGAAGCCGAGGTTGATCCCGGTGTGGGAGCTGTGGCCGCGCGTGGCCGGGTCGATCCAGCGGGCCGTGATCGCCTTCTCGCGGGTGAAGAAGTCGAAGCCGTGCGTGCCGTACGCCTTCGCGTCGCCGAACAGCGAGGCCTTCCAGCCGCCGAAGGAGTGGTACGCGACGGGCACGGGGATCGGCACGTTGATGCCGATCATCCCGACCTGGATCTCGTTCTGGAACCGGCGGGCGGCCCCGCCGTCGTTCGTGAAGATCGCGGTGCCGTTGCCGAACTGGCCCGAATTGATCAGCTCGACCCCGTCGGCGAACGAGGCGATGCGCACGACCGACAGCACCGGCCCGAAGATCTCCTCGGTGTACGCGCGCGAGGTCGTCGGGACGTGGTCGAGCAGGGTTGGCCCGAAGAAGAAGCCGTCTTCGTGGCCCTCCACCCGGCATCCGCGGCCGTCGACGACGATCGTCGCGCCGTCGGCCTCGGCGATGTCGACGTAGGAGGCGACCTTGTCGCGGTGCGCGCCGGTGATGAGCGGACCGAGGTCGGGCTCGACGGCATCCGCCCCGTTGCCGATGCGCAGCTTCGCGATGCGCTCGGCGATCTTGCCGATCAGCTCGTCGGCGACCGGCTCGACGGCGAGGACGACCGAGATGGCCATGCAGCGCTCGCCGGCGGCGCCGTATCCGGCGTTGACGGCCTGGTCGGCGACGAGGTCGAGGTCGGCGTCGGGCAGGACGAGCATGTGGTTCTTCGCGCCGCCGAGAGCCTGTACGCGCTTGCCGGTCTTGGCCGCGGTCTCGTAGATGTACTGCGCGATCGGGGTCGAACCGACGAACGAGATGGACTGCACGACGGGGGAGTGCAGCAGCCCGTCGACCGCTTCCTTGTCGCCCTGCAGCACCGTGAACGCCCCGTCGGGAAGCCCCGCCTCGCTCCAGAGGGCCGCGAGCCACAGGGCCGCAGACGGATCCTTCTCGCTGGGCTTGAGGACCACCGCGTTGCCGGCGGCGAGTGCGATCGCGAAGAACCACATCGGCACCATCGCGGGGAAGTTGAACGGGCTGATGACGCCCACGACGCCGAGGGGCTGCTTGAGGGAGTACACGTCGATCCCGGTCGACACGTTCTCGCTGTACGCGCCCTTGATCAGCGCCGGGAACCCGCACGCGAGCTCGACGACCTCCTGGCCGCGCGCGATCTCGCCCATCGCGTCGGAGATCACCTTGCCGTGCTCGGCGGTGATGATGGCGGCAAGCTCCGTCTTGCGCGCGTTCAGCAGCTCGCGGAAGGCGAACACCACCGCCTGGCGCTTGGCGATCGAGTAGCCGCTCCAGACCTCGAATCCGCGCTGCGCCGACCCGATCGCCGCGTCGATCTCGGCCTGGTCGGCGAGGGCGACCTCCGCCTGCACGGCGCCGGTGGCCGGGTTGAACACCGGCGCGGTCCGGCCGCTCGACGAGGGACGCTCGGCCCCGTCGATCCAGTGTGAGATGACGCGGATGCTGTCGGTGCTGGTCATTTCGTCTCCTTCGCGCGGTTCGCCAGAGCTGATCCGGACAGATCGACCGGACGGACGAATCGGTGTGGCAGACTCATTCTGCCCGTGGATGGCTGAGCGCAACAGGGGTGAGGGAGGTAAGAGCCGTGGCCGAACGTCGCGAAGTTTCGATCGACCGGACAATCCGTCCGGGCGGGTCTGCGGCGGCTGCGGGCCTGCCGACGGTGCGTGAGGCGCTCGTGCTCGACGCCGTCGCCGCGGGCGCCCCCGAGGTGCTGGCGGACGCCGGGCTGGATGCGCCCGTCCGCTGGGTGCACGCCTCCGACAGCGCCGCGGTCGCGCGGCTGCTCGACGGCGGCGAGCTGCTGCTGTCGACGGGGTCGGCGTGGCCCGTCGAGCCCGACGCCCTGCGCGAGTTCGTGGGGAGCCTCGCCGATGCGGGGCTGTCGTGCCTCGTGCTCGAGCTGGGCACGCACTACCGGTACGCGCCCGCCGTCGTCGTCGAGGCGGCGCGCGAGCGGGGGCTGGCGCTGGTCGTGCTCCACCGCGAGGTGAAGTTCGTCGCGGTGACCGAGGCCGTGCACCGGCGGATCATCGCCGACCAGACGGCAGCGCTGGAGGCGCGCGACGAGGTGCGCACCCGGTTCACGGCGCTCGCCCTGCGCGGCTCGCCCGCCGACTTCATCGTGCACCAGCTCGCGCAGACGCTGGGGTCGCCGGTCGTGCTGGAGAACCTGGCGCACGAGGTCGTCGTCGCCGACGTTCCGCCCGCGCGCGAGACCGAGGTGCTCGCCCGGTGGGAGGTGCGCTCCCGCGTCGCGCACCGCAGCGGCGGGGTCGCGGAGTCGGCCGCGGGCCGCCCGGAGCGCTGGCTGATCGTGCCGGTCGAGGCGCGCGGCATCCGGTGGGGGTATCTCGTGGCGCTTCCGGGGCCGGCGCATCCGGCGGGGCGCGTGGGCGTGCTGGAGCAGGGTGCGATCGCGCTGGCCCTTGGCCGCCTCACCGACGCCGCGGGCGACGAGTGGGCGCGCATCGGCCGACGGCAGCTGGTCGACGCGCTGCTGGCGGGCCGCTACGCGAGCGCCGACGGCGGGGCCGCGCGGCTGCAGGCGGCGGGCCTGCCCGTCGAGGGCGCCGCCCTGCGCGGCGTCGTCGCCGCAGGTGCGCAGGTGCGCGCCGACGCCGCGGATGCCGCCGCCCGCGCGCTCGGCGGCCGCGCGCTGGTCGGGTCGGCCGATGGCGTGGCGGACGCCGCGGCCCGCGCCGGCGCGGTGGGTGCTGCTGACGCGCCCGGCGCGGCGATCCTGCTGTCGTTGCCGCCGGCGGTGCGGTTCGATGACGACGCGGCGCTGCGCTTCGCGCACGATCTCGGCCCCGACGCCGCGCGGCTGACGCTGTCGATCGGGCCGGCGGCATCCGGGCTCGACGAAGGCCTCGCGTCGCTGCAGGAGGCCATCGACCTGTCCCGTGCTCCGGGGCCGCGCGGGGTGCGCGGGCCGCAGCTGCGGCGGGCCGAGCAGCGCCCGCTGGCGCGGCTGGTCACGGCGCTGCGCGACGACCATCGCGTGCTCGACCACGGCGAGCGGATGCTCGCGCCCCTCATCGACCACGACCTCGCCCGCGGCGGCGACTTGCTCGACGTGCTCGGCGCGATGCTCGCGCACCCCGGCAACCGCACCGCCGCCGCGTCGGCGTCGCATCTGTCGCGGTCGGTGTTCTACCAGCGGCTCACCCTGATCGGCGACCTGCTCGGCGTCGACCTCGACGACGGCGAGGTGCAGGCCGCCCTCCACCTCGCCCTGCTGGTGCGCCGCTCGTCGGCGCGCTGACCCGGGATGGCCGGCGCGCGTGGGCAGCGCATCCGGATTCGCCGCCATCCGTCGCAAATCGCGGCGACGCCGGCGGATGGCCGTGGTTTGGGGCGGACGAGCCGGGGGCGGATGCCGTCATCCGTCACGAATCGTGCCCAAACTCGCGAATACCCGTGGTTTGCGCCGGATGAAGCCGGGGCGCTTCACGGCGTCGGATGCCGCCGGTGCGTCATCCGTCGCGAATCGTGCCCAAACCCGCGAATACCCGTGGTTTGAGCCGGATGAAGCGGGCGGACGACGGGGACGGCGAGTTCTCCGGCGGTCGAGGCGGTCGACAGCGAGTGGCCCCGAGACAAGCGGCGCGATGGTCACGGAGTCGATGTCGTTGATGCCATGCCTTCGTGCTGATGCATGGACGATCACGCGGCGCTGGCCCACGCGTCGAGAGCCGCGCGGATGGCCTCGGAGCGGTTGAGTCCTTCGCGCTCGGCGCGCTGCATCACGGCGGCGAGTTCATCCTGCGTCAGTCGTACCGGAACCACTTGCGCTGCAGTGGTTCCGCGAGGCGCGCGACCCCAGCGCACACGCAACTGGTCGACGTCGTAGCCGGCCTCCGCCTCTGCGGCCCACTCGGCGACCTGGGCGTCATCGACTTCGCGGCCCTGAATCGTGCGCTTCATGAACTCATCGTATTACGAAAAAGGTGGCGGCGCCGGATCCCCGCTTACCGCCGGCCGATGAGCTTCGCGCGGGCGAACTCGTCGAGGCAGCGCGGGCGGCGGCGGTTGTCTTCGGCGGTCTGCAGGAGGAAGGCGTCGAACGCGGCCCGGTGTTCCGGCCCGGCGGCATCCGCCGCGCCGCGCATAGTCACGAGGATGCGCGCGGCGCTCTTGTAGTTGCGCACGTCGGTGACGGTCAGCGTATCGGTGACGATCTGGCGGTAGAGGGGAAGCGTATCGGCCGGGCGTGTGCGGGCGCGGTCGGCGCAGAGGTTGAGCCAGGTCGACGCATCCGCGAGGCGCTCGCGGTTCGTCGTGGCGAAGGCCCAGGCGGCGTCGCCACGGCCGGTCTTCAGTAGGTGCTGCACGTAGGAATCGGGGTGACGCTCGGCGAGCAGTGCCTCGGCGGCATCCTGTTCGGCGGCCCACTGCCCGACGTTGCTTGCGGTCGTGCGCAGGTCGTCGAACGATGCTGTTGACGGATGCCGTCGGAACCACTCGCGACGCAAGGTCACGGCCTCGTCGGAAGCGCCGCGGTCGAGTGCGTCGTCGACGAGGAACGTGATGAGCTTGCGATCCCAGCCCCGACCGTCCATGGCGATGCCGATGTGCGCGTAGGCGACGGCGTCGTCGTGGAGGCCGGCCTCTTCGAGATCCCATACGATCGCCGCGGCGAGCAGGGCATTCGTCGGTTCGCCGCCGTGCGCGGCGACGATCGCGTCGCGGTCTTTGTCGAGTACGGCGAGGCGGGTGAGCGGGTACCTACCATACGGCCCGAGATCTATGCCTGCAATGGCCTCGCGGTACTTCGCGATGCTCTTCGCGGATAGCCCCGGAGCGTAGGCGACGATGTCGGGGTCGAAGAAGTCCTGCTGGCCGCCGTAGCGGAACTTGACGATCCAGGCGACGAGCTTGGTCTGCTCGGCCTGTGTGAGCGGCGGCTGCGAGGTGCGCACGGCGGTCGCATGCGCCGCCAGCAGGGTGTAGGCGAGGTCACCCTGCCTACCCGACGAATCGTCGGACTTGAGGATCGCGCGCGTGGCGAGCGTCAGCGCGCGCTCGATCACGGGGATCAGCTGGGGCGTCGCGCTCTCGGCGCGGGCGGCGAGCAGCTGCACGGTGTCGTACGCGTCGTCGGCGTAGTCGTTCGCCTGTCGGTAGTCGTAGAAGCGGTATGACGGGGTGAGGTTGTCGTTGACGAGCCGCAGGAGGTCGCCGGGGTCGTCGGATGCCGCCACCCGCACGGTCTCCAGCCAGTCGGCGAACTCGGGCGACCGTCCCGCGCCGGCGAGGACCAGCTGCCGGAGGTCGTCCTCGTCGAGCCCGTGCAGCCAGTCATCGAGGTCGTCGCCGGGGGTCATGGTGTCAAGTGTGGCAGGGAGTAACGACAACTCAGCCGCCGACGTCGACCGTCGCGACGCCCAGGTCGCTCCACGCGCGCAGCAGATCGCGGTCGCCGCCGACGGCGATGAAGTCGTCGGATGCGACGGCCAGCGCCGTCGCGCACTGGATCGCGTCGTAGCCGCGCAGCGCGTGTGCGGCGGCGAGGTGTGCGGCGTTCGCCAGAATCGCGTCGCCCGGAGTCACGTGCACCATGTCGCCCCAACGCGCTTCGAAGGCAGCCAGAGCCCGACGGTGTTCGGCTTCGCCGAGCCTTCCCTGTCGGGCGGCCTGCGCGATGGCGGCATGTACCTCCACGAACGACAGGGTCGTGGTGACCATTGCATCGGCCTGATCCCAGATGCCGTTGCAGCGTGCCGTCGTCGGTTCGGCGATGACAAGCGGGACCAGTGCGGATGAATCGAAGTACGTGATCGCGGGCACTATCGACGCTGGTCCTTGACGAGGTCGCTCACCGTGCCGTTGGCGGCGACCGGATCGGGGTAGCGCGACTGGCGCGGCCCTGTCGGCAGCGTCACGAGCCCTTCGCGGATGAGCTTCTCCAGCCCCGACTCCTCGCCGATCGGCACGATCTTCGCGATGGGTCTGCCGTGATCGGTGACGGTGATCTCCATGCCCTCGCGCACGCTCGCCAGGTGACGACTGAGCCTATCCCGCAGCTCCCGGATGCCGATTGTGGCTACATTCATGAGGTCATTATAGCCATATTCCATGAGCGGCGGCATCCCGATCGCCTGGAGGCGCTGCTGCATCCGGAGTTCGTCGAGATCGGGCGCTCCGGCTGGCGCTGGACGCGGGCCGAGATCATCGCGTCGCTGCTCTCGGAGCCTCCGCGGGCGAGGCCGACGACGGATGAGTGGCAGTTCGCCACGATCGCGCCCGGTCTCGTTCTCGTGACCTACCGGATAGCCGCACTCGCGGGCACCAGCCGACACTCGTCGCTGTGGGATGTCAGCGGCGCGCACCCGGTGATCCGGTTTCACCAGGGGACGGCTGTGTCCGAGGGACTCGGATAGGTCGCTGTCTCAGCCCGCGCGTCGCGAGGCAACGGCATCCTCGAAGAGGTCCGCTGTGAGCCCGTCGAGGAAGTAGCCGGGCTTCACGCGCAGCGCATCGGCGATGCGCACGATCGTATGGATGCTGGGCATCGCGCGACCCGTCTCATACGCGCGGATATTGGCTGAGTCGATGCCGGTGAGGCCGCCGAGCTTGTCATGCGTCATCGAGGACCGCAGGCGCGCGGTGCGGATCCGCTCGCCGACGAAAGCGGCTGCTGCGGACGGAACTCGAGGCACTCGTCAAGCGTTGCCGGTCGAGGGCACATCAACCAGGGTGATTGTCCCCAGTTACAAGTACCCTGATTGCGTGCCATCCCCCTCGGACGAACATCCCGGTCCGCGCTTCGTCGCTGAAGACGGGGTGCCCGTCGCATCGTCAACGCCGCTCGATTCGCTCCTCGCGCAGTTCCGCAACCTTGCCGACAGCCAGCGGATGAAGGGCAGCTACCTCGAGCAGCTGGCGCGCCACTACCTGAAGGTCGAGCCGTTACGGGCGGAACGTCTCGGCGAAGTGTGGCTCTGGAAGGACTGGCCGGGCCGCGAGGGGCGACCTGACACGGGCATCGACCTCGTGGCGGAGATTCGCGGCGGAGGTCTGCTCGCGGTTCAGGTGAAGTTCTTCGCCGAGAACCACAGGATGCAGAAGAGCGACCTCGACTCGTTCTTCGAGGCGATGGGCAAGGAGCCGTTCACCGAGGGCCTTGTCATCGATACGACGAGCACACCTTGGTCTGCGAATGCCGAGGAGGCGCTGAAGAACCGTACGAAGCCGGTCGGTCGCGTCTCTCTCGCAGAGCTGCGGCACAGCGCGGTCGATTGGTCGACCTACACGCTTCTCAAGCCCGAGGTCGCGCCCGATCGGTTCGAGCGCAAGGCGCTTCGTGCCCACCAGCATGCAGCCGTCCACGCGGTGATGGAAGGGCTCAAGCCCGGTGGCACGCACGACCGAGGCAAGCTCATCATGGCCTGCGGCACAGGCAAGACCTTCACCGCGCTCAAGCTGGCCGAGCGCTGGACCGACGAGGTCGCCGGTGGCTCCTCGACGGTGCTGTTCATGGTGCCGTCGCTGGCCCTGCTGCAGCAATCGCTCGACGAGTGGTCGCGCGAACGCGACCCCGAGGTGGGATTCCGTGCGTTCGCCGTGGGCTCGGACACGAACATCGGGCGCCAGAAGAACGACGACCTCACGAGTGTGCTCATGGAAGATCTGGGTGCGCCGGCGACGACCGACGGAGCGACACTGGCGCGGCTGCTCGGCGATGACGAAGAAGACCGTGAGGGGATGACGGTCGTCTTCTCGACCTACCAGTCGATCGACGCCGTCGCTGCAGCCCAGCGATTCCTCGGCCTGCAGTTCGACCTCGTCATCTGTGATGAGGCTCACCGCACGACCGGCGTCACGCTTGCGGGCGACGACGAGTCGCACTTCGTCAAGGTGCACGACAACGCCGTGATTCCGGCGACCGCACGCGTCTACATGACCGCAACGCCGCGCATCTTCGCGCCCGAGGTGAAGAACGCGGCTTCGCAGAAGTCGGCCGAACTCGTTTCGATGGATGACGAAGAGTTGTTCGGGCCGGTGCTCTATCGCATCGGGTTCGACGAGGCGGTGCGCAAGGAACTGCTCAGCGACTACAAGGTCGTCGTGCTCGGCATCAGCGAGGACGAGATCGTCGAGCATCTGCAGCAGGAACTCTCCGACCAGGGTCGCGAGCTTCAGGTGACCGATGTGGCGAAGCTGATCGGATGCTGGAACGCGCTTGCCAAGCGCAACGCGGGTACGGTCGCCGAAGGCTTCGGCGCCGATGTGACGCCGATGCGGCGCGCGGTGGCATTCGCCAAGGACATCAAGACGTCGAAGGGCGTCGCAGGTGACTTCACAGCGCTCGTCGAGGGCCACCTCTCGAACATCGAGAACGACGACGCGACGGACGATCTGACAGTCGAGGCTGAGCACGTTGACGGCACCATGAACGCGACGCAGCGCGGCGAGTTGCTTGACTGGCTCAAGGCCGCGCCAGAGCATGACCAGTACGGTCGTCCGGTCGCCCGCGTCCTGACCAACGCGCGCTGCCTCAGCGAGGGCGTCGATGTGCCGAGCCTTGACGCGGTGCTCTTCCTGAGCCCCCGCAAGAGCCAGGTCGATGTCGTCCAGGCTGTCGGTCGCGTCATGCGCCGCTCGCCGGGCAAGAAGCTCGGGTACATCGTGCTGCCGATTGCGATTCCGGCCGGGATCAGCCCCGAGGAAGCGCTCAACGACAACGAGCGCTACCGGGTCGTGTGGCAGGTACTGCAAGCGCTACGCGCGCACGACGAGCGGCTGGATGCCTCGATCAACCAGGCCGCGTTCACCGGGCGGCTCCCCGAGCAGGTGCTCATCGAGCGCGTCGATCTCGCCCCGAAGAAGCCACGTCAGTCATCACCGTTTGACACGCCGCCCGAGCCGCCGCCGGCGACGCCCGGCGGAGGTAGCCAGCCGTCACACATCGCGCCGATGCTCCCCGGCCTCACCGACAGTGCCGCGCTCTGGAAGGACGCTGTCTTCGCCAAGCTCGTCGCGAAGGTCGGCGACCGCCTCTACTGGGACGACTGGGCGGGCGATATCGCCGAGATCGCGCAGCGCTTCATCGCGCTGATCACGGCGCACATCAACGCTCCTGAGAACGCTCGAGCGCCGTTCGACGACTTCGTCAAGGCGTTGCGTGCGACGGTGAACCCTGACGTCTCTGAGCCCGAGGCGATCGAGCTGCTCGCGCAGCATCTGATCACCAAACCGGTATTCGAGGCGATGTTCCCCGAGGGGTCGTTCACGCAGGACAACCCCGTGTCGGTTGCGATGGAGAACGTCCTCGAAACCTTCCACGACAACGCGGCGTTCGCGCGCGAGCGCGAACCGCTCGACGTGTTCTACGGAAAGGTCACCGATCGCATCCGCGGGCTCGACACCGTCAGCGCCAAGCAGCAGATGCTCGTGACGCTGTACGACAAGTTCTTCACGAAGGCATTCCCGCTGCTAGCCGACCGCATGGGCATCGTCTTCACCCCCGTCGAGGTCGTCGACTACATTCTGCGATCGGCGGATGCCGCGTACTTCCAACACTTCGGCAAGCGCTTGAGCGACGAGGGGGTGAATATCCTCGAGCCGTTCGTCGGGACGGGCACGTTCCTCACGCGGCTGATGCAGACGGGACTCATCAGGCCGGAAGACCTCACACGCAAGTACACGCAGGAGCTGTACGCGAACGAGATCGTGCTGCTGAGCTACTACGTCGCGGCGATCAACGTGGAGGCGGTGTACCGCGAACTGTGTGCCGAGCATGGGATCGAGTCGGCCGAGGGCGGGTTCACCGGGATCAGCCTCACCGACACTTTCGCGATGGACGAGCGTGACAACCAACTCGCCGGGGGCGTGTTCCCCGAGAACACGGCTCGCCTAGAGAAGCAGCGCGATACGAAGATCGACGTCATCGTCATGAACCCGCCGTACCGGGCGGGACAGGCGAGCGCCAACGACGCGAGTCAGAACGCGAAGTACAAGATGACGGATGCTGCGATCAAGAACAGCTACGTTGCTCGCTCGACTGGCGCGAACAAGAACGGGCTGTACGACTCGTACTATCGCGCACTCCGCTGGGCGACTGACAGGCTTCGAGATGGCGGTGTGATTGCGTTCGTGTCGAACTCAGGCTTCGTCGATGGCGGCACTGCTGACGGCGTCCGCTTGAGCTGGGCAGAAGAGTTCAGCGACGTGATCGTCTACAACCTGCGTGGGAACATGCGCGTGCGCGACTGGCAGGCAGAGGGCGGCCAGATCTTCGGAGCGGGCAGTCAGGCGGGCATCGCGCTCACTCTGCTCGTGAAGGACCCGAAGTACGCGGGGCCGGCACGCATCCACTACGCCGACATCGGTGAGGGCTTGAGTCGCGAAGACAAGCTGGAGAAGCTCGTTCGCGAGGCTTCGATCGAGGGCACCGACTACTCCGAGGTCACGCCCA
The DNA here is from genome assembly GCF_047602155.1 of Microbacterium sp. Lineage (GTDB taxonomy): Bacteria > Actinomycetota > Actinomycetes > Actinomycetales > Microbacteriaceae > Microbacterium. Next base: position 588,063 of record NZ_JASGHZ010000001.1, on the reverse strand, counting down.
ACGCGGCGGGCGACTGGGTCAATCAGCGCGACGAGCGTTTCGGCACCTTCCAGCCGATCGGTGACAAGGCATCGAAGGGCATGGAGACGAGCCCGGCGATCTTCCGCGAGTTCTCGAACGGACTCAAGACGAATCGAGACGCTTGGACCGTCAACTTCAGCGATGTTGTGCTTCGTGCGAGTGTTCAGCGACATGTCGATCATCTGAACAGCGAGCGAGAACGGGTCCATGCTCGCGCTGCAATCGGTGACGCGACTCCGCTTGAGAAGCTCCTCGTGCGTGATTCCGGTCTAGGTACCTGGGCACCCGCGAACATCGCGGATCTGAGGCGTAACCGGCCCACGGTCCTCGATGAAGACGGCTTTCGCACGACGCAGTATCGCCCATTCGTCGGTCAGCATCTCTACTTCGACCCGTCCGGGCGTCTCAACGAGCGGGCCTACCAGATCCCCAGGGTCTGGCCGACCGCCGCTCACTACAACATTGCAATCGCGGTGAACGCAGACGGTCGCCTGCCGACTCCTCCGCTGATGACTCGCGACCTCGCTGACCTGCACCTCAACGGCGACGCGCAGGTGTTCCCTCGCTACACCTGGGAGCCCGTGGCGACGCCGGACGGTGCCCTGAATCTCGATGCGCTTGCGATGTCTGCCAGCGAGGAGGTCGATGGCTACCGCCGGGTCGACAACATCACCGATGCGACGCTCGCGGCCTACCGAGCGGTGCATGGCGATGCCGTCGCGAAGGACGACATCTTCTACGGCATCTACGCGCTGCTGCACCATCCGATCTATCGCGAGACGTATGCCGCCGATCTGCAGAAAATGCTCCCGCGCATCCCCCAGGTGAGGGACTTCTTGGAGTACGCCCGCATCGGTCGCGCGCTCGCCGAGCTGCACGTCGACTACGAGTCGGTCGCGTCGGCGGAGCTCGGCGAGGAGATCACCTCGCTCGATCCGCCGACCGACCCGTTCGAGCTGTACCGCGTCGACAAGCTGGCGTGGGTCTCGCGCAAGGACCACACCGCGATCCGGTACAACGCGCACCTGACGATCACCGGCATCCCGCTCGAGGAGTCCGAGTACAAGGTCGGCGGCCGCAGTCCGCTCGAGTGGGTCATCGATCGGTATCAGGTGAAGGTCGACAAGGCGTCCGGCATCGTCAACGACCCGAACGCATGGCTGCGCGAGCAGAACAACCCGCGCTACGTCGTCGATCTGATTCGGTCGCTCGTGACGGTGAGCCTCGAGACCCAGCGCCTGGTCGGCGAACTGCCGCCCTTCGAGGTGATCGATTGACGTACGCCACCAACTTCCCCACTCATAGGGGAGCGCCCACATGAAAGTGAACAAGTCACTGGACCAGCACATCGCCGTCTTCGGTGAGAGCGGCAGCGGCAAGACCGTGCTGCTGTCGTCGTTCTACGGGCCGACACAGGAGCCCGGCTACGCCAAGGAGAACCTCTTCGAGGTGATCGCCGAGAGCACCGGGCAGGGCATGCGGCTCCACCAGAACTACTTGGGCATGCGCAACGACGCGCGTGTACCCGAGCCCAACCGGTTCGTCTCGCACAGCTACGCCTTCCGGGTCACACCCAAGAAGGGCGACGGTGTCAAGGCGCCGGTCGACAGTCTGCGCCTCGTGTGGCACGACTACCCCGGAGAGTGGTTCGAGCAGGACACGAGCAGCGACGAGGAAGCTGAACGACGTGTTGACACGTTCCGTTCCCTGCTCTCGTCCGACGTCGCCTTCCTGCTCGTCGATGCGCAGCGGCTGGTCGACAACGCGGGCGAGGAAGAGCGCTACCTCAAGTCGCTCTTCACGAACTTTCGCAACGGATTCGCGGGTCTGAAGGACGCAATCCTCCTCGACGGAGAGCCTCTCGTCGAGTTCCCGCGCATCTGGGTCGTCGCCTTGTCGAAGGCGGACCTGCTTCCGGACCTCGACGTGTACGGGTTCCAGGAGCTCGTGATCGGAAAGGCCGCGGGCGAGCTCAACCGCCTCGGCGAGACCATCGGCGAGATGGTGCAGGGCAAGGCAGCGTTGTCGGTGGGGGAGGACTTCGTCCTCTTCTCTTCGGCCAAGTTCACCTCCGGAAAGATCGATCTCACGGAGCGCGTGGGTCTGGACCTCATCCTGCCGATCGCAGCGATGCTGCCCTTCGAGCGGCACGCCAAGTGGGCGGAAGCGAAGCTCGTGAACAAGATCCCCGACGCGGTCGTCGGGAATCTCGTCGGTGGAGCGAACGTCGTCGCGGGGATCCTCCTGGCGAAGAAGATCAAGCTTCCCGGCCCGATCGGCGTCGTTGTCGGCCTGCTCTCAGGATTCCTGACCAAGGACGTCGTCGATGGACTGCTGAACATGGCGAAGGGCAGCCTCGAAGCCGCGAAGAACGACGCGATCCAGAAAAAGGAGTACTTCACCGCGGTCCTCACCGGATTCCGTCTCGCGCTCGTCGACGCGGAGGAGCGCCGCGTCCTCCGCCTGAGTCGACGATGAGCCTCATCTGGGCGACGAGGGGTCGAATGTGGGGATTCCGGTTCTTGCGCTCGGATGGGCCGACGGACCCGCTCCCGCGTTACGAGGCCGTGTTCGAGGCCCTGAGCGGTGAGCGTGAAGGCATCGCCCGCCGAGGCGACGACGTCGGGCTCCGTCTCCTCGATCCCGAAGGCCGGACCGACCGCGCCGGGCGGCCGATCCAACACGACTTCGTCGTATCGGGAGCGCTTGCGGAGCAGATCCACTCGGTCGCCGACGGGCTCGCGCTGGTCTGGCCGGTCGTGGCCGCTGAGTACGCCCGATGCTGGGATCGCGCGGATCCGCCGGGCCGTGGTTGAGGTTTCGCGTTGTCCGCGGCATCCGGCAGAGTAGGCGTATGAAGCACGTTGCCACGGTCGGCGACGCGGATGAACTCGCTGCCGAGATCCTACGCGCGCGCAGCAAGCCGCTCGTGCTCATCAGCACCGACGACGCCGGGGGCTTCGCGTTCGACCCGGAACGGGTCGCGGACGAGCTGGGCGACGGCGCCGATGTCGTCACGATCGCGACGGGCGATGTGACCCGTCATGTCGAGCGGTTGTTGCCCGAGAAGACGCACGCGTTCGGCGGCGCCGCGCGGTCGTATCCGCCCGATTTCGGCGCCGATCCGCGCTGGCAGCGCTCGCTGCTGCGCTTCCCGGCACGCAGTGACGTCAACGACCTCATCGACGACGCCTTCGCGCAGATATCCTTCACCGTCGCGCAGCAGGTGCAGCCGCGCCGCACCTGGGCGCGTGCCATCGTGGAACGCCTGTCCGGCGCCTCCGGCAACGTCGGCCGACTCGAGAACGGTGACCGCGTCATGATCGTTGCCGACCTGCTGCCGTCATCACTCACGCTGGCGAGCGGGCTTCGCGTCGGCGACACGGTCGAAGGCTGGCTCGCCGGCCGCGACCTCGCCCCCGAACCCGACGAGCCCGACCTCGCCCGCTTCGCGGTCGGCGTCACGACGCTCGCCCGCGTCGTCAAGGTCACCGAAGCGCGCGTGACGGTGAGCCTCCACCCTGCGCTCGCCGACATCGCCCTCCGCCGACGCGACGTCGTCCCCGGCGCCGACGACGGCGAGAACGGCGAACTCCACCTCTCCGACCTCGCGCACGTCGGTGCGACCCTGCGCGTTCGCGTCACGGCTGCGGCACCCGCCACCGCGCTCTCGCTGCTCGACGTCGACCCCGACACACCCCTCGTCGACGCGCTCCCGCTGCTGCGCGGCGGGCCGCCGTGGTTGCGTGAAGGGGAGGATGCCGCGGCACCCGACGCGCCCGAGGCGGTACCCGTCCCCGCGGCCGAGGCTCCGGCATCCGATCTTCCGGTCCACTCCGCTGCCGCTCCATCCGACGGCCCGCCCGCCGCGACATCGGCCGACGTCGAGGCGTTGCGCGATGAAGTCGCGGAACTGCGCAGCGGCGTCGCGCGATTGGGGCGCGAGCTGCGGGCCGGCACCGACCTCGAGACGCTTGACCGCCTGCGCGACGAAGCGAGTGCGATGTCCATCGAGCTGGCGCGCGAGCGCGGCCGTATGCGTGAGCGCGACCAGATGATCGCACGGCTCACCCAGGAATTGCGCGAAGCGCGTGCGGCACGTGCAGGAGCCGAACCTGTCACGCGGCGCACCGAGCGCGAATCATGGCCCTCCGCAGACGACTGGGTGCGGCACGAGGTCACGGTCGCATGGGCCGCGCGCACGGTAGCGTCGGAGAAGCGCGCGTACCCGATCGCGCCCTACGCGATCGGGTCGCGGTTCGCGGACAGTCTCGGCGCGCTCGACGACGCCCAGTTCGCCAAGGCGATGCGCGCCGTCGTCGATGTCGTGACGGGCCGCGTCGCCGAGATCCCCTCGCGCGAACTCCACCGCCTGCGCACCGGGTTCGGCGGTGACGACCCCTTCGTCGAGCGGGCGGACGGTGCCAAATGCTGGCGGGCGTCGATCGAGCAGAACGCGGCATCCGCCCGACGCCTGCATTACTGGGAGCTTCCCGGCGGTCGCATCGAGTTAAGCCGCATCGTGCTGCACGACGACGTCGAACCCTGACGCCCACCGGCATCGAGTCGCACGAGAGACTGCGGCGATACGGGCTCTCTGACACCGTCGTGGGGATAGAGGGGTAGCCACCTGGTGCCGCGTCGATCCGATCAGGGGAGCACCCGGCTGATTCGGGAACCATAAAGAACGTACGCCCCCGGAACATCCCAAGCTTTGGCAAGCCGTTCGATGTGCCCGCGGTGTGTGGTCAAGCGGGCATGTTGCTCCGCTGATGTCAGCTGGGCTGTAGGGAAACAGAAGAGGAGCGCCTCCGCGTCGATCAACGCCTGACGCTCGATGGGGTCAGAGAGGATGTTCGCGTCGCTGGTGACGAGGACACGGCGCAGCGAGGTCTGCTCAGCGATCCAACTCACGTCTGGAACGTGCTGTCCTGCATGCGCGCCGTACACCTCGCTGAGAGTGGCGAGACTCCAGCCATCCGCACGAAGTGCCGCGGCGAGCCTCTTGCGCCCCAGCGACCGATCGAGGAACAGCTCACCGACCATGAGGCGACAGCAGTACCTTCCGGGCGATCTCCGGGTCCAGGTCGAAGTCGTCGATGACCTCATCAAAAGGCTCGCCAGCGAGAACACGTCCTTCGACGTCGGAGACGCGTACACCGATGCTGTTGAAGGTTGGTTTACCGCCGTTGATCCAGGGGTCGACGATCACGTCCGGGTGGCCGAATGTCGGGGGCGAGAACCGCTCGATCACATCCTGATCGGAGTAGGAGACCGTCTGAAGATACTCCGCGACCGCTTCACGGAAGACCTTCTGGCGGTTCGTCACAACAGCCAGGTGTCCAGGGGTATCGGGCGAGGAATCCGGGTCGTCGAGGTACTCGTAGAGCACGTCGACTCCGTCTGTCTTGAGGCGCCCGCTGAGGAGCGCCTCTTGCACGCCGATCTCCTCACGCAACTTCATCACCGCGGGGCGGATGCGTTGCATGGGCAGGCCCGCCGCCTTCAGTGAGGTGATGACGTGCGCCTCGGCGAGCCCGGCAAAGGGGACGCTCAGGCTCCTGAACGGCTCAGCCAGCGCAATCAGCCCGGTGGACTCGCGTTGTCCGCTCGCAGTGAGGTAGGTGTACCCGCTCGCCCAGTTTCTGAGCGAGTTCGCGGGCACACCAACGATCCGCGCAGCCTCCGCCTGGGAGTAGCGCGGTTCGAGGTAAACACCCGGAAGGGCCGCCATTTCTCTAAGGTAGCGCCACCGGAGGCACACTAAGGTTGCCTCGCCGGGAGGGAGCGGGCGGGCTGCCAACAGCTCGCGTGTGAACGCGATGCCGACGGCATCCTCGATATGGCCATGGCGCGCGCAGTCGTCGGCGAGCCCATTGCCGATTTCGGCATCCGGAACCAGATCCGCTACTCGCAGATCGGCCGTAACGGCCGGTGAAAGCGCGAAGCTCGGGACGCCGACCGTCCGGAAGGCTACCGAACTCACATCGCTCCGCTATTGCGGAACGCTTCGTCATAGTAGCCGTTCCTGCCGTCAACATGCTGGCAGCGGGGCGTCCGTTGGGTTCGGCGCGCAACGCGGTGACGCGGTGCTTGACGGCGGTGTAGCCGATCTGCCTGTGCGTGCAGCCGGGCGCGCCAGCACCTGAAGCGCGGGGGGCTTCGTTCATCCGTCCTGAATCGTGCCGAAACCCGCGGATGGCCGTGATTTGTGACGGATGAAGCGCGGGCGGCATCCTTCATCCGGCGCGAATCGTGTCCAAACCAGCGGGTAGCCGTGATTTGCGCCGGATGGAGCAGAGGCACGGGGCGTGCCTAACGCCGGTGAAGCGCACGAATGCACCCCTACGCCAGGTACACCTTGCGCAGCGTCTCGCGGACGGTCCACACCGTCTTCATGCCCGACTCCAGGCGCACGATCGCGCCGGGCGCCAGCTCGATCGCGGGCAGCGCGGGGTCGACGAACTCCACCGTCGCCGAGCCCGCCACGACGACGAACACCTCGTCGACCTCGACGTCGCGCATCGCACCGGGCGTCATCTCCCACACGCCGAAGCCCATGTCCTCGTCGAGATCCACCGACCCCGTCGCCGGCGACCCTGCCACCACCTGCGCGGCGGGCACCGGTGACAGCGGCACCGAGATCTCACCGGCGGCGATCACGACGCCGGCATCCAGCTCGCCCGACACCTCGTCGTCGTCCCAGCCGCTCACGAGTCGAACCCCAATCCCAGCGCATCCAGCGTCTTCAGCAGCAGGTTGCGGCGGCCGCCGCGGTGGTCGGCGCGGTCGAGCGACCAGCGCGTCAGGTTGATGCCGATCGCCGCCGCCGGCTCGGGCGGGAACGGCAGCGGGCGCCGCCGCACCATCTCCAGCGTCGTCCGCTCGTTCTCGACGCCCGCCAGCAGGTCGAGCATCACCTCCGCGGCGAACCGCGTCGACCCGACGCCGAGCCCGGTGAAGCCCGCCGCGTACGCGACGCGCCCTCCCCGGGCGGTGCCGTAGAACGCGGCGAACTGCGTCGAGGTGTCGATGGGACCTGCCCACTGGTGCGAGAAGCGCAACCCCTCCAACTGCGGGAACGTCGTGAAGAAGTGGCTCGCGAGCTTGCGCCACACCTCGGGGTTGTTCTCGTACTTCGGGTTCACGGTGCGCCCGTAGTGGTACAGCGCGTCGTAGCCGCCGAAGAGGATGCGATTGTCTGCGGAGATCCGGTAGTAGTGGAACTGGTTGGCCATGTCGCCGATGCCCTGCCGGTCGCGCCAGCCGACGGCATCCAGCTGCTGCGCGGTGAGCGGTTCGGTCATGAGCGCGTAGTCGTACACCGGCACGGTCATGAGCCGGTTGCGCTTGAGCAGCGACGGGAAGACATTCGTCGCGAGCACGGCATGGTCGGCCTCGACGCGGCCGGCGCTCGTGGTGACGGCGATGCCCTGCGGCCGGTCTTCGAGGCCGCGCACGAGCGAGCGTTCGAAGATCTCCACGCCGCGCTCCTCGGCGGCGCGGGCGAGTTCGGCGGCGAGCCGTGCCGGATGCACCATGCCGCACGTGCGCTTCTCCCACACCGCGGCAAGATAGGTGGGCGAGGCGATCGATGCCTGGACGGCATCCCGGTCGAGGTAGACGACATCGGGGTCGCCCTCGGCCATCCAGTCGGCGAGCCACTCCAGCTGGTGCTCCTCGATGGCGGGCGCGAGCTGGCCGGTGCGCTCGAAGTGGAAGTCGATGCCGTACTCGCCCTCGGCGGCCTCGATCGCGTCGAGGTTCTCCATGCCGAGCTTGTCGAGGAGGGGCATCTCGGCGGGCCACCGGTTCATGCCGTTCTCGTGGCCGTGGGTGAGGCTCGACTCGCAGAACCCGCCGTTGCGTCCGGATGCCGCCCACCCCACCCGGTTCGCCTCGACCACGACGACCCTCAGGCCCGGGTCGCGGGTCTTGGCGAGCAGCGCCGTCCACAGGCCGGCGTAGCCGCCGCCGACGACGACGAGGTCGGCCCGGACGGTGCCCTGCAGCGGCCGCCGGTTGGGGCGGAGCGAGGCCGGCAGATCGTCGATCCAGAACACTGCGTGGTTCGTGTCGGCGAGGCTGTGGTCGACGATGGATGCCGCCGGTGCCTGCCGTTCGAAGACCGTGGTCGCCACGGATATCACTTCCTCTGTCGTATGTTGCCGATTCTCCCGCCCGCGAAACCTCACAAATGTCCGCGACACGCCGGGTGGAACGGGCCAATTGCGGACATTTGTGAGGTTTCGCGGGGTGAGGAGAGAGGGGAGGGGAGGGGGAGGGGTCAGGGGGTCGAGTAGACGAGGGCGCCGCCTACGTAGGTCTGCAGGGCCTGCGCCGTGCCGATCTGGTCGGCGGGGCCGGCGAACGGGTCGCGGTCGAGCACGACGACATCCGCGAACTTGCCGACCTCGATCGTGCCGGTGTCGGCGTCGAGGTGGTTCACCCACGCCGAGCCGGCCGTGTAGGCCACCAGCGACGTGCCGAGGTCGATCGCCTGCTCGGGGAGGAACGGCTCGTAGTCGCCCTCCTCGTACCCCGGCGCCGCCTGCCGGTTCACGGCGGTGTGGATCGCCGCGAGCGGATTCGGCGACGACACCGACCAGTCCGAGCCCGCCGCGAGCACGGCGCCCGCGCGCAGCAGGTCGCCGAACGGATACTGCCAGCTCGAGCGCTGCTCGCCGAGGAAGGGCAGCGTCAACTCGACCATCTGCGGCTCGAGCGTCGCCCACAGCGACTGCATGTTGGCGGCGACGTCGAGCCCCCGGAACCGCGGGATGTCGTCGGGATGCACGACCTGCAGGTGCGCGATGTGGTGCCGGTGGTCGCTGCGGCCGTTGCGGGCGATCGCGTGCTCGACGGCATCCAGGCACTGCCGCACGGCCAGGTCGCCGATCGCGTGGAAGTGCACCTGGAAGCCGAGGGCGTCCAACTGCGCGACCGCCTCGTTCAACACTGCCGGCTCCACGAACGAGATGCCCGAGTTGTCGGTGGCATGCCCGTGTCCGTCGCAGTACGGCTCGATCATCGCGGCGGTGAAGTTCTCTGCCACGCCGTCTTGCATGATCTTGATCGACGTCGCCTGGAACAACCCGCCCGACAGCCGTTCGCGCCGCTCGACGAGCGACGGGATCTGCTCGAGCCCCTTCGTCCGGTCCCACCACAGCGCGCCGACGACGCGGCCGGTCAGCGACCCGTCGGCGGCGCACGCGCGGTAGATCTCGCCCTGATCGCGCAGGTCGGCGTAGTCGCCGATGATCGCGTCCTGCCAGGCGGTGATGCCGTACGCGTGCAGATAGCGCTGCCCCGCCAGCAGCGCCTCGCGCAGGAACTGCGGCGTCGGGTCGGCGACGAGCCGGTTCACGAGCGTCATTGCGCCCTCGTGCAGCGTCCCGGTCGGGTTGCCGTCGGCGTCGCGTTCGATGCGCCCGTCGGCCGGGTCGGGAGTGCCCCGATGGATGCCGGCGCGTCGCAGCGCCTCGGAGTTGACCCACGCGCCGTGCCCGTCGCGGTTGGGCAGGAACGCGGGGCGGTCCGGCAGCACGCGGTCCAGGGCCGCGGCGGTCGGCGTGCCGCCCGGGAACGCCGACATCGCCCAGCCGCCGCCGAGGATCCACTCCTCGTCGGGGTGGGATGCCGCATACGCGGCGATCGCCTGGAGGTACTCGTCCTCCGTGGTCGCCTCGTTGAGGTCGCACCGCAGCAGCTCGAGCCCGCCCGAGACGGGGTGCACGTGCGCGTCCTGGAACCCGGGCACGAGCAGCCGCCCGCCGAGGTCGACGACCTCGGTGCCGGGCCCGATCAGAGGGTCGACGGCATCCCGCCCCGCGGCGACGATGCGGCCGCCGCGCACGGCGACGGCATCCGTCCGCGCGCGCACCGTGTTCGCCGTGAACACCGGCCCGCCGACGAAGGCGAGGTCTGCGTGGGTCATGCGGTTCTCCTGTTCTGATCCGCGGGGATGCCGGGCACGTCAGCCCCCGGCCATGGTGCGGGCGATGTCGGCCGCCGAGTCGCCGGCCCGGCGCAGCACCCACGCGACGATGCCGAGCGCGACGAGCGTCAGTGCGAGCATGATGGTCGACACCGCGGCGATCTCGGGCCGCAGGCCCGTGCGCACGGCGCTCAGGATGTACACCGGCCACGGCGTCGACCCCGACACCGAGACGAACGCGGCGATGACGGTGTTGTCCAGGCTCAGGGTGAACGACAGCAGGAATCCGGCGAGCACGGCCGGCAGTGCGAGCGGCAGCGTGACCCGCCGGAAGGTCGTCAGCGGCGTCGCGTACAGGTCGGCCGAGGCCTCTTCGAGCTGCGCGTCGAGCCCGACGAGCCGTGCGCGCACGAGGTACGACACCACGGCGACCGAGAACAGCGAGTGGCCGATCACGAGCCGCACGATGCCGTCGTTGAAGATCGTGAGACCCCAGTCCTGCCCGAGGGTGACGAGCCAGGGCAGGAGCGCGACGGCATCCACGATCTCCGGCGTCACCGACACGAGCAGCAGGAGGAACAGGAACCACCACACCCAGCGGCCCGGATGCCGCGCCATCGCGATGCCGGCGAGCGTGCCCAGCGCCGATGCGAGCAGGGCCGCGATGAAACCGGTCTGCAGCGAGACGAGCACGGCGTCGCGGATCGTCGGATTGTCGATGATGGCGAGGAACGAGCCGAACCCGAACTGCGTGAACGAGGTCAGCAGGCGCCCCGTGTTGAACGAGTAGACGACGATGATCGCGATCGGCAGGAACAGGAACACCAGCACGGCGACGCCCCACACCGTGAATCCCCAGCCCGCGCGCCGCACTCGGGTCGTGCTGCGCTCGGTGAGGATCGCGCGCGTGTCGGCGCTCATGCGGCACCTCCCGCGGTCGTGGCGGCGGATGCCGGGGCCGCGCCGACCGGCGCCGGGCCGGATGCCCGTCCGGAGGGGGGAGGGCCGAGCCGGAGGCGGCTGCGCTGCCGGAACGGCAGCCCGACGAGCCAGACGATCCCGAGCCCGACGGCCGCGGAGAGCATGATGACGAGGATCAGCAGCACCGCCATCGCGGAGCCCAGCGCCCAGTTCTGCGCCGTCTGGAACTGCGTCGCGATCATCTGGCCGATCATGTTGCCCTTGGCCCCGCCCAGCACGGTCGCGGTGATGTAGTCGCCCATGAGCGGGATGAACACGAGCAGCACGCCGGCGATGAGGCCCGGCTGCGCGATCGGGAGGGTCACGCGCAGGAACGTCGTCCAGCGCCCCGCCCCGAGATCCTTCGACGCCTCGCGCAGCGACGGCCCGACCCGGTCGAACGCGACGAACAGGGGGAGGATCATCAGCGGCAGGTAGTTGTACACGACGCCCAGCAGCACCGCCTGCCGCGTGTAGAGGATGTCGAGCTCGCCGAGCCCCAGCGACTGCATCACGGAGGAGACCCAGCCGTTGGGCGCGAGGATGATCTGCCAGCCGATCGTGCGCACGAGGAAGTTCGTCCAGAACGGGATCATGACGAGGGCCACCAGCAGCCCGCGCGTGCGCGGCGGAGCCTTCACCGCCATCCAGTACGCCACCGGCGCGCCGATCGCCAGGCACAGGAGGGTGCCGGCGACGCCGATCCACAGCGTGTTCTGGAAGGTCGCGAAGAAGGTCGGGGTCAGCGCCTCCAGGTACCGGTCGAACGACAGGACGTCGTTGGAGTGCGTCGTGAAGATGTCGGGCTTGTACCCGAAGCTGAACCACACGACGTACCCGACGGGCACGACGAAGAAGAACAGCAGCCACGCCCACGCCGGAAACGCGAGCGCGACACCGCCCCTGCTACGCACCCGCCGCCGCCTTGACCTTGTTGTAGATGTCGACGATGCGGGCGAGCGAATCGCTCACCTCGCCCTCGTCCATCGTCGCGATCTGCTCGGGGGTGAAGAACACCATGTCGAGCAGTTCGAAGCCGGCATCCGCCGCGGCCTGCTCGATGTTCGCGACACCGGTGTGGTAGCCGATGTAGTCGAGCTCCTTCAGCGAGATCTCGGGGTCGAGGGTGAAGTTGATGAACGCGTGCGCGGCCTCGGGATGCGGCGCGCCGGTGGGGATCGCCCAGTTGTCCATCCACAGCTCGGTGCGCGGAGCGCCCAGCACCCACTGCCAGCGGTCGGGCTCGGAGCTCTCCATCAGCGCGAGCCGCACGTCGCCGTTGTAGGCCTGCATGAGCGCGTGCGAGGCCTGCTGGATCGCGCCGCCGCCGAGATACGAGTCGAACGCCTCGATGTGCGGGGCGAGTGTGTTCACGAGGTAGTCCTCGGCGGCGTCGAGGTCGCCGGCGTCGGTGGTCGTCCACGGGATGCCGTTGGCCCAGAAGTACACCCCGGTGAGCTCCGCGGCGTCGTCGAGCATCGACGTCTTGCCGCTCGCCTCGTTCTGCGCGGCATCGAGGAAGTCGGACCAGGTGGTCAGCTCGCGCGTGATGACGGTCTTGTCGTAGACGAAGCCGGTCGTGCCCCACGCCTTGCAGATCGAGTACTCGTTGCCCGGATCCCACGCGGGGCCGGCGAAGTCGGGGTCGAGGTTCGTCAGGTTCGGGATGAGGTCGAGGTTGAGCTTTTGCAGCAGCCCGTTCTGCACCATCTGCGGGATGTAGATGCCGGTGGGCACGACGATGTCGAAGCCGCTCGTGCCCTTGGCGCCGGTGAGCTTGGCGATCATCTCCTCGTTCGACGAGAACGACGACAGTTCGACCGTCGGGCCCTGCTCGCTCGTGAACTGCGTCAGGACCTCGGGGGCGTCGTAGTCGCCCCACGTGTAGATCGAGAGGCTGCTCTCCAGCGCCCCGCCCGTCGCGGCCGGGGCCGACGAGGTCGCGCCGCCGGGGCTGCACGCGGCCAGCACGGCCGCGCCGCCGGCGGCGACGGCGACGCCGATGAAGCCGCGGCGGGTCAGCTCGCGGCGGATCGCGGGCACGGCCTCGGCGCTGGCGAGGATGCGGATCGGGTTGTCGGTCATCTCGGCCTCCGGGTTCGGGTTCGGGTGGGGTTCTGGCGCCGGTTCAGGCGGGCGGTGCGAGGTAACCGCCGTCGGTGGCGGCGGCGTCGGCGGGGAAGAGCAGGACGTCGGCGGCATCCCACGTGCACACGACGGCGTCGCCGACGCCGAGCGCGGGCGCGGTGGGGGTGGGGCGACGCACGAGGATGCTCTGGTCGTCGCCGAGGCGCACGAGGTACTGCATCGTCTCGCCCAGGTGGGCGACGCTCAGCAGCGCCCCGCGGACGGTGTTCGCGGTGCCCGCGGCATCCGTCGCCGCCGCGATGCGCACGAACTCGGGGCGCACGGCCGCCTGGCCGCTCTGCTGGCCGGCCAGGGCGCCGCGGCCGGAGCGCACGCGCACGTGCGCCGAGTCGACGCCGTGGCCGTCGTCGACGACGGCGCCGGTGAAGAAGTTCTGCTGGCCGACGAAGGCGGCGACGTAGGCCGACGCGGGGCGGGCGTAGACCGTGTCGGCGTCGGCGAGCTGCTCGATGTGGCCGTCGCGCATGATCGCGATGCGGTCGCTCATCGACAGCGCCTCGCCCTGGTCGTGCGTGACGAACACGAACGTGATGCCCAGGCGCGACTGCAGCAGTTTCAGCTCGAGCTGCATCTCCTCGCGCAACTGGCGGTCGAGCGCTCCGAGCGGCTCGTCGAGCAGCAGCACGGCGGGGCGGTTCACGAGCGCGCGGGCCAGCGCGATGCGCTGCTGCTGGCCGCCGGAGAGCTGGGTGGGCCGGCGGTCGGCGAAGCGGCGCATCTGCACGAGGTCGAGCGCGGCCGACACGCGTTCGCGGATCTCGGCCTTCGGCGTGCGGCGCTGCTGCAGCCCGTAGGCGACGTTCTCGGCGACCGTCATGTGCGGGAAGAGCGCGTACGCCTGGAACACCGTGTTGACGTCGCGCTTGAACGGCGGCAGGCCGAGGGCGCTGCGGCCCGAGATGAGGATGTCGCCGGCATCCGGATGCTCGAAACCGGCGATCATGCGCAGCGTCGTCGTCTTGCCGCAGCCCGAGGGTCCCAGGAGCGACAGGAACTCGCCCGGCTGGATCTGCAGCGACAGATCGTCGACGGCGACCTGGTCGCCGTAGCGCTTCGTGACGCCCTCGAGGGTCACGCCCCCGGTGCCCGGGGTGCGGGAGTCGGGTCGATCGATGAGGGCGTCGGGTGCCGTCACGGGTGCTCCGCTTCTGCTCATGCCTGTGCGTGCCGCCATGGCGCGTGTGCGTGGGCCATTCAATACGTCCGGGGCTCGGTGTGCAACGGATGAGCGGGTGCACCGGACGGATCCGCGCTTCCGCTCGGAGCGCCGGACAGAATGTCCGAGCCGGTGTCACGGCCCGGTGTCCCGCCGATGACGCGCGTGTTGCGGGTCTCGGCGAGCGCTCAGAGCAGGTCGGCGCGGTGCACCAGGGCGGCGGCCCCGATGAGCGGGGCATCGCCGCCGAGGCTCGCGCGCACGACGCGCAGGCGGGCGGCGTAGGCGTTGATCGCGGCATCCCGCACCGCCGCCTCGATGCGATCGGGGTAGTCGTCGGCGACGAACGAGAACCCGCCCCCGACGACGGCGAGCTCGAGGTCGAGCAGGGTCGCGGCGCTCGCCAGGCCCACGCCGACGGCGTGCGCCGACCGGGCGACGGCCGCAACCGCGAGCTCGTCGCCGTCGCGGTAGGCGGCGGCGAGCTCTTCGCCGGTGGTGCCGGTCCAGCCCCGGGCGCGTGCCCAGGTGACGGTGTGCGGGCCCGACGCGCGCGCTTCGAGGGTCGCGGCCGCCGGGTCGCCGTCGGGGTGGTCCTCCGGGTCGGCGACGATGACCTGACCGATGTGCCCGGCGTTGCCCGAGCCGCCGGCGACGAGCCGCCCGTCGGAGATGACACCGCCGCCGACGCCGGTCGACACGACGAAGACGATGGCGTTGCGCACGTCCCGCGCGGCGCCGAGCCAGGCCTCGGCGAGGGCGATGCAGGTCCCGTCCAGGCGCAGCGTCACGGCGTCGAGGCCACTCGCGCTGCGCACCGCCGCGACGATGCCGAAGCCGTGCGCGGCCGGCAGGTTGATGGGTGAGATCGTGCCGGCGGCGAGGTCGATGGGGCCGGCCGACCCGATGCCGGCGGCCCGCACCTCGCCCCACCGCGGATGCCGGCGCACCCCGGCGACGACCTCGTCGAGCGCCCCCGCGAGCACGGCCACGTCTGCGGCGGCGGCCGCGCCGGTCGCCGCGCGGGCGCGCGAGCCCGCGACGATCGTTCCGGTGTCGTCGACGAGGGCCGCCTCGACTTTCGTGCCGCCGAGGTCGACGGCCAGCGCCAGTGGCATCCTGACTCCTTCGTGGGGGTTCGCGCCGTATGCCGCGAGGGGTACGCACAGAAGCGTAGCCTCGGCCTCAGCGATCGGCATCCGCCCGTGGCCTCGGCCGTGTCCCGCGTGGTGCCAAACGCAGGCTGAAACGGCACTTCGCTCGCGCGAACGGACCGAAACGGTCGATTCGTCCTGCGTTTCGCACGCAGACGGGTAGGCGCGGGCGGTCAGTCGATGCGGGAGTGGTCGCCGAGGCGGTGCCAGCTGCGGTTGTGGTAGACCAGCGCAGCGCCCTCGCTCGCGTCGCGCTCGAGCTGCGCCTGCAGGGCGTGGGCGGCGATGACGGTGGAGCCGCCGGCATCCATCCGCCCGATGACGGCGCAGCGCACCCACGCCCGCACGTCGTGGTACACCGGCTCGCCGGTGACCAGGCGCGACCACCGATGGGTCTGCGCGAACCGGTCGATTCCGCTCGTCGAGCCGAGCTTGGCGACCTCGAGGTCGTGGGCGTCGAGCAGGTGCACGACGACCGTCTCGGCCCGAGCGAGCACGGCGGATGCCGACGACAGCGCAGACACCGAGAAGATCAGCAGCGGCGGCTCGGCGCTCACCGACGACACCGACGTCGCCGTCAGCGCCACCGGCCCGTCGCCGGCGTCGGCCGTGATGACGGCGACGCCGCCCGGGTGGCCGCGGAACAGCGCCTTGAAGTCGTCGGGCGACAGCGAGGACGTGAAGCGGTGCTCGGGCTCATTGTGCGAGGTGGTGGCCGGAAGTGACATGCCCACGACGCTACGCACCTCGCCGGACCGGCGTCGCGACTGTGTGCCCCTGTGACGGCGTGTGACCGTATGTTGCGTCGCTCATGTCCGAGTGTTGCGCCGCGCGTTCTGTTCGTGCCCCGCGGTGGGGACGATGGAGGGCATGTCTCCCCTCGTGCGGGCCGGCGAGCTCGCCGGCGAGCTCGCGTCGGGTGCGGTCACCGGCCGGGCGCCCCGGGTGCTCGACGTGCGCTGGCGCCTCGACCGCCCGGAGGGGCGCATCGACTACCTGGAGGGTCACATCCCCGGCGCCGTGTTCGTCGACCTCGAGCGGGAGCTCGCCGCACCCGGCCGGCCCGAGGCGGGCCGGCATCCGCTCCCCGCCGAGGCCGACTTCCGTGCCGCCGTGCGCCGGTGGGGCATCGCCGCGGGCGACCGGGTCGTGGTCTACGACGACAACGACGCCGTGCCCGCGGCCCGCGCCTGGTGGCTGCTGCGGCAGTACGGGGTCGACGTGCGCGTGCTCGACGGCGGCCTGCGCTCGTGGCTGCGGCACGGACTGCGGCTGGAGCGCGGTGACGTGTCGGTGCGCCCGAGCCGGTGGGAGGGCGCCCCGCCACGGACGGATGCCGTCGCCTCGATCGACGACGCCGCCCTCGCCCCGCAGGTCGGGGTGCTCGTCGACGTGCGCGCCCCGCAGCACTATCGCGGCGCGGTGCCGGGCCTCGACCCGGCGGCGGGTCACATCCCGGGCGCGATCAACCTGCCCACGGTCACCCACATCTCACCGGAGGGCCTCTTGCGCAGGGGCGAGGCGATCGGGGCGCAACTGGCGCACCTCGGGATCGGCCCGGACGACGAGGTCGTGCTGTACGACGGGTCGGGCATCGCGTCGATGCACTCCGCGCTCGCGTTCACCCTCGCCGGCTACCGCCCGCGCGTGTTCGTCGGCTCGTGGAGCCAGTGGGCGCGCAGCGAAGGCCGCCCCGTCGCCGTCGGCCCCAGCCCCGCCGGCACGATCGTCGCCGCCTACTGAGCCCGGGATCAGGCGGGCTGGAGGACGCGGGCCTCGTCGCGCAGGCGGGCGCCCTCGCGCAGCAGCGGCACGAGCTCCCGGCCCCAGTCGACGACGTCGCCGAGCGGGTCGAATCCGCGGATGAGGAACTTCGTGACGCCCAGGTCGTAGTACTTCAGCAGCGCCTCGGCGACCTGCGCGGGGGTGCCCACGGGCGCCGTCGAGTTGCCGCCGGGGCCGGTGAGCCGCGTGATGCCGAGCCACAGCCGCTCGTCGTGCACGTCGCCGAGCTTGGCGTGCTCCTGCAGCAGCGCGGCGGATGCCGACGCCTTCTCGCTCGCGTGCGGTGCCGCGAAGGCGAGGGTGTTGCCGGTGCGCTTCTGCTCCTGCAGGGCGACGGCCTCGTCGTAGATGCGCTGCGCCTTGGCCCAGGCCTCTTCTTCGGTGGCCGCGACGATGGGCCGCGTCGAGAGGCTGAACTCGATGTCGCGTGCCCGTGTATTCGCGTCGGACAGGGTGTCGGCGGCGGCGCGGATGGTGCGGACGTGCTCGTCGACGGCGGCGAGCGGCTCACCGAAGAGCATGTAGACGTCGGCGTGCGCGGCGCCGACCTCGACCGCGCCCTCGGAGAGACCGCCGAAGAAGATCGGGATGCCGGCATCCGTCGCCGGCTTCACGGCGGAGTAGCCGCCCTCGACGCGGTAGAAGTCGCCGTCGTAGTCGAACGGCGCATCGGAGGTGAGGGTGCGGCGCAGCACGTCGATGAACTCGCCGGTGCGGCGGTACCGGTCGGACTTCTCGCTGAAGTCGCCGTCGCGGCGCTGGTCGGCTTCGCTGCCCCCGGTGATGTGGTGGATCGCGACGCGTCCGCCGCCGGTGAGGTGGTCGAGGGTCGCGAGCTTGCGAGCCACGATGGTCGGGGCGACGAAACCGGGGCGGTGCGCGATGAGCACCTTCAGGCGCTCGGTGGCCTGCAGGGCCGCGGCGGCGACGGCGAAGCCGTCGGGCGAGCTGGCGCTGTAGCCGATGAGGATGCGGTCGAACCCGGCGTCTTCGTGCGCGCGGGAGAACTCGCGCACGTAGGCCGGGTCGATGACGGGGCCGTCGATGGCCTTCGACTCCGACCCGGGGGTCGTCGCGATCATTCCGAGGATCTCGATGGGCATTATTTCTCTCCGTGGGTGGCGGGTGCGAGGTGGATGGGGGTTCAGGCGTCGACGAGGGCGCGCAGTGCGGCGCGCTCGTCGGCGGGGGGTGCTGCGACGCCGATGACGGGCACCGACGAGATGAGGAGCTTCGTGTAGGGGTGTCGGGGCCGACTGACGATCTCGCGGGTCAGCCCGGATTCGACGACCCGGCCCCGGTACAGCACGACGAGGCGGTCGCTGAGTGCCGCGAGCGAGCCGATGTCGTGCGAGATCACGAGCATGCCGATGCGATCGTCGCCCCCCGCCGCGCCCGCCGCGCCCGCCGCCGCGCCCGCCGCGCCCGCCGCGCCCGCCGCCGCGCCCGCGTCCGCCGCCGCGTCCGCTGACGCGACGGTCGCCGAGAAACCATTTTGCGCGTGAGAAACCACATCTGCAGTGGTTTCTCGCGCAGAAAGTGGTTTCTCGCTGGAGGAGGGGGAGGGAGAGGCGGAGGAGGAGGCGGAGGCGGAGGGGGAGGAGGGGGCGGCGGAGGATGAGGGAGCGAGGGAGGGGCGGGGGGTCGCGCGCAGGCGCAGGAGCGCCTGGATGACGTGGTCGCGGCTGGCGGCATCCAGGGCGCTGACGGGCTCGTCGAGCACGAGCAGCCGCGGCTCGACGGCGAGCGCCCGTGCGATCGCGGCGCGCTGGCGCTGCCCGCCTGACAGCGCGGCGGGCAGGCGCTCGGCGAGCGCGGCGTCGAGCCCGACGGCGTCGAGCGCCGACGCGACCCGGCGGTCGATCTCGTCCTGGCTCAGCCCCGCCAGCCGCGGGCCTTCGGCGACCGACTCGGCCACGCGCACTCCCGGGTCGAGCGCGCGCAGCGGATCCTGGAAGACGTACTGCGCGACGCCCGCTCGCCGCCAGCGGCGCAGGGCCGCGCCGCGGAGCGCGCGCACCTCCGTGCCGTCGACGCGGATGGAACCCGTGGCGGCGTCGACGGCGCGCAGCACGGCGCGCGCGAGCGTCGTCTTGCCCGAACCCGACTCGCCGACGATGCCGACGACCTCGCCGGGGCGCACCCTCAGCGACACGTCGTGCAGCACGCGCACGCGCGGTGCGCGCCCGAGGTCGACGCTGAGGCTCTCGATCTCCAGCAGGCTCATGCGAGGTACCTCTCCAGTCCGTACTGGGCGTGAGACGACAGCAGCTGCCGCGTGTAGGGGTGCCCGGGGGAGCGCAGGACGCGGGCGGTGGGACCGCCCTCGATGATGCGACCGTCCTGGAAGACGACGACCCGCTCGCACACCTGCGACACGACCGCGAGGTCGTGGCTGACGAGCACGAGCGACAGACCCCGCTCGGCGCGCAGGCGCCGCAGCAGGTCGAGGAGCTCTGCCTGCACCGTCACGTCGAGCGCCGTCGTCGCCTCGTCGGCGATGAGCACGGCGGGGTCGGCGGCGAGGGCCATCGCGATGAGGACGCGCTGCAGCATGCCGCCGGACAGCTCGCCGACGCGCCGCCGCAGCACGAGGTCGACGTCGCGCAGCCCGAGGTCGTCGAGCAGCGCGCGGGCGCGGGCGCGGGTCTCGCGTCGCGGCACTTTCGCCGTGACCCGCAGCACCTCCTCGAGCTGTGCGCCGATGCGGATCGACGGGTTGAGGTACGACGCCGGATCCTGGAAGACGGCGCCGATGCGCGGTCCGCGCAGCGCCCGCCACTCGCTCTCGGCGGCGTGCGTGAGGTCGCGTCCGTCGACGAGCACGCGCCCGCCGGTGACGGTCGTGCCGGAGGGAAGGATGCCGAGGAGGGCCCGGCACGTCAGCGTCTTGCCGCTGCCGGACTCGCCGACGACGCCGACCGCCTCACCGGGTCGCACGTCGAGGCCGACGCCGTGCACGAGCGGCGTGCCGTCGATCGCCGACACGACGAGGCTCTGCACCGACACGATCGGGGTGACGCTGAGCGTCGCCTCGTCGAACGACGGCGCCGACGCCGCCGAGCCGCGAGCGGCTCCCGCGGGGAGTCCGACGGGAGCGGCGACGGATGCCGGGGATTCACGCAGTTGCGACATCGGCGCTCTCCCGTCTGCGTCGAGCGGTCGAGCGCCGGTCGGTCGGGCGCCCAGCCGCCGGGCGCCGGGCGCCCGCACCGGCCGTGTCGCGCACGGCGTCGGCGAGGACGTTGAGCGCGCCGACGGTGAGGATGATCGCCAGCGCGGGGGCGACGGGCCCAGCGGGCGCTGCGAGAGGTATTCCAGGTCGCTGGCCAGCATGCCGCCCCACGTCGGCGCGGGCGGCTCGACCCCGATGCCGAGGAACGTCAGCGACGAGACGACGAGCAGCGCGGCCCCGAGCGCGCCGATCGCGGCGACGGAGACGCTCGGCAGCACCGTGCGCCACACGTGCCTGCGCACGAGCCATCCCGCGGACGCGCCGAGCAGGGTCGCCGCTTCGACGTACTGCGCCGAGGTCACCCGCACGGCCGCGGCCCGCGCGACGCGGAAGAAGCCGGGGGCGAGGAGGATGCCGATGGCGGTCATCGCGGGCCACAGCCCGTTGCCGAGAAGCCCCGCGAACGAGATGGCGAAGAGGACGAACGGCAGTGCGAGCAGCGTGTCGACCAGGCGCAGGCCGAACCACTCGACGGGGCGCGGCGCGAACACCGACAGCATCCCGGGGACGACGCCGAGCACGAACCCGACGACCATCGCGAGCACCGCGGCCGAAAGCGACAGCGGCGCTCCGGCCAGCAGCCGGCTCAGCACGTCGCGGCCGAGATAGTCGGTGCCCAGCGGGTGCGCGAGCGAGGGGCCGGCGAGCGCGTTCGCGGTGTCCTGCGCGAGGGGGTCGTACGGTGCGAGCACCCCGCCGAACAGACCCACGACGACGACGGCGGCGAGGACGAGCAGCGCGAGGCGCATGACCGGTCCGCCGCGCCAGAGCCGCCGCAGCGCCCGGGCGCGATCGGTGCGTTCGGTGGAGAGGGTGGAGGTCGCGGTGGCGCTCATGCGGCACTCCGCTCGGTGGGGCTCACGCGGGCGAGCACGAGGTTGACGACGATGCCGCTGACGACGACGATCGCAGCGCTCACGAGCAGCACGCCCTGCACGACGGGCACGTCGCCCTGCACGGCGGAGGTGCGGGCCAGGCGTCCGAGCCCCGGCATCCCGAAGACGGCCTCGGTGATGACGGCGCCGCCGACCAGGCGCGGCACGTGCACGCCGAGGGTCGCGAGGGCAGGTCCCAGGGCGTTCGGCAGGGCGTGTCCCCAGACGATGCGGGCGCCGCCGAGTCCGTGCACGCGGGCGCCGATGATGTAGTTCTCGTCGAGGGCGCCGACGAGGCTCGTGCGCAGCTGGCGTGACAGGTCGGCGGCGGCGTCGAGGCTGAGGGCGAGCGCGGGCAGGACGAGGCACCCGAGCCACGCGGCGACGCTCACCTGCGGCGGCACGTACCCGCCGACCGGGAAGAGCGGGATGGCGTAGGCGAACAGCAGGATGAGGACGATGCCCGCGACGAAGGCGGGGATCGTCGCCAGCGCGGCGTTGCCGGCGGTGACGGCGCGGTCGATCCACGTGCCACGGCGCACCGCGGCCACGACGCCCGTCACGCCGCCGAGGAGCAGGGCGACGAGCGTCGCGCCGGCGGCGATCGACAGACTCACCGGCAGCGCCGCCCCGATCGACTGCGACACCGGGATGCCGGTGAACCACGACCGGCCGAGGTCGCCGGTGAGCGCCTGGGCGAGCCAGGCGACGTAGCGCTCCAGGAAGGGCCGGTCGAGGCCGAACTCGGCGTTCAGGCGCGCGACGTCCTCGGGCGTGGCCATGTCGCCGAGGGCGACCGCGGCCGGGTCGGAGCCGCTTGCGGCGCCGAGGGCGAACGTGAGGAAGCTCGCGAGCAGCAGCACGACGGCCGCCTGCGCGAGGATCGCGCCGGCGGACCGTCCGGCGCGCGCCGCACCGTGTGAGGTGATGCGTGGCGCGACGCCGCCGCCGACGCCCCGGTGCGTGCGGCGCACGCGCGCCGCACGCACCCCGGTCACGCTCTGCAGCGCGGTCATGTCAGCTCGCCACCTTGACGTCTTCCCAGCGCTGCACGTCGACCCAGTGCTGGATGCCGGTGACGTCCGCGGAGTGCGTGAGGATGCGCGGCCACGTGAACAGGAAGGTGTTCGGCATGCTCTTCACGCCGATGGCGACGGCGCTGCGCAGCTTCTCGGCGTAGTCGGCGGCATCCGTGGGGGTGGCGCGGGCCGCGTCGATCGCGGCGGTGAGCTCGTCGGGGGTGTTGCCGCCGAGGTTCATCAGGCCGGTCGTGCCGAAGAGCACCTCGAGGGCCTGCAGCGGCGACTGGCGGCCGGAGAAGCTGTCGAGCACGAGCGGGTAGGTGTGCGTGACGTAGTTCTGCGCGATCGCGCTCGGCTGCAGCACGTTGAGCGTCACCCGGATGCCGGCCTGCGCCCACTGCGCCTGCAGCACCTCGGCGATGGCGCTGTCGGCGTCGGACAGGCTCAGCTCGATGTCGAGGCCGTCCGGGTGACCGGCCTCGGTGAGCAGCTTCTTGGCCGTCGCGACGTCGTACGGGTACAGGTCGTCGAGGTCGTCGTCGTAGGCGACGTAGCCCGCGGGGAAGGGCTGGTAGTTCGGCGTGCCCTGCCCGAAGTAGGCGCCGTCGACGAGGGCCTGCCGGTCGGTGGCGTGGCTGATGGCCTGCAGCACGAGCGGGTCGTCGAACGGGGCGACCGTGTTGTTGACGTCGAGAGCGCGCACGGTGAGCGCCCGGATCTTCTCGACCTCCAGGCCCGCCTTCTCGGAGGCATCCACCTGCGACGGCGGGATGATCGCGACGTCCCACTGGCCGGTCTGCACGCCGGCGACGACGGTGGCGTTGTCGGTGACCGGCACGACATGGAACTCGTCGATGAAGATGTGGTCGGCGTTCCAGTAGCCGGTGTTCTTGTGCAGGTCGGCGTGCGAATTGGGCACGTACTCGTCGAGGACGAACGGGCCGGACCCCTCGGGCTGGGTCGCCAGTGTCGTGACGTCGTCGAAGGCGGCCGGGTTCACGACGAAGCCGGTCTTGCCGGCGAACAGGTACGGCACCTGGTAGTCGGCCTGGTCGAGGTGCACCGTCACGTGCTCGGCGTCGACGACGTCGACGCCGGTGACGATCCTCAACTGGCCGGCCAGGGTCGAGTCGGCCTGGTCGCGCCCGCGCTCGAGGTTGGCCTTGACGGCCGCGGCATCGACCGGGGTGCCGTCGCTGAAGGTCGCATCCCGCAGCGTGAACGTCACGGCGGTGCCGTCGTCGCTGTACTCCCAGCTCTCCGCGAGGCCCGGGACGACGTTGCCGTCGGGGTCGAGCTGCGTGAGCCCGTCGTAGACGAGGGCGAGCGCGTGCGTGTCCCAGCCGGCCGTCGAGGTGACCGGATCCCAACTGGTCGGCAGATTCCAGCCCCACGTGAGCGACGTCGCGGTCGCCTCGCCGGAGCCCGCGGCGGTGCCGGTGGCGCAGCCGGTCAGGGCGAGGGCGGCGACGGCCGCCGCCATCGCGCGCAGCCTGCGGCGGGAAAGCGGGGTCGGGGACGATGCGGGTCGGCTCGTGGTCATGGGCAGTGACGCTATGCGGGCCGCAAGCCCGCGGTCCAAGCGGGATGACGCCAGGCGTC
Source organism: Microbacterium sp. (assembly GCF_047602155.1). Classification (GTDB taxonomy): domain Bacteria; phylum Actinomycetota; class Actinomycetes; order Actinomycetales; family Microbacteriaceae; genus Microbacterium. The sequence continues at coordinate 564,168 of NZ_JASGHZ010000001.1, read as the reverse complement.
ACCGAGCGAAACACTTCGACACATGCGGCCCCGCGGCCGGGTCGATCGCGAACATGGACGTGTGAGTTCTGCTGCCTCCTCCGTGCGCGCGGCCCCCGTCGTGCACGCACCGCCGTCCGCCGTCCGTGTCCGTGGCGCGCTCGCCGTCGTCGCCGGCGCGGGCGAGAGCCCCGGCGTGTACGCCCGGTTCGGCGCGCGCATCGCCGCCGACGGGTACGTCGTCGCCGTGTTCGAGACGACGGATGCCGGCGCCGCCGAACAGTGGCTGACCGCACAGGAGCACGCCCCGCGCGTGCTCGTCGGCTCCGACCGGGGCGCCGCGGCGGTGCTCGCGCTCGTGGCCGTGGCGGCCGCCGTGGACGGCGCGATCGTGGCGGGCACGCCCACCGGCGCCGCCGACGACGCGGCCGCGGATGCCGCCGTCCGCACGGCGTGCCCCGTGCACCTCGGGGTGCTCGGCGACGCGTCCGCCCGCGCGTCCGCCGTGGACCCGGCCGCAGAGCCCGCCGCACCGGTGGCTGTCCCCGACGCGGAGGCCCTGGCATCCGTCGCCGTTCCGGTCCTCGCGATCCACGGCGCAGCGGACGCGGTCGCGCCGTTCGCCGCGGCGCGCGCCGTGCTGGGAGCCATCCCGGCGCTGGAGCTCGTCGAGACCGTCGACGGGCTGCACGATGCGCTCAACGACCAGACCCACCGCTCGGTCGCGGCGACGGTCGTGCTGTGGCTCGAGCGCCTGCGCGGCGCCGGCGTGGACACGCCCATCGTGCGCGTCGTCGCCCCGGAGGCTCGGCGATGAGCGGCTTCGCCACCGACCAGGTGCAGCACGGCTACGCGACGAACACGCCGCAGAACGCCGTCGCGGTGCCGATCTACCAGACGACGGCGTACGAGTTCGCCTCGCTGCAGGACGCCGCCGACATCTTCGCGCTGCGCAAGACCGGCAACCTCTACAGCCGTGCGGCCAACCCCACCCAGATCGTGTTCGAAGAGCGCGTCGCCGCGCTCGAGGGCGGCACGGCGGCGGTCGCCGTCGCGTCGGGGCAGGCGGCCGTGGCCGTCGCGCTCCTGGCCCTGGCCAAGGCGGGCGAGCACGTCGTCGCGGCCCGGCAGCTGTACGGCGGCACCGTCGACCTGCTGCAGGACACGTTCGCCGACTGGGGCATCGAGGTCACCTTCGTCGACCAGGACGACCTCGACGCGTGGCGCGGTGCCGTGCGCCCGACGACCCGCGCCCTGTTCGCCGAGTCGGTCACCAACCCCACGGCGCAGGTGCTCGACGTGCGCGCGGTGGCCGGCATCGCGCACGAAGCCGGCATCCCGTTCGTCATCGACAACACCGTCGCGACGCCGTATCTGCAGCGGCCGGGCGAGTTCGGCGCCGACATCGTCGTGCACTCCGCGACGAAGTACCTCGGCGGGCACGGCACCTCGATGGGCGGCGTCATCGTCGACATCGGCTCGTTCGACTTCGGTGCCGAGCCCGGGCGCTGGCCGCAGCTCACGCAGCCCTACGCCCGCATCGCCGACGTCGTGCTGTGGGAGCGGTTCGGCCCCGCCGGCCTGGCGCTGGCCGTGCTGTGGAAGACGAAGTACGTGCACGACCTCGGCCCGTCGCTGTCGCCGTTCAACTCGTTCCAGCTGCTGCAGGGGCTGGAGACGCTCGACCTGCGCGTCGCCCGCCACAGCGCGTCGGCTCTCACGGTCGCCCGGCACCTCGCCGGACATCCCGCCGTCACCGCCGTGCACCACCCCGGCCTGCCCGGCAACCGCTGGGCCGCCGCGGCGCGCGACTACCTGCCGCGCGGCGTCCCCGCCGTGTTCTCGTTCGACCTGGCCGCCACGGGGGATGCCGCCGCCGACCGCGAGCGCGTGCACCGCTTCGTCGACGCGCTGCGGCTCGTCAAGCTCGTGGCCAACATCGGCGACGCGCGGTCGCTCGTGGCACACCCGGCATCCATGACCCACAGCCACCTGACGCCGGAACAGCTCGCCGAATCGGGCATCTCGCCCACCACCGTGCGGCTGTCGATCGGGCTCGAAGACCCCGCCGACATCATCGCCGACCTCGACCAGGCGCTCGGCGCCGCACACCGCTAGGAGCACGACCGATGACGATCGACCTCGGCTACTGGACGCCGGTCTACGGCGGATTCCTCCGCAACGTCGCCGACGAGGAGGGGATGGCAGCCACGTGGGAGTCGATCCGCGACGTGTCGGTCACGGCCGACCGGCTGGGCTTTCACACGACGCTCGTGCCCGAGCTGTACCTCAACGACCGCAAGGGCGTGGAGGCGCCGAGCCTGGAGGCGTGGTCGCTGTCGGCGGCGATTCTCGCGGTGACGTCGCACCTGCGGGTCATGACGGCCGTGCGGCCCGGCTTCCACCTGCCGGCGGTGCTCGCCAAGACCGTCTCCACGCTCGACTCGATCGCGCCGGGGCGTGTCGCGCTCAACGTCGTCGCGGCGTGGTGGGCCGAGGAGGCGCGTCAGTTCGGCGGCCGGTTCACGACCCACGACGCCCGCTACGTGCAGGCCGAGGAGTTCGTGCAGGTGCTGCGCGGCCTGTGGGAGCGGACGCCGTTCACCTTCCAGGGCGACTACTACGAGCTCGAGGGCACGATCGTCGAACCCAAGCCCGCGGCGCAGCCCGTCATCTTCGCGGGGGGTGAGAGCGAGGCCGGCAAGGAGTCGATCGCCCGGTTCGCCGACGCCTACGTCATGCACGGCGGCACCCTCGACGAGGTGCGCGCGAACGTCGCCGACATCAACGAGCGGTCGCTGCGGCTGCACGGGCGCCCCGTGCGCGAGATCGGGATGCCGGCCTATGTCATCGTCCGCGACACCGAGGCCGAGGCGCAGCGCGAGCTGGAGCGCATCACCGCCGTCGACCCCGCCTCGCCCGGCTACGCCTCGTTCGAGCAGTTCCGGCAGAACTCCAACCTGTCGCTGGAGCTCACCAAGCGCGAATACTCCGTCGGCACCCGGGGGCTGCGGCCCAACCTCGTCGGCACGCCCGAGCAGGTGGCCGAGCGCATCCGCGCCTATGGCGATGCCGGCATCTCGCTGCTGCTCATCCAGTCGTCGCCGCTGCGCGAGGAGCTGGAGCGCATCGCCGAGCAGGTCTTCCCCCTCGTGCCCCAATCGCGCGTGCCGCAGTCGCAGCTCGTCGCGGTGGGCTGAGCCCGCGGCCGGCCTCGTGTTACGGCGCTCGCGTCACACAACCGGCATCCTCCGTCGCGGCCGGTTACCGTAGAGGGGTGTCCCTGACCTGTCGCTGTTGTCGCTGAGCGCTCGCGCGCTCCTCCGACGACCCGACAGCCCCGCGCGCTCGCGCTCAGACGCGCCGCGCGGCCCCACCCTCAGGAACCCCCATGCGCTACGCGTCCCACGTCGCCGACCTCGTCGGCGACACCCCTCTCGTTCGGCTGAACGCCGTGACCGACGGCATCCGGGCCACCGTGCTCGCGAAGGTCGAGTACTTCAACCCCGGCGGCTCGGCGAAAGACCGCATCGCCGCGCGCATCGTCGACGCCGCCGAGCGCGACGGCCTGCTGCGGCCGGGCGGCACGATCGTCGAGCCGACGAGCGGCAACACCGGCGTGGGGCTCGCCCTCGTCGCGCTGCAGCGCGGATACCGCATGGTGTTCGTCGTGCCCGACAAGTTCGCCGGCGAGAAGACGGCCGTGCTCCGGGCCTACGGCGCCGAGGTCGTCGAGGTGCCGACGAACGTGCCGCCGGAGCATCCGGATTCGTATTACAGCGTCTCCGACCGGCTCGCCCGCGAGATCCCGGGCGCGTTCAAGCCGAACCAGTTCGCGAACCCGAACGGCCCGCGCGCCCACTACGAGACCACGGGCCCGGAGATCTGGCGCGACACCGACGGCCGGGTGACGCACTTCGTCGCCGGCATCGGCACGGGCGGCACGATCAGCGGAACCGGGCGCTTCCTGAAGGACGCGACGGCGGGCGAGCTCGTCGTCGTCGGCGCCGATCCGGAGGGGTCGATCTACTCCGGCGGGCCGATCCACGGCTACGCCGTCGAGGGCGTCGGCGAGGACTTCTTCCCGGCGACCTTCGACCCGGCCGTCGTCGACCGCTACGAGCGGGTGTCGGATGACGAGAGCTTCGCCATGACCCGTCGCCTCGCCCGCGAGGAGGGCCTGCTCGTGGGCGGTTCGTCGGGCATGGCGGTCGTCGCCGCGCTGCGCACGGCGCGCGATCTGCCCGGCGACGTCGTCGTCGTCGTGCTGCTGCCCGACCACGGCCGCGGCTACCTCACCAAGCTCTACGACGACGCCTGGCTGGCCGCCCGCGGCTTCCCCGCCCTCGTCACCCCCTCGTCCGCCCCCGCCTCCCCGGCCCCGCCCGCCCCCTCGTCCCCGGCCTCGCCCGCCCCCTCCTCCGCTGAGAAACCACTTTCTGCGCGAGAAACCACTGCAGATGTGGTTTCTCACGCGCGAAGTGGTTTCTCGGCATCCGGCGCCGCCGCCACCGCGACGACCGCCGCCACCGCGACGACCGCTGCCACCGCCACGACCGCCGCCACCGCCACCGCCACGACCGCCAGGAGCAACGCATGAACCACACCGCCCGCGGATTCGCCAGCCTCGCCGTCCACGCGGGGCAGGAGTTCGACCCCACGACCGGCGCGGTCATCCCGCCGGTGCACTTCTCGACGACGTATGCCCAGGACGGCATCGGCGGCCTCCGCCAGGGGTACGAGTACGGGCGCAGCGGCAATCCGACCCGCACCGCCCTGCAGACTCAGCTCGCGGCGATCGAGGGCGGCGTGCATGGCTTCTCGTTCGCGTCGGGCCTCGCGGCGGAAGACACGCTGCTGCGCGCCGTGCTGCAGCCGGGCGACGAGGTGCTGCTCGGCAGCGACGTCTACGGCGGCACGCACCGGCTCATCGCGCGCGTGCTCGGCCCGTGGGGCGTGCGGCTGCGCGTGGTCGACATGAGCGATGCGGATGCCGTCCGCGCCGCCGTCGCCGAACGTGCGCCCCGGGTGGTCTGGGTCGAGACGCCGTCCAACCCGCTGCTGCGCATTGCCGACATCGCCGGGCTCGCCGCGATCGGCCGCGACGCCGGCGCCCTCGTCGTCGTCGACAACACGTTCGCGACCCCCGCGCTGCAGCAGCCGCTGGCGCTCGGCGCCGACGTCGTGGTGCACTCCACGACGAAGTACCTCGGCGGCCACTCCGACGTCGTCGGGGGAGCGCTCGTGCTGAACGACGACGCCCTCGCCGAGAAGATCGGCTTTCTGCAGTACGCCGTCGGCGCCGTGTCGGGGCCACTGGATGCGTGGCTGACGACGCGTGGCATCAAGACCCTCGCCGTGCGGATGCGCCAGCACAGCGAGAACGCGGCATCCATCGCTGCATTCCTCGATGGGCATGAACGTGTCGCGCGGGTCTACTACCCGGGGCTCGCATCACACCCGGGGCATGAACTGGCGGTGCGGCAGATGTCCGGCTTCGGCGGGATCGTGTCGGTCGCGCTGGAGACGGGGGAGGCGGCGCGACGGTTCGCCGAGTCGCTGCAGCTGTTCCAGCTCGCCGAGTCGCTCGGCGGTGTGGAGTCGCTCGTGAACTACCCCGATGCGATGACGCATGCGTCCGTCCGCGGCACCGAAGCCGCCGTCCCCGTCGAGGTCGTGCGGCTGTCGGTCGGCATCGAAGATGCCGGCGACCTACTCGCCGACGTCGAGCAGGCGCTGCGCGCCTGAGCGTGCGGTCGTCGAGCACTCGGTCCGTCGAGCGCGACCGCGCCAGATTGCAGGACGGTCCGTGAAAAGTCGGGCCTGCAGGGCCGATTGAGTTGACAACTGTAACGGGTGATCCTGCATCTTGGCGGGCGGCGTAGCGTGGAGGCCATGACCGCCCCTGCTGCTCGCGCGCGCTGGGCCGTGTTCGGCGCCGGCGCCATCACGGCCGACTTCGTGCGTGCCCTGCCGGCCGCCGAGCACGGCGTGCTGCACGCCGTCGCCGCGCGCGACGCCGACCGCGCGCGGGCGTTCGCCGATGCGCACGGGGCGCCGGTCGCGGGAACCTACGAGCAGATCCTCGCCCGCGACGACGTGGACGCCGTCTACCTCGGCACCGTCCACACGACGCACGCACCCCTCGCGCACGCCGCGTTGGATGCCGGCAAAGCCGTGCTGTGCGAGAAGCCGCTCGGGGTCGCCCCCGCCGAGACCGACGAGCTGGTGGCGCACGCCGACCGGGTCGGCTTGCCCCTCGTGGAGGCGTTCAAGTACCGGTTCGCTCCGTTTCCGGCACTGCTGCGACAGCTGATCGCCGGCGGCACGCTGGGCGAGCTGCGCGAGCTGGAGACGTCGATCGGCTTCGCCGCCGACACCCGCGAGGGGCGACTGTTCGACCCCGCGACGGCGGGCGGTGCGATTCTCGACGCGGGCTGCTACCCGGTCTCGCTGGTCGTCGGAGTGGCGGCGTGGGCGGGGATCGCGACCGAGCCCGTCGTGGTCGCGGCCGACGGCGTGGTCGGCGCCGTCGACGAGCAGGCGCGGGCGACGATCACGGTCGGGCCGCTGACCGCCCGTGTGGCGACGGCCATCACGGCGCCGCTGCCGCGCCGTACGGTGATCCGCGGGACGGCGGGCGAGTTGGAGATCCCGAACGTCTGGGGCAGTCGCGTCGAGAGCGCGGATGCCGGCATCCTGCGTCGCCGCGACGGCTCGGTCGAGGAGGTGCGCACCGGCACGATCAGCCCGATGGCGGCCGAGGCCGACGCGACGATCCTGGCGCTGCGCGCCGGGCGACGCGAGGTCGCGGAGATGCCGTGGGCGCAGACCCGCGCCACCGCCCGCCTGCTCGCCGCCTGGCGCGCCGCCCTCTGACCCCCGCCCCCACCCCCGCGAAACCTCGCAAATGTACGCGACACGCCGAGGATCGGGGTCCGGAAGCGGACATTTGCGAGGTTTCGCGAGTGTGGGTGCCGCGTCAGACCGCGCGCAGCGGACCGGGCCGCTGCCCGTGCAGCTCACCGTGCAGACGCTCCATGCGGGCGTCGAGGAGGGCCGCGGAGTCGGCGGCATCCTTCAGCTCGGCCAGCAGGCCGTCGGGGACGGCGCCGTCGTACTTGTAGTAGATCTTGTGCTCGAGGCTCGCCCAGAAGTCCATCGCGATCGTGCGGAACTGCACCTCCACCGCCACAGACACGCGCCCCGTCGAGAGGAACACCGGCACCTCGACGATCGCGTGCAGGCTCTTGTACCCGTTGGCCTTGGGTTCGGCGATGTAGTCCTTGACCTCGCGCACGGTGACGTCGTCCTGTTGGGTGAGCAGGTCGAAGAGGCGGTAGGCATCCTTCGTGAAGCTCGTGGTCACCCGCACGCCGGCGATGTCGGTGATGTGCGCCCGGATCGACGCGAACGACGGATCGATGCCCTTGCGCACGACCTTCTCGACGAGGCTGTCGGCCGACTTCACCCGGCTGGAGAGGTGCTCGATCGGGTTGTAGTCGTGCATCAGCTGGAACTCGTCGCGCAGGATGCCGAGCTTGGTCTCGACCTCGCGCAATGCGAACTGGTAGTCGAGCAGGAAGCGCTGGAACTCGTCGCGCATCGCGCGCAGCTGCTCGGGGGAGAAGGTCGCGATGCCCTCGTCGGTCGTCACGGCCAGCGGCGGGGCATCCATGGGTCCGACGGTACCGAGGCGGCTTTGGTGGATGCTGGGAGTCACGGAATCGCTGCCGAGTATGTATATACTCAGAAATCACATACTCGGTATGCTCGCGGACGGAGACGCGGATGTCGGTGCGACAGAGCCTGCTGGCGATCCTGGACCAGGGGCCGTGCTACGGATACCAGCTGCGCGCGGAGTTCGACCGCCGCACCGGATCGACCTGGCCGCTGAACGTCGGGCAGATCTACAACACGCTCGACCGCCTCGAACGCGACGGACTCGTCGCCAAGGGCGAGACCGACGAGCAGGGGCACGTCTACTGGCGGATCACGGCTGCCGGTTCGGCCGAGGTCGCCGCCTGGCTGTCGGAGCCGGTGGCGCGGGTCGCGACGCGCGACGAGCTGGCGGTCAAGCTCGCCGTCGCCGCGACGCTGCCCGGGGTCGACGTCGCCGAGGTGATCCGGACCCAGCGCGCCGCGTCGCTGCGGCAGGCGGAGGAGCTGACGCGGGCGCGGGATGCCGGAGACGCCGCGGCCGGTCCCGAGGCGCTCGCGCGGTCGCTCGTCGTCGACGCGATGGTCTTCGCCGCAGAGGCCGAGCTGCGGTGGCTCGATCACGCGGCGGAGCGCTTGGCGCGGCATCCGCAGCACGCGATGGCACTCGCGCTGTCGACCGAGAAGCCCAAGCGCGGGCGCCCGGCCGGCAACGGGCGTCGCGTCGGGGCGTGACCGGCCACCGGACGACGCCTGCCGAGCTCGACGTCGCACCGCGCCCGGAGCGCCCGCCGGTCGTGCGGGAGGTCCGATACCGGCGCGCCACCCCGGGCTGCGCACCTCCCCGAACCCGCCGCGGGATGCCGCGCCGTCACCCCGCGGCGGGGAGCACGGTGCGCACGAGCGCGTCGGCGACGCCGGGTGCGTACGGCGCGCGGCGCAGCACCCGCAGCAGGATCGCCCCGGTGAGAGCCTCGACGATCGCGTCGACGTCGGCGCCCGGCGCCAGCTGTGCGCTCCCGCGTTCGATGCGGTCGCGCAGGGTCCGGGACGCGTGGTTCTGCTCGTCGAGGCGGTGACCGACGATCGCATCCTCCGCGGCGGCGGCGACCATGTAGCGGGTGATGGCCGTCGCCTCGTGATCGGCGGTGGCCTGCAGGACGGCCTCGAGCCACGCCGCGAGGTCGGCGTGCAGGTCGCCAGTGTCGACGGGCACCGGCTCGAGCAGCTCCAGCGGGCGAACGAGCCCCTCGAGCATCGCGTCGGCGACGAGCGCGCTCTTCGACGGCCACCAGCGGTAGATCGTCGGCTTCCCGACGCCGGCTGCGGCGGCGATGCCCTCGATCGTCAGCCCGTCCCAGCCGCGCTCGGCCAGCTGCGCCGCGGTCGCGTGCAGCACGGCCATGCGCGCGGTCTCGCTGCGCACCGCTCCACGGCGCCGCGCGGAGCCCGGGGCGGATGCCGGCTCAGCACCCGATCCGGCCGCCGGGGGAGAGCCGGGTGCGTGCTCCGCAGGTCGATCGGTCATGGCTCGACGGTACCCCCTCTTTTCGCAAAACGCTACGTAACGTAATATTGAAGGCGAATCGAGGAGAACATCATGGACATCAACGGAAACGTCTTCGTCGTCACCGGCGCGGGCAACGGCATCGGCCGCCAGGTCGCGCTGCAGCTGCTGCGCGAGGGGGCGCGCGTGGCGGGCGTCGACCTCAACGAGGCCGGGCTCGCAGAGACGGCATCCCTCGCCGCGGCGGGAGAGCGCTTCTCGGTCCACGCCGTGAACATCACCGACCGGGATGCCGTGGCCGCCCTCCCGGCGCAGGTGATCGGGGCGCACGGCAAGGTCGACGGCATCCTGAACGTCGCGGGTGTCATCCAGCAGTTCGTGAAGGTCATCGACCTGCCGTACGCGGAGATCGAGAAGGTCATGAACGTCAACTTCTGGGGCGTCGTCAACGTCGTGAAGGCGTTCCTGCCCGAGTTGGTCGCTCGGCCGGCGGCCGCGATCGTCAACGTGTCGAGCATGGGCGCGCTCGCGCCGGTGCCCGGCCAGGCCGTGTACGGCGCGTCGAAGGCGGCCGTGTCGCTGCTGACGCAGGCGCTGTACGCCGAGTTCATGGGCACGAACGTCGCCGTGACGGTCGTCTACCCGGGCGCCATCGGCACGAACATCGCGCAGAACTCCGGCGTCTCGATCGCCGGCGCCGAGACCGCGGACACCCAGGCCGCCGCCGCGAAGACCACGAGCCCGGAGAAGGCCGGCGCCGTCATCGTCGAGGCGCTGCGCAAGGGCAGCTACCGCGCCACGATCGGCGGCGACGCCGCGGGCCTGGACAAGCTGTCGCGGTTCAGCCCGAAGCGTGCCACGGAGATGATCGCCGGCAAGATGGCGGCGCTGCTCGGCTGAATTGCGGCGTGGCGTGGCGTGGCCCGGCGTGCGGCCGCCGTGCGGCCGGCGTGGCGCGGCGTGGCGTGGCCCGGCCGGCGTGCGGCCGGCGTGCGGCTGCAGGGGTTCAGTCGCGGCGTTCTGTGGGTGTCCCGCGTCCGGGTGGGGTTCATTCGCGGCGTTCTGTGGGTGTGGGTGTCTGGGATCCGCGTTTTGCCGCGACCGAGTGGAGCGCCGTGGGCAGGGAGGTCGCCTGGGTGTGTGCCCAGGGCGAGTGAGCCGCGGGTGAGTGACCCAGGGCGAGTGGGCCGCCGCGGGCGCTACCGTAAGAGCCGTGACCGACCACTCCGCCGTCCCCGCTCCGCGCGCGGGCGTGCGCGAGGTCGCGGCGCACGCCGGCGTCTCGACCCAGACGGTGTCGCGTGTGCTCAACGGCTACGACGGGGTGCGGCCCGAGACCCGCGCGCGTGTGCTCGACGCCGTCGAGGCTCTGGAATACCGCATGAACAACGCGGCGCGCGCGCTCGGCACCCGCACGACCCGGACGATCGGGGTCATCGTGTCGGATGCCGCGCTCTACGGCCCTTCGGCGGGCATCGCGGCGCTCGACGCCGCGGCGCGCCAGGCGGGTCGCTGGATCGCGACCGTGCACGCCGACTCCGCGGATGCCGCCTCCGTCCTCACCGCCGCAGACCGTCTGCTGTCCCTCGGCGTCGACGGATTGATCGTCGTCGCACCGCATGCCGGTGCGCTGCGTGCGCTCGAGGCGGCGCACGGCGACACTCCGCTCGCGGCGTTGCACGCCGCCGTCGGCACGCATCGCGACGCCGCGCGACAGGCCCAGGGTGCCGCGCGACAGGCCCAGGGTGCCGCGCTCGCGGTCGCGCACCTCGTCCACCTCGGCCACCGGCGTATCGGACGCGTGTCGGGGCCGTCCGACTGGCTCGAGGCCGCCGCGCGCGACGCCGGCGTCGACGATGCCCTCGCCGAGGCCGGGCTCGAGACCGGACCGCGATGGGTGGGCGACTGGAGCGCCGACTCCGGCGCGAGGTCGGCGGCATCCATCGCGGCGGCGATCGGTCGCGGCGACGGACCGACGGCGATCGTCGTCGCGAACGACCAGATGGCGCTCGGCGTCATCGCGGGGCTCGAGGCGGAGGGCATCCGGGTTCCCGGCGACGTCAGCGTGACCGGCTTCGACGACAACCCCGACGCGGCCTCCTACCGCCCCGCGCTGACGTCCGTGCGCATCGATATGGCAGGCGAGGCCCGGCGCGCGCTCGCCGAGGTGCTGGGCTGGGATGCCCCGGCCGCCGCTCCGGCCCCGCCGACGCTCGTCGTGCGCGCCTCGACCGCCCCGCCCGCGGGATAGTGGCGTGGGGGTAGCGGGACACCGGGCCCGCGCGGGGGTTCATCCGTCGCAAATCGCGGCTATTCGTGGGGTTTGGCGTGTTTTGCGACGGACGAAGGATGCCCGGGCCTGTTCATCCGTCGCAAACCGCGGCTGTCCGCGAGGTTTGCCGTGTTTTGTGACGGACGAAGAGGTTTGTGACAGACGAAGAGGTTTGTGACGGACGAAGAGGTTTGTGACGGGTGAATGCGGCGGGTATGCGGGATGCCGGGTTCCCTCGTCGGTCCGTCGCAAATCGCGGCTATTCGTGGGGTTCGGCGTGTTTTGCGCCGGACGAAGGATGCCCGGGCCTGTTCATCCGTCGCAAACCGCGGCTGTCCGCAGCGTTCGCCGTGTTTTGTGACGGATGAAGAGGTTTGTGGCGGACAATGACGGATGAAGAGGTTTGTCACGGGCGAATGCGGGGGACGCCGCGGCCGAGGGGCTTGTCGCCCGGAGATGTTACCGGTAACATCGAGCCACGGGCGGTCGGAGCAGACCGCCGGATTCGAGGAGGACCGGTGGCATCACCCGACGTCGACAGCGCGTTGCAGGCATCCATCGACGCGGTGCGCAGCGACGTCGCCGCCCTGCACGGCGAGCTCGTGCGCTACGGCCTCGTGGTCTGGACCGGCGGCAACGTCTCGGGACGGGTCCGCAGGGAAGGCGACGGTGCCGATCTGTTCGTCATCAAGCCCTCGGGGGTCGGCTACGACGAGCTGACCCCCGAGAACATGATCCTCTGCGACCTCGACGGCAACGTCGTTGCGGGCACCCCGGGCAGCGATCGCAGCCCGTCGAGCGATACGGCGGCGCACGCATACGTTTACCGGAATATGCCCGAGGTGGGCGGTGTCGTGCACACCCACTCCGACTACGCGGTGGCCTGGGCGGCGCGCGGCGAGGAGATCCCGTGCGTCATCACGGCGATGGCCGACGAGTTCGGCGGCCCGATCCCGGTCGGTCCGTTCGCGATCATCGGCGACGACTCGATCGGCCGTGGCATTGTGGACACCCTGCGCGGACACCGCTCGCGCGCCGTGCTCATGCGCAACCACGGGCCGTTCACGATCGGTGTGAACGCGAAGGATGCCGTCAAGGCCGCCGTCATGTGCGAAGACGCCGCCCGCACGGTGCACCTGGCGCGCCAGGGCGGGGAGCCGGCCCCCATCCCGCAGGAGGCGATCGACGCCCTCTACCACCGGTACCAGAACGTCTACGGGCAGAACACGGACGACCGGCGATGAGCGCTCTCGACAGCATCCGCAGCGGACGCACGACGCTCGGAATCGAGCTGGGTTCGACCCGCATCAAGGTGTGCCTCGTCGATGCCGACGACCCGCAGACGGTGCTCGCCGTCGGCGGCCACGCGTGGGAGAACTCCTACGCCGACGGGCTGTGGACGTACGCCCTCGACGACGTGTGGTCGGGTCTTCAGGCCGCCTACGCCGACCTCGTTGCCGACGCGAAGCGGCGCCACGGCGTTTCGCCGGAGACATATGCCGCGATCGGCATCTCGGCGATGATGCACGGCTACCTCGCGTTCGACGACGCGGGCGAGCTGCTCGTCCCGTTCCGCACGTGGCGCAACACGAACACCACCGCGGCGGCCGCCGAGCTGAGCGCGCTGTTCGGCGTGAACATCCCGCTGCGGTGGTCGGTCGCGCACTACCGTCAGGCGCTGCTCGACGCCGAGCCGCACGTCGACCGCGTCGCGTCGATCACGACGCTCGCCGGGTACGTGCACGAGCGGCTCACCGGGCGGCGCGTGCTCGGGGTCGGTGACGCGTCGGGCATGTTCCCGATCGACCCGGCGACCCGCGACTACGACCGGGAGCTTCTGGACCGGTTCGACGGCCTCCCCTCGCAAGACCCGCGAGCCCCGCGAGACCTCCAGGTCCGAGACGGCCGAGACGAAACGCACACGCCCCGCCCGTCCCTGCGCGCGCTCCTGCCCGAAGTCCTCGTCGCGGGGCAGGATGCCGGCACGCTCACCGCGGACGGCGCGGCGCTGGTCGACCCGACCGGAGCGCTGCGGCCCGGCATCCCGTTCTGCCCGCCCGAGGGAGATGCCGGTACCGGCATGGTCGCCACGAACGCCGTCGCCCCGCGCACCGGCAACGTCAGCGCCGGGACGAGCATCTTCGCGATGGTCGTGCTCGACCGCGCGCTGACGCAGCAGCACCACGAGCTCGACCTCGTCACGACCCCGGCCGGCGACCCCGTCGCGATGGTGCACTGCAACAACGGCGCGAGCGAGCTGGGGGAGTGGGCCGGGCTCTTCGGCCGGTTCGCGGAGGCGGCCGGCATCCCGCTCGACCGCGACCGCGTGTTCGACGTGCTGCTGCGCGAAGCGCTGACCGGCGCCGCGGATGCCGGCGGCCTGCTCGCCTACAACCACCTCGCCGGCGAGCCGATCGCGGGGCTGACCGACGGCCGTCCGCTGTTCGTGCGCACCCCCGACTCGACGCTGAGCCTCGCGAACGTCATGCGCGCACAGGTATATGCCGTTTTCGGCACATTGGCGCTCGGCATGCGGGTCCTGGATGCCGAGGGTGTGCAGCTCGACCGGATGTTCGCCCACGGCGGCCTGTTCCGCACGGCGGGGGTCGCGCAGCGGTTCCTCGCCGGAGCCCTGAACACCCCGGTCGCCGTCGGCGAGACCGCCGCGGAGGGTGGGGCCTGGGGCATCGCTGTGCTCGCCGCCCACCTCGCGCACGCGGATCGGAGCCTCGCGGCCTACCTCGACGACGTCGTCTTCGCCGACGCCGCCCTCACCGTCGCCGCACCCGACCCGGCCGATGTCGCCGGGTTTGCCGCCTATCTCGACCGCTACCGCGCCGGGCTCGCCGTCGAGGCCGCCGCGGTGGAACACCTCTGAGCCGCGTTTCGACGCGCCCGCTCGACGACCGGAGCCATGCCCGCTCACCGACCGAAGGACACCCCATGACCCTCACCACCTCCCTCGACGGCTACGTCGTGTGGTTCGTCACCGGCAGCCAGAACCTCTACGGCGAACAGACGCTGCGGCAGGTCGCCGAGCAGTCGCAGCAGGTCGCCGCGGGGCTCGCCGGCCTGCCGGTGCGGGTCGAGTGGAAGCCGGTGCTGAAGGACTCCGAGGCGATCCGGCGCCTCGCGCTCGACGCGAACAGCGACGACTCCGTCATCGGCGTCATCGCGTGGATGCACACCTTCAGCCCCGCCAAGATGTGGATCGCCGGGCTCGACGCCCTGCGCAAGCCCCTGCTGCACCTGCACACGCAGGCGAACGTCGAGCTGCCGTGGGCCGACATCGACTTCGACTTCATGAACCTCAACCAGGCCGCGCACGGCGACCGCGAGTTCGGCTACATCCAGACGCGGCTCGGGGTCGCGCGCAAGACCGTCGTCGGGCACGTGTCGAACCCGGCGGTGCGCCGGCAGGTCGAGACGTGGCAGCGCGCCGCCGCCGGGTGGCAGGCCGCCCGCACCCTCAAGCTCGCCCGCTTCGGCGACAACATGCGCTACGTCGCCGTCACCGAGGGCGACAAGACCGAGGCCGAGCTGCGCTTCGGCGTGCAGGTGAACACGTGGGGCGTGAACGAACTGGCGGATGCGGTGGCCGCGGCATCCGCGGACCAGATCGACACGCTCGTCGCGACATACCTCGACGAGTACGACGTGGCGCCGGAGCTGCGGCCCGGGGCGAGCGTCATCAGAGCCTGCGCGACGGTGCGGCCATCGAGGTCGGGCTGCGCGCGTTTCTCGAGGCGGGCGGATTCGGCGCCTTCACGACGAGCTTCGAAGACCTGGGCGCCCTGAAGCAGCTGCCGGGGCTCGCCGTGCAGCGGCTCATGGCCGAGGGGTACGGGTTCGGTGCGGAGGGCGACTGGAAGACCGCGATCCTCGTGCGGGTCGCGAACGTCATGGGTGCGGGCCTGCCCGGCGGGGCGAGCCTCATGGAGGACTACACGTACGACCTCGTCGCGGGCGACGAGAAGATCCTCGGCGCGCACATGCTCGAGGTCTCGCCGTCGCTGACCACCGACAGGCCGCGGCTCGAGGTGCATCCGCTCGGCATCGGCGGCAAGGACGACCCGGTGCGGCTCGTGTTCACCGCCGACCCGGGGCCCGCGCTGGTCGTGGCGATGAGCGACCTGCGCGACCGATTCCGCCTCGTCGCCAACGTCGTCGAGAACGTCACGGCGCCCGACCTGCCCAAGCTCCCCGTGGGGCGCGCGATCTGGAAGCCGGCGCCCGACTTCGCCACGAGTGCCGCCTGCTGGCTCGCCGCCGGAGCCGCGCACCACACCGTCATGACGACCGCCGTCGGCCTCGACGTCTTCGAGGACTTCGCCGAGATGGCCCGCACCGAGCTCGCCGTCATCGACGCGTCCACGACCGTCCGCTCCTTCCAGCGCGAGCTGCGCTGGAACCAGGCCTACTACCGCCTCGCCCAGGGCCTGTGACCGGCCCCCGAACGACGGAGTCGGGGGTGCAGTATACGATCCGCTCCGGCGCCTACGCGGCGGAGGTTGCGAGCGTCGGTGCCTCGCTCCGGGCGCTGACGCACGACGGCCGCGATCTCGTCGTGCCGTTCGCCGCCGACGAGGTGCGCCCCGCCTACCGCGGCGCCACGCTCGCGCCCTGGCCGAACCGCATCGTCGACGGGCGCTACACGTTCGACGGGGCGGAGCACCGGGCCGCGCTCACCGAGCCCGAGCGCGGCCACGCGCTGCACGGCCTCGTCGCGTGGGCCGACTTCGGCCTGGTCGCGCAGTCTGGCGACCGGGTGACGCTCGCGACCGTCATCCCGCCCCAGACGGGGTACCCCTGGCGCGTCCGCGTCGAGACGACCTACACGGTGGACGCCGCCGGCCTCACCCAGTCCGTCCGCGCGACCAACGAGAGCCCGGATGCCGCCCCCTTCGGCACCGGCCCGCACCCCTACCTCGTCGCCGGCCCCGCTCCGCTGGACGAATGGACGTTCCAGCTCGACGCCGCGGAGGTGCTGGAGGTCGACGACCGCCTCGCACCCGTGGGCCTGGCCGCCTGCTCGGGAAGGTTCGACTGGCGTGCCCCGCGCGTGCTCGGCGCCGTCGAGCTCGACCACGCCTTCACCGGACTCGGCCGGGCGGACGGCATCGCGCGCGCCCGCCTGACCGACCCGTCCGGCACCGGCGTGGAACTGGCCTGGGACGCGTCGTGCCCCTGGGTCCAGGTCCACACCGCCGACCTGCCCACTCTTCCGGACGGCCCCGGTACTCCAGGCCACCGCGCCGGCCTCGCCGTCGAGCCGATGACCTGTGCCCCCGACGCCTTCAACGCCGCCCGGTACGACTACGATGCCGGGCTGCTCGTGATCGCGCCGGGGGCGTCGGTCACGGCATCCTGGCGCATCGCCGCGCTGTAGGCGTCACCGCGGCGGCTCTTCGCGCAGCAGCTGCTCCGTGGGGTCGTACGACGCCTCCTTGACGTTGAGGTCGGCCTTCGTCTCGTCGACAAGCCCATGTCGTGCTCCTTTCGTGGCGTCCGCACACGGGACGGACCTCCGACGCGAGGGCCGAGGGATTGTCGCATCCTCGCGTGATGGTCACGCCGCGACCGCATCGGCGAAATGTCGGCCGAGCACGCGGTTCCACTTGTTCGCCGGGAGCGTGGGGTGCAGCGCCGCCATGCCGGTGCCGTACTTCGACACCGTCGCGGGGCGGTGCCCGGCGCGCCACAGCGCGCGGTCGAGCGCACCGGCGCGCTGCCCCGACTTCGTTTCGACGATGACGGATGCCGGCAGCCGCAGCATCCGTCCGTCCGCGCCGATCCAGGTCAGCTCGGTGTCGATCGTCGCCCGCGACGGGGCGGCGCCCGGCAGCAGCAGCGTCGTCCGGCGATAGCGGGTGACGAGGACGGGGACGAGGTCGTCGGCGAGGCGGTTCGCACCGGGGATGCCGGCATCCTCCAGCAGCCCCGCCGCGTAGGCGACGGCGTCGTCGTCGAGCTCGTCGCCGACGACCGGAACCCGCTCCTTCACGGTCGAAGAGCGACCACCGCGCGTCTTGACCTCGAGGAACGAGCCGCCCGAATCGACGTACGTGCGGGCCCGGACCTTGAACCGGCGGCGCCGGCCGCGCGCGGCGCCGAAGTAGCTGTCCAGGCGCGGGGTGTCGAAGTACTGCGACGTGTAGCGCAGGGCGCGCTCGCCGTCGATCTCCAGCACCTGGGCGCCGGCGGGGAGCGCCGCGAGGACGTCCGGAAGGTCGGCCAGCGGCAGCACGTACTTGCGGTCGACACGGGTCTGCAGTTCGGCGGCGGCGTTCAGCTGCTCGAGGTCGACGGCGCGCAGCCGGTTGATGACGTGCAGCCGGCCGACGGCGGCGGTGGCGCTCATCGCGCGACCTCCAGACCCTCGTGCGTCCGCGCTTCGTGCGTCTGCGCCGAGAGTGTCGCGGCGCCGGGACGGGGCGCGAGGTACCGGACCTCGACCTCTGTCGTGTCCGAGACCAGGTCGATGCTGCGGGTCGTGACGCGGTGCACCGAGGTGCCGAGCAGTTGCTCGACGGCGGCGCGCAACTCGTTCTCGTCGGTGTACGCCCGGTCGAGCACGATCCGCTGCTCGCGTGAGCGTCGCAGCAGGGCCGGGTTGTCGACGATGGCGAGCCCGCCGACCACGAGAGCGACGAGCCCGACGCCCAGCCACGAGACCCCGGTGGACAGGCCCGAGATGAGGCCGATCGCGAGAGCCGCGAGGTAGTACCCCATCTCGCTTTGCTCGATCTCGCGCGAGCGGAGCCGGATGATCGACAGCACGCCGAACAGGCCGAGGCCGAGCCCCGCCCCGACCGTCGTGTCGGCCAGCACCATCGAGACGGCGAGTACCCCGACGTTGACCCCGACGAAGGCGACCGCGAGATCGCGGCGCCGGTGGCGCGGGTAGTAGACGGCGAAAGCGAGGACGGCGATCGCGACGAGGTCGAGGGCGACGGCGGCGATGATGTTCATGGGTACTCCTGACGTGGGGGCTGCAGTACCCATCCCAGGGGGCGACGCTATGCGCTCGCTATGTGTGGCACCAGGCGCGGGTACGAATCCGGGGATGCGGCCCCGGCGCGTGCCACACGCAGGGCGAAATGCGCTTTCGGGAGAGCGGAGGGCGCCAGAACGCCGATTCGCCCTGCGTGTGGCACAGCCGCCGGGTCAGACCGGCGTCGTCGTGTCGGTCGCCTGCCGCAGCGGACCGCGCATGAACCGCCAGTAGCCGACCGGGAACAGGCGCGCCAGCGCGTCGACGAGCCGCGCTTCGCGCCCGATCATGGTGCGCGCGCGGCGGTTCACCGTCGCCTCGACGATCCGGGCGGCGGCGTCCGCGGGGTCGGTGTGGTACATCGCGGCCTGCGCCGCTGCCGCCCGGTCGGCGATGGCGGGGTCGAGGGCGGCGGCGTAGCGCCCGCGCAGGATGATGCCCGTCTTCACCCCGGCCGGGTAGACCGCTCCGACCGTCACCGTCGACCCTTCCAGCTCGTGCCGCAGCGCCTCGGTGAACCCGCGCACGGCGTACTTGCTCATGGCGTACGGGATGCGCCCCGCCGGGGCGGCGAGCCCGTAGATCGACACGAGGTGCGTGACGTGCGCCGCCGGCGCCTGTCGCAGCGCGGGCAGGAGCGCCTGCGTCAGGTTGACCGTGCCCCAGAGGTTGACGTCCATGAGCCAGCGCATCTCGGCCATCGTGAGCTGGTCGATGTTGCCGAGCATCGACGACCCCGCGCACGTGATGAGGGTCTGCACCGGTCCGCGGCCGGCGATCGCGGCGGCGACGGCGGGGACGGCGGCGTCGTCGGCGAGGTCGACGACATGCATCGTGTGGCCCGATCCGGGCAGGGATGCCGCGACCGCGGCGAGTCCGTCGGCATCCCGGTCGACGAGCACGATGCGTGCCCCGCGGGCGGCGAGCTGCCGGGCGACCTCGGCGCCCATGCCCGCGGCGGCGCCGGTGACGACGCTCGTCGCGTCGGCGACCTGCAGTCGTGGCATCGCCGCCTCCGTTCCTGCGCGACGGCATCCTGTACGCCGATTCGCTCCGTATGTCGATTGTGGCCGATGACGTTCCCTAGGATCGACTGCAAAGGGGGTGTCGTGGCTGCGGATGACAAGAAGCGGAAGAAGCGCAAGAAGTCGAAGGAGAAGGATCCTCGCCGCATGCGCACCCGCGACGTCGTCGCGGAAGGGCTCTACATCGCGTCTGCCGCGACCCGGTTGAGCCTGAAGAACGCGATTCTCATGCATGTCCTCGCCGGCGGCGAGAACTTCGCCGTCGACCGCTATCTGCCCGAGGCGCGCGAGATTCTCGAGACGCTCGCGGCCGAGGCCGAGGTGGATGCCGCGCGGATCGAGCAGGAGCAGAAGGTCGCCAAGAACCGCCACTACGATTCGGACGGCACGCACGACTACCGCAGCCGCGACCTCAGGAACCTGCGGCGGCGGCAGAAGCAGTCGCTGCATGTCGCGAACGAGCTGCGCGCGCGCACCGAAGACGAAGAGGAGGTGCGGCAGATCGTGCTCGAGGCGCGGGATGCGGCCTGGGGCGAGGTCGCCGCGAACATCGAGCGCACCCTCGACGCCCTCGCGGCGCGCCCCGACCTCGATGTCGACTACGAGCGGATGCGCACGGCGCGCATGCAGGCACTGCGACTGGTCGATCTCCCGAGGCTCAAGGCGCATCGGCGCAATCTCGCGGCGCACCACGACCTGCTGGACCTGGGCCTTTCGTCGGAGGAGGTCGCCGAGCGGCTCGACGGCGATGACGCCGCGGCGCCGGACGAGCCCGCGTTCGACCCGGCTGAGCTGGAGTGATCGGCCGGCACGATTGGCCAGAACGTGCCTCGTCGGGTAGGCTGAACGTCGGCCTTCTCACGGAGGCTGTGCGCCCGCGCTCGTAGCTCAATGGATAGAGCATCTGACTACGGATCAGAAGGTTGGGGGTTCGAGTCCCTTCGAGCGCACACTGTGTTGAGACAGTAAATCAGCCGAAAACCCGCGGAATCCCGCGGGTTTT
Organism: Microbacterium sp.; assembly: GCF_047602155.1. GTDB lineage: Bacteria > Actinomycetota > Actinomycetes > Actinomycetales > Microbacteriaceae > Microbacterium. Next base: position 543,729 of record NZ_JASGHZ010000001.1, on the reverse strand, counting down.
CGCATTGGTGGCCGAGTTGGTTTCCTAGTCCAACCTTCGCACGGCACGACGCGGCGGGCGTGCGACGAGGAGGACTCCCGCGAGGGATGCCGCGACGATGGTGCCGGCGAGGGCGAGTTGCAGATCCCAGAGGGGGACCGTCTCCAGCCATACGCCGCGGTCGATGTGCGCGAAGCGGAACCAGGCGATCAGGTAGGTGCCGCAGGCGACCCCCGCGAGCATGCCGAGCGGCACGCCGAGGATGAGGATGAGCGACCCTTGTGCAGCGGCGAGTCGCCGGAGGAACCGGGGCGCCGCGCCGACGGCGTACATCGTGGTCGCGTCGCGTCGGGCCTGGGTGCGCGCGAGCAGGAGCGACACGATCGTGGCCGCGACGGCCAGGGAGGCAAGGCCGAGCACGGCGATGAGGGTGCCGTCGCCGCCCCACGGTTCGACGAACTGCGGCGTGGCGACGTTGACGAGGGAGGTGTGCGCGGTGACCAGCTCGCGCGCGCGGTTCAGCTCTGCTGTGGTGAGCGGCCGGTCGGTGAGGACGTACTCGCCGAGGTAGTCGAACTCCGCGACGCCGAGCGCGTGTGCGGTCGCGGGTGAGACGGTGAGGCTGGGTGCGAAGCCGCGCAGGAAGGCTCCGGGCAGGGTGGTCGTGGACGTGGCATCAGCGGCGGTCGGGAGCAGCTCGGACCCGGTGGCGACCACGACCGTGTTATCGCGGCTGAGCTTCGTGGCGTCGTTGACGATCACTCCACCGTTCGCGAGGACGGACGCCGCGGCATCCGCACCGGGAAGCCCCGACGCGCGAACCGCCGCGGGATCGAGGACGAAGACGTCGGTGCCGCCCATCCAGGCGACGCTGAGCATCGGTCGGAATCCGTTGTCGGGATCGGTGCACGTGGTCGTGCGTGCGGGATCGAGTGCGGATGCAACGTCCGGAACGAGACCCGTGGGGCACGACTTGTCGGCGGCGGTGAGCGCGCTCAGGTGCGCATCGCCGTTCAGCGCGGTGGTCCGGATCTCAGCGGTGCCGATGATGGGCAACTCGGTCTGCAGCGCCCGAACGGTGTCGGCGAGCACGAGCCGGTCGAAATCCGGTGACACCGGCACACTGACGCCGAGGACGAACCGGCCATCGGCGACCATCTGACCGGTCGTGTCGCGGGAGTTCTGTGTGCCCGAACCCGCGATCACGACGAAGGCGGACGCGGCAAGCACTGCGACGAGGACGCCGGCGGCGGCGGGAACGACGCGCGCGGAGTGGTCGTGCGCGTCGCGCAGCGCCAATCGGAGCGCGATCGGGGCACGCGGAGCGCCGTGGACGATGCCGCCGAGGATGACACGGATGCCGAGCAGGAGTGCGGTCCCGAACAGGATCACTGCGACGGCGACGAGGAATCCGGACAAGGGGGCACTGGAGCCCGGTGCGCGGCTCGCGTTGGATGGGGACGCTTCCGCGAGGGCGAAGGCGTGATACCCGGCGGCCGTAGCGGCGATGAGAAAGACGAGGGGCAGCGCGGCGCCGACGACCGCGCGCCACCGGCGCCGGGAATGGACGGCGGACGGTGTGATGCGGTCGCGGACCGCGTCGACGGGCCGAAGCCGCGCCGTCCGGCGCGCCGGTCCCAGGGTGGCGACGAGCCCGACGCCCACGGCAGTGACGATGCCCGTGACGGGAGCCCACCACGGGAAGCGCGCCCAGACGTCCCCTGCCGGGTAGGCGAGCGCGGCGAGCAGCATCCCGCCGATGAGACCGAAGGCGATGCCGAGCATTCCTCCGGCGAGGCCGATCATGCCGCCCTGGGCCAAGATCGTCCGTCGGAGATCTCGAGGTGTCGCGCCGGCAACGGCGGCCAGCCCCAGCATCCGGCGCGCCTCGTCGGCGGCGACGGCGAACGCCGGGGTCACGAGCCCGAGAACGAGCAGGGCTCCGAGAAGGGTCGTGATGGTGGTGACGACGACGCGCAGAATGAGCGCGTCCGCGTCGACCGCGACCGGGTACAGGGCGCTCGGGGGAGGGGGGTTCTCGAGCACATCGCGGGAGACGACGAAGGCCTGCAGCTCGTTGAGCGCCTTGGCCTGATCCCACGTGACGGGATCGTCGCCGACGACGAGCCAGCGGCCGTCGACCCCGGCGGGGTCGGCGGAGATGAGCTTCGACATCCAGCCTTCCGGCGCCCAGACCGTCTGCGCGGTGTCGTCGGCGATGCCGCTGACCGCGTAGCCGCGCTGGACGTTCTGCACGACCTCGCCCATGCGGCCTTCGCCGTCCGAGCTGTACCATCCCGACCAGGGCGGCGCGACGAGGGCGAACGTGTCGCCCACGCCGAGGCCGAGGCGCTGCGCGAACGCCGTGGACACGACCGCCTCATCGCTCGCGGTGGGGAGGTTCCCATCGCGAAGCGTCGGGATCAGGATGCCGAGCCCCTCCGCGTCTGCTTCGACCAGGCGCCCGGTGGACAGGACGGAGGCGTCGAGACCGCTCGTTGCGACATCGGCGCCGGCGCTCGCCTCATCGCCGGGTGTGATCTTCAGACCGGTGGTGGCGATGAGGTCGAGTGATCGCCAGAACGGGATGAGCCGGTCCGACGTGCCCAACGCGGCACGTAGCTCCTCGGCTGTCGCCGGCTTCGTGTCCAGATCGCCCATCCACGGCGCAGGCGCACCCTCGGGGATCTGCGGGAAGGGCCCCGTCCCGCGGGGGATCGTCGTCGCGGTGATGACGGCCTGCGCGTCGGCGGGGATCGTGGCGAGCGCGCTCTCGCGGGCGGGGACGGGAGCCTGTTCCACCATCGCCCACCCGACGAGTGCGGTGATCGGCAGGGCGACGAGCACGATCGAAAGAGTCGTCCGCAGCCAGTGTGCGGCGGCATCCCGCAGCGCGAGGCGCAGCGTGGGGCGCCAGGAGATCAGCCGTCTCATCGGGCGGTGTCGGCAGTCTCGGCCAGCAGAGAGGAGGGATCGCTCGGGCCTGTCTCATCGATGATGCGCCCGTCGCGGAGGAAGATCGTCCGATCGGCCCACGCCGCGAAGCGCGCCTCATGGGTCACCATGAGCACGGCCGCACCGCGGTCGGCGCGATCGCGCAGGAGCTCGAGCACGGCGGCGCCCGTCGCCGAGTCGAGCGCGCCCGTGGGCTCGTCGGCCAGGATGAGGCGCCGAGCGCCGATGAGGGCTCGTGCGATCGCGACGCGCTGCGCCTGACCTCCCGACAGCTCGTCGGGGCGTCGATCGGCGATGTCGGCGAGGCCCGTCTCACGCAGCAGAGCGAGCGCCGCCTTCCGAGCGCGGTGTGCAGGCTGCCCGTCGAGTTCCAGCGGGAAGGTGACGTTCTCCATGGCGGTCAGCGACGGCAACAGGTTGAAGTCCTGGAAGACGTACCCGATGCTTCGCCTGCGCAGCAGCGCCAGCCGGGTCGCATTCAGGCTGGCGAGGTCGGTGCCCTCGACCGTCACGGAACCGGCGGTCGGCTGATCGAGCCCGCCCGCCAGGTGCAGCAGGGTCGACTTGCCGGAGCCGGAGGAGCCCATCACGGCCACGAACTCGCCGGGCAGGAGCGTGAGGTTCGCGTCGCGGAGCGCGACGACCTCGCGTGCTCCCTCGCCGTGGACGCGCGTCGCCGCGTGCAGCTGCAGCACGGGCGCGGTCATCGCGTTGCCCGTTCGATGGACACCGAGTCACCGAGGGGTTGCCGTGCGGGCTGCTGCGCAATCGTTGGAGCTCCGATCGCACCCATGCCGCGTCGAATCAGTGTCTCTTCGACGTCATCGAGCCAGCGCAATTCCGCCTCGGTGACGAACAGGTGGTTGTCGAGGATGAGACGACCCGCGATGTCTGCGTCATCGAGCCCGCGCCGCAGTCGGGTCAGGTCGTGCAGTGTGCGCTGCGTCGCGCTCCGCTGACGCTGCACGACACCGGTCACATCCACGTCGCCGAGCGCGACGGCGAGGGCCAGTTTGATCACGAGTTCATCCCGCCCCCGCTGTGCCGGGGTCACCGGATCCTGCCACCACGCCGTGAGGTCGCGACGCCCCTCGTCGGTCAGACTCCACTGGCCGTGAGAGTCAGACTCCTCGTGGGCCTCGCCGTGCCGAAAGACCAGCCCGTCCCGTTGCAGCCGCTGCAGCGTGGTCGAGACCTGGCCGATGTTCAGCGGCCACGAGTGGCTCGTCGACTCGTCGAAATCCTTCCGCAGCTGATAGGTCGTCGACGGTCGGCGAGACAGCAGGGCGAGCAGGGCGTACTTGACGGACATGAGCGCCTCCTTCGGTTACCCGGTAACCATAGCATGACCTCGGTTACTCGGTAATCAGTGTCTGCGGCGTATCAGCCGGGGTGACCGTCGGCTCTTCTGATGTGATCCGAATCGCGGGCGATCCCGTCCGCTGGGGACGGGGGTCACCAGAGGAGGCCGACCTCAACCCGCAGCCGCTGAACGAGATCTTCGCCGGCGTGCAGACCGGCATCGCGGTCGGGCACGAGCTGGTGCCCGCCGCCGGGTTCTTCGAGCGGGTCTACGACACGGCCGTGAAGGGCGTCGAGGTCGGCAGAGGGTGACCAGCCTCTGAGCTGGGCCGGGCCGGCCGCAACGCTACAGCGGCGTGACCCGCAGCCACACGAACCCGTGCGCGGGGAGGTGGAGCCCCTCGTCCAGGTCGAGCTCGGTGTCGTGGACGAGATCGAACGCCCCGCGCTCGAAGCCCGACAGGGTCAGCGGATCGATCGCGACCTCGACGTCGCCCACGTTCGCCAGCACGAGCACGCGGGACGCGGGGACCGCCTCGCGCTGGTACCCGACCACGGCGGCATGCGGGGTGTGGAACGGGATCAGCGCGTTGCCGGCGAACTCCGGCGTCGACTGCCGCACCGAGATGAGCTTCGTCAGCCGCCGGAACACGCGCCCGGCCGGCGTCGCCGGGTCGTTGCGCTGGGCGTAGCGGTCCCGCGGCCGGTTGCCGCGGTGCACCCAGCGGCTGTCGCCGCGGCGCACCGGGTCGTCGCGGTACGAGTAGTCGTTGAGCTGGGCGACCTCGTCGCCGAGGTACAGCAGCGGGATGCCGCCGGTCGACAGTGCCAGCGCATGCGCGAGGACGAAGCGGTCTTCGCCGCCGGCATCCATCGCCTCGATGCCGGCGAGCGACGCGCCGGTGCCGGCGACCCGCGCGTCGCCCGTGGCCGGGTTCTCCTGGAAGGCGACGCCGCGGGCGAACGTGCCCTCGTGCTTTCCGGTGTAGAAGCGGTTCAGGAACTGCCGGTGCGTGTAGCCGTCGATGCCGAGCTCGGCGGCATCCTCGTCGGCGAACGTCCAGCCGATGTCGTCGTGGCTGCGCACGTAGTTGACCCACGCCGTCCCGGGCGGCAGGGCGTGGCGGCGGTCGAGAGCCTGCTGCAGCAGCCGGCCGTCGCGGGTCGCCAGCGCCTCCCACGTGAGCGCCATCTGCAGCGGGTTGTACGACAGCTCGCACTCGCCGGGCGAGAGGTAGCTCACGACCTCGTCGGGGTGCACGATGGCCTCCGACTTGAAGGCCATACCCGGCGCCGCCATCGCGAGCACGGCGTTGAACGCCTGCAGCAGGAAGTGCGCCTCGGGAAGCGACTCGCACGCGGTGCCGAGCCGCTTCCAGATGAAGGCGACGGCATCCATCCGCAGCACCTCGACGCCCTGGTTCGCGAGGAACAGCATCTCGCCGGCCATCGCGCGGAAGACGGCGGGGTTCGCATAGTTGAGATCCCACTGGTAGTGGTAGAACGTCGACCAGATCCAGCGTCCGTCGGCGAGCTGCACGAACGAGCCGCGGTGGTCGTCGGGGAAGATCTCGCGCGTCGTCCGCTCGTAGGCGTCGGGCATCTCGCGGTCGTCGAAGATGAGGTAGAAATCGGCGAACTCGGGGTCGCCACAGACGGCCTTGCGCGCCCACTCGTGCTCGCTGCTGGTGTGGTTGAAGATGAAGTCGACCACGAGCGAGATGCCCGCCAGCCGCAGCTCGGCGGCGAGCTCCGTCAGCTGCGCCATGGTGCCGAGGCTCGGGCTCACCCTGCGGTAGCTCGACACGGCGTAGCCGCCGTCGTTGTCGCCCTCGGGCGTGTCGAACAGCGGCATGAGGTGCAGGTAGGTGAGCCCCAGCTCGCGGAAGTACGGGATCTGATCCCGGATGCCGGCGAGGTTGCCCGCGTACCGATCGACGTAGCAGACGCCGCCGAGCATCCGCTCCGACTGGAACCAGCCCGGGTCGCGCTGCGCATCGCGCACCTTCAGGTCGAGCGGGCGCGTGCTCCACGACGCGGATGCCGCCGCCACCGTCGCGGACAGCTGCTCCTGTCCGTCGGCGCGCTCGCCGTAGAGCCGGGTGAACAGGTCGTGCAGCCGCGGGAACTGGTCGTCGAAGCGGGCGAGAAAGGCCTCGTCGGCCGTCGCCTCGACGGCCGCGCGCGCGGCGGCGCGGTCGACGTCGAGCGTCGTGAGCGCGGTCATGCCCCCAGCCTACGGGCGGCCCGCCGGAATGCCTCGCCAGAATGCCTCGCCAGAATGCAGGGCGGAGTGTGACCGAACCGGGCTTTCGGGCGAGTCGAGTTGACTCGCGTCACAGGTGCTCCTGCATCTTTGCGGTATCGCGTGGTATCGCGCGGCGCGGCGCGGCGCGGCGTAGGCTCGGAGGGTGAGCGCGTACGTTTCGGCGTTCGAGTTGTTCTCCATCGGTGTGGGGCCCTCGAGCTCCCACACGGTCGGTCCGCTGCGGGCGGCCCGCGACTTCGCGCGCCGCACGATCGCGGCGACGGATGCCGGTGCCATCGCCCGGGTCGAATGCGTGCTGTACGGGTCGCTCGGGGCGACCGGCATCGGCCACGGCACGCCGGATGCCGTCGTCGCGGGGCTGCAGGGCCACGCGCCCGAGACCGTCGACCCCGCCGCCGTGCGCCGCGCCTGGACGGACTGGGTCGACGGCGCCGCGCTGCTGATGGGAGGCGCGCCCGGCGCGATCGCGGTGCCCTTCGCGCGCGACGACATCACCCTCGCCCCGCGCACCCGCCTGCCCGGGCACCCCAACGCGATGACGCTGCGCGCGCTCGACGGCGGCGGCGCGGTGCTGCGCGAAGACGCCTACTACTCGATCGGGGGCGGGTTCATCCGGCGCGAGGGCGAGAGCCGGGCGGTCGCCGCACCCTTCCCCCTGCCGTATGCGACGGCCGCCGAGCTGCTGGAGGTCTGCGACGAGCAGGGTCTCACGATCGCCGAGGTCGCGCGCCGCAACGAAGAGGCGCTGCGGCCCGAGGCCGACGTCGCCGCCGGCCTCGACGCCATCTGGGACGCGATGGCCGGATGCGTCGAGGCGGGGCTGCGCGCCGGCGGCGTGCTGCCCGGCGCGCTGCGGGTCAAGCGGCGCGCGAGCGCCATCCGCGAGCAGCTCGACGCCGCCGAGGCCGGCGGAGGGCGCGAGCTGCCGGGGGAGTGGCTGGGCGCGTTCGCGCTCGCCGTCAACGAGGAGAACGCCGCGGGCGGCCGGGTCGTCACGGCCCCCACCAACGGTGCGGCGGGCATCGTCCCGGCCGTCGCGATGTACTGGTGGCGGTTCCTCGCCGACTCCGGTCTCGGCGCCGAGAACGCCGTGACGCCCTACGGCGAGCTCGTCGGGAGCGCGCTGCTCGGGTTGCGCGGCGCTGCGGATGCCGCTGACACCACCCGGACGTTGAGCGAGGAGCGCAGCGACGAGACGAAACGCAGTGAGTCGGGCCGAGACGTTTCGTCTCGCCCTGCGGGCTCGGGAGGCGACCGGCAGGGCATAGCATCCCCGGCATCCATCGCCGAGGCGAACAGACGCCGCGGCATCCGGCGCTTCCTGCTGACGGCGACGGCGCTGGGCAGCCTCTTCAAGGCGAACGCCTCCATCTCGGGCGCCGAGGGCGGGTGCCAGGCCGAGGTCGGGTCGGCGTGCGCCATGGCGGCCGCCGGGCTCACCGCGGTCATGGGCGGCACGAACCGGCAGATCGAGAACGCCGCCGAGATCGCGATGGAGCACCACCTCGGCCTCACGTGCGACCCCGTCGGCGGGCTCGTGCAGATTCCGTGCATCGAGCGCAATGCGATCGCGGCATCCACCGCCGTGACGGCGGCCCGCCTCGCGCTGCGCGGCGACGGCAGCCACTACGTGCCGCTCGACGCCGTCGTCGAGACGATGCGGCAGACGGGCATCGACATGTCGACGAAGTACAAGGAGACGAGCGAGGGCGGCCTCGCCGTCAACGTCGTCGAGTGCTGAGGACGGCGTCGCGACGCGGGTGTTCGCCGTGCGAGAACCATTGGCACTCGGGCGGCCAGAGTGCTAATCTCGGAGGTGGTTGAGTCGTACCGGCTCAACTTTCCAGCCATCATCGACAAGGAGAGAACAATGGCCACCTACGATCCGTTCCGTGACCTCGATCGCCTCGCGTCGAGCCTCTTCGACACGCGCCGCGGCCCGCGTCGCATGCCGATGGACCTCTACCGCGACGGTGACCACTACGTCCTGAGCGCCGACCTGCCGGGCATCGATCCCGGCTCGGTCGACATCGACGTCGACGGGCAGCTGCTGACGATCCGCGCCGAGCGGACGCTCGCCGAAGGCGACGGGGTGAAGTGGATCACCCGCGAGCGCGAGGCCGCGAGCTTCCTGCGTCAGCTCAACCTCGGCCAGGGCATCGACACCGACGGCATTGCCGCGACCTACAGCAACGGCGTGCTCACCGTGACGATCCCGGTCAGCGAGCGGGCCAAGCCGCGCAAGGTGCAGGTCGTCGCCGACTCCGCCGCCCCGACGGTCCGGGCGCACGAGTCCATCCAGGTGCACGAGTCGAACGAGGAGCCGCAGCCGATCGAGCAGTGACGGCCACGGCCGAGTCGCGTCCGAGCCGCCCCTTTCGTCGCCGCGTCCGCGGCGCGACGGGGGCGGCTCTTCTCACGCGGGGGTCATCCGGGCGGGGAGGTTGTCGAGGAGGTCGGTGAAGACGGCCTCGGCGGCGCCGATGAGCAGCCGGTCTTCGGCGAGCCGCGCGGCGACGATACGCAGGTCCTCGGCGCAGGCGGGCATCGACTGGGCGCGGACCGCGTCTTCCAGGCCCGGCAGATCGTGGTCGGCGAGGCTCGCGAGAAACCCCCCGAGCACGACGACGGCCGGGTTGAGCACGTTGACGGCGTTCGAGAGGGCGGTGGAGAGGATGCGGCGCTGCCGCACGATCTCCTCGAGCGCGTCCGGGGTGGTCGCCTCCGCCAGGGCGCGGGCCAGTTCGAGGTCGTCGGCGCGGTGCGCTCCCAGCGCGGCGAGCAGGCGCGTGCGGCTCACCTCGTCTTCGAGCACGCCGTCGGGGGCGCGGCGATCGGCGATCGAGGAGATCCCCGGGCGGTTCTGGCCGAACTCGCCCGCGTAGCCGCCGACCCCGCCGACGGGGACCCCGTGCACGATGACGCCTCCGCCGATGCCGCTCGCGCCGCCGTTGAGGTAGACGACGTCGTCGATGCCGACGGCCGCGCCGTACAGGTGCTCGGCGCGCGCGCCGAGCGAGGCGTCGTTGCCGACCGCGGTGGGCAGGCCTGTGGCGGCGGAGACGAGGTCGCGCAGGGGGGCGTCCCGCCAGCGCAGGTGCGGCGCGTCGCGCACCAGGCCGTCGGCCGCGCGGACGAGCCCGGGCACGGCGATGCCGACGCCGACGATCGTGGCGCCGGCCCACGCATCCGACCACCGCGCGATCTGCTCGGCGATGAGCTGCGCCGTGCGCTCGGGCGTCAGCAGGGTGTCCTGCGGCAGGCGCACGCGGGTGCGCACGCCCTGGTCGAGACCGACGATGCCGATCTCCAGCATGTCGACCTCGGGATTGGCGGCGATCGCGACGACCGACGGATGCGGCAGGACGATCGGCGAGGGCCGGCCGACGCGACGCGACGGGTCGGGCGCGCGCTCGTCGACGAGCCCCGCGGCGGAGAGCTCGGCGACCAGGCCCGCGATGGTCGATCGGTTCAGGCCGGTCGCTTCGGTGAGGGCTGCGCGCGACAGCGGCCCGTGCAGATGGACCAGGCGCAGCAGCCGCGCGAGGTTGCGCTGGCGGACGCCTTCGACGGTGCCGCTGTCATCTGCCACGGCTCCACTGTACGAGATCGCACGGTGGACAAAGGGCGGCATCCGATATACGTTGCTGTGAACAACATTTGGTTTCCCCGCTGATTCCGGCCGATCGAGGAGCGTCATGCCCACCCCTACTCCCGCCGACAAGTTCACGTTCGGTCTCTGGACCATCGGCTACAACGGCACCGACCCGTTCGGCGGCCCGACCCGCCCGCCGCTGGACGTCGTGCACGCCGTCGAGAAGCTCGCCGAGCTCGGTGCGTACGGACTCACCTTCCACGACGACGACCTGTTCGCGTTCGGCTCGACGGATGCCGAGCGCCGGCACCAGATCGACCGCCTCAAGGGCGCCCTGGATGCCACCGGGCTGAAGATCCCGATGGTGACGACGAACCTGTTCTCGGCGCCCGTCTTCAAGGACGGCGGCTTCACCTCGAACGACCGTGCCGTGCGCCGCTTCGCGATCCGCAAGGCGCTGCGCCAGCTCGACCTCGGCGCCGAACTCGGGGCCGAGACGTTCGTCATGTGGGGCGGTCGCGAGGGTGCCGAGTACGACGCCGCGAAGGACGTCCGTCAGGCGCTGGAGCGCTACCGCGAGGCCGTGAACTTCCTCGGCGACTACGTCGTCTCGCAGGGCTACAAGCTGCGGTTCGCGATCGAGCCGAAGCCGAACGAGCCGCGCGGCGACATCCTGCTGCCGACGGTCGGGCACGCGCTCGCGTTCATCGAGTCGCTCGAGCGGCCCGAGCTCGTGGGCCTGAACCCCGAGGTCGGTCATGAGCAGATGGCGGGCCTGAACTTCGCGGCCGGTATCGCGCAGGCGCTGTACCACGGCAAGCTGTTCCACATCGACCTCAACGGTCAGCGCGGCATCAAGTACGACCAGGATCTCGTGTTCGGCCACGGCGACCTGCACAACGCGTTCGCCCTCGTCGATCTGCTGGAGAACGGCGGGCCGAACGGCGGGCCGGCCTACGACGGCCCGCGCCACTTCGACTACAAGCCCTCGCGCACCGAGGACGAGACGGGCGTGTGGGAGTCGGCATCCGCCAACATGCGCACCTACCTGCTGCTCAAGGAGCGTGCGGCCGCCTTCCGCGCCGACCCCGAAGTGCAGGAGGCGCTCGCGGCCGCCCGCGTCGCCGAGCTCGCCCAGCCCACCTTCGCGGCCGGCGAGACCTACGACGACTTCGTCGCCGACCGCTCGGCCTACGACGACTTCGACACCGACGCCTACCTCGGCGGCAAGGGCTTCGGTTTCGTCCGCCTGCAGCAACTGGCCACCGAGCACCTTCTCGGCGCCCGCTGAAGCCACCGCGCCCCACACCCCGCCTCTATCCGCGAGACTGCAATGGTGCACCGAGACTGCAGCTGCCGGCCGCAGTCTCGGTGCACGGATGCTGTTTCGCGGAACGGGTGGGGCGGGAACAGGGGGGGACAGCGGGGAGGGAAGGAGGCGGGCATGGGGCTCGTGATGGGGGTTGACTCGTCGACCCAGTCGTGCAAAGTCGTGATCGTCGACGCGGAGAGCGGGGCGATCGTCCGCGAGGCGCGGGCGCCGCACCCCGACGGCGCGTCGGTCGACCCGGAGGCGTGGTGGCGCGCCCTGCAGACCGCGATCGCGGATGCCGGTGGCCTCGACGACGTGGCCGCCTGGTCGATCGGCGGCCAGCAGCACGGGATGGTCGCGCTCGACCGCGACGGTCGGGTGGTGCGCGACGCGCTGCTGTGGAACGACACCCGGTCGGCGGATGCGGCATCCGCCCTCGTCGCCGAGTTCGGCGCGGAGGCGCTCGCCGCGCGCACCGGGCTGGTGCCGGTGGCGTCGTTCACGATCACGAAGCTGCGCTGGCTGCGCGACGCCGAGCCCGACAACGCCGCCCGCGTCGCGGCCGTCGCCCTGCCGCACGACTGGCTGACCTGGCGCCTGCGCGGGTTCGGGCCGGGCGACAGCCCGCGCGGCGCGGACCTCGGCGAGCTGGTCACCGATCGCTCCGACGCCTCCGGCACCGGCTACTGGAACCCCGCGACCGGCGAGTACGACCGCGAGCTGCTCGCGGCGGCGCTGCGACGCGATGCACCGGGACACGACGCGCAGGGACACGACGCGCGGGGACACGACGTCGTGCTGCCGCGCGTGCTCGCCGCCGACGAGTGGGTCGCCGATGCCGACGGACGCCGGGTCGCGCCGGGTGCCGGCGACAACGCCGCCGCGGCCCTCGGCGTCGGGGCGGAGCTGGGGGATGTCGTGGTCTCGATCGGCACGAGCGGAACGGTCTGCGCCGTCAGCGCCGACCCGACGACCGATCCGACCGGCACGGTCGCCGGGTTCGCCTCGGCCGACGGGCACTTCCTGCCGCTCGTATGCACCCTCAACGCGGCGCGCGTGCTCGATGTGACCGCGCGCCTGCTCGGCGTCGACCACGCCGGTCTCAGCGACCTGGCGCTGGCGGCCGAGCCGGGCGCCGGCGGACTGCGGCTCGTGCCCTACTTCGAGGGCGAGCGCACGCCCAATCTGCCCGATGCGACGGCATCCCTCGACGGGATGACGCTCGCCTCGACGACCCGCGAGAACCTCGCCCGCGCCGCCGTCGAAGGGATGCTGGGCGGCCTCGCTGCCGGCCTCGACGCCGTGCGCGACCTCGGCGTGCCGATCCGGCGTGCGCTGCTGATCGGCGGCGGCGCCCGCTCCGACGCCGTGCGCGAGATCGCCCCCGCCGTGCTCGGCGTGCCCGTCGAGGTACCCGAGCCCGCCGAGTACGTCGCCCTCGGCGCCGCCCGGCAGGCCGCGCGCGTGCTCTGACGCGCCCCGTGGCGGTCGCGCCCGGTGCCGGCGCGGCGGATAATTCAGCACATGATGACTACTTCGGATGCCGTCAGCATCCGCGGCCTGCGGGTGCGGCGCGGGCGCACCGAGGTCTTCGGCGGCCTCGACGTCGACATCGCGCGCGGCGCGGTGACGGGCCTGCTCGGCCCGTCGGGGTGCGGCAAGACGACCCTCATGCGCTCGATCGTCGGCGTGCAAAAGGTCGCCGGCGGCACCGTGACGGTGCTCGGCGAGCCGGCCGGGAGCGCGGGGCTGCGCAGGCGGGTCGCCTACGACACGCAGGCGGCATCCGTCTACGCCGACCTCACGGTGCGGCAGAACCTGCGCTACTTCGCCCGTGTGATCGGCGCGCCGCGCTCCGACGCCGACCGCGTCATCGCCCAGGTCGGGCTGGAGGCTCAGGCCGACCAGGTCGTCGGCTCGGTCTCGGGCGGCCAGGAGAACCGGGTGTCGCTGGCCGTGGCGATGCTCGGATCCCCCGAGCTCATCGTCCTCGACGAGCCGACGGTGGGCCTCGATCCGGTGCTGCGCGCCGAGCTGTGGGGCGTCTTCCGTGCCCTCGCGGATGCGGGGGCCACACTGCTCGTCTCGAGCCACGTCATGGACGAGGCCCTGCGCTGCGACCGCCTGCTGCTCATGCGCGCCGGACGTCTCGTCGCCGACACGACGCCCGCGGGGCTGCTGGAGGACACCGGCGCGAACGATCCGGATGCCGCCTTCCTCGCCCTCATCCAGCGCGCCGAGTCGGGCGCCGACGACGAGCATCCCCGGCGGCGCCGGTCGTCGAGCGCGGCGCATGGCGTCGAGCCGAAACGCCGGGACCGACGGGGCGGGGGTGCCTCGTGAACCCCTCCCGCACCTTCGCGACGGCCGGTCGCGTGCTGCACCAGCTGCGGCACGACCCGCGGTCGATCGCGCTCATGCTCATCGCGCCGAGCGTGCTGGTCGGCCTGTTCGCGTGGCTGTTCACCGATCAGCAGGGCGTGTTCGACCGGTTCGGCGGGCCGATCCTGGCGCTGTTCCCGTTCGTGATCATGTTCCTCATCACGTCGATCACGACGCTGCGCGAGCGCCGCAGCGGCACCCTCGAGCGTCTCATGACGACGCCGCTCGGCAAGGCCGACTTCATCGTCGGGTACGCCCTCGCGTTCGGGCTGATGGCGACCCTGCAGGCCGTCATCACGGTGGTGTTCGCCGTGACCGTGTGCGGGCTGCAGATCGACGGGCCGATGTGGCAGCTCGGGCTCGTCGCCGTCATCGACGCGATCCTCGGGACGGCGCTGGGCCTGCTCGCGAGCGCGTTCGCGCGCACGGAGTTCCAGGCCGTGCAGTTCATGCCGGTGCTCGTGTTCCCGCAGATCATCCTCGGCGGCCTGTTCATGCCCCGCGACCAGATGCCCGATGTCCTCCACTCCATCAGCGACTGGCTGCCGCTGAGCCACGCGATCGACGCGGTCAGCGCCGTCACGGCGGGCAAGGAAGGTTGGGACGACCTCTGGATGCCGGTCACCGTCATCGCGGCCTTCGCCCTCGGCGCCCTCGTGCTCGCGTCCCTGACACTGCGCCGCCGCACCCCGTAGTGCGGGTTGCGGCGTTTCGTCTCGCTCGCTGCGCTCGCTCGCTCAACGTCCGGGGGTTTCCGTGTCCGGTCGTTGAGCGAGCCTTCTGTCCGGTCGTTGAGCGAGGCCCGCAGGGCCGAGACGAAACGCAGAAACCCGCCGCGCTCAACAGCGGCGCAGCTTCGCCGCCAGCTCCTGCAACTGCGCGAGCTCGTCGTCGGTGAGCACCGCCATGCGCTCGGCGATCGAGCGCGCGTGCGCGGTCGCCACGCGCCGGAAGGCCGCCAGCCCCTCCGGCGTCGCACGCACGACGGCGCCGCGGCCGTCGAGCGGATCGGGGCACTTGGACAACAGTCCGCCGGCGACCATCCGGTCGACGAGGCGCGAAACGCTCGGCTGGCTGATGAGCATGTTCGCCGTCACATCGCGCAGCCGCGCCGCGTGGTCGTCGCCGCGCGTGACGGTCAGCAGCACGTCGTATTCGGCCTGCGACAGCTCGCCGTCGGCGAAGTCTCCGCTGATGTCGCCGAACACCTCGTGCTGCGCGCGGAACAGGCTCTCCCACGCGGCGATGGCCAGGCGACGGTCGGTCATGGCGTCAACTGTAGTGCGACGCGCGCGCCCTCTAGGGTGGGGTCATGCGACACCTGTGGTCGACTGTGCTCCTTGCGATGCTCGCGTGCGCGATCTGCGCCCCGGCCACCGCCGCGAACGCGACCGCACCACGCGTGGCCGACCCTCTGGCCGCCCCCCAGGCCGACCCCGTGGCCGCGGCATCCATCCGCCCCGCGGGGCTCGACGACTTCACGTTCGAGTCGATGACGGTCGACTACACGCTCACCCGTGCCGACGACGGCACGAGCCGCCTGCTCGTGGTCGAGCGGCTCGTCGCGGTGTTCCCGGATTACGACCAGAACCGGGGCATCCGGCGGCAGATCCCCGACACCTACAACGGTCAGCCGCTGAAGGCGCACCTCCTGTCGATCACCGACGAGGACGGCAACCCGCGCGAGAGCGAGCTCGAAGACGTCGACGGCGCCTTCTCGGTCGTCTCGCGCTCCGGCGGCTACGTGCACGGCCGGCAGACGTACGTCATCACCTACACGCTCGACAACGTCACCTGGAACTTCCCCGACACCGGCCTCGAGTTCTACTGGGATGTCAACGGCGTGGGCTGGGCGCAGTCGTTCGGGTCGGTGACCGCCCGCCTGCACCTGGCGCCCGACCTCGCCGCGCAGCTGACCGGCCGCATGTCGTGCTACCAGGGCTATCAGGACGCCACCGACGCCTGCGCCTCGATCGATCGGGCGATGGATGCGGGCGGCGACACCGTCATCACCGCCGTGGCGACCGGCATCCAGCCGTATCAGACGCTGACGATGGCGGTCGGGTTCGCGCCGGAGGCCTTCACCCTCTTCGGCACGTCGTATCTCGCGTCGCCGTGGGGCTGGGCGCAGGGCGTCGCCGGGCTCGGCGCGGTGGGCGCCGTCGTCGTCGCGGCGCGCCGGCGCCGCGGCGTGCTCGCCGACGCGCCGGGCCGGCCGACGATCATCGCCGAGTACGAGCCGCCGCCGGGCATCGACGCCCTGGAGAGCGCCGTGCTGCTGGGCCTCGCGACGAAGGCGATCCCGGCGGAGGTGCTCGAGCAGGCCGTCGTCGGCTCGATCCGCATCATCGAGGGACGCCGGGGCTGGACGGGCAAGGCGAAGCTGGTCGCCGAGCTCGTCGACCCGTCGCGCGCGGACGGCGACGGGCGAATGCTGCTGTCCGGGCTCTTCCCCGCGGGCACGCCGGGGGAGCAGTACGAGTTCGGCAGGCAGGACACCCGGCTGTCGCGGGTCGCGCAGAGCATCCTGGCCGCCGCCGAGTCGGAGCTGAAGAACCGCGGGCTGCGGAAGGCGGTACCGTCCGGCACGCGCGGCGTGCCCATCGCGATCGCCCTCGTCGCCGTCGTCGGGGTGTTCCTGTTCGGCGTCGCGGCGGGGGACGGGGGCGTGAGCGGGCCGGCGCCCGTGCTCGTGATCATCAGCGCGATCTTGGCGGTGGTGGTCGTCGTCGCGCTCTGCGCGCGCAAGCCGCTGACCGCGCGCGGCGCCGAGACCCGCGACCACCTGCGCGGGCTCAGGGAGTTCATCGAGTGGGCTGAGGCCGACCGCATCCGGATGCTGCAATCGCCCTCCGGCGCCGAGCGGGGCCCGGTGGACGTGAACGACCCTCGGCAGAAGCTCGCGCTGTACGAGAAGCTGCTGCCGTACGCCGTCGTGTTCGGCCAGGAGAAGGAGTGGTCGCAGCAACTCGCGGTGCTCTACGGCGCGGTGGGCGCGAGCGGGCCGTACTGGTACGTCGGCACCGGGTCGTTCGACGCGTCGTCGTTCGCGTCGGGCATCGGGTCGCTGTCGTCGGCCGCCTCCTCGTCGTCGTCGACGTCGGGCGGGTCGGGTGGCGGCGGCGGAGCCGGTGGCGGTGGTGGGGGCGGAGGTGGTGGCGGGGTCTGACCCCGTCAGGCCTCGGGCTCGCCGGCGTTCGGGGTGCGCACGGTTCAGCCCATGATGCGCTCGCGTGCGAGGGCGGTGAGTCCGGCGCCGACGAGCGAGAGCACCGCGGCGGCCACGAAGACGAGCCAGAATCCGCCCACGAGCGCCACGAGCAGGGCGCCGATCATGGGCCCGATGAGCTGGCCGAGCGCGGCGATGACGCCGACGACGCCGAGGTCGCGGGCGTGGTCCTTCTCGGTCGGCAGCAGATCGGTGGCGAACGCGAGCCCGACCGTCATGAACGCGCCGTAGCCGGCGCCCATGAGGGCCGCGGCGACCATCGTCATCGTGAAGGTGGGGGCGATCAGCAGCATGACGCCCGACCCGGCCTGCACGATCGCGGCGGTGACGGTGAGGGCGCGGCGCCGCCCCGTGCGGTCGGAGACGACGCCGGTGACGACGGATGCCGCCACCACGAACACCGTGTAGACCACGATGACCAGCAGCAGGTTGTCTTCGGCGGCCGACTTCTCCTGCCCGAGTCCGTAGAGGAGGAAGAAGAGGAACAGGCTCGTCGCGACGGCGTTGCCGACGTTGACGACGAGGCGACCGATCAGCATCCATCGGAAGTCGCGGTCGGCCCAGAAGGCGAAGCGGGGTTCGCCCGGGGCGCGCTGCGCGTGCGCCTCGAAGGAGGTCGCCGAGGGGTCGGGCAGGAGCAGTGCCGTCGCCGTGCCGATGACCGCGATGGTCACCGCCAGGGCGAGGTACGAGGTGAAGACGCTGAGCCCGACGAGGACGACGGCGGCGACCCCCAGGATGAGGCCGACCGCCTGCGCCGAGGATGCCGCGGACGACGCGGCGCCGCGCTGCGCCGCCGGCAGCTGGTCGGCGATCATCGCGGTGAACGCGGCCGAGGCGATCGCGATGCCCACCGACACCCCCACCCACGAGGCGCCGATCGCGAACGGTCCCGGGCCGAGGCCGGTGAGCACGAGGAAGACGGCGGTGATCCAGGTTCCGGCGAGGGCGAACGGGCGCCGCCGGGGTTTCGCTCCGCCGCGCCGGTCGCTCCAGGCGCCGGCGAGCGGCCCGGCGACGACGCCGACGAGTCCGCCGACGCCGAGCACGAGCCCGGAGTGCACGACGCCGTCGACCCAGCCCGACGCGCTGTCGGAGGTGTCGAGCTGCAGCGGCAGCAGCAGTTGCAGCGGGGTGAGCTGCACCGTCCAGATCGCCAGCCACGCGAGGGTGAACAGCGTGAACCACATCGCACCGACGCGGGGGACCGGAGTGCGGGTGCTCATGCGGGTCAGCATACGTCCGGGCGTGCAAGAGCGATGGATGCCGCGGCGCAAGAGTAAGGGCCGGTCGGAGAGGCTCCCGACCGGCCCTTGTCCCTTGCACCAAGAGTGTCCTGCAATCACATGCCGGTAGCTGCCACAGCAAAACAACTACCGTGCCAGCACTGTATAACGGACAGGTAACGGCCCACAAGGGGTTGTCGTTATCTTTTTGTGATTCAACGCCGACGCATAGGAAATGGTCAGACTGTCCTTCCTCACCGGACCCCTCAGCTTCTCGCCGGCTGATGATCGTCTCGAACTCCCCGTCGTGATCTCCCCCGTGCCGCTGCAACGCTTTGGCCGGCAGCGGACATGAACAGGGTGTTCAGATCAAGAGGGGAACACTCATGGACATGACCACAGACACCGACCTCATCGCCGCGCTGCGCGCGGCAGACCCCGCCGCGGCGACCGACGTCACCGGCGGACGAGCGCGCGACGCCGTCCGTCAAGCGCGACCCGTGCGCCGCCCGCACCGCGGGAAGATCCTCGTCGCCGCCGTGGCGGCGATCGTGGTGGTGGGGGTTCCGGCGGGAGCGGTGGCGACCGGGTTCGCCGCGCGCACGGGCTGGTTCGGGTCGCCGAACCCGGGGGATGACCGGGGCTCCGCCGTCAGCACGGAGCATGACGTGAACAGCGAATGGATCGACCTGGGCGCGTCCGATCTCGATGAGGTCGTCGCGTCGGTGTATCCCGAATGGATGCCGCTGGCTCCGGGCGTCACGCGCGAAGACCTCACCGCCCGTGTCGTCGCGATCATGACGGCGGATGGCGCCGTCGCGCCCGAGCTGCTGCTGCGCCGCACCTTCGAGTCGGAGTCGTACAGCGACTGGCTGGGCGCCTGGATCGCTGCCGATGGCGCAGGGGATGCCGCGGCGCGAGAGGCGGCGGCGCGCGTCATCGGCGCGGCATCGGATTGGCCGGCGCTGGTCGCAACGGACGGCGGCGGCGTGACGGACAGCATGCGCGCCTTCGCGGAGCGGATCGAGGACGGCGACGCCGAGGCCGCCCAGGCGATGGCGCAGCTCTGGGGCGCACCGGCGTGGGACGGGGTGGACCGGACCGGGCTGATCGACGAGATCTCCCAGTCGGATGGGGACGGACAGTGAGCACGCCCGCCGCCGACAGGCTCACGATGATCGAACGCAGCCACGCGGCGTCGGCCGACTCGAAGGCCGCGGAGCGGGCTTTCGAGGACGCGATCGCGGCCCTGGTCCCCGCGCTCCTGCGCTACTTCGCCCGCCGGGTCACGCCCACCGACGATGCGGCCGACTGCACGTCGGAGACCCTGGTCGCCCTGTGGCGGCACCGCTCCCGCCTCCCGCGGGCGGAGGACGAGCGCAGAGCGTGGGCGTACGGGATCGCCCGCAAGGTCCTCGCCAATTACCGGCGCGGAAGGTTGCGGCGCGACCGCGTCGACGATGCGCTCCGCGCCGCCGCAGCGGTTCCGGCCGCGCCGATCCCGGACGAAGCGTTCGTCGCCGTCGAGGCGCTGAAGCTCGTGCCCGCGCGCGACCAGGAACTCATCCGTCTCGTGGTCTGGGAGGAGCTCTCCGTCGCGGCGGCGGGGCGAGTGCTGGGGATCGGCGCCGCCACCGCACGCTCGCGCTACGCGCGCGCGCTCACGCGGCTGCGCGACGCGTACGAGGCTCTCCAGCCCTGAGCCGCCTCGATCGCCTGCACCACGCTTCGAGGGCGCCCCGGCATCCAGCCGCCAGGGGCGCCCTCCTCGTCGATCAGCGCCAGCTCACGGGTAGAGCTCGCCGGCGAACCACGTACCGGCGTCGATCCACTGCCCGTCGCCGCCCGACCCCCAGCCCTGGTTGACGTAGAACTGGGTGTCGGTGACCTCCTCGGACCACGACCACCACAGGAAGCTCTTGCGGACGGTGCGCTTCTGCCACCGGTATCCCCATGCCAGCGGATAGTGCGTGAGCCAGCCCGTGCCGATGACGGCGGGCGTCTTGCGGTACGCGATCGAGCTCGCGGCGTAGTTCGCCAGCCGCGTCTCATGGATGCCGAGCACGTTGTAGTGCGTGTCGAGATGCGCCCCGGTGCGCCCGTTCAGGTACTGCCATGCGCCCGACATGTTCCACGGAGCGGTCGCCCCGCTGCCGAACGCGCAGAACGTGCTCACCTGCCCGCGGATCTCGGCGATCATGTTCTGCACGCCCTGATCCTGCGTGGTCGGCGCCACCGCGTCGGCCCCGCGGCCGCCGTTCTGCCGGTAGATGCCGGTGCGCGGCGCCCAGTACGGCAGTCCCGAATGCGCCGTGCGGTCGGCCCAGCCGAACAGCATGCCCCACGCGACCGGTCCGCACCCGACGGCGCATCCCGCGAAGGAGAACTGGTAGTAGCGGGGCTGGCCATCGCTCGTCCCGGCCCAGAAAGTCGTCCATGCCATGGTTCCTGCTCCTCAGAAGACCGGTCCCAGGGGCGACGGCCCCGGAACGATGACGGTGGGTGCGTTCTGCGGGACGATGAAGAAGGTCAGCGTCTCCGACCCGCCCCCCGCGTAGCTCGCGTTCAGCTGGAACGTCGTGTCGCGGTCGTCGGTGCCGGCGTCGGTGGACACCTCGACCGACGGCGTGCCGGTCCGCGCGCCCGACATCGTCACCTTCACACGGTCGGCGGCCGGCCCGGTGACCGCCACCTTGCCGCGCTCCAGGAGCGGCACCGTGATGCTCTGCCCCGCGTGGATGCCCTCGCCGAATCTCTCGACGAGCGCCTCGACTCCCCAGGGATGCGCGGCCCGCTGCGCGAGCCCCGCCAGCTGCAGCCGGTACGAATCCGCGTACCCGTCCTTCAGCTCCTTCCACGAACGCCACGACGACAGCTCCACGGGGCGCTTCTCGCGCGAGGCGCGCAACCGCGCGCGCGGCGACTTCTCGGCATCCGGCTCCTGCACCGACAGCAGCACCCGCTCCGGATCCTTCGGCAGCGTCGTCGCCCAGCCCTGCGGCAGTTTCGCCGGGATCTTGTCCGGCGCGCCGGCGAGCTTCGGCGGCATCGTGCCGATGAAGCCGATCAGCGTGCCCGCGCGGTCTTCGGCGGCGTACGTGAGCGCGTCGATCTTGAAGACGTTCTCGGCCTCGCCGAACACCTCCAGCTGCCGGCTCGGCGGCGCGAGGTCGATGCTCAGGTGCGGCACCGGCACGTCGTGATCGCCCGCGGCGACGATGATGAAACCGCGGTCGAACTCCTTCGCCTCGGCATCCGGCACCGGCAGCGACGTCGTGACGCCGGTCACCTCGAACTCCCAGTACGCCACGCCGTCGAGGTCGGGCCGCCGCAGCGGCATGACCTCCGCCCCGAGTTCCGCGCGCGCGAGCCTGCGCTCGCCCGTGTCGGTCAGCGACTGCAGCGCGCGCAGCGCGCGCCGCCGGGCGTCGACCGGCACCTTCTCGATGGGTACCCTCATCGCGTTCTCCTTCGATCGTGCGGGTGTGCCCGCATCCGTTCCCCCGTAGGAGGAGAGGAGCGTCGAGGGGCGGAGATACATCCCGATCCGAGTGGGGGATCGCGCCGACCGGGGCGAGTGACCTATTCTGAGCGCATGCGACACTGGCCGTTCTGGCTCTCGATCGCGCTGACTGCGATTCTCGGCGCGATGTGGCTCGCGGGCTGGCACGAGGCTCTCGGGTGGATCGTGCTCGCGCTGACCCTGGGACCTCTCGTCTACGTGATCGTCGTGATCGCGTTCTTCAACGACTGGCGCCCGAGCGGGCGGGTGGACGAGCGCGACTGACGCTGCGGCCCGGTCACGACTGCCGTACGTCCTGCGGGCGCGGCCGCCACCCCGCCGCGGCCGCCGCCAGGATGCAGGAGCACCTGTGACGCATGTCAACTCGACTCGCCCGGAAGCCCGTTTCGGTCACACTGTGTCCTGCAAGTTGGGAGCCTGCCCGGCGTATCGGCCCGAGCCGGTGCGCGGTTCAGCGCGACGGCAGGGCGCAGGCGGCCGTCGCGCCCGGCAGCAGCCGGCGGTTGCGCGCGATGACGCGGTACCCGACACGGGCGAGCAGCCGCACGCCGGGCCACTGCAGCACCGCGCCGACCGCGCGCCACCGCCGCAGGTGCGCTCGCCGCAGCGCCGCCGCGATCGCCGCGGCACCGCCGCGTGGTGCTGCACTGGGTGGTGCTGCACTGGGTGGTGCTGCACTGGGTGGTGCTGCACTGGGTGGTGCTGCACTGGGTGGTGCTGAGCCGGCGGGTGCCGCGTCGTCGACGAGCCACACCGCGGTCTGCACCTGCTCGAGGCTCAGCCCGAGGGCGTCGAGCTCGGCGAACTGCCACGGCACGGTCTCGACGTCGGCGTGCCGGGTGATCCAGGCGGCCGCGCTCGTGCAGAACCCGCAGTCGCCGTCGAACACCAACAGAGCGGTCATGCCTCCAGCGTAGCCGCGTCCATCGCCCAGACGCACCGCCCGACGCGGCGAGGCGCCCGACGTCGAGACCGCCCCGTGTCGCACGGCGGCAGGGGACGGTCTCGACGATCAGTGGCGGCCTGGACGGGGGGATCCGGGCAAGGCGGCGCTCAGTACCAGCCGGTCGACTGCGAGTGGCTCCACGCGCCGCACGGGTTGCCGTAGCTGCCCGCGATGTACGAGAGCCCCCACGCGATCTGCGTCGCCGGGTTGGTCTCCCAGTCGGCGCCGGCCGAGGCCATCTTGCTGCCCGGGAGCGCCTGCGGAATGCCGTACGCGCCGCTCGACGCGTTGTAGGCGGCGGCGTTCCAGCCCGACTCGCGGTCCCACAGCGCCACGAGGCACGCGAACTGGTCGTCGCCCCAGCCGTAGCTCGCCGCCATCATCGCCTGGGCGATGCCCTGCGCCGAGGCGGGGTCGACGTTCACGTCGACGGCGGGAGCGGCAGCGACGCTCGCCGCCTGGGCTTCGGCCTCGGCCTGCGCCTGAGCCGCGGCGGCCTCGGCAGCGGCGGCCTCGGCGGCGGCCTGCGCGGCGGCGGCCTCAGCGGCAGCCTGCGCGGCGGCGGCCTGCGCGGCGGCGAGCGCCGTGCGCAGTGCGGCCGTCTGGCCGCGCACCGAAGCGATCTCGGCGTTCGCCTCGTCGGTCACCGCCGGGATCAGCATCGTCGGGGTGACCGAGATGGTCGCCAGCTTGTCGATGAGGGTGCCGAGCTTCGTCGTGTCGATCACGATGTCGGTGGTGCCGACATCCAGCCCGGATGCCGTGATGTCGAACGACACCCGCGTCGCGCCGTCGACGGCGGCCTGCGCCTTGGCGAGGGTGTTGCGTGCGTCGGCGGTGATGGCGTCGATCGAGGTCGTCGTCTCGGCCACGGCCGGCGCGTCGTCTGCGGCGACGGAGGGCAGCGACGCGGAGGTGGTCGCGACGACGCCGACGACGAGGCCGAGGCTGACGAGCAGGGACGTGGCAGGGCGGAACGGCAGACGGGGCATGAGTGAGTACTTCCGGTAAGTCAGCACCGCAGCAGCACGGATGTGGCCGGCGGTGTGCATCCTCGGGTGGACACGAAGGTCACAGCTTGGCAACGGTTTCTGGACGATCACGGCGCAATTCCTGGCAAAAACCTGAACGGATACGGTATCCCTTTGGGTCTACCGAGGCTTCCGAGCCCGGTATAGAGTCGCGTTCACAGGCGACTCCCAGGGAGAAACGACATGGCATCCACTACTGCAGCCGACATCGTCGAAGCCGTCGGCGGCCCCGGAAACATCACGAGTCTCACGCACTGCGCCACGCGGCTGAGGTTCCAGCTCGTCGACGGCGACAAGGCCGACAAAGGCGCCGTCGAAGCCGTCTCCGGCGTGCTCGGCGCCGTCCCGCAGGCCGGCGACCGCTTCCAGGTCGTGATCGGCGGTGGCGTGCAGACCGTCTACAACGAGATCATGGCGCTGCCCTCGATGTCGGGCGACCGACCCGCCCTGTCCGACGCCGACCTCAAGAAGGCGGCCCGAGAGGGCGGCGTGCGCGGCAAGGTCGCGTGGCTCGACTCGCTCTTCGAGTTCCTGTCCGACTCGTTCCGGCCGATCCTGGGCGCGCTGCTGGGCGCATCCCTGTTCATCACGTTCATGGCGCTGATGTCGACCCTCGGCGTCATCGGCAACTGGGCCGACCCCCGCACCGAGCTGCCGCCGTCGTGGCAGTTCGTCAACCTGATGTGGCAGTGCGTGTTCATCTTCCTGCCGCTCATGGTCGCCTACAACGCGGCGAACAAGCTCGGTGCCGACCCCTGGGTGGGCTTCGCGATCATGGCGGTGGTCATGCTCCCCGGCTTCACCAACCTCGCGACCCAGGAGGGCGCGCAGCAACTGCACTTCCTCGGGTCGGACATCACGACGATCCCGATCTTCGGCGTTCCCCTCACGATCTTCAGCTACAACTCGCAAGTGTTCCCGCCGCTGCTCATGGCGGCGGTGCTCGGACCGTTGTACAAGGGGCTCAAGCGGATCATCCCCGACAACCTGCAGCTGATCTTCGTGCCGTTCTTCGCGATGCTCATCATGATCCCGCTGACGGCGTTCCTGCTCGGCCCCATCGGCGTCTACGTCGGTGCGGCGCTGGCGAACCTGCTGAGCTCGATCAACTCGTTCTCCCCGTTCATCTTCGCGATCATCATCCCCCTGGCGTATCCGTTCATGGTGCCCTTGGGGCTGCACTGGCCGATCAACGCGATCATGCTCCTGAACATCCAGAACCTCGGGTACGACTTCATCCAGGGCCCGATGGGCGCATGGAACTTCGCCTGCTTCGGTGCGACCGCGGGCGTCCTGGTGCTCGCCTGGCGCGAGAAGGACAAGCAGATGACGCAGACCGCGACCGGGGCGCTCGCCGCGGGCCTGCTCGGCGGCATCTCCGAACCGTCGCTGTACGGCATCCATCTGCGGTTCAAGCGCATCTATCCACGGATGCTGGTGGGCTGCCTCACCGGCGGTCTCATCATCGGCGTCGGGTCGCTGCTGCTGGGGCTGGAGCACGGCATCACGACGCAGGCGTTCGTGTTCACGTCGCTGCTCACGATCCCGGCGTTCACCCCGATCGGGCTATACGGCATCGCGGTGCTCGGCGCGTTCGCGGTCGCGATGTTCCTCGTCATCATCTCGGGCTACAAGGATCCGCAGCCGGCGGTGGCCGCTGACGCGGCGGTGGCCGCTGACGCGGCGATGGCCGCTGACGCGGCGGTGGGTGCGGCCGCCGCGGCCGGCGGAGCGGCGCTCGCGGGGGCCGCGGGCGCGACCGCCGTGGCGACCGACCTCATCCAGGTCGCCTCGCCGCTCGACGGCACCGCCGTGGCGCTGTCGTCGGTGCCCGATCCGGTCTTCGCGGGCGGGGTCATGGGGCCGGGCGTCGCGATCGAGCCGACCGGCAGCACGGTGTACGCGCCCGGTGCCGGCCTCGTCGTGGCGGCGCAGCCCACCGGGCACGCGTTCGGACTGCAGCTGGACAACGGCGCCGAGGTGCTGATCCACGTCGGCATCGACACGGTCAACCTCAAGGGCGAAGGCTTCGACGTGAAGGTCGCGAACGGCGATCGCGTCGAGGTCGGCACCCCGCTCGTGACCTTCGACCGCGCCGTGATCGAGGCCGCGGGCTATCCGCTCATCACTCCCGTCATCGTGCTCAACGGCGACGCCTTCGACACCGTCGACCCGGTGGCGCTGGGGCCGGTGACGCACGGGCAGCCCCTGCTGGACGTGCAGCGGAAGGGCTGACGGCTGTCCGTGCGGCGGGCACGGCGGCTCGGGGGGAATGCCGCACGGCACGGCGGCTCGTGCGAGGCGGCTCGTGCGCGGCGGCTCTCGTGCCAAATGCAGGGCGGATCGCACTCTCCGGGCCTGGACGGGCTCGGATGATGCGGTTCGCCCTGCAATTGGCACGGGTCGGGTGGTAGCGTCGCGCCATGGCTGCCGAGTCCGACGCGCTGTTCTTCGCGGATGCCGCCGAGTTCCGGGCCTGGCTCGAAGAGCACCACGAGACGGCGACCGAGCTGTGGATGCAGCGCCGCCGCAAGGGCCACCCCGGGCTGTCGTACGAAGACGCCGTCGTGGAGGCGCTGTGCTTCGGGTGGATCGACTCCACGAGCCGCCGCATCGACGACGACGCGCGGGCGCAGCGCTGGTCGCCGCGCACGCCGTCGTCGAACTGGAGCGCCGTCAACGTCGCCCACGTCGAGCGGCTCATCGCCGAGGGGCGGATGCGCCCTGCCGGGCTCGCCGCCTACGAGCGACGCCGCCCCGAGCGCACGGGCGTGTACTCGTACGAGCAGCGGGCCGAGATCACGCCCGAGCAGGCCGCCGCGATCGCCGCGAACCCCGCCGCGCAGGCCTTCTGGGATGCCGCGACCCCCGGCTATCACCGCATCTGCGCCAACTGGCTGAGCGGCGCCAAGCGCGAGCAGACCCGCACCGACCGGCTCGCCGCGCTCGTGGCCGACTGCGCCGCCGGGCGGCTCATCCCGTCGCAGCGCCACGGCCAGGCCCCCGCCTGGGTCGCTCGCGCCGCCGCGGCGGCATCCGTCGACGACTGACGCGCAGCCCTCGCGGGCGGATGCCGGCCGCGGCCTGACCGGCGGGTGCGGGCGTTTCGTCTCGGCCGCTGCGCGGCCTCGCTCAACGACCGGTGGGCGGGGTGCCCTGCGCGGCGTCCGGGGCGCTACGCGCGGTGCGTGCGGTAGTAGTCGAGCAGCGCCCGGGTGGAGGCGTCCTGCGCCTCGAGCGCGGCGGCATCCCCCTCCAGCGCGGGGGCGATCTGCAGGGCCAGCTGCTTGCCGAGCTCCACGCCCCACTGGTCGAACGAGTTGATGCCCCACACGGTGCCCTGCGTGAAGGTGATCTGCTCGTACAGGGCGATCAGCTCGCCGAGCACCCGCGGGGTGAGCGCCGGTGCGAAGATCGACGTCGTCGGGCGGTTGCCCGGGAACGTCCGCGCCGCGACGAGGGCGCCGGTCGTGCCCTCGGCCTCGACCTCCTCGGCCGTCTTGCCGAACGCGAGAGCCTTCGTCTGGGCGAGGAAGTTCGCCAGGAACAGGCCGTGCACGTCGCGCCCGCCGTCCTCCAGCGCGTAGGCCGGGTTGGCGAACGCGATGAAGTCGGCGGGGATGAGCCGGGTGCCCTGGTGGATCAGCTGGTAGAACGCGTGCTGCCCGTTCGTGCCCGGCTCGCCCCAGAAGATCTCGCCGGTGTCGCTCGTCACCGGCGTCCCGTCCCAGCGCACGCGCTTGCCGTTGGATTCCATCGTCAGCTGCTGCAGGTAGGCGGCGAACCGGCTGAGCTGCTGCGCGTAGGGCAGCACGGCGTGCGACTGCGCGCCGAGGAAATTCGTGTACCAGACGTTCAGCAGGCCCATCAGCACCGGTACGTTGCGCTCGAACGGCTCGGCCCCGAAGTGCACGTCGACGGCGTGCATGCCGGCCAGCAGCTCGCGGAACGCCTCCGGCCCGAGCTCCACCATGAGCGAGAGCCCGATCGCCGAGTCGACCGAGTAGCGGCCGCCGACCCAGTCCCAGAACCCGAACGCGTTGGCGGGATCGATGCCGAACGCCGCGACCTTGTCGAGCGCCGTCGAGACGGCGACGAAGTGGTGGGCGACGGCATCCTGCCTCTGCGCGTCGTCGTCGCCGATCGCGCCGGATGCCGTCAGCCCCGCCCACAGCCAGTCGCGCGCGAGCCGGGCGTTGGTGAGGGTCTCCAGCGTCGTGAACGTCTTCGACGCGACGACGAACAGGGTCGTCTCGGGGTCGAGATCCTTCGTCTTGTGGGCGAGGTCGAACGGGTCGATGTTCGAGACGAACCGGGCCTCGATGCCGGTGGCGAAGGGCTCGAGCGCCGCCGAGATCATCGCGGGGCCGAGGTCGCTGCCGCCGATGCCGATGTTGACGACCGTCCGCACCCGCTTGCCCGTGATGCCGAGCCACTGACCGGCGCGCACCCGGTCGGCGAAGACCGCCATCGCGTCGAGCACGGCGTGCACGTCGGCGTCGACGTCCTGCCCGTCGACGACGAGCGCCGGCGCGGCGCCTGCCGGGCGGCGCAGCGCGGTGTGCAGCACGGCGCGGTCTTCGGAGGTGTTGAGGTGGTCGCCGCGGAACATCGCCGCGATGCGGTCGGCCAGCTGCACGTCGCGGGCGAGGGCGAGGAGGTCGCCGAGGATGTCGGCATCCACCAGGTTCTTCGACAGATCCACGTGCAGGTCGGCCAGCTCGAAGCTCAGGCGCCCGACGCGGTCGGGTTCGTCGCGGAACCAGCCGCGGAGGTCGGGGGCGAATCCGGCGGCGCGGGCGGAGAGGGCGGCCCAGGCGGGCGTGGCGGTGGCGTCGATGGGAGTGGTCACGCGTCCAACGTAGCGCGCACGCGGCCCGCGCACACCCGGCCACCGGGCGACGCCCACCAGAATGCAGGAGCACCTGTGACAGGAGTGACGGGGAGGGCCGTTTACGGCCCTCCCCGTCACAGGTGTTCCTGCATCTTTGCGCGCGCGGCGCCTCAGCCGGCGGATTGCAGCCGGACGAACCCGGCCGACAGGCTCACCGACACGCGGTGCGCAGAGCCCGGGTCGAGGCTGAGCCGGTTCTGGAACTCGCCCGCCGTCGAATCGCCGGTCACGTCGTAGACCGCGTCGGGGAGCGTCAGCACGAGTCGCCCCGCGCTGACGTCGACGCTCACGTCGCTGGGCGCGACGCCGGACAGTGTTGCGGTCATGGCGCCGGCGCTGAGCCGCAGGTCGGCCTCGTCGACGCCCGACAGGTCGAACAGGAGCCGGCCGGCGGCGGCGTCGGCGTCGACCGAGCGGGCCGAGCCCGACACGTCCATCGAGCCCGCGCTGAGGTCGAGGTCGAGCTCGCCGTAGCGGCCGTGTGCCCGCAGGACGCCCGCGCTGAGCGAGAAGTCCCCGTCGATCGCGGTGTTCTCCAGGGATGCCGGCAGCGTCAGCACCGCGGAGTCGCCGTCGTCGAACCACCGGAATCCGCCCCACCAGTCGCGCTCGGTCGCGACGGACAGCGTGTCGTCGTCGCGCGTGAGGCGCCAGTCGGACGTGTTGCCGGTGACATCGAGCCGGGCCTCGGACCCGCTGTAGACGACGGTGAGCTCGGCGGCGGCCACGTCGATGTCGAGCTCGGTGATGCCGGCGGCGTCGGCCGTGAACGACGTGGTCTGCGGGGAACCGCGCAGGGCGGCGAACACGCCGGTGAAGATGGCGCCGAGGATCAGCACGGTGCCGAACGCGATCGCGAGGACGGCGATGACCCGGGACGAGGCGCGTGTCGGGGCGGGCCCGCCGGCCGCGGCGGCGGGGGTAGGCGGCAGGGGCGGGGGAGTCAGGGTCGTGGTCATTGGAGTGCTCCGTTCGGGGAGGATGCCGCGCCGTGCTCGAGGTGGACCAGCGCGGCGAGCACGCGGCGGTTGCCGTGCTCGTCCTGTTCGAGGTCGAGCTTCTGGAAGAGGGACGTGATGTGCTTCTCGACGCTCGCCTCGCTGACGAACAGCGTCTGGGCGATGGCCTGGTTGCTCTTGCCCTCGGCGATGAGCGCCAGCACGGTGCGCTCGCGGTCGGTGAGCCGGGCCATCCGCTCGTCGCGGGCGCGGCGGGTGAGCAGCTGCGCGACGACCTCGGGGTCGAGCACGGTCGCTCCGGCGCCGATGCGCTGCACGGCGTCGAGGAAGTCGCGGACGTCGGCGACGCGGTCTTTCAGGAGGTACCCGAACCCGGCGGCCTGACCCGTGATCAGCTCGCTGGCGTAACGCTCCTCGACGTACTGACTCAGCACCAGCACGGGCAGCTCGGGCCGCGAAGAACGCAGCGCGAGCGCCGCCCGGATGCCCTCGTCGGTGAACGTCGGCGGCAGCCGCACGTCGAGGATGCACAGTTCGGGCGCCGCCTCGTCGACCGCCGCCGCGAGCCCCCGCGCGTCGGGGAGGGCCGCGACGACGGCGTGACCGGCATCCTCCGCGAGGCGCACGAGCCCCTCTCGCAGCAGCGCGGAGTCTTCGCAGATCAGGATGCGCACGGGACGCTCACCTCCAGGGCGGTCGGGCCGCCGGCCGGGCTGTCGAGGCGGCTCGTGCCGCCCGCCGCCGTGATGCGGTTGACGATGCCGTCGAGCCCGCCGCCGGGGAGCACCCGCGCCCCGCCGATGCCGTTGTCTTCGACGCGGGCCCAGATCGTCCCGTCGTCGCGGCTGCGGACGATGACGCGGGCCGCTGCGGCGCGGGAGTGCTTGGCGGCGTTGGTCAGCGACTCGGCGATCGCGAAGTAGACGGCGGCTTCGGCCGTGCGGCTGCACCGGTCGTCGAGGCGGACGTCCAGGCTCACCGGCACGTGCGAGCGGGCGGCGAGGGCGCTGAGGGCGGCATCGAGCCCGCGGTCGTCGAGGACCGATGCATGGATGCCGCGGGCCAGCTGCCGCAGCTCGGTGATGGCGGCCTTGGTCGAGGTGTGCGCCTCGTCGATGAGCTCCTTCGCGGCGGCCGGGTCGGTGTCGATCTTCTGCTGCGCGAGCCCGAGGGTCATGCCGACGGAGACGAGCCGGGGCTGAACGCCGTCGTGCAGGTCGCGCTCGATGCGGGTGCGCTCGACCTCGCCGGCGCGGACGGCGCTCTCGCGCTGCGTGCCGGCGGTGCGCGCCTGCTCGGTGAGCTGGGCCTCGCGGCTGGGGACGAGGATCGCGCGGGTCAGTACAGCGTGCAGCAGCGCGATGCCGGCGAGCAGCGCGAGACTCAGCACGATGCCGAGGATGCCGGCCGGGACCGCCCATTCGATCGCGACCGGGATGCGGAAGACCGTCATCCGCCACGAGGCGAGGTTGTGCTCCAGGAGCGGCGCGAACAGCAGCACGACGCTCGAGGCGAGCGTGCCGACGAGGGGGAGCACGGCCAGGCCCAGCATCGTCGCGATCGCCGCCGAGGCGATGCCGCGCCACATCGGGC
This sequence comes from Microbacterium sp., assembly GCF_047602155.1. Taxonomy (GTDB): domain Bacteria; phylum Actinomycetota; class Actinomycetes; order Actinomycetales; family Microbacteriaceae; genus Microbacterium. Next base: position 512,534 of record NZ_JASGHZ010000001.1, on the reverse strand, counting down.
CGTCGATGAACTGCTGCCAGAGGGTGCGCATCCATCCGCCGAGGCCGGGGCGGCCGCTGCGGCGCGTCGGCAGGGCCGGCAGGCCGTAGCCGTAGAGGCCGTCGACGCGCTCGTACTCCAGCCACGCGGTCGCCCAGAGCAGGCAGAGGAAGGCGAGCAGGAACAGGATGCCGATGCCCACGACCGGCAGCAGCCCGACGCCCAGGCTGAGGAAGGTCGCGAGGATCGAGAACAGGACGGAGCCGACGACGCCGACGGCGGCCAGCTGCGCGATGGCGCCGACGTGCCGCCCGATGCGCATGGCGCGCAGCCTCGTCGGGGCTGCGGGGAGGGGGACCGCTGCGGTCATGTCCTCCACGGTAGGGGCGGCGGCGGGGGCGCGCAGCGGAGGCACCCGGACGATCCGGTTCGGGATAACCCCACCCGGGTGGCGTCGCCGCCCGGCTCCCACGCGCGAACTCCGCAGATCATCGCGTACTCCGCAGCCGCAGGGGCTTTCGCCTGCGGAGTTCGTGCGATTCTGCGGAGTTGGTGCGGCACGTCGCTCCACCCGGCGGCGTACGGTGGGGGATATGGTCATGATTCCTACGGTCACTCTTAACGACGGCACCGACTTCCCCGAGCTCGGGCTCGGCACCTACAACCTGCGCGGCGACGACGGCATCGCCGCGATGGTCGCCGCGATCGGCAACGGCTACCGGATCCTCGACTCCGCCGTGAACTACCAGAACGAGGCCGAGGTGGGCGCGGCGGCGCGGGCGAGCGGCATCCGGGACCGGCTCCTCGTCACGACGAAGGTTCCCGGCCGCGACCACGGGTTCGACGAGACGATCCGCAGTGCACGCGGCTCGCTGGAACGGCTCGGGCTCGACCGCATCGACCTGTACCTCATCCACTGGCCGAACCCGAGCGTGGGCCGCTACGTCGAGACCTTCCGCGCGATGCTCGCCCTGCGCGCCGATGGCCTCGTCGGCTCGGTCGGCGTCTCCAACTTCACGGCGCCGATGCTCACGCGCCTCATCGACGAGACCGGGGTCACCCCCGCCGTCAACCAGATCGAGCTGCACCCGTACTTCCCGCAGGCGGCGATGCGGGCGTTCCATGCGGAGCACGGCATCCGCACCGAGAGCTGGAGCCCGCTCGCCCGTCGCACCGAGCTGCTGAGCGAGCCGGTCATCGCCGCCGTCGCCGCCGAGCACGGGGTCACGCCCACGCAGGCGGTGCTGCGCTGGCACACGCAGCTCGGCTCGACCCCGATCCCGAAGTCGGCCGACCCCGCCCGGCAGATCGAGAACGCCGACGTCTTCGGGTTCGCTCTCACGGATGCCGAGATCAGCGCCATCGGCGGCCTGGAGCGCGGGCGCCTCTTCGACGGCGACCCCGACACCCACGAGGAGATGTAGCGGGAGGTTCCGTCGCGGCGTTCCGCGGGTCGCGAACGCTCAGTGCGGGGCGTGGTACTCGGCCTCGCCGCGCTTCCAGTAGCCCTTGATGATCGTGTGCTCGGCGGGAAGTCCCCAGCGCTCCAGCAGCAGGGCGCGGCCGGGCTTGACGATCGCCTGCTCGGCGGCGATGAAGCCGAGCACGTCGCCCGCCGGCCGGTCGGCCCCGAGCGCGTCGAAGCGGGCGGCCAGCGCCGAACCCGACGGGGCCGCGCCGCGGTGCACCTGCTCCACCGTGACCCCGGCCGGGGCATCGACGGGCAGCTCGTGCTCGGCGACCTCGACGAGGATGCGGCCGGTGGCCTCGGCATCCATCAGCCGCGCGAAGCGCCGCATCGCGGGCACCGCGGTCTCGTCGCCGGCGAGGAACCACGCGTCCGGACGGCCGATCAGCTGCAGCGATCCGCGGGGACCGTCCCACGCCGATCTCGGCGCCCAGCGGGGCCGTCGCCGCCCACGGGGCGGCCACCCCCTCGTCGCCGTGCACGGCGAACTCGACGTCGAGCCAGCCGGCGTCGGCATCCCAGTCCAGCGGCGTGTACTCGCGGCTCGGGGCCGCGCGCAGCTCCTCGACCGACTGCGTGGGTGCGGAAGGGAAGAACAGGCGCATGTGGTCGTCGGAGCCGAGCGAGGCGAACCCGCGCAGGTCGTCGCCCTCCAGCCGCACGCGCACGTACGACGGCGTGAGCCACTCGCGCGCGGTGAGGCGCACGGTGCGGAACCGCAGATCGAGAGCGGTACGGGCGAGGGCGAAGGCGCTCATCGGTCCAGGCTATCGTTCGGGGGCATGGGGGTCTCCTTGTCGGAGGGCGGATGCACGGGCGGATGCGCCGTCTCGGGCGGCGTCCGGTGGTAGACGGCGAAGCGGCCCGACGGGCTGTCGACGACCGTGACGGGGGTGCGGAAGATGCGGGTCAGCACGTCGTCGCGGACGATCTCGTCGGGGGTGCCGTGCACGACGACGGCGCCGTCGTCCATCGCGACGAGGTAGTCGCTGTACGCGGCGGCGAAGTTGATGTCGTGCAGCACGATGACGATCGTGCGCCCCAGCTCGTCGGCCGCGCGGCGCAACTGCTGCATCATCTGCACCGAATGCTGCGCGTCGAGGTTGTTGAGGGGCTCGTCGAGCAGGAGGTAGTCCGTGTCCTGCGCGAGCACCATCGCGACGTACGCGCGCTGACGCTGCCCGCCGGACAGCTGGTCGAGAAAGCGCTGCTCGAGGTCGGTGAGGTCGAGGAAGTCGATCGCCTCGGAGATCTTGTCCTCGTCGGGCTGCGTCAGGCGCCCGCCGCTGTACGGGAAGCGCCCGAACCCGACGAGCTGGCGCACCGTGAGCCGCGTGACGAAGTGGTTCTCCTGCCGCAGGATCGACACGGTCTTCGCGACGTGGCGCGTGGGGGCGGCGTGCACGTCGAGGCCGCCGATCTCGATCGTGCCGGCATCCGGCGTCAGCAGGCGCCCCATCATCGTGAGCACCGTCGACTTGCCGGCGCCGTTCGGCCCGACCAGGCCCACGATGCCGCCGGCGGGCAGGTCGATCGACACGGGGCCGATCTCGACGTCGGTGCCGTAGCGCTTGACGACGTTGTGCAGCCGGATCACAGGCGCCCCTTTCGGAAGACGACGACCAGGAAGACGAGGCCGCCGATGAGCTCGACGATGACGGTGACGGCATCGACGAGGGGGAAGACGTGCCGCAGCAGGAAGTACGCCGCGGTGAGGATGACGTAGCCGAGCATCCACGCCACCGGCAGGATGCGGCGGTGGTCGTGCGTGTCGGTCACGGAGCAGGCGAGGGTCGCCATGAGAAAGCCGAGGAACGTCATCGGCCCCACGAGCGACGTGCTCATCGCCATGAGCACCGCGACGAGGGTGAGCATGAGCATGATGTGCCGCTTGTGGTTCATGCCGAGCGTCGTCGCGATGTCGCTGCCGAGCGCCACGACGTTGAGCCGCCGGGCGAGCGCCCAGATCGCGCCGCCGGTCAGCGCGCACACCGGGATGACGAACCACAGGAAGTCGGTGTTGGCGTTGCCGACGTTGCCGAACAGGCGCGCGGCGAGCACGTCGAACTCGTTCGGGTCGAGCACCTGCTGCATGAGGGTGGATGCCGACCCCATCCCGGCCCCGAGGATGATGCCCACGAGCAGCATCACGTGCAGGTCGCCGAACCGGCCCGACAGCAGCCACGAGTACAGCAGCACGGCGAAGGCCACCATGAGGGCGACCTGCAGGAGGAACCGGGCGAACGGGCTCAGCCCGACCGCGTCGGAGGTCGCGGCGGTGCCGAAGAAGAACACGATCGAGGTCTGCACGAGCACGTACAGCGATTCGAAGCCCATGATCGACGGGGTGATGATGCGGTTGTTCGTCACGGTCTGGAACGTGACGGTCGCCAGCGCCTGGCAGAAGGTGACGGTCGCGATGACGACGATCGAGGTGATCCGCATCGACGAGATGCGCCACCAGCGCTCGCTGAACGGCGCGAACTCGTTGCCCCAGCTCAGCAGCAGCACGGTGATGACGAGGGATGCCGCCACGAGGGCCGCGCACACGATGCGGAACCGAGTGCGGTGGGCGCGGGTGGCGTAGGGGCCGGCGCGGCGGTCGAGGGCGGGGCTGGGGGTGAGGCCCGGGGCGATCGCGTCAGCGGACACGGGTCCTCCTCGTGCGCAGGAGCATCGCGATGAACGCGGCCGCGCCGACGACGCCGAGCACGAGCGAGACCGGCACCTCGAACGGCATGATGAGCGTGCGCCCGACGATGTCGCACACCGTGACGACCCAGATGCCGGTGAGGAACACCCAGGGCAGGTTCGTGCGCAGGTCGTCGCCGCGGACGAGGGAGACGAGGTTGGGGACGATGAGGCCGAGGAAGGGCAGCATCCCGACGACGACGGTCACGACGCCGGTCGTGAGCGCGACGAGCGCGACCCCGAGCATCACGACGCGCTCGTAGTTCAGGCCCACGGTCGTGGCGATGTCTTTGCCGAGGCCGGCGACGGTGAACCGGTCGGCGGCGACTGCGACGACGACGGCGACCGCCAGCACGATCCACAGCAGCTCGTAGCGGCCGACCTCGATGCCGGTGAACCGGCCCAGGAACCAGCCGCCCAGCACCTGCAGCAGGTGGAACCGCAGCGCGAGGAACGTCGTGATCGCGCTCACGACGGCGCCGAGCATGATGCCCACGATCGGCACGATGAGCGACGACTTCAGCGTCACGCGACGCAGGAACGCGAAGAAGACGAGCGTGCCGATGAACGCGAAGACGATCGCGGCGACCATCTTGGCGAACACCCCGGCGCTCGGCACGAGGATGTAGGTCAGCAGCAGGCCGAGCCCGGCCCATTCGGTGGTGCCGACGGTCGTCGGCTCGACGAACCGGTTCTGCGTCATGAGCTGCATGACGAGGCCCGCCATCGCCATGCTCGCGCCGGCGAGCATCAGCGAGGCGGTGCGGGGGATGCGGGTGATCCAGAGGAACTCGGCCCCGCGGCCGGTCGCGTCGGTGATGTCGGCGACGCCGACGAACACCGACAGGGTCAGCAGGCCCGCCGTCAGCACGATCGCGACCAGCAGCGGCCAGCTGCGGCGCGACCTTCCGGGGGCGTGGGCGCGGGAGAGGGCGTCGATGTGGGTGACGCGGGGAAGGGCGGGTGAGGTCATGGGCGTGTCCCCCGGTCGTCGAGCGAGCCCGCGGCTCGCTCGACGACCGGAGGTGTCGGGGGTGTCGGGTCAGGCCTGGAAGGTCTTCGCAAGTCCGTTCAGCACGGCGATGTAGGCGAACACGTCCTCGGTGAGGTAGTAGTCCGACGGGAACACGTAGATCGCCCCGTTCTGCACCGCGGGCACGGCGGCCAGTGCCGCGGAGCCGTTGATGAGCTCCAGCGCGGGCGTGACCTCGCCCTCGCCGACGGCCGCGTCGCGGTCGAGCACCATGAACACGTCGGCGTTCGCGCCGGCGAGCGCTTCGAGCGACACGCTGTCGCCGGTGTGACCTTCCGAGCCCTCGGCATCCAGCGCGGGGGTCAGCTCGAGCAGGCTGAAGAAGATGCTCGCGCCGCGACCGTCGGTCGGGTTGGAGTAGTTGATCTCGCCGCCCGAGGTGATGAGGCCCATGACCGTCGTCGCCGGGTCGTAGGCGCTCTTGGCCTCATCGAGCGCGTCGTGGAACTCGGCGATGAGGGCCGCGGCCTCGTCCTTCTTGTTGAAGACCTCACCCATGAGGGTGAGGCTCTGCACGACGTACTCGTCGGCGGTCGTGTCGTCGGGGGCGGTCATGTCGATGAACGCGGCGTCGGGTGCGGCATCCTTCACGCCCTGCGCGTTCTCCTCGCCGCCGAAGCGGTAGCCGTTGATGACGAGGTCGGGGTCGGCGGCGACGATCTTCTCGAAGTCGGGCTCGCCGTGCGTGCCGATGTTGAGGATGTCCTCGTCGTCGGCGAGCGGGTTGTTCGGGCTCATCAGGTCGCGCGGGGCGACGGTGATCGCCAGATCCCAATCGGCGGCGAGCTGGAAGAAGCGGTTGTCGGTGATCGCGACGCTGTCGGCGCTGTCGATCGTGACCTCGTTGCCGGCGAGGTCGGTGACGGTGATGGGGTAGTAGTCCTCTGCGGCAGGGGTCGTCTCGGCGGCCTCGGGCGTGCTGGCGCACGCGGCCAGCGCGAGCGCGGAGACGAGGGCCAGAGAGGCGGCGGCGGTGAACCGGCGCGTGTTCATGGGGAAGCTCCTTTGAGTGGGGCGTCGGAAAGGGATTGGGCATGCTTTGGTAAGGCTTACCTAAATCCACTATTGCCTATGAATGCGCCGTGAGGCAAACCCTCGGCCGCTGAGGGTTTCGTTCGCTGGGGTTCGGGGCGCCGGGTTCGGGCGGCGGGGCGCCCGCTGCCCGCTCAGCGGGCGCGGTGGTCTTCCGGCGCCAGGCGCGGGCCGCGGCGCGGCTCGACGACGCCGCTCAGGCCGATCAGCTGGATCGCCCGCTGCCGGTGACCGCGCCACGGTTCGAGGAGCGCCAGCATCCCGTCGTCGTCGTCGACGCGGCGGCCGGTGAGCGCGAACCCGACCTGGTGGGCGAGGTGGTAGTCGGCGACGCTGACGGCATCCGCATCGCCGAACGCGCGGATGCGGGTCTCGGCGCTCGTCCACGCGCCGACGCCGGGCAGGCTCGTCAGCACCCGATCTGCGGATGCCGGGGATGCCGCCCGTTCGATCGACCGGCGGCGGCCGGCCGCCGCGACGATCGTGCGCGACTGCGGCGGCTCGAGGCCGGCGCGATGCCACGTCCAGCTCGGGATCGCCGCCCAGTCCGCGGGCGGGGCGAACATCGGCCGCGGCGTCGGGCCGACAGCGCGCTCGCCGCACCACGTGAGGATCATCCGCCACGCGCCGAATGCCTGCAGGCCGGTGACCTTCTGCTCGAAGATCGCGCTGACGAGGGCGTCGAAGAGCAGGTCGGTGCGGCCGATCCGCAGGTCCGGATGGCGACGGTGGGCCGCGTCGACGACGGGGTGGTGCGTGGGGTCGAACCCGGTCGGGTCGTCGTCGGCGCCGCACAGGGCGGGCAGCTGGTCGAGCGCCCAGCCCGCGCCCGGACCCCACGCCGCGCCGCGGATCCGGTGGCGCTCGACCCGGATCGCGAGCGTCGCGACGCCGTCGGGCGTGCGCGTCGCCCGCCAGATGACGCCCTCGTGCTCCTGCTGCGCGGGGTCGTGCGCGCCGCGCTGCTGCGCCCGGATCGCCCGCGCCGCGTCGATCGGCGCGCGGGGCCGGTACTCCGTCTCGAGAGGCCGCCCGTGCTCCGGTCGCGGATCCCGGGTGGCGTGCGGTGCGGTGTCGGGTGGATTGCCGGCGGGCAGCGCGTCGGCCCGGTGCCCCGGCATCCATCGTTGTCGTCCCGCCGTCATGCCCGCCACCCTACGCGCCCCCGCCGACGTCCAGGCACCGCCTTCAGTCGCGGCAAGTTGTGGGTGTTGGTGGTGAGCACTCGCGTTTCGCCGCGACTGAGTCATGTCCGGGGTGCTGTGGTGGGTTTGGGTCGCGGCAAGTTGTGGGTGTTGGTGGTGAGCACCCGCGTTTCGCCGCGACTGAGTCATGTCCGGGTTGTCGTGGTGGGTTTGGGTCGCGGCAAGTTGTGGGTACGCCCGCGCAGCACCCGCAGGATGCCGCGACCGAACCGCGGCGGAAGCCACGCAACCGCGATGCGCGGGAGGCTCAGAAGCGGTCGGGCGAGGGGGTGCCGTGGCCGTAGCGGATGACGACGTCGGCGTGGCGGTCGAAGCGGTATCCGACGCCGCGAACGGTGCGCACGATGTCCTCGTAGCGGCCGAGCTTCGAGCGCAGGCGGCGCACGTGCACGTCGATCGTGCGCTCGCCGGGGGCCTCGTCGTCGTCGGCGTGGCTCCACAGCGACGACACGAGCTCGGTGCGCTCGATCGTGCGGCCCTCGCGCAGCACGAGGTACTGCAGCAGCTCGAACTCCTTGAAGGTCAGCGCGGCCGACTCGCCGTCGATGTGCACGCGGCGGCGCGAGATGTCGATCGTGACGCCGCCGGGCACCTGGTCTTCGTCGGGCTGGTCGGCCTTGGTGCGGGCGACGGCGCTCGGCTCGTGCAGGGCCAGTCGCACGACGTCGACGTCGCGGCCCCCGGCTCCGGCCGGGGCGAGGGCGACGGTGGCGTAGGTCTCGGCGTGCGGGGCGAGCTCGCCGAGCGTGCGGCGCAGCGCCTCGACGAGGGTCGACAGCGAGACGCCGTCGGCGACGGCCTTGGCCTCGTCGATGCCGACGTAGAGCGCGAAGCCGCGCGGCGAGGTGCGTGCGGCTTCGACCTGGGCGACGGGGGCGGATGCCGGCAGATCCTCGACGGCGTGCAGGTGACGGGCGGCGGGGCGGGAGAGGAGGGCGGTGTTCGACATGAGAGTGTCCTTTACGGGCGGAACCCGGGAGCGCGGCGCGGGTTCGAGTGTGTTGCGGTGGCCGGCGAGGCGGCCGATGTGCGAGGCGCATCCGTGGGATGGCTCGGGGGTCGTTCTGCGTTCAGAAGCAGCGACCCGGCGGGATTACCGTGTCAACGACACATTCGGCAACACATGACAGCGCCCGGCATCATGATGCCGGTTGTTCCGTTCGCCTCCCGGGCGGACAGAGTGCGTGCGATGTCAGTCATGCGCCGATTATGACCGAATGCGTCGCAATGCGTCAAATCGCACGGATGCCGCCGCAACATCGTGACGGAATGTGACAGAGTGCTCAGTCATGGCCGACCTCAGCTTCGCGAACGAGACGGATGCCTCCCGCTACACGCTGCACCGGGGCGACGACCTCGTCAGCATCCTCGACTACCGCGACGACGGCCGTACGGTCGCGATGACGCGCGCGTACACGGTGCCGGTCTTCCGCGGCCGCGGCTACGCCGCCGAGATCGTCGCGCGGGCCGTCGCCGAGCTGGAGCAGCGCGGCGACCGGCGCGTGCGGCCGATCTGCTGGTACGTCGCGGACTGGTTCACGGCGCATCCCGAGCACGCGGAGCTGCTCGCGCAGGCACCCCGCGGCTCGTAGCTCAGGCCTGCGCGAGCCACCGCCGCAGTTCGGCGACGGTCGGCTCCGAGGTGCGGATGAGGGTCTCGTGGTGGTGTCCCTCGACGACGAAGGAGACGGCATCCGGCACGGCCGCGGCGACCTCGTCGAACCACGGCTGCGGCACGACGAGGTCGAGCTCTCCGCGGACGAGGAGGGTCGGCACCGCGATGCGCGGGTAGGCGTCTTCGGGGCGATGAGCGAGCATCGCGCGGAGCTTGTGGCGCAGATGCGGGCCGGCGCGCAGATACTCGCGCGTGCCGAGCAGCAGCACCTTCGGGCTCTCGCCGAGCAGGTCGCGGCCGAGCCGGGCGAGCTGCGTGGCGGCGCGGCGGCGACGCCGGTCGACGGTGGGCGCGACGAGCACGAGCCGGTGGACGGTCTCCGGATGCCGCGTCGCCACCTCGACGGCGACCTGCGTGCCCATCGAATGGCCGAGCAGCACGACGGGACCGCGATCGAGGTGACGGAGGTACGCGGCGACGAGGTCGGCGATGCGCGGGATCGTCGGGGTGCGCGGCGGCTCGGGCGCCTCGCCGTAGCCCGGCAGGTCCAGCGCGACCACGCAGGCGTCGTCCCGCAGTCGCCGGACGAGATCGGCGAAGACCTTGCGGCCCATCCCGATGCCGTGGAGGAGGACGAAGGTGCGGCGCGCGGCCGGGTCGCCGTGACGTTCGGCGACGATGCCCGCGCCGTCGTACGCGAACTCCTCGATCACTCCCTCGGGGCCGCCGGCGAGGTCTGCGATCGCGCGCGCGGCGGCATCCAGCGTGCTCTCGTCCTCATCCGGCATCCCTCCACGATAGGCCTGTCGCACCGGCGTGCGCTGCGCGTGCACGCCGCGACGCACCGCCCGTACCGCTAGCGTGAGTCGGGTGACGGATCCGACCCGCTCCCTCGATCACGGTCAGCGCTGGCGCGCGTTCTGGGTGTGCGCGTCCGTGGCGTCGCTCACGATCATCGACCTCAGCAAGGTCAACGTCGCCCTGCCGTCGCTCGAGCAGGCGCTCGGAGCCACCTCGACCGAGCTGCAGATCATCGTGTCGGGCTACGTGCTGATGTTCGGGCTCGCGCTCGTGCCGTTCGGGCGCCTGGGCGACCAGCGCTCCCGCTGGACGCTGTTCATCGTGGGGTTGAGCCTGTTCGCGCTCACGAGCATCGTGTGCGCCCTGGCGCCGACGGCCGAGGTGCTGATCGTCGGCCGTCTGCTGCAGGGGATGGCGGCCGGCATCCAGATGCCGCAGGTGCTGGGCGTGATCCAGCAGATCTTCGTCGGCGCCGAGCGCGGCCGCGCGTTCGGGCTGTTCGGCGCGACGATGGGGGTCGCGACGGCGATCGGCCCGACCCTCGGAGGCCTGCTCATCGCACTCGGCGGCGCGCAGGACGGCTGGCGCTGGATCTTCTGGATCAACGTGCCGCTGTCGCTCGTGGTGCTGGCGGGGGTCGTCTGGATGCTGCCGCGCGTGCGCAAGCCCGCGTCGAAGGTGCATGTCGACCCCGTCGGGCTGGTGCTGTTCGCGGCCACCGTCATCACCCTGATGTGGCCGTTCCTGTTCACGACGGGGTCGCCCGACGACGATCCGCGGCGGTGGTGGACGCTGGTGCTGTTCGTGCTCTGTGCGACCGCGTTCACGTGGTGGGAGCGGCGGTACGCCGCCGGCGGACGCCCGCCGCTGGTGCCGTTCTCGCTGTTCTCGATCGCCTCGTACCGCAACGGCACGCTCATCGTCAGCGCCGTGTTCACCGCGATGCCGGCGATGTTCCTGCTGACGAACCTCTTCCTGCAGCTCGGCGTGGGCCTCGAGCCGGTCTTCGCCGGGATGGTGTCGATGGGGTTCGCGATCGCGAGTGCGGTGACCTCGTGGATCGGCGGCACCCTCGTCGGACGGTACGGCCGGCCGCTGGTCGTGTGGGGGCTCGTCATCATGCTCGGGAGCGTGGCCGTGCTCGCGGTCGTGGCGTACACGGCGCCCGCCGACGTCGTCGCCTACGCCATGGCGGGGGTGCTGCTGGTGTGCGGGGCTGGCTCGGGGTTCGTGATCTCGCCGAACCAGGCGCTCACGCTCGCCGAGATCCCGCCGCGGCAGGGCGGGCTGGCCGGCTCGGTGGGGCAGCTCGGTCAGCGCGTCGGCGGCGCGATCGGCACCGGGATCGGGCTCTCGCTGTTCTACGCCGCGATCTTCCGCGGCCAGGCCGCGGGCCGCGAGGGCCTGGACGCCTACCACGAGGCCTTCGCCTACGGGATGATCGCGGTCGGGCTCTTCCTCGCCCTGGCATTCCTCGTCGGGGTCGTCGACCTCGCGCCGCGGCCCCGGGGCGGCGCAGCAGCGAACACGGCAGAGCGCGCCGTGCCGGCGGCGGGCCGCGGCGGCGATGTCGGAGGCCTCGCATAGCGTGGGAGCATGCGCATCCTGCACACCTCCGACTGGCACATCGGGCGGACCTTCCACGGTCACTCCACGCTCGCGGCGCTGCGCGGTGTGCTCGAGGCGCTGACGGCGCAGGTGCGCGAACACGACGTCGACGTCGTCGTCGTCGCGGGTGATGTGTTCGACTCGGCGACGCCCGCCGGCGACTGCTACACGCTGCTCACCGACACGCTGCGCGCCCTCGCCGACACGGGCGCGCAGGTGATCGTCACGAGCGGCAACCACGACTCGGCGGCGCGGCTGGGGTTCCAGGCGGGGCTGTTGCGCGACGGCATCCATGTGCGCACGGACCCGGCGCGCGTCGCGGAGCCCGTCACGGTCGCCGACGCCGACGGGCCGGTGCACTTCTACGGCATCCCGTACCTGGAGCCGGCGCTGCTGCGCGCCAGCTGGCCCGATGCGCGGTCGCAGGCGGCGGTGCTCGATCACGCGATGGGGCTCGTCCGCGCCGACCTGAGCGTGCGGGGCGGCCGTTCGGTGGCGATCGCGCACAGCTTCGTGGCGGGCGTCGAGCCGACGCCGCACCTCGAGCGCGACATTCAGCAGGGCGGGCTCGACGTCGTGCCGCTGTCGACGTTCGCCGGGGTGGACTACGTCGCCCTCGGCCACATCCATGGCCGCCAGCGGCTCGCCGGACACATCCGCTACGCCGGCGCGCCGCTGCACTACAGCTTCGGCGAGGGCGACAAGCCGCGCGGCTCGTGGCTGGTCGAGGTGGATGCCGGGGGCTTCGCCGGGGCGCAGTGGCTCGAGCTGCCGGTGCCGCGGCGCCTGGTCACCCTGCGCGGCAGGTTCGACGAGCTGCTCTCGAATCCCGCGTATGCGGATGCCGAGGACGCGTGGGTGAGCGTGGAGTACACCGACGCGTTGCCGCAGAGCGAGCCGATGCGGCGCCTGCAGGCGCGGTTCCCGTTCTGCGCGAAGGTCGCCCATGCGCCGGGGGCGGCGCGCGACGACGACCGGCGCAGCTATGCGCAGCGGGTGCGCGCGGCCCGCAGCGACGCCGAGCTGATCGAGGCCTTCCTCGTGCACGTGCGCGCCGGCGAGGGCGCGACCGATCGCGAGCGCGACCTGCTGCGCGACGTGCTCGACGAGCGGGTGCGCGTGGAGGCACTGGCGTGAGCGGGGTGGGTGCGTGAAGCTGCATCGCCTCGAACTGACCGGATTCGGGCCGTTCCGCCAGGAGCAGACCGTCGACTTCGACGCGTATGACGCCGACGGGCTGTTCCTGATCTCGGGGCGGACGGGCGCGGGCAAATCGAGCATCCTCGACGGGGTGAGCTTCGCGCTGTACGGGTCGGTGCCACGCTACGACGGCGGGGAGAAGCGGCTGCGCAGCGACCACTGCCACCCCACCGACCCCACCGAGGTGCGGCTGGAGTTCACGGTCGGCGGCACGCGCTGGCGGGTCACGCGCGCGCCCGAGTACGACCGTCCGGCCAAGCGCGGCGGCGGGCTCACGACCGAGGTCGCGCGCGCCGAACTGGAGGAGTGGGTCGACGGCGCCTGGGCCGGGCGCGCCGCAAAGCCGCGCACCGTCGGAGAGCTCCTCGGCGGGGTGCTCGGGCTGAATGCGCAGCAGTTCCAGCAGGTGATCCTGCTGGCGCAGAACAAGTTCTCCACGTTCCTGCTGGCACCGGGCAGCGACCGGCAGGCGCTGCTGCGGACCCTGTTCGGCACGCGCCGGTTCGAGCGTTACCGTGACGACCTCGACCGGCGCCGGCTCGAGGCGCAGCGCGCGATGGATGCCGTCTCCACCCGCGCCCAGACCCTGCTCGACCAGGCCGAGCGGCTCGTCGGCGAGGCCGAGCCGGGGGAGGGCGAGGCAGGCGAGACGGGCGCGGCGACCGGCGATGCGACGGGCACGGCAACCGGCGGCGATGCGACGGGCGATGCGACGGGGCGCGGCACCGACCTGGCGGCGCGGCGCGAGACGATGACCCTCGCGCTGCAGCGCGCGCAGTTCCGCGTCGCGCAGGCGGAGACGGCGAGCGTGCGGGCAGGCGCCGCGTACGCCGCCGCCGTGGCCGCACACACCGAGGCGGCCGCGCGGGCGCAGCGCGCCGCCGAGCTGGCCGCGGCGCGAACGCGGCTGGCCGAGTTGGAGCGGCGTGCGCCCGAGGTGGCGGCCGGGCGGCTGCGGCTCGAGCGGGCTCGCGCCGCCGCCGCGGTGCGCGCCCCCCTGGAGGCCGCCTCGCGCGCCGGCGCGGCGCGCGACGCGGCGGCACGCGTGGTGGACGATGCCGAGCGGGCGTGGGCGGGCCGGCGGGGTGCCGCGGGCGTCGCCGGCGACGCCGACATCGAGGCCGTGCTCGACGCCCTCACCGGCAACCTCGCGCGATGGCAGGCCGCCGCCGCGCAGGAGCGGGAGCTGATCGACGTCGAGGCGACGGGGGAGTCGCTCGCGCGCCGCGTCGACGAGGTGAGCGCCGCGCTCGCCGCCCTCGCGCAGCAGCAGGAGCTGATCCCCGCCGAGCGCATCCGGATCGAGAGCGCCCTGACCGTGGCCGACGAGGCCAGGGCGCGGCGCGACGACCTGCGCCGCGCGCGCGACGAGCTGACGGCGGCGCTCACGGCGGCACGAGAGGCCGAGGACCTCCGGCGTCAGGCGCGCGTGGCCGACGAGACCTACGCCCGGGCGGGCGAGGCCGCCCGCGAGGCGAGGGCCGTCGTCGACGCCCTCGTGCGTCGACGGCTCGCGGGCTACGCGGGGGAGCTGTCGTCCGCGCTGGTGGACGGCGAGCCCTGCGCCGTGTGCGGATCGACCGCGCACCCGCACCCGGCGGCGCCCGCCGACGACGCCGTGACCCCGGACGCGATCGACGCGGCCGAGGCCGCCCGCGACACGGCGACCGAGACCGAGCGCACCGCGGGCGACGCGGCACGGGCGGCGCAGCAGCGCCTCGGCGCGGCACGTGAGCGCGCCGGGGGCCGCAGCGCCGACGAACTCGACGGGCTGCGCACAGGCCTCGACCGCGACCTCGCCGCCGCCGACGCCGCGGCGACCGAGGCACAGCGCCTGCGCACGCGCCGCGACGAGCTCGACCGGCTCGGCGCGGCGGCCGATGCCGAGCGGGCCGCCCAGACGACCCTGCTCGCGGGTCTGCGCGAGCAGCACGCCGCCTGTGCGGCGGATGCCGCCCGGCTGCGGGGCGCCGTGGACGCCGCACGCGGCGACCACGGCTCGGTCGCGGAGCGCGTCGCCGCCGTGACGGCCGACCGCGACCGGGCGCGCGCCCTCGCCGACGCCCGCGCCGCCCTCGCCGAGGCCGAGCGCGTGCGCGCGGCGGCGCTCGCCGACCGCGATGCGCGTCTGGCGTCATCGCCCTTCGCGGTGCCGGAGGACGGGCGGCAGGTGCCGGAGGATGCGCCGGCCGCGGCCGACCGCTCTGCGGCCGAGCGCGCCGCGACGGACGCCGCAGCCTCCCTCCTCCCCGACGACGAGGTGCGCACGCTGGATGCCGACCTCGCCCAGCACCTCGCCGACCTCACCGCGACCCGCGCGCGCCTGCTCGAGCTCGACGCCGAGGACACGGAGGCGCCCGGCACCGCCCACGCCGCCGCTGAACCACCCGACCCCGACGCGGCACTCGCGGCATCCGAGGTCGCCGTCGCCTCGGCCGACGCGGCGCGCGCCGCGGCGATCGCCGCCCGCCGTGACGCGGAGAACACCGCCGCGCGGCTGCGTGACCTGCTCGTGCAGGCCGACGACGCCTGCGCCGTCGTCGCCGAGGCCGCCGCTGCGGCCGCCGTCGTCACGCGCCTTTCCGACACCGTCGCGGGCCGCGCCCCCAACACGATGAAGATGGACCTCGAGACCTTCGTCCTCGCCGCCGAGCTGGAGGAGATCGTCGCCGCCGCGAACGTGCGCCTCGCGGAGATGTCGTCGGGACGCTACACGCTCCACCACTCCGACGCGCGGGCGTCGCGCGGGCGGGCCTCGGGGCTCGGCATCGACGTGCTCGACGCTCACACCGGCCGGCTGCGGTCGCCCGATTCGCTGTCCGGCGGTGAGACGTTCCTCGCGTCACTGGCGCTGGCCCTGGGCCTGGGCGAGGTGGTCACGAGCCGCGCCGGCGGCATCCGGCTGGACACGCTGTTCGTCGACGAGGGATTCGGCGCCCTCGACCCCGAGACGCTCGAACTCGCGATGCGCACGCTCGACGAACTCCGCGCCGGCGGCCGATCGGTGGGGGTCATCAGCCACGTCGAGGCGATGAAGGAGCAACTGCCCGCTCAACTCGTGGTCGAGGCGACGCCGGAAGGCCCCAGCATCATCCGGGACCGCGCGCACTGACCGGCCGGCACCGCGGCCGCTGACGGGAGTTGCACAAGAACCAGTGACAAGGGGCATAGGGAGAGCAGAGAAAGCGCATAGCTCCATCGGTTGCACTAGGTGAACCAGACACACCTGACGGACGGAGACATGATGCGACGAATCGCCCTGACCACCACTGCCGTGGTCGCCACAGGACTGCTCACGGCAGGACTGCTCGCGGGCTGCGCCGTGACCGCTGCCACCGCGACCCCGATCACCTCGGCCATCGCCTCGGCGACCGCCTCGGCCGAGTCGACCACCACGACGGCCAGTGAAATCAGCGCCGGCATCGACTGGAGCTCCCTGCCGACCACCGAGGTGACGCTCACCGACGCGGGCCTGGCCATCACCGAGGCCGGCACCTACATCCTCACCGGCTCGACCACCGGGCAGGTGACGGTCGCCTCCGACGGCAACGTGCGGATCATCCTCAACGGCGTGACGATCGCGAGCACGACGGGAGCGGCGATCCAGGTCGACAGCGCCGAGACCGCGGTGATCGAACTGGCGGACGGCACCACGAACACCGTCTCGGATGCCGCCACGCGCAGCGACGACTCGATCGACGGCGCGATCTTCTCCTCCGACGACCTCATCATCACCGGCACGGGCACGCTGAACGTCACGGCGAACTTCGCCGACGGCATCGTCGGCAAAGACGACCTGCTGATCGATTCGGGAGTCATCAGCGTGACGAGCGTGGACGACGGCATCCGCGGCAAGGACTCGCTGACCGTCAGCGGCGGCACGATCACGATCAACGCGGCGGGCGATGGCATGAAGGCGAGCAACGACACCGATGCCGGCGCCGGCCAGCTCGTGATCAGCGGCGGCGATATCACGATCACCTCGGGCGATGACGCGATCAAGGCGGAGCAGAAGATCTCGATCACCGGGGGAACGATCAACATCGCCCAATCGGTCGAGGGCATCGAAGCGCCCGTGATCGTCATCGACGGCGGAGACATCACCGTCAACGCCTCCGACGACGGCATCAACGCCGCCGCCTCGGCGATCGTCACGACCGGCATCGGCGTCACGATCAACGGCGGCAACATCACGATCGTGATGGGCGCGGGCGACACCGACGCGATCGACAGCAACGGCGACCTCACGATCACCGGCGGCACGATCAACATCACCGGCCAGTCCGCGTTCGACTGGGACGGCACGGGAACCCTCACCGGCGGCGACATCACCGTCAACGGCGAAACCGTCACGGAGCTGACGAACCAGTTCGCCGGTGGTGGCGGAATGGGCGGCGGCGGTCGCCAGCCGTAACCGCTTCGCGATCGCTGCCGGGGTCCTGGGTTCAGGATCCCGGCAGCGCCGCGTCGAGCTCGGCGAGCCAGACGGCCGCGTCGCCGTCGCTGGGCGCGCGCCAGTCGCCGCGCGGCGACAGCGAACCCGAGGGCAGCACCTTGGGCCCGTTCGGGATCGCGGTGCGCTTGAACTGCGCGAACCCGAAGAAGCGCTTCAGGAACACCCGCAGCCACCGCACGACGGTCGCCCGGTCGTAGGCGTACCGATCGGATGCCGGGAAGCCGGGCGGCCAGGCGCCGGCATCCGGATCGTCCCAGGCATGGCCGGCGAGGAAGACGATCTTCGACGGCCGCATCCCGTACCGCAGGATGTGGAACAGCGCGAAGTCGTGCAGCGCGTAGGGGCCGATCGTGTCCTCGGTGGACTGCACCTTGCCGTCCTGCCCGGCGGGCACCAGCTCGGGGCTGATCTCGGTGTCGAGCACGGACTGCAGGACGGCCTTGGCGGCGTCGGTCAGCTCCCCGGCCGACGAGTGCGCGATCACCCAGCGGATGAGGTGCTGGATGAGGGTCTTCGGCACGCCGGCGTTGACGGCGTAGTGGCTCATCTGGTCGCCGACGCCGTAGGTCGCCCAGCCCAGCGCCAGCTCCGACAGGTCGGAGGTGCCCACGACGAACCCGCCGTGCTGGTTCGCGAGGCGGAACAGGAAGTCGGTGCGCGCGCCGGCCTGCACGTTCTCGAACGTGACGTCGTACACCGGCTCGCCGGAGGCCGCCGGATGCCCGATCCCCTTCAGCAGCTCCGTCGCCATCGGCCGGATGTCGATCGTGGAGATCGACGCGCCGATCGCCTCGGCCAGCGCGATCGCGTTCGAGCGGGTGTGATCGCTCGTGGCGAAGCCCGGCATCGTGTACGCGAGGATGTCGCTGCGCGGCCGCCCCATCCGGTCCATCGCACGGGCGACGACGAGCAGGGCGTGCGTCGAGTCGAGGCCGCCCGAGACGCCGATCACGGGCTTGGGGGAGCCGATCGCCCGCATCCGCTGTTCGAGCCCGGACACCTGGATGTTGAACGCCTCATAGCAGTCCTGGTCGAGCCGCGCGGGGTCGTCGGGGACGAACGGGAACCGGTCGAGGGGCCGGCGCAGGCCGAGATCGGATGCCGGCGGCTCCACCGCGAAGGCGATCCGCCGTGCGGCGCGGGCTCCGTCGAGGCGGGGGTCGATGCGGGCGTCGGCGCGGCGGTTGTCGTCGAACGTGCCCTGGCGCAGGCGGTCCTGCCGCAGCCGGTCGAGATCGACGTCGGCGACCGCCATCCGCGGTCCGTCCGGGAAGCGCTCGGTCTCGGCGAGCAGGGCGCCGCCCTCGTAGATCATCGTCTGGCCGTCCCACGACACGTCGCCCGTCGACTCGCCCTGACCGGCGGCGGCGTACACGTAGGCGGCGAGACAGCGCAGCGACTGCGACTTCGCGAGCAGGTGCCGGTCGTCGGCTCGCGCGATCGTGATGGGGCTGCCGGAGAGGTTCAGCAGCACGGTCGCCCCGGCCAGGGCCGCGCCCGACGACGGCGGGACCGGCACCCACAGGTCTTCGCACACCTCGGCGTGCACGACGAGCCCGGGCACGTCCGTCGCCTCGAACAGCAGATCGGTGCCGACGGGAACCTCGGCGCCGTTCAGCGTCGCGGTGGCGGGGGCGCCGGCACCGGGGGCGTACCAGCGCGCCTCGTAGAACTCGCGGTAGGTCGGCAGGTACGACTTGGGGGCGACGCCCAGCACCCGGCCGCGATGGATCACGACGGCGCAGTTGTAGAGCCGGGCGCCCAGCAGCAGGGGAGCACCGACGACGACGAGCGGTCGCAGCTCGCGCGAGGCGGTGGCGATGGCGTCGATGGCGCAGCGGACGGCATCCAGGACGGCGTCCTGCATCACGAGGTCGTCGATCGCGTACCCGGTGAGGCACAGCTCGGGGAACACCGCCACGGCCACGCCCTCGTCGTGCGCCCGGCGGACCGCGTCGATGACGGCGGCGGCGTTGCGGGCGGGGTCGGCGATCGTCACCGGGATCGTGCACGCCGCGACGCGCACGAAGCCGTGGCGGTAGAGGCTCTCGAACGGCAGGTTCTCGCTCACCCGTCCAGTCTGGCAGGTGGCGAGCGCCGCGCGGGTGTGCCAAACGCAGGGTGAAGTGGCCGATTCGGGTGCTGCACGGCGCCGATCGGACGGATGAGCCTGCTTTTGGAACGCCGACGGCACCTGCCGCCGCCGTGTCGGCGGCCCCGGCTAGGGTCGAACCGGAAGGGTGACATGCGATACATCGAAGGCGAGAGCCGCGTCGTCTGGAGCGCGAGCGACCTCAAGGCGGCGGCCGAGTGCGAGTTCGCCTGGCTGCGGGCGATCGACGCGAAGCTCGGGCGCGTGGCCGCGGTGGAAGAGCCCGAAGACGCGACGCTCGCACGCGCGGGCCGGCTCGGCACCCAGCACGAGCTGCGCCAGCTCGACGCGTATCGCGCACAGTTCCCCGGGCGCGTCGTCGAACTGCCCGAGACGCGGTCGTCAGATGCCGCGGGCATCGCCGCGGCCGTCGCCGCCACGAACGCGGCGCTCGCCGACCCCGACGTCGCCGTGATCTACCAGGCCGTGTTCGCGACCCCCGAGTTCGTCGGCTTCGCCGACTTCCTCGTCCGCGAAGATGTGTTTCGTCTCGGTCCTGCGGACCCCGCTGGGCGCCCGGGCAGGGTCGCTGACGACGCACTTCTGCCGGACGTTGAGCGAGCGGCGCAGCCGCGAGACGAAACGCAGCCGGTGACTCGACCCGGTCCGTGGGTCGTGCAGGACACCAAGCTCGCCCGCCACGCGCGGGTGACGGCGCTCATGCAGTTGGCGGCATACGTCGACCAGCTCGACCGCCTCGGCGTGCCGCACAGCGATCGCGTCGAACTGCTGCTGGGCGATGGCACGACCTCGCCGCACGCCGTGCGCGACCTCATGCCGGTGTTCCGGCTGCGCCGGGCGCGGTTGCGCGCCCTCATCGCCGACCGCGACCTCGCCTCGGGCGCCGCGGGCGCGGCGATCGCGTGGGGCGACGAGCGCGGGACGCTGCGCGTCGTCGCATGCGGCCGCTGTGCGACGTGCGACGCCGAGGTCGTCGCGCACCGCGATCTGCTGCTCGTGGCGGGGATGCGCCCGCCGCAGCGCGACCGGCTGCGCGATGCCGGCATCCTCAGCATCGACGACCTCGCCGCGGCGCGCGAGGCGCCCGAACGCCTGTCGTGGGACACCTTCACCGGGCTGCGCACGCAGGCGCGGCTGCAGCTGGCGAGCCCGGCGGGCGGGGTGGCGCCGCTCCTGCGTTCTGGCGACCCGCTCTCCGAGCCCGCCGCGGTCGAGCCCGCCGCGGTCGATGCCGCCGCGGTCGAGGCCGCCGCGGTCGAGGCCGTCGCGGTCGGGGCCGAACGGCCGCCCGTCCCCGCCTACGAGGTCGTCTTCCCCAAGGCGATCGGCGCGCTGCCGCGGCCCGACCGCGGTGACCTGTTCTTCGACTTCGAGGGCGACCCGCTGCATCTGGAAGGAGCCTCGACGGGGCCGGGGGCCGGTGCGTGGATGGGCATCGACTACCTGTTCGGCTGGGTCGACGACGACGAGCGGTACACCGCCCTGTGGGCGCACACGTTCGCCGACGAGAAGCGGGCGCTGGAGGACTTCCTCGACGTGGTGAAGCTGCGGCGGCAGCAGCATCCGGGCATGCACATCTACCACTACGCGCCCTACGAGCCGTCGCATCTGCTCGCGATGGCGGCCCGCCACGGGGTGCGCGAGGCCGAGGTCGACACGCTCCTGCGCGAGGAGGTGTTCGTCGACCTGTATCCCATCGTGCGGCGGGCGCTGCGGGTCGGATCGCGGTCGTACTCGATCAAGAAGCTCGAACCGCTGTACATGGGCGCCGAGGTCCGCACGAGCGACGTGCAGAAGGGCGACGACTCGATCGTGCGGTACGTCCAGGCGCGGGCGCTGGGCGGCGATCAGGGCGCCGCGATCCTCGCCGACCTCGCGGACTACAACCGTTACGACTGCGTCTCGACCCGCCGCCTGCGCGACTGGCTCGTCGAGCGGGCGCGCGAGGCGAAGCTCACGCCGTCGGCCGATCGCGACGCGGCCGAGCGCCCCTACGAGCCCTCGCCGCGTGCCGAGGCGCTGGCCCGGCTCGCCGCCGGCGCGCACCCGGACGAGCGCGCCGTCACGGCGCTGCGGCTGGGCGCCGCGGCGATCGACTACTACCCGCGCGAGGCGAAGACGTTCTGGGCGACGCACTTCCTGCGGCTGCGCGAGCCGGTGTCGATCTGGGAGAGCACCCGCGACGTCGTCGTGTTCGACCGCGGCCGGTGCCGCGTGCTGACCGACTGGCATCTGCCCGAGGGCGCGCGGGTGCAGCGTCGCGTGCTCGAGCTGCGCGGGGAGCTCGCACCGGGCACCAGGCTCACCGCCGACGGCACGACGTTCGTGCTGTACGAACTGCCCGCGCCGTTCCCGATCGAGACCAGCCCGCGCTGGATCCACGCGGCCCGCTCGGTGCGGGTCGTCGAGGTGCTCGACGACGGCGTCATCGTCGAGGAGACGCCGATCGGCGGGCTCACGTGGCAGGAACTGCCCATCGCGCTCACCCCGCCGGCGCCGCCGAGCGCCGGCAGCCAGCAGGCCGCGATCGACGAGTGGGCGGATGCCGTCATCACCGCCGCGCCGCAGACCGAGGCCGACTTCCCCCGCGACGCGGCGACCGACCTGCTGCTGCGCCGTCCCCCGCGCACCGGCGGCACTCTCGCCCGGACGCCGGCCGCCCCGGGGACCGAGCCGGACGACGTGGGCGACATCGTGCGCGCGGTCGCCTGTCTCGACCACAGCTACCTCGCGGTGCAGGGGCCGCCCGGCACCGGCAAGACGTACGTGGGGTCGCACGTCGTGGCCCGCCTCGTCGCGGAGCGCGGCTTCCGGGTGGGGGTGGTCGCACAATCGCACGCCGTCGTCGAGAACATGCTGGCGCGCATCGTGGATGCCGGGGTTCCGCTGGGGCAGGTCGCCAAGGCGGCGAAGGGTGCGCGGGCAGCGGCATCCGGCCAGGCGTCAGACGACGGCGCATCGGGGCAGGCGGCGTTCACCCCGATCGTGAAGGACGGCTACGCGGCGTTCGCGGCGGAGCATCCGGAGGGCTTCGTCATCGGCGGCACGGCGTGGGATCTCAGCCATGCCGGGAGGGTGCCGCGGGGGAGCCTCGACCTGCTCGTCATCGACGAGGCCGGCCAGTTCTCGCTCGCCTCGACGATCGCGGTGTCGGTCGCCGCCGACCGGCTGCTGCTGCTCGGCGATCCGCAGCAGCTGCCGCAGGTGAGCCAGGGCACCCACCCCGAGCCCGTCGACACGTCGGCGCTCGGGTGGGTCATGGACGGCGCCGCCGTCATCCCCGAAGGTCGCGGCTACTTCCTCGCACAGACCCGGCGGATGCGCCCCGAGGTCGCCGGGCCGGTGTCGCAGCTGTCGTACGAGGGGCGGCTGGCGGCGCATCCGTCGACGTCGGACCGGCACCTGCAGGGCGTCGAGCCCGGCGTGATCCCCGTTGCCCTCAGTCACACCGGCAACGCGACGGCCTCGCCGGAGGAGGCGGCCGAGGTCGTCGCGATCGTGCGGCGCCTGCTCGCGGGCCGCAGCTGGACGACCGGCGACGCCGCGCCCCGCGCGCTGGCGGCAGCCGATCTCATCGTCGTCACCCCGTACAACGCGCAGCAGGTGCTCGTCGAGCAGGCGCTCGGGGGTGCCGGGTTCGGCGCCGTGCGGGTGGGCACGGTCGACAAGTTCCAGGGGCAGGAGGCGGTCGTCGCGATCGTGTCGCTCGCGGCGTCCAGCGGGCGCGACGCGCCGCGCGGGCTGGAGTTCCTGCTGCTGCAGAACCGCCTCAACGTCGCCGTCTCGCGCGCGCAGCACACGGCGTACGTCGTCTACGGCACCGGCGTTCTCGACGACCTGCCGCGCACGCCGGACGGCGTCGCGCGCCTGAGCGCCTTCGCGCGCCTGGTCGGCGCGGGGTGAGGCCGTAGACTCGCGAGCACACACCGAGGGGATGCCATGACCGACGACATGCCGCGCCAATTCGAGATCGACCTGCCGCCCGAGGTCGTGCCCGGCAGCTACGCCGATTTCGCGAACGTGTGGCACACGCCCGACGTGTTCGTGATGGACTTCGTGTCGCTCGCGCGGCCCCCGCAGGCGGCGACGGATGCCGACGGCAACGCCATCACCGTCGTTCCGGGGCGGGTCGTGCAGCGCGTGCGCATCCCGCCGCAGCAGGTGTTCGAACTGGCCAAGGCGCTGACGCAGCAGCTGGAGTTCTGGGAGCAGGAGACCGGCCGCCGCTCCGGTCACTGAAGCGACCCCCCCGTCGGCACGCGGGTGACGTCCCTGATTGATCGACATCCCTCAGGAAATCGCCGGACGTCGACGATGCGCCGACGACGACCCGCTCAGGCGACCTTCACGCCGTCCTTGAACACGTGGATGAGGTTGTCTTCGGGCTTTGTGAGCAGGGCGATGTTCTCCACCGGGTTGCCCGTGAGCACGATTGCATCTGCGATGGCCCCCTGCTGCAACGTGCCCAGCTGGCCCTCGCGCCGCAGCAGCTTGGCCGCGTAGACGGTTGCCTCCCGCAGCACCTCATCCGGTGGTGTGACCTGAGCGCGAATCAGGAACTCGTTCAGTTGCGCAAATTCCATCGGCCCGATGAGGTCAGTGCCGAATGCGATGGGGATGCCAGCCGCCTTGGCCTTTGCGTAGGCCTGGAGCCCGGCGTTGCGCACCGGCTCCACCTTTGCAAACGCTCCCGGGCCCAGCGCTCCCGCGGCGCCCTGTTGGTGCATGAGCTCGAAGAAGACGAGGGTGGGCACCAGCCAGGTACCTTGCGCGGCCATTTGCGCGAGGTTGTCGTCGTCGAGCAGGTTGCCGTGCTCGATGCAGTGCACCCCCGCGTTCAGCGCCTGCGCGATCGCCCGGGGGTGGTAGGCGTGCACGGTGACATAGCGGTTGGCGTTTTCGGCTTCGATCACGGCCGCGCGGATCTCGTCGTAGGTGAATTGGACGGCGTCGATCTCGTCGTGGGGCGATGCGACACCGCCGGAAACGGTCAGTTTGATGTGGTCGGCGCCTTTGCGCAGTTCGTCGCGCACCGCCCGGCGCATCTCGTCGACGCCATCGACGATCATGGTTGCCGCGACATCCTCGCATCGACAGTCAACGTGCTGTCCGAGCGGGCGGAGATCGCCGTGTCCACCCGTCTGCGACAGCAGCTTTCCGCCGAAGAAGATCCGTGGCGCGTTGACGAGCCCCTCGGCAGCGGCCTGCGCGACGCCGTAGTCGGCCCCGCCCACATCCCGCACCGAGGTGAAGCCGCGGCGCAACATCTTCTCGGCCCGCTCGAAGGTGCGGGCCGCGGCGTACGACTGTGACCAGCCTGCCGCCTCGGTGGCGCTCAGGGTGGAGATCGCCAGGTGCACATGGGCGTCGATGAGGCCGGGCATCACCGTGGCGCCGGCGACGTCGATGATCTCGACGTCCGCGCTCAGATCGGGCTCGCCCGCGCCGCGGCCGGCGATCCTGCCGTCAGCGAAGGCGATCCAGGTGTCGGCCGAGATCGTGCCGTCTTCGACATCGAGGATCTGGGCATTGGTGAGAACGGTTGCCATTTTGTTGCCCCTTCAGCGCTGGAGGATCGCGCTGGTTGGGCGCTCGCCACCAGCGTAGTACGCAATTGATATTTCTGGGGTATCCTGAGCCTACGACTGGAGCTCGCGTTGCCAAACCCGGCCAGCGTGGGTTCTCATCGCTCTGCACGCAGGAGCCGGTCGTAGGAAGCGAGCGGCGTGAGCAAGCGGCCCAAGAAGATCACCATCATCAACCCGAGCGATGATGAGGCCCTGACCGAGCGGTTTCAGCACACGTTGCGGCCGTTCGAGTTCAACGACAGCTTTGAGCTGAACTACGTCACCCTCACGGGCGGCCCTGCGCACATGGTCACTCAAGAGAACATCGACAGCGTTGCCCTGCCGATGGCGGAGATCATCAAGGCCGACGACACCAGCGATGCGTTCATCATCGGATGCTACGCGGACCCGGGGCTGTGGGTGTGCCGCGAGGCAGCCGGAAAGCGACCGGTTTTCGGGATCAACGAATCCGCGGTGCTGACGGCGCTTTCTCGCGGTGAGAAGTTCGGGATCATCGCCATTCAGCCGCACGCGATCCGCAGACACGTGCGTCACATGCGCCAGCTGGGCTTGCTCGATCGCTTCGCCGGCGAGCGCTGGATCGGTCTGACCGCAGAAGACGCCGACGATGAGACAAAGGTTGCCGCGGCCGCGCTGAAGGTCGGCGCCGAGTTGCGTGACCTCGACGGAGCCGAAGTCGTCATTATCGGCGTCGGCGCCGCGGGAGCGTTTCGCGCGCCACTGGAAGAGATGCTCGGCGTTCCGGTGATAGACCCCGTCCAGGCCGCGGTCGCGATGGCGATGGGCCAAGTGACGTACTCCGATCCGGCTGGCTCCTAAACGGATCGTTCTCGCCCAAAAACTCGGAACCGAAGGAGAACCATGGTTGAGGCAACAGAACCCGACACGCTGATGATCCGACTCGTCGTGCACGACACCTCGAAGATCACGGAATTCGAGGAGTGGTACAGCTCGGGGCACTTTCCGAACTCGCTGAGTGCCTTCGGAGCCGTGTCGGCCGAGCGCTGGTGGAGCCTCGACGAGGGCGAGTATCCGGTGCACTACGCCGTGTACACGTTCGACTCACCCGACGCACTCAACCGGGGGCTGGCGGATCCTCGGATCGCGGCCCTGACGGAGGGGTTCATGCAGAAATGGGGGCCGTACGGGGAAGGCTCACGCTCGCGGATCCGCCGCGTGGAGAAGATCTCGGCGCCCGAAGGTGAATGACGTGCAGACGGCGGATGCTGAGCCCGAGCTGGTCATCTACCCGGCGCGTCTGGTGCGAACGATGGACCCGGCCCGGCCCACCGCCGAGGCCGTCATGGTGCGTGGCGATCGGATCCGCGCCGTCGGTTCGATGGAGGAGCTGAAGGCATACGGCCCGGCGCGCGTGGATGAGCGCTACGCCGACAAGGTGATCTTCCCGGGGCTGGTCGAGGCGCACGCCCACATGTTCTCGGGTGCGGCATGGGGCAGCACCTACGTCGGCACGGCCGATCGGGTCGCCCCGGACGGCACGCCGTGGCCCGGGTGCACTGATCTTGCCGATGTCCTGGCCAGACTCACGCAGGCCGAGGCAACCATCTCCGACCCGGACGCACCGCTCATGGCGTGGGGGTTCGACGCCCTCCTCCTCGGCAGCAGGCCACTCACCCGCGAAGACTTGGACGAGGTCTCGACGACGCGGCACATTGGTGTGATCCACCAGAGCGGCCATGCGATGACGGTGAACTCCGCGGCGCTCGTCGGCAACGCCATCACGCGCGAGAGCGTCGCCGTCGGCGTTGTCAAGGACGCCGCGGGAGAGCCCACCGGCGAACTGCACGAGCTGCCGACGATGATGCTCGCGCAGACCGTGAGTCCGATTCTCGTGCTCGGAAACCCGACGGACCCCACGACGCTGGAGAACTTCGGCGCAGACGCAGTCAACAACGGCGTGACCACTGTTTCCGACCTCGGCAACCAGAGTCTGATGACCGAGGGCTACACCGAGTGGCTCCACGATCAGGTGGATGCCGAGAGGTTCCCGGCCCGGCTGGCAGTCTTCCACGTCGTGCAGGGCTACACGGTGGGGGGAGTGGAGCTTCGCGAGCAGATCCGTCGTCTGAAGGGACCTCAAAAAGCACAGTTCCGCGAAGTTGCGTTTCGGCTTCGTCAAGTTCGTCGTCGACGGCTCGAACCAGGGTTTTACCGCTCAGCAACAGGAACCGGGGTACCTGGAGTTCGGGCGCGAAGGCATGTGGGTCACCCCGCCGGAGCACCTGCCCAACCTTTTCGGCGCGTATCACGCTGCGGGCTTCACTGCACACGCCCACTGCAACGGCGACGCGGCAACCGAGCTGTACCTGAACACGGTCGAGAACGCCCTCGAGGAGCATCCGCGGTGGAACCATCGCCACACCGTGACGCATTCCCAGTTGTCGACCGCCGCGCAGTATCGACGAATGGCCGCGTTGGGGATGTGCGCCAACATCTTCTCCAACCACATCTGGTACTACGGCGACATCCACTACGAGAGGGTCTTCGGCCCCGACCGTGCATGCCGCATGAACGCTGCGGCCACAGCCCTCCGCCACGGCGTCTCGATCTCGTTGCACTCCGACACGCCCATCACGCCGATGGATCCGCTGGCAACCGCAAGCTACGCCGCCACGCGCGAGACGCAAAGCGGGAGGATTCTCGGCGAACAGGAGCGGTTGAGCGTAGCGGAAGCGCTCCACGCGATCACGATCGGTGGCGCCTATCAGTTGAAGATGGATCAGGACGTCGGATCGATCGAGGCCGGGAAGTTCGCCGACTTTGCGATCCTCGGCTCCGACCCGTTGGAGGCCACGCCTGCTGGTCTGCGCGATGTGAAGGTCTACGGGACGGTCTCGGGCGGGCGCCACTTTCCGGCACGGGGCGTGTAGATCGCCGCGGTCAGGCGCGCCGATGCACGACCTGTGCGGAGACCTGGTCGCGAGCGAGGATGAGCATCGAGTCGATGTTCACATGGGGCGGCCGTTGCACGACCCACGTGACAGCATCCGCGATGTCTGCGGCCGACAGCGGCGTGAGCCCGGCGTACACGCGGGCGGCGGCCTCGGCGTCGCCGCCGAACCGATTGATGCTGAACTCGGTCTCGACCAAGCCTGGGTCGATCTCGCTCACACGCACCGGGAGGCCGAGCATCTCGATGCGCAGCACTCGGGTCAAGGCTGCGACGCCGTGTTTCGCCACGTTGTAGCCGCCCCCGCCACGGTACGACTCGCGTGCGGCGATCGAACCGATCGTGACCACCTGCCCGTCGCCGGACTCGATGAGCAGGGGCAGCAGCGCCTTGGTGAGACGGAGCGTGCCCAGGACGTTCACGTCGTACATCGCCTGCCAGTCGGCGAGGTTCGCCTCGGCGATCGAGTCGGCACCGATCGCGCCGCCGGCGTTGTTCACGAGCACATCGCAGCGGTCGATCTCCGCGACGAAACGGTCGACGGAATCCTGGTCGGTGACATCGAGTTGAGCGCAGTGGATGCCGGGCGTACGGGCGAGATCTTCCAGCAGCGGGAGCCGGCGAGCGCCGGCTATCACGTGGTAGCCGGTCGCGGCCAGGCTCAGGGCCGTGGCCCGGCCGATGCCGCTCGATGCGCCGGTGACGACGGCGGTACGGGGTGTGGGGGTCATGACGGTCCTCTCGATTCGGCGCACTTCTACCCTCGCGGCGGGGGCTGGTTCACACCAAGCACCAGTTCACGACAGATCAGAGGTGCCAGACGTCGTCGGAACGAAACGAAGCACCTCTCGAGCCCGCGGATGACGAACGCGTGACTTCTGGACCCATCATCTCGTTGGTGCACTGGATCTGGTAGGGACCAGCAGATGCGCGGAGGATCGTTGTGTCGAGCGAAAGGGGCATCCATGCCGATCCCGTCATCGGTGCACGGCCGCACTGTGTACGACCACGACCGTCGCTACGTTTTTCACTCCTGGTCGGCGCAGGCTCAGCTCGATCCGCTGGTGGTCGCGGATGCGGCAGGGTCGGAGGTCGTCGATGCCGACGGCCGGCGCTACCTGGACTTTTCGTCGCAGCTGGTCTACACCAACCTCGGCCACAAGCATCCGGCGATCGTTGCGGCCATCCAGGAGCAGGCAGCGCGCCTTCCGACGATCGCTCCGGCGTACGCGAACGAGGTGCGTTCGGAGGCAGCGCGGCTGATCGTGCAGCAGGCGCCCGAGGCGATCGAGAAGGTGTTCTTCACCGTCGGCGGGGCCGAGGCGGTCGAGAACGCGATCCGGATGGCGCGGCAGTTCACCGGACGCTACAAGGTCCTCTCGCAGTACCGCTCGTACCACGGCTCGACGAGCATGGCGATCAACGCAACGGGCGATCACCGCCGCTGGGCCAACGACTACGGGAGTTCCGGGAGCGTGCACTTTTTCGGTCCGTTCCTGTATCGCACGGTGTTTCAGGCGACGAACGAGCGTGAGGAGTGCGAGCGCGCCCTGACCCATCTGGAGGAGGTCATCCGATTCGAGGGTCCGCAGGCGTTCGCCGCGCTCATCCTCGAGACGATCCCGGGCACGGCCGGCGTCATGCCCCCGCCGCCGGGATACCTCGCCGGTGTGCGCGAGATCTGCGACCGCTACGGCATCGTGCTGATCCTCGACGAGGTGATGGTCGGCTTTGGCCGCACCGGAGCCTGGTTCGCGTCCGAGCACTACGACGTGCAACCGGACCTCATGACCTTCGCGAAGGGCGTGAACTCGGGCTATGTCCCTCTTGGCGGGGTGATGGTGAACGGCCCGATCGCGCACTTCTTCGATGAGCGTCCCTACCCGGGCGGCATGACCTACTCCGGCCACCTGCTGGCGTGCGCGGCCGCCGTCGCGACGATCGAGACGATGATCGCCGAAGACGTGCCCGCGCAAGCGGCCGTCTTGGGGTCGGACGTGCTGGGGCCCGGTCTGACGGCGCTCGCGCGGCGTCACCCCAGCGTGGGCGACGTGCGCGGGCTGGGAGCCTTCTGGGCGCTTGATCTGGTCGTCGATCGCGACACGAAAGAGCCGATCGCACCCTACGGCGGCTCGAGCGAGGCGATTTCGCGCACGCTCACCGCGGCACGCGATGCGGGTCTGCTGCTGTTCCACCAGTACCACCGCATCCACCTCGCCCCTCCTCTGACGATGACGCACGAAGACGCCCGACGGGGGCTAGCGCTGCTTGACACGGTGCTCGATCTCACCGACGGGTACACCACGGCGGGGACGCCCGCAGCCGCGTGAACGAGCGACCGTGATCGACGCGGCAGCGCTCCTTCTGATCGTCGTCGGCGTGCTGGTGGGGGCGATCGCTCAATCCGCAACGGGCGTCGGGTTCGGGCTCGTCGCCGGGCCTGCGGTGCTGATCGCGGCACCGCAGGCCGGGCCGATGCCGGTGCTGGCGGCGAGTCTGGTCGTGCTCTCGCTCACACTGGCCCAGAACCGGCACGGGTGGCGCTGGAGGGTGGTGACGTTCATCGTGGTCGCCGCGCTTCCGGGCACCGTCATCGGGGCCGCCGTGCTCCGCGCGCTGGACCCTCGGATGCTGCAGCTCGCCGCCGGCATCGTCGTCGTCGTCGCGGGCTGCGTCATCGTGCGGGGCGTTCGAGTTCCGTCATCCGCCCCGTTCTTGGCTCTGGCAGCGCTCGTGGCCGGGGCACTGAACTCCATCGCGGCGATCCCCGGCCCGCCGCTCGCGATGACCTACCGTCCGTCGGACGCGGCCCAGTTTCGCGCGAACCTTTCCGCCGCCTTCCTTGCGATGACGGTGCTGTCGCTCGTCGCGACGAGTGTGGTCCGACCGCCGACGGCCGAGGATGTGCGCCTCAGCGCGGTCGTCGCGGCCGTCGCGGCCGTGTCCCACGTGGGAGCGCGGCGATGGGTGCGCAGCATCCCGAACGACACGGTGCGACGGGCGGCGGTGCTTGTGAGCATTGCCGCCGGCGCCTCACTCGTGGTGGTCAGCGTGCTCGCTCCGGTGCCGACGTGACCGGCGCCCACCGCGGCCGCGCGCGTAGACTTGCCGTGAGTTGCCATGGCCGTTGACCTCCCGACCCCACCGATCGGCGGCGCCGAGCGCACGTTTCTCTACCAGCGCGTGCGCAGCCACATCGAACAACTCCTTGCGGCGTCGGAGCTGCCGGCGCTGCGCGCCCTGCCCTCCTCCCGGTTTCTGGCGAGCACGCTCGGCGTCTCACGGAACACGGTCAACGCCGCCTACGACGAACTGATCGCGCTCGGTCTGGTGGAGTCGCGGCCGCGGAGCGGGCTGTACCCGACTGTCATCGCGCGCGAATTCGCGGCGCGGACGCACGACACCGCCGTCACGACCGCGCAGACCGAGGCGGCGCCGGTGGGCTGGGAGGAGCGGATGCGGCGTCCGCAGACGCCGCTGGACCCGCCGGCGACGCACCCGGATTGGACGGCCTTCCCGTTCCCTTTCCTCCCGGGACAGCCGGAGACGGCGAGGTTCCCCGCCCGCGCCTGGTCCCGCGCGAGCTCCGAAGCCCTCTACGGGGCGCACTTGCCGTTCAGCATCCGCGATTCCTCCGACCTCGACGATCCGCTGCTGGTGGAGATGATCCGCACCGAGATTCTCGCGCCCCGCGGCGTGATCGCCGACCAGAGCACGATCCTCGTCACGTCCGGCGCGCAGGAGGCGCTCTCGCTCATCGCCGATCTGGCGTTCGGCCACGACGTCACCGTGGCCCTGGAAGATCCCGGGTATCGGGATGCCGCGCACATCGTGGCGGAATCGGGCGCGACGATTCTCCCGATCCCGGTGGACGAGCAGGGCGCACGTGTGCCTCCCGCGGCGCGGTGTGACTATCTGTACCTGACTCCGAGCCATCAGCACCCCACCTCCGTCACCTTGAGCTACCCGCGCCGGCTGGAGATCCTTCGGCGTGCAGCAGAAGAGGACTTCATCGTGATCGAAGACGACTACGACTCCGAGGTGCGCTACCGCGGGCGACCGACTCCGCCGCTGAAATCTCTGGACACCGACGGCCGCGTTGTGTACGTCGGCACATTCTCCAAGTTCGTTGCTCCCGGCATCCGCCTCGGCTTCGTGGTCGCCTCGCCGGAGTTCGTCTCCCGCCTGCGGCGTCGACGTCGTTACGCAAGCCGGCACCCGAGCGGTCACTCGCAACGGGCGCTGGCGCTGTTCATCCAGTCCGGCGACTATCATCGTGCGCTCCGTCGTCACCGCAACCACTTGCGTGCGAAGTGGGAGACGCTCACCGACGCGCTCCTGGCCGAGCTGCCCTGGCCGCTCAGCGCCCCCGCGGGCGGGATGAGCATCTGGGTCACGGGCGACGCCGGATTCGACGGGACGGCTGCGGCCGCTGCGGCTGCTCGGCGCGGCGTGCTCGTCGACCCCGGTGCGGCGTTCCATCTCGGCGAAGACCCCCCACGCGGCAGCCTCCGGGTGGGGTTCAACGCGATCCCGCTCGAGGCCATCCGTCCCGGGGTCCGCATCCTCGGCGAGGTCATCCGGGCACAGCAGTGAGGCGGCGATCACCGCTGCAGCTCGGGCTGCAGCCTAGATGAGTGAGTCCGATCGTTTTCAGTGGTCGTAGGCGATGAGGGATCGTTTGTTGGGGGCGTCGGTGAGCCAGTTGTGCCAGATTCCGGCGGCGAGGGCGAGGAGGCGGGCGGCGACGCGGGAGTAGACCCCTGCGGGTGTTCTGCCGCCGTGGTCTTCGAGGGTGAGTTGTCCTTTCAATGTGTCGAACACGGACTCGACCCATTGCCGGATGCCGCCGAGCTTCCCGAACCTGGGGTTCTCGTCCTTCCGGTCGGGACGGATCAGGTGTCCGCCGAGTTCGTCGGTGATGAAGGCCTCGAACTCGCGGCCCGCGAACCCCTTATCGCCGACGATCACCTGTCCAGGGCGGACGAGATGCTGGTCGTGCCGGAGTAGTGCCTCGGTGACCTCGCGTTCTCCGATCTTCGGGTTCGCGAGCCCCCAGATCACGGGCATCCCGTCGGGAGTGCAGACAAGGTAGAGCCGGAACCCCCAGAAGTATCGGGAGTGGGATGCACAGTACCCGTAGCCGGCATGCCCGGCCAGGTCGGAGCGTTTCACGGTCTCCCTCGACGCGGCGCAGGGCACCGGGGTCGAGTCGACCAGCCGGGTGATCTCACCCCAGGACGGGGTGTCGCGAGCGAGCTCGGTGATCACCGCCGACAGCAGCCCAGTGGCTTGCCGGACGCGTTTGCCCCATCCGGACTGTCCAGGCAGGTTCGGGAACATCCCGATGAAGTGCTTCCGTGCGTGCCGGATCCACTTACGGTCCGACGCAATCCCGAGCAGATGCTGCGCGACCAGCAGACACAACAGCTCGACGTCGTTGAGCGCGGGCTTACGGCCCGGTGAACGATCCCGGGTGAAGCCGATCGCTGGAAGGATCCGGTCATCGAGGTGGACGTAGAGTGTGATCAGGAGGGTGTTGAGTTCAGTTTTCACACACCGGGGTTAACACCCTCCGCCTCGCATTAACAGCGTCCACGCCGCGTCAGAGCCAAACAAGCCAAACGGACTCACTCATCTAGACCGCGTACTCGGCCATTGCGTCGATGAGCCAACGCACGGTGTAATCAGCGAACGAGGCGCGGGGGAACAGCCGGTAGCTGTTCTCGCCCGCATGGTGCAGGATCAGCGGCACCTGAGCGAGCTGGGTCGTCCAGGCGGAGCCGACAGAGAACGCCCGCGGATGCAGGTCGGCGCGGCATCCTTTCTCGAGCACATCGCGCGCGTGAATCCCCGTGAGCTCCAGGATCGCGCGGTTCGCCGACAGATCCACCACCTGGCCCGGGAGCTCGCGCAGCGCGGCCTCGGCGACGGCCGCCTCATCGGGCTGCCGGCGACGGGACGTGTCTACCGCGAGGAACTCGTCGGGGCTGATCCAGATGATGTGCACAGCGCCGGGATCCCCGCTCACGTGGCCGACCTGCCGCGGCAGCGGTACGCCGAGGGATGCCGACAGCGCCCGCGCCGAGGCGCTCTCCGGATGCGCGCGCAGCCCCAGCTGAACGGCGAACGCGATCTCACGCAGCGAGACGGTGCCGCTCGTCGCGGCGGATGCTGCATCCATCGCGTCTGCCAGGTGCGCCGCGGGAGCGATGCGCAGGCCATCGAGGTCAGCCATCTCGCCGGATCCCTTCGGGGTCGTACCAGACGGGTTCGGTGATCTCCACGTCGACGATCTCGCCGGCGAAAGCCTGCACGATCTCGCCGATCCGATTTCGGCCGTCGTGAACCAGAGCCAGACCGAACGGGTGCCCGAGGGACGCGGAGTAGTACGAAGAGGTCACATGGCCGATCGTCGGCACGGGGCCCAGCTGCGGCGTGATCGGGGTGCCGGATGCCACCAGTTGCGCGCCTTCGCGCACGAGGGTGGCCCGGTCGACCGGCACGACGCCCACGAGGTGCTTCCGGTCGGGTCTGGCGGTGTCGGCCCGCTGGTAGGAGCGTTTGCCGATGAAATCCTTGACCTTCGAGACCACCCAGCCCATCCCCGCGTCCTGTGGCGTCACCGTGCCGTCGGTGTCTTGCCCGACGATGATGAAGCCCTTCTCGGCCCGCAGCACGTGCATCGCTTCGGTGCCGTACGGCGTGATGTCGAACTCGGCGCCCGCGTCGGCGACGAGCTTCCACACCTCTAGGCCGTAGAAGGCGTCGACGTTGACTTCGAAGGCCAACTCGCCGGAGAACGAGATCCGGCAGAGGCGAGCGGGGATGCCGTCAGCGAGTGTCGTCTCGCGGAACTCCATGAACCCGAACCCCTGCGCGGACACGTCGAGACCGGGGGCGATCTTCGCCACGACATCTCGTGATCGCGGTCCCGCGATCGCGATCGTCGACCACTGGTCGGTCACCGACGTGAAGAAGACGTCGAGGTGTGGCCATTCGGTCTGATGCCACTCTTCCAGCCAGTCCAGCACACGTGCCGCCCCGCCGGTCGTCGTCGTCAGGAAGAAGCGGTCCTCAGCGATTCGGAGCGTGACCCCGTCGTCGAAGATCATCCCGTCCGGGGTGCACATGACTCCGTAGCGTGCCTTTCCCGGCTCAAGCTTGGCGAAGGCGTTGGTGTAGACGCGGTTCAAGAACTCCCCGGCATCCGCCCCTCGCACCTCGATCTTGCCGAGGGTGGAAGCATCCTGGAATCCGACCCCGTGCCGCACCGCCAGGCACTCGCGCTGCACGGTCGCCGACATGTCCTCGCCGTCCCGCGGGTAGTAGCGCGGCCGCTTCCACTGCCCGACATCCTCGAAGACAGCCCCCTGGGCAACATGCCACGGATGAATCGCGGTGAGACGGGCCGGGTCGAACAGGTCCCCGCGGCGGCGACCGGCGAGAGCCGCAAAGGCCACCGGGGTATAGGGCGGACGATGCGATGTGGTGCCGACGAGCGACGGATCCGGTTGCGCGAGCAGGGTGGCGACAAGGCCGATCGTGTTCACGCCGCTGGTTTTGCCCTGATCGCTCGCGGTCGAGATCGAGGTGTAGCGCTTGACATGCTCGATGCTGCGCAGGCCCGCCCCGACCGCGCGGCACACATCCGCCGCGCTTTGGTCACGCTGCAGATCTACAAAGTGCTCGTGCAGCCCCTCGGGAGCCGTGTCCTCCGGCGCCACCAGCCACACAGGGCGATCGGGCGCGGCGGTGTCGTCCGCAGCGGTGGTGTGAGGCACGACGAGTCGACCGGTGAACCCCGCGCCGAGCGCCGCGCGATTGCCGGCTGTCGCACCCGTGGCGAGGGCGGTGTCGAGCGATCGATCCCCGGTCACGGCGCCCGCGAGAAACTGACCAGCCACCGGTGCGGAAGGGACGAATCCCGCCCACCGATCGCTCCACATGACCGTGCCCTGCCGCTGGGTGTGCAGTTCGGTGACGGGCGTGAAGCCGCCCGAGACCGCCAGCAGGTCGGCGGCGATCGTTTCGGTGGGCTCCGGCAGCGTGCCTCGCGGGCCGAGGGCAGACACCGTCACCGACCCGAGGCGCCCAGATGCCGAACCGGCGGTGTCGGCGATCGCCGACCCGAACAGGGCGCGCACGCCGGTTCGGGCGAGCGTTGCGACCGCGCGCGCAGTGGGCTCCGGCCGGGAGTCGACCACGACGACGACCTCGACGCCGGCGTCGTGCAAGTCGTCAACAAGGCAATAGACGGAATCGTTTGTGGTGGCCACCGCGACGGCGCTCCCCGCGGCGACCCCGTAGCAGTTCAGGTAGGTGCGCGCGGCGCCGGCCAGCATCACACCCGGGCGGTCGTTGTTCGCGAAGACGATCGGCCGCTCGCGAGATCCCGTGGCGAGGATCACGTGGCCGGCGCGTATATGCCACACCCGCTGCCGCGGTTTCCCCGGGCGCGGGCTGGCGTTCACCAGGTCGGCCAGCACGGTGTGCGTGCGGTCCTGCACCGCAACGACGTAGTTGGAGTCGTAGCTGCCCACCGCGGTGGTGCGCGCCAGATAGGTGAACTCTGGAGCCTCCGCGGCCTCGTTGAGCGCTGCCCGCACCCAGGACCGCGCGTCCTGACCGTCGATGATGCCGCCGCGAGAGCCGAGCAGCGACGCGCCGGGGCTCGGGTGCTCGTCGAGCAGGATCGTCCGGGCTCCCGTCTTGGCCGCTTCGCGTGCCGCAGCGATCCCGGCGGGGCCGGCTCCGACAATGAGGACGTCAGTGTGCACGTGCTTGTGGTCGTAGGTGGCCTCGTCCGCAGCAGGGGCGAGTCGCCCCAACCCGCTCAGATAGGCAGCGGCAAGCCCCTCGGTGATCGGGGTCGTGGTCGCCGGAAGCATTGATTCCTCGATGTCGCCGTCGAAACGAGGCGCCACCCGCACCAGCGCGTTCGGCTCCTCGACACCCGCCGTAAAGACGCCTCGAGGGCGGCCGCGATACATCGACGGACCGCACTCGATGCGTCCGGCAGCGAGACAGGCGCTCGCGATCGTGTCGCCGGCATAGCCGGAATAGGGCGTGCCATCGAGAACGAACGATACGGGCCGCGAACGGTCGATGCCGTAGCCGGGAGCGCGCTCGGCTGCCAGCCGGGCGGAAGTCATGCGGCTCCTCCTTCGCCCGTGTCGGCGTCGAGAGGCGGTGCCGCATTCACGGGGTAGACGGCAGCGAACTCGTAGGACGAGGTGTCCCGCAGGGCGCTGAACCATTTGCGGCATCCGGCGCTGTGAGCCCAACGCTCTGCGAAGAGCCCCCGGGGGTTTTCCCGGTAGAACAGGTATCGCGCCCACTCCTCGTCGGTCAGGGCGTAGGGGTCGACGGGGTAGGCGACGTGTGCTTGGCCGCCGTAGTGGAACTCGGTCTCGTCGCGTGGGCCACAGTGTGGGCACTGGATCAGCAGCATGCTCAGCGATCTTCCCTCAGTGCGCTACCGCGGCAGCGCCGTGCTCGTCGATCAGGTGGCCGCTGACGAACCGCTCGAGGGAGAACGGCGTGCTCAGTTCGTGGGGGTCGCCCGTGGCAATGGTGTGAGCGAATGTGTACCCCGCCGCAGGTGTGGCTTTGAAGCCGCCGGTACCCCAGCCGCAGTTGACGAAAATACCGTCGACCGGGCTCCGGTCCACGATGGGAGAGGCATCCGGGGTGATATCCACGATCCCTCCCCACGTGCGAAGCAGATGCGCCCGGGCGAAGATCGGGAAGAGCTCCACGGCGGCGGCGAGTTGATCCTCGACGACGTGAAACCCGCCTCGTTGGCCGTAGCCGTTGTACGCGTCGACCCCGGCCCCCATCACGAGCTCGCCCTTGTGCGCTTGCGAGACGTAGACGTGAATGTGGTTGGACATCACCACGGTGGGCTGGACCGGTTCAAGCAGCTCCGAGACCAGCGCCTGGAGAGGGTATGACTGCACGGGAAGGGTGAACCCGGCACGCTCGGCCACGACCGACGAATGGCCCGCAGCGCAGAGCCCGACGGTCTCCGTGCGGATCTTGCCGCGTGTCGTCTCGACCGCCACAACGCGGTTCCCCGATTTCGCGAAGCCGGTGACCTCGCAGTTCTGGATGATGTCGACGCCCATGTCGTTGCACTTGCGGGCGAATGCCCAGGCGACGTGATCGTGCTTGGCGATGCCGGCCCGGGGCTGGTACGTCGCGCCGAGCACGGGATAGCGCAGGTCGTCGCTGAGGTTGATGATCGGGCACAGCTCCTTCACTTGCTCCGGAGTGAGCCACTCCCCATCGACACCGGCGAGCACATTGGCGTTCACCCGTCGTTGCGATTCGCGAACTTCCTGCAGAGTGTGGGCCACGTTCATGACCCCGCGTTGTGAG
This sequence comes from Microbacterium sp., assembly GCF_047602155.1. GTDB lineage: Bacteria > Actinomycetota > Actinomycetes > Actinomycetales > Microbacteriaceae > Microbacterium. The sequence continues at coordinate 474,451 of NZ_JASGHZ010000001.1, read as the reverse complement.
AACAGGAAGTCGTACTCCAGTTCCGCGGGCAGCGATTCCCAGAGTTTCAGGGCGAACTCGTACATGCCGATGGATTCGTCCCACAGGTAGTTCGAGCGGATGATCGTGGTGTTTCGGGCCATGTTCCCGCCGGCGAGCCACCCCTTCTCCAGCACTGCGATGTTCGTCACGCCATGATTCTTGGCCAGGTAATAGGCGGTGGCGAGCCCGTGACCTCCGCCGCCGACGATGACCGCGTCGTACGCGCGTTTCGGCTCCGGGTCGTCCCAGAGAAACGGGGGATGCTCGGGTAGGGGTTCCGCCATCACAGCCCCTCTCGAACTCCAGGTGAAGCTAATCGACATCAAATATATCAGACCGGTTTGCGTAGAATATCGTGCACGCATCAGCGGCGCAGGAGGCGACATGAATTCGGGGCTCGAGGAATCGAAGTCCGATCGGGCGTACCGCGAGTTGCGGCATCGGCTGATCATGCTGGACATCCAGCCCGGGGCGGCGATAAACGAGGCTTCGCTCACCGGTGGAGGTCTCGGGCGCACGCCCATCAGAGAGGCTCTCAAGCGCTTGGAGAGCGATCATCTGGTGGTCTCGTATCCGCGCCGGGGCACGTTCGCGGCGAACGTGGACATCACCGACCTGGCCGAGATCTACGAAGTGCGCCAGCTGCTTGAGCCGCTGGGGGCTCGCAAGGCTGCCGAAGGGATCAGCGCGCAGCTGCGTTCCGAGTTCGAAGACCTGGTCACCGAGCTCAGGCAGGCCAGCACAGAGCAGGACAAGCGCCGCCTCTTGGAGCTCGATCTCGAAGCGCACCGCCTGATCTACCGTGCACTGGATAACCGCCACCTCGCCGAGACGCTGGAGCGGCTGGACGACCTCGCGACCCGGATCTGGTGCCTGGTGCAGACCAGGCTTCCCGATTTCGGCGACAGCATCGGCGAACACATCAATCTTTTGCGCGCGATCATGGATGGAGACGCAGATCGCGCCGCAGAACTCGCTGCCGACCACGTGCGTCACTTCGAGGCCGTCATCCGCGGCGCACTCTAGACGGTGCCGTTATCCGCCCTGCCCCGGCACTCCCCAGTTCTGCGTCGCGGAGAGGTGAAGGTCGATCAGCAGCGGGCCGTCGAGGTCCGCCACGTTCCGCAAGGCCATCTCGAGCTCTGATCGCGTCGACACTTTCACCGCCCGGGCGCCGAGGCTCTGGGCGATGGCGGTGAGATCCGGAAGCTCGATGCGGGCGAAATCCGGGTTCATGCCGTACGCCGGCAACTTCATGTACTCGGCGCCGTACGCTGCGTCGTTGTACACCACCACGACAAGCGGCAGCTTCAGACGGACCGCGGTCGGCAGCTCCAGCAGGCCCATGTACCCGCCGCCGTCGCCCACGAGCGCCACCGTCACCCGTCCCGGATCGGCGATCGAGATCCCGATCGCCGTCGCGATCCCGAGGCCGATGGAAGTCCACGCCATGGGGTGGAAGAAGTCCGCTCCGCTTTCGGCATGGAGATACTTCGCCACCGGCAACATGAATCGGCCCGAGTCCAGAGTCAGCACCCGCGCGGTCGGCAGGAGCTGGTCAAGAAGGATGCTGGCCGTCTTCGGGTCGAGTGGGTCGTCGGGTTCTGCGGTGAGTTGAGCGAGGTTTCGCTCGCGGATGCTCGCCGGCGCCAGCGCGTGCTCGCGGTACGGCGACTCCGCGACGTACTCTGCCTCGGTGAGCATGGCGACCATCGCTTCCGCGGTGGCGCGGGCGTCGCCCACGACGCCGATGCCGGCCTCGTGCCAGCGCGCGATGTGCGCCGGATCCGAGTCCACCTGGATCACGGTCTTTCCGCGCAGAAAGCCGCCGTCGACCGTGGTGTTCGTGTTGAGACTGGCGCCGAAGGAAACGATGCAGTTCGCCTGGGCGATCACCTGGGCGGCCCACGGCTCGACGATCGTCCCCATGATGCCCAGGTCATAGGGCTGGCCGAAGAAGAGACTCTTCCCGCCGACGGACGTCGCCAGCGGCGCGCCGACGAGTTCGCCGAGAGCGACGAGGGCATCGGCGGCATCCGATTTCACCGCTCCGGCTCCGGCGAGAATGACCGGTCGCGACGAGGCGACGAGGGCGCCGACTGCGGCGTCCACAGCCTGAGGGTCTGGGCTGAGCACCGGGGTCACCACGCTCTGCCTGGCCGAGGACTCGTACTCGACGTCGGCGGCGAGCATGTCGACCGGGATGTTCAGCACCATCGGCCGTCCGGTCGCAGCGACCTGCCCCAGCGCCCTCAGCACATCGCCCGCGACCATCGCCGGTGATTTCGCGCGATAGTAGTCGGCCCCGGTCGCTGCGAACAGCGCGCTGAGCTCGATATCTTGCGCCTCGCCGTACTTCGCCGGCGTGTCGCCGGTGAGCAGCAGCAGCGGCGTTCCGGCCCGGACGGCCTCAACGAGCGGATTTATGGTGTTCGCCGCCCCGGGACCGTGCGTGACCGAAACGACGCCGACCTTGCCCGACCGGCGGGCGTAGCCGTCTGCCATCGCCGTTGCGCTGCGCTCGTCCAGCGCGGCAACGTACGTGCCCTGGCCGTGCTGGATGTACGAGACGACGTAGGCCATGTTTGCGTCGCCCATGAGGCCGAAGAGCCTCTCGACTCCGCCGTCGGCGAGCGCGCACGCGACCGCTTGGAAAGTCTTCACGATTCAGGCCTCCTTGACCTTTCGCCTCAGGCGGTGATGTCGGCCTCGCGCAGGCGGTAACGGCTGAGCGAGAACAGGCTGACGATCATGAGCACCGCGGGGATCAGGCTGAACGAGAGCGAAACCCCGAGCACCGCACTGGCCGGCTGCTCCACGGTCTGAGTGCCCGTCGACTCGACGTAGCCCGACAGCCCCAGGGCCAGGGTGAGGACGATGGATGCCACCGCGGACGCGGTCATTTCGAACGACGACCAGACGCCGGTGAAGGCGCCGCCGCGGTTCGATTCAGCACCGCCGGTCTCTTCGTTGATGATGGTGATCGCCTGCGTGCTGTCGTGGCCGATGACATCCGGCAGCATGGCGAGCGGCAGCGCTTGCACGCCGGCGTAGGCGGCGCCGGTGAGTGCGACGGGCCCGAGGATCCACCAGCCAGGCGCCCAGATCATTCCGAGCAGCAGGATCGTCGCGGCGATGAAGACCCAGCTTGCCACCCGGTACGCCCGCTCCTTGCCGATGCGCTTGGCAACCAGACGCCACAGCGGCGCCGCGATCAGGGCCGGCGCGATCAGCGCGGCGAACAGCGGCGTGACCGCGTTCTCATTGTGCAGGACCCACTTCGCGACGTACTGCGCACCGGCGAGCATCATGCCGATCGCAATCGACTGCAGGGTGAAGGTCGTGATCAAGGCGCGGAAGGGCTGGCTCTCTCTCAACGTTGCGAGCGCCTCTTTGTAGTGCGACGCGGCCAGAGCGCGCGATTGGGTGCCCGAGCGCCCGGTGGGCTTGCCACGCGGAGCCACGAACGATGAGACGACCAGGCTCACACCGATCAGCACGGCAGCGAAGATCGCCATCACCAGGTAGCCGAGATTCGGGTTGTCGGAGAACCGGGCGCGGATCATGGGCGCGCCCGCCCCGAAGAGCAGGATCGAGAAGGTCAGCACGACGATGCGCGTTGTCAACAACCGGGTGCGTTCGTGGTAGCTGTGCGTGAGCTCTGTCGGCAAGGCGAGGTAGGGCACCTGAAACAGGTTGAAGAACGTCGTGGCCGCGAGGAAAGCCAGCAGAACCCAGACTGCGCCGATCCAGGGCTCAAGCCCTGCGGGAACGGCGAACGTCAGCGCGAACGCGAAGGGGAGGCTCACCGAGCCGATGAGCATCAGCTTGCGGCGCGTGCCGGTGGTGGCCAAGCCATGGTCGCTGAGGCCCCCGATGACGGGGGAGATGACGACATCCCAGGCCTTCGGGATGGCAACGACGATGCCGGCCGCCAGCGCCGCGACCCCGAGGGTGTCCGTCATGTAGAACAGCAGCACGAGCCCCGGGAGCGTGCCGAACCCTCCGGTCCCGAGGGAGCCTGTTGCGTAGCGCCACACCGTGCCGGCGGAGAGCTTCGTGGGGGATGCCGCCGTGCCCTGCGAATGCCGTTGCGAACTCATATATCAATTAGATGTCACAGATCCGGCCCTGAGTCAAGGGTGCGGCGACAATCGACCATGCCCGCAGGCGGCGACGGATGCCGACGGCAACGCCATCACCGTCGGGAGAAAGTCGCCTTCCTTGCGTGCGGATGCGTCGGCGGGGCGGTCTGAGACGAGCACGCTCACTCGCACCTTGCCGTCCGCGCCGGTGACGATCAGTTCGCGGGCACTGTTGAGTTCGCGAAGATCGTCGTGCTCACCGTACGCGTCCACCCACGCCTCGGGCGCCCAGTCTCCGTCACGTGGTGTCCTTCAGCGACGACCAACGGTCAGACGGTGCCGTAGAGGCGGTCGCCGGCATCCCCGAGGCCGGGAACGATGTAGCCCTTGTCGTTGAGGCGTTCGTCGAGCGAGCCGAGCACGAGCGTCACGTCGCGGTCGCCGACCTGGCGCTCGATGGCGGCGACGCCCTCGGGCGCGGCGAGGATGCAGATCGCCGTGACGTCCTGCGCGCCGCGGGCGAACAGGAACTCGATGGCCGCGCCCAGCGATCCGCCGGTGGCGAGCATGGGGTCCAGGACAAAGCACTGCCGGTCGCTGAGGTCGTCGGGCAGCCGCTCGGCGTAGGTGGTGGGCTCGAGGGTCTCCTCGTTGCGCGCCATGCCGAGAAATCCGACCTCGGCGGTGGGCAGGAGCTTCACCATGCCCTCCAGCATCCCCAGTCCCGCGCGCAGGATCGGCACGACGAGCGGCCGCGGCTCGCTGATGCGCACGCCCGTCGTCGTCGTGACGGGCGTCTGGATCTCGACGGACTCGACCCGTACCGCCCGGGTCGCCTCGTAGGCGAGCAGGGTCACGAGCTCTTCCGTGAGCTGACGGAACACGGGTGACGGCGTGTGCTCGTCGCGCAGCACCGTCAGCTTGTGGGTGATGAGAGGGTGATCGGCCACGTGCACGCGCATGGCACTCAGCTTACGGTGCCGGGTCTTACGGCGCCGCGTCCCGGCCGTGCGCACGTACGCTGGGGCTATGACCCTGCGGACCTCCGCGCTCGACGACGCCGCGATGGCGCGTGCGCTGGCGCTGGCGGCCGAGGCCGCCGACGGCGGTGAGATCCCGGTCGGCGCGGTCGTCACGGATGCCGCCGGCTCGGCCATCGGCGAGGGCCGCAACCTCCGCGAGGCCACCGCCGACCCGACGGCGCACGCCGAGGTCGTCGCGCTGCGCGCCGCCGCCGCTGCCCGCGGGTCGTGGAACCTCGAGGACTGCACCCTCACCGTCACCCTCGAGCCGTGCCTCATGTGCGCCGGCGCGATCCTGCAGGCGCGGGTCGGGCGGGTCGTCTTCGGCGCGTGGGACGAGAAGGCCGGCGCGGCGGGTTCGGTCTACGACGTGCTGCGCGACCGGCGCCTGCCGGTGCGCGCCGAAGTCGTCGGCGGGGTGCGCGAGGCCGCGGCGGCGGCGCTGCTCGCGGCGTTCTTCGACGCGCGGCGGTGAGGTCGCGCCAAGATGCAGGAGCAGGCGTGACAGAAGTCGCCTCGACCGGCATCTGCGGCGGGTCTTGTCACAGGTGCTCCTGCATCCTGGCGAGGCGACCCGCACACGGCGCCTCGGGCCGTCGCGCCCACGTCAGTCCGACGAGCCCACGTCAGTCCGACGAGCCCACGTCAGTCCGAAGAGCTGAGGATGATGTTCTCCGTCGGCGGCGCGGGGTCGGCGGGCCGGTCGAGGTAGCCGATGACCTGCAGCAGCGCGCGGCGGAACTGCGCGGGGCGCTCCAGGTGCGGCGAGTGGCCGACGCCCTCCAGCTCGACCTCGGTCACCTCGCCGCCCGCGGCGCGGTAGGCGTCGAGCACGTCGCGCGTCTGCGACACCATCTCCTGCGCGGGGGCGACGTCGGCGCCCGGCCAGCCCGGGATGACGCCCACCTGCCCGAGGTAGTTGAGGTCGAAGAACGACGTATCCGAGACGATCGCATCGGCGGTGCCGTGGATCCACAGCACGGGCGGTTTGACGGCGAGGTCGACGATGCCCGACGTGTCGAAGTACCGCGGTGTCATCGTGTTGAGCACGCCGATCGTGCCGGCCGCGAAGCCGGGCCAGTTCTGGCTGGCGACGCCGTCGCCGGGGTAGTTGCCCTCGGCGGTGGAGGTCGTGTTCATCGACTCGACCCACAGATCCTCGTGCGCGCTCGTGTATCCGGGGGCGACGTAGCCCGAGCGGAACACGCTGCGCGGCGAGGTCTGCGCCTCCTCCGAGGTGTCGCCGGCCTGCAATCGCGCGACGAAGTCGGGGTTCGCGCCGCCGCCGCCCGTGCCGGCGTCGTCGTCGGTGAGGCGCGAGCCGTCGCGTCGCGTGCCGCCGAAGCCGTAGGGCGAGACCGGCGCCTGCAGCGTGAGCGAGAGCACCGGGTGGTCGAGCGCGTACTGCATGACCACGCCGCCGCCCATCGACCAGCCGACGAGGTGCGCGGCATCCAGACCCAGCGCCGTGAGCGTCGCGTGCAGGTCGTCGCTGAAGTCGCGCACGCCGCGCGTCGCGTCGATCGGCAGGCTCTCGGTCAGCCCGAACCCGCGGAGGTCGACGGCGATGACGCGCAGGTCGCTCGGCAGATCCTGCATGACCTCCTGCCAGAACAGGCTCGACGACACGTTGCCGTGCACGAGCACGACGGTCGTGTCGGCCGCGGCGTCGTCGCCGTCGCGTTCCAGGATGCCCACGTGCAGGCGATCGGTGTCGATGATGCGGGAACGGATGCCGGCGAGGAGCGTCATGTTCGGCATCCTACCCGGGCCTCGGCGGGGCGGAACGGGCCCTCGGCCCGGCGGCTTCGTAGGATGGGGGCATGTCTTCCCCGCTGCCTTCGATCGCTCTTCTCGGTGCCGGCTCGATGGGCGGTGCGATCCTGCAGGGCCTCGTCCGCTCGGGTGTGGCGCCCCGCGTCACGGTGACCAACCGCACCGCCGCGAAGGCCGCCGAACTCGACGGGCTGCCCGGGGTGACGAGCCTCGCGCTCGAGCACGACCCGGCCGCGAACCGGCACGCCGCCGCGGATGCCGACATCGTGCTCGTCGGCGTCAAGCCCGCGATGGTCCCCGACCTGCTGCGCGAGATCGCGCCGTCGCTGCGCCCCGGCGTCGTCGTCGTGAGCTTCGCCGCCGGCGTGCCGATCGCGACGTTCGAGTCGATCCTCGGGGAGGGTGTCGCCGTGGTCCGCTCGATGCCGAACACCCCGGCGCTGGTCGGCAAGGCGGTCACGGGGGTCGCCGCGGGGGCCGCGGCATCCGCCGCCGACGTCGCCGTGGTGCGGCGTCTCTACGAGACGTGCGGCGTCGTCATCGAACTGCCGGAGGAGCAGATCGACGCGCTCGGCACGATCTCGGGGTCGGGGCCGGCCTACGTGTTCCTGCTCATCGAGCAGCTCACCGCCGCCGCTCGCGGCAAGGGCTTCTGCGACGCCGACGCCCGGCTCATGGTCGAGCAGACCTTCATCGGCGCCGCGGCGCTGCTGGAGGCGACCGGCGAGGATCCGGCCGAGCTGCGTCGCCGCGTCACGAGCCCCAAGGGCACGACCGAGCGGGCGATCGCCGTGCTGCAGGCCGCGCACCTCGACGGCCTGTTCGCCGAGGCGACGGATGCCGCACTCGCCCGCTCCCGCGAACTCGCCGCCGGCGCCTGACAGCCCTACCGGTCGAGGCTGGCGAAGCGCTCGATGTCGCTGTTGGTGCCCGACACGATGATGAGGTCGTGGTTGGTCACGACGGTGCCGGCCTCGGCGTAGCGGAAGGGCTTGCCGGGGCTCTTGATCCCCACGACCGTGACGTTGTACTTCGTGCGCACGCCCGACTCGTTCAGGCCGATGCCGCGGATGAACTTCGGCGGGTACATCTTGGCGAGCACGAAGTCGTCGTCGAAGCGGATGAAGTCCAGCATCCGCCCCGAGACGAGGTGCGCGACGCGCTCGCCGGCCTCGCGCTCGGGGTAGATGACGTGGTTGGCGCCGACGCGGGCGAGGATCTTGCCGTGCGCCTGTGACACGGCTTTCGCCCAGATCTGCGGGACTTTCAGGTCGACGAGGTTCGCCGTGATGAGCACGGATGCCTCGATCGACGAGCCGACGGCGACGACGGCGACCTGGAAGTCGCTGGCCCCGATCTGTTTCAGCGCGTCGATGTTGCGCGCGTCGGCCTGCACCGCGTGCGTGACCCGTTCGGACCACTTCTGCACGAGGTCGAGGCTGTCATCGATCGCGAGCACCTCCCGGTCGAGCCGGTCGAGTTCGCCGGCGCACGCGGCACCGAACCGGCCGAGGCCGATCACCAGGACGGGGGCATCGCTGCGGATCTGCTCAACCAACGATCGGCCTTTCCACGGGCAGCGCGTAGTGCTGCGATCGGGATGTCGCGGCCACGGCCGCGGCGAGTGTCACTGTACCAACGCGCCCCATGAACATGGTCAGGGCCATGATGTAGACGGCCGGGTCGGGCAGGTTCTGGGTCACGCCGGTGGACAGGCCCACGGTGGCGAAGCCGGAGATCACGTCGAACAGCACGTCTTCGATCGGCTGCTGCGTGAGCTGGGCGATCGCGATGGTCGACAGGGCGATGATCGTCGATCCCCAGGCGACGACCGAGAGCGCGACGCGCTGCACGTCGCTCGGGATGCGGCGGCCGAAGGCCTGCACGCTGGGGCGTCCCTTCGCCTCCGACCACACCGCGAGAGCGAGGACCGCGAGGGTGGTCACCTTGATGCCGCCCGCGGTGGATGCCGACCCCCCGCCGACGAACATCAGCATCGAGCCGACGATGAGCGACGAGCCGTGCAGCTCGCCCATGTCGATGATCGAGAATCCGCCGGAGCGTGTCATGGCCGACAGGAAGAAGGCCTGGAAGGTGGTGTCCCACGCCCCGAGACCCCCGAGGGTCTCCGGGTTGTCATATTCCAGCAGCAGGAAGACTCCCGCGCCGGCGAAGAACAGGATGACGGTGGTGATGAGCGTGAGCTTGGCGTGCAGCGACCAGCGGCGCACGTGCAGATGGTGGCGCCACAGCGTGAAGATGACGGGGAAGCCGATCGAGCCGAGGAAGACGCCCGTCATCAGGATCGTCAGCATGGGGTAGTTCTGCGTGAACGGGGTCAGGCCGCCGGCGTTGGGCGCGAAGCCGGTGTTGGTGAACGACATCGCCGCGTAGTAGGGCGCCTCCCACAGCGCGTTCACCGGGTCAACGCCGCTCAGCAGCAGCGAGGGATAGAGCAGGATGGCCAGCCCCGCCTCGATCACGAGCGTCGACAGCGCGACCGTCGCGAGCAGCTGGCCGACCTCGCCCAGGCGCACCGTCTGGCCTTCGTTGACCGGGCCGCCGTGGGCGCGCAGCGGATTGGAGTCGCCGGCGGCGATGAGCTTGGCGCGCAGCCCCAGACGTTTGGAGATGACCATCCCGAGGATCGAGGCGAGGGTCAGCACCCCGAGGGCGCCGACATTGACGCCGACATAGACGAGCACGTGACCGAACGGACTCCAATGCGTCCCCATGTCGAGCGTGGACAGGCCCGTGACGCAGATCGTCGACACGGCGGTGAACAGGGCGTCGGCGAACGGCGTCACCTCGCCGGTGGCCGACGCCGCGGGCAGCGAGAACAGTCCGGTGAACGTGAGGATCAGCAGCGTGAACACGAGGATCGCGAAGCGCGAGGGCGATGCGGTGGCCAGGCCCCGCACCCCGCGCCACACGCTGCGCAGGGCGGAAAGAGGGTCGCGCTGCGCGCGGGTACCGACGGCGTCACCCGCCATGTCGCGCCTCTCTCTCGCCGAAGAATCGTTGTCATGGTACTCCGGGCACGCCGCGGGCTAACCTAAGTGCATGGCGGACATCTTCGACGTGATCGCCGACGGCACCCGTCGGGACATCCTGCAGCTGCTGCGCGAGCGCGCGGCGGCCGCCGACCGGGGCACGAGCGTGTCGCAGATCGTCGGCGAACTGGGCATCAGCCAGCCGACGGTGTCGAAGCACCTGAAGGTGCTGCGCGAGGCCGAGCTCGTCACGGTGCGCGAAGACGGCCAGCACCGGTTCTACAGCCTCTCGGCGGCGCCGCTGGACGTCGTCGACGACTGGCTCGTGCCGTTCCTCGACGACGGGTTCGCCGATATCGCCGGCGCGTCGTCGCTGCCCGAACCCGCCGCCGCGGCGGCCGACATGGTCGGGCGGGCCGCGGCATCCGCGAAGCACGCCTGGGACAGCGCGATCAAGCGCATCCCCGGCCGTTAGTCACAGAGGTTTACACGCGTCCCATCGACGCCCTATCCTGAGGGGCGGAGCATTGCTGGTGTCTGCAGTGCTGGTGTCTGGGGAGTGGTGGAGTGCCTGATCTGTCTGATGTGCGCTTTCTGACCGTCGCTGAGGTGGCGGAGCTCATGCGTGTGTCGAAGATGACGGTGTACCGTCTCGTGCACGCCGGAGAGCTTCCCGCCGTGCGCTTCGGGCGCAGCTACCGCGTACCCGAGATCGCCGTCACGGCAGCCCTGCAACGGCCCATCGCCGACGTCGGCTAGACTGCTCCGAGGGCATTTTCCGTGATGCCCGATCCCGGACGCGGAAGATGCGCGTCCAGACCCCTGACATAGTGAGGTTTTCCGTGGGTTCTGTCATCAAGAAGCGCCGCAAGCGCATGGCGAAGAAGAAGCACCGCAAGCTGCTTCGCAAGACTCGCCACCAGCGCCGCAACAAGAAGTAAGCGGCAGCGACACCGAGCGCCCCGTCCTGTGGACGGGCGCTTCGTGTTTTCGGGCAGGATGGATGCCGTGACCACCCTGACGATCATCTCCAAGCCCGACTGCCATCTGTGCGACGTGGCGCGCGAGGTCGTCGAGACGGTGCTGGCCGAGTTCCCCGAGGATGCCGTCGAGGTCGCCGAGCTGTCGATCCAGGACGATGCGGCGCTGTATGCGCAGTGGTGGGAGAAGATCCCCGTCGTCCTCATCGACGACCGCCTGCACGCGCACTGGCGCCTGTCGCCCGATCGGCTGCGCGCAGCCGTGTCCGCATCCCTGTCGGCATCCATCGCCCCGGAAGAGGAGATCGTATGACCATCCGCCACGTCGTCGCCTGGAAGCTCGCCGCCGAAGATCCGGCCGAGCGCGCCGCGCAGGCACAGAAGATCAGCGAAGACCTCGCCGCGCTGCGAGGGGTCGTGCCGTCGATCGTCGACCTGACGATCGGGCCCGACGTCGTGGGTGGCGGCAACTGGGATGTCGCGCTGGTCGCCGATTTCGCCGACCAGGCAGGCCTGGACGCCTACCAGACCCACCCCGACCACCAGGCCGTCGTCGGGTACGTGCGCTCCGTGGTCTCCGACCGCGTCGCCGTCGACTTCGAACTCTGACCGCGCTCCGACCGCCGACCGCCCGGCGCGTCGCGCACAGGCGCGGGCTTTCGCGCTGTCGAAACCTGCACGCGCTGTCGAATCCTGTACGCGCTGTCGAATCCTGTACGCGCTGTCGAATCCTGTACGCGCTGTCGAATCCTGTACGCGCTGTCGAATCCTGCACGCGCTGTCGAAGTTTCAGCAGCGCGTGCAGGTTTCTGTAGCGCGAGCAGGTCGCGGTAGCGCCGGCCGACGCGCGCGAGCCTGCGGCCGACGCGCGCGGGCCTGAGGCCGACGCGCGCGAGCCTGCCGTCGGCGCCGCGCACACGGCGCCGCGCACACGGGGAAGGGGCCGGCCGGGGCCGACCCCTTCGAGTCATGGGTGCGGGGCGCGGCCTACTTCTCGATCTCGACGATCTCGGCGTCGGGGGCGTTGTTGCGGACCGACTCGATGCCGTTCAGGGCGCTCGCCTTCGCGTTGTACCCCTGGCTCGTCGCGATGACCTGGCCGTTGGATGCCTTCAGGTTGAAGCGCCAGTCGCCGCCCTTGTCGACCCAGAGCTCGAACTTGCCTGCCATGGGAGATCCTTCCGTCCGTTGGACGGCCCCGGCGCCGCCGCTGTGCCCACGCTAGCGGCGGCATCCGTCCCGCGGAAGAGTGAGAAACCACATTCCGCGTGAGAAACCACTGCAGAAGTGGTTTCTCACGCGCGAAGTGGTTTCTCGCGCGCGGGATGCCGGCTAGGGAGCGAGGCGGGTGGGGCCGCGGAAGAGGTAGGTCACCTCGCGGATCGAGTCCTGGCCGAGCAGCAGCATCAGCACGCGCGCGAGGCCCATGCCGAAGCCGCCGTGCGGCGGTGTGCCGTAGCGGAAGAAGTCGAGGTAGTGCGCGAGACCCTCCAGCTCCAGACCCTTCTCGAGGGCCTGCGCCTCGAGCACCTCGATGCGGTGCTCGCGCTGCGCGCCGGTGGTGATCTCGACGCCCTGGAACAGCAGGTCGTAGCTCTTCGTGAGGCCCGTCTCGGGGTCGCGCATGTGGTAGAACGGCCGGATGCCGGCGTCGTAGTCGGTCACGAACACGAACTGGTGGCCGAAGGTCTCCTGCGCGTGAGCGCAGACGCGACGCTCCGACTCGGGGTCGAGGTCGCCGTCGGTGCGCGGGTTGACATAGCCGGTGGCCGCGACGATCTCACGGGCCGCAGCGAGCGGGATGCGCGGGAAGGGGAGCGTCGGCACGACGACCTCGAGGCCGAACAGCTCCTCGATCTCGGCGCCGTGCTTCTCCTTGACGGCGGCGAAGGCCGCAGCCAGCAGCTCCTCCTGCATGCGTGCGACATCTTCGTGCGAGTCGATCCAGCTGATCTCGGCGTCGACGCTCGTGAACTCTGTGGCGTGCCGGCTCGTGAAGCTCGGGTCGGCGCGGAAGGCATCCGCGATCTCGAACACCTTGCCGAAGCCTGCCGCCTGCGCCATCTGCTTGAAGTGCTGGGGGCTCTGGGAGAGATATGCCGTCTTGTCCTCGAAGTAGGGCACCTCGAACAGCTCGGCGCGCGACTCCGACGGGCTCGCCATGAGCTTCGGGGTGTGGATCTCGATGTAGTCGCGCTCGATCCAGTAGGTGCGCATGGCGTGCTCGAGGGTCGTCTGCACGCGGAAGATGAGGTTGTTGCGGCGCTGGCGCAGGTCGATGAACCGCCAGTCCATGCGCTTGTCGAGGCCGCTGTCGGCCGCGATGGGCGTCTCGGGCAGGGCGGATGCCGCGACCTCGAGCGCGCCGATCTTGATCTCGACGCCGCCGAGCTTGACGCGCTCGTCGTGCGTGAGGTCGCCCGTGACGGTGAGGAACGTGCCCGTGGACAGCTCGGAGATGAGCGCGGTCAGGGCGAGGGCTGCGGCATCCTGCTCGCTGCCGTCTTCGGCGGGGCGCGTCGCCGGGTTGACCAGCTGCACGGCGCCGGTCTCGTCGCGCAGGATGACGAACTGCACTCTCTTCTGATCGCGGACGGTTTCGACCCATCCCGACACCCGGACGGGGCCGTCTTCACGGGACTGCAACTGGCTGACGAGAACGCGTTCACTCACGAGGGTCCAGTCTACGGGGCGGCGTCGGGCTCGCGCGGATGCCGGCATCCTCACCGCGCGGGAACGGGATGCGCGTGGGCGGGCACGCGCCAGAACACGACCTTGGTCAGCTCGGTCGCGGCGCAGTAGACGACGGTCAGCGCGGTCACGAGCCCGACGAGCGACCACGGCGGCACCGACATCTCGAGCAGCCCGCCGAGCGGCGTCAGCACGATCGCGAACGTCACGACGGTCACCGCCGCCGACAGCAGCACGAGCATGCCCGACGGTCGCGAACGCCACGACGGACCGCGCGTGCGCAGCGCGAACACCACGAACACCTCGGTGAGCACCGAGCCGAGGAACCACGCGCTCTGGAACTCCTTCTCGCCGGCGTGGAATCCGACGCGCAGGAGCACGAACGTGATGAGGTCGAACGCCGAGCTGACGACCCCGAACACGATCATGTAGTTGCGGATGAGGTGCATGTTCCAGCGCTGCGGGTGGGCGATCTGCCGCTCGTCGACGTTGTCGGTCGCGATGGCGGTGGCGGGCAGGTCGGTGAGCAGGTTGATCATCAGGATCTGCCCCGCCAGCAACGGCAGGAACGGCAGCACGACCGACGCGATCGCCATCGAGATCATGTTGCCGAAGTTGGCGCTCGTGGTCATGAAGATGTACTTCATCGTGTTCGCGAACGTGCGCCGGCCCTGGCGCATGCCGTCGAGGAGGGCGCCCAGGTCGTTCTCGAGCATGACGATGGATGCCGACTGCGTCGCGACGTCTGCCGCTGCGCGCACCGAGATGCCGACGTCGGCGGCCTTCAGCGCCGGCGCGTCGTTGATGCCGTCGCCGACGTATCCGACGACCGCTCCGGATGCGGCGAGCGCCCGCACGATGCGCTCCTTGTGCCGCGGGCTCGTCTCGCAGAACACCGCGATGCCCCCCGCGCGGGCGCCGAGGGTCTGGTCGTCCCAGGCGTCGAGGTCGGCGCCGGTCGCGATGGCCTTCGTGTCGAGGCCGAGCTCGGCGGCGATGTGCGCGGCGGCCGGGCGGGAATCGCCGGTGATCATGCGCACCGACACCCCGGCCGCGGCGAAGCCGGCGATCGCGGCGGCGGCATCGGGCTTGACCGGGTCGGCGAAGGCGAGCAGGCCCTCCAGGGTAAGGTCGGCCTCGTCGGCGACGGTGACGGCGGATGCCGACGGCATCGGCTTCGTCGCGAGCGCGAGCACCCGCATCCCCTCGCCCGACAGGGTCTCGACGACCGCCTGCACCCCGGGCGTCGCCGCGGCGATCGGCGTCAGCGTGCCGTCCGTGGCGCGCGCCTGCGTGCACACCGCGAGCACGGGGTCGACGGCGCCCTTGGTGATGAGGAGGGGGCCGGCATCCGGCTGATCGACGAGCACGCTGAGGCGTTTGCGGGTGAAGTCGTAAGGCACCTCGCCGGCGGGCTTCGCGCCGCCGAGGTCGAGGTCGTGCGCGGCGGCGGCGATCGCGTCATCGAGGGGGTTGGCGAGTCCGTGCTGCAGCGTCGCGTTGAGGGCCGCGAGGCGCAGCAGAGCCGGGTCGGGGGTGCCGTCGATCGCGACGACGCGGTCGAGGTGGATCGAGCCCTGCGTCATCGTGCCGGTCTTGTCGGTGCACAGCACGCTCATCGCGCCGAAGTCCTCGATGGCGTTGAGGCGTTTGACGATCACGCGGTGCTTCGCGATGGCGCGGGCGCCCTGAGCGAGGCTGATGCCGACGATCGCCGGCAGCAGCTGCGGCGTCAGGCCGACGGCGAGCGACAGCGAGAACAGCGCCGAGTCGACGAGCGGCCGCTGCAGCAGCAGGTTCGCGACGAAGATCAGGACGACCAGCACGACCATGACGCGGGTCAGCAGCAGCCCGAAGCGCGTCATGCCGTGCTCGAACCCGGTCGCGCGCTGCCTCTGGCCGATCGCCGTGACCACCTGCCCGAACTCCGTGTCGCGGCCGGTGGCGACGACGACGGCGCGGCCCGAGCCGCTGGCGACGTGCGTGCCCATGTACAGGACGTTGGCGCGGGCGGCGAGCGCCGTGCCCGCGGGGGAGGGGGCGGGCGTCTTCGCCGCCGGGAAGGTCTCGCCGGTCAGGCTCGACTGGTCGAGCTGCAGGTCGGCGGCGCTCAGCACGAGCGCGTCGGCGGGCAGGATGTCGCCGCCGGAGACCTGGACGACGTCGCCGGGCACGACCTCGTCGAACGGGACGGCGGTGACGGTGCCGCCCCGCACGACGTCCGCCGTCAGCTGCACGCTCGCCAGCAGCCGGTCGATCGCACCGGTGGCGCCGCGCTCCTGCACGAAGTCGAGCAGCCCCGACAGCAGCACGATGACGAGGATGATGACGCTGTCGGTGACGTCGCCGAGGATGCCGGACAGCACTGTCGCACCGATGAGGATCAGCATGATGGGGCTCGTGAACTGCCGCGCCAGCAGCCGCCAGCCGGAGGCGTGAGTGCCCTGCGGCAACGCCCGTGCGCGGGTGGCGGGCAGCTCGGCGGCCGCCGCCGCGGCGCTGAGTCCGTCCGGTCCGGAGGACAGGGATGCCGCGACCTGGGTCGCGGGCTTGGTCCAGGACTCGTCGGTCACGGTGACGATTATGCTCCCGCCGTCTCTCGCCGGGCGCACACTCCCAGCCCGGCCACAGATCGCCGCCGCGTAGACTTGGCGGGTGCCCGCCGATCGCCTCCACCTCGTGCGTCACGGGGAGGTGTTCAACCCCGAGCGCATCCTCTACGGACGGCTGCCCGGCTACGGGCTCAGCGCCGACGGACGCGGCATGGCCCGCGCCGCCGCCGAGCACGTGGGGCGCCTCGACCGGCCCGTCGTCGCCCTCTACGCCTCGCCCCTGCAGCGCACGCGCGAGTCGGCGGAGCCGTTCGCCGAGCTGTTCGGCCTCGACCCGGTCCTCGACGAGCGCCTCATCGAGCCGACCAACGTGTTCGAGGGCAAGCGCATGAAGAAGGCGCTGATGAACCCGCTGAACTGGCGGCATCTGCTGCGGCCGGGCGTCCCCAGCTGGGGCGAGCCGTACGCCGCGATCAGCGCGCGCATGCTGCAGGCGATGGATGCCGCCTGGCAGTCCGCCGACCGCGGTGACGTCGTGCTCGTCAGCCATCAGGCCCCCATCTGGATCACCCACCTCGCCGTCGGCGGCGAGCCGCTGCGCCACGACCCGCGCACCCGCCGGTGCGCCCTGTCGAGCGTCACGACCTTCAAGCGCCGCGAGAACCTCGACTTCCTCGAGATCGGCTACGCCGAGCCCGCCGCCACCAGCGACGCCGTGGATGTGGGGGCGGTATGAAGCGCGCGGCATCCCTTGCGGCTCTGGCGCTGACGCTCGCGCTCGCCGGCTGCACGAACGCGAACGACGGGCTCGCCCAGGACTATCAGCAGGGCGGCGACAAGGGCTACATCTCCGGCGACGGCACCGTGCAGGAGATCGCCGCGGCCGATCGCGGCGACGCGATCGCGTTCACCGGCACCGCTGTCGACGGATCTACGATCTCCAGCGCCGACTACGCGGGCACCGTGCTCGTGCTCAACTTCTGGTACGCCGGCTGCGGCCCCTGCCGCGCCGAGGCGCCCACCCTGGAGTCGACGTACCAGGAGGTGCAGCCCGACGCGACCTTCCTCGGCGTCAACATCTACGACGGCCCCGAGGCGGCGGCGGCGTTCGACGAGACCTACGGCATCAGCTACCCGTCGCTGCTGGCAGCCAAGGATGTCGACCTCAAGCTCGCCTTCGCCGACTGGACGACGCTGTCGAGCACCCCGACGACCCTCGTGCTCGACACGCAGGGCCGCGTCGCGGCCCGCTTCATCGGCCTGGTCAAGAGCGAGTCGATCCTCAAGAGCATCATCCGCGACGTCGTGGCCGAGCAGTAGGCCATGGACAGCGGATCCATCGTCTTCGACGGCGCGCTCTGGCTCGCGCTGCCCATCGCGATGCTCGCCGGGCTCGTGTCGTTCCTCTCGCCGTGCGTGCTGCCGCTCGTGCCGGGCTACCTCGGCTTCCTCGGCGGAGCGGTGGGTGCCGCCGGCGCGGGGCGGGAGGGAGCGGATGCCGCGCACCAACTCCGCAGTTCTGCGCGAACTCCGCAGGATTCGGCGGATGCGGTGCGGAGTTCGCGCTCTTCTGCGGAGTTCGCGACCGCCCGCGGCCGGCTCGTGCTCGGCGTGCTGCTGTTCATCGCCGGCTTCACGGTCGTCTTCGTCGCGATGGGCGTGCTGGCCGGCACCGCCGGGCGCTTCTTCCTCCAGTACGGCGACGTGCTCACCCGCATCCTCGGTGTCGTCGTCATCGGGATGGGCCTCGTCTTCCTCGGCCTGTTCGGGTTCGCGCAGCGCGCCCACAAGCCGCAGGTGCGCAGCGGACTGGGCCTGGTCGGAGCGCCCCTGCTGGGCGTCGCGATGGGCATTGGCTGGGCGCCGTGCATCGGCCCCACCTACACGGCGATCCTCTCCATCTCGCTGACGCAGGCCGACCCGGGCCGGGCCGTGCTGCTGGCGGTGGCGTACTCGCTGGGGCTCGGCATCCCGTTCCTGCTGCTCGCGATCGGCTTCGGCTGGGCGACCCGCTCGGTCGCATTCCTGCGGCGGCATATTCGCGCCGTCAACATCGCCGGCGGCGTGCTGCTGATCGCACTGGGCGTGCTGATGGTGACCGGCCTGTGGACCGATCTCATGTCGCGCGTGGCGGGGGTGATGGGCAGTGTCGAACTCCCGCTCTGACGGTTCGGAGAACGACCCGCTGCGGCCGGCCGATCACGTCGAGTCGACGGCGCAGCCGCAGCTCGGGCCCGTCGGCTGGCTGCGCTGGGTCTGGCGGCAGCTGACCAGCATGCGCACGGCGCTCGTGCTGCTGCTGCTGCTCGCGATCGCCGCCATCCCCGGGTCGATCGTGCCGCAGCGCACGGCCGACCCGAACGGCGTGCTCGACTACAAGGCGAACAACCCCGACCTCTTTCCGATCCTCGACAAGCTGCAGCTGTTCGACGTGTACTCGTCGGCGTGGTTCTCGGCGATCTACATCCTGCTGTTCGTCTCGCTCATCGGCTGCGTCATCCCGCGCACGAAGCACCACTACAAGGCGCTGCGGGCGCGGCCGCCGCGCACCCCCGCCCGGCTGTCGCGGCTCGACGATCACGCCGAGGTCAGCCGGCCCCTTCCGCGGGGGTCGGATGCCGCCGCGATCGACCTCGCGCAGGCGCAGCTGCGCAAGGGCGGCTACCGCGTCGAGCGCTACGACTCGGCGGGTTCGGCATCCGTCTCCGCCGAACGCGGATACCTCCGCGAGACCGGCAACCTCGTCTTCCACGCCGCGCTGGTCGGAGTGCTGCTGTCGGCGGGCATCGGCGGGGGGCTCACCTACACGGGGCAGACGGTGCTCGTGCAGGGCGACAGCTTCGTCAACTCGCTGGGCCTCGGGTACACCTCGTTCAACCCCGGCCGGTTCGTGAACACCGACGCGCTGTCGCCGTACTCGCTCACCCTCGACAGCTTCGACGTCACCTACGTGCCGGTCGGCGAGGCCGGTCAGGGCCAGGCCGGCGACTTCGCCGCGAACCTCACGACGCGCGAGGCGGGCGGTCAGGCGCAGCAGCAGACCGTGCGCGTCAACCACCCGATCGACATGGCCGGCGACCGCATCTATCTCATGGGCAACGGCTACGCCCCGACCATCACGGTGCGAAACCCCGGTGGCGAGGTCGTCTTCCGCGACGACGTCGAGTTCTTGCCGCGGGGGGCGACGATGACCTCGCTCGGCGTCGTGAAGGTTCCCGACGGGCTGAGCGAGCAGATGGGGCTCGTCGGATTCTTCTATCCGACCGCCGCGGAGCAGGAGTCCGGGGCGCTCACCTCGATCTACCCGTCGCTCGTGAACCCTGTGCTCACGCTCGACGTGTACGTCGGCGACCTCGGCATCAACGACGGCACGCCGCGCAACGTCTACGCCCTCGACACGAGCGGCATGACCCAGCTCACCGGTCGCGCCGTCGACGTCGCGTCGCTCGAGCTCGAGCCAGGGCAGACCGTCGACCTGCCGAACGGGCTCGGCACGATCACCTTCGAGGATGCCCGGACGGCCGGTGCCTCCGAGGCCGTCAAACGCTACGTGTCGTTGTCGATCCACCGCGACGTCGGCGCGCCGTTCGTGCTCGGCTTCGCCGTCGTCGCGCTGCTGGGCCTGCTCGCCGCGCTGTTCGTGCCGCGCCGGCGCATGTGGGTCAAGGCCACGCCCGTCGACGGTGCGCTGCGGCTGGAATACGCGGGCCTCGCCCGCGGCGAGGACCCCGCCATCGCCGGTGCCGTCGCCGACCTCGCCCGCGAACACGGCGCCGCGATGGATGCCGCCGGCTTCGCGCCGGCGCCGGCCGAGGAGGCGGCATCCGTCGAGCGGTCCGCAGAACCCGCGCGCGTAGACTGACGGCATGCCCGACGCAGGTCTCTCGCTCGACGACGTCTCCCAGCTGCTGGTGTGGACGGCGGTCGCGATCTACGCGCTCGCCTTCGTCGCGTACGCCGTCGATCTGGCGCGCCGGTCGGACCTCGCGGTGAAGGCGAAGGATGCCGCGGAGGCCCGCGTCCTCGTCGGTGCCGGTGGCGTCGGCTCGATCGACGAACTGCACGCGCAGCAGGCGGTGGCCAAGGCCGAGCTCGAGGCGCCGCTCGCGGACCGTGCACGCTACCTGTGGGCGCGCATCGGCACGTCGCTGACCGTGCTCGGGTTCCTCTTCCACGTCGGCGGCGATCTCCTGCGCGGTATCGCGTCGGGCCGCGTGCCGTGGTCGAACATGTACGAGTTCGCCCTCACCGGCACGATGCTCATCGTCGCCGTGTACCTGCTCGTGCTGGTGAGATACGACCTGCGCTTCCTCGGCACGTTCATCACGGGACTCGTCGTCGTGCTGCTCGGCGGCACGGTCCTCTGGTTCTACACCGCCGTCGTGCCGCTGGCCGACCCGCTCAAGAGCGTGTGGCTCGTCATCCACGTGTTCGTCGCGTCGCTCGCGACCGCCCTGTTCGCGCTGGCGTTCGCGCTGTCGGTGCTGCAACTGCTGCAGCACCGTCGCGAGCGGCTGGCGGTGGCCGCGCTGGATGCCGGGGCATCCGTCGCGGCCACGACCCGCCCGCGGTTCCTGCGCACGCTGCCGTCGGCGGAGGTGCTGGAGTCGCTCGCGTACCGCTTCACGATCATCGGGTTCATCTTCTGGACCTTCACCCTCATCGCGGGATCGATCTGGGCCAACGACGCCTGGGGCCGCTACTGGGGCTTCGATACGAAGGAAGTGTGGACCTTCGTCATCTGGGTGCTCTACGCCGGCTACATCCACGCGCGCGCGACGCGTGGCTGGCGCGGTACCCGCTCGGCGTGGCTCGCCATCGTCGGGTTCTCGGCCGTCATGTTCAACTTCACGATCGTGAACCTCTTCTTCAAGGGGCTGCACGTCTACAGCGGCCTCAACTGACCCGGCGCCCCCGATTCTCGTCGGCATCCAGATAGGGGGCGCGTTCTGCGGCCTCACGCGCCCTGAGACAGCAGTTCGCGCCGCCGATTGCCCTCGTGCAGGTTCCTGCGCGTGGGGGCGGCGCGGGGCGGTCGTCAGGCGAGGGCGGCCGCCAGCAGCGATCGCGTCGACGCGGTGCGGCGGCGGGCGACCACCAGCACGCTCGCGATGACCGCGAGGCCGGCCCAGACGAGCAGCCCGACGAGGCCCGCGGCGACGCCGGATGCCGGGGTGAGGGCGGCGAGCATGGCCGTGTAGGCGGGCATCGTGGGCATGAGGGCGGCCACCTGGGACAGCACGCCCGGCACGGTCGAGACGATGCCGGTCGCCACGGCGAGCACCCCGACGAGCGCCGAGATCCACCGGCCGGCTCCGCCGAAGACGGCCACCAGCGCCTGGTTCACGGCGGCGAACGCGACGCCCGCGACCACGGCCAGCCCGGCGAAGGTCCACCACGCCCCGGCCTCGTAGCCGGCCGCGAACTGCACGACGACCGCGACGAGCAAACCCTGGGCGGCGCCGATGGCGGCGGCGGGGGCGAGGCTGCGGAGCGCAAGCACGACCGACGGGCGGCGCGAGCTCAGCGCGTGACGGGGCACCGCCTGCAGCGCGACGAACGAGGCGAGGCCGCCGAACCACAGGGCGAGCATCGCGAGCAGCGGAATCGCCGAGGCGCCGAACAGGTTCGCGCCGACGCCCTCGGTCTTCACGGGGTTCGCGACGACCGACGCGAGGTCGGTGGCCTGCTGGTCGGTGTACGACGGCAGCGCCGCGACGGCCGTGTCGAGCCCGTCGGCGAGGTCGCCCGTGCCCGACGCGAGCGAGGCGATGCCGTCGGCGAGCGTCTGCGCGCCCTCGCCGAGCTGCGACGCGCCTTCGCCGAGCTGCGTCGCTCCGGTGGACAGGCCGGTCGCCCCGCTCGCCGCCTGGTCGATGCCGCCTGCGACCGTGCCGAGCCCGGACTGCAGGTCGGTTGCCCCGCTCGTGAGCCGATCGACGCCCTGCGCCGTCTGGGTGAGGGCCGTCTGCACCCCCGCGGCGTAGCCCGCGGTGTAGCCGGCGTTCGTCACGGAGTCCTGCACGCCGGCCGCGAGCTGGCCGAGCGCCGTGCACGCGGCGATCTGCTCCGCCGTCGTGGGCGCGGTGCAGCTGTTCTGCGCCAGCAGGGTCTGGTACGTCGTGACGAGCGACTGCGTCGCGGCGGCGGCCTGGTTCGCGTAGGTGACCGTCGTGGCGGCGGTGCCGCCCAGCGTGTTCTCGGCCGTCGAGGTCAGCTGCGCCGACACCTGCGCGAGTCCGTCGGCGAGCGACCCCGCGCCCGTGGCCGACTGCCGTGTGCCGGCGGCGAGCTGCGTGAGCCCGCTCGCCAGCTCGGTGGCGCCGCTCGCGAGGCTCGCTGCCCCGGTGGCGAGCTGCGTCGCCCCGTCGGGGAGCTGCGCCGCGCCGTCGGCGGCCTGCGTCGCCCCGTCCGCGAGCTGGTGCGCGCCGTCTGCGGCCGTGCCGAGCTGGTCGCCGAGGGTCGTGAACCCGACGAAGACGTTCTCCAGGTACGTCGACGACAGCTGCTCGCCGAGGACGGATGCCGCGGTCTGCGCGAGCTGGGCCGTGATGGCGTCGTCCACGATGAGGCTGTCGGGCGAGGTGGTCACCGAGATCGTCGCCTGCTCGGGCGTGCCGCCCGATCCGTCCGACGCGGCGGCGGTCGAGGTCGCGGCGGCGGAGAAGTTCTCCGGGATCGTGATGACGGCGTCGTAGGTGCCGTCGGCGAGGCCGGCGGCGGCATCCGCGGTGTTGGAGATGGTCCAGGTGAGGTTGCTGGCGGCGTCGTCCGAGCCCTCCACGAGCCCCGCCGTCAGCTGCCGGCCGAGCGGGATGTACTGGTCGTTGAGGGTGACCGGCTCGTCGTTGTTGACGATGGCCGCGCGCATGCCGTCGAGGCGCTCGCCCGGGTTGTAGAGCGCCGCGACGAGGATGCCGCCGATCACGACCGGCAGCAGCAGCACGCCGACGAGCGTCAGCCATGTGACGGGGCGGCGCGAGCGCGCGCGTTCGATGGAGAGAGTCATGAGTTCACCTCGGTCGGGTCTGCCGCCACGGCCGGCGCGGCCGTCGTCAGCGCGAGCGAGGTCACGCTGGGGCGGTGCGCGTCGGCGAGCAGCTCGAGGGCGGCGCCCTCGCGCCGCGCGGACGCGACGATGGTCAGGGGCGATGCGGCGTCGCCGCGGCGTCTGCCGCCGGCATCGCGCAGGAGGGCGGCGGCCTGGTCGCGATCGGGCCCGACGAGCGTGTCGAGGCCGTCGATCGCGATGAGCGTCGTGCCGCCGGCCAGGGCCCGCCGCAGCTCGCGCACGGGGTCGGAGGCGCCGTCGAGCAGGGCGACGCCGACGTGTGCGCGCACCCACGCGGCACGGCCGGGCAGAAGATGCCCCGCGACGCGCAGCAGGCCGTCGCTGGGTGTGACGCGCCCGGCGACGGTGAGGACGAACGCGCGTGCCGCGCGCGGGTCGGCCGCTGTGACGACGAGCGTGTCGCCGTGGCCCAGGCGCACGGTGGCGCCGCCGAACAGCTCGACCTCGCCGATGCCGCGTCCGCCGTCGGCGCGCACCGCGAGCCCTTCGGCCGCGAGCGGCGCGCGCGAGTCGGGCTCGGGCCAGTCGGCCAGGGCGAGCTCGCGTTCGACGGCCTCGCCCTCGATGTCGAAGTGGGGGAGGACGCGGTCGAGCCAGGCCGGCATCCACCACGCCTTGTCGGCCAGCAGTGCCATGACGGCGGGGACGAGCGTCATCCGCACGACGAACGCGTCGACCGCGATGCCGACGGCGAGCCCCAGCGCGATCGGCTTGATCGACGCGTCGCCCTCGGGGACGAACGCCGCGAACACGGCGAACATGATGACGGCGGCGGCCGTGACGACGCGTGCGGATGCCGTGAAGCCGCTGCGCACGGCGTTCACCGCCAGCGCGCGGGCATCGACCTTCTCGCCCGCCTGTTCGGCGCGGCGCTTGGCGTGCACGAAGTCTTCGCGCATGCGCGAGACGAGGAACACCTCGTAGTCCATCGCGAGCCCGAACAGCACGCCCATGAGGATGATCGGCATGAAGGAGATGACGGGGCCGGTGCGGGCGACGTGCAGCAGGTCGGCGAACCAGCCCCACTCGAACACGGCGGCCACGACGCCGAAGGCGGCGAGGATCGACAGCAGGTATCCGACGGCGGCCTTGATCGGCACCCAGATCGAGCGGAACACGATCATCAGGAGGACGAGCGACAGGCCCACCACGAACAGCCCGAACGGCAGCAGGGCGGCGCCGAGCCGGTCGGAGATGTCGATGCCGACGGCCGTGAACCCCGTCACCTTGAGATCGACGCCGTACTTCTCCAGCCACTCGTCGTGGTGCGCGCGCAGTTCGCGCACGAGGTCGGCGGTGGCGGGGTCGTCGGGCGCCGTCGTCGGCACGACCTGGACGAGGCCGGTGTCGGCGGTCTCGTTCGGGGTCGCGAGGGCGACGCGCTCGACGCCCGGGATCTGCTCGATCTCGGCCTTCAGGTCGGCCATGAGCCCGAGCGGGTCGGTCGAGGTGACGATCGTCCCGGCCACGATGAGCGGGCCGTTCGAGCCGGGGCCGAAGTGCTCCGCCGTGAGGTCATAGGCCTGGCGGGCTTCGCTGCTCTCCGGCTGCACGCCCGCGTTGGGCAGGGCCAGGTGCAGGCTCGCCGCCGGGATCGCGACGACGGCGAGCCCCGCCACGACGGCGATCGTCGTGACGACCGGATGCCGGGTGACGGCGCCGACCCAGCGTGTCGCGAAGCCGGGGCGCTCACCGCGTTTCGTCTCGCTCGCTGCGCTCGCTCGCTCAACGGCCGGGACCGATGCCTCGCCGGCGCTGTCCCCGGAGGTCTCGCGGGCGCCTGCACCCCTGGTCGTTGAGCGAGCGGAGCGAGACGAAACGCCCCGACCTCGACGCGGCCGGCCGGCGACGCGGCCCCTCGCGAAGCCGAGCAGGGCGGGGGTGAGCGTGACGGCCACGACGACGGCGATCGCGACGGCGACGGAGGCGGCGATGCCCATCGTCGTCAGGAACGGGATGCCGGCGAAGCTCAGCCCGATCAGGGCGATGAGCACGGTCACGCCGGCGAACACGACCGCCGAGCCGGCGGTGCCGGTGGCGCGCGCGGCCGATTCCTCGGGCTCGATGCCGGCGCGCACCTGGTCTTGATGTCGCGCGACGATGAACAGGGCGTAGTCGATGCCGACCGCGAGCCCGAGCATGACCGCCAGCATCGGCGTCGTCGACGAGACCTGCGCGAACGCCGTCGCGACGTAGATGAGGGCGACCGCGAGCCCGACGCCGATGAGGGCGCTCGCGAGCGGGAACCACGCCACCGCGATCGAGCGGAACGCGACGATCAGGACGAACAGCGCGATGAGGATGCCGACGGCTTCGGTGAGCGAGAGGGCAGGCACCGACTGCGAGAAGAGGTCGCCGCCGATCGCGACCTGCGACCCGCTCGGCATGGCGTCCCGCACCGATTCGGCGACATCGCGCAGGGCGGTCTTCGTCTCGGCCGACACCGACGTGGACTGCCCGTCGAACTGCAGGCGGATGATGGCGGCCTGCCCGTCGTCGGAGACGAGCCCCGTCACCGACTCGTCGAAGGGGTTCGTGACGGCGATGACGCCGTCGACGGCCTCGAACTCGTCGATCGCGTCGGCCACGACCGATGCGGAGGGCTCGGCATCCACTCTGTCGCCGTCGGGGGCGACGACCACGAGCTGCGCGCTCGTGCCGCTGGCCTGCGGGAAGGTGCGATCGAGCAGCGCGATGCCCTCTTGCGCCTCGGTGCCGGGGATCGTGAAGGCGTTGTCGGTGCCCTTCATGAACAGGGCGGCCCCGCCGCCGGCGAGGGTGAGCAGCAGCAGCCACGCCACGAGCACGCGCCACGGGTGACGGTACGACCAGCGGCCAAGGGATGCGAGCAGTGTGGACACGGAAACTCCGGAAGTCGATTCAACAGGTTTCGATACAACACTGTATCCGATACATAGGTGTATCGTAAGACGTCGGGTGACGCAAGTCTTCGAGAATGCTGGATGCGCAGAGGGGAGCAGCAATGAGCGATGTGACGAGCCGTCCCGGTTCACGTCGGCGCGAGCAGACGCGTGGCCGGCTGCTGCAGGCCGCGCACGAGCTATTCGCCGAGGTCGGGATGGATGCGGCATCCGTCGAGGCGATCTGCGAGCGCGCGGGGTTCACGCGCGGCGCGTTCTACTCCAACTTCGAGTCGAAGGACGACCTGTTCCTCGCCCTCATCGCCCACCTCGCCGAGGAGAAGCTCGACGAGGTCGACGGGCGGGTCCGCGACCTGCCGCCGGGGGGACCGGCCGACGTGTCGACGCTCGTGCGGCAGGTGATGGGGGCGTCGTTCAGCGAGCGGATGGAGCCGCAACTGGCGGCGGAGCTGCGCACCCAGGCGCTGCGCGACCCGCGGCTGGCGGCCGCCTACCTCGCGTGGCAGGAGGCCGTGCGGGGACGCGTCGCGGGGATTATCGGGTCGGTCGTGCAGGCCTACGGCCTGCGGTTGCGGGTGTCGGTCGACGAGGCGGCGCAGCTGTTTCTCGACGTCTCCGACGACACGTGCGCGCTCGCGACGCTCGAGGGCCACCCCGCCGCCGAGGTGACCGAGCGCATCCACAGCCGCCTCGAGGCCCTCGTCGCCCTGATCGTCGCCACCCCCTGACCCCGCCCGCCCCTTTCGCCCCGCCCGCGTTCGCGAAACCTCACAAATGTCCGCGACACGCCGTGCCGCGGCCCCCAGAGCGCGACATTTGCGAGGTTTCGCGAGACCTCACAGATGTCGGCGACACGCCGTGTTGAGGCGCCCGAAGCGGGACATTTGTGAGGTTTCGCGGGCGTGGGGAAGGGTCAGAGGAGGCGGTGGCAGCGCTGAAGGCGGGCGAGCCACCAGTCGCGGCGGTCGGCGGATGCCGCGTGCTCGCGCAGGAGCGCGGGGTCGGGCTCGACGCGGCCGACCGGGAGGGAGCCGGCATCCGGGCGCAGGGGTTGCGCCGTGACGTCGGCGGCCAGCAGCGACGCGGTGCCCAGGCCGCAGTCGTAGGGCAGGTCAGGGAGGGCCGCCGCCAGGGCGACCCCCATCGACAGCCCGATGCTCGTGTCGAGGGCGCTGGAGACGACGGCGGGAAGGCCCGCCGCGGCGATGCCCAGCGCCCGGTGCACGCCGCCGAGCGGCTGCGCCTTGACGACGACGATGTCCGCCGCGCCCGAGCGGGCGACGGCAAGGGGATCGGCGGCCTTGCGCACGCTCTCGTCGGCGGCGACCGGGATGTCCCAGTCGTGCAGCCGAGAGCGCAGCTGCGCCAGTTCGTCGACCGATGCGCACGGCTGCTCCAGGTACTCCAGGTCGAACCCGGCGAGGGCGTGCACGGCGTGCTCTGCCTCATCCACGTTCCAACCGCCGTTCGCGTCGAGGCGGATGCGGCCCTCCGGCCCCATCCCCGCGCGCACGGCGCGCACGCGCGCGACGTCGTCGGCGAGCGACTGTCCGCGCTCGGCGACCTTGACCTTGGCGGTGCGGCATCCGTCGAAGCGGGCGAGCACGGCCGGCACGTCGTCCGGTGCGACCGCCGGCACGGTCGCGTTCACCGGGATGCGCGCGCGCAGCGGTGCGGGCTGTGGATGCCACCCGAACTCGATCGCCGCGGCGAGCCACACGGCGGCCTCGGGGTCGTCGTACTCGACGAAGGGCGAGAACTCGGTCCACCCCTCCGGCCCTTCGAACAGCAGGGCTTCGCGGTGGTCGACGCCGCGGAAGCGGGTGACCAGCGGGAGCGAGACGACGTGTGCCGTCGCGAGGAGGTCGGGCAACGGCGGCGGGCCGGACACGTGCGGGGTGTTCACGGCATCCATCCTGCCGGTCGCGCGTGCCAATGACAGGGTGAATCGACCTTTGCGGTGGCTTCGTGGCCCAGAAATCGCGATCCACCCTGCATCTGGCACAGGGACGAACGGAGGGGCCGCGGTGTCGATGCGTGGGAGAATCGGCTGGTGACCCGGACCCGCACCGAACCCCGCTTCGCCCTCGACATCGACGGCGTGCCGCGGACCGCTCGCGCGCAGGCGCTGCTCGATGCGCTCGCCGACCGGGTCGTCATCGCCGACGGAGCGATGGGCACGATGCTGCAGCGGTACGAGCCGACCCTCGACGACTACCGGCAGCTCGAGGGCTGCAACGAGATCCTGAACGTCTCGCGGCCCGACATGATCGCCGCGATCCACGACGACTACCTCGCGACCGGAATCGACGCGATCGAGACCAACACGTTCGGCGCGAACTGGTCGAACCTGTCCGACTACGGCATCGACGACCGCATCCACGAGCTCGCCGCGGCCGGGGCCCGCATCGCGCGCGAGCGCGTCGAGGCGGCCGAGGCCGCCGACGGACGGATGCGGTGGGTGCTCGGCTCGATCGGACCCGGCACGAAGCTGCCGAGCCTCGGGCACACGACCTACGCGCACCTCAAGGAGACCTTCGCCCTCCAGGCCGAGGGGCTCATCGACGGCGGGGCGGATGCGTTCCTCGTCGAGACGTCACAGGATCTGCTGCAGACGAAGGCGGCCGTCAACGGCTGCAAGCTGGCGTCTGTGACCCGCGGCATCCGGCTGCCGATCTTCGTCGAGGTCACCGTCGAGACGACCGGCACGATGCTGATGGGGTCGGAGATCGGCGCCGCGCTCACGGCGCTCGAACCCCTCGGCGTCGACGCGATCGGCCTGAACTGCGCCACCGGTCCCGCCGAGATGAGCGAGCACCTGCGGCACCTGTCGAAGCACTCGCCCGTGGCGATCGCGTGCATGCCCAACGCGGGCCTTCCGGTGCTCACCGCCGACGGCGCGCACTACCCGCTGACGCCCGCCGAGCTCGCGACGGCCCACGAGCAGTTCGTCCGCGAGTTCGGTGTGGGCCTCGTCGGCGGATGCTGCGGCACCACCCCCGAGCACCTCGCCGCCGTCGTGCAGCGGCTGCGCCCCGCCGCCTCGTCCCCCGCCGCGTCCGCCGCGTGCGCCGCGCCCGCCGAGAAACCACAAACCGCACGAGAAACCAGCGCAGAGGTGGTTTCTCACGCAGGAAGTGGTTTCTCGCGGGCGGGAGCGGGGGCCGGCGCGGGCGCGGGGGCGGGGGAGCCTGAGCGGGGGGTTGCGAGCCTCTACCAGCACGTGCCGTTTCGGCAGGATGCCTCGTACCTCGCGATCGGCGAGCGCACCAACGCGAACGGGTCGAAGGCGTTCCGTGAGGCGATGCTGGAGGGCCGCTGGGACGACTGCGTCGAGATCGCCCGGGGTCAGACCCGCGTCGGCGCGCACCTGCTCGACGTGTGCGTCGACTACGTCGGGCGCGACGGCGTCGCCGACGTCCGCGAGGTCGTGTCGCGGCTCGCCTCGGCATCCACCCTGCCGCTCGTGATCGACTCCACCGAGCCCGCCGTCATCCAGGCGGGGCTCGAACTGATCGGCGGCCGACCCGTCGTCAACTCGGTCAACTACGAGGACGGGGATGGGCCGGCATCCCGCTTCGGTCGCATCATGCCGCTCGTGAAAGAACATGGCACCGCCGTCGTCGCCCTGACGATCGACGAGCAGGGTCAGGCGCGCACCGCGCCCGACAAACTGCGCATCGCCTCGCGCCTCGTCGACGAACTCGTCGGCCAGTGGGGGATGCGGGTCGAGGACATCATCGTCGACTGCCTCACGTTTCCCATCGCGACCGGCCAGGAGGAGACCCGGCGCGACGCGATCGAGACGATCGAGGCGATTCGCGCGCTGGTCGCGAAGTATCCCGGCATCCAGACGACGCTGGGCGTGTCGAACGTGTCGTTCGGGCTGAACCCGGCGGCGCGGTCGGTGCTCAACTCCGTCTTCCTGCACGAGGCGACGCAGGCCGGGCTCACGAGTGGCATCATCGACGCGGCGAAGATCGTGCCGCTCGCCTC
Organism: Microbacterium sp.; assembly: GCF_047602155.1. Classification (GTDB taxonomy): domain Bacteria; phylum Actinomycetota; class Actinomycetes; order Actinomycetales; family Microbacteriaceae; genus Microbacterium. The sequence continues at coordinate 444,381 of NZ_JASGHZ010000001.1, read as the reverse complement.
GCTTCCGGACGAGCAGCGCAAGGTCGCCCTCGACCTCGTCTGGGACCGCCGCGAATACGACGCCGACGGCACCGTGACCTACGACCCGCTCGCCGTCATGCTCGACCTGTTCGCCGGGGTCGACACGGCGGCGCTGCGCGACCAGCGTGCCGCCGAGCTCGCGGCGCTCCCGGTGGGGGAGCGCCTGGAACGGCGCATCATCGACGGCGAGGCGAAGGGGCTCGAGGCCGACCTCGACCTCGCGCGTGCGGGCGGCCTGAGCCCGCTCGCGATCATCAACGACCATCTGCTGGAGGGCATGAAGGTCGTCGGCGAGCGGTTCGGCTCGGGGCAGATGCAGCTGCCGTTCGTGCTGCAGTCGGCCGAGGTCATGAAGTCGGCGGTCGCATTCCTCGAACCGCATATGGAGCGCACCGACGAGGCGGGCAAGGGCACGATCGTGCTGGGCACCGTGCGCGGCGACGTGCACGACATCGGCAAGAACCTCGTCGACATCATCCTCACCAACAACGGCTACACGGTGATCAACCTCGGCATCAAGCAGCCGATCGCCGACATCATCGCCGCCGCCGAGGAGCACGACGCCGACGTCATCGGCATGAGCGGACTGCTCGTGAAGTCGACCGTCGTCATGAAGGAGAACCTCCTCGAACTCCAGTCGCGGGGGCTCGCCCGCCGGTGGCCGGTGCTGCTGGGCGGCGCGGCGCTGACCCGCGCCTACGTCGAAGACGACCTGGCGGGCCTGTTCGACGGAGAGGTGCGCTACGCCAAGGATGCCTTCGAGGGGCTCGCCCTCATGGAACCGCTCGTGCGCATCGCGCGCGGCGAGGCGAGGGATGCCGTGGGCCTTCCGCCCCTGAAAAAGCGCATCCACGCCGCCGGTTCGCGCCTGACGCTCACCGAGCCCGACGCGATGCCCACGCGCTCCGACGTCGCCCTCGACAACCCGGTGCCCGCGCCGCCGTTGTGGGGAACGCGGATCGTGCGTGGCATCGCCCTGGCCGACTACGCGGCGTACCTCGACGAGCGGGCGACGTTCATGGGCCAGTGGGGGCTCAAGCCCGGCCGGGGGGAGGACGGACTGTCGTACGAGCAGCTCGTCGAGACCGAGGGGCGCCCGCGGCTGCGGTACTGGCTCGACCGCATCCTCGCCGAGGGGATGCTCGACGCCTCCGTCGCGTACGGCTACTTCCCGGTGGTGTCCGAGGGCGATGACGTCGTCGTGCTTCACCACGGGGATGACCCCGCGGGGGTGCTCGGCGTGCCCGGGCTGCTCGCGCCGGACGGCGGGTCGGGTGGCGCGCTCGGCACCGATCGGCTGCGCTTCCACTTCCCGCGGCAGCGCCGCGACCGGCACCTGTGCCTGGCCGATTTCGTGCGCTCGCGTGAGTCGGGCGTCGTCGACGTGCTGCCCGTGCAGCTCGTCACGGCGGGGGCCGCGATCGACGCCGTGACGGCGAAGCTGTTCGCCGAGGACAAGTACCGCGACTACTACGAGCTCAACGGCCTGGTGATGCAGCTGACCGAGGCGCTCGCCGAGTTCTGGCATGCCCGCATCCGGTCGGAGCTCGGCTTCGCCGCCGAAGACCCGACCGACACCGCGGGGCTGTTCAAGCTCGAGTACCGCGGTGCGCGCTTCTCGCTCGGCTATCCGGCCTGCCCCGACATGGAGGACCGCCGCAAGGTCGTCGAGCTGCTGCGCCCGGAGCGCATGGGCGTCGAGCTGAGCGACGAACTGCAGCTGCACCCCGAGCAGTCCACCGACGCGTTCGTCTTCCACCACCCCGAGGCGAAGTACTTCTCGGTCTGAGGGTGCCGGTGTCAGTTTCTGAGGAGATCGACGAATCCTGAGGATGAAATCGCGGCATCCCGTCCTCGCGAACCCCCGATCTCCTCAAAAAGCTGCGCGCGGATGCCGGCTCAGCCGGCGCGGGTCATCCACATCGTCGGGTCGGCCAGCGGCGCGAACCCGAACTGCGCGTAGAGACCGTGTGCGTCGGCGGTGGCCAGCGCGATGCGCTTCAGGCCGAGGGGCGCGAGGTCGCCGACGACGCCCGCCATCAGCAGCTTGCCGACGCCCCGTCCGCGTGCTGCTTCGTCGACGAACACGTCGCACACCCACGCGAACGTGACGCCGTCGGTGACGACGCGCGCGTAGGCGACCTGATCGCCGGTCGCGTCGTCGTACACGCCGTAGTTGCGCGATCCGTCGATGGCGGCATCCTGCGTCTGCCGGGAGCGACCCGTCGCCCAGTACGACTGCTCGCTCAGCCAGCGGTGCACGAGGGCGCGATCGATGCGTTCGGTTCCCGCCGCGAAGATCAGCATGCGATCAGCGTAGGGTTCGGCACAGTGAGGCAGGCGCGGATGCCGGCTCTCAGGCGACCCGCTGCCCGCACATGCCGCACACGCCGGTCGGGGGCACCTCGACGAAGCAGTCCGGGCACAGCACGGCCTCGCGCGGGGGGATGACGGGCGCGGCCGGCGTGCGCGGGGTGGATGCCGCCCGCGCGCGCCGCGCGCGCTCGGGTGCCGACGGGGTCGGCGCGAGCTTGGGCGTCGGCTTGTGCTCGGCGCAGTAGTACCGGACGAATCCGGCGGGGTTGGTCGGATGCCGGTGCTTCACGATCCACAGCCCCTCGCGCGGCCACGGCTCGCTCGCGGGGCCGCACGTGGCGCAGCGCGTCGGCTCGCCGGGCATGGCCTCGGCGGCGGGCACCGGCAACTCGAAAGGGAGGGCGTCGCGCCAGTCGGAGGAGTTCCTGATCTGCATGACCCCTCCAGTCTCCCACGCCGGTCAGCGGCGCGCCGCCCAGCCCGACCAATCCGCCGCCGCGATCACGCAGAAACGGTTGCCCTCAGGATCCTCCATGATGACGTAGTCGGCGTCGGCGGGCCGCTTGCTCCAGTGCACCTCGCGCGCGCCGAGCGCGGTCAGCCGCGCGACTTCGGCGGCCTGGTCCTCGGCGTACAGGTCGAGATGGATGCGCGGTGGCAGGTGCCGTGCGGCGGGCACGGCATCCAGGGATACATTCGGCCCGACGCCGGTCCGCGGATGCAGCAGCGCGAAGTCGTCGTCGATCGGCTCGCGCGCGACGTAGTCGAGCGCCCGCGTCCAGAACCCGACCTGCCGCGCGAGGTTGTCGACGCGGATGACGATCGAACCGACGACGAGGCTCACGTGTCGACTGTAGCCCGCGCGGGCGCCACCGGCTTCGCACGGCGCAGCGATCGCAGCAGCGCGCGGCCCACGAGCACGAGACCCACGACGGTCGTGACGGCGCGCAGGGTGTCCCAGCTGAGCGTCGAGGTCAGCAGCGAGTACACGACGAAGTTGCCCAGGTTTTCCGCGATCGACCCGCCTGGCACGTACGAGATGCTCGTGTCGGCACCGACCGCGAAGGGCCAGAACCACATGTTCATGATCATCCCGAACAGGTAGGCGGAGGCGATGCCGTAGACGGCCAGCATCCCGATCTCGGCCCAGCCCGAGACGCGCCTCGGCAGCAGGCCGGCGCCCGCGCCGACCCAGCCGCAGGCGAACATCTGAAACGGCAGCCACGGCCCGACCCCGCCCCACACGATCGCCGACAGGGCGATGGATGCCGCCCCCAGCAGCAGCCCGAATCGCGCGCCGTACGCGCGGCCGGCGAGGATCAGCAGGACGAACAGCGCCTCGACCCCGCCGACTCCGGTGCTCGCGATGCGGATCGCGGCCCCGATCGCGGCGAGCACGGCCAGCAGCGCCAGGGTGTGTGCGGAGCGGACCGAGACGTCGAGGGCCGCGAGCACCAGCACGACGGCGAGCGGCGCGAGGGCGAGCGCGATGTACGGGACGGCGGCCTGCGCCTGCGCGGGCACCGCGCTCGCCACGAGCGGCCAGAGGAAGGCGCTCGCCGCCGCGATGTTCGCCGCGATCAGCGCGGGTGTGCGCCAGCGGCGGCGGGCTTGCACCATCGACGGTGCAGCGCCGGGTTCGGGCCGCGACACGTCGAGCTCGTCGCCCGCTCCGCGCTGTCCCGCTTCGTGCTGTCCCGCTTCGTGCTGTCCCGCTCCGCTCCTGCCCGCTTCGCTCCCGCCCACTTCGCGAAACCTCCCAAATGTCGCCATTTCGGCAGTTTTTGCGGACATTTGCGAGGTTTCGCGGGGGTGGGGGTCGGGGTGGGAGTCGGGATGAGAGTGGGGGTGGGGGTGAGGGTGGGAGGCGAGGATGCCGGCATCCATCGCCAGAGTGCGGTCAGCGAGGGCGGCGGCGAACTCGGCGTCGTGCGTCGCGAACAGCACCGCCGTCCCGGATGCCGCCTGACGCGCGAGCGCCGACGCCACGAGCGCGCGGGCGCTCGGGTCGAGCCCGCGCGTCGGCTCGTCGAGGAGCAGGGTCCGGGGAGCGCGCGCGGTCTGCACCGCGATCGCGAGGCAGCGCCGCTGCCCGGCGGACAGGTCGCGCGGATGCCGCCGCAGGAGCGCGGCGAATTCCCGCCCGGCGGGGTCGAGATCCAGCAGTTCGGCGAGCCGGACGGCGGTCGCCTCGCTGACCGGCGTCGTCGGGGCGGATCCGTCCCAGGCGGCACTCCGTCGTTCCGCGGCGCCGGCTGCACCGGGGAGCCGCTTCGCCATGCGATCGGCGCGGCGGCACTCGGCGGCGACGGTGTCGCGGACGAACAGCGCGTCGGAATCGTCGGGCACGAGGGCCGCCCGCGCGGCGTGCTCGCCGGTGGCGAGGGCGACGAGCAGGCTCGACTTGCCCGCGCCGTTCGGCCCTTGCAGCGCGACCACCTCGCCGAGGTGCAGTGCGACCGCGGCGTCGTCGACGGCGACCCGGTCGCCGTGCCGGACGGTGATCCCGGTCGCGACGAGGGCCGGTGCGCGCTCCGGCACCCCGCGCGGGTCGTGACGCGTTCTCAGCGATGCGGCCGCCGGAATGAGACCGCGCAAGTGCTCGGGGTCGACGTCGACGACCGCACCGGCATCCATCTCCAGCCACCGGTCGGCGACGCCGGCGAACCCGGCGGCGTGATGCTCGGCGACGAGGACGCACACGCCGCGCTCGTGTGCGAGCGCGTGCAGCAGGTCCACGATCCTCGCGCGGGCGGCGACGTCGAGGTCGGCCAGGGGTTCGTCCACGAGCAGCAGGATCGGCTGCTCGACGATCGCCGCCGCGATGGCCACGAGCGTCGCCTCGCCCGCCGACAGGCCCCGCAGCCCGCGGCCCCGCAGCGGTGCGATCCCGGCGCGCTCGGCGGCCTCCGCCACCCGCGCGGCGACCAGTGCCGGCGCGGCGCCGCGCAGCTCGAGCGCGAGCCCGATCTCGTCGGCGACACGCTGCGTCGCAAACGCCTGACGCGGATGCTGCAGCACCACGCCGACCGTCCGCGACAGATCGCGCGGCGGCGTGGCGGCCCGATCGTGTCCGACGACCTGCGCGTCACCGGTCAGCCAGCCGCCGTCGAGGTGCGTGTGCAGCCCGCTCAGCGCCCGCAGCAGCGTGGACTTGCCCGACCCGGTCGGGCCGGTGAGCACCGTCAGCGTTCCGGGTTGCAGGCGGAGGGATGCCGTCGACACGACGCTCGTCGCGAGCAGCCCCGTCGCCCGCGCGTCCGGATGCGCATCCACCGGCGCCGCCCCGAACCCCGCCGCGAACCGGTCCAGTTCGACCGGCCGCTCGCACGCCCCCTCCCGCCCGCGCCCCGCGTATCCCCGCAGCTCGAGCGCGGCGGCGACCGCGGTCGCCCGCTCGAGCGTGTGCTCCAGCACCGGCGCGAGGAGGCGCACGCCCCCGTGCTCGCCGCGCAGCCGCTGCGCGAAGCGCACCGACTGCACCGCCGCGGCCAGCGACGGCAGCGTCGCCCACGCGATCGACACCGCTCGCGCGAGTCCCTGCAGCGGCCCGCGCCGCGCCGCGCGCGCGATCAGCCGCGGCACGTCGAGGAGCGCATTGAGCACCCCGAACGCCAGGATCGTCAGCGCGATCGGCGCCGCCGACAACACCGCCGTCCCCAGGCCGTCGGCGGTCACCGGGCCCAGCAGGACGACGTGCGCGAGCGGCGGCGGCATCCGCCACGACGGCAGCGGCAGCAGCACCTGCCCTGACCCGTCGGCGCCGTGGAACAGCACCCGGTACAGCACCCGCACCGCGACGAACCCGAGCGCCAGCGCCGCGGCCGCGCGCAGCGGCCCGCGCCGAAGACGAGGCCGCGCCGGGGACGTCCCCACGCCGATCAGGCCGCCGGTGCCGCCGGCGCGCCGTCGAGGGTGAACAGCAGCTCCAGGCTCTCGCCGGGCGAGACCGTCAGGGTCGACAGCCCCTCCTGCGCGTAGTCCCACGTGCCGCCGGCGGGCTTGAGCCACAGCGACCAGTAGGCGAAGGCGGCGGGCATCGTCTCGCACGACTCGATGTACGAGGGGTCTTCCGTCGAGCCGACCGGCTCCGATGCCGATGGCTCCCCGTTCACCCGGCACACCACCTGGTCGCCGTACTGCGTCGTGCCCTCGGTCTCGACGCCGGCGGTGGCGAGCACGTCGGATGCCGCGAGGTCGGTGGTCGACAGCACGCACCACGTGCCGGAGGCATCGTCGGCCTCGCCCAGCGCGCTGGCGTCGACGACGAGCGTCACGCCCTCGTCGCCGTCGCAGGGAGCGTTCAGGGTGAGGGTGGACGTGGCATCCTCGGTGGGCGTCGAAGCCGGCGGATCGGAGATCGTCGTCGTACACGCGGACAGACCGAGGGTGAGCGCGGCGGCGGCCGCGAGGGCGAGGAGGGAGCGCGGAGAGGTCACCGCTCCAGCGTAGGGGGCGGCATCCGTCGTCTGCTGCCGTGTGACGCCCCGCGTAGGCTGGGCGGGTGGCCGACCCCTTCGTCTCCGAGCTGTTCGATCCGTCCGTGTGGGTGGCTGCGCCCGGGGCGGAGGCGTACGACGACATCACGGCGCACGTCTCGACCGACGGGCGCATCGCACGCATCGCGTTCGACCGGCCCGAGGTGCGCAACGCGTTCCGCCCGCACACGGTCGACGAACTGTACCGGGCGCTCGATGTCGCACGGCAGGACCCGCGCATCGGCGTCGTGCTGCTGACCGGCAACGGACCGAGTCCGAAAGACGGCGGGTGGGCGTTCTGCTCCGGCGGCGACCAGCGCATCCGCGGGCGCGACGGTTACACCTACGCCGCCGACGATGCCGTCGCACCCGACCCGGCGCGGGCCGGGCGGCTGCACATCCTCGAGGTGCAGCGGCTCATCCGGTTCATGCCTAAGGTCGTCATCGCGGTGATTCCGGGGTGGGCGGCCGGCGGCGGCCACTCGCTGCACATCGTCTGCGACCTGTCGATCGCGTCGGCCGAGCACGGCCGGTTCAAGCAGACGGATGCCGACGTCGGCTCGTTCGACGCCGGCTACGGCTCGGCGTACCTGGCGCGGCAGGTGGGGCAGAAGGTCGCGCGCGAGGTGTTCTTCCTCGCCGAGGAGTACTCGGCTCGGCGCGCCTACGAGATGGGCGCGGTCAACCGCGTCGTGCCGCACGCCTCGCTGGAGGCGGAGGCGATCGCGATGGCCCGGACGATCCTCGGCAAGTCGCCGACGGCGATCCGGATGCTGAAGTTCGCCTTCAACGCCATCGACGACGGCATGGTCGGGCAGCAGGTGTTCGCCGGCGAGGCGACGCGCCTGGCCTATGGCACCGACGAAGCCGTCGAGGGCCGCGACGCGTTCCTGCACAAGCGTGACCCCGACTGGTCGCCCTATCCGTACCACTTCTGACGCGCCGCCTCATGCTCCCCTCCTCCCGCCCCGCCCCCTCCTCCCGCCGCGCCTCCGTGTCGCGGACATCTGTGCAGTTTCGCGAGACCTCGCAAATGTCCGGTTTGCACGGTGTTTGCGCGGCGTGTCGCGGACATCTGTGCAGTTTCGCGAGACCTCGCAAATGTCCGGTTTACGCGGCGTTCGTGCGGCGTGTCGCGGACATTTGGGAGGTTTCGCGAGACCTCGCAAATGTACGGCTGGCGGGGGCGTGAGGCGTGAGGCTGGAGCGGGTGGATGCCGGCGACGCCCGCGCCGTCCTGCGCGGACTGCGCGGCGCCGTGCTCGGCGCCGGCCCGGCGATCGCGCTGGATGCCGCGGGTGTTGCTTCGGCGGTTGCAGACCCGGGTGCAGCCGCACTGCCGGCCGCGCTCCCGCACGAGGTGCCGCCGGGGACGGCCGTGCTCGTCACCACCTCGGGGTCGACGGGGTACCCGAAGTCCGTGGTCCTGAGCCGCTCGGCCCTCACCGCGAGCGCCCTGGCCACGGCGGCGCGCCTCGGCGAAGGAGCCTGGCTGCTCGCGCTGCCCCCGGGCTACATCGCGGGGGTGCAGGTGCTCGTCCGCGCTCTCGTCTCGGGGCACGAGCCGGCGCTGCTCTCGGGTGCCTTTTCGGCGGGGGCTTTCGCCGCGGCGGCATCCGCCATGGCCTCGAGCGTCGGCGGCAACCGCATTCCGGCCTTCACGTCGCTCGTGCCGTCACAGTTGCAGACCGTCCTCGACGATCCCGATGCGGCCGGCGCGCTCGGCCGGTTTGAGGCCGTCCTCGTGGGCGGGCAGGCCCTGCCGCCGCCGCTCGCCGAGCGCGCCGTCGCCGCCGGTGCCCGCATCGTGCGCACCTACGGGTCGAGCGAGACGGCCGGCGGCTGCGTCTACGACGGCACGCCGCTCGCCGGCGTCGGCGTGCGCATCGTCGCCGGCGAGGTGCAGTTGTCGGGCCCGACCCTCGCCGACGGCTACCTCGACGGTGACGGCCGCGTCGTCGCCGCGCCGCGCGGCGACGACCCCGGGCACGCATCGGATGCCGCCTTCACCCGCGATGCCGACGGCACCCGCTGGTACCGCACCGGCGACGCGGGCAGCTTCGACGGCGTCCTGCGGGTCACCGGCCGCCTCGACAACGTCATCGTCTCGGGCGGCGTGAACATCTCGCTCGACCGCGTCGAGCGCGTCGTCCGGGCACTGCCCGGGCTGGAGGGCGCCGTCGTCGTGCCGGCCTCGTCGACCCGGTGGGGGCAGGCATCCGTCGTCGTCGTCCCCCGCAGCGCGGCCGTCGCCGGCGCGCTCCTCGACCGCATCCGCGCCGCCGTTGCCGCCGAACTCGGGGCACCGGCGCGGCCGGCGGCCCTCCACGTGATCGACGCCATCCCGCACACCGCCAGCGGCAAACCCGACCGCGCCGCGTTGCGTGCGCGCTTCGGCGGCGACTGAGCGCGCCAACTTGCAGGAGCGGGTGTGAAAAAACCCGCCGTCAGCGGCCCTTGCCGTCACACCAGTCACAGGTGATCCTGCATTCTTGCGGCGCGACCCCGCCGCGACCCCGCCGCGACCCCGCCCCGACCGCGTGCGCATAGCCGAACCGCATAGGATTTCCGCGTGGCAGCCAGCACCCGCAAGAAGAAGAGCCCCGCAAGACACCGCCCGCACGGCAACCCGCAGAAGGCGCACGTCTCGCGCGACCCCGCGCACACCGCCCCGGCCACCTTCGGCGACTGGTTCGGCGCCGCTCGCCTTCGGACGCTGCCGCTCGCGGTCGCTCCCGTCGTCATCGGCACGGGCGCCGCGCTGATCCTCGACCACGAGCTGCACTGGGTGATCGCGCTGTGCTGCCTCGCGGTGGCCGTCGCGATCCAGATCGGCGTGAACTACGCCAACGACTACAGCGACGGCATCCGCGGCACCGACGACCACCGTGTCGGGCCCGCCCGGCTCACCGCGTCGCGCCGCGTCGCGCCCCAGGCCGTGCTGACGGTCGCGCTGGTGTTCTTCGGCATCGCGGCGGTGGCGGGCATCGCGATCGTCGTGCGCACGGGGCACTGGTGGATGCTGGCGGTCGGCGCCGTGTGCCTGCTCGCCGCGTGGTTCTACACCGGCGGCAAGCGCCCCTACGGCTACGCGGGGCTCGGCGAGGTGTTCGTCTTCGTCCTCTTCGGCCTCGTTGCCACGGCCGGCACGACGTTCGTGCAGGTCGGCCAGGTGCTCGACGAGGCCTGGCTCGGCGGCACGATCGCGGGCCTGTTCGCCTGCGCCGTGCTGCTCGCGAACAACCTCCGCGACATCGATCAGGACCGCCTCGCCGGCAAGCGCACCCTCACGGTGCGCATCGGCAGGCGCGCGACGCAGGTGCTGTTCACCCTGTTCGTGCTCGTACCGTTCGCGATCATCGTCGTGCTCGCGCAGTTCTATCCGTTCGCCTGGCTCGCGCTGTGGGCGCTCGTGCCGATCGGCTGCGCGATCCTCATCGTCTGGACCTACCGCGCTGCGCGCGAGCTCGTCGTGGCGCTGAGCATCACGTCGCTCACGTCGCTGGCCGTCGCGGGCCTGCTCTTCTGGGCCTTCACGGGCTGAGCGGGTCATGACGCCCGTCGCGATCCAGCGCATCGAGAGCGTGGCGATCGCCGTCGGCGCTCTGGCCGCGACGGCGGTGGCGTATCCCGCGCACTGGTGGATGCCGCTGGCGCTGTTCCTCGTCTTCGACCTCTCCGCGCTGGGCTACCTGGCCTCGCCGCGGGTGGGCGCGGCCGCGTACAACCTCGGGCACAGCTACCTGATCCCGGTCGTCGTCGGCGCCCTGGCGCTGCTCGCGCCGAGCGACGCCCGGACGCCGCTGACCTGGTGGGCCGGGATCGTCGCCCTCTCGTGGGTGTTCCACATCGCGGCCGATCGCGCGCTCGGTTACGGACTGAAGCTCCCGGACGCGTTCACGCACACGCACCTCGGGTGGATCGGCAAGGATCGCGAGCCGAAGGCGACCTGAGCCGTCAGTCCTCTTCGGATGAGGCGGATGCCGCACTCGCCGCGTCGGCGACGGCATCCTCGGCGTCGGCGTCGGCGCGCGCGCCGCTGGGCGCCGCGCCTGCGCGCCGCGCGGCCAGGGCGCTCGTCACCTCGTCGAGGGGACGGCGCAGGAACAGCACCGACAGACTCAGGCCGATGAGCGCGGCGAAGATCGCCGACAGCCAGGAGAACTCCCGCATGACCGGGAACAGCATCATGATCCCGAACGGCACGAAGAAGGCCAGCAGCCGCAGCACCGAGTAGACGAGGGCCGGACGTGCACGCATGCTCCGAGCTTACGTCGCGCGGCCGGGCCTCACACACGGCGCCCAGCCGCGCGAGCCTAGGATGGAACAGTGGTGCGCGTCCTGCTGCCTCTGGCGCTGCTGTTGATCGCCTTCTGGGTCTACAGCATCGTCGACTGCGCCCTGCAGCCGGTCACCCGCCACCGCGGCGTGGGCAAGCCGATGTGGATGCTGATCGTGATCGTGCTGCCGGTGGTCGGCGGCGTCCTGTGGTGGGCCGTCGGACGCACCCGGCCGCGCCAGCAGCCGGTCTTCCGCGCTCCCGACGACAACCCCGAGTTCCTCGGCCGCATCGGCGCGATCAGCGACCAGGACGAGCGCATCCGCCGTCTCGAAGAGGAGCTCGCCGCTCTGGACAGCGAGGCCGACGACCTCGATGCGCCGCCCGCGGAATCGGTCGTGAAGCCCGACGACGACGCCGACGAGCAGCGCGGCTGAGATGCGCGAGCGCGTGACGGGCGCCGGTCGCGCCCCCGCGACGGATGCCGCCGCCGCGCTCCTCGGACGCCTCGTCGAACTCGGCGTGCAGCACGTCGTCGTCAGCCCCGGTTCGCGTTCGCAGTCGCTGGCGCTGGTCGCCGCCGAGCTCGAGGCGCGCGGCGAGATCGCGCTGCACGTGCGCATCGACGAGCGGGTCGCCGGGTTCACGGCGCTCGGCATCGGACGCGAGACCGGCGCGCCCGCGGCCGTCATCTGCACGTCGGGCACGGCCGCGGCGAACCTGCTGCCGGCGGCGCTCGAGGCGCACCACGCCGGCGTGCCGCTGCTGCTCCTGACCGCCGACCGCCCGCCCGAGCTGCGCGGCGTCGGCGCCAACCAGACCACTCGCCAGCCCGGCATGTATGCCCCGAACATGCGGCTCGAGGCCGACCTGCCGGTGCCCGAGGAGACCGACCTCGACGGTACGGGCGAGCAGTCGGCGATGCTCCGCGGCGTCGCCGACGAGGCGGTGGCCGCCGCCCTGGGCGCCGGCACCCGCCAGGCCGGTCCCGTGCACCTGAACCTGCCGCTGCGCGAGCCGCTCGCGGGCGCCCTGCCCGAGTGGCTTGGCCGCGCCGAGCTCGATCTGCCGGCGCCGGCCGTCGGCCCCGACGTCGCCGCCGACGACGTGGCGCCGATCGAGCCGTCGGGTGCGCTGTACCAGGGCGGCGGGGGCATCGGCGAGTCGAACGTGCCGTGCGACCCCGAGGTCGACCCGGTCATGCTCGAACCCGGTCCGCGCACGATCGTCATCGCGGGGGCGGATGCCGGCCCTGCCGCCGAGGCGCTCGCCCATGCCGGCCGGTGGCCGCTGGTCGCGGAGATCGTCAGCGGGGCGCGGTTCGGGCGCAACCTGGTCCACGGCTACCGGCGCCTGCTCGCCGACGCCGACCTCGGCGGGCGCATCGAGCGCGTCGTGGTCTTCGGTCACCCGACGCTGAGCCGCGAGACGGTGGCGGTGCTCTCGCGCCCCGAGGTGGAGGTGCTCGCCGTCCGCGGTCCCGGCGAACCGCTCAACCTCAACGACGCGACGACCGCCGTCGATGCCGTTGCGGCGTCCGCTGCGCCTCCCGGCGAGGGCGACCGGGAGTGGTTCGGGGAGTGGATGCGGGCATCCCACGCGGCATCCGTCGACCTGGCGCCGCCGGCGCCCGACGCCGACGGGTTGTCGTCGGTCGTGCCGAGCGAACGGCTCGGGGCGATCGCGGCCGAGCTCGACGTCATCCGCGCCCCGATCGACCGGGTCGCGCTCGTCGACGCGGTGTGGCGGGCGACGTGGCCGCACGATCGGCTGCTGTTCGCGTCGTCGCGGCTCGTGCGCGTCGCCGACGAGGTGCTCGGCGGCAAGAAGGTGCCGGTGCACGCCAACCGGGGTCTCGCCGGCATCGACGGCACGATCGCGACCGGCTTCGGCATCGCGGTCGCCAGTCAGCGCGCGGGCGCGCCCGGCGTCACGCGGGTGCTGACCGGCGACCTCGCGTTCCTGCACGACGTCGGCGCGCTGCTGCGGGCGCCGGGCGAGCGGCCGCCGCGCATCCAGGTCGTCATCGGCAACGACGGCGGCGGCACGATCTTCGACGGGCTGGAGGTGGCGGCCGTCGCGCCGCCGGCCGCGAGGGAGCGCGTGCTGTACACGCCGCACGAGGCGTCGATCGCGCAGCTGGCCGCCGCGTACGGATGGGGGTACGCGCGCGTCGCGACCCGCGTCGCCCTCGACCAGGCGCTGACCGCGCCCGTCGCCGGCCCCCAGCTCATCGAGGTCGCGCTCGCGCGCTGAACCGCGCTTCCCGCACGACGGGTGATGCATGATGAAGGCATGACCGCGAAGAGCCAACGCAACTGGACCGGCGAGCCGGGCGCACTGCTGCGCGTCGGCGAGGGCTCCCGCCTCGCCGACGTCGACCCCGCCGCGACGCCGGGATACGACGACGGCAAGAAGCACGGGCAGGCCGACCTCGAGTCGGGCGCGGCCGAGCTCGACGACCTGCAGGAGCGCCTGTTCGCCCAGAGCCGCGTCGCCCCGGGCAGCCCCGCCGTGCTGCTCGTGCTGCAGGCGATGGACACGGCGGGCAAGGGCGGCATCGTGCGGCACGTCGTCGGGGCGGTCGACCCGCAGGGCGTCGCGCTCGCGGCGTTCAAGAAGCCGACGCCCGAAGAGCTCGCGCACGACTTCCTGTGGCGCATCGAGAAGCGGGTTCCCGGGCCGGGGATGATCGGCGTGTTCGACCGGTCGCACTACGAAGACGTGCTGATCGGCCGGGTGCGGTCGCTGGCCCCCGCGGAGGAGATCGAGCGGCGCTACGGCGCGATCGTCGACTTCGAGAAGCGGCTGACGGATGCCGGCATCCGCATCGTCAAGGTCATGCTCCACATCTCGTCGGACGAGCAGAAGGCGCGGCTGGGGGAGCGGCTCGACCGGCCGGACAAGCACTGGAAGTACAACCCCGGCGACATCGACGAACGCGAGCTGTGGCCGGCGTACCTGGAGGCGTATCAGACCGTGTTCGAGCGCACGTCGACGACGAACGCGCCGTGGTACGTGGTCCCGGCGAACGCGAAGTGGTACGCGCGGCTGGCCGTGCAGGCGCTGCTGCTGGAGGCGCTGGAGGACATCGACCCGCAGTGGCCCGCCGCCGACTTCGACGTCGCCGTCGAGCGGGCCCGCCTCGCCGCGAGCTGAGTGCGACGTGAGCCCGTTCAGGCGAGGGCGTCCACGATGGGGTGGAACTTGACCCGGGTCTCGAGCATCTCCGACTCGGGGTCGCTGCCGGCGACGATGCCCGCGCCCGCGTGCGCGACCACCGGGATCTTGTCGCTGTAGGGTGCGAACGCGCGCGCGGGCCCGGTCCCGACCTGCACGCACCGCAGGGCGATCGCCCACTCGCCGTCTCCGCGCGCGTCGACCCAGCCGACCGGACCGGCATAGCGGCCGCGGTCGAACGGCTCGATGCGGCGGATGATGTCCATCGCGGCATCCGTGGGGGTGCCGGCGACGGCCGCCGTCGGGTGCAGCGCTGCGACGAGGTCGAGTGCCGAGGCGTGGTCGCGCAGGTCGCCGGCGACGTCGGTCGCGAGGTGCCACAGGTTCGGCAGCTCGAGCGTGAACGGCTCGTCGTCGGCGCTCACCGCGCGCGCGTGCGGCGCGAGTGCGTCGAGCACGCTGCGCACGGCGTAGCGGTGCTCGTCGAGATCCTTCGCGCTGTGGCGGAGGGCGGCCGATGCCGCCGCGTCGTCGCCGGCATCCGTGCCGCGGGCGACCGTCCCGGCGAGGACGCGGGCCGTGACGGTACCGCCCGCCACCGTCACGAGGGTCTCGGGGCTCGCGCCGATGAGGCCGTCGACGGCGTATGTCCACGTGTCGGGGTAGGCGGCCGCGAGCGCGCGGACGAGGCGCCGCAGGTCGGCGCCGGCCGGGATGCTGCCGACGAGGTCGCGCGCCAGCACCACCTTGCGCGCCTCGCCCGCGGCGATGGCGGCCAGTGCCGCGCGGACGGCGCCCTGGTATCCCTCGGGAGACAGGATGCCGGGGCCCAGCGTCGCCGGCCAGTACGGACCGTAGGGATGGGGCGGCGGCGCGGCGTGTGGTGCGGCGTGCGGTGCGTCGAGGTGCTCGATGCGGGTCACCCAGGCGCGGTCGCCGCGGCGACCGGCGACGAACGACGGCACGCGCAGCACGCTCGTGCGCGCCGAACGCGCGTCGAAGGTGAACGCGCCGAAGGCGACGAGCCCCGTGCCCGGGAGGCCGACCTCGTCGTCGATGTCGGCGTGCGCGGCGATCGCCCGCCAGGCCTCGGCGAACGAGAGGGGGGATGGCGGCGTGTCGCCGCCGCGCTCCAGCGTGATCACCGCCGGTCCGCCGACGATCCCCTCGCCGCGGCGTACCCAGGCAAGAGGGTCGGCGGCCTCGGTGAACGGCAGCAGGTCGTCGCCGCCGAGGTCGAACTCGCGGGTCACCGCGCGCAGCCGGGGCGGCGGGGGCGGCGCGGAACTCACCCGGCCAGCCTAATCCGCCGTCTTCGGTCCGCGACGCGTGCGAAAAGCAGGGCGGATCGGCACGAAGTGCCCTCCGGCGGCCCGATTCGGCCAGTTCGCCCTGCTTTTGGCACCGTTCGCCGATAGGTCGTTGAGCGAGGAGCGAAGCGACGAGACGAAACACCCTCACCGCTCCGGGCGTTTCGTCTCGCTCCGCTCGCTCAACGGCCGTGCCCATCGGCGGAGCTTCTAAGATCGACATCGTGAGTGAGCATCGCGCCGACCTGGGCAAGGATCCCTCCCGCGTCAGCGGCATGTTCGACGAGGTCGCGCCGGCGTACGACCGGACCAACACGGTGCTGAGCCTGGGCCAGGACAGGCTGTGGCGCATCGCGACCACGCGCGCGGTCGCGCCCCGGCCGGGGCAGCGCATCCTCGACCTCGCCGCCGGCACCGGCGCGAGCTCGGTGAGCCTCGCCCGCGGCGGAGCCGAGGTCGTCGCCGGCGACTTCTCGCCGGGCATGATCGCCGAGGGCAGGCGCCGGCACGGCGACGTGCCGGGGCTCACGTTCGTCGAGGCCGACGCGATGGATCTCCCGTTCGACGACGACGAGTTCGACGCCGTCACCATCTCGTTCGGCCTGCGCAACGTCAACGACCCGAAGCAGGCGCTCGCCGAGATGCTGCGCGTCACGGCGCCCGGCGGCAAGCTCGTCGTGTGCGAGTTCTCGCATCCGCAGAACGCGGCCTTCGCCGGCCTCTACCGCTTCTACAACGACCGCATCCTGCCGCCGATCGCCAAGGTCGTCAGCTCCAACGCCGACGCCTACGACTATCTCAACGAGTCGATCGCGCACTGGCCCGACCAGGTGACGCTGTCGTCGTGGATCCGGGATGCCGGGTGGTCGCACGTCGCGCACCGCGACCTGAGCTTCGGCATCGTCGCCCTGCATCGGGCTTTCGCGCCCCGGTAGGCTGTCAGGGTGACTCCGAGCCCTTCCGCTCCCGGCGCGCGCCTGACGGCAGGCCTGGGCCTGACCGAGCGCGTGCTCGCGGGGCCCCGGATGCGCCGGCTCCTCACGACGATCGAAGACGGGCTCGACCGTGTCGAGGCCCGGCTCGCCGACGAGTTGCACGTCACCGACGCGCTTGCCGACGCGACGACCCGCTACCTCTACGAGGCGGGCGGCAAGCGCGTGCGCCCCATGCTCACGCTGCTCACGGCGCAGCTCGGTAACGGCGCCACCGACGACGTCATCGCCGGGGCGACGGCGCTGGAGATGACCCACCTCGGCTCGCTGTACCACGACGATGTGATGGACGGCGCCGACGTGCGCCGCGGCGTTCCGAGCGCCCACGCGGTGTGGGGCAACAGCGTCGCGATCCTCGCCGGCGACCTGCTGTTCTCGCGCGCGAGTCAGCTGATGGCGCAGATCGGCGAGCGGGCGATCCAGTTGCAGGCCGACACGTTCGAGCGGCTCGTGCTCGGGCAGATGCACGAGACCGTCGGCGCGCAGGCGGGCGACGACCCGGTCGAGTTCTACCTGCGGGTGCTCGCGGATAAGACCGGGTCGCTGATCGCGGCATCCGCCCAGGCCGGAGTGCTCTTCTCCGACGCGCCCGCCGAGTACCGCCGACCCACGCTGGAGTACGGCGAGAAGATCGGCATCGCGTTCCAGCTGCTCGACGACGTCATCGACCTCTCCGACGATCCGGATGCCACGGGCAAGGTCGCCCGGCACCGACCTGCGCGCGGGCGTCGCGACCATGCCGTATCTGCTGCTCGCGCGGGCGACCGACCCGGCCTCGGGTGCCCTCAAGGCGACGATCGACGACGGCGTCGCGCGGATCGCGGACGGCGCCGACCCGGCGATTCTCGACGAGGCGATCACGCAGTTGCGGGGGCATGCCGTCACGGCCTCGACCCGCCGCCAGGCGTACGAGTGGGCGGATGCCGCCATCGCGGCGCTCGACCCGCTCCCGGACGGCCCGGTGCGCGAGGCGCTCGTCAAGCTCGCGCACGTGATCGTCGACCGCTCCAGCTGAGCGGCATCCAGACAACGAAGGAACACCATGACCAAGCTCAGGCTGGCCATCGTCGGCGCAGGGCCGGCCGGCATCTACGCGGCCGACATCCTGCTGAAGGCCGAGCGCAAGTTCGACGTGTCGATCGACCTGTTCGACCAGCTGCCGGCGCCGTACGGGCTCGTGCGCTACGGGGTCGCGCCGGATCACCCGCGCATCAAGGGCATCATCACGGCGCTGCGCGACGTGCTCGATCGGGGCGATATCCGCATCTTCGGCAACGTGCTGTTCGGCCGCGACCTCACGCTCGACGACCTGAAGCACCACTACAACGCCGTCATCTTCGCCACCGGTGCGATCAAGGATGCCGACCTCGACATCCCGGGCATCGACGCCGCCGGCTCGTTCGGTGCCGCCGACTTCGTCAGCTGGTACGACGGGCACCCGGACTTTCCGCGGGAGTGGCCGCTGGATGCGGCATCCGTCGCGGTCATCGGCAACGGCAACGTCGCGCTCGACGTCGCGCGCGTGCTCGCCAAGCACGCGGAGGATCTGCTCGTGACCGAGATCCCGGGCAACGTCCAGGCGGGCCTGGAGGCCTCGCAGATCACCGACGTGCACGTGTTCGGCCGGCGCGGCCCCGCGCAAGTGAAGTTCACCCCGCTCGAGCTGCGCGAGCTCGGCGAGCTGCGCGATGTCGACATGGTCGTCTACGACGAGGACTTCGACTACGACGAGGGCGCGCGCGCGGCGATCGCGAGCAACAAGCAGGTCATGGTCATGGACCGCGTGCTGCAGTCGTGGCGGCAGCGGCCGGGCGTGAACGGCGCCGGCGGCGAGGCGTCGCGGCGCCTGCATCTGCACTTCTACGCGAAGCCCGTCTCGGTGCGCACCGACGAGAACGGCCGCGTCGCCGCGCTCGTCTACGAGCGCACGAAGCCCGACGACGAGGGCGGCGTCGTCGGCACGGGCGAGCTGCGCGAGGTGCCGATCCAGCAGCTGTACCGGGCCGTCGGCTACTTCGGGTCGCCGCTGCCGGGGGTGCCGTTCGACAAGCGGCACGGCGTGATCCCCAACCACGAGGGCCAGGTGCTGCGGCAGGACTCCAACGAGCGCGTCCCCGGCGTCTACGCGACCGGCTGGATCAAGCGCGGGCCGGTGGGGCTCATCGGCCACACGAAGTCCGACGCGATGGAGACCGTCAGCCATCTCATCAACGACCAGGGGTCGTGGTGGCATCCGGTAGACCCGTCGCCGGAGGCGATCCCGGCGCTGCTGGCCTCGCGCGGTGTGCGCTGGACCGACCTCGGCGGCTGGCACCACCTCGACCAGCACGAGATCGCCCTCGGCGCCGCGCAGGACCGCGCTCGCATCAAGGTCGTCGATCGCGACGAGATGGTGCGGGTCTCGCGCGGGCAGTAGCGGGTGCGCCCGCAGCCGTGTCAGGCGCGGCGGGTCGCGAGCATGCCGAGCAGGCACGCGAGCCCGGATGCCGCGGTCATCGCGACCGCCATGGGCACCGCGGTGTGCTCCCCGGCGATGCCGACCAGCGGCGAGGCGAAGCCGGCCAGGGCGAACTGGGCGGCACCGAGCAGGGCCGAGCCCGCGCCGCGCGAGCCGGTGTCGGTCTCGGCGAGGGCCAGGGCGCTGCCGTTGGCGAGCACGAGACCGTTCGACCCGACGACGCAGAACGCGCACGCGATGAACGACCAGACGGCCAGTGCGCCGGTCGCCGCGAGCAGGAGCAGAACGGTCGAGGCGCCGACCATGACGACGAGGCCGAGGCGCAGCATCAGCCGGGGGCCGACCCGCGGGGCGACGCGGGCGTTGACGAGGTTGGCGGTGATGAGCGCGGTGCCGCTGAGCGAGTAGGCCAGGGCGTAGCCGAGCGGCGTCATGCCCAGGACGAGCTGTCCGACGAAGGGCGATCCGGCGATGTAGCCGATGAACGTCGCGAAGCCGAGCGCGTAGGCCAGGATGAGGCCGGTGAAGCGCGGCATCCGTAGCAGCGGGCCGAAGCGGGCGAACGCGGCGACCACGCCGCCGCCGTGGCGCCGCTCGGGGGGCAGCGACTCGGGCACCGCGATCGTCGCCATCGCGACCATGAGGATGCCGGTCGCCGCGAGCACGGCGAGCACGCCGCGCCAGCCCCACCAGCCCGCCACGAGCGCGCCGAGCGGGGGAGCGACGAGGGGGCCGAAGGCGCCGCCGAGGGCGATGAGGCTCAGTGCGCGCACCGCCGTCTGCCCCGTGGACAGGTCGGCGGCGATCGCGCGCGAGACGACGGCGCCCGCGGCGCTGGCCACGCCCTGCACGAGCCGCAGCGCGATGAGCACCTCGATCGTGGGGGCGAACACCATCGCGACGCTCGCGGCCGTGAAGACGATGAGCGCCGCCAGCAGCACGGGGCGACGGCCCCAGCGGTCGGAGAACGGCCCGAGCAGCAGCTGGCCGACGCCGACCCCGACGAAGAAGGCGGTCAGGGTGAGCTGCACGGCGGCGCCCGACGCGTACAGGTCGGTCGCGATCGCGGTGAACGACGACAGGTACATGTCGGTCGACAGCGCGGTGGTCGCCGCGACGACGGCGAGCACGGCGAGCAGGCGTGCGGTGAGCCGGTGGGGGCTCGGCGTCGCATCCCCGTGTCGTGCCATCCGCCAACGATATCGGCGGCGTGGATGGGCTGACGACGCCGCTGCGTGCGGGGATCAAGGAGGATGGGTCACATGACAGCGACATCGTCGGCATCCTGGGTCGTCACCACCCGGGGGGAACAGTGGAGGAGCGCACCCGACCTGGAGGTCATGGGCGTGGACGGCATGCCCAACGTGATCTCGAAGCTCGACGAGCCCCGGCAGGCCGTCCAGGGCTTCGGCGCCTGTTTCAGCGAGCTGGGGTGGACCTCGCTCGGGTTGCTTGATGAATCCGACCGCGAGGACGTGCTGCGGGAGCTGTTCGCCCCCGGCGGTGCCGGACTCGGTTTCGGACGGATGCCGATCGGTGCCAACGACTTCTCCCGCGACTGGTATTCGTACGACGAGACCCCGGGCGACTTCGCCCTGGAGCACTTCAGCATCGAGGGCGACCTCGAGACGCTCGTGCCGTTCATCCGGGCGGCCCAGCGCTACCGGCCCGACCTGCGGATGTGGGCGTCGCCCTGGTCGCCGCCCACGTGGATGAAGACGAACGGGCACTATGCCGCCGCCGTGCCGGCCGGGATCTTCGCGGAGGTCGACAACGGGATCACGCCCGAGCAGGTGGGCGCCGAGGGCACCGACCTGTTCCGGCTCGACGAGCAGCACCTCGCCGCCTATGCCGCCTACTTCGGCAGGTTCATCGACGCGTATCGCGAGGCGGGCATCCGGGTCGAGATGGTCATGCCGCAGAACGAGTTCAACTCGGCCCAGCCGTTTCCGTCGTGCACCTGGACGCCTGACGGGCTGCGGCAGTTCGTCGCGCACCTCGGGCCTGAGATGCGCAAGCGGGGCGTGGAGGTGTTCCTCGGCACCCTGGAACGGGCCGACGACCGGCTCGCCGGCGACGTGCTCGCCGACCCGGTCGCGGGCCCGTTCGTGTCGGGGCTGGGCCTGCAGTGGGAGGGCAAGAAGGCGCTGGCGGCGCTGCACCGGCTGCACCCCGGCCTCACGATCTACCAGACCGAGCAGGAGTGCGGCGACGGCCGCAACGACTGGCGCTACGCGTGGTACGCCTGGCGCCTCATGAAGCACTTCCTCGCGGGCGGCGCGAACGCGTACATGTACTGGAACATCAGCCTCGAAGAGGGCGGCGTCAGCCGGTGGGGGTGGACGCAGAACTCGCTCGTCGTCGTCGACCCCGCGACGCGGTCGTACCGCTTCACGCCGGACTACTACGTGCTCAAGCACGTCGCCGCCTTCGTGCAGCCCGGCGCGCGCTTCATCGACACCTGGAGCTTCAACGGGTTCGACGATCAGCTCGTGTTCGCGAACCCCGACGGCTCGTCCGTCGTGGTCATCCGCAACGACGTGAACGAGGACGTCGAGGTGAACATCATGCTCGACGGGCGGATGGTCGCGCCCACCCTCCCCGCCGACTCTCTCAGCACGATCGTCGTGCCGCCGCGAGGGTAGCGCGGTGCCGCCGGATCAGCGGTAGTTGACGAACTGGAGGTCGACGTCGAGGTCGGCGGCCTTCAGCATCCGCTGCACCTCCTGCAGGTCGTCGCGCGACTTCGAGGTGACGCGCAGTTCGTCGCCCTGGATCTGGCTCTTCACCGACTTCGGGCCCTCGTCGCGGATGAGCTTGCCGATCTTCTTCGCGTTCTCGGAGGAGATGCCCTCCTTCAGCGTGGAGGTGATGCGGTACTCCTTGCCGGATGCCGTGGGGTCGCCCGACTCCAGCGACTTCAGCGAGATGCCGCGTTTGATGAGCTTCGACTGGAACACGTCGAGCACGGCCCCCGCGCGTTCCTCGCTGTTCGCCTTGATGAGGATGGCCTCGCCGCTCCACTCGATCGAGGCATCCGTGCCCTTGAAGTCGTAGCGCTGCTCGACCTCTTTGCGGGCCTGGTTGAGTGCGTTGTCCGCCTCCTGGCGGTCGATCTTGGAAACGATGTCGAAAGAACTGTCAGCCATGCCTCAAATCTACTCGACCGGGTCTGGGGCGACGTGGGCAGCCGCGCACCACCAGTTGAGTGGGCGTCATCCGAGGACGGGTCGTCAGCGTGTCAGAACGGTGGGTGGTCGCCGGTGGGGATCGGGGTGTCGAAGAAGTGCGCCCAGGGTGCGCGGCGCGCTGAGCCGACCACGACGGGGGGTGAGTCGGTTCGGTATCTTCGGCCGGTGGGTGAGGTGAACTCGAGCGCGCCGCCACCACGCTGGACCACTTTCCAGAGCGAGGCGTGTTTCAGGGTGTGGTGGTGTGTGCAGAGCACTTCGAGGTTCCCGGCGCAGGTCGGTCCGCCCGCGTCGAACGGGATGGTGTGGTCGATGTCGCTGCGCCGTGCTTGGCGGCGGCAGCCGGGCCATCGGCAGTGCACGTCGCGGGCTGCGATCAGTCGCCGCAGGCGTTTGCTGGGCCGGTAGGTGTCGAGTCGGAGCGGTTCGTGGGTCACCGGGTGGGTCATGACGCGCTGCCAGCTGGGGGCGCTGGCCGCCAGTGCGCGCGCCGTGACCGCATCGATCGGGCTGGCGCCGTCGAGGAGGGCCGGGTCGTTGTCGAGGCCGGCGAGGGTGAGGATCGGGATCGTGACCTGCACGGTCGCGCGGATCGCCGCCAGTCCCGTGTCGCCACCGACCGTCGGGGCGCTCGTGAGGAGCAGGTCGCACATGATGTCGGCGCGGCGCTGGTCGAGGGTCCGTTCGTCGGGTTCTACGGGGACGGATGCTGCGCCCGCGGCGTCCGCAGACTCCGGGGTGGGGGCGTCGTCGAGTGCGATTCCCATGGCGGTGAGGCGTTCGAAGATTCCGTGCACGATCGCGGTCGGCCCGTCGAGCAGCAGCCGGGAGAGCCCGTCGTCGAGGTCGAACATCCGCACGCGGCGCTCCGCGAGGGCGCGGCGCTGCGCCTCTTCGACGGCGTCGGGGTGCAGTCGGGCGGCGATCACCCGCGCGTACTGGCGGGTGGTCGGCGCGGTCTCGCGCTCGGCGATGGGGAGGATCAGTCGTTCGTACTCGTCGTGGCGCGCGGCCGGCAGGGTCATGCCGCCGTCGATGATCGCCGACGCGTGGCGTTCGTCGATGCGGCCTTCGCGCAGTGCGGTCAGCGTGGTCGGGTACGTGCCGACGAGCGCGGCGCCGTCACCGAGCCAGTGGGAGACCGTCCGCTCGCCGACCCGCAGCGCCGTGGCCAGTTCGGCGACGACCTCGCGCAGCGGGATCGTGTCTCCGAACTCGCGCCGCAGGCGTGCGGCCTCACGCTGCGCGACCCGCAACGCGACGAGCTCGAGAGCCCGGGCGCACAGCTCCGCGCGCTCTGCCTGCAGCCGCGACATCTCGGCCCGGATCGCCTCGGCCTCGGAGACCAGCGCAGACAACTCCGCCCAGTGAGGTTCGATTACACAGTGCGGCGCGGTCGCATGCGCTTCGTCGGCAGTCGCGCCGGGGCCGGTGAACTCCACGCGCGGACGCTGCGGGTCGGGCTGGTCGTGAGTGGGGGTGCCCATGGGTGCTCCTGACGTCGATCATCCAACGTCCGGTGGCACTGCCGGCTCTTCATCGCGGATGCCTGAAGGGAACATCCGCTACTCCCACTATAGAACAAAAAAGCGAGAAACAATAGATCAAACTAAAACTAGTTTCGCTGATTTCGGCGAGCAATCGCAGTTTCGTAGACTGGACCGATGCAGCCGCTCACCGAAGACGACGTGCGCGCGGCGTTCGTGAACGCCACCGCGGATGAGCTCGAGCGACTCGTGGTGCCGATGTCGTTCGTGCTCGCCGACTGGGATCACCTCGACTTCTTCGCCTGGCCCGATCCGCGCACGCGCGGGCGGGGGTACCTCGTCGTCGAGCGCGACGGTGTGCCGACCGGTGTCGTCGTGCGGGCCGCCGACGGCGGGCGCTCGCGCGCGGCCCTGTGCAATCTGTGCCACACGATGCAGCCCGGCAATCAGGTGGCGCTGTTCACGGCGCGACGGGCGGGGGATGCCGGCATCCGCGGCGACGGCGTCGGCACCTACATGTGCGCCGACCTGGGATGCCACGAGAACGTCCGGCTGGCCGCGCCGCTGGCGCCGGGGGAGCTGCGCGCGAGCGTCGACCGCCGCATCGACGGGACGCGGCAGCGGGTCGAGGCGTTCGTGGAGCGGGTGGTCGGCGACGCCGACGCGTGAGCGCGCCCGGGCTTGTTCCACCGTCGCAGGTGGCCACGTCGGAGCCCGACGCGACGGGGGATGCCGGGGCATACTCGGGTGTGGTTCTCGGCATCCGTCGCGGGCAGGTAAGATGGTTGATTGCGTCTTCGGTCGACTGAGAAAGCCGGGCGGGTGCGCACCTGGCGAGTTACCCAAGCGGCCAAAGGGATCTGACTGTAAATCAGCCGTCTTCGACTTCGGGGGTTCGAATCCCTCACTCGCCACCAAGGGAAAAAGCCCGGCAAAACTGAGAAAATCGGTTTCCGGGCCTTTCTCGTTCCCGCGAGGCCCCCCGCTATCATGCGAGCATGAGTGATGTGAGCGCCGCTGATGGCACCCCGCTTGCGCGCGACACGATCGTTGCGGGTACGGCCGATGTGGTCGGCTGGTGGCTTGAGAATCGTCAAGCGAAGAAGCTCGCGGCGGGCGCCAAAGAGACGATCAACATCAACCCGTTTCTCCTGCCCCTCATCGCGGGGCTCCATGGTACGGACACCGTCGAGGAACTCGGCGAGCTCCTGATCGATGCGCACCTCATTGGCGGGCACAACACCGGCTTCGGGAAGCTCTTCGATGAGAAGCTGCTGCCGCAGGTATTCGGCACGTCGAAGCTGGACAAGACCTTCCGCGCGAAGACCGCACCCTACTCGCAGTCTGCGTTCAATGACATCGACCACGTCGTCCATCGCGGTGACCACGATGATCTGTTGTCGCTCAAGGCGTCGCCGTGGACCATCAATCTCGGCGGCGCCCGCGATCTGAACACATCATTCGCTGACATCCGCCTTCATCACATCAACCCGTATCCCGGGAAGTATGGCGAGATCGCGGTGGGCGTGCTCACGGGGACTGCGAGCACACTCACGGACAAGTACCAGATACTCCGCGGCGAGACGCCGGCGCAGCGGAAGAAGCACGATGTCACCGACCTGACGGACACGGTCACCGTGTATGCGGGGCGCGAGTTCTGGACGTGGCTCAACGGCGGCGAGAGCGCAACACAAGACTGGGTGCTCGAAGGGGTGCTGACTGCGTCACGGCGCATCGGCGAGTCCAACGCTCAGCGCAACTCCATCAAGGAACTCGTTCGTTCGAGCGCCGCTTTTCGCGCACTCGGCGCTCAAGGCGACGCGCCGGATTGGGCCGGCGTGCTGCGAAAGGTGAACGGCTAGCCTGTCGCACCGCTCCGGTAGTAGTCGACGTCCCCGGCGTAGGCGACGCCGTCCTTCCAGAACGAACGTGTGCGAACGTGCGGGCGGAGGTGAATGATCCGTCGCTCCGCGGCGGGCAGTTCGCCGTTGTCAGCGTGGAGCAGTTCACGCACGACATTGCCGAGCACGGTCCCCAGGCGGACGGGGACGGCATTTCCGATCTGGCGGAACTTCGACTGCGTGCTTCCCTGAAATTGCCAGTCGGCGGGGAATTCCTGAATGGCTGCCGCCTCGCCCACGGTAATGGCCCGCGTCTGGCTCGGGTGACACATGCTCGTGCCCGCATGATTCGGCATCGTCACCACCGTCGGCGAGGGGAAGGCAAAAGAGAGCCGACGCCAGTAGGCGCTGCGGCCGCCTTTGAGGAACCAGCTCTTCCCCATCGATTCCTTCTGGATATCGACGGGGAGACTCCTCCAGTTCCCGCCCTCGGGGATCATCGACAGATACCGAAGCTTGCGAGGGCTGAAGTCGAGAACCGACGGATCGGTGTCGATGAACCCGTCTCCGATCGCCTCCCCGAGCGTCGTGAAGGGGAGAAGCTCATCCTCGGGCCTGTTCGAGTGCGTCGGCTCGGGAAAGTTCGCGAGCTTGCCCTCCCGGTTCCCGATCAAGAGCACCCGCTCTCGAAGCTGTGGCGCGCCGTAGTTGACCGCGTTGACGACGAAGCAGTCCACGCGGTATCCGATCGCCTCGAATCGGCGGATCACGTCGCGAAGCAGCGATCCGTGGGAGGTGTCCTCGGCGCTCGCGTCGGGATCGGTCCTCGCTCGCAGAGACATCGAGAGCAAGCCCCTCACGTTCTCCATCACAAACGCCCGCGGCTGGATTTCGTCGACGATCCGGATGAACTCGTAGACCATCTGACCGCGATCGTCGGCCAGACCGCGGCGTTTCCCGATGACGCTGAATGCCTGGCAAGGTGGCCCACCGACGACGAGGGGAACCTCGCCCCGAGTCAGGCCCGCGAGCCGCAGAAGCTCCTCGCCGTTCGTCGTCGTGATGGACCGGTCAACAACCGGCAACGTGGGGCGGTTCTGACGGATGGTCTTGACCGCGTCGGCATCGAACTCGACCGCGACCCGCGCTTCGAAACCGGCCTGCTCGAGTCCGAGGTCCAGCCCCATGGCCCCCGAGAAAAGCGAGATGAAGGGCACCGCATCCCCGTCAGGCTTCGTCATGGGGGAACCTCCGTATCTTCGTCCCCCTAACCTTAAGGGTCCGCCGCCGACATTCTCGGCTGCCCGCTCCAGCGGGCTGGAACTTCCGCCGCCCCCTTCTCCGCGGCCGACACCGACGCGCGCGCCTCGTGGTGTCGTGGCGGCCGAGGCGAGCGCCGAGCGTCTCGCGTCGCCGTCGCTCACCGCGAGGCCTGTGGACAGGACCGGCATCCCTGGTCGGGTTCGTGTCAGGATGGGACGGCGGCCAGTACGGCCCGGCGAAGGGAATGGCAATGACCGAACCGATCACCTCACCCCAGTCCAGCACAGTGCTGCGCGCATCGATCTGGGTCGCCATCGGGGCGCTCATCGCCGCGGCGGTCGTCTGCGTCGTGTGGGTGATCGTGGGGGACTCGAACGGCATCGTGGGCAAGGCGTTCCTCACCGTGCTGCTGCTCGCCGGCTTCGCGGGCGTGTCGATCATGGAGACCAACCTCGCCGCCCGCCGGCCCGCCTGGCTCACGCTCGCGAGCATGATCGCCTGGGTGCTGCTGCTGCTCATCGGCGCTTTCCTCATCTGGATGCCGGAAGAATCGTCGTACTACTCGGGCCCGGAGCGGTTCTTCAAGTTCATCCTGATCGGCCTGATCATCCAGGGCGCGCTGCTGCACGTGCGCCTCTATCTCAAGGCGTTCCTGCGGCACCAGACCACGTTCACGTCGATCGTGACCTACGTGACGATCGGGCTCGTCGTGATCCTCGGGGTCATGCTCGTGCTGCCGATCATGACTGAGGAGTACATCGACTACAAGTCGATCTACTGGCGCATCGTCGTCGCCCTCGCGATTCTCGCAGCGGTCGGCACGGCGCTGGTCCCGCTCGTCAACGCGCTGTTCGCGCCGAAGAAGCAGCGCCCCGCAGCGGCCGTGCCGTACGCGTCGCCGGCGCAGGTCCAGCAGTGGCCGACCTACGTCGACGGCGTCACGCCCCTGCCCGTGCTGCCCGATGGCCAGCCCGACTGGAACGCCTACTACACCGGTCAGCCCACGTACGCGCAGCCGGCCCTCGCAACGCCGATCCCGGCTCCCGCGCCGGTGGCCGAGATCGCGCCGGCGCAGCCCGCTCCCGTCGACCCGCTGGCACCGCAGGCGTACCCCGGCTACCAGGGATACCCGCCGGCCCCGCCGCTGCCGCCCCAGCAGTAAGCCTTCCGCGCGCGAAGCGCGGGTAGCGTGGAACCCGTGATGGATGCCGGGAACCTGCTGCCGCTCGCCGTCGAGATCGCCCGCGAGGCCGGAGATCTCGCCCGTCGGCGGCGCGAGGACGGCGTCGCGATCGCGGCGACGAAGTCGACCCTCGCCGACATCGTCACCGAGGCCGACCGCGAGGTCGAGGATCTCATCCGCGCGCGCCTCGCCGAAGCCCGCCCGGGCGACGGGTTTCTCGGCGAGGAGTCCGGGGTCGAGGAGGGGACGACGGGCGTCACGTGGGTCGTCGATCCGATCGACGGCACGGTGAACTACGCCTACGGCATCCCGCACTACGCCGTGAGCATCGCCGCGGTCACCGGCGAGGTCGCGCCCGGGCACTGGACGGCGCAGGCCGGGGTCGTGTTCAGCCCCGCGGCGGGCGAACTGTTCCGGGCTGCGCGCGGCGCCGGCGCGTGGCTCGGCGAGCGCCGGCTGAGCGTGTCGACGCCGTCGGATGCCGGCGCCCTGCTCGCGACCGGCTTCGGCTACGACCCGGCGACGCACGGGCCCGACCTCGACCGCGTGCGCCGCGTCATGCCGGCCGCGCGCGACCTGCGCCGGGCCGGCGCCGCCTCGCTCGACCTGGCCTATGTGGCGGCGGGGCGACTCGACGGATACTTCGAGCGCGGGTTGCATCCGTGGGACCACGCGGCCGGCGGGCTGCTCGTGATCGAGGCCGGCGGCACCCTGTGGGGTTCTCCGGGCGGCGCGCCGGGGCGCGACATGACCATCGCGGGGAGCGCGGGGCTCGTCGAGCGGCTGCGCATCCTCATCGAGGGATAAGAGATATATCGTCGGCGTTCACCCCATTCCCAGGTGAGAACCGATAGTGTTTACCTGATCGTTACCTTCGCCGCCCGAACGGCGCAGGCGATCGAAGCCCGAAGTACGTCGCCGCGCCCGTTCCCCCCGGCCGGCCCGACGAGAGCCGCGTATTGACCCCCGACACCACCACGGCTGACGCCGCGCAGACGCGCCGCGACCGCAGTCGACCCTCGGCGAGCACGCCGGGCGGTTCAGGTGTCCTCACGCGCGCCGAATATCGCCGCCTCGCCGCTGAGGCGGCGACCGAGTCCGTCGCTGTCGATGCGGCTCTCGAGCCGGTCGCCGCGATCGAAGCTGCGCCGGAAGCCGTTGCCGCGATCGACGCTGCGCCGAGATTCTCCGCCGAAGACGCCGCGCCGGCATTCCAGGCCGCCGATGCGCAACCCGAGTCGTACCGCCTCGATGAATTCGAGTCCGCGGCGCGGCTCTTCTCGTTTACGGGGGAGACCCCGCTGCAGCAGGCGGCTCCGGTCGCCGAGGAGGCCGCGGCATCCATCGCCACCGAGACCACCGGCACGACCGGGACGCCCGCGACGGATGCCGCGCACGCCGCACCGCGCCGCCCGCGGATGACCGGCGCCGCGTTCGTGAAGCGTGTGGCGGCGGCCTCGCTGTCGGTCGGGGTCATGGCGGTCGTGGGGCTGCTGGCCATCGGCACGACGACGCCCGCGGCGGCTGTCGCGGCGACGAGCACCGTCTCGAAGGACCTCACCGTCGCGTCGGCGTCGGCGGAACCCGCGGGGGAGATCCAGGCATTCGTCGCCCCGAGCGGCACGCAGACGAGCGCGCTCGATCGCCCCGAGACCTACAACGTCGCTTCGATGGCGGACATCGCCGCCGAGGGCGGCGTGACGATGTTCTCGGGGACGTGGGTCAACGACCCCAGCGCCAACATCCAGTGGCCGTTCCCCGTCGGCGTGCCGATCTCGGCCGCCTACAACTCGAACAGCTACCTGTCGGAGTTCTCGACGACGCACAACGGCGTCGACCTGACTCCGGGCGAGGGTGCCGAGGTGCACGTGATCGCGGCGGGTACCGTGCGCATCGCGACCGAGGCCGGCGGCGACTACGGCGTGACCGTCGTCGTCGACCACATCATCGACGGCCAGCTGGTGTCGACGCGCTACGCGCACATGCAGTACGGATCGCTGAAGGTGGAGCAGGGTGACACCGTCGAGGTGGGCGAGGTTCTCGGCACCGTCGGCCAGACCGGCAAGGCCACCGGCCCGCACCTGCACTTCGAGGTGCTGCTCGGCGGCACCACCTACACCGACCCGATCGCGTGGATGGAAGAGCACACGAGCGGCACGCACACCGTCGGCTGACCGATTCTGACGGAGCCGTTCGCTCTGATATTCTCGTCTCGTGTGTCCGCTCGCGGGCAGCATGCCCCGATAGCTCAGTGGCAGAGCACTTCCATGGTAAGGAAGGGGTCGTCAGTTCAATCCTGACTCGGGGCTCGTCTCCGGCTTCGGCCGGACGCGGCAGGGTAGCTCAGTTGGTGAGAGCGCACGACTCATAATCGTGAGGTCGCGGGTTCAAGCCCCGCTCCTGCTACAGACGCCCCGGAATCTCAACGATCTCCGGGGCATTCTCGTGTTCGAGGGTCCGCCGACCCCGCACAAACCCCGCACATTCATTCCCGACCCATCACAGCATCCAGCGCGCTCGCCGCCTTCGACCCGCCCACCGTCTTCGACATGTACACGCCCAACGTGAGTGAGGGGTCTGCATGCCCGAGGTACTCGGCAATATCCCGCGCGGATAGTCCCGCCTGATCGAGTGCCGTCGCTACCGTCTTGCGGAAGCTGTGGAACGTGTACGCCGCCAGCCCTAGCCTGTCCCGTGCTGCAGCCCAGTCGCGTGCCGTGTTCCTGGGGTCACGCAGATTGCCGAGCACCGTGGGGAACACCAGCCCATGAGGGTTCGGCCCGCCGTGCACGCGCCGATCGCCGAGGACGCCCACGAGCACGCCTGGCAGCGTGATCCGACGACTGCCGGCGTCTGTCTTCGAGTGATCCTGCCGGATGACACCACGCCCAGTCGCGCGCACCACATTCGCCCGGATCGTTACCACGCCGGCACCGAGGTCGACATCCTCCCATGCCAACGCCAGGGCCTCGCTGATCCGAACGCCCGTGCCGGCGACGAACTCGACGACGTCGACAAGGTCAAGCTCCCGCATCCTCTCATCACCGCGCACCGCCACCAGCAGCGCCGGCAGCTCGTCGAGCGGTACGGCCGTCGCGCCCTTCGCCTTTGCCTTTCCGAGCGCGAGCTCGCGCACAGGGTTCTGTCTGATCGCATCCGAGCGAGTGGCGAGCCCCATCATCCCCGACAGCACCGCCCGCGCCGTCTTCGCCGCGCCCGCCCCGTGCTCGAGGCGCACGGCATCAAGGAAGCGCTGCAGCCTCTCTGGCGTGGCCTCCATGATCCGCACATCGCCTAGCCGCGGCAGAATGACCCGCTCCACGCTGTACGTGTACGCCTCGATCGTCCGCGGTGCCCGGTCAGCCTTCGACGCGAGGAACCGCGCCGAGAGATCTCGCATGCTCGTCTCCCGCCGCACCTCGACGCCCGTCGACAGTTGCGCGTCGGCGAGCGCCCGCTTCAGCGCGGCCTCTGCCTTCGCCCTCGAAGCGCCGAAGCGCTCGACCTGACGCAGCCGCCCATCCTCGAACCGAAACCGTGTACGAGCCCGCCACAGGCCATGTGCCCGAGGGTCCGCCGGAGGAGGCTCAAGCACAACCAGGCGCCGCCGGCCGCCATCGGATGCGGTGGCGTACGCGACCGCATCGATCGTGATCCTGCCGTAGCTACTGAGCGGAGTCCGCGGCCGCGGCATGAATGGCCTCCTCGATCTCCTTGACGAGTCGGCGAGTCGCGTGCCCGCGGCGCTGCGCGCTCATGTCGCCAGCATCCGAGGCAGCCTTCTCGTCGAGCGACTGCGCCCACAGCGAGTTGGCCCACATCTTGACCGCGTTGGCGCTGATGCCAAGCCGTCTCGCCGCGCGGTTCTCCGCGAGCGACGTAGGCTCCAGCTCCAGCTCGGCTGCCCGTCTGAACGACATCCCGGGCGGCATCGACTTCACCGTCGCAACCACCTTCTCCACGTCGAGGTTGAGCTTCTCGGCATCAGGGAGCACTGAATCCATCTCCGCGTCCCCCGCACGATCCGAGTCGAAGAGTAGGCAGAGGTCCGAGAGGTTGGCGCTCCACGAAGCTGTGATCGCGACGGCATCGCTCGGCACGATATCGCGAAGCGATGTCACGACGAGGTTCCTCCCGCCCGTCGTGAGAGCGGCAACAACCACGAGCAGCGTCTGCAGCGTCGGCTCCAGACGTCCGTTCTCCAGCTCGCTGACGCGGGAAGTCGTCCAGTTGAGGCCATACGACCGCACCCGCCGCGCGAGCTGATCCTGAGACAGCCCCCGCGCTTCACGCAGGTTGCGCACCCGCATTCCGATCGTGTCTTCACCCTGCACATCGCCGACCCTATCGGATGAAGTAGCCAAATGGTGGAAACCCTGCTATCTTCTGAGGCATCCAGCAGTTGGATACTTGATTCTGAGACTAGGAGTCCGCACATGACAACGACCGACCCCGCGGAGATCCTGACCCGCGCCGAAGTCGCCGAACTCACACGCATTTCCCTCGCGACACTCGCGCGCTGGGCGGGTGAAGGCTCCGGCCCGAAGTTCCGAAAGGCCGGCGGGCGGGTGCTCTACCGCCGCAGCGACGTCCTCGCCTGGCTGGACTCGCTCGAGGCCGGGGGCAGCGCCGACCAGCCGATCGCGGCGAGCGCATGAGCCGCGCGATCGTCCGCCGGCATGAGAAAGGCCCCGGGGTCGAGCCGGGGCCAGTGACCAAACCCATGAGAGAGGAAAGATCAATGAACACCCTACAGAACACCACCGACACCGAACCGGACACGATCGTCGTCGACGCGAGG
Organism: Microbacterium sp.; assembly: GCF_047602155.1. Taxonomy (GTDB): domain Bacteria; phylum Actinomycetota; class Actinomycetes; order Actinomycetales; family Microbacteriaceae; genus Microbacterium. The sequence continues at coordinate 411,581 of NZ_JASGHZ010000001.1, read as the reverse complement.
TTCGCCGGCGGCGCCCTCATCGTCACCGCGACGACGCTGCCCCACGACGACAGCATCGAGTCGGTCCGCCTCACCGGCCCCGGCTTCGACCTCGCCCTGTTCCCCCACGAAGCCGCAGCGCTCGCCGCAGCTCTAGGCCGCGCTACTCGCACCGCCGCACGCCGCGCCCGGCAGCTGCGGCGCCCGGTCGACGTCGACGCGCAGCTGCGCGAGCTGGAGGGCTGACCGATGGGAAACCTGATCGACCTGCGGGACGTGTACACCGCGGACGAGCGGCACGGGCTGCCGATCGTCGTCACGATGACGACCACCGGGCAGCGCGTCTCCATCGTCGAGCGCGACGGCAAGCGCTACCGCGACGCCGCACGGCTGAGCATCAAGCGTGTGGGCGACGTCGACGCGATCGTCATCGAACTCCTCGAGGGCGCCGTGACCACGGACCTCGAGGACTTCCGCGCCGCAGCTCGGGAAGTGCGTTCGTGCGGCCACCCGTGGCGGGGTCCAGCTATCGGATGGCGCGCCGTCGACGGCGCGCTGGACTACCGGAACACTCTGACCCGTCATGAGCGCATCCACGAGAGTTCGCCGGCTGTCCAGCGTTGCGACGTCGACGTGTGCCCTGAGAGCTGGCACGGCGGCGACGACAAGCACGTCGCGCTGACGATCCTTCGCGAAGCCCCCGCCGCCGGCTACTCCATCGAGGTCGCGATGGACGTGAACGATGAGGACGGCCGCGGTTGGTACGTCGACGTCTACGCCGACGAGTTCTACGGGACCGCCGCCGACACGGCACGCTTCGCCGCAGACCTGCAGCACGCCGCAGAGGCATGCGCCCACGCCAACGCGCTCTACCGCGACACGACGCCGCACGTGCCGATCGAGATCGCGAGCTGAACGATGACATCGCTCAGCCACGTCGACGCCCCGCGCCCCGCAACAGCGTCGGAACGCGCCCGGCTGCTCTGGGGCCCGGGCGCTGGCTCGTTCGACGCCGACAGGGCCGCGCTCGCCGGGTTCGCGGCCGACACGCGCGCCCGCGGCTGGTCTCCGAAGACGCTGAAGACGTACGACTCTCTGCTGCGCACCACGGCCGCGGCGATCGGCCGGCCGCTGCTCGAGCTGACGACCGCCGACCTGCGGATCCACATCGGCCGCGACGGGATCAAGAACAGCACCCGCAACACGACCCGGGCAGCGCTCGCCGCGTTCTACCGGTTCGCGGTCTGGTTCCCCGCCCGCGCCGGCCGCGCCGGTCACATCTCGGGCCCGGCCGTCACCGACCTCATCGGCGACGCGATCCGCCGCGCCGGGATCACCGACCCGAAGCTGACACCGCAGTCGCTGCGTCACGGGTTCGCGACGAGTCTCGTCGATGCCGGCGTCGACATCCGCGTCATCCAGGAGCTCATGATGCACGAGTCGCTCGGCTCGACGCAGATCTACGCCGGCGTCTCCGAGAAGCTCATGCGCGACGGCATCCACCGGCTCCCGTCCCGCAGCATCCCCCAGCACGCCGCGAGACCACCACGGGCGGAGATCTGATGGTCTGGCACGAAGACCTCCCGTCCGCGAACATCTCGCTCATCCCCGTCGACCTCGCGCTCGTCTACTGGGTGATCGTGCAACGCGGCTCCGCCGTCCACGACAGCGTGTTCGCCGACTACCAGGCGCTCGCCGACTCCCTCCCCGGCGGCCGCCGCATCGGCAGGATGTGGGTGTACGCGGCGCTGCACCAGCTGACCGTGGTCGGGCTCATCGAGGTCGACCCGATCGCCGGCAGGTCGCACCGTGGGAACAAGGCCCGCAGCTGGCGGCTCACCGCCGACACCGAACCGCACCAGGTGCACGTGCCCGGCGGCCGCTGGCTCTCACCCGCTCAGGTGTGCGAGCACGTGCCCGGGCTGACCGTCCGGCAGCTGCGCGGCTGGCGGGAACAGCACCGCGGGCCCCGCTACGCGAAAGCCGGCCGCACGATCGTGTACCACGAGCGCCACGTCGACGAGTGGCTACACAGCACCACGGTCAGCATCGAAGGACCGCAGGGCTGACGTGGGCTACCGGCTGGTCGAAGAGGCGTTCGCGTTCGTGAGCGCGCACAACAAGCGTGCCCGAGCTGAAAACGATCGGCAGCTCGGGCCGCTCGAGGTCGCCGTGCTCGTCCGCATGGCGCAGCGCGCACGCGACGACGACCCGCAGCCGACCTACAGCGAGCACCGAGCCGCCCTGCTCGACGCGCTCGGCATCGAAGACGACAACAACAAGTCGGGTCGCGCGCGCGTCCAGCGCGCGCTCAGCGCGCTAATCGCTGCCGACGCGGTCGGTGCCCCGTCTCGGGCCCATCGGGGATTGACGCCCCGCTACAGCCTCTCCTATCAAGGGGGCCACCAGTGGCCCCCTTACGACGAAGAAGGGGGCCACCAGTGGCCCCCTTACGACGAAGAAGGGGGCCACCAGAGGCCGGAAAGGGGGCCAACCATGGCCCCCGGAGTAACAAGGAATAACACACCAGCGCGTGCGCCCGCGCACGCGCACACACGCGCGCACGCGCGCGAGACCCTCGATCCCATCCCCACCACCGGCGAGCGCTCGCCGAAGCCGTACCCCGCGCAGTGCGACGACCACCAGCACGGCCCGCACACCGCACCGTGCGCCGCATGCGGCGCCGCGCGAGTCGCCGACCGCGCCGCGAGCCGCGGCGCTCGCGCGGCGAAGCGTGCCGCGTCCCGACGCACCTACCGCGTCGTCAACGGCCGCCGCGTCTGCGACAACCAGCCCCACCAGCTCGCCGGCGACGGCAGCTGCGTCTACTGCGAGATCCGCGCCGACGACGCGGCCGCTTCCCTCATCGAGATCGGGATACCCGCATGACCACGATCTACGACTGCCGCGCCCGCCGCCACAAAGTCCTCGCCGGCGACGGCATCTGCGTCCTCTGCGGCCGCCGCGGTGTCACCGACGCCCGCCACCTGCAACCCGCGCTGCAAGTCGACACCGCCACCCCGGCGCCGACCGCCGAGCCGTCCCCGTTCGACTGCGCCACCGGCCGACACAAGGTCCTCGCCGGCGACGGCATCTGCGTCCTCTGCGGAGCCCAGAACGTCGCCGACGCCCGAACGATCGGCGCGACAGCATGAGCAACCGGCCCGGCCGACCGCCGGCGACCTCCCCTGCCTACACGGCACTCACCGAAGCGCTCGCCGCCTCGGCAACACCGCCCCCGTGCGCCGACGACCCACGGTTCACCGCCGACCACGACGAGCTCGCCCTCCAGGAGGTCGACTACCTCACGATGTCCCGCTGCTACAGGTGCCCCCTACGACCGCTGTGCCGCGCGTACGGCGACGAAACCCGACCCGCCGCCGGCATCTGGGGCGGCCGCACCTACCCCGCCAAGGAGAAGCCGTGACCGACCCGCGACCATCCGACGACGCGATCGCACTCGTGCGAGCCTTCACCGGCGGCGACCCGCTCACCGCCGACGTCATCGTCGCGATGGATCTCCACGAGTTGCAGGACTGCGTGGGGCGGCTGCTGCAGCTGATCGCCTTCACGGTGACGCCCGCCCAGTTCGCACGCTGGCAGGAGCTCGTGCAGCAAGACGGCGGCCACGGGTGACGGTCAATCCTGAACGGTACATCGTGCCGGGCGCGCCGGTCGTGATGCTGACCCCGACGATGTGCCGGTTCCTTGTCGGGTACACCGACATGCTCGAGGTCTACCAGCGGTACCGCGGAGCGAACGACCAGGTCGACGCGTGCGTCGCCGCGATCCGCGCCGTCGACAAGCACGCACGCCCCGACGCGACTGGGACCGGTTCCGCACCCGGAACCCCGCCAGCGAACCATGCGGAACCCGCTGCACGATGGGTCACGACCGGACAAGCCGCAACCCGCCTCGGGATCACAGAACGCGCAGTACGCAAGCGCTGCACCGCTGGGCGCATCCTCGGGGCCCGACTCTCCGGCGGCCGTTGGCAGATCCCCGCCGACAGTCTCACCACACTCTGAGAGGAACACAGCATGGCCAACACATTCGCGGGCAAGACCGCCGCCGACGTCGAACGGAGCACCACCGCCCGCGCGAAGAAGCACGCCGCGCTCATCAAGCGAGCCGAGACCGACCCCGACAGCCTCACCGAAAGCGAGCGCACTCTGCTCGAGGGAGTCCGCGACGTCGAGGCGCAGGGTGAGCTCCGTCTGCGCGAACTTTCCGTCCGCACCGCGTACGAGACGCGCACCGAAGAACAGATCCGTGTGGAGAATGACGCGCTCCGGTTCGCTCACGAGACCGTGGGCAACGCTGACACCCGTGCATTCGAAGAGGAGGGTGGCATCGGCGCGCAGCTGCGTAACGCGATCCGCACCCGCAGCAACGAGCCGCTGACCTTCACCGCACCGCGCCGCGAGATGCGGTCGGGCTACCAGCCGGGCATCGAGCGGCGCACACTCGTCACATCGTCCGGCGGGGGACTGATCCGCACGTCGTTCTGGAACCAGCTCGTCATGTCGATGGTCGAAAGCTCCGCGATCCTCGCCGCCGGCGCCACCATCATCTCGAGCGAGACTGGCGAGGACCTGGTCGTTCCCCGAGTGTCTGCCCTGTCGACCGCGTCGATCGTGGCAGAGAACACCGTCATCCCGACCAGCGACCCCACGTTCGGACGCCTCACCCTCAACGCCTACAAGTACGGATTCATGCTGCAGGTCTCCCACGAGCTCGCCAACGACGCCGGATTCGACCTCGAGGGATTCATCTCGACACAGGTCGGCATGGCGATCGGCAACGGGTTCGGGGTCCACGCGATCACCGGCGACGGCACCGGCAAGCCCACCGGCATCCTCACCGGCGCAACCGTTGGCATCACCGGGCCGACCGGCACGTCGACGAGCTTCGGCAACCAGTCCACGGCCGGGCAAGGCGGTGACCTGCTCATCGACCTCGCCGCATCGCTCGCGGAACCGTACCAGCGCAGCAAGGCCGCAGCATGGCTCATGCGCGGCACGACCCTCGCCGCGATCAAGAAGCTGAAGACCTCGCAGGGCGACTACGTGTTCAACTCCGACGTCATCCCCGGTTCCGGCTCCGCCGGCACGATCCTCGGCAAGCCCGTGTACATCGACCCAAACATGCCCGCTATCGCGCCCAACGCGACGTCGGTGCTGTTCGGCGACATCTCCCGATACTGGGTACGCCAGGTCGCCAGCATCCGCCTCGACCGCAGCGAGCACGTCGGCTTCGACCGCGACCTCATCACCTACCGCGGCCTCGCACGCATCGACGGTGCGCTCATCGACCCGAACGCGGTCAAGACCTTCAAGCACTCCGCGACCTAACGCCCGCGCGTCAACCTCACCCCAGCCACCAGGTGCTTCTCCTCGCGCTTGATGCACCACCCCCGGCGGCACAGGGGAAAGGAAGGGCAACTCCACATCGGACCTGCGCGCAACCATGATGCTGCGCACCCAGCCCGGGCGAGAATCCCAGAGGGGTGCGCAGCATCATCCCCCTCCGCTCCCATTCCTGCGCCGCACGATGCATCCGCACGGCCCGAGCCTGGATCACATCATCGAGCTGCAGTTCGACGGCGACCCGTTCGATCCGTCGAACCTGCGGCCCGCGCATCTGGGCTGCAACGTGAGGAAGTCGAACCGGCTTCGCGCCCTCGCCCGGGCGACCGTGACCAGTCCTGCGCGTGTCGGTCGCGCGCGTGTCGTCGTGACCTCGCGCGGACGCGTGAAGCGATCGTCCGAAGCGCTCGACAGGTAGCGCGGTGGGTGCGGAATACGTATGTGGTCGGGAGTTTTTTCCCGTCAGTGAGTATAGAAGACCCGCGCCTCGATCATTTTTTTTGCGTACGAGATGTCTGGAGTAACGGCTCACTCGTGTGCACAGGGGCTATGCCAACCCCGCACAAACCCCGCACATTGGGAGCGAAGGCGTGGGTCGGGCTGATATCGCTTGACCGCCCCATGACTGGGGGACGCTACTGTCTGATACCCCGCACAAACCCCTGATAGAAGGGCCGACCTAATCGTGAGGTCGCGGGTTCAAGCCCCGCTCCTGCTACAGACGAAACGCCCCGCAAGGGGCGTTTCGTCGTTGCGCGAGCCGTGCGGGCTGGCCGTTCGGGAGGATGAAAACCCCGGCATCCATCCTCCCGAGCGTGCTTTTCCTCCCGAAGTACGGCTGGCGCCGCGGACAATACGGCGGATGCCGCCCAGCGCTGCCGTCGCGTCAGCTTCCCGCGAGCTCCTCCAGCACGGCCATGGCGGCGTTGTGGCCGCCCAGGCCGCTGACGGCGCCACCGCGCCGCGCACCCGACCCGCACACGAGGATGCGCTCGTGCGCCGTCGCGACGCCCCACCGCTGCGCCGGAGTGTCGCGCGGCGCGTCGTCCTCCAGGAAGGGCCACGACAGCGGGCCGTGGAAGATGTTGCCGCCGGGCATGTGCAGCGCCCGCTCGATGTCGAGCGTCGTCTTGGCCTCGATGCAGGGGCGGCCGGCGGCATCCGTCATCAGGAGATCTTCGATCGGCTCGGCCAGCACCGAGTTCAGCGACGCCAGCACCGCGGCCTGCAGGCGCTCGCGCTGCGCCTCGTTGTTCTCCGGCGTGACGACGGAGCCGTCGGGCACGTGCAGCCCGAACACGGTCAGGGTCTGCGCGCCGGTGGCCGCCAGCTCGTCGCCGAGGATCGTCCGGTCGGCGAGCGAATGGCAGTAGATCTCGCAGGGGAGGGATGCCGGGATCTCGCCCGTCGCCGCCTCGTCATACGCCGTCTGCAACTGTGTGTACGTCTCGTTGATGTGGAAGGTGCCGCCGAAGGCCGCCGCCGGCGCGATGGAGGCGTCGCGCAGTCGCGGCAGGCGCTTGAGGAGCAGGTTCACCTTGATCTGCGCGCCCCGCGGCTTCGCCTGCCGGTCGGACGCGGGCGTACCGAGCAGTTCGTCGAGCACGGCGGGGGCGACGTTCGCGAGCACGTGCCGTCCGGAGACCTGCTCCTGCCCGGTCGGCGTGCGGAAGGTGACGGTGCCGTCGGGGTCGATGGCGGTGACCTCGGCATCCGTGCGGATCTCGGCGCCGGCGGCGCGCGCGACCGCCGCGAGCTGCGTCGTGACGGTGCCCATGCCGCAGATCGGGACGTCCCAGTCGCCGGTCCCGCCGCCGATGACGTGGTACAGGAAGCACTTGTTCTGCTGCAGGTCGGTCTGGCCGGCGGTCGCGAACGTGCCGATGAGCGCGTCGGTGAACACGACGCCGCGCACGAGGTCGTCGCGCACGTGCGACTCGATGAACTCCCCGATCGGTCGCTCGAACACGGCGTGCCACAGCTCGTCGTCGCCGACCGCGGCGCGGGCCTCGCTGCGCGTCGGCAGCGGTTCGGTGACGCTCGGCCACAGTGCCTCGGCGACGCGGGTCGTGTCGTCGTAGAGCGCGCGGAACCCGTCCGCGTCGTCGGGCGCGCCGATCGCGGCGAAGGACGCATCGGTGACCGACGGGTCGGTGCGGTCGATGAGCAGACCCCTGCCGGCGGGGTCGCCGGGCACCGGCGTGTACGACGCGTAGCGGCGGCGCGCGAGGCGGATGTCGAGGCCGAGGTCGTCCTGGATGCGGCGCGGCATGAGGCTCACGAGGTAGGCGTAGCGCGAGAGCCGGGCATCGAGCCCCGCGAACGTGCGGGCGCTGACGGCCGCGCCGCCGGTCGACCCGAGGCGCTCGAGCACGAGCACCGAGCACCCCGCCTTCGCCAGATAGGCCGCGGCGGTGAGGCCGTTGTGGCCGCCGCCGACGATCACGACATCGTGGGTGAGGGAGTTCTGGGTCATGCTGCCAGGGTAGCGACCGGGCTCCGACGGTGTCGGCGTCCGGCGTGGGCATCGACCGCGCGTGCTCCTGCCCGACCTCGCCGCGGCGTCCGGCGCGGCGAGGTCGGGCAGGCCCGGTCAGTAGTAGACGCCGACCGCCTCTTCCGCTGCCTGCGAGCGCAGCCACGTGATGGAGTCGTGCCGGCCCCAGGCGTAGAAGACCGCCGACCCCACGGCCACCAGGATCGAGTCCCACGGCTCGCCGATGATGTTCGCTCCGCCGAAGGATCCGACGGCCGAGACGACGAGGATGAGCGCCATGTAGGCGATGAACCAGATGCCGTGGCGCAGCAGCGCGGGCGTGAAGACCTTGCGGTCGCGCATCATCACGAAGATGGCGATCGGGATCGAGATCGCGAACAACGCGACGCCGAGCCAGACCTGGTTCCACCCCGACCAGAACAGGATGAGGCCCGAGATCACGAAGGACAGCGGTGCGACAACGCCCATGCCCCTCTTCATCCACGGCTGCGCCTTCAGCCGCGGGTCGTGGCTGCTCACGCCCGCCGCGACGGCGATGACTGAGTAGCCGACGGCGAAGAAGAAGCCGAGCGATGCCACGAGACCTTGCCACGACTGGAAGACGAAGAGGAAGATGAGCGAGATGACGAGGTTGACGGCGAGCGCGTTGGCGGGGATGCCGGTCTTCACGCTGACGTTGGCAACCCAGTTCGGCAGCAGCCGGCTCTGCGCCATCCCGTAGGTCTGCCGGGCACCGAGGCCGATACCGAGCAGCATGCTGCCGGCGGGGGAGACGACGGCATCGACGAGCAGCAGTTGCGCAAGCCAGCCGAGGCTCAGCAACGTGGCGAGCTGTGCGAACGGCGAGTCGAAGTTGATCCCGCTCCATCCGCCTTCCGCAAGCAGTTCTGACGGCACGGTCCACAGATACGAGATCTGCAGCAGCAGGTACAGGGCGAATGCCGCGCCGAAACCGATGAACGTGCCGAGCGGGATGTTGCGGCGGGGGTTGGAGGACTCCCCGGCCATCACGGCGGGGGTCTGGATGCCGCCGAACGAGTAGATCATGCCGGCGCCGATCACGGCGGAGAGGATGCCGGCACTTCCGTACGGCGCGAACCCGCCACCGGTCGCGACGTTGGTCGAATCGAACCCGGACGCGAGCAGCAGGACGATCGTCAGCAGCGGGACGACGATCTTGAAGACGGTGATCGCGTTGCTCACGCGCGTCATGAGGAGGACGCCGAACCAGTTCAGGACGGTGAAGATCACCAGCACGAGTGCGGCGATCACGAGTCCGATCATGCTGAGCTTGCCGTCGCTGACCAGCTGCGGCCACCAGTTGCTCGCGTATTGCAGTAGTCCGGATGCCTCACTGGGGTTGCCGAATGCCGTTTGCAGCAGCAGCACCCAGCCCATCATGATCCCCATGAACGGGCCCGAGAGCATCGACGGCCAGCGCGTGTTTCCGCCGGCGATCGGACGCGTCACCCCGAGCTCGATGAAGGTGAGACCGACCATCGTCGTGGCGAGGGCTGCGATGCACCAGGAGACGAGCGCGGCGGGTCCCGCCATGCCTGCGGCGTAGTGCGCCGCGAACAGCCACCCGGATCCGACCATTCCGGTGAACGTCAGCAGAGCCAGCGAGAGCCAGCCGACGCGTCGTTTGAAGTGCCGATCCTGTTCGTCGATGACGGCGGCTGTGATCGTGATGGGTTCGACGTTGTTGGTGGGATCTGTTGTCGAGGCGGAAGACATGGATGCCCTTTCGTTCGGTTTCAGCAGGGCCGTCCAACGCTTCGCGGCCCTGGTGCTCGGGTGCAACAATTCGTGGAACGCATAAACGAGGTGTTGACAGGCAGATCGTATCAACGTGAAATTGAATCTCACAACAGTTTGTGTAAATCTCTGATTACGCATCGCGGAGGAGGCAGAAATGGCGCAGACATGCCCCGGCCCGGTGTCGCACGACGGCCTGGCATCGCACGACGGCAGCAGGGGCACCGCCGACGAGAGGAGCCTGCTGATCCGTCTGCTCAGCTCGCTCGTGGACGCGCTCGGCAGCGCCCTGCCGCCCCACAGCGAAGTGCTCGTGCACGATCTGGGCAAGCTGCCGAACTCCATCGTCGCCATCCACGGCGATCTCACGCACCGCCGTGTCGGCGACCCCGCCACAGACCTGCTGCTCGCCGCGGCCCGGCGTGGCGATCTGCAGACGCGGATCGGCTACGAGACGCGTCTCGCGGACGGCCGGCGGCTGCGCTCGTCCACCGTGATCGTGTGCGGTTCGGTCGGCGAACCGATCGCCGCGGTGTGCGTCAACAGCGACCTTTCGGGGTGGGAGGCGATCCATCAGCTTTCTGCGCTCATGCTCGCGGGAGCGGCCGCGACCGAGCCGATGCGTGACGCCGGATCCGCGCTCGATGGCGACTCCGAGGAACTGTTCACGGCGGACGTCGACGAACTGGCCATGCACCTGATCGCGCGCGCAACGGCGGCATCCGGCATCCCCGTCGAACTCATGCGCAAGAAGCACAAGATCGAGATCGTCCGCGAGCTGGAGCTGCGCGGATTCTTCATGCTCAAAGGCGCCGCGGACAAGGCCGCGTCGGCCCTGCGCGTGAGCCGGTTCACGATCTACAACTACCTGAACGAGATCTCCGACGGCGCGCAGGCCTCGGGGGAAAGGAATCAGCATGACCGAGTTCGCGCGTCGTATCGACGCCACGACGATCGAATCGCTGCGCGCCACCGGCGCCTCCAAGTGGTCGGCGACCGATGGCAGCATCGGTGCGTTTGTCGCCGAGATGGATTTCGGGATCGATCCGCACGTCACCGCCGCGCTGCACCGTGCGGTCGACGACAGTGCCTTCGGGTACATGCCCAAGGGCATCGCCGCAGACCTGTCGGAAGCGACGGCCTCGTTCGTCGGGCGCAGATACGGGTGGACGGTCGCGCCCTCGGACGTGTGGGCGGTCCCCGACGTCATCATGGGCCTGGAACTCGCGATGGAGCACTGCTCGGAGCCGGGATCGAAGATCATCGTGCCGACGCCGTCCTACATGCCGTTCCTGATGGTCCCGCCGCTGCGCGGACGCGAGGTCATAGAGCTGCCGCTCGTCGTCCGCGACGGCCGCTACGAGTTCGACCTCGACGCCCTGCAGCGCGCGTTCGACGAGGGTGGAGGGTTGCTGATCCTGTGCAACCCGTACAACCCCGTCGGTCGCGTCTTCAGCCGCCAGGAGCTCGAAGACATCGCCACGGTCGTCCAGCGCAACGGCGGTCGCGTCTTCTCCGACGAGATCTGGGCCCCCCTCGTCTACAGCGGATCGGTGCACGTCCCCTACGCGACCGTCTCGGCGGCAGCGGCAGCGCACACGATCACGGCGATGAGTGCGTCGAAGGCGTGGAACCTGCCGGGGCTCAAGTGCGCCCAGCTGATCCTCACGAACGACCACGACCGCGAGACCTGGGCGCGGATCGGCCTGTTCGCCGGCCACGGCACGAGCAACCTGGGAGCCATCGCGAACGCCGTGGCGTTCCGCGACGGAGATCAGTGGCTTGCCGACCTCGTGCCGTATCTCCAGGGCAACCGCGACCGGCTCGTCGAGTTGCTGAAAGAGGAGATTCCCCAGGCGTGGATGCCGGTGCCCGAGGGCACGTACGTCGGCTGGATCGATTTCCGCGGCATCGGACGCGGCGATCGGCCCGCGGAGTTCTTCGGCCGTGAGGCGGGCATCACGCTCACCGAGGGCACGATGTGCGGCGTCGCGGGCGCGGGCTTCACCCGCCTGATCTACGCGACGCCCCGGCCGATCCTCGAGCAGATCGTCCGATCGCTCGGTCGTTCGCTGCGCACCCCCGCCGCGGCCTGAGGACGCAGTGGCCATGAGCATCATCGACGCCACGCCCGGCATCGCCGTCGCCGACCTCCACCGCATCGCGGCCGCGCCGGCCGGTGCCGCCCCGTCGTTCGCGGCCGCCGTCGTCGTGGACGATCTCGTCTACACCTCCGGGCAGCTTCCGCTCGTCGACGGCGCGCTGACGGCCGTCGGTCTCGTCGGACGAGACATCGCCGTCGAGGAGGCGGCGATGGCGGCGCGAGCGTGCGCGGCCAACGCGCTCGCCGCCGCCGCGACCGCAGCCGCGGGCCGGCGAATCGAGCGTGTCGTGAAGATGACCGGGTTCGTCGCGTCGGCGCCGGGGTTCAACGATCAGCCGGCCGTCATGAACGCCGCCAGCGCGTACCTGCACGAGGTCTTCGGCGCTGCCGGCGAGCATGTCCGCTCCGCCATCGGCGCGGCGTCGCTGCCGCGAAACGCCGCGGTGGAGGTCGAACTCGTCGTCAGACTCGTCCGCGACTGAGTCCGCCCGCACCGCCGGCGGACCCGTCCGGAACGCCCGTGTCGGAACCCGGCGTTAGCATTGACCGTCCCTGCTCCTGGACGGAAGATCTCGCATGCTCGGAAAGCTCCTGGTCCGCTACCTGCGGCCCTACCCGTGGTGGTTGCTGGCGGTGCTGGTCTTCCAGTTCGCGTCGGCGATGGCCTCGCTGTATCTGCCGCGCCTGAACGCCGACATCATCGACAAGGGCGTCTCGACCGGCGACACCGGCTACATCTGGTCGCGCGGTTTCCTCATGCTCGCAATCGCCCTGGGGCAGATCGTCGCCTCGGTCATCGCCACCTTCTTCGCGGCCCGGGCCGCGATGAGCGCCGGCCGCGACATCCGCCGCGACGTGTACGAGAAGGTGAGCGGCTTCTCCGAGCGCGAGGTCTCGGCGTTCGGCGCCGGCACGCTCATCACGCGCAACACGAACGACGTGCAGCAGGTGCAGATGCTCGCGATGATGGGGGCGACGATGCTCGTCACGGCGCCGCTGCTGGCCATCGGCGGCATCATCATGGCCCTGCAGCAGGATGTCGGGCTCAGCTGGCTGATCGGCGTGGCGGTGCCCGTGCTGCTGCTGGTCGGCGGCCTCGTCATCGCGCGGATGGTGCCGCTGTTCCGCCGCTATCAAGACCGTCTCGACAACGTGAACCGCATCATGCGCGAGCAGCTGACCGGCGTGCGCGTCGTGCGCGCCTTCGTCCGCGAGCGCGTCGAAGAGGAGCGGTTCCGCGCGGCGAACACCGACATCTTCGTCGTCGGCCGCAAGGTCGGTTCGCTGTTCGTGCTCATCTTCCCGCTCGCGATGCTCGTGCTGAACGTCACGGTCGTCGGCGTGATCTGGTTCGGCGGCATCCAGGTCGACGCCGGTCACGTGCAGATCGGCACCCTGTTCGCGTTCATGCAGTACGTGGGGCAGATCCTCATGGGCGTGCTCATGGCCACCTTCATGACGATCATGATTCCGCGCGCCGCCGTGTCGGCCGACCGCATCGGCGAGGTGCTCGAGTCGAACGATGCGCTCGCGCGTCCCGAGCATCCCGTCGCCGCGTTCCCGACCCCGGGCGCGCTCGAGTTCGACGACGTGTCGTTCACCTATCCGGGCGCCGAGTCGCCGGTGCTGCAGGGCATCTCGTTCACGGCGGATGCCGGTGAGACCGTCGCGATCGTCGGTTCCACCGGTTCGGGCAAGACGACGCTCGTCTCGCTCATCCCGCGGCTGTTCGACGTCACCGGCGGCACCGTCCGCGTCGGCGGGGTCGACGTGCGCGAGGCCGACCTCGACGTCATGTGGAAGGGCATCGGCTACGTTCCGCAGCGGGCCTTCCTGTTCACCGGCACCGTGGCGTCGAACCTGCGCTTCGGGCGCGAGGAGGCCAGCGACGACGAGCTCTGGGCGGCGCTCGCCATCGCGCAGGGCGCCGACTTCGTCGCCGAGATGCCCGGCGGCCTCGGCGCGCGCATCGCCCAGGGCGGCACGAACGTCTCGGGCGGTCAGCGTCAGCGCCTGTCCATCGCGCGCGCGATCGCGCACCGCCCCGACATCCTCGTGTTCGACGACTCGTTCTCGGCGCTGGACGTCGCCACCGACGCGCGGCTGCGCCAGGCGCTGTGGCGAGAACTGCCGCAGGTGACGAAGATCGTCGTCGCGCAGCGCGTCTCGACGATCACCGACGCCGATCGCATCATCGTGCTCGACGACGGCCGCATGGTCGGGTCGGGCACGCACGACGAACTGCTGGCCACGAACGAGACGTACCGCGAGATCGTCCAGTCGCAGTTGGGAGTGGACGCATGAACGCGCGTCGCGCAATGAGGAAGGTGAACGCATGAGCGCCCCGGACGCGGCAGCCCTCTCCGAGGAGGAGCGCTACGAGGCCGAGCTCGCCGAGCAGGCGCGGCTGAACTCCGGCGATTGGGACTCGGTCAAGCCCGGCAAGGCCGCGAACTTCCGCGAGAGCTTCTTCCGGATGATCGGCCTCCTCGCCCCGTTCAAGTGGGCGTTCGCGTTCGTGTCGGTGCTCGGCGCCATCGGCGTCGTGCTCGCGGTGATCGCGCCGAAGGTGCTGGGCGAGGCGACCAACGTCATCTTCGAGGGCGTGGTGTCGGCATCCCTCGGGGGGAACTTCCCGGCCGGCACGTCGCAGGCACAGGTCGTCGAGGCTCTCCGCGCGGCGGGCCAGACCGACATCGCGAACCTGATCGCCGCGATGAACGACTTCCAGGTCGGCGCCGGGGTCGACTTCGACCGGCTCCGCCACGTCGTCGCGGCCGTGCTCGCGATCTACGTCGCCTCGGCGGTGCTGACATGGCTGCAGGGCTACGTCATCAACGTCATCATGGTCCGCACGATGTGGCGGCTGCGCGAAGACGTCGAGGCCAAGCTCAACCGGCTGCCGCTGTCGTACTTCGACCGCGTGCAGCGCGGCGAGCTCATCTCGCGCGTCACGAACGACATCGACAACATCACCCAGACGATGCAGCAGTCGCTGTCGACCGCGGTCACGAACGTGCTCACCGTCGTCGGCGTGATCGTCATGATGTTCTCGATCTCGTGGCAGCTCACGATCGTCGCACTCGTCGCCCTGCCGCTCATGGGCGTCATCTTCGGGGTCATCGGCCCGCGCTCGCAGAGGGCTTTCAACCTGCAGTGGCGCAAGGTGGGGCGCCTGAACGCGCGCGTGGAGGAGTCGTTCTCCGGTCACGCGCTCGTGCGGGTCTACGGTCGCGAGAAGGACGCGCGGGAGAAGTTCCAGAAGGAGAACGAAGAGCTCTACCAGGCCGCGTTCACGGCCCAGTTCCTCTCCGGCCTGATGATGCCGGCGATGATGTTCATCGGCAGCCTCAGCTACGTCGGCATCGCGGTGCTCGGCGGGCTCATGGTGGCATCGGGCCAACTGCGTCTGGGTGACGTGCAGGCGTTCATCCAGTACTCGCAGCAGTTCACGCAGCCGCTGTCGGAGCTCGGCGGCATGGCCGCCGTCGTCCAGTCGGGCACGGCCTCGGCCGAGCGGGTCTTCGAACTGCTCGACGAAGACGAGCAGGATCCGGATGCCGCCGACGCCCCCGCGCTGCGGGACGGCCGCGGGGTGATCGAGTTCGAGCACGTCGCGTTCTCGTACTCGCCCGACAAGCCGCTCATCCGCGACCTGTCGTTCCGCGTCGAGCCCGGGCAGACCGTCGCCATCGTCGGCCCGACCGGCGCGGGGAAGACGACGCTCGTCAACCTCCTCATGCGCTTCTACGAGCTGGACGGCGGGCGCATCCTGCTCGACGGACAGGACATCGCGGCCCTCACGCGTGATGACGTGCGCGCACGGACCGGGATGGTCCTGCAGGATCCGTGGCTGTTCGCGGGGTCGATCCGCGACAACATCCGCTACGGCAAGGAGTCGGCATCCGACGAGCAGATCGTCGACGCCGCCGTCGCCACGCGCGTCGACCGCTTCGTGCACTCGCTGCCCGCCGGCTACGACACGATCCTCGACGAGGATGCCGCCAACGTCTCCGCCGGCGAGAAGCAGCTCATCACGATCGCGCGCGCCTTCGTGGCCGAGCCGAGCGTCCTGATCCTCGACGAGGCGACGAGCTCGGTCGACACCCGCACCGAGCTGCTGCTGCAGCACGCGATGGCGGCTCTGCGCGAGGGGCGCACCTCGTTCGTGATCGCGCACCGGCTTTCGACGATCCGCGACGCCGACCTCATCCTCGTGATGGAGCACGGCGACATCGTCGAACAGGGCACGCACGACGAGCTCATCGCGGCCGAGGGCGCCTACTGGCGCCTGTACCGCTCGCAGTTCGCGCAGGCGGCCACCGGCGACGACGGGGCGGTCGCGGGGGATCACGACCCGGGAGCGGCGCCGGAGACTGCGTCGCCCTGAACCGCGCACCCGCTCGCCGAGCGGAGACCGAGAGGAGCGCCATGCGGGTTCTCGTCGCGGTCGACTCGTTCAAGGGGTCGATCGGCGCACCGGCCGTGGCCGCCGCCATCGGCGCCGGCTGGAGTTCGGTGCGGCCCGGCGACACCGTCGATCTGCTGCCCCTCGCGGACGGCGGCGAAGGCACGGCCGAGGTGATCGCGGCGGCCACCGCCGGCGCGGTCGTGCACGAGGTGGCCGCCGTCACGGGGCCGGACGGCCGAAAGGTCACCGGCGAGTGGGTCGAGCTTCCCGGCGGCGTCGCCGTCGTCGACCTGGCGCAGATGTCCGGTCTTCCGCTCATGCGCGAACTCGACCCGAGAGGCGCGACGACGCGGGGGCTCGGCGAGGTGGTGCGCGCCGCCGTGGAGTCGGGCATGTCCGAGGTCTGGATCGGGCTCGGCGGCAGTGCGTCGACCGACGGCGGCGTCGGAGCCCTGCGCGCGCTGGGGATGCGGGCGCTCGACGCGCGGGGGTGCGAGGTCCCCGATGGCGGCATCGGCCTGCGGGAGCTGGATGCCGTGGACCTCTCGGGCCTGCTCCCGATCCCTGGCGGGGTCAGGCTCCTCACCGACGTGACATCGCCCCTGACCGGCGCGGCCGGTGCCGCCGCCGTCTTCGGACCGCAGAAGGGTGCCGACCCGGTGCAGGTCCGGATCCTCGATCGCGCTCTGGCGCGGCTCGCCGACGTGCTCGGCGCGGATCTCGGCGTGGATGCCGAGACTGCCGGGGCGGGCGCGGCCGGCGGCACGGCCTTCGGCTTCGCCGCCGTGTACGGTGCGGCGATCGTGCCGGGCGCCGACGAGGTCGCGCGCCTCACGCGGCTCGACGAGCGGATCGCCCTCGCCGACCTCGTCATCACCGGAGAAGGCGCCTTCGACGCGCAGAGCCGGCGGGGAAAGCTCGTCGGCAACGTGCTGACCCGGGCGGCGACCGCGGGAAAGGCGACGGCGGTGATCGCCGGGGTGCTCCGCGAGGATCCCGGGGTACCGGCGGTCGGTCTCGTCGAGCTGGCCGGCAGTTCGGAGGCCGCGCTGCGCTTCCCCGCGCGGTGGGCGCGGGCCGCCGGTGCGCGCCTGGCATCGACCTCGGCGGGCAGCCGGTCGGGGAGAGGGATGCCGCCGCGCTAGCATGAGGGCGTGCCCGACCTGCAGCAATCGCCGCCCCCACCGCGCGGTGCGCGCTTCATCGTCAGCTGCCTCGCCATCGGCCTCGGGGCCGGGCTCCTGTCGGGCCTGTTCGGGGTCGGCGGCGGCACGGTCATCGTGCCGATGCTCGTGCTGCTCCTGCACCTCGATCAGCGCCGGGCGGCCGGCATCTCCCTCGCCGCGATCGTGCCCACCGCGACCGTCGGGGTCGTCTCCTACGCGCTGCACGGCTCGGTGGCCTGGATTCCCGCGCTCATCCTCGCCGCCGGCGCGGTGGTCGGAGCGCAGATCGGCACGTGGCTGCTCGCCCGCATCCCGCAGAACGCCCTGCGCTGGGGATTCGTCGGCTTCCTCGTCGTCGTGATCGTCATGCTCTTCGTCGTCCCGCCGGTGCGCGATGCCGACCTGCCGGTGACGCTGTGGACGGCATCCGGTCTCGTCGTGCTCGGACTGTTCACCGGGACCATGGCGGGGCTGCTCGGCGTCGGCGGCGGCGTGATCGTCGTGCCGGCGCTCATGTTCCTGTTCGGCGCGAGCGACCTCATCGCGCGGGGCACGTCGCTGCTGATGATGATCCCGACGGCGCTGTCCGGAACGATCGGCAACTTCCGCCGCCACAACGTCGACCTGGTCGCCGCCGCGCTCATCGGGGTCGCGGCCTGCACGACCACCGCGCTCGGCGCGTGGATCGCGACCCTCGTCTCGCCGCTCGTCGGCAACATCCTGTTCGCCGCGTTCCTCACCTTCATCGCCGTGCAGATGGCGCTGCGCGCGCTGCGCGCCGGGCGGGCCGGGCGCGAGGCTCGATAGGATCAGGGGGTGTCCGTGAACCCTGAGCTGGTCGGCCGCTCGTTCCCGCCGACCGCGCCGTATCTCGTCGGCCGCGAGAAGGTGCGCGAGTTCGCGCGCGCCGTCTTCGCCGACGCCCCGCAACACCTCGACCCCGCAGCCGCGCAGGCCCTCGGCTACGCCGACGTCGTCGCGCCGCCGACCTTCGCGATGGTGATCCAGGATCTGACCCTGCAGCAGCTGCTGGCCGAGGAGGACTCGGGCATCGTGCTGGAGCGGACGGTGCACGCCGAGCAGCGCTTCCGCTACACGCGGCCCATCGTCGCCGGCGACGAGCTGACCGCGCAGCTGAGCATCACGAACGTCCGCCCGTTCGGGCAGGGCGCGATGGTCACGAGCGAAGCCGAGATCACGGATGCCGCAGGCTCCCACGTCGTCACCGCCACCTCGGTGCTGCTGATCGGAGGTGAGGTCGCGTGACCGATCTCGACGTGGGCGCCGTCGTCGCCGAGCGCACCGTGCACCTGACCCGCGAGTCGCTCGTGCGCTACGCGGGCGCATCGGGCGACTTCAACCCCATCCACTACCGCGACGACGTCGCCGCGCGCATCGGGCTGCCGGGCGTGCTGGCGCACGGGATGCTCACGATGGGCATCGCCGTCGAGACGATCGTCGAGTGGCTCGGCGACGCCGGTCGCATCGTCGAATACGGTGTGCGGTTCACGCGTCCCGTCGTGGTGGATGCCGAGTCCGGCGCCGACCTCACCGTCACCGCGAAGGTGGGCGCGCTCGACGATGAGACCGCGCGCATCGACCTGACGGTCGTCTGCGGCGACACCGCGGTGCTCGGCAAGGCGCACGTGCGCGTGCGCCGCGCCGCGTGACGCGGGCACTCCCGATGCCCGAGATCACCCCCGTTCCGCTCGCGCAGCTGACCACGCTGCGCGCGGGCGGCGCGCCCGCGCGCATGGTCGAGGCCCGCACCCGTGATGAGCTGATCGCCACGATGCGCCGGCTGTGGGCCGACGACGAGCCGTGGCTCGTCGTCGGCGGCGGGTCGAATCTGTTCGTCGGGGACGAGCCGTTCGAGGGCACCGTCGTGCTCGTGCGCACGCGGGGCATCGAGCGGCTGCCGGGCTCCCGGCCGGGCGCGGTGCGGCTGCGCGTGCAGGCCGGGCACGACTGGGACGGCCTCGTCGCCTCCGCCGTCGACGCGGGGCTGGCCGGCATCGAGGCGATGAGCGGCATCCCGGGAACGGCCGGTGCCGCGCCCATCCAGAACGTCGGCGCGTACGGTCAGGAGATCGTCGAGACGCTCGTCGAGGTCGAACTGCTCGACGAGCTCACCGGCGAGGTCGAGACGGTGCCGGCATCCGCGTTGGAGCTGGGCTTTCGCACCTCGTCGCTCAAGGCGCACTACGGTCAGGGCGCCCGCCGCACGGGCGTGATCGTGTCGCTCACGCTCGAACTCGCCGACGTCGGGCACGGCGACGTTCCGGTGCCGGGGGTCCAGCTGCGCCAGGCGCTGCGGCTCGACCCCGACGCCGAGGTCTCGCTGCGCTGGATCCGCGACACGGTGCTCGCGACGCGCGCCGCGAAGGGCATGGTGCTCGACGACGCCGACCCCGACACGCACAGCGCCGGGTCGTTCTTCCAGAACGCGATCGTGTCGGCGGCGTTCGCGCGGACCCTCCCGCCGGAATGTCCGCGGTGGCCGCTGAAGGTCGAGGTCGAGCAGGTGCGGGTCATCCCGCTGGATTCGTACGCCGGCATCGCTCCGGCACCCGATGCGCCCGCGCCCGACGTCAAGGTCAGCGCCGCGTGGCTCATCGAGCACTCCGGGCTCGGCAAGGGGTTCCACCTGCCGCGCTCGCGCGCCGCGCTGTCGACCAAGCACGCCCTTGCCCTGACGAACCGCGGCGGTGCGACCGCGGGGGAGCTCGCCGAGCTCGCCCGCTACATCCAGCAACGCGTGCAGTCGGAGTACGGCCTCATCCTGCAGCCCGAGCCCGTGCTCGTCGGCGTCGAACTGTGACGGGGATGCCGTTCCTTGCGAACTGAGGTAAGGCTTACCTAAACTTCAGGCATGGGATTTGAATACCGCTGCGCTCCGTGTTGGCAGAACCTTGACGGGGCCGTGCTGTTCGCCGGCGACCCTGCCGACCTGCCCGCGATCGCCGAGGCGGCCGCTGAGGTGCCCTGCACGACGCACGTGACCGTGCTCATCGAGGCCAGCGCACCGCTGCCGGCCGTCGATCTGCCGCCGCACGCGAGCCTCATCTGGCTCGTGCGCGGCGAACCCGGGACCAGCCATCCCGCCGGAGGGCGCGGTGCGCGCCTGGGACTGGCCGTGCACGCGTGGTGCGCGGAGTGGGCCTGCAGCGACCCCGCGTTCGTCGTCCCGTGCACGGTGTGGCTCGGCCCGCGCACCTCGCCGCACGTCGTACGCATGGCGAAGGCTCTCGTCGGCGCGGACTGATCCGCCGCGGCCCCGGCCCCCGGCATCCCCCACACCTGGCACGTTTCGGTGTCATCCCGCGCCCCCGCCCCCGGACTTGGCAGTTTTCGGTGTCATCCCGCGGGTTGGGCCCGGGTGCCGCCAGCTTCGCAACCCGCGCGGGGGCGCCGCCCCGCAGACTTGGCAGCTTTCGGGGTGATCCGGCGGGTTGGGCCCGGATGTTGCCGGCTTCGCGCGCCGCGCGGGGGCGCCGCACGGCGGACTTGGCGGCTTTGGGGGTGATCCGGCGGGTTGAGCCCGGATGTTGCCAGCTTCGCAACCCGCGCGGGGGCGCCGCGCTGCAAACTTGGCGGCTTTGGGGGTGATCCGGCGGGTTGAGCCCGGATGCCGCCAGCTTCGCGCGCCGCGCGGGGGCGCCGCGCCGCAAACTTGGCGGCTTTGGGGGTGATTGCGCGGGTTGGGCCCGGATGTTGCCAGCTTCGCAACCCGCGCGGGGGCGCCGCGCTGCAAACTTGGCGGCTTTGGGGGTGATCCGGCGGGTTGAGCCCGGATGTTGCCAGCTTCGCAACCCGCGCGGGGGTATCGCACGGCGGACTTGGCGTGTTTCGGGGTGATCCGGTGACTCCGCAGACTTGGCGGCTTTGGGGGGTGATTCGGCGGGTTGGGCCCGGGTGCCGCCAGCTTCGCAACCCGCGCGGGGGTGTCGCACGGCGGACTTGGCACGTTTCGGTGTGATCCGGCGGGTTGCGCCCGGATGTTGCCAGCTTCGCGCGCCGCGCGGGGGCGCCGCGCCGCAAACTTGGCGGCTTTGGGGGTGATCCGGCGGGTTGAGCCCGTATGTTGCCAACTTCGCAACCCGCGCGGGCGTGCCGCGCGGCGGACTTGGCGAGTTTCGGGGTGATCCGGTGACTCCGCAGACTTGGCGGCTTTGGGGGTGATTCGGCGGGTTGAGCCCGTATGTTGCCAACTTCGCAACCCGCGCGGGCGTGCCGCGTGGCGGACTTGGCGCGTTTCGGGGTGGTCCCGCGACTCCGCAGACTTGGCACGTTTCGGTGTGATCCGGCGGGTTGAGCCCGGATGTTGCCAGCTTCGCAACCCGCGCGGGGGCGCCGCGCCGCAGACTTGGCGGCTTTGGGGGTGATCCGGCGGGTTGGGCCCGGATGTTGCCAACTTCGCAACCCGCGAGGCGCGCGGGCGCGCGGGCGCGGGTCAGGCGAACAGGCGCTGCAGGCGCTGGATGCCCTCCAGCAGCGCATCGTCGCCGAGGGCGTACGACAGGCGCAGGTAGCCCGAGGGGCCGAAGGCCTCGCCGGGCACGACGGCGACCTCGGCCTCGTCGAGGATGAGGTCGGCCAGCTCCAGCGACGTGTGCACGGTCGTGCCGGCCCACTCGCGGCCGAGCAGCCCCGTCACGTCGGGGTACGCGTAGAACGCGCCGAGGGGGTTCGGCACCCGCACGCCCGGGATCTTCGCGAGCTCCGACACGATGAGGTGCCGGCGGCGGTCGAAGGCGAGCCGCATCTGCTCGGCCTCGTCCTGCGGGCCCGACAGGGCGGCCAGCGCCGCGCGCTGCGCGATGTTGTTGACGTTCGAGCTCAGGTGCGACTGCAGGTTGCCGGCGAGCTTGATCGCGTCGGCGGGGCCGACCATCCAGCCCACGCGCCAGCCCGTCATGGCGTAGGTCTTCGCGACGCCGCCTACGAGGATCGTCTGGCCGGCCAGCTCCGGCACGGCCTCGACGATCGAGACCGCGCGGGCGCCCTCGTAGACGAGGCTCTGGTAGATCTCGTCGGTGATCACCCAGATGCCGTGCTCCAGCGCCCACTGCCCGATCGCGCGGGTCTCTTCGGCGGTGTACACCGAGCCGGTGGGGTTCGACGGCGACACGAACACGAGCACCGTGGTGCGGTCGGTGCGGGCGGCCTCGAGCTGCTCGACGGTGACCTTGTAGTCCTGGTCGGCGCCGGCGAACACCTCGACGGGCGTGCCGTCGGCCAGCGCGATCGCCTCGGGGTACGTCGTCCAGTAGGGAGCCGGCAGCAGCACCTCGTCGCCGGGGTTCACGACCGCCTGGAACGCCTGGTACACGGCCTGCTTGCCGCCGTTGGTCACGATGATCTGGGTCGGGGAGACCTCCAGACCCGAGTCGCGCAGCGTCTTCGCGGCGATCGCCTCGCGCAGCGCCGGCAGGCCCGCTGCCGGCGTGTAGCGGAAGTTCGCGGGGTCGCGCAGGGCCTCGGCGGCGGCATCCACGATGAACTGCGGCGTGGCGAAGTCGGGCTCTCCCGCGGCGTAGGAGATGACGGGGCGGCCGGCGGCCTGCAGGGCCTTCGCCTTCGCGTCGACCTTGAGGGTCGCCGACTCGGCGATGGCACTGAGTTTTCTGGAGACACTGGGCTTGCGGGACAGTGGAGCGCGTTCGGTCACGCCCTCCAGCGTACCCGCGGGCGATCACCCCGGCAGGCCATCGAGCAGCGCCGGGTACGACCCGGCGTCAGTCGCCGGCGGCGGCATCGGTCGTGCCGAACAGGCCGTGCCCGTCTTCCTGCAGCACGTCGTAGGCCTCGCCGTAGGTCGTGGGCGCCTTCGCCCGCGGATTCCGGTACTCCAGCAGCAGCCCGAGCAGCCCGCGGGCGGGGGAGGTGAGCGGGCGGGCACGGTGCGCGTCGGCGGTGTCGTCGGCAACCGCCTCGGGGTTCGGCGGCGCCCACAGCGCCGTCGGCTGCGGCCAGGTGCCCGGCTGGCGCGGGGCGGTGAGCGTGAGGGCGTTGTCGATCGCCCGCGCGCCGGCATCCCTCGCGGTCAGCGGCGCCAGACCGTGCTGGCGGCACAGGGTCGCGATCACCGCACCGTGGTGCATCTCGTCGTGCACGACCGTGCCGGCCGCGGTGTAGGCGCTGATCACGATCGCCGGCACGCGCGGCCCGAGGCGGTCGAAGCCGAAGCCCATCTCGCCGGGCCCCGCGTCGTCGGGCGGCGTGGCCGCCGGCGGCGCGACGTGGTCGAAAATGCCGCCGTGCTCGTCGAAGGTGACGACGAGCGTCGTGTTGATCGCGTTCGATCCGGTGGGCGACGCACTCGTGCGGATCGCGTCGTAGACGTCTTGCAGCAGCTTGTCGCCGGCGCGCACGTCGGAGATGGCGCTGCTGTCGATCTGCACCGTCGTGCCGTCTTCGAGCGTCAGCGTGCCGCCGCGCAGCTCGCCCCACGGCGGGTGCATGTCGTTGTGGTTGAAGATCATCCGCGGCTCGATGAAGGAGTAGGCCGGCAGGGTGCCGGCGGCGGCATCCGCGGAGAACTGGGTCATGTCGCGGAAGTTCGTCTTCCAGTACTTCTCCAGCGCCGGGGCGTGGATGAAGCCGGTGAGCGAGACGAGCTGCGTCGGGTCGTAGTAGACGCGCCAGGGGATGCCGGCATCCTCCAGCCGGTCGAAGATGGTCGGCGACGCGGGGGCGTGCAGCCACTTCTCGTACGAGCCGTCGGTGTGGTTGACGACGAAGCCGTGCGAGGTCGAGGCGTGGAAGAACGAGCGGTTGCAGTACGTCTGCGACGGCACGGCCGCGAACCACCGGTCGTAGACGGCGAACTCCCGCGCCAGGGTGGACATGACCGGCAGCATCTCGGGCGCGAACCCGCCCATCGCGACGCGGTACTCCGCCGCGGTCGGCTCGCGCCCCTCGGATTCGCGGAAGTTTGTGATGTAGTCGTGCACGAACCCCTCGTTGGTCGGCTTCGCCGCGGCGGACGGGGCGTTCACCGGCGGCCGCTCGATGTCGAACAGCTGCGTGTTCACGTGCGGGTACGTCTCGCCCGGGTCGGGCTGCGGCTGCTGCATGATCGAGTCGGTCGAGCCCGTGTACACGTGCGCCGGGATGCGGGCGCCGTCGGGGCCGGGGTTGGAGTAGTCGCCCTGCCCGAGGCCGTCGAACTGCGTGCGCGACTTCTCCTGCGCGCTGTAGAGCCGGCCGAGGACGTTGTCGAAGCTGCGGTTCTCGAACATCAGCACGACGAGGTGGTCGAAGCCGGGTTCGGGGCGCTCTGGCAACGGACTGAAGCCGGGCTCGGGGCTGTGCTGAGCGCCGATCGCCGTGGCGATGCCGAACGCCGCCCCGCCGCCGACCGCGAGCCCGGCGACCCCGATCCCCGTCCGCCGCAGGAACTCCCGCCGGCCCGGGTCGGCCGGCGCGCCGTCGCCCGACCCGCCGTCCGCTCCCGTCGCCATCGCGCCAGTCTACGAGCGAGGTCAGCCGAACTGGTTCATCGTGTTGTCCTTGCCGCCGGCCTTGAGGGCGGCGTCGCCGGCGAAGTACTCCTTGTGGTTGTCGCCGATGTCGCTGCCGGCCATGTTCTGGTGCTTGACCGTCGCGATGCCTCCGCGGATCTCGCGCCGCTGCACGCCCCGCACGTAGGCGAGCATGCCGTCGTCGCCGAAGTAGCCCTGGGCGAGGTCATCCGTCGACAGTGCGGCCGTGTGGTACGTGGGCAGCGTGATGAGGTGGTGGAAGATGCCGGCGCGGGCCGAGCCGTCGCGCTGGAACGATCGGATCCTCTCGTCGGCCAGCCGGCCGAGCTCGGTCTCGTCGTACGCCGCGTTCATGAGGTCGGCACGGTCGTAGGCCGACACGTCCCGGCCCTGCGCGGCCAGCGCGTCGTACGCCTGCTGACGGAAGTTGAGCGTCCAGTTGAACGACGGGCTGTTGTTGTAGACGAGCTTCGCGTTCGGAACCGCCTCGCGAATCGCGTCGACCATGCCGCCGATCTGCTCCAGGTGCGGCTTCTCGGTCTCGATCCACAGCAGGTCGGCGCCGTGCTGGAGCGCCGTGATGCCGTCGAGCACGCACCGGGCCTCGCCGGTGCCGGGCCGGAACCGGTACAGGTTGCTCGGCAGACGCTTGGGTCGCAGGAGCCTCCCCTCACGACGGATCACGACGTCGCCGTCGCTGAGGTCGTGCGCGGCGATCTCCTCGACGTCGAGGAACGCGTTGTACCGGTCGCCGAGGTCGCCCGGACGCGTGGAGACCGCGAGCTTCTGGGTGAGCCCCGCGCCGAGCGAGTCGGTGCGGGCGACGATGACGCCGTTGTCGACCCCCAGCTCGAGGAAGGCGTAGCGGACCGCGTTGAGCTTCGCGAGGAAGTCGTCGTGCGGCACCGTCACCTTGCCGTCCTGGTGCCCGCACTGCTTCTCGTCCGACACCTGGTTCTCGATCTGGATGGCGCAGGCGCCCGCCTCGATCATCTTCTTCGCGAGCAGGTAGGTCGCCTCGGGGTTGCCGTAGCCCGCGTCGATGTCGGCGATGATCGGCACGACGTGGGTCTGGAACGCGTCGATCTGCGACCGGATGAACTCGACCGCCGTCTCGTCGCCCGCGACGCGGGCGGCATCCAGTTGCGTGAACAGGAGGTCGAGCTCGCGGGCGTCGGCCTGCTTCAAGAAGGTGTAGATCTCCTCGATGAGCGCCGGCACCGCCGTCTTCTCGTGCATCGACTGGTCGGGCAGCGGCCCGAACTGCGAGCGCATCGCCGCGACCATCCAGCCCGAGAGGTAGAGGTAGCGCCCCCGGGTCGACTTCAGGTGCTTCTTGATCGAGATGAGCTTCTGCTGCGCGACGAAGCCGTGCCAGACGCCGAGCGACTGTGTGTAGCACGACGGGTCGGCGTCGTACGCGGCCATGTCGCGGCGCATGATCTCGGCGGTGTACCGGGCGATCTCCAGCCCCGTGCGGAACCGGTTCTGCGCCCGCATCCGCGCGACGTGCTCGGGGGTGACGGCATCCCAGCCCGGCCCGTGCTGAGCCTTGAGGGCGGTGATGGCCTCGATGTCGTCCTGGTAGGCGGTCATTGTCTCTTCCTTACGTCTTCGTCGTCGATGGATGCGTCGATGGATGCCGGGTCACTCGGCGAGGTAGCGGTCGTAGGCGGGGATCGTCAGGAACGCGGGGAAGTCGGCGCCGAGCGCCACCTCGCGGAAGATCTCCGCCGCGTCGTCGAAGCGGTCGGCATCCGTGCGGGGCGCCTCGGCCAGCACCTCGGCGATGAGCCCTTCGACGTAGTCGCGCGTGATGCGGGTGCCGTCCTCGGTGCGGCGGTCCTGGTGGATCCACTGCCACACCTGGCTGCGGCTGATCTCCGCCGTCGCGGCGTCTTCCATGAGGTTGTCGATCGCGACGGCGCCCTGGCCGCGCAGCCACGCCTCGAGGTACCGGATCGCCACCGACACGTTGCCGCGCACCCCGGCATCCGTGATCGGCAGGCCGATGTGCACGTCGATCAGCTGCGACGCCTGCACGTGCACGTCGGGGCGCAGGCGGTCGACCTGGTGGGGACGGTCGCCGAGCACGGCGTCGAACTCGGCCTGCGCCACCGGGATGAGGTCGGGGTGGGCTACCCACGTGCCGTCGAAGCCGTCACCGGCCTCGCGCTTCTTGTCGGCGGCGACCTTCTCGAACGCCCGTGCCGTCACCTCGGGGTCGCGCCGGTTCGGGATGAAGGCGCTCATGCCGCCGATCGCGAATGCGCCGCGCTTGTGGCACGTCTGCACGAGCAGCTCGGTGTAGGCCCGCATGAACGGCACCGTCATCGTGACCTGGCTGCGGTCGGGCAGCACGAACCGGGCGCCGCGGCCGCGGTAGTTCTTGATCATCGAGAAGATGTAGTCCCAGCGTCCCGCGTTCAGGCCCGCGGCGTGATCGCGCAGCTCGAAGAGGATCTCGTCCATCTCGAACGCCGCCGGCAGCGTCTCGATGAGCACCGTGGCACGGATCGTGCCGTGGTCGATCCCGAGGAAGCGCTCACTGAAGCTGAAGACGTCGTCCCACAGCTTCGCCTCCTCGGACGATTCGAGCTTGGGCAGGTAGAAGTACGGCCCGCGGCCGCTGTCGATGAGCGCCTCGGCGTTGTGGAAGAAGTACAGTCCGAAGTCGACGAGAGAGCCGGATGCCGCGAGCTGCCGCCCCGACCGATCGGTGAAGCGCAGGTGCTTCTCGGTCAGGTGCCAGCCCCGCGGGCGCATCACGATCGTCGGCGTGCGCTCGGCGGTGACGCGATACTCCTTGCCCTCGGGGGAGGTGTGGCTCAGCTGCCCGCGGATCGCGTCGAACAGCGACAGCTGCCCCTCGACGACGTTGCGCCAGGTGGGGCTCGTCGCGTCCTCCTGGTCGGCCAGCCACACCTTCGCGCCGGAGTTGAGCGCGTTGATGGTCATCTTCGGGTCGGTCGGCCCGGTGATCTCGACCCGGCGGTCTTCCAGGCCCGGGCCGGGGCCGGCGACGCGCCACTGGTCGTCCTCGCGGATGTGGGCCGTGTCGGCCCGGAACTGCGGGTCGTGACCGTTGCCGATCTCGAAGCGGCGACGCATGCGGTCGGCGAGGCGGTCGTGACGGCGCCCCGCGAACCGGTCGTGCAGCTCGGCGAGGAACTCGAGGGCGCCCGGCGTGAGGATCTCGTCGTACCGCTCGCGGACGGGGCCGGCGATCGTGATGGTCGTGGGGGCCAGTGTCTGGGTGCTCATGGGGTGCTCCTTCGGTGGAGGGGTGTTCGTGAGACCACTCTGAGTGAAGTTTGGCGGGTTCCATGACCAAATCGACTGTGAAGTTTTGTCGATCTTCTGCTCTTGTGACACACTTCCGAACATGGCGATTGTCGAAGTCGGGGAAGACGAGGCGGACGCGCTCACGATCGGGCGGCGCATCCGGCAGTTGCGCACGGCCCGCGGGATGACGCTCGACGAGCTGGCGGCATCCGTCGAACGCGCGCCGAGCCAGCTGTCGATGATCGAGACCGGCAAGCGCGAACCGAAGCTCACCCTGCTGCGCGCGATCGCGAAGGCGCTCGGCGCGAGCGTCGACCAGCTGCTCGAGGCCGAGCCCCTCGACGAGCGCGCGACGATGGAGATCGCGCTGGAGCGCGCGATGAAGGGGCAGACGTTCCGCGCACTCGGCATCGAGCCGTTCCGCATCGGCAAGTCGGTGCCCGACGATGCCCTCCGCGCCCTCCTCGCCCTGCAGGGCGAGATCGAGCGGCTCGGCGACGAGCGGTCGGCGACTCCCGAAGAGGCGCGGCGCGCCAACGTCGAGCTGCGGCACCTCATGCGGCGGCAGGACAACTACTTCGCCGAGCTGGAGGAGCAGGCCCGCGGCATCCTGCGGGCCGTCGATCACCCGGGCGGTCCGCTCACGCAGCGCACGGCCAGCGACATCGCCGCCCACCTGGGCTTCTCCCTGCACTACGTGCCCGACCTGCCGGCATCCACCCGCTCGGTCGCGGATCTGCGCAACGGGCGGCTCTACCTGTCGAGCACCGTCCCGGCCAAGGGCGACTCGCGCACCGCCGTGTTGCAGGCGCTCGCGTCGCGGATCCTCGGCCACAGCGAGCCGCACTCCTACGCGCAGTTCCTGCGCCAGCGCGTCGAGACGAACTATCTCACCGGCGCGCTGCTGATCCCCCAAGAGCACGCCGTGCCGGTGCTGCACGACGTGAAGGCGCGCCGGGCGCTGTCGATCGAGGACCTGCGCGACGCCTACTCGGTGTCGTACGAGACGGCGGCGCACCGGTTCACGAACCTCGCGACGCGGCACCTCGGCATTGCCGTGCACTTCCTCAAGGTGCACGAGTCGGGCACCATCACGAAGGCGTACGAGAACGACGACGTGAACTTCCCGGCCGACCGGCTCGGGTCGATCGAGGGTCAGCTGTGCTGCCGCCGGTGGACGAGCCGGGTGGTGTTCGACATCCCCGACAAGTTCAACCCGTACTACCAGTACACCGACACCGGCAACGGGACGTACTGGTGCACGGCACGCGTGGAGACCTCCAGCGAGGGCGCGCACTCGGTGTCGGTGGGGGTGCGGTTCGACGACACGAAGTGGTTCGTCGGGCGCGAGACCACCAATCGCGGGGTCTCGCGGCACGCCGTGGAGGTGTGCTGCCGGCGCCCGCCCGCCGACCTGGAGGGGCAATGGCGCGACCAGGCCTGGCCCAACGTGCGCACGCCCCGGACGCTGCTGGCGACCCTGCCGACCGGCGCCTTCCCCGGTGTCGACACGACCGACCTGTACGAGTTCCTCGACGCCCACGCGCCGCGCTAGACAGCCGCGGCGACGAGGGCGGCCCACAGCTCGGCGCGGGCAGGGAACGATGCCAGGTCGAGGCCGAGCAATTGCTGCGCCTGTGCGACGCGCGCGCGCACGGTGTGGCGATGGATGCCGAGGGCCTGCGCCGTCCCGTCGATGCGGGCGTCGTGCTCCAGCCAGGTGCGCACCGTCGCGATGAGCGCGGTGCCGTGCGCGTCGTCGTACGTCCGCAGCGGCCGCAGGAAGGCGTCGGCGAGCGCCCGGGCATCGGGGGAGTCGAGGCCGGCGAGCACGCCGCCGCCGGCGGCATCGGCGAAGTGCGCCACCTCGCCGGCGCGAGCCCGCCGCGCCGCGGTCACGGCCTGCGCGTGCGCGCGCGAGAACCCGGCATAGTCGGCGGGGTCGGCGGCGCCCACGACGGCGTCGAACAGGGCGGCGAACTCGTCGAGCAGTGCGGCTGTGGCCGGTGTGCCCCGGCCATCCGTTCCTCCGGCCGGCACCACGATCACGACGCCGTCGGGGCCCCGGCCGTGGAACAGCGCGCCACGCGACTCGGCGACGCGCAGTTCGAGCCAGTCGACGGCGGCATCGAACCGGCCGGGGGCGACGCTCGCGACGGCGACGACGACCGGCGCCGGCGGCAGCGCCCCCCACAGCTCGCGCGACACGCGGCGGGCGAGCGTTGGGTCGTCTCCCAGCAGCGCCTGCACGAGTCCCGCGCGCAGGGCGGTGCGGGCACGCCCGAGGGTGACGTTCTGCTCCAGGGCGAGACCGGCCATCGCGATGACCGACGTGACGACGCTGCGGCCCTCGAGGTCGAGTTCGGTGCCGACGATCGCGATGAGACCGCGGAGGTGCCCGCCGCGTCCGAGGGTCTGCATCGTGACCCGCTGCCCGCCCAGCACCAGCGTCGAGGCGGCGCGGGCGCCGCGGCGCAGCACCGCACCGGTCTCGACCGCGAGGGCGTCGCGTAAGCCGTCGGGCAGCGTTCCGGAACCGTGGGTCAGCACCGCGGCCGCGTCGAACAGGCCGACCCAGGCGCCGAGCTGCCTGGCGAGTTCGGCGACGGTCGCGCCGAGCCCGTCGGGGCGCAGGGCGGCCAGCGAGATCGCGCGCTGCGCCGCGAGCGCCCACGTGCGCCGCGCGTACGCCTGCGCGGCGATCGCCTCGGCGTTCGCGCGCGCGATGGCGATGAACGGCGTGCGGTACGGCACCTCGAACAGCGGCATCCGCTCGTCGCGGCACGCGTCGACGAGGGCGGGCGGGATGCCGGCGCGCACCACCTCGGTGCCGAAGCCGAGCCCGCGCACCCCCCGCGCCCGCAGCCGCGCGACGTAGGCGCGATACGGCTCCGGGTCGTCGGCGCCGGCGAACTGGGTGCCGGTGGTCAGCAGCAGCAGGTCGTCGGTGAGGAACGGCGTCGGGTCGGTGAGGTCGCTGCTGTGCACCCACCGCAGGGGGGCATCGAGCGCGTCGGAGGCGGATTCGGCGGAGGCGAGGCGCAGCGACAGGTCGGCGCGTGCCAGCAGCGCGCGGAGGGTCGGCTGGGGATCGGCCACGCGGCATCCTCCCTCGAAGCAGGGTGTACGCGGCGTATACCCTGTGTCTCAGAATGTACACCGCGGTAGGTGTGCCGCGGGATGCCGGGCGCTTACGCTCCCGGCATGAGCTTGACCGACAGCGCCGTCCTCGGCGGCCCCGCCCTGGCGCAGGAGCGCCGTCTCGTCACCGCCATCCCGGGCCCGCGTTCGCAGGAGTTCCTCGCGCGCAAGGCCTCCGCCGTCGCGGCCGGCGTCGCCCACACCGTGCCGATCGAGGCCGTCGCCGCCGGCGGCGGCGTCGTCGTCGATGCCGACGGAAACTCGCTCATCGACCTCGGCAGCGGCATCGCCGTCACGACCGTCGGCAACGCCAACCCGCGGGTCGTCGCCGCCGTGCAGGAAGCCGTCGCGCAGATGACGCACACGTGCTTCATGATCTCGCCGTACGCGTCGTACGTCGGGGTGGCCGAGGCTCTCAACCGCCTGACCCCGGGCGACCACGCCAAGAAGACCGCGCTGTTCAACTCGGGCGCCGAGGCCGTCGAGAACGCCGTCAAGATCGCCCGCAAGCACACCGGCCGCCAGGCCGTCGTCGCCTTCGATCACGCCTACCACGGCCGCACCAACCTCACGATGGCGCTCACCGCCAAGGCGATGCCCTACAAGAGCGGCTTCGGGCCTTTCGCCTCCGAGGTGTACCGCGCGCCCGCGTCGTACCCCTACCGTGACGGGCTGAGCGGGGCCGAAGCGGCCGCGAAGGCCGTCTCGCTCATCGAGAAGCAGATCGGCGCCGACAATCTCGCCGCCGTCATCATCGAGCCGATCCAGGGCGAGGGCGGGTTCATCGTGCCCGCCGACGGCTTCCTGCCGGCGGTCGTCGACTGGTGCCGGACGAACGGCGTCGTGTTCATCGCCGACGAGGTGCAGACGGGTTTCGCCCGCACCGGCGCGATGTTCGCGAGCGAGCTGTTCGGCATCGTGCCCGACCTCATCACCACCGCCAAGGGCATTGCTGGGGGGATGCCCTTGGCGGCCGTCACCGGACGCGCGGAGATCATGGATGCCACCCACACCGGTGGCCTCGGCGGCACCTACGGCGGCAACCCCGTCGCCTGTGCCGCGGCGATCGCCGCAATTGAGGCGTTCGAGGAGGACGGCCTGCTCGAGCGGGCGCGCGAAATCGGGGGGATCCTGCGCGCCCGTCTCGAGTCGGTGCAGCAGGCCGACCCGCGCATCGGCGACGTCCGCGGCCATGGCGCCATGATCGCCGCCGAGTTCGTCGACCCCGTCACGAAGGCTCCGGATGCCGCCCTCACCTCCGCCGTCGCGAAGGCCGCGATCGCGCAGGGCGTCATCGTGCTCACGTGCGGCACGTACGGCAACATCATCCGGTTCCTGCCGCCGCTGTCGATCGGCGACGACCTCCTGAACGAGGGTCTCGACGTCGTCGTCGCAGCCCTGGCCGCACACTGACCCCACCCACCACCACCCCGTTGAACCTGCCCTTTGGCAACGACCGGGCCGCTTGCACACCGTTCGCAACCGGCGGGGTCGAGAGCAACCGGCAGGTTCGACACACAGAGGGAGCACGACCCATGACCGAGATCACCCGTGACGTCGTCATCGTCGGTGCCGGAGCCGCAGGGCTGACCGCCGCCAATCAGCTGAGGAAGGCCGGGCTGTCGGTCGCCGTGCTCGAGGCGCGGGACCGCGTCGGCGGGCGCCTGTGGACCGACACGATCGACGGCGCGATGCTCGAGATCGGCGGCCAGTGGGTCTCGCCCGACCAGGATGCCCTGATCGAGACGATCGACGAGCTGGGGCTGGAGACCTACGAGCGCTACCGCGACGGCGACAGCGTGTACGTCGGCGCCGACGGGGTCGCGCACCGCTTCACCGGCGACCTGTTCCCGGCGGGCGCGGAGACCGAGCGCATCATCAGCGAGATCGGGGAACGCCTCGACGCGATGGTCGCAGGCATCGACCCCGACCGGCCGTGGGCACACCCCCAGGCGGCCGAATGGGACGCGATCTCGTGGGATGCCTGGCTGCGCGCGCAGACCGACGACGACGAGGCGATCCGCAACCTGGCCTTCGCGACGGGGCCGGCGATGCTCACCAAGCCCACGCACGCGTTCTCGCTGCTGCAGTCGCTGCTGATGGCGGCATCCGCGGGAAGCTACTCGCACCTCGTCGACGCCGACTTCATCCTCGACAAGCGCGTCGTCGGCGGGCTGCAGCAGGTGCCGCTGCTGCTGGCCGAGCGCCTCGGCGGCGACGTCTTCCTGAACCAGCCGGTGCGCACCCTGGAATACGGCGACGGCGGCGTGACGGCCGTCGCCGACGGCATGACGGTGCGGGCGCGGCACGCGATCCTGGCCCTCGCGCCGGTGCTGTACAACCGCATCTCGTTCGTGCCGCCGCTGCCGCGGCTGCAGCACCAGATGCACCAGCACATCTCGATGGGCTTCGTCATCAAGGTGCACGCGGTCTACGACCGTCCGTTCTGGCGCGAGCAGGGGCTGTCGGGCACCGCGTTCAGCCCGTACGAGCTGTCGCACGAGGCCTACGACAACACGAACTTCGGCGACGAGCGCGGCACCCTGGTCGGCTTCGTCTCCGACCGCAACGCCGACGACCTGTTCCGGCTGAGCGCCGAGGAGCGCAAGCAACGCATCCTCGAGTCGCTGAGCCACTACTACGGGCCCGAGGCGAAGAACCCGGTCGTCTACTACGAGAGCGACTGGGGCAGCGAGGAGTGGACGCGCGGCGCGTACGCGGCATCCTTCGATCTCGGGGGACTCAGCCGATACGGCGCCGACCTGCGCACACCGGTCGGGCCGATCCACTTCGCGTGCAGCGACATGGCCGGGGCGGGCTATCAGCACGTCGACGGCGCGATCCGCATGGGGCGCCTGGCCGCCGAGCAGATCGTCGCAGACGCGCGCGGCTGAACCCGGCATGATGGGGGGCAGGAGCCCCCGCCCTTACGACTTCACGAATGGAGCACGCAATGACGTATGCGGTTGTGAACCCCGCCACCGGCGAGACGCTCGCCACCTACCCCGAGGCGACCGACGCCGAGGTCGAAGCGGCCATCGCGGCCGCCGATGCGGCGACCCGCGGCTGGGGGCGCTCGTCCACGCCCGCCGAGCGCGCCGCCCTGATCCGGCGGGTCGCGCAGCTGCATCGTGAGCGCCGCGACGAGCTCGCCGCGATCATCGTGCGCGAGATGGGCAAGCCCCTCGCCGCCGCCGAGGGCGAGGTCGACTTCGCCGCCGACATCACCGAGTTCTACGCCGACCACATCGACGAGATCACCGGCGACACCCCGCTGACGATCCTCGCCGAGGGCACCGCCGTGATCCGCCGGTCGCCGCTGGGCGTGCTGCTCGGGATCATGCCGTGGAACTTCCCGTACTACCAGGTGGCCCGCTTCGCCGCCCCCAACCTCGCCATCGGCAACACGATCCTGCTCAAGCACGCGCCGCAGTGCCCGGAGTCGGCCGCGGCCATCGCGCAGATGTACACGGATGCCGGCTTCCCGGCCGGCGCGTACGCCGACGTGCGGCTGAGCAACGAGCAGGCCGCCGCCGTCATCGCCGACCCGCGAGTGCAGGGCGTGTCGGTGACCGGTTCGGAGCGCGCCGGATCGGCCGTCGCCGAGGTCGCCGGGCGCAACCTGAAGAAGGTCGTGCTCGAGCTCGGCGGGTCCGACCCCTTCATCCTGCTGTCGACCGACGACCTCGACGGGGCCGTGCAGATGGCCCTCGACGCCCGCCTCGACAACAACGGCCAGTCGTGCAACGCCGCCAAGCGCTTCGTCGTCGCCGACGGGCTGTACGACGAGTTCCTGTCGAAGCTGACGGCGGGCATGGCCGCCGCGAAGGTCGGCGACCCGTTCGCCGCCGACACCGTGATCGGCCCGCTGTCGTCGCTGGCCGCCGCCGAGCGGCTCGCCGAGCAGGTCGACCGCGCCGTCGCGCAGGGGGCGACGGTCGTCACCGGCGGCATCCGCGACGGGGCGTTCTACCCGGGGACGGTGCTGACCGGCATCACGCCCGACATGGACGCGTACCGCGAGGAGTTCTTCGGCCCCGTCGCGTCGGTGTACCGCGTGTCGGGCGAGGACGAGGCGGTCGCGCTCGCCAACGCCACGTCGTTCGGACTGGGCTCGTACGTCTTCACGACCGACCCGGAGCAGGCCGCGCGCATCGCCGACGCCCTGGATGCCGGCATGGTCTACATCAACATCGTGCTCGCCGACTCGCCCGAGCTGCCGTTCGGCGGCGTCAAGCGCAGCGGCACCGGGCGCGAGATGGGGCTGCTGGCCGCCGAGGAGTTCGTCAACAAGAAGCTCATCCGCGCCGCCGTGTGATCAGCGAAGCGCCGTCGCCGTCAGTGATATCATGATATCGCGGAGGCGATGACCATGACCGACATTCTCGTGCGCGGCCTGAGCCGTGATGCCGTCGATCGGATCGACGCCGAGGCCTCGGCTCACGGGCTTTCGCGCAATGAGTTCCTGCGGCGCAAGCTCGAAGGGGCTGCGGTGTCCGCGTCAGGCGCGGAGCTGTGCGCTGCCGACTGGGCGCGCTCGGCGGCGGCATTCGGTGATCTTGCCGATCCTGACGTTATGGACGCTGCATGGCGGTGACGCGCTGGCTGCTCGACAAATCAGCGTTCGTGCGCATGCAGCAGGGGCATGTCGCCGACATGGACGCCTGGAACCGGCGCATCGAGCGAGGCGTGGTGCAGCTGTCGGCGATCACCCGACTGGAACTCGGATTCTCGGCCCGGTCGGCGGTCGCCGCGCGGGAGGCTTTCGATCTGCCGCCGCTATCGCTCATGCCCATCGTGCACGCAACGCCCGCCATCGAGGACCGTGCGTTCGAGGTGCAGCTGGCGCTCGCCGCGCGCGGGCAGCATCGCGCGCCGTCCATCCCGGACCTCATGATCGCCGCGACGGCAGAGAAGTGCGGTCTCACGGTGCTCGCCGTGGACAAAGACTTCGATCTCATCGCGGCGATCACCGGTCAGCCGATGCAGCGCCTCGAATCCTGACCGGTTTGTTCCGGCGTTCGGCCCTTTCGCGTCCCGCCGCGGAGGGGCAGGATGGGGAGATGGACAGTCAATCCGACGTCGTCGTCGTCCTCACCGACAGCCAGTGCTGGGAGCGCCTCGCCGCGCAGCAGCTCGGGCGCCTCGTCACCCACGTCGGGAACCTGCTCGACATCTTCCCGGTGAACTACACCGTCGACGGCGAGAGCATCGTGTTCCGCACCGCCGAGGGCAGCAAGCTCACCGAGCTGACCATCAACGACGACGTGCTGTTCGAGGTCGACGAGCATACCGACGCCGACGCGTGGAGCATCGTCGTCCGCGGCCACGCACAGCGCCTCACCACGGCCGCAGAGGTCGAGGCCGCCGACGCGCTGCCGCTGTCGCCGTGGATCCCGACGCTCAAGTACAACTACGTGCGCATCGCGCCGGCATCCCTGTCGGGTCGGGAATTCCGGCGCGGCGAAGAACCCGACCGCTACGGCGTGCAGCAGTACTGACGGCGGGCCGTCGGCATCCCGCGCGTTCGCGAGCGCCGGAGGCATGACGTAGACTGGGACGTGCAGTTGAAGTCTGCATTCTTTCGCCGTGCCCGCATGCGGGCAGCGTGAGCGCAGATTTCCCCGGGATCGGATGACGAAGGTCGCGAGATCCAGGTCGAAAGATCTATAGGGCGGTAGCTCAATTGGCAGAGCAGCGGTCTCCAAAACCGCAGGTTGCAGGTTCGATTCCTGTCCGCCCTGCGCGTCAGCGCACAGCTGACAACGAAGGAGCCGCCGGCACACGCCGGCGCGGAAGTAAGTCATACAGGTGGGTACATGGTCCAGGAAGAGGCGCACGGTGACGTCGTCGCAGCAGGCGGCGTACCCCGTGAGAAGAAGCTGAACTTCTTCCAGCGGGTCGCCCTCTTCATCCGCCAGGTCTTCGCCGAACTCCGCAAGGTCGTCACCCCGACCCGCCAGGAGCTCGTGAAGTTCACGGCGGTCGTGCTGGGCTTCGTCGTCGTCATGATGGCGCTCGTGTACGGCCTCGACTTGCTCTTCACCTGGGTCGTGCAGGTGGTCTTCGGAGCGCCGAGCTGATCGGCCGCGCACCGCAGCAATGACCGCACGACCCCCGATGGAAGAGAACGCACGTGTCTGAAAAGTATGTCGACGACGCCGACTGGGCGACCGCCGCAGAGCAGTCCAGCGAAGACGACGAGGCCCAGGAGGGCAACATCCTCGCGGCCGAAGAACTGGCGTCGGCACCGGCCGAGCACCTCGCCATCCACATCGTCGACGACGAGGACGAGATCGACGACGAAGAACTGGACGACATCGACATCGACGACCCGGAGGCCGACGCCATCGTGAACGACGCACTGGAGATCGACAGCGCTGACGAGGCGGAGGCCGCCGCCGAGGTGCTCAGCGACTCGCTCGCCGAAGACCTCGCCGACCTGGCCGCGCACGCCGCGGACGAGGTCGCCCCCTACGACGGCCCCGACGTGGGCGGCGAGCCCGACGAGCCCGCGCTCGATGATGAGTTCGTCGCGGAGGTCGCCGCCGGCGACGCCGTGGTGGATGCCGCCGAGGCCGCCGTACTGGCCGGCGACATCCCCGAAGACCCCTACGAGGCGTTCCGCGCCGAGCTGCGGGAGCAGCCGGGCAAGTGGTACGTCATCCACTCGTACGCGGGCTTCGAGCGCAAGGTGAAGGCCAACATCGAGCAGCGCAAGAACACGCTCGAGGTCGAAGAGGACATCTACCAGGTCGAGGTCCCGATGGAGGACGTCGTCGAGATCAAGAACGGCCAGCGCAAGATGGTCACGCGCGTGCGCATCCCGGGCTATGTGCTCGTGCGCATGGAGCTCAACGAAGACACCTGGTCGGTCGTGCGCCACACGCCCGGCGTCACCGGCTTCGTCGGCAACGCGCACAACCCGACGCCGCTGCGCTTCGAAGAGGCCTTCAACATGCTGCGCTCGCTCGTGCAGGTCGCCGAGGTGGCTCCCGCCAAGGGCGCCGCGAAGGGCGGGGCCGCGCAGCAGCGCAGCGTCGTCACCGAGGTCGACTTCGAGGTCGGCGAGACGATCACCATCAAGGAGGGCTCGTTCGCGGGCCTGCCCGGTTCGATCAGCGAGATCAAGCCCGAGAGCGGCAAGCTCACCGTGCTCGTCTCGCTCTTCGAGCGCGAGACCCCGGTCGAGCTCTCGTTCGACCAGGTCACCAAGCAGTAGGCATCCCTTCGCGTCGCGCCGCGTCCGCGCCGCGCCGCGTCGCGTCGGTGAGAAACCACTTTCCGCCTGAGAAACCACGTGCCACGTGGTTTTTCGCCACGGATGTGGTTTCTCGTGCGGGATGGGCGGTCAGCGGCATCCTGAACCGCCGTGGACGGGCGGATGCCAGACATGGCGATGGAGGTGAATCACCTGATCGTCGGTGGTACACTTCCGGTATGCCGACCGCTCGTCACCGGTACCAGGTCACGGAGACCGACGAGGTCGCGCGCGCGCTCGACGCGGCGGAGCGACGGTGGCCGGGCGAACCCCGATCTCGGCTGCTTGTGCGGCTCATCATGCACAACGGCGAGCGGCTCCCCGAGGTGAGCGAGGAGGAGATCGCTCGTCGTCGCGCAGCGCTCGACGAACTGGCGGGTTCGCTCACGGGGCTCTACCCGCCGGGGTACCTCGAAGAGCTCCGTCAGGAGTGGCCGGAGTGATCGTCCTCGACGCCAGCGTGATCATCGCGATCGCCGACGGAGCGGATCCGCATCATGCCGCGGCGCTGGCGCTGATCGGGGCGCACGCGAACGAACGCCTGCTGGTGCACCGGCTGACGATGGCCGAGTCGCTCGTGCGGGCCGCCGCGGCGGGCCAGTCGCGGCTGACGGCGCAGCGCTTCGCCGCCGCGGGGGTCGAGCTGCGCGACGAGTTGGACGATCCGCTCGAGCTCGCTGAGCTGCGTTCGCGCACGGGGATCAGGATGCCGGACTGCTGCGTGCTCGACACGGCGATGCGCGCACGTGCGACCCTCGCGACGTTCGACGAGCGTCTCGCGGTGGCCGCGCGGGCGCAGGGTGTCGCCGTCGTCGGCGGCTGACGACGGGACACCGGATGCGGCGGCGAGCGGCATCCGGTAGACTTGAGAGGTTGCGCGCGTGTCGCGCACCAATCCACACCACGTCCAGGAATCGCCTGGCTCGTGGCAGCGCGCCGATTCGGCGCACGAAAAGGAGAAGAAATGGCACCGAAGAAGAAGGTGACCGGCCTGATCAAGCTTCAGATCAACGCCGGTGCCGCCAACCCGGCGCCGCCGATCGGCCCCGCGCTCGGTCAGCATGGCGTCAACATCATGGAGTTCTGCAAGGCGTACAACGCCGCGACCGAGTCGCAGCGCGGCAACGTCATCCCCGTCGAGATCACCGTCTACGAGGACCGCAGCTTCACGTTCATCCTGAAGACCCCGCCGGCGGCGGAGCTCATCAAGAAGGCCGCTGGCGTGCAGAAGGGGTCGAAGACCCCGCACACGGTGAAGGTCGCCAAGCTCACCAAGGAGCAGGTGCGCCAGATCGCCGAGACCAAGCAGCCCGACCTGAACGCGAACGACATCGAGGCCGCGTCGAAGATCATCGCCGGCACCGCCCGTTCCATGGGCATCACGGTCGAGGACTGAGGGGGAACAGAAAATGGCTAAGTCCAAGGCTTACGAAGCAGCAGCGGCGAAGATCGACCGCGACAAGTTCTACACGTCCACCGAGGCCGTCAACCTCGCGAAGGTCACCGGCTCGGCGAAGTTCGACTCGACCGTCGAGGTCGCGCTGAAGCTCTCGGTCGACCCGCGCAAGGCCGACCAGATGGTGCGCGGCACCGTCATGCTGCCGCACGGCACGGGCAAGACCGCCCGCGTCATCGTGTTCGCGACGGGCCCGGCCGCCGAGGCCGCCATCGCCGCCGGTGCGGACGAGGTCGGCGGCGCCGAGCTCATCGAGAAGGTCGCCGGCGGCTGGACCGCGTTCGACGCGGCCGTCTCGACGCCCGAGCTCATGGGCCAGGTCGGTCGCCTGGGCAAGGTGCTCGGCCCCCGTGGCCTCATGCCGAACCCGAAGACCGGCACCGTGACCCCCAACCCGGCCAAGGCCGTCGAGGAGATCAAGGGCGGCAAGATCGAGTTCCGCGTCGACAAGCACGCCAACGTGCACTTCGTCGTCGGCAAGGCCTCGTTCACGGCCGAGCAGCTGGACGAGAACTTCAAGGCCGCGGTCGACGAGATCGTGCGCCTGAAGCCGTCGAGCTCGAAGGGCCGCTACATCCAGAAGGGCGCCGTGTCGACCACGTTCGGCCCCGGCATCCCGCTGGACGTCAACACGCTCGTCTGACGCACAGACACGAACGGCCCCCGCTGTCGCGGGGGCCGTTTCGCGTCTGGGTGGTGGCTACTCGGCGATCACCGGGCTCTCGATCCTGCCGATCCCGTCGACCTCGACCGTCACGGTGGAGCCCGGCGTGAGGAACAGCTGCGGGTCGCGGCGGAAGCCCACCCCGCCCGGAGTGCCGGTCAGGATGATGTCGCCGGGTGCGAGGGCGGTGAACTCCGAGATCGTTGCGATCAGTGTTGGCACATCGAAGATCAGCACCGACAGCTCCGAGTCCTGCACCGTCACCCCGTCCACGACGGTGCGGATGCGGCACGCGGGCAGGTCCACCTCCTCATGCGGCACGAGGAACGGCCCGATCGGCGTTGCGCCGTCCCATGCCTTGCCCTGCAGCCACTGGTGAGTCTTGTACTGGTAGTCGCGCATCGTGACGTCGTTCGCGACGGTGTAGCCCAGGACATGCTCCATGGCACGCTCGCGGGGGATGCGCCGACCGGCCTTCCCGATTACCACGGCCACCTCGGCCTCGTAGTCCACCTGCGACGACTCCGCGGGCACCGGGATGGGCCGGTCTGCGGCGATCAGGCTTGAGGCGTACTTGGGGAACAGCACCGGGTAGGTGGGAAGATCCCTCCCGGTCTCGCGGATGTGCTCGTCATAGTTCAGGCCCACGCAGAAGACCTTCTCCGGCGCCCACGACGGCGGCAGCAGCTCGACGTCGACGGCGTGCACCGCGCCGTCGGGATCCGGCTCCGCCTGGCGCAGCTCGGCCGAGCCGGTGGCGGCATCGATGCGCCGGATGCCCTTCAGCGGCACGTAGCGATCGCCGTCGACGATGCCGACGTGCTCATGGCCGTCCTTGCGATATGCGACCCAGGTCATCAGATGTGGTCCTCTCCGACTCGACGCCAGGTCGGTGTCTGGCCGCCCCAGAGGTTGACAGTGGTGGGTGCCGGCGTCCACGTGCGCGGCACGTAGGCGACGCGATCGTCGTAGAACTTCTCCATCTCGGCGGAGAGTTCGATGTGGTTGCCCGCGGGGTCGTCGAAGAACACGAAGAGGTTGTTTCCGGGGCCATGCCGGCCGGGCCCCAGCTGACGGGCACGTCGAGTTCGGTGAGCCGGTCGCACCACGTCTTGAAGTCCTCCCACTCCGAGAGGTCGTAGGAGTAGTGGTCGATGTCTCCCGACCTGCCCACCCGCACGATCGCCAGCGTGTGGTGGTCGCGGTCACTGCGCAGCCAGGCGAAGTTGCCGTCGTCAAGCTGATCCGAGATCCGGAAGCCGATGACGTCGGTGTAGAAGGTCGCCATCGGTGCCACATCGACGGTGCCGACCGTGGTGTGCTGGAACTTGATGGGGCGGCGGCCGGTGTCGGCGGAGTTCTCACCGTGGCGGCGCACCTCGCTGTGGAAATGCACCGTGGTGCCGTCGGGGTCGGTGACGGCGATACCGTCCGGGGTGCCGACGGCCTCGTCGACATCGGCAGGATCGAGCGGATCGAACGGGATGCCGGCCTCGGTGAGGCGGGCACGGATACCGTCGAGACCGCCCTCATCGCGCACCTCGAAGCCGTAGTGGGCAAGCGTCTTGTCCCCCTCGGACAGGTCGATGACGTGATGGCCTTCGCCCCAGCCGAGCCGCACCCGGCCGTCGGGGAGCACGCTGTGCCGCTTCATGCCGAGCACGCGGCAGTAGAAGGCCTCGGCGGCGGCGATGTCGGGAACGACGAAGCCGATGTGCGAGACGTGCGTGCGGTGGAGGGTGCCGGCGTGGGCGCCCTCGGGGATGGTGAACCGCGGGGGTCGTTGCATGGGTGATTCCTTTCCGAAGGTCTAGCGGGCGAGTGCGCGGAGCCTGGCCCCGCCGTGGTCGGTCGGCACGCCATCCCTGGGGAGGCGCAGGCCGAGATCCTGCTCCGCGTGGGCAAGCTCGTCGGTCGACAGCACTGCGGCGATCACCCGGTCGGGCCGGACCAGCAGGAAGCGCCCGCGCGCGGCGTCGACCTCGGCATAGAGACGCCCGTCGAGATCGATGGTCACCGTCACACCGGGCGGACGGTCGCGCACGGTGTCATCCAGCGGCACGTCGACCAGGCGGGGCGTCAGTGCGGGGAAGAGCTCCGCCACCCCGGCCCATGGCTGATCGGCGTCGAGGCCGACCCCGATCAGCGCCCAGCCGGTTCCGAGCAGGTCATCGAAGGGCGTGGTAGCGCGACGGTCGAAGTCGAAGACCGAGGGCTGGCCGATGCTGGTGCCCGCGAGCGCGTCACGTTCGGCGCGCAGCACGAGGCCCTCGGTGATGCGGGTCGATGGGCGGTAGCGCATGCCCTCGAAGAAGTCCCGCCCTTCCCGGGTCGACAGCGCCTGGCGCACGACGCGGTCCCGAAAGCGTGCGAGGCGCTCGTTGGTCGTCATCACCACGCGCCCCAGGCGTTCGGACGAGCGGACGACGGCGCGGGCGTGGGCGCGCCGTTCATGCTCGTAGGTGTCCAGCAGTGCGTCCGGCGCCTCTGCGCGCAGGACCGCGGCGACCTTCCAAGTGAGGTTGGCGGCGTCGCGGATGCCGGAATTGAGGCCCTGGCCGGCGAAGGGCGGCATCATATGGGCGGCGTCGCCCAGCAGGAAGACGCGCCCATCACGCCAGCGGTCGGCGGTGAGCCCGTGAAAGCGGTATGAGACGGCGCGCTCGACCTGTTGCGGGGTGATCGGCCGCAGGGGGCTGAGCAGGCGCTCGATCAACTCGAACGGAGGATTCTCGGTCGCTTCGCCCTCGCCCGGGTGCAGGTAGAACTCGTAACGGCAACGGCCATGCAGACCCGCAACCACCACGTAGGGTCGCCGGGGGTCGCCGTGGTGCATGCCGTAACGCTCGGCGTGCGGGTCTTCCAAGCAGTCCACGACCAGCCAGACGTCGGGGTGGCTGCGACCGCTCATCGGGATGTCCAGCAGGGCTCGCACCGCGGAGCGTCCGCCGTCGGCGGCGAGCACGGCTCTGGCCCGGATCGACCCGTCGTCGTGCGGGGTGCGGACGCGGGCGGTCACGCCGTCGGCATCCTGCTCGAGGCCGATGAGTTCGGTGGAGAAGCGCACGTCCACGCGCGGATGCTGCTCCAGCGCCGAGCGCAGCGCCTTTTCCAGGTCGGGCTGGGCAAAGGGGTTCTTGAAGGGGAAGCCGAACCGATTCGGCACGGCAGCGCCGCCGTGAAACAGCAGCTGATCGTCGGCGTCGAAGTAGCTGGTGCCGGTGCCGGGGACGATGACAGGCAGCACCTGATCGACCATCCCCGCGCGCTGGTAGACGCGCAGGGACTCGTCATCGAGGCTGATCGCCTTGGGATCGTCGGCGGTCGTGGCGTTCTTCTCGATCAGTACGACGGCGATGCCGTGCGAGGCCATCAGCAGGGCGCTCGTCATGCCCACCGGGCCGGCGCCCACCACGAGCACCTCGGTAGAGATCTGCTGCTCCACTCTCACATCCTTGTGTCATGTCCTGTTTAGTGAGCCACTATATCTGAAAAACAGAACAAGGCAAGGAGTTCGTGGCGCGCGAGCGATCGTGCCAGCACGGGCGGGGCGGGGCGCCCTGGGCTCAGAGCTCGAGCAGTGCTGCCCGCTCGCTCAGGTGTGCGGCGGCTTCGATCACCCTCCGGGTGATCTCGGCGACCTGGTCATCGTCGACGAGCGAGCGGATCAGCACGACGCTGAGCGCGGCGAGGGCGGTGCCGTCGGGGCGACTGATCGGAGCGGCGATTCCCATCGCGGTGGGGTCGACCTCGCCCGCGGACACCGCGTACCCTTCTTCTCGGATGCGGGCGAGTCGCTCGATGATGGCATCGGGGGTGGTCATCGTGTGCTCGGTGAAACGGCGCAGCGGCGCGTCGGCGAGGATGCGCCGGACCTCTTCCTCGGTCTCGCCGGCGAGCAGCACGATCGCGGAGGCGCCCGCGTTGATGTCGAGCACCGATCCGCGCTCGTAGGACAGGCGCACGTACTGTGCCTGGGCCTCTTCGCGCTCGAGGCAGATGACGGATCCGCCCATGCGCTTGGTCAGCAGCACGGTCTGGTGGAACCGCTCGGCGAGCTCGCGCATCACCGGGATCGAGAGGTCGCTGAGCCCGTATCCCTTGCGGGCGATGCGGGAGAGTTCCACGATGTGAAGGCCAAGGCGGAAGCCCCCGCGGCCGTTCTCGGAGAGAAAGTCGGCCTGCACGAGCGTCTGCAGGTAGCGGTAGGCGGTGGAGCGGGCGACCCCCAGGCTTTCGGCGACTTCGATC
Organism: Microbacterium sp.; assembly: GCF_047602155.1. Lineage (GTDB taxonomy): Bacteria > Actinomycetota > Actinomycetes > Actinomycetales > Microbacteriaceae > Microbacterium. Next base: position 366,752 of record NZ_JASGHZ010000001.1, on the reverse strand, counting down.
GCTGAGATCTCGGGTCGCTCCTCCGTGAACATCTGCAAGACGTTGAGGGCGCGATCCGCCGTGCTGTTGCGCTCGCGATATCCGCTGCCCTGGGCCATGAGTGCCATCTAACCAGACTCTCCGGTCGTGCCGCGGTGGGCGATACTCAAAACATGGTTGCTAAAAACAGGACAGTAGTATTGAATGCTAGGACACTCTCGATTCAAAGGAGAATCTCATGACTCAGCGGACTTCCCGGTTCGCCGGTGCGGTGCTCGCCGGCATCGCCGCCCTCGCTCTGGCTTCCTGCGCGGGCCAGGCGCCCGAGACCGCGAACCCCTCGGCCACCGATGGCGAGACCGCCGCGCAGCCGGTGTCGATCGGCCTCTTCGTCGCCAACGCCTTCGGTGACCACAGCTACTACGATGCGGCCTTCGCTACCATCGCCGACCTCGAGAACGACCTCGGCGCCACGGTGACGACCTACGAAGGCAAACTCGAGACGCAGAACTACGCACCCCTGCTGCAGGACGCTGCCGATGTGAATCAGCTGGTGTTCGTGGTGGGCAACCAGGCCATCGACGCCACCGTGGCAGCGGCCGCCGACAACGCCGATACGACCTTCGTCTTCGTCAACGGCGTCGTCTCCGACGCGTCCGTCGTCTCGGTCGCCTACCGGTATGCCGAGTCCTGCTACGTCGGCGGCACCATCGCCGCTCTCGTGAGCGAGGGCACGGATGCCACCGCCGTCGGCTTCATGGGAGGGTTCGAGGCTCCCAGCATGGCCGATTGCGAGGCCGGCCTCACCCAGGGCGTGGCTGCGCTGGCACCGGAGCTGTCGGTCGTGTCGCAGTTCGTGGGCTCGTTCAGCGACCCGGGCAAGGGGCTGGAGACGGCGACCGCCCTCGCACAACAGGGTGCCTACGTCGTGTACTCGTCCGCCGGGCTGTCCGGTCAGGGCGCGGTGAAGGCTGCCGAGAGCGGGGTGGAGATCGCGCCGATCCTCGCGGCCTCCGCCGATGTTCCCGACGTCAGCCCCGCGGTCGTCAACGACGACACGGCGGTACTGATCCTCGATGCGGCGCAGGGCTTCGTCGATGGCACGCTGAAGAAGGGCGAGGTGCGCACCTACGGTTGGGCCGAGGGCGCCTTCATCGTCGATTTCAACCCGGCTTTCCTCGACGCCGCGCAGCAGGCTTCGGTGCAGGCCGTCATCGCAGACATCACGGCGGGCAAGATCACCCCGACGGGCGCCGCGCGCTGATGGTCGAGGTGGCCCTGCGGGCAGTCGGGCTGGGGAAGCGGTTCGGCGAGCTCATCGCGAACGCCGACGTCGACTTCGAACTGCGCCGGGGCGAGGTTCACGCTCTGGTGGGCGAGAACGGGGCCGGCAAGAGCACCCTCATGAAGATGCTCTACGGCATGTACCGTCCCGACCAGGGCCACCTAGAGATCGACGGGACGCGGATCGAGTTCCACCGCGTCGCCGATGCCATCGACGCGGGAATCGGGATGGTGCATCAGCATTTCATGCTCGTGCCCGAGTTCAGCGTCGAGCGCAATGTGCTGCTGGGGCGCGAACCCCGCAGACTGGGATTCATCGATCGCGCGGCGAGCGCTCGGGCGCTCACCGCGCCGATGGCCGCCCTCGGGCTCGACCTCGACGCGCGCCGGCAGGTGGGTGAGCTCAGCGTCGCCGACCAGCAGCGGGTCGAGATACTGAAGGTGATCGCCCGCGACGCGCGGGTGATGATCCTGGACGAGCCCACGGCCGTGCTCACCCCGCAGGAGACAGCCGAGCTGTTTCGCACGCTGCGAACCCTCGCTGCCACGGGGGTCTCGGTCATCTTCATCACCCACAAGCTGTGGGAGGTGAAGGCGGCTGCCGACCGGGTCACGGTGCTGCGCAAGGGTCGCACGCGGGGGACGTTCGACGTCGACGCGGTCGGCGTGGACGAGCTTGTCGAACGGATGACCGGTCGCAGCGACGTGGTGCTCGGACGCATCGAGCGCACGGCCCCCACGTCGCGCTTGCGCCTGGAGGTCGAGGGGCTGAGCGGGCGACAGGCACCGGACACAGCGGTCCGGAACCTGGACTTCGCGGTGCGCGAAGGGGAGATCCTCGGAATCGCCGGCGTTGACGGCAACGGGCAGAACAGCCTGGCCGCCCTGCTCGCAGGCGGTGCCCAACCGCAGGCGGGCAGCATCCGCCTCGACGGGCGGGAGATCTCCCGCGAGACGATCGCGCAGCGCCGTTGCGCGGGCGTCGCCGTGGTCCCCGAGGACCGCCACCGCGAGGGGTTGCCGCTGCATGCCTCGGTGCTGGAGGGACTGGCGCCGCTGCGGCTTGCCCGTCGGCGTGGTGCGGCAGCTCCCTTCGGGCCCGCGCTCACCCGTCGGCTGCGCGCGTGGGCGTTCGGCGTCGTGCAGGCGTTCGGGGTGGTGACCGCATCCCTGCAGAGCCCGGCATCCACCCTCTCCGGCGGCAACCAGCAAAAAGTGGTCGTTGCACGCGAACTCGACGCGGAGCCGGCGCTGCTCGTGCTCTCGCAGCCCACCCGGGGTGTCGACCTGGGGTCGGCTGAGGGCATCTACGGTGCGCTGTCGCGCCACATCGCCACGGGTGCGGCGGCGGTCATGGTCTCGGCGGATCTTGATGAGCTGCTGCGGATCTGCGACCGGATCCTTGTGCTGTACCGCGGTGAGATCGCGCTGGTTGCCGACGCCGCCGGTACCTCGCGCGAGGAGCTCGGCCGCGCGATGGCCGGCGCGCACCTGACGGAGGGAAGATGACCGACACCGCCAGCACGGCGATCGCCACCTTCCGTCGCCCGAAGAGGTTCGCCTGGCGGCAGACGCCGGCCCACGCCGTGCGTCACCTGCTCGCGCCAGCCGTGGGGATCCTCCTGGCCATCGTCCTCATCCAGTTCGGGGGGTTCCAAGGTCTCCCCACGATCGCCGTTGGCCTGCAGTACGCGGTGGGCACCCCCGAAGCCCTCGCGCGCACCGTCGCCTGGGCTCTGCCGTTGCTCGTCGCGACCGTCGGCGTCGTGATCGCCTTCCGCGCGGGCCTGTTCTCGGTAGGCGCCGAGGGCCAGATCTACGTCGGTGCACTCGTCGGCGCCGTCACCGGCAGCGCGCTCGCCGGCACGCTCCCGGTGCTGCACCAGGCGCTTGCCATCGGCTCCGCCGCGATCGTTTCGGGTGCGGTCTCGGCCGTGTTCGGTTGGTTGGCAGTGCGCTGGAAGGTCGACATCGTGTTGTCGACGCTGCTGGGCAACTACGTTCTCGTGTCGACCTGCATCTTCCTCGCCAAGAACGTCTTCAGCGACCCGGAGGCCGAGGCTCCGGGTGCGACGGTTCCGATCCTGCCTTCGGCCCAGCTTCCCGTGCTGCTGCCGCGCACCCAGTTGACCAGCGCCGTGTTCCTGGTCCTGGTGCTCTGCGCACTCGTGTGGTGGGTGATGGAGCGCGCGGTGACCGGCTACCGGTGGCGGATGGCCGGGGAATCGCCGGCGTTCGCCCGCGCGGTCGGGATGAATGTCGCCCGATCGCAGATCCTCGCCTGCGCCACCTCGGGCGCGCTGTGCGGCATCGCCGGCGCGCTGCTGGTCGTCGCGGCGCAGGGCCGCTTCACCTCTGAGATCGCCGTGGGCATCGGATGGGTGGCGATCATGTTGGCGCTGATGGGACGCGCCCGCGTGCTGCCCGCGATCATCTGGGTGCTCGTCTACGCGGTGATGCACGCCGCGAGCCGCAAGATCGAGCAGATCGCGCACGTGCCATCCGATCTGGCGGTGCTCGTGATCTGCACCGTGCTCATCACGGCCGCCGCCTCGCCGGGGCTGGCGGCCCTGATCTCCGATCTCTGGAGGAGGCGCCGTGGAATGGCTTGACGTGCTGCTGGGATCGTGCATTCGCACGACCACCCCCATCCTGTTGGCCGCGCTGGCGGGTCTACCGACACTGTGGACCCGCGACATCAACATCGGCTTGGACGGCATCATGATCTTCGGCGCCTTCTTCGGGGTCGCTGTGGGGCTGTGGACCGGCTCCATCTGGGCGGCGCTGGCCATCACGATCGCGCTGGCGGCGCTGGCGGGACTGTGCTTCGGGGTGCTCGTGGCCGGGCTCAAGGTCGATGTGTTCGTCGCCGGGATCGTGCTGTTCGTCTTCGCCGGGGCCGCAACGGCATACTTGTTGACTATTCTCTTCGGCGTCAAGGGCAACCTTGCCGACCCCGCCACCCCCGGCCTGCCCGCGATCATCATCCCGGGTCTGGCGGACGTGCCGCTGGTGGGCGCGCTGCTGTCCGGGCACAGCATCCTCACCTGGCTCGCGGTCCTGCTCGTCGCCGGACTCATGATCTGGGATCGCCGTTCGGTGGGCGTGCTCTACTGGCGCGCTGCCGGGTCGCATCCGCAAGCCCTGGCCGCCTCCGGTGTCGGCGTGCTGCGTCGGCGCGTGCTTGCGCAGATCTGGTGCTTCGTGTTCGCCGCGCTCGCCGGCGTGCAGATCAGCCTCGGTCAGCTGTCGCTGTTCACCGTGGGGATGACCGGAGGCGTGGGTTTCGTCGCCCTGGCCGTGGTGATCTTCTCTCGCGGCAACGTCGCGCTCGTCGCGGTGATCAGCGTCGGCTTCGGACTGGTGACGGCGCTCGGCTACCAGACGACCAACGATGTGGTGCCGCACGAGATCACTGTGTTGTTCCCGTACGCGGTCGCCCTGGTCGCGTTGATCCTGCTGTCGCGGCGTAGCGTGCGTCGCACCGTCGCCGTACGCGCGGCATGAGAACGACGATTGTCCCGACTCGTCGGGCAGTGAAGGAGAGGTCATGATGCAGACGATCGCTGCGATCGCCACCGGGGAGCCGGGCGGATTTCGGATCGCGCCCGTGGAACTCGACGATCTTCGTGGTGACGAGGTGCTCGTGGATGTGGTGGCCGTGGGCATGTGCCACACCGATCTGAGCGCAGCATCCGGTGTGATCCCCTTCCCGCTGCCGGGAGTGCTCGGTCACGAGGGTGCCGGGCGGGTGCGCGCCGTAGGTGCCGCTGTCACTCGGGTGCGTCCGGGGGATGCGGTGTTGATGACCTTCACCTCGTGCGGGCGCTGTCGGCAGTGCCGCGGCGGGCATCCGGCGTACTGCGACCATCACCTGCCCTGGAACCTGCTCGGCGGGGCTCGCGCGGACGGCACGCCGACGATGACGGATGCCGAGGGAGGGCCGCTGCACGCGCACTTCTTCGGTCAGTCTTCGTTCGCGCGCCAGGCGATTGCCGACGAGCGTTCACTGGTGCGACTGGGCGACGACATCTCTGACGATGACCTCGCCCTGTACGCGCCCCTCGGATGTGGGCTGCAGACGGGCGCGGGCGCGGTGCTCAATGTGCTTCGCCCGGCGCCGGACGAGGTGCTCGCGGTGAGCGGCGCCGGGGCCGTGGGCCTCGCGGCGGTGATGGCGGCAGGGGCGGTGTCGGTGCAGCGGATCGTCGTGATCGACCGGGTGCCCGAGCGGCTGAATCTGGCCCGCGAACTGGGGGCGACCGATGTGGTGGACGCCACGACAACCGATGTGGCGACAGCGCTCGGCGAGTTGACGGCGGGCGCAGGGGTGCACGCAGTGGTCGAGACCACCGGCAACGTCGGCGTGCTCGAGACGATGATCGGGGCGCTGGGGGTGGGTGGCACCTGCGCCGTGGTGGGCGCTCCACGCGCGGGCTCCCGCGCCTCCTTCGACGTCAACGCGCACCTCCCCGGGCGCAGGATCGTCGGAGTCACTCTCGGCGACAGCGAACCGGAGCGTTTCGTGCCACAGTTGATCGCCCTGCACCGCAGCGGTCGATTCCCCCTGGAACGACTCGAGCGCCGTTACTCGTTCGCCGAAATCGGCGAGGCCGCCGCGGATGCCGCGGGCGGACGCACCATCAAGCCCGTGCTGATCATGGAGGACGCATGACCGTGGCCACCTTCCCGGACCTTTCCCCGATCGACGGCGCGCTGGTGGGGGAATTTCCTGCCCTGTGCCCGGAGGATGCCATCGACCGCGTCCGCGTCGCGTCGGAAGCGCAGCCGGACTGGGCCCGGCGCCCGTTCGCTCAGCGTCGTCGTATCCTCCTGGATGCCGCCGATCTGCTGGAGGCAGAGGTGGAGGATCACGTGGCGCTGCTCGCGCGCGAGATCGGCGCCACGCGTCCCTGGGCCGAGATGAACGTGCACGAGTCGGCCGCGACGCTACGCGAGGCGGCGGCGGTGGTCAGCGGCCCCACCGGAGAGATTCTCCCGTCAGCCGACCCCGGCACGCGCAATCACTCGCTGCGGGTGCCGGTGGGCGTCTCGCTCTCGATCGTGCCATGGAACGCACCGGTGATCCTTGCGGCCCGCTCCAGCGCGATCTCCCTGGCGCTGGGCAACGCCGTGATCATCCGCCCGAGCGAGGAGGCCCCCATCGCCGCCGGTCACCTGCTGGCCGACGCGCTGGTGCGCTCGGGGGTGCCGTCCGAGGTGCTGCCGGTCGTGACGAGCGCCCCCGGTGAGGGGCGGCACCTCATCGACGCCCTCGTACAGGACGAGCGGGTGCGCCGGGTGGCCTTCATCGGCTCCACGCCAGTGGGACGCGCGATCGCCGCCAGGGCGGGTGCCGCGCTGACACCTTCGGTGATGGAGCTGGGCGGCAAGAACGTCACGATCGTGCGCGGCGACGCGGACCTTGCCCGATGGACCGGGCCGCTGGCCTTCTCGGCGTTTGCGAACTCGGGCCAGGTCTGCATGTGCACCGACCGGCTGCTCGTGCACCGCAGCCGCTACGAGGAGCTGTGCGAGCGGATGGCTGATGCCGCCCGCGGCATGGTCGTCGGCGATCCGCGCAACGCCGGCACCGACCTCGGCCCGTTGATCAACGACCGCGCGGCCGCTCACTTCACAGAGCTGGTCGAGGATGCACGGCGCGGCGGGGCCAAGATCCTCGCCGGCGGCACGTCGGATGGGCGCTGGGCGCAGCCGACCGTGCTCACCGATGTCGGCGACTCTTGCCGGTTCGCCGTGGAAGAGGGGTTCGCGCCGATCGTCAGCATCGAGGCCTTCGACAGCGACGATGACGCGGTGCGACGTGCGAACGCGGGCGAGTTGGGTCTGATCGCTGCGGTGATCTCCGCTGATCACAGCGCGGCCGAGCGGCTGGCGCACCTCCTGCGAGCCGGGGCTGTGCACGTGAACGGACCCTCCGTCGGCGATGAACCGCACGTTCCGTTCGGGGGGCTTGCCGCCTCGGGCATGGGCAGGCTGGGCGGGTGGGAGTCCGTCCGGTTCTTCACGGAGCAGCGCTCCCTCTACCTGCACGGCGCCGCAGCCGCGGCGCAGGTGTCTTAGCAACAGCGACGAAAGGAAGGCATCTTCATGACGATGCGCATCACCCCCCTCGGCCACTCCTGCGTACTGGTGGAGACGGAGGGGGCGGACGGCGCCCGGGTCCGCCTGCTGCTGGACCCGGGTTCGCTGGCTCCGCAGCTCGATCCGATCGAGGGGCTGGACGCCATTCTCATCACGCACGCGCACGGCGATCACCTCGACGCCGAGCAGGTTCGGCGTGTGCGCGGAACGGGGTCGGCTCCGCTGTACGGAGACGCCGAGTCGATGCGAGTGGCAGCGGAGGCGGGCCTGGAGGACGTGCATCCCGTGGAGCCCGGCAGCATCCGGATCGCCGGCGTGGACGTCGAGGTGTCGGCGTGGACGCACGAGCAGATCTATCCAGGGGTGCCTCTGCCGCAGGACTACGGCTACCTCATCGGCGGGCGGGTCTTCGCCCCGGGTGACGCCTTCGCCGTGCCGGAGTCTCCCGTCGACCTGCTGCTGCTGCCCACGGGCGCGCCGTGGATGAAGCTCTCCGAGACGATCGACTACCTGCGCCAGGTGGCCCCCGACGCCGCGCTGCCGGTGCACGACGGCGGCCTGGCTCCCGCGCATCAGCAGATGCATCGCGCGCTGATCGGCAAGTTCGCACCCGAGGGCACTGCGGTGCTTGTGCCGACCCGAGGCGAGGCAATCGACCTGCACTGACCACGCCCAACATAGTCTTGAATTGCAGGACGCAACTAGCATATTGTAGGAATGTCGAAGGAGACGGGCATGGACACGCAACGCCGGCCGCCGCTGCGGATCAAGGCGGATTGGGGTGGGGCGAACCTGCTGCGCGCTGCGGGCTGGCTGACGCAATGGGTGTGGGACAACACCGAGGACAACCGCCGCGGGCTGATCCACACCGGGCGGGGCATGGGCGACAATCTCGTGGCGCTGTCCCGAGGAGAGGTCGACATCGCGTTCGCCACGCCCGCGTCGTTCGCCCGCCTCGCCCGCGAGGGCCGTGGCCCCTTCGCCGGGCGAGGGCTGGACGACCTGCTCGCCATCGGCGTCCTCTCGCACCGCGATGCCATGGTCCCTGCCGTCCGTGCAGACCTCGGCCTTTCGTCGCTGGCAGAGGTCGCCGCGCACGCCGGACCCCTACGCATCGCGCTCGGAGTGAACGACCCTGACGGCTTCATGGGCTACGCAGGTGATCTCGTGCTGCGCGCCGGCGGCGTCGACCTGGATGAGATCGCCCGCCGAGGCGGCACGATCACTCGCCACGAGCAGCCGTTCGACGCGGTCGCCGACCTGCGTGAGGGGCGCGCGGACCTGATGGTGTCGGAGGCCATCATGACGCCGGACTGGCAGGCGCTCGCCACCGAGCAGGACGTGCGCTTCCTCAGCTTGTCGGATGCCGAGGTGCAGCGCATCCACGACGAGGACGGGCTGGGCGTGATCGGCATCCCCGGCGGCTATTTCTCCGGCCACGAGGAGCCGATCGTGGCGCTGGACTACTCCGACTGGATCTGCCTCACGACCTCCCGCCTCGACGACGAGACGGCGGAGTTGCTCGCGCGGGCGTTCATCGAGAACGGCTCCGCGCTCGACCGCGGCTACCGGCATCTTCCCCTGGACTATTCGCCGCTGCGCTACCCGATCGACTTCCGCGAGGCTCGTCGCACCCCCATCCCCCTTCACCCCGCCGTCGACGCCGCCTACCGGCGCGCGGCCGCAGAACAGGAGGCACGCTGATGCTGGCATCCCAGGTCATCGACAAGAACGGAGAGCTGGGCGTCTACGAGCTGCCGGATCCGGTAGCCGGGCCCGGAGAAGCCGTGGTCGCGGTCGAGGCCGCCGGGCTCGCTCCCGGTGCCTTCAGCCTGCTGCGGATGGGCGCCGTGCCGATCCTGCCCACGACGTTCGGGCACGAGATCGCCGGCACCGTCGTGTCGGTGGGTGATGAGGCACGCACCGACCTCGTCGGAAGGCGCGTACGCGTGCATCCGCTGCTCTCCTGCGGCGTCTGCGATTACTGCACGACGGACCGCGAGATGATGTGCGCGCAGAACGCGATGATCGGCCATGCCGTGTTCGGCCCCGAGGCCATGCCGCGCTACAGCCGCTACCACGACGGCGGTCTGGCGCAGCAGGTGCTCGTGCCGGTCGACAATCTCGACCTCCTGCCCGACAAGGTCGACGCCGAGCTCGGCGCCAAGGCGCACGACTTCGCCAACGCCGTGCGCGCGCTGAAGCTGGCCGAGACCGGGCCGCAGGCCGTGATCATCGTGACCGCCGCCACGGGTGCCATGGGCGTTGCCACCATCGCGATCGCCCGCGAGTTCGGCGTGCGCCAGATCATCGCCGTGGGCCGCGATGCCGACCGCCTCGCGCAGGTCGTCGATCTTGACCCCGACCTCGTCACCCCGCTGGTGCTGGGGGACGACGACACGGCGCAGTCGGTTGCGGGACGCATCCGCGCGATCGCTCCGGCCGGTGCGCACGCCGCCATCGACTACCTGCCCGGAGGCAAGGGCACCTCGTTCATCTTCGGCGGTCTGCGCACGGGCAGCCGCATCGTGCACATGGGCGTCAACCCCGAACCCTTCGTGATCCCGCCGGCGGCATTCTCGATCCACTGCATCAGCTTCATCGGCACGCGCAACGGCACCCGTAAGGACGCCCACGACGCCCTGCGGCTGCTCGCGGCCGATCCCGATCGCTATCGTCGCCTCATCACCCACCGCCTGGCACTCGATGAGGCGCACCTGGCGCGCGACAACTTCAGCTCTCGGGCCGAGCCGATGTGGATGGCCGTCGTGAACCCCGGTCGGCTCGCCGGCACCGTGAAGGCGGACGAGAACAGAGGAGACGCAAGTTGACGATCGTGACCGAGTATTTCGACGAGTTCCCCTTCGACGGTGAGCCCCGGGTTCTGCGCCGCGACGAGGAGTTGCTGCTGTCGCGCGCCGTGCCCCGCATGCCCGGTGTCTCGTGGGATCCCATCCCGCCGCTGAAGGTCGTGCACTTCGACCAGACCTACCAGGACGGCGCTTTCATCCCGCCACGGATCCTCTGGGAGGGCGAGACCGGGCGCATCGAGTGGATGCAGATGAACTTCCGTCAGCCTATGTACCACCGCAATCTCGACGTCGACGAGATGTCCTACCAGATCCGCGGTGAGCGGACGCTGATGACCGAGCACGGCACTGTCGAGCTGCGCGACGGTGACTTCGTGCGGATTCCGGTCGGCGTCGCGCACGACAACTACGGCCGGCGCGGCAGTCACATCCTCTGGTACTTCCCGGCGCCCCTGCACGATGTGGGAGTAGTCGTGCGCACCGCCGAGGTGCTCATCCCGCCGTTCGCCGGGTGGCAGGCAGAGACGGTCAACGAGGTGCACACCGACTGCCTGGGCGGACGGCATTGCGACCGGGCTGTGCAGCTGTCCGACGAGACGCTGCTCCTCGAGCAGGCCCATCACGAGAGCGGGCGGCTGGCTGTGCTGTCGTCGCACGTCGACACCGACAGTACGTCTTGGGTGTGGCGGGGCGCGCAGCACGCGATCGGCGTCGTGGACATCACCGACAGCGACGGTACGCTCTACCGACGTCGGCGCAATGTGGACGAGGTTCAGTACCAGATCGAGGGTACTCGCCTGCTGATCAGCGCCAACGGCGTCGTCGAGCTCACACCGGGCTCCTTCGTGCACATCCCGCTCGGCGTCGCCTATGCCAGTGTGGTCAAGGGCGCCAGCCGGCACATCACCACCGTGACGACAGGCAAGCTCGACTGCGTGTGGGACGCCGCCGCGGACTCCGAGCAGTGGGATCACGCGCGCATCGAGGCCTACCGCGCCGCACTGTTCGGGGCGGCGGATTCATGACGTCGACGGCCTTGCAGCGGGTCGTGGACGCCGGGCGTGCGCTCGCCGCCGCCGGCCAGCAGGACATGGTGTGGGGTCACGTCGCGCTCCGGGATGAGGGCGGTGACGGCATCTGGATCAAGCGGTCTGGGGTCGGCTACGACGAGCTGGGGCTCGATGATGTGCAGTTGGTCGGCTGGGACGGCAGCCTGCGGCAGGGCCGGGGGAGTGTGCACATCGAGTGCTTCCTCCACCTGGAGACGTTGCGTGTGCGAGGCGACGTCGTGATGAGCGTGCACTCCCACGCCCCCGCGGTGAATGCGTTCTCGGCTCTGGACGAGCCCCTGCGCGCACTCTCGCACGATGGGGTGCCGTTCGCTTTGCCGCAGATTCCGCGGGCCGGGATCTCGGGCGACCTCGTCGGCGATCCGCAGCGTGGTGCCGCCGTGGCCGCGGCCCTGGGCGGAGCGCCCGCCTGCCTCATGCCCCGGCACGGGTTCCTCGCGGTCGGGCGTACCGATGCCGAGGCCGTGATGCATGCGGTGCTGCTGGAGTCGGCGTGCCAGCTGCATCTGGATGCGGCCGCTGCGGGCACGATCCGGTCGTATTCCGACGAGGAGGAGCTGCGGCAGAAGCAGGCGCACGTCTGGCCGGCGGCACAGTTCGAGGCCGGCTACGCCTACCTCCTGCGTCGCGCCGCCCCGCCGGCCTGAGGCCGGCACTCAGCCTGCACCGTTCGACCGCCAACCCGCATCGTTGTGGGTGGATGCCGACCATTCCGTCGCCTGAGCATCCACGGCACGGACCCCGGACCCTCCCACGCCGGGGCCGCGCTGTCGTCGCTCGGTGCCGGCTGAACTACGCAGACCACGTCGTCCAGAGCGGGTTCGCGCGACCGGAGGCGACTACGTCGCGGGCCCGACCGGCATCCCCTGCGTGAGAAACCACTTTCAGCCGAGAAACCACTTCTGCAGTGGTTTCTCGAGCCGAAAGTGGTTTCTCAGCGGGCGGATGCCGCCGGATGCGGCCGCGTTACAGCGTGCGCGCGAAGGGGTCGAAGTCGACCGCGACGGCGGGGACCGGCGCCACGGTGCTCGCCACCTTCACGACCTCGCCGGTGGCGGCGGACTCGCCGGCCGACAGCATGATGTCGAGCACGTGGTAGCCCAGTTCGCCCGACGCGATGTGCGGCCGGTCTTCGGCGATCGCGCGCACCATGTCGACGACGCCGAGGCCGCGGCCGGGGCCGACGCCCTCCTGCGGGACGTCGATGAACTTCTGCGTGAGGTCGAAGCCGTCGGCGATGACATCCATCGGCTTGACGTAGGCGATCTTGCCCTCGAAGCGGTTCGGGTCGGGCAGGACGATCGAGCCTTCCGTGCCGTGGATCTCGAGCACGCCGTGGCGCTCCAGCGCCGAGTCGAAGCTCAGCATCGACTGCGACTGCTGTCCGCCATCGAAGGCGACGAGCACCGAGACGGTGGTCGGAACCTCGACGGGGAACGGCGTGCCCGCCAGCGGACCCATCGCGGCGGCCCGCTCGGGGCGGGGCTTCGCCCCGAGCGCTGCGACCCGGTCGGCTCCGCCGAACAGGCTCACCAGCGCGCTGAAGTAGTACGGGCCCATGTCCATGAGCGGGCCCGCGCCCTCGGCGAACAGGAATGCGGGGCTCGGGTGCCAGGCATCCGGACCCTGCGTCTGGAAGGCCGTCTGCGCGAACAGCGGCGCGCCGATGATGCCCGACTGGATCGCGCGCTTGGCCGTCTGGAACCCCGGGCCGAGGATCGTGTCGGGCGCCGAGCCGATGCGCAGGCCGGCATCCGCCGCCTGTCGCAGCAGCGCCGCGGCGCCGTCGCGGTCGAGGCCGAGCGGCTTCTCGGTCCACACATGCTTGCCGGCGGCGATCGCCGCCGACGAGACGGCGATGTGGGCGGCCGGGATCGTGAGGTTGACCACGAGGTCCACGTCGGGATGCGCGAGCACGTCCTCGGAGGTGCCCGACTCGGCGACGCCGTGCTTGGCGGCCTGCGCCGCGGCGCGGTCGGTGTCGAGGTCACCGAGGATGACGACCTCGACGTCGGGGAACGAGTTGAGGTTCTCGAGGTAGGTGTCGCTGATGACACCGACGCCGATGAAACCGATGCCGACCGGGCCGGTCATGCCACGAACCCGCCGTCGCGGAGGAACGCGTAGCTGGCGGCGATGTCCTCGAACACGTCCCCGGGCGGGTTGTCGTACTCGATGACGGCGTACTTGACGTTGCCGTTCGCGCGCAGTGCCGCGGCGAGGGGCACGTCGCCGGTGCCGGCGTGGCGCTGGTCGAGGCTGTCGGTGCCGAACGAGGGGGCACCGGGCGCCCACGGGTTGCCGGCGGGGACGATGCCGTCCTTGACGTGCAGAGCCACGAGGCGCGATCCCAGGCGCTCGACGAGCGCGGGGACGTCCTGGCCGCCGGCGAGCGCCCAGAACAGGTCGAGCTCGAGCTCGACGCGCTCGTCGGTGAGGGAGACGAACCGTTCGTACGCCGAGACGCCGTCGAAGTCAGCGACGAACTCCTGCGCGTGGTTGTGGTAGCCGACCGACAGGCCGAACGTGGCGCCGATGTCGGCGGCGCGGTTGAGGCGCTCGGCGATGTCGGCGACGCCGTCGGCGGTGAGCCAGCGCTCCGGCGCGACGAACGGGTCGATGACGGTCTGGATGCCGATCGTCGCGGCCGCCTCGAACACCACCTCGGGCGCCGGCGTCGGGATGGAGCCGTCGGGCGTCCACAGCTCGTCGGACAGCAGCGGCGCGTGACCGGTGGGGGAGACGAGCCCCGCGGCATCGAGTGCCGCGCGGATCTCCTGCGGGCGGTCGACGAACGCGAACGCCTCGACGTTGCGCAGGCCGATGGCGGCGAGCTTGTCGAGCGACCCCTGCGGATCGGCGGCGAACTGGCTGACGAGGGTATAGAGCTGTACGGACGCAGCGGGAAGTGTCATGGAGGCCTGCCTTGTTTCGATTCGCGCCGCGACCTCGCGGCTCGGTGCCACTGTATTGGAACCGGGGCGGTTCTGGGGCCGGATGTCGGCAAATTGCTCAGCGACTGCGGGTTTCGAGCGGCTCGCCACCGGGTGGTGGACGACGCGGCGGTGTTCGCCGCGCTCGCGGCGGGGCTGCCGGGCTGACGGCGCCGCACCTTCGTCCGTCGCGAATCGCGTCTATCCGCGGTTTTGACCGTGATTCGGGCCGGATGAACCGGAGCGCGTCGGCTTCGTCCGTCGCGAATCGTGGCCATCCGAGGCGATAGCCGCCGTTTGCGACGGATTTGCGGTGGTCGGGTTGCGGGCGTTGCGGATGTGGCGGCATCCGGGCTCATGGGGTGGTGTTGGGCCCGGGTTGTGACAGGTTTGCGGGTGTCGGGTGTCGGGTGTCGGGTTGTGACAGGTTGGCGGGTGTCGGGTTGCGGGTGTCGGGTGTTGCGGGCCGGGCTGGCGGCGGCTACCACCGGATCTCGAACGTCGTCGAGCCCTCCACCGCGATCTCGGCCTGCTCGACGCGATCGACCCGGCCGCCGCGCGGGCCGCGGGCCGTCCAGGCGAGGACGTCGCCGACCTGCGCGTCGGTGCCCTCGATCTCGGCCTCGACGGTGCCGTCGGCGCGGTTGCGCACCCATCCGGTCGCGCCGGTCGTGGTCGCGACCTGCTGCATCGTGTAGCGGAACCCCACGGCCTGGACCTCTCCGTGCACCCGCACCCGTACGCGCTTCATGACCCCATCCTGCCGCGCACGCGCGCGCCACGGGGGAGGTGCGGGAGGCGCGGGGCTGTCGCGCCCGCGCAGAAACTGACAGGATGCCGCCATGGGCACGATCGACGACTACCTCGCCGGCCTCGATCCGGACGACGCCGCGGTCATCGCGCACGTGTACGACATCGCCCGCGAGATCGTGCCGGATGCCGAGC
Organism: Microbacterium sp.; assembly: GCF_047602155.1. Classification (GTDB taxonomy): domain Bacteria; phylum Actinomycetota; class Actinomycetes; order Actinomycetales; family Microbacteriaceae; genus Microbacterium. Next base: position 351,626 of record NZ_JASGHZ010000001.1, on the reverse strand, counting down.
AGGGTCTCGGCTACGGCATGCCCGCCCTCCGCTACCGCGACACGTCGCTGCTGTCGGTCATGCGGGCGAAGAGCCACTTCGGGGTGTACCCCTTCAGCCCCGCCGCGATCGTGGACATCCTGCCGCTGCTGGGCGGCGTCGATCACGCGAAGGGGACGATCCGCTTCACCGAGCCGCTGCCCGACGACACCATCCGGGCGCTGGTGGCCGCCCGCAAGGCGCAGCTCGACCTCTGAGTCACTGCGGCCAGACGAGGCCGACCGCGATCGCGATCATGACGACGGCGATGGTCCCGTCGAGCACCCGCCACGCCCGCGGCGCCTGCAGCCAGCGGCCGAGGTAGCGTGCGCCGAGCGCGAGCGAGAAGAACCAGACGACGGATGCCGTCGCCGCCCCCGCGGCGAACCACCACCGCGCGTCGCCGTAGGAGCTCGCGACCGAACCCAGCAGGAAGACGGTGTCGAGGTAGACGTGCGGGTTGAGCCAGGTGAGCGCGAGGCACGTCGCGAGCACCGGTACGAGGCGGCCGCCCGTCGTCGTGGGGGCGGCATCCACCCGCAGCGCCGCGCCCGACGGGCGCAGGGCGCGGCGGGCGGCGAGGAGGCCATAGCCGAGCAGGAACGCGAAGCCGGCCCAGCGCACGACCGTGATCAGCCACGGCAGGGCGTGCAGCGCCAGCCCGAGACCCGACACCCCGACGACGATGAGCACCGCGTCGGAGGCGGCGCAGACGGCCGCGACCGCGAGGGCGTGCTCGCGGCGGATGCCCTGGCGCAGCACGAACAGGTTCTGCGCGCCGATCGCGACGATGAGCGACAGTCCGAGGCCGAAGCCGGCGAGGGCGGGGGTGAGCACTCTCCGACGGTACGGGCGAACCCGGATGCAGTCCAGTTCATGATTCTGATGTTGCGTAAGCTGAGCTTATGATCCGCATCCCGCCGGACTTGGCCCTGACCCTCGCGGCCGTCGTCGAGGAGGGATCGTTGGATGCCGCGGCCGCCCGGCTGCACGTCTCGCCGTCGGCGATCAGCCAGCGCATCAAGGCGCTGGAGGAGCAGCTCGGGCGCGTGCTGCTCGTGCGCTCCCGGCCCGCTCGGCCGACCGAGGCGGCGCTGCCGGTCATCCGGTTCGCGCGGCAGCTCGCCCTGCTCGAGCACGACGCCGTCGCCGGTCTCGGCGCGGTGCAGGAGCGCGTGAGCATTCCGCTCGCCGTCAACGCCGACTCGCTGGCCACGTGGTTCCTGGAACCCCTGCAGCGGCTGAGCGTGCGGCATCCGATCGTGTTCGACCTGCACCGCGACGACCAGGACTTCACCGCGGGACTGCTCGAAGCGGGCACCGTGATGGGCGCCGTCACCTCGCGGGCGGAGGCGGTGGCGGGGTGCCGCGTCATCGCGCTCGGCACGCTCGTGTACGAGGCCGTGGCGACGCCGGAGTACGTCGCCGAGTGGTTCCCCGAGCGGAGGGATGCCGGCACCCTGGCGCGGGCGCCGCTCATCGACTTCGACCGGCGCGACGAGCTGCAGTCGCGCTGGCTCGCGGCGCAGGGCGCCGACGCCGCCCTGCCGCCGCGGCATCGTGTACCCGCATCGCACGACTTCGCCGCTGCGACCCTCCTCGGGCTCGGCTGGGCGCTGCTGCCGCGGCTGCAGTCGCGGGCGGCGCTCGAGGCCGGCACGCTCGTGCCGCTCGGCGGGCCGGTGATCGAGGTTCCGCTGTACTGGCAGCAGTGGAACCTGCGGTCGGCGCTGCTCGACGCCGTCGCCGACGAGGTCGTCGCCGAGGGACGACGGATGCTGGTGCGCAGCGACACCGGCACGGGCGCGGGTTCGGGCGCCGCCGGCGGCGCCGGAGTGGAGGGCGTGCGATGACGGGTCTGTCGCAGGACGCGGGGCACGGGATCGTCGTGCGCCGCGTCGGTGACCGGGCGCTGCTGGTCGACGGGCTGCGGCGCGGCGAGCCGGCGCGGGTGCGGGCGGCGCTGGTCGCCGCGCCGCTGCCCGGGCAGGTCGACGTCGTGCCGGGAGCCGCGACCGTGCTCGTGCGGTTCCGCCAGGCGTGGCCCGACCCGGCCGCGCTGCGGGCGCGGGCGGGCGACGCGGGCGGCGGAGCGGAGGCGGCATCCGGAGCGCGGCACCGGATCGAGGTCGTCTACGACGGCGACGACCTCGATCCGCTCGCGGCGCGCCTGGGTCTGAGCGTCGACGCGCTCGTCGCGTGGCACACCGGCGCGCCGTGGCGCAGCGACTTCAGCGGCTTCGCCCCGGGCTTCGCCTACCTCGCGCGGCTGGATGCCTCGGGCCCGCCGGGCGCGCCGGGTGCGCTCGCCGTCCCACGCCGCGCGAGCCCGCGCACGCGGGTGCCGGCGGGCTCGGTGGCGCTCGCCGGCGGCTACAGCGCCGTCTACCCGCAGGACTCTCCCGGCGGGTGGCAGCTCATCGGCCGCACGGAGGCGCCGGTGTGGGACGTGCACCGTGACCCGCCCGCACTGATCGCGCCGGGCGACGAGGTGCGGTTCGTCGCCGTGCGCGCCCTCGCACGCGGCGGCGCGGGGGTCGGTGACGCGCCGTCGCGGCCGGAAAGCGACGGTGCGGCGCCCGCGGCGCCCGACCGCCCGGCGCTGCGCGTCGTGTCGCCCGGCGTGCTCGCGCTCATCGAAGATCGGGGACGACCGGGGTTCGCGGCGTCGGGGGTGTCGCCCTCCGGCGTCGCCGATCCGGTCGCCGCCGCGGATGCCAACCGTCTCGTCGGCAACGGCGGCGGCGCCGCGGTGATCGAGGCGATCGTCGGCCTCGGCGAGGGAGGGGTCGAGGTCGAGGCGCTGCGCGACCTCGTCGTCGCCGTGACCGGACCGGGCGTCGTCCCCGTGGTCGTTGCGGGCGACCTCGAAGCGGAGCAGCCGGCGGGGCGTGCCTTCGCACTGCGGCCCGGCGACCGGCTGTTCCTCGACGCGGCGGATGCCGGCACGCCGCCCGCCGGGCTCCGTTGCTGGGTCGCGCTCCGCGGCGGCGTCGACGCGCCGCGCACGCTCGGCAGCCGCTCCACCGACACCCTCAGCGGGCTCGGCCCGCCGCCGCTGCGCGCGGGAGAGGTCGTCGCCCTCGCAGGCGACGCGGTCGACGCCGTGGGCGAACCGCTGGCGGGCGCCACGCACACCGGCGGCGCCCGGCCCGTCGTGTCGCTGCGGGTCGTACTCGGCCCGCGCGACGACTGGTTCACGCCGCCCGCGGTCACGCGGTTCCTCGCTCGCACGTGGCGCGTCGACCCGCGCAGCAATCGGGTCGGCATCCGTCTCGGCCCTGCCGGCGACGACAGCCCGGGCGGTATCGCGCCCGAGCGCGCGATACCGGGGGAGCTGCCCAGCGAGGGCGTCGTCGCGGGCGCGATCCAGATCCCCGCCGGCGGCGAGCCGATCGTGTTCCTCGCCGATCACCCCGTGACCGGCGGCTACCCGGTGATCGCCGTCGTCGTGCACGACGACCTGCGCCTGGCCGCACAGCTCGCGCCGGGCGACCCGGTGCGGTTCGTCGAGGTCAGCCCCGCGTGACCACGCAGTTCGCATTCGACGGCCGCGTGCGCGACACTGAGCGCATGACTGCAGCACTGGTGATCGGCGAGGCGCTGATCGATATCGTCGAGACGGATGCCGGAGACGTCGAACTCGTCGGCGGCAGCCCCGCCAACGTCGCGGTGGGGCTGGCGCGTCAGCGGCACGACGTGCGCCTGCTGACGCGGCTCGGCCGCGACGACCGCGGCCGGCGCATCGCGGACCAGGTGTCGGAGTCGGGCGCGGTCGTCGACGACGCCTCGTGGACGGATGCTGCGACCTCCACGGCCCGCGCGCGCCTGCGCGCCGACGGATCGGCCGAGTACGAGTTCGCGATCGACTGGAGCCTGCCGGCGCAGGAGGCGCCGCAGGCCCGGCTGGTGCACACCGGCTCGATCGCGCTGTTCCTCGAGCCCGGCGGCGCCACGGTGCTCGACGCGCTTCGCACCGCCGCCGGTGGGGCGCTGGTCAGCGTCGACCCGAACATCCGGCCCGCGCTGGTGGGCGCGCACGGCGACGCGCTGTCGCGGTTCGAGGCCGCGGCATCCGTCGCCGACCTCGTCAAGCTCAGCGACGAAGACGCCGAATGGCTGTATCCGGGTCTCGCGCCCGCCGCGGTGCTCGGGGCGATCGCGGCACTCGGCCCGCGCATCGTCGTCATGACGCGCGGCGGCGAGGGGGCGATCGGGCTCGGGCCGGGTGGCATCGCGTCGGTCGACGCGCTGCCGGTTTCGGTCGCCGACACGATCGGAGCGGGCGACGCCTACATGGCGAGCCTCATCTCCAGCGCCCTCGACGACGCGGCCGTGTTCGACGACCCCGCGCTGTTCGCCCAGGCGCTGCGGCGAGCGGCCGTGATGGCCGGCATCACGGTGTCGCGCGCCGGCGCCAACCCGCCCACGCGCGCCGAGGTCGACGCCGCGCGGTGACGCGCGCTCGATCGGCGGCTATTCGACGCCGTTGTGGAGGGCGCGCAGCAGCCGGGTGAGCGCCTGCACGTCGTCGAGCGACCAGTCCTCGATCGCCCGCTGCAACAGCCCCTGCTGGGGTGCGCGGACCGCGTCCAGGCGCTCGAGGCCGAACGCGGTCGGCGACAGCAGGCTCGACCGGCCGTCGGTCGGGTCGGGGGTGCGCTCGACGAGGTTCAGCTTCTCCAGCTCGCGGACGGTGCGGCTGAGCTGACCCTTGTCCATCAGGATCGCCTCGGCCAGGGCCGACAGGGTCACCTGCTCGCGCCGCGCGATCGTCGTGAACACCTTGTACGCGCCGGGCAGCAGCCCGGGGCAGAGCCGGTCGGCGTTGTCCGCGACGATCCGGCGGAACCGGCTGATCAGCTCACCGAACTCCGCTTCCAGTTCGCGCACCGCCGCGGCGCGCGAGGCGGAGCCGATGCCGGCGGCATCCTCAGTCATCGTCCGACCTGCGGGGCGTCTCGACGGTGCGGATCGACCCGGTCGGGGTCAGCACCTCCATGGCCTCGGGCACCGAGACGGTCGCGAAATCGGCCTCGGAGGCCTGCAGGCGCTCGGTCGTGGTCATCGACGTGAGCGGCTTGTTCGGCAGGAACACGATCGCGATGAGCGACAGCACGGCGAACGGCACGGCGATGAGGAACGAGTGCGAGATGCCGGTGGCGTAGACGTCCTCGAAGACGACGCGCAGCGCCTCGGGCATCTCCGCGACCTTCGGCAGCGACCCCGACTGCAGCTGCTCGCCCCAGTACTGCGCCTTGTCGCCGAGGCTCATGATCGCCGTGGTGATGTCTTCCTTGCGCTCGGCGACGAGGTCGATGACCTTGGCGGCGAGGGCCGCGCCCATGACCGACACGCCGATCGTGCCGCCGAGGCTGCGGAAGAACGTGACGCCCGAGCTGGCGACGCCGATCTCCTCGGGGCGCGTCGTGTTCTGCACGACCAGCACGAGGTTCTGCATCGTCATGCCGACGCCGGCGCCGAGGGCGAACATGTACACCGAGACGAGGAAGAAGTCGGTGTCGTAGTGGATCGTCGACAGCAGGTACGAGCCGGCGATCAGCAGGACGGCGCCGACGACGAGGTAGGGCTTCCACCTGCCGGTGCGGGTGATGAGGGCGCCGACGACGATGGAGGCGACCAGCAGGCCGCCGATCATCGGGATCGTCATGAGGCCGGCCTCGGTCGGCGTCGCGCCGCGGGCGAGCTGCATGTACTGGCTGAGGAACACCGAGGCGCCGAACATCGCGATGCCGGTGGCGATCGAGGCGATGACCGAGAGGGTGAAGGTGCGGTTGCGGAACAGCGTCAGCGGAACGAGCGGCTCCTTCGAGCGCAGTTCGACGACGATGAACAGGAGGATGCCGAGGATCGCCCCGCCGACCATGAGCACGGTCGTCAGGCTCCACCAGTCGTTGTTGCCCAGGTCGGCCCAGTCGCCGGTGGTCGTCGTGCCGGCGTTGCTGACCCAGACCAGCAGCAGCGAGACCGCCACCGACAGCAGCACGATGCCGAGGTAGTCGATCGAGGTCTTCTTCTTCGGGCGCGCCGGCACGTGCAGTGTCGCCTGCACCATGATGAGGGCGAGGATGGCGACGGGCAGGGCGACGAAGAAGTTCCAGCGCCAGCCCCACGCGTCGGTGATGACGCCGCCGAGCAGCGGGCCGCCGATCGTGGCGACGGCCATGACGGCGCCGAACAGACCCATGTAGCGGCCGCGCTCGCGCGGGCTGATGATGTCGGCCATGAGCACCTGGCTGAGGGCGGCGAGACCGCCGGCGCCGATGCCCTGCACGGCGCGGAACGCGATGAGCATCTCCGGGTTCTGCGAGAAGCCGGCGGCGGCGGTGGCCAGCACGAAGATGACGATCGCGAGCTGGTAGAGCACCTTGCGGTTGGTGAGGTCGGCGAGCTTGCCCCAGATGGGGGTGGAGATCGCCGTCGTCAGCAGCATGGCGGTGACGACCCAGGTGAACGCGGTCTGGTTGCCGTCGAGGTCGTGGATGATGACCGGCAGCGAGCTGGACACGACGGTCGAGGCGAGCATCGACACGAACATGCCGAGGATGAGACCCGACAGGGCTTCGAGCACCTGACGCTGGGTCATGCGGGGCGCGGTGGCCCCGGGGAGGGATTCAGACATTGGGGTTCCTTGACGTGCGACGATGCGGGCTGCGGTGCCGAGTGGCGGGATAGTTGACGACAATCAACTGTTGAGACTGGTCAACCATACGCGCCTTGTTGAGCTGTGTCAACTATCCGTACCCGGGTTCAGAAGAACCCCTCTAACTAAGGGATAGGCAGGTATCCTTTACTTAGAGCACACGAGGAGGCGGATCCGATGGGTGGCACCTGGCAAGCCGTCGGCTATGAGTCGCGCCCCTGGCCTCGAGGCGGCGAGATCTCGGCGTCACGCCGTCAACTCCGGCGGATCCACCGGGACTATCGTGCGGCGGTGCCGCCACTGATTGCCGATGCGCCTGCTGTGCTGGAGCCCGAGGTGCTCGCTGCCGCTGAGGACGCGAGCGCCGAACTGGTCAGGTTCGATGCCGAGGCCGGTCCGGTCGCGCCCGTGTTCGCCGCGATCCTGCTGCGAACGGAGTCCGCCTCGAGCTCAGAGGTGGAAAATCTCACCGCCAGGGCGAAGGAAGTGGCGCTGGCCGAGATCGGACGAGCGCGATCGGGGAACGCGAAGCTCATCATTGCCAACGTTCGTGCGATGACCGCCGCACTGCAGGCAGATCAAGATCTCGATGAGTCCGCTGTGATCGCGATCCAGCGTGAACTGCTCGGCGAGTCTGCGCCGCACATGACCGGCGCCTGGCGCCAGGAACAGGTCTGGATCGGAGGCACGCGGTATTCCCCGCACGACGCGCAATTCGTGCCACCGCATCATGAACGGGTACCGGCATTGATGGCCGATCTCTTCGAGTTCATTGCGCGCACCGACGTTCCGGTGCTGCCGCAAGCCGCGATCGCTCATGCGCAATTCGAGACCATTCATCCCTTCCCCGACGGCAACGGCCGGACGGGGAGGGCTCTGCTCCACCTCATGCTGCGCAGAAGCGGGCTCACGCGCCAGACCACGGTTCCGATCTCTGCGGGGCTCCTGCACGATCCACAGAAATACTTCGACGCTCTCACGGACTATCGCGAGGGTGACGTCGACGCGATCGTTCACGCCATGACCGACGCGGCGTTTGCCGCCGTCAGCCACGGGAGGCGCTTGATCTCTGACATTGCGGCGATCCGCGAGATGTGGCGAGAGGAAGTGACTGCTCGATCCGACGCGACGGTGCACCGGTTGCTCGATCTGCTCCCGACCCACCCCGTCATCACCGCGAACACGGCGGCGGATGCCCTCCGGGTGAGCACCGCCGCAGTCGGCGGAGCTCTTGCGGCGCTGGTCGATCTCGGGATCCTCACGAAGGCGGCCGGCGGCGAGCGTTATCGCGTGTGGCAGGCGCCCGCCATCCTCACTGCTCTCGACGAATTCGCGGCTCGTGCGCGGCGTGGACGCCTCTGAAGGCCGACCGACGCGAGCGTGGCGGCATCCTCGTCAGTCGGTGAGAGCGAGCGCGCGATACGGTTCGCGCGGCGTCGCCGGATGCCGGGCCGTCCCGGCATCCCGTCGCAGTGTCGTCCGCCGGTAGAGCTCGTCGATCAACTCGGTGGCCAGGCGCACGAGCTGGCCGATCTCGCGCTCGTCGCGGTCGACCCACGCGCAGCGCGGCTCGTCGCCGACGGGCACGAAGCCGTCGTGCTCCTCCCACACGACGAGCGTGCGCTCGGCGCCCAGCACGTGCTGCTGCCACCACACCTGCCGCAGATACGTGCGGGGGATCGAGCGCCACGTCTTGTTGGTCGTCTTGATCTCGGCGAGGGTGACGCGACCGTCGGCATCCACCGCGATCCCGTCCGGGGTGGCGAGGTGGCGCTTCTCGACGACGGCATGGAACAGTGCGGAAGACGGCTGGATGCCGTGGGTCGCGGCGACCCACGCCGCGATCTCCGGCTCGCGCCGGCGCCCGTGGTCGGTGTAGGCGTTGCCGGAGAAGCCGGATCCGCCGCCGAGCTTCGCGTCGGCCGCCCGCGCGATCGAGGTGTGGCTCGTCAGCTGCGCGACGTCGGTGGCGGTGATGCCGCGCGAGCGCGCCCGCATCCAGGCGACGCGGTCACGCGAGTCGGCGACGATGCGCGAGGCGAGGTCCGGCGCGACGCGTGCGAAGACCTCCGGACTCATGCCTACGAGGCTAACCCGCACCCCCGACGCCGGCGCGCTTCGACACTCGCCACACGCGCACAACCCCGCCGAGCTGACCGGCGCAGACGGCGGCGGCCAGAGCGACCCAGAGCACGACGACGTGGACCAGAGAAACGGTCGGATCGGTCAGAATCCAGGGCACGGTCTCGAGCAGTACGCACGCGATCAGCAGAAGCGCGAATGCCGAGGTGACCAATCGCATGAGCAGGTCGACGCCGAAGCCGAGTTGCAGACGAGGCCGATGCCCACGTTTCGTCGTGCGGTACCCGTAGCCCTGGGCGAGCGCCCCCCAGTATGCGGCGGCGCGCGACAGCCGACGCCCGGCGCGGTGCAAGACGAAGAGCAGCCACAGCGACGGCACGCCGAAGATGACCGCGATGGCGAGCAGGGGGAGGGTCATCGCGGCCATCATCCCGGTGTGGTCTTGGAACGTGGTGTCGAGGTACGGCACACTGAACACGCCGGCCGGTATCGCAACCGCCGCGAGGACGGTCCCGAGCAGTCCCAGTGCCCAGCGCGCCGCGCTCCCGTATTCGGCGCGGGTGAGCGCCGCGGCCGTGGCCGCCTCCTTCGCGCTGGCGGCACCCGCCCGTGCTTCTGCTGCGATGACGTACGGGAGCACTTCGGCCGCGATCATCGGCAACTTCAGCGACGCCGCGCCGGACGTCGTGTCGACAGTCGCGGGGGAGCCGGGAGCGACCACGTCCGCCTCGCTTCCCGTCCTCATCGTGCGTCGGATGCCGCATCCACACTACTGGGCCTTGCCGCACTGCCCCGCGCCCGCGCATCCATCGACCCAGCCCCTTGTGCGCGACCAGGCCGCTTGCGGACGGTGCGCAACCGGCGGGGTCGCGCGCAAGAGGCAGGCTCAAGACCTCCTCCCCAGTCGACCAGTTCGCGGATCTGTCCACGGATCCGGCAGATCGGCGTCCGCGGGGCCGAGCGGCCCGGCATCGTGGGGTGCATGCACCACGCCACCGCTTCAGACCTTCTTCGCGCACTGCAACCGCGCGCGGCGCTTCTCGACGCCGGCCACTCCGGTCGCGCGATCGCGGCGGCCGTTGCCGGTCGCGAGCTGCACCGCGTGCGCCGGGGGTGGTACGTCGCGCGTGAGGAGTGGGACGCGCTGTGGAGCGAGGCGCGTCATCTTGCGCACGTGCTCGCCGTGAATGAGGATGCCGCGGGGACGCGCCCCGTGTTTGCCCTGGCGTCGGCGGCCGTGCTGCACGGGCTGCCGCTGTACCGGGTGCAGCCGCGACGCGTGCACCTCATCGGCGCTCCCGGTGCGCGGCGCAGCATCGATGACGTCTATCGTCACGAGGCCGATCTCGACCCCGACGACGTCGTCGAGGTTGATGGCATGCGGTGCACGTCGCTCGCGCGGACGGTCCACGATCTTGCCCGGCTCGCCAGCCCGGAGGTGGCGATCGCGGCCCTGGATGCCGCGGTGGGTCGCATCGGCGGCGATCCGCGACGATTCGACGACGACGCCGCAGAGGCGTGGCGTGCGGAGCTGCATGGGCGCGCACGACCGCGCATGCGGGGCATCCGTCGTGCCACCGCACTCCTGGACATCGCGGACGGCCGCGCGCAGTTGCCGCTCGAGGCGGTGACCACGCTGCAGCTGTGGCGGCTCGGCTTTGCCCGACCGCAGCTGCAGGTGCCGGTGCCCGGGCCGAACGGCCGCGTGTTCTGGATGGACATCGAGATCCCCGGGGTCGGCTTCTACGAGTGCGATGGGCTTGGCAAGTACGTCGAGCCCGCGATGCTCGCCGGTCGTACGAGTGGCCAGGTGGTGCTCGACGAGAAGTCACGGGAAGACTGGGTGCGCGGTGTCACGGGCAGACGCGTCCTCCGCGGCGGCAGCGCCGACTCGATAAGCTCCGCCGCGCTCGCCGCGCGCCTGCGCAGCTTCGGCGTCGTGCTGCCGCCGCATCGACCTCACCCTTTTCTGCCGAACCTGCCGGTTGCGCACGGTCTGTAAGGGGCAGGGCCGTACGCAACCGGCGGGGTCGACGCCTGTGGGGAGGGGTAACGGGGAGGGGGATGCCGCGATTTGGTGCGCGGAACGGGCGCGCATATAGTGGAGGGAGCCAAAGACCGCCGGTCTCGGCATGCGTGCAAGCGGATGCCGACGAAGCTCTGCATCGCAGGGGCCCGCGCAGGTGACACGAACTTCCGGGAAACCGGGCCGAAGCTCCGTGCGCTTGCGCCGGAGCTTTTCTCGTTGCGGGGGGCGGTCCGCGGCAGGCGCTTCGCCACCGCGGAGCGTCTCGTACAGACAAGGAGTGGCCATGGCGCACAAGGATGCATCGGTCGCCGAGCTCACGAAGAACTTCGAGGACTCGACCGCCGTTTTGCTGACCGAGTACCGCGGTCTGACGGTCGCGCAGCTCAAGGAGCTGCGCAACAGCATCCGTCAGGACGCGGAATACGCCGTGGTGAAGAACACGCTGACCAAGATCGCGGCGCGCAATGCCGGGGTCGAGGGGCTGGACGACGAGCTCAAGGGCCCGTCTGCCATCGCTTTCGTGCACGGTGACCCGGTCGCCGTCGCGAAGGGCCTGCGTGCCTTCGCCAAGGCACACCCTCTGCTGGTGATCAAGGGCGGCTACTTCGACGGTGCCCCCCTGACGCCCGCCGAGGTGAACAAGCTCGCCGATCTCGAGAGCCGTGAAGTCCTGCTGGCGAAGCTCGCCGGTGCGATGAAGGCCTCGCTGACCAAGGCGGCCTACGTCTTCAACGCGCTGCCGTCGAAGGCCGTTCGCACGGTCGACGCGCTGCGTGAGAAGCAGGAGTCCGCGGCCTGATCGGGCCCGGCGTAGAAGAACCCCACACAAGGAGAAACATCATGGCAAAGCTCAGCACTGAGCAGCTGCTCGACGCGTTCAAGGAGCTCACGCTCATCGAGCTGTCCGAGTTCGTCAAGGCGTTCGAGGAGACCTTCGACGTCACCGCCGCCGCCCCCGTCGCGGTCGCCGCTGCCGGCGCCCCCGCCGGTGGTGCCCCGGCCGAAGAGGTCGAGGAGAAGGACTCGTTCGACGTCATCCTCGAGGCTGCCGGCGACAAGAAGATCCAGGTCATCAAGGTCGTCCGCGAGCTCACCTCGCTCGGCCTCGGCGAGGCCAAGGCCGTCGTCGACGGTGCCCCCAAGGCCGTCCTGGAGGGCGCCAACAAGGAGGCCGCCGAGAAGGCCAAGGCCGCTCTGGAAGAGGCCGGCGCTTCGGTGACGCTCAAGTAAGACAGCCCCGCTGCGGCGGATGCCCCTGGGAAACCGGGGGCATCCGTCGTTTCACGCCGGCTCAGCCGCACGACAGCTGCTGCTGCAGCGAGGTCATGAGGTCGATCTCGGCCGACTGGGTGTCGACGACCCCCTGCGCCACCTGGAGGGCGCGAGGGTCGGACCCCAGGTGCAGCAGCGCCTGCGCCATCGGCAGCGCGCCCCGATGATGGCGGATCATGAGGCCCAGGAACTGGCAGTCCGCCGCGGTGCCGGTCGCAGCCCGCATGGCGGCGACCTCGTCGGCGCTGGCCATGCCCATCTGCGCCATCGCGTCGTCTTCGGATGCCGCGGCATCCGTCCCGTGATGATGCGACGTGTCGGCATCCGCCATCCACGACATCAGCGGCCCGCCGGCCTGCGGCAGGTTCCACTTCACGAGCCAGTCATAGAGCTCACCCCTCTGCGCCGACTGCGAGGTCGCGATGTCGTAGGCGAGCACGCGGATGTCGTCGCTGTCGGTGGTGCGGTAGATGTCCATCGCGAGCTCGATCGCCTGCCCGTGGTGCACCTGCATGTCGCGGGCGAAGCCGGCCTCGGGCGAGTCGGTGCCCGGTGTCGCAGACGCCGCGCCGAACGTCGTGAAGCGGCCGACCGCGAAGGCGACGCCGATGACCGCGAGGGCCACCAGCAGCACCGCCCACCACGGCGGCAGCGTCCGCGCGGCCTGCGCGCCGGATGCCGCGGTCACGACTGCTTGCCGGGTCCGTCGACCGCGCCGGTGCACGCCGAGTTCGGCTCGGGCACGTTCTGGCTGCGCCAGTACTCCTCGAAGAACTGCGGGATGCGCTCGTCGGAGGCGCTGTCGAGCTTCAGCTGCGCGTTCCAGGCGCTGAGGACGATCGGAGCCGGCAGCTCCGGGTACGGCGAGAGGATGACGTAGGTGTTCGGCAGCTGATCCTTCAGCTTCTGCAGCTCGTCGCCCGTGACCTGCGTGGCGTCGTAGGTGACCCAGACGGCGCCGTGCTCGAGCGAGTGCACGGCGTATTCGTTGGTTTGCGGCTCGTCGTAGACGCCGCAGTTCAGCCAGTACTGGTTGTGCGGGCCGCCCGCCGGCGGGTTCTGCGGGTAGTCGACGGTGCCCGTGACGTGCTCCGTCTCGTTCGTGAACGTCTCGACGCCCTCGATGGTCGCGCCGGTGCTGTCGTTGGCCGTGTACTCGTTCGCGGAGCGCGGGGCGAAGACGATGGATGCCACGACCAGCGCGATCACCACGAGCCCCGCGGTGCCGCCCACGATCCACCAGGTGAGCCGGCTGCGGCGGCGCCGGGCGAGCTGACGCCGATATTCGGCGAGCTTGTCCTGCTTCTGCTGCTCGCGCTGCTGCTTGATCGTGAGGTCGAGCTGGGCCTGGGTGGCGGGGTTGCCGCTCGTGCGCTTTCCGGACGATGTCATGGTCTTTCGATCCTACGCGTGGGGTGGACTGCGAAGCCGGGGCGCCGTCGGGCGCCGTCGGGCACCGTCGGGCACAATGGGGCCGTGGAGAAGACCGCCGACACGACGCCCGCGCCGCGGGCCGATGACCGGACGATCACCGTCGCATTGCAGCGGCTGGTGGTCGGCGTCGTGCTGCTCGTGCTCGCGGTGGGGGTCGGCATCCTCGGTGCCGCAGGCGTCGCCGACACCCCGGCGATCGACGTGCGGTGGAACGGCGTGGTCGATCGGTTCACGTCGCTCGTGCCGTTCGCGTTCGCGATGAACTTCCTCGGTGGAGGCTGGTTCGCGACCTTCGTCGTGCCGCTGGCCGGCCTCGCGGTGATGCTCGTGCTGCGCCGGCCGTGGGCCGGAGTTCTGGTGGTGGCGGCGTCAGTGGTCAGCGCCGGGGTCGTGCAGGTGATCAAGGGGATCTCCGACCGGGTCCGGCCCGAGGACATGCTCGTCGTCTCCGACCACGGCTCGTTCCCCTCGGGTCACACGGCCAACGCCGCGACGCTCGCCACGATCGCCGTCGTCGTGTTCCCGCGCGTGTGGGTGGCTCTCACGGGGGCCGCGTGGGCGCTCGCGATGGGGTTCAGCCGCACGATCGTGCACGCCCACTGGCTCACCGACACGGCCGGCGGCGCGATGATCGGCGTCGGTGCGGCCCTCGTGGTGGCCTCCGCCCTGACCGTCTCTGTTTCCCGCGAGGCCGCCCGCCGTGACCGTGTGCACAAGCTCGGCGTCGGGCGGGCGCCGTGAGTACGCTGAGTGCATGAGTGCTGCCGACGACGCCGAACTTGCCCGACTCGAGGCCGAGGCCGAGGCGGCAGAAGCCGCCCTCAAGCTCGCCCAGGCCAAGGCGGCGCTCGCCGCCGCGAAGGCTGCTGCGGCGGCGGAGTCCCCGGCATCCGAATCCCCGGTGCCCGATGCGGCACCCGGATCCCCGGCCGACCCGACTCCCGCCCCGACCGCGTCGGTTCCTGAGGAGAAGACGGATTCTGAGGACGCAGCACCGGCATCCGCTCCTCAGAATCCGACATCTCCTCAGAATCCGACAGCGCCGGCCGCGGTGGACACGGCATCCGGACCCCTGAACGCCGACCAGGTCGCAGCGATCGTCACCGGCTACACCTTCGATGCCGAGACCCTCGACCTCGGCGCGCTCATGAACACCGACCCGGTGCCGCAGGCGCAGATCCGCATTCCGCTCGCGATGATGAACCGGCACGGGCTCGTCGCCGGCGCGACCGGAACAGGCAAGACCCGCACGCTGCAGGGGCTCGCCGAGCAGCTCGCCGCGAAGGGCGTGCCGGTGTTCGCCGCCGACATCAAGGGCGACCTGTCGGGCGTCGCGACCCCCGGCGTGCCGAACGAGAAGCTGCTCGCGCGCACGCAGGCGATCGGGCAGGACTGGAAGCCCGCGGCATCCGTCACGGAGTATTACGCCCTCGGCGGCGTCGGCAAGGGCGTGCCCGTGCGCGCGACGGTGTCGGGCTTCGGGCCGTTGCTGCTGAGCAAGGTGCTGGGTCTCAACGAGACGCAGGAGTCGAGCCTCGGGCTCGTGTTCCACTACGCCGACGCGAACGGGCTCGCACTCGTCGACCTGTCCGACCTGCGCGCGGTGCTGAGCTACCTCACGAGCGACGACGGCAAGGCCGAACTGAAGGAGCTCGGCGGGCTGTCGCCGGCGACGGCCGGGGTGATCCTGCGCGAGCTCATCACGTTCGCCGACGACGGCGCCGACGTGTTCTTCGGTGAGCCCGAGTTCGACGTGCGCGACTTCCTGCGCACCGCGGCCGACGGGCGCGGCATCGTCTCGCTGCTGGAGGTGCCGGGCGTCGTCGACAAGCCGGCGCTGTTCTCGACGTTCCTCATGTACCTGCTGGCCGAGCTGTTCGAGATCCTGCCCGAGGTGGGGGATGCCGACAAGCCCAAGCTCGTGTTCTTCTTCGACGAGGCGCATCTGCTGTTCACGGACGCGTCGAAGGACTTCCTGGCGGCGATCACGCAGACCGTGCGGCTCATCCGCTCGAAGGGCGTGGGCGTGTTCTTCGTGACCCAGACCCCGAAGGACGTGCCGTCGGACGTGCTCGCCCAGCTCGGCTCGCGCGTGCAGCACGCGCTGCGCGCCTTCACGCCCGACGACGCGAAGGCGCTGCGCGCGACGGTCGGCACCTACCCGCGGTCGGGCTACGACCTGGAGCGCGTGCTGCAGGAGCTCGCCACCGGCGAGGCCATCGTCACCGTCATGAGCGAGAAGGGCGCACCGACGCCGGTCGCCTGGACGCGTCTGCGTGCGCCGCAGGGGCTCATGAGCCCGACGCCCGACCCCGACATCGAGCGCGCCGTGCACGCGTCGCCGCTGCTCGCGAAGTACGGTACCGCGATCGACCCGGAGTCGGCGCGCGAGCTCCTCACCGCGAAGCTGAACGCCGCGGCCGAGACGCAGGTGGCGCAGGATGCTGCGGCCGCGAAAGCCAAGGCCGACGCCGAATTCGCCAAGCAGCAGGCGGCGATCGCGAAGGCGGATGCCGCCGCCGAACGCGAGCGGCAGAAGGAGTACGACCGGCTCATGAAGGCCTCCGGCGGCTCGTCGCGCACGACTCGCAAAGTCGAGAAGAGCCCGATCGAGCAGGTGCTGAACTCGAAGACGACGCAGACGATCCTCAACTCCGTCATCCGCGGCGTGTTCGGCAACGGGCGGCGGTGAGCGTCGGCATCCGCCTGCGACCGACAACCCCGCACCGCGGGCGCCGCTGCCCGCTGAGGGCAGTCAGAAGCCCATGACCTGCTTCTTCTTCGCCTCGAACTCGTCCTGCGACAGGATGCCGGCGTCGAGCAGCTCCTTCAGCTTCTTCACCGTCTCGATCTGCTCGTCGAGTGAGACGGTGGCCGGGGCCGCCATGGCCGCTGGTGCGGCCGTCTGCGGGTTGAGGCTCTGGGCGAGGTTCATGCCGAAGAGCATGCCTCCGCCGTCCCCGAGCCCATGATCCTGCACGCCCTGAGCCACCTTCTGCTGGGCCGCGACATCCGACGCGTGCTGTGAGACGTTCTCGAAGGCCGTGAGGTTCATCCTGTTCGCGGAGTACTGCTTGACCAGCTCGCGCGATGCGGGGGAGAACTCGATGCTCTCGATGCCGACCTGCACGACGTCGAGTCCGTAGCGGCTGATCCACGATCCGAGCGTCGAGTCGTCGTCGGCGATCAGTTCGGCGACGGCGCCGACCTGTGACGGCAGTTCCGACACGCGATGCGTTGCGGAGAGTGAGTTGATGGCGACGAGGAACGCCTGCAGGAACTCGGACGTGATCTGCTGGCGGGCCTCGGGACTGTCGAACGTGTAATAGCGGACGTTGGGGGGCAGAAAACCTCGCACGAACGCGACCGGATCGACGACACGCAGCGAGAAGGTTCCGTACGCGACGATCTCCAGGTCTGCGCCGTAGAAGCGGTCGTGGTAGACCATGGGGCCGCGAGTCCCGAACTTGAGACCGCGCAGCTCGCGCAGATTGACGAAGGCGAGGTACTTCTGCTCGGAAGTCTGCCCGCCGTACCCGAATCGGTCGATCGCCTGGCTGACGAAGGATGTCGTGAGGCCGTCGCCGTTGAAGACGCTCGGCAACCCGTTCTGATACTCATAGCCGCCGGGTTCGACGATGACGTCCTCGATACCGGCCTGACTGAAGATGAACGCGGCCGTGTTCTCGGGAACGAAGATCTTCGAACCGTTCGAGATGACATCGGCAGAGCCTCGATAATTCGATCCGCGACCGTTGTTCGTCTGCTGGAAGAGACCTGGCGCGACCACGGTCCGCTCATCGAACGCGCCCGCGGTGATGATGTCCTTCCACTGGTCGGCGAACGTGCCGCCTATTGCCCCGGTGAAAGCCTGGATGATGCCCATCGTTGATGCCGTCCCCTTCGATGATCAGAGTGTCTGCACGGAGCTGCAGTATTCGCAGGTGACGGCCTGCCCCTGCGTCCCCGATACCGGTGCGCCGCAGGCGGTGCACTTCGTGGAGACCTTTGAGGGAGCGGCAGGCGCGGTTCCCAACTTCGACTTGAACACCCCGATCGTGTCCTTCAGGACACCGGCGACCGCCTCGGCGCCCGGGATCGCTCGTGCCCCGGGCTGGACCGGCGTCGAGACGCCGGTGACGGCCTCGTTGATCTTCGCCACCCACTCGTTCGCGCGTTTCTGGCCGCCGCTGGAGAGGTGGAACGTCTCTTCACCGTTGAGCAAGTAGACCTCGACGGCCCAGTAATTGGCGCTGATCTTCTTCGCCGAGGCTTGAGCCTGCTGATTGTGGACCTTGATCTGGGACAGCGGGAAGGTCAACGTGCCTTTGCTTCCGCCGAAGGCGCCCTTCTTGACCACCACGAGGTTGAGGTTGGTCAGGATCAGCTCGTCGCTGTAGCCCGCCCAGGTACCGCCGTGCTTGACGCGCTCGTCCTTGAACAGTACGGCCTCGTTGGGCTGTAATCTGTATGCGTTCGCCATCGGCGCACTCTCCGTCCTCTTGCCCGCTCTTACCCGCGCCGACTCAGTCGGCGATGTCCGGCTTCCAGCCCCGCTCGATCTCGGCATCCGTCGATGAACCGAACCAGATGACCTCGTGTGCGGTCGCGGAGCTCTCGCCCGCGTCGTAGTCGTAGCCTCCGGTGTACGAGGCGACCCACCCCGACGCTTCCCGCGTGAGGAGAAACTCCTTGATGTAGGCCGCGTCGTGGGTGTTCATCCAGTCGGCGATCGTCGCCGCAGACTCCGCGTCGATGATCTCTGGGTCGGTGACGACCTCGACGACGATCTCGGCGGATCCCGCCGCCCTCGCGACGTCCGCGATGATCAGCTTGAACTGGTCCCGGTATGCAGCGGTCGAGTAGTCCTGCGGGGCCGTGAGGACCCAGTGGCGGGTCAGTCCGATGCCGGTTTCCTCCGTCGCGACCACCTCGTACGGCGGGCCCGCGTACACGTACGCGTCGGCTTCGGGCGTGGCCGTCGCGTCGTCGGCTGCGTCGTCGTCGCACGAGCGGTCGACCTCCAGCCGGGGCTTTCCCGTCACGATCTCGCCCGCCACCGGCGTCTGGACGCAGACCTGCCAGTTGGACTTCTCCACGACACCGAACAGCCCGCCACCCAGCACCTCGACATCATCGCCGAGGCCGGCGCGCTCGATGTCGCTCAGTGCGACGTCGAGGCTCTTGCCCGTGACGTCGGGCATGACTACATTCTTGGCGGCCCCGCAGCCCGCGAGACCGATCGCCACCACGAATGCAGCGGCCATAACCAGCGCGCGCACCTTCACCTCCGGATGCTGTTCTCAGTGCAGGGATCGGCGAGGAGCTGTCCGAAGACGGCTCGTGCCGTGCAGACGCCTGCTCGGACGTCCCCAGAGGCGTTGTGGCCATCTCGCGGCCACAGGATCACTCTCGTATAAGCACATGCATAAATGCAAGTTGAGTTCGTGCACCCTGCCGGAACGCTGGGAGCATGAAGGAACCGCGGTCACGAGCATCCGATCATGTCGGCCAGCTCGTGCGCGATCTTCGCCACAAGGCGACGATGAGCCGCAAGACTCTCGCTGAGCGGGCGGACATGGACGTGAGTCATCTCGCTCGCATTGAAGGCGGCCAGGGAAATCCGACGCTCTACGTGTTGATTCAGCTGGCAACTGCCCTCGACGCGAAGCCCGAGCTCTTCGTACGGGGCTTGACGGCGGAGGACTTGCCGACGGAGATCAAGCCCTATTCTGAGGCGGACTTCCGCCGCGAGCTGAGGCGTCGCGGCGAAGTCGGCTCAGCCTGACTCGACGGCCGCGGATTGGAACAGGTGTGATCGCCGGGCTCGCCGTAGACTGCCCGGATGCCGCACGTGCGCCCATTCCGAGCCGGTGATGAAACCGCCCTCATCGACATCTGCCTGAAGACCGCGGATGCCGGGGCGGATGCCACCGGCATCCTCGCCGACGACGACCTGTGGGGCGAGGTGTTCGTGCTGCCGTATGTCGCGCGGTATCCGGATCTCGCGTGGGTCGTGGAGACGGGCGACGGCCGCGTCGCCGGCTACGTCGTCGGCACCGACGACACGCGCGCGTTCGAGGACTGGTTCGCGACGACGTGGTGGCCGCGGTTCGCCGGCCGTCGGCCGCTGCCGACCGGCCCCGAGGACGAGCGCACGCGCCAGGACGGCCTGCTGGCGTACGCGTACGGACGCCGCGCCGGGGCGGAGCCGTTCGGCGACGCGTACCCCGCGCACCTGCACATCGACCTGCTGCCCGAATTGCAGGGCAAGGGCTGGGGGCGCCGCCTGATCGCGACGCTCGTCGCGGAGCTGCGCGAGCGGGGAGTGGCAGGGCTCCACCTTGTCGCCTCGGCGGAGAACACCGGCGCGCTCGCCTTCTACACCCGGCTCGGCTTCACGCCGCTGCCGTCCCACGCGGGCGTGCAGGCGTTCGGGATGCCGCTCTGACGCGCGGTCGCCGGCGGCAGAGCCGGCGCAGTCCGGCGAGATGCGTGCGGTTGCGCCCGGGCGCCGCGTGGGCCTGTTAGTGCTGGACGCCGTGCCGAACGCAGGGTGCATCGCGCATCTGCGGCCCGCGAACGGTCCGAAGGGACGTTTCACCCTGCGTTCGGCACGGCGGACGCGGGCGGTCGGCGCACGACGAGCAGCACGTAGACGGCACCGACCGCGAGACACGCACGAGGTGCTGACGCCGCCCGCGCGGTAGGCCCGTTCAGCCTGTTGTTCGCAGGTCGACCTCATGCAGCCGGCCGTCGTCGAGCCGGACGACGCGGTCGACGAGCCCGTCGGGCACGCGCACGTGCGAGATGAGGATGACGGCCTGGTCCGGCCCGACGGCGCCGAGCAGGTCGCGCAGCAGCGCGTCGGACTGATCGGCGTCGACGCCCGCGGTGGGCTCGTCGAGGACGAGCACGGGGAAGCCGCGGAGGATGCCGCGCGCCAGCGCGATCCGCTGCGCCTGGCCGCCCGAGACCAGCGCCCCGCGTTCGCCGACGCGAGCGTCGAGGCCGCCGCGCTCGTGCAGCCACGGCCCGAGCCCGACGCGCGCGAGCGCCGCCTCGAGGTCGGCGTCGGTCGCGGTGTCACGGGCGAACAGCAGGTTCTGCCGGATGTCCTCGTCGAACAGCATCGGATGCTGCTCGCACAGGCCGACCGTCAGGCGCACGTCGTCGGCGGCGAGGTCGTCGACACAGATGCCGCCGATCGTGTACCGACCCCCCACCGGCAGGAACCGCACGAGCGCATGCGCGAGCGTCGTCTTGCCGGCGCCGCTGGAGCCGACCACGAGCACCCGCTCGCCGGGCCGCACCCGGAGGTCGAGGTCGCGCAGGCTCGGCGTCGCAGCGCCGGGCCAGCTCACCGAGGCGCCCTGCAGCCACACGCCGTCGCCGAGCGCCGGTGCGATGCCCGTCGCCGGGCGCAGTTCGCCCGTCGCGTCGGCCGCCTGCGCGGGGGCCGCCTCGGCGATGCGTCGCGCGGCCGCGTGCACCTGCCGCCATGCCGCGGCGGCCAGCGGCACCGCCGCGAACACCTCGAACACCGCCATCGGCACGAGCACGACGACCGCGAACGCCGGGCCGGTGAGCCCGCCCGACGCCACCGCGGGCGCCGACACGACGACGGCCAGCAGCGACGCCGCTCCGGCCAGCAACGACACGAGCGCGGTGGATGCCGCCTGCGCCGCCGCCCGTCGCACGCTCGCGCGTCGCAGGGCCTCGTCGGCATCCGCGATGCGGGTGGCACTGGCCGCGGCCGCACCGCACGCGACGAGCACGTCGAGGCTGCCCAGGTGGTCGAGGACGGCGTCGGCCAGTCGGCCGCGCAGGGGCGCCAGCGACCGCTCGGCGCGGGCACCGGCCGCCCACCCCCACGCCGTGGCCAGGGCGCCCGCGACGACGAGACAGCCGAGCAGGGTGAGCGCCGCCGGCCACCAGACGAAGGCGACGAACACGACGGATGCCGCGGCCACCGCCGCGGACGACACGAGCGGCAGCACGACCCGCAGCGGCAGGTTCTGCAGCTCGTCGACGTCGTCGACGAGGGTGCCGAGCACCGAGCCGCGGGCGGTACGCGTGAGGCCGTCGGGCGCGGGCGGGATCAGCCGCCGGACGAGGTCGGTGCGGGTGACGGCGAGCTGGCGCAGCGCGGCGTCGTGGCTCGCGAGCCGCTCGGTGTAGCGGAACGCCGCGCGCGACAGCGCGAACGCCCGCACCCCGACGACGGCCGCGGTGATGTACATGACGAGCGGCCGCTCGGCGGCACGCACGATGAGCCAGGCGCTCACGGCCAGGAGCGCGACCGCCGACGCCTCGGACAGGAACGCCGACGCCGCGCCGGGCCAGAACCGCCGGGCGGGGGGCATCGCGCCGCGCAGCACCTCGGCCGCCGTGCGGGGCGCGGTCATGCCGGCACCTCCTCGGGGGCATCGCTCGCGGTCTCGTCCCCGCCGGCACGGGCATCGGTGGGGGAGTCCGCCGTCGAGAGGTCGACGACGCGGTCGGCGATCGCCACCGCGCTGGCTCGGTGCGACACCAGCAGCACGATCGCGCCGCCGTCGGCGACGGCGCGCACCGACCGCCAGAGGCCGGCCTCCGTCTCGGCATCGAGCGCGGCGCTCGGCTCGTCGAGGGCGACGACGGGACCGACGCCGCGCAGGTGCCGGTAGAACGCGCGGGCGACGGCGACGCGCTGCGCCTGGCCGCCGCTGAGCCCCGCCCCGAGTACCCCGAGCTCCTGTTCCGGATCGAGGCCGGATGCCTGTGCCAGCGCGAGCGCGCGGTGCACCGCATCGGCGAGGCTCCATCTCGCCGGACCGGCCGGAGTCGATCGCGTCGGTGCTCCCGGCTCGGGGCCGTCCGCGCCGGGCTCGCCCAGCGTCACGTTCTGCGCGATCGTCCCGCCGACGAGCCCGGGCTGCTGGCCGGCCCACGCGAGCCAGGATGCGGCATCCAGCTCGGTGACGGGCACGCCGCCGAACGTCGCCGTCCCCTCGAATCCGGCGGCCCCGCGCAGGGCGGCGAGCAGGCTCGACTTGCCGGTGCCGCTCGGCCCGCGCACGAGGGTCACCGAACCTGCCGTCGCCGTGAACGACACCGGCGGCAGCGCGCGCTCGCCGCGGCGAACCCGCAGGCCGCGCACGACGAGGTCGCCGCCGGTGGGCGCCGCCGAGACGGTGCGCGGCGGCAGCGAGCGCGCGGCATCCATGACGGCGAAGACGTCTTCGGTCGCGGCGACACCCTCCGCCGCGGCGTGGAACTGCACGCCCACCTGGCGCAGCGGCAGGTACGCTTCGGGCGCGAGCAGCAGCACGAACAGGCCGACGGTCAGGGCGAGGGAGCCGTCGAGCAGGCGGAACCCGATCGAGACGGCGACGATCGCGACGGAGATCGAGGCGAGCAGCTCCAGCGCGAATCCGGACAGGAACGACACCCGCAGCACGCGCATCGTCTCGCGCCGGTATCCGTCGGTCACCCGCTCGATGGATGCCACGGCCCGATGCTGCCGGCCGAACACCTTGAGCGTCGCGAGCCCGCGCACCGTGTCGGCGAAGCGGGCGGCGAGGTGCTGCAGCGTCTGCCACTGCTGTCGCTGCACGGTGCGGGTGGCGAGGCCGATGAGCACCATGAAGAGGGGAATGAGGGGGATCGTGAGCAGGACCGTGAGGCCAGAGATCCAGTCCTGCCACCACATCACGGCGACGATGATCGGCGTCGCGATGACGGTCTGGGCCAGCTGCGGCAGGTAGCGCGAGAAGTAGGGGTCGAGCGCCTCGAGTCCGCGGCCGGCGGTCACGGCGAGCCGTGCGGTGTTCTGCGCCCCGAGCCAGCCCGGCCCGAGCCGGTCGATCGCGGCGGTCATCGCGGCGCGCAACTGCCCCTGCACGCGGGCGCCGGCCCGTGCGGCGACGACCTCGCGCAGCCACAGCAGCACGGCGCGCAGAGCGACGACCCCCGCCAGCGGCCCGGCGAAGCCCGCGACGTCGCCGCCTGCCACGGCCGCGTCGATCGCCCCGGTCAGCAGCCACGCGAAGGCGACGATCACCAGCGTCTGCGCGAACCCGATGGCGGCGATCGCGACGAAGAACCCGCGGGATGCCGTCGCGTAGCGCAGCAGCCGCGGATCGACCGGCGGGCTGAGCCTGCGCACGGCGGGCGCCTCGGTCGATGCCATGCTTCGATCTTCCCATCCGGGGCGCGGTCGGCGGCGCCCGAAGAGGTCAGTGCGCGGGCGACGCCTCGGCCTTCTCGATGAACGCGCGGGTGACGCGCTTGCGGAACACCCAGTACGTCCACCCCTGGTACAGCAGCACGAGCGGCAGGAAGATCACCGCGGCCCACGTCATGATCTGCAGCGTCATCTCGGTGCTCGACGCGTTGGAGATCGTGAGGCTGTAGGCGGGGTCGGTCGTGGAGGGCATGACATACGGGAACAGCGCGAGCCACAGCGTCAGCACGGCGAACACGATCGTGACGGCGCCCGCGGCGAACGCCCGGCCGTCGCGGTCGACGACGTTGAAGAACACCGAGGCCAGCAGAGCCACGGCGGCGATGACGCCGCACGCGATGACGGCCCACAGCAGGGGCGCCTCGCGCCCCGCCGCGATCACGATCGTCCACACGACGGTGCCGGCCGCGAAGACGACCGCCGGGATCGCGAGCCGCGTGCCGAGCGCCTGCGCGTCGTGGTGCACCTGCCCGTCGGTCTTCAGCCCGACGAAGTACACGCCGTGCAGCCAGAACAGCAGCAGCGTCGTCGCGCCGACCCACAGGCCGTACGGGTTCAGGAGGGTCAGCAGCGACCCGGTGAAGTTCTTGTCGGCGTCGATCGGCACGCCCTGCACGATGTTGCCGACGGCGACGCCCCACAGAAGCGCCGGCACGGCCGAGCCGGTGACGATCATGGCGTCGAACCGGCGCTTCCAGCGCAGGTCGGGGCGCTGGTGACGGTACTCGAACGAGACGCCGCGCGCGATGAGGGCGAGCAGGATCAGCAGCAGCGGCAGGTAGAACCCGCTGAACAGCGTCGCGTACCAGTCCGGGAACGCCGCGAACAGGCACGCGCCCGCGACGATGACCCAGGTCTCGTTGAGATCCCACACCGGGCCGATCGTGTTGATCACCTGGCGGCGCGACACTTCGTCCTTGCCGAGGAAGGGGAGGGACATGCCGACGCCGAAGTCGAAGCCGTCGAGCACGAAGTAGCCGACGAAGAGCACGCCGACGATGAAGAACCAGAGGTAAGCGAGGTCCATGTTCAGCTCCTAGTACACCGTTGCGACGGCGTGCTCGGTGTGGATGTCGGCATCCGGGTCATCGGACGAGGAGTCGGACGGCAGCGGCTGCGGTCCCTCGCGCACGGTCTTGAAGATGAGGCCGAACTCCACGATCGCGAGGATGAGGTAGATCGCCGTGAACGCGACGAGCGAGACGAGCACCTGCCAGCCGGGCACGTTGGGCGAGACGCCGTCTTGCGTGAGCATGAGCCCGAACACGATCCAGGGCTGGCGACCCATCTCGGTGAAGATCCACCCGACGAGGATGCCGAACAGGGCCAGCGGCGCCTGCCAGACCGCGATCTTCCACATCCACGGCGCGACGGGGCGCGTGGCCTTCGCGCGGGTGACCCACAGGCCGATCAGCGCGATGCCGGCCGAGGCCAGGCCGAAGCCCATCATCCAGCGGAACGACCAGTAGGTGACCCACAGGATCGGCGCGAAGTTGCCGTCGACCTGGTCGGCGAACTGCGGGAACAGTTCGGTCGTGTAGAGCGCGTTGAGGTCGTTGATGCCCTCGACGCAGCCCTCGAACGAGTGCGTCGACAGCAGGGCGAGCACGTACGGCACGCGCAGCGACCAGATCTCGCCGGTGCCGTCGGGCGTGCCGATGGAGAAGATCGAGAAGGAGGCGTCGGCGCCGCACGCGGAGTTGAACATCGCCTCGGCGGCGGCCATCTTCATCGGCTGGGTCTCGACCATGACGAGGCCCAGCTGGTCGCCGGAGAGGAAGACGCCGGCGAACGCGATGATCATCGACCACAGGCCGAGCTTGAGCGCCGGACGCATGATCTCGACGTTCCGGTGGCGGCTCAGCTGCCAGGCGGCGACGGCGATCATGACCCCGGCGGCGAACATGAGGGCCGAGAAGATCGTGTGCGGGAACTGCGTGAGGGCGACGGGGTTGGTCAGCACGGCCCAGAAGTCGGCCATCTCGGCGCGGTGGCCCTCCGCCGACATCTGGTAGCCCTGGGGGTTCTGCATGAACGCGTTCGCGGCGAGGATGAAGTAGGCCGACAGCCAGGTGCCGAAGACGACGATCCAGATGGTGGCGAGGTGGATGCGGCGGGGCAGGCGGTCCCACCCGAAGATCCACAGGCCGATGAAGGTCGCCTCGAAGAAGAACGCCATGAGACCCTCGAAGGCCAGCGGCGCGCCGAACACGTCGCCGACGAAGCGGCTGTAGCTCGACCAGTTCATGCCGAACTGGAACTCCTGCACGATGCCGGTGACGATGCCCATCGCGAAGTTGATGAGGAAGATCTTGCCGAGGAAGCGCGTCAGGTGCAGGTACTTCAGCTGGCCGGTGCGGTGCCACGCGGTCTGGAAGATCGCGACGAACAGCGACATGCCGAGGGTCAGCGGCACGAAGATGAAGTGGTACAGCGTCGTCAGGCCGAACTGCCAGCGCGCGAGCAGCAGCGGGTCGAGAAAGTCCATCGCCGTCCTTCCGAGGGTCTTTCGCTATGACTGAAGCTATCTCTCATCGACGCTATCGGCGACCGGTCCGCCGCCCCGCCGCGGTCGGCCGTGAATAACGCGGGGGATGCCGGTCATGCTGCGGCGTCGCCGGCGCTCGCGCGGGTGAGCTGGACGACGCACGCGCCCGGGTCGCAGGCGGGGCGCATCCCGTCGACGGCGAGCGGTCCGCCGGCCGCCTGCAGCACGCTCTGCATGAGCTCGAGGTGCACGCGGCACAGCACCTCGCGCCGGTCGGCCTGCGCCGTCGCCTGCGCGCACGGAGTGAGGTCGACCGTGAGCTCCCGCTCGTCGACGAGCGGATCGAAGCCCGCGTCGATGAGGTCGTCGACGAGCGCGTCGACCTGATGCAGCGCATCGGTGCCCAGGTGCGCGCCGCGGGTCGGGGCGGCTTCGGGCATCACGCGGCGCATGAGGTCGCCGCGCTGGGCGGCGGCGCGGACCTTCCGCAGCTGGATGGGGCTGGCGGCGTGCACGCCGCCGGCGGCGCTGTAGAGCACGCGGGGGCGGCCACGCGTCGTGCGATGCTCGGTGGCCGCCACGATGTAGCCCTCGTCGGTGAGCCGCTGCACGTGCTCGCGCACCGTGTTCGGATGCAGCCCGGTCGCGGTGACCATTTCGGCGATCGTGCGCTGTGGCCGCTCTTGCACGAGGTGCATGATCTGCACCCGCGAAGAGTTCGAGATGGCGCTGTATCCCGCTCGGCGTCCTGTGGTCATACCACACATTATTCACGGCCCGGAGGGCGTGCGCCAGGGCTGCCGCCCCGCTCTTTTCTTCCGGTCCGGCGGAAGACGACCGGCGCTACGCGCGCCATCCCCTCTCGAACGGCAGTCGCCACGCGTTCGGCGTGATGAGCTGGTGGATGGCGTTCGGACCCCAGGTGCCGGGCGCGTACAGCTTCACGGCGGGCGGGTTCTCCAGCAGCGGCGCCGAGCGCTCCCACAGCGACTCGATGCCCTCGGCGGTGGTGAACAGCGTGTGGTCGCCGCGCATCGCGTCGAGGATCAGCCGCTCGTAGGCCTCCAGCACGTCGCCGCGCCGGCTGGTCTCCTCGGTGGAGAACTGCATCGACAGCTTCTCCAGTCGCATCCCGGGCCCGGGGCGCTTGCCGTAGAACGACAGCGACACCTTCGACTCGTCGGCCAGGTCGAAGGTGAGGTGGTCGGGGCCGGCCGAGCCGATGCCCGACCCGTCGGGGAACATCGACTTCGGCGCCTCCTTGAAGGCGATCGAGATGATCCGCATGCCCTCGGCCATGCGCTTGCCGGTGCGCAGGTAGAACGGCACGCCCGCCCAGCGCCAGTTGTCGATGCGCGCGCGCAGGGCGATGAACGTCTCGGTGTCCGAGTCGGGGTTGACCCCCTCCTCGCCGCGGTAGCCGGTGTACTGCCCGCGCACGACGTCTTCGGGCAGGATCGGCTCGAGCGAGCGGAAGACCTTGTTCTTCTCCTCCGAGATCGAGTTCGGCTCCAGCGCCGTCGGAGGCTCCATCGCGACGAACGCCATCACCTGGAACAGGTGCGTGACCACCATGTCCTTGTAGGCGCCGGTCGGCTCGTAGAACGCCGCGCGCGCGTCGAGGCCGAGCGCCTCGGGCACGTCGATCTGCACGTGATCGATGAAATTGCGGTTCCAGATGGGTTCGAACAGGCCGTTCGCGAACCGGAAGGCGAGGATGTTCTGCGCCGCCTCCTTGCCGAGGAAATGGTCGATCCGGAAGATCTGCTTCTCCTGGAACGTGCGGTGGATCTCGGCGTTCAGCGCGACCGCCGACTTCGAGGCCCTCGCCGAACGGCTTTTCCATGATGACCCGCGACCGCGCCACCAGGTTCGCCTGGTGCAGCGTCTCGATGACGATGGGGGCGGCCCGCGGCGGCACGCTGAGGTAGTGCAGGCGCCGCACCTCCTTGCCGCCGAGCTCCTTCTCGGCCGCGGCGACCTTGGCGGCCAGCGCCGCCGGTCCGCCGCTCTGCGGCACGTAGGACAGCAGCGGCGCGAAGGCCTCCCACTGCTCCGTGGTCAGCTTGCGCGCGCCGACGGCTTCGATCGACTCGCGCGCGAAGTTGCGGAACTCCTCGTCGCTGAACTCGTCGAGCGAGGTCCCGACCACGCGCAGGGGGCCGGTGAATCCGGATGCCGCGAGAAACCCGATGCCCGACAGCAGCTTGCGCCGCGACAGGTCGCCGGTCGCACCGAACAGCACGATGACGAAGGGCGGCATCTCGTCCTTGCGGGGCTTGGTGTCGCGGCTCGGGTACGCCACGGTCTGGGCGGCCGCGCGGCCGTCACGCGTGGTCGACATTGCGCCCTCCCGCCTCGAGCACGTCGCCGGCGGGCCGCTCCTGGTGGCCGCCGAACTGCAGCCGCATGGCGGAGAGCACCTGGTTGGCGAACTTGTCCTCGTCGCGCGACGCGAAGCGCTCGAACAAGGATGCCGCGAGCACCGGCACCGGCACGCCGATGTCGACGGCGGCCTTGACGGTCCAGCGCCCCTCGCCCGAGTCGGATACGCGGCCGGCGAGCCCGTCCAGGGCGGGGTTGTCCTGCAGGGCGGCGGCGGTGAGATCGAGCAGCCACGACGAGACGACCGAACCGCGCCGCCACAGCTCGGTGACCTTGGCGGTGTCGATCGGGAACTGGTAGTACTGCGGCTCTTCCAGGGGCGCCACCTCGGCGGAGTGCTCCGCCTCGCGCACGCCGGCATCCGCGTTGTGCAGGATGTTCAGACCCTCGGCGAAGGCGGCCATGATGCCGTACTCGATGCCGTTGTGCACCATCTTCACGAAGTGGCCGGCGCCGGTCGGGCCGCAGTGCAGATAGCCCTGCTCCTCGGGGGCGAGCTCGCCCGTGCGGCCGGGGGTGCGCTCGATGTCGCCGACGCCGGGCGCGATGGTGCGCAGGATCGGTTCGATGTGCCGGACGGCATCGTCGGGGCCGCCGACCATGAGGCAGTAGCCGCGCTCGAGGCCGAAGACGCCGCCCGAGGTGCCGATGTCGAGGTAGTTGATGCCGCGCTCGCGCAGCGCGAGCCCGCGACGCACGTCGTCGCGGTAGTTCGAGTTGCCGCCGTCGATGAGGATGTCACCGGGGTCGAGCACCTCCTGGATCTCGTCGACGACACGACCCGTGAGCCCCGCCGGGATCATCAGCCAGACCACGCGCGGTCCGTCGAGTTTCGCCGCCAGGTCGGCGTAGTCGGTCGCGCCGATGGCGCCCTCCGCCACGAGCGCCGCAACCGACTCGGGGTTGACGTCGTAGACGACGCACTCGTGCCCGTTTCGCATGAGACGGCGCGCGATGTTCGCGCCCATCCTGCCCAGCCCCACCATTGCCAGCTTCATCGCCGCTCCTTCCGCAGATGGTCGGCCACGGAACCTCGCCCGCCCCGAACCCAGGGTGGCCCGTCACGGGCCGGATCTTGTTCATCGTGGCACGTCGTCGCCGTGACCTCAATGAAAACCTTGCCGAACCATGGATTAATGCCGGGAACCGGTGCGTTCGGGAGGAGATCGCCGTTCGGGAGGATGAATCTGCGGCATCCGATCATCCCGACGTGCAACCTCCTCCCGACGTGCACGGATGCCGTGTTCAGCCGGCGGCTTCCTCGCGGCGGAGGGGTCCGCGCCGTCAGCGATAGCTGTCACGTCGATGCCCGACCTCGATCGCGAGCACGATGAGTTCGGAGTCCTGGATCTCGCAGAGCACCCGGTAGTCGCCGACGCGATAGCGCCACTTGCCCGACAGCCCCGCAGTGAGGCCCTTCCCGGTCTTGCGAGGGTCATCGCATCCGTCGACGTTCTTGTTGAGCCATGCCACGATGATGCGGCGAACGCCCGGATCGAGCTTGCTGAGTTGCCGATCGGCTCTCTGGGAATAGAGCAGCCGCCACATTCAGAGATACTTCGCCGCGATCTCGTCAGCCGTCAGCGTCACGGGGTCGCGCTCGAACTCGCGCTTCGCGTCCTCCCACACCACGAGATCGAGTTCGTCTTCGATGCGCGAGAGCGCCGCGGTGCGAACGAATTCCGAGATGCTCATGCCGAAGGTCTTCGCGTAGTCCGCGAGCACCTGCTTCTCGGATGCCGCGAGTCGCAGTGTCACCGTCGTGGTTGCCATGGCATCCTCCTGTGTTACAGCGTAACACTGCGGAGGCTGCCCGCGTCAGCGATTCGGCTGCCACCCCAGGGCGGGCGCGACGTGGCGTGCGAACGCCTCGACGACGCGGAGGTTGAAGGCCACGCCGAGCTGCGACGGGATCGTCAGCATGAGGGTGTCGGCCGACATGACCGCGGCATCCTGGCGCAACTGCTCGACGAGCGCGTCCGGCTCGGCGGCGTACGTCTTGCCGAACGTCGCCCGCCCGCCGTCGATGTAGCCGATGCCGTCGCCCTCCTGCGAGTGACCGAAGTACAGCCGGTCCTCGTCGGTGATGAGCGGGAAGATCGAGCGGCTCACCGATACGCGCGGCGTGCCCGCGTGGCCGGCGTCCCGCCAGGCGCTGCGGAAGCGGTCGATCTGCTCGGCCTGCAGGATGTCGAACGGGCGGCCGTCGGCCTCGGTCACGAGCGTCGACGACATGAGGTTGACGCCGATGCGGCCCGCCCACTCCGCGGTCTCGCGCGAGCCGGCGCCCCACCACACGCGCGAGCGCAGGCCGGGGGAGTGCGGTTCGACGCGCTGCATGCCGGTGCCGCCGCCGAAGGGGGAGTGCGGGTCGCGTTCGGCGAGGCCCTCGCCGTCGATCGCGCGCAGGAACAGGTCGAAGTGCTCGCGGGCGAGGTTCGTGCCGCGCGGGTCGTCGTCGGTGTAGCCGAAGGTCTCGTAGCCGCGTACGACCGACTCGGGTGAGCCGCGGCTCACGCCGAGGGCGAGGCGCCCCCCGGAGATGAGGTCGACGGATGCCGCCTCTTCCGCCAGGTACAGCGGGTTCTCGTACCGCATGTCGATGACCCCCGTGCCGACCTCGATGCGCTCGGTCTTCGCGGCGATCGCCGCGAGCAGCGGCAGGGGCGAGGACTGCTGCCGCGCGAAGTGGTGCACGCGGAAGGAGACGCCGTTGACGCCGAGGTCGTCCATGCCCTGCGCGAGGTCGATCGCCTGGAGCATCGAGTCGCCGGCGCTGAGCTGACGCCCGCCGCCGAGCGGACCGTAGTGGCCGAAGGAGAGGGTTCCGAAGCGTTGCATCTCGTGTGCAACCGTACGCCGGCGATTTCCATTCCGCTGAATGGATATGGCGGTGCTCGCCGCAGCGCCCACCCGGCGATCTCCCGCCCGCGGCTCGGGCGCAGAAACAACGGGTACTCCGGCAGCACTATCGTCAGCGACGACGGCGGCATGGCGCGCCAGTCCGACACAGGGTCCGTCTCAACCGGCGCTGATTCGGGCCACGTGTTGCGCGTTGAGACCAACAACAACAACGACTGGCAAGCTTGGGTATGGTTCTAGGCATGGTGGTGACGAGGCCCGCGGTGCGCACGCTCGTGGCTGCCGCCGTGATCTCGATCGCGGTGGGCGTCGCGGGGTGTGCCGCGGCTGTCGCACCTGCGAACACGGCGTACGCGGCTGATTTCGAGGACGCCCGCGTCCGCGCCACGTCGCAGTTTGAGCACGACGTCTTGGCTGACGGGAAGATCACGCGTGCCGAGTACGAGGAGGCGATGCAGCGGTTCGTCGCCTGCGCAAACGACAATGCAGTCGACGTGAGCCTCATCGAGCAGGCCGGCTACTTCGTCTACTCCGTGACCGCCGCGTCGTCCGACAGTGACGCCGTCATGGCGGCCTGTCAGGTCGGCAACAACCAGTTCATCGAGCCGTTGTTCGTTGATCAGTTGATGAACCCCGACAAGAAGGACATCGACGAGGTCATCGCTCATTGCTTCGTCGCGATGAAGGTCGTGCCGCCGCCGTTCTCCAAAGCAGACCTGCAACGGCTTTTCCGGAGCGCGGGGATCGTCACGTACGCGGTGACGGGTTCATCAGCAGCACCGCTCGATGCGACCGGCGTCGAAGTCGATGAAGCGGCGAAGGCCATCTTGGACAGCCCCGACGCGTCGAATTGTCAGGCGAACCCCAGCTACGACCTCCTGGTCTCCGGTGATGGCGGCTGACGCCCATCCCAGGGTGGCGCACGCTGCGAAATCTCGAGGCCACGAGACCTGGCGTGGGACAGCGCTGATCTGTGTGCTTGTTGCGGCGCTGGCAGCGGCGTCGGGATGGGCGTTGGCGTTTCGTCCAGTGCCAGATGCGGCAGCCATCACCGATACTTCCCAGCAGTATCCGCTGGTCTCCACGACGTTCGCGGACTCCCGTCACGTCGCGGTGACCTTCGTTGATAGTGGTTCGCCCGTGGTTCGCTTGAACGATGCCGGGACGGTCACCGCCCAGGCGTGCACGCCCGGCGACTCGTGGGCGTCTGGTTCGACGCCGATCTCGATCGACGGGCGGCGCATACTCGCGTTGGCGACATCGACGCCGCTCTACCGCGACCT
The DNA here is from genome assembly GCF_047602155.1 of Microbacterium sp. Lineage (GTDB taxonomy): Bacteria > Actinomycetota > Actinomycetes > Actinomycetales > Microbacteriaceae > Microbacterium. The sequence continues at coordinate 318,881 of NZ_JASGHZ010000001.1, read as the reverse complement.
TCTCGGCGGCGAGTCCGGAGACGACGTCGTCGGTGTCCAGGCTGCCCTGGTCGCGTTGGGCAAAGATGTCCCACAGTCTGGGCACTACGACGACGCGACGCGGCGCGCGGTCGCGGCCCTGCTGGAAGCGAACGGTATCGCTGAGGGAGCTTCGCCGGGCGCACTGTTGCTTCGCTCCGTCCTTTGGTTGCCGGTCTCGCCGTTTCCGATCGCAAACTGCGCGCTCACGCTCGGACAGGTCGTCGGTGTGGGCGTGGTCATCGCCACGGGCGAGGCCGCGGTTGCGACCGCCCAGGTCACCATGCCCGTCGGCTTGGAGCCGGGCGATCGCACCTTGACGATCGACGACGCGACGGTCGCGGTCGACTCGACGGGGCGCATCACAGACGCCGGGCAACTGCAGACCCTGCTTTCGCAACCGACCGTGAGCACCTACGTCGGCGTTGCCGATCCGGAGTCAGTGGGCGTTCCCGCGCCCACCGGAACCCTCGCGCTCGCGTCTCCGATCGACGCATTCGCAGTCCCGCCTTCCGCTCTTTCCGATGTCGTTGGAAATGACGGATGCGTGTGGGGTTCGGGCGGCGGCATCCGGGTTCGTATTCTCTCGTCGAGTCTTGGGCTCACCTACATCGCCTTCGCGGATGATCAAGAGGTGCCCAGTTCGGTGCTCGTGCGCGCGCCGATCGGAAAGCAATGCGACTAGTCGTTACCGATCTGTGTCACGAGTTCGCCGGCGGGCTCCCGCTCTTCTCACACCTCAGCTTCACGCTTCGACCGGGAGTGCTCACCGGACTCGTCGGCCCCTCGGGGTCGGGGAAGAGCACGCTCTTGTCGATTCTCGCCGGTATGGAACCTGTCAAGACCGGTCGCGTCGACCGCGACGACGTCGGACGCATCGGGTGGATCTTCCAGAGCCCGGTGGGGGCACCGCGACGAACCGCGGTCGACCAGGTGGTGTTTCCTCAAGTGGCGCGTGGACTCAGGCGCGCGACGGCCGAGGCAGAAGCCATGCGGCTGCTTGACCGGTTCCAACTCGCACACGTGAGTGACCGAGAGTTCCGCCGGCTGTCCGGTGGGGAACAGCAACGCTTGGCGTTCGCTCGCGCGATCGCCGCCGACTTCGGCGTGCTCCTCATCGACGAGCCCACCGCTCAGCTCGACCCGGTGACCGCCCGTACCGTCCACGCGGTGATTCGCGAACTTGTCTCCGATGATCGCATCGTCCTCGTCGCGACGCACGACGAGACACTCCGGAAGTGCTGCGATGACGTCATCGAATTGGCAGGTGCTGTGTGAGGTGGAGCGAGACCGGCACCGAGGCATGGCGCAATCTCACGACGGGGACCACACGGGCCATCGGTCTTGCCATCGTGTTGGTCGTGCTAGCGTTCATGACCGTCGGGATGGATGCTCTCGTGATCCGGTCCGTCTATGTGGGTCAGCGCGGCTTAGTGGACGGCGGCGGCGCCACCGTCAGAGTCAGCGCGAAGGGCGCGATCGACGCGGTCCAGTGCCTCGCGCTGGGGGAGGTCGACGGCGTGCGTGCGGCGATCGCGCTGCGATCGGTGTCACAACGATTTCGCCTTGAGACCTTGCCCGCCAGCCCGCCGTCACTGTATGAGGTCGCCGGAGATGCCACCGCGTTGTTCGGAGGAACACCGCCCGACGGCGACGGCGTCCTGGTGTCAAGCCAGCTGGCAGAGCAGTTGCACGCCGAAGCCGGTGATGTCCTGCCCGTTGCGGATCACGCGGATGGCGCAAGGGTGAGGGGCGTCTTCCAGTACCCAGAAGACGGGCGGGCGTCCGTTCTGTCCGCGGCGATACTCCAACCGGTGCCGGCGAGCGCGGGATTCGACGAGTGCTGGGCCACGGTGTGGCCGTTTGACGCAGCCACCGAAGGACTCATCACGACAGCAGTCGCCCTGGGCACACCGACCAGTGAGGTTACCATCTCACGACTCAATCAAACTTTCGGCGTCCCCCGCGCGACGGGAGATGCGCTCGCGAGTCGAACGACGCTGTTCGCGCCTCTCGCCGGCGGCATCCTTGCTGCGGCGTGGGGGTTCTTCGCAGTCCGGGTCAGACGCGTCGAGCTGGCGCTCGCCCGCCACCTCGGCCAGTCTCGCCGCGCACAGTCTGTGCAACAAGCCCTCGAGGCGCTCGCCTGGACGGTCCCCTCCCTCGCGCTGTGTTTCACTGTGACTGTCGTGGTGGCCACTCGTGATCTCACCGCTGCGGAGGCCGCGGCCGTCACCGCGTCTGCCCTCATCGACTACACGTCCATGGCTTCGGCGGTACTGTCCGGTGCTCTGATCGCAATACTCGCCATCAGCGCTCGGCGGATACATCAGTGGTCGCGAGACCGGTGAGCGCCGCGGCCCCGTTCCGGACGTGCTTGGATCGGAGCATGACCCGCATCGCACGCACCGACCTCGACGTCTTCCCCCTCGCCCTCGGCGGCAACGTGTTCGGCTGGACGGCCGACCGCGACGAGTCGTTCGCGATCCTCGACGCGTTCCACGCCGGCGGCGGCGACTTCATCGACACCGCCGACGCGTACAGCGCGTGGGTTCCCGGGCACACCGGCGGCGAGAGCGAGCGCATCGTCGGCGCCTGGCTCGCCGACCGTCGGCCGCAGGGCGTGACGGTCGCGACGAAGGTGAGCCAGCATCCGCAGTTCCGCGGTCTGTCCGCCACCACCGTGCGCGCCGCCGCCGAGGCGTCGCTGGAACGGCTCGGCGTCGAGGCGATCGACCTCTACTTCGCCCACTACGACGACGCCGAGACGCCGCTGGAGGAGACGGTGGCCGCCTTCGGGCAGCTCGTGCAGGACGGCCTCGTGCGCTACACGGCCGTCTCGAACTACAGCGCCGACCGCATCCGCGAGTGGGTGCGCATCGCGCGCGACCTCGGCGTCGCCGAGCCGGTCGCCATCCAGCCGCACTACAACCTCGTGCATCGCGAGATCGAGGCCGACATCGTGCCGTTGGCGTCGGAGTCGGGCATCGGGCTCGTGCCGTACTTCTCGCTCGCGAAGGGGTTCTTGACGGGCAAGTATCGTTCCACGGATGCCGGGGACACGGCCCCGTCGCCGCGCGCGGCGGCCGCCGCGCAGTACGCGACGCCCCAGGGGCTGCAGATCCTCGAGGTCGCGGGGCGCATCGCCGCCGCGCACGACGTGTCGATCGCGTCGGTGGCGTTGGCGTGGTTGCGCGCGAAGCCGACGGTCATCGCGCCGATCGCGTCGGCCTCGAAGCTGTCGCAGGTGCCCGACCTGCTCGCCGGCGGAACCGTCGACCTCACGGCGGCCGAGGTCGCCGACCTCGACGACGTCTCGGAGTGGACCCCGTCGGACATGTGATCCGGCGCCGTCGCGCGAAGAAGCGACGGCGGCTGCCCCCATGGGCCGGAGCCCCGGCGGGGCGGGTGCCGCCTTCGCGCCTCCGGTTCTACCGGGCGGCACCGAGACCGCCTCCGCGCATCGAGACCGGCATCCGGAACGCGGGTCTCGACGTGCGGAGTGGGTCTCGCCGGCAGACGCGTGCGGGCGCGACTACGCTGAGGGGGTGAGTGCGCATCCTCGGACGAAACCATCCTCGGACGAAACGATGACGACGGCCGAGACCGCCCTCGCCGACGGGGCCGTGCTGCGTGCGGCGCGGCCGGGGGATGAGGGCGGCATCCTTGCTCTCATCCACGCGCTCGCCGTCTACGAACGTGAGCCGGATGCCGTCGAGAACACCGTCGATCAGCTGCGCGAGACGCTGTTCGGCGCCGACCCGCGCGCGTTCGCGCATGTCGTGGAGCGGGAGGGCGAGGTCGTGGGCATCGCGATCTGGTTCCTCACCTACTCCACCTGGACGGGGCGGCACGGCATCTGGCTCGAAGACCTCTACGTCGACGAGGCGCAGCGCGGGCGCGGGTACGGCCTGGCGTTGATCGCGTCGCTCGCGGCGGTGTGCGTCGCGCGCGGCTACTCGCGGCTGGAGTGGACGGTGCTCGACTGGAACGAGCCGTCCATCGCCTTCTACCGGTCGCTGGGCGCCGTGCCGCAGGACGAGTGGACCTCGCAGCGGCTCACCGGCGGCGACCTGGCGGCTCTCGCACGCCGCGTCTGACGCTGCTCGGCCCGCAGCGTGCCGCCGCGCCGGTGCCGATGCGCGTCGCGCGCGTGCCAAACGCAGGCTGAATCGGTGTTTTCATGCCTGAATGCGGCCCCAGAGTGCGATTCGCCCTGCGTTTGGCACATCGCGCCGTCGCGCCACCGCGCCGCGCCGTCGCGCCACCGCGCCATCGCGCCGCGCCACGGCGCCGTCGCGCCACCGCGCCGCGGTGTCGCCGGACCGCGCTACGCTCGCCGCATGCATGAGCTCACCCGAGAGCAGGCCCGCCGCATCGCCGTACGCGCCCAGCTGCTCGACGCCGAGCGGCCGGGCGACGTCGTCGAGGTCGCCGAGCAGCTCGGCGCGATCAAGATCGACCCGACCGCGACGATCGCCCCGTCGGAGCTGACGATCCCGTTCAGCCGCATCGGTTGGGGGTACGAGCCGGGGCAGCTGACCAAGGCCGCCGAGACCGACCGCACGCTGTTCGAGTTCGACGGCCAGTTCCACCCGGTCAGCCTGCTGCCGATGATGTGGACGCGGATGAAGGGCCGCCCGCTGCGGCCGGCGACCATCGAGTACCTCGACGCCAACGCGCGATTCCGGCAGGACATCCTGGCGAAGCTGCGCGCCGACGGCCCCCTCCTGGCGGCGGACTTCGAAGACACGAGCGTGCTCCAGCGCGGCAACGAGAGCGGCTGGTACGGCAACAGTGAGGTTCCCCGCATGCTGGAGCTGCTCATGCGCATCGGCGAGATCGCGATCGCGGGCCGCGCGGGCCGCACGAGACGCTGGGATCTCGCCGAGCGCGTGTATCCGAAGGGTCTTCCCGCGTTCGGCTACGACGATGCCGGGCTCGCCCTGGAGCAGCGGCGCCTGCAGGCGCTCGGCATCGCCCGACAGAAGTCGTCGTGGAGCGGCGTCGGCGAGGCGGGCGAACCCGCGCGCGTGGAGGGCAGCTCGTGGACCTGGCGCGTCGATCCGGAGGCCCTCGCCGGGTTGGACGACGACCCCGGCGGGCGGGCCGCCATCCTCAACCCCTACGACCGCATGCTGTTCGACCGGCCGCGCCTGAAGGAGCTGTTCGAGTTCGAGTTCGTCCTCGAGCAGTTCAAGCCGAAGGCGCAGCGCCGGTACGGCTATTTCGTGCATCCGATCCTCGTCGGCGACCGCTTCGTCGCACTGCTGGATGCCGAGCTGGACAAGAAGAAGGAGAACCTCGTCGTCACGGCGGTGCACGAGCTCACCGAGCTCGACCCCGACGAACGGGAGATGATCGACGCCGAGATCAGCGACCTCGCCGAATGGCTCGGTGTGCCGGTCGTCTATGTCGGAGAGCGCTGAGCGCCGGCCCTGAGCGCCGGTCACGGAGCCGGTCGAGGGTGCGCCCGCACCGATGTCCGAGCCTGGGTTTACCCTGACGACATGACCGACACCGCTGTTCTGGACTGGCTGCTCGATTCCGACCCGACGCTGCGCTGGCAGGTCGAACGCGACCTCGCCGGTGCTCCGGAGAGCACCTGGCAGAACACGCGCGCCCGCATCGCCGCCGAGGGTGACGGGGCGCGGCTGCTGAGCCATCAGGATCCCGACGGCCAGTGGGCCGGCGGCGCCTACTTCCCGGCCGGATTCACCGGCGACGAGCCCGGAACGCAGCCCTGGACGGCGACGACGTGGACCCTCACGACCCTGCGCGAGTGGGGGCTGGATGCCGATGCCCTCGCCGGCACGGCGGAACTGCTCGCGGCGAACAGCCGCTGGGAGTACGACGATCTGCCCTATTGGGACGGTGAGGTCGACGTCTGCATCAACGCCATGACGCTCGCCAACGGCGCCTGGCTCGGCGCCGACGTGGTGAAGCTGGCGGCGTGGTTCCCGGAGCATCAACTCGCCGACGGCGGGTGGAACTGCGACTGGGTCGAGGGGTCGACCAGGTCGTCGGCGCACTCGACGATGAATGCCGTCACGCACCTGCTGGCCTACGAGCGGATCACCGGTGACGACTCCCTGCGCGACGCTCGCCATCGCGGCGAGCAGTACCTGCTCGAGCGCCGGCTGCGTTACCGCATGAGCGATGGCGAACAGCTCGGCCCGTGGACCGATCGCATCCTGTATCCGTACCGCTGGGCGCTCACTGCGCTTCGTGGCATCGACTACGTGACGGGCGCCGCGTTGCACGACGGCATCCGTCCCGATCCGCGCATCGCCGAGCAGGTCGAGCGTGTGCGTGCCGCGCGCCGGCCCGACGGCCGCTGGCTCCAGGGCCACGTGTATCCCGGCGCGGTGTGGTTTCCGCTCGACGTTCCCGTCGGCGAGCCGTCGAAGTGGGTCACCTTCCTCGCGCAGCGCGCCCTGAACCGCTGGGATGCCGCTGCCTGAGCCTTGGCGTCATTCGGCAGCCCGCTCAGCGGTGCGGGCAGAAAGGTGTGGAATGGGAACATCCGTGAGGTGACGGGCACGACGGTGATCACGCCACCGGCGCCCGGCATGCAGTGCCACGCGCGGCGTCAGCGCTGCGCGCGGGCGAGGTTTTCGCGCAGTTCGTCGGCATCCTGCCGCACGACGTAGGCGGGGCGGTCGCGCTCGAAGCGCCAGCTCTCGGCCACCGAGCCGACGTCGACGGCGTCGAAGCCGAACGCGTCGTAGACGTCGGCGGCGAGGGCCGCGGCATCCGCGTGGTCGCTCGCGATCGCGAGGGCGCGACGGCCCGGCGTGCCGGCCGGGGAGCCGGTCGTGAGGATCTCGTCGGCCCGGATGTGGTTGAACGCCTTCACGACGCGTGAGTCGTGCAGGTGCTCCTGCACGAGCCCGGTCGTCGTAGCGCGGTTCTCGTCGAGCGCCGCGATGTGGCCGTCGCGCTCCCAGTAGTAGTTGTTCGTGTCGAGCACGATCTTGCCGGCCAGCGGCTCGGCGGGCACGTCGCCGAGGGCGCGCAGCGGCACCGTGACGATGGCCCAGTCCGCGGCGTGCGCCGCCTCGGTCGCCGTCGCGGCCCGCACACCCGGCCCGAGCCGTGCGACGAGGTCGGCGAGCGATTCCGGCCCGCGTGAGTTCGCGATCACGACGTCGTATCCGCGCGCGGCGAGCCCCTCCGCCAGTGCGCTGCCGATGTGTCCCGCTCCGATGATGCCCACAGTCGTCATGACTGCCGCAACGTCGCGGCGCCCGTCGCCATTCCCCGCCGAACTACGCTGGTCATGTGCCCGCCGTTCCCGCCCTCGCCCACGCCGCCGATCTCGCCGACTTCGTCGCGGCGTCGCCGTCGAGCTTCCACGCCGCCGCGGCCGTCGCGCAGCGTCTGACGGATGCCGGCTTCGCGCCGCTCGATGAGACCCGGGCCTGGCCGGTCGAGGCCGGCGGCAGGTACGTCGTCGTGCGCGACGGCGCCGTGATCGCGTGGATCGTGCCGACGGATGCCGGGCCGCTCACGCCCGTCCGCGTCTTCGGCGCGCACAGCGATTCGCCCGCGCTGAAGCTCAAGCCGCAGCCGACGACGGGCCGGTACGGCTGGCTGCAGGCGGGCGTCGAGATCTACGGCGGTCCGCTGCTGAACTCGTGGCTCGACCGCGAGCTGCGCCTGGCCGGGCGCCTCGTCCTCGATGATGGCAGCGTCGTTCTCGCTGCGACCGGGCCGCTGCTGCGGCTGCCGCAGCTGGCGATCCACCTCGACCGCGAGGCGAACGATCACCTCGCGCTGCACAAACAGCAGCAGACCCAACCGGTGTGGGGTCTGGGGGCGGCCGACTCGGCCGACCTGCTCGCCGAGCTGGCGGCAGCGGCGGGCGTGGATGCCGCCCGCATCCGCGGTTACGACGTCGTCACCACCGACACCGCGCGCGGTGCCGTGTTCGGCAAGGACGACGTGTTCTTCGCGAGCGGCCGGCTCGACGACCTGGCGTCCGTCCACGCCGGGGTCACGGCGCTGGCAGCGGCCGGCACCGACGCCGGTCACATCGCGATGCTCGCCGTCTTCGACCACGAGGAGGTCGGGTCGGCTTCGCGGTCCGGCGCCGCCGGTCCCTTCCTGCAGGACGTGCTGGAGCGCATCCAGGTCGGGCTCGGCGCCGACCTCGAGCAGCAGCTGCGCGCGCTCGCGGCGTCGTGGTGCATCTCCAGCGACGTCGGACATTCCGTGCACCCGAACTATCCCGACCGGCACGATCCGGCCGTGCTGCCCGTGCTCGGGTCGGGGCCGATCCTGAAGCTCAACGCGAACCAGCGCTACGCGACCGACGCCGCCGGCGCCGCCGCCTGGCACGCCTGGTGCGCCGCCGCCGGAGTCGCCTCGCAGGAGTTCGTGTCGAACAACGCCGTGCCGTGCGGGTCGACGATCGGCCCGATCACCGCGACGCGGCTCGGGATCCGGACGGTGGATGCCGGCATCCCGATCCTGTCGATGCACTCCGCGCGCGAGCTCGCCGGCACCGCCGACCTGCTCGCGCTGCGCCGCGTCGCCGAGGCCTTCTTCCGCGGCTGACGGCGCTTCCGCGGCCGACGGCGCATCCGGCGCTCGCGCTGTCGAAACCTGCACGCGCTATCGAAATTTCCGCAGCGCGTGCAGGTTTCGACAGCGCGAGCGCGGGGCTTCGCGCGAGGGTGGCGTTTCAGGCGCGGGCGGGCAGCACCCATCCGGCGCGCGGGAAGTGGCACGTGTAGCCGTTGGGGATGCGCAGCAGGTAGTCCTGGTGCTCGGGCTCGGCCTGCCAGAAGGGTCCGAGCGGCTCGATCGTCGTGACGGCGGGCGCCGGCCACAGCCCGGACGCGTCGACGTCGGCGATGGTGTCGCGTGCGACGGCCTCCTGCTCGCCAGTCACCGGGAAGATCGCGGAACGGTAGCTCGTGCCGATGTCGTTGCCCTGGCGGTTCAGAGTCGACGGGTCGTGGATCTGGAAGAAGAACGCGAGGATGTCGCGGTACGTCGTCGCGGCCGGGTCGAACACGATCTCCACGGCTTCGGCGTGGCCGGGGTGATTGCGGTAGGTGGCGCGGTCGTTCTGGCCGCCGGTGTAGCCGACGCGAGTCTGGAGCACCCCCGGCTGGCGCCGGATGAGATCCTCCATGCCCCAGAAACAGCCGCCGGCGAGGATCGCGGTCTCGGTGCCGGGGGTGCGGGTGATGCTGCCGTCGTCGCTCATGCATCCATTCTGCCCGCCCCGTGGTGGGCCCCGGTCGCGCCCACGTGGTTCGTCCCTGCCCGCGCCTGCGCGCCGCGGGCGGATGCCGCGAAAACGGATGCCGCGGGCCTCAGCCGTCCGTTTTTCGCGCGCGGCTCCGGTCGCGAAACGCGGAAATGCGGTGAAAGGCGGATGCCGCGGGCCTCAGGCATCCGCAGTTCGCGTGCGGATGGCGTCGCGAAAAACGGAAATGTCGTGAGAAACGGATGCCGCGGGCCTCAGGCATCCGCATTTCGCGACATTTCCGTTTTTCGCGGCAGCGATGCCGGCGAGGGTGGGCGGCGGCGAGAGCGAGGATGCCGGTGAGGACGACGACGACGGCAGCGAGGACGACGGCGGGCGGCTACGACGACAGACGACGGGCGACGTCGCGGAGGGGTGACGTCAGACGAAGCGCACCCAGTTGGCGCCGTGTCCGGTCTCGGCGCGCAGCCGCAGCCGCAGCTGGTCGCCCTCGACGGCATAGAGCGCGACGGTCGTCGACCGCTCGCCCGCGGCGACGAGGAAGCGGCCGTCGGGGCTCAGCGCGAACCCGCGCGGCTGCTGCTCGGTGACGGTGAACGAGACGGCATCCGACACCGCGCCGTCGGCGGCGACCGGCAGCGCGGCGAGGGTGCTCTCGGTGCGCTCCGAGGCCCACAGCGTCCGGTCGCCGGCGCCGAAGTGCAGGTCGGCGCCCCAGATGAGGTGACCGGCGAGCGGGTCGGCTCCGAACCTGCTGTGGCCGAGCTCCTTGGCGGGGTCGAATGCGCGGGCCGACCCGGCGAGGGCGAGGGTGCCGGCATCCGTGTCGCGCGCGTAGTGCAGCACCTCGCCGGAGAACTCGGTCAGGACGTAGACGGCATCCTGCGCGGTGCTCAGCACGAGGTGGCGCGGACCGCTGCCGGCGGGCGCGGCGACGGTGGGCGGGTCGAGCGGCGTGAGCGACAGGCCGTCGCCGATCACGTACTGCGCGACGAGGTCGGCGCCGAGCGAGACGAAGTAGGCGAACCGGCCGTCGGCGCTGGGCAGCACGGAGTGCAGGTTCGGGTACGTGATGCGCGCGACCGGCGCTGCGACCACCCCGCTCGCGACCGGGCAGGCGATGCCGTATCCGCCGCCGTAGCTCACCCCGAGCAGGCCCGTGCCGTCGCGGGTGAGGGCGAGGTAGTTCATGCCGCCCGCCGGTAGGTCGAGGCGCGACTGCGGGGTCAGCACGCCTGTCGCTCGATCGAGCGTCAGCGTCACGATCCCGGCGGGATCCCCCTTGACGCCGGCGTACACGAGGTCGCGGTCGGCGTCGACGGCGAACGTCGAGCAGCCGGTGAGGCCGTCCGTGACGGCGAGGCGCTGAAGGCATCCGTCGTCGCCGAGGCGGAACGCGGAGATCGAGCCGTCGCCGGCATTGGCGACGAGGAGGAGGGATGCGGTGGTCACACCCCGATCGTAGGGCGCGAATGCGTGCACAGCCTGATGCTGCGAAACAGCGGGGATGCCGAGCGCCGCCGAGGCGATGCCTCGCGGCCCGGTCGTATCCGTCGATCACGACCGAGGACATCCTTGTGGCGTTGGCCGAGCTGCGGGGCGCGACACTGCTCACCCGCGACGCGCATCGCGGCGGCACCCGGCCCGCGCTGCCGCATCGAGGTCGCCTGACGCCTGGCTTCGTCATAACCTCCTGCACAGGCGGGAGTTCTCGAGAAGTTATCCACAATCGCCGGTTTCGATCCCCACGGGGATGCCGCGGCATCCATGGTGGATGCATGAAAACACCTGACCCGCTCCTCTCACCCGACCGCGTTCTCGCCACCGACGACGACCTCGCCGACCTGCTCAGCCGACTGCTGGGCTCCGCCCACCTCCGCCAGTGCTGGCTCATCATGCTCGGCCCCGACGACCGCAGCACGGGCCCGCTCATGCCGATGTCCGACTATCCGCGAGATCCGGACGAACTCGCCCGTTCGGGCGACCTCGGCACGCTTCCCGTCGCGCGCCTGCTGACGCATCGCTTCGGGCAGTTCGCCGAACTGTGCGGGGCGACGCAGATCGTGCTGGTGTGGGAGCGCCGCGGCTCAAGAACCTTCCGCGACGAAGACCGGCGCTGGGCGGGGGCGATCAGCCGCCACTGCCGCGAACTGGGCGTGCCGCTGCGCGCGCAGTTCGTCCTGCACAGCCGCGGCCTGCGCGTCATCGCCCCCGACGACCAGTGCTGACCGGCTACGCCGCAGCGCGGAGGATCGCGTCGGCGACGACGGCGGTGACCTGCGCAGCGACGTGCAGGTTGAGGGCGGGCTCGACGAGCTCGACCTCCAGCAGGCACAGGCCGTGCGCGGCGGAATCGACGAGATCGACGCGGGCGTACAGGGGCGTCTCGTCGCTCGTGACCTCGCGCACGGCGCGCAGCACGTCCTTCGCGAAGGCGATCTCGGCATCCGTCGCGTCGACGAGTTCGGGGTGCTCGACGTACTCGCCGCCGAGGAAGCCCCCGCCGTCGGCGAGCAGCGCGCCCTTCGCGATCGCGTGCGTGAACGCGCCGTCGATGAGGTACAGCGCCTTCTCGCGTCCGGCCGACAGCTCGGCGATCTCGGGCTGGATCATCGCGACGCCGTCTCCGGCGATGATCCGCTCCGCCAGTGCGAGCGCGTCGGCGCCCCCGGCCGGATCGGACATGTCGTACAACCCGGTGTCGCGCGCGCCGGCCGAGACGGCCGGCTTCACGACGACCCGCTCATGTGCGCTCAGCGCCGCGCGCGCCTCGTCGGACGTGCGCGTGTACGCGGTGGGGACGATCCGGATGCCGGCCTGCGCCAGGTCGGCGAGGTAGCGCTTGTCAAGATTCCAGCGCATCGTCGCGGGCGCGTTGACGACGTGCGTCGCCGCCCCGGCCCGGTCGAGCCACGCGTGGAACTGGCCCGGGCGGTCGGGGTAGTCCCACGGCGAGCGGATGACGAGCAGGTCGAACGCCGTCAGATCGACGCGCGCGTCGTGCCACACCACCGGCTGTGCGTCGGCCCCGCGCTCGCGCAGCGCCGCGACGAGCGGCGCAGTGTCGTGGTCGGGGTCGACGGGGGAGTAGGTGTCGGTCACGACGATGCCGATGCGCGCGGGCGAGGTCACGATCATCCAGCGTAGCCCGGCCGTCGCCCCCGCTCGCGACCCCGCCTGTCGGCGGGCGGGGTTAGCCTGTTCGGGTGCCTGCCGATCCGACCCTCGCCGTGGTGAACCCGGGCGCCGCCGGGGGCGCCCGGGCCGAGCTCGCGGCGCTCGCCGCGTCGAAGCAGACGTGGAGCGCGCCGCTGCGCGAGCTGCCCGTGGGGGCGGCGACGCGCCCGGCGGCGGTGCTGATCCTGTTCGGCGTGCTCGACGACCGGCCGAGCGCGCACGTCGCGCAGGATGCCGCCGTCTCGCGCGACCTCGACGTGCTGCTGCTCGCACGGGCCGAGACGCTACGCTCGCACCCCGGGCAGGTCGCCTTTCCGGGCGGCCGCCTCGATCCCGGCGATGACGGCCCGGTCGGCGCGGCGCTGCGCGAGGCACAGGAGGAGACCGGGCTCGACCCCGCCGGGGTCGAGGTGCTCGGCACGCTCGACGAGGTGCCGCTGGAGCACTCCGGGCACCTCGTGACGCCGGTGCTCGGGTGGTGGCGGCATCCGTCCCCCGTGCGCGTCGTCGACGTCGCGGAGTCCGCCGACGTGTTCCGCGCGCCCGTCGCCGACCTGCTCGACCCGGCACACCGTGGAACGACCGTGCTGCGCCGCGGCGGGCAGACCTGGCGCGGCCCCGCGTTCCAGGTGAACGGTCACCTCGTGTGGGGGTTCACGGCGCTGCTGCTCGATGCGCTGTTCGACCGGCTCGGCTGGACCGAGCCGTGGGATCGGCGGCGCGAGACCCCGCTGCCCGACCTCGGCGACACCGGTCGCTGAGCCTCGCCGGCGACTCAGCCGGCCGGCGCGCCGATGCTAGGATCGTGGGCGGAAGTGTGTCCGAGCGGCCTAAGGAGCATGGCTGGAATCCATGTAGGCGGGGTAACTCGCCTCGCAGGTTCAAATCCTGTCACTTCCGCCACGAGCGCCATCCCGAATCGGGGTGGCGCTCAGCCGCATCCGGGACGGCAGCCCGATCGCGCCGCGTCATACCGCGTCACATCGACCCGCGGCATCCGGCGTCCCTCCTAGCCTCGAAGGCATGAGTTCCTCCCCTTCCCCGGTCAAGCCCAAGAAGCCGTTCTCCCGCTCGTTCGGTTTCCAGATCACCGTCGCGCTCGTCGCCGGCATCGTGCTCGGCGTGCTCGCCCTGAATCTCGGCCCGGATGCCGAGGGCAACCCCAACGGCCTGACCGCGACCCTGTCCACCATCGGCAACGCCTACGTCACGCTGCTGAAGGTCGCCGTCGTCCCGCTCATCTTCCTCGCGATCGTCGCGAGCATCACGCAGCTGCGCAAGGTCACCAATGCGGCGCGCCTGGCCGGCCAGACGCTGCTGTGGTTCGGGATCACGGCCCTCATCGCCGTCACGATCGGCATCGTGCTCGGCGTGACGCTCCAGCCCGGCAACCGGGTCGCGCACGACGAGCTCACCACCGGCGACCCGTACACGGTCGGCACGTGGTGGAACTTCCTGAAGGGCCTCATCCCGCAGAACTTCCTCGGCCTCAGCGTCTCCAGCTCCGCCGACGCAACCACCGGCGCCGTCACCTCCACGGTCGGCTTCAACGTGCTGCAGGTCATCGTGATCTCGATCGCGGTCGGCGTCGCGGCGCTCAAGCTGGGCAAGCGCGCCGAGCCGTTCGTCGCGTTCACCGAGTCGTTCCTGAAGATCGTCCAGCGCGTGCTTTGGTGGATCATCCGCATCGCCCCCATCGGCACGCTGGGCCTCATCGGCTCGGCCGTCGTTTCGTACGGCACCGAGAAGCTGCTGACCCTCATCTGGTTCGCCATCGCGATCTACATCGGCCTCGCGCTCGTGCTCTTCGTCGTCTACCCGATCCTGCTGAAGACCAACGGGCTGTCGATCCGCCAGTACTTCTCCGGCGTGTGGCCGGCGGTGCAGCTCGGCTTCGTGTCGCGGTCGTCGATCGGCACCCTGCCCCTGACCGAGCGGGTCACCGAGCGCAACCTCGGCGTGCCGCGCGAGTACGCCTCGTTCGCCGTGCCGCTGGGCGCGACGACCAAGATGGACGGCTGCGCCGCGATCTACCCGGCGATCGCCGCGATCTTCGTCGCGCAGTTCTTCGGCGTCGAGCTGAACATCGTCTCGTACCTGCTGATCGCGCTGGTCTCGGTCGTCGGTTCTGCCGCGACGGCGGGTACGACCGGGGCGACCGTCATGCTGACCCTCACGCTGTCGACGCTGGGCCTGCCGCTGGAGGGCGTCGGCCTGCTGCTGGCGATCGACCCGATCCTCGACATGGGCCGCACGGCCGTCAACGTCGCCGGTCAGGCGCTCGTGCCGACGATCGTCGCCAAGCGCGAGGGCATCCTCCGCCAGGAGCTCTACGACGCCCCGCGCGACGGCGAGCCGTTCGCCGACGACTCCGCCGACGAGGCGCCGACGACGGATGCCGCGCAGCTGCAGCCGCAACGCGCCTGAGCGATCACGTCCGAGATCGCGGTAGTTCAGTCGCGGTGAATTGTGGGTGCCGGCATCCCTGACCCGCAGTTTGCCGCGACTGAAGGTGGGGGTGGAGCCCACCCGGACGGTTCGGTCGCGGTGAATTGTGGGTGCTGGTGTTCGTGACCCGCAGGATGCCGCGACTGAAGGCGGGGGTGGGGTCTGCTCGGGGGTTCGGTCGCGGTGAATTGTGGGTGCTGGTGTTCGTGACCCGCAGGATGCCGCGACTGAAGGCGGGGGTGGGGTCTGCTCGGGGGTTCGGTCGCGGCGGATTGTGGGTGCCGGTGTCCGTGATCCGCAGGATGCCGCGACTGAAGGCCGGGGCGGCCCACGCGGGTGGTTCGGTCGCGGTGAAATGGGGGTGTCGGTGTTCGTGACCTGCGGGATGCCGGTGGCTCAGGCTGCGGCATCCCGATCGGCGAACGCGGAGCCGGGGCGGACGATGAGCGACCGCGGCAGAGCGAGCGCGCGCGTGCGCGCTGCGGGGCCGAGTGCGGCGAGCATGCCGGCGCGGACCGCCCCGGCATCCCGCATCGCCGTCGCCGCATCGCCGCCCGCCTCGCCGCCGGCACCGCCTCCCGGCGCATAGCTGGCGCGCTCCACGGCGCCCACGAGGCGGTCCGTCTCCGCGGCGGGTGCGCCCCCCAGCGCCACGAGCCTCGCGCCCAGGGCGCGCGGCGTCTCGGCGCCCGGCACCGGCAGGCCCAGGTCGATCGCGGTCTCCTGCACGAGTCGCCACGCGGAGCCGACCGTGCCGCGGCGGCGCAGCATCCATCGGCGCAGCCAGCCGGCCGCACCCGGGAGCAGTGCGAGCAGCAGGACGGTGCCGAGCACGGTGAGGAAGGGCCGCAGATCGGGCAGTCGACGCGTCGACGCCATCGACGCGTCGGCCTCGTCGGGCAGATCGCGCGTCGGCCCCGCGGCCGAGGTCAGCGGCGTCGGGGTGGCGGTCGGGGTGGGGCCTGCGACGTCGACGCCACCGTCGTCGACGGGCGTCTGCGCGGCGGAGAACTGCGTCGCGGTGCCGAGGCTCTTCGTCGGCTCGAAGGGCACCCAGCCGATGCCCTCGAAGTACACCTCCGACCACGCGTGCAGCTGATCGCTGGTCACCTCGGTGAGATCCTGGCCGGCTTCGGTCTTGCCCGTCTCGCGGCCGGGCAGAAAGCCGACGACGATGCGAGCGGGCATGCCGAGCGATCGCGCCATGAGCGTGAACGCCGCCGCGAAGTGCACGCAGTAGCCCGACTTCTCCTGCAGGAACGCGGCGACGGCGTCGCTGCCGGTGCCGTCGAAGCCGTCGGTGACCGGGGCGGTCAGCGAATAGGTGAAGTCGGATCCGCGGAACCACGACTGCAGCCGGATGAGCTTTTCGTAGTCTGTGGTCGCGCCCTCGGTCTTCTCCTGGGCGAGGTCGCCGACGATCGCCGGCGTGTCCTCGGGCAGCGACCAGACGTCCAGCGGGGCACTGTCGAGCACCGCACGGGATGCCTCGATCTGCTCCAGCGTCGGGCGCGGCACGTGCGTGACGATGTCGTATTCCTGCCCCTGCGTGCTGCTCTGCCCCGAGCGCACGGTGCGATTGTCCGCGATCGTGCGCCAGATGCCCTGCAGGCCGTCGACCTCGACGGCGGGGTAGGCGACGGGCAGATACACCGACGTCAGCTGCGTGATGCGCACGTGGGTGCGGTACTCCGTCACGCGCACGTCGGGATCGGCGACGACCGGCTGCATGCCCTCGTCCGACAGCGACTCGGCGCGCAGGTGGTCGGGCTGCCAGACCTCGCCGGTGAAGACCGACAGCGTCACCAGGCGCAGGTAGGGCTCTGTCGGGGCGTCGGTGCGCACCTCCATGACGGGGGTCTTCGCGGGCCGCCGCAGATCTTCGCCGAGTTCGAGCGTCGGGTCGATGGTGATGCCGAATCCCGACCCGGCGGCCACCGGGACGGTCGGCGGGGGGAGCGCGGCCCCGCCGAGCACCGCCGCCACGATCGCGACGACGCCGATCGTCGCCGTCAGAGTCGCAGCGCCCGCCGGCCGTGCCGCGCGAGTGCCACCCGGCATCCCCTGGCGAGGCATCCCCTGGCGAGTGCCGCTCTCGACGCGCAGCAGGAACAGCACCGTCGCCGCGAGCGCGACGAACCCGACCACGTCGACCTGCGACGGCACCACGATCGCCGGGATCAGCCACACGCCGATCAGGGCGACGGCGGCCAGCAGCGGCATCCGGGCGGTGACGACGACGTGATCGAGCATGACGGCGAGCAGGCCTGCGGCGGCGACGACGGCGAAGCTCAGCGCGACATCCGGCGTCATCGGCGCGATGCCGACGAGGATCTCGTGCGACACGACCTGCGCGTGGCTCACGGCGTCGGCGAACACGGTGCCGGTCGGGATGAACCCGAACAGGGCGTCGCCGCTGAAGAAGGCGCCGGTCAGTGCGCACGCCCACACGGCGAGCTCGCCGACGGTGACCCCCACGGCCGGCACGCCGGCGCGCCGCAGCCCGTACCCGACCGCCAGCACCGCGCCCGTGAGGATCGCGACGCCCGCCACCCAGGCGCCGGGCACGATCACCCGCAGCAGGGGAGCGGATGCCGCCGCCAGCGCGCACCACAGCCCGACCGCGAGCGGGCCGGCTCCCGCGCGGCCGCCGCGCGTCGCGGTCGTCCGGCTACGCCCCGACACGGCTCGCTCCCCGGTCGATCGCGGCGTTCCACGCTGCGGCGAGATCGGCGTCGGGCGGAATGAAGCCCGTCTGCCAGCCCGCCGCGGCGCAGCGCGCCAGCGCGTCGTGCTGCGGCGCGACCGCCAGCAGCACCGGCAGCGTGCTGTGGTGGGCCAGCGGCCCGAGCGCTGCGGCGTCGGCGGGCGAGAGCGCGCCGGTGACGAGGACGAGCGGGCCGGTGACGGTCCCGGCGAACTGGCGCACCAGCTGCTCCAGCGGCACGTCGCGCTGGGCGACGACGGTGGCGAAGTCGGCGGCCAGGCGCAGCGTGGCGCCGGAGTCGGCGGCATCCATCGGCTCGGTCAGGTCGTGCCCGTCGACGTCGATGACGTGCACGAGATAGCCCTCGCGCACGAGGCGTGCCGCCGCCGACACGCACGCCGTGACGCCCGTCTCGAACCCGGGGTCGTCGCCGGGGGCGCGCATCGCGTCGGGCGTCCAGCGTTGCACGCTGCGGTCGAGCACCACGACCGCTTCGGGGGTCGTCTCCTGCTCTTCCTGGCGCACCATCAGCTCGTCGCGGTGGGCGCTGGCCCGCCAGTGGATGCGGCGCATCGAGTCGCCCGGAACGTAGTGCCGCGGGATGAGGTTGTCGGCGCCCTGGCCGAGCTGGTTGGTGGCGGAGTGCATGCTGCCGCCCGCCTCGCCGGGCAGCTCCGACAGCGGGCCGAGCTCGACGACGGCGGGGGCGACCACGAGCGGCACGGCGCCGCCGATCTCGTGGCGGCGCCGGGCGAACCCGAACGGATCGGTCGAGGTCACCCTCAGCGGACCGATCGAATGGATGCCGCGGCGCTGCGGATCGACCGTGTATTCCAGGTCGACGGGGTGCGGCGCCGCACCCATGCCCGACGCCGTCGCCGGAAAGGTGCCCGTGGCGTCGCCGGAAAGGCCCGCGCGGACGGTGTCGCGCCACGTGCCCGGCATCGTCGGCAGCGCCGAGCGGATCTCGACCCGCGCGCGCACCCGCACCGGCCGCCGGACGGTGGCGACCTCGGGCTCGAAAAAGCGCACGACCGACTCGGTGCGGCGGGTGAGGTACAGCGAGGCGAGGCTGATCGCGACCGCCATGAACAGCAGGGTGCCCACGTACAGCAGCTCGGCGACGGTGATGGCGTGGGCGAGGAAGAAGGAGGCGACGCCGAAGACGACCGCACCCGTGCCCCGGAGCGTGAGCGGCCAGGTCTTCACTGTGTGCCTCTCTTCACTGGGCGCCTCGTCCCCGGGTGCCCGTCAGCGGGCCGCGATCGGCACGCGCACGCTGCCCACGATGCCGCGCAGGATCGTCGCGATCGCGTCGGATGCCGAGCGCCCGCGCGTCGTCGCGGAGCTGCGGGCCGCGATCATGCGGTGCGCGAAGACGGGTTCGATGAGGGTCGCGATGTCGTCGGGGATGACGAACTGGCGGCCGTCCAGGGCCGCCCGCACCTTCGCGGCGCGCACGAGCTGCAGCGTCGCGCGCGGGCTCGCGCCCAGGCGCACGTCGGGGTGTTCGCGGGTGGCGCGGGCGAGGCCCACGGCGTATTCCTCGACGGCGGGGGAGACGTGGATGCCGCGCGTCCACGCGATGAGCGCGCGCACGTCGGCGGCGCCCGCGACGGGGGTGAGCGCGTCGAGCGGGTTGACGGTGTCGCGCTGGCGGAGCATGAGGGCTTCGCTGGCGGCATCCGGGTATCCCATCGAGATGCGCATCATGAAGCGGTCGCGCTGCGCCTCGGGAAGGGCGTAGGTGCCCTCCATCTCGAGCGGGTTCTGGGTTGCGACGACGAGGAACGGGTCGGCGAGGCGATGGCTCGTGCCGTCGACGGTGACCTGGCGCTCCTCCATGGCCTCTAGGAGGGCGGACTGCGTCTTGGGGGAGGAACGGTTGATCTCGTCGGCGATGACGATGTGCGCGAAGACGGCGCCCGGCTTGAACTCGAACACCCGGTCGACGGGGTTGTAGACGCTGACCCCGGTGACGTCGCCCGGCAGCAGGTCGGGCGTGAACTGGATGCGGCGCACGGTCGCATCGACCGAGGCGGCGAGCGCCCGGGCGAGCATCGTCTTGCCGACGCCGGGCACGTCTTCGATGAGGAGGTGCCCCTCGGCGAGCAGGCACACGAGCGCCGCGCGGACGGCGGCGGGCTTGCCGTCGATGACGCGGGTGACCGAGGCGGTGATGGCGCCGGCGGCGCGGGCGAACGAGTCAGCGTTCAGCGGGGTGTCTGACATGCGTCTCCCTGACTCAGCGGCGGTGCTTTCTCGATGCTAGCCCGGCCCGGTGACACCGTGGGCGGCCGGGGGCGCGGACGTCGGGTAAACTCGCAGACAGCTCTCCGCGAGGCGGCATCCAGGCCAACTCCCCCAGGACGGAAACGTAGCAAGGGTAACCAGGCTCTGCCGGGTTCGCGGAGAGTCTTTCTTTTGCCGAGGTGCTTCTCCCGGTCAGGCCTGCGAGGCTCTCGCAAAGAACGCGACCGTCCTCGCGGAGCCACTGGTCAGGAGCATGGACGCGGCCAGTGTCAGGCCGCCTCCGATTGAAGCAACCACGGCTCCGCACAACAGCCGAATCAGCAGCCGCGTTCCTCGTGACTCACGTCGTAGACGAAGAACGGGATGAAGCACAAGTCGAACAAGCGGTTGTCGACCGTCGTCGCCCAGAGCTGCTCGGCCTCTGTCCCCGTGTCGCCCGGGTCGATCTCAGCACCAATGATGAAGTCAGCGCGGTCACGCCAGATCGGGTCGCGATGGACCGCTACCCGCGCGCGACCCTCCTTCACCCTTTCGTCACCCTCTTCACGCCGGCATTGCACCGGGGACACCCCCGGGTGCCCGGGGGAAGAGCCTGCGGGGGTCATCTGGCATCCAGCACACACGGTGCCTTCGATTCGGATCCCGAACTCCTGGAGCACGCGGCGCGCACGCGCGATCAACTCCTGGTCACCCAAGCCAAACTATGCCCGCATAAGGGGTTCCGCCGAGGGGTCGCCTCGCTGATACTCGCGAGGGCGTGCGAAAAGCAGGGCCGATCGACCGAAAGCGGCTCTTCAGAGTGGCCTCAGGCGGTTTCACCCTGCTTTTGGCACGCGCAACAGGGCAGACGCGGTTCCCGGTCACCCCGCGAGGAGCGAAGCGACGAGATGCTCTACGGCTCCGCGCGTTTCGTCTCGCTCCGCTCGCGGGGCGAAGGCCATGAGGGGGAGACCAGCGCCGAGGCTATGCGCACCTCGATCCACCGATGTTGAGGGGTGTCTTGGTCGGCGTCGTGACGTAGAAATACCTATCTGATCTGCGAGAAGAGAGATTCTCTAGGCCGTTGTTGACCCCCCACGCCGACCCGCCGCGGGAGACCTTCGCCCGCCGTCGCGCCGGGCCATGATGCGACATCCGAGTCGCGCGGGGAGCTCCATTCGCTGTCAGGGAAATCACGGGTAGGGTCGTCAGCCATGACGGACATCACGCGTCGAGGGACGACCAACAGCGACGGCCGGCAGAAGCGAACGAGGCTACTGACGTGGGCCAGCGTGGGGTTTGCCGCCGTTGCGGTTGGCCTGACGATCATCAGACTCCAACCGATCTGGGTTGCGTTCGCGTGTGCCGTGATTGGGCTGGTTTGCTCCGTCCGCGCGCGTCGCAGTGGCATGGCACAAAGTGCGCCGTTCGATGGGAGGCTCTCCCTTGCCAGCGCGATCGCGAGCATAGTTCTCATCCCGTACTTGCTGTGGATGATGCAGGTTGTGAACTCCCTTCGCTGAGGAGGGCGCGGCGATCGCCCCGGGCCACCAAGATCGGGCTCTTCTGACTTGTGGGTGGGGGCGAGGCGACGCGTCGGTTCGCTCAAGACGCCTGTTCGCAGGAGCTGCAGGACGATGAGGAATCGTCCGAGGCGGCCGTTGCCATCGGCGAACGGATGCAGTGCCTCGAACTGGTAGTGCGCCACCGCGGCCACCATCACCGGATCGAGGTGGGCGGCGTGATCGACTCGCATCCAGTCGAGAAGGTCGTGTAGGCCGGTGTTCAGCTGCGGGCCTGGCGGAGGGGGCACGAAGCGCGCGGCGACGATCGGCAGCTCTTCGAGACGCGCCTCCGGCCGCCGGCCGATGACCACCTGCGTGTCCCTGACTCGACCCGATTGGCCCGGTAAAAGAGTGGGCTGCGATATGTCACTCAAGTGATGCTCTCGGAGCGGGGACGATCCGGACCCGCCGCCCCCGATGCCCGGCCGGCCTCTGGCCGCGGCATCCGGCGCCACCGTAGGCTGGGGGACGTGGCGCAGAGCATCTACATCACCTCGGCAGAAGGACACACCGGCAAATCCAGCATCGCCTTGGGCGTGCTCGACACCCTGAGCCGGGTGACCCCGAGAGTCGGGGTCTTCCGGCCGGTCTCGCGGTCGACCGTCGAACGCGACCACATCCTTGAGATGCTCCTGGACCATGACGGGGTCGACCTCGACTACGAAGACTGCGTCGGCGTCACCTACGACGATGTGCGCAGCGATCCGGATGCCGCGCTGTCGCGCATCGTGCAGCGTTACAAGGCCGTCGAGGCCCAGTGCGAGGCGGTGGTCATCGTGGGCAGCGACTTCACCGACGTGGGTTCGCCGGCCGAGCTCGGCTACAACGCGCGCATCGCGGTGAACCTGGGCGCTCCCGTGCTGCTGGTGCTCGGCGGTCGCGACCAGCAGGGGCACAGCGAGCAGCTCGGCGCATCCACGCCGCGCACGCCCGAGCAGATGGGGCAGATCACGGCTCTGACGCTTGCCGAACTGGCTTCTGCGCACGCCGATCTGTTCGCGATCATCGCCAACCGTTCCGACCCCGACAAGCTCGTCGAGATCGTCGAGGCGGTCAAAGCCGTCGCGGGAGACGTTCCGGCGTGGGCGCTTCCCGAAGACCGGTTCCTGGTGGCACCGTCCATGCGCGACGTCCTGCGCGCGCTCGACGGCGTGCTGATCAAGGGCGACCCCGGCCTATTGACCCGTGAGGTGCTGGGCGTGGTGGTGGCGGGCATGTCGCTGAACAACGTGCTGCCGCGCCTCACCGAGAGCGCGGTCGTCGTGATCCCCGCCGACCGCACCGAGGTGCTGCTGGCGACCCTGCTGGCCAACACCTCGGGTACCTTCCCGTCCGTCTCCGGCATCGTGCTCAACGGCCCCTTCGAACTGCCCGAGACGATCGACCGCCTCATCGACGGTCTCGGCTCGACCCTGCCGATCGTCACGTCCGATCTCGGCACGTACGAGACGGTGCTGCGGATCATGAACGCGCGTGGTCGCCTCGCGATCGACTCGCAGCGGCGCTACGACTCGACGCTGGCGACCTTCGAGCGGCACGTCGACACGGCGGCGCTGACCTCGGCGCTGGGGCTCGCGCAGTCCACGGTGGTCACGCCGCTGATGTTCGAGTACGAGCTCATGGAGACCGCGCGCCGGGCGCGCCGCACCATCGTGCTCCCGGAGGGCGACGACGACCGGGTGCTGCGGGCGGCGGCGACGGTGCTCTCGCGCGGCATCGCAGACCTCATCATCCTCGGCGACGAGAGCGACCTGCGCGGGCGGGCGCTCGAGCTCGGGATCGACCTGTCGGCGGCGATGATCGTCTCGCCGTTCGACGGCACCTATGTCGACCGGTTCGCACGCGAGTACGAGCGACTGCGCGCCCACAAGGGCGTGACGTATGCGCAGGCGGCCGACACCGTCACCGACGTGTCGTACTTCGGCACGATGATGGTCCACCTCGGCATCGCCGACGGCATGGTCTCGGGCGCCGCGCACACCACCGCGCACACGATCCGGCCGTCGTTCGAGATCATCAAGACCAAACCGGGCGTCTCGGTCGTCTCCAGCGTGTTCCTGATGTCGCTCGCCGATCGCGTGCTGGTCTACGGCGACTGCGCCGTGATTCCCGACCCGACCGCGCAGCAGCTGGCCGACATCGCGATCTCCTCGGCGGCGACGGCGGCACAGTTCGGCATCGAGCCGCGCGTGGCCATGCTGTCGTATTCGACCGGATCGTCCGGCACCGGTGCCGACGTCGACAAGGTGCGGGCCGCGACGGCGCTCGTGCGCGAGCGCGCCCCCGAGCTGCTCGTGGAAGGCCCCATCCAGTACGACGCGGCCACCGACCTGGCCGTCGCCGCGACGAAGATGCCGGGGTCGGCGGTCGCCGGTCGCGCGACCGTGTTCATCTTCCCCGACCTGAACACCGGCAACAACACCTACAAGGCGGTCCAGCGCTCGGCGGGCGCGATCGCGATGGGGCCGGTGCTGCAGGGCCTGAACAAGCCCATCAACGACCTGTCGCGGGGGGCGCTCGTGGAAGACATCGTGAACACCATCGCCATCACGGCGATCCAGGCGCAGGGGGGTGCGGCATGAGCGTCGTCCTCGTCATCAACTCCGGTTCGTCGTCGTTCAAATACCAGCTCGTCGACGTCCAGTCGCAGCAGCAGCTGGCCTCGGGTCTCGTCGAGCGCATCGGGCAGGAGCTCGGCGCGTCGACCCACAAGGTGCTCGGTGTGGGGGATGCCGTGCACGTGCGCGAGCTTCCCATCCCCGATCACACGGCGGGGTTCCGTGTCATGCTCGACGCGTTCGCCGAGCATGGCCCGTCGCTGGCCGCCCACCCTCCCGTCGCCGTCGGCCACCGTGTCGTGCAGGGCGGTGCCCGCTTCGTCGCCCCGACCCGCATCACGGCCGAGGTCGAGGCCGCGATCGACGAGCTGTCGGCACTCGCCCCGCTGCACAACACGGGGGCGCTGCAGGGCATCAGGGCGGCGCGGGCGGGCTTTCCCGACGTCCCGCACGTGGCGGTGTTCGACACCGCCTTCCACCAGAGCATGCCGGCAGCGGCATATACCTACGCGATCGACAAGGACGTCGCGCAGCGCAGCGGCATCCGTCGCTACGGCTTCCACGGCACCAGCCACAAGTTCGTGAGCGAAGCGGCCGCCGCCTTCGTCGGCCGGCCGCTCGGCGAGCTGAAGCAGATCGTGCTGCACCTGGGCAACGGCGCCTCGATCACCGCCATCGACGGCGGCCGGTCGGTGGATACCTCGATGGGCATGACCCCCCTGCAGGGTCTCGTGATGGGGACGCGGTCGGGCGATATCGACCCGTCGATCCTGCTGCTGCTCGCGAAGAGCGAGGGCTGGTCGAGCGCACAGGTCGACGCGTTCCTCAACAAGAAGTCGGGCCTGCTGGGGCTCGCCGGCGTGAGCGACATGCGCGACATCGAGGCGGGCCGGGCGGCCGGCGAGCCCGATGCGACGCTCGCGTTCGACGTCTACATCCACCGGCTGCGCGCCTACGTCGGCGCCTACCTGGCGCAGCTCGGCGGTGTCGACGTCATCTCCTTCACGGCCGGGGTCGGCGAGAACTCCGCCGGCGTGCGCGCCGCGGCCCTGGCGACTCTCGGTTTCGCCGGCGTGCACCTCGACCCGGAGCGCAACGCGGCGCGGGAGCGCGGCATCCGGGTCGTCTCGACCGACGACTCGCCCGTCACCGTGCTCGTCGTGCCGACCGACGAAGAGCTCGAGATCGCCCGCCAGAGCATCGAGGTCGCCGGCTGACCCGCGTGCGACTGCACAACCTCGGACAGATGCGACTCCTCGGTGTCTTCCGCGGGCAAGATCTCCGAGGAATCGCAGATCTCCGAGGATGCGACGACGCAGGCCGCGACCATCGAGCACTACGCTGAATCCGTGAGCGCCGACCTGCCCGATCTCCCCGACCTGACCAGCTACGACGGGGTGCTGTTCGACCTCGACGGCGTGCTGACCCCGACCGCCGAGGTGCACATGCACGCGTGGCGGACGATGTTCACCGAGGTGTTCGACGAGTGGGGCATCGAGCCCGGCTACACCGACGACGACTACTTCCGCTACGTCGACGGCAAGCAGCGGTACGACGGCGTCGCGAGCCTGCTGCGCTCGCGGGACGTCGAGGTGGCCTGGGGCGACCCGGACGACCCGCCCGGCGCCGAGACGGTGTGCGGCATCGGCAACCGCAAGAACGTCGTCTTCGAGCGTGTGCTGCGCGAAGACGGCATCGCCCCGTATCCCGGCTCGCTGGCGCTCATCGAGAAGCTGCGCGCCGCGGGCACGCCGATCGGCGTCGTGTCGAGCTCGAAGAACGCCGAGGAGGTGCTGCGGGTCGCCGGCATCCGCGAGTTCTTCCCCATCGTGATGGACGGCGTCGTCGCAGCGCGCGAGCACCTGCGCTCCAAGCCCGCGCCCGACATGTTCGCCGAAGGCGCCCGGATGCTGGGGGTCGACCCCGCGCGCAGCGCCGCCGTCGAAGACGCGCACTCCGGAGTGGAGTCGGCATCCGCCGCCGGATTCGGCCTCGTCGTCGGGGTCGACCGCGGCGCCGGCGCCCAGGCCCTGCGCGACCTCGGCGCCGATGTCGTCGTCGACGACCTGTCCGCCTTTGTCTGAACCGCTCCGCTGAACCCGCACGAAGGGACCTATCGCATGGATCGGGATCGTTTCCCCGTCGACCCGTGGCGCCTCGTCGAGAAGAGCTTCTCGCTGGAGGACGTGGGGGTGACCGAGACCCTGTTCGCCGTGGGCAACGGCTATCTGGGCCTGCGCGGCAATCACCCGGAGGGGCGGCACGCGCACGAGCACGGCACGTTCATCAACGGGTTCCACGAGATCTTCCCGATCCGGCATGCCGAGCAGGCCTACGGGTTCGCGGAGGTGGGGCAGACGATCATCAACGCCCCGGATGCGAAGGTCATGCGGGTGTACGTCGACGACGAGCCGCTCGCGTTCGACATCTCCGATGTCCGCGACTACGAGCGCGTGCTCGACCTGCGCACCGGAGTGCTGACGCGGCATCTGCGCTGGGTGACGCCCAGCGGCAAAGACGTCGTCATCGATTTCGAGCGGATGGTGTCGTTCGAGCAGAAGCACCTCGCGGTCATGCGGGTCACGGTGACGGTGCTGAACGCGGATGCCCCCGTCACGATCAGCTGCCAGCTCATCAACCGGCAGGACGGACAGGACGTCTACGGCGGCGCGGCCCCGGGCGCCGCGGCGGGCAAGGCGGCCGGGTTCGATCCGCGGAAGGCGGAGCGCATCCACGAGCGGGTGCTGCAGCCGCGGGAGTACTGGCAGCAGGACGGCCGGGCGGCGCTGGCGTACCAGGTGACGGCGTCGGGGATGACGCTCGCGGTGGTCGCGGACCACGTCATCGAGACCGAGAACGAGTACTCGGCGCGGGCGCTGGTCGAGCCGGACATCGCGAAGAACGTCTTCCGGGTGCAGGCGAAGGCGGGCGTGCCGGTGACGGTGACGAAGCTCGTCAGCTATCACACCTCGCGCGGCGTGCCGGCGCGCGAGCTTGTCGACCGCGGCCGGCGCACCCTGGATCGGGCGGCGGGCGAGGGCGTGCAGACGCAGTTCGACCGGCAGGCGGAGTGGATGGCGGCGTTCTGGGACCGCTCGGACGTCGTCATCGGCGGGCACGACGATCTGCAGCAGGCGACCCGGTGGTGCCTGTTCCAGCTCGCGCAGGCCGCGGCGCGCGCCGACGGCCACGGGGTTCCCGCGAAGGGCGTGTCGGGGTCGGGATACAGCGGCCACTACTTCTGGGACACCGAGATCTACGTGCTCCCGTTCCTCATGTACACGACGCCGCTGTGGGCGCGCAACGCGCTGCGGATGCGGTACCTCATGCTGCCGGCGGCGCGCCGGCGCGCGGGGCAGCTGAACGAGGCGGGGGCGCTGTTCCCGTGGCGCACGATCAACGGTGAGGAGGCGTCGGCCTATTACGCCGCCGGCACCGCGCAGTACCACATCAACGCCGACGTGACCTTCGCGCTGGCGAAGTACGTGCGGGCCAGCGGCGACGTCGACTTCCTGCACCGCGAGGGCGTCGACATCGCGGTCGAGACCGCCCGGCTGTGGACGACGCTCGGGTTCTGGCGGTTCAACGAAGACGGCCACCCCGAGGTGTTCCACATCCACGGCGTCACCGGGCCCGACGAGTACACGACGGTCGTCAACGACAACCTGTTCACGAACGTCATGGCCCGCTTCAACCTGCGCTTCGCCGCCCGCGTCGTCCGCGAGATGGCGGTCGACGCGCCGGAGGCGTACGCGGCCATGGTCGACCGCCTCGCCCTCGACCCCACCGAGGTGGACGGCTGGGAGGCCGCCGGCGAGGCGATGCACATCCCGTACAGCGAGGCTCTCGGCATCCATCCGCAGGACGCGGTGTTCCTGGAGCGCGAGGTGTGGGATCTGGAGCACACCCCCGCGTCGCAGCGGCCGCTGCTGCTGCACTTCCATCCGCTCGTGATCTACCGGTACCAGGTGCTCAAGCAGGCCGACGTCGTGCTCGCGCTGTTCCTGCAGGGCAATCACTTCACGGATGCCGAGAAGCTCGCCGACTTCGACTACTACGACCCGCTGACCACGGGGGATTCGACCCTGTCGGCCGTCGTGCAGTCGATCCTCGCCGCCGAGGTCGGCTATCAGGATCTCGCGCTGGAGTACTTCCGCCAGTCGATCTGGGTCGACCTCGGAGACCTGCACCACAACGCCGCCGACGGCGTGCACGTCGCTTCGGCGGGCGGGGTGTGGACCGCGCTCGTCGGCGGGTTCGGCGGCATGCGCGACCACTACGGCGACCTGACCTTCGACCCGCGGTTGCCCGCCGACTGGCCGTCGCTGTCGTACACGATGCACTGGCAGGGGACGGAACTGAAGATCACCGTCACCGCCGACGCGCTGCAGATCGCGGCAGGCCCCGGCGAGGCGGTGTCGTTCGCCGTGCGCGGGGTCGACTACGTCGTCGCGGGCGAGTCCACGGTGACGGTGCCGCTGGCCGACCAGGGTCCCGTGATCGCCGGGCGGCCCACGCTGAGCGACATCGGCGAGTCCGTGCGCGACGACGGCACCCTGCTGTCGGCATCCGTCCCCGCGACCACCCCCATCGCGATCGTCGTGGAGGGCGCCCCCGTCGTGCAGGAGGGCGATGCCGCCGAGGTGGCGGCCGCGCTGGCCGCAGGGACGCTGCCGGGTGTCGGCGACGGCTCGTCCGTGCCGACCGATCCGCTCGACGTGTAGCCCGCGATGTCGGCGGCACGCCGTAGTCTGTCAGGGTGACCACCGCCCTGTACCGCCGCTACCGTCCCGAGACGTTCGGCGAGATGATCGGGCAGGCGCAGGTCACCGAGCCGCTCATGACCGCCCTGCGCGGCGACCGGGTCGGCCATGCCTACCTGTTCAGCGGTCCGCGCGGCTGCGGCAAGACGACGTCGGCCCGCATCCTCGCGCGCTGCCTGAACTGCGCGCAGGGTCCCACCGACGTCCCCTGCGGCGTCTGCGACAGCTGCGTCGAGCTCAGCCGCGGCGGGGGAGGGTCGCTCGACGTCGTCGAGATCGACGCCGCCTCGCACAACGGCGTCGACGATGCCCGCGATCTGCGTGAGCGGGCGATCTTCGCGCCGGCGCGCGACCGGTACAAGATCTTCATCCTCGACGAGGCGCACATGGTCACGGCGCAGGGCTTCAACGCCCTGCTCAAGCTCGTCGAAGAGCCGCCCGAGCACGTCAAGTTCATCTTCGCGACGACCGAGCCCGAGAAGGTCATCGGCACCATCCGCTCGCGCACGCATCACTACCCGTTCCGCCTCGTCGCCCCCGCCGCGATGCTCGAATACGTCGAACAGCTCTGCGGGCAGGAGGGGGTGCGGGTCGAACCGGGCGTGCTGCCCCTCGTCGTCCGTGCCGGCGGCGGCTCGCCCCGTGACACCCTGTCGCTGCTCGACCAGCTCATCGCCGGCTCGGAGGGTGGTGTCGTCGGATACGAGCGGGCCGTCGCCCTCCTGGGATACACGCACGCCGAGCTGCTCGACGACGTCGTGACGGCGTTCGCCGCCAAGGATGCCGGTGCCGCCTTCGCCGCCGTCGACCGCGTGATCCAGACCGGGCAGGATCCGCGCCGGTTCGTCGACGATCTGCTCGAACGCCTGCGCGACCTCATCGTGGTCGCCGCCACCGGCCAGGGCGCGAGCGCCGTGCTCCGCGGTGTTCCGGCCGACGAGCTGGAGCGGATGGGGCAGCAGGCCGCCGCCTTCGGCTCCGATCGCCTTTCGCGCATCGCCGACCTCGTCGTCGGCGCCCTCGACGACATGTCGGGCGCCACCTCGCCGCGGCTGCAGCTGGAGCTGCTCGTCGCGCGCGTGCTCGCGCACACGGCGGATGCTTTCGACGTTTCGTCTCGGTCCTTCGGACCTCGCTCAACGACCGAGGAGCAAGCGCCCGCGGCCGCACCCCCGGTCGCCGAGCGAGCGAGCGCAGCGAGCGAGACGAAACGCCCCGAGCCCGCTTCGGACGTTTCGTCTCGGTCCTTCGGACCTCGCTCAACGACCGAGGAGCAAGCGCCCGCGGCCGCAGCCCCGGTCGTTGAGCGAGCGAGCGCAGCGAGCGAGACGAAACGCCCCGAGCCGGTCACGCTCGCGCGCGTGCGGGAGGCCTGGCCGCAGGTGCTGCAGCACCTCGAGTCGGTCAGCCGCTCGGCGTGGATGATCGCGACGAACGCGACCCCGGTCGACTACGCCGACGGCGACGTGCTGACCCTCGCCTTCGGCAACCAGAGGGACATCGCCGCCTTCCGCAAGCTCGCCGACGGCAAGGGTCCGAGCCAGGATCTGCGCGCCGCGATCCAAGCGGTGCTCGGCGTCGGCGTCAAATACCTCACGCGCCACGCCCCCGCCGCGGCGGATCCCGAGGGCGCCCCGCCGGACGATCGATACCCGGAGCCGCCGCCGGACGACCGGTATCCCGAACCGCCCGCCGACGGGCCCGCGCCGCGTGGCTCCGCGGCCGTGTCGTCGCCTCCCGCGCCGCGGCCCGCCCCCGGCGGCTCCGCGTCGGCCGCCCCGGCCCGGCCCGGCACCTCGGCCGGCCCCGCCCGCCCGTCCGCCGCGGCGCCGGTGACCGAGTGGGCCGTCGCCGCGATTCCGACGGGTGACCCGTCGGCCTCCGCAGCGGTCGCACCGGGGGCCGCCGTGCCCGGGCTCGCCGTCGACGACGAGCCGGAAGACGCGGCATCCGTTCCCGTCCGGGTTCTCACGCTGGAGCGCGACGGCGAGGTCATCGCCCACCCCGATCCGCTCCCCGACGAAGACGACGAACTGCCGCCGCCCGTCGATGCCGACGCGCCGGTGCCCCCGCGCGCCGCCGTCGCCGTCGAGTCGCCGGCCGCGCGGCCCGCGGCATCCCCCGCGCCGCGTGCGCCGCGCACGAACGGCATCGAACGGGTCGGCGAGGCGGTCGTGCGCCAGGTGCTCGGCGCGACGTTCGTCCGCGAAGAGCCGCACACCCCGCCGACGAGGTTCAACTGACGCATGTACGACGGAATCGTCCAAGATCTCATCGACGAGTTCGGCCGCCTGCCCGGCATCGGCCCGAAGTCGGCCCAGCGCATCGCGTTCCACATCCTGCAGACGCCGACGTTCGACGTCTCCCGGCTGTCGCAGCTGCTCGGCGAACTGCGCGAGCGCGTGCGGTTCTGCGAGGTGTGCGGCAACGTCAGCGAGCAGGAGCGCTGCGCGATCTGCCGCGACCCGCGCCGTGACGACACCCTCATCTGCGTCGTCGAGGATGCGAAAGACGTCTCCGCGATCGAGCGCACGCGAGAGTTCCGCGGGCTGTATCACGTGCTCGGCGGCGCGATCAGCCCGATCGCGGGCGTCGGCCCCGACGACCTGCGGATCGCGCAGCTCATGCAGCGGCTCGCCGACGGCACGGTGCAGGAGGTCATCCTCGCGACGAACCCGAACCTCGAGGGCGAGGCCACCGCGACCTATCTCAGCCGCCTGCTGCACACGCTGGAGATCCGGGTCACCCGCCTGGCGTCGGGGCTGCCGGTCGGCGGCGATCTGGAGTACGCCGACGAGGTGACCCTCGGGAGGGCCTTCGAGGGCCGCCGGAGCGTGTGATGTCGCAGGCCGTCTCCGGCCGCGCGTGGATCCTCTACGCGGTCATGGCCGTCCTGTGGGGCATGCCCTACCTCTTCATCAAAGAGGCCGTCGACTCGTTCTCGCCGGCCGGCGTCGTCGCCGGGCGCACCCTCATCGGCGCCGCCGTGCTGCTGCCGATCGCGTGGCACCGCGGCGCGCTGCGGCCGGCGCTGCGGGTGTGGCCGTGGGTGCTCGCCTTCGGCGCGATCGAGATGGCCGGCCCCTTCTTCCTGCTCAGCCACGCCGAGCAGACCCTGCCGTCGGGGCTGACAGGGCTGCTCGTGGCGACCGTGCCGCTGTTCGCGGCCGGCATCGCGCTGACCCGCGGCGACCGCGCGGTGCTCTCGCCGGTGCGGGCGGTCGGGCTGCTGCTCGGGTTCGCGGGCCTGGTCGTGGTCGTCGCCGGCCCGGGCCTCGCCGTCGCCGACCCCGGGGCCGCCCTGCTCGCGATCGGCGAGGTGCTGCTGACCGCCCTGATGTACGCGATCGCGCCGTTCATCATCGCCACCAAGCTCGCGGGCGTCCCCGCACTCGGGTCGATCACGCTGTCGCTGCTCGCCGTCGGCCTCGCCTACCTGCCGCTGGCGCTGCTGACTCCGCAGGAGATCCCCACGGTGCGCAGCTCGGTGTCGCTGGTGGCCCTCGGCCTCCTCTGCACCGCCCTCGCCTTCCTCGGGTTCTTCGCGCTCATCGGCGAGGTCGGCCCCGCGCGGGCGCCGCTGTTCACGTACATCAACCCGATCGTCGCCATCGTCCTCGGCATCCTGCTGCTCGGCGAAGAGCTGTCGGCGGGGCTGCTGATCGGGTTCCCGCTCGTGATCCTCGGATGCTGGCTGGCCGCGACCGGAGGGCGTCTGCGCCCGCCCGCACCGCCGTCCGGCAACGGTGCATCCGCCGTTTCATAGCCGGACACCATCCGGCAACCTTCGGGTGCCACACTCGCGGTCATGAGCGGCGAGTTCCTCATTCTCATCCTTGTGATCGTGACGGCGATCGCCTTCGACTTCACCAACGGCTTCCACGACACCGGCAATGCGATGGCGACCTCCATCGCGACCGGGGCGCTCAAGCCGAAGGTCGCCGTGACGATCTCCGCGATCCTGAACCTCGTCGGGGCGTTCCTGTCGGTCGAAGTCGCGGCGACGATCACGAAAGACGTCCTGAAGATCCAGACCGAGACGGGGGGACTGGTCGACGGTCTCAGCGCCCAGACGGCGATGACGATCATCTTCGCGGGGCTCGTCGGCGGCATCCTGTGGAACCTGCTGACGTGGCTGCTGGGGCTCCCGTCCAGCTCGTCGCACGCGCTGTTCGGCGGGCTCATCGGTGCGGGGCTGGCGGGATCGGTCGCGATCAACTGGGACGGCATCCTCTCCAAGATCATCGTCCCCGCCTTCCTGTCGCCCGTCATCGCGGGTGCGGTCGCGGCGGCGGGCACATTCCTCGTCTACGCCCTCACGCGCAGAGTCGGTCAGAAGCGGAGGGATGCCGGGTTCCGCTGGGGCCAGATCGGCACCGCGTCGCTCGTCTCGCTCGCGCACGGCACCGGCGACGCGCAGAAGACGATGGGCGTCATCGCGCTCGCCCTCATCGCACACGGCACGCTGACGACCGACGGCATCCTCGAAGACGGGCTGCCGGTGTGGATCATCTTCGTCTGCGGCCTCGCGATCGCCCTCGGCACCTACCTCGGCGGGTGGCGCATCATCCGCACGCTCGGCAAGGGCCTCGTCGAGATCGACTCGCCGCAGGGCATGGCCGCCGAGGCGTCGTCGGCAGCCATCATCCTCACCTCCAGCTCGATGGGCATGGCGCTGTCGACGACCCACGTCGCGACCGGGTCGATCCTCGGCTCGGGCGTCGGCAAGCCCGGCGGCAAGGTGCGCTGGGGCGTCGCGGGGCGCATGGCCACCGCGTGGCTGACCACCATGCCGGCCGCGGGCCTCGTCGGCGCGGTGTGCTACTTCATCGCGAACGGCATCGGCGGCGTGGCCGGTGCGATCGTCGTGTTCGTGATCCTCGTGGCCCTCGCCGCGTACCTGTACCTGCGCAGCCGCCGCCAGCCGGTGCACGCCGGCAACGTCAACGCCGAGTGGGACGGCACGGTCGTCCCCTCGCAGACCCCGACGCCCGTGGCGTGAGCAAGGATCGGAGACATCATGGACATCCACTGGGCTGACATCTTCCTCGCCGCGTTGCGCGTGCTGATCGTCGGGGCGCTGTTCGGGGCGGGACTGCCCGCGCTGTTCGCCATCGGGCTGCGTCTGCAGGCCGTCGGTTCGGGAGACCCCGGCGACGACGGCCTCAGCACGGGCCGTCGGCCGGCCGCGACCGCCGCGGCGTACCTGCTGTTCGCGATCGTCGTGCTCGCCGTCGTGATCGGCGTGCTGTGGATCACGCGCAACAGCCTGCACCACTACTTCGGCATCTCGCTGTTCGGAGTCTGACATGGCGGAGAGCATCGGAGCGGCGATTCTGCGCTGGCTGCGCGCGGGCTATCCCGAGGGCGTTCCGCCGAAGGACTACTACCCGCTGCTGGCGCTGCTGCGCCGCACGCTGAGCGTCGAAGAGTTCGACAGCGTCGTGGAGGTGCTCGATCAGCGCCAGAGCGACGGGCCGGTGCGCGTGCGCGACATCCGCTCGGCGATCGAGCACGTCACCTCCGAGCCCCCCGACGAAGACGACGTGCGCGCGGTCGCCGCGCGCCTCGCCGCCGGGGGCTGGCCGCTCAGCGGCGGTGCGCAGCGGTGGGCGGCGTCGTCCGAGCCGGATGCCGCGGCCGCCGAACCGGCGCCGAGCCTGATCGAACGCGTGCTGGCGTGGTTGCGGCGCGGCTACCCCGAGGGAGTGCCCGCCGCCGACTACGTTCCGCTCCTCGCCGTGCTGCGCCGCCGGCTCAGCGACGAGGAGGTCCAGCGCGTCGCCGACGAGCTGATCGCGCAGCAGGGGGTCGACAGCGGCGAGGTCTCGCGGCTCGACGCGCAGGTGTTGATGAGCAAGGTGCTCGACGACCTGCCGAGCCCCGACGACATGCGCCGCGTCCAGGAGCGACTGGCTGCCGTCGGCCTCGTCCTGGACTGACACCGCTCCACGTCGTCACATGGCACGGCCGGCATACGCCGCTGCCTAGAATGGTGCGTTGGGGCCGGCATCCGGCTCCTCCCGGCGCCGCGCGCCGGGCATCCCTTCTTCCCTTGCACACGCCGGGAGTTCCACACGTGGCGCTGATCGTCCAGAAGTACGGCGGGTCGTCCGTCGCCGACGCCGAGAGCATCAAGCGCGTCGCCAAGCGCATCGTCGATACCCGCCGCGCCGGGCACGACGTCGTCGTCGCCGTGAGCGCCATGGGCGACACGACCGACGAACTGCTCGACCTCGCCGCCCAGGTCGCGCCGATCCAGGCGCCGCGCGAGCTCGACATGCTGCTGTCCAGCGGTGAGCGCATCTCGATGGCGCTGCTGGCGATGGCGATCCACTCGATGGGCTTCGAGGCGCGGTCGTTCACCGGCAGCCAGGCCGGCATGATGACCACCGCCGACCACGGTGCGGCCCGCATCGTCGGGGTGACCCCCGACCGCCTGCGCGAGGCGCTCGACGAGGGTGCGATCGTCATCGTGGCCGGCTTCCAGGGGTTCAACCCTGACACGCGCGACATCACGACGCTCGGCCGCGGCGGCTCCGACACGACCGCCGTCGCGCTCGCCGCCGCCCTCTCGGCGGACGTGTGCGAGATCTACAGCGACGTCGACGGCATCTTCACCGCCGACCCGCGCGTCGTGCCGAAGGCGCGCAAGCTCGAGGTCGTCTCGGCCGAGGAGATGCTCGAACTGGCGGCCAACGGCGCCAAGGTGCTGTACATCCGCGCCGTCGAGTACGCGCGCCGCCACGGCGTCATGATCAACGCCCGTTCCACGTTCAGCACCGGGCACGGCACGTTCGTCCTCGGCCCCGGAATGACCGTCCCCGCCGCGATCGCGGCCATCGCAGAGGAGTCCGCCATGGAAGAGCCCATCGTCGCCGGCGTCGCCACCGACCTCGGCCAGGCCAAGATCACGGTCATCGGCGTGCCCGACGTGCCCGGCAAGGCGGCCGAGATCTTCACCGTCGTCGCCAAGAGCGGCGCGAACGTCGACATGATCGTGCAGAACGTGTCGGCCGCCGCCACCGGACGCACCGACATCTCCTTCACCCTGCCCAAGCCGGATGCCGCCACAGCCCTGCGCGCCCTCGCCGGGGAACAGGCGGTCATCGGTTTCGAGAGCCTCGTGCACGACGACCAGATCGGCAAGCTATCGGTCGTCGGCGCCGGCATGCGCACCCACTCCGGCGTCTCGGCGACCCTGTTCGAGGCGCTGTCGACGGCGGGCGTGAACATCGAGATGATCTCCACCTCCGAGATCCGCATCTCGGTCGTCGTCCGCGGCGACGAGCTCGCCGAGGCGGCCCGCCTGGTGCACACCGCCTTCGGCCTCGACGCCGAGACCGACGCCGTCGTGCACGCCGGCACCGGCCGCTGACGCCGCATCCGCCACCGCCGGCGTCCGCCACACCCGGCATCCCCACCACCGCCGGTATCCACACCCCGCTCCGCTCGCCGCGAAAAACGGAAATGACGCGAAAAACGGATGTCGCAGCCCCACCGCGTCCGTATCTCGCGATATCTCCGTGTTTCGCGGCGCCGGTAGAATCACCCGAAACCCCAACGCAAGGAAAAGTCATGACCCGCATCTCCGAATCCGGACTCTCCGTCGCCGTCGTCGGCGCCACCGGCCAGGTCGGCACCGTCATGCGCGAGATCCTCGCCGAGCGGTCGTTTCCGGTCCGCGAGCTGCGCCTGTTCGCGACGGCCCGCAGCGCCGGCACGGCGGTGGAGTTCGGCGGCCAGACCGTCATCGTCGAGGACGTCGCCACGGCCGACCCCTCCGGTATCGACATCGCGCTGTTCAGCGCCGGGGCGACCGGCTCGCGCGCGCACGCGCCGCGCTTCGCCGCGGCCGGCGCCGTCGTCATCGACAACTCCAGCGCCTGGCGCATGGACCCCGAGGTGCCGCTCGTCGTCAGCGAGGTCAACCCGCACGCCGCGGTCAACCCGCCGAAGGGCATCATCGCGAACCCGAACTGCACGACGATGGCCGCCATGCCGGTGCTGAAGCCGCTCGACGCCGAGGCGGGCCTGGAGCGCCTCATCGTCAGCACGTACCAGGCGGTCTCGGGCTCGGGCCTGGCGGGCGCCCAGGAGCTGCTCGGCCAGGTCGAGGGCGTGCTCGCCCAGGGCCACACGCTCGACCTCGTGCACGACGGGTCGGCGGTCGAGTTCCCGCAGCCGGAGAAGTACGTCGCGCCGATCGCGTTCGATGTCATCCCGTTCGCCGGCAGCCTCGTCGACGACGGTGACAACGAGACCGACGAGGAGAAGAAGCTCCGGGGCGAGAGCCGCAAGATCCTCGAACTGCCGGATCTGCGCGTGGCCGGAACGTGCGTGCGCGTGCCGGTGTTCACCGGGCACTCGCTGTCGATCCACGCCGAGTTCGCCCGCGACCTCACCCCCGAGCGCGCCCGTGAGATCCTCGCCGCCGCCCCCGGCGTGACCCTCGAGGAGGTGCCGACGCCGCTGCAGGCGGCCGGCAACGACCCGAGCTACGTCGGCCGCATCCGCGCCGACCAGTCGGCGCCGGAGGGTAAAGGTCTCGTGCTGTTCATCTCGAACGACAACCTGCGCAAGGGCGCGGCGCTGAACGCCGTGCAGATCGCCGAACTCGTCGCCGCACGGCTCGGCGCTCCCGCCGTCTGACCGGGGAGGGTCCGGTCGGGGAAGGATGCCGCGGCATCCGCCCGTAGACTGAGACACTGTGAGCGAACCCGTCGACGTCGTCCTGATCGGCGGTGGCATCATGAGTGCCACCCTGGGAACCCTGCTGAAGCAGTTGCAGCCGGACTGGAAGATCGTCGTGATCGAGCGACTGAGCGAGGTCGCCCAGGAGTCGTCGAACGCGTGGAACAACGCCGGCACCGGCCACGCCGCGCTGTGCGAGCTGAACTACATGCCCGACCCCGACGACCCGTCGAAGGCGATCTCGATCAACGAGCAGTTCCAGCAGAGCCGCCAGCTGTGGGCGAGTCTCGTCGAGCGCGGCGTGCTGGACGCGCCGTCGACGTTCATCAACGCGACCCCGCACATGACCTTCGTGCGCGGCGAGGGCGACGTGGCCTACCTGCGGGACCGCTACGAGACGCTGAAGGACCAGCCACTGTTCGCGGGCATCGAGTTCTCCGACGACTCGCGCGTCATCAACCAGTGGGCGCCGCTGCTCATGCAGAAGCGCCGGGCGGGCGAGCCGTTCGCCGCGACCCGGATGCCGGCCGGCACCGACGTCGACTTCGGCGCGCTGACCCGTCAGCTGTTCGACCATCTGCGCGGCACCGGGGTCAAGGTCGTCACCAACCGCGAGGTGCGGAGCCTGAAGCGCCGCCCCGACGGCACGTGGCGCCTGTCGTACCGCAACACCCTGGGCCGCACGCCCGGCAGCATCGACGCGCGCTTCGTGTTCGTGGGCGCCGGAGGCTGGGCGATCAAGCTGCTGCAGTCGGCCGGCATCCCGGAGATCTCGGGCTACGGCGTCTTCCCCATCGGCGGACAGTTCCTCAAGACCACGAACCCCGCGCTCGTCGCCCAGCACCAGGCGAAGGTGTACTCGCAGGCGTCGGTCGGCGCGCCGCCGATGTCGGTGCCGCACCTCGACGCCCGCGTCGTCGACGGGGAGCAGTCGCTGCTGTTCGGCCCGTTCGCGACGTTCAGCCCGAAGTTCCTCAAGCAGGGGCGCCTCACCGACATCGTCGCGCAGGTGCGGTTCGGCAACATCGGCACGATGCTGAAGGTCGGCGTCACGAACCTCGACCTCGTGAGGTACCTCGTCGGCGAGCTGATGAAGACGCACAAGAAGAAGGTGGCATCGCTGCGCGAGTTCATGCCGACGGCGAAGGACGAGGACTGGGAGCTCATCCAGGCCGGTCAGCGCGCGCAGGTCATGAAGCGCGACCCGCAGAAGGGTGCCGTGCTGCAGCTGGGCACCGAGGTCGTCACCTCGGCCGACGGGTCGCTCGCGGGGCTGCTCGGCGCCTCGCCGGGCGCGTCGACGGCGGCATCCATCATGCTGGGCCTGCTGAAAACCTGCTTCCCCGACCGCATCGAGGGGTGGAACCCGGCGCTGCGCGCGCTCATCCCGAGCTACGGCGCGACTCTCAACGACCGCCCCGAGGCCGCCGCGAAGGAGCTCGCCGCGACCGCGGACGCGCTCGCCATCGGCCGCTGAGCACCATCGCCCGGCAGGCCCGGAGAACAGACCCGTAGACTCTGTCGGTGGCCAAACTGTACTTCCGCTACGGAGCGATGAACTCGGGCAAGTCGACGGCGCTGCTGCAGGCGGCGTTCAACTACGAGGAGCGCGGGCAGCGCGTGCTGCTGGCCAAGCCCGCCGTCGACACGAAGGGCGCCGACCGCATCTCCAGCCGGCTCGGCGTGGAGCGCACGGTCGACTTCCTCATCACGCCGGATGCCGACGTGCGTGCGCTCGTCGCCGAACACGTTGCGCGTGAGCCCGGGCACGTCGCGTGCCTGCTGATCGACGAGTCGCAGTTTCTCACCCCGCACCAGGTCGACGACCTGCTGCGGATCGTCGTGGACGACGGCATCCCGGTTCTGGCCTACGGCATCCGCACCGACTTCCAGACGCGCGCCTTCCCCGGGTCGGCGCGGCTGCTCGAACTCGCGCACAGCCTGGAGGAGCTCAAGACGATCTGCCGCTGCGGCAGCAAGGCGCTGTTCAACGCGCGCCTGGTCGGCGGGCGGTTCGTGTTCGACGGCGACCAGGTCGCGATCGACGAGCTGTCGCACGAGCGGGTGACCTACGAGTCGATGTGCGCCGACTGCTACCTCCGCGCCTCCGGCGGACGGCTGTCCTAGATCCGCGCGAAGGTGCTACTGTGGTCTGACCACAATCCATCAAGGACACCGATGACCGATACCACCCCCGCGCGCGCCTGGCGGGTCGTGCTGGAGAAGATCGAGGGCGATCTGCTGAACGGCACGCTCGGCCCGGGCGACCGGCTGCCGCCCGAGCGGGAGCTCGCCGCGGACCTCGGCGTCGGGCGGTCGAGCGTGCGCGAAGCGCTGCGGGTGCTGGAGGTCATGGGCCTCATCCGCACCGCGACCGGCTCGGGCCCGACCGCCGGCGCGATCGTCACGGCGACCCCGCGAGGCGGGCTGGCGCAGCTGCTGCGCCTGCAGGTGGCGGCCCAGGGCTTCCCGATCGCCGACGTCTACGAGACCCGCCTGCTGCTGGAGGAATGGGCCGTCGCCCACCTCGCCGCCCGGGGCGATGCCGACCTCACCGACGCCCGCGCCGCCCTCGCCGCGATGGATGCCGGCGCCCTCGCCCCGGGCGACTTCCTCGCCCTCGACGCCCAGTTCCACCTGCGGCTCGCCGAGGCGAGCGGCAACGCCGTCGTCGCGGCCACGATGGCGGGGCTGCGGACGGCGATCGAGGGCTACATCCGCACCGGAGCCCAGCGGCTGCCCGACTGGGCGGCCACCGCCGACCGGCTGCGGCACGAGCACGCCGCCGTGCTGCACGCCATCGAGACGGGCGACGCCGCCGCCGCGCAGGCGCTCGTGCGCGCGCACATCACCGGGTACTACGCCGACGCGGGCATGCGGGCCCCGTCGGAACGCATCTGAACGAGAACGGAAGACACATGGTCCAGCGCCAACTGCCGAAGATCCCCGAACTGCTCGAGCTCATGCAGTTCAAGAAGCCCGAACTCGACGGCACGAAGCGGCGCCTGGACGCCGCGCTGACCATCGCCGACCTGCGGACCATCGCGAAGCGCCGCACCCCG
Source organism: Microbacterium sp. (assembly GCF_047602155.1). Taxonomy (GTDB): domain Bacteria; phylum Actinomycetota; class Actinomycetes; order Actinomycetales; family Microbacteriaceae; genus Microbacterium. The sequence goes on along the minus strand of NZ_JASGHZ010000001.1, from coordinate 278,434 downwards.
AAAGCCGCGTTCGACTACACCGACGGCGCCGCCGAGGGCGAGCTGTCGCTGGCGCGGGCCCGCCAGGCGTTCGAGGACATCGAGTTCCACCCCGACATCCTGCGCCCCGCCGAGCGGGTCGACACGTCGGTCGAGATCCTCGGCGGCCGGTCGGCGCTGCCGTTCGGCATCGCGCCGACCGGGTTCACCCGCCTCATGCAGACCGAGGGCGAGATCGCGGGTGCGTCGGCCGCGGGGGATGCCGGCATCCCGTTCACCCTCTCCACCCTCGGCACGACCTCGATCGAAGACGTGCGCGCCGCGAACCCGTACGGGCGCAACTGGTTCCAGCTGTACGTCATGCGCGAGCGCGAGATCTCGTACGGGCTCGTGCAGCGGGCCGCTGAGGCGGGCTTCGACACGCTGATGTTCACGGTCGACACCCCGGTCGCGGGCGCCCGCCTGCGCGACAAGCGCAACGGCTTCTCCATTCCGCCGCAGCTGACCCTGGGCACGATCGTCAATGCGATTCCGCGGCCGTGGTGGTGGTACGACTTCCTCACGACGCCCAAGCTCGAGTTCGCGTCGCTGTCGACGACCGGCGGCACGGTCGGCGAGCTGCTGAACGCGGCGATGGATCCGACGATCAGCTACGACGACCTCGACGTCATCCGCGGCATGTGGCCGGGGAAGATCGTCGTGAAGGGCGTGCAGAACGTCGCCGACAGCGTGCGCCTGATCGACGCCGGCGTCGACGGGATCGTGCTCTCCAACCACGGCGGACGCCAGCTCGATCGCGCCCCGATCCCGTTCCGCCTGCTGCCGCAGGTCGTGCGCGAGGTCGGCCGGGATGCGACGGTGATGGTCGACACCGGGATCATGAACGGTGCCGACGTCGTCGCCTCCCTGGCGCTCGGCGCGAAGTTCACCCTCATCGGGCGGGCGTACCTGTACGGGCTCATGGCCGGCGGCCGGCGCGGCGTCGACCGCACGATCGCGATCCTGCGCACCGAGATCGAGCGCACGATGCAGCTGTTGGGCGTGTCGAACATCGCCGAGCTCGAGCCCCGGCACGTGACCCAGCTCGCGCGGCTGACGCCCGTCGCGCCCGTCGCGCCCGCCACGTCCGTCGCGGCCGCCGCGCCCCGTACCGCCCCGCCCCGCCCCCGCGCGAACGCGTAGCCCCGTCGCCCCGCCGTCCGCCTGCTCGCCCCGGCTTTCGTCCCGCCGCTCGCTCGCTCGCCCGCCCGCCCCGGCTTTCGCCCCGCCGCCCGCCCCGCCTCGCCGCCCGCCGTCGAAACAGCATCCGTGCACCGAGACAGCGGTTGCCAGCTGCAGTCTCGGTGCACCGATGCAGTCTCGCCGAGAGAAGTGGGGAGACGGGGCCGGGAGAAGCGGGGAGACGGGGGAGAGAGGCGGGGTCAGCGCGGGGGGAGAGTGGGGATGAGGGCGTCGAGGTAGGCGGCGGTGTCCTCCCAGCCGTCCACCGCGTGGCAGGCGACGCCCAGGGCGAGCACGGGGTAGTCGTTGCCGTGCTCGTCGAGGCGGTCGCCGACGAACAGCATGTCGTCGAGCGGGATGCCGGTCACCTCCGCGAGCCGCCGCATTCCGTACGCCTTGTCGATGCCGCGGTGGGTGATGTCGACCGACGTCGATCCGCCGGAGCGCACCTCGAGGTCGGGGAGGCGGGCGGCGACCGCGTCGCGCAGCGCGTTCTTCTTCGCCCCGGTCGGATCCCACGCCGTCTTGGCGGCCAGGGGAGCGGACTGCCCGAGCGCCGAGAAGGTGATCTGCGACCCGCGATCCTCCAGGATCTCGCCCCACGGCTCCGGCTCCCACAGGCCCAGGCGCCGGGCCTCCTCCTCGACCGCGGCCAGCGCGCGCCGCTTCTCGTCGTCGGTGAGGGAGTGGGCGTACACCGTGACGGTCGCGCCGTCCTGCACGCGGTAGTACTGGGTGCCGCACGTGGGCATGAGGTGCAGGCGGTCGAGGGTGGCGGCATCCGCCGCCGGCAGCCGGTCGACGACCTGCGTCTGGAACTGCTGCAGCTGGCCGCCGGAGATGATCGCGACCTCGACACGGGCGGCGAGATCGAGCAGCAGCGCGCCGATGCGCGGATCGATGGGGCTCTTCGACGGTGCGAGCGTGTCGTCGAGGTCGAACGCGACGAGGCGGGGCGTGGGCATGCGGGCTCCAATCCGGGGCTGTGTGCCGAAGGGCTCCGCCGGTGTGATTGACCGGCGGAGCCCTTCATGGTCGGGGTGACAGGATTTGAACCTGCGGCCTCGTCGTCCCGAACGACGCGCGCTACCAAGCTGCGCCACACCCCGGTGGCAACCCTCCGAGTCTACCCCGTCGGGCCGCCGCGCGACGAATCGACCGCGCGCAGGGTGATGACCGATGCCTCGGGGCGGCAGCCGAAGCGCACGGGCGCGTAGATCGAGTGGCCGAGCCCCGCCGACACGTTCAGCGGCACCGTGCGGCCGTCGTGCGTCCAGGTGCTGAGACCCCGCGCCTGGTCGAGCGGGATGTCACAGTTGGCGACGAGCGCCGACGGCGAGAACGGGATGCGCACCTGCCCGCCGTGCGTGTGCCCGGCCAGCAGCGCGTCGGCACCGAGCTCGACGAAGCGATCGAGGACGCGTCGGTAGGGCGCGTGCGTGACGCCCAGCGTGAGCGCGGCGGGAACCGTCCGGCGGAACAGCCTCGGCCGGCGGATGCGCGCGATCGCCGCGGGAAGGGCATCGAGGTCGTCCCAGTCGCGGTGGGCGTCGCTGACCCCGAAGGCGTCGAACCGGATGCCGGCGGCCTCGACGACGGCGGCGGTGTTGTTCAGGTCGGTCCAGCCGAGCTCGTCGGCGAAGTAGGCGTTCATCGCCGCCGTGTCGAGCAGGGGCGCCGCGTGCGCGCGTTCGGAAGGCGCCCGGAAGTAGAGCAGCGGATTGCGCGGCGACGGCGCCACGATGTCGTTCGACCCGTGCACGAACACGCCGGCGACACCCCGCAGCGGCGCGAAGGCGCGGCGGATGCCGGCGAGCCCGTCGGCGTGCCCCAGGTTGTCGCCGGTGTTCACGACGAGGTCGGGCTGCACGCGTTCGGCGAGTGCCGCGATCCAGTGCTGCTTGCGGTGCTGCCACGGCGCCATGTGCGCATCGGACAGGTGCAGCACCGTCACGGGCGGCGACCCGGCCGGCAGGATCGCCAGCGCGTGCCGGCGCACCGTGAACAGGTACCGTTCGATGCCGATCCCCCACGCGGCGGCCACCCCGCCCACGGCGACCGCCGCCCAGACGGCGGTGCGGCCGCCGGAGCCTACCCGCGGCACGTCTTTGCGAGGTAGTTGACCGTGATCTGCGTCGTGCGACTCACGACCGTCCCCGCCGCGGGGCTGGTCCCGGTGACGTCGCCGTCGTCCGAGGCGCTGTCCGACTGCGTACACGACGTGGTGACGCTGCTGAAGCCGGCGTTGCGCAGTGTGGACGCCGCCTGGTTCGGCTTGCCGCTGACGGCGGGCACGGTCACGCCGGAGCCGTTGCTCGGGCTGATCGTGACCGTCGTGCCCGCGGCGGCCTTGCCGGCGCTCGGATCCTGCGCGATGACGGTGCCGGCGGCCTCGACGCCGTCGACGGCGTCGCCGACGGTGACGCTGAACCCGGCCGTCTCCAGCGTCGTCTTGGCCTGGTCGACCGTCATCCCGATCACCGACGGCAGGTCGGTCAGGACGCTCTTGGTGAGAGCCGGATCCGGGTCGGGGAACGCGTCGCCGCCGTACTTGGAGTTGGCCGCCCCCTGCATCGCCGGCCAGATCGAGTTGCGGATGCGCGAGAGCACCCACCCGTTCTCGTAGTACTCGTTGAGCAGCGCCTGGCCCTCGACGTTGCCGACCCAGACCACCGTCGTGACCTTCGACGACGAGCCGTCCATCCAGGTGTGGAAGTACTCGTGGATGCCGGTCTTGCCGAACACCGGCACGCCGTCGCCGATGCGGGCGCCGCTGGCGGTGCCGCTCATGACGCCCTGCAGCGTGTACGCGGCGGTCGAGGCGACGCTCTCGCTCATGACCCGTTCGCACGTCGTCGTCGGCGTGATGTCCTCGCCCTCGGAATTGAGCGCCTTGTCGATCGACTTCGGCTGGCACAGGATGCCGTTGGCCGCGATCGACGCGTACGCCTCGGCCATGTCGAGGGGTGCGACGGCCTGGTCGCCCAGCACGTTGTAGGGATAGTTGTCCTGGTCGAGCGCGGTGCCGTCACCGCGCATGACGCCGAGCTTCATCGCGACCTGGTTGGTGCTGCAGACCGAGATCTTCTCGGCCATCGCCATGAAGCCCGAGTTGAGCGAGTCGCGGGTGAAGTTGTAGATCGTGCCGGTGTAGCCGGCGTTGTTCTCGAAATTGCCGACGCCGGTGCCGTCGTTGGAGAGCCGCACGCTCTCGGTGGAGGTGCCGCAGGTGATGACCTTCTTCGTGCCGATGCGGCCGTTGATCGACTCGTTGACCGAGTGGCCCTGCTCGAGCCAGTTGATGAGGCTGAACACCTTGTACGTCGAACCGGCGCTATGGCCGCCGCCGCCCCCGTTGGCGGCACGCACGTTGTAGTTGACCTGCGTCGTCGCGCCGTTCACGTCGGAGTCCTCGATGGAGTACGGGCGATTCTGCACCATCGACAGGATGCGCCCGGTGCCGACTTCGACCTGGATGCCGGAGGAGCCGAGGTTCATGTAGTCCACGCGCGCGGGGACGATCGAGATCGCGCTGTTCGCCGCCCATTGCAGGTCGGCATCCAGCGTCGTGTAGATCTTCATGCCGCCGCGGCGCAGGTTCAGCAGGCGCGCGTCGTCGTCTTCGCCGAACGCCGGGTCGTCGAGCAGGATCGACCGGACGTACTCGCAGAAGAATTCGGCGCCGGTGGCGGTCTGACAGCCCTGCGTGCGCTCGGAGATGTGCGGCTCGATCGGCGTCGCCTTGGCCTCTTCGTACTCGGCCTTCGTGATCTTGCCGTCCTCGTACATGCGCCCCAACACGTAGTTGCGGCGCTCGAGGGTGTTGGCGTAGCCGTCGGCCTCACCGTTGACGGGATTGCCGTCCTTGTCGGTCGAGGTGCCGCCCGGCAGGTCGATGCGCAGCGCGTTGGGCTCTTTGACCATGCCGGCGATCGTCGCGGCCTGCGCGATCGTGAGATCGGCCGCCGACACGCTGAAGTAGCGCTCCGCGGCGGCGCCGATGCCGTAGACCGTGCCGCCGAAGTTCGTGATGTTGAGGTAGCCGATCAGGATGTCCTGCTTGGAGTACTCCTTCTCCAGCTGGATCGCGTACCGCATCTCCTGGAGCTTGCGCTGGTAGCCCTCCGAGCCCTTCGAGACGGTCGTCGTCGTGTAGCAGTCTTCGACCTCGTCCTGGCTCTTCGCCTTCGACTCGCAGTTCTGCTGCAGCACGTTCTTCACGTACTGCTGCGTGATCGACGAGCCACCGCGGTTCGAGCCGCTGGAGGAGTTGTCCAGAAGCGCCTTGACGGTGCCGAGCAGGTCGACGCCGCCGTGCGTGAAGAAGTTCTTGTCCTCGCTGGAGACGATCGCGTCGAGCATGGCGGGGTTCACCTGGTCGAACGTCACCGGGATGCGGTTCTGGTCGTAGAACTCCGCCATCAGGATGTCGTTGCCGGAGCTGTCCTTGCGGTACAGCTCGGTCGGCAGCATGAGCGGATCGATCTGCAGCCAGCTGGGCATGGCCTCGAACGAGTCGAGTGCGCTGGATGCCGCGTAGCCGGAGACGGCGATGGCGGGGGTGACGGTCGCCGTCACGAGGATGCCGGCGATGGCGCTGAGGCCGACCAATCCCGCGAGGCCGCCGAGCACGCCGGTGGCCGTCCGTTTGTTCTGGGGCATATCGTTGATCGTAGGGGAGAACCCTGGGCGAACCCTTGAGAACGCCTGGTGTGCCCCCGCGCGCACCACATCTCGAACGGAGTCCCGATGACCACGTGGGAATACCTCACCACCCCTCTCCTGATCCACAACACGGCCGCGATCCTCAACAACTGGGGCAAGCAGGGCTGGGAGCTGGTGCAGGTGGTGACCGGGCCCGAGGGCGGGCTCGTCGCCTACTTCAAGCGCCCCGCCGGGGCGAGCGGGGCGGCGAACGCGGGCCTCGGGGCGGCGGCGGTCGCCGCGCAGCAGTTCGAGGAGGGGCGGGCATGAGCGTCTCGGCACGTCTGAGCGAGCTCGGCATCGCGCTGCCGGCGGTCGTGCCGCCGGTGGCGGCCTACGTCCCTGCCGTCGTGCACGGCGACCTCGTCTACACTGCCGGCCAGCTGCCGATGGTCGCGGGCGCGCTGCCCGCCACCGGCAAGGTGGGCGAGGGCGCCGGGCTGGTCCCGGCATCCGACGCGTACGGCTATGCCCGTCAGTGCGCCCTCAACGCGATCGCCGCGGCCGCCGCCGCGGTGGGCGGCGTCGACCGCCTCGCCGGGGTGCTCAAGGTGACGGGCTTCGTCGCCTCGGTGCCGGAGTTCACCGGGCAGCCCGGCGTCGTCAACGGCGCGAGCGAGCTGCTCGGCGAGGTGTTCGGCGAGGCCGGGCGCCACGCACGCTCGGCCGTCGGGGCGCCCGTGCTGCCCCTCGACAGCCCCGTCGAGGTCGAGGTCGTCTTCCGCTTCGTGTGACCGCCGCCCCGGGCTACTTCACCTGCGCGCTGATGACGCTCATGACGGCGGTGTCGGCGAGGGTCGTCGTGTCGCCGACCTCGCGGCCCTCGGCGACGTCGCGCAGCAGCCGCCGCATGATCTTGCCCGAGCGGGTCTTGGGCAGCTCTCCCACGATGTAGACGTCGCGGGGGCGCGCGATCGGGCCGATCTGCTCGCCGACCCACCGGCGCAGCTGCGCCGCGAGGCCGTCGGGGGTGTGCTCGGCGAGATACGACTCCTTGATGATGACGAACGCGACGACGGCCTGACCGGTCGTCTCGTCCGACGCGCCCACGACGGCGGCCTCGGCGACCGCCTCGTTGCCGACGAGCGCCGACTCGATCTCGGTGGTCGACAGCCGGTGGCCCGACACGTTCATGACGTCGTCGACGCGACCGAGGAACCACACGTCGCCGTCGTCGTCGAGGCGGGCGCCGTCGCCGGCGAAGTAGAAGCCCTGCTTCTGGAACTTCTCCCAGTACGTCTCCACGAACCGCTCCGGGTCGCCCCAGATGCCGCGCAGCATGCTCGGCCACGGCTTCGTGATGACGAGCAGCCCGCCGTTGCCGTTGCCGACGTGCGTGCCGTCCTCGTCGACGACGTCGACCGAGATGCCCGGCAGCGGCACCTGGGCCGACCCGGGCTTGGTCTCGGTGACGCCGGGCAGCGCCGACACCATGATCGCGCCGGTCTCGGTCTGCCACCAGGTGTCGACGATCGGTGCGGTCTTGCCGCCGATGATCTTGCGGTACCACATCCATGCCTCGGGGTTGATGGGCTCGCCGACCGAGCCGAGCAGCCGCAGCGACGACAGGTCGAACTGCTTCGGGATGCTGCGCCCGAGCTTCATGAAGGATCGGATCGCCGTCGGCGCCGTGTACAGCACGGTCACGCCGTACTTCTGCACGATCTCCCACCAGCGGCCGGGGTGCGGCGTGTCGGGCGTGCCCTCGTAGAGCACCTGGGTCGCGCCGTTGGCGAGGGGACCGTACGTGACATACGAGTGGCCGGTCACCCAGCCGATGTCGGCCGTGCACCAGAACACGTCGGATGCCGGGTGGATGTCGTGCACGACCTTGTTCGTGAACGCAGCCTGCGTGAGGTATCCGCCCGAGGTGTGCAGAATGCCCTTGGGCTTTCCGGTCGTGCCCGACGTGTACAGGATGAACAGCGGGTTCTCGGCCGGGAACGGTGGGGCCACGTGCTCTGCGGATGCCGCGGGCACGACGTCGTGCCACCACAGATCGCGGCCCTCGCGCCACGACACCTCGTTGCCGCCGCGCCGCACGACGAGCACGTGCTCCACGGTCTCCTGCGGGCCGGCGCCGCGGTCGCCGAGCGCCTGGTCGACGGCGGGCTTGAGCGGCGAGACCTTGCCCTTGCGGTAGCCGCCGTCGGCGGTGATGACGACCTTCGCGCCGGCGTCGTCGATGCGCGCGCGCAGGCTGTCCGCCGAGAACCCGCCGAACACGACGGAATGGATCGCGCCGATGCGGGCGCAGGCGAGCATCGCGGCGATGGCCTCGGGGATCATCGGCATGTAGATGGCGACGCGGTCGCCGTGGGCGACGCCGAGCCCTTCCAGCACGTTCGCGACGCGCTTGACCTCGTCGGTCAGCTCGCCATAGGTGACGCGACGCTCGTCGCCGGCCGGCTCGCCCTCCCACAGCAGGGCGACGCGATCGCCGAGGCCCGCCTCGACATGACGGTCGAGGCAGTTGTAGGCGACGTTGAGCTCGCCGTCGGCGAACCACTGCGCGAACGGTGGGTTCGACCAGTCGAGCACCTGCGTGAACGGCGTGTGCCAGTGCAGCGCGCGCGCCTGCTCGGCCCAGAATCCGTCGCGGTCGGCGTCGGCCTGCGCGTACAGCTCGGCGGTCGCGACGGCATTCGCCGCGAACTCGGGCGACGGGGCGAACCGGCGGTTCTCGTTCAGCAGGTGGTCGATCTGGCTGCTCATGCGCGCTCCTTTGCGAGCCCCTCGCGGGGAGAGACGGGGAATCCCCGACGATTCAGGAAATCTAGTGCGCCGCGCGCCGTCGCGCCACCTCCGAAAGTGGGTGGTGCGGGGCCGGCCGGCCGCCGCCCCGATATATCGCTGGCGACACGCGAGAATGCCTGGATTGCGGATCGCCTGGCACGTAGGCTCGGTCGCGCCGAACTCAGATTCTGGCGTCACGGTGCCCCGGCCACCCCCGACTGCGGGGCCCCGTGGGGCGGCATCCCATTTCTCCCCAAAGTGGGATGCCGCCCTCTCCCTGATGGGGGCGCTTCGGGCTGGTGGGAGCGCTCCGGGCTGGTGGGAGCGTTCCGGGGCCGCCGCGTTGTTGCCGGCATCCCGCGCGCAGCGCGTAGTTGGCGCAATCCGGGCTCATTTCCCGGGATGACCCCGGATACCGCCAACTCCGTCGTGCGCTCTGGCGCGTTGTTGGCGCAATTCGGGCCGAAACGGTGGGTTGACCCCGGATGCTGCCAACTCTGTCGTGCCCCGGCATCCCACGCCGGTCTCCCGGGCGCCGGCATCCCGTGCGTGGCGCGTTGTTGGCGCAAGTTGGGCTTATCTCCCGGGATGACCCCGGATGCTGCCAACTCTGTCGTGTGCTCTGGCGCGTTGTTGGCGCAATTCGGGCTCATCTCCCGGGGTGACCCCGGATGCTGCCAACTCTCTCGTGCCCCGGCATCCCGCGCCGGTCTCCCGGGCGTCGGTATCCCGCGCGCAGCGCGTAGTTGGCGCAATCCGGGCTCATTTCCCGGGATGACCCCGGATACCGCCAACTCTGTCGTGCGCTCTCGCGCGTTGTTGGCGCAATTCGGGCCGAAACGGTGGGATGGGCCCGGATGCTGCCAACTCTGTGGTGCGCCGGCATCCCGCGCCGGTCTCCCGGGCGTCGGTATCCCGCGCGCAGCGCGTTGTTGGCGCAAGTTGGGCTTATCTCGCGGGATGACCCCGGATGCTGCCAACTCTGCCGTGCGCTCTGGCGCGTTGTTGGCGCAATTCGGGCCGAAGCGGTGGGATGGGCCCGGATGCTGCCAACTCTGTGGTGCGCCGGCATCCCGCGCGCGGCGCGTTGTTGGCGGAAACTGGGCTCATCTCCCGGGATGAGCCTGTCGTCATTTCCTCCTGCACAGGTGGGCAATTTCGCGATCTGTCCACGGATCGGCACTTTCGGCCGCCACGCGCCGCCGCCGCGCTCTAGCGTCGTGGCATGTCTCAGCCGTTCGTCGTCCACCCCCGCCGCCACGTGGAAGCCGTGCGCCGCGATGCCGCGGCATCCGTCGACGCGGCACCGCGCCGGCTGCCGGATCATCCCGCACTCGAGCCGCTGCGGTCGGTGCTGAGCGATCCGCAGGTCACGGATGTGGTCATCAACGGCGCCGACGGGATGTTCGTCGATCGCGGGCGGGGCATGGAACCCGTGCCGGGTTGGCGCGCCGGGGCCGACGAGCTGCGGGCGCTCGCCGTCGCGCTGATCGGCATCGGCGGGCGACACCTCGACGATGCCGCGCCCCTCGTCGACGTGCGCTGGGAGCACGGCGCGCGCGTGCACGCGGTGCTGCCGCCGGTCGCCTGCTCGGGCCCCGCCATCTCGATCCGCCTGCCGCCCCGCGACCTGCCCGACCTCGACGAGCTCGCCCGTCGCGGGATGTGCGATGCGCCCACGCTCGCCCGCCTCGACGGGCTCGTCGCCGCCCGCGCGAACCTGCTCGTGTCCGGCGCGACCGGCGCCGGCAAGACGACACTGCTCTCGGCGCTGCTCGCCCGGGTCGGCCCGCACGAGCGCATCGTCACGATCGAAGACGTCGCCGAGCTGCGCATCCGCCACCCGCACCACGTGCGCCTCGAGGCGCGTCAGCCCAATCTCGAGGGCGCCGGGGCGGTGTCGCTCGCGCGGCTCGTGCGCGAAGCACTGCGGATGCGTCCCGATCGACTCGTCGTCGGCGAATGCCGCGGCGAGGAGGTGCGCGAGCTGCTGACGGCGCTCAACACCGGCCACGACGGGGGAGCGGGCACCGTGCACGTCGGCAGCATCCGCGACCTCCCGGCCCGGCTCGAGGCGCTCGGCGCGCTCGCGGGCCTCGACGATCACGCCGTCGCACGCCAGGTCGTCAGTGCCATCGGCGCCGTCGTCCACGTCGAACGCGGGGCCGACGGCATCCGTCGCGTCACCGGGTTCGCGCGGCCGACGCTCCACGACGGGCGGCTCGCGATGGAGGCGCTGCCATGAGGGCGACCGATGCCACGGATGCCACGGATGCCACGGATGCCGCAGCGACGGTGCAGCGGCTGGCCGTGCTGCTGGAGGCGGGCATCGCCCCGCCGCGCGCATGGCGGCTGCTCGCCGAGTCGGGGGACGCGGTCGCCGTGGAGGTCGCCGCGGATCCGACGCGAGGGGCGGGAGAGGTGCTCGCCGCGCGCGGCGGCGCCTGGTGCGACGTGGCGACGGCCTGGCGCGTCGCCGAGGCCGTCGGCGCTCCGCTCGCGGCGAGCCTGCGCGGCTTCGCCGAGGCATTGCGTGAGGCGCAGGCGACCCGCGACGACATCGCGGTGGCGCTCGCCGACCCCGCCGCGACGGCGCGGCTGATCGCGTGGCTGCCGCTGGTCGCCATCGGGCTGAGCCTGATGCTCGGCTTCGACGTCGTCGCGGTGGTGACGCAGCCCGTCGGCATCGCACTGGTGGCGGCCGGGCTCACCCTGATGCTCGTCGCGCGACACTGGACCGCCCGGCTCGTCGCCCGCGCACAGCCCGACGGGCGCCTCGCCGGCGTACAAGCCGACGTCGTCGCGATCGCCCTGTCGGGCGGTGTGTCGATCGAGCGGGCGCTCGCCGTCGTCGGCGCGGCCGGGGGCGGCCCGCTCGAGACCGACACCGCCGCCGTGCTCGACCTGTCTGCACGTGCCGGAGCCCCGGCCGCCGATCTCCTGCGTGCGTCGGCGGCCGAAGCGCGCCGGGTCGCGCGTGCCGACGGCCGACTGCACGCGGCGCGACTGGGCGCGCGGTTGCTGGTGCCGATGGGCCTGTGCACGCTGCCCGCCTTCCTGATGCTCGGCGTCGGGCCGGTGCTGCTCTCGGTGCTCGCCGGCTCCGCCTCCCTGATCACCTGATTGTGCCGAACACCCACCGGCCCTGTCTCGCGCAGCGCCATCCATCCCAAAGGAGCACCTCATGTCCGACCCGCATCTTCCCTCCCCGCACGGCGCCGTGAATCCGCACGACCCGGGGAATCTGCACGCCCGGCTGCCGCGACTGACCCGTCGCCGCGCCGCCGCACTCTTCGACGACGACACCGGCTCCGCCACCGCCGAATACGCCGTCGCCACGATGGCGGCGGTGGCCTTCGCGGGCCTGCTCGTCCTGATCATGCGCAGCGACGAGGTGCGCGGCATCCTCACCGATCTGGTCCGCCGCGCGCTGACCGTCGCGTGACGGGACGCCCGACATGATCCGCCGGGGCGACGACGCCGGCACGGCCACGGCCGAGTTCGCCGTCGTGGTGCCCGCCGTCATCCTCGTGATCGTCCTGACGGCCGGCACGCTTGTGGCCGCGGGGCGCCAGGTCCGGCTGGAGCACGCCGTCGCCCAGGCGGCGCGCCTGGCCGCTCGCGGCGAGGGCGACGACCGGCTCGTCGTCGTCGTCGACGCCATCGCGGGCGGGCGCGTCGAGGCGGTCACGGCCGCGGGCGACCTCGTCTGCGTCGAGGCCTCGGCCGCCGCGCCGCCGCTGCCCGCGTTGCGGGCGCGGTCGTGCGCGCTCGCCGGAGGCCGCTGATGGCCGCGGTCGCGCTCGCCGCCGGCGCCCTCGCGGTGGCGGCCGCAGTCGCCGTGGGCTGCGGGGCGTCGGGGGCCGCGGCCATCCTGTCGGCCCGCGCGGCCGGGGCCGCCGATGCCGCAGCCCTCGCCGCCGCCGACGCGGCCACGGGCGCGGTGCCGGGCATCCCGTGCGATCGCGCGGCAGAGGTGGCGGCATCCGTCGGGGCGGAGATCACGACGTGCGACGTCGACGGCGCCGTCGCGACGGTCGCGGTGCGGATCGGTTCCGGAGCGCTCGTCGCCCATGCCCGCGCCCGCGCCGGACCGCCGTAGCGCCACGATCCCGCGGCTTTCAGCTTTCTCTGTATGAGGCGGTGTGTATGGTGTGCATCGAAGGAAGGATGCCAGTGGCACAGGGCACGCAGGGCAAGAAGCTCGTCATCGTCGAGTCTCCGACGAAGATGAAGTCGATCCAGGGATACCTGGGCGACGGGTACGAGGTTCTCAGTTCGGTCGGTCACATCCGTGATCTCGCCGAGAAGAAGGACATCCCGGCCGAGTTGAAGAAGACCTCGGTCGGCAAGTACTCGATCGACATCGAGAACGGGTTCACTCCTCTCTATGTGGAGAGCGAGCGCGGCAAGAAGACCGTCGCCGAGCTCAAGCGCGCCCTGCGGGGCGCCGACGAACTGCTCCTGGCCACGGATGAAGACCGCGAGGGCGAGGCCATCGCCTGGCACCTGCTCGAGGCGCTCAAGCCGAAGGTTCCGGTGCGGCGCATGGTGTTCCACGAGATCACGAAGGATGCCATCCGCGCCGCCGTCGACAACACCCGCGAGCTCGACCTCGCGCTCGTCGACGCGCAGGAGACCCGCCGCATCCTCGATCGTCTCTACGGCTGGGACGTCTCCGACGTCACCCGCCGCAAGGTGGGCCAGGGCACGTCGGCCGGTCGGGTGCAGTCGGCCGCGACGCGTCTGGTGGTCGATCGTGAGCGCGAGCGCATGGCGTTCGTGTCGGCGTCGTACTGGGACGTCGAGGCCGTCGCGGCCGCCGTTGGACAGGCAGCCCGGGGACAGGCGGCGGGGTCGTTCGACACGCGTCTGGCGCGTCTCGACGGCGCACCGCTCGCGCGCGGCACCGACTTCGACGACGCCGGTCAGCTGCGCAAGGCCGTCGTCGTCCTCACCGAGGACCGGGCGCGCGAACTGGCCGCCGCGATCGAGCAGCGCGGCCAGGCGTCGGTCACCGCGATCGAGGCCAAGCCCGGCACCCGCAGCCCCAAGCCGCCTTTCACGACGTCGACGATGCAGCAGGAGGCCGGACGCAAGCTCTCGATGAGCGCCAAGCACGCCATGGGCGTCGCGCAGCGGCTGTACGAAAAGGGCTACATCACCTATATGCGCACCGACTCGACGGCGCTGTCGACGCAGGCCGTCGCCGCCGCGCGGGCGCAGGCGGTCGCCCTCTACGGTGACCGCGCGGTGCCGGCGAACCCGCGCAGCTACCGCAACAACGCCAAGAACGCGCAGGAGGCGCACGAGGCGATCCGCCCGTCGGGCGACGCGTTCCGCACGCCGTCGTCGGTGGCATCCGCGCTCGACCGCGACGAGCTGCGGCTGTACGACCTCATCTGGACGCGCACCGTCGCGTCGCAGATGTCCGACGCGAAGTACGAGACGACGACGGTGACCCTGGAGGCGGATGCCGGCGGCCACACCGCCGCATTCACGGCATCCGGAACCGTCTACACCTTCAAAGGCTTCCTCGAGGCGTACGAGGAGGGGCGCGACGAGAAGCGCAGCGATGCCGACAAGGCCGACGACCAGTCGCTGCCGCAGCTGACGGTCGGCGAGGTCGTGAGCCTGCGCGACGTGGAGCCCAAGGGCCACGCCACGAGCCCCAAGCCGCGCTACACCGAGGCGTCGCTCGTGAAGGCGCTGGAGGAGAAGGGCATCGGCCGGCCCTCGACGTTCGCGTCGATCATCGACGTCATCATCAACCGCGAATACGTCAGCAAGCGCGGCCAGGCGCTCGTGCCGAGCTGGCTCGCGTTCAGCGTCGTGCGGCTGCTGGAGCAGCACTTCGCCGACCTCGTCGACTACGACTTCACCGCCGCGCTCGAAGACGACCTCGACGCCATCGCCCGCGGCGAGCAGCAGCGGGTGGCGTGGCTGAACGACTTCTATTTCGGGTCCGACAGTCACGTGGGGCTGCGCAACATCGTCGACAATCTCGGCGACATCGACGCGCGCGAGATCAACTCGACCCCGATCGGCGACGTCGCGGTGCTGCGGTTCGGCCGCTACGGGCCGTATCTCGAAGTCCCGGGCGAGGAGGGGGCGACGCGCATCGTCAACGTGCCGAGCGACCTCGCGCCCGACGAGCTCACGCCCGAGAAGGCACGGGAGCTGATCGACGCGCCCGTCGGCGGTGCCCGCATCCTCGGTCAGAACCCCGAGAACGGCCGCGATATCGTCGTGAAAGACGGCCGCTTCGGGCCGTACCTCGAAGAGGCGCTGCCGCCCGAGCCGGTCGCCGAGGCCGGGGCGCCCACCGAGGGCGCGCCGGCGCCGAAGAAGCGCGCGGCGAAGAAGGTCGAGGCGCCCAAGCCCCGCCGCGCGTCGCTGTTCAAGAGCATGTCGCCCGACACGATCGACCTCGACACCGCGCTGAAGCTGTTCGCGCTGCCGCGCGTCGTGGGCGTCGACCCCGAGACCGAGGTGCCGATCACGGCGCAGAACGGTCCGTACGGTCCCTACCTCAAAAAGGGCACCGACTCGCGGTCGATCGGCAGCGAGAAGCAGATCTTCGACATCACGCTCGAGCAGGCGCTGGAGATCTACTCCCAGCCGAAGTACGCGAACCGCGCGGCGTCGTCGCTGAAGGAGTTCGAGGCCGACCCGGTCAGCGGCAAGCCGATCCGCATCAAAGACGGCCGTTTCGGAGCCTACGTCACCGACGGCACGACGAACGTGACGATCCCGCGCGGGCAGACCGCCGACGACATCACGTTCGATATCGCCGTGCAGATGCTCGCCGACAAGCGCGCGAAGGGCTCCGCTCCCACGCGCACGACCCGGCGGGCGCCGGCGCGCAAGCCGGCCGCGAAGAAGAAGTGATGGCCGCCCCCGTCCCCGAGCCGGGGGTCTGGATCACCTTCGAGGGCGGCGACGGCTCGGGCAAGACGACGCAGGCGACCCTGCTCGAGCAGTGGCTGCGCGAACGGGGCCGCACCGTCGTGCGCACGCGCGAGCCCGGCGGCACCGAGGTGGGGCGGCTCATCCGCGACATCGTCCTGCATCACCGCGGCGAGGTCGCCCCGCGCGCGGAGGCTCTGCTGTACGCGGCCG
This sequence comes from Microbacterium sp., assembly GCF_047602155.1. Classification (GTDB taxonomy): domain Bacteria; phylum Actinomycetota; class Actinomycetes; order Actinomycetales; family Microbacteriaceae; genus Microbacterium. The sequence goes on along the minus strand of NZ_JASGHZ010000001.1, from coordinate 262,672 downwards.
ACCGCGCGCAGCACCTCGCGACGCTCGTGCGTCCGGCGCTCGCGCGCGGGGAGGTCGTCGTCCAGGACCGCTATCTCGACTCGTCGGTCGCCTACCAGGGGGCGGGCCGGGTGCTGGATGCCGATCAGATCCGTGACCTGTCGCTGTGGGCCACGGAGGGCGCGCTGCCGGATGTCACCGTCCTCCTCGACCTCGAGCCCGCCGCCGCGCGGGCACGGCTCGACGCGGACGACAAGCCGTTCGACCGGCTCGAGGCCGAGAAGGCGGAGTTCCACGAGCGGGTACGTGCCGCGTTCCTGCAACTGGCGGCCGCGGAGCCGGACCGGTTCCTCGTGCTCGACGCATCCCGTCCCGCGGGCGAGATCGCCGCCGCCGTCCGCGCCCGCGTCGCCGCCCTCCTCGGCTGAGACGTTTCGTCTCGGTCGCCGCGCTCCCTCGCCGGGCGCCCGGCCCGGTCCGCCTCCTCGCGCTGTCGAAATCGGCACGCGCTGTCGAAATATCAGCAGCGCGTGCAGGATTCGGCAGCGCGACGGGGATACGCCCGCTCTGTCCGCAGCCTCCGCACGGGGGTGTCGGCGCCACGTCGTAGGCTGGGGAGCATGACCGCCGCGACCGTGCCGCCGCACGCGTTGCCGTGGGGCGAGGTGTGGGGCCAGGACGAGGCGCTGCGGCAACTGCAGGCGGCGGCATCCGACCCGGCCCAGCTCGCGCATGCGTGGCTCATCACGGGCCCCGCCGGTTCGGGGCGGTCGACGCTGGCGTACGCCTTCGCGGCGGCGCTCATCGCCGAGCCCGGCGACGAGGCCGCCATGCGGCAGGTGCGCGCGGGCACGCATCCCGATCTCACGGCGCTGCGCACCGAGGGCGTCATCATCTCCATCAAAGACGCGCGGGCGCTCGTCGAGCGCTCGTACTTCTCGCCGTCGCTGGGGCGATACCGGGTGATGGTGATGGAGGATGCCGACCGCATGGTCGAGCGCACGAGCAATGTGCTGCTGAAGGCGCTGGAAGAGCCGCCCGAGCGCACCGTGTGGATCCTGTGCGCGCCGAGCGAGGCCGATCTGCTGCCGACGATCCGCTCGCGCGTGCGCACGCTGCGCCTGCGCGAGCCCGACGTCGACGACGTGGCCCGGCTGATCGTCACCCGCACCGGCGTCGACGAGGCCACGGCCGAGCAGGCGGCGCGCCTGTCGCAGCGCCACATCGGCATGGCGGTGCGCCTCGCGACCGACGAAGCCGCGCGGCAGCGCCGCGACGAGACGCTGCGCGCCGTCCTCGCCGTGCGCGGGGTCGGCGGCGCCGTCGAGACCGCGGCCCGCATCGTGCAGCTGGCCACCGACGACGCGAAGGCGCTCACCGCCGAACGCGACGAGGCCGAGCGCGAAGCGCTGCTGCGCACGCTCGGCATCGCTCCCGGCGCGGCGGTGCCGCCGGCCGTGCGCAGCCAGCTCAGCGCCCTCGAAGACGATCAGAAGCGCCGCGCGACGCGGAGCCTGCGCGACGGCATCGACCGGGTGCTCACCGATCTGGAGTCGATGTTCCGCGATGTGCTCATGCTGCAGTTCGGCCGCACGGGCGAACTCATCAACCGCGAGCTCGGGGCCGAGCTGTCGGCTCTCGCCGCCGCCTGGGAGGCGCCGCGCACCCTGACGGTGATCGACGCGATCGCCACGACCCGCACCAACCTCGAGGGCAACGCCGCCCCCGCCCTGGCCCTGGAGAGCATGCTCGTGACCGTCGCGAGCGGGAGGATCCTGTGAACAGCACCCCTTACCCTCGTCGCGTCCGCCGCGTCTTCGCCGTCGTCGCCGGCCTCGCCGTCGTCACCGCGATGCTGTCCGGCTGTCTGTACGCCATGATCCCGGCCGCGTCGTCCGCGACCCCCGCGCCGAGCCGCGAACCCGTCCTCGACGGCGTTCCGGCCGGGTTCGAGGAGTTCTACAGCCAGACGCTCGACTGGAGTGCGTGCACCGGCACCGATCCCGGCGACTACGACTGCACCGAGGTCACCGCCCCGCTGGACTGGAGCGACCCCGACGCCGGCACGATCGAGCTCGCCGTCATCCGGCGTGCGGCATCGGGCGGCGACGCGATCGGATCGCTGCTGACCAACCCGGGCGGTCCCGGCGCCAGCGGCTACGACATCATCGCCGAGTCGGCGTCGTACGCCGTGGGCACGGCGCTGTCCGACGCGTACGACGTGATCGGGTTCGACCCGCGCGGGGTGGGGCGCTCCACCGCCGTGAAATGCCTCGATGCGAAGGCGATGGACGCGTACCTGTTCGACATCCCCGCCGACCCGCGCGGCAGCGCCGGATGGGAGGCTGAGCTGACGGCGCGCAACGAGAAGTTCGTCGACGCGTGCGAGGCGAACAGCGACGGCATCCTCCCGTACGTCACGACCGACAACGCGGCCCGCGACATGGATCTGCTGCGCGGTGTGCTCGGCGACGCGAAGCTCAACTACCTCGGCTACTCGTACGGCACCTTCCTCGGCGCGACGTACGCGAAGCTGTTCCCGGAGCGCGTCGGCCGGCTGGTGCTCGACGGCGCGATCGACCCGTCGATCCCCGCGCTCGAGGTCGGCACGACGCAGGCGCTCGGGTTCGAATCGGCGCTGCGCGCCTACATGGCCGACTGCCTCGGCGGCAGCGACTGCCCGTTCTCGGGCACGGTCGACAGCGCCATGAAGGACCTCGGCACCCTGCTGGCCAGCGTCGATGCGGCGCCGTTGCGCGCCTCGGACGGGCGGATGCTGGGTGCCGATTCGCTGATGACCGGCATCATCGCGGCCCTCTACTCGCAGGAGAACTGGACGTACCTCACGCGGGCGCTGAGCGAAGCGCTCGCGGGCGACCCGGAGTGGGGGTTCATCCTCGCCGACTTCTACTGGGGCCGCGAGAACGGTGCGTATCTCGACAACTCCACGGAGGCGTTCAACGCCTACAACTGCATGGACTACCCGGTCGACACGAACCAGGCCGATCAGGATGCCGCCGACGCCCTCGTGGCCGAGAAGGCCCCGACGATCGCGCCGTACTGGCAGGGCGTCGACGTCTGCACCACCTGGCCGTATCCGCCCACCGGCGTGCGTGAGCGGATCACCGCCGACGGGGCCGCGCCGATCGTCGTGGTCGGCACGACCAACGACCCGGCGACGCCGTACGCGTGGTCGGTGTCGCTCGCGGAGCAGCTGTCCTCCGGCGTGCTCGTCACCCGCGAGGGCGAGGGGCACACGGGCTACAACAAGGGCAACAGCTGCGTCGACGACGCGGTCGAGGCCTACCTCGTGCAGGGCACCGTCCCGGAGGACGGCCTCGTCTGCTCGTAGGCCGTCGCCGGTTCGCGGCGGGGGGTGTCGACCCTGTAAGATCGTTGATCGTGCGTGGAGCGATCCGCGGCACGCCACCTTAGCTCAGTGGTAGAGCATCCCACTCGTAATGGGAAGGTCGTCAGTTCAATCCTGACAGGTGGCTCATACCGAAAGGCCCGCCAGGGCCTTTCGTCGTCGTGGGCCTGCGGCGGTGGAGAGGCGGCTCTGGATGGACCACGCAGCGGATGCCGTGCTGGAGATCCTCACCTGGGTGGGGCTGGGCGGAGCCGTGCTGCTGGGCGTCGTCGCGGTCGCGATGTGGGCGGCCGACGGCACGTGGCTGCCCGCCGACGCGATCATCGATCGCGAGGGCGACGCCCCGACGGCGCGTTGGTTCGACGCCGACGGCGACGCCAACAGCGCCGTGCTGAACGCCGCGCAGGCAGAGACCCTCGCGGGGAAGGACACGGCATCCCTCTGGTACCGCCACGGCTGGCGCGGGCGGATCCGGCTCGCCCGGCGCGCGCCCGGACTGCGCGCCGCGACCTCGATGGCGGCGGGCCTGCTGCTGCTCGCCGTGGTGGCCCAGGCGATCTCCTGGGTCCTCTACTTCGCACGGGGCTGACGCCGGCCGCGCTTCGTCGGCCGTTCGCGAGGGGCAGCCCGCGGGGCGCATCGTCGGGGGCGTCGCCGCGTCGGATGCGCCACACCCCGGCATCCGGGCTAGCCTCGAAGCATGACCAGAGCACTGTTCATCGTGGATGTGCAGAACGACTTCACCGAGGGCGGCGCCCTCGGCGTCGACGGCGGCGATGCCGTCGCGGCGGGCATCAGCGACCACCTCGTCGCGCACGCGGGGGAGTACGCGCTGATCGTGGCATCCCGCGACTGGCACGATCCCGACGGCGACAACGGCGGCCATTTCGCGCTCGGCGACGCTCGGCCCGACTTCGTCGACACCTGGCCGGTGCACTGCGTGGCCGGCACCGAGGGGGCCGCCTACGACCCCGCGCTGCGGACGGATGCCGTCACGCACCACGTCAAGAAGGGGCAGGGCGTGCCCGCCTATTCGCTGTTCGAGGGCACGACCGATGCCGGGGAGAAGGTCGGCGACCTCCTGACGGCGCACGGGGTCACAGGCGTGGATGTGACCGGCATCGCCACCGACTACTGCGTCCGCGCCTCGGCGCTGGACGCGATCGCGCACGGGCTGCACGTGCGCATCTTCACCGACCTCGTCGCCGGCGTCGCGCCGGCGTCGTCCGAGGCCGCACTGGCCGAGCTCGCCCACGCGGGCGCCGAACTCACGGAGGTATCCGCATGAGCGGACAGATCCCCGCCGGGTGGTACCCGGACCCGTCCGACCCGTCGCGCGCTCGCTGGTGGGACGGGGCGGCGTGGGCCGAGCCGTCGCCGCACGCGCCGGCCGTTCCTGCCGCGCCGTCCGCACCGGCCGGGTACGCGCCCGGCGGCTACGCGGCGGCTTCCGCCTACACGCCCGCGCCGCCGGTGCCGCAGGCGCCGCTGCAGACCGGCATCGCCACTCACACGGTGTGGATCTGGCTCGCGATCGTCGCGTCGACGCTGCCGTTGTTCTCCGTCTTCCTGCTCGACTGGGACACCTATCTGCAGGTGGCCATGGCGGATGCCGCGGGCCGCGACGTCGACGCGGCGCAGGTGGCGCCGTTCGTCGTGCAGAGCCTGGTGCTCGGCGTGGCCGGGTGGGGCCTGTTCGCGGCATCCATCGTCTTCAGCTGGCTCGACTGGCGCGAACTGGGGCGGCGCGGCGTCGTCCGGCCGTTCCACTGGGCGTGGTCGTTCTTCGTGCTGAGCCAGGTGACGCTGCTCGGCGTCTACGTCATCGGGCGCTCGGTCGTCTTGAAGCGGCGCACCGGCGACGGCGGCTGGGCGGCACTGTGGGTGTGGATCGGGGTGACGGTCGTGGGCTTCGTCGTCCTCACGATCTGGACCGTGCAGTTCGTCTCGGTGGTCCTCCAGGAACTGCTCGCGACCCTGCCGACCACGTGAAGGGTGCCCCCGGAGAATTACGATATCTCGACCCACGGATTAAAAGTCCGTTGCTCTGCCTCTGAGCTACGGGGGCGCACCTCCAGCGTACTTGGCGCGCGGCGTGCGCGCGTCGCGTGGCGGATGCGGCATGCTGAGAACGTGCGATACGGCGCGAGGCACGGGGGAGTGCGATGAGCGAGAACGGTGACGACGCGGCATCCGAGGCGGCGCCTCCGACGGAGGTCGTGCAGACCATCCAGCGGCGCAACTGGACCCTCATCATCGTCGGCATCACGGCGGTGATCGTGGGGCTGGTCGGGCTGGGGTGGATCGCGGGCGCCATCAGCAACCTGCTCGGGTGATGCGGCCCCGACCCGCAGCGCGCGGGTAGCCTTGAACGGGTGAGCGAGTCCCGCGACTTCCATCGCCCCGTGCGGCGCCCCGGCGAGGTGTTCGACCGCCAGGTCTCGGCGAACGATCCGGCCGAGGTCACCCGCATCGCGCACACGACGGCCGCCGCGCTGGTCGGGCGCGTGCGTGAGCAGCCGACCGACGACCTCGTCGAGCGCCTCGTGACCTTCACCGACACGCACGGCATCGACACGATCGCCGAACTGTGGTCGAACGCGCCGGCGCTGTCGCTGCCGGGGACGCTGTGGCGGCTGTACCTGCTGCGGCTCATGGTGCGCGGCGATGCCCGCACCGCGGCCCTGCTGTACGAGCGCGGACGCGCCGTGCGCCACACCGTCGACGTCGTCGTCGCGGGCGCCCCGAACCCTGCCGGTCCCGAAGAGCTGACGGCCCTCGTCGACGAGATCCTGCGCGGAGCGTTCACCGGCGACTTCGCCGTGGCGCTGGAACGGACCGCGTCGTTCTGCCGCGTCGAGGCGGCCGGGGCCGCCGACCTGGCCGACGACTACGACACGAGCGAGCCCGAGCGCTCCAGCGCCCTGACCACGCGCGCTCTGCGCCTGGACACCTACGCCCGCGACCTCACCGCCTGCGCCGGCCTGTGGCGCCGCGACAGCCTGACCTAGTCGCGTTCGGGGAGCGCGAATGGCTCTCGAAACAGCGAGATCGGGACCATTTGCGCTCCCCGAACGCTGAGGATGCCGGGCCGCAGAACGCCTCTCGGCGCGTGTCCGCTCGCAGCGGCAGAAGATGGAGCCCGGGGTTACTGCGGCCCGGCGGTACGAGTCTAGCCGACCTCCGCCGCGTAGGCTCGGCGTATGGCCTGGCACTTCGCGCTCATGATCGACCCCGCCGCGCACGACGACGCGCGCACCGGCTTCGGCGACACGTTCACCGAGGTCGACCCGGCGGCGCCGGCGCTGACGGTGGGGGAGCTGAGCACGCAGCGCGGCGACGGCATCTTCGAGTCGATCGGGGTCGTCGACGGCCACGCGCAGGAGGTCGAGGCGCACCTGCAGCGGCTGGCGCACTCGGCGCGGCTGTGCGACCTGCCCGCGCCGAACGCCGAGCAGTGGCGTCAGGCGGTGGCCCTTGCGGCGGCCGCGTGCGGGCCCGGCGAAGCCGTGATCAAGCTCATCCTCAGCCGCGGCATCGAACACGGCCCGACGCCGACCGCCTGGGCGACCGCCGCCCCGGCCGCGGATTTCACCGCGGTGCGCGTCGGCGGCATCCGGGTCGTCACGCTCGATCGCGGCTACGCGCTCGACGTCCCCGCCCGTGCGCCGTGGCTGCTGCTCGGGGCGAAGACGCTGTCGTACGCCGTCAACATGGCCGCGATCCGCGAGGCCCGGCGCCGCGGCGCCGACGACGCCGTCTTCACGACGAGCGACGGCTACGTGCTCGAGGCGCCGACCGCGTCGCTGATCCTGCGACGCGGCGACACCTTCGTCACGCCCGCGACGAACGCCGGCATCCTGCACGGGACGACCCAGCTCAGCCTGTTCGACCACCTCGAGCGGGAAGGATTCGCGACGGCCTACGAGGCGATCCCGGTCGTCGACCTGGCGCGAGCGGATGCCGCCTGGCTTGTCTCCAGCATCCGGCTTGCGGCTCCCCTCACCGCGATCGACGACGTGGAACTGCCGCACGACGCCGAGCTGACGGCATCCATGAACGCCTACCTGCTCAGCCCGCGCGACTGACCCGCCCGGGCGCGCGCACCAACTCCGCAGAATGCCGCGTACTCCGCACCGGAAAGCGGTTTCGGATGCGGAGTACGCGACACGTTGCGGAGTTCGTGTCGGCGCGGCGGCGCGGCGGCGCGGCGGCGCGGCGGCGGCGACCGACCGGCGGCCCTACCCGAAGCGTCCCGAGACGTAGTCCTCGGTGGCCTGCTCGGCGGGCGTCGTGAAGATCGTGTTGGTGTCGTCGTACTCGATGAGCTTGCCGGGCTTGCCGGTGCCGGCGATGTTGAAGAACGCCGTCTTGTCCGACACGCGCGAGGCCTGCTGCATGTTGTGGGTGACGATGACGATCGTGTAGTCCTGCTTGAGCTCCTGGATGAGCTCCTCGATCGCGAACGTCGAGATCGGGTCGAGGGCCGAGCAGGGCTCGTCCATCAGGAGCACGTCGGGCGCCACGGCGATCGCGCGCGCGATGCACAGGCGCTGCTGCTGGCCGCCGGACAGGCCCGAGCCGGGCTTGTCGAGGCGGTCCTTGACCTCGTTCCACAGGTTCGCGCCCTGCAGCGAGCGCTCTACCAGGGCGTCGGCGTCGCTCTTGGAGATGCGCTTGTTGTTGAGCTTGACGCCCGCCAGCACGTTCTCCTTGATCGACATCGTCGGGAACGGGTTGGGGCGCTGGAAGACCATGCCCACCTGGCGTCGCACGAGCACCGGGTCGACGCCGGGAGCGTAGAGGTCGTCGCCGTCGAGCAGCACCTCGCCCTCGACGCGGGCGCCCGGGATGACCTCGTGCATGCGGTTGAGGGTGCGCAGGAAGGTCGACTTGCCGCAGCCGGACGGGCCGATGAAGGCCGTCACGCTGCGCGGCTGGATCTCCAGCGACACGCCTTCGACGGCGAGGAAGTCGCCGTAGTAGACGTTGAGGTCGTTGACGTCGATGCTCTTGGACACGGGTGGTTCCTAACGGGGCCTAGCGGCCGGTCTTGGGGGCGAACACCTTCGCGACGATGCGCGCGACGAGGTTGAGGGCCATGACGATGAGGATGAGGGTGAGGGCGGCGGCCCACGCGCGGTCGATGTATGCCTCGGGCGGAATGCCCTTGTAGGCGTACTGCGAGTAGATGTACACCGGCAGCGTCTGCATGCGCCCGTCGAACAGATTCACGTTCATCGCGTCGGTGAACCCGGCGGTGATCAGCAGCGGCGCGGTCTCGCCGATGACCCGGGCGATCGACAGCATGACGCCCGTCGTGATGCCGGCGATCGAGGTGGGCAGCACGACTTTGACGATCGTGAGCCACTTCGGCACGCCGAGCGCGTACGACGCCTCGCGCAGTTCGTTGGGCACGAGGCGCAGCATCTCCTCGCTGGAGCGCACGACGACGGGGATCATCAGCACCGACAGGGCGATCGCGCCGGCGAATCCCAGGCGCACGCCCGGGCCGAAGATGAGCGCGAACAGCGCGTACGCGAACAGACCCGCGACGATCGACGGGATGCCGGTCATCACGTCGACGAGGAAGGTGATGGCCTTGCCGAGGCGCGAGGTCTGCCCGTACTCGATCAGGTAGACGGCGGTCATGAGCCCGATCGGGATGGAGATGATCGCGGCGGCGCCGGTGATCAGCAGCGTGCCCCAGATGGCGTGGACGGCGCCGCCGCCCTCGCCGAGGATGCCGCGCATCGAACTGCTGAAGAACGTCGCGTCGAAGCGGGCGACGCCGTTCGCGACGACCGTCCACGCCACCGATGCCAGCGGCACCATCGCGATGGCGAAGGCGCACGAGACGATGCCGGTGACGAACCGGTCGAACGCGCGGCGCGCGCCCTCGACGATGCGCGAGATCGCGTAGATCAAGGCGAGGAACGCGATGACCGACAGGACGATCCATCCGCCGATCGAGAACTCGGCCCCGCCGGCGGCGGCGAGCATGCCGAAGATCGCGCCGAAGACGGCGAGCGAGCCGGCCAGGACGGCCCAGGGCGTCCAGCGGGGGAGGTGCCCCGAGGTGAGGGGGACGTGCGCGCCGACGGAACGGGCGGGAGCAGGTGCGAGGGTCATGTCAGTTCGCTCCGGAGAATTCCTTGCGGCGGCTGACGATCCAGCGGGCCACGGCGTTGACGGCGAAGGTGACGACGAACAGGATGAGACCCGTCGCGATCAGCACGTTGATGTTGAGGGCGTACGCCTCGGGGAAGGTGAGGGCGATATTCGCCGCGATCGTCGAGGGGTTCTGCGATGTCAGCAGCTGCAGCGTGACGACGTTCGTGGCAGAGAGCACCATCGCGACGGCCATCGTCTCGCCGAGGGCGCGTCCGAGGCCGAGCATGGATGCCGACACGATTCCGGAGCGTCCGAACGGCAGCACCGCCATCCGGATCATCTCCCAGCGGGTGGCGCCGAGGGCGAGGGCGGCTTCCTCGTGCAGGCGCGGGGTCTGCAGGAAGATCTCGCGGCAGATGGCGGTGATGATGGGGGTCACCATGACGGCCAGCACGAGCGCCGCGGTGAGGATCGTGCGGCCGGAGTTGAGCACCTGACCGGAGAAGAACGGCAGCCAGCCGAGGTTCTCGCCCAGCCACTTGTACGTCGGGACGACCGACGGTGCGAACACGAGGATGCCCCAGAGGCCGAACACGACCGAGGGCACCGCGGCGAGCAGGTCGACGATGTAGCCGAGACCCTGCGCGAGCCGGCGCGGCGCGTAGTGCGTGATGAACAGGGCGATGCCCAGCGACAGCGGCACCGCGACGAGGAGGGCGAGGAACGCCGCCCAGATCGTGCCGAACAGCAGCGGCAGGACGTAGTCCCAGAAGCCTGTCTTCAGCAGTGAGGCGTCGTCGGAGGTGAGGCCGAAGGCGGGCAGCGACTGGACGACGAGGAAGATCGCGACCGCGGCGAGCGTGACGACGATCATCGAGCCGGCGAACACGGCGGTGCCCGAGAACCACAGGTCGCCGGGACGCTGCGTGGCGGCGATGCGCGCGGGTGCCGCGGGTGCCGAGGTGGGTGCTGTCAACGCGCTGTCTCCTGGTTCGGGACGGTGGGGTGGCTCCGCGCGAGGCGGAGCCACCCCGTTCCGCTTACTTGATGAGGGCGATCGCCGCGAGCGACTGCTCGCGCAGGTCGTCCGAGATGGGCGCGCTGCCCGCGTTGGTCGCGGCCGAGGCCTGACCGGCCTCGCTGACGGCGGTCTCGAAGAAGCCCTTCGCCAGCGCGGCGACGTTCGCGTCGTCGTACTGCTCGCAGCCGATGAGGTAGCTCACGAGGAACACCGGGTAGGCGCCGGCCGCGGTGGTGGTGCGGTCGATCGCGAAGGCGAGGTCGCCGGAGGTGCGGCCCGACTCGATCTCCGAGGCGTCGAGGGCGATCGCGGCGCCCTCGGGGGAGTGGTCGACGAAGTCGTCGCCCACCTTGACCGCCACCGACGAGAGGTCGGCGGCCTGTGACGAGTCGGCGTAGCCGATCGAGCCCTCGCCGGCCTTGACGGCCTCGACGACGCCCGAGGTCTTCTCGGCGGCCTCGCCGACGACGCCGGTCGGCCACTCCTCGACCGAGCCCCAGGTCCACACGTCAGGCGCGTTCGCCGACAGGTAGTCGGTGAAGTTGGCCGTGGTGCCCGACTTGTCGGAGCGGTGGACAGGGTTGATCGCGAGGTCGGGCAGGTCGACGCCGGAGTTGGTGGCGGCGATCGCCGGGTCGTTCCACGTGGTGATCGTGCCGGCGAAGATGCCGGCGACGGTCTCGGCGTCGAGGTCGAGCCCGTCGATGCCGGGGACGTTGAAGATGATCGCGATGGGCGACACGTAGGCGGGGATCTCGACGATGCCCGAGCCCTCGGTGCAGGCGCCGAAGCCGCCCGCGGCGATCTCGTCGGTCTTGAACGCGCGGTCGGAGCCGGCGAAGTTCACGGCGCCGGCGAGGAACGACTCGCGGCCCGTGCCCGAGCCGGCCGGGTCGTACTCGATGAGCGCGTCGGGGTTCGACTGGTTGAACGCCGCGGTCCACGCCTGGATGGCGACCTGCTGTGACGAGGCGCCCTGGCCGACGAGGCTGCCGCTGAGGGCGGCGGTGGTCTCGGTGTCGCCGGTGGGCTGCGTGGTGCCGCCTTCGTTCGCGGCACAGGCGGTGAGGGTGAGGGCCGCGACGGCGGCGACAGCGCCCAGCTGGGCGATGCGGGTGAGCTTCACTGTGAGTCCTTCACATTGTCAGGGATGTGCGGCCCGGTGCAGGGCACGCCCCGACGGTAGACACCGACTCTTACGAGAGTGCGGTGCGCGGGTGAACGACTGGTGAACGCGGGCGGTGCCCGCGAGGCTCACAGCTTCGGGTCGTGGGTCTCGATCGCGACGATCCCCGAACCGGGGTTGGTCGCCGACAGGTGCACGACCGAGAACGACCCCACCGCCAGCGCCGACGCGCTGCCGAGGTACGAGCCGCGCAGGGTCCCGGTGGCGAGCGCCAGTTCGGTCAGGATGCCGGGGAGCACCGGCCCGTGGCTGCACACGACGGCGGGCTTGCGTGCCCGCACGCGCTGGCCGATCACCTTGCGGACGTCGGCGGACCCGTCCTCCCACGCGTCCTGGCCGATCAGCGGGGTGCGCTCGATGACGCGCCCGAGGGCGGCGGCCAGGGGGGTGACGGTCGTGACGCAGCGCACGGCGTCGCTGGAGACGACCTTGCGCACGCCGAACGCGCGCAGCGGCCCGACGAGGGCCTTGGCCTGCCGCGTGCCGCGACCGGTCAGCGGGCGGGCGGCATCCGGCCCCTCCCAGCCCTCCCTGCCCACGGCCTTGGCGTGGCGCAGCACGACGATCGGGAACGTGCCGAGCACGCCGTCGTCGACGTACCGCAGGAAGTGCTCCAGGATCTCGACGTCGACGGGGTAGGAGAGGTAGCTCAGCGCCTTGCGCGGCGAGATCCACTCGATCGCGGCGATCTCCTTGTTCGGCACGAACGCCGACGCGCGGATGGCGGCATCCGTCGCCTCGGCGGCCCAGTAGTGCACGATCTTCTGCCGCTTGCTGGGCATGCGGTACCGCGAGACGCCCACGGGGATGCCGAGGGCCACCCTGATGCCGGTCTCTTCGAAGATCTCCCGGGCGGCCGTCTGGGCGAGGGTCTCGCCGGGGTCGACCTTGCCCTTGGGCAGGGTCACATCCGCGTACGCGGTGCGGTGGATGACCAGCACCTTGAGCTTGCCCTCGACCAGACGCCAGACGACGCCGCCGGCTGCGTAGACGGCAGTGTCGGTCATCGCACCGCCCGTGCTCGGCGGCGGCGCTGCACCTGCGCCATGGTGTCGTCCTGCAGGTCGGTCAGGGGCTCGCCGGCCGCGTCGAGGCTGTGCCGCACCCACCCGTCGGGTTCCAGGTGCCACGAGCTCGTCTCGTCGCTCATCGCGATGTCGAACAGCGCGACCAGCTCTTTCGCGTGCGGGGTCGAGGCGACGCGCACGAGCGCCTCGACGCGGCGGTCGAGGTTGCGGTGCATCATGTCGGCGCTGCCGATGTACACCTGCGGGTCGCCGTCGTTCCAGAACGCGAAGATGCGCGAGTGCTCGAGGTAGCGGCCGAGGATCGAGCGCACCGTGATGTTCTCGCTGACGCCCTCCAGGCCCACCTTCAGCGCGCAGATGCCGCGCACCCAGACGTCGACGCGGACCCCGGCCTGGCTCGCGCGGTACAGGGCGTCGATGATCTCCTCGTCGACCATCGAGTTCACCTTGATGCGGATGTGCGCGGGCTTGCCCTCCAGCGCGTTCAGGCGCTCCTTGTCGATCTGCCGCAGCAGACCCTTGCGCAGGTGCAGCGGAGCGACCAACAGGCGCTTGAACTTCTTCTCGATCGCGTAACCGGAGAGCTCGTTGAACAGGCGGGTCAGGTCGCGGCCGACCTGCTCGTCGGCGGTGAACAGGCCGAAGTCCTCGTAGAGGCGGCTGGTCTTCGGGTTGTAGTTGCCGGTGCCGATGTGGCTGTAGCTGCGGAGGGCACCGTCCTCCTCGCGGATGACGTGCAGCAGCTTGCAGTGCGTCTTCAGCCCGACGAGGCCATACACGACGTGCACGCCGGCCTTCTCGAGCTTGCGCGCCCACACGATGTTGGCGGCCTCGTCGAAGCGCGCCTTCACCTCGACGAGGGCGAGCACCTGCTTGCCGCGCTCGGCTGCGTCGATGAGGGCCTTCACGATCGGGCTGTCGCCCGACGTGCGGTACAGCGTCTGCTTGATGGCCAGCACGTGCGGGTCGCGCGCCGCCTGCTCGAGGAACGCCACGACGCTCGTCGTGAACGACTCGTACGGGTGGTGCACGAGCACGTCGCCCTTGCGGATGGCGGCGAACAGGTCGGCGCGGCCGTTCTGCTCGGCGGGCTGGAAGGCAGTCGCCGTCGTCGGCACGTGCGGCTGGTAGTGCAGCTCGGGGCGGTCGATGCGCGACAGGTCGAACAGGCCGCGGAGGTCCAGCGGCCCCGGCAGCCGGTAGACCTGCTGCTCGGTGATGTCCAGTTCGGCGATGAGCAGATCGAGGGTCACATCGTCCATCTGCTCGGTGACCTCGAGACGGATGGGCGGCCCGAACCGGCGCCGCAGCAGTTCGGCCTCGAGCGCCTGGATGAGGTTCTCGGTCTCGTCCTCCTCGATCACCATGTCTTCGTTGCGGGTGAGGCGGAAGGTGTGGTGCTCGATGACCTCCATGCCCGGGAACAGCTCGCCCAGGTGATTGGCGATGAGCTGCTCCAGCGGCAGGTAGCGCGACGTGCCGTCCGTGCTCGGCACCGCGACGAAGCGCGGCAGCATCGGCGGCACCTTCAGGCGCGCGAACTCCTGCCGGCCGGTCTTCGCGTTGCGGATGCGGATCGCGAGGTTCAGCGACAGCCCGGAGATGTAGGGGAAGGGGTGGGCCGGGTCGACCGCGAGCGGCATGAGCACCGGGAACACCTGAGCGTGGAAGTAGTCCGACAGGCCCTCGCGGTCGGCGGCATCCAGGTCGTCCCACGACACCACCTGGATGCCGGCGGCGGCCAGCTCCGGCTGCACGAGATCGGCCCAGGCGCGGGCGTGGCGCAGCTGCAGCGCGTGCGCGGCCTCGGAGATGTCGGCGAGCACGTCCTGCGGCGCGCGGCCGACGTTGGTCGGCACGGCGAGACCGGTGAGGATGCGACGGCGCAGCCCCGCGACGCGCACCATGAAGAACTCGTCGAGGTTGCTCGCGAAGATCGCGAGGAAGTTCGCCCGCTCCAGCAGCGGCAGGGCGGGATCCTCGGCGAGCTCCAGCACGCGCTGATTGAACGCGAGCCAGCTGAGCTCGCGGTCCATGTAGCGGTGGTCGGGCAGCTGCGAATCGACGACTTCGACGGCCTCGTCGAAGTCGTCGTCGTCGGCGTCGCCCAGTCCGGTGTCGAGAACGTCGGTGTCGATCATCCCCTCATCATGTCAGGCAGAGGCGGCGTGTGCGTTAACAGTTCACCCAGGAATGTCGGGCGGGCCGTCAGCGGGTGGCGGGCACCTGGTCGTCGTCGTACACGTTGAAGCGGTAGCCGACGTTGCGGACGGTGCCGATGAGCTGCTCGAGGTCGCCGAGCTTGGCGCGCAGCCGCCGCACGTGCACGTCGACGGTGCGGGTGCCGCCGAAGTAGTCGTAGCCCCACACCTCGGAAAGCAGCTGCTCGCGGGTGAAGACGCGCGAGGGATGCGTGGCGAGGAAGTGCAGCAGCTGGAACTCCTTGTAGGTGAGGTCGAGGGGCCGCCCGTGCACCTTCGCCGAGTACGACGACTCGTCGATCGTGATGCCCGACGTCTGCACCCGGCTGGAGACGTGCTCGGCCGTGTGCCGGCCGATGGCGAGGCGGATGCGGGCATCGACCTCGGCGGGGCCGGCGCTGACCAGCAGCACGTCGTCGACGCCCCAATCGTGCGACACGGCCGCCAGACCCCCCTCGGTGACGATGAGCAGCAGCGGGGCATCCAGTCCCGTGGCGGTGAGGATGCGGCACAGCGACTTCGCTCCGACGAGATCGCCGCACGCGTCGAGGAAGATGACGTCGGCGCTCGGCGCGTTCACCAGCTGGGCGGGCTCGGCGGGGATCTGGCGCACGCGGTGGCTCAGCAGTTCCAGAGCGGGCAGGGCAGACCCCCCGCCTGCGGCGGAACTCAGAACGAGCAGGTGAGCCAATGCGGTCCCTTCCGGCTGATCCAAAAGCCGTGGCCATCATTCTATGACCTCGCGCTGCGGGGCACGGTCTCGCGGTGCGGGGCACAATGCCGTCACAATGGAGCCATGACCCTTCCCGCCGCTGCCGCACGTTCGTCCCTCGCCGGCGTCGTGGCGGTCTGGATCGCCGCCGCCGTCGTCGCCGTCACGATCGGGATCGTCGCTCCCGACGGGTGGCGTGCCGCCTGGATGCCGGTGGGGATGGCGGGCTGCCTCGTCCTCGCGTTCGTCATCCAGCTCGTGCAGGGGCACGCCGACGGGTTCCTGCAGCGCGTCGCCGCCAGCGCCGTGGGGGCGCTCGTCGTCATGGGGCTGATCGGTCTGGGGCTCGGGCTGTCGAGCCTGTTCTCCGGGTAGAGTATCGGCATGGACCTCGTCGCACTCGAATTCTTCTTCGTCGGGTTGCTCGCGCTCGCCTCGCTCGCCATCGTGTTCGTCTCGGGCGTCGTGATCAAGAACCTCTACCGCGGCCAGCGCTGAGCGCCGTGTTCGACCTTCCGACCGATCTGCCGGCGGACATCGTCCCGCTCTCCTGGCTGCTCGGCGTGTGGGAGGGCACCGGCGTCATCGCCTACGAGGCGGGCGGCACCTCCTTCTCGGGCGAGTTCGCCCACCGGGTCAGCTTCAGCCACGACGGCGGCGACTACCTCGGCTACACCGGGTCGGCCTGGCTCCTCGGCGATGACGGCGCGCGGACGGCGCTGGTCGCCGAGACCGGATACTGGCGGCTGGCGCGCCCGGCGGGCGCGTTCGAGGCCGGACCGGGGTTGCTGCCGGCATCCGAAGCGCGTCCGGCGCCGCGCACGGCCGACGACGTCGAGGCGCTGCGAGGCGCCGAGGGCGGGTTCGACCTCGAGGTCGCGATCGTGCACTCCGACGGCATCAGCGAGCTGTACCTCGGGCAGGTGCGCGGTGCGCGCATCGACCTCGCGACGGATGCCGTCATCCGCCCGGCCGGGGCGAAGCCCTACACCGCCGCGACCCGCATGTACGGGTACGTCGACGGCCACCTGCTGTGGGCGTGGGACATCGCCGCGCTCGGCGGCGAGCTCGCCTCGCACGCCTCGGCGCGCCTGGCGCGCGCGGAGTGACCGTGGGTTCCGATCCGTTCGCGGCGGTGCCCGGCGCGGTGTTCGACGGCGCCGTGCTCAGTGGTGCGGGGCTCGTGCATCTCGGGGAGCCCCTGCGCGAGCAGCGCGAGCTCGCCGCCGGCCGCGCCCTCGCCCCGCTGGGCGACCGCGCCGTGCTGACCCTCACCGGTCCCGACCGGCTGTCGTGGCTCGACGCGATCACGTCGCAGGCCGTCGCCGCCCTCGCGTCGGGGCAGGGCAGCGAGCTGCTGGTGCTCGACCCGCAGGGGCATGTGGAGCACGCGGCATCCCTCGTCGACGACGGGCTCACGACGTGGCTGATCGTCGACCGCTCGCACGCCGAGACCCTGCTGAGCTGGCTGACCCGGATGCGGTTCCGCCTGCGCGTCGAGCTCGCGCTGCGGGATGACCTGCGGGTCGTGGGCGGGACGTCGGATGCCGTGGCGGCGCTGCCCGCGCTCGCCGTCTGGCGCGACCCGTGGCCGCACGTCGCGGCGGGCGGCTGGGGGTACGCGGCCGTCGACCCGCATCCGGGCGCGGAGCGCGATTGGGCCGAGGCGGTCATCGACCTCGCCGGGTACGAAAGCCTCGCCGCCGCGGCCGCCGCGGGGGCGCAGCCGGTCGCGGGCCTGCTCGCCGCCGAGGCGCTGCGGGTGGCCGCGTGGCGCCCGCGCGCCGCGCGCGAGGCCGACGGGCGCGCGCTGCCGCACGAGGCCGACTGGCTGCGCACGGCGGTGCACCTCGACAAGGGGTGCTACCGCGGGCAGGAGACCGTCGCGAAGGTGCACAACCTGGGCCATCCGCCGCGGCGGCTCGTCGCGCTGCAGCTCGACGGCAGCGACGCCGAGCTGCCCGCACCGGGCGCCGAGGTGCGCGTCGGGGACGACGTCGTCGGGGCGGTGACCTCGGTGGCGCGCCACCACGAGGAGGGCCCGATCGCCCTCGCCTACGTCAAGCGCACCGTCCCGCCGGACGCCGCGCTCACGGTGGCCGTCGCGGGCGGCACCGTCGCGGCGGCGCAGGAGACGATCGTCCCGCCGGATGCCGGGCGCACCGCGAACGTGCCCCGCCTGCCGCGTCTTTCCCGCCGCTGACGATGTCCGCCGCGCCTCCGACCACGCCGATCCCCACGGGGTGGCGCTCGCGCGTGGACCCGCGGCCCGGGCTGCGCCGCGTGGCCGACTCGGCGGTGGCGATCGCGCAGGTGGTGATCGCCGCGACCGCGGCGTACGCGTTCGCGACATCGGTGCTCGGGCATCCCGTGCCGCTGCTGGCGGTGACGATCGCCGTGTCGAGCCTGGGCCTGGTCCGCGACACCCGCCCCCGGCGGGTGCTGGAGACGGTGATCGGGATGGTCGTCGGCATCCTCGTCGCCGAGACGATCGTGCTGCTGGCGGGCACCGGCTGGTGGCAGTTGGCGACGACGCTGGCGGCGAGCCTGGTGATCGCCCGGTTCCTGTCCGTGCAGCCGGCGCTCGCGGTCGCGGCCGGCATCCAGTCCGCGATCGTCGTCATCATGCCCAGCACGCCGTTTCTCCGGCTGCTCGACGGCATCGTCGGCG
Source organism: Microbacterium sp. (assembly GCF_047602155.1). Classification (GTDB taxonomy): domain Bacteria; phylum Actinomycetota; class Actinomycetes; order Actinomycetales; family Microbacteriaceae; genus Microbacterium. The sequence goes on along the minus strand of NZ_JASGHZ010000001.1, from coordinate 244,390 downwards.
GGGTCGCGGCGCTCGTGGTCATGGTGCTCGTGCCGCGCAGCCCCCTGCGCACGGTCGCCCGCGACGGGCGGGCGCTGCTGACGGCGTTCGACGGCACGGTGGCGACCCTGGTCCAGGCGTTGCGCCGGGGCGACCGGCTGCGGGCCGCGCGGGGGCTGGAGAAGGCGCGGGCGCTGCAGCCGCTGGTCGACGCGTGGCACGCCTCGCTCGCGGCGGGGCTCGCGACGGCGCGGATCTCGCCGGTGCTGGTGCGCCAGCGCAGCGAACTGGAGCGGCAGCAGCGGGTCAAGACGAACCTCGACCTGGCCGTGCGCAATCTCCGGGTCATCGCCCGACGGATCGTGTACCTCTGCGACGACGGCGAGCCCCGCCCCGTCGCGGCCGAGCTGCTGGCCGAACTCGGCGCCGGCGCCGCGCTGGTCGCGCAGTCCCTCGACGACATCTCGATGGAGCCGCCGGCCCGCGAGGCCATCCGCGCCGTCGCCGCACGGCTCGACCCGGCGGCGCTGGCGGCGGGCCGCTCGAGCGTCGACCAGAACCTGATCGGCGCGTTGCGCCCGCTGGCGGTCGACCTGATGATCGCCGCCGGCATGCCGCCCGCCGACGCGCGTGCCGCCCCGCCCCGCGTGTAGGCGCGGGCCGCGTCAGGACGCGGGCGCGACGAGCGCCCAGGGCACGGTGACCTCGCCGAGGCGCCAGCGCGCGCGGGCCTGCAGCGGCCAGCCGGCGGCGGTCAGGGCGCCCAGCGCGGTGCGCCAGCGCTGCACCGGGCCGAAGGCGGAGGCGGGGGCGGCGCGGATCCACTCGGCATCCAGCGCGGCGATCAAGGCGTGCACCGGCTCGCCGGGGACGTTGCGGTGGATGAGCGCCTTCGGCAGCCGCTCGGCCGCGACCGCGGGGGAGCCGAGCTCGGCGAGCCGCAGCGAGACGGTCAGCGTGCGCGGCACGGCGTCGGCGCCGACCTCCACCCACGTGCAGATGCGTCCCAGTTCGTCGCACGTGCCTTCCACGAGGATGCCGCCGGGCTGCAGCCGGGCAGCCATGCGCTGCCACGCGGCATCCACGTCGGCCTCGTCGTACTGGCGCAGCACGTTGAAGGCGCGGATGACGGCCGGATGCCGCTCGCCCGGCACCTCGAACCCGCCGCGCGCGAACGACACCCGCGCGTCCTGCGCGAACGGCGTGCGGCCGGCGCGCACCTCGGCCAGCTGCGCCTCGGCGCGGGCGACGCGGGCGGGGTCGATCTCCAGGCCCCGCACCTCGACCCCGGGCCGGGCGCGGCGCAGGCGCGCCTCGAGCTCGAACGCGGTCACCCCGCTCGCGCCATAGCCGAGGTCGACGACGAACGGGTCGGGTGTGCGACGCAGCGCCGGATGCCGGGCGATCCAGCGGTCGACGCGGCGCAGGCGGTTGGTGTTCGTGGTGCCGCGGGTGATCCGGCCGACGGCACCGCGGGTGCGGGCGGGCTCGGCGGGCATGGACCCATGATGCCAGCCGCCGCATGGCTACGATGGGAGCATGACCGCTCCCTACACGCTGATCCTCCTCCGCCACGGGCAGAGCGAGTGGAACAAGACCAACCAGTTCACCGGCTGGGTGGACGTGCGCCTCACCGAGCAGGGCCGCGCCGAGGCGACGCGCGGCGGTGAACTGCTGAAGGAGACCGGCCTGCTTCCCGACGTGCTGCACACGTCGGTGCTCAGCCGGGCGATCCAGACCGCGAACCTGGCGCTGGATGCCGCCGACCGTCTCTGGATCCCGGTCAAGCGCTCGTGGCGTCTCAACGAGCGTCACTACGGCGACCTGCAGGGCAAGGACAAGGCGCAGACCCTGGAGCAGTTCGGCAACGAGCAGTTCATGCTGTGGCGCCGCTCGTTCGACGTGCCGCCGCCGCCGCTGCCCGACGACTCCGCGTACAGCCAGGTCGACGACCCGCGCTACGTCGGCATCGACGGCGAGGTGCCGCGCACCGAGTCGCTGAAGATCGTCATCGACCGGATGCTGCCCTACTGGGAGAACGACATCATCCCCGACCTGAAGGCGGGTAAGACGGTGCTCGTCACGGCGCACGGCAACTCGTTGCGCGCCCTCGTGAAGCACCTCGACGGCATCAGCGACGCCGACATCGCCGAGCTGAACATCCCGACCGGCATCCCGCTCGTGTACCGCCTCGGCGAGGACTTCATGCCCCTCGGCCCCGGCGAGTACCTCGACCCCGAGGCCGCCGCCGCCGGCGCCGCCGCGGTCGCGAGCCAGGGCAAGGGCTGACGCCGAGAGGCGGCTCAGCCGTCGGTGCCCGCCCTGCCAGGATGCAGAAACACTCGTGACAAAACACGCCGCAGGGGCGGGCCGGGGCAACTTCTGTCACGCCCGGTCCTGCATCTTGGCGCGTCCAGGTCAGCCGTCGGTGCCCGCGGCGATGACGGCGATCGTGTCGGTGTCGGGGGTCCAGTCGCCGGTGGCGAGGTAGGCGACCTTCTTGCCGACCGATACGGCGTGGTCGGCGAAGCGTTCCAGGTAGCGGCTGGCGAGGGTCGCATCGACGGTCGCCGAGGCCTCGCCCTTCCAGGCCTCGCTGAGCACCTTCTCGAAGACAGCGATGTGACGGTCGTCGAGCTGGTCTTCGAGGCCCCGCAGGGTCTCCACGAGTGAGAGATCCTCGGTGCGCAGCAGCTCGGTGAGCGTGCGCGCCACCTCGACGTCGAGTTCGCCCATGCGGGTGAAGGTGCTCTTCAGCCCCTTCGGGATGGCGCGCTCGGGGAAGCGCATGCGGGTCAGCTGCGCGATGTGCTCGGCGATGTCGCCCATGCGCTCCAGCGATGCGCTCACGCGCAGGGCCGCGACGACGATGCGCAGGTCGCGGGCGACCGGCTGCTGCCGGGCGAGGATCTGGATCGCCAGCTCGTCGAGCGCGATCGCCTTGTCGTCGATCACCTGGTCGGCCTCGATGACCTCTTCGGCCAGCGCCACATCGCTCGTGCCGAACGCACGGGTCGCCTTGTCGATGGCGACGGTGACGAGCTCGGAGATCTCCACGAGACGCGACTGCACGTCTTCGAGCGACTGGTGGAACACTTCGCGCATCAGGGGCCTCTTTCGGGGTGTCTTCGGGGGCGTCGGCCGATCCTCACCCGCGAAGGTTAACGAACGGTGCCACAACGGTGAACACTGACGGTGGGAGTGCTTGCGGGACGCCAAACCGCGATAACCGGGCGTCACCCACCCTACGCTGGAGTGCATGGAACCGACGCAGTTGGCGCTCGTCGCGCTCGCGATCGGCCTCCTGATCGGCGCCGCGCTGATGGGGGTGCTGCTGCTCGCCCTGCGCGCGCGCGATCGCGCCCGGGTGCAGGCGTCGACCCTGCTGCCCGACGGCACGCGCGCCGTGCTGCAGGGGATGGACGACGTCGCGGTCGTCGTCGACACCTCGCTGCACGTCGTTGCCGCCTCGGCGCCCGCCGAGCTGTTCGGCATGCGCGCCGGCAGCGCGCTGCCCGGTGGTGATCAGGGCAGCGACGGACTGCGCGCCCTCGCCCGCGCGGCCCGCCGCGCCGAGCGCACCGAGACCGAGACGCTGGAGCTGCGACGCGGCGTCGAGCCGCGGCTCGTCGTCGCCCGCGCCAGCGTCATCACGCCGCGGCTCACGCTCATCGTCATCCGCGACATCACCGAGCGTGAGCGCATCGAGCAGATGCGCCGCGACTTCGTCGCCAACACGAGCCACGAGCTGAAGACGCCGGTCGGTGCCGTGAGCCTGCTCGCCGAGGCGATCGAGTCGGCGGCCGACGACCCCGACCAGGTGCGCCGGTTCGCCGGCCGGCTCACGGCGGAGGCGGCGAGGCTCGGCCAGCTGACCTCGCGCATCATGAACCTGTCGCGGCTGCAGGCGGCCGACGAGCTCACCGAGCTGCGCGACGTCTCGGTCGATGAGATCGTCGCGGCGGCCATCGCGTCGCAGGCGGTCGCGGCCGAGGCCGCGGGCATCGAGATCGTGCGCGGCGGCACCCGTCGCACCTACGTGCGCGGCGATGCGCAGGTGCTGACCGAAGCCCTCGCGAACCTCCTCGCGAACGCGGTCGCGTACTCGCCGCGGGGCGCGAAGGTGGGCGTCGGGGTGCGCGTCGCGGCATCCCTCGGCGGCGAGGTCGTCGAGATCGCGGTGAGCGATCGCGGGATCGGCATCGCCGAAGCCGATCAGCAGCGCGTGTTCGAGCGGTTCTACCGGGCCGACCACGCCCGGTCGCGCCGCACCGGCGGTACCGGCCTCGGCCTGTCGATCGTCAAGCACGCCGTGCAGCGCCACGGCGGCGAGGTCGAACTGTGGTCGCGGCCCGGTCGCGGGTCGACGTTCACCGTGCGTCTGCCCGCCGTGGCGGCCCCCGACGACATCCCGGGCGCGCGCACGAAGAAGAGCAGGAAGAAGATCGCCCGCGACCGGGCGAAGGGAGAGATGAGACGATGACCCGCGTGCTCTTGGTCGAGGACGAGCCCGACCTCGCCGACCCGCTCGCCTACCTCCTGCAGCGGGAGGGGTTCGAGGTCGAGATCGCCGAAGACGGCCCCGCCGCCCTCGAGGCCTTCGCCGCGCGCGGTGCGGAGGTCGTGCTGCTCGACCTCATGCTTCCCGGGATGCCGGGCACCGAGGTGTGCCGCACCATCCGCGCGACATCGCGCGTGCCGATCATCATGCTGACCGCGAAGGATTCCGAGATCGACATCGTCGTGGGACTCGAGCTCGGCGCCGACGACTACATCACGAAGCCGTACTCGTCGCGAGAGCTGCTGGCGCGCATGCGCGCCGTGCTGCGTCGCAGCGACACGGCCGATCCCGACCTCGACGAGCGCGTCCTCGACGGCGGCCGCGTCGTGCTCGACCTCGACCGGCACACGGTCGCGGTCGAGGGAAAGGTGATTCCCATGCCGCTCAAGGAATTCGAGCTGCTCGAGTTCCTCATGCGCAATGCCGGCCGGGTGCTCACCCGCGGCCAGCTCATCGACCGGGTGTGGGGGAGCGACTACTTCGGCGACACGAAGACGCTCGACGTGCACATCAAGCGCATCCGCTCGCGCATCGAGCAGAACCCGGGCGAACCGGTCATGCTGCTGACGGTGCGCGGGCTGGGGTACCGCTTCGAGCCGTGAGTCCGGGCGTCAGTCGGCGGGGACGAAGTCGGCCAGGTAGTCGAGCGTGCCGTCGAGCACCGGGATGCGGTAGGCCACGGCCTCGCCCGTGCCCGACTGGAAGGTCAGCTCGACATCGGTGCCGGGCTTCGCGTCGAGGCCGGTGAACAGCAGCGGCTCGGCGCCGTCGTACCCGAGGCTGACGGCCGAACGTGCGGGCACCTTGACGCGCTGCGTGTCGCCGTCGAGGCCCACGAGGAGGGTGAGGTCGTCGTCGGTGTCGTTGACGACTGCGGCGAGGAAGTTCGCCGACGTGCCCGACTCGTCGGCCACGAGCAGGGCGTTGCGCACCTTCAGCGGCTCGGACGAGAAGACGGTCGCGCCCTCGGCAGGTGAGTACGTGATCGTGGTGGCCTGCGGGGCCATCATGTTGCACCCCGCGGTGGTGAGGACCACGGCGGCGGCCAGGGCGACAGCGGCGAGACGGCGCGATTTCACAGATCCTCCTGAGGCGAGTCGATGCAGGCTCATTCTATGCCGCACGGGCACGCGATTCCGGCGTTTCTCGCTGCACCCGGATGCCGCGCGCCTGCGCCGGCGAACCTTAGCGTATTCCCCCTGTGGTATTCTTAAGGTTGCCGAAAGGACACAACTGCATGCTTTTTGAGGTTGGCGAGACCGTCGTCTATCCGCACCACGGGGCCGCGACGATCATCGAGGTCAAAGACCGCGTCATCAAGGGCGAGACGAAGAAGTACCTGAAGCTGAATGTCACGCAGGGCGACCTCATCATCGAGGTTCCGGCCGACAACGTCGACCTGGTCGGTGTGCGTGACGTGATCGGCAAGGACGGACTCGAGCGCGTCTTCGACGTGCTGCGCGCGCCCTTCACGGAAGAGCCGACGAACTGGTCGCGCCGCTACAAGGCGAACCTCGAGAAGCTCGCGTCGGGCGATGTCATCAAGGTGAGCGAGGTCGTGCGCGACCTGTGGCGCCGCGACCAGGACCGCGGTCTGTCGGCCGGCGAGAAGCGCATGCTCGCCAAGGCCCGCCAGATCCTCGTCTCCGAGATCGCGCTCGCGCTGAAGGCCGACGAAGACCACGCCTCGGGCGTGCTCAGCGAGGTTCTCGCCTCCTGAGGCGGCACAGCTAAGCGCTGAGGCAGCACAGCGCAGCGCTACGCTCGGAGCCATGAGCATCCTGCCGGTTCCGCGCGTCGCGATCGTCGTCGTGGCCGCCGGTTCGGGTATCCGGCTGGCGGCGGGGGCGCCGAAGGCGTTCGTCGGTCTCGACGACCACACCGTGCTGCGGCACGCGCTGAACGGCGTGTTCGCGGCTCCGCCGGCGCAGGTCGTCGTCGTCGCTCCGGAGCGCCACGTCGGCGATGCGCTGACCGAGGTGCGCGTGGCGGCCGAGCGCCCCGGCGACGACCGCCGCGACCTCGCCGGCGTCGTGGCGGGCGGCGCGACCCGACAGCAGTCGGTGGCCGCGGGGCTTGCCGCCGTCTGGCCCGATGTCGACCTCGTGCTCGTGCACGACGCCGCCCGTGCGCTCACGCCGCCGGCGGTCTTCGAGCGCGTCATCGCCGCCCTGGATGCCGGCGCCGATGCCGTCCTGCCGGTGCTGCCGGTCGTCGACACGATCAAGCGCGTCGCGGGCAGTGCCGTCGTCGAGGCCGTCGACCGCTCGGATCTCACCGCGGCGCAGACGCCGCAGGGGTTCCGGCGCAGGATCCTGGATGCCGCGTATGCCGCGGCATCCATCGACCACACCGACGACGCCGCGCTCGTGCAGGCGGCGGGGGTGCCGGTGACGACCGTGGTGGGCGACGAGCGCGCCTTCAAGATCACGACGCCCGCCGACCTGGAGCGGGCGCGGCTGGTGAGTCGGGCCGCGCCGGTGCTGCCGCGGGTGGGGATCGGCACCGACGTGCACGCGTTCGGCGGCGAGGGCGCGCTGTGGCTGGCGGGCCTGGAGTGGCCGGGCGAGCCCGCGCTGCACGGGCACTCCGACGGCGATGCCGTCGCGCACGCGATCGTCGACGCCGTGCTCGCTGCGGCCGGGCTCGGCGACATCGGCACGCACTTCGGCACGTCGCATCCGGAATACGCCGGCGCGCACGCCGCGGTCTTCCTGGCTCGAACCCGGGAGCTCGCCGCCGCGGCGGGGTTGTCGATCGGCAACGTCTCGGTGCAGGTGCAGGCGAACCGCCCGCGTTTCGCGGCGCGGCGGGCCGAGGCCGAAGCCGTGCTGTCGGCGGCGCTGGGTGCGCCGGTGTCGGTGTCGGCGACGACGACCGACGGGTTGGGTTTCACCGGCGCGGGCGACGGCATCGCCGCCTTCGCCGTCGCGCTGGTGTTCCCGGCGTGACGCGCCGCGCGCCGGAACCCGGCGTCGACCCGGCCGCTTAGTGTCGACCAGGCCGGTTGCGTACGGTTCGCAAGGGGCCGGGTCGTGCGCAACCGGCGGGGTCGACGGGGGTGCCCTCGCTCACACCCGGGCGCGGGTGTGAGCGAGGGCGAGCAGGACGAGGCCGGCACCGAGGACGAGGAGGCCCGCGACGGCCGGGCCCGACAGCTGCTCGCCGAGCACGACGACACCGAGGATGCTGGCCGTCAGCGGCTCGCCGAGGGTGAGGGTCGCGGCGGTCGCCGCCGACACCCCCTGCAGCCCCCACGTGAACAGCACGTACGCGACGGCGGTCGTCGCCAGGCCCAGCCACAGCGCCATCGCGAGCCCGCGCGGGTCGGCGAGCCAGCTCACGTCGACGAACGGCAGCGCGGCCAGCGCGACCAGCGCCGCGCTGGCACCCATCCCGCCGACGACGGTGAACGGATCCCACCCGGCATCCAGCAGTCGGCGCTGGATGTTCGCGAACACGGCGAACGCGGCCCCCGCGCCGACGGCGCCCGCGATGCCGAGCGGGTCGGCGCCGCCACCGGTCGCCGAGCCCCCGGCGCCGAGCAGCACGACGCCGACGGTGGCGAGCGCGGTCGCGGCGACCCAGGTGCGGGTCGGGAGCCGCCGGGTGAGCGCCCACTCGACGAGCCCGGCGATGACCGGCGCCGAGCCCAGCGCGATGACGGTGCTCACCGCGACGCCGTTGCGCTGCGTGCCGAGGAAGAACAGCGGCTGATACACCGCCAGGCACACGCCGGTGAGGGCCATGAGCAGCACCGGCTTCGCCATCCACGACGGCCGGGCGGCGTCGGGGCGTTCGCGGCGCTGCACACGCGCGTGCCGCCACGCCAGCAGAGAGGCGATCAGCGCGAGCCCGGTGCCGCCGACGATCATCCGCATGACGCCGACCGACAGGGGCGTCGTACCCTCGGGTCCGAGCGCCTGCGCGGTGCCCGTCGTACCGAACAGCAGCGCGGCGGCGAAGACGGCGAGCACGTGCAGCATGTACCCGTTCTACCGGATGCCGGTCGCCGGGCGCGCTGCAACATCACTGAGCTGTCGGCGACGCGCGGGTAGGCTGGTGCGGTGACGGTCCGGCTCTACGACACCCAGACGCAGACGCTGCGCGATTTCGCGCCGCTGGACCCCGCAAACGTCACCGTGTACGTGTGCGGGCCGACGGTGCAGTCGGCGCCCGGCATCCATCATCTGCGTGCCGCCCTCGCGTTCGACCTGCTGCGGCGGTGGCTCACCCGCCGCTACGGGCGCGTCACGTTCGTGCGCAACGTCACCGACATCGACGACAAGGTGCTGCTGAACGCGACGGAGCGCGAGCCCTGGTGGGCGCTCGCGTACCGCATGGAGCAGGAGTTCAACCGGGCATATGCCGCAATCGGCATCCTTCCCCCGACGTATGAGCCGCGGGCGACGGCGTCGATCCCGCAGATGCAGGAGCTCATCGCTCGGCTGATCGACCGGGGGCACGCCTATGCCGAAGGCGGCGACGTCTACTTCGACGTCCGGTCGTGGCCGGCCTACGGGGCGCTCACGCATCAGTCGATCGACGCCATGGAGCCTTCGGCCGACTCGGATGCGCGCGGCAAGCGCGACCCGCGCGACTTCGCGCTGTGGAAGGGCGCCAAGCCCGATGAGCCGGCGGATGCCGTCTGGCAGTCGCCGTGGGGACCGGGCCGCCCGGGCTGGCACATCGAGTGCTCCGCGATGAGCGCGCGGTACCTCGGGGCAGAGTTCGACATCCACGGCGGCGGCCTCGATCTGCGCTTTCCGCACCACGAGAACGAGCTCGCCCAGTCGGCCGCGGCGGGCGACGCGTTCGCGCGCTACTGGGTGCACAACGGGCTCGTCACGGTCGGCGACCAGAAGATGTCGAAGTCGCTCGGCAACCACCTGCTCGCCGGCGACATCCTCGCGCAGCACGACCCCCTCGTCGTCCGCTACGCGCTCGGCGCCGCGCACTACCGCTCGAACCTCGATCTGACGCCGGCCTCGTTCGACGAGGCGAGCGCCGCCCTCGAGCGCATCCGCACGTTCCAGCAGCGCGCCGCGCGCACGCTCGGCACGGCCACGCCGCTCGTGGCCGCCGACCTGCCGGAGGCGTTCGCGGCCGCGCTCGACGACGACCTCGGGGTGCCGCAGGCGCTCGCCGTCGTGCACGAGACGGTGCGCGCCGGAAACGCCGCGCTGGATGCCGGCGATCGCGACGCGGCGGCACGGGCGCTCGTCGAGGTGGGCCGGATGACCGGCATCCTCGGAATGAACCCCGCCGACCCGCAGTGGCAGAACGACGGCGACGCGGGGCAGACGCGAGCGCTCGACGCCCTGGTCCACACGATGATCGCGCAGCGCGCGCAGGCGCGCGCCGACAGAGACTGGGCGGCGGCCGACCGCATCCGCGATGCGATCGCGGCGGCGGGCATCGTGCTGGAAGATTCCGCCGACGGAACGTATTGGAGCTTGAGCGATGGCTAAGCCGGGAAACCCCTCCGCGGGCAAGGGCAAGAAGAAGGGGCCGATGAAGGGCACCGGCGGCAACGGCCGCAAGGCGCTGGAGGGCAAGGGGCCGACCCCCCGGGCCGAAGACCGCGCCTGGCACGTCGCCGGCAAGCGCAAGGCGGCGGCCGAGCGCTACGCCGCCGCGGGCGGCAAGGGCCGCCCCGGGGCGCGCCCGCAGGGCGGCAACCCGAACCGCGCGCCGAAGGCGAAGGCCGGCGACGACACCGAGAACGTGACGGGGCGCAACTCGGTGCTCGAGGCGCTGCGTGCGAAGATCCCCGCGACGGCGTTCTACATCGCCCAGCGCGTCGAGATGGACGACCGCGTCAAGGAGATGCTGGCGATCGCGACGCAGCGCGGCATCCCCGTGATGGAGGTCACCCGCCCCGAGCTCGACCGCATGGCCGGTTTCGACGGCGTGCACCAGGGCGTGGCGCTCAAGGTGCCGCCGTACGAGTACGCCCACCCGCAGGATCTGCTCGAAGACGTGCTGGGTGCGGGAAAGACTCCGCTGCTGGTAGCCCTCGACGGCGTGACCGACCCGCGCAACCTCGGCGCGATCATCCGCTCGACGGCGGCGTTCGGCGGCCAGGGCATCATCGTGCCGCAGCGCCGCTCGGCGGGCGTGAACTCCGCGGCCTGGAAGACGAGTGCGGGAGCGGCCGCCCGCATCCCGGTCGCCGTCGCCCCGAACCTCACGACGACGCTCAAGGAGTTCAAGAAGCAGGGCGTGTTCGTGCTGGGCCTCGACGGCGGGGGAGACGTGTCGCTCCCGCGGCTGCAGCTCGCCGACCGTCCCGTCGTCATCGTCGTCGGCTCGGAGGGCAAAGGCCTGTCGCGCCTCGTGACCGAGACGTGCGACCAGATCGTGTCGATCCCGATCTCGTCGGCCACCGAGTCGCTCAACGCCGGCATTGCGGCATCGGTCGCGCTGTACCAGGTGGCGACGATCCGCGCGGCGTCGGCGGAGCGCAGCGCTTAATGTAGACTGATTGATCTACATCGGGCTATGCTGGCGATCATGAGCGATACGACCACCATCCGTGTGACGCGCTCCACGCGTGACGCGTTGAACGACCTGGCGCTGAGGCGCGGTGAGACTCTCCTGCAGACGACCGCGCGAGCGACGCGCTTGCTCGAACAGGAAGTGCTCGCCCGAGACCTGTCGACTCCTCTGCGTGATGATGAGATCGAGTGGCTCGACGGTGACGCCGGGTGACATCGTCCGGATCGATCTCGGGGTACCTGCCGGGTCTGAAGCCGGTCTCGAGCGGCCGGCCGTGGTCATCACCGCCGAGTTGATCCTTCGTGGCCGACCCAATGTCATACAGGTGGTTCCGCTGACCCGCACGCTGCGCGACAGCGCTACCGAAGTGACCATCGAGCCCGATCTCCACAACGGCTTGGATGCGGTTTCCGCGGCACAGTGCCAGCACATTCGCTCGGTGGCTGCGACACGAGTGCGCACGCGGCTCGGCAATGTCGGCCCCGTTGCGCTTCGGCAGATCAGAGACACCGTCGCACTCATCATCGACGCCTGACGGGGAATGGATGCCGCCGACCAGCGTTGCAGATAGACGAAACCGCACCACTGTGAAAGGAACACCCATGGCTCGCATCGTCGTCATCGGAGGCACCGGCTACGCCGGAGGCAACATCGTCGCGGAGGCCGCCGCGCGCGGCCACGAGGTCGTCGCCGTCTCGCGCAAGGCTCCGGAGGCGCCCGTCGAGGGTGTCGCCTACGTCGAGGGGTCGGCGCTCGATCTCGATGCGCTCGCCGACGCGCTCGCCGGTGCCGACGCCGTCGTCTCGGCGATTTCGCCGCGCGGCGACATGACCGACCGCGCCATCGAGGCGCTGCAGGGCCTGGCCGACCGGCTCACCGGCACCGGCACGCGCCTCGGCGTCGTCGGGGGTGCGATGGGGAGCCTGTCCGCCCCCGGCGGCCCCCGCCTGTGGGATCTCGGCGTGCCCGAGCAGTACCGCCACGAGGCGCAGGTCGGCATCGACGGCCTGGAGCTGCTGCAGGCCTCGGATGCCGGGCTGGACTGGTTCCTCGTGCACCCGCCCAAGGTGTTCGGCGCGTGGGAGCCCGGCCAGCGCACCGGTTCGTACCGCGACGGCGGCGACGTCGTGGTGGAGGATGCCGAGGGCAACTCGTTCATCTCCGGCGCCGACTTCGCCGTCGCCGTCGTCGACGAGATCGAGAACCCGAAGCACCGCCGCGAGCGCTTCACCGTGGGGTACTGACCCTCACACGAGGTCGCGCCAGTCGATGCTGCCGGTGTCGGTCTCGGCATCCTCGTCGTTCTCGATGATGGGCAGCGCCGTCGTCTCCAGCGTCCCCGTCGGCGGCCCCATGAGGGTGGCCTCGTCGCGGCGGTGACGCAGCTCGTTGTCGATGTACGACGCGAGCACCTCGGCGAGGGGCACATTGCGGCCCTGGGCCTGCGACAGGTACCAGCGGTGCTCGAGCACCTGATGGAACACCTCGGCGGGCTCGAGCTTGGTGCGCAGGTCGAACGGGATGGCCTTCACGACCGGCTCGAACACGCGGGTGAGCCACTCGTGGGCGACCATCTCCTCGTCGGTGCCGAGGCGTGAGATGCGCGCGCGGAACTCGTCGAGGTCGTTGAGCAGGCGTCGTGCCTGGTTCTCTTCCACGTCGAGGCCGGTCAGCCGCAGCAGGCGCCGCTGGTGGTGCCCGGCGTCGACGACCTTGGGCTGGATCGACACGCTCGTGCCGTCGGGCGTGGTCTGGATCGACATCTCGCCGATGTCGAAGCCCAGCTCGTTCAACCGCTGCACGCGTTCGGTGATGTGCCACGCCTCGCTCGCGGCGAAGCTCTCCTGGTCGGTCAGCGCCGCCCACAGCGAGTGGTACGACGAGACGATGCCGTCGGCGATGGCCACGGCATCCATCCCTCCCTCCAGCCGCCCGCCGGCCTCGAGATCCATGATCTCGCCGGCGATGTTGGTGCGGGCGACGTCGAGGTCGTGGGCGCGCTGCCCGGGGGTCAGGCCCGACTCGTGCAGCTCGCCCGTCTCGGCGTCGACGAGGTACGCGGCGAAGGCTCCGGCATCCCGTCGGAACAGGGTGTTCGACAGCGACACGTCGCCCCAGAAGAAGCCCACCTTGTGCAGGCGCACGAGGAGGACCGCGAGGGCGTCGACGAGGCGGCCGGCCGTGTCGGGGCGCAGCGTCTGGGTGAACAGGGCGCGGTAGGGGAGCGAGAACTTCAGGTGCGCCGTGACGAGGGCCGCCGGCAGCGGTTCGCCCTTCGGCGTGTGCCGGCCGTCGACGACCGCGACGCGTTCGACGCAGGGGACGTCCAGGCGCGCGAGAGATCCGAGCATCTCGTACTCGCGGCGGGCCATCGCGGCCGTCGTCTCCTTGACCGCCACGACCTTTCCCGACAGGTCGGCGAAGCGCACGAGGTGCCGCGACAGACCCTTCGGCAGCGAGACGATCGTGTCTTTGCTCCACTCGTCGAGAGGGGTCGACCAGGGCAGAGCCAGCAGCCCGGCGTCGACGCCGGTGGCCGTGATCGTCAGGGAGTCCATCTCTTGAGTTCCGTGTCGGGGAAAGACAACGGCGCGGGGGCCTGAGCCCACCCGCGCCGTTGCGAATCGATCAGGCCGAGGCGGCGATCGCCTTGTCGGTCAGGCGCTCGCCCGACTCGATGTCGAAGACGTGCACGTGGTGCGGCACCGGGGCCAGCACGACCGTCTCACCCGCGTTGGGGTGCTTGCGGCCGTCGACGCGGGCGACGATGTCGGTGCGCTTGCCGCCGACCTCGGTGTGGCCGTACAGGTAGCCGTCGGCGCCGAGCTCCTCGACCAGGTCGACCGCGACCGACAGACCCTTGCCGTCGGTGGGGTTGACGACGATGTCTTCGGGACGGATGCCGGCGGTCACCTCGGTGCCGTTGGCCTTGCCCATCGTCTCGGAATCGATTCCGACGACGGCGGTGCCGAACTGCACGCCGCCCTCGACGAGGGGCACCGGGAACAAGTTCATCGCGGGCGAGCCGATGAAGCCGGCCACGAAGACGTTCTCCGGCTTCTCGTACAGGTCGCGCGGGGTGCCGACCTGCTGCAGCAGGCCGTCCTTGAGCACGGCGATGCGGTCGCCCATCGTGAGCGCTTCGGTCTGGTCGTGCGTGACGTAGACCGTGGTGACGCCGAGGCGGCGCTGCAGCGAGGCGATCTGCGTACGGGTCTGCACGCGCAGCTTCGCGTCGAGGTTCGACAGCGGCTCGTCCATGAGGAACACCTGCGGCTGGCGCACGATCGCGCGGCCCATCGCGACACGCTGACGCTGGCCGCCCGAGAGCGCCTTCGGCTTGCGGGTCAGGTACTCCTCGAGGTCGAGGAGCTTGGCCGCCTCCAGCACGCGCTGGGCGCGCTCTTCCTTGCCGACGCCGGCGATCTTCAGGGCGAAGCCCATGTTCTCGGCCACGGTCATGTGCGGGTAGAGCGCGTAGTTCTGGAACACCATCGCGATGTCGCGGTCTTTCGGCGGGACGTCGGTGACGTCGCGGTCGCCGATGAGGATGCGGCCCGAGTTGACCTCTTCGAGGCCGGCCAGCATGCGCAGCGTGGTGGACTTTCCGCAACCGGAGGGGCCGACGAGAACCAGGAACTCGCCGTCGGCGACCTCGAGGTTGATCTTGTCGACCGCGGCGCGGGTTCCGCCCGGGTAGAGGCGGGTTGCGTTGTCAAACGTGACGGACGCCATGTTTTCTTCTCCTTCACCGGCAGGTACGTGCCGGACGATCCGTAGTGATGGAATGAGCGGGGGCTTGGCCCGCACGCCCGAGGTGGGCGCAGTGCCATTGTGGCACGCCGCCCTGGGCGATGTATATGAGGATCGGGGGAGATTTCTGGCCGATCCGTGCCAGGTGGTCTCGACACGGGAAGGGCCGGCGGCGTCCGGGGCATTTCCCAGACTGCCTGGCTAGCATCGTCACCGTCGCGCTCCATCACCCGCGACACCCGTTGCACCCCGACCCGTGGGCGCATCCGCTGCTTTCCCAGAGGTTCTATGTCCGAGGACGACACCCCGAATGCGCCCGTGCCGCGCGACCGCCGCGAAGCGGTGCGCGAGAAGGCGCAGCAGGTTCACGCTCAGCAGTCGCGCGCGCGGCTGGTGCGCCGCACCGCGCTGATCTCCGGCGTCGTCGCGGCCGTCGCCGTCGTGGGCATCGTCGTCGCCTGGACGGTCGTCTCGACCGCGAGCCGACCGCAGCTGCAGCCGGCAGGAGCCAGCAACGACGGCTTCCTCGTGACGGCGGTCGCGCCGGGACAGGTCGCGGGTGCGATCGACGGCACCGATGCGACGCCGGTTCCGACCGAGGATGCCGCGCCGCAGGGCGAGGCGACCGCGACACCCACGGAGGCTCCCGCGGTGGAGATCCACGTCTATGTCGACTACCTGTCGCCCGGCGCGCGCGAGTGGCAGCTGGCCAATGCGGCGCAGTTGTCGTCATGGGTCGAAGACGGAGCCGTCACCCTCACCTACCACCCGGTGTCGATGCTGACGGCGAAGTCCAACGGCACGAAATATTCGCTGCGCGCCGCGAGCGCCGCGGCATGCGTCGCGACCTACTCGCAGGCTTCGTTCTTCGCGTTCAGCAACGATCTGCTCACCCGCCAGCCCGCGGTCGACTCCGACGGGTTCTCCGACAAGGAACTCGCCGACATGGCCATCGCCGCCGGCAGCGACGACCCCAAGAAGCTGCGCGAGTGCATCGAGACCGAGGCCTTCTCCGGGTGGGTCAAGGCGGCCACCGAGCGGGCGATCACCGGCATCCCGGGTACCGACGACCTGTCGTTGACCGGCACCCCGATGATCATCGTGAACGGTGAGCAGTACGTGGGCGTGATGACCGACCCCGCCGAGTTCTCGCAGTTCGTGCTGACCAGCGCCAGCGGCGTGTTCTACAAGTCGCAGACCGCGGTCCCCACGCCGACCGCGACCCCGTCCGAGACGCCGACGCCGTAGGCGGGGCGCTCGCGGTCTGCGTCGGTAGACTGGACGCTCTGCCGGCTTGGCGCAATTGGTAGCGCACCGTACTTGTAATACGGGGGTTGCAGGTTCAAGTCCTGTAGCCGGCACCGTCTTCCGCCCGCCGACCGCGCCCCGCGGCCGCCGAGACCGCGTCAGCGCATCGAGACCCACGCCGGCGTCGCGGGTCTCGATGCGCATCCGGGGTTTCGACGAACACCCCGCACCTCAAAGCGAATGCGGAGGATGCCGTTCATCGACGCGACGTCAGGGCCGAGGAGGCGCAACCAACGGCTGCCGCAGGTGCTTCAGACGGGGGCGCAGGCGCTCGGAGCGTGCCGGGTAGCCTCAGTTCATGCCTCTCGATCTCGGTGTGATACTTCGGCTCCGAAGCTCTCGCACACAGTGACGTGCTGGTCATCCGGCATGCCTACCGGGCGGAGCCTGCGGGGAGCCCGCTGGAGGGCATCCGCGCGGACTCGACAGACGACGAGATCCTTCTCTCCACCCGCCAGTAGTCGGCCGCGGGTCGCGTCTTCCCGGCGTCACCGCCTCGGTTCTGGGTGGTCATGATTCCCGAGGGTGGCGGTCGGGCTCGCCTCTGGGGCGTCGTAGAGAACCACGGTGAGTCCTCGAACGACGGCGTGGTGCGCCGGTTCGATCTGGTGATGACCGGTCACATGGCCGAGCTGCGGAACCGGCTTGTGATCGGATGGCGTGCCCCGCGATCGTGGTGGCTGTACGGGCAACGGCTGCGGCATACCCGGTGGTGGAGGTCGCTGACGCGAAGCCCGAGCCCTTCCCCGGGTTCGACGGGCTGATCCTGGACTACGCGCAGCTGCAGGCGGTGATGCGTGAGCATCGCTACGCGTCCTGGCGGACGGTGTTGTCGTCGGTCGTCGGCATCTCCCTGATCACCGACACGCGTGACGGCCGACACGACGTCGGCAAGGCTGATGGCGCGCAGAACATCCTCCAGAGGTGGGGCACGTACGCAGCGAATGGCCACGGTGGCAACGTCGAGTTGCGCGGCCTCGACCCGTCGACGCCGACTCCGCTCGTCAATGCGACGGAGCCCCACGACCTCCTACGCCCGACGGCCCGGCTGTGCGCCATTGACCCCGCCGGTTGCGCACGACCCGGCCGCTTGCGAAGCGTGCGCATCCGGCAGGGTCGGCAGCAAGCGGCGGGGTCAACGAGGCGACGGGGTAGCTTGGAACGCGCCGGAGCACTTGACGGGGAGGAGTCGCCGACGTGCGATTGAAGCTGACGCTGGGAGGCGTTTCGCCGCGGGATGTCATTGTCACGTGTGAGTCGTCGGCGTCGGTGGGGGATGTCGCCGCGCGGCTTGCGGGTTTCGGTGGACGCAGTCGGGCGCGTGCGTCGTTGACGTTGAAGGCTCGGGTGGCGGGGGAGCACGCGGCTCGGCTCCTCAATCCGCTGCTGCCGTTGCATGATTCGGGACTGCGTTCGGGCGCGGTCGTGGAGTTGGCCGAGTTCAGGCCACGGGATGTTCCTCTGCCCAGGCGTCGGGCTGTCGTCGAGGTCATGTCTGGCCCCGATGCGGGGATGCGTGTTCCGTTGGGGCCGGGGCTGAGTTTCATCGGTCGTGACGTGGCGGCGCATGTGGTGCTGTCGGACGGTCTCGTGTCGCGTCGTCACGCGAGCGTGCATGTGGGTGCGCAGACGGTGGTGACCGATCTGAACTCGGTCAACGGCGTTGAGGTGGATGGTGTCGCCGTCGACCGGGTGATCGTGACGGGTCGTTCCCTCATCCGGGTGGGGGACACGGTGGTGCGCATCGAGCCGGTTGCTGACGGGGATGTCGTTGAGGGCGCCGACCGTGACTTCACGCGTTCGCCGCGAGTGTCGGCGCAGTGGGTCGGCGAGGTGCTGCCGGCGCCGGCTCTGCCTCGTGCGGGGGAGAAGCCGCGGCTGCCGTGGATCGCGCTGGCTGCCCCGGTGGTGGCCGGTGTGGCGCTGTTCGCGTTGACGCGGAACCCACTGATGCTGCTGTTCGTCGCGCTCAGCCCGGTGATGATGCTGGGGTCGTGGATCGATCAACGGGTGCGGCATCGTCGTCAGCGTCGGGACGAAGCCGAGCGCTTCCGCACCGGTTTGGCGGGGTTGCGTGCGGATCTGGTGGGGCGGAGGGATTCGGAGCGGAAGGGGCGGCTGGATGAGGCGCCCGCCGTAGCGGAGGTCGTGGGGGCGATCCGGTCCCGCAGCCCGCTGCTGTGGACGCGGCTGCCCGAGCACGCGTCGTTCCTGGCGTTGCGGCTCGGCACGGGCACGTTGGACAGCCGCACTCGCGTTCAGCTGCCCGGTCGCCAGCTCGACGGCGGTGACGAGTGGGAGCGTCTGAACGCCCTGGTGGGGGAGTTCTCGACGATCGATGACGTGCCCGTCGTTGAGCGGCTCGCGGATGCCGGAGCGGTCGGGGTTGCGGGCCGGGACATGTTCGCGCCGGATCTTGCCCGTGCCCTGATGCTTCAGTCGGCTCCCTCGGCGGGGTCTCGCCGGTCGCCCGGGCCGCAGCGAACCGGCTCAACGCCGCCACTCGTATCGCCGAGATCGACGCGCGCCTGGCTGAACTGCGCAGCATTCCCACATCCGGTGGGTTCTCCACCCCCGCCTACGGTTACGAGGCCGGCACGTTCGACGCGGAGATCGCCAAGCTCATCGCCGAACGCGGGTATCTGCAGAAAGCGGTCGACGGGAAGGTGCAGCTCTACCTGTACGACCACACCACGGACAGCATCATCGAGATGATCGGCACCCCCGGCCCAGACACCACCGCCATCAACACCTACGTCCCGGGTACCTACACCAGCGTGTTCAGCTTCTACAACAGCGGAGTGCAGCAGGTCGGGCAGTGGCTGAACACTGACCCGGGCGTGGTGACGTTCGTGTGGAAGGTGGGGGCGTTCCCGGGCGAGAATCCCTCCGACGGTGGGCAGGATCTCACTCGTATCCTGGAGGCCAACGACGAGACCTTCACTCTCGGCAAGGGTCAGCAGATCGCGGCGTTCGACCGAGAACTCCGCACCGCGGTCGGAACCTCCACCAGTGCCGAGTTCAACGGCATCGGTCATTCCTGGGGGCTCGCCGCGATCACGTCCGCGGAAGTGGCGGGTTCTGATTACGCGAACGTCGTCTCCCTTGCCGGGGCGGGGATGCCGGAAGGTTGGGTGAAGCACGAGGGGACCGTCTATTCCCACTTCTCGTACCGTGATGCTCTCAGCATGGCGCAGCAGTCGGGCGTGGTGTGGGAGGGAAATAACCCTGGTGCCAGTGCCGACTTCGTTCAGCACCAGTACGCCCGTGACGGGGACTACCGGCTTCTCCTTCCGACCAGCACGGCCCCGTACGCTGGGGGTGTGAGCGTGACGCCTCCGGCAGAGTTCCTTGGCTCGACCCACGCCCTCGACAACCACAACCTCATCGCCAGTGACGACCCTGAGAACGCACGGGTGCTTCGAGATGTGAGAGACACGCTGAAATGACCTGGCTGCGAGTTGTCAGAGTCGTCGTCGGCGGCGTGCTGGCGGTGGCTCTGGTGGGGTGTGCGGCGGATAAGCCGGAGGTGGCGGATGTGACGATCATGGAGGCGAAGGCCATGACGCAGGCGGTGGAGCTCGAGGTGGCGCGTCGGGTGCCGGCGGAGCTGGTGGCCTCCATCGATCAGTCTCCCACCGGGTCGTTGCTCAGTTGCGAAGGGGAACGCAACTACAACTGGGCCGGAGGCATCACGGTCTACCTGACCGAAGGGGCCGACCTCGACGCCGCCATTCAAGGTTTCACCGACGCGAACGCGGACGGCTGGACCATCGAGCGTGAAACCAGCGCGGCCGGCAATCCCAGGTTCGCGATCAGAAGCCCCGACGGCGTCTTCATTCTTGCGGATGCCTATGCCGATCATCCGGTAAGTCTTGAGGCGTCGTCGTTCTCACCGTGTTTCCATCTTCCCGATGATGAGAGCCCACTCGGCCGGTTCTAGTGGAATGTCGGGCCTCTGCAGACCCTCTCCGCCATCGAGTTGCAGCTCGACCGGTACGCACTCACGCTCGACCCAGCCCGAAGCCCGTGCTCGTCGGTGCGGGGGCGTGCCGGCGGACATCCCATGCCGTCGGCATCCGGTTCCGCGTCGGCGAGACGGAGCGCCGGTGCTGGGTGTGGGTGAACGCGCTGGGGCCGGGGGCCGACTGAGCGCGGCTGTGGCGGTCAATAGGCAGGCAGGAAGCCGAGACGATTTCCCGCGGCAGATCGTTCGTCCGGGCGCGCGTTGCCCGCAGCGGCATGAGTGATCTTTCGGGCATCGTCGCCAGGGGCGGGCTCTCGGAGGCTCGCGCGGGTCGGATAGCGCTAAGTTGAACCCACAAATCGTTTTGCGAGGCGACGGGAGCAAGGATGGCATCCGCATCGGACCCGCGCTCGCGCGTCGGCATCGCCGACGTGGCGCGTGAAGCGGGGGTCTCCATCACGACCGTCTCGCACGCGTTCAGCGGACGCGGCCATCTGGCGGAGAAGACGATGGTTCACGTCAAAGGGGTCGCCGCGCGCCTCGGCTACGTGCCGAACCGGGCGGCCAGCGCTCTGCGCGGGCGGCGATCGAACATCGTGGGGTTCGTCTCCGACGACATCGCCACGACGCCCTACGCGGGCCGGGTCATCCTCGGTGCGCAGGATGCGGCGACCGCACACGGGCAGTTGCTCGTCCTCGTCAACTCCAACAACGACGACACGATCGAGGCCGCGCAGATCTCCGCGCTGCGCGCCCAGCAGGTGGATGCGGTCGTCCTGGCGCACGTGTCGCACCGGGAGAGCACCGTGTCGGAGGCGCTGAGCGGGATCCCCGCCGTTCTCGTCGACTCGGTCGACCCGTCCGATGCGCGCGTCTCGGTCGTCCCGGACGAGACGCAGATCGCGCGCCTGGCGACCCAGACCCTGATCGCCGCCGGCCACCGGGCGATCGCTCACGTCACGGTGGACGCCTCCGGCGTCGCGCGCGACGGCCGGGTGCTCGGGTATCGAGAGGCCATGCTCGAGGCCGGCTTGCAGCCGTTGATCGTGGAAGGAGGCAGTGAGGGCCGCGCCCTCGCGGGGCGTGCGGCCTTCGCGCGGATGATCGGTGCGTGCGCGGAGCTTCCGACAGCCGTCTTCTGTTTCAACGACCAGATGGCGATGGGGGTGTATCAGGCGACGCAGGCGCTCGGGCTCGGCATCCCGAACGACATCTCCGTCGTGGGCGTCGACGATTTCGAACCGGTCTCTGCCGAGCTGCTGCCCGGGTTGACGACGATCGCCCTGCCGCACTATGAGATGGGCCGGTGGGCGGTCGAGACGGCGCTGGCCATCGTGAACGATGGCGCCGATCGCCCGTCGGGCGTCACGCGGATGCCGGGGCGTCTGGTGGTCCGCGGGTCCGTCGGGCCGGCACGGGGCGCCTGACGCCCGCGGGTGTTGTTATCGACTTGTAATGCGGATGCGATGACGTCGGGTGTCCGAGTGGCATACCGTGGACCTGGAAAAACGTTTTGGACACCTTCCAGAATCGAAAGGACGAAGTAATGACGCTTCACAGGAAGATCGTGGGATTCGGCGCGATCGCCGCGGTCGCGGTCGGTATGGCCGGCTGCGCCGGCGGCACGAGCGGCGGTGACGCCACCGGCGACGCAACCGTCACGATCATGGGCGCGTTCACCGACGCTCAGGCCGAGGCCTTTCAGGCAGAGCTCGACGCCTGGTCGAAGGAGAGCGGGATCGCGGTCACCTACGACGGAAGCACCGACTTCTCGACAGCGGTCGTCGCGCGGGCCACCGCGGGCAACCCCCCGGACATCGCCATCTACCCCCAGCCCGGCGTGCTGCTCAACCAGACGCAGAGCCTCTACTCGCTGGAAGACCTCGGGATCGACGTCGACACGATCATCGCGGACGAGGCGACCGGTCTCGGTGACATCGTGAAGCAGGACGGCAAGACCTACGGTCTGCCCTACTCGGTGAACGTCAAGTCCCTGGTCTGGTACAACCCCGCCGCGTTCGCCGCCGCGGGCCTCACGGTGCCCACGACGGATGCCGAACTGACCGCGCTGGAGGACAAGATCGTCTCCGACGGCCTGGGCTACCCCTGGTGCGTCGGCCTCGAGTCCGGCGGGGCCACCGGCTGGCCGGCGACCGACTGGCTGGAGGAGTACGTCCTGCGCTACGGCGGCCTGGACGGCTACAAGTCGTGGATCGCGGGAGAGACGAAGTTCGACAGCGATCTCGTGAACGAAGCCGGTGACAAGGTTGCGGACATGCTCCTCACCGACGGGCACGTCAACGGAGGCGGACCCGCCGCGGCGACGACGTCGTTCCAGACCGCCGGCAACCAGCTGTTCGTCGAGGGCAAGGACAACGGACAGTGCTTCATGATGCGTCAGGGGTCGTTCATCGCGGACTTCTTCCCCGATGACATCAAGGCGGAGATCGCCGACGCCGACTTCACGAACGTCGACGCGTTCCAGCTGCCGTCGCCCGAGGGCACGGACTCGGCCATGCTCGGTGGCGGCGACCTCGTCGCGGCCTTCACCAACAGCGACGCGACCAAGGAGGTCGTCGAATACCTGGTGGGCTCCGAGTTCGGCACGCGTGGCTATGCGGACCAGGCCATCTTCATCTCGCCGCACAACGACTTCGACACGTCTTACTACAGCTCCGAACTGCAGAAGAAGTTCTCCGGGATGCTCTCCGAGTCGGAGCTGTTCGGGTTCGACGCCTCCGACCAGATGCCTGGTGAGGTCGGCGCAGGCACCGAGTGGACGCACCTGACCAGCTGGTTCGCCGGTCAGGAGACGATGGAGCAGGCCTTCCAGGCGATCGACGCCAGCTGGCCCAGCGAGTGATGCACGGCCGCGTCACGCGGCCGGGCTCTCTCATCCGCTGAGGGTGGGGCGGTGCCGACGGCACCGCCCCACCACCACCCCATCCACCTCACAACGACGTCTGGCGGTCATCAATGCCCATCATCAGCGCTGTCATCTCCGTTGTCCTCGGACTCGGAGTCTCCTTCCTCATCTTCTTCTTCTTGAACTGGCTGGTCGAGCGCACCGGCGACAGATGGAAGGCGAGGCTGCTGCCCTACGTGTTCCTCGTCCCGGTCATCGTGCTCGTCGGCGTCTTCCTGCTCTACCCCGCCGTCCGCACGCTCATCGAGAGCTTCATGAAGGCGAGCCAGCGCCGCGGCGAGGCCGCGACGTGGGTGGGCCTGCAGAACTACGCCGAGCTGTTCACCGACCCGGAGTTCCTGGGCGTTCTTCGCAACAACCTGCTCTGGGTCGCGGTCGTTCCCGCCCTCGCCGTCGTGATCGGGTTGCTCGTCGCGGTCCTGACCGACAAGCTCGGTCGTCGGCGCGAGACGGCCTTCAAGTCGATCATCTTCCTGCCGATGGCCATCAGCGGTGTCGCCGCGGCCGTCGCCTGGCGTTTCATCTACTTCTACGCGCCGCCGGGAAACCCGCAGATCTACGCGCTGAATGCCTTCTGGACGACGGTGACCGGCCAGGACCCCGTGCCGTGGCTCACGCTGGACACCGGGAGCCTGAACAGCTTCCTCCTCATGGTGATCGCCATCTGGCTGCAGGTGGGTTTCGCGATGGTGCTTCTGTCCGCCGCGATCAAGGGGGTTCCCGAAGAGACCATCGAGGCGGCGCGCCTGGACGGTGCCAGTGAGCGGCGGCTGTTCTTCAGCGTCATCGTCCCGCAGATCCGCGGCACGATCCTCGCCGTCCTGGTCACGGTCGTGATCTTCGTGATGAAGGCCTTCGATATCGTGTACGCGATGACCGGAGGACAGTACAAGACGAGCGTGCTCGCCGTCGAGTTCTACACCCAGTTGTTCAGCTTCCAGAACCCCGGCAAGGCCGCCGCCGTCGTCATGATCCTCATGGTGGCCGTGGCACCTCTGGTCGTGTACCAGATCCGCAGCTACAAGAGCCAGGAGGAACTCCGATGACCGCGACCACCACCATCACGGCCGTCAACCCGACGGCGAAGAAGAAGCGCAAGCCGCAGAGCACCGAGCAGCCCAAGCCGCGGGTGCTCACGACGATCCTGATGGGCATCATCTCGGTGGCCTGGCTCGTTCCCGTCGCGGGGCTGCTGGTCACGAGCTTCCGCTCCAAGGCGGATGTCGACGCGTCGGGCTGGTGGACGGTGTTCGGCGACTTCTTCGGCCAGGCGTGGACGACGGCGGCATTCGGCGAGGCGTGGGAGTCCCTGGATGTCTCGCGCAGCTTCTGGAACTCCCTCGCGGTCACCCTGCCGGCCACCATCCTGCCGGTCATGATCGCGGCGATGGCCGCCTACGCCTTCACGTTCTTCCAGTTCCGGTTCAAGGAAGGCTACTTCGCGATCGTGCTCGCCCTCATGGTCGTGCCGGTGCAGATCGTCATCGTGCCGGTGCTCCAGCTGTTCGTGTGGTTCGGCAAGACCACCGGCATCCAGATCATCGGGCAGTATCCGGCGGCATGGATCGTGCACGCGACCTTCGCGCTGCCGTTGGCGATCTACATCCTGCGCAACTACATGCAGACGCTGCCGTACTCGCTGATCGAGGCGGCGAAGATCGACGGGGCGAGCCACTTCCAGATCTTCTGGCGGCTCGTCGTGCCGATGTCGGTGCCGGCGCTCGCCTCGTTCGCGATCTTCCAGTTCCTCTGGGTGTGGAACGACTTCCTCGTGTCCTACATCTTCATCCAGACCGGGCCGAACGCGGTGATGACCCAGGGTCTGTACACGCTCCTCGGGCAGTACGGGCAGGGGTGGCAGCAGGTCGCGGCCGGCTCGTTCATCACTCTCGTGGTGCCGCTGGTGATCTTCTTCAGCCTGCAGAGGTTCTTCGTTCGAGGACTGACCGCCGGTTCGGTGAAGTAGGTGATCCCAGCTCGTCCGAATCTGCACTTCACGCCATCGCACAACTGGATGAACGACCCCAATGGACTCGTGTTCCATCGTGGGCGTTACCACCTCTTCTTCCAGCACAATCCGTACGGGATCACGCATGCCAACATGAGTTGGGGGCATGCCTCCAGCACGGACCTGGTCTCGTGGGAAGAGCATCCCGTGGCGATCGCCTGTGACGACGACGAGTTCATCTTCTCCGGGTCGGTCGTGGTCGACGAGGCCGGCACGAGCGGGTTCGGGGAGCCGGGAGAGTCGCCGATGGTGGCGGTGTACACGACGGTCGCGGCAGCCACCGGCATCCAGGCTCAGGCGCTCGCCTACAGCACCGACGAGGGGATGACGTGGACGAAGTACTCCGGAAATCCGGTCCTGGATCGCGGGTCGAGGAACTTCCGCGACCCCAAGGTGTTCCGCTACCGGGGTGAGCACTCCGAATATTGGGTGATGACCGTCGTCGAGGCCGACGAGCACGAAGTGCTGTTCTACCGCTCCGACGATCTGCGGTCGTGGTCGTATCTGTCCTCCTTCGGCCCCGCCGGGGCGGTCGGCGGCGTGTGGGAGTGCCCGGACCTCTTCCCGCTCGCGCTGGACGGCGAGGTGCGGTGGGTGCTGCTTCTGTCGCTGAACCCGGGCGGCGTCGCCGGCGGCTCCGGCACCCAGTACTTCGTCGGGCAGTTCGACGGCGAGCGGTTCGTTCCGGATGCGCCCGTTGCGCTGGCCGTCACCGCCGTCGAGCTGTCCGCCCTGGGGTGGGTGGACCACGGGCGCGACTGCTACGCCGGCGTCACCTTCAACGGACTCGACGACGACCAGCGCACCCTCATCGCCTGGATGGACAACTGGGACTATGCCCGTGAGCGTCCGGCGACGCGGTGGCGCGGCGCGATGACGATGGCGCGTCGGCTGACGCTGCGTCGCGCACAGGGCCGGCCGCAGCTGTGTTCCGAGCCGATCCTCCCGGTCGGACAGGACGTCGTGCACCTTCGCGCGCAGCCGTCCTTCCCGGCATCCGTCGCCCTCCCGTCGACGTGTCGGCTGGACATTCGGCTGTCGACGTCGTCGACGTTTCGCATGGCACTGACAAGCGGCGCGGACGGCGATGTCGCGGTCGTGGACTACTGTGCACGGGAGCGCACGCTGACGTTCGCCCGGATGGTCGTGGGCATGGACGGCGACGATGCCGCCGGGTCGTTTCCCAGCCAGAGCCGCGTCGTGCTCCCGGGAGACGAGGGATCACTGGATGTGCTCATGGTGATCGACCGCGCCAGCGTGGAGATCTTCGCCGCGGGCGGAGCGCGGGTGCTCACGCATCTGCTGCCGCAAGAAGTGGATCGGATGCGCTTCGCCGCCGACGGCGACGCCTGGCTCGATCACCTCGTCGTGCAGGATCTGTGCGGCACGCGGTGACGGGCCGTTCGTGCCCGCCCGCCCCCACGACCTCTCATCAGATCGGAGAAATCAACCTGTGACGCGTTTCGTGATCGGCGACACCGACTTCTTGCTCGACGGCACGCCGCACCGCATCCTCTCCGGCGCGATCCACTACTTCCGGGTCCACCCGGACGACTGGGCGGACCGCATTCACAAAGCCCGCCTCATGGGGCTGAACACGATCGAGACCTACATCGCGTGGAACGCGCACGAACCCGTCCGCGGGGCGTGGGATGCGACGGGCGCGAACGACGTGGGCAGATTCCTCGACCTCGTGGCCGCCGAGGGGATGCACGCCATCGTGCGGCCCGGCCCCTACATCTGCGCGGAGTGGCACAACGGCGGCCTGCCGGTGTGGCTGACCACGATTCCCGGGATCGGATTGCGCCGCTCGGAGCCGCAGTATCTGGCCGCCACGACCGCGTACCTGAACCGCGTGTACGAGATCGTCGCACCCCGGCAGATCGATCGCGGCGGCAACGTCATCCTGGTTCAGATCGAGAACGAGTACGGCGCTTACGGAGCCGACAAGGACTATCTCGCCGAGCTCGTGCGGATCACACGGGAGGCGGGCATCACCGTCCCGCTGACGACGGTCGACCAGCCCCAGCCGCAGATGCTGCGCGACGGGTCGCTGCCCGGGCTGCACCTCACCGGGTCTTTCGGATCGCACGCCGCCGCGCGACTGGCGACCCTCCGTCAGCACCAGCCCACGGGCCCCTCCTGTGCGCGGAGTTCTGGGACGGCTGGTTCGACTGGTGGGGCGGCGTGCACCACACGACCGATGCGGATGCCGCCGCCGGCGAACTCGACGCGCTGCTGGCCGCCGGCGCCTCCGTCAACATCTACATGTTCCACGGCGGCACGAACTTCGGTCTGACCAACGGCGCGAACCACAAGGGCCGCCACCTGCCGATCACGACCTCGTACGACTACGACGCTCCGCTGGACGAGGCCGGTGACCCCACCGAGAAGTACGCCGCGTTCCGCGAGGTGATCGCGCGGTACCTGCCGGTGCCGCACGAGACCCCGGCGGCATCCGCCGATCGTCCGGAGTTCTCGGTGCCGCTCGTGGCGACGGCGGTGTCGCTGGGGGATGCCGCGGCCCTCGTCGCACACGATGCCGACGAGCCGCCCACCTTCGACGAGCTCGGCCTCGATAGCGGCCTGATCCGATACGCGGCTGCCCTGCCCGCCGGCGGCGTGCTGGTCTTCGGCGAGGTCCGCGACCGCGCGTGGGTCTGCGTCGACGGCGTGCGCGTCGGGTCGCTGTCGCGCACGCACCACCAGCGTGCGATCACCGTCCCGCCCGGCAGCGTCCTGGAGATCGTCGTCGAAGAGCGCGGGCGTGTCAACTACGCCGACCGGATCGGCGAGCCCAAGGGGCTCATCGGCGGGGTGACCCTCGACGGCACGCCGCTGCGCGGGTGGTCGGCGGCCCCGGTCGATCTGGATGCGCTGATCGCGCTGGCGGCCGATGCGCCCCCGTCGGCGGGCGGCGCGGTGATGCGCGCGGAGTTCTCGCTCGACCACCCCACGGATCTGTTCCTCGACACCTCCGGGTGGGGGAGCGGCTTCGCGGCCCTCAACGGCTTTCTCCTCGGCCGCTACGGAGCCACCGGCCCGCAGCGCACCCTGTACGTGCCGAGGCCGGTCGCCCGGGCCGGGGCGAACACGCTCGTCGTCGTCGAGGTCGAGGCCATGGCCGACGCGGTCGCCTCCTTCGTCCCGCGTGCGCTCCTCGGACCGCGCGAGGAGTAGCTGGCTCCGACCGCGGCGTCCGATGATCCGAACCTCGTGCCGACTGCGGGACTGATCACGAGGATGCGCCCTGCGTCATCGACCCCGCCGGTTGCGCACGACCCTGCCCCCTGCGAAGCGTGCGCAACCGGCAGGGTCGGCAGCAAGGGGTGGGGTCAACGAGTCGAGCTACTTCTTCTTCGCGGCCTTCGGCATCCGGCTGACGAGCGTGCGGGCCTCGACGGCCTTGCGGCGGCCGCCGCGGGCACCGGCGGGCTTGCCGCCGACGTAGAGCCAGCCCAGCAGCTCCTCGTTCTTACCCAGGCCGTGCGCCTTCGCGACGGCCTTCGACCGCGTGTAGTGACCGGTGCGCCAGATGACGCCCCAGCCGGCCTCGTCGAGCAGCAGGCTCAGCACGTGCGCGACGCCGGAGGCGACGGCCTCCTGCTCCCACCGCGGCACCTTGTCGCTCTTGCGGTAGCTGGCCACGACGGCGATCAGCACGGGAGCGCGCAGAGGCTTCGTCGACGGCTTGCCGTCGCCCTCGGCCTTCGCGATCGCCGCGCCCAGGCGCTCACGATCGGCGCCACGCAGCTCGATCAGCCGCCACGGGCGCAGCGACGAATGGTCGGCGACGCGGCCGGCGGCGGCCACGAGGGTGAGCAGTTCCGCGCGGGTGGGAGCGGCATCCGTCACCTTCGACCACGAGCGCCGCGCGCGCACCGCCTCCAGGGCCGGGGACGCGCTCATGACTGCGGCGTGAACGACAGCGACAGCGAGTTCATGCAGTACCGGTCACCGGTCGGCGTGCCGAATCCGTCGGGGAACACGTGCCCGAGATGGCCGCCGCAGTTCGCGCACCGCACCTCGGTGCGCACCATGCCGTGCGAGACGTCATCGAGCAGTTCGACCGCCTCGGGGCGGACGGACTCGTAAAAGCTCGGCCATCCGCAGTGCGAGTCGAACTTCGTGCCGCTGCGGAACAGCTCCGCCCCGCACGCGGCGCACGTGTACAGGCCGGCGCGGTGCTCGTCGAGCAGCTCGCCCGTCCACGCGCGCTCGGTGCCGGCCTGCCGCAGCACGGCGTACTGCTCGGGGCTCAACTCGGAGCGCCACTGCTCGTCGGTCTTGGTCACGCGATAGCTCATGCTCCTATTCAACCCGACGGCGGGCGCGGGTGTTCCTTCTCGCACGCGAGAGCACGGGCCACAATGGACCGATGGATGCCGACACCACCACGATCGCCGAGCGTTACGCCCGGTTCGCGCGCGACGAGGCGCCCGGGCGGTCGGAGGTGTACGCGCAGTGGGCGGCGGGTGTCGCCGCCGACCCGGAGGCGCTGCGGGTGCTCGCCCGCATCCCGGCGCCGCACCGGCAGCCGCCGCTCGTGTTCGCCGTCACCCGCATGCTCGGCGCCGCCGACGAGCTGACCTCCGCGCAATGGCGCGGCTGGCTGCGCGCCCACGCCGACGCGGTCGTCGCGGAGTGCGAGGCCCGCTCGCTGCAGACGAACGAGCCGTTGCGGTGTGCGGCGCTGCTGCCGGCGCTCAGCCGCGTCGCCGGCCCGATCGCGCTGCTGGAGATCGGTGCGAGCGCGGGGCTGTGCCTGTACCCCGACCGGTACTCGTACCGCTACCGCACCGGAGCGACGACCCGAGCGCTCGACCCCGCCGACGGCCCCAGCCCGGTCGTGCTCGACTGCGACCTCCGCGGCGAGCGGATGCCGCCGCCCGCCCTGCCCGACATCGTCTGGCGCGCGGGGATCGACCTGGCGCCGCTCGACCCCGCGGCCCCGACGACCGCGGCGTGGCTCACCGGGCTCGTCTGGCCCGGTGAGACCGGGCGTGCCGACCGGATGCGCGCCGCGCTGGGGATCGCGGCCGCCGATCCGCCGCTGCTCGTCGCCGGCGACGGCGCCGCGACGATCGCGGAGGTCGCGGCATCCGCCCCCGCAGAGGCGACGCTCGTCGTGCAGACCCCCGGAGTGCTGGCGCACCTGCCTTGGGCGGCCCGGCACGACCTCATCGCCGCCGCCCGCGCAGCCGGTCGGTGGATCACCCTCGACGCGCCGACGCTGCACACCGGCTGGACCGATCCGCCGGACGCCTGGCCGGGCGGATTCGCCCTCGCCCTCGACGGCGAGATCCTCGCCGCCGCCGACCCGCTCGGCGGATGGCTGGAGTGGCGCGCGGGCGCGGCGGCGCCGCGGGGTTAGCGTGGAGGTGTGCCACTGAACGATCGCGACCGCGCGCTGCTCGACTTCGAGTCGCGTCATCCGCGGCACGACGCGGTCAAGGAAGAGGCGGTGCGCACCGAGCTGGCGATGACCCCGGCGCGGTACTACCAGCTGCTCGGACGGGTGATCGACACGGCGGATGCCGCGGCCTACGACGCGCTCCTCGTCCACCGCCTGCGGCGACTGCGCGATGCCCGGGAACGCGAGCGTGCGGCGCGGGCCGCGATTCCCACAGCCGCGGCCCGGTAGCATTCTCTGGTGCCGAAGACCCACCCTCCGAAAGACCGATTCGACGAACTGCCCGCCGATCACGGTCGCATCGGTGCCCACCGGGCGGAGAATCCGCGCATGCGGGGCGGCGCGATCTTCCTCTGGTCGGCGCTGGCGACCATCGCGCTGATCGCCGCCGGGATCTTCGGCACGCTCATCGCGACGGGCCGCGTCACGCTGTTTCCCACGCCGACGCCCACGCACTCCGTCGTCCCGACCGCCACACCCGTCCTGGACACGACCTACAAGGTGACGATCCTCAACGCGACACCCCAGGAGGGGCTCGCGAGCACCTACAGCGACAAGCTCGTCGCGGCGGGCTGGTCGGCCGACGACGTGACCGCCGGTGAGGCCGGATCGGACGATTTCGCGAAGACGACGGTGTACTACTCCGACGCTGCCGACGAAGGCGCCGCCCGGGGTCTTGCCGAGGCGATCGGCGGCGCCGAGGTGCTGCTCAGCGACGCCTACGAAGGGCTCACCGGCGACGGCGACACCAAGCAGCTCGTGCTCGTGATCGGTCTCGACCGCACGGATGCCGCGGCCACGCCCGCATCCTGACGACACCCTCCCCGCGGCTCTCGCCGCCCCTGTGTTTCGGGCGTGTGAACTCTTCTATGCGGGCCTGTCAACAGTTGCTGGAACGGCCGTTTCGCGGCGCAAACGCTGATTAGCATGGCCGAGTCTCACCGCTCCAGATAGAGAAGACAGTCATGGCACAGGGCACCGTCAAGTGGTTCAACGTCGAGAAGGGCTTCGGCTTCATCACGATCGCCGAGGGAGAGGACGTGTTCGTCCACTACTCGAACATCGACCTCCCGGGCTTCCGCGTGCTCGAAGAGGGTCAGCTCGTCGAATTCCGCGTCGGCGTCGGCGCGAAGGGTCCGCAGGCCGAGGAGGTCCGCCCGGTCGCCTGAGCCGGCACCGTCGTCCCCGCCGCGCGCTGCGCGCGCAGCTTGCACTCGCCATGCCAGAGTGCCAGAATGGGTTAGCACTCGATCATCGTGAGTGCTAACAGACTCATTCTCACGTTCCCACGTGGTGGAAGAAGGACGACACACTTATGGCAAAGATCATCGCTTTCGACGAGGAGGCCCGCCGTGGCCTCGAGCGTGGCCTGAACATCCTGGCCGACGCCGTCAAGGTGACCCTCGGCCCGCGCGGCCGCAACGTCGTGCTGGAGAAGAAGTGGGGCGCCCCCACGATCACCAACGACGGTGTTTCGATCGCCAAGGAGATCGAGCTTGACGACCCGTACGAGAAGATCGGCGCGGAACTCGTCAAGGAGGTCGCCAAGAAGACCGACGACGTCGCCGGCGACGGCACGACGACCGCGACCGTGCTCGCCCAGGCGCTCGTGCGCGAGGGCCTGCGCAACGTCGCGGCCGGCGCCGACCCGATCTCGCTCAAGAAGGGCATCGAGAAGGCCGTCAAGGCGCTGTCCGACGAGCTGCTCGCCTCGGCCAAGGAGGTCGAGACCAAGGAGGAGATCGCGGCCACGGCATCCATCTCCGCCGCCGACACCGAGATCGGCGAGCTCATCGCCGAGGCCATCGACAAGGTCGGCAAGGAGGGCGTGGTCACCGTCGAGGAGTCGAACACCTTCGGCACCGAGCTCGAGCTCACCGAGGGCATGCGCTTCGACAAGGGCTACATCAACCCCTACTTCGTCACCGACCCCGAGCGCCAGGAAGCGGTCTTCGAAGACCCGTACATCCTCATCGCGAACCAGAAGATCTCCAACATCAAGGATCTGCTGCCGATCGTCGACAAGGTGATCCAGGAGGGCAAGGAGCTCGTCATCATCGCCGAGGACGTCGAGGGCGAGGCCCTGGCGACCCTGGTGCTGAACAAGATCCGCGGCATCTTCAAGTCGGTCGCCGTCAAGGCCCCCGGCTTCGGCGACCGTCGCAAGGCGCAGCTGCAGGACATCGCGATCCTCACCGGCGGCCAGGTCATCACCGAAGAGGTGGGCCTCAAGCTCGAGAACGCGACCACCGACCTGCTCGGCAAGGCGCGCAAGGTCATCGTCACCAAGGACGAGACCACGATCGTCGAGGGTGCGGGCGAGAGCGCGCAGATCGAGGGCCGCGTGACCCAGATCAAGCGCGAGATCGAGAACACCGACAGCGACTACGACCGCGAGAAGCTGCAGGAGCGCCTCGCCAAGCTCGCCGGCGGCGTCGCCGTCATCAAGGCGGGTGCGGCCACCGAGGTCGAGCTCAAGGAGCGCAAGCACCGCATCGAGGACGCCGTCCGCAACGCGAAGGCCGCCGTCGAGGAGGGCATCGTCCCCGGTGGTGGTGTCGCCCTCATCCAGGCCGGCAAGAAGGCGTTCGACACGCTCGAGCTGACTGGTGACGAGGCCACGGGCGCCAACATCGTCAAGGTCGCCATCGAGGCTCCGCTCAAGCAGATCGCCCTCAACGCGGGCCTGGAGCCGGGCGTCGTCGCCAACAAGGTGTCGGAGCTGGCCGTCGGCCAGGGTCTGAACGCCGCCACCGGCGAGTACGTCGACATGTTCGCCGCGGGCATCATCGACCCGGCCAAGGTCACCCGTTCGGCGCTGCAGAACGCCGCGTCGATCGCGGGCCTGTTCCTCACCACCGAGGCCGTCGTCGCGGACAAGCCCGAGAAGGCCGCCCCCGTCGCCGACCCCTCGGGTGGCATGGACTTCTGAGCCGCACGCTCCGAACCGCAACAGAAGGCCCCTCCGCGGAGAGGTTCTTCGTTGGCATCAGCGGAACAGGCCCGCGGCGGCCAGCTCGGTCTGGGCGTACTGGTTGCCGGCGTGGCCGAGCGCGGTGCCGATGTCGGCGAGCGCGGCTTCGAGCTCGGTCTGCGTGGCGCGCCAGCGGTCGACGACGCCCTGGAAGGCGACGGCGGCGGTGCCGGTCCACGACCCCTGCAGCGCGGTGAGCTGGCCGAGCATGGCGGCGGTCTCGCTCTGCAGGCGGTCGGCGGTGCCGCGGATGGCGGCTGTGGCGGTCAGGACGGCGTCGGAGTCGACGGTGAAGACGGTCATGAGAGTGCTCCTTCGGTGTGGATGGGGTGCCCACGCTACGACGGTCGCCACCGCCGTGGAGCCGGAAATGCCCGATCTGTGGAGAGATCGGCGAATTCGCCGGTTGGGGAGGAGGTTTCGTCCGTCACTCCTCCAGCCGCAGGCGCGGCAGCGGCTGGGTCTCGATGAAGAGGTGCTCGGCGGCATCCCGCGGCTGTGCGAGGGGGAACGCGACGCGGAAGGTCGCCCCGCCGCCCGGGGTGTCGCTCACCTCGATCGCGCCGTGCAGCGCCTCGACGATGGAGGCCACGATCGACAGGCCCAGGCCCGACCCTCCCGTCTCGCGCGTGCGCGACGTGTCGGCGCGCCAGAACCGCTGGAAGATCTTCTCGCGGATCTGCGGCGGGATGCCGTCGCCGTGATCGATGACGGCGATCCAGCCCATGCCGGCGCCCTCGTCGACGCCGACCGCGAGCTCGATCGGCGACCCCTCGGGCGTGTAGCGGCGCGCGTTGCCGAGGAGGTTGGCGACGACCTGGCGGACGCGGTTCTCGTCGCCCAGCACGACGGGTTCGCGTCCGAACGGCGCGGGCAGCAGGTCGGTCGGCTCGGTCGGCGGCGCCTGAACGCCATCGGCGGCGGTGCGCGGCTTGCGCCGCAGGCGTGAGAGGGTCGCGCCGATGGCGGCCGGTCGGCGGCGCCCGGGCGGCAGAGTGCCGGACGGCGAGGGGGAGACCTGCGCGATCGCGCCGGTGTAGGGCGCATCCGCGTCGTCGACGACGCGCACGGTGCGCTCGGGCGCGGTCGCCCGGGCGTCGAGGGCGGCATCCCGTGCGATCGGCCGCAGGTCGACCTCGGTGACGACGAGGTCGCGACGCTCGTCGAGGCGGGCGAGGGCGAGCAGATCCTCGACCAGCACGCCCATGCGGATCGCCTCCTTCTCGATGCGCTCCATCGACTGGGCGGTCTGCTCGTCGCCCGAGATCGCGCCCATCCGGTACAGCTCGGCGTAGCCGCGGACGGTGACCAGCGGCGTGCGCAGCTCGTGGCTGGCGTCACCGATGAAGCGGCGCATCTGCTGCACCGTCGCGTCGCGCTGGCCGAGAGCCTGGTCGACGCGGTCGAGCATCGCGTTGATCGCCGTCTTCAGGCGTCCGACCTCGGTGCCGGGGGAGATGTCCTCCATGCGCTGGCCGAAGTCGCCCTGGGCGATGGACATGGCGGTCTGCTCGACCTGGCCGAGGCTGCGGAACGTGAGCGTCACGAGCCACCGCGTCAGCAGGGCGCCGGCGAGGATGACGAGGAGGGCCAGGATCGTGTAGATGCCGATGAAGTTCGTGACGGTCTGGTTGACCGGGGTCAGGGGCAGGGCGAGCAACTGCACGTTGTTCGCGAGCGCGTTCGGCACCTGCAGCAGATCCACGGCGGCGTGGAACTCGGTCTTGCCGTCCGCCGACTGCAGGCGGAACGGCGTCGTGCCCTGGATGTAGGCGCGGTCGAGCGGGTACGTCGTCGGGAACTCGGGGGCGTCGCCACCGGTCGGGCCGCTCGTGGCCAGCAGCGTGCCGTCGGGCGCGTAGACGGCGAGGTAGAACGACGTCAGCGGCGCGACGGCGCGGCCAGTGAACTGGGCGACGCCGTCGACGACCTTGACATCGAGCAGGCTGCTGGCCTGGTCGAGGGTCACCGTCTGGGTGATGGTCTGGTCGCGCTCGCCGACCAGCGTCTGCCGCAGAAAGACCCCCGTGCCGAGCCCCGCCGCGAGCAGCCCCGCCGCGAGGACGGCGACGGTGACGCCGGTGACCTTCGCGCGCAGGCTGATGCCGCGCCACCAGGTCGTCACCCGGTCGTTCTTCTTCGCGTGCGCGGCGCGCACCCCGGTCGGCGTCACGGCGACGTCAGGACGACTTGCCGGCCTTCAGCATGTAGCCGAATCCGCGCTTGGTCTGGATCAGCGGCTCGGACGAGTACGGGTCGATCTTGCGGCGCAGGTAGGAGATGTAGCTCTCCACGATGCCGGCATCGCCGTTGAAGTCGTACTCCCACACGTGGTCGAGGATCTGCGCCTTGCTGAGCACCCGGTTGGGGTTGAGCATGAGGTAGCGCAGCAGCTTGAACTCGGTGGGCGACAGGTCGATCGACACGTCGCCGATGACGACATCGTGCGTGTCCTGGTCCATCGTGAGCTCGCCGGCGCGGATGGCCGACTCTTCGTCGGCCTGCATCGTGCGGCGCAGGATCGCCTGCAGGCGCGCGACGATCTCGTCGAGCGAGAAGGGCTTCGTGACGTAGTCGTCGCCGCCGGCGTTGAGGCCCTCGATCTTGTCTTCGGTCTCGTCCTTCGCCGTGAGGAACAGGATCGGCGCGGTGTACCCGGCGCCGCGGAGGCGCTTGGTCACGCTGAAGCCGTTCATGTCGGGCAGCATGACGTCGAGGATGATGAGATCGGGCTCCTCCTCCAGCACGGCGGAGATGGTCTGAGCCCCGTTGGCGACGGCTCGGACCTGGTAGCCGGCGAAGCGGAGGCTCGTCACGAGCAGATCCCGGATGTTCGGCTCGTCGTCCACGACGAGGATGCGCGGTGCGGTCATAGGCCCATCCTGGCACCGGTAACCCTCGATTCGCTGGAAATCGGCGAAGATGGACGCATGACGATGCCCCCCGCGCCGCCGCTTCCGCCGCTTCCGCCCGTTCCCGCGGGGGATGTTCCCGCCGGAGGCGGGATGCCGGCATCCCCCGCGTACCCGCCGGCATTCGTGCCGGTCGTCCCCCCGCAGCAGGTCGTGCTCCCACCGCTGCCGCGCGACGCGACCACCGGCGGGCTCGCCTTCCATCGCCTCGTGTTCGCGCGGCGGCGCTGGGGATGGTGGACCCCGCTGGCCGTCGGCGGGCTGGGGCTCGCGTTCTACCTGGCGCTGACCATGGTCCTCGTCGCCGTGATGGTGGTCGCGATGCTGAACGATCCCACGGCGTTCGACAGCCTGGAGACGTTCACCCAGACCATGACGATCGACACGAGCGACCCGTTCATGCTCGCCATCGCGCTCGGTTCGATCGCCCTCATGCTGCCGAGCTATCAGCTGGCCTCGCTCATCGTCAACGGCACGCGGCTCGGCCTGATCTCGTCGGCCGCCGGGCGCCTGCGCTGGGCATGGATGCTGCGCTGCGGCGTCGTCGCCCTGGTGGTCGCCATCGTGCTCACCGGCCTCATGCTCCTCATCCCGGGTGAGGCGCCCGGCGGCGCGCTCAGTCCGCTCTGGGCCGTGTCCCTTCTCATCGTGCTGCTGCTCGTGCCCGTGCAGGCCGCGGCGGAGGAGTACGTCTTCCGCGGCTACCTGGCACAGGCGATCGGGCGCTGGCTGCGGCATCCGGCGTTCGCGATCCTGCTGCCGGTGCCGCTGTTCATGCTGGGGCACCTTTACGACTGGGTCGGCCAACTGGGCGTCGGGCTGTTCGCGGTCGCGGCGGGCTGGCTGACGTGGCGCACCGGCGGGCTCGAGGCGGCCATCGCCCTGCACGTCGTCAACAACACGGTGGCCTTCGTGCTCGCCGTCGTCACCGGCAGCGACCCGACCGAGACCGACACCAGCGTCGTGAGCTTCCTGTGGTCGCTGCTGCTGATCGGCTGCTACGTCGGCATCGTGGAATGGATGCTGCGCCGCCGCCCGCTCGCGCGCACCGTCGTCATCACCCCGCCGCTGCCGGCCGCACCGGCGTTCCCCGCCGCGGTGAGCTCGTCGGCATCGTAGGTTTCGACGCGCTGCGCGCGCTCACCCGTGACCCGGATCGCCTCGACGTCGCTACGCGGCGTCGAGGCGATCCGCGTCAAGGATCGTGTAGCTGTAGCCCTGCTCGGCGAGGAAGCGCTGACGGTTCTGCGCGAAGTCCTGGTCGACGGTGTCGCGGGCGATGAGCGTGTAGAAGCTCGCCGTGTGCCCGCTCGTCTTCGGCCGCAGCAGCCGCCCGAGGCGCTGCGCCTCTTCCTGGCGCGACCCGAACGACCCCGACACCTGGATCGCGACGGATGCCTCGGGCAGATCGATCGAGAAGTTCGCCACCTTCGACACCACGAGCACCGGCACCGTGCCCTCCCGGAAGGCCTGATACAGTTGCTCGCGTTCGTCGACCGGCGTCGCGCCGGTGATCTTCGGCGCATCCAGAGCCTCGGCGAGGGCGTCGATCTGGTCGAGGTACTGCCCGATCACGAGGATCTGCTCGCCGGCGTGCTTGGCGACGAGATCCTGCACGACCCGGATCTTGGCGTGCGCCGTCGCCGCCAGCCGGTAGCGGTCGTCGTCGGCCGACGCCGCATACTCCAGTCGATCGGACGGCGGCAGGTCCACGCGCACCTCGTAGCAGACGGCGGGGGAGATGAAGCCCTGCGCCTCGATCTGCTTCCACGGCGCGTCGAAGCGCTTCGGCCCGATGAGGCTGAACACGTCGCCCTCGCGGCCGTCCTCGCGCACGAGCGTGGCCGTCAGGCCCAGCCGCCGCCGCGCCTGCAGATCGGCGGTGAGCTTGAACACCGGCGCCGGCAGCAGGTGCACCTCGTCGTAGACGATGAGGCCCCAGTCCAGCGCGTCGAGGAGGGCGAGGTGGGCGTACTGACCCTTCCGCTTCGCCGTGAGGATCTGGTACGTCGCGATCGTGACCGGTTTGATCTCCTTGGCCTGGCCGGAGTACTCGCCGATCTCCTCCGGTGTGAGCGAGGTGCGCCTGAGCAGCTCGTCGCGCCACTGCCGGGCGCTCACGGTGTTGGTGACGAGGATGAGCGTCGTCGTCTTGGTCTCGGCCATCGCCGCGGCGCCGACGAGCGTCTTGCCGGCGCCGCAGGGGAGCACGACGACGCCCGACCCGCCCGCGCTGAAGATGTCGACGGCGTGGCGCTGGTAGGGGCGCAGCGCCCAGCCGGTCTCGTCGAGGTCGATCTCGTGCGGGGTTCCCGGCGTGTAGCCGGCGTGGTCTTCGGCGGGCCAGCCGATCTTCAGCAGCTCCTGCTTGATGTGCCCGCGCGCCCAGGCGTCGATGGCGTACGCGTCGGGGGAGGGGTGGCCGATCAGCAGCGGCTGGATGCGCTTGTTCTTGGCGACCTCGGCGAGGACGGCGGCATCCGTCGCGCGCAGGATCAGCACGCCCTCCGCGTCGCGCTCGATCACCAGGCGCCCGTACCGGCCGACGGTCTCGCGGATGTCGATCGAGACGGATGCCGGCACCGGAAAGCGCGACCAGCGGTCGAGCGTCGCCAGCATGTCGTCGGCCTCGTGCCCCGCGGCGCGGGCGTTCCACAGGCCCAGGCGGGTGATGCGATACGTGTGGATGTGCTCGGGAGCCCGCTCCAGCTCGGCGAAGATCGCGAGCTCGTGCCGCGCCGTCTCGGCCTGCGGGTGGGCGACCTCCAGCAGCACGGTGCGGTCGCTTTGCACGATGAGGGGGCCGTCAGCCATAACGGGAAAGTCTACCGGGTGCGTTCTGTCGCGGCTCAGCCCGGCAGCCCGCCGTGCCCGTGATGCGCCCCCGCCCGCCCGCCGCCGCCCCACCGCCCCACCGCCCCACCGTGCTGAGAAACCACTTTCTGCGTGAGAAACCACCGCAGATGTGGTTTCTCACACAGAAAGTGGTTTCTCGCGCCGGTGGACATTTGTGAGGTCTCGCGAGACCTCACAAATGTCCGCGACACGCCGTGACCCGCCGTGCAAGAACGGACATTTGTGAGGTTTCGCGGGGTGGGTGGGGCGGGCCCGGACGCCGCTCCGCGAGTGCGCCGCCGATCGGCGGGACGCGGGCTCAGCTCGGCGGGATGCGGGGCGGCTCGGCGGGGTGCGGGCTCAGTCGGACCGGACCGACACGATGCTCGACACCGGCAGGGTGCGCTCGACATCGACCTGCTTGTCGCGCCCGCGCAGCCGCCCGCCGCCGAGGCCCGTCGCCTCGATCGTGAAGGCGCGTTCGGCGCCGTCGGGCAGCCGCACGGTGACGACGATGGTCGCGCGGGCGCGCACGGCGTGCTCCAGTTCGCGGCCGAGCCAGGCGGCCTCGGCATCGGCGGCGTTGCCCGAGCGCAGGCGCGCGAGAAGCGGTGCGTACAGCTGGACCGGGTCGGGCGGCGGCGCCGGCTCGTCGGCGAGCCGATGCCGGTCCAGACCGCGCCGGTTGCCGTCGGCGTCGACGGCGACGACGGGGTAGCGGGCGTCGGCGAGCATCCAGAACGCGGTGTCGGCGCCGGTGCGGCTGAACAGGCTGTGCGGCGCGGAGCCCGCCTCGCCGTCGTACACGAGCCCGAGCGGGCGCAGCGCCTGGTCCACCGCGACCGTGCGCAGCAGGGCCTCGTCGTCGCTCGACACCCGGGTCCGCCCCCGCCCGTCGGGGCCGACGCGCAGCGCCCCGTGCCGGCCCGCGGTGCGCTCGATCTCGTAGGCGAGCGGCTGCGGCAGCCCCGTCAGCGACAGCTCGAGCAGGAACTCGCGCAGGCTCTCGGCGGTCTCGCCCGACGTGAGTGCGTCGCCGAGGGTCTCCGCAGTGAACCGGTAGCTGGATGCCTGAGCCCCCGACTCGCGGCGCGCCATCGAGCGCAGGCGTATGTCCAGGTGCGGGGCCAGAGAGCCCGGTGCGATCGCGGTGAGGTCGTTCTGCAGGTAGACGCGGTCGACCTCGGGCGGCAGCAGTGCGATGAGCGCGTCGGCGTCGAAGAAACCACCCGCTGCGGCCGGCCGCGCCCAGGCGGTCGGCCGTCCCGCCCCGTCCAGCAGCGTCCAGCGTCGCAGCAGGGCCGCCGTGGCCGTCGCGCGGGCCGGCCACGCCGGGTCGAACGGGTGGGCGCCCGGCCAGTCGTCGAGCGGCAGCCAGCCGCCGTCCGGGCGGCGCAGCGCCGCCGGCAGCCCCGCGACGAGCGCGGAGGCGACCTCGACCCATCGCGCGATCGTGCTGCTGTGCAGCCACGTGTGACCGCGCGCGGTCAGGAGCCACGCCCGGTCCACGGCCGCGAGCAGGCCCGCGCGTGCGGCGATCTCGACGAGTTCGTCGGCGGTCGCGGCATCCGCGGCGGCGCCCGACTCGATCAGCCGCCGCCGGTCGGCGGCTCCGAGCGTGCCGGCGCCGATGCGCGACAGCGGCGTCGTCAGCGCGGTGTAGAGGATGTCGGCGAGCGAGCCGATCGCCGCGAACGCGCGCTCCGCCTCGTGCGCGTCGCCCGCCTCGTGCGCGTCGCCCGTCGCATCCGCGACCGCCCCGACCGGGGTCAGCGCCCGGAACGCGTCCGCCACCGCGCCGTACGGCACGCCGTCCGCGTCGACCAGCGCACGCTCGAACAGGGCGGTGCGCACCGGGCCGGGCGGCACGGCGCCGGCCGCGGCCTCCATCGCGTCGGCCTCGCCGGCGGTCAGGCCGGTCAGCGCCCGCTCCACCGCGGCGGGCTCGAGCAGCGCCTCGGCGGCGTCGAACGCGTCGTGCCAGTCGGCCGTCGGCGGCACCTGGCGGGCGGCCAGCAGCGCACTCAGCTCGGCGTCGCTGCGCTGCCGCAGCAGGTGCGCGAGCGTGCGGGCGTCGGTGGCGGCCACGTCAGCGTCCCTTGCCGACCCGGGCCTTCCGCACGAACGTCATGACGAGCACCGCCATCAGCAGGCCGAACGCGACGACCGGTGCGATGTACACCGTCGTGCCGATCGTGGGCCAGATGCCCGTCCCCATGTTCGCGCCCGACCACGAGCCGACGATGATCGCGAGGAAGCACACGATCGACAGCAGCAGCAGACCGAGCGACATGAAGGCGAGGATGCGGTCGATGCGCCGCACCGGGACATCGACATCCGGGCGGCGCGGGCCGCGCGGATCGGGCGTGGAGGAAGACGAAGGGGCCATCGCCACCAGACTACTGCCGTAGGCTTGATCCGGGGCATCCGCCCCGTCGACATTGCGCCCGGAACAGGGCGCTGATCAGCGAGGTTGAGATGCCCACCGGCAAGGTCAGGTTCTACGACGACGAGAAGGGGTTCGGTTTCATCACGGGAGATGACGGCCAGGACGTCTTCCTGCACGCCACGGCGCTGGCCGCCGGAACCCAGGTCAAGGCCGGTGCGCGCGTCGAGTTCGGCGTCGCCGACGGCAAGCGCGGCCTGCAGGCTCTGGCCGTGCGCGTGCTCGACGCGCCGCCGAGCCTCGCCAAGCGCAACCGGATGAAGCCCGACGACATGGCGATCGTCGTGGAAGACGTCGTGAAGCTGCTCGACGGCGTCGGCGGCGACCTGCGCCGCGGCCACTATCCGAATGCCGGGCAGAGCAAGAAGGTCGCGGCGATCCTGCGCAAGGTGGCCGATGAGCTCGACGCCTGAGCCGGATGCCGCCGATCGGTCGGACGTCGCCCGCCTGATCGGCGCGCACGACCTCGCGCTGGCGGCGCTGCACGAGATCACGCCCGACACGACCGTCGGACCCGCCGCCGGGTACACCCTGGAGGAAGGCGGCGTCGTCTCGCTGCGCTTCGAGAACACCATGCCCGGCTACCCGGGCTGGTTCTGGACCGTGAGCGTCGCCGTCGTCGACGACGCGGAGCCGACCGTGCTGGAGGTCGAGCTGCTCCCGGGCGACGGGGCGCTGCTCGCGCCCGACTGGGTGCCGTGGGCCGTGCGCCTGGCCGAGTACCACGCGGCGCAGGCGCTGCTGGCCGCCGAGGCGGAGGCTCTCGACGACGACGCCCTCGAAGACGACGACGACGCCGACGACGAACTGGATGCCGAGGACGACCTCGACGACATCCTCGATCTGGATGCCGTCGACTTCGATCAGGACGGCTCGCCCATCCTGCACTCCGGCGACCTCGACGGCGTCGACATCGACGAGCTCGACGACAGCGCTGCGGACGACGAGGACTGACTACCGGGTCGCGTCGATCGTGTAGTCGATGCAGCGGATGAGCCGGCGCACGTCGTCGGGCTCGATCGAGACGAACGTCGCGATGCGCAGCTGGTTGCGGCCGAGCTTGCGGTAGGGCTCGGTGTCGACGATCCCGTTCGCGCGCAGGCTCGCGGCGATGGCCGCGGCATCCACCGACTCGTCGAAGTCGATCGTGACGACGACCGGCGACCGGTCGGCCGGGTCGGCGACGAACGGCGTCGCGACCGACGACGCCTCGGCCCACGCGTACAGCGCAGCCGACGACTCGGCCGTGCGCGCGGCGGCCCACGCCAGCCCGCCGCTGGCGTTGATCCACTCCAGCTGCCCCTCCAGCAGCACGAGGGTCGCGACAGCGGGCGTGTTGAGGGTCTGGTTCAGGCGCGAGTTGTCGACCGCGTTCTTCAGGCTCAGGAACTCGGGGATGTAGCGGC
Organism: Microbacterium sp.; assembly: GCF_047602155.1. Classification (GTDB taxonomy): domain Bacteria; phylum Actinomycetota; class Actinomycetes; order Actinomycetales; family Microbacteriaceae; genus Microbacterium. The sequence continues at coordinate 201,401 of NZ_JASGHZ010000001.1, read as the reverse complement.
CCGAGGCGGCGATGCGCTCGATGCGCTCGATCGCGGCGGGCGAGACGGCGGCGAACCACAGGCCGCCGTCGGAGCCGAGGTTCTTCTGCGGGGCGAAGTAGTACACGTCGCACTCGGACACGGAGAAGTCGATGCCGCCCGCGGCGCTGGTCGCGTCGATCACCGTCAGCGCGCCGTCGTCGCCGGCGACGCGCTGCACGGGCGCCGCCACGCCCGTCGAGGTCTCGTTGTGCGGCCACGCGTACACGTCGATGCCCGCGGTGGCCGCAGGCGTCGAGCGGGTGCCCGGCTCGGCCTTGCGGACGTCGGGAGCCTGCAGCCACGGGGCCGCGACGGCGGCGGCGAACTTGCCGCCGAACTCGCCGAAGACGAGGTTCTGCGCGCGGTTCTCGACGAGGCCGAAGGCGGCGGCATCCCAGAACGCGGTCGACCCGCCGTTGCCGAGGATGATCTCGTAGCCGGCCGGTAGGCGCAGCAGCTCGGACAGGCCCGCGCGCACCCGGCCGACGAGGTTCTTGACCGGCGCCTGGCGGTGCGACGTGCCCATCAGGATCGCCCCGGGGCCGGCGAGGCCTCCACCTGCGCGGGCCGGATCTTCGACGGACCGCATCCGAAACGTCCGTCGGCGGGCAGGATCTCGCGCGGCAAGGTCACATGGGGCATGAACAGATTCTAGGCTGGGTGGCATGACGGATCTGATCGACACCACCGAGATGTACCTGCGCACGATCCTCGAGCTCGAAGAGGAGGGCATCGTCCCTCTGCGCGCGCGCATCTCCGAGCGTCTCGGGCACTCCGGCCCCACGGTGTCGCAGACGGTCGGACGGATGGAGCGCGACGGGCTCGTCGTGGTCTCGGACGACCGCTCGCTGGAGCTGACGACGGCGGGGCGCAAGAAGGCGATCGACGTCATGCGCAAGCACCGGCTCGCCGAGCGACTGCTCAGCGACGTGATCGGCCTGGACTGGGCGTACGTGCACGAAGAGGCCTGCCGCTGGGAGCACGTCATGAGCGAGCTCGTCGAGCGGCGCCTGATCGAACTGCTCGGACACCCCACCGAGTCGCCCTACGGCAACCCGATCCCCGGCCTCGATCAGCTCGGCGACGCGCCCGCGCACACGTTCGACGAGGGCGTCGTGGGGCTCGTGCGGGCGCTGAACGCGGCCGACGGTCCGCTGCGCGGCACCGTGCGGCGCCTCGCCGAGCCGATGCAGGTCGACCCGGAGCTGCTCGGGCAGCTGCGCGACGCGGGCGTCGTGCCCGGGGCATCCGGCGACTATCGCTTCAGCGAGGGCTACGTGCTCGTGCAGATGGACGGGCAGGACGAGGGGCTGGAACTGCCGGTCGAGGTCGCCTCGCACATCTTCCTGGTGGATGCCGCGCCCCGGCCGTGAACCTGGATATCGCCCGGGAAGCACCTGAGTGCGCAGACCCTGACGTGACTTATTCGTTACCTTCCGGTAGCCTCAAGGAGTCCACCTGGCGAGAAGCCCGCCACCGGATCTCCGCACGAATTGCCTCATCGGCTCGTCGTTCGCGCGGTGAAGCCCGTACATCTGTGCCCTGACACTGAGTGCCGACGAGCCAGTACCCTCCCCGGAGTGCGTGCAGAGGCGCCGGAGGACCATTGGCTGAACAGTTCGACCCGTCGCACGAGACACCCGAGTCCGTCGCGACGACACCCGCCCTGAACGGATCGACACCGCGCGGGCGCATGCGCCGTCTTGCGCTCGTGAAGCCCGCCGCGAAGCAGGCCTCGCGTCGTGCCACGCGCCGCGCCGCAGGCAAGCCGCACCCCCTGCGCAGCTTCGTGACCCTCGCCGCCGTCGCCGGCATGGTCGCCGTCGTCGCGATCCCCGCGATCACGACCGCGACCGGCAGTTCGGCCTCGGCCGTGACGCTGCAGCAGGTCGCCGCCAAGAACGCCCAGGCGCTCGTCGTCGCCTCGGAGACCACCACCACCGCGCTCGACCGCGGCGGCTACTCGGCCACCACGCCCGAGGAGATCCAGGCCAAGAAGGATGAAGAGGCCGCCGCCGCGGCCGCCGCCGCCCGCATCGCCGGCGATGTGACGACCTACAGCGGGTCCGTCGCCCTGTCGATCGCCCCGGCCGGCTCGGTGACCCGCCCGCTGACCTCGTTCAACAACTTCGGCACGCCGTACGCCGGTCACAAGGGCACCGACTACATGGCCGACCGCTACACGCCGATCTACTCGATCGCCGACGGCGTCGTCATCGAGTCGAGCGAGACCAGCAACGGCTGGGGCGTCTACGTCAAGATCGCCCACAACATCGGCGGCAACACCGTCACCTCGCTCTACGCGCACATGAGCTACGGCACGCGTCGCGTCGTCGTCGGCGACACCGTGACGGCGGGCCAGCTGATCGGCCAGGTCGGCGACACCGGCCGCGCCTACGGCACGCACCTGCACCTGGAGATCTACGTCAACGGCTCGTGGGTCGACGCGGAGAGCTGGCTCGTCGCCAACGTCGGCTGATCGGGCGACACGCGGCATCCGTTCTCTGTCGCTTCGCCGTCTCGTCACGCGGCTGTATTAGCCTGATCCCGACGCCCGCGTGAGCGAGGGGGAGCCGATGGACGCAAGGCCCGGCATTCGAACCGTGAATGCCCTAGGTCGCTATGTGCTTCGGCATCGTGTGCACGACTGCCGCGACATTCGTCGTGGAACCAAGGCGCTGTCTTCGTGACAGCGCCTTTTTTCGTGCCTGCGCCACCTCGACCACGCGACGTCGACACCGAGAGACCGTGAAGCCGTCACGGCCGTTCGAGAGGATGAGCATGCGCACCCTGGTGTTGAACGCAGGATACGAACCGCTGGCCGTCGTCTCGTTCAAGCGAGCCCTCGTGCTCGTGATGAACGAGAAGGCCACCGTCATCGAGAGGATCGACGAGGATCCGGTGTGGAGCGTGTGCGGATCGCACGACAGACCCGCCGTGATCGTGCTCACCCGATACGTCCGGATGCCGGGGACGCGTCGCGTTCCGGCGACCCGGCGCGGGGTGCTGCGGCGCGACGGGTACCGGTGCGCCTACTGCGGCAAGGGCGGCACGACGATCGACCACGTGCTGCCGCGCTCGCGCGGCGGGGCGGATACCTGGGAGAACCTCGTCGCCTGCTGCCTGCGCTGCAACAACGTGAAGGGCGACCGCACCCCGCAGGAGATGGGGTGGGAGCTGCGCTGGATTCCGCAGCAGCCGCGCGGCCCGCAGTGGACGGTGCGCGGCACCGAGCGCTCGGAACCGGCCTGGGAGCCGTATCTGTCGCTTGCCGCGTGAGGTCTCCCGACCTGTCGGCGGCGATGTCACCGGCAATGTCGGAGCTCGTCGCTATCTTCGATCTCGACGGGTTGAGTTCATAGAACAAACGTTCTAGCCTGTCGTGGTGAGGTCGATCATGGGGCTGGATGCCGGGCGCAGCCGCGCGAACCGCGGCGCCGCGGACGTCGCGGCCACCGTGCACGATCTGCGCGCGCAGGTGGAGCGCCTGCAGGGGCGGCGCCTCGACGCGCCCGTGCTTCCGGTGGCCTCCGCGCTGGCGCGGCTGCTGCCCGGCGGCGGCCTGCAAACGGGGGCGGCCTACACGCTCGGCCGGTCGACGTCGCTGCTGTTCGCCCTGCTGGCGCGCCCCTCGCGGGAGGGGTCGTGGTGCGCCGTGGTCGGCGTGCCGCATCTCGGCGCCGAGGCGGCGCTGAAGGCCGGGGTCGACCTGTCGCGGCTGGTGCTGATCCCCGATCCGGGGGAGCGGTGGTTGGCCGTGACCTCCGCCGTCGCCGATGTGCTGCCGGTCGTGGTGGTGCGCCCGCCCGCGCGAGCGAGCGGCGGCGAGGTGGCGCGTCTTGCCGCGCGCCTGCGCGAACGCGAGGCGGTGCTGCTGGTGCAGGGGGCGTGGCCGCAGACCGAGGCGACGATCGAGGCGGCCGACCCGCGCTGGTCGGGCCTGGGCCACGGGTGGGGCATGCTGGCGGAGCGTGAGCTCACCGTGACGGTGACGAGTCGTCGCTCGCCGGTGCCGCGCACGGGACGGATGCTGCTGCCGGATGCGACCGGCGGCACGGGTGGTACCGGGCGGGCGATCGTGTCGCCGTTCGCGGAGCCGCTGTCGATGCGGGAGGCGGTGTGAGATGGATGCCGTCCCGACGCGCAGCATCGTCGTGTGGGTGCCGGACTGGCCGGTCGTCGCGCTCATCCGCTCGGCCGGAGGTGAGGACGGCGAGCCGCTCGATCCGCGGTATCCGATCGCCGTGTTCGACAAGGGCGCGGTCGTGGCCTGCTCGCCGGCGGCACGCGCCGCGGGCGTGCGCCGCCGGCAGCGACGTCGCGACGCCCAGGCACGATGCCCGCACCTGATCGTCGCCGACGCCGACCCGGTGCGCGACCACCGCGTGTTCGCCCCGCTGATCGCCGCGCTCGAAGAGCTGGCGCCGGGCGTGCAGCTCGCACAGCCCGGGTTGTGCGTGCTGCACGCGCGCGGCCCGGCCCGGTATTACGGGGGCGAGGCCGCGGCGGCGACGGTGCTCGCCGGGGCGATGGCCAGCGCGGTGGCCGCGGACGGTGTGCGCGATGTGCGGGTGGGCATCGCCGACGGGCCGTTCACGGCCGAGCAGGCGGCGCGGGCGGGCACGACCCGGGACGACCCGGTGCGGATCGTCCCGGCGGGCCGGGCGGCGGGGTTCCTGGCACCGCTGCCGGCCGCGGTGCTCGACGACGACGTGGTGCATCTGTTCGCGCGGCTGGGCATCCAGACGCTGGGGCAGGTCGCAGCACTCGGCCGTGACCGGCTCGTGGAGCGGTTCGGGTCACGCGGAGCGCGCCTGTATGCGCTGGCGGCGGGGCTCGATCCGCGGCCGGTGCAGGCGCGCACGCCGCCGCCCGAGCTGCACCGTGAGACGGTGTTCGAGCCGCCCGTCGAGATCGCCGACCAGGTGGCGTTCGGGCTGCGGGTGCCGGCGGAGGAGTTCGTCGCGCAGCTCGGCGCTCGGGGTCTCGTCTGCACCGAGCTGCGCGTCGTGCTCACGGGCGAGCGCGGGGAGCGCAGCGAACGGGTGTGGCGGCATCCGGGGGTCTTCGACGCGGCGGCGATCGTCGACCGGGTGCGCTGGCAGCTGGCCGAGCAGGGGGGTCTGCGCAGCCGGGTCGTGCGCGTGCGGATGGAGCCCGAGGGGGTGGATGCCGCCGCCCACCACACCGCGCGCCTGTTCGGTGCGGCGCCGGAGGAGCGCGTGCATCGCGCCCTCTCGCGCGTGCAGGCGATGCTCGGCCACCGCGGCGTGCTCACGCCGCAGGTCGGCGGCGGCCGCTGGCTCGCCGAGCGGCAACTGCTCGTGCCCTGGGGGGATCAACGGGGAGCCGGGGGATCGGCCGCGGCGCCGTGGCCGGGGAGCCTGCCCGGTCCGCTGCCGGCCACGGTGTTCGCCGAGGGGATGCCGGTGGACGTGCTCGACGTCGACGGCGACCTCGTCGCCGTCGACGCGCGAGGCGAGCCGACCGGGGAGCCGGCCTCGCTCGAGGTGCGAGGCCGGCGGCGGGCGATCCGGGAGTGGGCGGGGCCGTGGCCCGTCGTCGAGCGCGGGTGGGATGACGCGCGGGCGCGCCGTGCGCACCGCTTCCAGGTCGTGGACGACGGCGGGTCGGCGTGGCTGCTCGTGTGCGAGGATGGGCCTCTGGCGGGTGGAGGGGGTGTACGACTGATGGGCTTCAACAATCCGTCCGTGCCGTGGTCGGAGATGGCGCGGCTGCTGGGGGCGCCATCCCGGCCGGGCTCCAAGCCCGACCCCGCCGCGCCCGAGGCGCCGCTGTCGCGCAAGCGCGGAGCGTATGTTCCGGCATCCATCGTGCGGCCGGCCGATGCCGTGCCGTACGCCGAGCTGCACGCGCACTCGTCGTTCTCGTTTCTCGACGGGGCGTCGTCGCCGGCGGCGCTCGCCGAAGAGGCCGAGCGGCTGGGGCTGCACGCCCTGGCGCTCACCGACCACGACGGGTTCTACGGCATCGTGCGCTTCGCCGAGGCGGCCGAGAACCTGCAGGTGAAGACCGTCTTCGGGGCCGAGCTGTCGCTGCACCTGCCGGCCGCGCAGGCGGGCGTCGTCGACCCCGCCGGGTCGCATCTGCTCGTGCTCGCCCGGCAGGAGGAGGGCTATCACGCCCTTGCCGCCGCCCTCACGCACGCTCAGCTCGCCGGGGGCGAGAAGGGGCGCCCGTGGTACGACCTCGACGACCTCGCAGAGCGGGCAGGGGGAAACTGGGCGGTTCTCACCGGATGCCGCAAGGGCGCCGTCCGCCGGGCTCTCGCCACCGGGGGCTCGAGCGCCGCGGCGGCCGCGCTCGACCGCCTGGTCGCGCTGTTCGGGCGCGATGCCGTCAACGTCGAGCTGATCGACCACGGCAGCCCCACCGACACGCGCGACAACGACATCCTCGCCGCGCTCGCCGCCGAGCGTTCGCTGCCGGTGCTGGCGACGAACAACGTGCACTACACCGTGCCCGACAAGGCGCGCCTGGCCGCGGCGATCGCTGCGGTGCGGGCGAACCGGGGGCTCGACGAACTCGACGGGTGGCTGCCCGCGCACGCGAGCGCGCATCTGCGCTCGGGGGCGGAGATGACGCGGCGGTTCCGCCGCTATCCGGGCGCGATCGCGCGCACCGTGACGCTCGCCGACGAGCTGGCGTTTCCGTTGCGGCGGGCCAAGCCCGCGCTGCCGAAGCTGCCGTTGCCCGAGGGGCACACGCAGATGTCGCACCTGCGGGAGCTGGTGTGGGCGGCGGTGCCGGGGAAGTATCCCGACCTCGACGATGCCGGGCGGGCGCGCATCGAGCGCGAGCTGTCGATCATCGAGCAGAAGGACTTTCCGGGCTACTTCCTCATCGTGCACGGGATCGTCGCCCGGGCTCGTGACCTCGGCATCCTGTGCCAGGGGAGGGGGTCGGCGGCCAGCAGCGCCGTCTGCTATCTGCTGGGGATCACGGCGGTCGACGCGATCGCCTACAACCTGCCGTTCGAGCGCTTCCTGTCGGCGCTGCGCGACGAGGAGCCCGACATCGACGTCGACTTCGATTCGGGGCGGCGCGAGGAGATCATCCAGTGGGTGTACACGCAGTACGGGCGCGAGCGGGCGGCGCAGGTGGCGAATGTCATCCAGTACCGGCCGCGCAACGCCGTGCGCGACATGGCGAAGGCGCTCGGACATTCGCCGGGGCAGCAAGATGCCTGGTCGAAGCAGGTGGAGCGCGGCGAGATCGTGCCCGGGGCGCATGACATCCCGGGCCGCGTCCTGGAGTATGCGGGCGAGCTGATGAAGGCGCCGCGGCATCTCGGCATCCATTCCGGCGGGATGGTGCTCACCGAGCGTCCGGTGGGTGAGGTCGTGCCGATCGAGCACGCGCGCATGAAGGACCGCACCGTCATCCAGTGGGACAAGGACGATGCGGCCTGGATGGGGCTCGTGAAGTTCGACCTGCTCGGGCTCGGCATGCTCGCCGCCATTCAGCACTGCTTCGACGCGATCGAGGGGGCGACGGGGGAGCGCTGGCGGCTGGACACGATCCCGAGAGAGGAGGCGGGGGTCTACGACATGCTCTGCCGGGCCGATTCGATCGGGGTGTTCCAGGTCGAGTCGCGCGCGCAGATGGGGCTGCTGCCGCGGCTGCAACCGCGGGAGTTCTACGAGCTGGCGATCGAGATCGCGCTGATCCGGCCGGGGCCGATCCAGGGGGGAGCGGTGCACCCGTACGTGCGGCGCAAGCTCGGGCTGGAGAAGGTCACCTACGCCCACGAGAAGCTCGAGCCCGTGCTGAAGCGGACGCTCGGGATCCCGGTGTTCCAGGAGCAGCTGATGCAGATGGGCATGGCTGTGGGGAATCTGTCGGGGGAGGATGCCGATGTGCTGCGCCGCGCCATGGGCTCGAAGCGCGGCATCGAGCGGATCGAGTCCGTCAAGGCGAAGCTGTACGCGGGAATGGCGGCGCATGGGCTGGTGGGAGAGGCGGCCGACGACATCTATGCGAAGATCCAGGCGTTCGCGAACTTCGGCTTCGCCGAGAGCCATGCGCTGTCGTTCGCGCAGCTCGTGTACGTGTCGTCGTGGCTGAAGCTGCACTACCCGGCGGCGTTTCTCGCGGCGCTGCTGCGGTCGCAGCCGATGGGGTTCTACTCGCCGTCGACCCTCGTCGCCGATGCCCGCCGCCACGGCGTGACCGTGCTGCGCCCCGACCTCCACGCCTCCGGCGTCCACCCGGGCGTTGCGCCGCGCGCACCGGGCGCGCCGGGTGCACCGCGCGCGCCGCGCGCACGAAAACAGGACATTCGGCGAAAACAGGACGTTTCAGCCCCGGATCGTCCTGTTTTCGGTGAATCTCCTGTTTTCGGTGAAGGGGTGGATGCCGGTGAGGGGAGGGATGCCGGTGAAGGGATGGACTCCTGCCTCGACCGCCGCCAGCCCCCGGTCGCCCCGTTCGACCCCACCGCGCCCGACACCTCCGCCGCGCATCGCCGCGACGGCGCCTTCGCGGTTCGGCTGGGGCTTGCCGTCGTCATCGGAGTCGGCGAGGCGCTCGCCGAGCAGATCGTCGCCACGCGTGAGCAGGACGGTCCGTTCGCGGATCTCCGCGACCTGGTGCGGCGCACCGGGGCGACGGTGACGCAGGTCGAGGCGCTGGCGTCGGCGGGGGCGTTCGAGAGCATGGGCATCGACCGGCGCAAGGGGATCTGGCTCGCGGGGGATGCCGCCCTCGATCGCGCCGAGTTCCTCGCCGGATCCCTGGTGTCGGTGCAGCCGCCGCTGTTTCCCGATCCGACGAGCTACGACATCCTGGCGGCGGATCTGTGGGCGACCGGCATCTCGACCGATGACCATCCGCTGGCGCACTATCGCGCCCAGCTCGATGCGCGGGGCGTGCTCACCTCGCGGGAACTGCGCACGCACGAGGTGGGGCGACGGGTGGAGGTGGCGGGGCTGGTGACGCACCGGCAGCGGCCGTCGACGGCATCCGGGATCACCTTCCTCAACCTCGAAGACGAGCACGGGCTCATGAACATCGTGTGCTCGCGGGGCGTGTGGGACAGGCACCGCCGGGTGCTGCGCAACGCGCCGGCGTTGGTTGCGCGCGGGATGCTGGAGCGCTCGCCCGAGGGCATCGTCAACCTCGTCGCTGACGCGTTCGACGACCTGCGGGTGACGGTGCGCCACCACTCCCGCGACTTCCAGTGACGTCGTTGCCTCAGGGGAGCTTTTCGAAGACCATCGTCGCCTGGATGCGGTCGCCTCCGCCGAATCCGGTGCTGCCCGAGGAAGCGGTGGAGATCGTGTGCAGGCGGTATCCGAGCGCGGCCTGCGCGTTGATCGCCCGCTCCAGTTCGGTCAGGTTTCCCGACCCCGTGCCGAAGAACTTCTCCTTGAGGACGACCTGCAGGACGACATAGCTCATGCCCGTGGGAGCGGGGCGGGGCTGCGCACCCGAGACGGCATCCGCCTGGGCGCGGCTGATCATCCCGGCGACGCCGGGTTCTCGCGGCGGCGCCGGTTGCACGGAGTCGGTCCATTTCTGGCCGTCCCACCACCTCATCGTCCCTGAACCGTCGTCGTACCAACCCGCTTGCGTGTCTGTCATCGTGCCCCTTCCGAGTGCCGCCCGAGACCCGGATGCGGCGAGAAGAGCCTAGGGGAGGCTGGCAGTTGGAGCGATGTCATGGCTTCGCGGCGAATAGACTCGACGTGCCTGCCTCTGTAGCTCAGTGGAAGAGCCACTGCGTCCTAAGCAGCGGGTCGGGGGTTCGAATCCCTCCAGGGGCACAGTTTTTTGTATATCTGACCAGGAATTTATTCCGAGGTCAGATCTCACGTAGATGCGTTTGCGTGCGAGGCTGCCAACCCGGAGCGATAGCGTCAACAGCATCGATCCAGTTGTCGGCAACTCCTGGGCGGCTCGACCCCACGGGGCTCAAGCGTATGAGTTGCGACCGGGTCGTGAGGGCTTCTCCAGTCACCCGTCACCGATACCTGTGAGCCGTGTCCGCATCGCCCTCGACTGGCCGACCACCAACTGGATGCGCACCGCGAGACAATGGTGTGCTATCTTCTGCAAAAATGAGAAAGCTCTCATGTTGCCGCCTCTGAAGGACTCCGATGCCGAAGCCACTCTTCATAACCCTGCTCATTGCGCTCCCAATCATCCTCGGCGGCGCCACGCAGAACGGTTGGGTCATCATTATCGCGGCTCTTCTTGTGCTTGCCGCCAATCCGATCGTCCGCACGATCCGGAAGAATCGATACTTCGGATCCGAGCAGTTCAGTGCGCTGAAGTCGCAGGTCGCGTCGGTCGTCGCCGAGCACAACGACGTCGTCAACTACGTCGCTGAAATCCGGTCGCGAGGCTCCTTCGAACTCGGTGCCTCGTCCACTGGGCAGCATGCTCATTTGGCGACGTTTGAGAACACTTCAGCCTGGAACAACCGGCGAGACCGAAACGTCGCGGAGTACGCACCCCACATTCACAATGCCTCTCTGCAAGTGATTCGCAACGCGAGCCAGGAACCCATTAAATACCTCATGAAGTACTTCGGCATCAAAGCAGACCCGGCTACGCTCGCCGATGTACAGCGGGTCGCGGATGACATCGCTCGGCTCGAGCAAGCTGTCGGCAATGTCGCTGAGCGCGAGACTGATATCGCGCAGATGATCAACCCGCCGAAGTTCATCATGCAGCACTACGCCGCCGAGTTCTGGAGTCAGGTGGGAGTCCACCTGTCTCCCATCGACGTGCCCTACCCGCGCTACATCTTTCAGTACACCTCCGCGGGTGGAAACACGGGGCAGAGTTCACGTATCGATCTCAACACGCCAACCCTCGAAGCACTGTCGGAAATCCTCGTTGAGAAGATCCGATGGACGAAGTCCGCTGCGGGTCAGCGAGCGCTCATGACGGCCCGTCTCCGCAAGCACATCAAGCACCGCGACAACTACACCTGTCTGCAATGTGGAGTTTCGCTCGATGCCGAGCCGCATCTGCTGCTGGAGGTAGACCACATCATGCCGGTCTCCAGAGGCGGGCTTAGCGTGCCGGAGAACTTGCAGACGCTGTGCTGGCGATGCAACCGAACCAAGGGCGCGAAGGTCGTGGCCTGAGCGGGCACACCCTGTTCGCGGATCACCCGTGCCTGTTCAGCTTGGGCCGGCTGCAGTCAGCGGTTTCGGGCGGCCGGGACACGGCCCGCAGGCCTGGACGCGAGATGGGGATGTGCCTCGCGCACCCGCTACCGTCAGAAGCGTCCGTGGGGTCGCAGTTGAGAGGAAGCACGTGTCGGGTATTTGGGATCGTTGGGGAGCACTGACACGCTCAATGATCAGCACGCGCGTCGCGGTCGCTCGAGAACGCGCTTTCTGGGACCAGCTTGATTTCACCAATCGATCAACCTTGAAGCTCAAGGCAGCGGTCGGCGAAACCAAGTACCCCATCCGACTCGTCGATCACGTCAGTGCTCTGGAAGACGAGGGGACACTGATGGCCGCGACGCTTGTGCTCTCATACGCGCTGGCGGAGTCGGCCGTGGTCGATCGTCTGTGCCTCGACTCTAGGTCCGTCGCGGGGATCGAAGACTGGGGCGGAAGGCTCCTGCGCACTACGGGCGGGAACTGGTCCAGTGTCACGGGTGGGCTCGCCGGCGCCGTCGAGGTCGGAGTTGTGCGCAATGTCATCGTTCACGGACAGAGCACCATCGACGAGAAGAACTACACGAGGCTCGAGAAGGCTGGCAGCCAGGCTTTCGCGCTCGGCGATGTTGTCGAGCTCACCTACGAAAGCGTGGTCGCCTACCGGGCGCGGCTCAAGAGTCTGCTGGCCGTCGGCGGCTTGAGCGCCGACGGTTCGCCGGCACCAGGCGGTAAGTGATCAACGCTCGGAAGGTGGTTACTCGAACCAACCGGTTCCGGCTACAGCAGATAGGCGGCGATGTGGCTACTGGCGACGATCAGCCTCGCGACCGGGCTTCGGATCGTCCCGCGCGTCACCGACGTCCATGAACAAAGGATCCGGATCGTCTTCGGAGACATCGACCGTGGCGTACAGGTCGAGCGCGTTCAGCAGGGCGATCACGTTGTCGAGGCTCGCGCTCCCGGCGTGACCCGACTCAAAACGCACGACCCACTGACGGGCGCGCCCGATGCGCTGGGCGAGTTCGTCCTGCGTGAGTCCAAGGTCAGAGCGGCGATCCCGGACGATGTTCGCCCAGTCGCGTGGGCCGCTGAGCAGCAACAGGTCGATCCCTTCGTCGCGCAGAGTAGGTACGAGAAACCAGACACCCTTCTGCCTGTACGAGAAGTGTGACACGGGGAGAAAAGTACGTCAATGCGTACATCTGTCGGATCTTGGGCTCAGCTGCCGAACGCATGACCGTAGAACTCGATCAAAGCAGACGCGGCGACGCCGAGGATCGCAATCAACAGCGCAGCGCCCCACAGCATCCGAACCTGTTTCGCGCCTACGACTTCGCGATGCAGTTCTGCGAAGCCGGAGACATCGGACTCGTGCTGCGGCTCGTCCGTCCACGTCGCGGCATCGCGGACGAGCGCTGACAGCGCGGCCGTCTGCGCCCGATCGATCCGAGGCCTCTGCTTCTTCAGCCAATGGGTGAGCCGCGCTGCATCCAAGACGGCGACGTCCGTGGGCTGCTCTCGGATGGTGATCTGCTTGGCGCCGACGATGGCGATGACTCCGGTCGCGGGAACCTCCGTTCCCACGGCGGCCGACAGGAGTTTCCGCGTTCTGGTCGCCTCGTAGCGAGCGTTGCGCAGATGGTCCTTCGCCTGTCCATTGACGAGCAGCCTGCGACTGCCCACCCACACGCGTGCGCCCTCGTGGAACTTCGTGTTGATCGTGAACACGCCTGCCTCGCTGACGACGACGTGGTCGATATCGCTGCCACGCGTTCCGATCGGTACCGAATGCAGGACGGTCCAGCTTTCGCCGAGCGAGTCAAGACGCTTAGCGACGTCGAGTTCACCGAGAGCACCGAGGTACCAGGGCAGCGATTCCTCGGACAGCGGTGATCGTCCGAAGGTGCGCGCGAGTGGGCCGCGCCGCGGTACGCCAGCTTGGACGCGCAAGCATTCGGTCATGACGGATGCCGCAGCGACAGTCCCGAACGTCGACAAGGTCAAAGCGGGGGAGTCGAGCGGCAACTGAGGGGGGATTTCAGATGGCATCGGGTTGATTCTAGGGGGGCTGCGTTCTGCCCGCGCACGTGGGTCGGCGAGCGATTGCGCGACGTCGCCCCATCGGGCTTCCCGCCGGGAGAGTCTTGCGCACGTGACATCGGACGGTGTGCCGGTATCAAGCCATGCTTGAGCCATGGCCCAACCCGCTGATCTGCTCGCCGTGCTCATCGACGCCGACAACGTCTCAGCCTCCAAGATCGATGCCGTGCTCTCGGAAGTCGCTCGCTTCGGCACGGCATCCGTCAAGCGCATCTACGGTGACTGGACGAACACGCAGCTGAGCACCTGGAAGCAGGCGGCGAGCGAGCACGTCATCCAGCCTGTGCAGCAATTTGCCAACACCGTCGGCAAGAACGCCACGGACAGCGCGTTGATCATCGACGCGATGGATCTGCTCTACACGCGTCGCTTCAGCGGGTTCTGCGTCGTCTCTTCCGACAGCGACTTCACGCGCCTCGCGACCCGCATCCGGGAAGAGGGTGTCACGGTGCACGGGTTCGGAGAGCGAAAGACTCCGGTTGCCTTCCGCAATGCCTGTGGCACCTTCACCTACCTCGATGTGCTGGAGGAGCCTCAGGCGGAGCCCGCCGCGACGGCGCCCTCGCGCAAGCCGACGCCGGAGCTCCGGAAGGACACCAAGCTCGTCGCTGGTCTTCGCGCTTGCATCACCACGGCATCCGGTGAGGACGGCTGGGCGAAGCTTTCTGCGGTCGGCTCTCTCATGCGCAAGCAGCAGCCCGACTTCGACTCCCGCAACTGGGGCTACGCGAAACTCTCCGACCTCGTGAAGGCGATCGGCTTGTTTGCTGTCGAACCACGACCGGGCGGCGGCCTGCAGATTCGTAATAGGGCGAAGTAGTTCCCGCGCTACAGCACGTAGGCGGCGAAGTAGGTGCCGCCGACGATCAAGACCGCCAGCGCGCCGACGCTTGACCAGGCGATGACGCGTGGCCAGTCGATCCAACGGCGCGTGCGTGGCCCGGGGCCGAAGCCTTCGGCATCCGATGAAAACCATCGGCGTTCATTGGGTCGACCCCGACCTCTTGTGTTGCGGTGAGACGTCTTGGGCTCTGCCGCAGGGGGTTGCCGTTCGCGCGCAGCCGCCGGGCCGAGTACCAATTCTTGGTACCATCAGTCATGGCTGCCAACACGTCGATCAGTCTCGATGATCACTTCACCGACTTTCTTGCTCGCGCGGTGTCCACCGGACGCTATCGGTCCGCGAGCGAGGTCGTGCGCGCAGGTCTTCGGCTACTGGAAGACCAGGAGACGCAGATGACCGCGCTGCGAGCGGCACTGGTCAGCGGTGAAGAGAGCGGTGCTCCGGAGCAGTTCGACTTCGACGCTTTCATCGCCTCCAAGAGGCGGTGAACGTGGGGTTGTACCGGCTTACTCCGGCAGCTCAGCGCGATCTCTCTTCGATCTGGGACTACACCTTGGAGCGGTGGGATGCGGATCAAGCCGAGACCTATGTGCTAAAGATGCGGAGCGCGATCGAGCGGATCGCGGATCAGCCAGATCGCGGCCGCGCAGTCGATGAGATTCGCAAGGGATATCGTCGGTACGCGATCGGAAGCCACCTGATCTTCTTTGTCGAGAGCGACGACGGCGTCGATATCATCCGCATCCTTCACCGACGGATGGATCCAACGCGACACCTATAGTGGCTCTGCGTATTTCAGGTGGGGGTGGTGGGGTCGAGGCCGCCGGCGATTCGGCGGGTGAGTTCGATGAGTCCGTTGATGGCTTCGGTGCCGCCGTTGGATGATCGGTTCGTGGTCCAGTAGGCCAGGAACGCGTCATGCCACTGGGTCAGCGTGAACCGTCCCGGGTTCTCTGCCGATTCGTGCGGGGAGCGGTTCTCGGGTGAGGGCCGCGTAGTCGGCAGCCACGGCACCCTTCATGCGCTTCCCTGGTTCACGCCCAGCCGCAGGGCCACCTCCAGCAGCGTCAGCCCCATCGTAGAGCCGCACCGTCTGGGGAGTATCCCATGCCGCCGCAGCGGCACCGAGGAGCGGGCAAGGGGCAAGTCGAGCTACGGCCGTTCGGGCGTAGATGCCGAACTTCCGGGGCGACCCATCACCAACTACATTGACGGCGTCGGTGTGGGCGTCGACGTCGGGATGAGAGTCTTGAACCAGTGGGCGAAAGCTTCGCCGCCGTCGAATGCCATCCCGCTCGTGCACACGAGGGCGAGGACTCCGATCGCGACGGCGACGATCCACACCCAGAGGCGGACGGCCCACGCGTTTGTCCAGAAGAGAGCGAGCCAGAACCATCGTGGGCGACCATAGGACGCGATGTATACGCCGGAGATGCTCGCCAAGCACAGCGCGATGAAGACGACAAGCATCAGGACGCACAGAAATGCTCCGATCATCTGGTTCGCGACCTGCTGAAACTCGCCAGGAGGCGCCTTGAAGAACGCGCCGATGGGGCCGTGGCGGTCGACAAGTCCGCGAAAGTGCCCTACTGCGTCGCCATGGAGGGGGGCGTTCTGGAGCCAGTACGCGTTGAACAGTCCCGTAGTCCAGAGCACCAGACTGAGCAGGATGCGCCACGCAATCGATCCTCCGTCAACGCACTTCTTGGCCCAGAAGACGATGAACGACAAGAGTGTGCCTGCGAAGACGATGGCGGAGAACAGCACAAGCGCGTATGCAATCTCGCCTACGTATTGCGAGTACCTGGCGACCGCGACGACCACGGCAATCACCAGGAGCGCGATCATCACCTTCTCGGTGTCTGGGTCGTTGCTCGTGCGTTGCGGGCGAGACGGAAGCCGTATCCGCCACGGGGTTGCCTCACGTGCGATCGCCAGCGCGTCATTGAGCGAGCGCCGATGCCCGGCAACGGGAAGTGCAACCATGTCGGCGAACGCTGATCCCACGATCGCCCCTGGGACGACGAGAGCGAGAGCGAACACCACCGCGAACCATGTTGGCGGTGTCACCAGTCCTGCCCTCCGCCTCGTCGGACGAGGTTCAGAAGGAACGAAGCGACAGCGCTCAACGCCAACCCTCCCACGCCGATCACGATGTCCCACGTGTGTTCAGCCAGAAACGCTTGCAACTTTCCCCTCTCGACTTCGCGCGATGGACGCCATGCGTCCATGCCCTCAGTATCGCGGGTAGGGCGGACATTGCGCCGAGCCGCCAGGCCGGGGCGACGCGGGGGTGCCGGACCTACTGAATGCCCTCCTTGACGAGACGCCATTGCTGGCAAGTGCACCCATTGGACGTGTACTGCTGGGCGATTGCTCCATCCGCGGTCGATGCGCCCGTGACTTCGAGGAGCTTAAGACTGTTGGCGTTCTGTAACGTCCACCAGCCGCCGCTGGTCGTGGCAATCCAGTTCTGGGTCGTGCTGCCGGTCGGACCCCACTGGGCGGCGTCGACTCCATCCGCGGTCTGAGCGTAGGGTATCTCCAGCAGCTTGCCGCTGTTCACGTTCAGCAACTGAACCGTCGAACCGCTCACGGTTCGCACGTTCCAACGCTGCGTGGCATTCCCCGTAGATCCCCACTGGCCCGTCGCAGCGCCATCGGTAGTCAGGGCGCTCAGGATTTCGAGCAGCTTGCTGCTGTTGCGATTGACGATACGGAATTGGGGATCCGTCGCGGTAGACCGGTACAGGTGGATGACATCCAATTCTGCGTACGAGGTGTTGCGCGAGAACCGGATGGTGTTCGCACCCGCGTTCAGAGTGACGTTCATCTGCACCCAGCGGAACCGACTCCAGTCGTATGTCGCCGGGTAGGTGAGTGTCGTCGCCGACCCGCCGTTGACGCTCACCGAGTGGCTCGAGTTCGCGCCCGTGCCGTTGTCGTACCGCACGTTCATCGTGTAGGTGCCGGCAGCGGGCACGTTGACCGCGAACTGCACGTAGTCGCCGTCGACATTGATGTTGCCGACCTTTGAGCCGTTCGAGGCCTGCACGTGCGTCACGAGGGAAGGGTTGCCGTTGCGGGTCGCGAGTTCGGCCTCGTACTGCTGGGCGTCGAGCGGGATCGATCCCACCCGGACGTCGTTGTACGTGGTCGTGAGGTTTTCGACGTTCGCCGCTTGGTAGAGCGTGCGGCCGTCGACGCTCACGTCGAGCCCCTGGGCGAATCCGCTGAAGTTGCCGCCCTGAGTGTCGGTCGCGTCGTAGGTGACCGCCATCGGCAACCGCTCCCACGGTCCTTCGCCGAGGTTGTAGTTGACGTAGAAGTTCTGGCCGCCGTCGATGACGCCGCCCGAGGTGAGCGACCACTTCGACGTGACGATCACCATGCCCTTCGGGCCGCCGCCCGGAACCCATTTCACGAAGGGCGACGACCCGATGCCGCGGCCGTTCGCCAGCGCGACCTTCGTGCCGATGCTGGTGGTCGTTCCCCAGTTGAGCCCGTCGTTCGAGATCTTGAAGTAGACCGGGGCGGTGTTCTGCGCCTGGCTCGGCCGGTTCACGACCTCCCAGGTGCCCAGGTAACGTCCGTCCGGCAGCTTCGTGACGGTGATCATGCCGGGCCGATCGCTGGAGTTGTTCGGCGCCGAAACGTTGACGAGCGACCCCCAGGTCGCGCCGCCGTCAGTGGATCGCCGGTACGAGACCGCCTGCAGAACGCCCGACGCCTTCTGGCGCTCGTCCGAGAAGTAGGCGACGAGACCGCCGCTGCCGTCGATCGCCAGCGACGGTTCCCACACGGTTGTGGTCGTCGACGACGGCGTCGGGTCGTAAGTCGCGGGGGCCCCGCTGTCGATGGTGCTGACGTACGACCAACTAGTCCCCCGGTCGGTGCTCTTATAGAGCACCAGGCTGCTGCTGGAGCGATCGGCCGGCATGATCATGCCGGCCAGCAGGATGGTGCCTGCCGTCAGCGTGCCCGTGGTCTGCGTGACCTCGAACAAGAACGGCTGGGCCGTGCGAGTCATGGTGGGGAAGGTCGCGCTGGGGTTCACGTCGGCGACCTTGGTCCAGCTCGCCCCATCGTTGGTGCTGCGGTAGATCGGATAGACCTGCACGCCGCCGACCAGCACGAGCTGGTCAAAGGTGACGAGTTGCGTACCGTTCCCCGACGACTGGTTCTTCAGCACCACGATCTTGGGATAGGTGGTGCCGGCGGGAACTCCGCCTTCGGGGTTGAACGAGGTTCCGGCAGCGGGGGAGTAGACGAGTGCCCCGTTTCCGGTCGTGACGGCCCAGGCGGGCGCAGATGCCGTGATGCCCGCCGCGATCAGCGCGGCTGCGGCGAGCGCGGCAATGACGGCTCGGTGCCGCAGCGTCGTGCGGGTGCCATTCATCTGTTCTTCTCTCCTTCGAGGGGGGCGTCCGACCTCCGGAATCTACAACGTTGTAGAACCCTGGATGCGCTTACCGTACGGCGTGCCTGCGCCGGTGTCAATCGGTGCGTTACGGTGGCATGATGACGCCAACCCTGCGGGATGTCGCTGACGCTGCGGGCGTCTCGTTCAAGACGGTCTCCAACGTCATCCACGACTATCCGCATGTGACCGAGGCCACGCGCGCCCGCGTGCTCGCCGCGATCGAGCAACTCGGCTACCAGCCCAACCGGTCGGCGCGCAGCCTGCGCTCCGGCCGCACCGGCGCCATCGGTCTCGCCGTGCCGGAGTTGAGCCTTGCCTACTTCGCCGAACTCGCGGACGAGGTCATCCGCGTCGCCGAGGAGCACGACCTCGTCGTCCTGATCGAGCAGACCGGTGGCGATCGGCGCCGCGAACTCGATGTGCTGCACGGCTCCCGCCGCCAGATGACCGACGGCGTGCTGTTCAGCCCGCTCGCCCTGGGCAACGACGATGCCTCCGAGCTCGACGGCGTCGATTTCCCGCTCGTGCTGCTCGGCGAGCGCATCTTCGGCGGCCCCGTCGACCACGTGACCATGGAGAACGTCGACGGAGCCCGAGCCGCCACCGAGCACCTGCTCGAACGGGGACGCCGCCGCATCGCGGTGCTCGGTGCGCACCAGGGCGAGGTCATCGGCACCGCCGGGCTCCGTCTTGCCGGCCACCGGACGGCGCTGGAGGCGGCCGGCTTGCCGTTCGACGATTCCCTGATCGTGGATGCCGGTCCCTGGCACCGCGCGAACGGCGCCGAGGCGATGCGCGATCTTCTGGATCGCGGGGTCGTGTTCGATGCCGTCTTCGCGCTCAACGACGAACTCGGGCTCGGCGCATTGCGCGTCATGCAGGAGCGTCGCATTCGCGTCCCCGACGAGGTTGCGATCATCGGATTCGACGATGTGGACGAGGGGCGGTACTCGCTTCCCAGCCTGTCGACGGTCGATCCCGGTCGGCGCGAGATCGCGCGCCTGGCCGTGCAGTTGCTGGTCGAGCGCATGTCCGGCGCCGATGCCGCCGCCTCCCGGCGCGAGGTGCGGTCCGGCTTCCGCATCGTGGAACGCGAGTCGACGGCGACGACACGCTGAACGACGACCTGCTTGACAGGATCGCCGGCCGCCCGCATGATGTCTTTTACAACGTTGTAAAACTCGGTTCGACAAGAGGCGTCAGCGTTGACCCACCCCTAATGCACACATCGCAGTCCTGCAGACAAGGAACCCACACATGACACGCAAGCGCCTTATCCTGGGTGCCGGCATCGCGGCCGCCGCCCTCGTTCTCGCCGGTTGCGGTTCGACCGAGAGCAACTCGGACGAGCCCCTCGAGCTCACCTTCTGGCATGGCTACACCGAAGCCGACGGCGATGTGCTCGAGCAGATCGTCTCCGACTTCAACGACTCCCAGGACGGCATCGTCATCAAGACCGAGGTCAACCCGTGGGCGGTGATCGATGACACGTTGCTGCCGGCCCTCTCTGCCGGGAACGGCCCCGACATCGTCGCGATGCCCGCGGAACGTCTGCCGGTCTACGCCGACAAGGGCGCGTTCGTGTCGCTCGACGACTTCTACGCCGACCCCGCCAACAATGCCTCCGCGGTCAACGACGGCGCGGTCGAGATGATCACCGTCAACGACACCAAGTACGGCGTCCCGACCGGCTTCGTCCCGCTCGCCGTCTACTACAACAAGGCGCTGTTCGAGGCTGCCGGCATCACGGATGCGCCCGCCACCTGGGACGACTGGGTCGAGGTGGCGAAGCAGCTCACGGTCGACGAGAACGGCGACGGGACGCCCGAGCAGTACGGCGTCGTCCTGCCCGACCATGCGACAGTTGCCAACGGACTGTGGCCGGCCCTGTTCTACGGCAACGGCGGAGGCATCGTCGACGGCGGCGACACCGCGGTCATCGACTCGCCCGAGAATGCCGCGACCCTCGAGTTCTGGCGCGACGCGATCGTCGGCGACAAGATCTCGCCCACGGGCGTCGACGGCATCGGAGCGGACGAGCTCTTCAGCAGCGGCAAGGCCGCGATGACGGTCGGCGGCCCCTGGATGGTGTTCATCGCCGCGGACAACGACATCGACTACGGCATCGCACCGATCCCGGCCGGCCCGGTCGAGCAGGCGTCGTCGGCCATCGGGGTCTCGATGGCCATCACCGAGCAGGAGGACGCCGCCAAGCAGGCTGCGGCCGAGAAGTTCTTCGCGTACTTCCTGAACGACGAGAACTCGGTGACGTGGTCGCTGGGCTCGGGATGGCCGCCGCTGCGCAGCGACATCCCCGCCGACGCCGTCGCCGAGAACCCGACAGTCGCCGCGCTCACCGCGCAGTCCGCGTTCGCCAAGCCCCTGCTGCCCGGCGTCGTGAACAGCACCGACGTGCTGACCGCGGTCGATGAACTGACCCAGAGGGCACTGGCCGGCGAAGACATCGCCGCGCTGCTGGCCGAGGCGCAGACCTCGATCCAGTCGGCTCTGGACAAGTAGGCACGAACAACCACACCGGCGGCGCCCCGGATCCCGTTGCGGGGCGCCGCCCGTGTCGACACGGCAGGAATCATGAGCACATATCGAGCACCCGCTCCACTGGGCGGACGTGCGGGCGTACGTACGGCCGGACGTCGTCGCGGCGCAACGGCGGCGGCCTTCCTCGCCCCGGCGCTCGTGATCCTCGCCGTCTTCGTCGCCTGGCCGATGGTCTCTGCCCTGAGGCTCTCGTTCACCGATGCCAGCGGCTTCGGCGCGGAGAACTTCGTCGGTCTCGAGAACTACATCCGGGTGTTCTCCGATCCCGACATCCTCAACGCGGTCGGCAACACGTTGCTCTACACCGCTCTGTTCACCCCGACCGCGGTGGTGGTCGCGCTCGCGCTCGCGCTGGTGCTCAACAGCCCGCGGCTGCCGTTCCGGTCGTTCTTCCGGACCGCGCTCTTCCTCCCGTTCGTCATCTCCCTGGCCGTGGCCGCGTTCGCCTGGAGCTACCTGATCGACCCTCAGGTGGGTCTGCTGAACTATTGGCTCGGCGGCGCAGGCATCCGCCTCGGCAACGTCCTCCAGGATCCGGTGCTGGCCATGCCGGCCGTGGTTGTCGTCGCCGTCTGGAAGAACTTCGGCTTCTACCTCGTTATCTTCCTGGCCGGGCTGCAAGACGTTCCCGGCTCGCTCTACGAAGCCGCCCGTGTGGACGGAGCCGGACCGTGGACCCGATTCACCAACGTCACGCTCCCGCTGCTGTCGAACACCCTCGCATTCGTCCTGATCTTCGCGATGATCGCGGCCCTGCAGGCATTCGATCAGATCTATGTGATGACCGGCGGAGGGCCGTACGGCCACACGCAGACGGTCGTGATGGAGATCTACGAATCGGGCTTCCGCAATCTTCGAGCTCGGATTCGCCTCGGCCTTGTCCTACGTGCTGCTGCTGGCGACGCTGCTGCTGAGCGTGATCCAGTTCGTGTTCTTCGGTCGCCGCGAGGAGGACGTCGCATGAGGCGCCGTCGACTGCGGCCCGGCACGGTCTTCGGCACCCTCGCCATGCTGGTCGTGACGGCGGCGGTGCTGCTGCCTCTCGCGATCATCGTGTTCACGGCGTTCAAGCCGGTGTCCGAGGTCAACGCCTACCCGCCGACGCTGCTGCCGCAGCAGTGGACCCTGGACAACCTCGCACGGATCGTTCAGGAGCTGCCGTTCGCCCGGCTCGTCGCCAACAGCTTCCTCTTCGCCGGCGGCGTGACCGTCTTTGCACTGGTGTTCGACTCCCTCGCGGCGTACGCGCTCGCCCGCATCGACTTCCGGGGGCGCCGGGTGCTGCTCATCGCGATCATCGCGAGCCTGATGATCCCGTTCCAGGCGACGCTGATCCCCGTCTACCAGCTGGTCAGCGACCTCGGCTGGGTGAACACGTTCGCCGGCCTGATCGCCCCGCGCGCGGCCGACGCGTTCGGCATCTTCTTCCTGCGGCAGTTCTTCCTCGCCCTGCCGCGCGACATCGACAGCGCCGCCCGCATCGACGGCGCCTCCGAGTTCCGCATCTTCCGCAGCATCGTGGTCCCCAACGCGGTTCCCGCGCTGCTCACCCTGGCGATCTTCACGTTCGTGAACAACTGGAACGACCTGCTCTGGCCGCTCGTGTTCACCACCGAACGCGAAATGGGCACGATCACGTCGGGACTCACGCTGCTGACCGGCCCCGGCGGCATCATCCCCTACGGCGTCATGATGGCCGGCGCGCTCGTGGCGGTTCTGCCGCTCGTGATCGCCTTCCTGCTCGTGCAGCGCCGGTTCATCGAGAGCATCGCGACGACGGGGCTGAAATGAGCATCGGAACAGACGGCTGGCACCGCGACGGGCGGGTGCACTTCGCCCTCGGCGTCGAGGACACCTTCGTGCCGCAAGAGCGGCCCGGCGAGCGCGCGATCGACGAGTACGCGCTGACCGAGCACTACGACCAGTGGCACGGTGATCTGGCCCTCGCGCGCGACGCGGGCGCCGAACTGCTGCGCTGGGGCATCCCGTGGTACCGCATCAACCCCGAGCCGGGCCGGTGGGAGTGGTCGTGGCTCGACCGCGTCGTCGACCGGTTCGCCGAGCTCGGCCTGCGGCCGATCGTCGACCTCATGCACTACGGCACCCCGCTCTGGCTCGACGGCCAGTTCGCCCACCCCGACTACCCCGCGCGGGTGGCCGAGTACACGGCGCAGGTCGTCGAGCGCTATGCCGACCGCATCACCGACTACACGCTCGTCAACGAGCCCATCATCCACGCACTGTTCTCGGGTGACTACTCCTACTGGCCGCCCTACCTCAGCGGCGATCGCGGCTTCGTCACGATGGTGCGTCAGCTGGCGCGCGGGTTCGTCCTCGCCCAGCAGCGTGCCGCCGGCATCCTCGGCGACCGGGCCACGTTCGTGCACGTGGATGCCGGCATGCGGTTCTCCGGAGACGTCGATGCCCCCGAGCACCGCGACCTCGCCGCGCGTCTCGGCGAGCAGGTCTGGCTCGTCGAGGATCTGGTGACCGGGCGGGTCGACGCCGCGCACCCCCTCGCGGACTGGCTCGCCCGTAACGGTGTCGGTGACGACGACCTCGCTTGGTTCGCCGCCGACCCCGTCCATCCCGACGTCGTGGGGGTCAACTACTACCCTCGCCATTCCACCGAGCTGTTCGAGACCGGCATCCACCACCGCGGGGGCTTCGCCGACCCGCGCCCGACTCGCGACGACGGGGTCGAGGGTCTCGAAGAGCTGCTGCGCGCCGCAGCCCAGCGCTACGGGGCGCCCGTGATGCTGACCGAGACCGCCGTCACCGGCACCGTCGAGGAGCGGATGCGATGGCTCAGCGAGTCTGTCGCGTGCGTGCGCGCACTGCGCACGGCCGGTGTCGATGTCGTCGGGTACACCTGGTGGCCGGTCTTCGACATGTACGAGTGGACGTATCGGCACACCACGGCGCCGCGCTCCGACCACCTTCTGACCATGGGACTGTGGCACCTCGTCGAACGCGACGGCCGGCTCGACCGGGTGCCCACCGCTCTCGTCGAGCGATTCCGTCGGCTTGCCACATGACCGCCTCCCACCGCACCCCTCACGCCGCACCCCTCATCACCGCATCAAGGAGACACGAGTGCCCACCGCATCCCTGACCATCGATCCCGCAGCACGTGTCGGCCCGATCAACCGGCGCCTGTTCGGATCGTTCGTCGAGCACCTGGGCCGTTGCGTGTACGACGGCATCTACGAGCCCGGTCACCCGACGTCGGATGCCGACGGCTTCCGCACCGATGTGCTCGAACTGGTCCGCGAGCTCGGCATCTCGACCGTGCGCTATCCGGGAGGGAACTTCGTCTCCGGGTACCGCTGGGAAGACGGCGTCGGCCCGCGCGAGCAGCGCCCCCGTCGGCTGGATCTGGCCTGGCATTCGCTCGAGACCAACGAGGTCGGCCTCGACGAGTTCGCCCGATGGTCGGCCCGCGCCGGCACCGAGCTGATGCTCGCCCTGAACCTTGGCACCCGGGGCGTGCAGGAGGCACTCGACCTGCTCGAGTACGCCAACATCCGCAGCGGGTCGGCGCTCGCCGAGCAGCGGATCGCGAACGGCACCCCCGAACCCCACGGTGTGCGGATGTGGTGCCTCGGCAACGAGATGGACGGGCCGTGGCAGATCGGGCACCGCAGCGCCGACGACTACGGCAAGCTCGCCGCGCAGACCGCCCGCGCGATGCGCATGATCGACCCCGACCTGGAGCTCGTCGCATGCGGCAGCTCGAGCCGTGCCATGCCGACGTTCGGCGAGTGGGAGCGCGTCGTGCTCGAGCACGCCTACGACGAGGTCGACTACATCTCCTGCCACGCCTACTACGACGAGAAGCCCGGCGACCTGGGCAGCTTCCTCGCGTCGCCGGTGGACATGGACCTCTTCATCGAACAGGTCGCCGCGGTCATCGACGACGTCGCCGCTCGGCGCGGCACCGACAAGCGCGTCGCGATCTCGTTCGACGAGTGGAACGTGTGGTACCTCGACCGCTATCACGACGAGGACAAGGTCACCGATCCGCAGAGCTGGCCGATCGCGCCGCGCCTGCTCGAGGATTCCTACACGGTCGCCGACGCCGTGGTGGTCGGCGGGCTGCTCATGTCGCTCGTGCGTCACGCCGATCGCGTCACGTCGGCCAGCCTCGCGCAACTCGTGAACGTGATCGCCCCGATCATGACCGAGCCGGGGGGAGAGGTCTGGCGGCAGACCACCTTCTTCCCCTTCGCCATCACGTCCCGGCTGGCACGCGGGTACGCGCTCGCCGTCGCAGTCGACACCGGCGACTACGACTGCGCGGCATATGGATCAGTGCCGCTCGTGGATGCAGCGGCGACGCACGATCCCGAACTGGGGACCGGCCTCTTCCTGGTCAATCGCTCTCAGTCCGAGGCAGTGGAGGTGTCCGTCGACGTGTCGGCGTTGGGCCCGGTCGCGGTCGCCGAGGCATTGACGCTGTCTGACCCCGACCCGCACGCCCGAAACGTGCACGGGGACAGCTCGCGGGTGGCGGCAAGGGTGAACACGACGGCATCGCTGGAACAGCGATCTCTGAAGATCACCCTCCCGCCTGTCTCGTGGACTGCCGTCCACCTTCGATCGGTGGCGTGAGAGGACACGCCTCGCTTTGTCATCCCGCTGGCGGTGGACGGGGCTGACCGCGATGGCCCGGTGCGTCGCCTCGGCAACCTCACTCTCCTCACCGGTTCGCTCGCTCCGGTCACGGGAGCCTCCGCTCCCGCAGCTGAGGGCGGATCTCAGATGGCATCGGGTTGAGCCTAGGGAGGCTGCGCGGGTCGCGACGTCAACAGTCACTCAGCGAACTGGCGGAGCGCCTTCATCGGAATCATGAGATGCAACTCCTCGACCGGGGACTGAAGGAAGTCGCCATGGTGGAGGTAGAAGATCTTCGCGTTCTCGTCACGACAGTGGATCAGGACGGCGGCCGCTCCAATGCTTCCGCTGATGTGGAAAGAACGGATGAGCGCGTCCCTGAGCAAGGCCCACCCGAGGCCAGTCCCTGTGAACTCATCGTCGACCGCGAGTCGCGCGAGAAGGATGCACGGAATCTGAGGCGGTCGACGCTCAGCGAGTCTTGCAGGAGCCTCTCCAACAGCGACGGCCGCCATGGCGATCGAGTAGAACCCGGCCACTCGATCCCCATGGTGTGCAACGTATGTTGTCGCATTGTGTGCAGCTTGGTTCTCCCAAGCGAAGCGGATAAACCAGTCGTCGAGCTCGGTCGTCCCGCTGTGAAACGCGCTTCGGTCGTCGCTCTTCTCAAGTTTGCGCGGCGCGGTGAAGATCGTCACGCCTCGTCCGAGAACACAGATGGCCGAGCAAACAACTTCTCGAACCTTGTCGTCGAAGGCAGGGGTGCGTCAAGGAGTCGCTTGAACTCCTCGAACTGGTCTTCGGTGGCAATGAACCAGCGACGATCAGCCATGACCCTCTCCGCATGCTCCACGGCGCTTCCAAGGATGAACTCGGTCAGCGTGTGATCGGTAGCCTCGGCGGCGCGACGAAGCAGCGACTCTTGGCGGTCCGTGGCGCGCAGGTTGATTCTTTGATTTTTGGCGAGTCGAGTATTTACTGCAGATTCAGGCATCGGGATCTCCTTTTTGTACATACAGAGTACGTACGCCACCCGTTCTCGTCAACGACTTAGCTTGAGTTCGCATGGTACGTCGATACGGCGCGGCACCCGACGGGGCCGTTCGTGCGCGACAACCCGGCAGAGGCGGCGATCTACGACTGGTTCGCCTTCGGCACCGGCAACCACGGTGACGGCGACGGACTCGCCTGCGAGTAGGTGCGGGGCTGGTCCGCATGGCAGAGTGACACCGTGGCCACTGACGCCGACTCCGAACTCGCGCGGCTGCGGGCGCGTGCCTACGGCGCGGATGCCGACATCCATGACGACCCCGCAGCCCTCGCTCGCCTGACCGAGCTCGAGCACCAGCACCGCGCGGCGCTCGCGCAGCCCGCGCCCGAGCCGCCGGTCCCGGTGCGGCCCGTCCCCGGCATCCCGCCGTACATCACGGAGCCCACGGCCTCCGCCGGCGAGGCGACGGAGGCCGCCACTCCCGCGAACGACGCCGGCCCCGCGCGGCGATCGCGCCGCCGGCTGCTGCTCGCGTGCGCGATCACGGCGGCCGCGTCCGCCGCCGTCGCCGTCCCCGTGACGCTCTGGGCGCAGGAGCTGGGCGACCGGCCCTCCGCGGTGCTGCGCCCGGTCGGCGAGCCGGCGGCATCCACCCTGCCCGGCTACGGCGCCGAACTGCGCGACGACACCAGGTTCTACGGCGAGTTCTCCGGGCTGCAGGTCGTCGTCGGCGGGTTCGAGGGTGACGAACAGGACTGTCTCTTCATCGTTCCCGACTCGGGAAATCTCGATTCCGGCCTGATCGGCAACTGCGCCCCGCTGCCCTTTGCGCCCTGGATGGACGTTCGGCTGTCGGACTACGCGGCGGGGCAAGCGGTCGAGGAGTTCGGCCCGCGCGCGGTGCTGCGCTTCGAGGTCGTCGGCGACGAGGTGCACGTGTTTGTGCGGCAGGCCCCGACCGAAAGTGCGACCGGCGCGGGCTGAGCGGATCAGTGCGCGGCGTCGTACGCTTCGAGCACCGCGGCCGGCACGCGGCCGCGCTCCGACAGCGTGTAGCCGTGCTGCGCGGCCCACTCGCGCACCGGGGCGTAGTCGCGCTGTCCGGCGCGACGCTGCACCCGCTTGCCGGCCTCGCCCCCGCCGGTGCCGCGGCGGGCCGACGCCCCGCCCCGCGCCGACCTCGAACGCGCCGATACCGTTCGCGCCGCCGCGATGAACGGCGCGAACGCGGCGCGCAACGCCGCGGCGTTGTCGTCGGTGAGGTCGATCTCGTAGGCGGTGCCGTCGAGCGAGAACAGGACGGTCTCGCCCGCACCTGCCTCCAGGACGGTGCCGTCCAGGTCGTCCACGAGCTGATGCACGATTTTGCGGGCCATGGTGAGAGCCTACGGGAGGAGCCCCGCGCGGCGCGCCCTGGCGACGGCGGCATGGCGGGTGGTGGCATCCAGCTTCGACATCGCGCCCTGCAGGTACGACTTGACGGTTCCCTCGCGCAGCCCCAGGGCCGCCGCGACCTCGGCGTTGGTCTGCCCGAGCGCCGCGCACGCGAGCACGTCGGTCTCGCGCGGAGACAGTCGCACATCGAGGTCGGATGCCGGCTCGCTGCGGTCGTGCGACAGCGCGGCCAGCCGCCGCTCGATGGCGGCCAGGCGTTCCCGGATGCCGACATCCGCCACCTCGGCGCCGATGCGGCGCAGTTCGACGTAGGCCTCGCGCAGCTCCTCGCGGGCCGCGACGTCGACCGTCGCGACATCACCGGCCGCTACATCGGTGTGCGGCAGCAGCGCCAGGCGCCGGCTCACCTCGTCGCGCACGCGCAGCTCGGTGGCGAGGTCGGCAGCGACCTGCAGCGCGGTGCGCGCCGTCGCCTCGCCGAACGGCGACCGCGCGTACGAACCGCAGTACAGCACCCCGCGCGCCCGACCCGAGACCAGCACCGGCACGGCGAACAGCGTCGAGATGCCCTCGCCGAGAATCGCCCGGTCGTAGTCGTGCGTGATGTTGCGCGACGAGCGGTAGTCGAGCGCGAGGCGCGGCCGGCGCTCCACGAGCGCCTTGCCGCCGAGCCCGCGGTCGGCGTGCACGACGAGCCCGGCCAGATGCGTCGTGCGATTGCCGACCACCGAGGTGACCTCGACGGCGTTCGAGCGCTCGAACCCGCCGAAGGCCACCGGCAGCCCGGTGCGCGTCGCGAGATCGCCCACCGCGCGGGCCAGCAGATCGTCCTCGGCGGCGAGGCTCGCTGTCGTTGACATGGCGTCTCCGGAATCGTCACGACGATCTTACGCCGGGGATACGGCCCCGGGCGCTGTGCCGGGCGCCCGGGGCCGTGCGGGTTCCGCGGCCGGCCTACACGGCCGCGGAGTTTCGGATGACGGAGGCCTCGAGGTCGAGCAGGTGGCGCTTGCGCTCGGGATGCCCGCCGTACTCGCCGACCGACCCGTCGCTGCGCACCACGCGATGCACCGGGACGACGATCGAGATGGGCGTGCGCGCGCACGCCGACCCGGCGGCGCGGTGCGCGCCGGGAGAGCCGGCCATGATCGCCACCTCGCCGTACGACGCGGTCTCGCCGTACGGGATCTCGCCGATCGCCTCCAGCGCGCGCCGCACGAAGCCGTCGACCGTTCGCAGATCCAGCGGCACGTCGAACGCGCGCCGGTCGCCGGCGAAGTACTCGTCGAGCTGACCGGTCACGGCCGCCGCGACGGGGGAGGGGTCGTCGGCATCCGGAGTGGGCACGTCCCGCAGCAGCAGGCCGATCTCCTCGAGCGCGCGCTCACGCGACCCCACGGAGACGTCGAGCACGTCGAGGAAGGCGAGGCCCTCGGCCGTCGTGACGACGAGTGCGTCGCCCAGCGGCGTCGGGTGCACCGAGTAAGTCGGGTGCACCGAGTAAGAGGAGTGGGTCATGCGATCCATGATGACCGAGCCCGCGGCGCCCGTGGCCGCGAAAGGGGCGATCGGTGGACAGATCCCGAAATTCGCCACCTGTGCAGGAGGCTATGATGTGCGCCGCGTGCCGAATCCTGCGAAACCCGCCGCGCCAACGCGGTTCGACGCGCCCCGGAGCCTATGGTGGCCAGTGTGTGGCGAACAGATGGCAGCGCCGTGCGCGGCATGAGCGACGATGTCGAGCACCTCAGCTCGGTGACCCCGGCAGACCTCGACCTGTCCGAACCGGATGTCGTCGTCCGCCACGTCGCGAGCGAGGAGCGCAGCCGGTTGCGTGAGGAATCGGCCCAGCTCGGCGGCCGCTCGACGCTGTTGCACTACACGGATGCCGGTGACGCGGGCATCGACATCACGAAGGCGCACCCGGGGAGCCTGCCCCAGTTCATCACCGGCCGTTCCACGCTGCTGTCGAATCTGTTCCGCGACGAAGTGGCCCTGCGCACGGCGCGGCTCGCGGCCGAGCGCATCGCCGCGAAAGACGTCGAACTGCGCACCACGCGGGGCCTGGACACCGTGCACCTCGCCGTGGCCATCGCCGCGTGGCGCATCGGCGGAGTCGCCTACGCGGCACCCGTGCTGCTGCGCCCGCTCGCGATCCGGCGCCACCACTCCGACTTCGACCTCAAGCTGCACGGCGCGTTCACGATCAACCCCGAGCTCGTGAACGCGGCGCGCACGCACTTCGGCCTCTCGCTCGACGGCCGCGCGCTCGCCGAGCTGGCCTACGACCAGGGCGTGTTCAAGCCGCAGCCGGTCATCGACCACCTGCGCGCCCTCACCGCCCACGTCGACACCTTCACGGTGCAGCCGCGCCTGGTCGTCTCCACCTTCGCGGGGGTCGCCGCGGCGATGGAGCGCGACGCGGTCGACCTCGACCACCCCACGCTCAACGCGCTGGCCGGGCACGACGCCGACCGCGAGGCCCTCGCCTTCGTGCGCCCGCTGCCGCCGCTCGCCGGCGCCGACGAGCGCCCGCCCGCCGCCGACCGGCTGCTGCTGGACGCCGACGCCGAGCAGGAGGCGGTGCTCGCCCGCATCGCCGCCGGCCAGTCGCTCGCCGTGCACACGATGCCGGGCACCGGCGGCACCCAGACCGTCATCAACGCCGTCGGCGAGCTCGTCCGCGGCGGCAAGCGCGTTCTCGTCGTCAGCGCGCGCCGCTCGACGCTGGAGGGCATGCGCCACCGCCTCGCCGGCATCGGCCTGCCCGCCCTCGCCGTCTCGCCCCGTCAGCTCGACCGCGACCTCATCCGGGCGATCGGCCGCAACGAGAAGGCCACGCAGCCCAAGGTCGCCGACGTCGACGACGCCCTCGTACGCCTGCGCACCGTGCTGCGCGACTATCGCGACGCGCTGACGCAGCGGCATCCGCGTGTGAACGTCTCGCCGCTGGAGGCGCTGCGCACCCTCACGACCATCGCCGGCACGACGCCGCAGCCGTCGGCATCCACCCGGTTCGACATCGGGACGCTGCAGACCCTGTCCACGCGCCGCAACGAGGCGGCGCAGGCGCTCGCGAAGGCCGCGCGGCTCGGCGAGTTCCGCTTCGGCCCCGACGACTCGCCGTGGTACGGCGTCGCCTTCGACACCACCGCGCAGGCCCGCGACGCGCACGCGCTCGCCGCGCGCCTGCACAAGCGCGACGTTCCCGGCATCCTGGAGCGCGGCTACGCGCTGATCGCGCAGACCCGGATGCGGCCGTTCACGACGGTCGCCGAGCTCGGCGCCTACGTGCAGCTGCTGCAGGGCATCCGCGGCTCGCTCGACCGTTTCAGCATGACGGTCTTCGATCGGCCCCTGGGCGAGCTCATCCAGGCGCACGGGTCGCGCCGCGACGCGCCGAACCTGTCCAGCGCGCAGCGCCGGCGCCTGAAGAACCTGTCGAAGGAGTACGTGCGTCCCGGCATGCACGTCACCGACATGCACGAGGCACTCGTGCGGGTGCAGCACCAGCGCACGCAGTGGCAGGGGCTCGTCGAACCGGGCGTCACCCCCGAGATGCCGCTCGGCCTCGACGACGTCGCCACGGCCTGGCAGCGGGTCGCCGCCGACCTCGGCGACCTCGACCGGGTCCTCGGGCGCGACGATGCGCTCGCCTCGCTGCCGATCCCGCTGCTGCTGCGCACGCTCGCCGGGCTCGCCGCCGACTCGGACGTGTTCGACAACCTCGTCGAGCGGGCGACCCTGCGCGGCGAGCTGACCGAGCTGGGGCTCGACGAACTGCTCACCGAGCTGTCGGTGCGCCACGTGCCGGAAGAGCACGTCGCCGCGGAGTTCGAGTTCGCCTGGTGGCAGTCGGCGCTGGAGGCGATGCTGCGCAGCGACCGCGCGCTGCTGGGCGCCAACACCGCCGTCGTCGACCGCCTGGAGCGCGACTACCGCCTCGTCGACGAGGCGCACGCGGGCTC
Source organism: Microbacterium sp. (assembly GCF_047602155.1). Taxonomy (GTDB): domain Bacteria; phylum Actinomycetota; class Actinomycetes; order Actinomycetales; family Microbacteriaceae; genus Microbacterium. Next base: position 169,336 of record NZ_JASGHZ010000001.1, on the reverse strand, counting down.
CGCGGGGCCGCTGCTGGCCGCCGAGCTGGCGACGACGTGGAAGATCGCCGTCGTGGACGAGGCCGCCGAGGCCGCCGCCCTCAAGCAGACCCTGCGTGCCGGCGGAGCGACCGCCGCCGAACTGGTCGCCGCCGCCCCGACCCTCGTCCGCACGCTCGCACCGGTGTGGCTCGCCTCGCCGTACGAGGTGCCGTCGATTCCCGAGGCGCCGCTGTTCGATGTCGTCGTGATCGCGGATGCCGCCGCACTCTGCCTCGCCGAAGCGGCCCCCGCCCTGCGCCGTGCGCGCCAGGTGGTGCTGTTCGGGGACCCCGTCACGCAGAAGCCGACGCCGTTCCGCGTCGGCGCCGGAGCACCGACCGCCGACGACGAGCTGGAGGCGCCCTTCGACGAGGTGAGCGTCTTCGAGCGGCTCGCCGAGCTGATCCCCGTCGACACCCTCACCCGCAGCTACCGTGCGGGCGGCGAAGACCTCGCCGAACTCGTCAACGACGCCTTCTACGACGGCCGGATCGTCTCGCTGCCCTGGGCCGGCTCGTACCTCGGCCGCGGCAGCCTCAGCGTCGACTACGTCGAGGGCGGCCACGGCACCCCCGACCCGGTCACCGGCGCCGTCGAGAGCCCCGACGCCGAGGTCGCCCGTGTCGTCACCCTCGTCGTCGAGCACGCCGTCAACCGCCCGACCGAGTCGCTCATGGTGGTCACGGCATCCGTTCGCCATGCCGAGCGCGTGCGCGCCGCCGTCGCCGAGGCGTTCGCGGGGCGCTCCGACGTCGCCGCGTTCGTCGGCCGCGACACCGCCGAGCCGTTCGCCGTGCTCGGGCTGGAGGAATCGGTCGCCGAGAGCCGTGACCGGGTCGTGTTCTCGCTGGGGTTCGGCCTCACCAAGCACGGCCGGGTGCTGAGCGACTTCGGCGACCTGTCGGGGCCCGACGGGCAGCGCCTGCTCACCGTCGGCATGACCCGCGCCCGCCGTTCCATGGTCATCGTCTCGTCGATCCGCCCGTCGGCGTTCGAGGAGGGGCGCCTGGAGACGGGCGCCGCGACCCTCATGTCGATCCTCGGGGGCATCGCCGCCCGCGCCCGCCAGTCGCGGCTCGAAGACCTCGCCGATCCCCTCACCCTCACCCTCGCGGCGCACCTGCGCGCGCTCGGGGTGTCGGTGGACGTCGACTACCGTGGCCTGCTGCCGCTCGTGGCCCAGTACAAGGGCAAGGCGATCGTCGTGGAGAGCGACTCGGACACGATCGGCGAGTCGCTGCGCGAGAGCCTGCGGCTGCATCCGCAGGTGCTGCGGCGCCTGGGCTGGCACTACGTGCGCGTGCACGCGTTCGACCTTTACAGCGACCCGGCCGGCACCGCGGTGCGTATCGCCGCCATCCTCGGGATGCCGCCCGAGACGCCCACCGCCGACACCGTCACGCAGCCGATCGATGTCGTCGAATGAGCGCCAGCGCGTCGAGCGGGTGCCCGGTTCGCGCCGGGCGCGGCTGACGCCGGCGCCCGGCACGGACCCCGCTCCGGAGCTCCCGGAGACGGCGGATGCCCCTGCCGCAGGGGCAGAGGCATCCGATCCCGCCGGTCCCAACGACGACCGGATGCGGCGGGACGTGCCGCCGCACTACTGACTCAGGACTTCTGCTTCTCCAGCAGATCGCGGATCTGCACGAGCAGCTCCTGCTCGGTGGGCAGCGCCTCCGGCTCGTCCACCGCGGGCGCGGCGGCGGCTCGCTTCGCCTCGGCGCGCTCCTTGAAGCCGTTGTACGGGCGCACGATGAACAGGTACACGACGAGAGCGATCGCGAGGAAGTTGATCGCCGCCGAGATCAGTGCGCCGATGCCCAGCTGCGCCTCGGCGAAGATGCCCGGGATCGGGATCGTCCAGCTCGCCAGATCGCCCGTGGGCACCAACGCGCCGATGATGGGGTCGATGATCGCTTTCACGGCGGTGTCGACGATCGCGGCGAACGCCGTGCCGATGACGACCGCGACGGCCAGCTCGATGACGTTGCCCTGCGCGATGAACTCCTTGAAGCCTGCGACGAGGCCTTTCTTCTCAGACATGTGAGGATCCTTCTGTGTGTCCGCTCGGCCTGCGGGTGAGGTTACGACCCGGTCGACGCGGGGGAAATCGATGCTCCCGCACTCGATGATGGCGTGGAACCGGCCTTCGCGCCAGCGGCCGCATCGCTTTGTTTCGCTCGTGAGTCGGTGCGGTAGAAGCCCGATCCGTTGAAGGTCACCCCGACCGAGCCGTACTGCTTGCGCAGGCGTCCGTCGCACTCGGGGCAGTCGGTGAGCGCGGCGTCGGAGAACGACTGCACGGCGTCGAAGCTGTGGCCGCACTGCGTGCAGGCATAGGAATAGGTGGGCATGACGTCCTCGTGTGGGGGTTCAGCGCCGGCGCGGCGCGAGTTCGATGGTACGGGTCGCAGTGACGACGCCGGTGACGGGCTGGTCGTGCAGGTCGCGGGGCACCTCGTCGACGAGCTCCGAGTCGAAGACGACGGCGTACACCGGCGGGCAGTGCTCCATCGACCCGAGCGTCTTGTCGAAGTAGCCGCGGCCCCAACCGAGCCGCATGCCGGTGCCGTCGACGGCGGCGGCGGGCACGATCATCAGATCGACGTCGTTGACCGCGAGCGGGCTGAGCACGTCGCCGACCGGCTCGGGCATGCCGAACAGGCCCTCGGCGACATCGCCGTCGAGGGTCGCGACGGCCCAGTCGAGCAGTCCGTCACGGCGCGTGACCGGCAGGAGCACCCGGATGCCGCGGCGCACCGCCTCGTCGACGAACTCGCGCGTCCCCGGCTCGGTGGGCGCCGACAGGAAGCACGAGATCGAGCGGGCGCCGGTGCGCGCCACGAGCGCGTCGAGCTGCTCTTTCACGCCGGATGCCGCCGCCGCCCGCGCCGCCTCGGACCGCTGCTGCCGGCGCTCGCGCAGCTCGGCGCGCAGGGCGCGCTTCGCGTCGGCGATGGCATCGGTGGTCATGGTCTGATTGTAGGCGGCGGCCCGCCCACTAGGCTGTGGGCATGTCCCGCCGTTCTATCAAGGCCGTCATCCCGGCCGCCGGTCTCGGTACGCGCTTTCTGCCGGCGACCAAGGCGATGCCGAAGGAGATGCTGCCGGTCGTCGACAAGCCCGCGATCCAGTACGTCGTGGAGGAGGCCGTGGCCGCCGGCATCAGCGACATCCTCATCATCCTGGGGCGCAACAAGAACACGATCTCCAACCACTTCGACGCGGTTCCCGAGCTGGAGTCCAACCTCTCCAACAAGGGCGACCAGGAGAAGCTGAACCGGGTGCGCGCCTCGACGGCGCTCGCCGACATCCATTTCGTGCGCCAGGGCGAGCCGAAGGGGCTCGGTCACGCCGTGCTGCGCGCGCGCAACCACGTGGGGGAGTCGACGTTCGCGGTGCTGCTCGGCGACGACCTCATCGACGAGCGCGATCCGCTCCTGACGAAGATGATCGCCGAGAACGCGGCATCCGGTCTCACCGTCATCGCGCTCATGGAGGTCGACCCCGACCACATCCACCTGTACGGCGCCGCGGCGATCGAGCCCACGGACGACCCCGACGTCGTCAGGATCACGGGGCTCGTCGAGAAGCCCAAGCGCGAGGACGCGCCCTCGAACTACGCCGTCATCGGGCGGTACGTGCTGACGCCGCGCGTCTTCGACATCCTCGAGCGCACCGAGCCGGGCAAGGGGGGCGAGATTCAGCTGACCGATGCGCTGCAGGAGCTCGCCGTCACCGACGGCGTGCTGGGCGTCGTCTTCCGCGGACGCCGCTACGACACCGGCGATAGGGTGGACTACATCAAGGCGATCGTGCAGCTTGCCTCCGATCGCGACGACCTCGGATCCGAACTGCGACCGTGGCTGAAAGACTTCGCGGCGCAGCTGTAGCAGGCTGAGGGAGGTGCGGTGGACGTGACAGCGCCCCGCCAGTACGGCCCCGTGTCGATCCGGCTCGTCAAGCCGCGCGACGCGCGCGTGCTGCAGCACGAGTTGCTGGCCAACCGCACCTGGCTGCGCCCGTGGGAGGCGACGAGCCCCGACGGGCCGGTGTCGTTCGACATGAAGCTCGGCATCCGTCGTCTGCTGCAGCAGTACCGCGACGGGGCCGGCGTGCCCTACGTGATGGAGTACGACGGCGAGGTCGCGGGGCAGCTGAACGTGTGGGGCATCGCGCGCGGGTCGCTGTCGTCGGCGACCATCGGATACTGGGTCAGCGAGCGGTTCGCCGGGCGGGGCATCACTCCGACGAGCGTCGCGCTCGCGACCGACGTGTGCTTTCGCGAGCTGGGGCTGCATCGCATGGAGATCTGCATCCGGCCGGAGAATCTGGCGAGCCTGCGGGTCGTCGCCAAGCTCGGGTTCCGGTACGAGGGGCTGCGTCGCCGGTTCATCCACATCTCGGGCGACTGGCGCGATCACTACGCTTTCGCGCTCGTGCGCGAAGAGGTTCCCGAGGGGGTGCTGCAGCGCTGGGTGTCGGGTCGCGCCTCCGAGGATGCCGCCGCCATCCCCGCTGCCGATCGCCCCGCATCCGGTCGTTGAGCGAGGCGCGCAGCGCCGAGTCGAAACGCAGCAACCTTCACGCTCGACCTGAACCTCAGACACGCCGCTGCGTGCCCGGGTCTGCGGGCACGCGAGCCCTAGCGTGGTCCCCATGGGTGGGCAGGTTCTCGGTGGCGGCGTCGTGGTACTCGTCGCCGTCGTGCTGTGGATGATCTACCTGCTGCCGTCGTGGCACGGCCGGCACCAGTACAACGCCGCCGAACGCAACGCCGTGCGCCTGAACCAGGCGCTGCGCGTGCTCGCCGAGACGAGCGAGACGCCCGAGGAGGTGCGGCTCGAACTCAACGCCCGCACCGCCCTCGCGCAGCAGCGGCTCGCCCGCCGCGCACAGTCCGAGCGTGAGCACGCCGACCTCGAGCGGGCGCGCGCCGAACTGTCGGTCGCCAAACTGCAGGCCAAGGCCGACGCGGCGGCGGCGCGCGAGGCTGCGGCGGCGGCATCTGTCGCGCTGCGCCGGCAGCCCGAGGTGCGACGCGCCCGGGCGCGCAGGCGCGCCCGGCTGGTCGTGACGGTGCTCGCGGTCGCCGCTGTCGGGCTCGGCGGATGGGGCGGGATGCTGGTCGTCTCCTCCGGATCGCAGGTGCTGCTGTGGTCGGCCGTCGCGCTGCTGGCCGTGTGCGGCGTGCTGCTGCAGCGGATGTCGCGGGTGCAGCGCCGTGCGGTCGCCCGCGTCGACGTCGTGGTCGTTCCGCGGGTCGCCGGATCCGTGCAGGACGTGCCGCTCGAATCCGACCGCACCGCGTGGATGCCGCGCGAGCTGCCGCGCCCCCTCACCGCCTCGGCGGGCTCGCGGGCGGCCGCCGTGCTCGACCAGGCCGAAGCGCGCGAGGCGCTGCGCCGGGGAGCGGTCGAGGAGGCCATGCGGGTGCGTGCCGAGCGGTCGCAACCGGTCGCTCTGCGCCCCCGTCGCGAGCCGGAGTTCGCCGGCGGTGCCGCCGCGGGCGATGCCGCCATCGAGGCGCACGTGCGACAGCTGCTGGAGCGCCGGGCCTCGGGACAGTAAGCGGGGCGGGAGGTCCGCGGCCTCGGGCCGTCGTGTGCATCCGACCCCTGCGGCGCGTGATAACCTATCGGAGGTTCACGGGCCTGTGGCGCAGTTGGTAGCGCGCTTCGTTCGCAATGAAGAGGTCAGGGGTTCGAATCCCCTCAGGTCCACCAAAAGAATCCCCGATGAGAAGCTCTTTTCTCGTCGGGGATTCGCTCGTTGGGGATCCGGCAACCGCGAACACGGCCGCTGCGACTGCAGCCCGCGCCCCCGCGAGGTCCGCTCCGCCGACGGTCGCATTCGCGGAGTTGCGGTAGTCTTCCGGCCGTGACGGTTCCCCGTGGGTTCGGGCGCGACGGTGCGCCCGCGGTGATCGATCTCGCCTACCCGTTCACCGGGCGCTGGCTCGTCCAGAACAGCCCGGCGAATCGGGTTCCCAGTCATGGCACGCACGCCTTCGCCACGGCCCGCGCCATCGACTTCGTGCCGGTCACTGCGTCGGGACGCACCGCGCCGATCACACCCGATTCGCTCGTGCGGCCCGAACCCGCCGAGCGATTTCCCGGCTTCGGCCGCTCGATTCTGGCTCCCGTCGAAGGCGTCATCATGGCCGTTCACGACAGTGCCCCCGACCACCCGGCCTCCCGGGGTCTGCCCTCGATCCGGTACGCGCTGACGCAGCGTCGCCGAGCCGCGGCGGGATGGGTCGCGCTCGCCGGGAACCATGTGCTGATCGACAGCGGTGGCATCATCGTCGTGCTGTGCCATCTGCAGCAAGGCGGCATCCGGGTCGGTCCAGGCCAGCGGGTGCAGGTCGGAGACGCGATCGGTCGGTGCGGCAACTCCGGCAACAGCACCGAACCCCGCACGCGGTGACCCGGTGGCGGCCGGCGAGCCGACCTAACTGTTGCGGCCGGTCCATCCCCGGTGCCGGAACCACCACCACATCGCCCCGGCCGAGACGAGCATGGTGCCGAGCCCGAGGACCAGGAACGACCACAGCCCGCTGAGGATGTGCGCCACCTCCCAGTCGAAGTTCATGCCGAAGAAGCCGGTGAGGAAGGTCAGCGGCAGGAACACCGAGGCGATGATCGTCAACTGCTTGGAGATCTCGCCCTGCCGGTTCGCGATCGTCGAGAGGTAGAGGTCGGTGCAGCTCGCGACCATCTCGTGATACGAGTCGAGCTCGTCCGTGATGCGGATGAGGTGGTCGTAGACATCGCGGAAGTAGTCGTGGCTGTCGCCCTCGAGTCCTCCGAGGTCGGCGATCTGATCGGCTTGGCGAGCGAAGACGTCGCGCATCGGCACGACCGACTTCCGCAGTTGCAGCAGCAGGCGCTTGAGCCGGAAGATCTCCTGAAGCTGGCGGCCCTTCGTCTCGGCGACGATGGCGTCTTCGAGGTCGTCGATGTCCTCATCGAGGTCGGCGAGGATCGGGAAGTAGCTGTCGACGATCGCGTCGATCACCTTGTAGCAGTAGTACTGCTCGCTCCTGGCGGCCCCGCCCTGCTGCAGCAGCGGCGCCAAGCGCTGCAGCTCGGCGAATGCGGCGCGGTGCAGCGTGACGATCCAGGTGCCGCTGAGGTAGCAGTGGATCTCCTCCACCGGGCGTTGATTCTCGTCTTCGGGCTTCGATTCGACGCCACCGTGCAGGACGAGGAGCGCATAGTCGCCGTAGACGTCGAGCTTCGGGCGCTGCTCGAACTGGATGCTGTCCTCCACGGCGAGGGGGTGCAGGCCGAGCAGTTCGCCGAGGTGCTGGATCTGCGCCTCGGTGGGTGCGGTGAGATCGAGCCAGAAGAACTCGCCCTGCCGGCACAGGTCGCGGATCGAATCGTCGTCGATGGAGGTGAGCACATGCATACGTCGATTCTCCGGGGTGCGGCCGGAAATCGGTGTACTGTCCGCCGACGATGTCCGACGACCGCATCGGCCTCCGCTCCGCCCCTGAACGGCGAGACCCACTTTGCACGTCGAGACCGCTGTTCAGTTCGCGGGTCTCGACGTGAAAAGTGGGTCTCGCGGGGCGGGTTGGAGGGGTTCGGGATGCCGTCGCGCTCGTGCGCCGCGGTGCCCTCGGATTCGTTACCTATTCGTGATGTTTCTGGCTGTGTGAGGGGTCTTTTCGGGGTCGGAATGTCGGTGGCCCTTCGTATCGTGGGGGGTATGGAAGTCAGGTTCAGGAGCACGTCGGCGGAGGTTGATCCGCTGGCCGAGTTGTGGGCTGACCCGGACTTCGCGGCGGCATATGTCGCGGCAGAGAATGCGTGGGCTGTCGAGCGTGTGGATGCCGTGTGGGCTGGCGATGTCGCCCCGGACTCGCCCGACGCTGTGGCGTTGGATGAGGTGATGGGTGATGGGCAGGACATCCTCGACGTGCATGCGGTCGTGCGTGCCGCGCGGGCGGCGGTGGTGGCGCAGGATGCGTTGTTCCACCGGATTCTGGTGCGGGCGGCGGAGAACCCGGACCCGTGGGTGGGTCCCGACCCGACCCTGGACCGGTTGTGGCAGCCGCGGCGGGAGGGTGAGACGGTCGGGACGGTGCGTGCCCGGCGGCGGAACCTTGCGGTGCGGTCTGCGGCGGCGGACATCGCCGTGCGGGTGAGTCTGACGGACAACCAGGTGCGGGCGCGTGCGCAGCGCGCCGCGGTGCTCTCCTGCCGCTGCCCCCGTGTGTGGGGGTTGTGTGTGGCGGGTGAGGTGTCGGAGCAGAACATCCGCATCACGGTCGACCTGGCCGCGTCCCTCCCCGACGATGACACCGCCTCCTGGGCGGCCTTCGATGATGCGGTGTCCGGGTTCGCGGCGACGGCCGCGCCCGGGAGGTTCCGGACCCGTGCCCGTGCCGCGCGGGAGCGCGCGTACCGGGAGCCGTTGCAGGAGCGTCACGCCCGGGCGGCGGATGGTCGTTGTGTGTGGGTGGATCCGCTGCTGGATGGGATGGCGCAGCTCAGCGTGATCGGCCCCGCCGCGGATATCCACGCGATCGACGCGCACATCGACGACCTCGCCACCCACCTCGCGACCGTCGATGGGGAGACCCGCACGAAAGCGCAGTTGCGCGCCGACGCTCTGTTCGGCTTGTTCTCCCAGGGCGCGCACGCCGTGGCGAAAGATCCCGACAGCCCGTCATCCGGGATCGTGCCGACTGTCCGCGTCACCATCCCGGTGCTCACCCTGATGGGGCACTCTGACGAGCCGGCGACCCTCGACGGGTTTGGGCCGATTGATCTGGACACCGCGAAGACCCTCGCCGCGACCGCGGACACCTGGATTCGGGTGCTGACCCACCCGGTGACCGGGACGGTGATGGACGTGGACCGGAAAGCGTACAAGGTGCCGGAGGACTTGAAGCGGTTGATCCGGATCCAGTACCCGACCTGCGCGTTCCCCGGCTGCCAGAGACCCTCTGACACCTGCGACCTCGACCATAGGATCCGCTGGGCCGACGGCGGCACCACCTCACGCGACAACCTCACCCCGGAATGCCCCGCGCATCATCCGATCAAGGATGAGACCCGGTGGGGGCTCCACCGCGACGACACCGGCCGCATGTACTGGGTCACCCCCACCGGATACAGATCCGACATCGACCCACCACCGTTCTAGGGTGCATTGTCTCCGTGCAGCGATCTGGCCTCGCTCGTCGAGGATCACTGTCGCGGCCAAGGCAACCTTGTGAGGATGATGACCAGCCAGGCCGCTGTCGGCCGCTCCCGGAACGGCGATCTGGTCGTGCCCTGATCCGCGCTCCTCCTTGTGTGAGTGACCTGGATTCACCCGGACGATACAAGGAGAATCATGACGGCACACTTCAACCACACCATCATCGCCTCGATCGGCGCGCCGGGATGGCGGAGTTCTATCGCGACCTGCTCGAAGCCGACGAGGCTCCCTCATGGGGTCCGTTCGTCAACGTTCAGCTCGCCGACGGCGTCTTGCTGCAGTTCGCGGCTCCGCCGATGGAGTTCTCGCCGCGGCACTACGCGTATCTCGTCGACGACGCCCACTTCGACCGGGCTTACGCCCAGATCACCCCTCGGGCCACTATCTCGAGCTGATCACCCGGCCCTCCCTCGAGTGTGCGCTCGCGTCATGAGGGGAGCAGTGGTCGTAGCGCCGCAGTGAACGGTGCGAGGCCGGCCGCAACATGGTCTGCGAGCCCGGTCTCGGGTCTCTCCGCCCGCGCCCACGTCTCGACGCAGCGCGCGGCGACCGTGACAAGGGCGCGGGCCACATGGTCGATGAGTTCGGGGTCGACGTCAGGGCTGTGACGCCGACCCCGATCGACGATCAGCCCGACCAGCTGTTCCGTGCGCACGGCGGTGTACGCCCGCAGCTCGGGATCGTCCTGCGTCAGTCTCCAGCGCAGGCGCAGCGCGTCGTGCTCCTGCGCGGGGTAGTCGGCGGCGGCGATCATCGCGGTCGCCATGATCTCGACCAGTGGTCGCGCGGGCTCCCCGTCGAGGCTCGCCCGCAGTCGGGCCAGTCCGGACTCGAACTCCTCCCAGATCAGGTCGCGCTTGGCCGGGAAGTACTCGAAGAGCGTCGTGCGGCTGATCCCGGCGGCCTTCGCGATCTGCGCGAGAGACGTGGCGGCGTAGCCCTGCGCCGTGAACAGCACGCGGGCGATCTCGCGGATCTCCTCGTGCGAGGTCTCACGCGGTCGCCCCGGGCCTCTCGTGCTCATCACGACCATCTTCGCGCATCCTGCCCCATATTTCCGAACTGTGTTAGATTATTGATTATCGAGCAGGAAGGGACGATCATGAAATCCGTCTACGTGACAGGTGTCGACCGCATCGAATGGGTGGAGGTCGACGAGCCCACGATCGGCTCCCGCGACGTGCTCCTGGCAATTCGCGCCTGCGGCATCTGCGGCTCGGACGCCTTCTACGCCCACGTGGGCGGCATCCCGCCCCGCCAAGGCGCGACGCCGCTCGGCCACGAGCCCGCCGCCGAGGTCGTCGCCATCGGCGACGAGGTGACCGGCGTCGCCGTCGGCGACCACGTCGTGATCGACACGATGGCCTTCAGTGACGGACTGCTCGGCTCGGGCGGCGCGCAGGGCGCCCTCACCCCGCACGTCGTCGTCCGCGACTTCGTGCCGGGCCGTCAGCTCAAGGTCATCCCCGACGAGGTGCCGTGGGAGGTCGCCGCGCTCAACGAGCCGATGGCCGTCGCGCTGCACGCCGTCAACCGCACGCAGCCCCAGCCCGGCGCGAAGGTCGCGATCTTCGGCGCCGGCCCGATCGGACTGGGGGCACTGCTCGGTTACCGCCGCAAGGGCGCGCAGCACATCGTGGTCGTCGACGTCATTCCGGAGCGGCTGGCCAAGGCGCTCGAAATCGGTGCGGATGCCGTCATCGACTCCGCGACCGAGGACGTCGCGGCCCGCCTCGTGGAACTGCACGGCGACGGCGCCACGGCGCACGTGCGCGGAGTGCGTCCCGCGACGGACGTCTATCTGGATGCCGCCGGTGTCGCCGCGGTGCCGGAGGCGGTGACCCGGATGGCCAAGCACGGCGCGACGCTCGGCGTCGTCGCCGTGCACAAGAAGCCGGTCGAGCTGGACTTCGCCGACATCCTCGCGACCGAGCTGAACCTCGTGTGGTCGATGGGGTACCCGACCGAGATCTTCGAGGTGACCGACGACATCGCCGCGAACTGGGAGAAGTACCGGCTCATCATCAGCGACGTGCTGCCGTTCGACCGGGCGCTCGAGGCGCTCGCCCTCGCCGCCACGCCCGGCGCCGCCGACAAGGTCACCGTCGTCTTCGAGTGACGGCATCCGCCCAACCGCGCCGGTGCGCGACCGCATGCTGGCGCGCTCGTGGAGCACGGCGACTACATCGCCGGATCCGACCGCGCCCTCGTCGCCGCCGGCGTCCACCGCGCGGTGGGCTGAGTCAGGCCGCCTCGCGGGCGCGCAGGTCCTTGCGGAGGATCTTGCCCGACGTCGACTTCGGGATCGCGTCGACGAACTCGACCCGGCGCACCTTCTTGTACGGTGCGACCTGCTCGGTCACGAACGCCATCACGTCGTCGGCGGTCAGGCCCGAGTCGGGCGCGGCTACGATGAACGCCTTGGGGATCTCTTCGCCATCGTCGGCCTTGACGCCGATGACGGCGGCATCCATCACCTTCGGATGCGACAGCAGCAGCGCCTCCAGCTCTGCCGGGGCGATCTGGTAGCCCTTGTACTTGATGAGCTCTTTGACGCGGTCGACGATCGAGAACCAGCCGCCCTCGTTGTAGGTGGCGACGTCGCCGGTGTGCAGGAATCCGTCGGCGTCGAGGGTGGCCGCGGTCGCCTCGGGCTGGTTCAGGTATCCGAGCATGACGTTCGGCCCCTTGATCCACAGCTCGCCGGGGCGGGTCTCGCCGTTCGCCTCGAACTCGGTGATCTCCTCGCCGGTCTCGGGATCGACGAGCTTGCACTGCTCGTTGGCGAGCATGACGCCCACAGAGCTGACCGGGATGTCGTCGCGCTGGTAGGGCATCGCGTGCGAGACGGGGCTGAGCTCGCTCATGCCGTACCCCTGCATCATCCGGGTGTGCAAGCGCCGGCCCGCCGCCTCGGCGGTCTCGCCGTCGAGCGGCGCCGCACCGGAGAACACCGTGTGCACGGTGGAGATGTCGAACTGGTCGACGATCGGATGCTTGGCGAGGGCCACCGCGATCGGCGGGGCGATGTACAGGTAGGTGCAGCGGAACTTCTGGATGTTGGTGAGGAACTCGACGAGGTCGAACTTCGGCATGGTCACGAGGCTCGCGCGCTGCTTGAGGGCGAGGTTGAGCAGCACCGTCATGCCGTAGATATGGAAGAACGGCAGCACCGCGAGCACCCGGTCGACGTCGTGCAGGTCGATGCTGACGCGGCACTGGGCGACGTTGGCGACGAGGTTGCGGTGACTGAGCATGACGCCCTTGGGGATGCCGGTCGTCCCCGACGAGTACGGCAGCACGGCGACGTGGGTGGCCGGGTCGAAGCTCACGTCGGGGGCGGGGCGGCCCTCGGTGAGCAGTTCACGCAGATTCGGGTGGCCCTCTTCTGCCTCGGAGGCACCGTCGAGGACGATCAGGTGGTCGTCGGCGATGCCGACCGCGGCGGCCGCCGCTTTCGCCTGGGGGAGCAGCGGGCTCACCGTGATGAGCCACGTGGCCTGGGCGTCGCGGAGCTGCTTCTCGATCTCGCCCGGGGTGTACAGGGAGTTGAGCGTCGTCACGGTCGCCCCCGCGCGCAGGATGCCGTGGAACACCGTCGCGAACGCGGGCACGTTCGGGCACAGCAGGCCGAGGGTCGTGCCGACACCGACGCCGCGGGCGGCGAGGGCGCCGGCGAACAGGTCGACCTGCGCCTTGAGCGCCCCGTACGTCGTCTGCGCGCCGGTGGCCGGATCGATGAGGGCGATGCGGGCGGCATCCTCGGCGGTCAGCGAGCCAAACAGGTCGTCATAGACCGAGATGTCGGGGATCTCGATGTCGGGGAACGGGCTGGTGAACACGGGGCGATCTCCTTCGAACGGCCACGGATGCTCCGGCGGCACCGCCGGACACGTCCATCATGCCACTCGGTGCCGCCCGCGGTGGCACCCGGTTCCGGTCAGTCGATCCACAGCACGACGCCGGTCATCCCGGTCAGCACGGCGGTCGTGCCGGCCCGGATCGCATCGGCGCAGCGCTCGGGCGTGAAGGACTCCGCGTCGAAGTGGGTCGCGGTGCCGAGTCCTTCGCCGCGGAAGCCGGCTCCGGTCCAGTCGACGGCGGTGACGTTGTAGGTGGGCTCGGCCAGCTCCGCCCCGAGGATGAGGAAGGGCACCTCGAGGTGGTTCGGCGTGACCATCGCGAGCGCATCGATCAGGCCGTCGTCGACGCTCACGATGAGCTCCGGTTCCAGGTCCATCGCCTCGACGATCCCGCCGATGGCGTCGTCTTCCGCCGACACCGTGCGCAGGTCGGCATCCACCTCGTCCGCCCAGGCGTGAACGGCGTCGCTCAGCGCCGCGGACGTGGGATCGTCACCTCCGGACAGCAGCACGATTCGGTAGCCGGGCGACGGGCGCACGCCGTCCCACGAGCCGCTGATCGGGTTCACCGTCGCCTCCGGGCTCGGCGCCGACAACGGGGCGAAACCCGCCGCGGGGGTGCCGATCGCCGTCGTCGCCGGATGGGGACCGGATGCGGCACAGCCCACGACCGCGACGGTGACGAGCGCGGCGAGCGCGATCGCCGCGAGGCGGGCAGGGACGGGCACGGTGGTTCCTTGCTGTGGGGAGGTCTCTCCAGCATGCCGCCCCCGAAGCCTCTGCGGGAGGGAACGTGGCAGAACGTTCGCAGATGCACCCGTGCGGGTCACCCGGCATTCATCCGATGGCAACCTTGCGGGTCGAGCGTGGCTTGTCGGGACACCCGTCACATCGGGATCTCATCCGGCATCCATATCTGCAAGAGAACGGAACATCCATGCTTCTGGAAGTCTCCCCGCGCCCCGCGGGCCGGGCGGCGCTCTGGCTGTCCGCCGCCGCGGTCAGCGCGGCAGTTGTGATCGGTGGCGCATTCGCCGTCCCGACCGCCGCGCACGCCGACGCGACCGCGTCGTACACCGGGATCGTCCTCGGCGTCGGCTCGGACGAGTCGCAGCGCTCCGTGACCTGGTACACCTCGGCCGACTCCGCCCAGGTCGTCCAGGTGGCGCCCACGTCGGCACTCGTCGGCGGCGACTTCGTCGGCTCCGTCACGACGTTCGCCGCCACCGGCACCGCCAACATCGCGACGAGCGGCGGCTACAACCGTCACGCGATCCTCTCCGGCCTGCAGGAGGACACGCAGTACTCGTACCGCGTCGGCTCCGACGGCAACTGGTCGCCGGTGTACTCCTTCCGGACGCAGTCGTTCGAGGGCGACTTCGACTTCCTCTTCTTCGGCGACCCGCAGATCGGCGCGTCGGGCGACGTCGCGAAGGACGGCGCGGGCTGGGCCGACACGCTGAACGTCGCGCTGACCGCCAACCCCGACGTCGAGATCCTGGTCTCCGGCGGAGACCAGGTCGAGACGGCCAACGTCGAGTCGCAGTGGGATGCGTTCCTCGCGCCCGATCAGCTGCGTCAGTACCCGTGGGCGGCCACGATCGGAAACCACGACGTCGGCGGCAAGGCGTACGAGCAGCACTTCTACACGCCCAACACCGACTACTCCGACGCCTACTACCGTGAGGCCGCCAAGAAGTCGACGACCTCGGGCGGCGACTACTGGTACATCTACAAGGACGTGCTGTTCATCGACCTCAACAGCAACAGCTACAACTCCGCCACCGGTGGTGGCGACGCCGCGCACGTGCAGTATGTGACCGACGTCATTAACGCGCACGGCGCCGACGCGAAGTACACGGTGCTGGTCTACCACCACTCGATCTACTCGGCCGCCGACCACGCGAAGGATGCCGACAACAAGATCCGCCGCGTGGACTTCCCGACGACGTTCTCGAACCTGGGCGTCGACCTCGTGCTGCAGGGCCACGACCACGTGTACACCCGCAGCTACGAGATCAAGAACGGCGAGAAGGCCAACCCCGACGAGCAGCCCGGCCAGAACGACGTGTTCGTCGGCGAGGGCGGCGTCATCTACATGACGGCCAACTCGGCCTCGGGCTCGAAGTACTACGACATCACCGCGCCCGACAACAGCGGCACGAGCGGTGCCGGAAACGGCGCCGACCCGCTCAAGCCCGACGAGTACTGGTACAACTCGGTGCAGAACCAGGAGCACGTGCGCAGCTACGTCAAGGTGCAGGTGCGTGCCGACCAGCTCGTGGTCGAGGGCATCCGCTCGGGCACGTGCGACGCGCCGAACGCGGCATCCGAGCTCGGCAAGGTCGGCTGCGGCACCGACGGCGAGGGCTACACGGCGCCCGCCGGCGGAGTCGGCTCGATCATCGACTCGGTGACGATCCACCCCTACCACGGCGGCGGCGAGGACATCCAGGTCGATGTCCCGACGGCGGCTCCGGGTGAGTTCGGCTGGACGATCGACGGGCACAACGGCCTCGTCGACCTCGGCACCGCCGAGGAGAAGGACGGCTACTTCGAGGCCGCCGGCGAGATCAACCCGATCGCCGTGTCGGACACGCGCCGGTCGCTGGCGCCGTGGTCGCTGAGCGCGCAGCTGGGCGACTTCACCGACGCGGACAAGACTTTCTCCGGCAGCTACCTGGGCTGGACCCCGAAGGTGCTCACCCCGGGTGCGGGAGCCGTCGCGGGCGCCGCGGTCGGCTCAGGCTTCGACAGCGGCAAGGGTCTGTCGATCAGCCGCGTGCTCGGCTCGGCGGCGCAGGGTCACGACAAGGGCTCGGCGACGCTGGGCGCCGATCTCGACCTGAAGCTGCCCACCGAGACCGCGAAGGGCACGTACCGCGCCACCCTGACGCTCACCGCGCTGGCGGGCTGAGCCTCGGTCGGGACAGACCCGACCACACCGGATCCGTGGGTGAGGCTCCTTTCCCCTCACCCACGGATCGACCCGTTTCCACCCGCATCCGAAAGACCTCATCGTGAACGCACCCTCCCTCACCGCCTCGTCGCGGCGCGCCGGTCGCGCGTGGCTCGTCGGCGCGGCCATCGCCGCACTGCTGCTGCCGGTCCTCCCCGTCTCCGCGGCGGCCGCCGCCGACGAGGTCACGTGGACCGTCCGCACCGCGTCGAACTCGCTCGGCAGCGACCGCACGAACTTCACCTACACGATCGACCCCGGCGGGTCGCTGACGGATGCGCTCGTCGTCGCCAACCACGGCACCGATCCCGTCACGCTCGAGGTCTACGCCTCCGACGGATTCACCTCCGACGACGGGCAGCTCTCACTCCTCGTGGCGGACGAGCCGTCGAAGGCGATCGGCGCGTGGATCACGCCGCAGAACGGCGTCATCACGGTCGCGCCCGGCGAGGACGTCACCGTGCCGTTCACCGTCGCCGTGCCCGATGCCGCGACTCCGGGCGACTACGCCGGCGGAATCGTGACGTCGCTCACGGTGCCCGACGCCGCGGCCGGGGTCAACGTGGACCGACGCCTCGGCATCCGCGTCAACCTGCGGGTGGGCGGCGAGCTCGCCCCCGCGCTCGCCGTCGAAGACACCGTCGTCACGTGGGGCGGCGGACTGAACCCGTTCGCGGGAGCGGACGCCACCATCACCTACACGCTGCACAACGTCGGCAACACCGCGATCTCCGCCCATCCGGCGGCGCAGGTCTCGGGCCCTTCGGCCTGTTCCCGATGGATGCCGTGGACCCCGGCGACGTCCCCGAGCTGCTCCCGGGAGAGTCGTGGACACAGACGGTGACCGTCCCGGGCGTCGCGCCGCTGTTCGCGCTGTTCGCGACCGCCACGGCGACGCCCTTCGTCGTCGACGCGTCGGGCTCGACCTCGCCGATCGCGGACGTCAGCGGATCGGCGGTGGGCGCCGCGATCCCGTGGTCGCTGCTCGTGCTGCTCGCGCTGGTGGCTGCGCTGGCCTGGCTCTGGCTGCGCCGTCGCCGTCGGCGCCGTGCGGAGCTCGCGGCCCGGGAGCAGGCCCGCATCGACGCGGCCGTCGCGCAGGCGCTGGAGCAGGAGCGTGCTACCGCGGTGACCGCATCGGCCGAGTAGACGGGTCGACGCTTTCCTCACGCCTCCGCGGCGGGCCACTGCGGTGATCGCGGCATCCGCGTGACCGCCCACAGCACGGCGACCAGCGCGACCAGCAGGGCGTAGGACACGAGCGGGAACCGCGCGATCTGGTCGAACGCCGGCTGCAGCGCGGAGTCCCGGTCGGTGAGGACGCCGATGATCCACGCCGAGGCTGCGACCACCGCGACGCCCGCCGTGGCGAACCGGAACGCCGCGTACGCGCGCGCGTGTGACAGCCAGATCAGCAGCGGCAGGACGAGCACGGCGGCGATGAGCTGAGCGAGCTCGACGCCGAGGTTGAACCCGAGGATCGCCACGAGCTTCTCACCGAACCCGAGATTCAGGTCGAGGATCGTCGTCGCGAACGCCGTCCCGTGCACGAGGCCGAAGACCCCGGCGATGAGCAGCTCCCCGCGGGGCAGCAGTGGCCAGGCGGCATGGACCGCCGCCACGATGATCGAGACCGCCACGAGGATCTCGACCGGTTTCGTCGGGAACGAGATGACGCCGAGCGAGACGAGGGCGAGAGTGACGAGGTGGCCGGCGGTGAACGACGTGATGATGAGGGTCGCCCGTGCGATCGTCTTGCGCACCGGGATCGGCTGCGTCCAGCGCAGCCCGCGGCGGCCCCGCACCGCGACGGCGGGGGCGACGACGAGCAGGGTCGCGAGGAACAGCAGGTGGTCGGTGCCCTCGGCGATGTGCAGCATGCCGAGCCGCACGACGGCGAAGAACCCCCGCCAGGGATCGGGCGCCGTGCGCTCCAGGGCGAGCTCCGTCACGCCGCCGCCGAGCACGCCGACGATCTCGGGCTCGCCCTCCTCGACGCGTCCGTCGTTCCAGTCGCTCACGAGCGCGACGTACACCTGGTGCGCCGGGACGACGTCGAGGATGAAGGCGTAGTCGAGCACGATGCGGCCCGAGATCTCACGGTCCCCGTCCGCGTACCGGATCGTGGTGACGATGGCATCCTCGTCGTTGACCGCCCGGAACTCGGGCGGCTCGATGACCTCTCCCGTCAGGGTCGATGCGTCGTCGCGCACGCTGACCCGATTCAGGATGAACGTCATCAGGTTGTCCGACACGGCGTCCAGAGCCGCCTGGTCGGTGGGGATGTCGTAGCCGGTGGCCGCGACGAAACCGGCCTTCTGGATCTGCATCTCGACGACGACGGCGTCGGACTGCACGGTGACGAACACGCCCGTCGTGCCGGCCGGATGGGCGGCCGCGCGCTGAGCGGGCGCGAGGACGAGCAGCACCGCGAAGACGAGCACCGCGATGATCGGAAGGGGTCGGAGGCTGCGCGAGACGACGGAGTTCACGCCGCGACGCTAGCGGGCGCGGGAGAACAGCAGGCGAACCTCAGGCGACCGGTCGGAGACGGACAGGCCGGCTGGATAGGGTGAGGGGGTGAGCGCCGATCATCTCCCCGTCCGCAGCCGACTCGTCCACGACGCCCTGCGGGCGGCCGGGATCGCAGGCGACATCGTCGTGCTGCCGGATGCCGCCTCCACCGCCGTCCTCGCGGCCGAGGCGCTCGGGGTCGAGGTCGGCGCCATCGCCAACAGCCTCGTCTTCTGGTCGGACGGGGAGGCACTGCTCGTCATGACCAGCGGCGCGCATCGTGTCGACACCGCCGCGCTCGCCGGCCGCCTCGGCCGCGGCAAGATCCAGCGCGCGACGCCGGAACAGGTGCGCGAGGCGACCGGTCAGGCCATCGGCGGCGTCGCTCCGACCGGCCACCCGGCGCCGCTCGTCACCGTCGTAGACGAGGCGCTCGCCGCCTACCCGGAGATCTGGGCCGCGGGCGGCACGCCGCACACCGTCTTCCCGTTGACCTTCGACGAGCTCGTCCGCCTCACCGGCGGCACGGTCGCCCAGGTCGACTGAACGCCACTCACGCCCGGCGCAGGATGTCCCAGGCGGTGACCGCCGCCGCCGCCGACCAGGCCTGCGGGCGGCACGCCGCGGGATAGGGCGCGGGACGCGGCACGTCGGCCGCCGCGTCGCCGGCGTGCAGTTCGGGCATGCGGTACGCGAACGCCTCGGCCGCCGCCAGCAGCCCGTCGACCACCTGACGCGCGGGCGCATCCAGCCCGGCCCGCGCCATGCCGCGCGCCACGATCGCGGTGTCGTGCGCCCAGACGCTGCCGCCGTGGTAGCTGAGCGGCCAGAAGCCGGCGGCGTCGGCGGACAGCGTGCGCAGGCCGAAGCCCGACGACATGGTGGGACCGGTGAGCAGCGTCGCGACGCCGGCCTCTTCGTCGGGGTCGAGCAGGCCCGTGCCGAGCAGGTGCCCGGCGTTGGTGGTCAGGGTGTCGACGGCGTGCCCGTCGCGGTCGAGCGCGACGGCCGGATAGCGGCCCTCGGGCGTCGTGACCCAGAACCGCTCGGCGAAGCGCCGTTTCAGGCCCGCCGCCCACTCGCGCAGGGCGTCGCCGCCGGGCCGGCCGAACCGGTCGAGCAGCCCGGCGCCGCCGAGGGCGGCCTCGTAAGCGTAGCCCTGCACCTCGCACAACGCGATCGGCCCCTGGGCGAGAGTGCCGCTGCGCCACTGGATCGAATCGCCGGAGTCCTTCCAGCCCTGGTTGGACAGGCCGTGCCCGGTCTCGTCGATGTAGTCGAGGAAGCCGTCGTCGCCGGCGCTGGTCGTGATCCACTGCAGGGCGGCCTCCATCGCCGGCAGCAGGTCGCGCACCTCGTCTTCGGGCATGCCGGATGCCGCCGCCTCGGCGAGCACGCACACCCACAGCGGCGTCGCGTCGACGGTGCCGTAGTACAGCGGCGGCAGCACGATGCTCTCGCCGGGCAGCTCGAGCGTGCCGGCGCGCAGCTCGTGCATGATCTTGCCCGGCTGCTCGGCGGTCGCGGGGTCGACGGCCCGGCCCTGCAGGCGCGCCAGGACGCGCAGAGTGGATGCCGCCATCCTCCCGTCCAGCGGCAGCAGCAATCGCGCCGCCCACAGCGAGTCGCGGCCGAACAGCGTGAAGAACCACGGCGCGCCGGCCGCGAAGAACTCGTCGTCGGGGTGGTCGGGCAGGGCCAGCCGCAGCCCGTCGAGGTCCTCCAGTGCCCGCCGCAGCCAGTGCCGCAGCCGACCGTCGCGACCCTCGAGCGCCTCGGCCAGCACCGGCGATGCCCACGGCGCCGCGCCGCGCGCGCCGCGCACGACGAGGGTCGGGTCGTCCATGCGCACCGACCACGTCACCGACGCGGCCCCGCGCGGTGCGAGCTGCAGCCGCCACGCGACCACGAGCTCGTCGCCGACGGCGACCTCCGCGCCCGGTGCCGACAGCTCCAGCCCGGCGCCGCCGGCCGAGCGCACCCGGCATCCGTCCGCCGCCGCCTCCACCGCCCAGGGCGAAGCCTCGTCGACCGCGACCCCGGCTTTGACATCCTGCAGTGACGAGAAGTCGGGCTGCAGGCGCACGCGCAGCCCGAGCCGCAGCGGGGTGTCCAGGTGGGAGTGCACCGTGACGGTCTCGGTGACGACGCCGTCGGTCACGCGCCGCTCGCGGACGAGCCGCACCTTGGGGTCGGGCCACGCGTCGTCGACGGCGCGCAGCAGCGCGTCGAAGCGCACGCCGCCGGCTCCGGGCGTCGACCAGGCGATCGGCTCGGGCGCGTGCCAGTGCCCGTCGGCATCCGCGTAGTCGAGCCGAGCCCCGCGGAGGAAGCGGGCGTCGCCGTGGTAGACGCCGTCGATCGCCGCCGTGCCGATGTCGCCGTCGTGCCCCGACCAGGCCTGGGTCGGGGCCGACAGTGCGACCACGCGGTCGGCCAGGAATGGCTGCAGGCCTGCCGTCATCCCTTGACCGCCCCCTCACTCGTGTTCATGATGCGCCGCTGGAAGATGAAGAACAGCACCGCGACCGGGATCGTCATGATCGCCGCCGCCGCGAGCTTCAGCGGGTACTGCGTGCCCTGGCTGAGCTGGCCCGACGCGAGCGACGCGACGCCCTTGGTCAAGGTTGTCAGATCGGGGGACTGCGTCGCGACGATGAAGTGGCTCAGCTCGTTCCACGACCCCTGGAACGACAAGATCACGATCGTGACGAGCGCCGGCCGTGCCATCGGCAGCACGATCGACCAGAACACCCGGAACGTGCCCGCGCCGTCGATGCGGGCCTGTTCCTCGACGGATGCCGGGATCGACTCGAAGAAGTTCTTCATGATGAACACGCCCGCGGCGTCCACGAGGAGGGGCAGGATCATGCCCGCGTACGAGTCGTACAGGCCGAGCTGGTTGAGGACGAGGAACTTCGGGATGAGCAGCACGACCCCGGGCACCGCCATGACGCCCACGACGAGGGCGAACACGATGCTGCGGCCGCGGAAGTTCAGCCGCGCGAGCGCGTAGCCGGCCAGCGACACGAAGAACACCCGCCCGATCGTCACGCAGATCGTCACGACCGCCGAGTTGGCGAACCACAGCGGGAAGTCGCTGTGCAGGAACAGCCGCTCGTAGGCGGCCATCGTGAACGTCTCGGGGATGAGCGAGATCGGGTCGATCGCCGCTTCCTGCTCGGTCTTGAACGAGGTCGCGACCTGCACGAGGAACGGGTAGATGTACACGAGCGCCATGAGCAGCAGCAGCGCGTACAGCAGCACCTGACCGCCGACGCTGCGCAGGGAAAAACGGCGGGCTTCGATCATGACGACACCCTCTTCGGCTCGTACGCGCGGGCGCGCCGCTTCGACACCGGTCGCTCCCGCAGCGCCCAGCGCTGGAACAGCGTGAAGGCGATGATGATCGCGAACAGGATGAAGGCGATCGCCGCGCCGATGCCCCAGTTCTGGTTCTGGAACGCCGCCGTGTAGGACAGGTAGGCGGGCGTCATCGTGGTCTTCGCGGGGCCGCCCTGGGTGCCGGTGTAGATCTGGTCGAAGACCTGCCAGCATCCGATGAGCCCGAGGGTGATGACCGTGAACAGCGTGGGACGCAGCTGGGGGAGCGTGATGCGCCAGAAGCGCTGCCACGCGTTCGCGCCGTCCATCATGCCGGCCTCGGTCAGCTCGTAGCCGACATTCTGCAGCGCCGCGACGAACAGCAGCATGAACGTGCCGCTGGTCGTGAAGATCGCCATCAGGATGAGGGCCAGCATCGCGACGGAGGGGCCGGAGAGCCACTCCCACCACGAGATCCCGAGGAACGTGGCGGAGGTCAGCCACTCCGGGCCGCCCGACGCGCCGAGCTGGAAGATGCCGCGCGGGTCGTTGAACCAGTTCGGGCCCTCCGCGCCGAACCAGGCGAGGATCGCGTTGATCGGGCCGGTGAACGAGAACAGGAACAGCCACAGCACCGTGATCGCGACCGAGCTCGTCACCGAGGGGAAGTAGAAGGCGGTGCGGAAGAACCCGCGGGCACGCAGGATGCGGCGGCTCACGAGCACCGCGAGAAACAGCGACAGCGCCGTCTGCAGCGGCACGACCAGCAGGACGTACCAGGCGTTGTTGCGCAGAGCCAGGCCGAAGTCGCGCTCCTGCAGGCCGCCGCCGGTGGTGATGGCGGCGTAGTTGTCGAATCCGACGAAGGTGACGTGCGACGAGAGCGGGCTGCCGCGCCCGGTCCAGTCGGAGAAGCTCACCCAGAGGGCCATGAGCACGGGGATCAGCAGGAACGTGCCGAGAATCAGGATCACCGGCGAGACGAACAGCCACCCGGCGCCGGTCTCTCCCCGGCGGACCCCGCTGGAGCGGGGCCGCCGAGGAGAGCGCGGGCCGGACGACGTCGCCGCCGGAGCGACAGTCGTGGTCATGAGGTCAGCCGACGACGGCCTCGAGGTTGGACTGCACCGAGTCGAGGATCGTCTTCGGGTCGCCCGTCTTCAGAGACTCCAGCTGTGCGTTGAAGTCGGTGATGACGTCGGAGGCACCCTTGTTGGTCGGCACGCCCTGAGCGTAGGCGGCGCCGTCGAGGAAGGCGGCCAGGTCGGGGTTGTCGGTCTTCCAGGTCTCGGCGGCGGACTGCACCGACGGCATCGGGCCGAAGGCCTTCGAGAAGGCGAGCTGCTGGTCGGATGTGGTCAGGTACTCCACGAGGTCGAGCGCGGCCTTCTGGTTCGGGCTGTCGGCGGCCATGCCCCAGCAGTTGGTGAACTGCAGCGTGCCCTGTCCGGCGGGGCCGGCGGGCAGCTCGGCGACCTTCATCTTGACGTCGGGGTAGTCGCCCATCGCGCCGGTGATCCAGTTGCCCTCGATCACCATCGCGCCCAGCTGCTTGCCGAACGCCTCGCCGCCCCACCCGGCGCCGACATCGGACGCGTAGGCGAAGGTGCCGTCCTTGAGGTGGTCCTGCACGTAGGTCAGCGCCTCGACGTTGGCGTCGCTGTTCGCTTCGGCGGTCGTGCCGTCCTCCGAGACGAGCCGGCCGCCGGCCTGCGCCATGAACACGCCGATCCGGGCGAACTCGCCGCCGAAGACGAGACCTGTCGTGGTGTCGGTGGTGAGCTTGGCGGCCACGTCGGCGAGCTGGTCCCACGTGGTGGGGATGTCGGCATCCGTCAGCCCTGCCTGCTCCCACAGGCCCTCGTTGATGATGAGCTGCAGCGTGGAGAAGTCCTTCGGGGCGCAGGAGAACTGGCCGTCGTAGGTGAAGTTCTGCACGAGCGAGGGGTAGAAGTCGCTCTTGTTCGACAGCAGGTCGCCGTAGGCCTTCAGCGACCCGTTGCTCGCGTAGCCCGCGATCGCGTCGGTGGAGAGGTAGAAGAGGTCCGGCGGCGAGCCCGCCGCGAAGCCCTGGGAGAGCTGCTGCGAGAGGTCGGTCGCGACCACGACGCTCGCGTCGGTGCCGGACTGCTTCGACCAGGCGGCGACGGCATCCTCCACGGCCTTGGTCTCGGCGTCGCCGCTGGATCCGATCATGATCGTGAGGGCGTCGTCCGAGGAGGTGAGGTCGCCGGGTGCCGCGGTGCCCGTCGAGCTCTCGTCGTCGAACCCCGATCCGCAGCCTGTCAGCGCGAGCGACGTGGCCAGAGCCAGTCCTCCCGCGGCGAGCAGCGTCCGTGCTGTGTGTCGCTTCATCGCGTCTCCTTTGTCGCTTGAACGATCAAACTGCGACCCGGATGCCGGTTTTGATCGTTCAAATTATGGGATGCTTGCCAAGATAGAGGGAAGGCACAAGCCCGTCAAGCCTTATTCGCAGGGAGGTGTGCCATGAGCCGATCCGTGACGATCGACGATGTCGCCCGGGCCGCCGGTGTCTCGCGGCAGACGGTGAGCAACGTCGTCAACTCGCCGCAGATCGTGCGCGAGGCCACGCGCGAGCGCGTGCAGGACGCCATCCGGCGCCTCGGCTATGCGCCGCACGCCTCGGCGCGGCGCCTGCGCACGCGCCGCAGCTCGACGATCGGCGTGCACCTGAACCCCTACACCGGCGGCATCTCGGGCGTCGTGCTCGACCGCTTCGTCCACGCGCTGACCGAGCGCGCGGGCGAGCGCGGGCTGCGCGTCATGCTGTACGCGGCGCGCACGCCCGACGAGGAGATCCGGCGCATGGCCGATCTCAGCGACGGCGGCGACATCGACGCCGTCGTGCTGACCGACACCTTTCCCGGCGACCCGCGCGCCGAATGGCTGATCGAGCGGGGTCTTCCCTTCGTCTCGTTCGGGCGCCCCTGGGGCGCCGACGACCTGGGTGCGCCGGCCCATCACTGGGTCGACGTCGACGGCGCCGCGGGCACCGCGCAGGCGACCCGTCATGCGCTGCAGGCGGCGGGCCCCCGCGTCGCGTTCCTCGGCTGGCCGCGGGGCTCGGCCACGGGAGACGACCGGGAGCGCGGCTGGCGCGAGGCGATGGGCGCAGTGCCCGGGCTCGTCCGGCTCACGAGCGAGGAGTACGTCGCGAACGCGCGGGATGCCGTCGCCGCCGCGCTGCCGCAGCAGAGCCTGGACGCCATCGTGTGCGCGGGCGACTCGCTCGCCATCGGCGCCCACCTCGCGGCCGTCGCCGCCGGGCGCCCGTCGCTGCCGGTCATCGGCTTCGACAACACCCCGGCCGCCGAGGCGCTCGGCCTGTCGAGCGTCGAGCAGCTGCCCGAGCAGGTCGCCGCGGGAACGCTCGATCTGCTGCTGGGCTCGGGAACGTCGATCGTGCCGCGCGCCGCCGAGCCCGGGCGGGCGCACGTGCTGGTGACGCCGCGGCTCGTCGTGAGATGAGAGACGCGAGGCTCAGCGCAACCGCCGCTCCAGCTCTGCTGCCGCCGCCACGGCGACCGCCGCGAGTTCGCCGCCGTCGCGGCGGCTCTCGTCGGGCCAGGTCACGGCGAGGGCCGCGGCCGGCCACCCGGTGTGATCGCGCACGGCGACCGCGACGGAGCGGAAGCCCAGCGTGACCTCGCCGTCCTCGCTCGCGTGCCCGGCCCTGCGGGTCGCTCGCAGCACCTCGCGCAGCTCGCCGGGGCGCCGCGGGCCGCGGCCGGTGCGGTCGGCGAAGGATCCGGCATCCGGGTACAGCGCCCGCACCTGCTCACGGGGGAGCATCGCGAGCATCGCGCGGCCGGTCGCGGTCAGGTGCGCGGGCAGGCGCACCCCGACGTCGGTGACGAGGGCCGGGCGGCGCGGTGCACGCTCCTCGACGATGTACAGCACGTCGCGGCCCGCCATGACGGCCAGGTGCGCGCTCTCGCCGGTGCGGTCGGCGAGGGCCGCCACGAGCGGCCGGCCCAGGCGTGCGAGCGGCTGCTGCCGCGCGTAGCCGCCCGCCAGTTCGAACGCTGCGGCGCCCAGGCCCCACCGGCGTTCGGCGTCCAGATGCACCACGAAGCCGTGCTGGGCCATCGCGGCGAGCAGGTGGTACACGCTCGACCGCGGGATGCCGAGGTGCTCCACGATCGTCCGCGCCGCGACCGGCCCGCGCTGGCGCGCGAGGAAGGACAGGATCCGCAGCGTCTGGTCGGCGGCGGGCACCTGCGGTTCGGCGTGCTCATCTGGGATCACAGACACAGAGTGCCACATCCGGGTGGCGGCGGGAAGCGTCGTGGGCGGGCCGCGCACTCGCCGACCGACGGTCTCCACGGGGTGACCGCGGTGCGATCGGCCGCCTGGTCCCGCCCGGCGAACAGCATGACGACATCCGCCCAGGACCAGCGCAGGTCGATGCCGGACACCGGCGTGCCGGCGCGCGGTTCTGATACCCATCCGGCGGGCACGACGTGCAGTGCCAGCGACATCGTCCCCTCAGCCTCGGCGCCGGCCCACACCAGCGCGATGCCGGTGGCCTCCGAGTACGTCCACCAGTGAACCCGGGTCGCGCCCGAGGCTCGGAGCGCCGCGAGGTATGAGCCCAGGCTGTCGCTGCGCCGTTCGTCCAGGTCGGGAACGTTTCCGCTGCCCGCCCAGTACATCCCCGCCGAGTGCATCGCCGATGCGAAAGCGGCGATCTCCTCCGGTGAGACGCCGGTGCCACCCCCGCCTGCGGGGTCTGCGCGCCACGCGAGCGGCAGGATCCTCGCCTGCCCGCGTACGAGGATCGGGTTTTCCGGCGACAACCAGCCGTCGCGCTCGGCATCCAGCACGGCGGGCGGCAGCCCGTCGGCACGGGTGATCAGCGTGCGTCCTTCGAACGGCAACAGAGATCCCGCAGCGACCGAATCCGGGCCGAACGCGGCGGGTCGGTCCCGGTGCAGATCCATGTCGAGATCCATGCGTCTCCTACAGTGTGAGATTCCGGGGGCTACCCGGCCAGAGCGTGGGGATGTACTCGCCGTTCTTCACGCCCGTCGCCGTCTCGGGGATGTCGATCACGGCCTCGGGGATGCCGCTGGGCAGGTATCCGCCGGGGATCCAGGCGTCCAGGTCGGTGCCGCCCTCGAAGAACCCGTCGGGTAGGCCCAGCGCTGCAGCGAGCCTGTGCGGGTCTCCGGCGGCCTCCCGGATGACGTTGTCCAACTGGTCGGTCGGGAACACGTAGGCGGTGCCGTTGTTCCCCGGGCCGCAGGCGTCGAGGCTGTCCTTCTTGTAGATCCTCCTTCCAGCCGCCCTGCAGCGGATGCGAGACATCGCCCGAGTCGAGGTTCTGCACCTCGCTCACGTTGCGCTTGGACTTGTCGCCGTGCCTGCGGAACATCTCCGCCAGGCTACCGGCCGGCTAGGCTCCGTCTCCCTCTGTCGCACCGACGCTCCACGCCAGCGGATTCCTCGCCGTCGTACCAGCAGGCGCTCATGATGCTCTGCCCGAGTTCGTTGGGCGGGCACCTGCGGTTCCCCGCGCTCATCTGGGATCACAGACACAGAGTGCCACATCCGGGTGGCGGCGGGAAGCGTCGTGGGCTGGAATCGGAGCATGGCCAGCACCACCCTCGCATCCGTCGTCATCGGCGGCGCCCCGCTGACGGTCGCCGGCGTCGTGGCCGTCGCCCGCCACGGCGCCCGCGTCGACCTCGATCCCGACGCGCGGGAGAGGGTCGCGGCATCCCGCGCCCTCATCGAGCGGCTTGCCGACGACCCGGAACCGCACTACGGCATCTCCACCGGGTTCGGGGCGCTCGCGACGACCTTCATCGCGCCCGAGCGCCGCCGCCAGCTGCAGGCGAGCCTCATCCGCTCGCACGCCGCCGGCACGGGTGCGGAGGTCGAGCGCGAGGTCGTCCGCGCGCTCATGCTGCTGCGCCTGCAGACCCTCGCCACGGGGCACACGGGCGTGCGCCCCGTCGTCGCGGAGACGTACGCGGCGATGCTGAATGCCGGCATCACCCCGATCGTGCGCGAGTACGGCTCGCTGGGCTGCTCGGGCGACCTCGCCCCGCTGGCGCACGTCGCGCTCGCGGCGCTGGGCGAGGGGGACGTGCGCGACGCGGCCGGAGCCGTCGTCCCCGCCGCCGAGGCCCTCGCGGCCGCGGGCATCGCGCCGCTCGTGCTGGAGGAGAAGGAGGGACTCGCCCTCATCAACGGCACCGACGGCATGCTCGGCATGCTGTGCCTCGCGCTCGCCGACCTCGACAACCTGCTGACGGTCGCCGACCTCACCGCGGCGATGTCGATCGAGAGCCAGCTCGGCACCGACGCCGTCTTCGCCGCCGACCTCATGGCGCTGCGCCCGCAGGCCGGGCAGGCGGCATCCGCCGCGAACCTGCGCGCCTTCCTCCAGGGCTCGCCCATCGTCGCGAGCCACCGCGACCCCGCCGTCTGCACCCGTGTGCAGGACGCCTACTCGCTGCGCTGCTCGCCGCAGGTGCACGGCGCCGCCCGCGACACGGTCGAGCACGCCCGCACGATTGCGGCGCGCGAGCTGGCGTCGGCCGTCGACAACCCGGTCGTCACGGGCGACGGGCGGGTCGAGTCCAACGGCAACTTCCACGGCGCGCCGGTGGCGTACGTGCTCGACTTCCTCGCGATCGCCGTGGCCGACACGGCGTCGGTGGCCGAGCGGCGCACCGACCGGGCCCTGGACCGCACGCGCAGCAACGGCCTGCCGCCGTTTCTCGCCGACGAGGTCGGCGTCGACTCGGGCCTCATGATCGCGCAATATGCCGCGGCGGGCATCGTGTCGGAGCTCAAGCGCCTCGCGGTGCCGGCATCCGTCGACTCGATCCCCTCGTCGGCCATGCAGGAGGACCACGTCTCGATGGGCTGGGCCGCGGCCCGCAAGCTCCGCCGCGGCGTCGACGGGCTCGCCCGCGTGCTCGCGATCGAGCTCGTGACCGGATGCCGCGCCCTCGACCTGCGGGCGCCGCTGCGGCCCGCCCCGGCCACCGGCGCCGTGCGCGACCTCGTGCGCGCGGCGGGCATCGCGGGGCCCGGCCCCGACCACGTCGTCAGCCCCGACATCGAGCTGGCCACCGAACTCGTGCTGTCGGGCGCCGTCGCCTCGGCGGCATCCGTCGCCACGACCTGAGCCTCCACACCCGCCACCGAAAACAGGAGATCACGCGAGAACAGGACGAATCAGCGGCGAATCGGCCTGTTCTCGCCGAATCTCCTGTTCTCGATCACCGCAAGGAGCCAATGACATGACCAGTGAACCCCGTACCGTCCGCGCCGCCCGCGGCAACGTGCGCACCGCGAAGAGCTGGGGCGCCGAGGCCGCCAAGCGGATGCTGATGAACAACCTCGATCCCGAGGTCGCCGAGCACCCGGAAGACCTCGTCGTGTACGGCGGCACCGGCCGCGCCGCGCGCTCGTGGGAGGCGTTCGACGCCATCGTGCGCACGCTCGACGAGCTCGAGGCCGACGAGACGCTGCTCGTGCAGTCGGGCAAGCCGGTGGGGGTGTTCCGCACGCACGAGTGGGCGCCGCGGGTGCTCATCGCCAACTCCAACCTCGTCGGCGACTGGGCGACGTGGCCCGAGTTCCGCCGGCTCGAGGAGCTGGGGCTCATCATGTACGGCCAGATGACGGCCGGCTCGTGGATCTACATCGGCACGCAGGGGATTCTGCAGGGCACGTACGAGACCTTCGCCGCCGTCGCCCGGTCGCTGCGTTCTTCGACAGGAGAGGGTCGCGAATCGCTCGCCGGCACGCTGACGCTGACCGGCGGCGCGGGCGGCATGGGCGGTGCGCAGCCGCTCGCCGTCACCCTCAACGACGGAGTCGTGCTCATCGTCGACGTCGACGAGTCGCGCCTGGCCCGTCGCGTCGACCACGGCTACCTCGACGAGTACACGACCGACCTCGACGCCGCCGTGGCCCGCGTCGTCGCCGCGAAGGATGCCGGTGAGGCGCTGTCGGTCGGCGTCGTCGGCAATGCGGCCTTCGTCTTTCCCGAGCTGCTGCGCCGCCAGCGGGCGGGGGAGCTCGTGATCGACATCGTCACCGACCAGACGAGCGCGCACGATCCGCTCGCGTATCTGCCGATCGGCGTCGCGTTCGACGACTGGAAGCAGGCGGCCGCCGCCGACCCGGAGGGGTTCACGCGCCGCGCCCGTGAGTCGATGGCCGCGCAGGTCGCCGCGATGGTGGCGTTCCAGGACGGCGGGGCGGCGGTGTTCGACTACGGCAACTCGATCCGCGCCGAGGCGCAGCTGGGCGGGTTCGACCGCGCGTTCGCGTTCCCCGGGTTCGTGCCGGCCTACATCCGCCCGCAGTTCGAAGAGGGCCGCGGCCCGTTCCGCTGGGCGGCGCTGTCGGGCGACCCCGAGGACATCTACAGGACCGACCGTGCGATCGCCGAGCTGTTCCCCGAGGATGCCGCCCTGCACCGTTGGCTGTCCAAGGCCGGCTCCACGGTGCACTTCGAGGGGCTGCCGGCGCGCATCTGCTGGCTCGGCTACCGGGAGCGGCACCTCGCGGGCCTGAAGTTCAACGAGATGGTCGCCTCCGGCGAGCTGTCGGCGCCGATCGTCATCGGCCGCGACCACCTCGACTCGGGTTCGGTCGCATCGCCCTACCGCGAGACCGAGGCGATGAAGGACGGCTCCGACGCGATCGCCGACTGGCCGCTGCTGAACGCGCTGCTGAACACGGCATCCGGTGCGTCGTGGGTGTCGCTGCACCACGGCGGCGGCGTCGGCATCGGCCGGTCGATCCACGCCGGCCAGGTCACCGTCGCCGACGGATCGGAACTCGCCGCCCAGAAGCTGGAGCGCGTGCTCACCAACGACCCCGGCACGGGGGTCATGCGCCACGTGGATGCCGGCTACGAGCACGCGCGCGAGATCGCGCGCGAGCGCGGGCTCAAGGTTCCGATGGGGCTGTGATGCCCACGCTCATCACGAACATCGGCGAGCTCACGACGAACGTCGCCGGTCTCGGTGACGACCCGGACGACGCGACCGGCCTCATCCGCGACGCCGCCGTGCTCATCGACGACGGCCGCGTCGCGTGGGTCGGCTGTGCGGACGAAACGCCAGAGGATGCCGCGCGGGGTGAGGACGAGGTGGTTGATGCCGGGGGTAGCGCGGTCGTCCCGGGCTTCGTCGACAGCCACACCCACCTCGTGTTCGGCGGAGACCGCGCCGACGAGTTCGAGGCGCGGATGGCGGGCGCGTCGTATGCCGCCGGCGGCATACGACGCACGGTGCGGGCGACGCGGGAGGCCTCCGACGACGAGCTGCGCGCGCGGCTGGCCAGATTCGTGCGGGAGCTGCACGCGCAGGGCACGACGACGTTCGAGATCAAGACGGGTTACGACCTCACGGTCGCGGGCGAGGCGCGCCTGGCGCGCCTCGCCCGGGGCGTCACCGACGAGGTCACCTACCTCGGGGCGCATGTCGTCGCGCCGGAGTACAGGGCCGACCGCGACGCCTACGTCGACCTCGTCTGCGGCGAGATGCTCGCCGCAGTCGCGCCGCACGCCCGCTGGATCGACGTGTTCTGCGAGACCGGCGCCTTCACACCCGCCGAGACGGAGCGGATCCTCCGCGCGGGCGTCGCGGCGGGCCTGCGGCCGAGGCTGCACGGCAATCAGCTCGGCCCCGGCGCAGGTGTGCAACTGGCCGTCGCGCTGGGCGCGGCATCCGTCGACCACTGCACCTACCTCAGCGACGACGACGTCGCAGCCCTCGCCGCCGGCGACACCGTCGCGACGCTGCTGCCCGGAGTGGAGTTCTCGACGCGGCATCCGTACCCCGATGCGCGGCGCCTCATCGACGCGGGGGTCACGGTCGCGCTCGCGAGCGACTGCAATCCGGGCACGAGCTTCACGAGCTCGATGCCGCTCATGATCGCCCTCGCCGTGCGCGAGATGGGCATGACCGTCGCCGAGGCCGTGTGGGCGGCGACCGCCGGGGGAGCGCGGGCCCTCCGTCGCGCCGACGTCGGTCACCTGGGCGTGGGCGCCCGCGCCGACCTGGTGGTCCTCGACGCGCCGACGCGCACGCACCTCGCCTATCGGCCCGGCGTGCCGCTCGTGCACGCCGTCTACCGGAACGGCGTGTCAGCGCGCGGCTGAGGCATCCCGCGGCGCGCTCACTGCCCGTGCCCCGGCGCGTCGAAGCTCCACCGATCGGGGCCGATCGAGGAGGCGACGTCCCAGTCGCTCGTCGCCCACTCGAAGACCGCGACGGCGCACGTCGGCATGTGGCCGATACCGCCGCCCGAAAGCGCCTCGGCGAGCACCGTCATGCCCGGGTCGTGCGCGACGACGACGACCGCGGCCGCGCCGCGCCGGGCGGCGGCGCCCAGCAGCGTCCGCGCCGGGGCGCCGTACAGTTCCGGGTCGGGTTCGGGCTCGAGTCCCAGCGCCGCGCCGAAGAACCCGGCCGTCGTGCGGGCGCGCAGCGCCGTCGACGACAGGATCGCCGTCGGCCGCAGCCCGGTCTCGGCCAGCCGCCGCGCCATCTCCGGCGCATCGCGCAGGCCGCGGTCGTTGAGCGGCCGGTCGTGGTCGCCAAGCTGCGGCGTACCCCAGTCGCTCTTCGCGTGGCGCACCAGCACGAGCGTCGTCATGCGCGGATCCTCCTCGTGTGCAGCGCGGCCAGCAGCTCCAGCACGCACAGCGCCGCGAGGCGCACCGTGCGGCCGTCGGCGGCGTCGGCGGTCGCATCCACCTCGACGATGTCGGCGCTGGCGACGGCGGCATCCGCGGCGATGCCGCGCACCAGCGCGCGCAGCTCCCACGCCTGCAGCCCGCCCGGCACCGAGGCCGGGCAACCGGGCGCGACCGAGCGGTCGCACACGTCGACGTCGATGTCGAGATGGATGCCGCCTCCGCCGGCCACGGCCAGCGCCTCGGCGACCACGGCGTCGATCCCCCGTCGCCGCACCTCGTCGAGTGTGACGACGCGGATGCCGAGATCCTCCGCGCGCCGCGCGTAGGCCGCCGAGTTGGCGAAGTCGGCGATGCCGATCTGCACGATCCGTCGCGGATCGAGGCCGTCGGCGACCAGGCGCCGCACGGGGGAGCCGTTGGAGACGCCGTCGCGCAGATCGTAATGGGCATCGAGGGTGATGAGCCCCGCGGCGCCCATGCCCTGCGCCGCCCCGTAGGTCACGGAGTTGTCGCCGCCGAGCGCGATGACGAGGTCGGCGCGCGCCGCGAGGTCGCGCACGCGGTGCCGCAGCCGGGCCTCGCCCTCGGGGCCGTCGGGGTCGTCGATGTCACCGGCATCCGCGATGCGCAGCACCTCGTTGAGATCGACGGGCGGAGGGCCGATGAGGGTCGGGCTGTAGCGCCGCAGCGCCTCGCGGACGGCGCCGGGTGTCGCGTGGGCGCCGGTGGGGGACAGCGACGTCTTCGATGCCGGGGCGCCGAGGATGACGGCATCCCAGGTCCCGTCGGCAGGCTCCGGCCAGTCGCCGGCGCGGGGCCAGAGGTCGTCGTGTGAGAGCGCCATCAGCCGACGTACACCCAGGCCGTGCGGCCGCTGCCGAGCGTCACCGCGATGCGGTGGTACAGCGCCACCTCGTACTCGTCGGCGGCGTCGAGCTCGTCGGCGGTGATGTGCAGCACCTTGCCCACGACCTTGTCGACCGGGTTCCCGGTGGCCCGCAGCACGGGGTGCACCGAGACGCCGGAGATGTCGACGACGCGCTGGTCCTCGATCTCGGCGTAGTCGATCGTGTAGCCGGGCAGCACGTCGGCGTCGCCCGCGACCAGGCGGCCGAACGTGTCGAGCTGCACCTCGGCGTATTGCAGTGTGCCGTAGGTGAACAGCAGCTGGTCGCGCGGCGCGTCACTCACACCGCCAGGCTACTGCCGGGGGCGCGACACGCACAGCCGCATTGCCGATCGTGTCGGGGTCACCCGAGCAGCGCGTGCGCGACCGCGAAGATCGCGAGGCCGGCGAGGGCGCCGACGATGGTGCCGTTCAGACGGATGTACTGCAGGTCGCGGCCGACCATGAGCTCGATCTTCTCGGTCGTCTCCGCCGGATCCCACTTCTCCACCGTGTCGGTGATGATCGAGGCGATGTCGTGGCGGTAGCGGTCGACGAGGAAGACGGCGGCGTCGGCGACGCGATCGTCGACGCGGCGTTGCAGCCCCGGGTCGGAGGCGAGCCGTTCGCCGATCTCGACGAGCGCGGCCACGATGCGCCGGCGCAGGGCGCTGCCGGGGTCGTCGAGCGAGCGCAGGAGCCCGGACTTGGCGGTGTGCCACGCCTCGGCGGCGAGCTCGCGCACGCGCGGGCTGTCGAAGACGGCGCTCTTGGCGTCTTCGAGCCGCCCGATGGTGGCGGGGTCGTGCTGCAGGTTGTCGGCCAGACGCGCGAGGTAGCGGTCGATGGCGATGCGCGCGGGGTGCTGCGGGTCGGCCTGCACGGCGGCGGCGAACTTGACCGCCTCGTGGTAGACGGTGTCGTCGACGAGCCGCATCGCCACCGAGGGCACCCAGGACGGCAGGCGCCGCGAGACGAGGCCGCTGAACGACTCGCGGTTCGCCGCCAGCCACGTCGCGATGCTGTCGATGCCGAGATTGACGGCGCCGCGGTGCGCGTCGGCATCCAGCACCTTCGTCAGCCAGCCGCCGATCGCCGGCGCCCACTGCGGATCGAGCAGGTGCTCGCGGGCGAGGTCGCTGATGAGGTCGCGCACCTCGTCGTCGCTGAGCGCACGCAGGATGCCGGCCGCCATCGTCGACGCCTCGGACGCGACCGTCTCGGCGTGCTCCGGAGCCTGCAGCCAGCGGCCCGCGGTCGCCGCGATCGCGGTGGATTCGAGCTTGGTGCGCACGACCGAGCCCTCCAGGAAGTTCGTCTCGACGAACTCGCCCAGGGTGCGGCCGATCTCGTCCTTGCGGCGCGGGATGATCGCGGTGTGCGGGATCGGGATGCCGAGCGGATGCCGGAACAGCGCCGTCACGGCGAACCAGTCGGCCAGCGCGCCGACCATGCCGCCCTCGGCGGCGGCGCGGACGTACGCGAGCCACGGATACCGCTCCTGCAGCACGAACGCGACGACGAAGACGATCGCCATGAGGACCAGGGCGCCCAGCGCGACGCCCTTCATGACGCGCAGGGCGCGGCGGCGCTCCTGATCGGCGGGGCTCAGCAGCTCGGTCGGGGTGCGCGCCATCTGGCTAGTCTCGCACGGCGGGCTTCGACGCGGCTGCCCCGCCTCGCATGCCGACGTAGCCGAGCACGTCGAGCGCGGCGTCGACGGTCTGCGCGATGAGGGCACCGTCGATGGGCGGCAGGCCCGGCATGACGACGCGCATGAGGAGCGGTCCGGTGAGGAGATCGGCGATCCAGGCCGGGTCGGCGCCGGGGGCGATCTCGCCGCGCATGACGGCGCGCCCGAGGATGACGCAGGTGTAGGCGCGGCGCGGGGCGAGGTATCCCTCGACGAAGGGCCGCATCCGTTCCGAGTGGACGCTGAGCTCGCCGATCCAGCCGGCGAAGCCGCGCGTGACGACGGGGTCGGTGAACAGCTGCTGCTGGCGGCGCTGCACCTCGCGGAGGTCGGTCACGAGCGCGCCGGTGTCGATGTCGTCGTCGCGCCCGTGCCGGGCGGCGAGGATGCGGGGGACGATGTCGGCGAGGTCGCGGAAGCGCCGGTAGAACGCGGGCTTGTTCGTGCCCGCGCGGGCGACGACGTCGTCGACGGTGACGCGGGAGTAGCCGCGTTCGGCGATGAGCTCGGCCATGGCCCGCATGATCGCCGCGTCGATGTCGGTGTTGCGGGGGCGGCCGGTTCGCGTCATAGTGTTACTGATAGTAACGTAAGTTGCGTCGGGCGAAGGATTCGATGGGGGAGTGTCATGTACAAGACGATCGTGCGGGCGAAGGTGCGCGCCGTGTTCGACCGGATCAACGAGGGCGACTACCTGACGATGGTCGACGGGCTCGCACCCGAGTTCGAGTACGTCTTCCACGGCGAGCACGCCCTCGGCGGACGCCGCACGTCGCGCGAGGCGATGGTCCGCTGGTGGGAGCGGACGCTGCGCCTGCTGCCCGGTGCGCGCTTCGACATCCAGGAGATCCTCGTGAACGGCGGCCCCGCGCGCACGCGCGTCGCGCTGCGGTCGAAGGTGTCGGGGACGCTCCCCGGCGGCGTCGCCTACGCGAACACGGTCTTCCAGTTCCTCACGCTGTCGTGGGGCAAGGTGACGTCGGTCGAGACGATCGAGGATCTGCAGGTGCTCGAACGCGCCCTGCGCGCGGTCGCCGCCGCCGGCATCGACGAGGCATCCGCCGCCCCGATCGAGTAGACGCGGCGGATGCCGGCCGCGGTGGCGTGGTGGCGCGGTGGCGCGGTGGTGTGGCGGCGCGGTGGCGCGGTGGCGCGGCGGCTCGTTCATCCGTCGCAAAGCGTGCCGAAACCCACCGGTGGCCGTGATTCGTGACGGATGAACGCGGTGGGCATGGCTTCATCCGTCGCAAAGCGTGCCGAAACGCACCGGTAGGCGTGATTCGCGCCGGATGAACCCGGCGGTGCGGTGGGCGTGGCTTCGTCCGTCGCAAAGCGTGCCGAAACCCACCGATGGCCGTGATTCGCGCCGGATGAACGCGGTGGGCATGGCTTCGTCCGTCGCAAAGCGTGCCGAAACGCGCCGGTAGGCGTGATTCGTGACGGATGAGCCCGGCGGCGCGGCGGGCGTGGCTTCGTCCGTCGCAAAGCGTGCCGAAACGCGCCGGTAGGCGTGATTCGTGACGGATGAACCCGATGGCGCGGTGGGCGTGGCTTCATCTGTCGCAAAGCGTGCCGAAACGCGCCGGTAGGCGTGATTCGTGACGGATGAACCCGATGGCGCGGTGGGCATGGCTTCATCTGTCGCAAAGCGTGCCGAAACGCGCCGGATGCCGTGATTCGTGACGGATGAACCCGGCGGCTATGCCCCGACCGGGCCCAGCCACGCGGCGGCGACGGTGGAGTGCGCGGACTCGGGGTCGGAGGGGTGGAACATCCCGGCCAGCACGTCGCGGGAGAGGCGGCTCAGCTCGTTGCGGGTGAAGTACGACGAGCCGCCGGCCACCAGCATCGCCTCGTCGACGACCCGCTTGGCCGTGACCACCGCGCGGTGCTTGAGGCCGCTGAGCTTCGCGAACCACAGGCCGCCGTGGTCGGCGCGCGCGTCGATGTCGGTCGCGATTGCGGCCAGCTGCGGCAGCATCCCGTCGTAGGCGAGGGCCATCTCGGCGATGCGCCAGCGGATGTCGGGGTCGTCGCTGTACGGCATCCCGGTCTTCTTCGACACGCGGCCCCGGGCCGCCGCGACCGCGAGGTCGAGCGCGCGCCGCGCGATGCCGGTGTACACCGACGCCAGCAGCACCTCGAACACGCTGAAGATCCCGAACACGATGGGGTCGGGGTTCGGCCCGGGATCCACGCGGCGCACAACGCGATCGGCCGGCGCGACGGCGCCGTGCAGCTCGGTCGTGCGCGACTGCGTGCCGCGCATGCCGAGGGTGTCCCAGTCGTCGCGCGTGAGGACGGCATCCGAGCGGGGCACGAACGCGTAGACCATCTTCGGGCCGTCGGGCGAGGTGGTGTCCAGGCCATGCAGTCCGAGCTGCGTCCACACCGGGGCGAGCGAGGTGAAGATCTTCGTGCCGGCGAAAGAGTATCCGCCGCCCGGCAGGGGCTCGGCGACGGTGTCGCTGCCGAACAGCACGAGGTCGTTGCCGGCCTCGCTGATGCCGAATGCGAAGACGTCGCCGGATGCCGCCCCCTCCTGCACGAACCGCAGACTGTCGATGCCGCGGTCGGCCAGCACCTTGGCGACCCCGGTCCAGACCAGGTGCATGTTGATCGCGAGGGCCGTCGCCGGCGCCGCGGTCGCCAGGCGCTGCTGCAGCGCCGACGCGTCGGCCAGGCTCAGGCCGAACCCGCCGAGGGCCTCCGGGACGAGGATGCGGAGGTAGCCGGCATCCACCAGCTCGGCGAGATCCTCGTCGGGAAAGCGGTTCTCGGCGTCGACCTGCGCGGCGCGGGAGCGGATGCGCTCGAGCAGGTCGTCGGGGAGGATGCCGGCCGGGTCGAACGCCGTCATGCCAGCTCCGCCAGAGCCTGCTCGAGGTGGCGCATCGTGTCTTCGGGCAGATCGCGGTGCGGCGAGTGGCCGGCGCCGGTGACGACCGACATCGAGATCACCGGGTTGCGCAGCACCTCCTCGGCGAGTGCGCCCTGGAAGATCGAGTACACCGCCGGGTCGCTCGCGATGATGTGGGTGGGGACGGCGAGGCGGGCGGCGTCGGCGCGCACGTCCCAGGGGGTGTTCTGCACGTCGGTCTGCTCGACCGCCCAGCGGCTCGCCTGCTGCGCCGACAGCGCCTTCAGCTCGATGTCCTGCTCGTGCCAGGCGGGGTGCTCGGCGCGGACGGCGGCCTGCGACGGGTCGGCGAAGGCCGCCTCCTGGCTCGCGCGCACGGTGTCGCGGTCGCCGTCCGCGAGGTGGATGCCGGGGTCGACGAGCACGAGTCGCCGCGTCCACGCGGGCGAGCCGGCGCTCGCGACGGTGGCCGCGGCGCCGCCGAGCGAATGGCCGATGACGAGATCCCACGGGGCGTCGTCGTGCGTGCCGGTCTGCGCGACGTCGGCGGCGTACGCGGCGATCGTGTAGTCGAGGGCGCGGGGCGCCGTGCCGTGCCCGCGCAGGTCGACCGCGGTGGCGTGCCAGCCGGCATCGGCCAGCCACGCGCCGTACCGCCACATGAGGGCGCCGTTGGAGCCGAGGCCGTGGATCAGCAGGGCGCGGTGCGAGGCGCGCGGGTCGCCCCACGACAGGCGGGGCAGGGTGACGGGTGCGGGCATGGTTTCAGCCTAGATGAGTGAGTCCGTTTGGCTTGTTTGGCTCTGACGCGGCGTGGACGCTGTTAATGCGAGGCGGAGGGTGTTAACCCCGGTGTGTGAAAACTGAACTCAACACCCTCCTGATCACACTCTACGTCCACCTCGATGACCGGATCCTTCCAGCGATCGGCTTCACCCGGGATCGTTCACCGGGCCGTAAGCCCGCGCTCAACGACGTCGAGCTGTTGTGTCTGCTGGTCGCGCAGCATCTGCTCGGGATTGCGTCGGACCGTAAGTGGATCCGGCACGCACGGAAGCACTTCATCGGGATGTTCCCGAACCTGCCTGGACAGTCCGGATGGGGCAAACGCGTCCGGCAAGCCACTGGGCTGCTGTCGGCGGTGATCACCGAGCTCGCTCGCGACACCCCGTCCTGGGGTGAGATCACCCGGCTGGTCGACTCGACCCCGGTGCCCTGCGCCGCGTCGAGGGAGACCGTGAAACGCTCCGACCTGGCCGGGCATGCCGGCTACGGGTACTGTGCATCCCACTCCCGATACTTCTGGGGGTTCCGGCTCTACCTTGTCTGCACTCCCGACGGGATGCCCGTGATCTGGGGGCTCGCGAACCCGAAGATCGGAGAACGCGAGGTCACCGAGGCACTACTCCGGCACGACCAGCATCTCGTCCGCCCTGGACAGGTGATCGTCGGCGATAAGGGGTTCGCGGGCCGCGAGTTCGAGGCCTTCATCACCGACGAACTCGGCGGACACCTGATCCGTCCCGACCGGAAGGACGAGAACCCCAGGTTCGGGAAGCTCGGCGGCATCCGGCAATGGGTCGAGTCCGTGTTCGACACATTGAAAGGACAACTCACCCTCGAAGACCACGGCGGCAGAACACCCGCAGGGGTCTACTCCCGCGTCGCCGCCCGCCTCCTCGCCCTCGCCGCCGGAATCTGGCACAACTGGCTCACCGACGCCCCCAACAAACGATCCCTCATCGCCTACGACCACTGAAAACGATCGGACTCACCCATCTAGGCGTGCCGCGGCCGCGCGAGCGCCGCGCGGTAGGGGGGCGCGTCCCGGCCGCCGGCGGTGCCAAAAGCAGGGCGAAACGGCCTTTCGGCGTCCCAGAGGGAGCGGCAGGTGCGATCCGCCCTGCTTTTGGCACGCGCTCGTGCCCTCGGACACCGTGTGCCTAGGACACCGTCGAGACCGGCTCGGTGTCGGGGATGGGGCTGATGTCGCGGTGGCGCAGGTCGGGGAACCCGCGCACGCACGTGGCCGCCACGATGACGCCCGCGAGCGCGAAGCCGGCCGCCGTCCAGTAGGCGCCAGGAGGGCCGGAGCTGTCGATGAGGAAGCCGGCGACGGCCGAGCCGGCCGCGGCGCCGATGAGCTGGCCGGTGCCGATCCATCCGTACGCCTCGGCGGTCTCGCTGAATTTGACGGATGCCGAGGTCATCGCGAACATCACCGCCAGCGCCGGCGCGATGCCGATGCCGGCGAGCAGCAGCGATCCGCCGATCCACCAGAACGTCAGCGAGAACACGGTCGCCGACAGGCCGACGGCGACGACGAGCAGGCGTCGCGCCATCGCCCACGGCCCCATCGGGATGTGCCCGAACGACAGGCCGCCGGCGAGCGACCCGATCGAGAAGATCGCGAGCACGATGCCGGCTTCCAGCCCGCCGTGCCCGAACGTCGCGACGACGCCGGCCTCGACGGCGGCGCACGCGCCGATCAGCAGCACGCCGATGACGGTCGCCAGCAGCACGACGGGCTTGCCCAGCACCTTGCCGAACGCGCGCCGGCTGCGCGGGATGCGGACGCGCCCGACCTCGGGCGAGAGGATGAACCATGCCCCGCCGCCGACGAGCACGGCGACGATCAGCAGCAGCGCCGGGACGGTGCCGACCTGGGTCGCGACGATCGTGATGACCACGGGCGCGAGGATCCAGATGAGCTCCTGCAGGCTGGCATCCAGCGAGAACAGGGGTGTCAGTTGCCGGGCGTTGACGAGCTTCGGGTAGATCGTGCGCACCGCCGACTGCACCGGCGGCGTCGAGAGCCCCGCGACGAAGCCGAACGCCATGAAGCCGACGAGGGGCAGCGGCGCGAGCGCGACGACCAGCAGCGCCGCCGCGCAGACCGCCGTCGTCGCGGTGAGCACGCGCCGGATGCCCCACATGCCCATCCACCGGCTCGTCACCGGCCCCGCGATGGCCTGGCCGACGGATGCCGCCGCCAGCACGAGCCCGGCCGCGCCGTACGATCCGGTCTGCCGCTCGATGTGCAGCAGGATCGCGAGGCTCGTCATGCCGTTGGGGAACCGCGCCGTCAGCTGGGCCGCGATGATGCGCGCGACCCCGGGGGTGCGCAGCAGCTCGCGGTAGGCAGACATCCCTCCAGGGTATCGCCCGGATGCTGGGCACTCGCCGGGCGGGGCGCCCTCCCGCGGTGCGCCCCGGCATCCGTCGCGACCCGCGCGCGACACGCCGCGACACGCCCGCGACACGCCGAAGAGCGAATTCCACAGGGATGCGATGTCGGAACCCCGGCGTAGCGTGCCGAACTGTGGAGAACGCTCCGAATGCCGCCCGGAAAAGCCGGTGATTCAGGCGTTTTCCAGGTTCGCGACCGATGTCGCGAACTGTGGATGAAACGGTGGAGAACCTGTGTTGTATCGAAGGACAG
The DNA here is from genome assembly GCF_047602155.1 of Microbacterium sp. Classification (GTDB taxonomy): domain Bacteria; phylum Actinomycetota; class Actinomycetes; order Actinomycetales; family Microbacteriaceae; genus Microbacterium. Next base: position 127,856 of record NZ_JASGHZ010000001.1, on the reverse strand, counting down.
CGGTGGAAAACTACACGGATGTAACTACTACCCCTTGTGGTGCTTCCCGATGTCGATACCCATATGTAGTATTGAGCTCCCGGCAAGGCATCGGAGCCCGGTCGACGGCAACACAGCGGAATTCAGGGGAGAAAGAGTCGGAAAATGGCGATCACGGTCTACACCAAGCCTTCGTGCGTGCAGTGCAACGCGACGTACCGCGCACTGGACTCGAAGGGCATCGACTACGAGGTTCTCGACCTGTCCGAAGACCCGGCAGCGCTCGAGCGCGTCAAGTCGCTCGGCTACCTGCAGGCGCCGGTCGTCGTCACCGACGAGGACCACTGGTCGGGCTTCCGTCCCGACAAGATCGACGAGCTGGCTTCCCGGTTGGCGTGACGGCGATGAGCGCGGCGACTGCGACCGAGGCGCCGCTGCTCGTCTACTTCTTCGAGCGTGTCGGGCAACACCGCCCGGTTCATCGAGAAGCTTGCCGAGAGACGGCACTGGCCGGCTCTGCGCATCCCGCTGCATCCTGCCGACGCCCCGCTGGTGGTCGACGAGCCGTATGTGCTCGTCACCCCCACCTACGGCGGCGGGCAGGGCCGCGGCGAGGAGAAGGGGGCGGTCCCCAAACAGGTCGTCCGGTTCCTCAACGACGAACGGAACCGGAGCAACCTGCGCGGAGTCATCTCCGCAGGCAACACCAACTTCGGTGAGGCGTACTGCCTCGCCGGCGACATCATCAGCCGCAAGTGCACCGTGCCGCACTTGTACCGGCTCGAACTTTTCGGCACGCCCGACGACGTCGCCCGTGTGAGCGACGGATTGGAACGATGGTGGAAGCTGCAGTGAGCCAGGCGACCTTCAAGACCGATGCGCGCTTCGAGGGGCTGGACTACCACGCCCTCAACGCGATGCTCAACCTGTACGGCGACGACGGCAAGATCCAGTTCGACGCCGACAAGCGGGCTGCGCGCGAGTACTTCCTGCAGCACGTCAACCAGAACACCGTCTTCTTCCACTCGCTGCGCGAGCGCCTCGACTATCTCGTCGAGAAGGAGTACTACGAGGGCGCGGTGCTCGAGAAGTACCCGTTCGCGTTCATCCAGGCGCTCACCGAGCGCGCGTACGACGCGAAGTTCCGCTTCGAGACGTTCCTCGGCGCGTTCAAGTACTACACGAGCTACACGCTGAAGACCTTCGACGGCAAGCGCTACCTCGAGCGCTTCGAGGACCGCGTCGTGATGACGGCGCTGGGCCTGGCCGACGGCGACCAGCGCCTCGCCGAGCAGCTCGTCGACGAGATCGTCTCGGGCCGCTTCCAGCCCGCGACCCCGACGTTCCTCAACACCGGCAAGGCGCAGCGCGGCGAGCTCGTCAGCTGCTTCCTGCTGCGCATCGAAGACAACATGGAGTCGATCGCGCGCGGCATCAACTCCGCCCTGCAGCTGTCCAAGCGCGGCGGCGGCGTCGCACTGCTGCTGTCCAACATCCGCGAGGCAGGGGCACCGATCAAGCAGATCGAGAACCAGTCCAGCGGCATCATCCCGGTCATGAAGCTGCTCGAAGACAGCTTCAGCTACGCCAACCAGCTGGGCGCGCGTCAGGGTGCCGGCGCCGTGTACCTGTCGGCGCACCACCCCGACATCCTGCGGTTCCTCGACACCAAGCGCGAGAACGCCGACGAGAAGATCCGCATCAAGACGCTGTCGCTGGGGGTCGTCATCCCCGACATCACGTTCGAGCTGGCCCGTAACGGCGAGGACATGTACCTCTTCTCGCCGTACGACGTCGAGAAGGTCTACGGGGTGCCGTTCGGCGACATCTCGGTCACCGACAAGTACCGCGAGATGGTCGACGACTCGCGCATCAAGAAGACGAAGATAGGCGCCCGCGAGTTCTTCCAGACCCTCGCCGAGATCCAGTTCGAGTCGGGCTATCCGTACATCATGTTCGAAGACACGGTGAACCGGGCCAACCCCATCAAGGGCCGGATCAACATGTCGAACCTGTGCAGCGAGATCCTGCAGGTGAACACCCCGACGACGTACAACGAAGACCTCTCGTACGACCAGATCGGCAAGGACATCTCCTGCAACCTGGGGTCGATGAACATCGCCCTGGCGATGGACGGCAAGGACCTCGCCGGCACGGTGGAGACCAGCATCCGGGCCCTCACCGCGGTGAGCGACCAGAGCCACATCTCCTCGGTGCGCTCGATCGAGGACGGCAACGACCGCTCGCACGCGATCGGCCTCGGCCAGATGAACCTGCACGGATACCTCGCGCGCGAGCACGTGCACTACGGCTCGGAAGAGGGACTGGACTTCACGAACATCTACTTCTACACGGTGCTGTTCCACGCGCTGCGCGCGTCGAACCTCATCGCGATCGAGCGCGGCACGACCTTCGACGGGTTCGCCGACTCGACGTACGCGTCGGGGGAGTTCTTCGACAAGTACACGGATGCCGCGTGGGTTCCGCAGACGGAGAAGGTCAAGGAGCTGTTCGCCGGCATCCACATCCCGACGCAGGACGACTGGCGCCAGCTGAAGGCATCCATCCAGGAGCACGGCATCTACAACCAGAACCTGCAGGCGGTGCCGCCGACCGGGTCGATCTCGTACATCAACAACTCGACGAGCTCGATCCACCCGATCGCGTCGAAGATCGAGATCCGCAAGGAAGGCAAGATCGGCCGCGTCTACTACCCGGCGCCGTTCATGACGAACGAGAACCTGGAGTACTACCAGGACGCGTACGAGATCGGCTACGAGAAGGTCATCGACACGTACGCCGCCGCGACGCAGCACGTCGACCAGGGCCTGTCGCTGACGCTGTTCTTCAAGGACACCGCCACGACGCGCGACATCAACAAGGCGCAGATCTACGCGTGGCGCAAGGGGATCAAGACGATCTACTACATCCGCCTGCGCCAGCTCGCCCTCGAGGGCACGCAGCTCGACTCCTGCGTCAGCTGCATGCTGTAAGACCCGGTCGTTGAGCGAGGGCGCGCGCTGCGCGCCCGAGACGAAACGCAGTGAGGAAAGAAGAACGAAATGACCCCCCACGAACCGCTCAAGCTCGTCGACCACGTGCAGGCGATCAACTGGAACCGCATCCAGGACGACAAGGATCTCGAGGTGTGGAACCGCCTCGTGAACAACTTCTGGCTGCCCGAGAAGGTGCCGCTGTCCAACGACGTGCAGTCGTGGGCGACGCTCACCCCCGAGGAGCAGACCACGACGATGCGGGTGTTCACCGGCCTGACGCTGCTGGACACCATCCAGGGCACGGTCGGCGCCGTGTCGCTGATCCCGGATGCGATCACCCCGCACGAGGAGGCGGTGTACACGAACATCGCGTTCATGGAGTCGGTGCACGCGAAGAGCTACTCGTCGATCTTCTCGACGCTGTGCTCGACGCCGGAGATCGACGACGCGTTCCGCTGGTCGGTGGAGAACCCGAACCTTCAGAAGAAGGCTCAGATCGTCATGGACTACTACCGCGGTGACGAGCCTCTCAAGCGCAAGGTCGCCTCGACGCTGCTGGAGTCGTTCCTGTTCTACTCGGGCTTCTACCTGCCGCTGCACTGGTCGAGCAAGGCGAAGCTGACGAACACGGCCGACATCATCCGGCTCATCATCCGCGACGAGGCCGTGCACGGCTACTACATCGGGTACAAGTTCCAGAAGGGACTGGAGAACCTGACGCAGGCCGAGCGCGACGAGTTGAAGGACTACACGTTCTCGCTGCTGTTCGAGCTGTACGACAACGAGGCGCAGTACACGCAGGATCTGTACGACGGCATCGGCCTGACCGAAGACGTCAAGAAGTTCCTGCACTACAACGCGAACAAGGCGCTGATGAACCTCGGCTACGAGGCGATGTTCCCGTCGACGGTGACGAACGTGAACCCGGCGATCCTGTCGGCCCTGTCGCCGAACGCCGACGAGAACCACGACTTCTTCTCGGGCTCGGGCTCTTCGTACGTGATCGGGAAGGCCGTCGCCACGGAAGACGAGGACTGGGACTTCTAGAGGGGGAGAGCAGAGTGCAATGTCGCACCCGAGAGTGTCCATATCGACCGGTGAGCTGATCGGTCGAACATCAGAAGGCGTCGATGTCTCCCTCGGCATCCCCTATGCGGCGCCCCCGTTTGGCGAGAACCGATTCCGGCTGCCGCAGCCCGTCACAGCCTGGTCGGAACCGCGAGACGCAGGGGCGTTCGGGCCGACTTCTCCGCAGACGCCATACCGCGCACGAGTGGCAGAGTTTCTCCCCAGCATCAACGTTCCAGGCGAGGACATCCTTACCGTGAACGTCTGGTCGCCCAGCGGGGCGAAGAACCTGCCCGTGGCGGTGTGGATTCACGGCGGTGCGTTCGAGAAGGGATCGGCCGCGCTCGATGTCTACAACGGGATGTCGTTCGCTCGCGACGGCATCGTGTTCGTGTCCATGAACTACCGGCTGGGAAGCGAAGGTTTCTCCGTCATCGAAGGCGCGCCACGGAACCTCGGTCTCGAAGACGCTGCCGCTGCGGTGCGCTGGGTCCGTGCGGAGATCGCGTCGTTCGGCGGTGACCCCGACAGGATCACGATCTTCGGTGAGTCCGCCGGCGGCTCGATGGTCGCCGCACTGCTGTCGCGTCCCGAAGGCCAGCTTGTTGCCGGAGCGATCATGGAGAGCGGTCCTCTACTCGTCGACGACCCCGAGAAGGGCGCAAAGCTCAGCGCCGATCTCGCGAAGCGCCTTGGCGTCCCCGCGACACGCGAGGGCTTCCTGGGCGTCACGCCCGACGATCTCCTGCGGGCTCGACGTGAGCAGGTGGGGAACAAGACCATCCTCACCGGCGCGCCGTCTTTCGCGCTCACGCGCGACCCGGACACGCTGCCCGTCGATCCGGCTGTCGGGGTGATCCAATCGCCCGTCCCCATGATCATCGGCGCGAATTCCGACGAGGCTCTGCTCTGGTTCTCGCCGCAAGACCTTGCGGGGGTGAAAGGGTTCAAGTACTGGGCGGGCAAGAAGGTGCTCAAGGTATCGAAAGCCGCCGAGCAGGCCTACCGACAGGCGTTCCCCGATGCCAGTTCAGGCATGCTGTTCTCGAAGTTCATCACCGACCTGCTGCTGCGCGGTCCTGGTCTGCTGGCAGCGAAAGCCCGGCCGGCGCGGACGAACGTCTACGAGTTCACGTGGAAGACCGATGAGAACGACCTCGGTGCCGGCCATGTCATGGAGGTGCCTTTCGTCTTCGATGACCTTTCTTCGCCGGACGCACAGAAGCTCGTCGGGAAGAACGCGCCGCAGGCGCTCGCCGACGCAGTGCACGGCGACTGGGTGCAGTTCATCACGACGCAGAGGGTCGACTGGCCCGTCTTCCAGGAGGGAAACCAGGTGCGGTTCTACACCGACCCGGTGGCGGTCGGGCCGGTGCCCCACGAAAGCACCGTCACCACTCTCATCCGCGACGCCCAAGCAGCCCAGAAGAGGTAGTTCCACCGGAAAGCCCCGCGTATTCGGCGGCGCGTTCCAGCAGTTGCGGTACACCGGCTTCGAGGAGGGAGGGTGAGCGTGCGTTGCTCACCACGTTCCGGCCAGCATGCGCACGGCAAGGATGACGACGACCACGCCGACGAGTAGGTCGGTCCATGTCGCAAGGGTCTCTTGCGCGTTCTTGCCGCGTTTGGTGACGTGCATGAGACCGGCGATCAGCAGGAACACACCGCCCGCGACGCCCGCCGGCAGTGCCCAATCGGGGATGATCGCCAGCAGCCCGGCGATTCCCATGCCGATGTTCGCGGTGCCGAGCTCTTTTGTGAGCTGACGCTCGGCGGTGCTCGTCTGGGACGACCCGAGGATCTGCGCGGTCGGGCCCTTGCCCGAGGTCTGTACGAACCCCGCGAGCAACAGTCGCGAGCCGACGCCCCAGAAGACCCACCACTTGCCGAACACCAGAAGGGGGTCACCCCCGACTGCGATCAGTTCCCAGACGCCACACGCGATCGGCAGCACGATCGTCTGCGCGATCACCACGATGAAGTAGCCCATGCCGCCACCGTAGACCTGGCCGGCCGTGCCGGTCGGAAGACGCGTCACGACCGCGGGACGACGACGGGACCATGGTCCCGGGCGCCGGGACAGCCCGGCTGGGTGATGGCGGACCGGATTCCGGTCGCCGTCCGATGCGCGGCACGCGGGCTCTGAGCCTCGACATCCGCTCGGCGACGGCTCGCAATCGCTAGCATTGTGTCCATGCCACAGGCTCCCCGCTTCAGTCCGGTCATCGCGCTGCTCGCGGTGTCGGCGATGTGGGAGGAGCAGCTGTCGACGGTGCTGAAGGATCTCGGCATCACGACCCGCAAGTTCGGGCTGCTCGGGCACATCTACGCCGAGCCGGGCATCTCGTTCTCCGAGCTCGCGCGCCGCTCGCACATCACGGTGCAGTCCGCGCACACCGCGGTGCGCACCCTCGTCGACGATGGACTCGTCGAGGATGCCACCTCCCACGCCGGCGCCGCCAGCGTGCTGCACGTGACCCCCAAGGGCGACCGCGTGCTGCAGACCGCGCGCGATCGCCTCGCCGAACTCGACGGCGCGCTGGCCGTGCGGCTGCCGAAGGTCGCGGCATCCCTCGACGGCATCCGCGCCGGCATCGTCTGATCCCCGCGCCCGCGCCTCTCCGCCCGTGCGCGAAACCTCACAAATGTCCGCTCAAACGCCCATTTCGGGCGTTTTTCGCGACATTTGTGAGGTTTCGCGGGAGGGGCGGGGGGTGGAGACGGTGACGGTGAAGCGGGGGTCGCGGGCGACCTGGGTCGTCGGGCCGACGAGGCGTTCGAGGACGGGGCGGTAGCGCAGCGGCGAGTTCCAGACGCACCACAGTTGTCCGCCCGGCCGCAGCACGCGCGCGGCGTCGGCGAACAGGCGCGGTGCGAGGTCGCCGGTGACGGCCGCGCCGGAGTGGAACGGTGGATTCAGCGCGATGAACGACGCGCTGGCGTCGGGGCGCGCGGCCAGCAGGTCATCGCGCACGACCCGAACCCGGTCGGCCGCGCCGTTCGCCGCCACCGTCTCCCGCGCCGAGGCGACGGCGGCGGCCGACTGATCCGTCGCGTACACCGAGGCCGCGGGATGCCGCAGCGCCAGCGCCGTGGCGACGATGCCCGTGCCGCAGGCGAAGTCGATCCACGGGTCGTCGGGCGTCCCGCCCTCGGGGTGAGGGGGCAGGTGCTCCAGCAGCAGGCGCGTGCCGAGGTCGAGCTTCGCGCCCGCGAACGCGCCGCCGAACGCGCGCACCTGCAGCTGCGTGCCACCGGGCGGCGTGCCACCCGGCAACGTCACCGCGGCCGCGGCCGGCGCCGGATCGCGCCCGTCGTGCGGGCCCCGCGCCACGAGCACGCGCGACTTCTGCCGCGCGTGCGTGACGTCGACCGTCGCGAAGAACGACCGCAGCACGTCGTTCTGCGCCACCGTCATGTGCTTGAGGCGCCCACCGGCGAACACGACGACCGACGGGTCGGCGTGCGCGGCGACGAGTCCGGCGACGTCGCGCAAGGCATCGAGGGAGCGGGGGAGGCGCAGCAGCACGACCCGCGCCCCGCGCACCAGCTCGGCATCCATCGGCATCGAGCGAAAGCAGCCGGTCAGGCCCAGCGCCGCGGCGTTGGCCGCCAACGCCTGCTCGCCGGTCAGCGCGTCCTGGTGCACGCGCACGTCGGCCGCGCCGCCTGCCGCCGCGTGCCAGGCCGCTCCCAAGGCGAGCGCCCCGTAGCCGTCGCCGATGACGACGACCCCGCCGGCCGGCGCCGCAGAGCGCGCCGCGGCCGACTCGTCGAGAATGAGGCGGTCGGCGGCGTCGAACGCGACCAGCCCGGACCCCTCGACATCGGGCCGGCGGCGCAGAGCCTCGAACGGGAAGCTCATGAGTCCGCGTACCGCAGGCGCACGTCGCTTGGCGTGCACTCGTCGCCGATCCGGATGCCGCCCGCCAGCGCGCCCGCCACGCGCAGCTCGGTCAGTGATGTCACGGCGCGACGGCGCAGCTCCCACGGGTCGATCGTGTTGACGAAGATCCTCGTGCCGCCCTCGAACCCGGCGGGCGTCGAGATGCGCCACTTCAGCACGACGCGCCACGGCATCGGCCACGGCGCCCCGGACGGGCGGTAGTGCCACTCCTCGTTGGTGGGCACCTGCGCCCCGGTCGCGGCATGCAGCGCGTGCACGAGGTCGGACACCGCGCGGATGCCGGCATCCGAATGCTCCTGCGGCAGGTTCGCGGGCGACGTCGAGTAGATCTCGAACGCCGGGTAGCGGTGCCCGACTCCGGCGAACGCGACGGCGCCGTCGTTCGCCGCGACGACGAGTCCCTCGGCGACGGCGAGGTCGGCGATCGCGCGTTGATACAGGTCGCGCCCCTCCGACAGCAGCCGCAGCTCGTGGTCGACCTGGGGGCCGTGCTCGTCGATCGCGACGAGCTGCTTGTGCAGGTGCTCGAACGACGCGCCGGCCGGGCGCAGCCAGTTCTGGAACACCGACACGTACGCGGCGTGCGGCTGTGCGGCCTGGATCTCGGCCAGCGCCTGCACGGTGAAGGCGAAGTAGGCGGCGTGCTCGTCGGGAGTGAGCGTTCCCGAGGAGGCGAGCTGGGCATCGGTGGTCGCGCCGTCCACGACGTGGCGCCTGGCGACGACGACGTCGTGCGAGCCGCCGAGCAGGTCGAGGGTCGCCTCTTCGAGCGAGGTCTCCACGCCCGATGCGCGGGAGCGGATGGCGGCGAGCGCCTCCAGCTGTGCGTGGCCGACCGGGTCGGCGAGGTACTCGCGCGCCCACTCGAACACCCCCGAGGGCTGGCGGAACCCGTGGTTCTCGCGCCAGTACTCCGCCGAGACGATCTCGAAGAGGTTGCCGAACCGGCGGAACTCGGCCACGGAGTCGGAAAGAGCGCTCGCGGGCACGTGCCGCAGCTCGGCGAAGCCGGCGCCGACCAGTCGGGCCTTCTCGGGCGTCGTCTCCAGGTACCGGTCGACGCAGAAGGCGCACAGCCGCCGGTGTTCGCCGGGCTCCAGGATGCGCACGTCGTCGCGCGGTGCGGCCAGCGGCCGGTTCGCCCGACCCGGCACCGTCCAGACGCGGGTTCCGGTGAGCGGGCCGACCTGCTTCACCGTGCCGTCGGGGAGTCGCTGGAGCCGCTTCGGCGCGCCGTCTTTGAGCACGACTTCAGCCTAGGCGAGCGGGTTCAGCTGCCGTCGGCGACGAGCCTGACGCGCACGATGTTCGTCGACTCGTCGAGCTCGGCGACGGCCGGGTAGGCGCCGACGAAGTCGGAGAACGACCGGTGCCCGAGCGCCTTCTCGCTGAAGGAGGGGTCCATGCGCTTGAGCAGGTTCTTCACCGCCGACAGGTGCACCCATTCGTCGTCGGTGCGCTCCTGCTCCAGGCGCAGGGCACGGCCGAGCAGCTCGGCCGCAGGGTCCGCGGGCTTCTTGCGGCGGCGCGAGGAGGTGGGGGCGGCATCCGTCGTCTTCTTCTGCGCGGGAGCCGGAGCCGTGACGCCGGGCAGCGAGTCGTACGCGTCGAACTGGTCGCACGCCGCCGCGAGCGACTTCGCCGTGGAGCCGGCGACGCCGACGCCGACGACGAAGCGGCCGAGGCGTTTGCAGCGCTGCGCGAGCGGCACGTAGTCGCTGTCGCCGGCGACGATGACGACGTGGGTGAGGTCGGGCAGGCGGAACATGTCCTCGACGGTGTCGACGGCCAGGCGGATGTCGGCGCCGTTTTTCGCGTACGCCGCGGCGGGGAACAGCTGCACGAGATCGACCGCCCTGGCCACCAGCTGCGAGCGGTAGAACGCGTTGACCGGCGACGACCAGTCGGCGTAGGCGCGGGTGAGCACGAGCGTGCCGAAGGAAGCCGCGTAGTCGATGATCGCGCCGACGTCGATCGTCGCCTCTTTGAGCTTCTGGGCGATCTCGGGCTCGTCGGGGTCGGCGATGATCCGCTGCCGGTCGGCCGCGTAGGCGTTTCGGCCGTGGACGCGGTCGTACCAGCTCATGACGATGTTGTCGAAGTCGAGGTAGACGGCGACGCGGTGCGGTTCGGGCATGTTCATCGTTCTTTCGGGTAGCTGACGCCCACCTGGGCGCGGATGTCGTCGAGCGCGGCCATGATCGCAACCGATTCGTCGATCGGCAGCAGGTCGCTGTCGGTGCGGCCCTCTTGGATGAGGCGCTCGGCATGCAGCGCCTGGTACTGCATGCCGCGCCCGTCGATGCGCGACCGGTACTCCTCGAGCACGGTCTGATCCGCAGCGATCAGCCGGAACGACGACGCCACGTACCAGACACGGTCGATCGCGAGGGATGCCGCGGACCCGAGGACATGGGCGATGTTCGGCCCGGCGGCGCGCGACGAGCAGACCAGCGACGAGACGGCACCACCGGCGTGGGTGGCGGCGATGGCGACCTCGGTGTCGGCGCCGGTCTGGCCGAGACGGCCGGTGGCGCGGATGTCGGTCATCGGGCCGAGGATGTCCCACGCGAACGACACGGGGTAGATGCCGAGGTCGAGCAGTGCTCCGCCGCCGAGCTCCAGTGCGTTCAGGCGATGGGCGGGATCGTCGGAGAGGCGCTGCGTGTGGTCGGCGATGACGGCGTGCACATCTCCCAGCGCGCCCTGCGCGATGAGCTCGCGGATGCGCACCATGTGCGGCAGGTACCGCGTCCACATGGCCTCCATGGCGAGCAGGCCCCGCGCGGCCGCCAGGTCGCGGATGGCGGCGGCTTCGCCGGCATCCAGCGTCAGGGCCTTCTCGATCAGGACGTGTTTGCCGGCGCCCAGGGCGAGCATCGCGTGCTCGTGGTGGTGGCTGTGCGGCGAGGCGATGTAGACGATGTCGACGCCCGGGTCTGCGACGAGGTCTTCGTACGTGCCGTACGAGCGGGGGATGCCGTACTGGTGCGCGAACCGGGCGGCCCTGTCGGCGTCGCGCGAGCCGACGGCGGCGACGTCGAGGCCCGCGGTGCGCAGGTCGCTGGTGAAGGCGTGCGCGATGCCGCCCGGGGCGAGGATTCCCCAGCTGAGACTCATGCGTCGAGCCTACGGGTAAGTGCGGCCCGATTCTGTGCTCGGGGGTGCTGGTTCATCCGGCGCGAATCACGGCTATCCGCTGGTTTGGGCGCGTTTTGTGACGGATGAGCGGTGGGGCGCGGCATTCATCCGTCGCATATCGCGGCTATCGCGGGGTTTGGGCGTGTTTTGTGACGGACGAACGCAGCCGCGTGGGCCCGCCGCGCTACGGCACGAGCACGACCTTGCCGTCGACGCCGGCCTCGACGAGGCGGTGGGCTTCGGCGGCATCCGTCAGCGGCAGTTCGCGGCCGATCTCGACGCTGAACCGTCCGGCGGCGAGCAGGTTCACCGCGACCGGGACGGCCTCGGCGCGCCACGCCTGCTCCTGCGGGCCCAGCGGCCTCGGGCTGCCGCCCAGGAACGCCCGGATGCCGAGGGCATCGGCGTCCTTCCCGCGCACGAGGGTGGCGATGCGGCGGCGATCGGCGACGAGGTCGAGCGAGGCCCCGATCGCCTCGTCGGTGCCGGCGATGTCGATGGCGGCGGTGACGCCCTGCGGGGCGAGTGCGCGCACCCGGTCGGCGAGCCCGGGTCCGTAGGCGACCGGCAGGGCGCCCAGCGCCCGGGCGCGGTCGGCACGGCGGTCGCTCGTCGTCGCGATGACGGTGACGCCCCACAGCGCCGAGAACTGGATCACGGCCTGGCCGACCGCGCCCGACCCGCCGTGTACGAGCAGCGTGTCGCCCGCTGTGACGGCCAGCGAGCGCAGCGTCTGGTACGCGGTCGCGAACGGGATGCCGACGGCCGCTCCCACCGCCGCGGGCACCTGCGGCGGGCGCGGGGTGACCTGTGCGGGGGTCACGACGACGTCGGTCGCGTACACGCCCGCCGCGCCGAAGATCACGACCGCATCGCCCGGACGGTACCCCTCGACGCCGGCGCCGACCGCGGTCACGACGCCCGCGCCGTCGCTGCCGACCCGCCGCGGCGCGGTGATCTCGCCCGATGCGCGTGCGCCCGAGCGCAGCTTGTGGTCGAGGGGGTTCACGCCGGCCGCCTCGACGCGGACGGCGAGCTCGCCGGCATCCGGCGCGGGCGGCGTGAGGTCGGTGGCGACGAGAACCTCGGGCCCGCCGAACGCGGAGTAGGTGATCGCGATGGCCATGCCACCAGGGTAGCGACGGCTTCGCCGCCGGATTATCGACAAACGTCTACTTGCGGTCTTCTAGTCACCGGCTCCAGTATGCAAGGAGCAGCGCTTGAGTTGCTTTCCTTTCCCCCCGAGTGATCTGGATCGCTGTGCCTGAACTGACTCCATCGCGCATTCTTTGCCGTCTCGCTTCGACGTGGAGTCGAGTGGCTCGCAATCCAAGAGCGTTCGCGCGTACGTCGAAGCCTTTGGCGATGCGATGGACCGCGTCTGTTGCTGTCGTCAGCGTTCTTGCGGCAGTCCAAGTGGCTCAACCGGGTGTGGCGGCCGCGACGGAGCCGGTGGAAGAGGCGGTGTGGCCCGTCTTGAGCATGTCGGTCGATCCCGGATATGAGGTTCTTGATGGGTTTCGCACGTCGAGTACCGAACCCACGGTCTACGTGTGGGGCGACCTGGCCGAGGACGTCGATGTCGATGAGGATGCCACTTTCGATATCGCGATCGAGGTGCGAGATGCCGCCGCGCCCGGCGATCCGCTCGCATCTGTCATTCTCGAGGATTCAGCAGCAGGAGATCCCGGAACTGATGGGAGTTGGGTGGTCCCTTCCGACTTGCTGGTTGCGGGTCACGACTACGAAGTTCGTCTGCGTTCGCAGTCGGCAGGCGAACACGGTCCGTGGTCTGGCTGGTACGGACTCGCCGTGGTGGTTCCGCCGCCGGGGCCGACGCTCAGCAGTCCGGGGGAGGGCGAGTGGGTCGTTGCGAGCTCGTTGGTCAGCGCAACGGTGCCCTCGGATGCGCCGGCGGGTCAGACGACCGTTGTGTTCGAGTTCCAGCGATTTTGGGAGTATGGGGCGCCGATCACGAGCACGCAGTATAGCGACGCCGACCCAAGTGGGGTAGCGACGACCACGGTGCCGTACGGATACCCCTTCGGCGACGGGCCCGTGAGGTGGCGGGCGAAGTGGATCAACGGGCTTGTTTCCGAATGGAGTGACTACTCGACGTTCGTCGTCGGAAAGAAGCCGACCGCGCCGACAGTACGCGGGTCGGGTACCGCGCTGTCGCTCAACATCTCCTGGACGCAGCCTTCGAGCAACCCCTATCTGATCGGTTCTGATTTCGATGTCACGCTGGAGCGAGACGGCGCGGTCGTGCGCGAGTCGACCGTCGGTGGCTATCAGACGCGCACCGCTTTCGAAGGCGTCAGCCCTGGCACCTATACGGCAAGAGTTGTTGCGCGCAATCCCCTCGGCTCGAGCCCCGCTGGATCGGCAACGGTTGAGGTGACCTCGACGTACCCCGGTGCGCCCAAGAACGTGAGTCTGGAGATGCTCGGTTTGGCCGCCGAGCTGTCCTGGGAAGCTCCGCCACTCGACGGCGGATCGCCGATCATCCGCTACGACGTCGTTGTGCTCGACACCTCGGACTACTCGGTTGCTTCCACCATTTCGACGACTGCCACCACCGCGTCGGTCGGCGGCTTGTTGGCGGGGCGGGAGTACCGATTCACCGTTGATGCGGTGAATGCCAAGGGATCGAACCGCGCCTTTGGCGGTTACGGTGTCGCTTTCGATGTCCCGGATGCCCCCACCGGCGTGGAGACCGTTGTCGGCGATGGCTTCATCGATGTGTACTGGGACGCGCCCAGCGACAACGGCAGCCCCGTCACGTCGTACATCGTGTCCGCCGGCCCGGGCTCGGATCCGATAACGGTTCCCGGTCGATGGGGCCGGCAGGGCGCTCGGATCTACGACCTCACCAACGGTGAGGACTATGTCATATCCATCCGCGCCGTGAACGCAGCCGGCGAGGGGCCCGGCGTGGACTCCGACGTCACCGCGCCGATGTCGGATTCGACTGACACCGATGCCGACGGCCTTCCCGATGTTGTCGAACTCCGGGTGGGCAGCGACGTGTCGCTGCCCGATTCCGATGCCGACGGCATCACCGATGCGGATGAGGTGCTGAAGCTCTCGGGGTTCACCTCTCCCGCGATCCCGGATTCAGACGGCGACGGCATGAGCGACGCTGACGGTGACATCGATGGCGATGGCATCACCAACCTCGACGAACTGGAAGACGGTCTCAACCCGGTTTCCCCAGATTCGGATGCCGATGGGCTTGATGATCAGGCAGAGAGAGTCGCGGGCGCCGATCCGCTGGAGCCTGACACCGACGGCGATGGAGTACCGGACGGACGAGAAATCGAGAACGCCCTCGATCCACTGTCAGCCGACTCGGACTCGGACGGGGTTTCCGACAGCGAGGAGGAGATCTCACGCAGTATCACCGCGACTGTCATTGATCGGGCGGGGACAGTGTTGGATGGTGAAGCGGAGCCCGAGTTGGACCCCGGGCAGGGCGGCATCGCTCCGGCCGTGGCCGTCGTCTCAGCCCTGATCCACCGTGGTGGTTGGGTTGTGGACCGCGTGGCGTGAAGTGAAATGTCCTTCTGGTCTGGGAAAATGTTGATTGTCTAGATCAATGTTCCGCAGTCCGGAAGGACATCTCGTAAGTGAAAGCATCTCACGGTATCGCTCCGGTGTTCGATGACCGGAACCTCGTGTCGCACGCAGGCCTGGTACCGGTGCTGGAGCTGGCCGAGAAAGCGGGCCTGACCGAGCTGGTCGAAGCGTCCTCGACGCTTCCGGCGGCGAGCGTGGCGATCAAGGTCCGCACGATCCTCGGCGGGATGCTCGCCGGGGCGGACAGCATCGACGATCTTGGCGTGCTGCGCTCTGGGGCGACGGCCCGGGTGCTCGGGCAGGTGCGGGCGCCGTCGACGATCGGCACGTTCCTGCGCTCGTTCACCCATGGTCACGTCCTGCAGTTCGGGAAGGTTAACCGGGTTCTGTTGCGTCGCCTGTTGGGCGAGGTTCCCGCGTTGTCAGGGACGGAGGGCGGGCTGGTGTTGGTGGACATGGACGACACGATCCGTGAGGTCCACGGTTACCAGAAGCAGGCCGCCGCGTTCGGATACTCCGGGGTCCGCGGGCTGAACGCACTGGTCGTGACGATCACAGGGCAAGACGCGGCCCCGCTGGTCGCGGAGGCGTCGCTGCGGCGCGGGAACGTCCGCTCCGGCGACAACGCCGCCCACCACCTCGCCCGCGCGCTGACGACGGTGAGGGAGACAATGCCGCGGCGGCGGGTTCTGACCCGGGCGGACTCGGCGTTCTGCACCCACGAGAACGTGACCGCCGCGGCCCGAGGCGGGGCGTGGTACTCGTTCACGATCCCGCAATGGCGCACCGTGCAGGCCGCGATCGCGGGCATCCGCGAAGACGCATGGACGAAGATCAAATACACGAACGCGGTCCGCGACGAGGACACCGGCGAATGGATCAGCGACGCCGAGGTCGCCGAGGCTCCGTTCACCGCGTTCGTGTCCCGACCCAAAGACGAGCACATCGCCTGCCGGCTGATCGTGCGCCGCGTCAAGCGCCTGAACGTCAACGCCGCGCAGGGGCAGGAGACGCTGTTCGACACCTGGCGGTATCACGCGTTCATCACCAACAGCGACCTCGACCAGATCGAGGCGGACAAGCTCCACCGCGGTCACGCGATCATCGAGCAGGTCATCGCCGAGCTCAAGAGCGGCCCACTCGCTCATCTGCCCTCCGGGAAGTTCACCGCGAACCACGCCTGGCTCCAGCTCGCAGTCATCGCTCACAACCTCTCTCGCGCCGCAGCCACTGCCGCCGGCCTCGGCAGAGCACGCATGGCGACGCTACAGCGCACCATCATCAGCACCCCCGCAAGACTCGCCTCGACAGGGCGGCGGCTCGTGATGCACCTGCCCACGCACTGGCCCTGGGCGCCAGCATGGGCGCTGCTCTGGGCGACCGCGACCGACCCGCCACGCACGGCAACGCCCTGACCACCCAGCCCATGACGGGCGCGACCGGAGCCGAAGTGGAAGAGCCAGAGCACCAGCTGGCAGCACCCGCACGCCCACAAAGGCCACCACTGAACCAACACCAGAGTCCCACCCCGTCAAAACCGACACGGTGGATCAGGGCTCAGGAACTCCGCTGGCAAACGCGGCCGTCCGGGTGAACGAGTCGCGTGCGCCCCCGGTGGTCGCTGCCGTCACCGGAGCCGTGCGCGTGACCGCCTTGCCGACCGATGACGACGCAGACGGAGGGGACGCCCTCGCGACGTCCAGTCAAGGGCGAGCCACGGTGGCAGCACCTTCGTCCGCTTCGGTCAGCGAGGTTCGGCTGGGATATCTCTCCATGGTCGCTGAGAGCCGACTAGCGAACCTGGCGCCCGTCGCGTGGAATGAAGAGACATCAACGTGGGACTTCGTCGACAACGACGTCACGGTGTCCACCGCGAACCACACGATCACGATCGCCGACCCAGAACTCGGTCTGACGTACGCCGTCGTGGACCTGGATGCCTGGGCGGCCGCCGCGTCTGTGTGCGGCGGCGAGGGAGCAGGTTCTGTTCTCCACGAGGTCGAGATCATGGTTGACGCGACCGGGAGCATGGATGACGCGGACCCCACCGGCGCACGTTACGCCGCGCTGCGCGCTGTCATCGGCAGCCTGCCTTCGACGTCGCTGGTCTCAGCCCTGATCCACCGTGTCGGTTTTGACGGGGTGGGACTCTGGTGTTGGTTCAGTGGTGGCCTTTGTGGGCGTGCGGGTGCTGCCAGCTGGTGCTCTGGCTCTTCCACTTCGGCTCCGGTCGCGCCCGTCATGGGCTGGGTGGTCAGGGCGTTGCCGTGCGTGGCGGGTCGGTCGCGGTCGCCCAGAGCAGCGCCCATGCTGGCGCCCAGGGCCAGTGCGTGGGCAGGTGCATCACGAGCCGCCGCCCTGTCGAGGCGAGTCTTGCGGGGGTGCTGATGATGGTGCGCTGTAGCGTCGCCATGCGTGCTCTGCCGAGGCCGGCGGCAGTGGCTGCGGCGCGAGAGAGGTTGTGAGCGATGACTGCGAGCTGGAGCCAGGCGTGGTTCGCGGTGAACTTCCCGGAGGGCAGATGAGCGAGTGGGCCGCTCTTGAGCTCGGCGATGACCTGCTCGATGATCGCGTGACCGCGGTGGAGCTTGTCCGCCTCGATCTGGTCGAGGTCGCTGTTGGTGATGAACGCGTGATACCGCCAGGTGTCGAACAGCGTCTCCTGCCCCTGCGCGGCGTTGACGTTCAGGCGCTTGACGCGGCGCACGATCAGCCGGCAGGCGATGTGCTCGTCTTTGGGTCGGGACACGAACGCGGTGAACGGAGCCTCGGCGACCTCGGCGTCGCTGATCCATTCGCCGGTGTCCTCGTCGCGGACCGCGTTCGTGTATTTGATCTTCGTCCATGCGTCTTCGCGGATGCCCGCGATCGCGGCCTGCACGGTGCGCCATTGCGGGATCGTGAACGAGTACCACGCCCCGCCTCGGGCCGCGGCGGTCACGTTCTCGTGGGTGCAGAACGCCGAGTCCGCCCGGGTCAGAACCCGCCGCCGCGGCATTGTCTCCCTCACCGTCGTCAGCGCGCGGGCGAGGTGGTGGGCGGCGTTGTCGCCGGAGCGGACGTTCCCGCGCCGCAGCGACGCCTCCGCGACCAGCGGGGCCGCGTCTTGCCCTGTGATCGTCACGACCAGTGCGTTCAGCCCGCGGACCCCGGAGTATCCGAACGCGGCGGCCTGCTTCTGGTAACCGTGGACCTCACGGATCGTGTCGTCCATGTCCACCAACACCAGCCCGCCCTCCGTCCCTGACAACGCGGGAACCTCGCCCAACAGGCGACGCAACAGAACCCGGTTAACCTTCCCGAACTGCAGGACGTGACCATGGGTGAACGAGCGCAGGAACGTGCCGATCGTCGACGGCGCCCGCACCTGCCCGAGCACCCGGGCCGTCGCCCCAGAGCGCAGCACGCCAAGATCGTCGATGCTGTCCGCCCCGGCGAGCATCCCGCCGAGGATCGTGCGGACCTTGATCGCCACGCTCGCCGCCGGAAGCGTCGAGGACGCTTCGACCAGCTCGGTCAGGCCCGCTTTCTCGGCCAGCTCCAGCACCGGTACCAGGCCCGCGTGCGACACGAGGTTCCGGTCATCGAACACCGGAGCGATACCGTGAGATGCTTTCACTTACGAGATGTCCTTCCGGACTGCGGAACATTGATCTAGACAATCAACATTTTCCCAGACCAGAAGGACATTTCACTTCACGCCACGCGGTCCACAACCCAACCACCACGGTGGATCAGGGCTCAGTGCACGCCACCACGCCGGTCGGCGTGATCGGCAGCCGCGCGATGTCTGCCACATTCTGGGCAGACTGGTGGATGCTCCGCGAGGTGTCTCCCAGGCAAAGCCCGCTTGATGGGGGCGGGGCGACTCCTGTGGAAGTGGCGCTCCAGTGGGTCGACGACATCGAAGCCGCTGGCGTCGGCGATGATGACAGTTTTCTTGGTGAGGGGGCTGCCTCGTTCGCGGAAGAGTGGCTTGGTGGGCGGCGCAACAACCACTTCCCTGTGGAAAGCTGCGCGAGCAAGTCGATCGTGCTCGTCACCGACGGCGCCTGGCGGCCTCCAGCCGAGCGTGACCCATACGCTGACGAGGACTACGTTCCCTTCCGCCAACGCGATACGCCTGTCCACGTCCTCGATGTCGGGGTCGGGGACGAGGAAGATCGCGACTGGCTGATCCAGCTCGCCGACGACACCGGCGGCACCTACTCGTACGTTCCGACGGCCACTGATCTGGCTGCATGGATCGAGGACGCACGCAATCCTGAACCGCCGCTCACTGACGACACGATCACTGATAGTGACGGTGATGGGCTGAGCGACTGGGTCGAGCAGCACGGAATCCGCTCCACGATGTTCCCGGGAGCATCGAGCTACCTTGGGCGAACGGTGTTCACCGACCCGCAGCTCAGCGACAGCGACAGCGATGGTCTCAGCGACTCCGAGGAAGTCGGTGCCGTCCTCGTACCCGATGCGGCGGGTGTCGACTGGAACGACCTCACTCCGGTCACCGCGTACGCACTCAGCTCCGACCCGACCAGCGAAGATGGCGACGGCGACGGCCTGAATGACCCATCCGAGCTCGAGTTCCACCTCAACGCTCTGCTTGCTGACAACGACTTCGATGGGCTCAGCGACGGAGAGGAAGAGTTCTACGGAACGTACAGCACGCTCGTGGACAGCGACTTCGACGGATTCACCGACGGCTACGAAGCCGCGAATCTCGATAGCGGATACGACCCCGTCGAGCTCACAAAGACTGTCTCCGAGTACGAATGGCTGTCCGAACTCGGCCTGGGCATGTTCTGCGGCGAGATCGATGTCTGCCGCAGAGACTCCATCCCCTGGCTCATCGGAAACATCATCAGCGGCATCCTCGTGTTCGGGGACGTTCGAGACGCGATCGCCGGTGCGGCTGCCCTTGACCTGCCCGTCTTCACCATGGCCGCCATCGGCATCATCCCCGGATTCGGCGACCTGGGCACCGGGATCCGCAAGATCGTCAAAGCGATCGAGAAGTCGGCGGACTCGGAGTTCAGCAGCGCAGCGCTCAAACTGCTGTACAAACAGGCAGACACTGCCACCTACCTGCGCCAGATCGACGAGATCGCTCCGACACTCGCGGGCAGCGTGCGCGGATACGCCACGGGGATATCCGACGACGCTCTCGCGAGACTGATCAACGCGAACGGCATCGATCGGATGAAGATGATGATGAACAGCGCCGCCCTCAAGACCCCCGACTATGGCAGTCTTCCCAAGCCGTCGGCTGGGCTGGGCTGGCGCGGTGCGGAAGACTACCTCCACGACCTCGTCGGTGTGCCAGGGTACACGCAGAAGGCCACCAAGGTTTCCATCAACGGGTCTCAGAGGCTTCGGTTCTTTGACGCGATCGCCGGCGCAACGGCGTTCGAGGCGAAAGTCGGGTCGGCCCGGAATGCGTTCGTCAAGTTCCAGGCCGTGAAGGACGCAGCGATCAAGACAGCGGACAATACGATCGACAGTATCGAGTGGCATTTCTTCGTCAGTTCTCGGACGGGGAAGATCGGGATGTCGCAGGACGTGCTCGACACGCTGGAGACTGCCGGTATCAAGTTCGTGCTGCACATCACGGGAGACTAGGACTGCTATGGATTTCTCGGATCTGGATCGGCCGGTCGCGGAGGACTATCTCCGATACGTGCGCAGCACGCACGAGGTGCGCCTGTGGGAGTTGGCGAACTGGGTCTCGGCAACGGGCGGCCCGGTTGAGGTTCTCGACGGGTCGGTCGGATCCCTCGTACCGTTGTATGTGTGGTTCAAGGGATTCGTCGATGCGGGGATGCCCGGGGTGCCGGACGGCTCGGCGCCCGAAGTGTCGCGGCTGCTGGGGTGGTCGGAGGTAGATCCCGACCGGCTTCGCCAGATCTATGGTGCGGAGGTGCTGAGCCACTACCTCTTTGAAGTGGTCCGACGCTATCACCCGGATATCAAGTGGACGCTGTTCACCGAAGGTCCGGGGAAGACGCGTTGGCTCAGCAACCAGGAGACCGGAATCGTGATACCGCTCCGTGACGGTCCGTCGTGGGAGGGCATCCTCAACGTGGGGCCGAGCGTGCGGCGCAGATACGTCGATCGGGACAAGCTGTCATTCCCTGATGACAGGCTCCGCTCCTCGGCTACTGACGCGTTCATGTTGAACAAGCAGCCGGTGGTTCCGCCGAGTGGGTCGGTCCTTACTGAGTACGTCGGGGCGCCGCGGCCGGACGCGTTGCCGTTGGAGGGGCCGGTGCCGACCTACACGCCGGGGCCGATCCGGAGGGAGACGGCGTCGAGCGTGAAGGATGACCTTGCCGCGCTGCTGAACGCGACCCCGCCGGGTGGGATCGATGAGGGGGATTGGACTCTCGCTGCACCCGACGCGACCGGTGACCTGGAGGATGCGCGGCCGCTCCCGGCCGGAAAGGTGCTCGCCGAACTCAACCGGCGCGGTTACCTGACCATGGACGGTGAACGGGTCACCGTTCGGCACCTCGACGAGGGCATCACGGAGTTGTTCATGCCGGAGTCAGCGACCGTGGACATCGCACTGCTCGTGTCTGGAGGTAAGCTCCGTGCGGTGCATGCGGATGTCGTCGGTGAGGGTGGTGCCGGCATCCTCGCCGCCCTCGCCCGGATCCCGCACGCGACACTGCACCCTACCGAAGACCTCGACTGAGCGCGAGTGGCATTTCTTCGTCAGTGACCGAACTGGGAGGATCGGGATGTCGCAGGACGTGCTCGACACGCTGGAGGCTGCCGGGATCAAGTTCGTGCTGCACATCGCGGGAGACTAGGACTGCTATGAGATTCTCGGATGTGGATCGGTCGGTCGCGGAGGATTATCTCCGGTACGTGCGGGGCACGCACGAGGTGCGGCTGTGGGAGTTGGCGAACTGGGTCTCGGCAACGGGGGGCGCGGTTGAGGTTCTCGATGGGTCGGTCGAGTCGCTGGAGCCCTTGTATGTGTGGTTCAAACGTTTCGTCGATGCGGGGATGCCGGGGGTGCCGGACGGCTCGGCGCCCGAAGAGTCGCGGCTGCTGGGGTGGTCGGGCGTAGATCGTGACCAACTCCGCCAGATCTATGGTGCGAGGGTGCTGAGCCACTACCTCTTCGATGTGGTCCGCCGCTATCGTCCGGACACCGAGTGGACGCTATTCATCGAACCGCCGGGGAAGATGCGCTGGGACACCAACCTGGAGACCGGAATCGTGATACCGCTCCGTGACGGACCTTCATGGTCGGGCATCCTCAACGTGGGGCGGACTCTGCTGAGCCAGTACGTTGACGGGGACAAGCTGTCCGTTCCCGACGACAGGCTCCGCTCCTGGGCCGTCGTCGCGTATCTGCTGGACAAGCAGCCGGTGGTTCCGCCGGGTCGGTCGGTCCTTACTGAGTACGTCGGGGCGCCGCGCCCGGACGCGTCGCCGTCTGAGGGACCGGTGCCGACGTTCACGCCGGGGCCGATCCGGCGCGAGACGGCGTCGAGCGTGAAGGACGACCTCGCTGCGCTACTCAACGCGACCCCGCCGGGCGGGATCGACGACGGTGATTGGACTCTCGCTGCACCCGACGCGACCGGTGACCTGGAGGAGGCGCGGCCCCTCCCCGCGGGGAAGGTGCTCGCCGAGCTCAACCGGCGCGGCTACGTGACCATGGACGGTGAACGGGTCACCGTTCGGCACCTCGACGAGGGCATCACGGAGTTGTTCATGCCGGAGTCAGCGACCGTGGACATCGCACTGCTCGTGTCTGGAGGTAAGCTCCGTGCGGTGCATGCGGATGTCGTCGGTGAGGGTGGTGCCGGCATCCTCGCCGCCCTCGCCCGGATCCCGCACGCGACACTGCACCCTACCGAAGACCTCGACTGAGCGCGAGTGGCATTTCTTCGTCAGTGACCGAACTGGGAGGATCGGGATGTCGCAGCACGTGCTCGACACGCTGGAAGCTGCCGGGATCAAGTTCGTGCTGCATATCACGGGAGACTAGGACTGCTATGAGATTCTCGGATGTGGATCGGCC
Source organism: Microbacterium sp. (assembly GCF_047602155.1). Lineage (GTDB taxonomy): Bacteria > Actinomycetota > Actinomycetes > Actinomycetales > Microbacteriaceae > Microbacterium. The sequence goes on along the minus strand of NZ_JASGHZ010000001.1, from coordinate 105,145 downwards.
GGTCGCGGAGGACTATCTCCGATACGTGCGGGGCACGCACGAGGTGCGGCTGTGGGAGTTGGCGAACTGGGTCTCGGCAACGGGTGGCCCGGTTGAGGTCCTCGATGGGTCGCTGGAGTCTCTCGAACCGCTGTATGTGTGGTTCAAGCGTTTCGTTGATGCGGGGATGCCGGGGGTTCCGGGTGGTTCGGCTCCCGAGGCAGGTCGGCTGCTGGGGTGGTCGGAGGTGGATCCTGACTGGCTTCGCCAGCTCTACGGTGCGGAGGTGCTGACTCACTACCTCTTCGAGGTAGTCCTGCGATACCGCCCGGACACCGAATGGACGCTGTTCACCGCACCTCCAGGGAAGATGCGCTGGAGCAGTGATCAGGAGACCGGGATCATGATTTCCCTCCGCGACGGGCGGACATGGGCGGAAATCTTCAATGTGGGACGGGCTCTGCTGAGGCAATACGTCGAGCGGGACAAGTTGTCTGACCCAGAAGACAGGTTCCGTTCCTGGGCCGCCAGTGTGTACGTGTGGGGTAAGAGGCCAGAGCTCCCGCCGAGTGGGTCCATCCTTGCGCAGTTCGTCGGAGAGCCGCGTCCGGACGCGTCACCGTCTGACGGTCCAGTTCCGACGTTCACGCCGGGGCCGATCCGGAGGGAGACGGCGTCGAGCGTGAAGGCCGACCTCGCCGCGCTACTGAACGCGACCCCGCCGGGGGGAATCGATGACGGGGATTGGACTCTCGCCGCGCCCGACGCGACCGGTGACCTGGAGGAGGCGCGGCCCCTCCCCGCGGGGAAGGTGCTCGCCGAGCTCAACCGGCGCGGCTATGTGACCTTGGATGGTGAGCGGGTCACCGCCCGGCACCTGGGAGAGGGCATCACGGAGTTGTTCATGCCGGAGTCAGCGACCGTCGACATCGCACTTCTCGTGTCGGGACGTAAGCTCCGTGCGGTGCATGCGGATGTCGTCGGTGAGGGCGGTGCCGGCATCCTCGCCGCCCTCGCCCGGATCCCGCACGCGACACTGCACCCCACCGAAGACCTCGACTGAGCGCGTACGGTTTCGCGGCCACGGGCACCGGATGGAGCCACGGGAACCATCGCGGGCGCCCCTGCGGGCGTCGTTCTGGGTGCAGTAGGCATCGGTCTTAGCGCGACGGGGACGTTCGTGTTGTGGGTGGTTGACCGACTAACGTGGAGTTCCAAGAAGATCTGCTGTTAGCGCCGAAAGCGAAGTTTTACAGTGTCTGCACAGGTGGTTCTCGCGCTCGGGCTCGTTGTCTCCATGATGGTGCTCGCGCTCCTCGGCAACGTCCGACGACTGCGTCGCTCTCGCGTCACGGGTACCCCAGAAGATGCCGTGAATTGCGCACCCGTGCGGGCGCACCCGACGATCCTCGCGCTCGCAATCATTGGGTTCGTGCTCGTCGGTGCCCTGGTGTTCTTGCTGATTTTCGTGGCAACGTAGGGCTCAGGCCGCGGCGAGCGCTTTCGCGATGCGCTGCGGCGACACCTGCTCCGCCGTGCCGAGCTGCTGGGCGTAGAGGCTCACGCGATACTCCTCCAGCAGCCATCGCGCGCGCGTCAGATTCGCCGGGGCGCCGGGTTCGAGCGGTACCGTCCCGCCCGCCTCGGCGTACAGCGCGGCGGCGCGCTCGAACTCCGTCATCCGCTGCCGGTCGCGACCGGGACCATCGGCCAGCGCGTTCACCCGGAACAGTGCCGCCTGCAGGTAGCGCGGCAGGTGCGCCAGCCGGTCGAGACCGGTGCGCGAGACGAAACCGGGAAAGACGAGCCCGGCGAGCTGCCCCTTCACGTCGCCGAGCGCCGCGAGTAGCGTCATCGAGTTCTGCGCCTTGACGGCACGCTCGACCTCGCGCTGCAGGCCGAGGATGCGCGCGGTCAGCGAGACCGCCTGGAACAGTTCGTCGACGACCGATGCCGAGAACGCGTCGCGGGCCGCCGCGAACTGCTCGGGCGTGCGGATGCGCCCCGCCGTGCGCGCCAGGACGGCGTCGGCGACCGCGACCCGGGCGTCTTCGATGAGCGCCTTCGCGGAGGGATACGGCGACGCCGCCAGCGACAGCTTCTCCGCCGCGGTCAGGTGCTCGAGCACGTAGGGCGCGGGCGACGGCACCGCCAGCAGCAGGAGGCGCCGCACCCCGGCGTGCGTGAGGCGGGCGGCCCGCTCGGGCGTCGCCTCGATGCGCAGGGCGACGGCATCCTTCTCGTCGACCAGCGCCGGGTACCCGCGCACGACCCCGCCGGCGACTCTCGTGTCGACGACCTCGGGCAGTGCGCCGAAGTCCCACGTCGTGAGGCCGGTGCGTTCGGCGACGGGGTCGGCGTCCGACCCGCGCTCGTCCGTGGCGCCCGGTGCCGGTGGGCGGGCGGGCGCCGTCGGGCGCGGCGCAGCGCCGCCGACGGCACGGCTGACGGCATCCCGCGCGCGCCCGGAGAGCTCGGCCTGCAGTGCGGCGAGGTCGCGCGACGACCCGGCCGTGCGGCCGCGGTGGTCGACAGCGCGGAACGTCACCGTCAGGTGCGGCGGCACACGCTCGAGGGCGAAGTCGGCGGCGGTGACGGGCTGGTTCGCGACGCGCTGGATGCGGGCGGCCAGCGCCGCGCGCAGGGTCTGTGCGGGCAGGCCCCCGTGACGCTCCGGCCCCGCCCCGGCAAGCTCGTCGCCGAGCCTCGCGGCCCAGTCGGCGGCGGGCACGACGTGGCGCCGGATCGCCTTCGGGAGCGCGCGCAGCAACGCCGTGATCAGCTCGGCGCGCAGGCCGGGCACCTGCCAGTCGAAGCCGTCGGGGCGCAGGCCCGCCAGCAGCGGTAGCGGCACGACGACGCTCACGCCGTCTTCGGGGCTCCCCGGCTCGAAGCGGTACGCGAGCGACAGCACCTGGTCGCCCTGCTGCCAGCGCCCGGGAAAGTCCCTCTCGTCGGAGCGGGGCCCCTCACCCCGGAGGTCGGCCTCGGTGAGATCGAGCAGGCGCGGCGTGTCCGCCTGCGCAGCGCGCCACCACGACTCGAACGACCGGGCATCGAAGACGTCGCGCGGGACGCGCGCGTCGTAGAAGGCGAAGACGGCCTCGTCCCCGACGAGGATGTCGCGGCGGCGCTCGCGCTCCTCGACCTTCTCCAGCCGGCGACGCAGCTCCAGGTTCCGCCGTTCGAACGCCGTCAGGCGCTTGTCGGCGGGCGGGTTCCAGTCGCCCTCGACGAGCGCATGCCGGAGGAACAGCTCGCGCGCGCCCTCGCGGTCGATGCGGGCCAGCTGCACGCGACGGCGGGGGATGATCTCGACGCCGAACAGCGTCACCTTCTCGGCGGCGACGGCGGCACCGGCATCCTTCGACCAGTGCGGATCGCTGAGCGTGCGGTGCGCGAGATCCCCGGCGAGCTCTTCGGCCCAGGCCGGGTCGATCACCGCGACGGTGCGGGCGAACAGGCGCGAGGTCTCGACGAGCTCGGCGGCCATGACGGCGTCGGGCGACGCCTTGCGCAGGGCCGAGCCGGGGAAGATCGCGAACTTCGTGCCGCGCGCGCCGCGGTACTCGGCGAGCGGCTTGCGCTTGTCGGTGGGCTTCTGCTTCACGATCGATCGGGTATCGAGGATGCCGAGGTGCGACAGCAGCCCTGCGAGGATCGCGCGATGGATGCGGTCGGGGTCTGCGGTCCCCGTGCCCACCGGGTTCGCCGATCGGTCGTCCCGGCCCATCAGCTGCCGCAGCTGCCGGTGCACGTCGAACCATTCCCGCACGCGTACATAGTTGAGGTACTCGCTGCGGCACATGCGCCGGAAGGCACTCGACCCGAGGTCGCGCTGCTGCTCCTGCAGGTGGTTCCAGAGGTTCAGGAGCGTGAGGAAGTCGCTCGTCGGATCGGTGAACCGGGCATGCAGGCGGTCGGCGGCTTCGCGGGCGGCGCCGTCGTCGGCCGACGGGCGCTCGCGCACGTCCTGGATCGACAGCCCCGCGACGATCGCCAGCACGTCGCGGGCGACGCCCTGTCGCCGGGCTTCGAGCAGCATCCGTGCGAAGCGGGGGTCGATCGGCAGCCGCGCGATCTCGCGGCCGAGCTTCGTGAGGCGCCGGGCGCCCGTGACGGCGCCGAGCTCGGTCAGCAGCTCGAACGCCGCCTTCACCCCGCGGCTGTCGGGCGGGGTGAGGAACGGGAACTCCTCGATGTCGCCGAACCCCAGGGCGAGCATCTGCAGGATGACCGCCGCGAGCGAGGTGCGCGTGATCTCGGGCTCGGTGTACTCCGGGCGCCCCGCGAAGTCGTCTTCGGCGTAGAGCCGGATGGCGATGCCGGCCGACGTGCGACCGGCGCGACCCGACCGCTGCTGCGCCGAGGCCTGCGAGATCGCCTCGATCGGCAGGCGCTGCACCTTCGAGCGCGCGCTGTAGCGCGAGATGCGCGCCGTACCGGCGTCGACGACGTACCGGATGCCGGGAACCGTCAGCGACGTCTCGGCGACGTTCGTCGCCAGAATGATCCGGCGGCGTATGCCGGCGACGGCGGACGGCTCGAACACGCGGTGCTGCTCGGCCGCCGACAGGCGCCCGTACAGCGGCAGCACCTCGGTGGGGCGGGCGTCCTTCGCGTACATGCCGCGGACGGCATCCATCGCATCGCGGATCTCGGCCTCGCCGGGCAGGAACACCAGCACGTCGCCGTCGGGTTCGCGGTCGAGCTCGCGGAGGGCGGCGAGGAGCGTGTCGACGTCGTCCTCGGTGAATGCGGCGATCTCGTCGTGCGGACGGTAGCGGATCTCGACGGGGTAGGTGCGGCCGGAGACCTCGATGATCGGGACGGGCTGCGTTTCGTCTCGCTGCGCTCGCTCAACGACCGTGGCGGTGGCTGGAGGGCGCGTGAAGTGCTTCGCGAAGCTCTCCGGGTCGATCGTGGCCGAAGTGACGATGACCTTGAGGTCGGGGCGCTCGGGGAGGATGCGGGCGAGGTAGCCGAGCAGGAAGTCGATGTTCAGCGACCGCTCGTGCGCCTCGTCGACGATGATCGTGTCGTAGCGGCGCAGCAGCCGATCCCGGTGGATCTCGTTGAGCAGGATGCCGTCGGTGACGAGCGCGATTCTCGTGTCGGGCGAGACCTGGTCGGTGAAACGCACCTTGTAGCCGACGGCGCCGCCGAGCGGCACCTGCAGCTCGTGCGCGATGCGCTCGGCGATGGTGCGGGCGGCGATGCGGCGGGGCTGCGTGTGCGCGATGGAGGTGCGGCCGAGCTCGAGGGCGATCTTCGGCAGCTGCGTCGTCTTGCCCGATCCGGTCGCACCGGCCACGATCACGACCTGGTGCGCCGCGATGGCGCGCGCGATCTCGTCCCGCGCGGCGCTGACGGGCAGCTCCGGCGGGTAGGAGATCACGGGCTCGGCGGAAGGCATAGCCCTCCATCGTAAGCCGACGGGGCGCTGCGCTACACCCAGCCCTGCATCCAGTTGTGCAGGCGGTAGAACTCGTACGGCACCTGCATCGCCGACCACAGCGGGTACCAGAACACCGACAGCACGATGACGACCCCGAGGAAGACGAGCACGACCCGCTGGCCGGCGATGCGCCGGTCGGCCGACACGGCGGCGGAGTCGGCATCCGCCCGCGCGCGCGAGGGGAAGCCCGACGCGACCTCGCGCAGCGCGAAGGTCAGCGCGATCAGCAGGAACGGCCAGATCACGATCGTGTAGAACTGGAAAACCGTGCGCTCGGGGTACACCAGCCACGGCGCCCAGGTCGCCGCGATCCCGGTCAGCACGACCGCGTGCCGCCAGTCGCGCGCGACGACGAAGCGGTACGCGAGGAAGAGGGCCGCGGCGATCGACGCGTACCACAGCAGCGGATTGGGCATGCTGTAGAGGATCTGGAGGCAGCCGTTGTCGCCGCCGGCGCAGCCGCTCTGCCCGTCGGCCGTCGCGTACGAGTACATCGCCGTCGGGCGCCACAGCAGCGGCCACTGCCAGGCGGGGCTCTCGTAGGGGTGCGGCGAGGTCATGCCGGTCATCGAGTTGTAGATCGTGACGTGGTACTGCCATAGGCTCTGCAGCGACACCGGCACCCACGCGAAGATCCCGGTCGCGGGGTCGGCCTCGGCGAGGTGGCGGCCGTAGCCGCCGTCGGTGGCGAGCCACCCCGTCCACGACGCGAGGTAGACGACGAACGCCACCGGGACGAGCAGCACGAAGGATGCCGCGCCCTGGCGCGCGGCATCCATCGGCCAGAACACCACACCGAGGCGGCGACGCTCCAGGGCATCGGTGACGACGAGGTAGAGGCCGATCGCGGCGACCACCCACACGCCCGACCACTTCACGGCGGTCGCGGCGCCCGCCGCCGCGCCGGCGGCGACCACCCACGGCCGGTTCCACAGCACGGCGCCCCAGCGCGGGGGCTCACCCTCGCGAGCGCGCGCGACCGTGGCGGCGGCGAGCCGGTCGAGGCGCGTGCGCCGGTCGAGCACCGCGAACCAGAAGGCGAGCAGGACGAAGAAGGTGAGGAAGATGTCGAGCAGCGCGACCCGGCTCATCACGATGCCGAGCCCGTCGATGGCGAGGAGGAACGAGGCCACCGCCCCGAACAGGGTCGAGTTCGTCAGCGCCTTGGCGAGGAAGAACAGCACCAGCACGCACGCCGTGCCGCACAGGGCCGTCGCGACGCGCCAGCCGAACGAGCTGTCCGGCCCGAACAGCCACATCCCCAGTCCGATCAGGTACTTGCCCAGGGGCGGATGCACGACGAAGCTCGGGTCGGTCGTGAAGATGTTCGTCTCGCCCGCCTCGAACCGGGCGTTGGCGTCGTCGGGCCAGCTGGCGGCGTAGCCGAGGATCCACTGGCTCCAGGCATCCTTGACGTAGTAGGTCTCGTCGAAGACGAGCTTGTGCGGGTGGCCGAGGTTCCACAGCCGCAGCACGGCGGCCAGCAGCGTCACGAGCGTCGGCGCCAGCCACCCGTACAGGCGTTGCAGGCGAGGGTCGAGCGCGACGCGTTCGCGCCACCGGTCGGCGAACGAGACGGCCGTCGGCCGCGTCGGCAGCAGGGGTTCGGCGGTCGTCGTCACGCGCACAAGCCTATGCTGGGGCGGTGATCATCCTCGCCGCGACGCCCATCGGCAATCTCGGCGACGCGTCGGCGCGCCTGGTCGCGGCGCTGGAGGGCGCGAGCGTCATCGCTGCGGAGGACACCCGCACGACGCAGCGCCTGCTGCAGGGGCTCGGCATCGCGAACCGGCCGCGGCTGATCGCGCTGCACGACCACAACGAGAAGCAGCGTGCCGCCGAGCTCGTCGAGCGGGCGCGCGACGAAGACGTGCTGGTGCTCAGCGACGCCGGGATGCCGACCGTCAGCGACCCGGGGTTCGCCCTCGTCGCCGCGGCCGCAGCGCAGGGGGTCGCGGTCACGGCGCTGCCCGGGCCGAGCGCGGTCGTCACGGCGCTCGCCGTCGCGGGGCTGCCGACCGACCGGTTCACGTTCGAGGGCTTCTCGCCGCGCAAGCCGGGGGAGCGGCGCCGGGCTCTGTCGGCTCTGTCGGCCGAGCCGCGCACGATGGTGTTCTTCGAGGCGCCGTCGCGCCTGGGCGAGACCCTCGCCGCGATGGCGGAGGCGTTCGGCGCCGACCGGCCCGCGGCGGTGTGCCGCGAGCTGACGAAGCTGCACGAGGAGGTCGTGCGCGACGGGCTCGGCGCGCTCGCGGTCTGGGCGCGCGGCGGCGTCCGCGGCGAGATCGTCGTCGTCGTGGGCGGCGCGCCGGCACGCGCCGTGTCGGAAGAGGACGCCCTCGCGCAGGTGCAGCGGCTCGTGGACACCGGCATCCGGTTGAAGGATGCCGCCGCCGAGGTCGCGACGCAGACCGGGCTGTCCAGCCGCGACCTGTATCAGGCGGTGCTCGCGGCGCGCGTCAGCCCTTGACCGAGCCGGCGGTCAGCCCGCCGATGATGTAGCGCTGCAGCGACAGGAACAGCACCAGCACCGGCACCGAGGCGAGGATCGCACCGGCCGCGAACAGACCCCAGTTGCTGGAGAGCTGGTTCGACACCCACTGGAACATGCCGACGGCGAGGGTCCAGTTGTCCTCCGAGACCAGCACGATCTTGGAGATGATGTAGTCGCCGAACGAGGCGATGAAGGCCAGCAGCGCGACCACCGCGAGGATCGGCGTGACGAGCGGCATGATGATGCGCCAGAAGATCTGGGCGTGGCTGGCGCCGTCGATCTTCGCCGACTCGTCGAGCTCGGTCGGGATCGTGTTGAAGAACCCGTACATGAGGAAGGTGTTCACGCCGAGCGCGCCGCCGAGGTACACGCAGATCAGCGCCACCTTCGAGTTCAGCCCGAGCAGCGGAAACACCTCGCCGAGGGCGAGCAGCATGAGGAAGATCGCGACGAACGCGAGCGCCTGCGGGAACATCTGGATGATGAGCAGCGCCGTGAGCCCCACGCGGCGGCCGGTGAAGCGGAAGCGCGAGAAGGCGTAGGCGGCCGCAGCGCCCATGAGCACGGCGCCGACGGCGGCGGAGATGCCGACGACGAGCGTGTTGCCGTACCAGGTCCAGTAGCGCGTGTCGGCGAGGGCGGCGTAGTTGGACAGGTCGAACGCGCGGAACAGGGTGTTGCTGGCGGCGAGGCTCCCACCGGGGTTCAGCGAGGCCGACAGCACGTACACGAGCGGGAACATCGCGTAGAAGAGGATGCCGGCGGCGACGAGGTACTTCCAGCCCACGTGGAGCAGCCAGCGCCGACGCACGGCGGCCCGGCGACCCGGGTCGAGGGTGACGACGGCGCGCGCCTCGCGGGCGGTGGGGGTGGCGGGAGCGGACATCACTGGTACTCCTCGAGCTTCTTGGTCTGGCGGAACGCGATGGCGGAGATGATGCCGACGACGATGAACACGAGGATCGACAGGGCGCTGGCAAGTCCGTAGTCGGCCTTGCCGCCGGAGACGCCGGAGATGTCCCAGATCGCCGAGATCAGGATGTCGGTCGCGCCGAGCGCGTACGGTGCGCCCGGTATCGCCGGGCCGCCGTTGTTGAACATGTAGATGACCGTGAAGTTGTTGAAGCTGAACGCGAACGACGAGATCAGCAGGGGCGCGGTGGCCACGAGCACGAGCGGCAGGATGATCGACCGCAGTTGGCGGGTGCGGCCGGCGCCGTCGATGGATGCCGCCTCCAGGGCGTCGGACGGCAGCGCCTGGATCGCGCCGGTGCACACCAGGAAGTAGTACGGATAGGTCAGCCAGACGTTCACGAACAGCACGGCGACGCGGGCGAGCCACGGATCTCCCAGCCAGTCGATGTTCGCGCCGCCGAAGAAGAACTCGTTGATGACGCCGAACTCGGCGTTGAACATGCCGCGGAACAGCAGCGCCGACATGAACGCGGGGAAGGCGTAGGGGAGGATGAACAGCGTCCGCAGAACCTTGCGACCCTTGACGCGCTCGTCGTTGAAGATGATCGCGAACAGCAGCCCCAGGGCGAACGGGATCGCCACCGACAGCAGCGCCCACGCGAACGTCCACAGGGTCACGAGCGCGAGCGGCTGGAACATCGCGGGGTCGGTGAACAGGCGCACGAAGTTGTCGAACCCGACGTTCACGGTCCAGCCGGTCGGCAGGGTCTGACCGTCGTCGGAGACGAAGTTGCCCATCGCCGTCGCGCGGTACACCGTGCCGGTGGTCGTGTCGGTGATGGTCTGGGTGTCGGCATCCCACGTCATCGTGGAGAGGTAGATCGACGCGCTGGTCGCGTCGCGCGTGCGCAGCGACCCGTCGTTGGGGTCGTCCGAGACGGGCACGCGCAGGTCGACGACGGCCTGCTGCATCGCCGGGTCGCCGATGAGGGCGTTGCGGGACACGACGTTCCAGCCCGGCACCTCCTGCGGCGCTCCGGAGCCGGTCGCGTCGCCGACGACCTCCAGCGGCTGGTCGGCCGAGCCGGCCTTGATCTGGCCGTCGTCGGTGATCGCGAAGCCCAGCTCGCCGTTCTGCTCGACGACGGTCAGGGGGTACGTGGGGGATCCGTCGACGCGGCGCTCGCCCTGGCCGAGGGCTGCCTGCACGGCCTGCTCCTGCGAGCCGACGTGCCCCGCGCCGTAGTTCGTGAAGGCGATGTAGGCGGTGTAGGCGAAGATGAACACCTGGAACACCAGCAGGAACGCCAGCCCCGGCATGAGGTACTTCAGCGGCAGCGCGCGCTTGGTGAAGTAGACGATGTCGGCGGCGACCAGCACGATGACCGCGGCGGCGAGGATGAGCCACGACTCGGCCTGGAAAGCCGCGAAGATGCCCATGATGCCGAAGGCGTTGATCGCGCCCATGATCGCCAGCTTCACGAGGAATCCCCAGCCGGGGCCGTTCCAGGTGCGGCCGTGCGACTGCGAGGTCTGCGGAACCGTCATGCGCATCTCCTTCGTCGAAAGGGGTCCGGGGGTGGGCGTCGTGCCCACCCCCGGACGGGGATCAGCCGATGGCGGCTTCGAGGTCGCTGACCATCGTCGACCAGGTCGAGGCGGGGTCGGCGCCCTTGATGATCTGCACCTGAGCGGCGTTCCAGAGATCCCAGACCGAACCCATCTCGGGGATCGAGGGCATCGGCACGCCGTTCTTCGACGACGCGAGGAAGCCGGCGATCACCGGGTCGGAGGAGACCTCGTCGGCCAGGTCGGTCCACGCCGGGATGCGCGGGTCGGCCTCGTACAGCGCCTTCTGGGCGTCGTAGGTGGCGAGGTAGGTGGTCAGGAACTCCTGCGCGACCAGCTGGTTCTTGCTCTGCGAGCTGATGTAGAAGCCCTGCACGCCCACGAACGGCGCCGCCGTCTCGCCGCCGGCCGACGGGATCGGGTTCACCTTGATGTTGACGCCCTGCGCGGTCAGCGTCGCGACGGCCCAGGGACCCTGGACCGTGTAGGCGGCCTTGCCCGAGGCGAACAGCTCGTTGTTGGTGTCGTAGTCGATCGTCGTGGAGATGAAGCCGGTGCCGGTCTCGCCGTTGGCGCCGAGCCACTGCGCGAACGCGGTGCCCGCATCGCCGCCCATGCCGACCTCGGAGGTGTAGCTGCCCGAGGCATCCTGCTGGAACACCGGGGCGCCGAACGAGGTCTGGAAGCCGTACATCGTGTAGGCGTCACCGGTCTGGCCGCTGGTGTTGATCACGAACGGACGCTCGGCGCCCGCGGCCTGTGCCGTGGCGATCATGTCGTCGAAGGTCGCGGGGGCGTCCTCGCCGACGAGGTCGGTGTTCTGGATGAGCGCGATCGTCTCCAGCGAGTACGGCAGCGCGTACAACTGGCCGTCGTAGGTCATGGCGTCCAGCGCAACCTGCTCGAACTCGCCGGCGACATCGCCGAGGTCGATCGTCGAGACGACACCGGCCTGCACCAGGGCGCCGAGCCAGTCGTGCGCGCCGATCGTGATGTCGGGCCCCTCGCCGGTGGGGACCTGGTTGATGAAGTCGTTGCGGATGTCGTCGAAGTTCTTCTGGACGAGCTCGATCTTGCCGCCCGTCGCGTCTTCGAACGCCTTCGCCGCGGCCGTGATCGCCGGCTCGCGGTTCGCGTCGGTCCAGACCGTGAGGGTCACGCCGCTCGCGTCGATCGCGTCGTCGGTGTCGGAGGGCTCGGGGGAGCTGCTGGAGCAGCCCGCGAGCAGCAGGGTGGCGGTCGCGATCGTCGCGACGCCGATGGCCATCTTGCGCATGGTTCTTCCTTCTGTTGTGGTGTGGCAGTTGTTCTCAGCGTGGTGATCGGACGACGGCGACGTCGCCCCCTGTCACCGTCAGGGTTCCCTCCGCGACGGTGCCTGTCAGCAGGTCCGTCCCGGAAATCGTCAACGTCTGGGCCGCGGTCGTGTGGTTGATCACGGTGACGTAGTCGGCCTCGTCGCCGCGGCGGCGGATCACCTCGACGCCGGCGGGCACGGCGCTCGGGGCCAGCCCCGCATCGGCGTAGACGGCGTGCAGGATCGCGGCCAGCCCCGCGGCGCCCGGCCGCGTGCTCACGTACCAGGCCGTCCCGGCGCCGGAGACGTTGCGCGTCACGGCGGCCCCGCCCGCGGCGGGCCCGTCGAGGGCGATCGCGCGCGGCTCGGCGGTGGTCAGCACGAGATCTTCCTGCCAGACGTCGGCGGGGTAGGTCGAGTCGTCGAAGACGATCGGCGCGACATGCCCGGCGCGCAGCGGCAGGTGCTCTTCGACGCGCAGCCCGAGCGTCGCCGCGAGGGGCGCGCCGAAGCCGCCGGCGTGCACGGCGTCGTTCTCGTCGACGATGCCGCTGAAGTACGAGACCACGAGGGTGCCGCCGCCCCCGACGAACGCGGAGAGGTTGTCGGCATCCGCCGTGGTCAGCAGGTACTGCGCGGGCGCGATCACCAGGCGGTAGCCCGAGAGGTCATGACCGGGGAGGGCGAAATCGACCGTGATGCCGTCGCGCCACAGCTGCGCGTAGAAGGCGCGCACGCGCTCGGCGTAGTCGAGGTCTTCGCTGGGCCGCCACTCCAGGTCCTGCGCCCAGAACGACTCGTAGTCCCAGAGGATCGCGACGTCGGCGTGCACGCGCGAGCCGCGCACCTCGCCGAGCCGACCGAGCTTCGCGCCCAGCGCGGTGACCTCGCGGAACACGCGCGAGGCGTGGCCGGCGTGCGGCAGCATCGCCGAGTGGAACTTCTCCGCTCCCGAACGGGAGGCGCGCCACTGGAAGAACAGGATGCCGTCGGCCCCGCGCCCGAAATGCGACAGGGAGTTGCGGGCCATCTCGCCGGGGCGCTTGGCGACGTTGCGCGGCTGCCAGTTGACGGCCGAAGTGGAGTGCTCCATGAGCAGCCACGGATTGCCGCCGGCGACCGAGCGGGTGAGGTCGGCGGCGATCGCCAGCCCGATCTCGCCGTCTTCGTCGGCGGCCCAGAGGTAGTGGTCGTCGGAGACGATGTCGACCTCGGCGGCCCACTTCCACAGGTCGCAGCCGTTGTGCTGGTTCGCCATGAAGTTGGTCGTGACGGGGCGGTCGCTGTGCGCGCGGATCGCGTCGCGCTCGGCGATGAAGCACTGCCGCAGCTGGTGGTCGGTGAAGCGCGCGTAGTCCAGGCGTTGCGCGGGGTTGACGACGCTGGCCGCCGCCGCGGGGGCGCCGACGTGCTCCCACTGGCCGTAGTGCTGGCCCCAGAACGCGGTGCCCCACGCCGTATTGAGCGCGTCGAGCGTGCCGTAGCGTTCCTGCAGCCAGCCGCGCCACGCGCGTACGGCGTGTGCCGAGAAGTCCTCGCCCACCGGCACGCCGTATTCGTTGTGCACGTGCCAGAGCACGACGGCGGGGTGGTGGCCGTACCGCCGGGCCAGTGCGGTCGCGACGCGCACGGCGGCCTCGCGATACGCCGGGGCGGAATGCGAGGCCATGCCGCGCGCGCCGAACCCGAGGGCGACGCCGTCGCGCGTGACGGGGCGGGCGTCGGGGTGGTTCGCGAAGAACCAGGCCGGGGGAGAGGCCGTCGGGGTGCCGAGGTCGATGGAGATGCCGTTCTCGTGCAGCAGCCCGATGACCTCGTCGAGCCACGCGAAGTCGAACTCGCCTTCGCGCACCTCGATGAGGCCCCAGGCGAAGATGCCGATGCTGACGAGGTTGACGCCCGCCGCGCGCATGAGCGCGACATCCTCGTGCCAGACCTCGCGGCTCCACTGCTCGGGGGTGTAGTCGCCGCCGAAGGCGATGCCGGAAAGCTCGGGCCAGCGCAGCGCGGGCCTGCGAACGTCCGACAGGGGGGTGGCGCTCATCCGTGGGGTTTCCTCATCGTCCCTCGCGTGCACTGTGACCGGTCACAGCTTCGCGTCGATCATACGCAGACGATCCGCGGGAGGCGGGGTTTCGTTACCCAACTGTGACCGGTCACAGGTTTTTCTCCGGTGTCCAGTAGAGTCGGCTCTCGTGGGATCCACCGACAGCACCCGAAAGCCGACGATCCGCGACGTCGCGGCCGTGGCCGGGGTCTCGCACGGCACGGTGTCGCGCGTGATCAACGGCGGGCACTGGGTGTCGCCCGAGGCGCGCGCCGCCGTCGAAGAGGCGATCCGCACGACGGGTTACACCGCCAACCACGCCGCCCGGAGCCTCGCGACCGGCCGTTCGGGCTCGATCGCATTCCTGCTCACCGAGCCTCAGCACCTGCTGTTCTCCGACCCCACGTTCGCGCTGCTGCTGCGCGGTGCCACCGCGACGCTCGCCGAGCGCTCGATGACGCTCGTGCTGCTCATCGCCGACACTCCGCAGGAGCGGGCGAACGTCGAACGCTACGTCCGCGCCGGGCACGTCGACGGCGTGCTGCTGGTCTCGTCGCACGAATCCGACTCGCTGCTGGCCTCGCTCGTCGCCGCCGGCGTGCCGACGGTGTGCACCGGCATCCCGATCGGCGCCGAGGCGACGGTGCCGAACGTCGCCGTCGACGAGGCCGGGTCAGCGCGGATGATGACGCGCTACCTCATGGACCGGGGGCACCGGCGCATCGCGCTGATCGCCGGGCCGACCGATACCCCCGGTGGCCGGTTCCGCCTCGTCGGGTTCCGTGACGAGCTGGGCGACCGCTTCGATCCGCAGCTCGTCGAACACGGCAGCTACGAGAGCGTGAGCGGGGATGCCGCCATGACGCGCCTGCTCGAGCGCGCGCCCGACATCGACGCCGTCTTCGCGGCGAGCGACGTCATGGCCGTCGGCGCGATCGCGGCCCTGCGCCGCGCCGGCCGGCGCGTGCCCGAAGACGTCGCCGTCGCCGGATTCGACGACTCCGGCCTCGCCGCGACGCATCAGCCGCCGTTGACGACCGTGCGTCAGCCCTGGGCGCAGATCAGCTCGACGATGGTCGACATGCTCCTCGACGTCATCTCGGGCACGCCCCGCGAGGCCGTCGCGCTGCCGACGACCCTCGTCGTGCGCGCGTCGGCGTGACCGGCGTCACACGCGAGGGAGGCGGCATCCGTCCCCTCTAGAATCGTCGGGTGAGTTCAGGCCAGTCTTTCTACATCACGACGCCGATCTACTACCCGAGCGACCTGCCGCACATCGGTCACGGGTACACGTCGGTCGCCGTCGACGCGCTCGCGCGCTGGCACCGCCAGGCGGGCGACGACACCTGGATGCTCACCGGCACCGACGAGCACGGCCAGAAGATGCTCCGCGCCGCCGCCGCCAAC
Source organism: Microbacterium sp. (assembly GCF_047602155.1). Classification (GTDB taxonomy): domain Bacteria; phylum Actinomycetota; class Actinomycetes; order Actinomycetales; family Microbacteriaceae; genus Microbacterium. The sequence goes on along the minus strand of NZ_JASGHZ010000001.1, from coordinate 89,979 downwards.
GGCGTCACGCCGCAGGAGTGGGTCGACCGGCTCGTCACCGGTTCGTGGTTCCCGCTGCTGGAGACCCTCGACGTCGCCAACGACGACTTCATCCGCACGACCCAGCCGCGCCACGAAGAGCGCGTGCAGCAGTTCGTGCAGGCGCTCTATGACCGCGGCCACATCTACGCCGGCGAGTACGAGGCGCTGTATTGCGTGGGCTGCGAGGAGTTCAAGCCCGAGGCGGAGATCGTCGACGGCACCGGTGCGTTCGAGGGGCTCAAGGTCTGCGCGATCCACTCCAAGCCGCTGGAGCTGCTGCAGGAGAAGAACTACTTCTTCAAGCTCAGCGAGTTTCAGGATCGCCTCCTCGAGCTGTACAAGACGGTGCCCGACTTCGTGCGCCCGGAGTCGGCGCGCAACGAGGTCGTGTCGTTCGTGCGCAGCGGACTGAAGGATCTGTCGATCTCGCGGTCGGCGTTCGACTGGGGCATCACGGTGCCGTGGGATCCCTCGCACGTCATCTACGTGTGGGTGGATGCCCTGCTGAACTACGCGACCGCCGTGGGATACGGCACCGACCCCGAGCAGTTCGCGCGGCGCTGGCCCGCCTACCACGTCGTCGGCAAGGACATCCTGCGCTTCCACGCCGTCATCTGGCCGGCCATGCTCATGGCTGCCGGGCTCGACGTGCCGCGCGGCGTGTTCGCGCACGGCTGGCTGCTCGTGGGCGGCGAGAAGATGAGCAAGTCGAAGCTCACCGGCATCGCGCCGACCGAGATCACCGACGTGTTCGGGTCGGACGCGTACCGGTTCTACTTCCTGTCGGCGATCGCGTTCGGTCAGGACGGCTCGTTCTCGTGGGAGGATCTGTCGGCGCGTTACCAGGCCGAGCTCGCCAACGGCTTCGGCAACCTCGCCTCGCGCACGACCGCCATGATCGAGCGGTACTACGAGGGGATCGTGCCCGTCGCGGGCTCGTACGCGGACGGCGACCTTGCCGTGCAGCGGGTGGTGGCCGATGCCGCCTCCGCCGCCGACGCGGCGATGGAGCGGTTCCGGCCCGACGAGGCGATCGCGGCGATCTGGACGATCGTCGATGCCCTCAACGCCTACATCACCGACAACGAGCCCTGGGCGCTCGCGAAGGGCTCGGCGCTGGCGAAGGACGACGCGCAGGCGAAGGACGACGCGCAGCGCGCGCGCCTGGGCACCGTGCTGTACACCGCCGCCGAGGGTCTGCGCGCGCTCGCCGTGCTGCTGAGCCCGTTCATGCCGGAGGCGACCGAGAAGCTCTGGGTGGCGCTCGGACACGCGGGCCGGCTCGTCGACCAGCCGCTGCGGGACGCCGGCCAGTGGGGTCAGCTCGTGCCCGGCACGTCGGTGAACGGCCTCGCTCCGCTGTTCCCCCGCGTCGAGCAGGACGCGTGATCCCGCCGCGCCGCGCCCCGCTGCGCTTCGCCCCGCTGCGCTTCGCGCTGCTGAAATCGGCACGCGCTGTTGAAATATGCACAGCGCGTGCTGATTTCGACAGCGCGAGCAGGGGGGTGGCCCGGTGACCGACCCGTCGAACTACGTCCGCGAACGCGAGAAGGGCTCGCGCGATGTGACGTACCCGGCCGCGCCCGAACCGCTGGCCGTGCCGGTGTACGACAACCACACGCACCTGGAGATCGCCGACGGTCCCGACGGCGGGCTGGGCCTCGACGAGCAGCTGGCGCGTGCCGCGGACGTGGGCGTCGTCGGGGTCGTGCAGGCCGGCGGCGACATCGAGTCGAGCCGGTGGTCGGCGTGGGCGGCGGCAGCGCACCCCCGGGTGCTGGCGGCCGTGGCCATCCATCCCAACGAGGCGCCGGCATATGCCGCACAGGGAATACTCGACGACGCCATCGCGGCGATCGACGAGCTCGCCGCGCAGCCGCGGGTCCGGGCGATCGGCGAGACGGGGCTGGACTTCTTCCGCACCGATGAAGCCGGCATCCCGTCGCAGTTCGAGAGCTTCGAGGCGCACATCGCACTGGCGAAGAAGCACGACCTCGCGATGCAGATCCACGACCGCGACGCGCACGACGCCGTGCTGGAGACCCTCGAGCGGGTCGGGGCGCCCGAGAAGACCGTGTTCCATTGCTTCTCCGGGGATGCCGGCATGGCTCGCATCGCCGCCGACCGCGGCTACTGGCTCTCGTTCGCCGGCAACGTCACCTTCAAGTACGCGCAGAACCTGCGCGATGCGCTCGCCGTGACCCCGCGCGAGCGCATCCTCGTCGAGACGGATGCGCCCTTCCTCACTCCCGTGCCGCATCGCGGCCGCCCGAACGCGCCCTACCTCATCCCGGTGACGGTGCGGTTCATGGCCGCCGAGCTCGGCATCGACCTCGACGAGTTCTGCGCACAGCTGGCCGCCAACACCCTGGAGGTCTACGGCTCGTTCGCGGGCTGACCGGCGTCACCCGCCGCCGTCACCGCCGCCGCCATCACCGCCGCCGCCGTCGCCCCCGCCGAAACCGCCGCCCCCGTCGCCCCCGCCATCGATCGTGTGGGTGAAGTCGACGAACGCGCTGTCGAACGAGTCGAACGCGCCGCTGTCGTCTCCGACCCAGCCGACGGTGCCGTCCCCGGGGAACCACACCGGCGCGACGCCCTCGGCCGCGTAGCGCAGCTCGAGCGCCCGGGCCCAGTCGGAGGCCATGCCGAAGAGCACGGCGTACGGCAGCAGCCGTTCGTACAGGTGCACCACCGTGACCTCGCCATCGGCCCTGCGCTCGGCGGTGCCGTGGCTTTGCAGCATGCGGATGCGATCCTCCTCGGCAACCGAGATGAACTCGCGCACCCCCTGGAGGTGGAGGTAGGCCTCGGTGCCGCGGGGGGGTGTGCACGATGCGCTCGGCGACCGCGAAGAACCCGAGCGCGACGCCGGCCAGGGCGGCGAGGTAGACGGGGATGCTGTCGGCGGGGCTCAGATTCGCGGCGTGGCCGAACATCGCCATGAGCGGGAGGACGGGCACGGCGGACGCGAAGGCGATGGCGCCCAGGATCACCGCCGCACGGGGCCGGGTCCGGATGAGATACCCGCGCTCGATCGCCTCGCTCTCCGCGCAGGCGACGAGGAGGTGCAACTCGTGGGCGAGTGCCGGGTCGGGGCCGCTCATGACCTTCTTCAGCCCCGCCGTGTCTCCGCCGAAGAGTGTGACGAGCGTCTTGCGGTCGAGAGGGTCACCGACCCGCTCCGGGTCGGTCAGGCGCAGCGTGGTGGTCGCCCCGTCTCGCCCGTGCCGTGCGACGTTCTCCTCCACTGTCAGCGCACCGCCGACGGCGAGATGGACGATCTGAGCCGAGGCGCGGCGGCGACGTATCCGCAGGATGGGCCCGGCGATGAGCGGAGGAAGCTCCGGGGGCACGCTGTAGCGGGCGATGACGGTTCCCGTGCGGCTGCGCCGTGCCGTTCGGGCGCCGACGAACCACCCCGCCGAGCCCGCGATGAGCGCACTGGCGACGAGCGCGGTGAGGGCGATGACCAACATGCCTTCAGAATAGGGGCGCCGTGGGAGCGGCTGCGAGCTCAGCGGGTGGTCGCGCCGCGGACGATGTCGAACGGCAGGTCGATCGAGAGCAGCCCGGGCGCAGTGGCCGCGGGGCCGGCATCCGCGGGTGGATCGCCCCCCGGGTCGCCGAGGTCGAGCGCCCCGAACAGCACGTCGGCGGCCCGCTCGGGGTACAGGCGCACGTGCGTGATCGCGAGGCGCTCGTCCAGCGCCCCGTCGCCGGTGCACAGGGTGAGCAGCTGCAGGTCGCGGGGGATCACGAGGCCGAGGGTTTCCAGGTGCAGATAGATCTCCGGACCCTCTTCGCAGTAGGCGAAGATCGCGTCGGCACCGGCGTCGAGCAGTTCGTGCACGGCGGGGATGAGCCGGCGCCGCCCCGCGTCGACCCGGGCGACGAGGGGCGCGCGGCCGTTGAGGGCGCTCCAGGCGAGGTAGGCGCTCTCGCCGACCTGGTCGCGCGGCACCTCGCTGTCGTCGACGAGGAATCCGATGCTCGCAGCGCCCGCCCCCGCCAGCAGCCCGAGCCCCGCGCGCACGGCGGCCGCGTAGCCGGTGCGGATGGTGAGCCCGCCCGGCACGGACAGATCGCTCGCCGCGACCGGGATGCCGGCGGCCACCGCCTCGCGCAGGATCGCCCGGTCGTCGGCCGGGTCGGGGAAGTACAGGGCGTCCAGCTGCGCGCCGGTGAGCAGGTCGGGGCGCGTGTCGGGCAGCACCGTGACGGTGAACCCGCGCTGCGCGCCGGCCTGCACGAGGGCGTCGAGCTGCCGGGCGCGGTGCAGGGCGCGGCGGCCGTCCTGCAGCGAGCCGCCCGCCAAGACGAACCCGACCGTCATCGTGCGGCCGCTGCGCAGCGCCGCCGCGTGCCGGTTGGGCGCGTAGCCGAGCTCGGCGGCGATCGCCTTGATGCGCTCGCGGGTCTCGGGCCGCAGGCTCCCCCGGTCGTTGAGGGCCTGGCTCGTCGCGGCCGTCGACACGCCCGCGCGCGAGGCGACGTCGCGGAGCGTGACCCGGCTCATGACGAGTCCCCGGATGCCGTCGGCTCCGCGGCGCCCGCCCGGTCCGCGGGGAGCACCGTCCGCACGGCGTCGGCCCACGCCGCCCCCGCGCCCGTCGCCGCCAGGCCGTGCCCCTGCGCGATGAGCCCGTGCAGCAGCACGCCGGCGAAGTGCCGCAGCGCCGCCTCGACGTCGGCGGAGGCCGCGCCTCGAACCCGCTCGAGCTCGCCGTCGAGCACCGCCTGCACGTGCGCGCGCAGGTCGACGACGGCGGGCGAGACCTCGTGCACCCGGCGCGCCATCGCGTGCCGCATCGCCGCGGTCTGCACGATGAGGTGCGCCTCGCCGAGCGTCGCGAGGTCGTCGATCGGCGCGTGTACGCGGATCGTGTCGAGGTCGAGCAGTTCGACGCCGGGCAGCGAACGGATGCCGGGGTCGACGTTGCGCGGCATCCCGAGATCGACGATCAGCTGCGTCGAGGTGCATGCGCGCCGGGCCCGGGCGTGGTCCTCCGTCGTGACGGCGTAGGTGTCGGTCGTGGTGGTGCAGGTCACGATGACGTCGGCGTCGGCGAGCTCGGCGTCAAGGTCCGCGGCTTCCACGGTCGTGAGGTGCTCGCGGCGCGCGAAGCGGTCGTTGCCCGACCGCGAGTGCACGCGGATGTCGACGGCCCCGACGGCGCGCAGGGCGGCGAGGGATGCCGCCGCGTACCGGCCGGTGCCGATCAGCAGCACGCGCGCCCGCTCCCATGCGCCCACGCGCGAGCCGGCGAGCTCGATCGCGAGCCGCACCAGGGAGCGGCCCGATTCGCCGACCTGCGTGGAGTTCTTGACGGCGCGCGAGGTCTCGGTGGCGCGCTGGAAGAGGTGCTCCAGCGGTGCGGTCGACACGCCGTCGCGGCGCGCGGCGTCGAGCGCGCGGCGCACCTGACCGGCGATCTCGTCCTCGCCGACGGCGACGGAGTCGAGCCCGGATGCGACGGCGAACAGGTGCCGCGCGACGCGGTTGCCGTGCGCGAAGTCGACGGTCTCGCGCACGTCGCGGAAGGGCAGGTCGGCAAGCTCGGCGAGGCGCTGGACGGCGGCATCCATCGCCGGCACCGGTGAGACGTCGTCGGGGCCGTCGGCCAGGTCGAAGTACGCCTCGAAGCGGTTGCAGGTCGACAGCACGACGGCGCCGCGGATCGTGTCGTGCGCACCCGTCAGCTCGGTCGCTGCGGCCTCGCCGACCACCGACAGGCGCTCCAGCGCCTCGAGCGGCGTGGTGCGCTGGTGGGCGGTGAGGCAGACGAGCACGGGAGCCTCTCGTTCGGGATCGGTTCGGATCGGCGCTAGGATTCTCGAGGAAGTATAACGATTAACTCGGAGCATCATCATCTCTTCGCACGCTGACGTCGCACCTTCTCGCCTGATCCGGGCTCTGCGCGGCGACCGTCCCGAGGTCACGCCCGTGTGGTTCATGCGGCAGGCCGGGCGCTCGCTGCCGGAGTATCGCGCGCTGCGCGCGCGGGGCACGATGCTCGATGCCTGCCTCGACCCTGCGCTGGCCAGCGAGATCACGCTGCAGCCGGTGCGCCGGCACGGTGTGGACGCCGCCGTCTTCTTCAGCGACATCATCGTGCCGCTGGCCCTCGTCGGCGTCGACGTGCAGATCTCCGCGGGGCGTGGCCCGGTCTTCGCCCGCCCGGTGCGCACGGCGGCCGAGGTCGCGGCGCTCGTGGCGACCGATCCCGCGCTCGTCGACGAGCGCGGCGAGGCGATCGCGGATGCCGTGGCCCGCGCGACCGCGATGCTCGCCGAGGTGTCGGCCAAACGCGGCGAACAGATCCCGCTGATCGGCTTCGCCGGCGCGCCGTTCACCCTCGCGGCCTACCTCGTCGAGGGCGGCCCGTCGAAGGATCACCTCGCGGCGCGCAGCCTCATCCACTCCGACCCCGCCGCCTGGCGCGACCTCGTCGCGTGGCTCGCCGAGGTGACGGGGCGCTTCCTCGCCCTGCAGATACGGGCGGGGGCGGCGGCCGGGCAGCTGTTCGACTCGTGGGCGGGCGCGCTCGCGCCGGAGGACTACCGCCGCGCGGTGCTGCCGGCATCCGCCGCGGCCCTCGCACCGGCGCGCGCCCTGGGCGTGCCCCTCATCCACTTCGGCGTCGGGACGGGCGAGCTGCTCGCCGACATGGCCTCGATCGGCGTGGATGCCCTCGGCGTCGACTACCGCGTTCCGCTGGATGCCGCCGCTGCGCGTGTCGGGCGCGATGTCACGCTGCAGGGCAACCTCGACCCGGCCGTGCTGTTCGCGCCCGAGCCGGTGCGCCGTGCGGCGGTGGACGCCGTCCTGACGGCGGGCCTCGCCGCGCGTGCGCACGTGTTCAACCTCGGCCACGGCGTGCCGGCGGACACCGACCCGGCGGTGCTGTCGGGCCTCGTGCGGATGGTGCACGACTGGCGCCCGCCGGAGGCCGCATGAGCGCGGGGTGCGACACCGACGTCGCGATCGTCGGCGGCGGCGTCGCCGGCCTCACGGTCGCGCGCGACCTCGCCGCGGCCGGCGTCGGCGTCGTGCTGTGCGAGGCATCCTCTGAGGTCGGCGGGCTGCTGCGGCGCGGGGTCGTCGCGGGGCGGGACGTCGACCTCGGCGCCGAGTCGTTCGCGACCCGCACCGACGCGGTCGCCGAGCTGGCCGCCGAGCTCGGCCTGCCCACCGTGACGCCCCGCGCCGGCGGCGCCTGGATCGCCGTCGCGACCGAGGACGGGCCGCGGCGCCTGCCGCTGCCGCAGCGGACGATCGTCGGGATCCCCGCCGACCCGCGTGCCGCCGACGTCGTCGCGATCATCGGCGCGGATGCCGCCGCCACCGCCGCGGGCGAACCACTCCTGCCCGTGTCGGGCGACGACGTGTCGGACGATGCCGCACGCGAACCGTCGCTGCACGACCTCGTCGAGCGGCGCCTCGGCCCCCTCGTCGCACGGCGGCTCGTCGACCCGCTGTGCCGCAGCGTGTACTCGCGGCCGGCGTCCGACGTGCGCCTGTCGCAGGTCAATCCCGCGCTGTGGCGCGAGTTCGCCGCCCGCGGATCGCTCGTCGACGCCGTGGCCGCCCTGCTGCGCGCACGATCGGACCGGGGCGTGCGCGCCGGTGCCGCCGTCGCCGGGATCGCCGGCGGGATGTGGCGGCTGCCGCAGGCGCTCGCCGCCGCGGCCGCCGCGCACGGCGCCGACCTGCGCACGGGCGTCGCCGTAACGGCGGTCGAGCCCGCGACGGGGCCGGCGACCGATGGCGTCGTCGTCGTGCACACGACGGCCGGCCCGCTGCGGGCGCGCCGGGTCGTCGTGGCCACCGGTCCCGCGGCGACGGCATCCCTCCTCGGCGTTCCGGCGTTGGCGCTGCCGGCGGTGTCGGCGGTGCTGGCGTCGGCGTCGTCGGTGCTGACGGCGGTGTCGGCGTCGGCGCACCGCGGGCGCGGCGAAGTTGGCGCAAATGGGGGTGTCGGGGTGCCTTTGGGCCCGGATTGTGCCAACTCGACGCCGGGCGGGCGCGTCGCGGGTGGCGAAGTTGGCGCAATTGGGGGTGTGGGGGTGCCTTTGGGCCCGGATTGTGCCAACTTTGCGGGCGGCGATGGCGGCGGGCGCGGCGCGCACGGGGAGTGCGGCACGCCCGGCGGGTGCGGTGAAGTGGACGCAAATGGGGGTGTGGGGGCGCCTTTGGGCCCGGATTGTGCCAGCTTTGCGGGCGGCCATGGCGGCGGGCGCGGCACGCACGGTGAGTGCAGCACGCCCGGCGGGCGGGGCGAAGTTGGCGCAAATGGGGGTGTGGGGGTGCCCTTGGGCCCGGATTGTGCCGACTTCGCGGGCGGGGTTGCTTCCGGGGATTCGCAGAACGAGCCGGGGCGCATCCGCGTCGTGGTCGCGGCGATCGCGCATCCCGGGCTCGACGCGTTCCCGGTCGGCGCGGGCGTCATCGTCGACCCGGCCCTGGACACCGCGGCGAAGGCGCTGACGCACGTGACGGCGAAGTGGGAGTGGGCGGGCGCCGCGGCGCGCGGCATCCACCTCGTCCGCCTGTCGGCGCGCGACGCGGATGCCGGCACCCTCGCGACCGCCGCCGACGTCGCCCGCGAGACGAGCCTGCTGACCGGCGTCGACCTCGCGCCGGAGGACGTCCGTGACCTCGTCGTCCATGAGTGGACGGATGCCGTCGCCCTCGGACCGTTGCCGGGCGCGACGCTCGGCCGTCTCGCCCAGAGCGGGATCGAGCTCACCGGCGCCGTCGTCGCCGGCACCGGGCTCGCCGCCGTCGTGCCGCACGCCCGCGCGCTCGCCGCGCGGCTCGGGGGCGAGCTCGTCGGCCCTTCTCCCTCTTCCACCTCTCGACAAAGGAGCATCGCATGACCGCACCGACCGATAGCGCCGAGGTGAACCCCGTCGGGTTCACGCTGTTCGCGATCCTCGCCGGTCCCCGTCCGCGCGGCGCCGCCCCGGATGCGGCCGCGCTCGACGAGCTGTCGGCCGTCGTCGCCGGCCTCGAAGCAGGCGGCGTCGTGGTGCGCGGGCTCTACGACGTGACCGGCATGCGCGCCGACGCCGACCTCATGGTGTGGCTGCACGAGCGGCCCGGCAAGGCTCCCGGCGACGAGAGTCCCGAGGCGCTGCAGCGGGCGCTGCGGGCGCTGCGCCGCACTGCGGCGCTCCGGGACTTCACGTGCGAGTGGAGCGTCATGGGCGTGCACCGCGAGGCGGAGTTCAACAAGCGGCACATCCCCGGGTTCCTCCGCGGCGAGCGCGCGCGCGACTGGCTGTGCCTGTACCCGTTCGTGCGCAGCTACGAGTGGTACCTGCTGCCCGACGACGAGCGCTCGGCGATGCTCGCCGACCACGGCCGCAAGGGCGCGGCGTTCCGCGACGTCGTCGCCAACACGGTCTCGACGTTCGCGCTCAGCGACTACGAGTGGCTGCTGCCGCTGGAAAGCGACAACCTCGTCAGCCTCGTCGACCTCATGCGGGCGCTGCGCGCGACCGACGCGCGTCGGCACGTGCGCGAGGAGGTGCCGTTCTACACCGGACGGCGCATCGAGGTCGAAGACCTCGTGGAGGTGCTCGGCTGATGACCGCGCAGTCCACGACCGCCCAGACCACCCCCGCCCGGGCGAAGGTCGCCCCGGCATCCCGCCCCGCCTTCGTCGCCGACGGCGCGGTCGTGCCGTCGGGCACCGCCGCGACCCGGGGCGGCGCGCCGTACGCGACCGTTCCGGTGGACTACGACGCCGTCCTGCTGCTGGGCTTCGGCGGGCCGGAGGGGCAGGACGACGTCATCCCGTTCCTGCGGAACGTCACGGCGGGGCGCGGCATCCCCGACGAACGCCTGGAGGAGGTCGCGCACCACTACCGCCACTTCGGCGGCATCTCGCCGATCAACGAGCAGAACCGCGTGCTGCGCGCGGCGCTCGCCGCCGACCTCGCCGCCCGCGGGCACGACCTGCCGGTGTACTGGGGCAACCGCAACTGGGCGCCGTACCTCGACGAGGCGCTGCAGCAGGCGTACGACGACGGGCATCGCACGATCCTCGTCATCGCCACGAGCGCGTACAGCTCCTACTCGTCGTGCCGGCAGTACCGCGAAGACCTCGCCGACGCGCTGGAGGCGACCGGGCTCGAGGGGCTCGTCGAGATCGACAAGGTGCGCGACTTCTTCGATCACCCGGGGTTCGTGACGCCGTTCCTGGAGGGCATCCGCGAGGGGATCTCGGCGCTCGCCGAGCGGGGCGTCACCGACCTGGCGAACGACGTCGAGATCCTGTTCTCCACGCACTCCATCCCGACTGCGGATGCCGACCGCTCCGGTGCGCCGGAAGACGGTTTCGGCCCCGGCGGGGCGTACCTCGCGCAGCACCTCGCCGTCGCCGAGCACATCGTGGCCGAGCTCGGCGCAGCGGCGCCGTGGCAGCTGGTGTTCCAGAGCCGGTCGGGCCCGCCACAGATGCCGTGGCTCGAACCCGACATCAACGACGTGATCGCCGAGCTTCCGGCGCGCGGGCGCAGGGCCGTGCTCATCGTGCCGCTCGGGTTCGTGAGCGACCACATGGAAGTGCTGTGGGATCTCGACACCGAAGCGCTGCAGACCGCCGCCGAGCACGGGATCGTCGCCGTGCGCACGGCGTCGCCGGGCGCCCACCCCGCCTTCGTCGCGGGGCTCGCCGACCTCGTCGAGGAGCGCCTGCACGGGGCGCCGCCCGAGGAACGTCCGCACCTGACCGCCCTCGGCCCGGGCTACGACGTGTGCCGTCCGGGATGCTGCGAGAACACCCGCCGCGGTTTCCGCCCGGCCCTCGCCGGGGTCGCTCCGTGACCGACCCCGCCGCACCCCTGCGCCTGGGCACCCGCGCGAGCCTGTTGGCGACGACCCAGTCGGGGCTCGTCGCCGAGGCGCTGCGCGCCGCGAGCGGGCGGGCGGTCGAGCTCGTGCCGATCACGACGGCGGGCGACGTCCTCACCGGGCCGCTCGCGCAGCTCGGCGGCACCGGCGTCTTCGTCGCCGCCCTGCGCGACGCGCTGCTGCGCGGTGAGTGCGACGTCGTCGTGCACTCCATGAAGGATCTGCCGACCGGCGAGGTCGAGGGCTTGCGCATCGGCGCCGTGCCCCCGCGCGCGTCGGTGCGCGACGCGCTGTGCAGCCGCGACGGCCGCACGCTCGACGAACTGCCGGCCGGCGCGGTCGTCGGCAGCGGGTCGCCGCGTCGCGTCGCCCAGCTGCTGCAGCGCCGACCGGATCTCGTGGTCCGCGGCATCCGCGGCAACGTCGACACGCGCCTGCGCAAGGTCGACGACGGCGAGTACGACGCGACGGTGCTCGCCGAGGCCGGGCTCGCCCGCATCGGGCGCACCGACCGGATCGCGCAGGTCTTCTCCTGGCCGACCTCGGCGGGGCAGGGCGCGCTCGCGGTGGAGGTGCGCGACGGCGATGCGATCGCGGACGTGGTCGCGTCGATCTCCGATCCGAATGCCGAGGCCACCGCGTTCTGGGAGCGCGCCGTGCTCCGCCGCCTGGAGGCCGGCTGCGCCGCCCCGGTGGGCATCTCCGCGCGGATCCTCCTGGACGGCCGGTCGCCGCGTTTCGTCTCGGACGCGCTGCGCGCGTCCTCGCGGGGCGACCGGGGGGACGACGGCGGGTCTCAACTCCCGGTCGTTGAGCGAGGCCCGCAGGGCCGAGACGAAACGCCGGTGCTCCTCGTCGCCGAGGTGTACTCCCTCGACGGCGCGCGCAGCGTACGGGTCGAACGAACGGTGCCGTTCGCGCAGGCTGCCGATGCGGATCGCCGTGAGCGCATCGCCGCCGACGTCGTCGCCGAGCTGCTGGATGCCGGGCGCCAGAGCTCGCCGACCTCGCGGGGAGTTCGCGGTGAGCGAGACGCTGAGCGAGACACTGGGTGAGGCGCTGAGCGGTGCGCTGCGCGGCGCGCGCGTGCTCGTGCCGCGCGGGGGCGCGTGGGGCGCCCGCGTGGCCGCGGAGCTGACCCGGCGCGGCGCCGAGGCCGTCGTCGCACCGCTCATCGCCGCGGCGCCGCCGCGCGATGCCGCCGCCCGCGACGCCGCCTTCGCCGCGCTCGCCGCGGGCCGCTACGACTGGCTGTTCGTCACGAGCGCGGCGAGCGTCGAGCAGCTTGCCGCGGCGGGCATCGCGATCCCGGCGACGACGCAGGTCGCCGCCGTCGGGCAGGCGACCGCCCGCGCGTTCGCCGACCACCCCGAGCTGCGCGCCGAGGTCGCCTTCGTCCCCGTCGGCACGTCGGCGGCGGCCACGCTGGTCGCGCAGTGGTGCGTGGGGCGGTCGCCGGCATCCACCGGCCGGGTGCTCGTGATCCGCTCCGACCTCGCGACCGCCGTCGTCAGCGACGAGCTCGAGCTGCAGGGGTTCGCGGTCGACGTGTGCATCGGCTACCGCACCGTCGGCGTCGATCTGCCCGCGTCCGTCGTCGCCGACCTGACCTGCGGCCGTATCGACGTCGTGCTGCTCACGTCGCTGAGCGTCGGGCGCGAGCTGCGCCGCCAGGTGGGCGCGCTGCCGGCATCCGTCCTCGTCGCCTCGATCGGCCCCGGCACGACGCGCGACGCGCAGCGCCTCGGCTTCACGGTCGGGCACACCGCGCACTCCCAGAGCGTCGACGCGCTGCTGGCCGAACTCGACGCGCCCGTCCCGCCACCGGAGGTACTGCCATGACCGCCTTTCCCGTCCGCCGCCCGCGGCGGCTGCGCCAGACGGCGGCCCTCCGCCGCCTCGTCGCCGAGCACGACCTGACGCCGCGCCGGCTCGTGCTGCCGGTGTTCGTCAAGGAGGGCATCGACGCCGCGCAGCCGATCGCGAGCATGCCCGGGGTGAGCCAGCATCCGCTGTCGGCGCTGCCGGACGTCGTGGAGCAGGCCGTCGCGGCCGGGCTCGGCGGCGTCATGCTGTTCGGCGTGCCGGCGGTGCGCGACGCGGTCGGCAGCGGGGCCGTCGACCCCGACGGCATCCTGAACCGCGCGATCGCGGTCGCAGCCCGCATCGCCGCCGGTCGGCTCACGGTGCAGGGCGACCTCTGCCTTGACGAGTTCACCGACCACGGGCACTGCGGCGTGCTCGCTTCGGACGGCACCGTCGACAACGACGCGACGCTCGAGGTCTACGCGCGCATGGCGCTCGCGCAGGCCGAGGCCGGTGCCGACATCCTGGGCCTGTCGGGCATGATGGACGGCCAGGTCGCCGCCGTCCGCGCCGCGCTGGATGCCGCCGGCCGCACCGACGTCGTCCTGCTCGCGTACGCGGCGAAGTACGCGTCGGCGTTCTACGGCCCGTTCCGCGACGCCGTCGAGTCGACGCTGACCGGTGACCGCCGCACGTACCAGCTCGATCCGGCGAACGGCCGGGAGGGCGTGCAGGAGGCGCAGGGCGACATCGACGAGGGCGCCGACGTCGTCATGGTCAAACCGGCCGGTCCCTATCTCGACGTGCTCGCACGGGTCGCAGACCTCTCGCCGGTGCCGGTGTGGGCGTACCAGGTGTCGGGGGAGTACGCCATGATCGAGCACGCGGCCGCGGCCGGGCTCATCGACCGCGAGCGGGCGATCGGGGAAAGCCTCGTGGGGATTCGCCGCGCGGGCGCCGACGCGATCCTCACGTACTGGGCGCTCGAGGTCGCCGGGTGGCTGCGCGCCGGGAGGAGCCTGACATGACCAACGATGACCTGTTCGCCCGCGCCCGGGCCGTCATCCCCGGCGGTGTCGACTCGCCCGTGCGCGCCTACGGCTCGGTCGGCGGCACGCCGCGGTTCATCGTCTCGGCCGCCGGCCCCTACGTGACGGATGCCGAGGGCGACCGCTACGTCGACCTCGTCGCGAGCTGGGGGCCGGCGCTTCTCGGCCACGCGCACCCCGCCGTGGTCGACGCGGTCGTGGCGGCGGCCGGCCGCGGCCTGTCGTTCGGCGCGCCGACGCCGGCCGAGGCCGAGCTCGTCGAGGAGATCGTGCGGCGGGTGAACCCTGCCTCCGGCGTGCGCACGGTAGAGAAGGCGCGCCTGGTCTCCACCGGCACCGAGGCCACCATGACCGCCATCCGGCTGGCGCGCGGGGCCACCGGTCGCGACCTGCTCGTGAAGTTCGCGGGGCACTATCACGGACACTCCGACGGGCTCCTCGCCGCCGCCGGGTCGGGGCTCGCGACGTTCGCGCTGCCGGGGTCGGCGGGCGTGCCCGAGGCCGTCGCGGCGCAGACGCTCGTCGTGCCGTACAACGACCGCGAGGCGCTCGCCGCGGTCTTCGCCGCCCATCCGGGCCGCATCGCCGCTGTCATCACCGAGGCCGCGGCGGCGAACATGGGCGTCGTGGCGCCGGCATCCGGGTTCACGACGTTCGTCGCCGGCCTGTGCCGCGCCGAGGGCGCGCTGCTCATCAGCGACGAGGTGCTCACCGGGTTCCGCGCGGCGCCCGGCGGCTACGCGCAGGTGCTGCGCGAGGCGGGGGAGGAGGTCGTCCCCGACCTCGTCACGTTCGGCAAGGTCATCGGCGGCGGGCTGCCCGTCGCCGCCGTCGGCGGGCGCGCCGAGGTCATGGACCTGCTCGCCCCGCTCGGCCCGGTGTACCAGGCCGGGACGCTGAGCGGCAACCCCGTCGCCGTCGCGGCGGGGCTCGCGACGCTGCGCCACGCCGACGAGGCCGCCTACGCGCGGCTGGCGGCGGCATCCGAGGTCGTGTCGGCGGCGGTCGGCCGTGCGCTGGATGAGGCCGGCGTACCGCACGTGATCCAGCGCGCCGGCACCCTGTTCAGCGTCTTCTTCGGGGCGGATGTCGCCGGCGGCGTGCCCGACTACGGGGCCGCGCAGCGGCAGGATGCCGCAGCCTACGGCCGGTTCTTCCACGCCATGCTGGATGCCGGGGTCTCGCTGCCCCCGTCGGCCTTCGAGGCGTGGTTCCTCACCGCGGCGCACGACGACGAGGCTCTGGACCGGGTGCTCGCCGCGCTGCCCGGGGCCGCCCGGGCCGCCGCGTCTGGGTAGCGGGCCGCCGCGTCCTGGGTACCTGCAGCTGTACAGTTCCGGAGGAGATGGGTCTGCGCCAGGTCATGGTGGAGAACCCCGTAGAGGCGCAAAAGTAGTCGCGTCTTGATCGGCTAGTTTCTGCGGTTTTCAGTCTACGTCGGAAGGGCGCGTGCGCGGGAGGCGACTTCCTCGGCGAGGTAACGGTGCCGGGGCAGGAGTTGACCGGCTGGATAAGTGGCGGTCAACAACTCGATGCACTCCTGCGCAGTGGTGTAGCCGAGTCGGTTGAACAGGATCACGGCGTCATCGAGGTCGCGTTCGTCGCGGGAGGCGTGCAGCTTCATCGCCAGGAGGTAGCCGGGTGAGGGCACCTGCACGAGCAAAGACTCGGACTCGAACACGGTGCGCGGGTGCTCGTCGGCTCCGGGCAGGAAGCCCTTGGCGGCATCGTTCAGCCAGTCGGGTTCCAGCCCGTGCGGGCCGCTCATCTCCTCCGCGATCTGTCGCACCTCGGGCGCGGGCACGAACAGCGCGTCCACGTCGCGGGTGAGACGGTTGGCGTCGTAGGCCAGCGCCATCGCCGCACCGCCGACGACGAACAGTTGCGCCTGCACGCCTGCGGCGGCGAGGCGGTCGGACAGCTCGTGGAACAGGGCTTGCACCTGGTTCGCGTCGAGCTGCCCGCCCTGGGTCATGCCCTCGCCAGAGAACGTGCGGTGACGAGAATCCCGCGCCGCCGGAACGCCCCCGGGCTCTCCTGGTCGGCATCGGCACGGAAGATAGCCGGAACAGCCGGATACCAGGCTTCCGTGCGGCGCGACGGGTCATGCACCCATGCGGGAGTGGGCCATCCGTCGAGGCCTGAGAGGTAGTCGGCGAGGGCAGCGAACGCGGCGTCGAGCTGCACCGACCCGGTGCGGGGCGGCTCGTCGGTGAACACTCCGGCGGCGAGGTCAGGGCCGCCGCGACGCAGCACGGACGTGTAGTCGTCCAAGGTCTGGAGGATGCCGAACCGCCAGCACCCATCAAGACTCTCGCCATCGGCCAGCAGAGTCCGGCACGCCTCAGCGTTGTGCGCCGCCGTATGCCGCACACCGACAAGAGGGCTCGGCGAGGCCGCGGGTGTGGCGCGGGCAGCGTCAAGCAACGCCGCGACCGACAGCACTTCGCCCTGGAACACCATGACCGTCCCCTCCTTCCTCGGCCTCCATTCTCTCAGACGTTCTCAGCAGCGTCACGAGTCCACAGCCCAGGCGTTACAGGCCGCGTGCTGGTCCATCGCGGCGTGGATCACTGCGGTAAGGGCCGCGCTCGCTCGGGTCGGAGACCTGCCGCTCCCGCTCGGCTGCTTGCTGCCGCCGGTTCACCTGCTCGTTGGCCCCTTGCAGCGCCCGGTCGGACTCGCAGCCACGCACCAGTCCCGCGACCTGCGAACGCAGGTGTTCGAGGGGCTGAGCGAGGAGATCCATACCCCTATTCTGACGAGGGCCTCCGACATTGGACCGCCGGAAAGCGGGCCGGTCAAAAGCGAGAACGTGCGCCCGACCTCGGGGTCGCAAATTGCCGCAACACCGGGCTCAATCCGGCCAGATGCGACCCCGCGGCGACGCGGGCGATCGCCGGCGCGGGGGACGGGCGAACTAGGCTGAACCCATGCCCGTGACCCTGCTCGGCGCGACCGAGATCCGCGCCCTGGCCGCCGAGCTCGACGTCACTCCGACCAAGAAGCTGGGCCAGAACTTCGTCGTCGACGCCAACACCGTCCGCAAGATCGTGCACGTGGCCGAAGTGACGGCATCCGACCGCGTCGTCGAGGTCGGGCCCGGGCTCGGTTCGCTGACCCTCGCGATCCTCGAGACCGGTGCGCACGTCACCGCCGTCGAGATCGACCACCGCCTCGCCGAGCGGCTGCCGGTCACCGCGGCAGCCCACGGCGTGCCCGCGGGCGCACTCACGGTCGTCGACGCCGACGCCCTGCGCGTGACCGACCTCCCCGGCGACCCCACCGTGCTCGTCGCCAACCTGCCCTACAACGTGAGCGTCCCGGTACTGCTGCACTTCATGGAGAGCTTCGCGTCGATCCAGCGCGGCGTCGTCATGGTGCAGGCCGAGGTCGGTGAGCGCCTTGCGGCCCCGCCCGGGTCGAAGGTCTACGGCGCGCCGAGCGTGAAGGCCGCCTGGTACGGTCCGTGGCGCCTGGCCGGCACGGTCTCGCGGCAGGTGTTCTGGCCCGTGCCGAACGTCGACAGCGTGCTCGTCGCCTTCCGCCGCGACCCGCAGCCGCGCGGCGATGAGGAGCTGCGCCGGGCGACGTTCCGGGTGGTGGATGCCGCGTTCCAGCAGCGCCGCAAGATGCTCCGTCAGGCCCTGGCACCCCTGCTGGGCGGCTCGTCGGCGGCGAGCGGCGTGCTCGAGGCCGCCGGTGTCGATCCGACGCTGCGCGGCGAGCAGCTCACCGTCGACGACTTCGTCGCCGTCGCCCGCGCGCGGGGCGGTGTCGCTAGCCTGGAGCCGTGACCCTCGCCGACGACTTCCCGCGTCGGGTGCACGTGCGGGCGCCGGGCAAGATCAACATCGCCTTCGACGTCGGCGACGTGCAGCCCGACGGCTACCACGACGTGGCCTCGGTGTACCAGGCGGTGTCGCTGTTCGAGGACGTGTGGGCGTCGACGGCCGACGAGTACGCGATCACGGTCACCGGCGACCTCGACATCTCGGGAGTGCCGCTCGACGAGGCCAACCTCGCCCTGCGGGCCGCCCGGCTCGTGGCCGAGCACGTGCGGTGGGATGCCGGCATCCAGCTGCACGTGCACAAGGGCGTTCCGGTCGCCGGCGGCATGGGCGGCGGATCGGCGGATGCCGCCGCCGCGCTCCTCGCCGTCAACGAGCTGCTCGACGGCAGGCTCACCACCGCCGAGCTGCAGGAGCTCGGCGCCACGCTGGGCGCCGACGTGCCCTTCGCGGTGCTCGGCGGCACGGCCATCGGCACCGGCCGCGGCGACGAGCTCGCCCCGGCGCTCGTGCGCGGGCGCTTCGACTGGGTGCTCGTGACGAACCCCGACGGCTTGTCGACGCCCGCCGTGTACCGCGAGCTCGACCGGCTGCGCGCCGTCCCCGACATCGCGCCGGAGCACGGCGTCCCGCAGGTCGACCCGGCCGTGCTGCAGGCGCTGCGCGCGGGCGACGCCGTCGCGCTCGCGGGTGCCCTGCGCAACGACCTGCAGGAGGCGGCGCTGTCGCTGCGGCCGGAGCTCGGCGACGTGCTCGCGGCGGGGCGGCGTGCCGGGGCGCTGGCCGGGATCGTGTCGGGCTCGGGCCCGACCATCGCGCTGCTGGCCGCCGACGTGGATGCCGCCGACGCCCTCGCCGACGCGTTGGAAGCGGCCGGGCACACCGCGCTCGTCGCGCACGGGCCGGTGCCCGGTGCGCGGGCGCTCATGCACTGAGGGACTGCTCAGCCCAATTCGTCGCGCACCGCGAGCACCCCGGCAAGGGTCTCGGCGTGGGTCGTGCTCAGCGGCGACAGGCCCAGGCGGATGCCGTCGGGGAACCGGAAGTCGGGGACGACCCCGCGCTCCCACAACCGAGCCGT
The DNA here is from genome assembly GCF_047602155.1 of Microbacterium sp. Lineage (GTDB taxonomy): Bacteria > Actinomycetota > Actinomycetes > Actinomycetales > Microbacteriaceae > Microbacterium. The sequence continues at coordinate 71,367 of NZ_JASGHZ010000001.1, read as the reverse complement.
CACCTCACGGAACGACGGATGCCCGATCGTCACGTGCCCGCCGCGCCGGGCGGCCTCGCGCGGGCTCAGCAGCCGCACGCCGAGCGGCGCGAGCACGGCGTCGTACGCCCGCACCGCGAAGTCGGTGAGCGAGACCGACTTGGCTCGCACGGCGTCGATGCCGGCCGCGGCGATGAGGTCGAGCATCCCCTGCATCCCGAGCATCGAGAGCACCGGCGGGGTGCCGCTGAGCAGCTGACGGATGCCGGTCGCCGGCGCGTACGCCGGCCCCATCGCGAAGATGTCGGCGGCGCTCCACCAGCCCTGGATCGGCTGGCGGATCTCGGGCTGCACTCCCGTGCGCACATAGCCGAACGCGGGCGACCCCGGCCCGCCGTTGAGGTACTTGTACGTGCAGCCGACGGCGAGGTCGACGCCCCAGGCATCGAGCCGCACCGGCACGACGCCGACCGAGTGGCACAGATCCCACAGGGCCAGGGCGCCGGCCTCGTGGACCGCCGCGGTGATGGCGGGCACGTCGGCCAGCGCTCCGGAGCGGTAGTCGACGTGGCTCAGCGCCACGAGCGCCGTGCGGTCACAGACCACCGCGGCGACATCGGCGACGGTGACGCCGGCGACGGCATCCGGTTCGATCCAGCGCAGCGTGACGCCGGTCTCGGCGGCGACGCCCTCGGCGACGAAGCGGTCGGTGGGAAAGTCGCCCGACTGCAGCACGATCTCGTCGCGCCCGGGGCGGGCGGCGACGGCGGCGCGCATGAGCTTGTACAGCACGACGCTCGTCGAATCGGCGACGACGGTCTGCCCGGGCGCCGCCCCGAGCGCGACGTCGGCGATGCGGTCGCCGAGCCGCATCGGCAGCTCCATCCACTGCTCGTCCCACGAGCGGATCAGCCGCGTGCCCCAGTCGTCCCGCACGAACGCGGCCATGCGGTCGGGGAGGGCCCGCAGCGGACGGCCGAGCGAGTTGCCGTCGAGGTACGCCCGGATGCCAGGCGCTTCGGCGAAGGCGTCGACAGACGCGGCGAGCGGGTCGGCGGCGTCGAGGGCGGCGGCCTCGGCGCGGAGGAGTTCGGCGGGATCGGTCATGGCACGAGGCTATCGCCGCACCCGCCGAACTCCTCCACGGCGACTACCCGGTCGGCTCGGTGTACTGCGTGATGAGCGTCCGCTCCAGCGGATCGCGGGCGAAGCCCGTGAAGGTGCCCAGCTCGCCCTGGACGACGCGTTCGTGCACCAGCGGGATGGTCGCGTTCAGCCGCAGGATGGCGGTCTCGGCGGCCATGGTCGCGTCCTCGCGCTCGGCGCCCGGCTCGTACTGCAGACCGTCCTTCAGGATGCGGTCGATCTCCGGGTCACAGAGCTGTGCGATGTTGTTGCCGCCGTCGCACGAGAAGTCCTGCATGATCGCCGACAGCGGGTCGCCGGTGTCGAGCATCGTGTTGCGGGAGACGATCACGGCGTCGAAGGCGCCGCCGAGCATGTCCTGCTCGAGGTGCGCGTACTCTCGGACGTCCTGGGTCACGACGAACCCTGCGGCCTCCAGCTGCGCCTCGATCTGCACGGCGATCTCGGGGTTCTCCGCGCGGTCGGTGTAGGTCGCGAGGGTGATCTCGACGCCGTGGACGTCGGCCGGCTGCACCGGCGAGGTCGTGTCGCCGCGCTTGTCGGCCGCCCACGGGACGGCCGGCCCGAGGATGCCGACAGCAGGGTCGGCATGCCCCTCGTAGACGGTGTCGGCGATCTGCGTCGCGTCGATGGCCGCGCGCGCCGCGGCCCGCACGGCCGGGTCGCTGAACGGACCGGATGCCGTGTTCAGCGCCAGGTGGGTCGTGCGCGGCATGAAGACCTCGTGCACCATGTCGGGGTCGAGCAGGCTGATCTGCGAGACCGGGATGGTCTCGGCGACATCGGCCTCCGACGAGCGCAGCGCGGCGGCCCGCGCGGTGCCGTCGGGGACGAACGAGGCGTCGATCCCCGAGGCGATGGCCTTGTCGCCCCAGTAGTCGTCGAACCGTTCCAGCGTCATCGTCGTGCTGCCCTCGATCGCGGTGATCTCGAACGGGCCGGTGCCGGTGCCGAGCGGGGTGACCGTGCCGTCGTCGCCGTAGGCGGCGGCGGACAGGATCGACAGCTGCGGGCTCGCGAGGCGGTTCGGCAGCATCGCGTCGGCGACGTCGGTGACGACGGTCACCTCGTCGCCGGCGGTCACCTCGACGGTGAGATGGATGCCGCTGAGCGCGCGCGGCGACAGCCCCGATTCTCCGGCACGGTCGAGCGTGTTCTTCACGGCGGCGGCGTCGAAGGGCGTGCCGTCGTGGAAGACGACGTCGTCGCGGAGCGTGAACACCCAGGTGAGGTCGTCGACCCGTTCCCACCCGGTGGCCAGCAGCGGCTGGGGCTGGATGTTCTCGTCGAGCCGCACCAGCGTCTCGGCGGCGCTCAGCCGCGAGAGCTTGAACGCGTCGTCGCTGAAGGGGTTCATGGCGGCTTTCGGCGGCTGCATGAAGGCGACGCGGATGCGGTCGCCCCCGGTCTCACCCCCGGTGTCGCCGGTCGTGCCGGAGCCGCCGGATCCGGCGCATCCGCCGAGCAGGAGTGCGGCGGCGATCGTGAGGCTGGCGAGGGCGCGCTTCGTCGGTCTCGATGTCATGGCGTATGCCTTTCTTCTTCTTCAGTGCACCGGTGTCCGGTGCGCGGGGTCGTGCGCGGTGGCGACGGCATCCGGTGCGGTACGGCCGGTGCGGCGTCGCAGGGTGACGTTCGAGAGCGAGACGGCGAACACGCCGAGGGCGATCAGCGCCGCGGCGGGCAGGGCCACCAGGAACGGCGCGCGTTCGACGTAGGGCAGGCCTTCGGACAGCACCAGTCCCCAGTCGGATGCCGGGGGCTGCGGGCCGAGACCGAGGAAGCCGAGCGCGGCCAGCGCGAGACAGATCCCCGGCAGGCGCAGGCAGGCGTGCCGGAACACGGGGCCGATCACGCCCGGCAGCACGTAGTGGAAGAGCAGTCGCACGCGGCCGACGCCGAGCACGGGCGCGATCGCGATGTGGGGCTGCGCCTTGGCCTCGGCGACGAGGGCCGCGGTGTGCGAGGCCAGCGGCGCCCAGCTCACGGCGGCCACGGCGATTGCCGCCCCCACGGCGGAAGGCCCCATGATCGCGGCGACGATGAGGCCGGCGAGGATCGGCGGGGCGGCGTTCGTGATCTCGATGGGGCCGGCGGCCGCGTTCGGGAACAGGCCGACGACGAGACTGAGCGCGAGGCACGCGAGCATGACGACGACCCCGGTGCCGAGGGTGGACAGGGCGCCGTGCGAGACCCGGGCGAGCACGTCCCGCCCGCTCGCATCGGCGCCGAACGGGAGCGTCCAGTCGGGCGCCTGCAGCCGCGTGAAGTCGAGCGCGTAGGGGTCGCGGGGGAGCCCCGCGACGATGAGCACGACGAGGAGGACGAGCATGGCCGCGGGCAGGATCAGCGCCGACGCCGAGCTCGGGGCGCGCGGCACGGGCGCCGGCAGCGAGCTCGATCGCAGCGCCGGGCCGAGCAGGGCCACCCGCAGCAGCGTGACGCCCACGCCGAACGCGACGGCGAGGAGCATGAGCAGCAGCACGCCGCCCTGCAGCGTCGGCAGATCCTGTGCCTGCGCGGCGCCGATGGTCGTGCGCCCGATCCCGGGGATCGCGTAGACCTGCTCGACGACGACGGCGCTGGCCGTGATGCTCACGAGCACGAGCGACAGCGGCGCGGCGATGCCCGGCAGCGTCCGGCGCAGCGCTGCGAGGACGATCCGGGCGTTCGAGGAGCCGGCGACCTGCCACGTGGCGATCCACTTCTCGGCGAAGGTGTCGGCGAGGGCGTCGGAGAGCATCCGCCCGAGGAATCCGCCGGCGGGGATGCCCATCGCCAGCGCGGGGAGCACGACGTACTGCGGACCGCGCCATCCGTACGGCGGAAACCAGCCGAGCCACACGGCGAACACGATCAGCAGGACCGACGCGAGCAGGAAGTCGGGCAGGGCGGTGAATGCCGCCGCCGCGCCCCCGCCGGTGCGGGCCGGGCGCCCCGCGAGTCCCCGCCGGAAGGTCGGCACCGTGAGCAGGGCGGCGAGTACCACCGCGACGCCGAACGATGCGAGCATCAGCGTCAGCGACGTGCCGAGCGTCGTGACCAGGTCGAGGGCGACGGGCTTGCGGGCCACCCATGACACGCCGAGGTCGCCGCGCAGCACACCGCCGAACCAGGTCGTGAACGACCCGAACGGGCCGGCATCCAATCCGATCTCCCGCCGGATCGCCTCCAGAGCCTCTTCCGTGATCTCGCCCTCGGCCGAGCGGGCGCGGAAGATCGACACGGCCTGGTCGCGTCCCGACAGCAGCGGGATGATGCTGAGCAGGAAGACGACGCCCACGATGGTGACGACGCGGGAGGATGCCGCCACGAGTGCCGGTCGGGGGTTCATCGCGCCGCCCCTGCCGTGAGCACGGGCACGGCGTCGAGGAGTTCCCGCGTGCGCCGGTCTTCGGGTGCGCACAGCACCTCGGTCGTGGGGCGGTCCTCGACGATCGCCCCATCGTGCATCACGATCGTCCGCGCGCAGAGGTCGGCGACCACCGACAGGTCGTGCGACACGAGCACCAACCCCATGCCGCGTTCGTCGGCGAGGCGGCGCAGGAGGGCCACGACCTCCTTGCGCATCGGAAGGTCGAGGCCGCTGACCGGTTCGTCGGCGAAGAGGAACTCGGGCTCGGTCGCGACGGCGCGGGCCAGCGCGACCCGCTGCGCCTGACCGCCCGACAGCTCGCCCGCCCGGCGGTGAAGGAAGCCGTCGCCGAGGCGCACCGCGTCCAGCGCGCTGCGGATCAGCGCATCGTGGTCCCCGGGCACGCCGAGGCGGGCGAGCGGTTCGCGCAGCAGCCGCTGCACGCTCATGCGCGGGTCGAGGGTGCTCGCGGGATCCTGCGGGACGTATTGCACGGCGCGCCGGTACCAGCGCAGCTCGCGCACCCCGGCCGGGCGCACCGTGCGCGAACGGCAGGAGATCGTGCCGGTGTCGCCGGGCTCGAGTGCGAGCATGAGCCGCAGGAGCGTGGTCTTGCCCGAGCCCGAGGCGCCGACGAGGCCGACGCGCTCGCCGGGGCGCAGGTCGAGCGACGTCGGGTGCAGGGCGACGTGCCGTCGCGTCGTGCCGAACAGGCGCTGGCGGGGGAGCGGATACGACCGGCTCACCCCGTCGACGTGGATGAACGTGTCGGGGCTCGTGTCGTCGCGCGGTGCGTCATCGGCATCCGGCTGTGACATCCGCAGGCCCGGCGAGATCGTCGCGGCGCGCGCGGCCTCGACCAGCTCGCGCGTGTAGGCGTCTTCCGGCGCCGAGAGCACGGCGTCGAGCGGGCCCTGGTCGACGACGACGCCCTGACGCATGACCACGCCGTGCCGGCACAGTGCCGCGGCGACGGCGATGTCGTGCGTGATGAACAGCAGCGACGGCGCATCCGGACCCGCGGTGTAGCGCCGCAGCACCTCGAGCACGCGCTGCTGCGTGATGACGTCCAGCGCCGAGGTCGGCTCGTCGGCCACGATCAGGCCGGTGCCGCAGGCCAGCGCGAGCGCGATGCACAGCCGCTGCCGCTGTCCGCCGGAGAGTTCGCCGGAGAACCGCTGCAGCAGCCGTTCGGGGTCGGGGAGCCCCACCGAGGCGGCGAGGTCGACGGCGGCGCGACGGGCGTCGTCGCGCGAGAGCGACCGGTGGCGGCGCAGCGGCTCGGTGAGCTGGGCTCCCAGCCGGACCAGGGGGTTCAGCGCCACGGCGGAATCCTGGAACACCGCCGCGACGCGAGCCTGCGCGGGGCGCCGGGGCGCCGGTATGCCCGCCACCTCGATGCCGTTCACGCGGATGCTGCCCTCGACGACGGCGTGGGCAGGGAGGTTGCCGAGGATCGCCCCGGCGGTCAGCGACTTTCCCGACCCCGACTCGCCGATCAGGCAGGCCCGCTCGCCGCGGTCGACGCGAAAGGTCGAACCGTGGACGAGGGGATGTCCACCGATCCGGATGCGGAGGTCGGTCACGTCGAGCGCCGGGGTGGATTCACGAGCCATATTGATAATGATTATCATTTAAACGTATGCGTGACCAAATCGCGACGACGTCTCGGGACGACGCCCGGATCGCCGCACCGGCGACCCTGCTGGGGACGCAGCTCCTGTTCAACGTCGGCTTCTACGCCGTCGTGCCGTTCATCGCGGTGGTCCTGACGGACGACTTCGCCCTCGGCGGAGCCGCCGTGGGGCTCGTGCTCGGCGTGCGGGCGTTCTCGCAGCAGGGGATGTTCCTCGTGGGCGGGGTGCTCGCCGACCGCTGGGGCGCGAAAGCACTGATCCTCGTCGGCTGCGGCGTGCGCGCATCCGGGTTCCTGCTGCTCTCCGCGGCGCTGTGGCCACAGCTCGGGACCGCGCCCGAGCCGCCGCTCCTGTCCGTCTTCATCGCGGGCACCGTGCTGACCGGGCTCGGCGGCGCGATGTTCTCACCCGCCCTCAACACGCTCGTCGCGGGTGCCGACCGTCGCCGCAGCGGGGGCGTGAACCTCTTCGCCTGGCTCACCGTCGCCGGCGAGCTCGGTGCGGCGACCGGGCCGCTGGTCGGCGCGCTCCTGCTCGGTCGGGGGTTCGCCGTCGTCGCCGTCGCGGGGGCGGGGCTGTTCGCCGTCATCGGCTGTCTGCTCTGGTGGCGGCTGCCGCAGACGCCGCGCCGTTCCGGCGGGCCGGCACGGCGACCCGGGCGCGTGCCCGCGGCACTGACCGACCGCCGTTTCGTCGCTTTCGCCGCGCTGCACAGCGTCGACCTGCTCGCGTACAACCAGCTCTATCTCGCGTTTCCGGTCGAGCTTCGGCGGGTGGATGCCGGCGCTCTCGCCCTCGGCGCGATCTTCGCGTGGGTGTCGGTCCTCACCGTCGCGCTGCAGCTGCCGGTCGCCTCCTGGTCGCGCCGGTTGCCGTCGGCCGCGGCGCTGCGCATCGGATACCTGTGCGGCGCCTCCGCCTTCCTCGTGCTCGCGATCGCCGCGCCGTTCGCTCCGGCGCCGGGGTGGGAGCTGCTGCCCGCTTTCGCGGCGGCGACCCTGCTGACGGCGGGGCATCTGTTCGCCCTGCCGACGGCGCTCGGCGCGGTGGGCGGCTTCGCCGGCGCGCTGCCGACGGGCTCGTACTTCGGTCTGCTCGCCACCTGCGGGGGTCTCGCCGTCCTCGTCGGCAACGTCGTCGTCGGCGCGCTCCTCGGTGCCGCGTCCCTCCCGCAGCCCGCGGCGGCGCTGCCTTGGCTCGCGCTCGCCGCCGCGCTGCTGACCTCGGCCGGGCTCGTCGGGAGCCGGTGGATGTGGGTGCGCCGCTGACCCGACCCTCGCGTAGCCTGGACGGGACATGGCACATCTGCTCGGGGCCGAAGGCCTGCACCTGGAGTTTCCCACCAAGATCGTCTTCGACGGCGTCTCGCTCGGCGTCGACGAAGGGGACCGCATCGGCATCGTCGGGCGCAACGGCGACGGCAAGTCGAGCCTCATGGCGATGCTCGCGGGGCGCCTGTCGCCGGATGCCGGACGCGTCACCGTGCGCAGCGGAGTGCGCGTGGGCGTGCTCGACCAGGGCGACACGCTCGACGACGACCTGACCATCGCAGAGTCGATCGTCGGCGACCGGCCGGAGCACGAGTGGGCGGGGGATGCCGGCATCCGCGACGTCATCGCGGGCCTCGTCGGCGACCTCGACTGGAACGGACCGGTCGCGGGGCTGTCCGGCGGTCAGCGGCGCCGGGTCGCCCTCGCACGGCTGCTGGTCGGCGACTGGGACGTGCTGGCGCTCGACGAACCCAGCAATCATCTCGACGTCGAGGCGGTGGCCTGGCTCGCGCAGCACCTCACGCGGCGGTGGACGGCGAATGCCGGCGCGCTCCTGCTGGTGACCCACGACCGGTGGCTGCTCGACGAGGTGTGCACGAAGACCTGGGAGGTGCACGACCGCATCGTCGAGCCGTTCGAGGGCGGCTACGCGGCATACATCCTGCAGCGCGTCGAACGCGACCGGCAGGCGGCCGCCATCGAGCAGCGCCGGCAGAACCTCGCGCGCAAGGAGCTCGCGTGGCTGCGGCGTGGCGCCCCGGCGCGCACGAGCAAGCCGAAGTTCCGCATCGACGCGGCGAACGTGCTCATCGCCGACGTGCCCGAGATCCGCGACAAGGTGCAGCTGCAGTCGCTCGCCGTCTCCCGCCTGGGTAAGGACGTCGTGGATCTCCTGGACGCCGGGGTCACCTACGACGACCGGCCGGTGCTGACCGGGGTGGAGTGGCGCATCGCGCCGGGGGAGCGCACCGGCATCCTCGGCGTCAACGGCGCCGGCAAGTCGACCCTGCTGGGCCTCGTCGCCGGCGCGATCGAGCCCACGAGCGGGCGGGTCAAGCGCGGCAAGACGGTCAAAGTGGCGACCCTGACGCAGCGCATGGACGAGCTCGACGAGCACCTCGACGAGCCCGTGCGGGTCGTCATCTCGCGGCTGCGCACGAACTACACGTTCGGCATCGGCTCGAAGGCGACCGAGCTGACCCCCGGTCAGCTGCTGGAGCGGATGGGGTTCTCGTCGGCGCAGCTGTCGACGCCGGTGAAGTGACCTCTCCGGCGGGCAGCAGCGGCGCCTGCAGCTGCTGCTGGTCCTGCTCGACCAGCCCAACGTTTTGATCCTCGACGAGCCCACCAACGACCTCGACACCGACATGCTCGCCGCGATCGAGGATCTGCTCGACTCGTGGCCGGGGACTCTCCTCGTGGTCAGCCACGACCGCTACTTCATGGAGCGCGTCACCGATCAGCAGTACGCGATCCTCGGCGGGAAGCTGCGGCACCTGCCCGGCGGCGTGGACGAGTACCTGCGGCTGCGGGTAGCCTCCCGCTCGTCCGCACCGGTCGTTGAGCGAGCGAAGCGAGACGAAACGTCGCCGGCCACCCTCTCCGGCGCCGACCTGCGCGCCGCGCAGAAGGAGTTCTCTTCCGTGGAGCGGCGGATGGGGAAGGTGCAGGAGCAGATCTCGAAGGGCCGGGACGCTCTTGCCGATCACGACCAGTCGGACTACGTAGGTCTTGGCCTGGAGATGGAGCGGATCACCGCGCTGGAGAGCGAACTGGAGGATCTCGAGGAGCGCTGGTTCGAACTGGGCGAGGTCGTCGAAAACTCCGCAGGCTGAGGAGCGCGGTTGCGAAGAGGGGCTAGCTGGACGTGCTCTGCATGCGGTTCTCATATCCGATGATGACGAGGTGTACGCGGTCTCGGGCGTGGAGCTTGGCGAGGATGCGGTTGACGTGGGTTTTCACGGTCGGCACGGAGAGGAAGAGCCGGGTGGCGATCTCGGCGTTGGCGAGGCCTTCCACGACGCAGGAGAAGACGTCGATTTCTCGCGGTGACAGCACGGCGAGCGGATCCGGCCCGGTGGCCGTGGCCGCACGGGTCTGAGCGTCAGCAACGACGAAGGTCTCGATCAGTTTTCTGGTGATGCGGGGGTCGAGCACGCTGTCTCCGGCTGCGACCGTGCGGATCGCGTCGGTGAGCTGAGCCGCCGTGGCGCTCTTGAGGAGGAAGGCGCTCGCGCCCGCACGGAGGCTGCCGAAGGCGTACTCATCGAGATCGAACGTCGTGAGCACGATCACCCGTGTCTCCCGGTGCGCGGCGGTGATCTGCCTGGTTGCCTCGATCCCGCCCATACCAGGCATTCGCAGGTCCATGAGGACCACGTCGGGTCGCAGGGATGCTGCGAGGCAGACGGCTTCTTCGCCGCTGCCGGCTTCGCCCGCGACGTCGAGGTCGTCGGTCGCCTCGATCACGAGCGCGTTCCCGGTTCGGATCAGCGCATGATCGTCGACGAGCAGCACCCGGGTCCGTGGATCAGCCATCGCGCCCTCGCTCTCTGTCCGGCTGCAGCACGGCAATCGTGCGCCACCCCCCGCCGGGTCGCGGCCCCGCCTCCGCGTGGCCGCCGAATGCGCGGGCGCGCTGCTCGATGCCGACGAGCCCGTGTCCCGGGGTGTGCGGCGCCGTCTGGGGGCATCCGTCGTCTTCGATCTGAACCTCGATCCGGGCGTTCTCCTGCCGAATCGTCGCGCTGGCCGCCGATGGCGCATCCGCGTGACGGAGGGTGTTCGTCAGCGACTCCTGCACGATGCGGAAGACCGCCTGCCGCACGGCCACGTCATCGGGCAGCGGATCGCCGTCGCGGGTGAGCGTCACCGGGAGCCCCGCGATGCGGAAACGCTCGACAAGCTCTTCGACGGTCGGGAGATTGTCGCCCGAGCGATGCAGGTTCTCATTCAGACCGGCATCGGATGCGCGGAGCAGGTTGAGCGTGCGGTGCATGTCATCGAGGGCATCGCGGCTGACAACCGCGATCTGCTCGACCGCCGCGTTGGCCTTTTCCGGTTGTTTCTCTCGGATGCTCGTCGCGCCATTCGCAAGCGACACGATCACCGTGAGGGCGTGCGCGACCACGTCGTGCATTTCGGCGGCGATGCGCGTCCGCTCGGCGAGCGCGGCGTGATCGATGCGTTCGTTGACGAGTTCCACAAGGCGCTGTTGCTGATCCCTGCGGCTTTTCACGATGACGCCGATCACGAGCGCGACCAACGAGAACGGTTCGAACAGCGCCACCAGGGGCGGCTGCGTCCCGCTGAGGGAGTACGGGATCGTCGCCAGCGCTGTCGCTGCGACCCCGGTGCCGTAGCCCGCCACCGCGCGCCGGGTGGACTGCGTCGACGCGACGGCAAAGAGTGCAAAGGCGAACGGGATCATCGGGAACGCCATCCCCGGCCTCGCGATGGGGCTGAACGCGCACGCGCACGCGACCACGATGAGCATCGTGAACGGCCACCGGCGGCGCAGAAACAACGCGGCCGCGGTGATCGCGAGCAACGAGTATCCCCACCAGCCGACGTCGTCGGCGCGGGAGATCAGCGCCGCCAGATACGGTCCACACGCCAGCACCACGACCACCGCATCGACCACGACGGGATGGCGACGCAGCCAGGCCAGCGGTTTCGCGGGCGGACGGCGCAGATCGCCGATCTGCATGCTCACCGGTTCAGCCCTCCTCGCTCCCATTCTCCCGAGGTTCAGGCGTCGCGGGTTTTCAGCAGCACAGCGGACAGCGCGAGCGCGGCGGCGGCCCAGAGGGCGAGCACCCCGAACCCTGCCCACGGGGTGAGCTGCGCCGTCGTCTCGAAATCGGAGATCAGACGGCGCCCCGCGAGGGTCGGCAGATAGTCCACCACGTCTCTCACCCCGGGGATCGAGGAGAGCACCGGCGGCAGCACGATCAAGAGCGCGAGCACGGCGATCAGCGCGGCGACGACCTGACGGATCGACGCCGTGGCGCCCACCGCGAAGATCGCGATCACCGCGAGGTACAGCCCCGATCTCACGCTCAAAGACGCGGCCTCTCCGAAGGAGACCGCGTAGTGCACGTTGGTGCCCGTCAGCATGGCGGCCGAGAGCCCGAGCGCGATGGCCGACCCGCTCACACCGACGAGGAACCCCGCGGCACCGAGCACGAGCGCCTTCGCGCCCAGCCAGGGGATGCGTGTCGGCAGCGAGAGCAGCGAGAGTCGTACCTGACCGGAGGTGTATTCGTTCGTGATGGCGAGCACGGCGACGATTGCGACGACGATCTGCGCCCACAGCACGCTGTCGACGAACTGCATCGGTGTCGCGGTGATCTCCTGCCCGGCGAACCGTGGGTCGGTGAGCCGGGAGATCATGCCGAGTGAGAGCAGCCCGCCGGAGCCCGCGATCATCACCACCGCGACGAGAAGCAGGATACGGTTCGACAGCAGCGTCGAGAGCTTCAAGACTTCCGCGCTGATCGCGCCGGCCCACGCCGGGCGCGCCGCGCGTGCCGTGTCGGCATCCATCACGGGTACCTCCTTCTGGTCAGACATCACGGCCACCCAGCACCAGCGCTGCGCAGAGCACGCCGGCGACGGCCCAAGCGAACAGCACCGCCCCGCCGCCCCACGCGGTGAGCGGCGATGCCGGGTTGTCCGCCGCGATCAGCAGGCCACCCGCGGGAGACGGAAGATACGGCACGACGTGCGGGACCGGCTCCCACGGGATCAACGTGATCGCGAGCGGCAGCACCCAGATGAACCCGATCACGGTCAGGATGCCGGCGACCAGGTCGCGCACGATGACCCCGATCGCGACCGCGAGGATCGCGATCCCGGCGAGGTACACCCCGGCGCCGACCACGAGCCGCACCGCCAGGCTCGCATGTCCGGTGAGATCGACGCCGCCGATCGCGCCGGCGAGCAGCGCGCCGCCGGCGCCGAGAGCACCGGCAAGAAAGGCGGTGACACCCATCACCACCGCCTTGCCGACGAGCACCGGCCACCGGGTCGGGGCGGCGAGGAAGGTCACCCGGCTCGTCCCGGACGACCATTCGGTGCACGCGAACACGGCCGCCAGCACCGCGACGAGCATCTGCGCCCACGATGCCCCGGCAAGCAGTTCCGTCGGCGTCACCGACTGCGCGCTCCGCGCCCACACGAGCAGCACCGCCAATCCCGGGGTCAACAGGAACGCGACGCACATCGTGATCGGGTTCGAGAGGAGGGTGCCGAACTTCACCCACTCCGCCCGCATCACTCGCACAGGCGTCGCCCGCGTCACGGCATCAGAGGTCATGACGCGCCCCGACCCTCGTCGCCGGCGCGGTACTCGACGGCATCGCTCGTGAGCTCTGTGTACGCCTCTTCCAGCGTGCGCTGCACCGGCGAGAGTTCGAGCAGCACGATCCCCGCATCCGCCGCCCGCTGCGCGATCTCTTCGACAGGCACCCCCACGATGTCGGCCATGGCCGCATCGTGCGAGGTCGTGGCGACGCCGGGTGCGACCAGCAGCCGTAACAGTTCGCCGAGTTGCCCGGTGCGCACCCGAACCCGTTCCTCGTGCGCGGTCAGCTCGGACAGCGGGGCGTCTGCGATGAGTTCGCCCCGTCCGATCACCACGACGTGCTCAGCGACCAGCGACAGTTCGCTCAACAGATGCGAGGAGAGGAACACGGTGCGCCCCTCGCGCGCCAGATGCGCGAGCAGGTTCCGCATCCACGTCACGCCCTCGGGGTCGAGGCCGTTCACCGGCTCATCGAGAATCAGCGTGTGCGGATCGCCCAGCAGCGCGACCGCGATCCCGAGGCGCTGGCTCATGCCCAGCGAAAACTTCCCGGCCTTCCGCTTCGCGACGCTCTCAAGACCGGCAAGACCGATCACCTCATCGACACGCTTCCTGGGGATGCCGTGCGTCGTCGCGACCGTGCGCAGATGATCGACCGCCCGGCGGGATCGGTGCGCCGACTTCGCATCCAGCAGGGTGCCGACCTCCCGCAGCGGCGCACGCAGTCCCGCGTACCGCCGCCCGCCGATCAGTGCCTCGCCCGAGGTCGGACGATCCAGGCCCACGATCGAACGCATGGTCGTCGATTTGCCCGCGCCGTTCGGTCCGAGAAACCCGGTCACCTTTCCCGGCTGCACCTCGAACGAGAGGTCGCGGACGGCCCAGTTCTTGCCGTATCGCTTGCTCAACGACAGTAGGTGAATACTCACAACAACCTCCGACTTCGCGCGGTGAATCTCGATCCACCTCGACGCTACGGAGGCGCCCAAGGGGTGCGATGCCAACCACGGGTGGAACTGTTCGGGCGGCTGCCGGCGCGAGACGCCCCTGCGCCACGGCGACGGTCTTCGCCCTGCTTCTCGAGGGCTGCTGCGCCTTCCGCCGCTGAGGCGGGCAGGGGTCACGCTCGGCCTTCGGGCCGCGCGCCCGGCCCTGAAGCAGCCGGCACCCGCAATACCCCGAAGGGGTATCGTGGATGCCGGAGGCCACCGCATGCACGGATACTCGCTGGACAAGGAGGCGCTGCAGCGCCGGATGAACCGGGTCGAGGGGCAGGTGCGCGGCATCGCGCGGATGATCGACGACGACCGCTACTGCATCGACGTGCTCACCCAGATCGCCGCCGTCACCAGCGCGCTCGAATCCGTCGCGCTGACGCTGCTCGACGATCACCTGGGGCACTGCGTGACCGACGCGATCCACGAGGGCGGCGACACTGCCGAGGCGAAGCTGAAAGAGGCCAGCGGCGCCATCCGCCGCCTCGTCCGGTCCTGACGCCTGCTGCGCCCGATGAGCGGCTACAGTCGGTAGTGATGCTGTCCAGAACGTGACGGAAAGGAGGCGAGGGGGATGACCACTGTGGAGGCGCAGGCGCAGGATGCCGGCATCCGTCCCGAGCCGACGATTCCCCGCGCCGACCGATTCATGCGTGCGCTCCTGCGGGTGCCGGCAACCGACAAACGCGCGGCGCGCGGCGCCGAGCGGGCGTTCCGGACGGCGATCATCGTGTCCGGCATCCGCTGTCTCATCACCTACCTCGCCGTTCCGATCCTCATCCCCGTCGCTGCCGTCGCGGGCATGATCGCCACGCCGCTGAGCATCGCGCTGTGCCTGTTCGCGGCCGTGAACGGCGTCATCGGCGTGCGCAGGTTCTGGATCTCGAACCATCGCTACCGCTGGATGTACACCGGCTTCATGGCGGTCGTGTTCGTCGTGCTCGCCGTGGCTCTCGTGATGGACATCGGACGATTGGTGGGCGCATGAGCGACAAGGTTCACGAGGCTCCGGTCGACGAGGCTGAGGGCTCGCCGCGTGCCGTGTGGCTGACCGTCGCACTTTTCGTCGGCTTCGTCGTGCTGATGTCCAGCTGCATCGCGGTGAACTTCTTCTGACTCAGGCGCGGCTCGAGTGCCGCGTCACCCACTGCGTCACCCACTGCGCAGCCAGGAGGACGACGGCGGCGATCGCGGTGAGTGCCGCGCACACGAGGAACATGCCGGGGTAGCCGAATCCCGGGATGCCGGCGATCGCGATGATCGGGCCGGTGAGGATCGCGCCGACCCGTCGGGTGTTCATGAAGATCCCGGTGGCGATGCCCGCGCCGCGGATGACCTCCTGGAAGAACGTCATGCCGATGCCGAGGAGCGCGGCGAACGACCAGGCGTTGAGCACCTGCAGGGCGATCAGGGCGATCGGATCGTGCACGAACGCCAGCGCAGCGTAGTAGACGACGGCGGCGACGCATCCACTGATCAACAGGCCGTGGGACGAGAACCGGCCGCTGAACCGTCCGATCAGCCACAGCGCCGGGATCTCCAGCAGCGCCGCGACGCCGAGCACGATGCCGCCCCAGAACACCGGCAGGTCGAGCCCCGCCGTCACGAACAGGGTCATGACCGTCATGATCGTGTTGTTCGTCGCCTGCAGCAGGACGAAGGCGAGCAGGATGGCGATCAGCTGCGGCCAGCCGGGCCGGTCGCCGGGTGCGGCGGGGGTGGGCTCGACGGCATCCGTCATCGCGGCCGGGATGCCGGGATCGACGGGGTCCGTCGGCAGAGGGTTGCCCGCCGCGGCGGCGCGCCGGTGCCGCAGCATCAGGATCGTGGTGATGACGTTACCGACGCCGACGACGGCGATCGCGACGAGGATCGATCGGTCGCCGAGGGCGCCCATGAGGAGCGTCGCGACGGGCGGCCCTGCGACCCACGCGAACGACACGATGGCGCGCGTGTTCATGACCTGCGCGGTCGCCGCGCCCGCGTGGCGCAATCCCGCATACAGCAGCGTGCTGCCCACGCCGGCGGGACCGCCCAGCACGACGAGGGCGATGACGGCCAGCGGCAGCGCGGTCGCCAGCGCGAGGGTGCCGGCGAGGGCGATGGTCAGTACGCCGCAGATCAGCATTGCGCGCAGGTAGTCGCCGGTGCGGTCGGCCCAGCCGGGCAGCACGAGCGACGCGATGAACCCGCCGACGTTGTACACCACGAGCACCCAGCCGACGTCGGCGGGCGTCGCGTCGTAGAGCGACGTGAGGAGGAGGGCGAGCACCGGGTTCAGGAAGGCGAACTGCAGACCCCACAACAGCGCCGAGGCCGATGACAACAGGCGGGCCGGTTGCACAGGCGGGGGAGGGGTCACTTCGCCATCAGATCACACCGCCCGACGCGCCGACAGGTACTGGTGTTGCACCCTTGATGTGCCAAAAGCAGGCTGAAACGTCGATTCGGCGGTCCCACGGGGCCGGCGAGTGCGGTTGAGCCTGCTTTTGGCGCGCCTCAGGCGTCGAAGCTCAGGCTGAGCTTGCGCAGCAGTCCGGCGAGGCGCTCGCGGTCGGTGCGGGGGAGCGCGCCGAGCAGCGCGGCCTCGGCATCCACGAGCCGGGTGATGGCGGCGTCGACCCGGATGCGGCCGTCGTCGCTGAGGGTCACCAGCACGCTGCGGCCGTCGTCGGGGTCGGCCTCGCGGCTGACGAGCCGGCGGGCGACGAGGCGGTCGATGCGGTTGGTCATCGTGCCGCTGGAGACGAGGGTCTGCTGCAGCAGCTGCTTGGGGCTCAGCTGGTACGGCTCGCCCGCGCGGCGCAGCGCCGACAGCACGTCCCACTCCCACGGCTCCAGGTCGCTGCGGCGGAACGCCTCGCGCCGCGCCCGGTCGAGGTGCCGCGACAGCCGGTCGACGCGGGAGAGCACTTCCAGCGGCGAGAAATCGAGGTCGGGGCGCTGCGTGCCCCACGCGACGACGATGCGGTCGACTTCGTCGTGCTCGGTGGTCATGCTCCCATTATCCCGGCTCGGCATCCGCGCGGCATCCGCCATGTTGTCGATAACACTTCGGTAACAGAGTGGCCGGAGAGCTTCTCACGCGCTCGCCGGGTGACGCACACTGTGACCGGTAACAGTCCTGTCGCACGGGCCGCGGCATCGTAGATCGAAGGAGATCGAACTCCATGCGCACCCGCTTCCGCATGCCCGCGCTCGGCATCGTCGCCGCCGTCATCATCGGCGGCCTCACGCTGCCCGCGGCCGCGATCGCCGACGACACGGAGACCCCCGTCTCCGCCGGGATCACGGTCCCGAAGGTCGAAAACCTCCCGGACGACTTCATCAGCGGCGTCGACGTGTCGTCCGTGCTCTCGCTCGAGGAGTCCGGCGTCGTCTTCCGCGACGACGACGGCCAGCCGGCGGACCTGTTCGACGTGCTGAAGGAGCACGGCATCACCGATGTCCGGGTGCGCGTCTGGAACGACCCCTACGACGCCGACGGCCACGGCTACGGCGGCGGCGAAGTCGACGTCGCCCGCGCCGTCGAGATCGGCGAGCGCGCGACGGCGGCGGGCCTGGGTGTCCTCGTCGACTTCCACTACTCCGACTTCTGGGCGGATCCGGGCAAGCAGAAGGCGCCCAAGGCGTGGAAGGACCTGTCGGTCGCCGACAAGGCCGCCGCGGTGCGTGACTACACGACGGATGCCCTCGCGCAGTTCGCCGACGCGGGCGTCGACGTCGAGATGGTCCAGGTCGGCAACGAGACCAACAACGGCGTCGCGGGCGTGACCGGGTGGGCGAACATGGCGCAGATCTTCTCCGCCGGGTCGGCTGCCGTCAGGGAGGTCTTCCCCGACGCCCTCGTCGCGCTGCACTTCACGAACCCCGAGACGGCGGGCCGGTATGCCGGCTACGCCGCGAACCTCGCCGCCGCCGGCGTCGACTACGACGTCTTCGCCTCGTCGTACTACCCGTACTGGCACGGGACGCTCGCCAACCTCACGAGCGTCCTGAAGAACGTCGCCGACACGTACGGCAAGAAGGTCATGGTCGCCGAGACGAGCTGGGCGTACACGCTGGAAGACGGCGACGGTCACGGCAACACGATCGACCTGCCGAGTGAGGCGACGCAGTACCCCGTGAGCGTGCAGGGCCAGGCGTCGGCCGTGCGCGATGTCATCCAGGCCGTCGCGAGCGTCGGGTCGGCGGGCATCGGCGTCTTCTACTGGGAGCCGGCATGGCTGCCGGTCGGCACGCCCGCGCAACTCGCGCAGAACAAGCTCCTGTGGGAGCGCGACGGCTCGGGCTGGGCGTCGAGCTACGCCGGCGAGTACGACCCCGACGACGCGGGCCAGTGGTACGGCGGCTCGGCCTGGGACAACCAGGCCCTGTTCGCCTTCGACGGCACGCCGCTGGAGTCGCTCGACGTGTTCGCCTACGCCCGCACCGGCGCCATCGCGCCGCGCGCGGTGACCTCCGTCGAGCAGCCGGCGATCACGGTGCAAGACGGCGCCACCATCGCCCTGCCGCAGAGCGTCACGCTGACGTACAACGACGGATCCACCGAGCAGGATGCCGTCACGTGGTCGGAAGCCGCCGACTTCATCTCCGGTCCCGGCACCTACGCGATCGCCGGCACGACCGCGAGCGGACATCAGACCACCGCGACGGTGACGGTGCTCGCCGTCAACCTCTTGCGCAACCCCGGTTTCGAGGATGCCGACGTCTCGATGTGGACCAAGACGGGCAGCGGCCTCACGATCCGCGCGACCGACGACCCCCGCACCGGCACGCGGTCGGCGCACTTCTACGCGGCATCCGCGTTCTCGTTCACCCTCTCGCAGAAGGTCACGGGGCTTGCGGCGGGCACCTACAGGGCGTCGGCGGCGCTGCAGGGCGACGGCGAGAATGCGTCCAGCGTCATGACCATTGCGCTCTCCAGTGCCGCGGGCAGCGCCAGCGCGCCGTTCGAGTTGAACGGCTGGAAGGCGTGGTCGACGCCGACGACCGATGCGGTGACCGTGCCGGCGAACGGCACGGCGACCGTCACGATCACGGTCTCCCTGCCGGCCGGTGCGTGGGGCACGATCGACGACGTCGTGCTGACGCGCGCCGCCAGCGGGGCCGACACGACAGCCCTGCGCGCGGCGGTCGATCGCGCGAAAGCCCTCGATCGCACGATCGTCACGGCCGCATCGCTGGCCCCGCTCGATGCCGCCCTCGTGATCGCCGACGTCGTGCTGGCCTCGGCGGCCCCCGACGCGAGCATGGTCGCCGCGGCCCTGAGCCGTGTGCAGAACGCGTGGGAAGGGCTCGTCCTCAGCGGCGCGGAGCCCGCGCCGGTGGTCGTCCCCGTGACGCGCACCGTCGTCGAGGGCGATGCCGTGACGCTACCCGCCGAGGTCGACGTCCGCCGCTGGAACGGCAGCGTGCAGATCCAATCGGTCACGTGGGCCGACGTGCTCGGGCAGATCGGCAGCACGGGCCAGTACACGATCTCCGGCACCACGTCGCAGGGCCTCGCGGCCACCGCGACGGTCACGGTGACGGCGCGCCAGTGGGTGCGCAACCCGGGCTTCGAGCAGACCGACGTCAGCATGTGGGAGGTCACCGGTACGGGGGCCGCGATCGGGGCGACGACGGATGCCGCCGCCGGCAGCCGTGCCGTCTCGTTCTGGGCCGGCACCGCGTACGCCTTCGCCGTGACGCAGAGCATCACGGGCGTCACGCCCGGCACGTACACGCTCGCGGCGACGGCGCAGGGCGACGGGGAGGGCGCCACCGACCAGCTGCGGGTGCAGGCGACGACAGCGACCGGCACGACGTCGGCACCGCTCGCGCTCGACGGCTGGCAGGCGTGGCGCACCGCGACGACGCCGGAGTTCACGGTCGGTGCCGACGGCGTGCTGACGGTCGCCGTGACGGCCTCGCTGAGCGCCGGGACGTGGGGCACGGTCGACGCGCTGCAGCTCGTGCGGGCCGGCGATCGCGTCGACACCACCGCACTGGCGGCATCCGCCGACGACCTCGCGGGCCTCGCCGCCGCCGACTACACCGAGTGGTCGTACGCGCCGGTGCCGCTGGCGATCCAGCGCGCGCGGATCGTCGTCGTGGCCGACTGGCCGACGACCGCCCAGGTGACGGCGGCGACGGATGCGCTCGCGCAGGCCCGCGCCGGACTCGTCCGTCGTGACGCCGACAGTGCGACGGCGGTGCCCGCGAAGGGCGTGCTCAGCAACGACAACGGCTGGGACACGGGCCTTGCGGACGGCGACTACACCGTGACGATGAACCTGTGGTGGGGGCAGAACGCCTCGAGCTTCCGGCTCTTCGAGAACGGCGTGCTGATCGCCACCGTGCCCCTGTCGGCGAACGGCACCGCCGCCCAGACGGCCACCGTGAAGGTGAGCGGGAAGAGCAACGGCACCTACCGCTACACCGCCGTGCTGGCCAACACGCAGGGTGAGACGACCCTCGACGCGATGACCGTCACCGTGACGGCGGCGAGCCCGGGTGTGCCCGTCCTGAGCCACGACAACTGGGACGGTGACGGAGCCTTCACCGTGACGGCCAACCTGTGGTGGGGAACGAACGCGACGAGCTACCGTTTCTTCGCCGACGGCGTCGTGGTCGCCGCGGGTGTGCTCAGTGCGCACACCCCGGCCGCGCAGACGGCCCGGCTGGTCGTGGCCGGAGCGCCGAAGGGCTCGCACGTCTACGTCGTGGAGTTCCGCAACGCCGCCGGTGCGACCGTCAGCCAGCCGCTCACCGTGGCTGTCACGCGGTAGGCGCCGCGCGAACACAGACCGGTGGGATGCCGGGGGAGGCCCGACCCCCGGCATCCCACCACCTGACCGGTGCTGCGCGCATGGCAGACTGGACGGGCGACCGCGGCGTGAGCGCCCGGCGCGGTCCGCCGTGGTGTAACGGCAGCACGACAGCCTTTGGAGCTGTGAGGCCCAGGTTCGAATCCTGGCGGCGGAGCATGACGAACAACGCACTCGACGCGAACCTCGCCGTGATCATCCTCGCGGCGGGGCAGGGGACGCGGATGAAGTCGGCTTTGCCCAAGGTGCTGCACCGCATCGGCGGGCGCCCGCTCGTCGGCCACGTGCTCGACACGGCGCGCGACCTCGGCCCGGGGCACGTCGTGGTGGTGGTCCGGCACGAGCGTGACCTCGTCGCAGACGCCGTGACCGGCATCGCCGACGAGGTCATCGTCGTCGACCAGGACGAGATCCCGGGCACGGGCCGCGCGGTCGAGGTGTCGCTCGCGGCGATCCCCGACTTCGCCGGCGACGTGCTCGTGCTCTCCGGCGACGTTCCGCTGCTCGACGCCGGCACCCTCGGCGCGCTCGTGGGTGACCACCGCGCGTCCGGCGCCGCGGTGACGCTGCTGTCGGCGGTGCTGCCGGATGCCACCGGCTACGGCCGCGTCATCCGCGACCCCGACGGGTCGGTGGCGCGCGTCGTCGAGCAGAAGGACGCGAGCGCCGCCGAGGCGGCGGTCACCGAGATCAACGCCGGCGTCTACGTCTTCCGGTCGACGGTGCTGCGCACCGAGCTCGCGCGCGTGGGCACCGACAACGCGCAGGGCGAGAAGTACCTCACCGACGTGATCGGGCTGGCGCGCGCCGGCGGGCTGCCGGTGACGGCATCCGTCGTCGCCGACGCGACCCTCACGCTGGGGGTCAACGACCGCGCCCAGCTCGCCGAGGCCGGGCGCCTGCTCAACGCGCGCACGGTGCGACGCTGGCAGTTGGCGGGCGCGACGATCCAGGATCCGGCGACGACGTGGATCGACGTCACCGCGACCCTCGCCCCCGACGTCACGGTGCTGCCCAACACCCACATCCTGCGGGCCACGACGGTCGCCGTCGGCGCCACGATCGGCCCCGACACGAGCCTGGAGGACTGCGAGGTCGGCGAGAACGCCACCGTGCGCCGTGCCGACGCCACGCTCGCCGTCATCGGCGCGAACGCGACCGTCGGCCCGTTCGCCTACCTGCGGCCGGGCACCGTGCTCGCCGCCGGCGGCAAGATCGGCACGTTCGTCGAGACGAAGAACTCGACGATCGGCGAGGGCAGCAAGGTGCCGCACCTGTCGTACATCGGCGACACGACGATCGGCCGCGGCGTGAACCTCGGCGCCGGTGCCATCACCGCCAACTACGACGACGTGACCAAGCACCGCACCGAGATCGGCGACGAGGTGCACTCCGGCAGCCATAACGTGTTCGTCGCGCCCGTTAGGATCGGAGATGGCGCCAAGACCGGCGCCGGCGCGGTGATCCGCAAGGACGTCCCGCCCGGCGCGCTCGCCTTGAGCGTCGCCCCTCAGCGCAACATCGAGGGGTGGGTCGACAATCACCGACCGGGCACCGCCGCAGCCGCGGCAGCGGCCCGGTCCCGGTCCGCACAGGAACAGGGCGATGGGGCGCAAGAAGAACACGGTTGACCTGGACGTCGCGCGGGGCATCGCCCCGGGGCTCGTCGCCAAGACCAAGAAGCGTCTCGTCGTCGCCAGCGGCAGTTCGCATCCGGCGCTCTCGCAGCAGGTCGCCGAGGCGCTCGGCACCGAGATCGTGCCGACGGAGCATCGCACCTTCGCGTCGGGTGAGATCCTCACCCGCTTCGAGGTGTCGATCCGCGGGTGCGACGCGTTCCTCATCCAGTCGTTCGGCCCGCCGGTGAACGAGTGGCTCATGGAGACGCTCATCATGCTGGATGCCGCCAAGCGCGCCTCCGCCAAGCGCATCACCGTCGTCGCGCCCTATTACCCGTACTCGCGGCAGGACAAGAAGGGCCGCGGGCGCGAGCCGATCAGTGCGCGCCTCGTCGCCGACCTGTTCAAGACCGCCGGCGCCGACCGCGTCATGAGCGTCGACCTGCACGCGGCGCAGATCCAGGGCTTCTTCGACGGTCCGGTCGACCACCTGTTCGCCAAGCCCGTGCTGCTGGAGTACTTCGAGCGCACCCTCTCGGCCGACGACCGCGCCAAGCTCACGGTCGTCTCGCCCGACACCGGCCGGGTGCGCGTGGCCGACCAGTGGTCCGACAGCCTCGATGCGCCGCTCGCCATCATCCACAAGCGCCGCGACCCCAACGTCGCCAATCAGGTCACCGTCAACGAGATCGTCGGTCACGTCGCGGGCCGGGTGTGCCTGCTCGTCGACGACATGATCGACACCGGCGGCACGATCGTCAAGGCCGCGCAGGCGCTGAAGGCCAACGGCGCCGAGCGCGTCATCGTCGCCGCGACCCACGCCGTGTTCAGCGCCCCGGCCACCGAGCGCCTGCAGGACGATGCGATCGACGAGGTCGTCGTCACCGACACGATCCCGCTGCCGCCCGAGAAGCAGTTCCCCGGGCTGACGATCCTGCCGATCGCACCGCTGCTGGCCCGCGCGATCCACGAGGTCTTCGAAGACGGCTCGGTCACGAGCATGTTCGACGGCGCCGCCTGAGACACCGCGCCTCCAGCTCCGATTCTGCGCGCGAAGCGGACGCGAGATCTATTCACTCGCATTCATAGCTGACGCAGAGGAATCTGAGAGAGGATGTCGGAAGTCGCCCCCTAGCGTGGGAGCACACCCCAGCCGGGAACGACAGAAGGAGGATCCGGATGATCCGCACCACCGCCGTACCGAAGCCCCAGCACAGTCACCTCCGCGCCGGCCTGGCCGCGGCATCCGTCGTGGGCGTCGTCGCGCTCGCCGGATGCGGCACCGCCGCAGACGCGGAGGAGACCACCCCGACAGCCGCGAGCACCTCCACCCCGACGGCCACGACCACCCCGACCGCCGAGCCGACGACCGATTCGACCGCCTCCGACAGCGACTACGTCGACGGCACCTACACGGCGGAGGGTTCGTACTCGACGCCCGAATCGGTCGAGACCATCAGCGTCACCATCACCCTCGAAGACGACATCATCACGGCGGTCGAGGTCACCGGCACCCCGAGCAAGCGCGAGTCGGAGGAGTACCAGTCGGAGTTCATCGGCGGCATCGCCGCGGTCGTCGTCGGCAAGGACATCGACGAGATCTCGGTGTCGCGGGTGGCGGGATCTTCGCTGACGAGCGGCGGTTTCAACGAGGCGATCGAAGAGATCAAGGCCGAAGCGGCGGCGTGAGATGACCGTCGCCGTGACGGCGTGGGAGTTCGACGCGATCGGCACCCGGTGGCGCATCGACACCGCCGCGCCGCTCGACGCGGCGACCCGCGACGGCGTGCGCGGCCTGATCGACGGGTTCGACCGGGCCTGGTCGCGGTTCCGCTCCGATTCGCTCGTGACCGCCCTGGCCGTGGGCGGAGCCGCCCCGGCACCGCCGGATGCGGCGGCGATGCTCGACCTGTACGTCGCGCTGGATGCCGCCACCGACGGCGCGGTCAACCCGCTCGTCGGCGACGCGCTCGCCCGCCGCGGCTACGATGCCGGCTACGGCTTCACCGACCTCGGCCCCGCCCCCGCCCCCGCCCGCTGGCGAGAGCTGCTGAGCTGGGACGACGACCTGCGGCTGACCCGGCCCGCCACGATCGACGTCGGCGCGGTCGGCAAGGGGCGTCTCGTCGACCTCGTGCTGGCGTACCTGCAGGGCCGCACCGAGGGTCCGATCGTCGTCGATGCCAGCGGCGACCTCGCGCTGCGCGGCACGACCGAACGGATCGGGCTCGAGCACCCGTACGACCCGTCCCGCGCGATCGGCGTGTGGCAGATGACGGATGCCGCCCTCTGCGCCTCGGCCGTGAACCGCCGGGCGTGGGTCGGGGCCGACGGCGGCGGCCTGCACCACGTGCTCGACGCGCGCACGGGCGCACCGGTGCGCGCGATCGCCGCGACGTGGGCGGTCGCAAGCGACGCGATGCGCGCCGATGCCGCCGCCACCGCACTCTTCTTCGACGGCGGCCCGCGCTTCGCGCACGCGCACGGCATCGCGTGGGTGCGCATGACCACCGACGGCCGGATCGAGTGGTCGCCCGGATGTACGGCAGAGTTGTTCCTGTGATGTCGACGCTCACCGCCGCCTGGACCCGCTTCTACGCCGTCGTCGGGCGGTACTCGATGTACCGGCTCGTCGTCCTGTCGCTCGCCGCGCTCGCGGTGGTCGCGTTCGTGCTGGCGCTGTTCGGGCTCGTCGCCCCGTCGCCGGTGGAACTGCTCGCCGCCTACGCCGTGCTGGCGGCCGCGTGCGCCGCGACCGACGTCGTCGCGCACCGCATCCTCGGCACGGCGTGGCGGTGGGAGTCGTCGCTGATCACGACGCTGATCCTCGTGTTCGTGCTGCGGCCGACGCTGGAGCCGCTGGCCCTCGCCGGGCTCGCGATCGCGGGCGTCGTGGCGTCGGCATCCAAGTTCGTCCTGGCATGGCAGGGCCGGCACGTGTTCAATCCCGCCGCCGTCGGCGCCGCGGTCCTCACGGTGCTCAGCATCTGGCTGCCGGACCTCGGCGCCTCGTCGTGGTGGGTGGGATCGCCGTACCTCGCGGCGCCGGTGCTGCTCCTCGGGTTCATCGTGCTGGTGCGCACCGAGAAGCTGCGGGTCGTCACGGTGTTCGTCGTGATCGCGGTGACGGTCGCGTTCGTGCGCACCTCGATGCAGTACCAGCAGGCCGGGCTCGACGTCGACGCGGTGCAGGTGTTCTGGCAGCTGCTGTGGTCGTCGCCGTTCCTGTTCCTCGGGGCGTTCATGCTGTCGGAGCCCCTCACCCTGCCGCCGCGGCGCTGGCAGCAGTTCACCGTCGCCGCGCTCGTCGGCGCGCTCGCCGGCTGGCCCATCGACCTCGGGGTCATCAGCCTCGGGCAGGAGCGGGCGCTGCTGATCGGCAACCTGCTCGCGTTCGCCCTCGCCAGCCGCACGGCGGTGCGCCTGACGTTCCTCGAGCGCGTCGTGCTCACTCCGAGCGTGCGCGAGCTGGTGTTCCGCGCCGAGCGCCGGTTCCGGTTCGTCGCCGGGCAGTACCTCGAGCTGGAGGTGCCGCATCCGCACCCCGACGCGCGCGGCACGCGCCGCGAGTTCAGCATCGTGTCGGCTCCCGAGGAGCTGCCCGAGGTGCGCATCGCGCTGCGCGAGGGCTCGCAGTCGAGCTACAAGAAGGCGCTCGCTCTCGTTGAGCCGGGGGAGCGGCTGGCCGTCACGGGCGTGTGGGGCGATTTCGTGCTGCCCGCGCGCCCATCGGCACCCGTGCTGATGGTGGCCGCCGGCATCGGTGTGACGCCGTTCGTGTCGCAGCTGCGCCACCTGCGCCTGAGCGACCAGGATCGCGATGTCGTGTTCGTCTACGTCGCCTCGGATGCCGAGGAGCTCGCGTTCCGCGCCGACCTCGAGGCCGCCGGCATCCCGGTCATCGTCTTCACCCGCAACGAGCCCGCGTCGCTGCCGCACAATTGGCAGTGGGCGCGCGGGGTGCGGCTCGATGCCGCCGGCCTGCTGCAGGTCGTCCCCGACATCTCGGCCCGCCACGCCTACATCTCCGGCCCGCCCGGGCTCATCGCCGACCTCGCCCCCGCGCTGGAGCGGGCCCGCTCGATCACGACCGACGCCTTCTCGGGCTACTGAGTCCGGCCTCGATTGCGGGCCTTCCTGCCTGCGCGATTCGGTGGCGCGAACCGTCCTCTCGCCCGACTTGAGGGGACAGAACGTGCACCCGTATGCCTCAGGGGATCAACCGCGCCACCCGCGCCGCCGAAGCGCATCGCGGACGATCGCGGCGCCGGGGGCGCCGTGACCGCGGATCTGGTCGCCGCCGAGTCGCACGACCTCGTATCCCGCGGAGGCGTACGCCGCATACTTGCTCAGGTCGCGTTGCCATTGGGCGCGACTCGTGCGGTGCTGGTCTCCTTCGACCTCGACGATCGTCATCCATTCGAGGTAGACCACATCACCGATCCCGATCCGGACGCCGGCGGCATCCCTGATCTCGACATCCAGCTGTGGCTCGGGCAACCCCGCGCTCGATGCCAAGAGCCGATAGTCGGTCTCCAGCGGCGACATGCTGCCGACACGGATGACGTCGAGCGCCCGCAGAAGCTCCGAACGATTGCGCCGCCGCGGCGCCATCGCGGCTGCGGCGAGTTGCTGCAGGCTCGCCAGCTGCAGTTCGGGGCGTGGTGTGCCGCTGCGATCACGGGGGATGCGCGCGATGGCGTCGCCGACAATCACCAGTTCGCGATGCGTGAGCTCACCTCCGAGGGCCGCCCACGTGGCGGCGGGGCTCAAGATCCGCAGTCCACCGTGTTGCCGGATGCTCGTGAGGCCTGCGGAAACCTGCACTCCTCGGATGCCGGGGCGCCGTGGTGCGCGATGCGGTGCGGGAACGCCGATGCACAGCTCTGGGCCCGGTTCGCAGGGAAGCCCCCAGGCGACGGCGGCGGAACGTCCGGCGAGGAAGGCGTGCTCCGGCGCGACCTGGAAGTAGGCGCGGGCGTCGCGCAGCACGCGCGCCTGGATCGCCCGGTCGAGAGCGAACGGTTCGGACGTCTCGGCGACCGACTGCGGTTCACGACGCCGTCGCACCCCGCGGTAGGGACGCTCGAGGTCGTGTGACCGCAGTCGCCCCGGGGTGGTCCCACTGCGCAACGCTGCCGCGACGGTGAAGACGCTTCCGAGCTGTGGGTCGAGCGGGCCAGGAGTGATCGGCATCCATCGACCCTGCATCATCCGTGCGGGTCGTGGGAGCGTCTCGGTGCGAATTGTGGACAGTTTCTGGAAATCGCAGGCTGGGGAGGAGGTGATGAGCCGGGTGCGCGCGACCCGAAAGGTGGCGGGTTCTGCTGCCTCCCGTGAGGGGAGGCGACAGAACCCGCCACCTCATTGGCGGGTCCGGCCGACTTCAGCGGGTGATGTCGCGGATCGTGCCCTTCTCCAGGCGCAGCCGGCGCCGCGCGCGGCGCGCGACGGCCGAGTCGTGCGTCACGACGACCAGGGTGAGACCCTCGGCGTTCAGACGCTCGAGCACGGCGAGGATCTCGTCGCGCATCGACTCGTCGAGGTTGCCGGTCGGCTCGTCGGCGAGCAGCACCCGCGGCTGCTTGGCGATGGCGCGTGCGATGGCCACGCGCTGCTGCTGCCCGCCGGAGAGCTCGCCGGGCCGGTGGTCGGCGCGCTCGGTGAGGTCGACGTGGGCCAGCGCCTCGGCGACGCGCGTGTCGCGCTCGATCTTGTCGAGGCCCAGCGGCTCCAGTCCCATCGCGACGTTCTCGGCCGCGGTCAGGGTCGGGATGAGGTTGAACGCCTGGAAGACGAACCCGACCTCGCGCGAGCGCACCCGCTCCAGCTCCGTGCTCGAGGCCTTGGCCAGGTCGGTGTCGCCGATCAGCACGTGGCCCTCGGTGGGCTTGTCCAGCGCCCCCAGCAGTTGCAGCAGCGTCGACTTGCCGCCGCCGGTGGGACCCTGGATCGTGACGAAGTCACCGGCGGCGATCTCCACGTCCACGCCCTTGAGCGCGTTCACCGTGCGCCCCTTCTGCTGGTACGTCTTCTTCACCCCCGACAGCCGGTAGGCGGGGACGGCCTGCGGCGTGGCGGCATCCGTCGTGATGTCTTCGACGATGGTCATCTGATTCTCCTCGGTGTTCTCGGGTACGGGTGCCGCGCTCACGCGACCGCTCGCAAGGCTTCGGCGGGGCTCAGCCGGGCGGCGCGCCAGCCGCCGAACGCGCCGGCGACGAGGCCGCCCGCGACGGCGAGGCCGAGGGCCGCGACGATGATCCACATCGACAGCGGAGCGTGCAGGACGACGTTGCTCACGGTCTCGCCGAGCTGGTCGAGTCCGCCGCCGCCACCTTGGCCACCGCCCTGGCCGCCCATGCCGCCGGGGCCTTGCGTGCTGGCGGCCGTCGTGGAGATCGTCGGCTGGATGAGGTTGATCGCCACGGCGCCGGCGACGCCGATGACGACGCCGATCACGCCGCCGATGAGAGCCTGCACGACCGACTCACCGGCCACCTGGCCGACGACGCGTCCGTTGGACCAGCCGATCGCCTTGAGGGTGCCGAGCTCGCGGGTGCGGCGGGAGATGCCGGAGATCGTGAACAGCACGGCGAGTGCGACCGCGACGGCCAGCACGATGATCGACAGCCACGTGCCGAGGCTCGTGATGAGCGAGCTGGCGCTCGACAGCGACGACGACACCGTCGAGGCGAGGTCGGACTGCGAGCTGACGGTCGCATCCGGCAGCGCGGTCTCGAGGCTGCTCTGCACCGAGGCGATGGCATCGGACGACGTGGCCTGCACGTAGATCGTCGAGACGACGTCTCCGGCGCCGGAGAGATCCTGGGCGACATCGAGCGGGATGTACACGTTCGCCGCGGTGTCGGCCGTCGAACCGGTGGAGGCGATGATGCCGACGATCTCGAAGTCGGTCCCGCCGACGTTGATCGTGTCGCCGACGGCGAGGTCGGAGCTCGTCGCGTAGCTGGAGTCGAGCACGGCGACGTCGGTGCCGTTGTCCGACTCGGTGAGAGCCCGGCCGTCGGTGACCGAGGTCGACGACATCGGGCCGACGGCCGTGTCGGACGGCTCGATGCCGAGCACCGTGAACGAGTCGACGTTGAACGAGCCGCCGCCGAAGCCGCCGCCGCCGCCCTGGCCACCCTCGCCCTCGCCGCCCTGGCCGGGTGCGCCGCCCTGGCTCGCATCGGACTGGCTGTCGTCGCTGGGCATCGCGGGGAGCTCCCCATCGAAGGTCGAGTTGGTGAGGCTCAGGGCACCCGAGACCGCCGACACGCCGTCGACGGCGGCGACCGTGTCGAGGGTCGAGGCGTCGAGCGTGCCGCGGGTGAAGTCGGTGCGCAGCGTCGACTGGTTGAGCGTCGTGTTGCCGTCGGCGTCGGTCGTGCCGCCGTTCTCGTCGAAGTCGAAGCTCGGGCCGCCCTGGCCGCCGCCCTCGCCGGGCTCGGCCTGAGCGCCGGTCACGGTGATGTCGGTGCCGACGCCGTAGACCGACTCCAGCGCCTGCGCCTGTGCGTCGCGGATGCCGGCCGACAGCGAATTGACGATGATGACCAGGGCGATGGCGATGCCGAGTCCGATCGCCACGATCGCGGTCTGCTTCTTGCGGCCGGAGAGTTCGCGGCGCAGGTACGTCCAGTACATGGGTTCCTTTCCGGCGCGTGCTCTTCTGCTGCGGTGATGCGCCGATGGACCGACGCTACGGACGCCGATGATGCGCGCACCCAGCGCTTCTGATGCGAAACCTATGAGCGCCCGGGGCGGGGATGCCGGCATCCATCGGAACATGGTGCCGGATACATAGGATGCTCATAATCAGTGCCATAGCAATCGCATAGCCCGCTCGTGAGAATGGAGGCATGACAACACCCGCCACCCACGCCCTGCACCGCCCCGACGGCTCGGCCCTCCGCGT
Organism: Microbacterium sp.; assembly: GCF_047602155.1. Lineage (GTDB taxonomy): Bacteria > Actinomycetota > Actinomycetes > Actinomycetales > Microbacteriaceae > Microbacterium. The sequence goes on along the minus strand of NZ_JASGHZ010000001.1, from coordinate 41,324 downwards.
GCTCGTCGTCGACGACGAACAGATGCTCACCGACCTGCTGTCGATGGCCCTGCGCATGGAGGGATGGGAGGTGCGCACAGCCGCCAGCGGCTTCGACGCCCTCACCGCCGTGCGCGAGTTCGACCCCGACGCGCTCGTCCTCGACATCATGATGCCCGACCTCGACGGCATGGCCGTGCTGCAGCGGCTGCGCCAGGCCGGCAACGACGTGCCGGTGCTGTTCCTCACCGCGAAGGATGCCGTCTCCGACCGCGTCGCGGGCCTCACCGCCGGCGGCGACGACTACGTGACGAAGCCGTTCAGCCTGGAAGAGGTGGTCGCGCGCCTGCGCGGCCTGATGCGTCGCGCCGGCAGCGCGACGCAGGGCGGCGCCGACCCGATCCTGCGCGTGGGCGAGTTGACGCTCAACGAAGACTCGCACGAGGTCGAGCGCGCCGGTACGGAGATCGAACTGACCGCGACCGAGTTCGAGCTGCTGCGCTTCCTCATGCGCAACCAGCGCCGCGTCGTGTCGAAGGCGCAGATTCTCGACCGGGTGTGGAACTACGACTTCGGCGGCCGCTCGTCGGTGGTCGAGCTGTACATCTCCTACCTGCGCAAGAAGATCGACGCCGGGCGTGAGCCCCTCATCCACACCGTGCGCGGCGTGGGCTACATGATCAAAGCGCCCCAGTGACCGAACACCCAGTGACCCAACTCGAGCCCGCTCCCGCCCGCATCCGGCGCCGCTGGAGTCTGCAGACGCGCCTCATCGTGACGGTCGTCTCCTTCGTCGCGCTGATCCTCGTCGCGATCGGGCTCGCGACGGGCGCGATCCTGGGGCAGATCATGTCCGACAACCTCGACGCGCAGGTCAGCGCCGCGAGCAACCGCATGATGGTCTTCCATCCGGGCAGTCCGGACGAGTCGGACCTGACGGCGGTTCAGGTGCTGACGGACCGCCCGGCGGAGGTCGGCACACTGCTGGTGATGCAGACCACCGGCGGCATCACCGGTGCCTACCTCGATGACGACGGCACGGCCATCGCGCTCACCGACGACCAGCTCGCCAGCCTCACCGGGGGCAACGTCGACGCGCAGGGCTGGGGGACGGTGGCGATCAGCGACCTCGGCGAGTACCGGGTGCGGCTGCAGGCGCAGGCGAGCGGGCCCGTGCTCGTGGGCATGCCGACCTCGGAGCTGACCGCCACGGTCGCAAAGATCCTCACGACGGTCGGGCTGGTCACCGCGGGCGGGCTGCTGGTGCTCGCCGCGATCGTGGCGCTCGTCATCCAGCGCTCGCTGCGGCCGCTGCGCGCCGTCGCCGACACCGCCGCGCGCGTCGCCGCGCAGCCCCTCGACCGCGGTGACGTGTCGATCACCGAGCGGGTGCCGGCATCCGACGCCTCCGACGAGATCGGCCGCGTCGGCGCGGCCCTGAACACGCTGCTCGACCACGTCGACGCGTCGCTCGCGTCGCGCCAGCGCAACGAGGAGCGCATGCGCGCCTTCGTCGCCGACGCCAGTCACGAACTGCGCACGCCGCTGGCCGCCATCCGCGGCTACTCCGAGCTGTCGCTGCGCTCGCTGCGCCAGACGCACGACGCCGGCGCCCGCGCGACGAAGGCCCAGCTCGCCGCGAGCGCGGGGCAGTCGGAGCAGGGGCTGGAGCGCATCCAGGCCGCCTCACTGCGGATGACCTCGCTCGTGGAGGACCTGCTGCTGCTGGCCCGCCTGGACGAGGGCCGCGAGCTCGTCTACAGCGCCGTCGACATCACGCGGGTCGTGGTGGATGCCGTCGCCGACGCGCAGGCGGCCGGTCCCGAGCACGAGTGGGAGCTCGACGCCGGGGAGGAGCCGGTCGTCGTCGCGGGCGATGCGACGCGGCTGCATCAGGTCGTCACCAACCTGCTCGCCAACGCCCGCGTGCACACGCCGGCGGGGACGCGCGTCACCGCCAGCGTCGCGGTGGAGGACGGCGACGCCGTTGTGCGGGTGATCGACAACGGCCCGGGCATCGACCCGGCCGTCGCGGACGAGCTGTTCGAGCGGTTCGCGCGGGCCGACGTGTCGCGGGCGCGTCAGACCGGCGGCAGCGGGCTCGGCCTGTCGATCGCGAAGGCGATCGTGACGGCCCACCATGGCATCATCACGGTCGACAGCGAGCCCGGCGCGACGGTGTTCGAGGTGCGCCTGCCGGCCCGCCCCGAGCTCCCCGCCTGACAGCCGCCGCGGGCCCCGCGCCGCCGTTTCGCGAAACCTCACAAATGTCGGCGACACGCCGTGTGGAGCCCCCCAAAACGGGACATTTGCGAGGTTTCGCGAAGGGGTGGGGGTGTGGGGTCAGTGGGTGTCTTCGGCCTCGACCTCGGTGCGGTCGCCCGACCACAGCGTGTGGAAGGTTCCGGGCTTGTCGGTGCGGCGGTAGGTGTGCGCGCCGAAGAAGTCGCGCTGGCCCTGGACGAGCGCGGCGGGCAGGCGCGAGGCGCGCAGCCCGTCGTAGTAGGCCAGCGACGAGGAGAACGCCGGGGCCGGGATGCCGGCACCCGCCGACAGCTGCACGATCTCGCGCCATGCGTCCTGCGCGCGGCCGAGCGCCTCGACGAAGTACGGCGCGGTCAGCAGCACCGGCAGGGTTCCGTCGGCGTCGTAGGCGTCGGCGATGCGGTTGAGGAACTGCGCCCGGATGATGCAGCCGCCGCGCCAGATCTTGCTCACCGCACCCAGGTCGATGTTCCAGCCGTACTGCGCGGCGCCCGCGCGGATCTCGTCGAAGCCCTGGGAGTAGGCGACGATCTTCGACGCGTACAGCGCCAGGCGCACCTGCTCGACGAACGCGTCGGGGTCGGCGACCGTGAACGCGCCCTCGGCCGGGCCGGGGAGGGTCCCCGCCACGTCGCGCTGCTCGCGGTGGCTGGACAGCGACCGGGCGAAGGTCGCCTCGGCGATGCCGGATACCGGCACGCCGAGGTCGAGGGCGGTCTGCACGGTCCACGCGCCGGTGCCCTTGGCGCCGGCCTCGTCGACGATGAGGTCCACGAGCGGTGTGCCCGTGGCGGCATCCGTCTGGCGGAGGACCTCGGCGGTGATCTCGATGAGGTAGCTCTCCAGTTCGCCGCGGTTCCACGCGGCGAAGATGTCGGCGATCTCGGCCGGGGTCTTGCCGGTGCCGCGGCGGATGAGGTCGTACGCCTCGGCGATCAGCTGCATGTCGGCGTACTCGATGCCGTTGTGCACCATCTTCACGAAGTGGCCGGCGCCGTCGTGACCGACGTGCGTGACGCACGGCTCGCCCTCGGCGACCGCGGCGATCGAGCGGAGGATGGGGCCGAGCGTGGCCCACGCCTCGTCGGGGCCGCCGGGCATGAGCGCGGGGCCGAGGAGGGCGCCCTCCTCGCCACCGGAGACGCCCATTCCGACGAAGTTGAAGCCGGCGTCGCCGACCGCCTTCTCGCGGCGGATCGTGTCGGTGAAGAGGGAATTGCCGCCGTCGATGATGATGTCACCGGGCTCGAAGACGTTCATGAGGTCGTCGATGACGGCATCGGTCGGTCCGCCCGCCTTGACCATGATGATCGCGGTGCGGGGCTTCTGCAGCGACGCCGCGAACTCCTCGTACGAGAATGCCGGGACGAAGCCTGCCTCGGGGTGAGCCGCGACGAGTTCGTCGGTCTTCGCCCGCGACCGGTTGTACACCGCGACGGTGTTGCCCTCGCGCGAGGCGAGGTTGCGGGCGAGGTTCGAGCCCATCACGGCGAGTCCGACGACTCCGATGTTGGCAGTGGCTGGCGAAGACATGGCAGGACTCCTCGATGGTGACGCGGGATGACCCCAGCGTAGTAGGGGCGGGGATGGAATCGGTGACCTTACACGTCGTCGACCAGGCGCAGGCTGCTCGCGAACGGGGCGTCGAGCGGCAGTGGCGGCATGGAATGTCCGTGGCGGCGCATCCTGCGCTCGTGCACGACGTCGCGATAGGAGCGCGTGAGCGCGGAGCGTGAGATGAGTCCGGGCTCTCCACGACTCTAGAACGGTGGTTCCAGCTCGGGGGTGAATCTCACGGTGGCGGGTGGTTTGTCGAGGTAGTGGCGGCCGGTGGGGCTGGTCCATTGCAGGGTGCCGTGGCCGAGTTGTTTCACGTGCCAGGCGGTGTGGTGTTTGGCGGTGTGGTGTCTGCGGCAGAAGTTTGCGAGGTTGTCGGGGTGGGTGGGTCCGCCGATGCTGGCGGGGATGGTGTGGTCTTCGTCGCAGCGGTGTGCGGGGCGGGTGCAGCCGGGGGTGCGGCAGTGTTCGTCGCGGGCGGCGAGGTACCGTTTCAGCTGTGCGGAGGGTTTGTACCGGTCTACCGCGAGCGGGAGTCCGGTGTGGGGGTGGGTGAACACGCGGTCCCAGCCGGGGGCGAGTCCGGCTAGTTGTCGGGCGAGGTGGGGGTGGATGGGCCCGTATCCGGCCAGGAGAGCGGGTTCGCTGGTGGGGTCACCGGCGAGGGTGAGGGCGGGGATGGTGATCTGGATGGTGCCGGTGATGCCGGCGAGGGTGCCGTCTGTTCCGCCGTGGGCGGTGGGTGCGCCGGTGAGCAGCAGGTCGGCGAGAAGGTCGGCGCGCAGCTGGTTGATCGTCCGCGGGTCGATGCCGGGTTTCGGGTTCGCGGCGCGGCCGGGGCGTGTTGTGAAGACGGTCCGGTCTCGGGCGTCACGGTCGGAGCCGTGGTTGCCCGCGTCGCTTCGCGTGGTGTCGTCGTTGGTCGTTTTCGCTGCGGCGTGGGCTTGTGTGGTGAGGCGGTCGAAGATCGCGTGTGCGAGGGGTGCGGGCAGGTCTGCGATCAGCCGGGACATGCCGTCGGCGAGGTCGCACAGCCGGATTCCGCGGTCTTCGGCGGCGATGGTCGCGTTGTCGGTGAACGCGTCTGGGCATATGGTCGCGGCGATCGCGCGCGCGGCGTGCAGCATCCGTGACGGCGATTCCGTCTCGGCGACGGCCAGCACGAGCTCCTCATAGCGGGCACGGTCGGCCTCATCGTTCAGGGCGGCGCCGGCGTGCACGATTCCCCACGCATGGCCCGCGTCGATCCGCCCGACACCGAACGCGGCGAACGCGGCCGGGTATGCCGTGACCAGCTGGTGGGCGTCACTGATGCGGGACTGCACGGTGCGATCGCCGACGCGCATCGCCATCCCGAGTTCGAGGGCGACTTCCCGCAGCGGGAGATCCGCCTCCGACACGCGCGGCATCCGCCCGGCCGCCAGTGCCTCCTGCCGGCGCAGCGCGACCCGGTCGGCGATCACATCGACCGCTTCGGCCAGCACCGCGGCCTCGGCCGCCTGCGCGGCCGCGACCTGCGCCCGGGCGGCAAGCAACCGGATGACCAGGTCATCCAGCACCGGCCACCCCGACACCGGCGAAAACACCGCATCAGCAGACATGAAGACACTCCCGTGATGAGCAACGAAAACCAGACTCTTCGCTACGGAGCAGAACGCTCCCGCCTCACCCGAGGCCACCCGTAAGGGACTTCACTCCCTACCAGCAGAATAGAATATAAAACCGAAAGAAGCAAGAAGAAAATCGAACAAATCACTTCCGATAATTCGCTGTTGAACAGAAAGAAAAAGAGGTCAGGTCAGAGGGCCGATCGAAGCGGTGATCGACGCTAGCCGTGTGAGAAACCCCGCCGCGCGCGCCACGACGAGGAGCGCGGCCTTTTCGGTTGCGTAGCGCGGGCGACGGCGGCGCGGCACCCGCGTGCACGGGGAGCGGGCTGGCAGGATGCCGTCATGCGGATACTTGTCACAGGCCCCGCGGGGTCGGGAACGGCGCTGATCGGCGCGGCGCTGGCCGCACGGCTGCACGGGCGCTTCGTGGACGGCGCCGAGCTGCGCGAGGCGCCGCGGCGCGTGCGCGATCCGCTGCTCGTCGAGGCCGAGGGCAGGGCCGCGCAGGCGCGGTGGCTGGATGCCGTGGCGGTCGCGCTTGCGGCGGGCACGGCCACGGTCGTGGCATCGCCGCTGCTGACCCGCCCGGAGCGCGACCGGCTGCGGCAGGCGGTCGCCGGACTTCACGTCGTGGAGCTGGTCGCCGACTCGCAGACCGCGACGCGCACGCGCCGGCTGACCAGGCGGCAGCGGCGTCGCCTCGCGGCCGCCCCGCCCGCGCCGGTCGACGAGCCGCTCACCGCCGACGAGCGTGGCGTGCGCATCGCCGACGATGCCGACCTGGAGTCGATCGTCGCGCGCATCGACGGCGCCCTGCGGGGCGCTCAGTCCTTGCGGTAGCCCGAGCGGCCCAGCGACCACAGTGCGGCGAACGCGCCGACCGTCGCGCCGAGGGTCATCAGGCCGATGAACCAGAAGATCGCGTGCGACATGAAGCCGTATTCCATGGGTCCTCCCGGGTTCGATGGCGTCGTCGCGGCCGCCAAGACCGGTGCGCGCCGGACGATGTCTTCATCGTAGCGGGGTCGCTGGTAGACTGGGGGAACCTCGGCGAGGGATGCGCGCATCCGTGATCGACGCGGTGATGCGAGCACAGCGAACCCCGGTTCGGTTCTCCTCACGCGCGGGCGTTCGAGTCGAGACCACAGACCCACAGGGCCCGCCCCGCAGACAACCCAGGGCGCACGCCCACAAGGAGAACCATCATGTCGACCGAGACCGACACCAAGGTCATCGCCGAGCTTCGCGAGAACTTCGGCAAGGGCTTCGCGCGCCGCCTGCGCGCCGCCGGCCAGATCCCCGCCGTCATCTACGGCCACGGCACCGACCCGGTGCACGTCGCGCTGCCGGGCCACCAGGTCGGCCTGCTCATCCGCCGCGCCAACGCGGTGCTCGAGCTCGAGGTCGCCGGCAAGCAGCAGCTGACCCTCGTCAAGGACGTGCAGAAGGATCCGGTGCACCAGATCATCGAGCACATCGACCTGCTCGTCGTGAAGAAGGGCGAGAAGATCCACGTCGACGTTCCCGTCGTCGTCGTGGGGGAGTCGTTCGCCGGCACCATCGTCAACCTCGACAACGCGACGGTGTCGCTCGAGGTCGAGGCCACGCACATCCCGGAGAGCGTGGAGGTCGACGTCGAGGGTCTCGAAGAGGGCACGCATATCACCGCCGCCGACCTGAAGCTGCCCCAGGGTGCGAGCCTCGTGACCGAGGGTGAGACTCTCATCGTCGCGATCGCGGTGCCCGCCGCCGCGCACGCCGAGGGCGACGCCGAGGACGGTGCGTCGGCCGCCGACGAGGCCGCCGCAGAGTAAGCGTCACACGCCGCACGCAGCCCGCCCCCCATACTGGGGAGGCGGGCTGCGTCGATTTCATCGAGGGGGAGCACATGGCCGAGACCTGGCTGGTAGCGGGACTGGGCAACCCGGGCCCGCGCTACGAGAACACGCGGCACAACGTCGGCCAGATGGTGATCGCGGAACTCGCCGCCCGGCGCTCCGAGACCCTGCGCTCCCACCGGGCGAACGCGCGGGTGGCGGAGACCTGGCTGCGCCCCGGCGGGGCCAAGCTCGTGCTGGCGACGCCGAACTCGTACATGAACGTGTCCGGGGGGCCGGTGTCGCAGCTGGCGCGATTCTACGACGTGCCGGCCGAGCGGGTCGTGCTCGTGCACGACGAGCTCGACATCCCGTTCGACACGATCAAGCTCAAGACGGGCGGGGGGCACGGCGGACACAACGGCATCCGTGACGTGGCGAAGGCGCTCGGCACCGCCGACTTCCCGCGCGTGCGCGTGGGCATCGGCCGCCCGCCCGGGCGGCAGGATCCGGCCGACTGGGTGCTCGATCCCTTTTCGGCGACCGAGCGCGCGCACCTGCCGCTGTTGGTGGCGGACGCGGCGGATGCCGTCGAGCTTCTCGTCGGCGAGGGTCTGCTCGCCGCGCAGCAGAAGCATCACGCCCCGCGGGAGTGAGCTCGGCTGAGCCCGCTCTAGACGAACGAGCCGGCGGCGCCGGCGCCCACCGCCACGACGACGACGACGAAGAAGACGACCGGGCCGAGCACGGCGACGACGACCGCGCCGATGCCCTGACCCCGGCCGCGACGCGTGCCGATCGCGATGGCGCCCTGCACGAGGGCCCACAGGCCCAGGACGGTGCCGACCCAGAAGGAGATCTCGGCCATCAGCACCCAGCCCCGCACGGGGGAGTAGATCGACAGGTCGGCCGATTCGAGGCTCTGGAGGTCGGAGAGCGCCGGCCCCACGCCGGTGCCGATCGCGACGCCGGCGACCGCCGCCCCGATGGCCGATGCCACGACGGCGACGATCGCGACGATGAGCGCGACGAGGCCGAGCGTCTTGGCCTGCCCGGGCTGGGCGGGCGCCTGCGGGGATGCCGGCTGCGTGGGCGCCTGCGCCGCGTAGGCGGGCGGGGCGTAGGCGCCGGGCTGGGCGTACACCGGCGGCTGCGCGGGCTGGGCGTACACCGGCGGCTGCGGCGGGGCATACGCGGGTTGCTGATACGGCGGCGGGGTCGACGGCGTGTTCTCGCTCACCTGCCCATCCTGGCAGACGGGCCGCTGCGAACTAGACTCGTGCGGTGACAGTTTCCGGGATCGTGCGCGCCCTCGCGCGGGTGGATGCCGTCCGCGACGCCGCCGACGCCGCCCGCGTCGACACCGACTTCTCCCTGGTCGCCGGGCTCGATGCGCCCCTGCTCGCCACCCTCCTCGATCGGCGCACGGCGGCCGGCAGACCCGCCGCGCTGCTCTCGATCGCGCCCACCGGGCGGCGCGCCGAGGCGCTCGGCGCCGCGCTGCAGAGCCTCATCCCGGATGCCGTTGTGCGGCACTTCCCGGCCTGGGAGACGCTGCCGCACGAGCGCCTCAGCCCGTCGGCCGAGACGGTGGGGCGCCGGCTGTCGGTGCTGCACGAGGTGGCGGCGTGGGAGCGCGCCGGTGCCCCGCGCCCGCTGGTCGTGACGGCGTCGGTGCGCAGCGCCCTCCAGCCGGTCGCCGCCGGACTCACCGAGGTCGGCGTCGTCGAACTGGTCGTCTCCGCGCGCGGGCATGACCTCGACGCCGTCGCACGGCGCCTCGTCGAGCTCGCCTATCACCGCGTCGACATGGTGTCGCGGCGCGGGGAGTTCGCGGTGCGCGGCGGCATCCTCGACGTCTTCCCGCCGACGGCCCCGCACCCGTACCGCGTCGAGTTCTTCGGCGACGAGGTCGAGCAGATCCGCGCGTTCTCGGTCGCCGACCAGCGTTCCCTCCCCGGCGAGGTGACGGAGGTGACGCTGCTGCCGAGCCGCGAGCTGCTGCTGACCCCCGCCGTCCGCGAGCGCGCCGCGGGGCTGCGCGACCGGTTCCCCGGGCTCGGTGGGATGCTGGAGAAGATGAGCGAGGGCATCCCCGTCGAGGGGATGGAGTCGCTTCTGCCGGCCGTCGCCGATGCCGTCGTGCCGCTGGTGGACTACCTGCCGCGCGGCACCGCGACCGCCCTCGTCGACCCCGAGCGGGCCGTCACCCGCGCCGTGACGCTCGGCGAGACCAACCGCGAGTTCCTCGAGGCCGCGTGGAGCGCCGCGGTCGCGGGCGCAGACACGCCCGTCGATCTCGGCGCGGGCGACTTCCTCACCCTGCCCGAGCTGCGCGAGGCGACCGCCGCGCGGGGCGGCGTGTGGTGGACGTTCAGCAGTTTTGATTCCGGAGCCACGGATGCCGCGGCCGACGGGCTGGACTCCGACGGCACGGCCGTGCGGGTGGCGGCATCACCGGTGCCGTCGTTCCACGGCAACGTCGACGGCGCGACGGCGCACGTCGGCGAGCTGGTCGCGGCGGGGTGGCGCGTGGTGGTGGCGGCATCCGGGGTGGGGCTCGTGGAACGCACCCGCGACGTGCTCGCCGAGCGCGGCATCGCCGCGCGCACCGTCGACACGCTCGACGAGATCCCGGATGCCGGGGTGGTCACCGCCGTCGTCGCGACGCTGGAGAGCGGTTTCGAGCTGGCCGGCCTCGCGGTGCTCACCGAGAGCGAGTTCTACGGCCGCACGATCGGTGCCGACGGCCGTGTCGTCAAGAAGCTCGCGTCGCGGCGCCGCAACGTCGTCGACCCGCTGCAGCTGAAGGCGGGCGACATCGTCGTGCACTCCACGCACGGCATCGGCAGGTTCGTCGAACTCGTGCAGCGCGAGGTCTCCAGCGGCGGCCGGGGCGCCATCAAGACGACGCGCGAGTACCTCGTCCTGGAGTACGCGCCGTCCAAGCGCGGCCACCCCGGCGACAAGCTGTACGTCCCCACCGACCAGCTCGACCTCCTCAGCCGCTACGTCGGCGGGGAGGCGCCGGCGCTGTCGAAGATGGGCGGCAGCGACTGGGCGGCGGCGAAGGGCAAGGCGCGCAAGGCCGTGCGCGACATCGCCGTCGAGCTCGTCAAGCTCTACTCGGCGCGCATGGCGGCGAAGGGCTACGCGTTCGGCCCGGACACGCCGTGGCAGCGCGAGCTCGAAGAGGCGTTCCCGTTCGCCGAGACGCCCGACCAGTTGCAGACGATCGACGAGATCAAGGCCGACATGGAGCGGCCGATCCCGATGGACCGGCTGCTCTCCGGCGACGTCGGCTTCGGCAAGACCGAGGTCGCCGTACGTGCGGCGTTCAAGGCGATCCAGGACGGCAAGCAGGTCGCGATGCTCGTGCCGACGACCCTGCTCGTCAAACAGCACTTCGACACGTTCACCGAGCGGTTCGCGGGCTTCCCCGTGAAGGTGCGGCCGCTGTCGCGGTTCCAGACCGACAAGGAGGCCCGCGACACCGTCGCGGGGCTCGCCGACGGCACCGTGGACCTCGTCATCGGCACCCACCGCATCCTCACCGAGAAGATCGCGTTCAAGGATCTCGGGCTCATGATCATCGACGAGGAGCAGCGTTTCGGCGTCGAGCACAAGGACGCGCTGAAGAAGCTGAAGACGAACGTCGACATCCTCGCGATGAGCGCGACCCCCATCCCGCGGACGCTGGAGATGGCGGTCACCGGCATCCGGGAGATGTCGACCCTGGCCACTCCGCCCGAAGACCGGCATCCGATCCTGTCGTACGTCGGTGCGCGATCCGACAAGCAGATCGCGGCCGCGATCCGGCGGGAACTGCTGCGCGAGGGCCAGGTGTTCTACGTGCACAACCGCGTGCAGTCGATCCAGCGCGTCGCCGCACACCTGGCCGAGCTTGTCCCCGAGGCGCGCATCGTCGTCGCGCACGGCCAGATGGGGGAGCACGCGCTGGAGCAGGTCGTCGACGACTTCTGGGAGCGCCGCGCCGACGTGCTCGTGTCGACGACGATCATCGAGACGGGCCTGGACATCTCCAACGCCAACACGATCATCATCGACCGCGCCGACAAGTACGGCCTGTCGCAGCTGCACCAGCTGCGCGGGCGCGTCGGGCGCGGGCGCGAGCGGGCGTACGCGTACTTCCTCTACGACGAGTCGAAGCCGCTGTCGGAGACCGCCGCCGACCGGCTGGAGACCATCGCCGTCAACAACGACCTCGGATCGGGCATGCAGGTCGCCCTGAAGGATCTGGAGCTGCGCGGCGCGGGCAACCTCCTGGGCGCCGAGCAGGCCGGCCACATCGCGGGGGTCGGCTTCGACCTGTACCTGCGGATGATCGGCGAGGCCGTCGCGGCGTTCCGCGGCGACGAGGTCGCGGGGCCGGCCGAGCTGCGCCTCGAGCTGCCCGTCGACGCGCGGCTGCCGGAGAGCTACATCGACAGCGAGCGCCTACGGCTCGAGGCCTACCAGAAGCTGTCGGCCGCGGCATCCGTCACCGCGGCGCCCGCCGCACCCGGAGCGCCCGATGCGATCGACCTCGTCGCCGACGAACTGCGCGACCGCTACGGCGCCCCGCCCGCCGAGGTCGAGGGCCTGTTCCGCATCGCCCGGCTGCGTCGCCGCGCCGCGCAGTCGCAGCTCACCGACGTCGTCGCGATGGGGCCGAACCTGCGGGTCGCCCCCGCGCACCTGCCCGATTCGCTGCGCGTGCGGCTGCAGCGCCTGCACCCGAAGGCGAAGGTGCTCGCCGGGGGCGAGGCGATGATCGTGCCCCTGCCGACCGGCGGCGAGCCGCTCGCCGACGCCGACCTCGTCGCCTGGACGGCGCAGCTGCTCGACCAGCTCTTCCCGCTGCCGGTTACCGAGCCGACCGGCGCGTGAGCGCCGCGCGGAACCTCTTGCGACGGCCGCACGCGCGCGGCAGTGTGGCACCATGCAGTTCGAGCATCTCGGCGCGAGCCCCCGCATCCATCCCGACGCCGTCGTCGCCCCGACGGCGGTGATCTCCGGCGATGTCACGATCGGCGCGGGATGCCACGTGCTGCACGGCGCCGTCCTCACCGCCGAGGGCGGCCCGGTCGTCCTCGGCGCGCACGTCATCGTCATGGAGAACGCGCTCGTGCGGGCGACGTCGGCCAACGCCGTGCGCATCGGCGATCACACGCTGATCGGCACCTTCGCGAGCATCGCGGGCGCGACGCTCGGCGACGAGGTGTTCCTCGCCTCGGGGGCGCGCGTGTTCAACGGCGCCCGCGTGGGGCGGCGCTGCGAGGTGCGCATCAACGCGATCGTGCACCGGCAGACCGTGCTGCCCGAGGGCACCGTCGTGCCGATCGGCTGGGTCGCCGTCGGCGACCCCGTGCAGTTGCTCTCGTCCGACCAGCACGAGCAGATCGGCGCCGCCCAGCCCGAACTCGACTTCCCCGGCTACGTCTTCGGGGTCGACCGCGACACGCCCGACCTCATGGTGCAGCTCACCGAGCGGTATGCGTCCTCGCTCGCCCGCCACGCCGCCGACCGCCGCCTGGACTGACCCTCACCCGGTGTTCTGCAGCCCCGCCGACACCCCCGACACCGACAGCAGCAGCAACTGCTGCCACGGGGCGGGGCCTCGGTCGCGTCGCCCGTGCGCAGCGCCCGCAGGGCCCGCAGCTGCAGGAGCGAGAGGGCGTCGACGTAGGGACTGCGCATCGTGACGGCGCGCTGCAGGACGGGCTTGTTCGCCAGCAGCGCCCCGCCGCCGGTGATGCGGATGACCCACTCGGCCGTCAGGCGCAGCTCGTCGAGGACGAGGTCGGCGAGGTCGGCGCGGTCGCCGAGGTCGAGGTACTGGCGCGCGATGCGCTCGTCGGCCTTCGCCAGGCTCATCCCGACGTTGTCGATGACCGTCCGCAGCAGCGGCCACTCGTGGTAGGCCCGGCGCAGCAGCTCCTCGTCGCCGACCGCCTCGAGCGCAGAGCCCAGCCCGAACCAGCCGGCCAGGTTGATGCGCGCCTGCGACCAGGCGAACACCCACGGGATCGCGCGCAGGTCGGCCAGCGACTCCACCGACAGTCCGCGCCGGGCGGGTCGGGAGCCGAGCGCGAGCAGGCCGATCTCCTCCATGGGCGTGACGGTCGCAAACCACGACGCGAACCCGTCGGCCTTCACGAGGGAGAAGAACCGGTCGCGGGAGGCGGCATCCATCGTGCGTGCGATCTCGGCGTAGCGGGCGGCCGCGTCGCGGTTGCGCTGCTCGATCGAGGGGGCCGAGGCCAGGAGCGCCGCCGCCGCGACCTGGTCGATGTGCCGCATCGCGATGGCCGGGTCGCCGTAGCGGGCGAAGATGACCTCGCCCTGCTCGGTGAGCTTGAACCGCCCATCGACGGAGTGCGGCGGCTGCGCGAGGATCGCCGAATTCGCAGGGCCCCCGCCGCGCCCGAGCGCGCCACCGCGACCGTGGAAGAGCGTGAGCCGGATGCCGGCCCCCTCCGCCCACGCCGTGATCAGCGCCTGCGCCTCGTACAGCGCGAGGTTGGCGGCGACGGGCCCGACGTCCTTCGACGAGTCGGAGTAGCCGAGCATGACCTCCAGATGCCGGCCGGTCTCCTCCAGGCGCGCGGCGAAGGCCGGGTGCTCCACGATCTCGGCGAGGATGCCGGGGGCCGCCTGCAGGTCGGCGAACGTCTCGAACAGGGGGATCACGTCGAGCACCGGGGCCGTGCCGCCCGGCCCGACGGCCAGGCGCGCCAGCTCGTGCACGGCGGCGAGGTCGGCCGCCGACTGCGTGAACGAGACGATGTAGCGCCCCGCCGCGCGCGGCCCGTAGCGGTGCTGGATCTGCGCGATCGTGCGGAAGACCTCGAGCACCTCCTCGGACTGGCTGCTGAGGGGACTGTGCAGGGCGCCGGAGGCCGCCTCGGCGAGCACCCGCGCGTGCACGGCGGAGTGCTGCCGCACCTCGAGCTCGGCGAGGTGGAAGCCGAACGTCTCCACCTGCCACAGCAGCTGCTGCAGGTGCCCGTACGCCTGGCGCGGCGCACCGGCGGCGACGAGCGACTCCTGCACGGTGCGTAGTTCGCCCAGCAGCACCTCGGGGTCGCGGTACGCGAGATCGGCGTCGCGGCGGCGGGTCGCGACGATGCGGCGTGCGATCAGCAGCATCGCGCGCTTGTGCGGTTCGGACGGCGCGCGCTTGGCGGCGTCGGCGGCGCCGTCTTCGTCGGCGTCCGACAGTCGCTGCAGCAGGCCCACCAGCGCGTTGCTCGGGGGCGTCGTGTCGGCCGCGACCGTGAGCGTCTTGGCGATGCGCTGCGCGGAGTGCTCCAGCCCGAGCAGGATGTGCTCGGCCGCGATGCCGGCCGCCTTCTTGGTGACCGCCGCCGTGACGAAGGGGTTTCCGTCGCGGTCGCCGCCGACCCAGGTGCCCAGGCGCACGAACGGCCGCACGATCGGTGCGCGGCTGCCCGCGGCGGCGCCCTGCAGCGCGTCGTCGACGCGGCGGTAGACGTGCGGCGTGGCCGTGTACAGCGTCTCGTCGAACACCGCCATGATGGCGCGCACCTCGTCGACGGGTGTCGGCTTCTCGGCGCGCAGCGGCGCGGTACGCCACAGGGTGTCGACCTCCTCCAGCATCCGGCGCTGCGCGCGGCGTTCGTCGGCGCCGCCGTGCAGCGATGCGTCGTACTCCGAGAGCAGCTTCGCGAGGCGACGGATGCTGGTGGACACCGCGCGGCGCCGCGCCTCGGTCGGGTGCGCCGTGAAGACGGGGTGGAAGCGCAGGCCCTGCAGCCGTTCGAGCGCGGCCTCGTCGCCGACCTCGGCGGCCAGGTGCACGAACGCGGCGGCCACCGAATCGGCGGCATCCTCCCGGTCGGGCCGGCCGTCGCGCGCGCGCAGCGCGCGCACCCGCTGGTGCTCCTCGGCGAGGTTGACGAGGTGGAAGTACACCGTGAACGCCCGGGCGACCTCGTCGGCGCGCGCCACCGAGAACGACTGCGCGATCGCCGCGGCCCGCTCGAACCCTTCCGGCGAGGCGTCGGAGCGGGCGGCGATGGTGGCCTGGCGCAGCCGCTCGACGTCTTCGAACAGGCCGGGGGATCCGCTCTCGCGCAGCACCTGGCCGAGGAGCGAGCCGAGCATCCGCACGTCGGCGCGCAGGCGCTCGGGCAGATCCTGCTCGGCCTCGTCGCGACCGACGAGACTGATGGCTTCGGTGCGGGGCTGTTCGGGCATCCCTCCACGCTAATGGCCCCGTGTGACGATGCGGTTACGCGTTACGATGCCGGGGTGACGCCCGATCCCGACTCCCTGCGCCAGGCGGCGCAGGCGATGCGCGCCGTGCGCGAGCGCTGCGTGTGGTCGCAGCGCATCACTCATCGCGACCTCGTCCCGTACCTCATCGAGGAGAGCGCCGAGCTGATCGACGCCGTCGAAGCCGGCACCCGCGCCGATCTGCGGGAGGAGCTCGGCGACCTGCTGTGGCAGGTGCTGTTCCACGCGGCGATCGCCGCGCAGGATGCCGACGACCCGTTCGACATCGACGACGTCGCCCGCGGGCTCACCGAGAAGATGGTGCGCCGGCACCCGCACGTGTTCGCGGATGCCGTCGCGACGACTCCGGAAGAGGTTCTCGTCCACTGGAACGCGGCGAAGGCAGCCGAGAAGCACGAGCGCCGGTCGGTGCTCGATGGCATCTCGCACCACATGCCTGCCCTCGCCCTCGCCCAGAAGCTCCTCGCCAAGGCCGCCGTGCGCGGAGTCACCCCGGGCGCCGCCGCCCCGGCGCCGGAGACCGAGGCCGAGCTCGGCGACGCGCTGCTGGGGCTCGTCGCCGTGGCGCGGGAGCGCGGGTGGGACGCGGAGCGCGCGCTGCGCGAACGGCTCCGGATGCTGGAGGGGGAGATCCGCGCGGCGGAACTGGAACAATAGCCGGGTGGCATCTGTGAACCCGCCGCGCGGCATGCGCGACTTCCTCCCCGCCGACAAGGCCCGCCGCGAGCGCGTGCTCGCCGTCATCCGCGAGCGTTACCGCGCGCACGGCTTCGACGAGATCGAGACCCCCGTGATGGAGGACTACGAGCGCCTGCACTCAGGGCTCGGCGGCGACAACGAGAAGCTCGCCTTCGCCGTCCTCAAGCGCGGGATGGATGCCGCGGCCATCGCCGCCGCGGGCGACCCCGCGCAGCTGGCCGATCTCGGCCTGCGCTACGACCTCACGGTGCCGCTCGCGCGTTTCTACGCGACGCACCGCGCCGAGCTGCCGACAGTGTTCCGCTCGATCCAGATCGCGCCGGTGTGGCGGGCCGAGCGCCCGCAGAAGGGCCGCTACCGCCAGTTCGTGCAGTGCGACATCGACATCATCGGCGACGCCACCGGCCGCGCCGAGGCCGAGCTCGTCACCGCCACCCTCGACACGCTCGATGCCCTGGGGCTCGAGGGCGGCACGATCCGCATCAACGACCGCCGCGCGCTGGAGTGGATGCTGGAGCAGTTCGGCTTCGCGCAGGGCGAGCGCCCCGGCGTGCTCATCACGATCGACAAGCTCGACAAGCTCGGCCCCGCCGGCGTCACCGCCGAACTGCGCGAGCGGGGCGCCACCTCGGCCGCGGTCGACGCCTTCGAGGCGTTCCTGCGCCGCCCCCAGACGATGGAGTATCACCCGTACGGCGAGCGCCAGATCCGCAAGGCGCTGCCGGCGGGGGCGCCCGACGAGGTCGTCGGAAGCCTCGTCGCGATCGGCGACGCCGTCGGTGCCGCTCGTGCCGGCGCCGCGCCGCGGCCGGGCGGCATCCCACTGGTCTTCGACCCCTTCCTCGTGCGCGGGATGGGCTACTACACCGGCACGATCTTCGAGCTCGCGCACCCGAGCGTCGACTACTCGCTCGGCGGCGGCGGCCGCTACGACGGCATGATCGGTCGCTTCCTCGGCCAGGACGTTCCGGCGGTCGGTTTCTCGCTCGGGTTCGAGCGCATCGTCGATCTCGTGTCTGCGGGGGAGGATGCGCAGGTCTGCGCGGTCGTCCTCGTGCACGACCGCGACGTGCCCGTCGCCGAACTCGTCGCCCTCAAGGCCGCGCTCGTCGCAGACGGTGCCCGCGTGCGTCTGGAGCAGCGCACCAAGAACCTCACGGCGCTGCTGGGCCGCGCCGCCGCCGACGGCTACACGGCTTTCGCCACGGTCTCCGCCGGCCACACCCCCGCATCCCTCGATCTGAAGCCCCTGTCCTGACCCCCACCCCCGCCGCGCACTCCTTGCGAGACAGCATCCGTGCACCGAAACAGCGGTTGCGCGCTGCAGTCTCGGTGCACCGATGCGGTCTCGCCGGGTGGGGCGGGGGGATGGGGGTGGGGGTGTGGGGGCGCGCGTCAGTTGGGTGCCCAGTCGGCGGTGGTGATGGAGATCTCGCCGGCCATGTCCTGGAGGAACCGGATGACGGTCTCCCGTTCCGGGCCCGTCAGGCGGGCCGCCGCGTGCAGGCGCTTGGCGTGCTGCTTTCCGACAGTGCGCTTGGCGGATGCCTCGGTCTCGGGCGTGATCTCGATGGCGAACGCGCGGCGGTCGGTGGGATGCAGGCGGCGAACGACGTGGCCCCCACGTTCCAGGCGGTTCAGCAGCTTCGTGGTCGAGGCGGCCGAGATCTTCAGGAATGCGGCGATCATGCCGGGCGTGACGAGCTCTCCACGGGCCTTTGCGATGATCAGGTAGTGGAGGGCGCGCATGTCCTGTCGGCTGAGCTTCATGTACTTCTCCGAGGCCTCCATGATGGCCTGCTCGGTTTCTCGCAGGTCTGCGAGCGCCCTCATCAGCCGGGTGATCTGAGCGATCTCTGCCGCCGAGAGGTCAGGAACCTGGATGAGGTCGCGGGCGGGATGCCCGGAGCCGAGGTCGTAGAGGCTCTCCGCGATCGGGTCGTGAATCGACCGAGGGCCCTGCTCGTGCATGAGAGCCATCGTAGGGCGATCGGCGCCAAGGCGTAAATAATCAACCGGAGGTTAATATATCGCCTCAGACATAGTAGCTTGGGTGAAGATGCGAGCGGGTGGAGGAGACGATGACGATCACGGCCGATGCGCAACCCCCAGCCGGGCGAGGGGGTCGCCTCCGGTGGCTGCGGGTTGCGATCCCTGCGCTGATCATCCTGGTGTGGCTGGTGGCGGCAGCCGTCGGCGGCCCCTACTTCGGCAAGGTGGACGAGGTCTCCTCGAACGACCAGACGTCCTACCTTCCCGCCTCCGCAGACGCTACCCGCGTGCAGGAGAGCCTGGCCGAGTTCCGGGGGACCGATGCCATTCCCGCAGTCGTCGTGCTCGTCGGCGCGGACAAGGCGACCGAGGATGAGATCGAGGCGCTGGGCGACGCGGTGGCCGCGCTCTCCGATCTTCCCGGCGTATCCGCCGGCATCTCACCCCTCATCCCCTCGGAAGACGGCTACGCGTTCGAAGTGTTCGTCCCGATCGACGCGGATGCCGAGATCGGAGAGGTCGCCGCCGCGGTCGGCGAGCAGCTTCGCGCCGATGCTCCCGCGGGATTCACCGTCTACGTCACGGGACCGGCCGGTTTCACCGCCGATCTCATCGACGCCTTCTCCGGGATCGACGGGCTCCTGCTCGGCGTCGCGCTGCTCGCCGTGTTCATCATCCTCGTGCTCGTCTACCGTTCGCTGCTGCTGCCCGTCGCCGTCCTCTCGACCAGCCTGTTCGCCCTCACCGTCGCCCTGCTCGTCGTGTGGTGGCTCGCGAAGGCGGGGGTGATCATGCTGAGCGGGCAGACCCAGGGCATCCTGTTCATCCTCGTCATCGGAGCCGCGACCGACTACTCGCTGCTCTACGTCTCCCGCTACCGTGAAGCCCTCCGCGTCCAGCAGGACAAATGGGCCGCCAGCGCAGCGGCGCTGCGCGGTTCGTTCGAGCCGATCCTCGCCTCCGGCGGCACGGTCATCGTCGGCCTGCTGTGCTTGCTGCTCAGCGACCTCAAGTCCAACAGCGCGCTCGGACCCGTCGCCGCCATCGGCATCGTGTTCGCCATGCTCTGCGCGCTGACGCTGCTGCCCGCCATCCTCTTCGCCTTCGGACGGACAGCATTCTGGCCCCGGCGCCCCCGGTTCGAGCCCGAGGTCGTCGCCGCCGAGGGGGGAGTGCCCGCCCGCGGGCTCTGGCGAAAAGTCGGTTCCCTCGTCCGCCGCCACCCCCGTGCGGTCTGGGCCTGCACCTCTCTGGTGCTGATCGTCGGGGCGTTCGGGGTCACTCAGCTGCGCGCCGAGGGCGTGGCGCAGTCCGACCTCGTGCTGACGGCATCCGAAGCGCGGGCAGGCCAGGATGCTCTCGGTGAGCACTTCCCCGCAGGCTCGGGCAGCCCGGTGTACGTGCTGACGCCGCACAGTGCGCTCCAGCAGACCGCCGACACGCTGCTGGACACCTCGGGCATCGACGACGTCGCCGTGCTCAGCACGGATGCGGCGTCGGGGTCGGCGCCCGTCACGGCCGCCGGGATCACCCCGTCGGGCACGTCGACGCCCACTCCGACGGTGGTCGACGGGAAGGTGCTGCTGCAGGCCACCCTGAACGACGCCGCCGATTCGGATGCCGCCGAAAGCGTCGTGCGGCAGGTGCGCGCTCAGCTCGCCGACAACGGCGACGGCGCGCTCGTCGGAGGGGTCACCGCGACCGCCATCGACACCAACGATGCCTCGATTCACGATCGTGCCCTCATCATCCCGATCGTGCTCGTCGTGATCCTCATCATCCTGATGATCTTGCTGCGTGCCGTCGTCGCGCCGATCCTCCTGATCCTCACCACCGTGCTCTCCTTCGGCACCGCGCTCGGCGTCTCCGCCCTCGTGTTCAACCACGTTCTTCAGCTTCCCGGAGCCGATCCGGCCGTTCCGCTCTACGGCTTCGTGTTCCTCGTCGCGCTCGGGATCGACTACAATATCTTCCTCGCCACTCGCGTGCGTGAGGAGGCGCGCGTCCACGGCGCACGCGAGGGCGTGATCCGCGGGCTTGCCGTCACGGGAGGCGTCATCACCTCCGCGGGTCTCGTGCTCGCCGCCACCTTCGCCGCCCTGGCGGTCATCCCGATCCTGTTCCTCGTACAGATCGCGTTCATCGTCGCCTTCGGCGTGCTCCTGGACACCTTCCTGGTGCGCGCCCTCCTCGTGCCCGCACTCTTCTACGACATCGGCCGGACGATCTGGTGGCCGTCGCAGCTCGGCCGCCGGGACGCGATCGAGACCCGACCCGGGGGGAGGCCAGACTGAAGCCCTCGTGGGTCGCCTAGACTGAGGCGGTGACCCGTCGTCGAACCAGCCCCGCGCGCCCGTTCTGGTCGGCAGCGGTCGTCGTCGTCCTCGCCGCCGGAGTCGCCGCGTGGATCACGACGCGGCCGGGCCTCGCGGGCACGTCGGTGCTGGCGGTGTGGGGCGCGTGGGCGGTACTTGCACTGCTCTGCACGCGGTGGGCGTTTCGCCCCCGGCGCCGACCCACGGCGCGGACGGTCCCATCGACCACCGACGAGCTCGCGGCTCGAGAAATCGAACGCCCCGGACGCGGCGGCCTGCGCATCACGTATCGTCCGCGGCGCAACGGCGCACCCGATGGCGGCGAGATCGTGTGGGCGTGGGTGCCCTACGCCGACGACCCGAGCCAAGGAAAAGATCGGCCTCTGCTCGTGATCGGCGAACAGGACGGCCGGCACGTCTTCGCGCTCAAGCTGACGAGCAGGTCTCGAGAGGGCTACCGAGACCACGTCGGCATCGGGTCCGGGCCGTGGGACGCGCGGGGACGGCCGTCGTGGATCGACATCGACCAGCTCTACAGCGTCCACCGCTACGGAATCCGTCGCGAGGCCGCGGCGCTGGATCACGACCGCTTCCTCCACGTGGCCGCGGCCCTGCAGAAGCGGCACGGCTGGATTCTGGAGCCGTGACGGAATCTAGACAGTCTAGACAGAGCTGGGTAGTCTGTCAGCATGACGACGTGGCAGGTGCAGACGGCGAAGCAGCGCTTCAGTGAAGTGCTGCGTGCCGCGCAGTCCGGCGAGGCGCAGTTCATCACGAAGCACGGCGAGCCGGTGGCGGTGATCGTCGACATCGCGGAATATCGACGGACTCATCGTGAGCCGGCCTCGCTGGCCGAGTACCTGCTGACCGCGCCGAAGGTGGACATCGACCTCGACATTCCGCCGCGCGTGGTGGATGAAGCGTCGGAGCGTCGAATCGACGACCTCGTGCGCATGTGGACCGAAGACGAGTGACCGTATACCTGCTCGACACCAACGTCGTCTCTGAGTCCTTCAAGCGG
Organism: Microbacterium sp.; assembly: GCF_047602155.1. Taxonomy (GTDB): domain Bacteria; phylum Actinomycetota; class Actinomycetes; order Actinomycetales; family Microbacteriaceae; genus Microbacterium. The sequence goes on along the minus strand of NZ_JASGHZ010000001.1, from coordinate 19,807 downwards.
CGACCCGACGACAACGTCATGCGGTGGATGGCGCAGGGGTTCGACTGTCGCTTGAGCGTGCTGACTATCGGAGAGCTTCGGCGCGGCGCGGCTCGTCTCCGTGCCCGCGAACCAGCCAGGGCCGCTGAGATCGAAACCTGGATCGACGGCGTCGAGGAGCGTTTCGCCCATGATCTGCTCCCGATCGACCGCACCGTCGTTCATGCCTGGGCCACGCTTCCCGCAACGCGCACACTCCCGCCGATCGACTCGCTGATCGCGGCGACCGCGGCAGCCCACGGACTCACCGTCGTGACCCGCAACGTCCGGGACTTCTCCGACAGCGATGTCGACGTCGTCGACCCGTTCGAGTTCACGGGTTGACGGATGCCGCCGCCGGGTCGAGCCTGAGACCATGACCGATCCGACACCCGAGGCGTGGCGGGCCGTCGACCGCTACTTCGCCGACACTCTCGTCGGGCACGACGAGAACCTGGCGGCGGCGGTTGCCGACCAGCAGTCCGCAGGGCTCCCGGCGATCGAGGTCGCGCCGGTCAGCGGCAAGCTCCTGCACCTGCTGGCCCGCATCAGCGGCGCGCGGCGTGTGCTGGAGGTCGGCACCCTCGGCGGCTACTCGACGATCTGGCTGGCACGCGGCATCCCGAGCGGCGGCCTCGTCGTGTCGATCGAAGCCGAGCCCGCGCACGCCGCGATCGCCCGCGCCAGCATCGACCGCGCCGGGGTGGGGGACAAGGTCGACATCCGCGTCGGGCGCGGCGCCGACGTGCTGCCGACCCTGCGGGACGACGAGCCGTTCGACCTGGTCTTCATCGACGCCGACAAGGAATCCAACACGATCTACCTCGACTGGGCGGCCCGCCTCGGACGCGAAGGCACGGTCATCGTCGTCGACAACGTGGGCCGCGGCGGCCGCGTCGCCGACCCGCACACCGGCAGCAGCCAGGTCGACGGCACGCGCGCGGGACTGCGGATGCTGGGGAGGACCCCCGGTTCGACGCCACGGCGCTGCAGACCCTCGACGCGAAGGGCTGGGACGGCGTCGCGCTCGCCGTCGTCGTGCGACCCGGGCCTCGGAGCGCCGACGCGCGCTGAACTCAGGCCAAACTCGCGCCGCGACCTGTGCCCGCGGCATCCGCTTCACTATGCTCGAAGACGTCGGACCGACGAAGCTCCGAGATCCATCCTCCACAAGCAAGGAGTCCCCTGTGGCACTGATCGAGGCTGTAGGCGCACGCGAGATCCTGGATTCGCGTGGCAACCCGACCGTCGAGGTGGAGGTGCTGCTCGACGACGGCATCGTCCAGCGTGCGGCCGTCCCCTCCGGCGCATCCACCGGCGCGTTCGAGGCGTACGAGCTGCGCGACGGCGACAAGAGCCGGTACGGCGGCAAGGGCGTGCTCAAGGCGGTGGCCGCCGTCATCGACGAGCTCGGCCCCGCGATCGAGGGCGTCGACGCGAGCGAGCAGCGCATCGTCGACGAGATCCTCATCGAGACCGACGGCACCGAGAACAAGTCGCGCACCGGCGCGAACGCGATCCTCGGGGTGAGCCTCGCGGTCGCGAAGGCCGCCGCCGACAGCGCCGACCTGCCGCTGTTCCGCTACCTCGGCGGCCCGAACGCGCACGTGCTGCCCGTTCCGCTGTTCAACGTCATCAACGGCGGCGAGCACGCCGACAACGGCATCGACTTCCAGGAGTACTTCCTCGCGCCCATCGGCGCCGAGACGTACGCCGAGTCGCTGCGCTGGGGTACCGAGGTGTACCACGTGCTCAAGGGCGAACTGAAGTCCGCCGGCTTCGCGACCGGTCTCGGCGACGAGGGCGGGTTCGCCCCCGACCTGCCGAGCAACCGCGAGGGCCTCGACTTCCTCATCCAGGCGATCGAGAAGGCCGGCTTCACGCCCGGTCGCGATGTCGCGGTGGGCCTGGACGTCGCCGCGACCGAGTTCTTCGCAGACGGCGTCTACACCGTCGAGGGCCAGGCGTGGTCGGCCGAGAAGCTGACCGACTACTTCGCCGACCTCGTCGCGAACTACCCGATCGTCACGATCGAAGACGCGCTCGCCGAAGACGACTGGGATGCCTGGAAGGCCCTCACCGACGCCATCGGCTCGAAGGTGCAGCTCGTCGGCGACGACCTGTTCGTCACCAACCCGGTGCGCCTGCAGAAGGGCATCGACCTCGGTGTCGCCAACGCGCTGCTGGTGAAGGTCAACCAGATCGGCACGCTCTCGGAGACCCTCGACGCGATCGCGCTGGCGACCCAGAACGGCTACCGGTCGATGCTGTCGCACCGTTCGGGCGAGACCGAGGACACGACGATCGCCGACCTCGCCGTCGCCGTCAACGCCGGCCAGATCAAGACCGGCGCGCCCGCCCGCAGCGAGCGCGTCGCGAAGTACAACCAGCTGCTGCGCATCGAGGAAGAGCTCGGCGACGCCGCGGTCTTCGCCGGGCGCGGCGCGTTCCCGCGTTTCACAGGCTGAGCCACGTACGCTTGAGCCTATGACGAGAGAGGGAGCCGCGCGCGACGCGCCGGCTCCCTCTTCCGCGCGTACGCAGAAGACGCGTACGCGCGGCTCCGTCGACGTACGGGAATGGGCCGGCGGCATCCGCTTCTCGGCATTCACCGCGATCATGCTCTCGCTCGTCGTGCTGGCGGTGTTCGTCCTCGTGCCGACCGTGGGCACCTATCTCGATCAGCGTCAGCAGCTCGCCGCCCTTGCGCATTCGGTGCAGGTCACGACGGACGAGGTCGCGGCGCTGCAGCAGGAGAAGGATCGCTGGGCCGACCCCGCCTATGTCACCTCGCAGGCCCGGGCCCGCCTGTACTACGTCGTGCCGGGCGAGGTCGTGTACCTCGTCGACAACGACCTGCCGGACACCGCGATCCCGGAGGAGCTGGCCGCCGTCAGTGACGACGTCGTGCTCACCCACGTCGACTGGATGGCCCAGTTCGTCCGCTCGGTCGCCGCCGCGGGCCTGGCGCAGACCGCGACGGCGCCGACCGGCTGAGGCGGCCGTCGCACTGCCGCCGGCATCCGCGGGTAGCCTTGACGGATGCCGCACCCTGAGCTCACGCCCGCCACCGCGGCCGACCTCGACGTCATGCGTGCGCAGCTGGGCCGGCCGATGCGCGGGGTCGTCGGCATCGCTGCGCGGTGCGTCTGCGGCAACCCGACGGTGGTGGCCACCGAGCCGCGGCTGCCCGACGGCACGCCGTTTCCGACGTTCTACTACCTGACCCATCCCGGCGCGACGGCGGCGATGTCGGCCCTGGAGGCGACGCAGGTCATGCGCGAGTTCGCGGCGCTCCTGGATGCCGACGCGGCCATCGCCGACGCGTACCGTGCCGCGCACGACGCGTATCTGTCCGATCGTGCCGTGTACGGCGAGGTGCCCGAGATCGAGGGTGTCTCGGTCGGGGGCATGCCGACGCGCGTCAAGTGCCTGCACGCGCTCGCGGGGCATGCGCTGGCCGCCGGCCCCGGCGTCAACCCCCTCGGCGATCTCGCGCTCGCACGCGCCGACTGGTCGCCGCAGCGCTGCACGTGCGACCAGCCGCGGACGGGTGCCCGATGACGGCGCGGATCGTGCGGGGATTCGCCGCGCTGGTCGCAGCCACCGCCGTCGTGCTCGGTGCGACCGGGGCTGCGGCGGTTCCTGCCGCCACCCCGACGCCCACCCCCGAGACCGACCCCGTCCGCAGCGCCCAGTACTGGCTGGACGAGTACGGGGTGCGCACGGCCTGGCAGACGACGCGCGGCGCCGGCACGACCATCGCGATCATCGACACCGGGATCGGCCGGGGACCGGTCGAGTTCACCGGCGCCGTGGCCGGCGGCACCGACTTCTCCGGGGCGGGCTCGTCCGACGGCCGTACGCCGGTCGGTGCCGTCGACGGCAACCACGGCAGCTGGGTCGCCTCGCTCGCCGCCGCGCGCGGCACGGGGGCCGACAGCGGGATGATCGGTGTCGCACCCGAGGCGAGCCTGCTGTCGATCTCGATCGGGTTCGGGGCGGCGTCGTCGGTGCCGTTCGTGGAGCAGGTCGCCGATGCCATGCACTGGGCGGTCGATCACGGGGCCGACGTGATCAACCTGTCGTTCACGACGAACACGCTCACGTGGGACGAGTCCTGGGACGAGGCGTTCGAGTACGCGTTCGACCACGACGTCGTGGTCGTCGTCGCCGCCGGCAACAAGGGCAACGGGACCGAGGAGGTGGGGGCGCCGGCCACGATCCCCGGAGTGCTCACGGTCGCCGGCGTCGACCGCGACGGCGTGGCCAGCCAGCAGGCGTCGACGCAGGGCATCACGATCGGCATCTCGGCGCCCAGCGAACAATTGCTCGGCGTCTCCGCCGACGGCGTCGTCGTCGAGTGGGACGGCACGAGCGGGGCGGCGCCCATCGTGGCGGGCATCGCGGCGCTCGTGCGCTCGGCGCATCCCGAACTCGACGCGAACAACGTGATCAACCGCATCATCCGCACGGCCCGGGCGGCGGCCGCGGCCACGCGCGTCCCCGACGAGACGTACGGCTACGGGCTGATCGACGCCGCAGCCGCCGTGAGCGCCGATGTGGCCCTGGTCGACGAGAATCCGATGGGGAGCCTGGCCGAATGGGTGCGGCTGTACCGCCGCGCCGAGGTCGAGGCCAGCCCCACGCCGACGGTGACCCCGATCGCGCCCGGCGCGCTGCCGCAGGCCGACCCGCCGACCTATCAATCGCCCCTGCTGCCCAGCCTCGATACCCTCCGGTACGGCACCGTGCCACTCGCGGTCGGCACCCTGACGGCTATACTGGTCGCGCTCGGGGTCACTGCAGCCGCCCGGCGCGTCAGATCGGAGCGGGCTCCCCGTGTTCCGAGCCGCTCAACCAAGGAGTCTTTCCACCCGTGACCAGCACCGCGTCAACTCCTGTGCCCAAGATCCTCATCGTCGGCGGCGGCTATGCCGGCTTCTACACCGCGTGGAAGCTGGAGAAGCACCTGCGCAAGGGCGAAGCCGAGGTCACGGTCGTCGATCCGCTGCCGTACATGACCTACCAGCCGTTCCTGCCCGAGGTCGCGGCGGGCGAGATCGAGGCCCGCCACGTCATCGTGGGCCTGCGCCGTCACCTGAAGAAGACGCGCGTCATCACGGCGAAGGTCACCGGCATCGACCACGCAGGCAAGTTCGCGACGATCACGCCCGCCGAGGGCGAGCCGTGGCAGGAGCACTACGACCAGATCGTCGTCACCGCCGGCGCCGTCTCGCGCACCTTCCCGATCCCGGGCATCGCCGACAACGCGATCGGCCTGAAGACGATCGAAGAGGCGGTCGCGATCCGTGACCGCATCCTCACCAACTTCGACCGCGCCGCGAACCTGCCCCCGGGGCCGGAGCGCGACCGCCTCCTCACCGTCGTCGTCGTCGGCGGCGGGTTCGCCGGCATCGAGGTGTTCGCCGAGATGCGCGCGCTCGCCTCGTCGCTGCTGCGCGACTATCCGCAGCTGCGCTTCGAAGACACGCACTTCCACCTCATCGAGGCGATGAGCCGCATCATGCCCGAGGTGTCGCTGCAGACGAGCGAGTGGGTGCTGAAGGATCTCGCCAAGCGCGGTGGCTTCGTCCACCTCGACACGCAGGTCACCGGTGCCGTCGACGGCAACATCGAGCTGTCCACCGGCGAGACGATCCCGAGCGACCTCATCGTGTGGACGGCGGGGGTCATGGCGAACCCGACCGTGGTCCGCGGCAGCGACCTGCCCGTCGAAGAGCGTGGCCGCATCCGCACCCGCGCCGACCTGCGGGTCGGCAGCGAGGACGAGGTCGTCGAGGGCGCCTGGGCCGCCGGCGACGTGTCGGCCGTGCCCGACCTCACCGGCAAGGGCGTCGGCGGCTACTGCGTGCCCAACGCGCAGCACGCCGTGCGTCAGGCGAAGCTGCTCGCGAAGAACCTCGTGGCCGTGCTGCGCGGCGAGGCGCCGCGCGAGTACATCCACCACAACCTCGGTGCCGTCGCGGGCCTGGGCCTGTACAACGGTGTGTTCCAGTCGGGCAACATCGCGCTCAAGGGCTTCATCGCATGGTGCGCGCACCGCGGCTATCACGGTCTTGCGATGCCGTCGTGGGAGCGCAAGTGGCGCGTCATCGGCGACTGGTGGCACAACTTCTGGCTCACCCGCGACAACGTGTCGCTGCAGACGGTGCAGAACCCGCGCTACGTCTTCGAGGAGTTCGCCGCGCGCCCGCGTCCCGCGGCCCCGGCCGCCGAGGCGCCGGCTGCTGCCGAGGCGCCGGCGAAGAAGCCCGCCAAGAAGAAGGCGGATGCCGAGGCTGCAGCCGCGAGCTGACGCGCTAGCGTGGGGATGCCGGCGCATCGGCACGCCCCCGTAGCCCAATGGCAGAGGCAGGCGACTTAAAATCGCTTCAGTCCGGGTTCGAGTCCCGGCGGGGGTACGCGATCTCGACCCGACCCTTTTCGCTCGACCCTGCCGGTTGCGCACGGTCTGCAGGAGACCCGGTCGTGCGCAAGCGGCAGGCTCGAGGCCGGCGGCGGCGAGGTGGGTGGCGCCGGCATCCGCTGTTTCGGTGCACCGATGCAGTCTCGCGAACAGCGCGGCATGGTCGCACCTCGCGAAGGAACAACGCGCGGACGAGGGAACAGGAGATACCCGCGCTCTCGTCCGCCAGTTGTTCTCTCGCGGGCACGGGGACGTTCCCTCGCGGGCTCCGGGAGGGCGGGTCCGGGGCACGGCGGCGGTGCGGCGGGCTCCACCGGCGGGGTGGACCGGCCTAGGCTAGAGGCCATGACCCTCGACCTGCTCGGGGCGCCGGCCGCGGGCGAGCCCTGGCTCGACGCCGCCTCCTCCTGGGCGGCGCGCACGGCCGCCGTCGCCCACCTGCCGGCGCCCGTCGCCACGATCGACGTCGACGCGCTGCGGCACAACGCGCTCGATCTCGTCGTCCGCTCCAGCGGCGTGCCGATCCGCGTCGCGAGCAAGTCGATCCGGGTGCGCGAGGTGCTCGACGCCGCCCTCGCGCTGCCCGGGTATCGCGGCATCCTCGCCTTCACGCTGCCCGAAGCGCTGTGGCTGGCCAGCGACGCCGGCGGCGCGCATGACGACATCGTCCTCGGCTACCCGAGCGTCGACCGCGCGGCATTGGCCGCGCTCGCCGCCGACGCGCAGAAGGCCGCGCGCATCACCCTCATAGTCGACGACCTCGCTCAGCTCGACGCCGTCGACGCCGTGGCCGCCCCCGGGTCGCGCGCCGAGCTGCGCGTCGCGATCGACGCCGACGCATCGTGGCGCGCACCCGTGCTCGGGCACATCGGGGTGCGGCGCTCGCCCGTGCACGACGCCGCCGAGGTCACACGCCTGGCCCGCGGCATCGCGCGCCGGGCCGGGTTCCGCCTCGTCGGGCTCATGATGTACGAGGCGCAGATCGCCGGTCAGGGCGACGACACCGGATCGGGGGATGCCGTCATCCGATGGATGCAGCGTCGCTCGGGCCAGGAGCTGCTCGATCGCCGGGGTGCGATCGTCGCGGCGCTCCGCGAGATCGCGCCGCTCGAGTTCGTCAACGGCGGCGGGACGGGCTCGCTGGAGTCGACGGCATCCGACCTGTCGGTCACGGAGACGACCGCCGGCAGCGGACTGCTGGCGGGGCACCTGTTCGACGGCTACCGCGCCTTCACGCTCGCGCCGGCCGCCGCGTTCGCCCTCGACGTCGTGCGCACGCCGACGGAGGACATCGCGACGGTGCTCGGCGGCGGGTGGATCGCCTCGGGGCCTGCCGTGGCGTCGCGGCAGCCGCTGCCGGTGTGGCCGCAGGGCCTGCACACGCTGGGCCGCGAGGGCGCCGGCGAGGTGCAGACCCCGCTGCAGGGCGACGCGGCGCGAAGCCTGCGCGTCGGCGACCGGGTCTGGTTCCGGCACGCGAAAAGCGGCGAGCTCGCCGAGCGGGTCGACCGCTATCACCTGACCAGCGGCGACCGCGTCGTCGGCGAGGCCGCGACGTACCGCGGCGAAGGGAAGAGCTTCCTGTGACACGTCCCGGCGGCAGCTGGCAGAACTGGGGACGCACCGAGAAGGTGCGACCGCAGGCGGTGGAGTACCCGACGACGATCGAGGCGGTGCGCCGCTCGGTCCGCTCGGCCGCGGCGCGCGGACGGGCGATCAAGGCCGTCGGCGCGGGGCACAGCTTCACCGGCATCGCCGTCGCCCCCGGCGTGCTGCTCGAACTGAGCGAGCTGTCGGGCCTCGTCGCGGTCGACCGCGAACGGTCGCGGGTGCGGCTGCTGGCCGGCACCCGGCTTCACCGCATCCCGGCGCTCCTCGCCCCCTACGGGCTCGCGATGACCAACCTCGGCGACATCGACCGGCAGTCGATCTCGGGCGCCGTGTCCACCGGGACGCACGGCACCGGCCTGCGGTTCGGCGGCATCGCGACGCAGGTCGTCGGCGCGACCCTCGTGACCGCCGGCGGCGAGCTGCTGACGGTGAGCGAAGACGAGAACGCCGAGCTGCTGCCCGCCGTCGCGCTCGGGCTCGGCGCCCTCGGCATCCTCGTCGACATCACCATCCAGTGCGTGCCGGCGTTCGCGCTGCGGGCCGTCGAGCATCCCGAGCCGCTCGACGACGTCGTCGACGGGGCGCTCGAGCGCGCCGCGCGCGAAGACCACTTCGAGTTCTACTGGTTTCCGCACACCGACGTCGCGCTCACCAAGACCAACACGCGCCTGCCGGCGGATGCCGCCACGGCACCCCTGTCGGCCACCGCGAAGTTCGTCGACGACGTCGTCATCGGCGGCGCCGTGCACCAGGCCGTCTGCAGCGCCGGGCGTGCCGTGCCGGCGCTCGTGCCGGGAATCAGCCGGCTGTCGGCGAAGGTGTGGGGCGACCGGGAGTTCTCCGACGCGTCGAGCCGGGTCTTCGCCACGAGCCGCGGCGTGCGGTTCCGCGAGATGGAGTACGCCGTGCCGCTGGATCGGCTACCCGACGCCTTCCGCGGCGTGCAGCGCGTCGTCGCCGAGCGCGGCTGGCGCATCGAGTTCCCGATCGAGGTGCGTCAGGCGGCTCGCGACGACCTCTGGCTCTCGACGGCGTCGGGCCGCGACAGCGGCTACATCGCCGTGCACCGGTACTGGCGCAACGACCCCACGGAGTACTTCGCCGCCGTCGAAGAGGTCATGCTCGCCCACGACGGCCGCCCGCACTGGGGCAAGCTGCACACGCTGGATGCCGCGGCCCTGCGCGCGCGCTATCCGCGCTTCGACGACTTCGTCGCTCTGCGCGACCGGCTCGACCCGAAGCGCGCCTTCCGCAACCCGTATCTCGACCGCGTCCTCGGCCCGTGAGGGGCTGAGCAGGGGAACGGCTGAGAGTCCTGACTCGGCCGCTGTGCGCTGCCCCGGCGCGGATAGGATTGAGGCACAAGAGAGGGGAGTCGCTGTGAACATGGCGTGGCTGATCCCAGTGCTCATCGTCGTGGCACTCGTGGTGATCGTCGGGATCTACCTGTGGGCGACGTACAACTCGCTCGTCGCGCTCAATGTGCGCGTCGACGAGGCGTGGAGCGACATCACGGTGCAGCTCAAACGACGAGCCGACCTGTTGCCCAACCTCATCGAGTCGGTCAAGGGCTACGCGGCGCACGAGAAGGCGGTGTTCGAGAACGTCACCCGCGCGCGCGCCGAGACCCTCAGCGCCTCCTCGCCCGGCGAGGCGGGCGTCGCCGAGGGGCACATGCAGCAGGCGCTGAAGTCGCTGTTCGCGGTCGCCGAGGCGTACCCGCAACTGCAGGCGAGCCAGAACTTCCTGCAGCTGCAGCAGTCGATCGTCGACACGGAGGACAAGATCCAGGCCTCGCGCCGGTTCTACAACGGCGGCGTGCGCGAGCTGAACACGAAGATCAAGGTGTTCCCGAACAACATGTTCGCCCGCAACCTCGGCTTCCACGAGCGCGAGTTCTTCGAGGTCGTCGACGGTGCGGCGATCGCCGAACCGCCGCGCATCCAGTTCTAAGCCATGTACTCCGCGATCGCGCGGAACAAGCGCAACACCTGGCTCATCCTCGGCGGCTTCGTCGTCATGCTCGGCCTCATCGGGCTCGGCGCGGGCTGGCTCGCCGGCAACAACTGGTGGCTCACGGCGTTCATGCTCCTCGGCGCCGCCGGCTACGCCACGGCGCAGTACTTCCTCGCCGACCGCGAAGCGCTCGCGCTCTCCGGCGCGCAGGAGGTCACCCGCGAGGAGGCGCCGCGCTACTACCGCCTCGTCGAGAACCTCTGCATCACCACCGGCACGCCCATGCCGAAGCTCTACGTCGTGCAGGATGCCGCGCCCAACGCCTTCGCGACCGGCCGCACACCGGAAGAGGCGGCGATCACCGTCACGACCGGGCTGTTCGAGCTCATGACCGACCGGGAGCTGGAGGGGGTGCTCGGTCACGAGCTCGGCCACATCCGCAACTACGACATCCGGGTGTCGCTGGTCGTCTTCGGCCTCGTCGTCGCGGTCGGCCTCATCGCCGACATCCTCATGCGCATGGCCTTCTTCGGCGGCGGACGCCGGGGCAACAACCAATCGCAGCTGATCTTCCTGCTGTTCGGCGTCGTCGCCGCGATCGTCGCGCCGCTGCTGGCGGGCGTCGTCCAGGCGTCCATCTCGCGTCAGCGCGAGTACCTCGCCGACGCGACGAGCGCGCTCACCACGCGCGACCCCGACGCTCTGGCCTCCGCCCTCGGAAAGCTCGCCGAGTACGGCCGTCCGCTCGCGAAGGCGAACACGTCGATGGCGCACCTGTGGATCGCCGATCCGCTGCGCCCGGGTGGCGTCGCCCGGCTCTTCGCGACGCACCCGCCGATCCCCGACCGCATCGCCCGCCTGCAGCACATGGGCGGCAGCTTCTGAGAAGGCGCAGAAGCGGCGCGCATGCCGATAGCCGCATGAGCCGCGCCTAGACTGGCGGAATGAGCGGTGCCGACGACCAGCCCCGGGACAGACCACGCGGCGGGCTGCTCGATGCGATCCGCAGCAAGACCGTCTCGACCGAGATCGCCGCGTCACTTCCGCACGGCCTGCGCGTCGCGACGGCCTACGCGTGGCGGTTCGTCGTGCTCGCGGCGGCCGCCGGCATCCTGATCTGGCTCGTCATCCAGCTGAAGCTGCTCGTCGTCATCCCGCTGCTCGTCGCGATCCTCGTCACGGCCCTGCTCTGGCCGGCCTTCACCTGGATGCTGCGCCACCGCGCACCGCGATGGCTCGCGATCGTGGCCTCGGTGCTCGGCGCGTTCGTGATCGTGGGCGCACTGTTGTGGCTCGCGATCTGGCAGATCACCCGCGAGTGGCCGAGCGTGCGCGACCGCGCGACCGCGGCCATCGCACAGTTCCGGCAGTACCTCATCGACGGGCCGCTGCACCTGACCTCGGCGCAGATCGACGACCTCCTGGCGCAACTGGGCGGCTTCCTGCAGCAGCAGGCCGACCTCTTCTGGTCGGGCGCCCTCGTCGTCGGCTCGACGGTCGGCCACGTGCTGACCGGCGCGGTGCTGACCCTGTTCATCCTCCTGTGCACCCTCGCCGACGGCGGCGGCATCTGGAAGTGGGTGGTACGCCTGTTCCCGCGCGCCGCGCGCGCCGACGTCGACGGTGCCGGCCGGGCCGGCTGGAAGACCGTCGTCAGCTACGCGCGCACGCAGCTGCTGGTCGCGACAATCGACGCGATCGGCATCTCGCTGGGGGCGTTCCTCCTGCAGGTGCCGCTCGCGATCCCGATCGGCGTGCTCGTCTTCCTCGGTGCGTTCGTGCCCTTCGTCGGCGCCGTCGTCACCGGCGCCCTCGCGGTGCTCCTCGCTCTCATCTACAACGGCCCCTGGATCGCGCTGTGGATGCTGGTGGTCGTGCTCGGCGTGCAGCAGATCGAGGGTCACATCCTGCAGCCGCTGCTGATGGGCTCCGCCGTCAAGGTGCACCCGCTCGCCGTCGTCCTGGTCGTCGCGGGCGGCGCCATGATCGCGGGCATCGCCGGCGCGCTGTTCGCCGTGCCGCTGGCCGCGTTCATCAACGTCGTCGCCGTCTACCTCGGCAGCGGCGGCGACGGTCGGGCATCCCCGGCGGATGCCGACCTCATCTGGAATACCGTGCCCCGCAGCAGAAGGACCCCCGCGTGACCATCCCCACCCTGGCGGAGTTCGAAGACGCCGCCGCCGTCCTGCACGGCGTCATCGCGCAGACCCCGTTCGACGTCTCCGAATACCTCACCGGCATCCTCGGCGCGCCGGTCTACCTGAAGCTCGAGAACCTGCAGCGGACGGGGTCGTTCAAGATCCGCGGCGCGACCTACCGTCTCTCGCGGCTGACCGAGCAGGAGCGCGCCCGCGGCGTCGTCGCGGCCTCCGCGGGCAACCATGCGCAGGGCGTGGCGCTGGCGGCGCAGAAGCTCGGCATCCCGGCGACGATCTTCATGCCGCTCGGGGTTCCCGTGCCCAAGCTCCTCGCCACCCGCGGGTACGGTGCCGAGGTCGTGCTGGAGGGGGCCACGGTCGAGACCCCGCTGCGCCTGGCGGCGGAGTTCGCCGAGCGCACGGGAGCCGTGCTCATCCACCCGTACGACCACCGCGACGTCATCGTCGGCCAGGGCACGCTCGGGCTCGAGATCGCCGACGCGCTGCCCGAGGTCGACACGGTCGTGGTCGGCATCGGCGGGGGAGGGCTCATCGCCGGCGTCGCCGCGGCCGTCCGGGCGCGCGCCGCCGCGGCGGGGCGCTCGGTGCGCATCATCGGCGTGCAGGCCGAGAACTCGGCGGCCTACCCGGCGTCGCTGGCCGCAGGCGAGCCGCTGACCGTACAGACCTCGCCGACCATCGCCGACGGCATCGCCGTCGCGCGGCCGGGCGATCTCACGTTCGCGGTCATCCGTGACGTCGTGGACGAGGTCGTCACCGTCACCGAGGACGACATCGCCCGCGCCCTCCTCGTGCTGCTCGAGCGCGCCAAGCAGGTCGTCGAGCCGGCGGGCGCCGTCGGCGTCGCCGCCATCCTCGCCGGGAAGATCACCGCGACCGGACCGACCGCCGTCATCCTGTCCGGCGGCAACATCGACCCCCTGCTGCTGCAGCGCGTCGTCGCGCACGGGCTCGCGGCATCCGGACGCTACATGACCCTGCAGATTCCGCTGCCCGACCGTCCCGGTCAGCTCGCGCGGGTGTCGGAGCTGCTCGCCGTCGCGGGCGCCAACGTCATCGAGGCGCTGCACACCCGCCACGGGCACGGCCTGCAGATCAGCGAGGTCATCCTGCAGCTGAGCGTCGAGACGCGCGGCGAAGACCACCGCGCACAGGTGATCGCGATCCTGGAGGATGCCGGCTTCCACCCCAGGATCGTCCAGGACTAGTGTCGCGTTTCTGAAGTTGGTTGACGGTTGGCTTTCGCGAGGATCTGTTCCGGGGTCTTGGTCCAGACGAAAGGATGCTTCCGGTCGTTCCAGCCAGTGATGAATTGTCTGATCTTCGCGTTGAGGTTCGTTCACGCTGGTGAAGATTCCGCGGCGGATGGCCTGCTTGTCGATGATTCCGAACCAGACTTCGACGAGATTCAGCCAGGATCCTGATGTCGGTGTGAAATGGACGTGGAAGCGGGGGCGTTGCTCGAGCCAGGCCTTCACTTCCGGGGTCTTGTGGGTGGCGTAGTTGTCCATCACGAGGTGCAGTTCGACGTCGGGGTAGGCGCGGTCGATTTGCCGCAGGAACGCCAGGAACTCCTGCCGGCGGTGCTTCGGCTTGACCGCTCCGGTGACGTGCCCGGTCGCGATCTCCAGCGCGGCGAACAGTGTCGTCGTGCCGTGCCGTTTGTAGTCATGGGTGCGCTTCTCAGCGTCCCCGATGCGCATCGGCAGCATCGGCGCGGTGCGATCCAGCGCCTGGATCTGGCTCTTCTCGTCCACGCACAGCACGATCGCGTTCTCCGGCGGTGCGAGGTACAGACCGACGACGTCCGTGACTTTGCCGACCAGTTCCGGATCGGTGGAGAACTTGAACGTCTCCGACTTCCACGGCTGCACCCCGTACTCTCGCCACGCCCTGGCAACCGTTGCGTTCCCGATTTTCAGATGCCTGGCCAGCAGCCGGGATGACCAGTGCGTTACCCCGTACTTCTTCGGCGGCGAGGTCAACGTCGCAGCGACGATGTCCGCGTAGTCCAGATGACGTGGTCTTCCGGACCGGTCCGCGCCGCCCAAACCCGCGATCCCGAGCTCTTCGTACCGGGCCCGCCACTTCAACACCGTCACGACCGACGCATCCGTGAGCTCAGCGATCCGCGTATTCGCGACTCCCTCCGAGGCCAGCAACACGATCCGCGCCCGCTTCGCATCACCCGCACGCACCGTTGTCGACCGGAGCCAGCCACGCAGCATGGACTCGTCGCCATCGAACAGCCGCAGCGCAGGAGCCGGAGAATTCGCCATAGCCAATTCTCCCAACCATCCAACCCTTTAGGAACTAACGACACGCGACACTAGGCTCCTCCTGCCGGGCCGCCTGCCCGTCGCTCCCGCCGTCGCCGCGTCGCCGCGTCCCCCGCCCGCCGTCGCCCACCCGTCGAGTTTCGGACGCTTGAAGCGTCCGAAAGTGTCTCCACGCGAGTTTCGGACGCTACAAGCGTCCGAAACGTCGGCGTCGGGGTCGGCGTCGGGATCGACGTCGGCGTCGTGGTCGGGATCGACGTCGGGGTCGGGGTCGGGGTCGGGGTCGGGGTCGCGCGCGCGGCGGGCGCGGCGTGTGCCGGAGCGCGCCTGTGGACAACTTGCGACGCTGTGCGACGGATGCCGCCAGGATCGAGGGATGAGCAGGCTTCCGCGAGCGTTCACGATCGCTCAGGCGCGTGAGGAGGGCGTCGACGCGCGTCGACTGCGATCGGACCGGACGTGGTCGCGTCCGTACCGCGGGATGAGGGCGGATGCCGATGCCTCGTGGTTCGACGTCATATCGGCGCGTGTGCGTGCCGTGGGGCCGGATGCCGTCGTCTTCGGGCCGTCGGCTCTGTCCGTATGGGGAGTGGAGCGGCCCGGCCTCGCCGCGCCGGACCCTGACCTGCACGTCGCGGTGCCTCGGCCGGGCCGGGCGCCGCGCGGTGCCGGGATCGTCGGCTACAGCATCGGACTCGAACCGATCCACGTCACGAACTGGCGCGGGGTGCCGGTCACGACGCGGCCGCGCACCTGGATCGACCTGGCGCGGTGGCTCGCGGTGCCCCAGCTGGTTGCCGTCGCCGACCAGTTCTGCAGGCTGGACGAGAACTGGTGCACCCTGTCGGAGCTCAGCACGGCGTTGCGTGCGGCGCCGCGCGTACGCGGCGCTGCGCGGCTGCGCGAGGCGCTGGAGCTGGTGGTTCCCGGCGCGGAGTCGTATCCGGAGTCGCTCCTGCGCGTGATGCTGGAGCAGGCGGGGCTGCCGCGCGCCGCCGTGAACGCTTCGATCCGCGGCAGCGGCGGATTCGTCGCGCGCGTCGACCTGCTCTTCGAGGACTACGGCGTCATCGTCGAATACGAGGGCGCGCACCACGCCGAGGACAAGCGGCAGTGGCGGCGTGATCTCACCCGCATCGGCGAACTGCAGCGGCTCGGCTACATCGTGGAGCGTGCCCACGCCGGTGACCTGCGTGATCCGTCCGGCCTCATCGAGCGCGTCCGCATCCATCTCCTGCGCCGCGGCTGGAAGCCGGCGGCATCCCGCTGAGTGCAGTTTCGGACGCTTCACGCGTCCGAAACTCGCTCACGAAGACTTTCGGACGCTTTAAGCGTCCGAAACTCCGACACGGTGGCGATGGAACAGGCGGGGAGGAGCGGGCTCAGCGGGCTCACTGCCCGTGGTAGGTCTCGACCTTCACGATCTCGACGGCGATCTCGCGGCCGTTCGGGGCGGTGTACGAGGTCTTCTCGCCCTCGGCGAGGCCGAGGATCGCGGCGCCCAGCGGCGACGCCTCGCTGTAGACGTCGAGCTCGGAACCCGCCGCGATCTCACGGCTGCCGAGCAGGAACACCTCTTCGCCGCCCGCGACGATCGCCGTGACGACGGTGCCGCCCTTGACGGTGCCGTCCGACTCCGGCGCCTCGCCGACGACGGATTCCTTCAGCAGCGCCTGCAGCGTGCGGATGCGGGCCTCCTGCTTGCCCTGCTCGTCCTTGGCGGCGTGGTAGCCGCCGTTCTCCTTGAGGTCGCCCTCTTCGCGGGCCGCTTCGATGCGCTTGGCGATCTCTTCGCGACCCGTCGTGGACAGGTGCTCGAGCTCGGCGGCGAGACGGTCGTAGGCGTCCTGCGTGAGGAAGGTCTGCGTGTTCTCGGGCATGTCGTCTCCTAGTCGCGTTCGTCGTGGTCGCGTTCGTCGCGAAGATGGGGGGTGTAAGCCAAACGCCCCGGCAGCAGCCAGGGCGCGTGTGTGTCCCGACAGCCTACGGGATCCAGCAGGAGGTCACCAAACCGGTGGTCGCCGGCGCGATCGTCGGGACCGTCTCGGTGAACGTGCGGGTGTGCGCCTGATCGGCGGGATACTCGCGCACGATCCAGCCCACGATGCCGTGCTCGGCATCCTGCGCCTCGATGACGCAGGCGACGGCCGAACCGGGCTGGGCCGTCGTCTGAAACTCGACCGTGATGCTGTGCGCGTCGATCGCGGACAGCGCGAGGGTGTCGGCATCCACCGCGCGCAGCGACTGCGCGAAGGTCGCCCAGCCGAGGGAGCCGACGATCGCCAGCGCGACGACGCCGAACACGACCCCGCCGACGCGACCGCGGATGCCGCGGCGGCGGCCGTAGCGGTCGTCGAGCTCGGCCTGGCTGCGCGTCACCGTCATGTGTCATCCGTTCTAGGCTGGAGTTCCAGGCTATGCGCTGCGCGCAGGATCCGAGGAACGAATGCACGTACTGCCGCTCGCGCTCGAGCGTCTTGCCGCCATCTCCGGCGCGGCGACGCCGACCCCCACCATGACCGTCGCTGCCGAGGACGTCACCCCGGGCTTCGCGGGGTTCGTCGCGGTGGCGCTGGTGGCCGTGGCCGCGGTGCTCCTCGTCATCGACATGCTGCGGCGCATCCGCCGGGCCGGCTACCGCGCCGAGATCTCCGAGGAACTGGATGCGCAGCAGGTGGCGGCCGACGCCGCCGACGAGCGGGACATCGACCCGGATCCGACGGCCGAGCGTTAGGCCGGCGACCCGAGCGAGGGCGTCAGCGGCTCGAGGGCGATGAGCAGGCACGCCGTCCAGTGGCAGAGGAAAGCCAGGACGGTGCACACGTGGAAGATCTCGTGGAAGCCGAAGTGCCCGGGCCACGGGTTGGGCTTTTTCAGCGCGTAGACGATCGCCCCGGCCGTGTACAGCAGGCCGCCGACGGCGACGAGCACCATCATCGCGGGGTTCGCGTGGAACAGGTCGACGAGGTACATGACGGCCGCCCAGCCGAGCAGCAGGTACAGCGCGACGTATAGCCAGCGCGGCGCGTTGATCCAGAAGACCCGGAACAGGATGCCCAGCAGCGCCCCCGACCACACCAGGACGAGCAGCAGGGCGCCCTTTCCGGGCGGCAGACCCAGCACCGCCACCGGAGTGTACGTGCCGGCGATGAGCAGCAGGATGTTGGCGTGATCGATGCGCTTGAGCACCGCCTTGGCCACGGGCCCCCAGTCGAACCGGTGGTACAGCGCCGAGTTGCCGAACAGCAGCAGCGAGGTCGCCATGAACACCGCCGCCGCCCACTTCGCGGCCGCTCCCTGCGCCACGACGACCAGCACGACGCCTGCGGCGATCGCGACGGGGAAGGTGCCCGCGTGGATCCAGCCGCGCCACGACGGCTTGGGATCGAGTTGCGCGCTCGTGGCCCCCGGCTCGAGCAGGGGGAGCTGGGGCATCTCGACGCCCTCGTCGGCGTTGGGCTCGGTCACGCCCCGAGCCTACGCGGGACAGTATGCCGCCCAGAGCACATACGACTCGGCGCAGCGCGATAGCGTATGACCGTGACATCCACCGGCCCGCGCGAGGGGCGAGGCCTTCTCTACCGCGTGTACAGCTCACGCCTGAAGCGCGCGTTGACGCCCGAGACGGTGCCGCATCACGTCGCGATGATGATCGACGGCAACCGGCGGTGGGCGCGCCAGGCCGGCTACGCGACGGTTGCCGACGGGCACCGTGCCGGTGCCGCGAAGATGCACGAATTCCTGCGCTGGTGCGATGACCTCGGCATCCGGGTCGTCTCGCTGTACCTGCTCTCCACCGACAACCTGCGCAAGCGCGACTCGCAGGAGCTCGCCGATCTCCTCGAGATCATCGCCGAGCTCGCCGACGAGCTCTCCCGCGAGCCCGGCTGGCGGGTGCAGCACGTCGGGCGGGCCGAGATCCTGCCCCCCGAGCTCGCCCAGGTCCTCCGCACCGCCGAGCAGCGCACGGCGGGCAACACCGGCCTGCACGTCAATCTCGCCGTGGGGTACGGCGGGCGCGGCGAGATCGTGGATGCCGTGCGCAGCATCATCGCCCAGCACCGGCAGGACGGCGGCTCGCTGGAGGAGCTGGCGGCGAGCCTGACTCCCGAGCAGATCGGCGAGCATCTGTACACGGGCGGGCAGCCCGACCCCGACCTCGTGATCCGCACGTCGGGGGAGCAGCGGCTGAGCGACTTCCTGCTGTGGCAGTCGGCGCATTCGGAGTTCTACTTCGTCGAGGCGCTCGGCCCCGATCTGCGCGAGGTGGACTTCCTGCGCGCCATCCGCGACTACGCGACGCGCGACCGTCGCTACGGCGGCTGAGGCCGCCTATCCCACCCGGAGGTTCTCCCTCGTCGAGGCGCTCGGCCCCGACCTGCGTGAGGTGGACTTCCTGCGCGCCATCCGCGACTACGCGACGCGCGACCGTCGCTACGGCGGCTGAGCGGGCACCGGGTGCGTCGGTGTCGACGTCGCATGCCACAATGGCAGGCGTGAGTGCGCTGGAGCCCCTGATCGAGACGTTCGACGCCGCGACGGGATATCTCGACTGGGCCGCCTTCGGCCCGCTCTCGCCCGCCGTGCGCGCCGAGATGCACGCCGATGCCGAACTGCTCGGCTCGGGGCGCTCGTCGGGCATCGACCTGGTCGCCGCGCGCCTCGACGAGGCCCGCGGGCTCGTGGCCGGTGCGCTGGACTGCCCGCTCGACGAGGTCGTGCTGCAGCCGTCGACCACCCAGGGCCTCACGCACGCCATGCAGGGCCTTGAGGGCACGGTCGTCGTGTCGGCGCAGGAGTTCGCGTCGCTGCGGGTCACGGCAGGGCGCGCCCGTGACGCGCGCGGCCTGCTGACGGTGCGCGAGATCGATCCGCCGCACGGCATCGTGACGACCGACGCCGTCGCGGCCGCCCTCACCGACGAGGTCACGGCGCTCGCCGTCAGCCTCGTCGACTTCCGCACCGGGGCGCTCGCCGACCTGGCGGGGCTGCGTGAGCTCATCGGCGACCGGCTGCTGATCGTCGACGCGGCACAGGCCTTCGGCGTCGTCGACGTCGACTGGGCGGCCGCCGACGTCGTCTGCGGTCACGGTTACACGTGGCTGCGCGCGGGCCGCGGCACCGGTTTCGCCCGGTTCTCCGCGGCGGCGCGCGAGCGCATCCGGCCCGTCCTGTCCGGCATCTCCGGCATGCCGGGCGAGGCCGCGACGCCGGGCGTGCCGGCGCCGCTGCCGACGGCATCCGCATATTCGGTCGCGCCCGCCGACCCGCTCGCCGCCTCCCGCCTCGCGGCGGCGATGCGGGAGCTGACGGATGCCGGCATCGCCGCCGTGGCGGCGGAAGTGCACGCCCGG